>NZ_CP141223.1:0-2380000 GCF_037993025.1 Streptomyces sp. SS7
AGGATCGACGCGCCGACGCTACGCGTCGGTACCCCCGTCTCCGCTCCGCGGACAGCGGCCCGGCCCCTCCGGGGCCGGTCGCGATCCGCTCCGCGGATCAGAGGTGTGCCCCGATCGCTCCGCGATCGTGCCCAACTTTGGATTCCTCTGCAGCTTGACTACACCCAAGGTGAATTGAGGGACCTGCCCACTCCGTGGCCGGCACTGGCTGGTAGAGCGGAGGCCGTCGGCCTTCTTGTTGAGGCCTTGTCAGATGGGCGGTTGAGGCGTGCGGTTGGGGTGCTTCCTTGGATTCAAAACTATGGAAGATTTGAGTTCGGAGTCTCCCCCGCTCGAGGTGTGGCCGCATTGGTGACGTCCTTTACATCTCAGGGAACTCCCCCGGCCCGTCTGGCCGCTGCTGGCGAACAAGAACGCCGACCTGCTTCCGACGCGACAGGCCTGGCCAACGGCAGGCCGGCGCCGCTCCCACAACTGAACGAGCGCCGATCTTCGGCCGGGCGCGCCGCAACGCGCAGCCCTGCCAAGCAGCGGCCGAGCCGGGTCGCCGTCCAGAGTGGGCCCCGTAGGGCAATGAAGTACTGATTACTCAGTCGAGGACGTTGGGCACCCTCATACATTGCATGCATCCACTTCGCCGCGTACACGCGGGAACTGCGAACACGAAACAGGAGATGCCATGAAGGACGTTGCCGAGGCCGGAATCATCTGGGCCAGCAAGACGGGCAGCTACAACCACAACGAGATCACCTTGCCCGTCGACGTTGACGCCGATGTGGACGAGAGCATCGAGTTGGGCTTCGCCTCAGGCAACCTGACGACGGGGTCCACCATGTCGTGATCGTCTGCTGATTGCGACTGCGTGCGTGTGGGGCGTCGTCGGCCGACGTTCACAGCTCGGGATCAGGCCGAGGCGTCCCTCGCGTTTTCTAGCTGCAACCGCGGATCGACGGGCGCTATGGCAGGTGTCGCGAAGTGGTGACGCTGGGGCACAACGTGCGGTTCCTCATGAAGGGGCCGGAAGCGCTGCGCGTCTTCAGCCTGCTCGCCTCCGGGCGGACACCGGGCCCGCTTGGATCGACGGTGCACCGCCGCCGAACGCTGCCTCCTTGACAGCCGCAGTGCGGGCGCGGTCCACCGTCGGGTACTGCTCCAGCACGATCCGTTCCCAGCCAAGTGGACAGCCACTGAGCGCATCTGATGGTTCCTGAGCGGCTGGTGCTGCCTGGCGATTCCACCGGATGCTCCGTCTGCAGTGACCCAATCCTGCAGTCGGCCAAGTTGTGGAGCGAGAAACTTCCTGGCGGACGTCGCCCGGCGGGAGGACCGCGACGACCTGAGGGGGCGCAGTCCTGACCGCGCCTTCGCCACTGTCGAGGACTTCCTCGCGAGCGCTCCTTCCTGCCTGTATGACAAGGCCCACCCCGACACCGGCCCAGTCCCGCAAGACAGCGGCAGCCACCGACGGCGGGGGGCCGTGAGGAGCCCCTGCAGTGCCGATATCCGAAGCGATCCGTGATCGTGCCCGCCGCCGAGTCGGGCCTGCGTCCCGCGCCGAAAGAACACTCCGTCTTCCCTCGGCGGCGCGGGTCGTAGTGGGCGGGGAGCTGCTGTCCAGCATCGGGTCAGGTACCACCATCCCGTTTCTGCTGGTCTATCTGCACGACGCATGCCACACCCCGATCGGAGTCGTCAGTCTGCTGCTCGTCGTACGGGCCGTCATGGCGCTGGCCGGTGCCACCCTCGGGGGCGCTCTGTGCGACCGGATCGGGGCGAAGGCGGTCGTTGTCACCGCATTGGTGGTGACTGCGGTGTGTTCGGTGTGGATGGCAGCCGCCACCAGTCCGCTGCCGGGCGCCGCGGCGGTGCTCGCCCACACGGCCGGTTACACCGTACTGGCCCCAGCCCTGGACGCGATGCTGGCCCAGGCGGCACCAGGGCCTCTGCGCCAGGCGGCATTCGCCTGGCGCAACACGGCCGTCAACCTCGGGGGTGCTCTGGGCGCCGCAGCCGCCTCGCTCACGCTCGTCGTGCTGGGCACCGGCAGCGGGCTGAGACTGCTGTACGTCCTGGATGCCCTCTCTTTCGCCGGATTCGCCCTGCTCGTCGCGGTACGGATCACTTCTTCACCCCGGCCTGCGGACTCGAGGGAGAAGGAGTCGGCCACCGCCAGGACCGCGGGTCAGCGCGGCAGGTACGCCACACTGACGGCGGACCCGGTTCTGCGTCGGATATGCCTTCTGGTGGCCTTCACCGTCGCCACCGGATTCGCCCAGCTGCAGATCGGGCTTCCCACCCTTGCCACCGCCGCCGGTGTGCAAGCCGATTTGGGCTGGATGTTTGCCGCATTCATGGTCACCAGCGCAATCCTGCAGATTCCCGTCCAGCGTCGGCTGCCTGGACGGAGCCGGGCCGGTGTTCTGGCAGCCGCACTCATGTGCATGGCCCTCGCCTGGACCGTCATCTCCGTTTCCCACCCCTCGCCGGTAGTCCTCGCCGCCGCGGCGGCGGTCCTCGCCGTGGGCGGGACTCTGTTCAGCCCGGTGCCGCCCACACTTGTCAATGACATCGCTCCGGCTGCGTTGCTCGGACGCTACAACGGCGCCCACATGCTCGCCTGGACCGGGGGCTTCGCCATCGGTGCCGCCACCACCAGCGCCTTGCTCGCCGTCGGCGCTCTGCGCGCTCTCTTCCCCCTCTGCGCCGCCGCCCTGGCGCTGACCGCAGGTCACCTCTGGTACCACAGAGGCCGCTTCTTGCCGGCACCGCTCATGCGCATTCCGGTCGCCGTGCCGCCGCACCCCGTGCCGAAGGAATCAGCGTCGTGACTCCATCCAGGGAAACCGAGCCGGCCGAAGCCGCCCTGCGGGCCGCCATCGCTGGCCGCCGTCACGACTCCACCGGGCATTTGGACGCCCAGGTTCGAGCTGGCCCGCCACTGGCGCAAACACGGCGACTACCGACGCGCCGGAATTCTGCTGGCCCTGACCCTCTGCGCCGCAGAACACACCTACGGCGCCGACTGCCCGGAGGTGGCCGCGGTGTGCAACGAATGGGGCGTTCTGGGCAAGTACACCGGCCACTTCGACCGGTCCCGGGCCCTCTATCTGCGGGCTCTGAACATCTGCGAAAACACCTACGGAAGTGACCACGACACCGTCGCCACCCTGTGCCACAACCTGGGTGGCCTGGCCCACGCCCGCGGCACCCACCATGAGGGCGAGCCCTGGGCCGCACGTTCGGTGGGCATCCGCACCCGCCTGCACGGTCCCGGCCACCTGCTCGTCGCGGCCGACCGGGCCGCCTGGGCCGCTCTCCTGGAGGGCTGCGGCCGCTCGGGCGATGCGGAAACTCAATTGCGCGCCGCCCTCAGCGTCTTCCACCGCGTCCACGGCGCCGAGCACTACGAGATCGCCGTCACCACACACAACCTCGCCGCCCTCCAGCATCGTCGAGGCAACCGCACTGCCGCCATCGACGGCTACACCCGCGCTCTCGCCCTCAAAGCACGCCTCCTCGGCGACTCCCATCCCGAGCTCGCCACTACACTGGTCAACCTCGCCACCGCCTATCGCCAGTGCGACGCCTTCGACCAAGCTGTCCTGCACTACGCCCGGGCCATCGCCCTCCTCACTCCGCACGTCACCAGCGAACATCCCACCCTGTCAGCCGCCCGGCGAGGGCTCGCCTTGTCCCGTACGGAAGGTCGCGCTGTCCCGCCTGTATGACCGCAGCAGCAAGCGTTGTACAGCATCGCGGATCGACGCAGCGCTGTGGGCCGAGGTGCCGCCCAGGCCTGGTCTGACTGATTCGGCGACGAAAGGCTCGGTCACATTCCAGGTGATGTCGGGTGACGGGCCGCTTGGTATTCGAGGGCTTTCGCGAGGTCGGCCCGGGTGCGTACGCCGAGCTTGAGGTAGATGTGCTGGAGATGGTTGTCGACGGTACGGACAGAAAGCGTGAGGTGTTGGGAAATCGTTTTGCTGGAGCTCCCGGCGGCGGCCATCAGGGCGATCTCTTGTTCGCGTTTGGTCAGGCGGACGGATGAGGCGCCGAGTGTTGACAGGAGCGGGGTCCGGGCATCTTCGCATTGGGCCGCGAGGGCTGTGGCGCGAGCGGCGTCGGCGGTGGCTTTGCGGGGGTCTCCCTGGCGTGTCCAGGCGCCGGCGGCTGCGGCTGCGGCTTCTGCGGCGAGGATGGGCGAGCCCATTTGCTGGAAGGCGTGTGAGCACTCCATGAGGCGGCCGGGGTCGTTGTCGGCGAGGGCGGTTGCCAGCTGTGCGCGGGTGTGGGTGAGGGCTCCGTCGCACTGGGTCGCGAGTTCGGTGAGGCGGCGCTGGACGCTCGAGGCGTCACCGAGGCGTGCGATGTCGGTGAGCAGAAGGACCTCGGACAGGGTGTGGCCGGTGCGGCGAGCGTCGTCGGCCGCAGTGTGCAGGACGTCGCGGGCGCGGCTGAGCTTGCCTTGGGCCGCGTGGAGCCAGGCAGTGCCGAGAGTCTCCTCGCCGGCCATGAAACCGCTCGGTGCGTGCTGTTCGAGTTCCGGGAGCAGGGACTCGGCTGTGTCCGTGTCGCCGGTCAGTGCCGCGCAGGCGATCAGACCCGATACGTAGAGCCTGGTGGTCCTGGTGTGCTGGTGCGTACGTGCGATGGCGGCGGCTTCCGCGTACCAGCGGCGGGCGCTGGAGGGGTGGCCGGCCAGCCATTCCGTTCGTGCGATGAAGTAGGCGAGCCATTGGCGCGCGAGGGGGGAGGGTGAATCCTGAAGGGTGTCGAAAGCGCTCAGGCAGGTTTCGCGGGCCTCGCTGATCAGACCGGACTCCGAGAGGGCCAGCGCGAGCGGCGCCAGTTGGATGGCGGGATGGGGAAGGAGCGTTCCTCCACCGATCGCCTGGTGCATGCTGTGCCCGTGCTCGGCCAGGGCCCGGGCCTGGGCCACGCGGCCGACAGCGGCCAGGCCCACGGCTTTCGTCGTCGCCGCCAGCAGCCAGATGTCAGGGCTCTCCTGATGCGGGGCTCCGGGGAGGCTGTCGAGCAGTTGGAGCCCGTCCTCGGGTAGACCGGAGACGGCCTGCATGGCCCCTTCCATGAAATGCAGCTGTTGCTTCGCCGTCCGGCTGCGCAGCGCTGTGCGGGCGTCAGCGCACACGGAGAGTGCTCGGTCGAGTTGGGGGCTGGACCAGAACAGATTCATGCTCCGGGCGGTTACTGCGGTGATCTTCTCCTGATCGTCGCGGGCGTGGGCGTCGGCTTCGGCGAGGACCTCTTCGGCGCGTTCCAGGCGGCCGGTGTATGTCAGCACTCGGCCCAGTAGGATCCGGGTCTGCAGCGTGTGCTGGTCCGGTTTGATCGCGGTGAGCAGTTGGATGACCTGTTCGTTGTCGTTGGCGTTCATCGCGATGGCTGCGGCCTGGGCCAGGAGGGCGGGGTCGGCGGTGCCGATGGCTGCCAGTCGCCAGGAAGCGACGTGCAGGGCGTCGTCGCGGCGTCGGAGTCCGTGGGTTTCGAGACGCTCGGCCAGTCGGAGACCCAGGTCGTAGCGCTGGAGGGGTGAGATGCCGGCGGCTATGACTTCGCTGTACAGGGGGTGGGACAGCGCGATGGTGATTCTTCGGCCGTGTGTGGTGACCTGGATGATGCCCGAGCTCTCGACTTCGGCCAGGTGGGCGTGGTCGATGAGAGAGGCGGCGTCGGTCACGGACAGGGGGCCGCAGAGGGCGAGGGCTTGCAGGAGCGGGAGCGCTGCGGGCGGGGTGGCTGCGATCTTGGCGGTGATCAGGTCGTTGAGGTGGGGGGTGACGGCGAGCCAGTGATCGGGGATTTCCCAGACTTCGCCGTTGAGGCTGAGGGTGTCTGATTCGACGGCTCCCAGGACGAGTTCTTTCAGGAAGAGGACGTTTCCACCGCTTGCGGTGTACAGCGCGTGCAGGGTGCGGCGGCCGACGAGGCCGCCGAGGACGCGTTGGACGAGTGTCTCGACCTGGGTGCGGTCCATGTGGGACAGGTCGATGCGGCGGATGCGGTCCCCGCGTCGTAGCAGGGCCTCGACAGCGTCACTGACTGGTTCACCAGTGCGGGCGGTGCCGACCAGGACGATGACTTGGGAGTCCAGGAGCTGTCCGAGCAGGACGGCTGATGAGCTGTCCAGATGGTGCATGTCGTCGACGAAGACCACGGTGGGCTTGCCTGGCTCTGCGGCCATGGTCCGGGCGACGGCTCGGAAGCCGCTGACCGGGTCTGCCAGGTCGATGTCCGGGGGCAGCAGGTGGGCGATCGCGCTGAGGGGTACCTGCCCGGCAGCCTTGCCGGCTGCGGCCCTCGCGGTGCGTCGTCCGCTCTGGGCGGTTGCCAGTTCCAGAAACTCATCAGCCAGGCGGGTCTTCCCCACCCCAGCCGGCCCGCAGATCATCCAGCCCCGGGTGTGTCCGTCGGACAGGTCCCGGGCGAAGGAATCCATGAATGACTGTCGCCCGATGAGCGGCCATCTGTCTGCCCAGCCCTGCATTCGACTGCTCCCTCAAGGGGCGACCGGTCGGACAATGCTACCGGACTGCATGAGCGGCATGCTGATCGAGAGGCGGGAGATCCGGCGTCGTGAGCCTCGGCATCGTCTTTGCACGGGCAGCGGAGCTTCGCCTGATGTGCTGCTGCCAGCGGCTTTTCTGTAGCATCACACGGAATATTATGTCTGTAACCTGAGCGAGGTCCTACGCTTGTCGTTGGGCCATGCCTAGCTGGGCTTGTGCGGGCGTCGACTTCTCCAGACCCGCAGAATGGCTGACGGTCCAAGACTCCGTCGCGCCGAATCGGAACAACCAGTTGAGACCGCAGCAGGCGGGAACGGGGCGGGTTGCGGGACAAGTGTTGTCGGGGGCGGCATGACGAAGTCTGTCGAACATGTGGGGGCGGGGTTCAGGCGAAGGCGTGCCGAGAAGAACGGGGTGACACCCTCGTCTCAGCCCAGCACGCCCATCGGCCGTAAACCAAGAGCCGGCGGGCCAGTCGCCGGCACGTCAAAGACGGTTGCCACGACGATGTGGACGTCTTATGCGGTCGGCGTTGTTCTGCGCGTAACCAACCACACGAGAAATCAACGACGTCGGCCGGTCATATCTTCGTCCGCGCCGTGCTCGCCCCGGTGCTTCCAAACCTCTGGCCATCGGCGGCACGGTCACCCGCCCCCGCCGCCCGGGTCCATGTTCCGGCTGGCCGCGGTGGGCATGCGGTGTCCGTCCGACGGGCCGTCCCCGGGGGCGGCATGCGCCAGCGAGGGCATAGCCACGACGGCGCAGGCCGCCCACGCTGCGATTATGATCCTTCTCATTCTGCTTATTTCTCCTGCTCCTAGGTGATATCTGGGGGCTTTCGCATTGATCGGATGAGGAACGCACGTGTACCTCGTGCGCTCATCCTGTGCACCGGAGTGCAAGGGCGCTTGAGTAATGGGTGCTCATCCTGGGCCGCGCGCGGCAGGGGTGTGGTGCCCACGGCTCGTCCGCCTCACTGCGTGGAAGGTGGTCTCAGTGCTCTGCTTCGTCCTCGGCCTTGTTTCGCCTGCGGCACGTCTGGAAGGGCAACGGGGCTTCTTTGCGCAGCTGTTCGAACAGGTCGGGATCGACGTTGCCTCCACTGATCACCGCCACGTGTCCCCCGGCAGTGGGGAGGTCGCGCTCGTGGTAGAGGTACGCCGCCGTGGTGACGGCCCCGGACGGTTCGACGATCATGCCCGCGCGCCGTGCCAGAAGGGCCACGCTCGAGCAGATCTCCTCTTCGGTGACGGTGATGATGTCGTCGACGAAAACGTGCATGTGCTCGAAGGTGTGCTCCCCCACGGTTGTCATGCGCAGTCCGTCGGCGATGGTCCGGCTGACACGCTCAATGGGCCAGGTCACGCGCCGGCCGGCGCGCAGGCTTTCTCCGGCGTCCGCCGCCAGCTCCGGCTCGACGCCCACCACCCGTATGCCGGGGTGTGTGAGCTTCAGTGCAGCGGCGACTCCTGAGATCAGTCCGCCTCCGCTGACGGGCACCAGCACCGTGCCGATGTCTAGTACCGCAGCCACGGCTTCGTCGGATATCTCGAGGCCGACCGTCCCCTGGCCCGCGATGATGTCCAGGTCGTCGAAGGGCGGCACGATCGCATAGCCGTGTTCCGCGGCCAGCTGCTCAGTGAGGGCTGGGCACTGCTCGGGGGAAGCAAAGCGCACATCGGCCCCGTACTCCCGGACCCCGCCGATTTTCACCTTGGCGGCCGTGGAGGGCATGACGATCGTTGCTTTCACGCCTTCCTGCCGGGCCGCGTAGGCAAGTGCTTTGCCGTGGTTCCCGCTCGAGCGTGCAATGACGCCGCGGGTCTTCTGCGACTCGGACATCCGCGACAGTCGATTGTATGCGCCACGTATCTTGAACGAGCCGGTGATCTGCAGGTTTTCTGGTTTCAGCAAGAGAGACCGATGGTCGCAGGAGGCCCATGGAGCCCTGAGCAGCGACGTACGGGAGATCACTGGCTCCAGGCGTTGACGGGCCGTGTGCAGGTCGTTGAGCGTGACGAGAGTCATGGGTCGGTCATCCTTGTCAGGTCGTAACGGTCATCTGGCGAGCCGACGGGGGGACGCCCCCGGCGCTCGGCGCCGGCCTGAAGCCTCTGCACGGCCGTCATGCGCTGGGGGACGGATCACTCGGTCCGGGTGACGTCGACGAACGTCATGGATCGTTCGCCGGCCGTAGGCGGAGGAGCCTCGTCGGAACCCCACCAGCAGCCGTCGGGCGGAGCGGTCTCAGTGCCCGGGCGGATGACGATCATGTCTTCCCTGACCGTGCCCCACGTGACCGTTCCCGTGGTGCCCTCCGGGTGGCCGACCGCGCGGAGAGGGGATTCGTCCGCGTTGTCATCCGGGCAGCCGGTGCCGCCGGGGCGCTCGTTGATCTCGTGCTCTGCGTCTGTGACTACGGCGCTGTCGTCCACCAGGACCGGGGCTGCCGCCCTGGCCACGACGATCGAGCCGATGGGAGCGGCGAGCAGCACGCCGGCTACGGCTGCGGTGAGGGCTACTGCTTTCAGCGGCTCGTGCATCGCTGTCCTCCTGGGTGCTCGGCGCGGATCTCCGGGGTGGTGTGCTCTACCGGGTGGACGGGCGGCCGGCTACCGCGTCGGCATACTGATCACGACACGGTCCTCGCCGGTTGCGCTGTGCTCGCCTGCGTCCGTACGGACTTTGGCCGCACGGCGGAGCAAAGACATGACGACGGCCAAAAGTGCGGCGCCGGTTCCGCTCACCGGGGCGAGATGCATTCCGGGGGCGAAAGAGCGCTCAATGCCACGATCGCCGTTGTCCCGGCGGGGCCGGACATCGTTCTGGCCGTACACCGTCACAGCGCTGAGGGCCCTATGACTGCCCAGTGGTTGATCCGTCCGTCCCGCCCGGTGACGTCGCCGGCGCCTACGGCGACGGCGTCCACGATGAAGGTGCCGCGCCCGTGTTCGTCGGCGGGGCGGTCGTCGTCGTGCTGGTCCTCGGGGCGGGGGCCGCCGTCGGTGACCGCGACCAGGATCGCCCGGTCGTCGAAGAAGCACAGGGACACGGCGACGGGCGGCTCGGCGTACTGCACCGCGTTGGTCACCAGCTCCGAGACGACCAGCAGGGCGTCGTCCACGGTTTCCTCGTCGGCTCCCCAGGCGTGCATCACCCTGCGGGCCTCGCGGCGCGCGGTCGCGGGCGCCGGCGGGCCGCACTGCAGCGACAGCCTCCACGCGTCGGCGGTCCGAGCCGGCGCGGAAGGTCGGGTCGCGGTGGGGGCGAAGGAGTCGTCTGTCGTGCCGGCGGCGGTGGG
This sequence comes from Streptomyces sp. SS7, assembly GCF_037993025.1. NCBI lineage: Bacteria > Bacillati > Actinomycetota > Actinomycetes > Kitasatosporales > Streptomycetaceae > Streptomyces > Streptomyces sp. SS7. The sequence goes on from NZ_CP141223.1 coordinate 9,829, forward strand.
AGGTGCGGTGCAAGTCATGGTGATCACGGCCTCGGAGAGCTGCTGTGTGACTCTTCCAGGAGACGCCGCGCAGCTTTGGGGCGACTGAGCAAGCGGTACTCAAACCCGGAACGAGGCCGGTCACAGGGACGGTCTTCGAGGGCGCGGCGCGTGTGGGGGCCGACTCTCCGCACCGGCGGGCTTGGCACGTCCGGGCAAGCAGCTTCTGGCTCCAGCCGAGTACCTCCTACTCATGTGGGGGTGCTCCTGCGTCCTGGAGAATCCCGACGTGGGGGCCGCATGCGAGTGCGGCCCGGAACAGGAGGTTCGCGATGGCTGTACAGGACGACTTCGGCGTTGAGGAAGCCGACGCGCGCAGGGACGGGCACGCTGAGGGGCTTGCCGCCAACCGGGCGCTTTGGGATTCCTGGGCCGAAACCCACGGCATGACAGCAACCGATCAGTCCTACGACGTGGAGGCGTTTCTCGGCGGTCAGCAGACGCTGCGCAGCATCGAGCGTGAACTGGCCGGTGACGTAGCGGGCAAGGATCTGCTCCACCTGCACTGCCACTTCGGCATGGACACCTTGAACTGGGCCCGCCTGGGCGCGAGGGTCACCGGAGTCGACTTCTCCCCCGTAGCGATCGCCCGTGCCCGGGCCCTCGCCGAAAAGGCGGGACTGGTCGCGGACTTCGTCATGGCGGACGCCCAGCGCCTGCCCGACAGCCTTGCGGCCGGGTTCGACGTCGTCGTCGCCACGTATGGCGTGTTGTCCTGGATCGCGGATGTCGGCGCGTGGATGCGGGGGGCCGCGCGGGCGCTCAGGCCAGGAGGCCGGCTGGTCCTGGTGGACATTCATCCGGTCTTCCAGACCGTCCTCAGCTTCGAACCCTTCGTAGCCGACTGGCCCTACGGCGGCGGCGAGGCTCAGTACGCCGCTCTCACCGGCACGTATGCAGATCCGAGCGTTGTGACAGCGCCGCAGCAGACGGTGCAGTTCCCCTACTCGGTCGGTGAGATCGTGACGGCCGCCGCTTCGGCGGGCCTGGTTGTGGAGCGGCTGGCAGAGCACACCGAGACGGAATCCGACGGCCGCCACATCCTGCCTCGAGGCGCCGACGGCCTCTACCGGTTCCCCTTCAGCGACACTTATCTGCCGATCATGTACTCGCTGCGGGCTGTCGCACCACGCACGCCGACGGCCGGCAGCTGATCGAGTCCTCCCTCTGACATTCAGAGGGCCTGTCCGCAAAAGCCAACGGCGGCACCGCGTTTCGGTCCGGCATCGCCACGGTCGTCACCAACCCGGGGGTGCGGGGCTGCAGTCGGACACCGGATGGTCGGCTGCGCAGCGGCGAGTCGTGGGCACATGAGTGCCTCTTGCTCAGGTGCTGCACGGCGGCCGCGACACACGCTTGTCGCTGACCTTCAGACCTCTACGGCAAGGCATGTCATGCGTTCATACAGCAGAGTCGAGTCTCATCTCGAGCGGCACGGGGGCAGTGAATGCGCTCCGGCTGTGTTCGTCAGCGAGCTGGACGTGACGGACATGGCGACGGCGACGGCGGTGCACCTGACCGGCCGCCGGTCGTATGCAGTCGAGGCCGCGCTGATCGGTTTCGACGGAATACCCGCTCTCGTGGAGAGCCTGGAAGAGATGCGGGCCCAGCCGTTGCGTTGGCTCGGGATGACGACGCGTGACGGTGACCTTGCCGCCTTCGTTGCCTGGCAGCGCCTGGCCGGAGGAAACGGCATCGATATCGACCGGGTGTGCGTCGACCCGGCATGGTTTCGCCGTGGTTTGGCTCTGAGACTGCTCGATCACCTGTTGACCGAGCTGGAGCCCACCGGGCAGGCGCTGGTCAGCACGGGCGCGGACAATCGTCCGGCCATCGCTCTCTATGAGCGTCTCGGCTTCACCCGTGTCGGCACCGTCGAGCGGGCACCCGGGCTGCTCATGGCCGAGTTCCGGCTTGCGCGGGAATAGGCCCCGGGCCGCCTCGTCGCAGCCCTCGCCAGCGCGAACGCATCGAGGCGATGCCGTGCGTGTGCATCGGCCTGCGGGGGTCCGGTGACGTCGACCTGCCGGTTTCCTTCCCGGACGTACGGGAGGGCAAGCCGCTCGGCAGTATCCGGCCGGCGGGGCACGACGGGCCGAGGACACCGGGTGGTCGGCAGGCCTGCTGACCAGGCCTGCCGTCGGCCGGCTGCCCCCGTTTCGTGGCATGTCGTGCGACGGCCGGCGGCCTGGCGGGCGGGCCTGCGGCTGGTGGGGGCGCCGGCCTCGGGCCGGCCACCGGTGGGCCGTCATACGTACGCGGTCAGTGGTGGCCGCGGCCGCTGGTGATCTAAGCGCACGGGCGCCCCGCCCGCGGACCGGTTCCTGGGCGCGTGCCGCGCGATGCGCGCCTGGGCCGTATCCCATCCCGCCGAGTTCGAGTGGATCTTCGCCAGCCCCGTCAGCGGCACGCAGCACCAGCCCGACTCCGCCCGGCACCAGGCCGGCCTGCGCTTCGAGAACGTCTTCATCGACATGATCGTCGAGGTGTGGAACACCCGTCCGTTCCCGGTGCCGGAACTGGACGCGCTGCCCCAGGGCCTGCCCGAACAACTGCACGCGTACTCCCGTCTGATCGACCGGCGCCTGCCCCCCGAAGCGGTTCACCAGATGGACTTCGTCCTGACCGACATGCAACCGCTCTACGAACAGTGCCTGAGTGAACTGAGTGGCATGCTGGGCCTCGCCCCGGAGCCCTGACGGGGCGTCGCGTGCCCGTGAAACGGAACAACACGCGCAACCCACAGGCCGCGCCCGCCTGAAGGATCGCGCCTTTCCGCACAGCGGTGGGCGGGAAGGCGCGGCGGCCGCCCCGTCGAGCGGCTCACCGCGGCACGGCGCCCTGAGCGGAGAGCCCATGCGCATGAATATGGATCACCCGCGAGATCCCGAAATGAGTAATCGGTACTCATTTTTTTCCCGTCACCGCACCTCAGGGGCGCGCGACGGCAGGGATGCGCGAGGGCGAAGAGGACGAGAACTCGGCCGAGGCGCTGAGGCAGAGCTGTCCAGCGCCGAGGCGGACGGCCTGCTCGCTGGGCATGCCGGCCGACGGCAGGTGCGGGAGGAGCGTCGCCGCACAGGTCATCACGTAGGCGGCCGCGTCAGATCCGGCGGACCGCCGGTGGCCGCGCCATCGGGCAGGCCTACCGGCCTGGAAGGTGAAACGTGCGCGCAGTTCTGCACACAGGAGGGTGGAAGCTGCGGTGACCAGCGCGTTCGCCATCGCCCACGGCATCAGTGCGGCCATCGGCGCCACGGCCGGGCCGAGCGAGAGGAGCCGTTGGCGCAACGGACCGTCCGGGCCGGGCGTCACGCCGTGCTTCTCGCGGCCTACGGGCGGGCGGCGGCGTCCTGGATTGCGCCGGCTCCCGCCCCGGCTCTCTCATTCATCGGCGGATCGGGCCGGAGGGAGAAGTGCACCAAGTCCTGGAGCCAGGAGGCCGATGATCCGCTCGGAGTCCATGGCGGCCATCGGGTTCAGCCTGAGAACGTAACGGCTGAAGGTCAGTCCGAGAGTCGTCGTCAGCACGGCCCCCGCTCGTTCCGCGGCGTCAATTCCGCCGATGTGTTGCGCCAGTCGGGCGGTCAGTTCCCGCTCGACGTACTCGCGGAACGCGCGCATGAGCGCCGGGTCCCGCTGGGCCTGGGTGACCAGCAGCGTCAGCGGACCAGCGAGTTCCGGATCATCCCATACGGCCAGGACAGCCCGGATGATCTGTTCGGGCATCTGCCCGGGATCACCCTCGAGGACGCGGGCCATCACCTGGCCCGGGCTGATCCCGAGCGCCATCGCCCCAGCGAACAACCCTTGCTTGGAGCCGAAGTGATAGCTGATCAGGGCCGGGTCCACGCCGGCTGCCGAGGCAACGGCTCGCATCGTCGTCGCGTTGTAGCCGTGCCGCAGGAACGCCGTCTTCGCCGCCGCCAGAATCCTCTCCTTGGCGTCGGAGCCTCCACGCGGACGTCCACGAGGTTTATTCATCGCCATTGAATGTCACGGGCCTCAGAGCCTCGTGCGGCACGCAGGTGCTCACACAGCCCAGGTCACGCCTTGCCGGCGCCCAGCGGGCGGCCGGGGGCGGCGGCCGCGGCGGTGAGCGCCGCTGCCGCCGCCCTGCAGGCTCAGCGGGTGATGTCGACGAAGACCATGGGCCGGTCGGCGACGGTGTGGAACGCGGCCTCGTTGCGGCCCCACCAGTGACCGGTCGGCTTGCCGGTGAGGGCGTCGGCCTGGATGAAGATCGTTCCCCGGCCGGCACCGCTCCATTCCTTCGTGGTAAGTCCCGGAGAGCCCTCGACCCGGGTGTCCCGGAACGCCCAGTGCGTCGACGTCTTGGAGGAGAAGGCGACGCCGTGCGGGGCGGAGGTGCTGTCGGAGACCCTGACCGCGTACTCCTGGGTGGCGCTGTTGCCGTCGCGCTCGAACGGTGCCACGGACTGCACGACCATCATGTGCCCGGTAGCTCCCCCGTCCGAGCCGTCCAGGTACTTCACCGCGATGACGGAACCCGCGTGCAGGTCGCTGACCCGCTGTGCGGAGGGGCGGTTGACGTGATCGCTCATGTCGTCGAGCGCGCCGCCGGCGGAGGTGTCGGTGAAGGCGTCGTAGTACTGCTCCGAGGTCGGGCTGCGGAAGCCGATACCGGAGGTGAACCACGCGTCGGTGGCCCAGGAGTAGGCATGTTTCAGCGAGGCGGTGAGGAACTGCGCGCACTTGGCCTCGACCTGATAGGAGCTGGGATCGCCGGGCGTGCCCCAGACGACCGTGGCTGTGGCGGAGTCCGCGTGGGCGCCGGCACCGGGGTAGAAGTTCTCCGGGTCCTGGCCCGGCCAGCCCAGTGCCGCGAGTTGGTCGATGATCTCGTTCTCGGCGGCCGCCAGGGGGGCGCCGTCTTCGATCCCGTCTGCCTGTGCCGCAGTGGGCATGACCGCCAGAACAACGGCTGCCGACACTGCGCACAGGGGGCCTATGAGCTTGTTCATCGTGCTGATCTTCTTCTTTCTGTGATGCTGTTCTGCCGCAGCGGAGGTGGTTACTGCCTGCCGGGCGGGTGGCCGAGCGGCACAGCCGGATGTCGTGCAGTGCTGCGGGCGGGATCAGCCATCGCGCGGCGCCGTGCAACGGGTACCGGCCGCCCTGCCGTCCCAGCGGCCCGCTGACATCGGGAGCGGCCGGAGTCCGGGCCCCGCACTGAGAGGTGTTCCGGGCGGGTGGCCCTCCCTCACCGCGAACTTGCCTGCCTCTGGCACTGCTCCGGTTGCTCGGGCAAGCAGGGTCAGTCAACCGTGAGCCGGGGAACCGGAGATGAGTAATGCCTGCCCATCCGGGAGGCCGAGGGCTGGCCATACGTCTCGCAGGAGGCGCTGGCCCTGATCTCAGACATACGAGGCGCCCAGTCGGTCTGAAACGCAGATCGCGTGATTCTGCAGCGTGGTAGGCGGCCGCGGCCGCGCTGTGCCGATCGCGTCCGGCAGCGACGTATCAGGAAGCCCGCCGCTGATCTGGCCCCACCGTGCAGGCGATGCCGGACCCACCACCCGGATACGCAAGGTGCACCGCGTCGCGGACGGCACCCGGTGGCGCCCAGATCACCGCCGGAGTACGGGCGAGGGCAAGCGTGTCACGACGGACGGGCGGCCGGTCATGCACTGGGCCGGCCGACAGCACTGGACTGGACTGGACTGCGCAGGAAGCACGGTCCCGCCGTGAAGGCCGCCGCACAGGCAGGCGACCTGACCGCTCGCGGCTTCAGCCCCGCGGTGGTGGACACGAGGTGGCCGGCGGCACCGCCTGGGGCTTTGACCGGTTCCGTCGTCTGATCTGTCTGTTCAATGGGCGGATGCCTGCGGTTCGAGGATGCTCCGGACGGCGGGCGTGTAGGCGGCGACGATCTCTTCAGGTGTCATGCGCACTACGGCTGGGATGCGCAGCAGATAGCGGGTGAGGGCGAGGCCGAGCAGCTGGGCGGAGACCAGCCCGACGTTGTCTTTGCTGGCGGGGCCCAGGGCCGGGGAGACCTGGGCGGCGAAGATCTCCCGCATGCGGCGTGCCGCCTGGTCGTTGGTGACGGCGGAGCGCAGAAGCAGCAGGAGCGCGTCGTCGGCGCCCTCGTGCTCCCAGCGGTGCAGGAAGTGCCGCACGAGGGCTTCGGCCCGTTCCTCTGCCGGGGTGGCGGACAGGTCGGGAAGGCGCAGGTCGATGTCGAGGGCGGCGTCGAAGAGCTGGGCCTTGCTGCCGTAGTAGCGCATGACCATGGAGGGGTCGATGCCCGCGTCGGCCGCGACGGCCCGGATTGTCGTGCGTTCGAAGCCCTGAGCGGCAAAGCGCTGGCGGGCGGCGTCGAGGATCGCTGTCCGGGTGCGGTCGGAGCGCCGGGGGCCGGGGGGAGCTTCTGTGCTGTCTGGTGTCATGCCAACAAATGTAGGCCATCGCTCGTTGACTTTCCATCCCTCTGGATGCGTTAATGTCAACGGAGGTTGGCCAACAAACGTTGGCATGAGGCGTCTTCCGTGGTGCAGCCCGTTGCGGTGCCGGGGCGGCAGCGGTCGGCGCCGGTCCCCCTCACACTGCGCGCTCGCGCGTCATGAACTCTGCGCTGCTGCTGCGCCGCGCCTCCATGGCGGCTGCATCCGCCATGGAGGCGTCCATCGCACCAGCGCACCTGTCCAGCGGGAAAGGACGCCTCTCATGAACCGAGGCCTCACAGAACAAGGTCACCAAGCGGTGCGTCACGGCGCAGTGCTGGCCGTCACATGCCTGGCTCTGGCAACCGTCGTCTCGGCGATGGCATCGCTGAATGTGGCCCTGCCCGACATCGCCCGTGAGACCCACGCGAGTCAGACGCAGCTGTCGTGGATCATCGACGCCTACAGTCTGGTCTTTGCCGCCCTTCTGCTGCTGGCGGCGACTCTGGGCGACCGGTTCGGCCGGCGCCGGGCCTTGCTGAGCGGCCTCGCTCTGTTCGCGGCCGGATCGGTCGCGGCCGCGTTCTCCTCGGAACCCGGGGTTCTCATCGCCCTGCGAGCTCTGCTGGGGGTGGCGGCTGCCTTTGTCATGCCCGCCACACTCTCGACCATCACCAGCACCTTTCCCCGTGAACAGAGGGCAAGTGCGGTCAGCATCTGGGCGGCCGTCGCGGGAGCGAGCGCCATACTGGGCCTGCTGGCTTCCGGCGCCGTGCTCGAAGCATGGTCCTGGCGATCTGTCTTCTGGGTGAACGTCGTTCTCGCGGTCGTGGCGTTCGTCGGCAGTTACGTCTTCGTGCCGGAGTCGGCCGAAGCGAACAAGCAGCGCATCGACACCGTCGGCGCCACGCTCACGGTCGTCGGTCTGGGAATTCTGGTCTACTCGGTCATCCAGGCGCCCGAGCAGGGCTGGGCGAGCGCCCGCACCCTGATCGGCATCACGGCGGGATTCCTCGTGCTCGCCGGTTTCGTCGTCTGGGAGCTGCGCCACCCCCGCCCTCTGCTGGATCCCCGGCTCTTCCGCAACAGGCCGTTCGCCGCCGGGACTTTGTCGATCACCTTGCAGTTCTTCGCGTTCTTCGGGTTCATCTTCGTCGTCATGCAGTACCTGCAGCTCGTGCGAGGCGACAGCGCGCTGATCGCCGCCCTGAGTGTGCTGCCCATGCCCGCCGCCATGATTCCGAGCGCCCGGCTGTCCCCGAAACTGGCAGCACGCGTCGGCGCTCGCCGTCCCTGGATCGCAGGGCTGACAGCCGTCGCCGTCGGTCTGAGCGTGCTCGCCGAGCTCGACAAGACGAGCTCCTACCGGCTCATCGTGACGGGGCTCATTCTCCTGGGCGCCGGTATGGGCCTGGCCATGACGCCCGCCACCGCGGCCATCACCGACGCCTTGCCCTCCCGCCTGCAAAACGTGGGCTCGGCGGTGAACGACCTGTCCCGTGAACTGGGCGGCGCCCTGGGAATCGCCGTCCTCGGCAGTGCGCTGAACGCCGGCTACCGCAACACTCTCGACACCGAGGGGCTCCCGGCCCACGTGGCTGAGGCAGTTCGCTCATCCCTCGCCGCAGCCAACATCGTCGGCGCCAGGACAGGCGACGCCGCCCTGGTCAATCAGGCCCGCGATGCCTTCGCCTCCGGTCTGCACCTCGCTCTCGTCACCGGAGCAGGAGCAGCCCTCCTGGGTGCGGCATCGGTCGCTTTCCTCCTGCGGCGCTCCCCCGGCACCCGTGACAGCGCCGACGGTTTCGACGGTGCCGCCACGGAGGGATGACCGGCTGCCGCCCTCCTCCCCCGCGCTGCCTGTGCCCGCCTCGTGCCGGCACAGGCAGCGTCGTGTTCTGCCCAGGCCGTGAGGGCGGGACGGCGCATTGCGGCTTCTGCACGTCGCGGTCCCCCTCGCGGCTGACCGCACTGCGGCAGCCGGGGACGCGCTGCCGGTGTGCCCCGGCCGGCGTTCCTTCGCCGAGCGCCCCGCCCCGGCCGCCGTGACGGCGTGTACGGCACTTCATCCGAGGGGAAGGGTGGTGTCGCGCAACGCGGTCAGGGCCGGGGCGTACATGCGGGCTTTGATGGTGCCGAGGGTGACCCCCGCCCTGCTCGCCTGCGACCGGGCCAGTGCGATGGCCGCCGTACGCACTTCGTTCTCGGCGACCGCCTGGTCGACGATGCCGGCGGCCACCGCGTCGGCTCCGCCGTAGCGGTGCGCGGTGAGCATGGCCCGGTGCGCGGTGTGCGGGCCCAGCCGTGCCTGGATGAGTGCGGACATGCCGGGGCTGAAGGGGATGTCGATGTCCGCCTCGGGCAGGCACCAGTATCCGCGGTCTGCGCGCATGATGCGGAAGTCGTGCGCGAGGGAGAACATCGCTCCGGCCGCGAAGGCATGTCCCTGCAGAGCCGCGACGGTGATCACCGGCAGGGACAGCATGCGCGCGAAGAGCTCCTGGACGCAGACGACGTAGCCGGGGTGCTCGTCCAGGTGGGCCAGCAGCCAGTCCAGGTCCAGGCCGTTGGAGTAGAACTTTCCCGTCGCGGTGGTCACCAGAGCGCGCGGGCCTGTCTCTTTCCCGACCTCGTCCAGTGCGGTGGCGACGGAGGCGAGCCAGTCGGGGTGGAAGCGGTTCTCGCCGTCTCCGAGGTCGAGAACGAAAACGTCGTCGTGACGATCGAGCGTGGGCATCTGGCTCCTTCGAGTGAGGCAGGATCGGGTGTGAGGGGCGAAGTTCGCCGGGGCGCTCTACCGGTTTCCCAGGCGTGCCGCTCGCAGCGAGGCTCGGGCGCGCCTGCTGTCACGAAGCCCTCGCGGCGCCGGCCCCGCCGTCTGCTCGCCTTCCCGTCCTTCACGGACGTGCCCTCGATCAGCAGCGTGGGTATGACGCCGGCTGAGGCCAGGAACCTGAGCCGGGTGCCTCAGCGGTCTTCTGCGGCCGGCCTCGGCCTCAGGGACGCCGGCGCAGAGGTGGTCCTCCGCCCACACGGTCAGGGCGGCCAGCGGGATGAGGAGGGCCTTACCGTGGGCGGAGAGCGCGTAGCGGGAACGTGAGGGCGTGTCCGGCGCGGCGGTTCGGGTCACGAGGCCGAGGGTGGTCATCTCCCGCAGGCGCCGGGTGAGCACGCCTTCGCTGAGAGCGGGGAGGCGCTCGCACACCTGGGCGGCATCGGCCGGGCCCCGGGCGAGGGCGGTGATGATCAGCCCGGTGCCGCGTCTGCCGAGCAGGGAGAAGGCCCGGGTGAGGGCCACCAGGGGTTCGGGGAGTTGCACAGGGTGGGGCTGGTGCGGCGGCTGAGGATACGGCAGCGTCATGGCCGGTTCCTTCCTGGTACGTCGCTGAGGGCAGCGGGGTGCGGCCCTCGCGCCGTACGTCGTGATGGCTGTCGGGCGGTCGGCGGTGGCTACGCAGCCGACTTCGCCGTGTCGCTGTGGGTGCCGCTGTTCGGCGTCTGTGCCTGGTCCGTGCCGGGCTTGCCGGTCCGGCGCAGCAGGAGGGTGACGACGACGGCCAGGACGGTGGTGGCTGCGCCGCTGAGGAGGGCGAGGTGCATGCCGGAGGCGAAGGCGTCGCGGGCCTCGCCGATCAGTGCCGGGTTGCTTGTGGCGTGTTGTGCGGGTCGCACGCCAGGACGCCGGCGGCGACGACCCGTTCGGTGCCGGCCATCGAGGTCCAGCCGTGCCAGAGGTCGTACGGATCACCGGATCCGGCGCTGAAGGCACCGTTGGTGGCGGCGCGGAGTCCGCCGACGCCCACGCCGAGGACTTTCTGCCGAGCCGAGGCCGGCCAGCTTCAGCGCGTCCCTGCGGGTCACGGCTGTCTGTGGAGGGTCGTCTGTGACGGTGTTCGTGGCCATTGCGTCTCTCCTGTCGCGCGGCCCCGGGCTGTGGCAGGAGCTTGGCGTGGGGCAGGGTGTTCGCGCACCACCCCGCCGCGAGATGTACCCGGGGTGTCCGAGCTGGCAGAATCGGCGTCGGGTTGCGGTGCCAGGCCGCAGGTCGGGAGCGTCGTGACGTCGGACATACCTACGCGGCCCCTGCTGGCCGTGAAGCAGGTGATCCCGCCGGCCCGGGTCGGCGCGGTCCCGCGTGAACGCCTGCAGCGTCAGTTGCGTCTGGCCGAGACCCGGCTGACCGCGGTGGTGGCACCCGCCGGCTGGGGCAAGACGAGCCTGCTCAGCGGCTGGGCGGCGGACCCCGAGGAGAAGCGCCGCATCGCGTGGGTCTCGCTCGACGAGAGCGACGACGAACCCGTCCGGTTCTGGAGCTACGTGCTCACCGCGCTGCACAACGCCGGCGACGCGATCAGCACGGGCCCGCTCCAGGCATTGGACGCGGCCGACGTCTCCCCGGTCGACCTCGCGCTGCCGAGGCTGCTGAACGAGCTCGCCGCATCCGAAGTGGCGCATGTGCTGGTCCTCGACGACTACCACCTGCTCACCGACCCGCGGATCCACGAGGCGGTCGAGTATCTCGTCTCCTACCTGCCCGCCTCGCTGCGGATCGTGATCGCCACGCGAACCGACCCGCCGCTGCCGATCGCGCGGCTACGGGCCCGCGGCGACCTGACCGAACTGCGCGCGGCACAGCTACGGTTCTCGCCCGACGAGGCGGCAGCCCTGGTGTCGGCGGTGTCGGGGCACGACCTCGACAAGACGGCGGCAGCAGCCATGTGGGAACGGACCGAGGGGTGGGCGGCAGGCCTGCAGCTGGCCGCCCTCGCACTGCGCGCGAACCCGGCGAAAGCCCACGCCGACGACCGGCACCTGCTGGACTACTTCGCGGCCGAGGTGCTGCCGGGCCTCGCACCGCGCCACCGCGACCTCCTCGTGCGGGCCGCGCCGCTCGAACGGCTCTCCGGCCCGCTGTGCGACGCCGCACTACAGGTGACCGGATCGGCCCAGGTACTGGCCGATCTCGTCAGGGCGGACCTGTTCGTGGCCGCCCTGGACGACGAACAGCAGTGGTACCGGTGCCATCACCTGCTGCGTGAGGTCCTGGCACACGAGGCCACCACGGACCCGCGAGAGGTCCTCGGCCACGCCGCGGCCTGGTTCACCGACCAGGACCGGATCGACGACGCGGTACGCCACCTGCTGCGCGCCGACCGCGACAACGACGCCGCCGAGCTGATGCTGCGCAACGCGGAGACCTGGTTCTTCCCCCGCGGGGCCGCCGCGACCTACCTGCAGTTCGGCGAGCAGCTGCCCCGCCGGGCGGTGAACCCGGCGCTGGCGTTCTCACTGGCCTACACGGCAGCGCTCTGCGGCGATCAGGAGCGTGTGAACCACTGGCTGGACGCCTGCGAGGCAGGTGACGCCCACAACACTGCCGTACCCGGCTGGCACAGCTTCCGCAGCGCCGTGCTCTGCGTGCGGGCGGGCTTCGGCATGCCGGATGCCCAGGCCGCTCTATCCGTCGCCATGGTGCAGCAGGCGCTGGACGAAGAAACCGAGGCAGGCACCGCCGGGCATCCGACTACTCGGGCGGCACTGGGGGCCATGCTGGCGCGCGACGGCCGCTTCGACGAGGCCGCGACCCTCCTGCTCGACCTGTGGTCGTCACCGACCCACCGCAAGGCGTGGCCGCCGTCGCTCATGCTTCAGGGCGCCGGCACACTGACGATCAGCCTCGCCGAAGCCGGCCGCGGCGAGGACTGCGACCGGGTCCTGCGCGAGGCCCGTCCGCTCGCCGACGCCGTCGAACGGGACGGACGGGAGACGAGCACGCCGGGGCTGGCCCCGCTGCGCATCGCCCAGGCCAGACGCAGCTACCAGAAAGCCGACATGGAGACGGCCGCCGTACTGCTGCGCCGCGCCGTCCCCCTCGCCGAACTGCACCCCCGGCCGACCGTACTGTTCCTCGGCCTGCTGTATCTCGCCGACGCCGAACTCGCCCTCGGGGACCGGCCGGCCGCCCGCGCCGCACTGGCGCGGGCCCGCGAGGTCGCGGACGAGGAGCCGGTGAGCGCCTACGCGGCTCGGCGCCTCGAGCAGGCCGAAACGCGGCTGGGCCGAGCCGGCACCCGCACCGCCGTACGCTCCGGTGCCCTCGCGGAGGAACTGACCGACCGCGAGCTGTCGATCCTGCGGGCACTGCAGGGACCGGCGACCCAGCGGGAGATCGGCGCAGCGCTGTTCCTGTCCATCAACACGGTCAAGGCGTACAACAAGAGCCTCTACCGCAAACTCGGCGTCGCGTCCCGCCACGACGCCGTCGCAGCTGCGCGCGATCTTGGCCTGATCTGAGGCCACCCGGAGTGTTCTTCCCGAGCGGGTGGTGCGCGGGCACCGGGGCCACAGGTTTCCGGACGGCATGACCCATACCCGTTTCGAGCCGAGATGTCGTCTTCACCTAAGTCGCCCGTTTATCGGATGATTCCTCGCGTGGGTGGATGAGGTACAGGCGGGGCCGTAGAGACCGTCGATGCCGGCGAGTCGTGAGATGTTGCGGATGGGATGGAAGGGGGCGTGATCCTGTCTCATCCCAGGATGCCCGGTCTTCGGGGGCGCAGCCCGTTCACCGTGCACGGCGGCGAGGAGGGCGATGTCCAGTGCCGTGACCGGGAAGGTCTGCCGGGAAGCTCGCGGCGTCCGGTGCGGCGCATCGCAAGGCGGAGCGTCGCCCGCGTACCGGATGCACTCGGGTGATGCGACAACGCGGCGAGGTGCCGTGCCGGGCGTCGCGAGCCGGCAAACCTTTCCGGTCACGGCACTAGCGGTAGTTGAGCTCGGCAAGCTCGGTGGCGAGCTTCCTGGGCATCGGGGTGTGCCCCAGCAGAGGCAGCGCGAGGTTGCGGACACCGCGGGCCACGGAGCTGCGCGTGGTGGCCACGCGGGTCATGCGGTGGGTGAAGGCGACCACACGCTGGGCCACGGGGCGGCGTTGCGCCTCATAGCCGTCGAGCCGGCCGGTGACGAACGCCTGGCCCAGGGCGTAGCCGTCTTGGATGCCGGTGTTCATCCCCTGCCCGCCGGCGGGGCTGTGCACATGGGCGGCGTCGCCGGCCAGCAGCAGACGGCCAGCGCGGTAGTGGTCGGCGACCCGGTGGTGCACCCGGAACCGTGACGACCATGCCATACCGGTGACCTTGGCCTGGCCGGGGGCGCGCTCGTCGAGCAGCTTCTGGACGAAGGCGAGGTCCGGTGCGGCGGGCGCGTCGTCCACGGTGGCGACGACCCGGTAGTGGCCGCCGGGAAGCGGGGCGACTACGGCGAGCCCCAAGGTGCCGAAGGTCAGCGAGACTTCGTCCGGTCCCGGGACCCAGTCCATCACCACGTCGGCGAGCACGAAGGACTCGGCATAGGCGTTGCCGGTGAAACCGATGCCCGCCCCCTCACGCACGGTGCTGTGCATGCCGTCGGCGCCGACGGCGTACGCGGCGCGCAGCGTCTCACCTGTGGTCATGGTGAGCGTCACGCCCTCCTCGTCCTGGACGACGGACGCGACCTCGTAGGGGCGGTGCACGTCCCCGCCGAGCGCCCGCAACCGGTCCAGCAGCACGCTCTCGGTCTCGTACTGCGGAACCATGAGCGTGTACGGGTGGGGCGTGGGCAGCTTGTCGAACGGCACGGTCAGCAGTCGGCGCGCGCCGTCGCGGACGGCGAACCGGGTGACCTTGACGCCCCGCGCGATCAGCTCCGCGGAGGCTCCCAGCTCGTCCAGGACCTCCAGCGTGCGGGCATGCACCACGGCGGCGCGCGACGTGTTGGCACCCTCCGCCAGCTTGTCCAGGACAACGAAGTCGATGCCTGCCGAAGCGAGTGTGACGGCGAGGGCGAGACCGGCCGGTCCGGCGCCGACGACGGCGACTTCGGTGCGGGCGGGAAGTGGGGTGGCGTTCATGGCGGAGCCTTCCGTTTCTGATCCGGGAAGTAGGTCAACAAGCGTTGGCCGACGCTCGTTGACAGGATGCTCGAATTCCCAGCGAGAGTCAACACGTGTTGGCCCACGCTCGTTGACGCGAAGGACCGGGGCCCCGCAGCGGCACTGGGACCGAGGGATGGCTGGTGGGCGCCGAGGTGCACGGGCTGCGGGCGGACCGCTCGCGCAACGGCCGGCAGAGCACACCGAGACGGAGTCCGGCGGCCGCCTCACAAGCCGCGGGACCCCGACGGCACTCGATCCGCCTGGGGCTTCATCCGTCTGCTGCCCAGCCCGCCCCGGAGGCTGGAAGGGGCCCGGCGCGTCCCGGTCCGGTCCGGCCGTGACTCCCCCTCGTAGCGTCATACCCGGCGGTTCGGAGCAGCTCCGTGCGTTCCTCCTCGCCGGTTCCGCCCCACACACCCGAGGTCTGTGCGGTGCCGAGGGCGTAGGACAGGCACTCGGAGCTCACCGGGCAGCGGGCGCAGACGCGTTTGGCGGCAGCGGCCTCCCGCAGCGCCGGCCCGATCGCGCTCACGGGGAAGAACAGCTCAGGGTCCTCGCCCACGCAGGCGGCGGCGCGCAACCACTCCATCTCACTCCACGGCATTGCTTTGCCTTCTTTGCTGTAGAACGCGTGGCACTGCGGCATTTCCCGGCCTTCACCGACCATCCGTTTCACGCTCACGGCGGCCATGAGGGGGGCTGTCGAGCTGTCGAGCCGATGCCCAGGCAGCCGGCTCCAGGGCGGCCCCGCGGGTCACGGCTGTCTCTCTGAAGGGGTCGTCCGGGACGGTGTTTCAGCCATTGCGTCCCTGTCGCGCGGCCCCGGTTCGTGGCAGGAGACTCGCGTCACACGGGGTGCTCGCGCACCACCCCGCCCCAAGATCTACCCGGGGTGCCCGCTGGCAGAATCGGCGCCGAGTTGCGGTGCCGATTCGCAGGGCCGGGAGTGACGTGACACGGACAGGCCTATGTGCTGGTCCTCGACGACTGCCACCTGCTCACCGACTCTCGGATCCACGAGGCGGTCCTACATCTGCCCGCATCGCGTGGTTCTCGCTCGACGAGAGCGACGACGAACCCGTCGCGACCTGACCAACTGCGCGGCGCAGCTGCAGTTCCCGCCCGGCGAAGGAGCCCCTCACCGCGCTGCACAACGCCGGCGACGCGATCAGCACGGGCCCGCTACAGGCGGGTCCCGCCGGCCCGGGCCAGATTCTGGAGCTACCTCTCCACCGCGAACTCAGCGTCGCCTCCCGGCGCGACGCCGTGACAACGGCACGCGAACCCGGCCTGATCTGATCCCACCCCGGGTGTCTTTGCCGCGCGGGTGGTGCGCGCGCCCACGGGCGACGGGTTTCCTGTACGGCATGGCCCCCACCCGCTACGAGCTGACCCTGCGCGCACCGATCGCCCGCACCCTGCTGGACGTGATCCGGACCAGGTTCGACCACGTGTCCACGCCTGGCGAGGACGGCACCGTGCTGATCGTCGAGAACATCGACCAGGCATCGGTGCGCGCCCTGCTGATCCTGCTCTGGGACACCGGCCAGGACGTACTGGCCTTCCAGGAGACAAGGGCCTGAGACGTCCACCGGCATGCGTGATGGCCTCGGCCGTGCGGCTGTCACCGGTTGACGTGCGGCACGACCTCGCTGTCGCCGCGGGTGGCGGACCGGTGCCGGAGGGCGGTCGGCCGGTTGCGACCGCAGCCGGCCTCGCCGGTGCGGTCGGCTGCGGCACAGGCTTGCGGTCCACGACACGCCAAGGCCTTTGTCATCTCCTTGCGCGAGTGCCTTCCGCGCCCGGACACAAGGTCCGCGGAGCGGGCATCACCGGCTGGCCCCTGCATCGTTGGCCCCCGGCCTCTGCGCGAAAGCGTGTCGCACCTTCCGGATCCAGGACTGCCGCTCACGCCGGGGACACCGCGCGCGAAGGACGGAAGACCCGGGGCCGGACCCGGTACGTCGGTCACCGCCACGGAAGCGATCAAGACACCCGGGTGAACCCCTCGCACAGCGACTCGCCCGGACGAACGCCCGTCCCCCTGAGGCTGGTTCTTCCGGTCGGCATCGTGGCCGCCGCCCTCGCCCCACGCAAGATGACCCGCTCGCTCACCGGCTGCGGGGTCTTCGGCCGCGGCGCAGTCGCGATGGACCAGGACGCGGCCTCGCTCGCTTCCTGGACCTCCGCCGGGCTGCTCTCCTGCACGGTGGTCGAACTGCCGGCGAAGACGATCAGGCGCAGAACGAGGAACCGCCCGATTCCGGCGAGCCCTGAAGCACCGAGATAGACGGCCTGCTCGCTCAGCGTCCCGGCCGACGGCTGTATGAGGTGCAGGACGAACATCGCCGCGCACGTCACTGTGTAGGCGGCCAAGGCCGACCCGGCGGACTGCCAGTGCCGGCGCCATCCGGCATGCCGCCCGGCCTTGAAGGTGAAGCGCGCGTGGAGTTCTGTGCACAGGATGGTGGAACCTGCGGTGACCAGTGCGTTCGCCGACGCCCAGGGCATCAGCGTGGCCAGCAGTGCCACGGCCGGCCCGGAAGCGAGTCCGACACCGCCGCCGCACAGGACGAACCGGGAGAAGGAGGTGAGCGGGCCGGGAGCGGCTGCGGTCGGGCGCACCTCGCCCAAGGCGGCTTCTGCCCGGCCGGTGCACTGCGCCTCGTACGCCGCACCGGGCTTCGAGGGGAGCAGCGACTTCATGGCGGTTGTCCTTCCGGCCGGGGGCACCCCGGTCTCCGGGCCGGGTGCGGAGCAGATTGCCAACAAGCGTTGGCCACCACTTGTTGACAGAATGCCCACCCCCGGCCGGAAAGTCAACACCGGTTGGCCTACACCTGTTGACAAAATGCGGAGGCCGGGGAACCCACTGCTCCGGCGCTCCGGCTGCACCCGGGGCTTCTTTCTTCGGCCGGCCGTGAGGCCCGTTCACCGCCCCGCTCTCGCCGCACCAACCGCCTCGGCCGCAGGGGCCGCAGGGGCCGCCGTCACGTCCGCCGGCGGACCTGCCGCACTCCGCGGGGACATGGGCATCGTTTACTCATGTGAGGGGCTTGGAGCCGCAAGGACGATGAGTACCTGAGAGGACCCGCACCTGAGGTGCGGCGCAGTTCTCTGACCTGAGTGGTCAAAGAGGCAGGCCGACCCTGTTCCTCTCGTCCCCCTCAATGAACAGGGAGCCCTCGTGGCCTCGATTCTCTACAGACTCGGGCGGCTGGCCTTCCGTCGCCGCAGGCTGGTAGCCCTCATCTGGGTGGCCCTCCTGGCGCTCGCCGGTTTCGCCGCGGCGTCCGCGCCGGCGGCCACCTCGTCGTCCTTCTCCGTTCCCGGCACGGAGGCCCAAAGGGCCTTCGACCTGCTGGAGGAGCGTTTCCCCGGTGGCAGTGCCGACGGTGCCACCGCCCGCATCGTCTTCAAGGCGCCCGACGGCGCGAAGATGACGGACGCCGGTTCCAGGGCCGAGGTCACCGGCGTGGTCGCCGCGCTGAAGTCCGGCTCCCGGCAGGTCGCCTCCGTCACCGACCCGTACACGACGCAGGCTGTGTCGAAGGACAGCTCGACGGCGTACGTGTCCGTCACCTACCGGGTCGGTTCCGTGGAACTCACCGACGGCACCCTCCACGCCCTGAAGAAGGCCGGCGCACAGGCCCGGCACGACGGGCTCACCGTCGAGATCGGCGGCGACGCGCTGCAGGCCACGCCGGAGACGGGTGCCGGGGAGATCATCGGCGTGGTGATCGCCGGGGTGGTCCTGGTCGTCACCTTCGGGTCGCTGATCGCCGCGGGTCTGCCGCTGCTCACCGCGCTCGTCGGCGTGGGTATCGGCATCTCCACGATCACGGGACTGGCCGCCGCCCTCGACCTGGGCACGACCACCTCGACGCTCGCCATGATGATCGGCCTCGCGGTCGGCATCGACTACGCGCTGTTCATCGTCTCCCGCTACCGCTCAGAACTCACCGAGGGACGCGAGAAGGAGGAGGCCGCCGGACGGGCCGCCGGCACTGCGGGCTCGGCCGTGGTCTTCGCCGGCCTGACCGTGGTCATCGCCCTGGTGGGCCTGGCCGTCGTCAACATCCCCCTGCTCACCAAGATGGGTGTCGCCGCGGCCGGCACCGTCGTCATCGCGGTGCTCATCGCTCTCACCCTGATTCCGGCCCTGCTGGGCTTCGCCGGTGACCGAGTCCTCGGCCGCAAGGCCCGCCGGGGCAGGGCCGTCGCGCACAAGCCGAACATGGGCGCCCGCTGGGCGCGTCTGGTGCTCCGCCACCCGGTCGCCGTCCTGCTCATCGGCGTCGTCGGCCTCGGCGCAGTCGCCCTACCGGCCGCCTCGCTGGAGGTCGGCCTGCCCGACGACGGCTCGCAGCCCGTCAACACCACCCAGCGCAAGGCCTACGACCTGCTCTCCGACGGCTTCGGCCCCGGCTTCAACGGACCGCTGACGGTCGTCGTCGACGGCGACGAAACCGAGGCCGACCGGGCGATCACGCTCATCCGGAGTCTCCACGGCACGGCCGCCGTCACCGAACCCACCCTCAACAAGGCCGGCGACACAGCCATGATCACGGTCATCCCGAAGGACCGGCCGTCCTCACTGGCCACCGAGGACCTGGTCCACGAGATCCGGGACAAGACCAGCGACCACGTCTACGTCACCGGCGCGACCGCGCTGAACACCGACTTCTCGCAGAAGATGAGCGACGCACTGCTGCCCTATCTCGCGCTGGTCGTCGGCCTCGCCTTCCTCCTGCTGATGGTGGTGTTCCGCTCACTGCTCGTGCCGCTCAAGGCAGCGCTCGGCTTCCTGCTCTCGGTCGTCGCCGCGCTCGGCGCCGTCGTGGCCGTCTTCCAGTGGGGCTGGCTCGGCTCGCTGTTCGGCGTCGAGCAGACCGGCCCGGTCATGTCGATGATGCCGATCTTCATGATCGGCGTGGTCTTCGGCCTCGCCATGGACTACGAAGTCTTCCTGGTCACGCGGATGCGAGAAGCCTTCGTCCACGGCCAGCAGCCCCAGAACGCCATCGTCACCGGCTTCCGTCACAGCGCCCGCGTGGTGATCGCGGCGGCGGTCATCATGATCGCGGTCTTCGCGGGCTTCATCGGTTCCAGCGAGCAGATGATCAAGATGATCGGCTTCGGACTCGCGATCGCGGTGTTCTTCGACGCCTTCGTGGTCCGCATGACGATCGTTCCGGCCGTGCTGGCTCTGCTGGGCCGGCGGGCCTGGTGGCTGCCGCGCCGGCTGGAGCGGAGTCTGCCCAACGTCGATGTGGAGGGCGAGCAGCTCGACAAGGAACTGTCCCAGAGCCCGGGCGGTTCGGACGAGGACCGCGGACTGATCCCCGTCTGAACCAGGGACGATCCGAAAGGATTCGGGGCTCTGTGCGGGGCGGTCGGCGTCGCCGCACACGCCCGGGCATCACCTGCTCGCGGCGCGCCCCGGAAGGCGGCGGCCCGTGGGGACGAGACCGCCGCTGGAAAGGATGGCCGTGCTGTCGCTGCAGACAGCACGGCCATCACCCACTGGCTTTCGAAATGCCGCAGCGCTCAGTGACCGGGCCAGGAGTCCTGCCGAGGAGGAGCACAGCGGGCCATGGACGCAGCCCAGCGGGAGGGCCGGCGCGGCGCAGCAGGACGGCGGACCCCTCCGTGCCGCGTTGCGGTGGCTGCGCCTGGCCCAGGCGATGCACAGCGGAGCCGCCCCGGCGTGCTCGCTCCCGCCCGTCGCGCTCGACGGCGTCGGCGAGCGGACGGACCTCGCGCATGACCCGGGTCGCACCTGCCCGCGGCCGGCTTCGACGAGGGGTGACCGTCGGCGTGCCGGAGCGCCCTGCCGCATCAGCGACGGCGGCCACGCCTTGCGCTGGCGCGGGCGACGACCGCAGATCGCGAAGCGGCCCGGGCCGGCATAGCCCCCGGCACCGCCCGTACGGCCGGATGCCCGGCGGAACCGCTGCGGTCTCCTCGTCCAGCGCCTGCTGCATCACCACGACGGACTGCGCGTCCTCGGCCTCCGGCACGCCGAAACCCGCAGGCACACAGAGCACAGCGCTGCGCCAAGCGGTGCCGGCCGGAGACGGCGGTACAGCGGGCGTCCCCCGCCTCGCAGACGTCCCATCGGTGGTGGGCCGGCTCCCGATCGCCCCAGCGCACCGCTGTGCAGGCCGGTGAGTACGCCGGCGCGGGGCCCACCGCCCGGCCGGGCAGCCGCTCGCCGAACTGCACGTACTCGCGGCGGCCACGGTGTCACCGCTGACCAAGGCGACGTCTGCCTGCCCGGAGGCAGCTCGTCCTCGGGGTGGAGGCAGGCCGCAGTCGTGACGGCGCCCGAGGGCGAGCCGTCCAGGCACCGCTTCCTCGCGTGCCTGGCCCTCGTGCGTTGCGTCAGATCAAGCTCTTCAGGAGTTCTTCGACCGCGTCGACAAGGACATCGCCCTCGGTGCCCGGACGTCGGACCATTCCGAGTTCCACGTCGGGCAGTTCGGGCAAACCGCGCACCGCCATGCCGGAGTCGACCTGGGCGGGAAAAAGGGCCGCAGCGCCCAGCCCGGCGCGAACCGCGCTCTGCACGCCGGCCAGGCCGGTGCTCTCAAAGGCGATACGCCAGTCGCGTCCGCTGTCTTTCAGAGCGTCGAGTACCGGCATGCGCCAGCGGCACGGCTGGGAGAACAGCACGAGCGGCAGCGGGTCCAGGCTGAGGTCCACCTCAGGCCCGGCGGCCCAGACGAGGGGCAGCCGCACGGTCCAGCGCGGAGGTTCGGGCAGATACGCCGGGTCACACAGCGCCAGGTGAATGCGGCTGGTCGTGAAGGCCCTCCTCATTGCCGGGCCGGGCGCGCTGACCAGTTCCAGCGTCGCCTGCGGATGCATCCGGCCGAAGTCGGCCAAGGCCTGTGCGAACGGAGCGGCGGCGAGGTCCTCGATCAGACCTACGCCGCAGTGCCCGGCCACGGTCTCCCCGGTGGCCGTCATAGCCTGTGCCGACAGGGTAAGGATGCGTTCCGCGTACGGCAGCAGAGCCTCCCCGGCTCTGGTCAGCGACACACCTGTCGCAGACCGGTGCAGCAGCGGTTGACCGACGGCGCGTTCGAGTTTCCTCAGCTGTCCGCTGAGCGCCGGCTGGCTGTGCCCCAGCACGTTCGCAGCCCTGCTGATGCTCCCCGAACGGACGCAGCTGACAAAGGCCCGCAGGAGCGATGTCTCAAGATCCGGCCCCATAAGCACAGGTTATATCCGCCCTATGAAAGTTGCCGGTTCCTTGAACCTGGCGACGGACCGTACTGTCCGAAACATGCGCTACCTACACGTTGACGTCTTCAGCAGCCGGCCGTACAGCGGCAACAGCCTGGCGGTGTTCCCCGACTCCGCACAGCTCAGCGCGGAGCAGATGGCGCGCATCACCCAGGAGATGCGCCACTTCGAGTCGGTCTTCCTGGCCCGGGACCCCACCGGTGACCGGAGCCGGCATGCGCGCGTCTTCGACCTTGCCGGGGAACTCGACTTCGCCGGCCACCCCCTCATCGGCGCGGCATGCGTCCTGCACGCGCTGCACGGTGGCGATGAGACCGAGACCTGGCCCCTGAAGCTCAAGGCCCGAGCGGTCGACGTCACCACCCGACGCCGAGCAGCGGGCCGCTACAGCGCCGTTCTCGACCAGGGCCCCGCCGCATTCCTCGGCCGCCCCGACATCGCCGAGCTGGCCGCCTGGTTCTCCTTGGACACCGACGACCTGGATCCGGACCTTCCTGCGGAAGTGCTCTCCACAGGACTTCGGTACCTCATGGTTCCTGTGCGGGGCGACGCGCTGGAACGCGCCCGGATCGCCCAGGACCTCGAAGCTCCCCTCGCCGCGCAGGGCGCACAGTTCGCCTACCTGCTCGACGCCACCACGATGGAAGGACGTCACTGGAACAACGACGGCGTCCTGGAGGACGTGGCCACCGGTTCCGGCGCCGGTTGCGCCGCCGCCTACCTGCGCCGACACAGCCGGATCGGCGACGGGGAGAGCGTCACCCTGCACCAGGGGCGCTTCACCGGCCGCGCCAGCCAGATGACGATCAGCGCACACGGCGAAGGACAGGACATCCGCTCCGTCACGGTGGGCGGCGAAGTGGCGTTCGTCGCTGAAGGGCATCTGAGGGAGCTGCCCGCATGAGCCCCTCCGCACTGCCCCACGCCGGCCCTGCCGCCATCCGGGCCGCAGTCGGATACGAAGACGTCCTGGAACCGGTGGCCCTGGCGCTTGCCGACTACAGCCGGGGCATGGGCGACTCTCCGGTGGTGGTCTTCGCACCCGCCGGGCGGGACGGCGACGTTCACGTGAAGTCGGCCTGGCTGCCCGGGCGCCCCGTGTTCACCGTGAAGGTGGCGACATGGTTCCTCGAGCGATCCCGGCGCGGCGGTACACCGGCATCCGGGATCATCGCCGTCTTCGACGCCCAGACCGGTGATCTGCGGATGCTGCTGGAGGACGAGCACCACATCTCCGACATCCGTACCGCTGCTGCCGGCGCCCTTGCCGCACGTACCCTGGCCCGACCGGATTCTGCCGTGCTCGCCGTCCTGGGCACCGGTGTCCAGGCTTATTTGCAGATCCTGGCGGCCGCCCATGAACTCCCCCTGCGGGAGGTACGCGTGTGGGGGCGCAACCCCGACCATGTGCTGCGCCTGACAGCCGCTGTCATGGCCCGCCACCCTGAACTGCACGTGAGGGCCGCGACCGATGTCCGAGGGGCCTGTCAAGGGGCCGACGTCCTGGTCACCGCAACCGCCAGCACCAAACCGCTGGTCGAAAGCGCGTGGCTCACGCCAGGCATGCACATCACCGCAGTCGGTGCCGACGATCCTTCCAAGGCCGAACTGTCTCGCGGCTGCCTGCTGAAAGCCGATCGGATCGTCGTCGACAGCCGTGAACTGGCCGGCATCCACGGGGACCTGGCGCGAGCAGGAATGGACACCGCGGAGCATGCAGAGCTCGGAGAGGTCCTGGCACGGACCGCACCCGGCCGATCGGACAACGCCGAGATCACTGTCTGCAAACTCATCGGCCTCGGGGTGCAGGACCTCGCCGCAGCCGAGGTCACCCTCAGGTACCTCGGCGACGGCGCCCCCTCACGCAAAAGGCCACCAGCGAGTGCAAAGGATGTGGGCGGCGCGCGATAGGAGAACCAACGGACCTGCAAGGCCAGGTCGGTGCATCGCCGGTTTCCCCCGGAGTATGTCCAGCAGCGGGAGCGACTGCTTGACGTCGTTGCGATTTCCGTCGGTCGGCGACAGCGACAGCGGGATGTCGGGGTGCCGGTGACGACGGGCTGCTTGCGGCCCCGTGCGCGGCCGATCGGGCTGGGCACGCTTTGGGTCCGCACCGGACGGCCCGGACACGACAGAAGCCGATCACCAGGTGGATGCCGATATGCAGCATGAAAAGGATCCCGCGCAGCGTGCCGGTCCGGCACCCGCAGTCTGCCTTCCACCGACTTCGGTGCCGGCCAGGGCAGCAACGGCTCGATCGGCGACCGCAGTTCCACGATCCAAGGACGCGACTACTCACTACCAGAGCAACGACCATCCACGCCGAAAGCCACATGATCAACGGCTTCTGGGGATGCTCTGGACGAAGGGTGCCGGCGTCTCCTCCATCCCCAGGGTGGCGCGCAGTGCCTCCCTGGCCTTCACCCGGTCCGCGGCCGGGCAGGCACGGCGGTGTTGTCTGCCCCCGCTCCGGCAGCCGCGCCGCGAACACCTCGGCTTCCTCGAATCAATCGCCTCCGAGAGCCCGAGTCCTGCCAGCCACGCGCCGTACGTCCCGTCGGGATGGTTGGCCATGCTGGCGATCTCCAGCTTCCTGTCCGCGCCGCACTGAGTGGACGTTAAGTCCGGTCTTCCCGGTTCGTGGTCGCTCGATCGTGGTACTGATGGCTGCGCGGGCCACGTAGTGGGCATGTCCATGCCGAGATGCAGGCATGGGGCGAAAGCCGTACCCCAGCGACTTATCGGACGTGCAGTGGGCGTTGATTGAGCCGATGATCACGGCCTGGAAGCAGGCGAGGGTGGCGCGGTCAGCGACCGGTGATCCCGGGGCCTGCGATCTGCGGGAGGTCGTGAACGCGATCTTCTATCAGAACCGGACGGGCTGTCAGTGGCGCTACCTGCCCCATGACCTTCCCGCCTGGTCGGCGGTGTTCCACTACTTCACGCTGTGGCGCCAGGACGGCCTTGACCAGCGGATCCAGGAACTCCTGCGCTGCCAGGTGAGGGAGAGAGCCCGGCGATTGGAGGACCCGTCCCTCGTGATCATCGACACCCAGTCCGTGCGCGCGGCCGCGGGTGTCCCCAAGACCCCGACGGGGCTGGACGCCAACAAGAAGGTCTCGGGCCGCAAGCGGGGACCGGCCGTCGACGTGCTGGGGCTGATCACCGGCGTCGTCGTGCTGGCCGCATCCGCCCACGACAACACCGCCGGCAGGCCCGCGAGTACGATCACCGGCCCGACACCTCCACCTCGCGCGTCTACTGGGCCTCCATCGCGAACATGACCCGCCGCCTCACCACACCCGCTCTGTCCTGGCGCGACACCCTCGGGCTGGCCGCGTGAACGTCATCGAGCTCCTGGCCGACCTCCAGGCCCAGCACCGCGAGACCGCGGCCCGGGCCGGCGAACCGCGCGACCAGATACAGCACTTGACCGGTCAAGAGTTCCGAGCCCGTGAGCTGCACGAACTCCTCGGCATGCCCACCGACGAGGCATCCGTCAACATCACCCGCAGCCGCCTCGGACGCCTCACCCGACAAGGCTTCCTCACCCAACCCGGACGAGGCCGCTACCAGAAAGGGACTTAACGTCCACTGAGATGGTCGGGGCTTCGCGAGCAGGCCGGTAGAGCACATGCCGACGCAAGACGTGCCCGGGTGGAAGTGAGCTGCCCCGAGTTTCGTGGAGTCCGGCGATCTTGTTTCAGGCGGACTGCGGGGTGGCCTCCTGCTGTCGCCACCAGTCGCGTTCGTACTCGGCGGGCGGTACGTAGTCGAGGGCGGAGTGGAGCCGTTCCTCGTTGTACCAGGCGACCCACTGGAAGATCGCCCGCTCGAGCTGGTCGACGTCCCTCCAGGGGCCCTGCATCTCGATCAGCTCGGCCTTGAAGGTGCCGTTCAGGGCCTCGGCCATCGCGTTGTCATAGCTGTCCGCGACCGAGCCGACCGAGGCCGAAGCCCCGACGTCGGACAGCCTCCCGGTATAGCGAATTGATACGTATTGCGCCCCGCGGTCGCTGTGATGAATGAGGCCGGAGTCCTTCTTGATCTTCCGTCTCCACAACGCCATCTCCAGTGCGTCCAACGGCAGTTCGGTTCGCATGTGGTTCGCGACCTGCCAGCCGACGATCGTCCGGGAGAAGACGTCCAGGACGAACGCCACATACACCCAGCCCGTCCAGGTGCGGACATAGGTCATGTCGGCCACCCAGAGCTGGTCGGGTCGGCTCGCGGTGAAGTCACGGTCGACCAGGTCCGGCGGCCTGGGTGCCGCCGGCTCCGGCACGGTGGTGCGGCGCCGCTGGCCGCGGATGACGCCTTCGAGGCCCAGTTCGGCCATCAGCCGCTCGACGGTGCAGCGGGCCACGTGGACGCCCCTGCGCCGCAGCGCGCGGGTGATCCGGCGGACGCCATAGGTGCCGCCGGACTCGGTATGGACCTGTTCGATCAGCGGCATGAGCTGCTCGTCCCGCAGTCGGCGGGCCGACTTCGGCCGCTTCTTGCGCGCGTAGTACGCCGACTCGGACAGCCCCAGCACCCGGCCGGCGAACCCGACCCCGAGGCCCTTGTCCCTGAGGTGCTCGATCACCTGGTCGGCCTCGTCCGGGGACGGTCGAGTTCCGCCGCAAAAAACGCGCTCGCGGCCTTCAGAATCTCGTTCGCCCGCCTCAACTCCGCGTTCTCCCGGCGGAGTTGTTTCAGCTCGTCCCGCTCTGCGGTGGTCAGCCGGTCGTCGCGTTCCCCGGTGTCCGCCTCGGCTTGGCGGACCCAGCCGCGCAGGGCCTCCTTGTGGATGCCCAGGTCCTTCGCGACATGCGCGATCGGACGGCCGGTGGTGCGGACCTCGCGGACGGCACGCTCGCGGAGCTCGTCGGGGTATTTACGTGGTGCTGGCACTGCTCGTGGTTCTCCTTCGGGCCAGGATCATAAGCCTGGCTTCAGGGACTCCACGAAACGGGGGTCAGCTCAAAGCCGTGGATGGTCGAAATCCTCGCGTGGGTCGTGTGTCATGCCCAAGCGTTGCATGACCGCCCGGGAGCGTCGGTTGCCCGCAACGGTGAAGGAGACGATCTCCGGTAGGTCCAGCACGTCGAAACCGAAGCGGACGGCCGCTCTTGCTCCTTCGGTGGCGTAACCACCTCTCGATTCCCGCAGATATCCGGTCAGCTAAAGCATCGCTGACCTTTCGCTCCAAGAGGCCTGGAAGATACTCCACGACCTCAGCGTCAGCGTTCATACGAGCGAACGGCTCCACATCAGACGGCTTCCAAGGGCGAAGCACGAGACGGGCCGTGCGCAGTTCAACCGGTGGAGACAAGGTCACCGGAACCTCCATCCCAACGGCACTCGAACAGACCTGCCGGGCCCTGACTGACGCGCCCTCAGAGACGGGCTCGAAGGTCCTGCTCCTGAGTACTCGAGCTGTGCAGGCTCTGGTGCGGCAGCGAGGTGGCGGCTGTGGACATCGGCTCTGCGAGCTTCGCCGCCGCATCGACCCGCCTCCCAGCCATGCGGCATCCAAGGCAGTCCGGGTGCCCCTGCCTGGCGCCGAGATCCTTCACCCGCCAGTCCCACTGGTCGGCTGGGCGGGGACCGCTGGGCTTCCCCCAGCCCGCCAGGTGGAGAAGCCAGGTGATGACCGCCGCCAGGGCGATCACGGCGATACCGGAGATCACCAACGCCACGGAAACAGCGATCATTCCGAGACCTGCGACACAGAAGCCGGCCAGTGCGACGGCTGTCCCAGTCCAGCCGGCCACCGTATGCCCCAGGTCCACGTTTTCGTGTGCGCTCATTTTTCTCTCCCTTCAAAGGATTCAGCGAGTTCTGTTGACGTGACACTGCACACCAAAGGGATCGCATCGGCCGGACACTGCTTTCCTGAAATTCGGCCTGGCGACGTGATGCGATGTCGCTCAGAAATCTCCGGGTCTCGTGAACAGCGGTTGTGGAATGACGGACGAACCGGTGGCAGGGGTCCGAAGAGGACGCCGTCGATCCACTGCTTTGCTCCAGGTGCTCTCGACGAGGTGGCCCTCACGCCGTAAGCCCCCGCGCTGCACCAGTTCGGCCGGGTGGAGATTGCGCCTGTCCCAGTCGGCCGAGACGCGGTCGGTGGCGGGGACCCCCGGCCGAGAACGTGGCCGCCCACTGCTGGGCATCCTCCCGCAGCAGCGGCGAATCCCAGGGCTGATACCGGCTCACCTCCGGCTCGGATCGATACACAGACAGGGCCGCAGCGTCTTGTGGCACGAACCTCCGGAGCAGCAGCCTCGCCGTCTCCATGCCCTCACGCCGTTTCACCAGTCCGCCCTGGCCTGGTCGCGTCGGGCACAACGGGCTTCCTCGGAGGCGTTCGCGGGGAGATGGTCCTGCGCCCACACCGTCAGGGCGGCCAGGGGAATGAGGAGCGCCTTGCCGTGGGAGGCGAGCGTGTAGCAGGTACTTGTAGGTGTGCCCGGGTAGGTGGTTCGGGCCACCAGGCCGAGGGCGGTCATCTCCCGAAGGCGCCGGGTGAGCAGGCCGTCACTGAAGCCGGGGACGCGCTCGCGCATCAGGTGGAGGTCGGCCGGGCCCTTGGCCAGGGCCGCGACGATGAGACCGGTGCCGCGTGTGCCGAGGAGAGCGAAGGCGCGGGTGAGGGCTTCCAGGGGGCTCCGGCAATCGGGGAGGGCCGGGTTGGTGCGCCGTCTGAGCGCGCAGCAAAGTCATGTCAGTTTCCTTACCGGGTACGGCGCGAGGGACGAATCGTGGTCGCTCGCGCCGCACGTCGTGGTAGATGTGCCCGACAGTCGGCTGGTGGTTACGCCGTCGCCTGCGCCGCTTCCCGGTCCGTGCCGTCGGTCTGCGTCTCTGCCTGGTCCGTGCCGGGCTTGCCGGTCCGGCGCAGCAGGAGGGTGACGACGACGACGGCCAGGACGGTGGTGGCTGCGCCGCTGAGGAGGGCGAGGTGCATGCCGGAGGCGAAGGCGTCGCGGGCCTCGTCGATCAGTGCCGGGTTGCCGGTGGCGTGGCCTATGTGGTTGGCGGCTGCGAGGGAGGAGCGTGCCGCGTGGGCGATCGGGGCGGGGAGCCCGTCGGTGTCGAGGGAGTCGCGGTACTGGGCGCTCATGAGGCTGCCGAGGACGGCGATGCCCAGGGCTCCGCCGAGTTCGCGGGACAGGTCGTTCACGGCGGATCCCACGTTCTGCAGGCGGGGCGGCAGGGCGTCGGTGATGGCGGCGGTGGCCGGCGTGGTGGCCAGGCCCATGCCCGCGCCGAGCGGCACGAGCCCGCCCACGATCAGCCAGTACGAGCTGCCGGCGTCGAGTTGGGCCAGCACGGCCAGGCCGGTGGTGACCAGGATGAGGCCGACGGCCCAGGGGGCGCGGATGCCCCGCCGGGCGACCAGGAGCGGGCTGAGGCGGGCGCTGGGGATCATCGCCGCGGACATCGGCAGCACGCTCACCGCGGCCATCAGAGCGCTGTCGCCGCGCACCAGCTGGAGGTACTGCATGGTGACGAAGATGAACCCGAAGAACGCGAAGAACTGCAGTGTGGTCGAGATCGATCCGGCCGCGAACAGCTTGTTGCGGAACAGCCGCGGGTCGAGCAGGGGGTGAGGGTGCTTCAGCTCCCAGGCGACGAAGGCGACCAGGACGGCGAGCCCGATGGCTATGCCGGCCAGGGTGCGTGTGCTGCCCCAGCCGTGCTCGGGTGCCTCGATGACCGAGTAGACCAGCACCCCGAGTCCGGCCACGGTGAGAGCCGCTCCGACCACGTCCACCCGGTGTTTGCCCGGCTGCGCGGACTCCGGGACGAAGAGGTGGGTGCCGATGAACGCCACTCCGGCCATCACCGTGTTCAGCCAGAACACCGATCGCCACGACCACACCTCCAGCAGCGCGCCCGAGGCGAACAGTCCCAGCGCGGCGCTGGCGCCGGCGACCGCCGCCCAGATGCTGATGGCGCGCGCCTGCTGGTCGCGGGGGAACGTGCTGGTGATCGTGGACAGCGTGGCGGGCATGACGAACGCGGCGGCCACGCCGAGCAGGGCGCGCAAGGTGATCAGGACGCCCGGTTCGTCCGTGAAGGTCGCGGCGAGCGATATCACGGCGAACAGTCCGATGCCGCCGAGCAGGGCCTTGCGACGGCCGAAGCGGTCGCCGAGGGTCGCGGCGAACAGCAGCAGCGAGGCGAAGATCAGGCTGTAGGAGTCGATGATCCACGACAGCTGGGTCTGGTTGGCGTGCGTCTCGCGGGCGACGTCGGGCAATGCCACGCTCAGCGATGCCATCGCCGATACGACGGTCGCCAGGGCCAGGCAGGTCACGGCCAGAACGGCACCGGGGCGCAGTGCGCGCACCGGTCCTGCGGCCGGGCCCGTGACGGGTGAGGCGGGCATGGGGGATCTCCTTTGGACGAAGAAACTGGTGGACGGGCGGCGCTTCGGACCCGCCGCCCGGGCAGAGGTCAGCAGGTCACGACGTCGTCGAGGCTGCGGCGCGGGCTGAGGCCCGGCGTGCGCCCGGGGTGACCGATCCGGAAGGACAGCAGGCCGCTCGAGGCGGGGCGGCCGAGCAGGGCGGCCCAGCGTGCGGAGAAGACATCGGGGTTGCCGGCCGCGGCGTCGCGGTCGATGCGTTCGGTGATCTGGTTCATGTGGTGCAGTCCGAGGCCGAGAGCGGTCGCGGTCAGGTGCATCCGGGCCAGCAGCCGTCCGCCGTTGACCTGCGCGGTTCGGTCGGTGACGTCGTCGACGGTGATGACGCCGTACGCGGCGGCGGTCACGGTGTGCACCTCACGGGTGGCCTTGACCCAGTAGGCGTCGCCGTCCTTGCGGGACTGCGCCGGCAGGAGTTTCGCCGCGAACAGGGTCAGCCCGCCGAGTCCCTGGCCGTCGAGGGTGAGCCCGTCGCGGTGCTTGTCGATGGTGCTGCGCGCGCTGCGGAACCAGGTGAAGGCTTCTCTCGACTGGGCGGAGTCCGCGGTGATCGCCTCGGTGGCCTCCACGTAGAGCCGGCCCAACTGCTGACGCACCGTCTCGTCGCTGATCCACAGCACGCTCGCTCCGTCGACGCGGGAACTCTGCTCGGTGAAACCGCTCAGGTCCACGGGCGTGGACGTGTACGGGCCGCGGTTGGTGTGCCGGTGCGGGATCGCGGCGGCCAGGTCGCGGTCCCGCCCTCTGCCGCCGCCGCTCAGGGCGATCCGGGCGACCAGGTCCGAGGCGACGCCGTCCGGGAAGAGGGTCACCTGCGCGGTCAAGGCGGCCGATCCGGCGGCGATCACCATGTTCTCGACGGCGCAGCCGAGTCCGGCGAAGTGTTCACGGCCGCTCGCGTCGTTGAGGGGCATCCGCCGGCTGGGGTCGGAGTGGACGTCGATGACGTTGCCGTTGACTCTCATGCGCCAGGGCTGGGTGTTGTGCGGATTGCACGCCAGGACGCCGGCCGCGACCACCCGCTCGACGCCGGAAATCGAACTCCAGTCGTGCCAGAGGTCGTACGGATCACCGGATCCGGCGCTGAAGGCGCCGTTGGTGACGGCCCGGACTCCGCCGACGCCCACGCCGAAGGCGGCTACCGAGCCGATGCCGAGGCCGGCCAGCTTCAGCGCGTCCCTGCGGGTCACGGCTATCTCTGGAGGATCGTCTGTGACGGTGTTCGTGGCCATTGCGTCTCTCCTGTCGCCCGGCCCCGGCTGGTGGCAGGAGACTCGCGCCGGACAGGGTGCTCGCGCACCACCCCGCCGCGAGATGTACCCGGGGTGGTGGAACTCTGCGTAGGAGTTGCCGGTGAACTCGAGGTTGGACAGCTGGCCGACCGGCACAGCCAGCAGCAGCCGGGAGCCGTCCCCGACGGCGAATCGGATGACCTCGGAGCCGTGCGCGATCAGCTCATCCGAGACTCCGAGTTCGCCCAGGGCCTCCAGGGTGCCGGCGGGCACGACGGCCGGCAGCTCGGTGGTGTTCATGGCGGAGTCTTCCGTTCTGGTCCGGAGAACAGATCAACGCACGTTGGCCAACATTCGTAGGCCAACGTGCGTTGACATAATGCGCAGACCCCCTCCGGAAAGTCAACAGGCGTCGGCCTACAATCGTTGGCACGGCACACCGAGACCCCGAGACCAGCCCCGCCAAGCGCTTCGACCCCACCAGGGCCGGGCCGCGATCCTGCGCGACCAGCGAGGGCGCAAGCCCGGATCCGGTCCCCTGCCCGCACAGGCGCGGGAGCACCTGGACGTACACCAGGTGATCGCCGCGACCCGCGAGTACCGCGGACTTCAGCGGGTCCTGGGGCTCGTCCTGGAGTTCGAGGTCGACGACCCGGCCGTTACCGCGCTGCTGACCGGGCCCGCGACACAGACCTGGGCCTCCCTGCAGATCACCTGGTCGGCCAGTCCGCCACCGGCAACCGGCCGCGCGGACGTGCTGCCCCGCACCCGCTGCCTGATCGGTGGCAACCGTTTCGAGGCCGCGCCGCGCGATGCCGACGCCAGTGACGTCGACCGGGGGATGCTGCGTGTAGGCCTGGGAGACCGGTTCACGGTCGTGCCCGTCGACCCGGACGGCGGAGCGCTGCTGTCTCGTCAGTTCGCCGACAACGTCACCCGTTCACGCGTGGTGGACGGCAGCAGGCTGAAGAAGCGCAGTGCGGCAAGTGCGGACCGGTTCTCTCTGCCCGCACTGCGGTCGGCGGGTCTGTCGGTCGCGCGCAGCGGCCGAGCGACCGAGCTCATCAAGGCGTTCGACCGGGCCGCCGAGGCCAACTCCGCAGCTTACGACCAGAACGGCAACCCACGGTCCGCCACCTTGGACCTGTATGCGGACGACCTCGTGCGAGGCCATCGCTGGGACGTCCGCGACCTCGCAGACCCCTCATGGCGGTCTCTGATGGCGCGCGAGGGCGTCTACGTTTTCGAGCGTGACGGACAGTCGGTGAGCACGGCCGAAGAAGGGCAGGTCACCCTGGCGCCCAGCACGTCCGGGGATACTGACGACACCGATCTGTATCTGGGCGAGTCGCTGATGCGCCGGGCCGGCTGGAGCCTGGCCGTCGACCGCATCGGCCGGGCCCTTCAGCCCGATGGGACGCTCGCCGACCCCGAGCCGGTCAAGGACGAGGACTTCCCCTTCACCACGCGGTTCACTGTGCCGCCGGGCAGCCTGCCCCGGCTCCGCTTTGGCCATGCGTACACCTTCCGTGCCCGTGCGGTGGACCTCGCGGGCGACAGCGTGTCGTTCACACAGCAGGACCTTTTCCCGAACGAAACAGGGTTGCGAACGCCTGAAGTCACCTACCGTCGCTTCGATCCGGTGCCGCCGCCCCATGTGCTGCTGCGCAAGCCGCAGACAGTCGGTGAATCGGTGAACAGGATGGTGATCCGCAGCGAGAACGCGGGCGGCTCCACAGCCGAGTCCCACAGGCATGTCCTCCCCCCGCGTACCTCGCAGGCGATCGCCGAGCAGCACGGCATGCTCGACGCCGACGCGAGCGGTCATCCCATGAGAACCGACCTCTACCAGCTGCTTGCCACCCGGGACGCGGCCCGGCTGGAAGACCTGCCGGGGGCCCATCAGGGCACCGGGGCGAACGCGGACACCTGGTTCTTCGACACCGACTCGCTGCCCGTCACCTACCTGCCGGACCCTCTGGCCAGGCAGCTGCTCATCAGGGGGCTGCCTGGAAGCACCACGGAGCTGGCGGCGCCGGCCCTGGGAAGCTGGCCGGAGGCGTCCTCGCTGCGCCTTCGGCTGATCAGCGGCACCTCCGACGGCTGGTCCTGGGCCGGCGGGGTGCTGAAGGTGGCAGTGGCACCAGGTCACGAGTACCGCCTGCTGCTGTCCTCCAGGTTCGCCGACGGCGATCTCAACATGATGGGGGTGTGGGACTGGATCAAGCGCTGGGCCACCGCGTGGAACGCCGCGCACCCCAGCAGCACACCGATCGATCTCGACCGACCAGAGCAGGCGGCGCGGTAACGCCATCCGAATCTATCTGGAGCGTCCCTGGTGGTCTTCGGGCGCCGGGGAAAAGCTCGGTGTGGTGCTGGTGAGCAGCAGCACCGAACCGCCCCAGGCCCTGCGCCCGTACCTCACCAGGCACAACGGTCACCATCGCCGGCCATGACGTCTCCTTCGATGCGGCCCGCGACCTCTGGTACGCCGACGTCGAGCTGGTCGCGCCGAACGGGGCGCCGCCCGCGGCGTGGCTTCCGTTCGTGCGACTGGCACTGGTGCGGTACCAGCCGAACTCGCTCGACGGCTACTCGGTGTCCAAGGTTGTCCCTTCCCCGATGGCCCAGCTGAGCCCGGAGCGTAAGGCCACCCTTGTGCGCGGCTCCGGCACGGCGACGATCTCGGTAACGGGGCCGGCGTACACGGGGAACTCGTGGCTGGCCACGACCCGTCCCTCGATGCGGGCTGTGGTCGAGCAGGCGAACCCGGCCGTTCCCGACCCACACCTGCGGTGGGAGGAGATCACAGGCTCGGCTGTCGCGCTGACCGCGACCGGAAGCAGCGCGCAGATGACATGGACAGGCACCGTGGCGGCCACCGGTGGCCCTTATGGCAACGCGCCGCGAAGGGTGTGCATCACCGAGACCGAACGCCACCTGGGAGGCACGGGCCGCGTCGTGTACCTGGATGTCCTGACCCTCTGACCCCGGCCGGCACGCGGCCGGGGTCAGAGGGTCAGGGCCGCGCCCGGCTTCGGCAGACATGCGAACCACCCACCAGGAGGAGGACGCCGTCCCGCAGGATCAGCGCACGCTGGATGCCGAATGCCGCACCCACCCCGCCCTGCGCCTATGACGAAGCGCAGGAAGACAGCTGCCGGACGGTTCGCCGGCCGGTGCGACGTCGGCTCACACTCACGAGTTGCCTCCGGGGCAGCGGCGCAAGCCGGGCTCCAGGCTGCCGGGCACACGAACTCAGGTCATGCGCTGGTCCCTGCCCGCCCCGGGGAGGAACAGCGGCGCAGCTGCGCTGGGGACCGAGGGGACGCCTGCCCGCTGCCGAGGCTGGGCCACCTGCGGGCGCTCGATCGCCGGCGGGCGCGCGTCGTCAGGCCGCGTCGAAGCTCGCCCAGTGGTCGATGAGATCTTCGCTTTCGTGTCCGGATCCGGCCTGGCTTGTGAGGGCAGCGACGATCATGCCGCCACGGCCGTGTTCGTCGGCGGGCCGGGCAGTTGCCCGGTTGTCCGCGGCGGCCTGGGGGCCGCCGTCGCTGACATGGACTTCCACGGCTCCCAGAACAGCGCAGTCTTTTCGACGACATCGACCGCTGGTAGATGGCCAGAACGCCCATCATGGGCCCCGCCTGCGCAGCGTTCCCTTGGTTTCCGCCGCGCTCTGCATCAAGACCCATGCCATGGCACTTCTCCCCGGCCGATCACCCGTGGTGGCACGAAGTACGAGGATCGGCGGCCGAGTTGAGCTCGGCGGCCGGTCCTCACCCGTTCTCGGGGGCGGTGGTGCCAGGAGCGGAGATTGCCTCGATGCCGTACTCGGCGAGGGTCGCGGTCAGCATCTGCGTCTG
Source organism: Streptomyces sp. SS7 (assembly GCF_037993025.1). Classification (NCBI taxonomy): domain Bacteria; kingdom Bacillati; phylum Actinomycetota; class Actinomycetes; order Kitasatosporales; family Streptomycetaceae; genus Streptomyces; species Streptomyces sp. SS7. The sequence continues at coordinate 44,964 of NZ_CP141223.1, forward strand.
GCCGGGCGGGAGTTGCCCGGCGTTCAGCCTGGTGCGGGCCTTGGCGAGCCAGGGGCCGATCATGACGCGTTCACCGTCGACCTCCATCCACTCGCGGGCGCCGGGGGTGCGTCCCCAGCGCTCGACGAACAGGCCGAGGATCCGCACGGTCTGGGCGAAGGTGCGCCGCCTCGGGGCGCCGGTGCTGGGGGGAGCCTGGTCGGGGGTGAGGCCGATCCGGGTGAGCAGGTCGCGCTGCCCGGGGGCGAGTCGGGTCCAGATCGTGAATTGGCGGTGCAGCCAGCTGCCGGCCTTCACCGTTGCGATGACCGTGTCGCGGGTCAGGGTGACAGGGTGGGTGCCAGCTTCAATGTGGCGGCGGATGACGTGGTACTTGCGGTGCCAGTCGGGGCCGTGCGGGAGTTTCCAGTCCGGGTCGAGGGCGGTGAGTTCGGTGCCGCGGGCGGGGGCGAGACGGCCGTTGCGGGCGGCGGTGCGCTGGTCGGCGAGGAACTGGCCACCGGGCTGGTGGGCGGGGACGGCGAGGTGGCCGTGCTCGGCGTGGAAGGCCTCGACGGTGGCCATGTGACCCTGCCAGAGGGCCTCGTGCTCGTCCCAGACCATGCCGAGCGCCTCCAGCTCGGCGATCCACGCCGCATCGAGGGCGCCCGCGCGGCAGGCGGTGCGCTGGCCGGTGATGAAGGAGCCCAGCCGATAGCCGTAGGCGTCCTCGTAGTCGGCGGGCACGCGCAGGTGGCCGTGTTCGGCGTGGTAGCGGATGGCGGCGGCGAGACCGGCGCGGCGGGGGGCGGACAGGACGGCGCCGCTGGAGGGCCACACCAGCAGGTCGAGGGCGCGGGCGATCGCCGAAGGGTCGAGGGTGTGGTCGAAGCGGAAGCGGCGGGTGATGTAGGTGTGGGAGTCGCGGGCGGGATGCCGGTTCTTGGCCCGGGGGGCGCGGGCGGCGATGGTCTGGTCATGGTGGCGCAGGGCGGCGGTGACCAGCCAGAGGGCTTCGTAGGGGGTGCCGAGGAGGTCGGTGGGGTCGGCACCGGGCGGGATGTAGGCGGGGACCACGAGGCCGGCTGTCTTCGTCGTGGCGGTGGGTGGTTTGCGCAGGGCGCGGCCGAGGGCCTGGACGATGCGGCGGACGCTGGCGGTGCGGTCGGCGAAGACGACGGCGTCGACGGCCGGCAGGTCGACCCCTTCACCAAGGACCTTGGCGTTGGCCAGCACTCCCCGGTCGGCGTCGGTGAAGCGGGCGATGATGTCGGCGCGCCGGCTGGGGCTGTGGGTGCCGTCGATGGACTGCACGACGACGTCGTCCGCCCAGTCGGGGCGCAGTTCGTCGGGGAGGGTGCGCAGGGTGTGGGCGAACTGGCGAGCGAAGTCGGCGGCGTCGGCGATCTGCTGGAAGTAGACGAACACGTGCCGCAGGTCCTGCTCGCGCATGGCCTTGAGAATGGCCAGATGCAGGGCGGTGGTGCGGCGTGCGGTGGGCCCGGCTTCAGGATCGGTGAGGGCAGTGCGTAGTTCGGTGTCGGTGACGGTGGGAACGATTAGTTGGTAGTCGGCCAGAACGCCGTCGTCGATGGCGTCGGCGTGGGAGTAGGTGTGCAGGCGGGGGCCGAAGATCTGTGGCTGGTCCATGGTGGCCAGCAGGGCCGGGTCGTCCCAGGCGGGTGCGGTGGCGGTGGTGCGTTTGGGTTGCGCTCTGGTGGTGGGCGGCTCGGTCAGGCGGGGGGCGTCCCACACATAGGGGGTGGCGGTGAGGTAGAGGCGGCGCTCGGCAGGGATGCGCTCATTGTCGTGGAGCGCGGTCCAGTTCTTCTCCCAGGTGCCGGCCGTGGCGTGGGCCTCGTCCACGACCAGCAGGCCGAAGAGGGGGGCGGGGAAGATCGCGGAGTGCTGGGCCTCTTCGATCTTGGACAGCGAGTCGTAGGTGAAGAAGACCGTCGCTTTGGGGTGGCGGCCGAGCCAGTAGGCCAGGTACTCCCCCGCGTTGGCCGAGTCGACCTCGGCCTCGGCGAGCAGCGGGTGGGAGGCGGCGCGTAGCGAGGAGACGGTGATCATCGGCTCACGGCGGCCGTCTGCGCGGGCGGCCGCCGCCCACTGTGCGACCAGGTCCAGGCTGGGCACCGCCACCGCCAGGTGCTGCACGCCGAGTTCCTCGGCTACGCGCAGTGCGAAGAGGGTCTTGCCGGTGCCGCAGGCCGAGACGGCGTGCCCGCGGGTGTGCGGGCGGCGCAGGTGGCGAACCGTGTGGGCGAGGCCCTCCTGCTGGTCTGTGCGCAGGACCAGACGCCCGGGGTGTTCGGTTGGGGTGGGACTGGCGGTCATCGCGCGTTTCCTCGGCGTGCAGGAGGGGCTGACTCGCGTTCATTCTCGCGCACAGCAGGGGTGCGGCGCGGGGTCTCTGCTCTGGCGGGTGCGCGCTGCGAGCCCATGCGCGCCCCATGATCAGTTGTCGGATGCGGACAGGGGGCGAATGCTCGGGGCTCGGGCTTTCTCCGCTTGGTTTCAGGCAGCCCGGCGGAAGGCTGTCTTGCGTGCCGTGGGCAGGCGCAGAAGTTCTTGCAGGGGCGTGCCGTGTTCGGCCCACCGGCGCAGGCGGTCCCGGTCGATCCAGTGCACCTGGTGGCGTTCGCCCCATGCTCTGGCGTCCCGGGTGAAGGAGCCGTTGGTGACCACGACTGCGATATCGGCTCCGTGTGCGGGGCCTGCGGTGCCTTTGACCTGGTACATCACTGAGGAGCCGACCTTGCCGGCGACGGTCGTGTGCTTGGCCTGCAGGACGATCCTGCCGCGTTGGCGGTCCTCGCCGATGACGTCTGCGGCCTGGTCTCCTTGTCGGCCGACCTGCCGTGCGTTCCAGCCGTCCCGGAGGAGCAGGTCACGCAGGGCGAATTCGAAGGCCTGGTCGTCCATGGCGTCGAGTTGCGCGAGCGTGATCCGGAGCCGGGCCAGCGTCTCGGCCCGCACCTTCCGGGCCTGCAGTTCACGGATGAACCGCCAGGCTGCGTAGCCGAGGGCGAGAGCCGCGAGGAGGGCGAGCCATGGCCAGATGCGGACGGCTGCCTGCCATGTGGCTGTGGCGATCTTGGCCAGCAGCCAGAGTGCGGCGCAGGCGACGGCCGCGGCGGCGGCCTGTTCCCTGCCGCCGCGGGGTGGGCGTAGCCGGGGCGAGCGGCGGGGCATCAGTGGCCCACGCTCGCTGACACTGATGGTGTAGGGGTTTGCGGTGGTGTCGGGGAGGCCTCTCCGAAGCCGATGAGCTGGCTCCATTGAGCTGCCCCGAGTTTCGTGGAGTCCGGCGATCTTGTTTCAGGCGGACTGCGGGGTGGCCTCCTGCTGTCGCCACCAGTCGCGTTCGTACTCGGCGGGCGGTACGTAGTCGAGGGCGGAGTGGAGCCGTTCCTCGTTGTACCAGGCGACCCACTGGAAGATCGCCCGCTCGAGCTGGTCGACGTCCCTCCAGGGGCCCTGCATCTCGATCAGCTCGGCCTTGAAGGTGCCGTTCAGGGCCTCGGCCATCGCGTTGTCATAGCTGTCCGCGACCGAGCCGACCGAGGCCGAAGCCCCGACGTCGGACAGCCTCCCGGTATAGCGAATTGATACGTATTGCGCCCCGCGGTCGCTGTGATGAATGAGGCCGGAGTCCTTCTTGATCTTCCGTCTCCACAACGCCATCTCCAGTGCGTCCAACGGCAGTTCGGTTCGCATGTGGTTCGCGACCTGCCAGCCGACGATCGTCCGGGAGAAGACGTCCAGGACGAACGCCACATACACCCAGCCCGTCCAGGTGCGGACATAGGTCATGTCGGCCACCCAGAGCTGGTCGGGTCGGCTCGCGGTGAAGTCACGGTCGACCAGGTCCGGCGGCCTGGGTGCCGCCGGCTCCGGCACGGTGGTGCGGCGCCGCTGGCCGCGGATGACGCCTTCGAGGCCCAGTTCGGCCATCAGCCGCTCGACGGTGCAGCGGGCCACGTGGACGCCCCTGCGCCGCAGCGCGCGGGTGATCCGGCGGACGCCATAGGTGCCGCCGGACTCGGTATGGACCTGTTCGATCAGCGGCATGAGCTGCTCGTCCCGCAGTCGGCGGGCCGACTTCGGCCGCTTCTTGCGCGCGTAGTACGCCGACTCGGACAGCCCCAGCACCCGGCCGGCGAACCCGACCCCGAGGCCCTTGTCCCTGAGGTGCTCGATCACCTGGTCGGCCTCGTCCGGGGACGGTCGAGTTCCGCCGCAAAAAACGCGCTCGCGGCCTTCAGAATCTCGTTCGCCCGCCTCAACTCCGCGTTCTCCCGGCGGAGTTGTTTCAGCTCGTCCCGCTCTGCGGTGGTCAGCCGGTCGTCGCGTTCCCCGGTGTCCGCCTCGGCTTGGCGGACCCAGCCGCGCAGGGCCTCCTTGTGGATGCCCAGGTCCTTCGCGACATGCGCGATCGGACGGCCGGTGGTGCGGACCTCGCGGACGGCACGCTCGCGGAGCTCGTCGGGGTATTTACGTGGTGCTGGCACTGCTCGTGGTTCTCCTTCGGGCCAGGATCATAAGCCTGGCTTCAGGGACTCCACGAAACGGGGGTCAGCTCACCATAGCCACACCACCGCGATCAGCCCTGCGATCGACCAGCCGCTCAGTTTCTTCGCGCTGGGGCGGGGTTTGCGTCGGTAATGACTTCGCACCTTGTAGGAGCCCTCGGGCGGCTTCGCCACTGCTTCCTCCTCCGTGTCGTCAGGCCGCCGACTGCGGTCTGAGCTACGGGAATTGGTGTAGCAGCGGGCACTGACAAATCGGCCGGTTCGATCAGTGGAAGCCTTGGCGGTGCCTCGAAAACGCGCCGTGATGCGGTCACGGGGCGGGGTTCGAACATGCGGGACAGTGGTTCTCGGGTCTGCGGAAACTCCTGGCATGCGGACTGGACTGGCGTGTTCTGGTACGGCTGTGGTGGCCGATGCAGGTGCTCATGCACCGCAGTGCTCTGTTTCCGTCACTTCGATCACGTGCAGAAATGGCATGAAGCAGTACGTGTTCGATGCGCTCCTTCTTGGGAGGCAGGCCGGGTGCCTTCAGGGATGGGCGGCTTTCGACGCAGGGGCGCTGTGGGGCTGCCTTCTCGGCGGGGCCGAGAGGGGTACGGGCAGCCCCGGCGGTTGTGGCTACGCCTTGGGCCGACGGCGGGTTGAAGATCGGTGAGTGTGCGCGGCCTGGGGCTTGCGTTTCGTCGGCGGGGGCGGGTCCGGCGTCCGCCTGGGGTCATTCGGCCGCTTCGGTCAGATGTGTGAGGGTGGAGCCGTCGATGTTCTTGGAGATGTGCAGGCGTTGGGTGATGCGGCGGCGGAGTTCGGGGACGTGGCTGATGAGTCCGACGGTGCGGTCGTGGGCGCGTAGGGAGTCCAGGACGTCGAGGACTTGGTGGAGGGTGTCTTCGTCGAGGGTGCCGAAGCCTTCGTCGATGAAGAGGGTGTCCAGTGCCTGGCCGCCGGCTTCGGCGGTGACGATGTCGGCCAGGCCCAGGGCGAGGGCCAGGGAGACGTAGAAGGATTCGCCGCCGGAGAGGGTGTCGGTGTGGCGTTTGCGTCCGCTCCAGGCGTCGAGGACCTTGAGGTCCCAGGCCTGATTTGGCCCCTCGGGCGGCTCTGTCGTCGGAGTGGACGAGGGTGAAGCGGTGGTGGGACATGCGTGACAGGCGGGTGTTGGCGGCGTCGACGACGTCTTCGAGGCGGGCTGCCAGTACGTAGGACTCCAGTTGCATGCGGAGCTGGTTGCTGGGTGAGCCGCCGCTGAGGGGATCACGGCCCCGACACGCGCGCGTATCCATGGTGACCTGTGCCGACACGGCGGCGCCGGGCGGGAGGAAACAGATGGCGCGGCGAGGATCGTCCAGGGAACGCGAAAGAGCCCGGATCGTGTAGATCCGGGCTTTCGGCAGTAGCGGGGACAGGATTTGAACCTGCGACCTCTGGGTTATGAGCCCAGCGAGCTACCGAGCTGCTCCACCCCGCGTCGGTGTCCCCTACCCTACGCCATCCCAGCAGGCGCCGAAGACCACGTTTCGGCGCGGGCTCTATGCGGCGAAGCCGACGTTGGTGACGTACTCGTACTGGCCCCACTGCGAGCCGAGGTCGACGATCGTGTCCTGCCACGCGGCGTCGAGGCCCTGATGGTCGCCGGCCGCCCAGGAGCCGACGATGCGGTCCCAGCGGCGCACGTTCATCGTCCGGTACTCCACCACGCGCTGCAGCTGCTGCGGCACCTGGGACTGGTTGAGCGGGTGGATCTCCACCCGGGTGCCACGTCCGTCGCGGTTGAGGCGTCTGAGGAGATGGCGGGCGACGTTGTGCCGGCGCACCGTCCGGTACGCCTGGTCGATGCGTTCCAGGCTGGTCTTGGAGGGGCGGCGTCTGCCCTCCAGCCATGCCTTCAGCGTCCGGCGGGTCACGGTGAGTCCGGCGTCCTGCGCGGCCTTCAGGGTCGGGGCCGACTTCGTCAGGTAGTGCAGGCGCGCCATCCAGCCGCGCTTGGCGGTCACGGGAGTGGCGATGCCGCCCGCGAGTTCGTCGAGTTTGCGCGCGACGGCGTCGCTGCCCTTGATGCCCCGGGCGCCGAACCTCCCGAAGTCGATGTTCTTCTCGGGCACTACTCCCCCTCGCCTTCGTGCTCAGCGGCGTCGGTTCCGGCGGTGTACGTGTCCTTGACCTTGACCTCGGTAACAGCTCGGCCTTCGGCGAAGACACGGCGCCAGTCACCGATGACGTGGAGTTCGTCGGTGCCCATCGCCCGGACGACGGCCAGGCCCTCGTCATGGGCCTTGAGCGCCTTGAGCCACAGATTGGCGAAGGCCTGACTGCGGATGAGGTGCATCCAGTCCGGACGGTAGAGCTCCCGGTTGTAGTTCGACTCCCCCATCGTGGAGACGAACTTCGCGTACATCGCCTTCACGTACTCCAGCGTCACCGTGTCGCCCTGCTCGATCGCCGTGTCGCGGGCGTCCTTCAGGGCGATGCGGAACTTCTCCAGCAGGTTCTCCGTGGCCCCGGAGGTGTACGACTCGTGGATCTGAGGAGGCTCGCACAGCTGGTGCCTGGGGCCGGACAGGCGCAGCAGGAGGCGGAGCGTCGGCTCGGTGACCCACAGGGGGCCGGGCTCGTCCCGCTGGCCGATCGGGTTGGGCAGCACCGCCTCGTGCTCCCACTCGGGCGGGGTGATCAGGTGGACTCCGGAGCGGCGGCGGTCGTGGGCGAGGCCGGTGGAGTGCTCGAGCTGGCCCAGGGGGAGGTGCGTCTTGAGGGCGGAGAGGTAGGCGCCGTTGATGTCGAGCGCGGTCACCTGATGCCGGCCGGGCGGGAGTTCGTGACGCGTCCACTTGGGGCGGGCTTCCCAGATCTGATCCGCGCCGCGCGCGGTCTGCTTCTTGAGGATGTCGGGGATCCAGGGGTGCGCGATCACGTCGTAGCGGGCGCCCTTGCGGGTCTCGTCCAGCAGTCGCATCGCGTCCGGGATGGCCCGCTTCACCAGCGCCGCCGTGGCTGCGTCGACGTCGCCCCGGTGCTCGGCAAGCGCACCCTGCACGGCCTCACGGATCAGGTCGACCGGGCCGGACGTCTCCTGGAACGCGTGGCGGGCCGGGCCCTTGGAACGCTCCGTCGCACGCGCCGGACGTGTCGTGCGCAGCGGCGCTTTCGAGGTGTGCGCGGTGGGCTGTCCGGCCGGCGGGGCAGCTGGGGCCCCGGTGGCGGTGGGCCGGCAGTCGGCCGGGGTCAGGTGCTGAGCGAACCCCGCCACGCGTTGTCCGGCGGGATGGCCGCACAGCACACAGGGCTCGGGGGCGACGAGCAGCTCCACGTCGTCCCCGTCCTCGTCCTGGCCGAGGCCGGACGAAGACAAAGGGGTGACCGTCGCGGCCGTGCCTGACGTGACGGGCTGCTCCGCAGCCGGCGCCGCCTCGGTCTCGGTCTCGGTCTCGGTGGCGAGCTTGGCGTTCAGCCCGTCCAGCAGGTAGGCGTATTTGGTGCGGATCTCGCCGGCCGGGTCCCGGCCGCTTTCCCATCCGCTAAGGGTTGAGGGGCTCACGCCGAGCGCGCGTGCCACCTGTGCCTTGGAGAGCCGAGCCCGCTCTCGCAGCTCGCGGCGCACGTGGCAGGGCGGGAGTTCGGCCTGGGGGCCGACGGCGTCGAGCAGCGAGTCGATCGCGTCGAAGTCGCTCACCGGTCCGTCCCCCTCGCTTCGGCCCGCACGGTACGGCGCCTGTCGGCGGGCAGCGCCTCGCACGCTCTGGTCGGACCCGCCAGGAGATCCAGCGCGCCGATGCCGTAGTGCTCGGCCAGGACGTCGACGTCGCGCAGGCTCCAGGAGATGGCGCCCGACTGCCGGCGCGACACCTGTGTCTGCGTCAGTCCCAGCACCCCCGCGACCGACCGCTGCGATTCACCCGTTACCTGCATCAACGCGGCCACCGTCAGCCGCAGCGACTCCTCCAAGCGCAATCCCATGCCATCATCTTACCCGAATCCATGCAACTTACGCATCTTAATCAGCTTTTCACTATCATTAATGCAGAAAAGCTTTCAGCGTTCTGAGGGAGCTGAGGTTCTCGGGCACGAGCGATCCATGCCGCCCTGATCAACGCGGAAGCCGTCGGGCCGCGCGCCGGGCTTCCCGATTCGCCTGGCGCGCCTCTTCCACCGCACGATCGGACAGGCACCGCGGGCACACGAGGTCCACGACACGGCGGCGCAGGGCCCGGCGCAGCCGGAGCCCGGGCGGTGGCGGCCACCCACGGCAGTGGCGGCGCACCGTACGCACTCCAGCATCTTCCCGTCGGAGGCTCCGAACGCCCGGAACTACCCTGGGCGTCACCGCGGTGGCTGAGGACCGGCCGATGCTCCTTCCGGATGCTCGTTGATCCAGGACAGGCCGCCGATGTCGAGGCGGCGCGGGGTACGGGTGACGGCTACGTAGGCCAACCAGGCCTCTTTGTCGTCGATCCGGCGGACGGTTCCCTGCCCCGTGTCGTGCGGCGGCCCGTCGGAGGGTGGGGTGAAGTCGTCGGCGATCTTCGGAACCATGCAGCAGCGGCACGCCCCCCAACTCGGCGCCGCCTGACCCGGTCGGCATGCAGCTGACAGCCGCAGCACACACGGCACAGCCCCAGCTCACACCCCGACCCGCCCGCTGGAACCGTGCACCCGGCCTCCCTCAACCAACCCACAACACACCAGGCCAGCAAGCCCGCGATACACCAACAAGCCCCCCTCCGAGCGTTAACACGCAGCTGGCCCCGGCACGTCGTCTGGCACGGTCCGATGCGAGGGGAGCCACGGCCGCCGCCGCTGGAACCATGAGGGCCACCGCTGCCTGGTCGGGCACCACCGCCTTCGGGGTCCGGCACGGGCTCCGTGTCGCAGGACACGGGGAGTGGAACGTCCATCGGCTCGCTGGTCATGGACGCGATGCGGACCGGCTGCTGCCGCTCGGCACGCCGCTGTCCCCGCGCCCTACCTATGGTGGATGGAGGGGAAACCGTGGGAGGGGATCGGGAAGGGATGACGACAAAATGACCGCAGCGAACGTCACTCCCCAGGACATCGGCCGCGTTCAGCCCGCTGCCCCCGCCGCCCCCGCCGCGGGCGACCCGCAGAACGCCCGGGTGGCGGCCGAGCGTGCGGTGACGCACAACACCGTCGCCCTGGACGTGTTCGGCCTCCGTGTCGAACTGCTCCCGCTGGACCAGCTCGCTTTCCTGGCGGGCCTGGGTGCTCTGGCCGCCCTGGAGATCGTCGAATGGCCGGTGGCGCTGGTCCTGGCAGTCGGGCACCAGCTTGCCCACAACCACCACAGCCGGGTACTCCGTGAGTTCGGCGATGCCCTGGAAGAGGCTTGACGCAGGTCGGCGTCGCTCCCGGAAGCCGCGTCGAACTCACGGGGTTCGCGTCGGCTCGTCACTCATACCGTCGCGGTCTCCCGCTGGGCGGCTTCCGTCCGGGCGGAAGGCTCGGGTCCGGCCTGACGACGCCGCTCCTGCGTCTGCCCGGCTCGTTTACGGGCGCCCTGCTCGCGGGTGATCACTTCGGTGGCGGCGCCGACGGCGACGGCGACCGGCCACTCCAGGGCGCCGACCACGGCCATGCCGCCGAGGATTCCGTAGTAGGCGAGCTTGCGGGGCGAGGGCAGCAGGGACGCGGCCGCGCGGGCGTTGGTGAACATGTCGCCGGGGGTCACATAGGGGATGGGAACCGTCGGATGCGCGGTGTGCAGGTGCACCACCTTGCCGCCCGTCGGCTCGTCCCGGTTCTGTGCCACCTCTTGGCGGCGTTCCGCCGACGCCTCCGGCGCCGGCGGTGCCTGCGCCTCGGCCGTCTCGGTCCGGGCCGTCGTGCCCTCGGGTGTCGGTGGTTCTCGCTGGGGCTCTGGCTGGGTGTGTGGGGCTGTCATGTCCGTTCTCCCGGTGCTGGGGAGCGTGCGTGGAGGGGTCCCCCTCCAGCCTCCAACCGCGGACGGTGATAAAACACCTAATTCTTGGAAAAAGGGAAAAATTGACGTCCGGTGACGGATCAGGCGTGGGCGGTCACCGGGCGCCCGCCGCCGGCGAACGTCTTCCAGAGGTGCAGGGACAGGCGGATCAGGGCGGCCTCGAGCAGGGCGACCGCCGCCTTGGTCAGAATCGTGGCCAGGATCTGCGGCATGATTCAGCCGCCTTTCGTGTGTGTCGTGCCGGGAACCGCTCCTTTGTCCGGTGTCACGGCTACCGAGAGGCGACTTGAAGATGCATGGCAGGTGAACTTGCACTTTCCTCTGGTGGCGCGGGACGCGCCCGTCCCCGCGCCGGGCGGGCAGCGGAACCCGCCGCACGCTGCACCAAGGCGGGCAGCACCACGGAGCCGACCGCCGACGTCAGCGCGATCGTCCAGCCCGCGGGACCCAGGGGCCGGCTGCCGAAGAAGTGGCTGAGCCCCGGCACGGTCACCACCACGGCCAGCACCGCCAAGGACCCCAGGGCGGCGGCGGCGACCACCGGGTCGCGGCCCGCGTCCTGCAGCGTCTGGAGCAGCTGGGATGTCACCAGGGCGACCAGGGCGACCGTGTCGGCGCGCCCCCGGGTGCCGGTCGCCCGGGCGATCACCCAGGCGGCGACGGCCGCACCCGTGGTGACGGCGGCCCGCAGCCGGATGTGGCGGGTGAGGGCCGCGCCGAGCGAGGCCTCGGGCCCCTCCGCGAGCAGTTTCGTCGTGTGGTCGGCCGGGGGCCGGGCGGCGATGGCCAGGGCGGGCAGCATGTCGGTGAGCAGGTTGACCAGGAGGAGCTGGCGTGCGTTCAGCGCGCTGCGCCCGGTGAGCAGACTGGTCGCCAGCGTGAAAATGATCTCTCCGAGGTTGCCGCCGAGCAGGATGCCCAGCGCCTTGCGGACCGAGGCCCACATGGCACGGCCCTCGACGATGGCGTCGACGATGGTCTCGATACGGTCGTCGGTCACCACGACGTCGGCGGCGGAACGGGCCGCCGGAGTGGCCCGGGACCCGAGGGCGATACCTACGTCGGCGATCCGGATGGCGGCCGCGTCGTTGGCACCGTCGCCGGTGACGGCCACGACCCGTCCCGCCGAGCGCAGGGCGGTGACGATGCGGACCTTGTGCGCCGGGGTCACCCGGGCGAACACGGTGATGTGCGGCAGGGCCCGCACGAGCGCGGCATCGTCGAGGCAGTCCAGTTCCCCACCGGTCATCAGCCGCGGTTCCTCCTCGGGCAGCAGCTCCCTGGCGATGGCGGCGGCGGTACTGGGGTGGTCCCCGGTGGCCATGACGATCCGCACCCCGGCGGCGGCGAGCCTGTGCACACTGTCGGCCGCGGTGGCCCGTACCGGGTCCGCGAGTCCCAGCAGGCCCAGCAGACACAGTCCGGCGAGGTTCTCGTCGCTGACATCCGCGGGTGCGGCCTCGTCCCGCGGTGCGCCGGAAGGCAGGACGCGCTCGGCGACCGCGAGGACCCGCAGGCCCCGCCGGGCCAGGCGGTCGATCTCCGCCTCGATCTCCGCCCGCTGCCGGTCTCCGAAGGGCGCCTCGGTGCCCTCCCGGCGGATCCGGTCGCAGCGGGCCAGCACGACCTCGGGCGCGCCCTTGACGGCGATCCGCGCCTGGGAGTCCGATCGCCCCAGCACCACGTGATAGCCGCGCCCGGGCTCGAACGGCAGCTCCACCACCCGTTCCCAGCTGTCCGTGCCGAGCCCGGCGGCCCGGGAGGGGGACTCTCCTAGCAGCTCGGCCCCGGTGGCGATGGCGCGGTCGGTGGGGTGGGCGAGCGCCCTGGCCGGCCCGGTCGGACCCGCCAGGGCCGCCGTGGCGAGGATCCGCCGCAGCGCCGGGGAGAGCCGGTCCGGGGGACGGCGGTCCAGCCCGTCGGAGACCTGCTGGAGGCTGATCCTGCCCTCGGTGAGGGTGCCGGTCTTGTCGAAGCACAGCACGTCGGTGCGGCCCAGTGCCTCGATGGTGGAGGCGCTGCGCACGAGGGTGTCGCGGGTGGACAGCCGGCGGGCCGCGGCCAGCTCGGCGACGGTGGCGACGAACGGCAGCCCCTCGGGCACGGCCGCGACGCACAGGCTGACCGCGGAGCCCAGGGCGGCGCCCAGCGGCCGCCTGCGCAGCAGGTCGAAGGCGAGGAGGGCGAGGCCGGACCCGACGGAGAGCGGCAGGAACCAGTGGCCCAGCGACTTCAGCCGCCGTTCCACACCGCTCTCCGGCAGCCCGTCCAAGGGGCCCGCCTCGGCCGCGCTGCCGGCCTCGGTGGCGGTCCCGGTGGCGACCACCACGGCGAGCACCTGACCGGCCGCGACCGTCGTTCCCTGGTAGAGCATGGAGGTCCGGTCCGCGACAGCGCGCGCCGCGGACGGCGCGGCGGTCTTGGCGACCGGCAGCGACTCGCCGGTGAGGCTGGACTCGTCGGCCTCCACGCCCTGCGCCTGCACCACCCGGCAGTCGGCCGGGATCGCGTCACCGGCCCGCAGCTCGATCACATCGCCGCGCACCAGATGCTCCGCGGCCGCTTCGACTGCCTCGGCCCGGCTCCCGCGGCGCACCCGCACGCGCACCGAGGTCGCTTCGACGAGCCGCTCGGCCGCCCGGTCGGCCTTCTGCCGCTGCACACCGCCGACCAACGCGTCGACCCCCAGTACCCCGCCGATGAGCACGGCGTCCAGGGCGGAGCCGAGAGCCGCCGAGATGCCGCCGCCGACCGCCAGGACGGGCGTGAGCGGATTCGCCATCTCCTCCGCGAACCTGCCGATCAGCGTGAGGGCACCGGCGTGCCGGTCCCGGCCCTCGACATGCCGGCGCCGGGCGGCCTCGGCCTCGTCCAGGCCTCGCGAGGAGGTACCCAGCCGCGCCATGACCTGACGTACCGTCATGGCGTGCCACGGAGTGCGCTCGACGGCTGCCGGAGCCGGGCGGCGCCGCAGCCGCCAGCCCGCCCAGAAGCCCGTGGTGAGCCCGGCGACGGTCACCGCGTCGGTCACCATGCGGGCCCGCGCCCAGGCTGCGGAGCGGGGAACGAGCAGGGCGAGGGCCGAGCCCGCGAGCGCGCCGGCGCTCTCCATGCGGGTGGACAGCACATTCACCCGCCGGGCCTCGGGCAGGGCGGCCAGCAGCAGATGGACGACATCCGGCTGGGCGGCGACATCGGCCTCCCAGGGGACCCGGCGCGCACCCGTGACCACTCCGATCCCCAGATCCGCGTGCACCAGGGCACGCCGGGTTCGCGCCGACACCACGGCCACACCGTGCCCCCGCGCCTGGAGGGAGCGGACCAGCGCGGCGGTCCGGCGGTGGCCGGTGGGAACCGCCTCGGGCAGGCCGAACCGACGGTGCAGCCCCACCGGGCCGCCAACCAGCCGCACCTGGCCGCACTCGCCCGCCGTGCGCACCAAGTGGTGGGCGAGAGCGTGCAGTTGAGGGACCAGGCCGGCCACGGCCACCGGCGTGCCGTCCCGCAGGACGAGCACGACCTGTGCCCCCTCCTCGGCCCAGCGCGCCGCCCGCGCGGCGGTCTCCTCGGACACCGTCCCGCCGCCGGGAACGTCGTCGGGAACGTCGTCGGCACCGGTGTACGGCCGCAGCTCCCAGCCCGCCCGCCGCAGCGGCCGCGCGTGGCCGGTGCCCTGCCGAGGCCGCCGGTCCGGCGGGCCGCCGGGCTCGATCAGTTCGAGGATCCAGGCGTGGATCTCGTCCTCACCCGGGCCGTCCCCGGCGGCATCAGGGCGGCGTGCGCCGTCCGGTCCGGACTCCGCCCGGCCGGGCCGTCCGCCGGGCGGCTCCAGGCGCACCAGGCTCTCGACCGTCCATCCGCCGGTGGCCAGCACCCGGGCGTCGAGGACGACCGTGTCGATCCGGTCGAGGCGGCGCAGCGCTTCCGGGCGCAGCACCAGCGCCCCACGGTCCGAGACGGTCTGCGCCACCGAGCAGGCGAACGACTCCCGTCCGAAGCGCGGACCTCTCGGGGTCCCGGCGGTCAGCAGCGCCAGCCCCCGGTCATGACTGAGCGTGCCGACCGCGGTGAGGCCGTACGCGGCGAGGGCCACCGGTACCGCCACGTTGGCGTACCGCTCGCTCGGCGCGGGCGGCAACGCGGCCGGCCGCTCCTGCGCCGACACCGCATCGTGGCGGTACACCCCATCGTGCGCGGCGAGCGTGCGAGCCCAATCCCCCCAAGCCCTGCGGCGGGCCTGCACCTCCGCGTACCGGAGGGCGGTCAGCACCGTGGTCGCCGCGGCGCCGAGGGGCCGGAACGTCAGCGTCGTCAGCAGCAGGTTCGTGGCGGCCCAGACCCGCTCCGCGCCCTTGTCGCCGAGCCGGCCGGCGAGCCCCTCGCGCAGCCGCGGCGTGGCCTCGACGAGCTGCGCCGCCGAGATCACCACCGGAGGGAGGCCGCGCAGCCGCAGCACGTTGCCGACCGACGCCACCCCGACCGCCGCCAGCCCCGCACCGAGGTGCAGGGCCGCCTCGATCCCCTGCCCCGCCGCGCCGGGGAAACCGACCGGGCGCCGTACTCGCTGCGCGTCGGCACCCGGCCCGCCCCCGTCGCCGGTTCCCGGCTGCGGTGCGACGGCGTCCGCCGCGCAGACCAGGGCGACGACGCGCTCCAGGTCGGCCTCGGGCCCGCAACCGACGTACACGCAGCCCAGCGCGCCGTTCACCTCGGCGCGGTAGACGCCCGGCACCTCCTGCAGCGTCCTCTCCACCTCACGGGCCGCGCCGGCCGTCCCGGGCCGTCCCAGGCGCAGGACCTCGATCTGTACGCCGCCGGGTGTCTGCCAGAGCTGGGGCGCACCCGGCCGCAGCAACTGCCCTACGACCGGCAGCGCCGCCGGCGCTTTGGTCAGCCACTGCGAGGCGGAGCGGACCGCTCCGGACAGTCCGGTGCCGGATGGAATGAAACGGGCGAATGGGGACGGGGGGCGCGCCGGCTGGATCACATGGCCTCCACCATCGTCGACGGGGGTCGCGGCCAGCGCCCGGGAGGACACACGGCTGAGTCCAGTATGTGTGGTTTTGTTCTTACAGTCCCGCGCGGCCCGGGCCGGATGCGCCGATCGGGAACCCGGCTGCGGGGCGGCAGGGAGGCGAACCCGGCCCGCCTGCGGGGGTGCGTCACCGTGGTGCCGCCCGCTCGCTTCGCCGGGCTCGCGCTACCGCCCGTGGCCGATGCGCGGCACACTTGAAGGGAAGCGTTCGTCGCAATTCATATGATCTGAGTGATGTGTATGACTTCCAGTGCAGCTCAGATGAACTCCGGCGCGGCCCAGACCTCTGAGCGCGGCATGGCTCCTGGCGATCTCAAGGCCAGGGCGGCGGGAATGGCCTCCCGACTGCCCGAGTTCCGGGGCAGGGATCTGGTCTTCTACGGCGGCCTGGGGGCACTGACCATCGCCGGTGCGCTCGAATGGCCGGTCGCCCTCGCCGTCGGCGGGGCCACCTACGTCGTGAACGGCGGCTGGACCCGGCGGGAGACCAAGGCGGGTGCGGGCGAGGCCGCAGAAGCCGGCGAGAGCGGCGGGACCGGCAAGGAACAGGAAGCCGCAGCGCGGCGCGCAGGCTGACAAGCCCGCCTTCCGCGGGTGAGGGGGAAGCGGCCTTTCCCGGCGTGACACTCCCTCACATCCACTGGCAGCAGGCTCTGACCGCACGCCGGTCGGAGCCTCCGTCAGGTGTGGTCGGCGCAGCAGGGTGTGGGCCGGGGGACTTCGAAGGGGGCCAGGGTGCCGCCGGCGGCCGGGATCAGGGCGAGGGTCAGCAGTCCGTCACGCCACTCGGGTCGTACCTGGTCCCGGGTGAGCACCGGGGTGGCCGGGTCGGGTCCCTGGCCGTCGGCCGACGGTGTGC
Organism: Streptomyces sp. SS7; assembly: GCF_037993025.1. Classification (NCBI taxonomy): domain Bacteria; kingdom Bacillati; phylum Actinomycetota; class Actinomycetes; order Kitasatosporales; family Streptomycetaceae; genus Streptomyces; species Streptomyces sp. SS7. The sequence goes on from NZ_CP141223.1 coordinate 61,307, forward strand.
CGACCACCGTGAGCCGGTCGACGGGGGCCAGGGCGAGCAGGTCGGCCCTCGCGGTACCCGATCACTGCGCCAGGCGACCATGATCAATCTCACGCCGGTACGACCACCACCAACATCTCCACGAACGCTGGCGCACACGCCTCCACCGGCTCACCACCGCCAACCCCCACATCCCCCCAGGCCCCGCCTCCCCCACACTGACCTGCCGCAACCTGATCACCTGCCCCGAGACCCTCGCCCTCGCCACAGCCCTCGGCCACCTGCCCCGTTATGTTTTCCGCGGCTCCGCAACGGGGCCGCTGGCCTCTGGGCCCGGCATGACTGTTGCCCCCTGTCGAAGGCATGACCTGGGGGGTGGTGTCACCGGGCCCGGGAGGTGCCGTCGGAGACGCTGATCAGAGGTCCGGCCACCGTCCGGTCCGGCGCAACGCCGGGCCGTTCGCGGACGGCAGGTCTGCATAACGTGGATGCGCTGTCTTCACCGACCGGGTGGCGGGCCGTCAGGGGCTGTCGCCACTCCAGTCCCACCGGGCCGGGTCGCCGGGGCGCGGGTGGTACAGCGCCCGCCCGCCGGACCCGAACTGCCCGAGCTCCGTGAGGAGGGAGACACCGTCGTCGATCTCCTGCGGCCTCCAGCCGGTGATGTCGAGCAGCAGTCCGTCCAGCGGCCCGCAGACCAGTTCGGCGCGGTTGCGTCCCGGCTTCGGGCCGGGGTGGTCGTGGTCGGTGCCGATGAGGATCTCCGGATTTCCCCACCCGCACTCAGGACGTTCCCCCAGAGCTGCTCTTGTTCCCCAGGGAGCCTGGCCAGCGCCGTCGAGACGAGTCCGCCCGGCCTCCGCAGGGGCTCACCCGACTCCGGGGAGCTGAGCGTTTCGCCGGCGTCAGTCGCCTCGGCCCAGTACCTTGCGGGCGGTGGCGAGGATCTCCTCGGAGACGGGTTCGCCCCTGGTGGCGCGCGCGAGGACGAGTGCGCCGACCATGGTGCACAGCCGGCTGAGGCCGTCGTCCTGGTCCGTGGCGAGACGCTGTGCCATCTCGCTGACGCCTTCGCTGTACTTGCGCTGCGCCGCGGGACCGCCCTGGCCGCGCGCGATGTCGGCTGCGAGGGCTGCCACAGGACAACCGCCGGCCACGTCGTCGCGGTGCCCGGTGGACAGATACGCGTCGATCTCGGCCTCAGGAGAGGCAGCCTCGGTCGCAGCGCCTCCGACCGAGGCTGCGAAAGCGTGCGTGGTGGCCTCGTCGAAGAGCGCTTCCTTGGAGGCGAACTGCTTGTAGAAGCCGCCGTGAGTCAGTCCGGCCGCCTTCATCACGTCCGCGACGCTGATCTGGCCCCCCTGCTCCTTGAAGAGTCGCGACGCGGTCTCGACGACGCGGCGCCGGTTCTCTTCCGCCTGCGCCTGCGATACCCGGCCCATCGCCCACCTCCCAAATAGATGCCACTCGTCATCTATAGTAGGCTCGATTTTAGATTACATATGTAATCTATTCGCGGGGTCGCCGGTGCGGCCCCTGACCTACCGGAAGTGATGGATCATGGAACTCAAGGGTGCGACCGCTGTGGTGACCGGCGCCAACCGTGGGCTGGGACGCCGCCTGGCCGAGCAGCTCGTGCAGCGCGGGGCGAAGGTGTACGCCGCTGCCCGCCGGCCGGAGACCGTGGACCTGGACGGTGTCACGCCGCTGCGGCTCGACGTCACGGACGAGGCCACGATCCGGGAGGCCGCCCGTGTTGCGTCCGATGCGACGCTGCTGATCAACAATGCCGGTATCTCCCTCGGCACCCCGCTGATCGCCGGCGACCTGGCGGCCGTCCGCGCGGAGATGGGCACCAACTTCCACGGGCCGCTCGCCGTCACCCGCGAGTTCGCCCCGGTCATCGAGGCCAACGGCGGCGGAGCCGTCCTGAACATCCTCTCCGTGATCTCCTGGTGGCACCCGGCCCAGGCCGGCTCCTACGCGGCGTCCAAGGCCGCAGCCTGGGCGATGAGCAATGCCGTCCGCGAGGAGCTGGCACCCCGCGGTATCACCGTCTCCGCGCTGCACGTCGGCCTGATGGACACCGACATGACCGCCGGTATGCCCACGGCGGACAAGGCGGACCCGGCCGACGTCGCCGCCCAGGCCCTGGACGGCATCGAAGCGGGCCTGCCCGAGATCCTCGCTGACGACGTCACCCGGCAGGTCAAGCAGGGGCTGTCCCAGACGCACGCCCTCAGCTGAGCCCACCGGGGCGGCGGCCCTCACCCGCTCGTCCACGGTGACCGGCCCGTGGACCCCGCGGTCGCGGGCCCGCCTCGCCACCCTGATCCACCCAGCAGACAACGGCCAGGAGACCGCCGTCGCGTCCACTGCCCGCGGGGCCCGACGGAAGGGGCACATCCTTTCCGCCACCGGGCCCCGCCCCAGAGGCCGACGCCCCTCCCGGGCCAACGAGCGAACCACAGCCTTCGACAGCACACAGAAAGCCCCCGTCATGAATGCACCAGGAACACCCCTGTCCCGTCCGCCGTCGTCGTCTTCGTACAAGGACGCGCCGACACGCTCGGTGTCCGTCCGCGATGTCGACTTCGTCTACCGGGAGCTCGGCCCCGAGGACGGCGTACCACTGATCCTCCTGAACCACCTGGCAGCGGTCCTGGACAACTGGGACCCGCGCGTCGTCGACGGAATCGCCGCCCGCCGCCGCGTCATCGCCTTCGACAACCGCGGAGTCGGCGGCTCAGGCGGCACCACACCCCGCACGGTCGAGGACATGGCCCACGACGCAGCCATGTTCATCAACGCCCTCGGGCTCGACCTGGTCGACCTGTTCGGTTTCTCGCTGGGCGGCTTCGTCGCACAGGTCATCGCGGCCGAGCAGCCGCACCTGGTCCGCAAGCTCATCCTCGCGGGCACCGGCCCCGCCGGCGGCCAGGGCATCGACAAAGTCACGGCGATCACGCTCCGCGCCGCACTCAAAGGAGCCCTGACCCGCCAGGACCCGAAGCAGTACCTCTTCTTCACCGACACCGCCCACGGCCGACGCGCCGGCCGCGCCTTCCTGCAACGACTGACGGAACGTACCGACAACCGCGACAAACCCATCGCCCCGCCCTCGTTCCTCGCCCAACTCAAGGCCGTCCACCGATGGGGCCTCCAGACCCCGTCCGACCTCTCGGCAATCCGCCAGCCGGTCCTCCTCGCGAACGGTGAACGCGACCGGATGGTGCCGAGCCACAACACCACCGACCTGGCCGCACGCCTGCCCCACAGCCAACTCGTCCCGCTCTACCCCGACGCAGGGCACGGAGGGATCTTCCAGTACCACGATGACTTCGTGGCCAAGGCACTGGCCTTCCTCGACGCTCCAGGCGCCTGAGAACTGCCGCGCCCGCCGGTCGAGACCCGGGCGTACCCGATCTTGATCTCGGTGCGGACGAGGGGTTCGGCGACGAGGAGGTCCGGATCGGGGGCCGGTTCGAGGGCGGTCATGGCCCCGGAGGATGTCAGAAAACGGTGGTCCGAGGTTGTTGAATGGCCCCGGTCTGATGCCGCCTGGCACGGTGGTCCGGAGCCGTGGCCCCGCAGCACACTCCGGCGACCGCCGAGCAGTTAGAGGAGGGGGCAGAAGCCGACGTCAAGGACGAGTCTTTCCACCCGATCGCGACCTTCGCAGACGGCGAGTGCGTCGGCGCATCGGCAGCCATCTCCTTCGACGTGACGGTTCCTGGCGGAGGCACGGCCAAAATAGCCGGTGTCACTTCTACGGACTGTCCGAACACAGGGTGCCACCGCAGGCTGAGCACGTTCGACGGCGGCTGGCGCTCGCCCTACCGACCAACTGGAGGAGACATCCGAATGACCGCTGTTCCGCCCTCCAGATCCACCATGGTCCGGTTCGGCGGCGCTCCGTCCTCCTCGTCGTCCCTCAGAATGAGCGCCGACTGGCGCTCCTTCAGTTCGCTCTGTTTGCCCGGCGAGAAGCTCGCATGAAGCTGCTCGAAGCCGGTTGCTGAGATCTGCCCCTGTCTGGCGCTGTTCCGCCAGGGCAGCAGCCCGGCTCGCCCGGCTCGCAGAAGCAGCTGGTCAGCGAAGGCCAGAACGGTCAGCACGATGACCAGTCCAGGCAGGGTCATGAAGACGGCGAATCCCATGCCCCCAGTATCAAGGGCAAGGCCCACATTCATACGCCCTCTTCGGAAACACATACGACTGCCTCGTTTGATTTTTGAGCCGGCCGCACGTTCACCGAGGATCAGAAACGGGTACTACGTAAGAGGTCGTTTTCACCTTAATTATTTATGTATCTCGCAGATTGCGAGTCGTGGTGGTCTGATGCTGGTGGCCCCGGCGAGCAGGAGCAACTGGCTCCGCCCCGACGCCCCCACCAGCGACGACCGGCTCTTCTGCCAGATCTACGGACGCGGCGACCGCAAGACGGACCAGCTCGTTCCCGGCCGGCCGTACTCCTTCGTCGCCGCCCTGGAGACCGGCCGGACCTCCTGGGTCGCACTGCTGGACGCCGTGCGCCTCGGGCCGGCCGACGACTCAACCGCCGTGACCGCCGCCCAACTGCATGATGTCGTCGAGCGGTTGACACAGGCCGAACACTGGCAGCCGGGCGACCCGAAGATCCTGATCATGATGGATTCCGGCTACGACGTCGCCTACCTCTCCCACGCCCTGGCGGACCTGCCGGTTGTCCTGGTCGGACGCCTGCGCTCGGACCGCGTCATGCTCCGCGACCCCGGCCCCGCCCGCTCCGGGCCGAAGGGCGGACGGCCGCGTCGGCACGGTGGCGTCCTCACCTTCGCCAAGCCCGAGAGCTGGCATCAGCCCGAGGTCACCACGCTCACGGACACCACCCGCTACGGCACCGCGGAGGCGATCGCATGGGACCGGATGCACCCAAGGCTCACCCACCGCGCCCCCCTGGCTGGACGACGCTGAGGAGGAACTCCCCATCCTGCACGGGACGTTGGTGCGGCTGAAAGTCGAGCGCCTGCCAGGCGACCGGGACCCGAAACCGGTCTGGCTGTGGTGCTCGGCCCCCGCTGCCACCGGCGCGGATGTGGACCGCTGGTGGCAGTCGTTCCTCCCGCAGATTCGACCTGGAGCACACCTTCAGGCTCCTGAAGCAGACGCTCGGCTGGACCGCCCCGAAGATCCGCCACGCCGACAGCGCCGACCTGTGGACCTGGCTCATCATCGCCGCCCACACCCAACTCCGCCTTGCCCGGCCGCTGGCCGAGGACCTCCGCCGCCCCTGGGAACGGCCCGCCGAGCCCCGCCGCCTCACCCCTGCCCGGGTGGGGCGGGGGTTTCGCAACATCCGCCCGACTACCGCTCGCCCAGCGGCGGCGCCGTAACCGTCCAAGCCAGGCCCGGGACGGCCTCCCGGCTCGAGGAACAAGCACCGGGCCACACGTCACGACGTCGGAAAGACAGTCAAACGCGCCGAATCGATCAAGGAACACCAAGCCCGACGAGGATAAATTCCAAGCTAAGACCGTGTCCTACGTGGCGAGGCGGTCGCTGGTCAGGGCAGGGGGCGGGGTACGTGGAGCTGGATTGTTCCGGACGGCCTGTGGGAGATCGCGAAGCCGCTGATCCCGCCGTCGAGGGTGCGGCCACAGGGCGGCGGGCCGCAGGACACGCCTGATGAGACGCTGTTCGCGGCGATCATCTACGTGCTGGTCAGTGGCTGTGCCCGGCGGGCTCTGCCGCCCTGCTTCGGCATATCGGAGTCGGCCGCTCACCGCCGCTTCCTCATGTCTGTCACCGTGCCGCCGTGCGGACCGAGTCCGGCTCGATCGGCCTTCGGCCGGGGAGGCGGCTCGTTGCGAGGGAGCGTCCCGCCCCGGCCGGGTCTCATCGGATGTGCTCGGCCGGCTTGGTGGCGGCGTTGAGGAGGTGTTCCAGGGGGCCTCGGCGGAAGAAGCGGGACCAGATCGCGGCGAACACGGTCGCCCCGAGGACGAACATGATCAGTGGCACCCATGACTGCTGGGTGCCGGTCCCGGCGGGCACGGACAGTACGGACTGCGCGAGGAAGTGGCCGACGTAGGCGGTCAGGGACATGCTGCCCACGGCGATGACCGGCTTGGCCAGGCGGCGCAGTCGCGGCAGGCGGTCCATCGCCACCGTCGCGCCCACGATCACGAGGACCGCGACGCCCACGCTGCCGATGATGTCGAACGTCGTCCCGCTGTGCGGCCCGGCCTTCAGCAGGTACGACGCGGACATCTCGGGGAACGGCCCCCCGTCGGGCGGCATCGAACCGCCGGCGGAGGGCATCGCCCCGGAGCTGCCGGACGACGACCCGTCTTCCGCCGTGCTCCTCAACGCGCCCGATCCGGCGAGCAGCAGGGACATGCCGTACGCGGCCGCGGTGAGGGAGGCGCCGAGAGCGGCGAGGCGCTTGTGAACGGTGCTGGAGGACAGGTCGAGGCGGCCCAGCGCCATGCCCGCGATCACGAACGACATCCACGTGAGTGCCGGGTAGAAGCCGGTGAGCAGCAGATCGAGGACACCGACCTCGCTGAGGTGGCGGAGCGGGTCGTAGGCGTTGATGCTCTCCTGGACCGACGGGGTCAGCAGCGAGGTCAGGAGGTACGCCAGCTGCGGTGCGGCCAGGGCGAACGCGGCCGCGACGAGGGCGAGGGTCCTGGCACTCAAGCGCACCAGGGGCAGGGCGAGGAGGAAGTAGACGCCGTAGAAGCCGAGGATGATCACTCCCCCGTACTCCATCGCCATCACGGTGCCCAGCGCCAGCAGGACCACGGCGCGGATCGCGATGCGGACCTTCGCCTGCCTGCCGGCCAGGCCGGTCTTCGGCTCGCGGCGGCCGGCGATCAGCGTCAGCGAGAACCCGGCGAGGGTGGCGAACAGGACCGAGGAGTGACCGTCCGCCATGTACCGGATCCAGCTGGCGGCGCCCGTCGTGGCGGACAGCGGGGGGCCGATGTGCACGATGTACATGCCGAACACCGCCAGCGCGCGGGCCAGGTCCACCCCGACGAGGCGTCCCGTCGAGGGACCGGGCGAGGCCGGCGCGGCGGACTCGGGGGGCTCGGGGGGCCCGGGGGAGGTCCGGGGCTGCGGAGGCGGGTTCTCCTGCGGAACTGACGTGTCCTGCGGTGTCGTTGGTGTCTGTGGCATCTGGAGACTCTCGCGTCGCCGCCGGGCGGGGAGCTATCCGGCAGGCTTCGGTAACGGCCCCGCCCACCGGCGGGTTCCGCCCCGCCGACCGGCGGAGTCCCATGCCGGCCTGTCCGCTGCGAACCTCGCCCGAGCAGCCGGGGTCAACGACCACCAGGAGCGCGGCGGTGCGCGGGCCGGCGGTGCCGCGGTCGTGGACGACGTCGGCGTACGCCTGCGAGCCGAAGGCGCGGACCGCCAGGGCCGGGTTACCTGTGTCGGCGGGCCGGCCGGTCAGCTGCCGGCGCAGGGTGTCCTTCTCCGCCGGCACGTACAGGGTGTGCTCCTGGCCCTGGGTGCGGTCGAGGCGGAACCCGTCGGGCGTCTCCGCGAGGAACGCGTCCGCGCCCGTCCAGGCCGGCGGGACGGGGATCTCCCGGGACGGTGTCGATCAGGTCGGGGAACCGGCCCTCCCGCGGACCTTGGCCGGCTGCAAGGACAGACGGCGGTGCATCGGCGCCGTGTGCGGCAGTGTTCCCTCGGAGGCCAGGCGGTACGCGACCTGGCGCAGCGTGAGCTTCATCGGCGCGTACCCGTTCACGATCTCCCGCGGCCGGTCCGCCACGGACGGCCACCGCACCCGCTCACGCGCCCTACCGGTAGGTGTACATGTACCCCTCGCTGCCCTGCGGCCCGGGTTCACGTTATCCACAGGCGCAAGCGTGACCGGCGGTTCCTTCGTACTCTGCTGCCCGCACCGGCCACACGGGGGTGTGCGGGATGCGGTACGGCGTGGTGGTGGAGGACCTCGCGGTGGAGGTCATGGCACCGCTGCCGGACGACCGGGCACGGCGGGAGGTGATGGCACTGGTGGAGGTCGCGCGGAGGGATCCGCGGGGTGCTGGATCCCGTTCATGCCGCACGCCGGTGCGATCGGGGTCCGTGACATCGGGTGGGCGGGCTGAGCTCGGGGCTGTCGGCAGCGGGGGTCCTCAGACCGGTTCCGGAGCCGGTCCTCGAGGACGAGTTGTCGCCGCGGCTGACGGTCTGGAGCAGTTGGGCGCACACGGTCGCTTCGGCGGCGAGGCCGGCCTGGGCTGCCCAGGACGGGCAAGGCGGTACGGACACGGGCGGTGGCGTTCGGCTGGAGGAGTGCGGACGCGTAGAGGGCGGCGCAGTCGAAGCCCTGGGGGCTTGGTCCCGTCCTTCCCGGTCGAGCAGCCGCAGGGGTGATGCGGTGGGGTTCGCCCGGTGCGGGTCGGCGTGGGCTGTGGTCCGGCAGGGCACGGCCGGGGCCGGGAGGCCCACGAACTCGGGGATGGCGCGGTTCGGGTAGTGCTCGCGCACGGTGACGCGGTCGGTGCTGGTAGCCGAGCGCTTCTGCAGTGTCCCTGCGGGCGCTTGCCACCAGGAGTCGGGCAGATCCGGGTCCTGGCGCGGGATCGGGTCGTCGGACAGGACCGGCTCATCGACGCGGGCCGACAGCCGCGCCCGGTAGGCAGTGCCGTGGTCGGAATCATCGTGCACCCCGCAGGAGTGCGGGCCGACGCCCGTGGAGGTGGCCGAGGGCATGCTGGGTGCCCGTGGCGATACCCGTGCCGTGCTGGAGGTGCTCACAGCGTGGTGGGAGGTTGATTTCCGTGCCCGTGCGGTGTGTCAGATGGTAGTCGATTGCCCGTTTCGGCATGGTGGGTGCGTCCATGTGCGGGGGCTCTGTCAAGGAAGCAGCAGAGCGTCGCCCTGGCGACCCTCCCCGGCAAGGAGCCCTCGACTCGATGTCATTCACCGTCACATCCTGGTCGTCCCCTGCATCCGGCGTCGTGCGTTGTTTCGCCTCCGTGCTGGCCGTCGTCGCCTCTTTGGTCGCTGCGGTGGTTCCTGCCCACGCGCACGGCCCGGGCAATGCGCCACGGGCCGCGGACGGCGATGCGAGCATTGCGTCGGTCAAGCAGATCGATGAACGCACGCAGGACATCATGGTTCACTCGCCTGCGATGCATTCCTCCATCCCGGTCAGAGTCATCCTGCCCAAGAATTGGAACTCGGAAAAGGAAGCGAAATTCCCTGTCCTTTACATGCTGCACGGCGGGGACGACAATTACACGTCCTGGACTCGCGAGACAGACGTCGAAGAACTCGCCAGGAAGTCTGATGTGCTGGTCGTCATGCCCGACGGCGGGAAATTCGGTTACTACAGCGACTGGCATGCAGGGACGCACAACTGGGAGACGTTCCACACGAAAGAACTCGTTCGGCTCATGGAGAAGGAATATCGCGCCAGTTCCGCCCGTGCGATCATGGGGCTTTCCATGGGAGGGTTCGGGGCCCTCAACTACGCGGGGCGGCATCGGGGGATGTTCCGGTACGTGGCTGCGATGAGCTCGTACGTGGACCTCAACGAACCGTCGGTGCGCCTCACCCTGCAACTGGGTTCGCAGAGGGACGGCATCGACATCAAGGACGTCTGGGGCGATCCGGTGCGCGACTTCGGCGTCTGGCAGGACCACAACCCTGCCGCGATGACCAGGGCGTTCCGCGGGACGCGCGTTCACCTCTCCACGGGTGACGGAACAGTGGGCCCGTTGGACGCGGGGCGGCCGCTGGACGTCCTGCTCGTCGGTTCCGTGGCCGAGACGGTGCTCCCCGAGCAGACCAGGCGATTCGCCTCCGCGCTGCGGTCGGCGGGCGTGACGACCACCACGCACATCTATCGGCCCGGTACCCACTCCTGGCCGTACTGGCAGCGAGAACTGCACGCGGTCTGGCCCACGGTGACGCGGGTTCTCGACCAGTAGACGGCCGCTGGAACCGCCCTTTGGGGAGAGGTCATCGATATGGGGCAGCCAACGGTGATGATTTTCGCCGGCGGATCCCGGGGAGACGTTCAGCCCTGTCTGGCGCTCGGGCAGGCGCTGCTCCGTCAGGGGATTGCCGTGCGCGTGCTCGCCAGCATGCGTTACGAGGATCTGGCCGCGGAGGCCGGGGTCCGGTTCCATCCGCTGCCGGTCGACCCGGCGGCCGTCATCGAATCCGTTGCGGGACAGGAACTTCTTTCCGGCCGGAAAGGCCCGGTTTCTTTCATCCGCAGGATGAACCGGGTGCTTCGGCCGTGTGTCGAAACGATCCTGGAGCAGGCCCAGGCCTGTGCTCGGGGGGCCGACCTCGTCCTGGCCCCGACGCTGGGTCTGTTCGGTGTTCATCTGAGCCAGAGTCTCGGTGTGCCGCATGCGGTGATGCATTTTCAGCCGAGCCAGCCCACCGGGGCCTTCCCGCATCCTTTCGTTCCCGCCAGAACGCTGGGCAGTCTCGGAAACCGGGCCAGCTACGACGTGGTCGACATCGGCACCTGGCTCTTGTCCCGCCGTTACCTCAATCGCTGGCGTGCCGAGGAGAGGGGATTGCCGCCCATGCCCCTGCTGTCCCCTCTCCGCGCCAGCCGCCGCGCCACCGTGCTCTGTGCCTTCAGCCCGACGGTGGTCGAGCGCCCGGCCGACTGGGGTCCGAACGTCCACGTCACGGGTTTCTGGAGCTTCGAGCGGCCCGGGTGGACTCCCCCGCACCGGCTGCGCGCGTTCCTCGGTGCCGGCTCGCCACCGGTGTACGTGGGATTCGGCAGTATGCGAACCCCCGACCCGCACCGCACGGACCGCAGCGTCCGCGCGGCTCTCAGGCGGGCCGGGCTGCGCGGCGTACTCGCCGGCGATCCGGCGACGAGTGAGGACGACATGCTGGTCGTCTCCGACACTCCGCACGAGTGGCTGTTTCCCAGGATGGCCGCGGTCGTCCATCACGGGGGCGCGGGTACCGCCTTCACGGCGCTTCGGGCCGGTGTGCCTTCCATGGCCTGCCCGTTCTTCGGCGACCAACCGTACTGGGGCGCACGCATCCACCGGCTGGGGGCGGGCCCGCGCCCCCTGCCTGCCCGGGACCTGACCGCTTCGGAGCTTGCTCAGCGGCTGACGGCACTTACGGGGAGCACCGTGTACGCGGATGGCGCGCAGCGGCTCGGCGACGCGCTGCGGGCAGAGGACGGCGCCGGCCGTGCCTGCCGCGTCCTGGAGCGGACTCTGTGCCGCCGCTAGGGAGCGTATTGGGTCGTGATCAATCTTCGTTCTGTCCGTGGGGCGGGGCCTGGACTGGTAGACCTTCTTGGATGACTCGCGTGCAACTGACGGATGCGGAGTGGGAGTTCATCGAGCCGTACCTGCCGATTGGCGAGTACGGCCCGTACCCCGAGCGGCTGCGGCAGCAGTTCGAGGGCGTGATCTGGCGGTTCAAGGCGGGCGGCCAGTGGCGGGAGATGCCGACAGAGTTCGGCGCCTGGTCGACCGTCCACAACCGTTTCCGGCAGTGGCGTGATGCCGGAGTCTTCGAGGCCCTGCTGGAGGGCCTGATCGCGGAAGCCGCGAAGCGCGGTGAGGTGGACCTGTCCCTGGTCAGCATCGACTCCACCACCGCCCGGGCCCACCACGACGCGGCCGGCATGCACCTGGAGGAGGAGGTCCTCATCGCTTTGGAGAAGGCTGCCACCGAAGCGGAGAAGGCCAGGTCAAAGGGGGTGACTGCGACGAACAAACCGGGCAGGGGAACGAAAGCAACCCCGAGCGGGAAGAGCGACAGCGCATCCGGCGTCGGCACAAACTCCGGCTGAAGGCCGCCCTCCTCGGACGCTCCCGGGGTGGGCAGACCAGCAAGATCCATGTCGCCGGCGACCGGAAGTGCCGCCCGCTGGCCTTCATCCTGACCGCGGGCCAGGCCGCCGACAGCCCGCAGTTCATCCCCGTGCTGGGGAAGGTGCGGGTGCGTGGGCCTGCCGGCCGCCCCCGCACCCGGCCGGGCGCAGTCGCCGGGGACAAGGCGTACTCGTCCCGCGGCAACCGCGCCCACCTGCGTAAACGCCGTATCAAGGCGGTCGTCCCGGAGAAGAGGGACCAGGCCGCCAACCGGCAGAAGAAGGGCTCCAGAGGCGGCCGAGTCAGCCACGACGCTGATCTCTACAAGGAGCGGAACACCGTCGAGCGGCTGATCAACAAGCTCAAGGCCTGGCGAGGCATCGCTACGCGGTACGACAAGACACCCGCCAGCTACCTCGCCGGCCTTCACCTCCGCGGCTCGATGATCTGGCTCAGAGAGCTCACCCGGACCACCTAATGATCACAACGCAATACGCTCCCTAGTGCGGTGACCGGAAAGGTTTGCCGGGAAGCTCGCGGCGTCCGGTGCGGTGCATCGCACGGCCAAGCGTCGCCCGCGTGCCGGATGTTCTCGGGGGATGCAGACTACGCGGCGAGGTGCCGTGCCGGGCGTCGCGGGCCGGTGGACCTGTCCGGTCGCGGCACTCGGCTCGCGCGGGGGCTTCAGGAGTCGACGAGTGTCTTCCTCGTCGCCCGGGGAGAGCTGCGCAGCGCCCACAGCGCTACTGGTGCACCGGCCCCCACCAGCACGGCGGCGACGCACAGGCCGGCCTGGTAGCCCGTCGCGAATGCCTGGCCGTTCACGGCTCCCCCGGCCGCGAAGGACTTCTCGACGAAGGTGACGACCGCGCCCACCAGCACGATGCCGAACACACCGGACAGCTCCCGTGCCGCGCTGAAGAGGCCCGCGGCGAAGCCCGACAGGTGGCCGGGAGACGCCCCTAGCGCCCTGGTGGTCAGGGGCAGGGCCAGTGCGGAGCCCGTCCCCACGGTCGTCAGCCCCGGAAGGAGGGCGAGCAGAGTGCCTCTGCGGCTGCCCGCCGCGACGAGCAGCAGTCCTGCGGCAACCAGCAGCAGACCCGAGGAAGCGACCCGGGCGTCTCCCCACCGCCGGGCGAGCGCGCCGACGAAGGGTGCGGTGACGAACAGCGCGCAGACCACCGGGGTGAAGGTCAGGCCGGCTTTCGTCGGGCTGAGCCCGAGGCTGTTCTGCAGGAACTGCGAGGTGTAGAAGTACACCCCGCTCACGCCCAGGCCCCACAGGAGCTGGGTGACGACTCCGCCCGCGAAAGCGCGCCGGTGCAGCAGCAGGACCAGGGCGGGGCTGCGCCCGGGCCGTCTGATGCAGCGGAGCGTCAGCAGGCCTGTTGCGGCAACGGTCCCGGAGAGCATGACCGACGGCTTGGTGAATCCGTAGCTCGGTCCCTGGATCAGGAAATAGGCGAGGGCGGCCAGGGACAGGCAGGCCAGTGCGATCATGTGGTGCGGGACTGCGGCGGCCGGCCGGGGGCGGGCGCGCCCGGTGCGCCGCGGTGCTCCGGGAATCGCCGCGGCGCCGATGGCGAAGCCGGCCAGCCCGAGGGGAATGTTCAGGGTGAAGAGCCACTCCCATCCGAGCTGCTGCGTCACCACGCCGGAGATCACGGGTCCGAAGGCGAGTGCGGACGCCATCGTGGCCGATGTCGCGCCGAACGCGAGGGTGCGCACCCGGGGCGGCACGTCGAGCGTCATGACGGCCAGCGAGGACGGCAGGATGAACGCGGCGCCGGCGCCCTGCAGGGCGCGGAAGCAGACGAGCATCGTTCCGGTGGCCGACAGGGCGCAGCAGACCGAGGACAGGGTGAAGGCCGCCACACCGGTGAGCAGTGCCCAGCGCCGGCCCTTCGTGTCCGTGAGTTGCCCGGCCATCAGCAGAAGGCTGGCCAGCGTCAGCGGATATGCGGTGGCGACCCATTTCACGTCTGTTTCTGACAGTGCGAGTTCGTGACGCATCTGCGGCAGGGCCACGTTCACGATTGAGCCGTCGAGGGCCGTCAGAAATGTGGAGAGAACAGCAGTCGACACGACGCTGAGGACGCGCAGCCGGCTCATGGTTTCCTCCCGAGGTGCGATACCCCGGCTTGGGGAGAAATCATGTGTGTGGACTGTAGGCCTGTCCCACTGCGCAGCCTGGCCTTCGTGTGCGGCACCGGCGTGTCACTGGAATATGCGACATCTCCGTGTTTCGCTGTGCCATCGATGCCCCGGCGAAGCGCGGCCCGTCAACGACCCTGCTGGGAGCCGGACCCCGCGAAGGCAGGGCAGAGCGCGCCACTCTTGCCTGCTGAATGAAGGTTTGGTGAACACGTGCCGTCACTGGTGACTGAAACCCTCGGCCACAATCTCGCCCATGTCGCGGCTCTCACCCCGGACGAAACAGCCGTCACCTTTGTGGACTACGGGGCCGGCTCCGGTGAGGTCACCTCGCTGACCTGGAAGCAACTCGAAGAACGGGTCCGTACCGCTGGGGCAGGAATTCGGAGATTCTGTGCCAGTGGTGAGAGAGTCGCGGTCGTTGCTCCGCAAAGCCTGGAATACGTGGTCGGCTTCCTCGCGGCGGCGTGTTCGGGTGCCATCGCCGTGCCTCTGTTCCTGCCTTCTCTGCCAGGACATGAGGAGAAGCTCGCGGCGGTTCTGAAGGACGCGGCTCCCGCACTTCTTCTGACGGTCGAAGAGCAGCGCTCTTCTCTCCTGGAGTACTGCGCGCAGCAGGGAATCGCCCCCGCCTGCCGTATCGTTACGGAGACGGATCTGCGGAACTCCGCTGCGGGTTCCGGTTCCGTGTTCGACGGTCTCGATCCGCACGGCGTGGCATACCTGCAATACACATCGGGCTCCACCCGTATTCCGTCGGGTGTGGAGATCACCCATGCCAATGTGTGCTCCAACGCCCGTCAGGCGCTCGAGGCGTACGACCTGGGCCGAGGCCGCAACTGCACGGTGGGATGGCTGCCGCTCTACCACGACATGGGGCTCGTGCTGGCCGTCGCCCTGCCGGTCCTCGGTCATCTGCCCTCCGTCCTCATGGACCCGCTGGCGTTCATCCAGCAGCCGGCACGCTGGCTGCAGTTGCTGTCGCGGTACCCCGGTGCGCTGACCGCGGCGCCCAATTTCGCCTACGACTACTGTCTGCAGCGCATGGACGAGAAGGACCGCGCCGGTCTCTCGCTGGGATCGGTCGCGGCGATGGTCAACGGCAGCGAACCCGTCTCGGCTCGCACGCTCGAGCGTTTCCAGACGGCGTTCGCGTCCGCGGGCATGAGGCGTACGACCATGCGTCCCTCGTACGGGCTGGCGGAGGCGACCGTGTTCGTCTGTGCTTCGCCCGTCGGGGAAGAACCCACCGTCGCGTCCTTCGACAGGGAGGCTCTGGGGCGCGGGATCGCCCGTGCCGTCGACACCGCGGAGGAGGGGACGGCCGTCGAAGTGGTGGCATGCGGCCGCACGACCGGTCAGGAGGCGGCGATCGTCGATCCGGCGACGTGCCGGCGCCGCCAGGACGGGCTGATCGGTGAGATCTGGCTCCGCGGCCCCAATGTCGGCCGCGGCTACTGGGGCCGTGAGCAGGAGAGCGCGGCCGCGTTCGGCGCGGTCGTCGAGGGCGAGGACGCCGGCACGGCGTGGCTGCGCACCGGGGACCTGGGGGTGTGGCACGACAAGCAGCTCTACGTCACGGGACGGCTGAAGGACCTGGTGATCATCGATGGGACCAACCACTATCCGCACGACATCGAGGAGACGGTCCACCAGGCGCATCCGGTCATCCGCCCCCACTACGTCGCCGCGTTCGCCGTGTCCGCTCCCGAGGGCGAGCGGCTGGTCGTCGTGGCGGAACACGGACGGGACGTGGACCCCGGGCGGATCGCGCCGGCGGAGGTGACGCGTGCGGTGCGCAGCGCGGTCGCCGCTCGGCACGGCGCGGCGGTGCACGACTTCGTTCTCGTGGCGCCCGGCAGCATCCCTCACACGACCAGCGGCAAGGTGGCCCGTAGTGCATGCCGGGAGCAGTACCTGACGAACGCTTGGACCACCACCAGCGAGGCGTAGGCGTACGCCCCGGGGCATCGCGAGAGCGCGGGCAAGGAGAGACAGATGGAAGCGGACAGGGAAGCAACCGGGGCATCCGGGCGGCGGCCGGTCCCGCCCGGTGAACTGCGGGCAGTTCTGCGCCAGCTCATCACTGATGCCTGCGGGGTGCCGGAGGAGGAGATCGACGATCTCCGTCCTCTCGTGGACTACGGGCTGACGTCGCGTGCTGCCGTCTCTGTGGCGGGCCGGCTGGAACACGTACTGGATGTGTCGCTGCCCGCCACACTGTTGTGGGAGACCCGGACGATCGAGCAGCTCGTGCGGCGGCTGGGCGCGGTCGAGGACGTGTCGTGGGAAGAGCGGCGCGAAGACGAACGGCAGTCGCAGGGACGTGATCCCCTCGCTCTTGCGGCTGCCGTTGCCGATGACGGCGGCTCTCCCGGCGGGCCCTCCCGGGAGGCGCACCCCGTCGCTGTGATCGGCCTCGGCTGCCGGCTGCCGGGAGGGGTGAGCGGCCCGGAGGCGTTCTGGAAGCAGCTCGTGGCGGGGAGGGACTTCGTCGGTGCGGTGCCCGCCACGCGCCGGCGGGCGTTCGGGTCCGGTGCTCTGTTCGGTACGTCCGTCGAAGAGGTCGTGGGAGAGGGTTCCTTTCTCGACGACGTCGAGGCCTTCGACGCGGACTACTTCGGCATCACCCCGCGTGAGGCGGAAGTGATGGATCCGCAGCAGCGCCTGCTCCTGGAGGTGGCCTGCGAAGCCCTGGACCATGCCGGCCGGCCGGCTCATTGCGTCGAGGGAAGCGACACCGGGGTGTTCGTGGGTCTCAGTGCCCTCGAGTACGGCCACCTCACCACGGCGGATCCCTTGCGCCTCACTCCGTGGACCAGCACCGGTGCGGCGGGAAGCATCGCCGCCAACCGGCTGTCCTATCTGCTCGACCTGCACGGCCCGAGTGTGACCGTCGACACGGCCTGCTCGTCCTCGCTGGTAGCGGTGCACCAGGCGTGCGTGAGTCTGAGCCGGGGCGAGTGCGACACCGCTCTGGCGGCAGGGACGAACGTGCTGCTGCTGCCGGCCGTCACGGCGTCGTTCGAGCAGGCCGGGGCGCTGGCGGCGGACAGGCGGTGCAAACCGTTCGACGCGGCGGCGGACGGCATCACACGGGGCGAAGGGTGCGCGGTCGTCGTCCTGAGGCGGCTCGCCGACGCACAGCGCGACGGTGACCGGATCCTGGCCGTCATCAAAGGCACGGCGGTCAACAGCGACGGCCGCTCGGCCGGCCTGATGGCACCCAATCCGGCGGCGCAGGAGGACCTCCTGCGCAGGGCCCTGGGCCGTGCTCGCGTCGACGCCGGCAGCATCGACTACGTCGAGACGCACGGGACCGGCACGCTCCTGGGCGATCCCATGGAGGCCGGCGCGCTCGGCGCCGTCATGGGCCGGGGCAGGCCCGCCGGTCAACCGCTGCTCATCGGCTCGGTGAAGAGCAACCTGGGCCATCTCGAGGGGGCGGCGGGGATCGTCGGCCTGATGAAGACCGTGCTCGCGCTGCACCACCGCCGGATCCCGCAGAATCTGCACTTCCGCACGCCCAACCCGCACATCGACTTCACCGGCCTCCGGCTGCGCGTGGTCTCGGCCCCCACGGCCTGGCCCGAGCGGGAGGGGCACCCTCCCCGGGCCGGGGTGTCGGCCTTCGGTTTCGGGGGCACCAACGCCCACGCCGTGCTCGAGGCGGCACCCGCCGCCCCCTGCGCGGTGTCCGCGGAGGCGGAAGACGTCACGGCGGGGTCCCGGAGCCCCCATGTGCTGGTCGTGTCGTCGCGGTCCGGACACCGCATCGCGGACGCGGCCGCCGGGCTGGCCCGGCTGGCGGCTTCGGACCACGCGCCGCCCCTGAGGGACCTCGCGCACACGCTCGCCCTCCACCGCAGGGGTCACACGTGTGCCGCCGTCACCGCACGCACCCATGAGGAGGCGGCCCGCCTGCTGGCGGCTGTCGCCCGCGGGGAGGACGGCCCGGGAATCGTCGCACCGTGCACCGACCGGCCCGCGGTGCGGGCGTCGGAAAGCCGCCGGCCCGTCTTCGTCTTCTCGGGTCACGGCTCCCAGTGGCGGGGGATGGGGTGGCGCCTGCTGCAGGAGGACGCACTGTTCGACGCCGCGGTGCGGGACCTCGACCCGGTCTACGCGGAGGCGACCGGTCACTCCCTGCGGAGCCTGCTCGACGGTTCGTCGGGCGCCGGTGTGGACCACGTCCAGCCCCTGCTGTTCGGTATGCACCTCGCGCTGGCCCGGACCCTGGAGGCGTACGGCGTGCACCCGGCCGCCGTGATCGGGCACTCCGTCGGGGAGGTGAGCGCGGCGGTCGCTGCCGGTGCGCTCAGCGCGGCCGACGGTCTGCTCGTCGTTCTGCGGCGGTCGGCGCAGCTGGCCGCCGTCGACACCGGGGGCGCCGGCGCGATGGCGGCGGTCGAACTGGACGTCGAGGAACGGGCGTCGGTCCTGGTGCGGTTCCCCGGTGTCGAGATCGCCGTGCACTCCTCTCCCCGCAGATGCACGGTGACGGGCCCGGCCCAGGGGGTGCGCCGTCTGGTCGACGAACTGGCCGCCGAGGGCCGGCTGGCCCGGCTTTTGGACGTGGGCGGAGCGGGACACTCCCCGGCAGTGGACGCCGTCGTACCGGCGCTGCGTGAGGCTCTGGGCGCGCTTCGTCCGGGCCGGGCCGAGGTGCCGTGGTACACCACGGTCCTCGACGATCCGCGAGCCACCGTCCACGCCGACGCCGACTACTGGTGCGCCAACGTCCGCCGTCCGGTACGTCTGCAGCAGGCCGTCGACGCCGCCGTGGCGGACGGCCTCGATCTCTTCGTGGAGGTCTCCCCCCATCCCATCGCTGTTGTCGCCGTGCGGGAAACCGTCGAGGCGGCCCGGGGCGCCTCGCACGCGGTGGTCGTGCCCACCCTGGACAGGCGGGGGGACGAACCGGTCGACCTGCGCACCGCGCTCACCCGGCTGCACTTCGCGGGGGCGGGTGCGGACGAGAGCCGTCTGTGGCCCGCGGGTGCTCGCGTCGCGCTCCCCAGTCCGGCCTGGCGCCATGGTCGCTACTGGTTCGGCCGTGGGGGTGCCGCGGGTCCCCGCGGGGTGTCGGGCCGGAGCCTGCTCGGGGTGCGCACCGACGATCCGCGGACGGACGCCGTCCTGTGGCAGACCGACCTCGGTGCGTGCGGCATGCACGCCTTCGAACGTCCCCTCCACGGACAGCCGGTGCTCAACCTGGCCGCGGCCGCCGCCCTTGTGACGGCGGCTGCCGTGGAGGTCCAGGGGCACGACGCCGTGACGGACCTGTGCCTGGACGACCTCGTCGTCGAGGCGTGGCTTCCCCTGGGCACGAGCACGCCCGTCACCGTCGTGTGGGAACCCGCCGGGGAGCGTGCGGCCGTCACGGTCAACGCCCGTGCCGCGGACGGCAGCTGGCGCTGCCACGCGTCGGCGCAGGTCGACACCCGCCCCCCGGCGGCGCGGGGGGACGTCTTGGGCGCGGATGCGCCGCCGGTCGTCGTCGGCCGATGGGCCCCTGCCGAGACCGAGGCCGCAGCCGTGGCCGGCGAGGGGGTTGTGCCGGGGTACGAGGCCCTCCTCACGGCGCTTCTGTACGCGCCGGCCCAGGGCGGGGCGGACACGGCACCGGGGGCGCCGCTCGGCGCTGCGTCCCCCCACACCGTCCCTGTCGCCGTGCGCCGTCTGCGTATCCGGCACCTCACGGCTGCCGAGCCGGTCACCATCGAGGCTTTCCCGGCGGCACCGGGGCCCGGGCGGGCCGGGAGCGGCCCGGACGCGGACCCGGTCTGGGACGTCGTGGCACGCGGAACGCGGACCTGCATCACCGCCCGGGGCGTGGAACTGCGTTCCCCCGGCCCGGGCGAGATCCGCAGGCCGCTCGAAGCGCTCAGCTACGACATCCAGTGGCAGAAGTCTGCCGTTCCGCTTCCCGAAGAGCTCGGCAGCGTCCTTCTTCTGGCAGACGGGCCCGCGGCCGGCGACGGCGACGGCGGGGTGGCCGCTCTGGGCGCGGCGCTGCGCGGGAAGGGGGTGCGGACCGCGGTCTGTGCGAGCTCCTCCGCCGACACGGCACGATGTCTCGAGGACTGGCTGGAGCGTACGGGTCAGGACGGCAGGCGGGCCGCGGTGCTGCTGCTGACCGGCCCGCCGGCCGGTGCCGGCGACGCCCGTGCGCTGCACACGGCCGTCAGGATCGCGCGACGGCTCGTGTCCGGCGTGCCCGGAGGGCGCCAGCCACGGCTGTGGATCGTCACCGAGCGGGCCCGGGCCGTGAACCCGGGAGAGACGGGGGAGCCGAACCTGGCCTGTCTGCGCGGCCTGGTACGCGCGCTGGCTCTGGAGCACCCCACCTTGCGGGCAAGCCTGGTGGACCTCGACGGCTCGCTCGGATCGGGCGAGGAACTCCTTCAGGAGCTGTTGGGCAACAGCCCCGAGGACGAGGTCGTCTGGAGGACGGGGAGCAGGCTCGTCGCCCGCCTCGCTCCCGCCGAGCTGACGGCGCAGCAGTACGAGATCCCCTTCGTCCGCCGGAAGGGTGCCTACATCGTCACGGGTGGCCTCACGGGGCTCGGGCTGGCGACGGCTCGCCGCCTGGCCGGACAAGGAGCGGGCCGGCTTGTCCTCAACGGCAGGCGGCCGCCCGCGCCGCAGGCCCAGGAGGTCATCGGTGAGCTGCTCGCCCACGGGACCTCGGTCGCCGTCGTGCGGGGAGACATCGCCGACCCGGGGGTGGCTCCGCGTCTGGTGGAGGCAGCGCTCGGCGAGGGCCACGAGCTGCGCGGCGTCGCCCACTGCGCGGGCCTTCTCCACGACCGGATGCTCACCGACGTCGAGGCCGACGACATCGACACCGTGCTCCGTCCGAAGGTGACCGGCGCACTGCGCCTGGAGGAGGCGCTGGACGGCCACGACATCGACTGGCTGGTGTTCTACAGTTCGGCGGCCGCGCTGCTCGGCTCCCCCGGCCAGTCGGCCTACGCCGCCGCCAACGCGTGGCTGGACGCCATGGCGCAGCGCCGCAGGGCCGAAGGGAAACCGGCCGTGTCCATCGGGTGGGGGCCCTGGAGCGAGACCGGTGGCGTTCGCGCCGGCCGGGCCATGGCGCTGCGGTCCCTGACCATGAGCGAGGGGCTGGACGCCCTGCAGACCCTCGTCGTCCACCATCGGACGCACACGGGTGTGGCTCACTTCGACACCGAACGGGTGCTGGGGGCGTTTCCGGGGGTGTCCGACATCCCGTTCTTCGCGGACTGCTTCCAGGACGGCGGCGCCCCGGCGGACGACTGGGTGGGTCCCGACGGCATCGGGGCGCTCGGTGACGGTGCCGCCGGGAAGGTCTACCAACGGCTGGTCGAGCGGACCGCCACGCTCATGGGCTTGGGTGCGGCGGACATCGACCGGTCGGTGCCGCTTCCCGAACTCGGCCTCGATTCGCTGATGGCGGTGCGTGTCCGCAACGCCGCCCGGCAGGACTTCGCCATCGATCTGCCGCCGGATCTCATGCTGCGGGGCGCGTCGCTCGAGGAGATCGGCGAGGCCGTCCTCGAACGCCTCGGGCTCGAGCGGGACGGGGGGCAACCGCCCGGCGCACCGGCGAAGGAGACGGTGCAAGAGGCGAGCGCGCCTTCGCTGCCCGTGCTGCCGTCCTCGATCCAGCCCCGGGACGCCGCCGAGCGCCTGGTGGCCGGGGCCTGGGCCGAAGTACTGGGCACCCGCCCGGCAGACGTGTTCACCGACTTCGCCTCGGCGGGCGGGGACCGGCGCTGGGCCGGGAGTCTCCTCGAGGCGATCCGCGGCCGTCTGGCGGGAGCCCCCCTGGATCTCACGGCGGAGTCGTTGTTCGCGGCGCGGACGCCGGCCGGCATGGCGGAGCTGATCCGGCCGGCGGTCAACCCGGCCGGCAGGTCCCCCGTCACCGTCCTGCGGCCCCCCTGCGCGGGCTCCGGCGGGCGCCCGCTGTTCACCTTCCACCCGGCCGGCGGCCCGACGTCGGTCTACCGGCCGCTGACTCAGCTCCTGCCCTCCGACCAGGCCGTGTACGGCATGGAGCGGCTCGACGGTGTGGACACGATGGAGGAGAAGGCGGCGCACTACGTCCGCCTCATCAGGGAGCTGCAGCCCGCCGGGCCCTACCGGCTGCTCGGCTGGTCGTTCGGTGGCTGTCTCGCCTACGAGTCGGCCCGGCAACTGGCCGAGGCGGGCGAGCAGGTCGGCTTTCTCGGCCTCATCGACACGATCCTGCCGGCCGCGCTTCCCGACCTCGACTCCGAGGAGATGCTCCTCGAACGGTTCGGACGATTTGCCGAGTACATCGAGAAGACCTACGGGAGGAAACTGCAGCTGCCCTACGACGAGCTTGCGGCGACCCCCGACGAGCGGCAGATCGATGTCGTCATGCGCCTGGTGGCCGAGGTGGGTCTCGACATGAGCCCGGGAATCATGGAGCACCAGCGGACGTCGTACATCGACGCGAGAGTCGGCGAGCGCTACACGCCGCGGCCCACCGACGCGCATGTGGTGCTGTACCGGGCCCAGCAGGCGCAGCCCCTGACCACTGCTCTGGACCCGCGGTATCTGAGGTCGGAGGCGGATCTCGGCTGGGCGCCGCTGTGCCCGTCACTGGAGATCGTCCCGGTGGAGGGCGACCATCTCTCCCTCATCGATCCGCCGCATGTGGCCGCCATCGCGCGGCATCTCGTGAGGAGACTCGCAGGGGCGGCCGGCCGGGGGGAGTAGTCAGCCGCGGAAGGCGTGCAGCCGCTTGTCGTCGATCCGGGACCGTGCGCCCGGATCGGTGACACCCAGCCCGGGCCGGGGCGCGAGGCACAGCACTCCCACCTTGCCGATGTGCTGGTTGGTCTGCACGCTTCGCGCGGCGGCCGCGACGTCGTTCAGCGGGTAGGTCCTGGACAGGGTGGGCACCAGGTGGCCCAGGGCGAGGAGCCGGTTGACCTCCCACTGCTCGTGGAGGTTGGCGCCGTGGCTGCCGATGATCCGCTTCAGGCGCATCCAGAGGTACCTGTTGTCGTAGAGGTGTTCGTAGCCTGTGCTCGATCCGCAGGTGATGATGGTGCCTCCGCGCCGGGCGAGGAAGACGGATGCGGCGAATGTCTTCTGGCCGACGTGCTCGAAGACGATGTGCGGGTCCTCTCCGACAGCCGCGCGGATGGCCTTTCCCATTGTCTTCCAGCCTTCCGGCCGCTGCAGAAGTGTGGGGTCTCCCCCGTCGATGTCGGTGCGGTTGATGACCGCTTCGCAGCCCAGTGTTCTCAGTACGCTCGCCTTCTCGGCGGAATTGACGACGCCCACGGGGATGCCCCCGCCGTTGAGGACGAGCTGAACGGCGTAGGCGCCCAGGCCGCCCGTCGCGCCCCAGACGAGGACGACGTCTCCCTGCTTCATCCGCGCGCCGCGTTCGCTGACCAGCATGCGGTAGGCGGTGCTCGCACACAGCGGGTTGACCGCCGCCTCCTCCCAGCTCAGAGCGGCGGGTTTCGGCATCAGCTGGCTGGCCCGTACGACGGCGTAGTGGGCCAGCCCGCCGAAGTTGGTCTCGAAGCCCCAGGCCTTCTGTCCCTCACCGAGCATCCCGTCCCGATGGGTGTCATGGTCCTGTTCGTCGACGTAGGCGGGTGAAATCACGACGTGGTCGCCCACTTTCCACTTGCGTACGGACGATCCCGTGCGGACGACGACTCCTGAAGCGTCGGAACCGACGACGTGGTAGGGGAGGTCGTGACGTGCCTCCCAACCGCCGTTCCTGCCCAGCTGCCGCAGGAACTGGAAGGTGGGAACCGGCTCGAACATAGCGGTCCATACCGTGTTGTAGTTGATGGAGCTCGCCATGACAGCGACCAGTGCCTCGTCGGGCGCCAGCTCCGGCATGGGTACCTGATCGACGAGAAGGGACTTGCGCACGTCCTTGTCTTCCACGGACCGGAAGATGTCGGTGTCTTCCTTTCGGACCACGGCCGCGGGGAAATAGTCCGGCAGGGGAAGGGACTCCAGGACCGCAGCATCGGCACCGGCGAGGACCGCATCGGACAGGGACTGCATCATGACTCCTTTGTCGGACACTCAGGCGTTCACTGTGGCTGCTCTCCAGCAAGCATTTACTTCGCCGGTCACGCAACCGCAGGAGCCGGCCGCAGGGCGGGCGCCGAACGGAAGAACGCGGGTCGGAGCTTCGCTTTCCCTCCGTCTGCGTCCCTGCCGCTGCCTCGAAGGGAGCAGTGCGCGGCGTCCGCGGCCGGCCCGTGGCCGCGGACGCCGCCGGTTCCTGCAGGCACCGCGGCCCGGGACCGCCGCTCTTGACCCAGTTGGCGCATCTTGGACCAAGATTAATGATATGTACTGATATAAACACGCATGGTCGCCTAGCGTGAGGTCATCCAGAAAACATCCAGCACGGACCAGGACAAAGGGAGTTGACTCGTGATGCGTAGACGTCCCCGTGACAGGTGGGCAGGGGTCACAGCAGCGGCCGTGGCGGCCGTGATGGCCGTTGCCTCCCCGGCGGCGGCCGCCCCGTCGGCCACGAGCGTCACTGCAGCTCCCGCGGTGGCTTCGATCGGAGCTGCGGTCGAGCTGACCGCGACGGTCACCTGTGCCTCCGATCCGGGCGGCGGTCTGGGGATGACGTTCTTCGACGGCGCCGACCTGCTGGGCACGGTGGCCGTCGCGGCGAACGGCCAGGCACGGTTCACCGCCTCGTTCACGGCACTCGGCACGCACACGATCACCGCTGCCTACAACGGCAACGAATCCTGCGACGCCTCCAGCGGCACGGCACCCGTGTCGGTCTCGGCGGCGCCCGTCACCCCCACCGTGCCCCCCGGGCTGTGCCTGCTCACCTGCGGAGGGCTGCTCGGCTTCGTGGTCGGGGACATCCACAACAACATCATCATCGGCTGAGGACCCGGGGGGCGGGCCGACGCGGGGGCGGGCCGACCAGGTCCCCGGACGGTTTGGCCGCGGACCGGGCCGGCGGATGAACCGCGCCCGCTCCTGGCGCCGTTGTGCCCGTGCCGGGACCGCGCCGCTGCACGCACTGCTGCCGGGGAAGCGCCCTCTTGCGGCCGCCGGGCAGGGCATCCCCGCGCACGGCACGCACGGTTCGCCGGCCGGCACCACCACCGCCGTGACGTGACCGCGCCGGCCCGGGGACCGCTGCTTGTCCGTCCCCGCCCCGCGGCCCCGTCCGCCGCCCGCAACGGCCCCCGGGACGACCGCTGCCCGCCTGCGGGGCCGTGGGGCCGTCACAGGCGGGCGCGTCACAGGCGGGCGCGTGACAGGTCCTGTGCACCGGGGCAGGACGCGAACCTGTCGCAGGGGGAGGGATCAGATGCCCGGGCCTGCCACGTAGGTGTAGGCACCGGCTGCGGTGTCCGATCCGGCGGCGTTGGTCACGACCACGTCGACCGCTCCCGCGGTGCCGGGCGGGGTGACCACCGACAGCGTGGTGGAGTTGATCACGGCGAACGGTGCGGGGACGCCGTCGAAGGTGACCGATTCGGTGCTGTCCAGGTTGGTTCCGGTGACCGTCACCGCGGTCCCGCCCGAGGTCGGGCCCGAGGTCGGGCTGAGGGTTCCGATCGTGGGGACGTCGACGTAGACGTAGGTCAGCCCGTTGTTGCTCCCCCCGGCGGTGGTGACGCTCACCGACACCGGCCCTGCCGCCGCGCCCGCGGGAACCGTGACGGCGAGTGAGCTGTCGGAGACCACCGTGGGGGTGGCGGTTGCTGCGCCGAAGGAGACACTGGTCGCGGTCGACAGGCCGGTCCCCGTGACGGTGACGGTGTTGCCGCCGGCCAGCGGACCCGAGGACGCGCTCAGGGACGACTTGAACGGGGCGCCGACGTAGAAGAACGGCACCGGATTGCTCGTGCCGCCCGGGGTCTTGACGGTGATGCCGACGGTCCCGGTTCCCGACGGGGAGACCGCGGTGACCTGGGTCGGCGAAACGTTGGTGACGTTCGTGGCGGGCTTGCTGCCGAACATCACGGCGCTGGTGTTGGCCAGGTTCGTGCCGGTGATGGTCACCAGGGTCCCGCCTCCCGTGGAACCCTGATTCGGAGAGATCGGCATGGAACACTCCTCGCTGGTTGGGTGGGACGTGCGAGGAACCGGCGGAACAGCCGATGACCGCGACGAGCCTCACAAGCCTCTCGCGCCTGTCCGGCGTGATGCGCATTGCATAGACCGGGAAAAGAAGAGCCCCTTGCCCCCCATTCAGGAGTGCACTGCAGGCATGGGGAGGGAATCCGGCATATACATGCCCGCCTCATTCTTCCCCCGGCACGGGGATGGGCGGCCCGCCGGTTCACATTCTTAATTGACTCACGCGCCCAATCGGGTGACAAGACGCAGTTGACTCCATTCACCTGAACGAGTTAACCGCCCTTGCGGGAGTTCAGGTTCTTGCGGTCGGCCGGGAGGGGCGAAAGGTATGCCCGGGGAAGGATCGGCCCTGCTCACGCCGGAGGCGCGGCGACACGGCCGCCCGGCGGCAGCCTGCGGCGTCCGCCGTGCAGACGGCCGTCCTCGCGTGCGTGCGGCCCGCGCCGCGGGGATTGTCCGCCGGCCCGGCGGAGGCGACCGGGTGTGCCGCATTCTTCTTCACCGCTCCGGCTTTTGGCCGTTCGACGCGGGGACCGGCGAATTCTGCCCGGTTTTCCGCGCCATGCCGTTCCGGGCGGCCGTCAGCCGTTCCGGGCGGCCGTCGATCCCATGCCGTCCGTTCGCGCTCCGCTTTCCGCAAAGGACACCGAAACCCGCGAGACGGGCCGGGACGGCACACGCCACGATGATGCCCGCACACGAAGTGCGGGCATCATCGTGGCGTGCGGCTTTCGTCGATCACACGTAGGTGAAGCCGCCCGTGACGCTGGCCGAGCCTGCCGGGGTGGTCACCACCACCGCGGCGTTGCCGGCCGTCCCGGCCGGTGTGATGCCGGCGAGTACCGTCCCGGTGGGGTCGACGATGACGTTGGTCGCCGCGACTCCTCCGATGGTGACGGCGGCACCTGTCAGATGGGAGCCCGTGATGGCGAACGGCGTGCCGCCCGCGGCGGGGCCGGAAGCCGGCGTGATGGCCGTGACCGTGGGCACGGCCGGCCCGACGTAGGTGAAGCCGCCGGGTACGGTCGTGGTGCCCCCCGCAGTCGTCACCTGGACGGAGACGAGGCCCGCGGCATGAGCAGGAGTCACGCCGGTGAGGATGACTCCGCCGATCACGTTCACGCCGGTGGCGGGGACTCCGCCGAAGGTGACCGAGGCGCCGGCGAGGTTGGCGCCGATGATCGTGAAGGGTGTGCCGCCCTCGACCGGCCCGGTCACCGGGGTGATCGCCAGCGCGATGGGCGCCGGCGTCACGGGGGGCACGTAGGTGTAGTGGGCCGGCGTGCTCGCCCCGGCCGGGGTGGTGACGACGACGGGCACGTTGCCCGCGGCGTGCGCAGGGGCGATGACGGTGAGCAGGATCCCCAGGGGGTCCTGCGCGACGATGGTCGCGGGCACGCCGTCGAAGGTGACGGAGGTCGCCCCGCCCAGGTTGGTGCCGATGAGGAGGACGACGTTGCCTCCGCTGGTCGGTCCGAATCCCGGGACGGCGGCGATCAGGGTCGGCTGCGTCAGGATCGGGGGGAGGGGGAACAGGGTGGCGACAGACATGGTTGTCTCCTTCTGGGGTTCGGATGAGGGGGCGCCGCGGCCGTGCTCCACGGCCGTGTGTGGGAGAGCACCGCAAGGGGCCCCGCGCCGTACGCGGTTGCGGTGACGGACACCGAAGCCGCGTGTGCAGGCCGGCCATGAGGCAGACGGCGCAGAACTGCCGCGGTCGCTACGGCTGGCGTTCTCGCTGCTCGGGCGGCGCAGCTCCTGCGCGAGCTCGCCGTGAGGAACCGGCGGAGCCGTGTCGCGCTGTCCGGCTGAATGGGCGAACCGCCGGTGTCTCCAGTGATCCATACGGGTGAAAGAAAGAGCAAGGGACAGAACCGAACATCGCCCGTATGGCGGAGCGCGCGCATGAGGAGCCGGAAGCGACGGGCGCGCGGCCCGATCCGGGCGGTCCCCTCGCACACGCCCCCCGGGCTCCGCCGTGGCGGTGCGTCACCCGTGGGCCCGGCCACCAGGTCTGACGCCGTGCCGCGTTCGCTTCCCCAGCCACGGACAGCTCCGCTGCGTGGCCGCCGCGTCGCGACGGCCACGGCGTGGGCGCTGGTGCCGCCGCGTCGCGACGGGTGCACGCCCCGCGCGCCCGGGACGGCCCCGAGGGACGGGGCCGGGCCCCGCCCCGGTGCCCCCGCGCAGGGCCGGCCCGGCCGCGGCGGCGGACACAGCGCGGCCCCGGCAGCCGGGCACGGAGGGCGGCGGACGTTACTCCGTGCGGGTGAGTGGGCGCCGCTGCCCCTTGTTCCGGGCACGGCCCCTGTGGGTCACTACTGCTGGAGAACGTGCGGGACCCACCCGGGCGGGCCGGCGCCGGCCCGCCTCGTGTCGGTGCGGACTGCACGGCGCGGCCGCACCGACCGGCCCCGAGGTGCAGACGACCCCGCCACCACCACGGCGAGTGGCGTGCCGGGCTCCGCTCCGCTCCGGCTTCTCCCGCCGCAGACATGACGCACCGCGAACGGGGCATCCCGGTCAGCCGGACAGCCCTCGGCACAGCCGCCTGCCTTTGAACCTTCGTCCCCGCCGTCTTCTCAGTCTCCCTAGGAGCCCTTGATGCCTCCCGTGGTCACGTCGGTCAGCCCCACGCAGGGACCCACCTCCGGAGGAACAACCGTCACCATCACCGGTACCAGCCTGACGGGCGCCACTGCCGTACGCTTCGGCTCGGCCAACGCTTCCTCCTACACCGTCAACTCCTCCACGCGGATCACCGCGGTCACCCCACCGGGAGGCGCGGGGGCCGTCCCGGTGACCGTGGTGTCCCCCAGCGGGAGCAGCAATACGACGGTCAGCTTCACCTACACGGTCGTCCTGCCCTCGGTGACCGGCGTCTCGCCCGTCTCCGGCCCCACCAGCGGCGGTACCGCCGTCACGCTGACGGGTGCGAACCTTTCCGGTGCCACGGCGGTGCGCTTCGGCGCTGCCAACGCCGCCTCGTTCACCGTGACTTCGCCGACGCAGATCACGGCCGTCTCGCCCCCCGGGTCTCCCGGCGCGGTGCCGGTGACCGTGACGACACCGGCCGGCACCAGCGCGGCTTCCCCGGGGGCCTACTACTTCTACGCCCCGGCCCCTGTGCTGTCGGAGATCTCCCCCGGTGCCGGGCCGGCCGCCGGCGGCGCAAGCGTCACCCTGAGCGGGCAGAACCTCTCGAACGCCACAGCGGTGCAGTTCGCCACGTCCGGTTCCGTCTTCACCGTCCTGTCGTCCACGGAGATCGTGGCAACAGCACCGCCGGGACTGGGGACGGTATCGGTGACGGTGACCACGCCGGGCGGGTCCAGCAACCCGCTCGCCTACGCCTACGTGTCCGCCCCTGTGCTCACCGCCGTGTCGCCCCCCACCGCAGGCGTGTCCGCAGGAACCGTGGTGACCCTGACGGGCACCGGCCTGACGACCACTACGTCCGTGACCATCGGCGGCGCGGCAGTCGCCTTCGTGGTGCTCTCCGACAGCCAGCTGACTGCTGCGGTACCGGCGGGCCCGCCCGGCGCGGCCGCCATCGAGGTCACCACCGCCGCAGGCACCGCGCCCGCGCTCGTCTTCCACCGGGTGGAACCGCCCGGCATCTAGCAGTGCTTGGTCAGGTGGGTATCGGTTCTGGCATGTCGCGGTGACAGGTGGGGCAGGCGCCGGTCCAGACCGCGAGGAGTAACTGCAGTTCACGGGCGACCCGGTAGAGGCTCAGGCCGGCGCCGTCTCTTTTTGGGGACCGGGTGATGCGCTGGAGGGTGCAGAAGGCGTGCGCGACGGAAGACCCGGATGACGTGGTGGTGCCAGCCTCTCCAGGTGCGGCCCTCGAAGCGGGCCAGGCCCAGGACCTGCTTCATCTCGCGGTAGTCGTGCTCGATACGCCAGCGCAGCTTCGCGGTGCGCACAAGGGCGGCCGGCGGGATGTCGGCGGGCAGGCTGGACCGCCAGAACTGCACGGGTTCGGCCTCAGTGGCGGGCCATTCGGCCAGCAGCCAGCGCACCGGCAGCTCCGGGCCGTCGCAGGCCTTGCGGATCTCGCGTCCGGCGGGCCTGATCCGCAAGGCCACGAAGCGTGAGTACATGCGCTTGAGGCCGCTGCGGCCGCTGCCCGGGCGGGAAGGCTCCCGCCCGGGCAGCGGCCGGGCGGCCCGCTTGCCGGCCTCGATGACCAGCTTCTTCACTGCCCGGGCCGGGTCGGGGTAGACAGGCTGAGGCCGGGGACCGCGACCGCCGCAGGGCGGGGTGTGCAGCTGTGCTGGTTCCGGCCGGGCGGTGGTCGTGGCGGAGATCCCGACCACGCAGGAGAGCCCACGCTCTTCCAGACCGAGGCGGAAGGCGGCGGCATCGCCGTAGCCGCCGTCAGCGACGACGAGCGGGATGTCGATGCCCCACGACTGCGTCTCGTCGATCATGTCCCGGGCCAGCTGCCACTTCTCGACATGGCCGACCTCGGCCGGGATACCGCACGTGTCCCGGCGGGCCACCTTGAGCGGATCGGCCTTCGGCGAGGCGGGATCCCAGCTCTCGGGCAGGAACAGCCGCCAGTCCACGGCCGCCGACGCCCGGTCCGATGCCAGATGCAGCGAGACCCCGGCCTGGCAGCTGGTGACCCTGCCCGCGGTGCCGGTGCACTGCCCGGCCACACAGGCAGAGGCATCACCGTCCTTGAGGAAGCCGGTATCATCCACGCTCAGCGAGGTCGGCTCGATCACCTGCTGCATCCGCCACGCCAGACCGGCCCGCACATACGCCGCGCCCCACGGGCTGGAGGTGATGAAATGGGCCAGAACCTGCCCGTTGCCGTCCTCACCCAGCCGTGCGGCCATCGGCTCCACCCACTCGCGCCGCGTCCAGCAGCAGCCCCCGCAGATACACCTCGCCCCACCGGCGCTGACCCGGCCGCGCGAACAGCTCGAACATCTCCGCCGCGAAGTCCTCCAGATCACACCGGACCGCAGCCAACTCCCCACCCAGCACACCCGGTCAACAACACACCCGATCAAACGGACACGCCACCGGCGAATAAACCTGACCAAGCCCTACTAGGGGGTGTTGCGAAAATCCTGTGCGGTGCCCGCGGTGTCCGGCGCGTGCTCTCGGAGTGCCGGACGAAAGCCCTCGTACTGGACGTACTCGGGATTTCGGCCGGTGCGCCGAGAGGGCGTGCCAGGCGCCGTGGGTGCCGTGCGGGACTCTCGCAACACCCCCTAGTGTCCTGAGTCTTTGATTCGATTCAGATATCCGGTGAGGCGTTCGAAGATCTCGTCAGCGGTCTTCGTCCAGACGAAGGGCCTCGGGTTGTCGTTCCAGTCGGCGATCCAGGCCCGGATGTCCTTCTCCAGGGCTTGGACGTTCCTGTGGACGCCACGCCGTATCTGCTTGTCCGTCAGCAGTGCGAACCAGCGCTCCACCTGGTTGAGCCAGGACGAGCTGGTCGGGGTGAAGTGCATGTGGAACCGGGGATGGGCCAGCAGCCACTTCTGGATCGCGGGCGTCTTGTGGGTGGCGTAGTTGTCGCAGATCAGGTGGACGTCGAGATGGTCTGGGACCTCCTTGTCCAGCTTGGCCAGGAACTTCTTGAACTCCACCGCGCGGTGCCGGCGGTGGAGCGAGCTGATGACCTCGCCGGTGGCCGCGTTCAGGGCGGCGAACAGGGTCGTCACGCCGCCGCGCAAGTAGTCGTGGGTGCGGCGCTCGGGCATGCCCGGCATCATCGGCAGCACCGGCGCCGACCGGTCCAGCGCCTGGATCTGTGACTTCTCGTCCACGCACAGGACGATGGCCCGCTCGGGCGGGTCCAGGTACAGGCCGACAACGTCGCGGACCTTCTCGATGAACTGCGGGTCCTTGGACAGCTTGAAGGTGTCCACCAGGTGTGGTTTGAGGCCGAAGGTCCGCCAGATCCGCGAGACGGTGGACTGGCTCAGGCCGCTGGCCGCGGCCATGTCCCGTGTCGACCAGTGCGTGGCGTTCTTCGGAGTGGTCTCCAGGGTCCGCACGACCACCTCCTCGACTTTCTCGTCGCTCACCGTGCGGGGCGGGCCGGGCCGCGGCTCGTCCGACAGACCCTGGAGCCGGTCGGCCGCGAACCGCTTACGCCACTTGGCCACCGTGACCGGGTGGACCCCAAGCTCCATTCCCACCGCGGTGTTCGAGCCGCCATCAGCACACGCGAGTACGATCCGGCACCTCAACGCCAGAGCCTGCGAGGACGTTGCCCGCCGTGACCAGCGCAGCAGCGTCTCTCGCTCCTCATCCGTCAGAACCACCTCGACCGTCGGCCGACCCATACGCGCCATGAGCCCAGCCTACTTCTGTATCGAAATAAAGACTCATGACACTAGAAGCATCCTGAAGATCGTGAAATCGCGCCCGACTTGCACCGGTTCATAGTGATTGACATTTACTGGCAATCCGGGGCGAGTCAGGCGGCCGGAGCAAGATCTTCATCAGACTCCTAGGCGTGCTTCGCCAGGTTCCGGCTCCGGTTCTGCGAGCCGTGCCGGCCTGGACGCTCACCGGGCGGGCCGCGTCACCGCCCCCGGGCCTGTGTCACCCGGCAGGAGCCGGTCAGCCGTTGTTCCCGGCGGCCGGAGCCGCGCCGCCGGCCGCCGGTGCCACGCCGGACGGTGCTCTGAAACGGAAGATGTGCCGCAGAAGGTCCACCGTGCTCGATTCCCCCAGGACGCCCGGGCCGTCGTCGGCCGCCGCGGCCGTGCCGGCGCAGTGCCGCCGTCCCGGTCCGGCATCTGCGGTCATGAAATCCACTTTTCTTCCCTTTCGCCGACCGGGGAGCCAGGGCTTCGTCCAGTCCGCCCGGGCTCCACGACAGGATGCCAGCACGGGAGCAGCCCGCCCCGGGGCGACACAGCGTTCCGCTGAACAGAGTTGCCGCCGAGGACGGTTACGGCCGGCGGCTTCGCGTGCCGGAGAGACCGGTCGGACCGGGCGCAAGAAGGCCGGCAGGTGCCGTGAACGGTGAGGGAAAGGGGGCGTCCGGAACGGCGCGGCGCCCCCCCCTGCCGTCGGGGAAGGACGAGCGTGCATGCCCGGGCAGACCCCTCTCGGCGCAGGGCATGTCCGCGCCTGTCCTCGACAGGGCCCATACGGCCCGGGGCCGGTGCGTGGCGCAACACCGCCTGACGCGGCAACCAACCAGTCGGTGCCACACGAGTGACACCGACTGGCGATCCAATACCTCCCGGGAGTGCCCATCGCAGCTCCGGCAGGGCCCTGCAACCCCCTACCCCTTCTGGCGGTCGAAAGCCGTACCGAAGTCGCGTCCCCCGGGAGGATGGGCTGCCCACCGGTTGGATATTTCCAGTGACGCAGCATCTGACATATGCCGCAAGGGACAGGAGGGATCGTCACTCCATTGGCGGGGCGTACGGGCGGGGCGCTTTCCGTACCGGTCAGGCACGGCCGCGGGCGCACCGCCAGACCCCCTGCCTGCACCCCGTCCGCGACAAAGGCCTGACGCGCACCGGGCCCCCGGCAGCCGTCCCGGGGCAGAAACCGGCCGGGACCGACGGGCCCCCGGGGCCGACGGGCCCCCGGGGCCGACGGGCCGACCGGCACGGCCCGGCCACGGACAGGCCGCGCCCGGGCCGCGGGTGACGCATGACGGGCCGCTACGGGCAGAGCGCCTCCCCCGCAACCGGGCAGGACCAGCGGCACAGGGCGGCGGCGCCGGACCGGCAGCAGCCCGCACGGGCCCGGACAGCCGGGAGGCACGGCCCGGAGCAGACCGGGACCGGACCGGAGTGCGGCCCCGCCCCGGGTTCTGCCGCGCGGGCCCCGGGCATCCGTTCCGGAATTCCGGCCCCCCTCACCCGATCAAGTGATAACGGGGAACACTCATTGTCATCACCCTGCCCGGGTGATCAGCTACTGCCATCTCAGGTATCGAGCACTGGCGGGGCGCCCATCCTTACCAGCCGACGTGGAAGGAGCCGGCGTGCCCGGCATCACAGCTGACGTCCCCCACCGGAGCCGACCACCGGTGGGACAAGCACCACCGCCCCGGGCACCGGACCCGGCACGTCCGTCCCCACAGTGCTGCGCGGCGACGACTCGGTACCCTTCACCGTGCTGAACAGCACCACCCCCACGCTGAAGACACCCCCCAGGCCGCCACCAACGCCCAGAACGGCGTCGCCGTGCCACCGGGCACGGCCACAAACCGCCGCGTCGACCACACGACACCGACGGTACCGGCCGTCACAACCATCCACCCCCCTCCCCACCAACCAGCGACGACACCCAGCCGACGATCACAGGCCATGGATTCACCGGTGCCACCGCCGTGGTCGCTGGCAACCTGCCCGCGCCGGCTTACCCGGCCACCGCCGACACCACGACCCTGGCGACGGCCCCGGCGCAGGCCACCGGCACCGTGACGGTCAACGCCACCACGAGTGCGGACACCGGCACGGGCGGCAGTCTCACCTACCTCGCCCCGGTACTGCCCGCGGCCACCGGGATCAGTCCCTCCTCCGGCCCGACCGGGGACGGCACGCTGCTGGCCATCACCGGCAGCGGCTTCACCGACACCACCGCCGTCCTGATCGTCGGCGTCCCCGCCGCAGGCTTCACCGTCGACGACGACACCGCCATCACCGCCATCACCGCCCCCGCTCCCCCGGGCGGGATCACCGGGCCGGCCGCGGTGACGACGAAGGGCGGCACCGGCATCGGCGGCGCCCTCGCCTATCTGGGTCCCGTCCTGCCCGCCATCAGCACCGCACAGCCGCACCCGACCAACACGACCCGGTGAGCACTCTCCATCACAATGATCATCCCTACGCACTCACACCCCACGAGCCGGGCACCAACCCGGCCATGACCCACGTCGACGCACGGCCGCGCCGTCAGGGACAGGACCCCGTCTCGTCCGGTGACCGCCCCACACCGCCTACGACTTCGGCAAAGACCGGCAGCCCGGAGCGGAGCGGGCAGAGCGGGCAGACGCCTCCCCCACCACGGCCAAACGGCGTACGCCTCGGTCGGCGGCCCCCGACGGGATGGCGAAGAAGCCCAGCGCGGCGAGGGCCGCCGCGCCCGCTGCGAGAGCCAAGGCGCCCGGAAGGGAGCAGGTCGCCATGGGTCCGGCAACCGCCGCCCCCAGGGCGAAGCCGGTGATCTTCAGGCTGGCGCCGGTGGTGAAGACCTGGCCGCGCAGGGGTTCCGGAGCCTCCCGGTGGCGGACGGCCAACAGGGCGGTCAGTTGGGGACCTTCGCCGGCCCCTGCTATGAGTACGGCCACGATGAGCGCCATGGGTGACCCCGTGGTGGCCAAGGCCAACGCGACAGCCTGAACCAGGGCGCTGGTCCAGATGATCGTGTCGGGGGCGACTGCGCGCGGAAACCAGGCGAGTACGGCGTTGGCCACCAGGGCGGAGACCGCCGTGCAGGAGAGCAGCACCGCGCCACGGCCGGCTCCGCCCAGGACGCGTTCGCCCAGGAGCGGGATGCACGCCGTCAGCATGCCCTGGGACACGCAGGAGACGATGGAGGCGAGGGTCGCCCGGGCCAGTGAGGGTCTTGCGACGATGATCCGTATCCCGGCAGCGAGGTCGCTGATCACCGAGGTCGTGTGAGCTCCCCGCGCCCGGCCGGGAGGGGCGGGCAGCCTCCATGCGGCGGGCAGCGCCAAGGCGATGAGCACCACGGAGACCACCACGGCCGACGGGGCTCCCAGCACCTCCGCCACGCCGCCGGCGAGAGCAGGACCGGCAAGACTCGCCACGCTGAACGTCATGGCGTCGAACGCGTTCGCCCGCTGCAGGTGGTCGCCGAGCACCACACGGGGCAGTTGGGCCGTCCATCCGCCCGACAGGGCAGGCCCCAGCAGCCCTGTCACCACGGCGATCACCATGATGACAGCGAACAGCAATCGGGCGAGTCCCACGAGAATCACTCCCAGCCCCGCCGCATACATGACGAGGGCCCCGGCCAGCAGGCGTCCCGGCCGTCCGGCTCTGTCGAGGAGCACCCCGAGCACCGGTCCGCCTACGGCGGCAGAGACCGTAATGCCCGCAAGCAGCGCCGACGCTTCGACCGTCGATCCCGCCACGGCGAATCCCGCCAGCATCAGCGCAGGGCCTGACATCTCGTCTCCGGCACGGGCTGCCACTGCTCCGGCGAGATAGAAGCGGAGTGAGTAACGCCTTCTCATCACCAAGACGTTACGGAAGTAACTGAAAACTCAGCAAGATGCGTTACATTCCGCAGATGCTCTCCGACAGCGGCGACTGGTCCACCCGGCACTCCGTGCTGACCACGGCTCGACGGACCGCCGCGCTGATCAACGTTCTCGCTGACGACCACCCCGATCCGGCCGGAGTTGCCGACGTGCTCCGCGCCTACGGCGAGACCGAGCCCATCGACCTCACCCCCCGCGATGTCGCCGGGATGCGCGCAGCTGCCACACTGCTGCGGCAGGTCTTCGCCGCCGAGCACGCCGACGGCGCCGCAGCCACCCTCAACCGCCTCCTGCAGGAGCACACCGGACCACTCCGCCTGACCTCGCACGGCGGCAGCACCCCCTGGCATCCCCACCTCGACCAAGACGACAACGCCCCCTGGGACGAATGGCTCCTCGCCTCCTCCTGCATGGCCCTGGCCGTCCTCGTGTGGGACCGCCAACGCCCGCCCGGCAGGATCTGCGCCTCACCCCGCTGCCACAACGTCTTCATCACCCAGGGCAGCGGCCCCGAACGCCTCTACTGCTCCCGCCGATGCGCGACCCGCGAACGAGTCGCAGCCCACCGGCGCTCCCGCTCCACCTGACAACCGAACGAAACCAAGCAGGGCACCCAGCGCCCCACCCAGCATCGCTCGACGAGCTGCTCGACGAGCTGTGACTCCCACAATCCAGCAGGCAGCGGACCCGGCGGGCGAGCTGATGCGGGTCGGCATAGGAGCAGCCGGTGCCGGGCGTCCGCGGCATCCCGGCTGTCCGGGCCCTGACTGCACGTGTCACCAGGGCCGTTCTGGTCGTGGCTGTCTCGCGGACGGCTGTACGGGGCTCGGTTGCGGAGGTTCCGCGAGCATTCCGCGGGCCTGCGGTGAAAGGTAGGTGAACGCGCCAACTCCGGTACGCATGGCCGGAATTCAGGGATATCCCTGAAACGCGCGTGAATCGGTCTCAGCCGGGCCCCGGATATGTACGTTGTGCTTGCTGCTGCCGACCCCCCACCCCTCCTCACTCCCAGGAACGACCATGCACAGTTCAACGAGGGCGTTCAACGGCACGTCATCCGGGCGCAGGACGCGTCTGCTGCGCCTCCACCGGCGCAATCCGCAGCGCATGCTCGTGGTGCCGCTCGACCATCCCCTCTCGGACGGTCCGTTCGCCGCCGGTGGCGCCAACCTCAATCGGCTGGTCGGCCAGTTGGCGACCAACGGCGCGGACGCGGTGGTGCTGCACAAGGGCAGCGTCCGGTTCGTCGATCCCGCCTGGTTCACCCAGACCTCGCTCATCGTCCATCTCAGTGCCAGCACCGCGCACGCTCCCGACCCCGACGCGAAAACCGTGGTGGGAAGTGTCGAGGAGGCTCTGCGGTGGGGTGCCGACGCCGTGAGCGTGCATGTCAACATCGGTTCCCGGGAGGAGGCGCGCCAGATCGCCGACATGGCGAAGGTCGCGGAGGACTGTGACCGCTGGAACGTGCCGCTGCTGGCGATGATGTACCCGCGCGGGCCGCACATCGCCGACCCCCGGGACGCGGCCGTCGTGGCCCACGCGGTGGCCGTCGCCGTCGAGCTCGGGGCCGACGTGGTCAAGACCTACTGCGTCGACTCGGAAGCCGAAATGCTCCGCCTCACGGCGAGCTGCCCGGTGCCGATTCTGGTGGCCGGCGGGCCGAGGCTCACGGACGAAGAGGCGTTGCTGCGTTTCGTGGACACGGCGCTCAGGCGGGGCGCGGCGGGCGTCGCGATGGGACGCAACGTCTTCGAGTCCGCGAATCCCGCGGACACGACGAGGAAACTCGCTCGTCTGGTGCACGGGGACGTGTTCCCCCCGGCCCCGGCCGAGCTGCTCGGACGGGGCACGAGCGCCGTATGACGGCCATACGGCACGGTGTCATCAGTGAAGATCAAGGCAAGGAACGGACAGGTATGAGGCTCACGTGGCTGGACATCCGCACCACCACCGCCAAGGAGGCCGTGCTCGAGGAGGCGGTGCACCAGCGGCTGGACGGCGTCGTGTCGGACAAGCTGGAGGAGCTACAGCAGCTGCCCCCCACCGTGAAGAAGATCCTCTTTCCCCAGGGCAAGAAGCTCCCCAAGGATCTCGGCGGCGCCGACGTGGTGATCGTCGATCCGCGGGAGCACGGCAGCCCCGCGGAACTCGCGGCCGTGCATCCAGGGGTGGACTTCGGCCGGTTCGTGGAGATCATCGACGCGGACTCCCTGGAGGAGGCCTGTGACTCGGCGCGCACCGAGCGGTGGAGCCTGCTGCTCTTCCGTGATCCGACCAAGATCCCGCTGGAGATCGTCATCGCCGCCGCCGCACAGGCCACGGGCAGCCTGATCACCATCGCCCAGGACGCCGAAGAGGCGGAGATCATCTTCGGTGTGCTCGAGCACGGGTCCGACGGCGTGATGATGGCGCCGGCCGCCGTGGGCGACGCCACCGCCCTCAAGCAGGCGGCCGTCGTGCACACCCCGGCCCTCGACCTCGTCGAGCTCACCGTCCGGGCGACGGAGCACGTGGGCATGGGTGAGCGGGCCTGCGTCGACACCTGCAGCTACTTCCGGGAGGACGAGGGGATCCTCGTGGGTTCGCACTCCAAGGGAATGATCCTCTGCGTGAGTGAGACGCACCCGCTTCCCTACATGCCGACCCGCCCGTTCCGGGTGAACGCGGGCGCGATTCACTCGTACACCCTCTCCCGTGACGGACGTACCCACTACCTGAGCGAGCTGAAGTCCGGCAGCAAGGTGATGGCGGTCGACGTCAAGGGGCAGACCCGGCTCGTCACGGTCGGCCGGGTCAAGATCGAGAGCCGTCCGCTGATATCCATCGACGCGGTGTCGGAGGACGGCCGCAGCGTCAACCTGATCCTTCAGGACGACTGGCACGTGCGGGTGCTCGGCCCCGGTGGCGCGGTGCTGAACAGCACCGAGCTCAGGCCCGGCGACCGGGTGCTGGGTTACCTGCCCAGCGAGGACCGGCACGTCGGCTACCCGATCAACGAATTCTGCGTGGAGAGGTGACCCCGGGTGGCTGAGCACAAGCACGGACCACGCGTGGCGATCGTGGGAGCCGGCATCACGGGCCTGACCCTGGCCGCCGCGCTGGACCGGTCCGGCGTCACCTGCGAGGTCTTCGAGCGGGCACCCGGGCTCGGGGAAACCGGTGCCGGCATTCAGCTGGGGCCGAACGCCGTGCGCCTGCTGCACCGGCTGGGGCTGGCCGACGACCTCGCCAAGACGGCGGTGCCGTCGGCCGGGATCGAACTGCGCTCCTGGGAGCGCGGCGAGGTGATCGGCCGCATCCCGCTCGGTGACCGGTGCGAGGAGCGGTTCGGTGTCCCTTACTACCTTCTGCGCAGGTCGGATCTGCACGCCGCGCTCCTGAGGCTCCTCCCTGCGGGCACGGTGCGCCCAGGGAAGGCGTGCGTCGCGGTGGACGAGCACGCGGACGGCGCCGAACTGCGCTTCCTGGACGGCACGGCGGTCGAGGCCGACCTCGTCGTGGGGGCCGACGGCATCCGCTCGGTGGTCCGCGGCTGCCTGACACGCGACGAACCCGTCTACTCCGGGCAGACCGTCTACCGGGGCCTCGCCCCGGCCGACCGCACGCCCTTCCCGGCAGGCGAGTGGGCATCGCTGATCTGGGCGGGTCCGGGACAGCACTTCGTGTGCTACCCCGTGGCGGGCGGTGAGCTCGTCAACTTCGTCGCGACCGTTCCCTCGGGCCGGCAACCCACGGAATCCTGGTCGGAACCCGGCGAGATCCGGGACGTGCTGGAGGCCTACACGGGCTGGGACCCCACGGTCCTGGGTATCGTCGAGGCGACGGACACGGTGACCCGCTGGGCCCTGCACGTCAGGGAATCCGATTTCGCATGGAGCCGGCAGCGCATC
Source organism: Streptomyces sp. SS7 (assembly GCF_037993025.1). Lineage (NCBI taxonomy): Bacteria > Bacillati > Actinomycetota > Actinomycetes > Kitasatosporales > Streptomycetaceae > Streptomyces > Streptomyces sp. SS7. Next base: position 101,500 of record NZ_CP141223.1, read on the forward strand.
ACGCTGGCGGGCGACGCCGCCCACCCCATGCTGCCGTTCATGGCTCAGGGGGCCAGCCAGGGCATCGAGGACGCCTTCGCGCTCGCGGCCTGCCTGCGGGACGCGGAGCGCTCCGGGATCCCGGCCGCGCTGCAGCGGTACGAAGCGGCACGCCGGCCGAGAACCGTCCTCGTCCAGCAGCGGTCCAACGACATGATCCGCGTCTTCCACGACCCGGACGCACCCCGGCCGGCGCCGGAGCACGGCGACCTGCTGGACACCGTCTCCTGGCTCTTCGGCCACGACGCCGAGCAGGTGCCCACGACCTGACCGGACGCCCCAGGGCCCCGACCGCTCCGCACTCCCCCGGTTCGCCTGCCTCGGCGGCCGGGGGCGAAGCGCGGCCGCGACGGGTCCTGGGACGTGTTCTCCCCCTCCGACCGCCGACAGGACCCTCACGCACATGGAACCCGAACTCGTCGACGCCTATCTGCGGCGCATAGGCGCCCGCAGGCCGGAGAAGGCCGACGCGGCAGCATTGAAGCACCTTCAGGAGCGCCACGTACTGTCCATTCCGTTCGAAAACCTCTCGTTCCATCTGAACGAGTCCGTACCCTATTCCGTCGAGGCGGTCCACAGGATCGTCCGCGAACGGCGGGGAGGATGCTGCGAGCTGAATTCGGCTTTCGCCCTCCTGCTCCAGGCATTCGGCTACCGGGTCGCCTTCCTGGGTGGACGCATCCACCGGGGGAACCACCTGAGCAGTCAGACCGGCCACTTCGTCCTCAGGGTGGAGACCGATGAACCGTCCGGGGCCGGGCCGTGGCTGGTCGACGTCGCGCAGGGCAGCCACAGCCGGTGGCCCTTGCGCCTGGACCTGCGGACACCGCAGGAAGACCCGCACGGAACCTACCTGTTTTCCGACGCACCCGAAGGCGACATCGACCTCGCGCTCGACGGCGTGCCGCTCTATCGGCTGGAGACCAGGCCCCGCGACATCGCCTTCTTCTTTCCCGTCCTCTGGTGGTACCGGACCGCTCCCGATTCCCCGTTCGCGAACAAAATCCTGTGCGTCCGTCGCCTGGAGGACGGAAAGGTGGCGCTGACCGCGACGGGACGCGTAGTCGTCCGGGAAAGGAAGGGGCAGGAAACCGTCAGGCAGAGGATCACCGGCGAGGAGGAACTGCGAGAAGTGCTGCGGACCTGGTTCGGCATCCACGTGGACCGACTGCCGGAACTCGCCGGACGGCCCGCCCCGCAACCCGTCTGAACACAGCGCCCCCGTCGTCCTCCACCGGCGGCGTATCCGTCAGGGGCCGTGGCCGCCGCCACGGCCCCTGATCGTGCGTCAGCCGTCGTCCGCGTCGCGGATACGGGTGAGCGCGACGGTCGACCGACCGGTGGGCGTGGCCCGGTGTCAGGGTTTCCGGGTGGTCACGGCGTCGCGGAGGAGGCCGGCGAAGGTCAGTGCGGCCGGGGTGAGCGAGTGGCCTGCCATGCGTACCAGGAGGATGCGGCGGACGGGGGCCGGCGGCTGCAGGGGCAGGACGCTGACGCCGGGTCGGATGCCCTCCAGGGCCAGGGTGGGGGCGAGGGCGACGCCGATACCGGCGGCGACCATGGCCTGGGCCTCCTGGTAGTCGTGGGCCTCGTAGGCGATGTGGGGCTCGAAGCCGACGGCGCGACAGCCGCGCACGAGCGCCTCGGCCACCGGGTGGTGGTCCGCCCGGGTGATCCAGGGGTCACGTGCGAAGTCGGCGAGCGAGGCGGTGTCACGGCCGGCGAGCGGGTGGTGGTCGCCGACGAGGAGAGCCGGCGGGTCGTCGAGGAGGGGGGTGACGACGATGTCCTCCCGGTCGATCCGGCTCCAGTCGTAGTCCCACATCAGCGACATCTCGATCTCCCGGTTCTCCAGCATCGTCCACAGTCCGGCGATGCGTGCGCTGCGCACGGTCAGCCGTACGCCGGGGTGGGCGTCGCGGAAGGCGATCACGGCGTGCGGGAGGAGCGAGGCGCCGACGGTGGGGAAGGTGCCGATGCGCAGGGTGCCCGCGCGCAGGCCGGCGTGGTCGGCGAGTTCGTTCTCCGCGGCCCGCAGTTCGCGTTCGATCCGCTGGCCCCGTTCGGCCAGGGCCCGTCCGGCGTCGGTGAGGGTGACACCCCGGGCGTGGCGTTCGAGCAGGGGTTGTCCTGCCTCCGCTTCCAGGCGGCTGATCTGCTGCGATACCGCTGACGGTGTGTAGTTGAGGGCGCGGGCGGTCGCTGTCACCGAGCCGCGCCGGGCGACCTCCGTGAACAGCAGGATGCGCCGGACGTCGAGCATGCCGCTGCCTCCAGCGTTCACTTGCTCTTAAGGGCCATACACATTTCCGAGATTGTACTTCACGCTGTCGTAACCCACCGTGGAGGACACCACGCACGGCGAGACCGCGGGTGGATTCCCCTTCCCTGTCTGTGAGGAGTCGGTTGTGCTGCGTCTGCAGGGCGAGATGATCCGCGGAGGAACCAGCAAGTGCTGGATCTTCGACCACCGCGACGTGGCCGCCACGGGTGTGGACGTCGACGCCCTCCTGCTCGCCGCCTTCAACGCCGCCGACCCCCGTCAGATCGACGGCGTCGGCGGCGCGTCCTCCACCACCTCCAAGGCCGCCGTCGTACAGGCGTCGACCCGGGCCGGCGTCGATGTCGAGTACGCCTTCGCGCAGGTGGGAATCGGCGACGAGCGCGTGGAATGGGCCAGCAACTGCGGCAACTGCGCCACCGCCGTGGCCCTGTACGCCGTCCACCACGATCTCGTGCCGATCGCGTCGGACACCACCACCGTCCGGATGCTCAACGTCAACACCGGGGCCCGCCTCACCGGCACGATCCCCACCCCCGCGGGCGTGGCCCCCGAGGAGGGCACGGCCCTGGTCCCGGGTACCTCGGCACGGGGCGTTCCCGTCCTGCTGGGATTCCAGGACCCGGCGGGCTCGACGACCGGCCGTGCCCTGCCGACCGGCCGGACACTGGACGAGCTGACCGGCCCGGACGGTGTCGTCGAGGCGTCCCTCGTGGACGCGGGCGCTCCGGCCGCCCTGTTCGAGGCCAAGGCGTTCGGCCTCGACGGCACCGAGTCCCTCAGCGCGTTCGCCGCCGCTGTGCCCGCGCTGACACTGCTGCGCCGCCGGGCGGCGCTGGCCATGGGCCTGGCCCGCGAGGGCGACCCGGTCAGCCACGCGGTGCCCAAGGTGGGCATCGTCGCCCGGCCTGCCTCCTATCGCACCACACAGGGCGTGCTCGTCACCCAGGACGAGTACGACCTGGCCGTGCGCATGGTCTCCATGCACGCCCCGCACCCGGCGATCGGCCTGACCTCCGCCGTGGCCCTGGCCGCGGCCGCCGCCACCCCCGGCACCCTCGCCCACCGCGTCGCCCGGCAGACCGCCGACGGCACGCTGCGCCTGGGCACTCCCGCCGGCGTGATCACCACGCAAGGCGTCCCCGCACCGGACGGCGCGTCCCCCACGGTGGTCCTGCACCGCGCCGCCCGGCGTATCGCCCGAGCCGAACTCCTCGTTCCCGTCCTGGAAGGACGCCCCGCATGAGCCGCAACGACGCCGCCCCGGGTACCGTCACCGCACCGCCGGGCCGCATCCGCCGGATGCTGTCCCACCTCTACGTACAGTGCCTGATCGCCGTCCTCCTCGGCGCCCTCGTGGGCACGCTGTGGCCGCACGTCGGCGCCGAACTCAAGCCGCTCGGCGACGGCTTCATCGCGCTGGTGAAGATGCTCATCGCGCCGATCATCTTCTGCACGGTCGTCCACGGCATCGCCTCCATGGGCGACGCCCGCACGGTCGGCCGGGTCAGCCTCAAGGCCCTGGTCTACTTCGAGGTGCTGACCACCCTGGCCATGGTGATCGGCCTGGTCGTCGTCAACGTCGTCGCACCGGGCGACGGTCTGCACGTCGATGTCGCGAGCCTGTCCACCAAGGGTCTGCCGGCGGAGGCGACCACGGCCCACGAGGGCTTCGCCGAGTTCGTCCTCGCCGTCATCCCGGCCACCCTGATAAGCGCCCTGACCGGCAACGAGATCCTGCCGGTGCTGCTGGTGTCGGTGCTGTTCGGCTTCGGCCTGCACGCCACCGGGGAGGCCGGCCTGGGCATCGCCCGGGGCATCGAGAAGTTCTCGGCGGTCCTGTTCACGCTCATCCGCTGGATCATGCGGCTCGCTCCCGTCGGCGCCTTCGGCTCGATGGCGTTCACCATCGGCAACTACGGGCTGGGCACCCTGCGCCACCTGGCCCTGCTGGTCGGTTCGTTCTGGCTGACCGCCCTCTTCTTCGTCCTGGTCGTCCTCGGCACCGTGATGCGCCTGAACGGGCTGCGGCTGCTGCTCTTCCTGCGCTACATCAAGGAAGAACTGCTCATCGTCCTGGGCACGTCCTCCACCGAGCCCGTCCTGCCGCGCATGATGGCCAAGCTCGAGCACGCCGGCGCCTCCAGGCCCGTCGTCGGCATCACGCTCCCCGCCGGGTACTCCTTCAACCTCGACGGCACCGCCATCTACCTGACCATGGGCTCGGTCTTCCTCGCCCAGGCCCTCGGCATCGACCTCTCCCTCACCCAGCAGTTGTCCATGCTCGCCGTCATGCTGCTCACCTCCAAGGGCGCGGCCGGTGTCACCGGCTCCGGGTTCATCGCCCTGGCGGCCACCCTCAGCGCGATCCCGCACGTCCCCGTCGCCGCCCTCGCGCTGATCTTCGGCATCGACCGGTTCATGTCCGAAGCCCGTGCCCTGACCAGCCTGGTCGGCAACGGCGTCGCCACCCTGGCCGTCGCCCGGTGGGAGGGCGAGCTGGACGAGGGCCGCGCGAAGGCGGTCCTGAGCGGAGCGATCCCCTACATCTCCGCCCCCACCTCCCTCGCGGTGACAGCCGAGCCCGGTCCGCACCACACGCCGTCCCCCGAGGCCCTGCCCGAACCACCCCGCGCGTCGGTTCCCGCCGCAGGCTGACACCGCGTGGGCGGGCCGGCCCGGAGCAGACGCTCCCGGCCGGCCCGCCCGCGTCCCGGTCTTCGGTGCGGGAGGGCGGGTCAGCGCTGCAGGGTGAGGACGCCGGGCCGGTACGGCAGTTGCTCGTAGGGGGTGGTCGACGGTGTGCTGGGGGACTTGCCCTGGTAGAGGAACTGCAGGTTGCAGGGGTCGATGGTCATGGTCTGGTCGGGGTTGTTGCGGACCAGGTCACCGTGGCTGATGTCGTTGGTCCAGGTGGCACCGCTGTTGGCCTTGCCCGCGAAGGGGTTGCTCTCGGTGGCCGCCTGCGGGGTCCACGTACCGTTCAGGCTGGAGGCCGTGAACGAGCGGAAGTAGCGCACCTCGTTCGCGGTCTTCGCCTCGACGATCATGAGGTACTGGTTCTGGCCCTGGACCTTGTAGACCTGCGGCGCCTCGAACAGGTTGTTCGTCGTGTCGCTCATGACCGTCGTGTACGAGGAGCCGAAGCTGCCCGGGAAGTTCCCGATCGGCATGCTCGCGCGGTAGATCTTGCCGTTGTCGCCGGCGAAGAACAGGTAGATGTTCTGGTCGTCGGCGATCAGGGTCTGGTCGATCGGGCCGGTGCCGGAACCGGTGATGCTGCCGGTGAACAGCGGCTGCGGCGCGGACCAGCCGTTGGGGTTGGTGGGGTCGCTGGACGTGCGGTAGATGAAGGGCCACGCACCCCACTGGTACGCCAGCACCCAGATGTTCTTGGGCGCGAAGTAGAACAGGGTGGGCGCCACCGCGGACTGGCTCATGCCGGTCTGGGTGGCCGAGGCCATGTCCGACCAGTTGGTGAAGGGGCTGAACGCCATCGAACCCCACGACCCGGACGAGGTCGGATAGTTCGTCCCGTAGACCAGGTGCTTGCCGTTGTACGTCACGGTGGTGAAGTCCTTCAGGGAGACCCAGCCGCTCGCCGGCTGCGCCAGGGCTCCCGTCGAGGTCCACCGGTACGTCGACGGAAGGGAACACGTGGTGCCCGTCCCGGACAGGCCGGTCCACTTCTGGTTGCCGGCGCCGTTGCAGGCCGCGATCTCCACCGCGGTGCCGTTGGCCGTACCGGCGCCCGTCACGGCCAGGCACAGCCCGGACTCCACGCCGACCACGGTGCCGTCGGTGTTGACCCGCCACTGCTGGTTCGTACCGCCGTTGCAGGCCCAGATCGCCACCTTGGTACCGGCCGTGGTGGCGTGGCCCGGCACGTCCAGGCACTTGTTGCCGTACACGGTGAGCTGGTTGCTGTCCGTCAGCGTCCACTGCTGGTTGGTCCCGCTCCAGCAGTCCCAGATCTGCAGGTTGGTCCCGTCGGTCTGGCTGGCGCCCGGCACATCGAGACACCGGCCGGAACCGACGCCGCGCAGGGCGCCGCTGGTGGCTGCCTGAGCCGGCTGGGCGACGAGCATCGCGCCCAGGGAGGCCAGGGCCGCGGTCGTGGCGGCGGCCACGGACAGGTGTCTGCGGCTGAACGTTCTTCTGCGCATGGAACCTCGTTTTCCTGGTAGGCGGATCTGATGGGCGAGCGTCAGGGGGCAGGTCAGGCCCAGGGGCTGACCACCGTGAAGGAGCTGTCGGCGCGGAACGTGTCGGTGTTCTGACCGGTGTCCACGCGCAGTGCGTAGTTGTAGTGGCGCACGTAGCGGCCGGGGTAGTTGTACGACTCCAGGCGGACGGAACCGGGGGCGGTGCCCGGACGGGCGCAGTAGGTGGCGTCCTTGTCGAAGACGTCGGTGCCGTTGTCCGCGTCGAAGCGGATCCGGAAGTCCCAGTGGCGCATGTAGCGGCCGCCGGAGTCACGGAAGGAGTAGCAGGCGGCGTCGGCGAGGCCGGGCACGATCGTCAGGGTGGCGCTCTGCTTGACGGCGGTGCTGCTGGAGGAGCTCACCGGGTCGATGTAGCCGAGGCTGTCGGAGCGCACCGCGGCGTACCGGTCGGGGTAGTTGACCGAACGCAGCGACCGGGTGGTGCCGGTGGGCAGCGCGACACCGTCGGGCACCGTCTCCTTCAGCACGGTGGCGTGGCGTATGAAGCCGGAGAGCGCGGGCACTTCGGCGGGTGTGGACCAGGTGGCGAAGTTGTCGAAGCTGTCGCTGTACCAGTACTTCCCGGCCCGGTAGCCGTCGAAGTAGATGCGCCAGCCTCCGTTGTCGAGCTGGACCAGGGCCGGGCCCTCGACCCAGCTGCCGAATCCGGCCCAGTCGCCCGTCTTCCGCAAGGTGTACGGGCCGGTGAGGCTGGAGGCGGTGGCGTACTCGATGTACTTCGTCGTCTCGTTCTTGGTGAACGCGTGGTACGTGGAGCCGACCTTGACGATGAAGGTGTCGATGTTGTTCGGGCCGATGCCGGCCAGTTGGACGGGTGCGGACCAGGTGGTCAGCGCGGAGTCGGTGGCCGTGATCCTGTAGGCGGTGAAGTGGGTGGCGGTGCTCGCCGCGGTCAGAGACATGACGACGTTGACGCTGCCGTCGGTGTCGACGAACCACTCGGGCGCCCAGGTGCGGGTCAGTCCGCTGATCGGGACCGTGTAGTCGTAGAGGAACGTCCAGTTGACCCGATCGGCGCTGCGGGCGAAACCGATCGTGTTGCCGGTCCAGTTGGTGGTGTAGGTGAGGTAGTAGAAGCCGTCGGTGTGCCTGAAGACGCTGGGGTCCCGGATCAGCCCGGACGGCGGGGTGTAGGCGGGACCTTTCTGCAGGGTGAAGGCGGTAGCGTCCGGCGAGTCGTACACGTACAGGTTCGACTCACTGCTGTTGGTGAACGCGGTCATCGTGTACCGGGTGACCTGCCCGGGCGCTGGAGCGGAGGAGGCGGCCGAGGCGGTGCCCTGAAGGGAGGGGACACCCAGCAGGACCAGCAACAGCGGGCCCAGCAAGGCGAGCAGAGCTCTTACGGTCTTCTTCACATCTTCCTCCAGGCGCCCGGCCAGTCCACTTGGCCGATCACCGTGACGGGACGCTTTTGTTCGAAATCACGAACTCTGTGCGGGACTTCGAGCAGAAGATAAGTTTGTGCCGTGGTCGCGTCAACATTTCCGACGAGTACGGTTCCGGCGCGTTCCCCTCCGTCCCCCACCAGGGAAAAGACCGCGGGCGTCGCTCTTGACTTCCGTACGGAGTGCCCTTTACGTTCAGCGCCGACCCTGTCCCCGGCCATGCAACCCGCTTTCGGAATACCGGCGTTCGCGGTGCGAGAACCGTCGCGCGCCGCGACGAGACCGTCCGCCGCTTGGCCGAGCCCGGCCTCACCGTTCTCGTGGGCACGCTTCCTGCCTGTGCCGCGCAAGGACACTCGTGACGATCCTTCATCCCGTCGCGACTGGTACTGGCGGTCCTGCCGTCGCAGCGGGCACTGGTTCTCCTGTCGCCACGGGTCGAGAGGGGACGCATGACAACAACCTGCATCACGGTGACGGCACCACGACGGGGAGCTCGGCGATGAGCGAGGGCACGATCTCCATCGGTCGGGACGTCCTGGACGCCTCCCACGAAGCACTGCGTACGGCGGTCCGCGCCGTCCCCGCCGACGGCTGGCACCTGCCGACGCCCTGCGCCGCCTGGGACGTCACCCAGGTCCTCCAGCACGCCGTCGGCGACCAGATCGGCTACGCCGCCGCGCTGACCGGCGAACCCGGCCCCGACTTCAACCCGTTCACCCCGTCGGGCGAGATGGAGGGGGTGGCCCCCCAGGCGTTCCTGGAGGACGCCCTGGCACGCGCGGCGAAGGCGTGGGCGGGGGCCGACCGGGACGCCGCCGAGGTGCCCGTGCCGGTGCCGCCGCACAAGCTGTCCCCATGGTCCGGCTCGGCGGCGTGCGGGCCGGACGCAGCGGTCCACGCCTGGGACATCTCCGTGGCCACAGGCCGGCCGTCACCGCTCACGCCCGGGCTGGCCCGCCCCCTCCTCAAGGTCGCCCGGGAGATCGTCGAGCCGCTGCGCCCCCGCGCGTACACCGCCGCCCTGACCCCCGAGCAGTGCGACGACGACGTGGCGGTCCTCCTGCGTTACCTCGGCCGCGACCCCTGCTGGAGCGCCTCGTAGGAGTCCTTCGGGAAGCCGGGATCTTGCAGGCGAGGGTCATCGTGCATGGCGTACCAGTTTTCCCAGCGGGTCCGTAGGCGGCGAAGACCGCGGAGCAAGGGCCTTCCCGATAACGAAGGACGTTCGGACCGGGCCGGTGATGTTCGTGCTCACGGCGTGCCGCGGTGGACTCAGGACGCGGCCAGGCGACGCCGGGTTGGGTGGACGGGCCGACAGTCTGCCAACGCCGCAGGAGAAGGCCGCGGCGACCCACGATCTCGCAGTCGAGGACCAGGTCGCCCCGCGCGTGGCCACCGACTTCCTGTGCAGACCGACCGGTGGCGCCAGGCCTACGAGGCCGAGCCGGTTTCCGGGCGAACCTGCGAGTGCTGCTGCGGGGCGAGCAGCCGTGCCGCGCCGATCGCGGCGCGAGGGCGATGCCGCCCGCTGGCGGAGCCCCACCGCCGCCGCGCCGCCCGAACTGCCGGTGACCTCCATGACGCACATTCCTCTCCGGCACGAACACCCATGTGCCTTTTGTATCGGCTTCCACACTGACCCATCATGGCGCTACGAACAAAACGTAGGAGTCCAGCGCAGGCATGGGAGCGCGTCTTGAAGATCGAGATCTGGGCCGAGGTCACCTGCCCCTGGTGCGGACTGGGCAGCCACCGTCTGGACCGGGCGGTGGAGCGGTTCGAGCACGGCGACGAGGTGGAGGTCGTCCACCACTCGTTCCCGCTGAGCAGCTCCTTCCCCGTGGATGAGACGTTCAGCGTCCGTGACGCGCTGCTGCGCCGGCACGGCATGGGCGGCTCCCAGGCCGAGGCGTCCACCCGTCGGATCGAGGCGCTGGCCGAGGCCGAGGGACTCACCCCCTACCGGGTGCTGGACAACCTGGTCGCCAACACCGACCTGGCGCACGAGTTCCTCGCCCACGCCTCCGCCGAGGGCAAGAACCGCGAAGCCTGGGACGCGATCTTCCGCGCCTACTTCGGCCAGGCCCGCCCCGTCTTCAGCATGGACGACCTGCTCGACCTGGGCCAGGAGATCGCCCTGGACCGCGAGGGCACCCGCCGGGCGCTCACCGAGCACCGCCACCGGCGCCACGTCCGCGACGATGCCGCCCGCGCCCAGCGCCTGGGCGCCACCGGCGCGCCCTTCATCGTCGTCGACGGCACGTACGGCATCCCCGGCGCCCAGGACAGCGACGGCCTTCTCGACGTGCTGCGCACGGCCTGGAACGCATCCCACCCACTCACCCCCGCGACCGGCGCCGACGCTGCGGTCTGCGGCCCCGACGGCTGCGCCGTACCGGCCCACAGCTGACCCCCACCGGTCACTCCCCTGCCCGAAAGGCGTTTGATCACCATGAGTAGCCTCCTGGTCCTCGGCGGCAGCGGCCGCACCGGCATCCACGTCCTGAAGCAGGCCGCCGAGCGTGGCCACCACGTCCGGGCCCTCGTCCGCAACCCCGACGCCGTCCAGGCCCCGACCGGCGTCGAACTGATCCAGGGCACGCCGGCGAACATCGACGACATCCGCAAGGCCGCCGAGGGAACGGAGGCGGTGCTCGGCGCCCTCAACAACGCCCGCGCCTCCGACAACCCCTGGGCCAAACCGGTCAGCCCGCCCATGTTCATGACCGACGCCACCCGCAACACCCTGACCGTGATGAAGGAGGAGGGCATCAACCGGATCGTCCTGACTTCCACGATGGGCGCCGGAGACGACTGGGCGCGGCTCAACCCGCTGCTCAGGGCGCTCTTCAAGATGTCGAACCTCAAGGCAGGCTTCGCGGACCACACCGGCGTCGACCAGGTCATCCGCGCCTCGTCCGGCATCGACTGGACCCTGGCACGCGCCGTCACCCTGACCGACAAGCCCGGCGGTGGCCCCGTACGGGCCGCCGAGGCCGGCACCGAAAAGCCCGGCGCCCGGATCAACCGCGCCGACCTCGCCCGGTTCCTCGTCCAGACGATCGAGGACGACACCTGGATCCGCAAGGCCCCCCTCGTCTGGAACACACGAGGATGACCCGCCCCATGATCCACACCCACCTCATGCGCAACAGCTGTCCGACCTACAACGACATCGCGTTCAACGAGCGCCCGCGCGTCGTGTTCGACAAGCAGTCCGCTCCGCCGCGTCCCCTCCCTTGCTCTCTCCCCGAAAGACTCCACCCCTGATGAACATCTTCCTGTGGATAGTGCAGGCCGTACTGGCCGTCATGTTCGCCATGGCCGGTGTCATGAAAACCACCCAGCCCAAGGACAAGCTCGTCGAGAAGCTGCCCTGGGTGGCCGACTTCTCAGCCGGCACCGTCCGCTTCATCGGCATCGTGGAATTCGCCGGCGCTCTCGGGCTGATCCTGCCCGCGGCAACCGGTATCGCCACCGTGCTGACACCGCTGGCCGCCGTCGGCCTCGGTATCACAATGCTGCTGGCCGCGACGTACCACGCCCGCAAGAAGGAATTCCCCGCGATCGGCCTCAACGCCGTGCTGCTGATCCTTGCCGTACTGGTGGCCTGGGGACGCTTCGGCCCGTACAGCCTCTGAAGCCGCCATCCGCTCCGATTCCCATGTACGGGGGGCCGGTTCGTCACAGATCACCGGGCCCCATCCCCCCACTGCTCACTTCTCCGCCCTGACCGCCCCACCGGCGATGTACAAGTGGTCGAATCACGAGAAAAGGAGTTCCAAAGATGAATGCAGAGCAGACCAATTCCGATCGATCCTCGAAGAAGGCTCGATTCATCAAACTTGGACCAGGCGAGGGTCTGGAAACTCGCGTCAACATCGCACCGCTGTACTTGCTCAAAGCGGGGGCCGCCCATACCGACGGCCAGTACTCAGTCCTTGAGGTCTCGGTGAACCACGAGCTCCCGCTCCACATCCACGACACCGCCGACGAACTCTTCTTCCTGCTGGAAGGCACGCTACGGGTGACCTTTGACGACGAGCAGCATGAGGTCGGCCCGGGTAGCTTTATGTTCCTGCCTGCAGGGATTCCCCATGCGGTGAAGCCGGTAGGGGAGACCGTGCCGCGTCTTCTGCAGATCTCGGTTCCCGGAGGTTTCGAGCACTTCATCGAAGATATGGTTGAGCTTCAAGCCAAGGGTAAGGCGATGGACTTGAATTCGGAGGAGTTCCGAGAGTTCGCGCGTAAGCACGACTGGACCTTGATCGGGTCGGCTGGAAGCGCTGATCCCAACACCGACGAACCGCAGGCTTCGTAGCTGCTCCGGAATCCGGCGAGGGTTCCGCAGCTTGGCGCGGGTCCGGGCGAGATCACTGGTCAGCGGGTTCCGGCGGGACCAGTGGCTTCGTATGAAGGCGATCGGTCCGGGCTCGGTGCAGGCCGGTAACAAAGCAGGCACGGCGCCGGTGATCATGTGGTTGTCGAGATCCATGAGTACCGAGCGAGACCGTGCCTGCCCCCGCATCGTCTCCCATGCCCTGCGTGCTGGACCGACTGACCCGCGCCGAAGCCGCCGCGCCCGTCGCCGATACCGTGCGACTGCACCACTACCTGGCCCCTCGTACCAGACCCGAGGGGTCGCCGGGGCCGCTTGTACCTACCCGCTGGCCCCGCTGCTGTCGGCCGCCGCGGCGAGCATCCTGGCCGGTGCACGGTCGCTGACCGCGATCGGTGAATGGCTCGCCGACGCTCCGCGCCGGGCGTTGTGAGTCCTGGGCTTCGCGCCCGACCCGCTGACCGACCGGATCCCGGTGCCGCACCCGGGCACCGTGCGCCGGCTGCTGGCCCGTCTGGACGGTGATGCGCCGGACGCCGCGATCGGCTCCTTCCCCACTGCCCGGAATACCCCCACCTCCGCGGGCGGGCTGCGGCCGATCGCTTGGACGGCAAGACCGTACACGGCTCGCGCACCACCACCTCCCCGGCCATCGCCCTGCTGGCCGCCATGACCCACACCGGGGGCGTCCTCGCCCAGCGCCAGGTCGCCGACAGGAGCAACGAGACCCCCCGCCTTCGCCCCGCTGCCCGCCGGCGTCGCCCCGGAAGAGGTGCGCGCGAACCGTGCGTGAAGGAGCTGTGGATCCCGCCCGCAGCCGGGTTTTTTCTGCGCGTTGACCAGTCGCCCTGTGACGGGCCGACATGCAGTTCGGGAGTCGGTCAGCCCGCATCGACCCCGAGTTCGATCACCGGTCCAACCAGGGCAAGTGCCTGATCGACGACCTCGTCCAGGCTTTCGCTGCCGTCGCTGTCCACCCAGCGGCGCAGGGCGGCCTGGAAGGCCGTCAGGGCGACGCCGGCAGCGACGGCAGGACGCAGGTCGACGTCCGGGTCCAGTCCGGCACGCAGGGCGAGGATGCCGGTCATCTCGGCCTGCCACTGGGACTGCCGCTCCAGGAAGCGGGCCAGAAGGGCCGGGGTGTGGAGGATCAGCCTGCTCACGCGCAGCGTCTTGGCCGGATTGCCGACGCTCATCGAGGTGAACGCCGACAGGGCACGACGCAACGCCACCGCGGGCGGCTCGTCGGCGGGCCGGGCGTTCAGCTCCGCGCACAGCCTCACGCCGGCTTCCGCCAGCATGTGCACGATCACGTCTTCCTTGGAATCGAAGTAGCGCGAGAACGTACGGCGCGACATGCCCACGGCTGCCACGATCTGGTCGACCGTCGTCTCTTCGAATCCCTGGTCGGCCAGCAGCTTGACCGCGGCCTCCGCCAGTTCGCTGCGCACGAGCTGGCGCTTGCGCTCCGCCATGGTGGCCGCCGGGGCCGTCTCTGTATCTCCCACGACACCGATGCTGGTCCGAGCCGGACGAGTCCCGCCAGGCCCTGGTTGACACACTGGGTCATTGACGGCAGCCTGGGTCTCATGTCAGACAGCAAATGGACCGCATCCCGCATCCCCGACCTGACGGCCCGGACCTTCGTCGTCACCGGAGCCAACAGCGGCCTCGGCCTGGCCACCACCCGCCACCTGGCGCGGCACGGTGCGCACGTCGTCATGGCCGTACGCGACGAGGCCAAGGGCCGCCGGGCCGCCGCCGACATCCGCGCCGCCGATCCCGACGCAAGCCTTGAGATCCGCCGTCTCGACCTCGCCGATCTGGACTCGGTCAAGGCGTTCGCCGCCCGCGCACACGTCGACGGCCTGCAGGTCGACGTCCTGATCAACAACGCGGGTGTCATGACGCCACCCCGAACGCTGAGCCCCCAGGGCCACGAGTCACAGTTCGCCGGTAACCACCTCGGCCACTTCGCCCTCACCGGCCTGCTCATGGACCTGCTGCGGCAGGGTCGTGACCCGCGTGTGGTGACCGTCAGCTCGATCGGGCATCACGGCGGGCAGATCCACTTCGACGACCTCTCCGGCGCCCGGAACTACCAGCGCGTGAAGTACTACGACCAGTCGAAGTTCGCCAACGTCCTCTTCGGCCTGGAACTCGACCGCAGGCTCCGCGCGGCCGACAGCCCGGTACGCAGCCTGCTCGCCCACCCCGGGATCACGGCCACCAACCTCCAGCGCACGGGCCCGACCGGCCTGTTCCGGGTGGGAGGCGCCCTCGTCAACCGGCTGTTCGCCCAGGACGTCGAGATCGGCGCGCTTCCCCAACTGCACGCCGCGACGGCACCGGACGTCGAGGGCGGGCAGTTCTTCGGCCCCGACGGCTGGAAGGAGTTGCGCGGACATCCCACGGTCGTCCGCCCCGACCCTGCGGCGGAGGACCCTGACACCGCACGCCGCCTGTGGGTGCTGTCCGAGGAGCTGACCGGTGTGGCCTACGCACCCGCCCCTTCGGCATGACCCGAGGCCGTCTTCGGCCCGCATACAGCTGCAGCGGCATACAGCTGCAGCGGTGAGCGAGTGCCCGGAGGAGCGCGTGCTGCCGCGCATCAGCCTCACGGCTCCGGACGGCCCGCTACGGGAAGAAGGCGATCCAGGAGGGACTGCTCCAGCTCGACCAGGACGGCTTCACTGCCCGGCCACAGGGCTCGGAAGAGCACGCCACAGGACCAGCCGGCCATGCACGGCGGTAAGCGGCGCCGAACTGCCTGACCGCGACCGAAGCCCGACGGCGCGTCAGAGCACGCCGGTCCAGACCAGCTTGGCGCCCGAGTCGCCGGCCAGGTACGAGTAGACGAGATTGAGGCCGGAGAGGCCCACCACGACGACAACGAGCGCCGCAGGCGCCCAGCGTGGCATACGGGCTCCGCGCTTCGAGCGAACCTGCAGCAACAACAGAATGGTCGTTATACCGAGTCCCAGACTGAGAAGCTGCAACGTGTCGGCGTAGTCCGCGTGTTGCGCCACCTTGTGCAGCACGCTGCTCGGGTAGTGCTTCTCGGTGACCACTTCCTGCAGGCTTTCACCGGACTCCCGGGCGACGATCGCCATGAGAGGAGTCACCACCGCGAGCACCCACACCACCCAGCCCAACTGGGGGCGGAACCGGGGCAGCATGGCGTATCCAGCAGCGCCCAGCGCCAGCAACGGGATGAGCACTACCGCCGCGTGCACCGCAAGCGGGTGCAGGGGGAGACCCATGAATTCTTTGAACACTGCTCGCTCTCGTTCCCTAGTGCGTGAATGCCGGCTCGGCCGTGGTCGACTCGTGCCGGCCGTCTGACGAGTCAGCCGACATGCGGACGAACGACGCCGTCTGCTCCACACCGGTCCCCGGCTGGACCGTGCTGACGGTGCCGGCGCCGTTGGCCTCGTTGCCCGGCGAGACACCTCGACCGGCCATGGGACCGGCCACCGCCGTGGTGACGAGGGCGTTCAGCAGGGTCTGCCGAGCGAGGCGCCCGACTGTCGGGGGCGGCTCCCGGCGCGCCGGGCGCGCCGGCGTCATGGCTGCCGAGGCCGGACAGCGCGGTGTTCGACCTCGGTCCGTCCATTCGGCCCGGACCGAAGCCGCTGTTGACCCCGGGGAAGAGGACCTGGCCGACGGTCCGCTCGCTCTCGGCATGTGGCCCACGATGGCCCAGATGACACAGCGTGTCAATCTCGGCCTGATGTGATCCATCTTGCACGCAGCGGCATGTGGCCGGGGTTGATCCCTGTGCCGGTGAGTTCCCGGTGGCCCCGATGCCGGTCCGGGGCTCCGATCGCGGCCGGGCCTACGCGTGAAGTCAGCCGACCGCAGCGTGTGAGGGCGAGTTGGCCGGCCGACCCATGGCAAGATCCTCAGCGTGCCGACCCCCGCCGTACGCAAGCCGGGCTCGGCGTGGACCGAACCGTCCCGGCCCGTGCGCGCCGGCACCGAACCGGTCTCCGGAGCCGGAGGCCGTCGTGAAGCTCGCCGGGGAGATCCGCTCCTCCGGTGTCGCCGTCACCCTCGTCGTGCACGAGCACAAGCGCCTCGGCCGCGGCATCGACCCCGCCATGCTCGCCGAAGAGCCGAAGGCGAGCGACGTCGGCCTGGACTTCCTCACCGGAGGACGGAAGGGCTCACACGGCCCGTCCGGCATCGCGTTCACCGTGCTCCCGGCCATGTCCGGCATGGAACGCAAGTACATCCGCGACCGCACCCTCGAAGGCCACGAGTCCGCGCGGAAGCGCGGCAAGACCATCGGCGGCGCCGGGGTCACCGACGCCGACATGCTCGCCATGGCCCTCCATCTGCGCGACCAGGAGATGAGCCTGCGCAACATACGCGACGCCGGCACCCTCCTGTTCACCTCCGGCGGGTCATCGGTGGACCCGCTCGCCGGGACGCCGGAGTTCGGCAACATCGCCGTTGCCACGGCCGCCCTGCGGGCCTACGTGCTCAAGCTCAACCAGATGCTCGCCGGCACGGGCGTGTACGCGGCGCACGTGCCGATCTTCGCCTGGATCGGCTCCGGTGGCCCGGAAACCCAGGCCGACACCATCGCCGAGCGCTACTGGGACATCTGCACCAAGCGCGAGGGCGCAGCGCAACCCCTACAACATGCGGTGACCTGCCGCTGAGGCGGTGTGCGGTGCGGGGCGCCGCGGGCAGCCCGCACCGCACACCGTCGGCAGCAGACGGGGTTCGGGAGTCAGTTCGCGCCGATGGCGAGGCCGAGAGTCGGCGCGACGGCCGTGAAAGCCTCGTCGACCAGTTCGTCCATATCGACGGTGCCGCCGCCCTCTGACCAGCGACGCAGCGACGCGTTGAACGCGGTGAGTGCGACACCGGCGGCGAGCCTCGGCCACAGGTCGGCCTCCGGGGCGAGGCCGGTGCGTTCGGCCAGGATCGTCGTCATCTCGTCCTGCCAGTGCGTCTGCCGCTCCAGGAAGCGGGCCAGCAGGGCCGGGGTGTCGAGGATCAGCCTGGTCAGGCACTGTGTCTTCGCCGGATCGCCGGCCATCATCGCGGTGAACACCGACAGAGCGTGACGCAATGCCACCGCGGGTGACTCGTCGGCGGGCCTGGCGCGCAGTTCCGCGCACAGCTGCGTGCCGGCTCCCGCCAGCATGTGCACGATGACGTCTTCCTTGGACTCGAAGTAGCGGGAGAACGTGCGGCGCGACATTCCCACGGCGGCCGCGATCTGGTCGACCGTCGTCTCGTCGAATCCCTTGTTGGCCAGCAGCTTGACGGCGGCTTCGGTCAGTTCATCGCGTACGAGCTGACGTTTGCGCTCGGCCAGGTTGACCGCGGGAGCTCTGGTCGTATCCACCACCATATGCTACATCGCGTTAGTTCAGTCCCACTGGGAAGAATTTGACTCATCGAGTCATCAGTGGCAGCCTGGGAATCATGGCAGGAAGCAAGTGGACCGCTGACAGAATCCCTGACCTGAACGGCCGGACGGCCGTTGTGACCGGCGCCAACAGCGGCCTCGGTATGGCCACCGGTCGAGCCGCCGCGCCGATCAGCGATGTCCAGCCCGGTGCGCGCCTGGAAGTGCGGCGTCTGGACCTGGCCGACCTTGACTCCGTCAGGGCATTCGCCGCCGGGATGCATGACCGCGGGACCGTGGACGTCCTGGTCAACAACGCCGGTGTGATGGCGCCGCCCCACACGCTGAACCGGCACGGGCGGGAGGTGCAGTTCGCCGGCAGCCCCACGCACCCTTCGGCGACATCAATGCCTCCGCGCACGGCCGCTTCGGCGGACGATGGGGCATCGAGGCCTTCTCCCACACCCGCTGGGTGACCATCGCCACCCAGCAGGCCCACCACCCCTTCTGATCACTCCTCCAGGCACCGGACCACGACGCCCGCGCCTTCCCCGTGGAGGTGCGGGCGTCGTGGTCCGGTCGGCCGTCCTGCGGACGGGAATCCGGCCTCGGGAACAGCCGGTCCGGTCGGCATGGTTGCATCGACGAGGGGCCGGGGCCGCACGGGCGGCGACGCCGGAGACCGTGAGGTCGTCTGCGCCGACAGGATCCGGACCCCGGGATCGCGGTACGCCCACCGCGCACTCGGACCAGGAACGTATTGCCGCAGGAGGACTGTTTTGATGACTGACCGGCCCTTGACGCTCATGGCGGTGCACGCCCACCCCGACGACGAGGCCACCGGCACCGGCGGGGTCCTCGCGCGGTATGCGGCGGAAGGCATCCGCACGGTTCTCGTGACGTGTACCGACGGCGGTTGCGGTGACGGACCGGGGGGCGCCAAGCCGGGCGATCCCGGGCACGATCCGGCGGCGGTCGCCTCGCTGCGCCGTCGAGAACTCGAGGCGAGCTGTGAGGTCCTGAAGATCAGCGACCTGGAGATGCTGGATTATGCCGACTCCGGGATGATCGGCTGGCCGAGCAACGACGCCCCCGGATCCTTCTGGCAGACCCCCGTGGAGGAAGGCGCGGCCCGGCTCGCGGAGCTCATGCGGCACTACCGCCCCGATGTGGTCGTCACCTACGACGAGAACGGCTTCTACGGCCACCCCGACCACATCCAGGCCCACCGCATCACGATGGCGGCGCTGGAGATGACCGCGCTGACACCGAAGGTGTACTGGACCACGATGCCCCGCTCGGGGATGCGGCGGTTCGGCGAGATCATGCGCGAGTTCCATCCGGACATGCCGGAGCCGGATCCCGCCGAGGCCGCCGCGATGGCCGAGATCGGCCTCCCCGACGAGGAGATCACCACCTGGGTGGACACCACCGCGTTCAGCGGCCAGAAGTTCGACGCGCTGGCCGCGCACGCCAGCCAGGGCGAGAACATCTTCTTCCTGAAGATGGGCAAGGAGCGGTTCGGCGAGTTGATGGGCATGGAGACCTTCGTACGTGTCCAGGACGCCACCGGGGCGGCCCTGCCCGAGGACGATCTCTTCGCCGGACTGCGCTGATCCTGGCCGTCCGGTGCCCCGTTCGGTCAGAACTGGATGTCGTGTTCGATGGCGGCCAGTTCCTCGGCCGTGCCCTGGACCCTCGGGCCGGTGAACCACTTACGGGCGGAGACCAGCCACCACGCGCCGGCGAAGCCGAGGACGAGGAGGACCGCGAGTGGTGTGTAGTTGAAGGTCGTCGCGGTGACCGGGCTGGTCGTCGGCAGCATGAACAGCACCGAGATGAACAGGGTCCATCCGACCGCGATCACGCCGACGAGCCTGCTCCACCGGCCGAGGTGCCACGGTCCGCGTTCGAACCGGTCGCCCTGCACCAGGCGGAGGAAGACGGGCAGGACGTAGGCGATGTACAGGCCGATGACCGCGATCGAGGTGACGGCCGCGTACGCCGTGGCGTTCCACAGGTAGGGCAGCCCCAGCAGGAAGGCACCGCCGGCCGCCAGCCATACCGCGTTGGTCGGCGTCCTGGTCCGCTTGTTGATGCGGTGCCACACCCGGGAGCCGGGGAGTGCGCCGTCTCGGGAAAAGGCGTAGATCATGCGCGAGTTGGCGGTGACGGACGACATCCCGCAGAAGAACTGCGCGCCGATGACGACGAGCAGGAGCAGCTTGCCGCCCGTGGCACCGAGCGCGTCGATGAAGATCTGCGCCGGGGGCACGCCGGTCTTGCCGGCCAGGGCGCCGCCGTAGTCCTGGATGGCGAAGGTGATACCGACCAGCAGGATCCACCCGGCGACGAGCGAGACGAGGATGGACATCACGATGCCCCGCGGACCGGCCTTGGCCGCGTCGTGCGTCTCCTCACTCATGTGTGCCGAGGCGTCGTACCCGGTGAAGGTGTACTGCGCGAGGAGCAGGCTCAGCAGGCCGACGTAGAAGCCGGAGTGCCAGCCGGTGTTGTTGACGAAGTGGGTGAAGACGAAGGAGGCGGACTGGTGCCTGGACGGCAGGACGGCGAGCGCGCCCACGATGACCAGGACGCCGAGGACGTGCCACCACACGCTGACGTTGCTGAGGAAGGAGACCAGCTTCACGCCGAAGGTGTTGAGCAGGCCGTGGGCCAGGAGCACCAGCCCGAACAGCATGATGGTGTGCGCCGGGGTGGCGGCGAAGCCGAACTGCAGGTCCAGCAGCGCGTTCATGAAGAACGCGGCCCCGAAGTCGACGCCCGCCGTCACCGCGATCTGGCCGAGGAAGTTGAACCAGCCGGTGAACCAGGCCCACGCCGGGCCGTGGGAGGGCGCCAGCTTCGCCGCCCAGTAGTACAGGCCGCCCGCGGTGGGGTAGCTGGAGCAGACCTCCGCCATGGCCAGGCCCACGAACAGTGTCATGGCACCTACCAGGGGCCACCCCCATGTGATGAGTGCCGGGCCTCCCGTGTTCATTCCGAAGCCGTACAACGTCAGGCAGCCGGAGAGGACCGAGATGATGGTGAAGGAGACGGCGAAGTTGGAGAACGCCGACATCGAACGGGCCAGTTCCTGAGCGTAACCGAGTTGGTGCAGCCGTTGCTCGTCGCTGAGCGGCGGGGACGTTCGCTCGTGCAGGTCCGCACTCGGGACATGCTTGTCCATGGGCACAATGCCTCCGAGGGCCTCGAGTAGCCACAGTGGGTGCAGGGGACGCGGCGAGTCGCTGCCCGCCTCGAAACAAAGGTGTGAAGCGATACCATTAACCCTTGGGTGACTCAGCGCAAGACCCTGACGAGAAAAATCAGGAGGGGAACACCCTGGCCGGAGCATGGGTGGCAGGCACACCGAAAAGGTTGTCGCTCATGCCTTCTCCGCTGCGGTCACCAGCGCCCGCATCACCCGGAGGTCGTCGCCGACCTCCGGGTGCCATTGCACGGCCAGCGTGAAGGGGTGCGCCGTCGGCAGTTCGATCGCTTCAACCGTGCCGTCCTCGGCGTGTGCGCAGGGCAGCAGCCCGCTGCCGAGCCGGTCCACCGCCTGGTGGTGGTAGGTGGCCACGCTCACCTCCTCGGGAACCACCGCGGCCAGCAGTGTTCCGGGAACGGGTTGCACGCGGTGCGCGGCGAAGAATCCGGGCGGACCGGAGTGGCCGCCGTGCCCCACCCGGTCGGGCAGATGCTGGACGAGGGTGCCGCCCAGGGCGACGTTGAGCAGTTGCATGCCCCGGCAGATGCCCAGCAGCGGTTTGTCCGCCGCCAGGGCGGCGTCGATCAGGGCCAGTTCCCAGGCGTCCCGCTCCGCGTGGGCCGGCCCGGTCCTCGGGTGCCGTTCGGCTCGGTAGCGGCCGGGGTCCACATCCGGGCCGCCCGCGATCACGAGGCCGTCGAGCCGGGCCACCACCGCCTCGGCGGCGGCGGGGGCGTCCGGGGGCAGAAGTGCCGGGAGGGCGCCCGCCTTCTGGGCGAGGCGGTGGTAACCCGTCGGCAGTACGGCGGCGGGCAGCTCCCACACGCCCCACCGCACCGACGTCTCGAGGTAGGTGCTGATGCCGATCAGCGGCTTGGACACGGATTCTCCTGTCATGACCGGGGTGGCGTTGCGTCGCGTTCGAGTTCGGCCTCGGCCGCGGCCAGCGCTGCGAACTCCTCCTCCGGCGCGGAGGCCACGAGGCGGTGACGGCTGTAGAAGGCGAAGTAGGCGATCGCCACGCCGTACACGCCGAGCGCGATGAAGGCGGCTTCCCGGTCCACCAGGAAGGTGGCCGCGAGCGCCGCGCACGCGAGCACGAGTGCGATCGAGGAGGTGACCACGCCTCCCGGGGTGCGGTAGACGCGCGGCAGGTCGGGCTCGCGGCGGCGCAGTGCGATGTGCGACAGCGCCATCAGCGCGTAGGAGATGGTCGCGCCGAAGACGGCGACGTTGAGCATGCGCGCACCGTCGCCGGTCCCGGCGGCGAGAGCGAAGCCGACCGCGCCGGGCACCAGCAGGCCGAGGTAGGGGGCCTTGCGTCGGCTGGTGAGGGACAGGAAGCGCGGCAGGTAGCCGGCGCGCGAGAGGGCGAAGAGCTGGCGGGAGCCGGCGTAGATGAGGGAGAAGAAGGAGGCGACCAGCCCGGCCAGGCCCGCGTAGTTCACGAACCGGCTCAGCAGGGTCGGCTCGCCGCCGCCCTCGAGTGCCGCCACCAGGGGATTGCCCTCCGCCTGTACCGCGGCGGAGCCCCGTGCGCCGGTGGTGGCCAGGAAGGTGAGTACCGCGAGGACGAGCAGGATGCCCATGGACAGGGCCATCGCCCTCGGCAGGGAGCGCGCCGGATCCTTGGTCTCCTCGGCGGCCAATGGCACTCCTTCGACGCCCAGGAAGAACCACATGCCGAAGGGGAAGGCCGCCCAGATGCCCAGGACACCGAACGGCAGCCACGAGTTCGCGCCGAAGGCCGACGCCTGCACCGGGATGTCGTTGAGCCGGTCGGCGTCGAAGTGGCGGAAGGCTCCGAGAACGAAGATGATCAGCGCGGCAACCGCGATACCCGTGACGATGAAGCTGAAGCGCAGGGCCTCGCCGACGCCCCAGAGGTGGATGCCGATGAAGATCGCGAAGCAGGCCAGGTAGACGGGCCATCCCGCACGCAGTCCGAACAGGTGCAGCGACTGGACGTAATCCCCGATGAACACGGCGATGGCCGCCGGCGCGAGCATGTACTCGATCAGGATGGCGGTGCCGGTGAGGAAGCCGCCCCACGTGCCGAGAGCGCGGCGGGCGAAGCCGTAGCCGCCGCCGGCCGTGGGCAGCACCGCCGCCATCTCCGCCTGGGAGAAGACCAGACAGGTGTACATCAGGCCCATCAGAGCGGCAGCGACGGCAAGGCCGCCGAAGCCGGCCTCGGCCAGGCCGAAGTTCCAGCCGGCGTAGTCGCCGGAGACGACGTAGGCCACCCCGAGACCGGTCAGCAACAGCCAGCCGGCGCTGCCGCGGCGCAGGGTGCGCCGCTCCAGATAGGCGTCCTCGCCCGACGGCCCCGTGGTGGGGGCGCCACCCGGCGGGGCGGAGGGTGTTGCGATACGCGAGTCGGTGCCGTCGGCCATGGCCGCTCCCTGCCTCGATCCAAAGGTTCGAGGTGAAACCTTTACTCGGCGGAAGGCGAAGCGCAAGACCCAGGACGGGAGATGATCAGTCACACCGCCCTCACGGCGGGAAGCGGCACAGCAGGGGCACGGCGCCCGCGCCGCGTTCGCACACCACCTCCCGCGCACCGTCCGCGTCGCCGTCCGACAGCGCCTCCACCAGCACTTCGCGCCACGGCCGGGAGTGTTCCAGGTGTTCCGGGTTGCACACGAGGAGCGGGCCGCGGTCCGGCGGGCGGTTCACACCGCCGGGACGGCCGCGTACCGGCACCTCTCCCAGCCCATCCTCCGAACCCCCTTCCCAATCAAAGGTCTCCATGCATACCTTTGCCCCATCCGGTGCGGCACCTCTGGGAGACGGCCTTCGCGCTCCCAGTTCACCGACTGACGCCAGGAGGCACCCGCATGGCTGACCGTACGCCCCCGCTCTCCGTCGACGAACTGAGAGAACTCGTCGACTCCGGAGCCATCGACACCGTGGTCCTCGCCTTCACCGACATGCAGGGACGGCTGCAGGGCAAGCGGTTCGCCGCCCGCTTCTTCCTCGACGACGTCCTCGACCACGGCACCGAGGGCTGCAACTACCTGCTCGCCGTGGACGCCGACATGAACACCGTCGGCGGCTACACCATGTCCTCCTGGGAGCGGGGCTACGGCGACTTCGCCCTGCACGCCGACCCGGCCACGCTGCGTCGCACCTCCTGGGACGCGGGCACCGCCCTGCTGCTCGCGGATCTGGCGTGGCACGACGGCTCCCCGGTGGTGGCCTCCCCGCGGCAGATCCTGCGCCGCCAGCTGGACCGGCTCGCCCAGCACGGCTGGACCGCCTACGCCGGCACCGAGCTGGAGTTCATGGTCTTCAAGGACACCTACGAAGAGGCCTGGGCGCGCGGCTACCGCGACATGAACCCCGCCAACCAGTACAACATCGACTACTCGATCCTCGGCACCGGCCGCGTCGAGCCCCTGCTGCGCCGCATCCGCAACGAGATGGGCGCGGCGGGTATGACCGTGGAGTCCGCCAAGGGGGAGTGCAACCTCGGGCAGCACGAGATCGCCTTCCGCTACGACGAGGCCCTGACCACCTGCGACCAGCACAGCATCTACAAGACCGGTGCCAAGCAGATCGCCGGGCAGGAGGGCATGTCGCTCACCTTCATGGCCAAGTGGGACGAGCGCGAGGGCAACTCCTGCCATATCCACCTCTCGCTGCGCGACGAGTCCGGGCACCCGGTCCTCGCCGACGACGAGAACGAGTACGGCATGTCCAAGCTCATGCGGCACTTCCTCGCCGGGCAGCTCGCCGCCATGCGCGAACTCACCCTGCTCTACGCGCCGAACATCAACTCCTACAAGCGGTTCCGTCCCGGGTCCTTCGCGCCCACAGCGGTCGCCTGGGGCCCCGACAACCGCACCTGCGCCCTGCGCGTCATCGGACACGGCCCCTCCCACCGGTTCGAGAACCGGCTGCCCGGCGGAGATGTGAACCCCTATCTCGCGGTCGCCGGCATGGTCGCCGCAGGTCTCCACGGCGTCGAGCACGAGCTGGAGCTGCCCGAGCCGTGCACCGGCAACGCCTACACCGGCGACGCCCGGCACGTCCCCACCACGCTGCGGGAGGCCGCCGAGCTCTGGGCGAACAGCCGGATCGCCCGCGCCGCCTTCGGCGACGAGGTCGTCGAGCACTACCTGAACATGGCGCGCGTCGAGCTGGACGCGTTCGACTCCTCCGTCACGGACTGGGAGCGGTTCCGGTCCTTCGAGCGGATGTGACCCCTCCCCGGACCCCTCCCCCGCCCCCTGCCCGGACCCCTCCCCCGCGCCCTGCCCGGACCCCTCCCCCTGCCTCCTCCCCCGGGCAGCAACTGCGCCCCGCCCCTCTGTCCCGTCACCGCCTCGCCCCATCCCTGGAGAACCTGCCTTGAGTGAGCACCACGTACTCAATCCGGCGACCGAGGAGATCGTCGCCACCGTCCTCGCGTCCACCGCGTCCGACGTGGACGCCGCGGTCACGCGGGCGGTGAAGGCCCAGGCGAGCTGGGCGAACGCCGCCCCCGGCGACCGGGCCCGGCTGCTGCGCCGCTTCGCCGCCGTCATCGACGAGCACCTCGAGGAGCTGGCCCGGCTGGAGGTCGCCGAAGCGGGGCACCCGATCGGCAACGCCCGCTGGGAGGCCGGCAACGCCCGCGACCTGTTCGAGTACGCGGCCGGCGGCATCGAGCGCCTGGCCGGACGTCAGATTCCCGTCGCGGGCGGGATGAACATCACGATCCACGAGCCCCTCGGCGTCGTCGCGGTGATCGCACCATGGAACTTCCCGATGCCGATCGCCTCCTGGGGAGCCGCCCCCGCGCTCGCGGCGGGCAACGCCGTCCTCCTCAAGCCCGCCGAGACGACCCCGCTGACCGCGATCCGCCTCGCCGAGCTGGGCCTGGAAGCGGGCCTGCCGGAGGGCCTGTTCCAGGTTCTGCCGGGCGCCGGGCGGGTCGCGGGCAACGCCCTCGTCGAACACCCGGCCGTGGCGAAGATCGTCTTCACCGGCTCCACCTCGGTCGGCAAGCAGATCATGGCCAGATGCGCCGCAGGCGTGAAGCGGGTGACCCTGGAGCTCGGCGGCAAGAGCCCGAACATCGTCTTCGCCGACGCCGACCTCGACAAGGCCGCCGCGGCCGCCCCCGCCTCCTTCCTGGACAACACCGGACAGGACTGCTGCGCCCGCAGCCGCATCCTCGTCCAGCGCAGCGTCTACGACCGCTTCCTGGAGCTGCTCGAACCGGCCGTCCACGCCTGGCGGGTCGGTGACCCCGCGGACCCGGACACCCGGATGGGACCGCTGATCTCCGCCGCCCAGCGGGAGACCGTACGCTCCTACGTCCCCGACGGGGCCCCCGTGGTCATCCGCGGCGAAGCTCCCGAGGGCAAGGGGTTCTGGTACCCGGCGACCGTGCTCGCCCCCACCTCGCCCGACGACCGGACGGTCACGGAGGAGATCTTCGGCCCCGTCGCGGTCGTGCTGCCCTTCGAGGACGAGGCCGACGCCGTACGCCTGGCCAACGCCACCGACTACGGGCTGTCGGGTTCCATCTGGACCCGCGACGTCGGGCGCGCGCTGCGTGTCTCGGGCGCGGTCGCGGCCGGGAACCTGTCGGTCAACTCGCACAGCAGCGTGCGGTACTGGACGCCCTTCGGGGGCTACAAGCAATCCGGTCTCGGCCGGGAGCTGGGCCCCGACGCGCTGGTCGCCTTCACCGAGACCAAGAACGTCTTCATCAGCACCGAGGAGAACTGAACATGACCGAGACCGTCCTCTGCCGCCGCCTGGTCGGCCGCACCGCAGTCGTCACCGGAGCCGGCAGCGGCATCGGCCTGGCCACCGTCCGCCGCCTCGCCTCCGAGGGCGCCAACGTCGTCTGCGCCGATATCGACGAGAGGGCGGGCAAGGCGGCGGCAGCCGAGGTCGGCGGCCTGTTCGTCCAGGTGGACGTCACCGACCCCGAGCAGGTCGACGCCCTGTTCAAGACCGCCTTCGACACCTACGGCTCCGTCGACATCGCCTTCAACAACGCCGGGATCTCCCCGCCCGACGACGACTCGATCCTCACCACCGGCCTGGAGGCGTGGAAGCGGGTCCAGGAGGTCAACCTCACCTCCGTCTACCTGTGCTGCAAGGCCGCCATCCCCTACATGCAGCGCCAGGGCAGGGGCTCCATCATCAACACCGCCTCCTTCGTGGCCGTCATGGGCGCCGCCACCTCGCAGATCAGCTACACCGCGTCCAAGGGCGGCGTGCTGGCCATGTCCCGCGAGCTCGGTGTGCAGTTCGCCCGGGAGGGCATCCGCGTCAACGCGCTGTGCCCGGGACCGGTCAACACCCCCCTGCTGACGGAACTGTTCGCCAAGGACCCCGAGCGGGCCGCCCGCCGCCTGGTCCACGTCCCCGTGGGCCGCTTCGCGGAACCGGAGGAGATGGCCGCCGCGGTCGCCTTCCTCGCAAGCGACGACTCCTCCTTCGTCAACGCCGCCGAGTTCCTCGTCGACGGCGGTATCGCGGGCGCCTACGTCACCCCGCTGTAGGCCTCCTGCTCCACGTCGTCCCTGAGCGCGGCCGCGCGGTGGTTCCACGCCGGCGCCTCGGACGCGGCGGCCCTCACGACGCCGCCCGTCTGCGGCACCCGCTCCAGGAGCGCCAGGATGCTCGGGCGGACGTCGCGCCGGTGCAGCCGGGTACGGGGGGTAGGGGGTGTTTCGAAAGTCCCGTGCGGTGCCCGCGGTGTCCGGTGCGTGCTCTGGGGGTCCCCCCGGCCGAAGGCTGGGGGAGTGCCGGACGAAAGCCCTCGTACTGGACGTACTTGGGGTTTCATCCGGTGCGGCGAGAGGGCGTGCCGGGCGCCGTGGGTGCTGTGCGGGACTTTCGCAACACCCCCTCGGCGCGAGGACGGGATGGGACGCGGTACGCGCGAGGACGTGGAGACGGCCGGACCCGGGGCCGGTCAGCCGCAGCGGGTCCGGCATCCCGACGGGGCACCACCTGGCCCGTACACGCCGCGGCTGTGTCGGGGCCCGGGTCAGCGCCGGCACCGGTTCCGTCCCAGGGGCCGGTGCGAGCCGGCCGAGCCCCGCGGTCCTCACCGTGGCAGCGGCTGCTCCGCCCAGATCGTCTTTCCCGTCGGGGTCTGGCGGCTGCCCCAGCGCTGCGCGAGCTGGGCGACGAGCAGCAGCCCGCGTCCGCCTTCGTCGAAGATGCGGGCCCTGCGCAGGTGCGGGGCGGTGCTGGTGCCGTCGGACACCTCGCAGATGAGGGCGTCACCTCGGATGAGTCGCAGCTGGATGGGCGCACTGCCGTAGCGGATGGCGTTGGTGACGAGTTCGCTGACGATCAGCTCGGTGGCGAAGGCCATCTCGTCCAGCCCCCAGGCGGCCAGCTGGTCGTCCGCCATTCGGCGGGCTCCGGCGACGGCCGCGGGATCGGAGGGCAGCTGCCAGGTGCGCACCTGCTCGGCACCCAGCACGCGCGTGCGGGCCAGGAGCAGGACGATGTCGTCGGCGGGAGGGTCGGGCATCACCTTGCGCACCACCTGGTCGCAGGTCTCCTCCAGATCAGGGGCGGGGTCGGCCAGAGCGTCCCGCAGAAGCCCGAGGCCGATGTCGATGTCCCGGTCGGCGGCCTCGACGAGACCGTCGGTGTAGAGGACGAGCGTGCTGCCCTCGTCGAGGTCGACCGTGGTGGCCTCGAAGGGCAGCCCGCCCAGGCCGAGCGGCGGCCCGGCGGGCAGGTCCAGGAACCGCACGGTGCCGTCCGGGTGTGCCAGGACCGGCGGTGGATGCCCGGCCCTGGCCAGTTGGCAGCGGCGGGAGACCGGGTCGTACACGGCGTACAGGCAGGTGGCCCCGACCTCTCCCGCCGCTTCCTCCCGGGGCTCCCGCGCGTCCGGCCCCTCCTCCCGGTCGAGGCGCAGGACCAGATCGTCCAGCTGGGTGAGCAGTTCGTCGGGGGCGAGATCGACGTCGGCGAGGGTGTGGACGGCGGCTCGCAGGCGGCCCATCGTGGCCGAGGCGTGGATGCCGTGGCCCACCACGTCGCCCACCACCAGGGCGACCCGTCCTCCGGACAGCGGGATGGCGTCGAACCAGTCCCCGCCGACGCCGCTCTCGGAACCGGTCGGCAGATAGCGGTACGCGAGGTCCACGGCCGCCGGTGTGGGCAGCCGTTCCGGCAGCAGACTGCGCTGGAGGGCGAGAGCGGTCCGGCGCTGATGGGTGTACCGGCGGGCGTTGTCGATGCTCACGGCCGCCCTGGCGGCGATCTCCTCGGCGAGCAGGAGGTCGTCGTCGCCGAATGCCTCCGGCGTACGGTGCCGCACCAGGTGGACCAGGCCCAGGGTGACCCCGCGGGCACGCAGCGGCACCAGCAGCACGGAATGCATCCCGTGGCGCCGCACGCTCTCGTCGCGCGCCGGGTGGGCCGTGAGCCACTCCCGAAGCGGCGGGTCACCGACACGGTGCCGAGTGCCCCGTGCCGTGAGCACCGCCTGGCCCGGTGGGGAATCCGGGGGACAGACATTCGTCCCGCCCACGGGGAGCACGGCCTCGGGGCAGCCGGGAAGCACCGAATCGTGTGCCGCGCGACGGAAGACGATCGGTCCGGTCGGCGATATCGGCTCCGGCTCGTCACCTTGTACGACGCTCGTCAGCAGATCGACGGCCACGAAGTCCGCGAACCCGGCCACCGCGGCCTCGGCCAGTTCCTCGGCGGTCCGGGTCACGTCGAGGGTGGTGCCGATGCGCAGGCCGGCGTCGTTGAGGACCTCCAGGCGGCGCTGGGCCCAGTACTGTTCCGTGGTGTCGATGACCAGCGCCGACAGGCCCTGCACCGCTCCGGTCACGTCCTTCAGCGGGGTGAGGAAGACCGACCAGGCATGATCGTGGATCTCGCCGAGGGCTCGGGCCGGCCGCTCCTGGCGGTGGATCATCTCGCCGGTGCGCAGCGCCTGCCGCTGAAGACGGTCCATCTCCTCGTGCGTGGGCTGGATCTCCGTGAGAGTCAGGCCTGCCATCTCCTGCGGGGTCATGCCCATGGCACGGCTCATCGTCCGGTTGCAGGTCACGAACCGCGCCTCGCGATCGTAGACGGCCACGGGCAGGGGCAGCTGCGCGAGCGTCCGGTCCCACAGCTCCGCCGCCTGCGGGGCGGTCGGCCCGGCGGGGTACGTCAGGTCCGGCCCCGTGATGAGCCAGAGGGGTCGCACCTCGGCGTCGACCAGCGGCGTTCCCCGGAGCTGAACCGTGAGACGGCCCCCGTCCCGGTGCCGCAGGGCCACATCGCTCGTCCACGGTTCCCTGGCGGACAGATACCGTCGGGCGGAGAAGGGAAGTCCTGCGGCGAGCAGGCGGGCGGCCGGGCGGCCCACGACCTCCTCAGCCGCGTACCCCAGCAGTTTCCGGGCTCCGGCACCCCACAGCGTGATCCTTCCCCTGCTGTCGACGACGACCGCGAAGTCCTCGGGCACCCCGGCGTCCTGCGACGCTCCGGGGACGACAGACTCGTTGTCCATGGGGCCACCTCTCGCTTCTCCGGTGACCGCGCACCGCACCTCAGCGAGACAGGTACGTGCGCCCCCTCCAGCATCCCGCCGCGGCACACCCCTCTCAAGCGCCGGACCGCTGATCTCGGTGCGTCCGCTGCTGCCCGGCGCGCCGGGCTGTCTCGTCCCATGTCACCTGGAATCCGCTCGACCAGCACGTACCTGCTGCCGCAGGGGCGCCGCTTC
Source organism: Streptomyces sp. SS7 (assembly GCF_037993025.1). NCBI lineage: Bacteria > Bacillati > Actinomycetota > Actinomycetes > Kitasatosporales > Streptomycetaceae > Streptomyces > Streptomyces sp. SS7. Next base: position 132,061 of record NZ_CP141223.1, read on the forward strand.
GGTGGACCGTCCGGCGGCCGTCAGAGCGCGTGACTTCTGGAAAGACTCGCCGACCCGGTCCCTGGCGTCGGCGGACGCGGCCCGTTTTCCGCCCGGGAAGGTGGTCCCGCAGGACTTGCTGTCCGTCCCGCGGTCGGGTCAGCTCCGGCATGTCGTATCACCGGGCGGCAGGGTGCCGTCCTTCAGGTATGCGTTGACCGCGTTGTCGACGCAGGTGTTCTTCGGGGCGAAGAGGCCCGCGTAGACCGTGTGGTGGAAGGCGCCGCGCAACGTGACCAGGCGCGAACCGCGCAGATCCCGGTGCGCCGCCAGCTGGCCCCGGTAGAGGGCCGCCGGGTCACCGGTGGCACCCACCATCAGGACGGGCACGTCGTTGCGGACCTTGGTGGCGGGCTCCGCGGGGGCCGCCGGCCAGAAGGAGCAGGGAGTCACGGTGCGGGCGAGCGGTCCGAAGACGGGCTCGGTGGTGCGGTGGGCCTGGATGTCGCGGTAGTAGGCTTCCGGGTCGCGGGAGGCTGCCCGGTCGGCGCACTGGATCGCGGTCTGGACGCTGAACGTGCCGTCCGAGTCCGGGGCGGCCAGGCCGGTCAGGGTCTGCTCGAGTACGTGCGTGGGGGTGACCTCGATGCCGCGAGCGGCCGTCGCCAGCACCCGGACATCGGCGGAGTAGCTCGCATACGCCTCGTCGTCGTCCCCCGCGGTGACGTTCCACAACAGCTGGGGCAGCACCCGGCTGTCGACGGCGTGGCCGCCGACCCGGATCGGGCCACGGCTGACGGTCCGGTTGAGCTCGTCGACGGCGTCGAGGACCTCTGCAGGGGTGGAGCCGAGGTGGTAGCGGCTGTCGCGGCGGGCCGCCCAGCCCGCCCAGTGCTCCAGAGCCCGGCCTACGGCCGGCCCCATGGTGCGGGTCAGGTCGGGTCCGTAGAGGTCGGGATCCAGGGTGCTGTCGAGCACCACGCGGTCGGCTCGGTGCGGGAAGAGCTGCAGGTAGACCGCTCCCAGATAGGTGCCGTAGGAGGAACCGAGGTAGTTGATCTTCTGCTCGCCCAGGGCGGCGCGGATCACGTCCATGTCGCGGGCCGTGTTGCGCGTGGAGACGAAGGGCAGCACGGACCGGTGGCGGGCGCAGCGGGATGCCAGGTCCCTGGAGAGCCGCACGGTCTTCTCGAACGTGCTCCTGTCGGGTCCGGCGGAGCCGATGCTGACGGTCGGCCAGTGACAGTCGAGGGGTGTGCTGCGGCCGACGAATCGGGGGTCCATGCCGATCACGTCGTACCGCGCGGCCAGCAAGGGTTCGGCTTGTCGCAGCTGGAGAGCGAGGTACATGGCGGGCACGCCGGGTCCGCCGGGGTTGTAGAGGAGCGTGCCGTGACGGTGGGCGCGGTCGGTGGCCCGCAGACGCGACAGCGCCACCTCGATGACCCGGCCATCGGGGTGCCGGTAGTCCCATGGCACGGTGACTTCGCCGCACCGGGCGCCGGCCTGGTCCAACTCCTCGCCCGTGGTGTCCTTCGGACTGTTCTTGCAGCCGTGCCAGACGACCTTCTGGTGCTGGAAACGGGCCAGCCCGTCGTCGAAGGTTGTGGCTTCCCCCCGGAACGCACACCCGGTGATCAGGGAAACACTTGTCATGGCCGCCGCGGCAGCGGCTGCGGCGGCTCTGCGTAGGCGCAGCACGAGTTCTCCTTCAGTTCTCCAGGGCACGGCCGACAGCGGTCCGTCGGCCGCGCCATTTGCCGTCTGCAGAACCTAGATCGCGTGGCCGGACCCGCACATCGGCTCCCGGTCGGCCTTTCACCTGCCGGACGCACCGGGGGGAACACCTCCTCCCGAATCCCGCATCCAGGACTGTGACCTGCGGGTTTTGCTGGCTGAGCCATACCTCGTCGGCAGGTTCACGTACGACTGGGGGATGAATCCCGAGCCGCTCAGTAGTCCTGTGCAAGGGGTGAAACGCGACGCAGCCCAGGTCAGCGGTCCTCTTTGCCACTGGGGTAGGAACGGGGAGTCCTCCTCAGGGCTCAGTCTCGGTACGGCGCTTTCAGCCGGCGAGCTCATGCCGTCAGCGGTTCGGCGGCCTAGCGTGATGAACCGTCGAACCGATCGGCTCCGAGGAGGCACCGCGCGATGATCACGGTCCGGGCTTGCACGAAACGCCGCGCGATGCGCCGCGCCCGGTTCGCTGCCGCGGTCCCGTCCGAGCGGCTGGTGAACGCCGTGCTGCGCGCCGGTTCCAGGCTCCCGCCCTGGGCGTGGGACTCGCTGCTGGCGTCCCTGCTGTTCATAGCGCCGCTGTCGGCGCTGGCCGGAAAGCCGGGGCCGGTGGCGGTCAGCGGCATGCTCCTGCTGCCTCTGGTGTGGCGACGCCGCGCCCCCTGGGCGGTGTTCTGCGCCGTGGCCGCTGCGGCGTGGGGCCAGTGGCTGCTGGGCCTTCAGCTGCCGGCGGACATCGCTCTGCCGGTGGCCCTGTACACGGTGGCGGCGCACTCGACCCGACGCCACCTGCTGTCGGCCTGCGCCGTCCTGGAGTGCGGCATCGTGCTGGCCTGCCTGCGCTGGGCGGCCGACGGCCGCTTCGCGATCACCGTCCTCACGTTGAACGCGTTGGCTGCCGCTGCCGCCGCCCTCGGAGCGAACATGCGCGCCCTCAGGGAGCGGGCGGCGCACCTGGAAGTCGAGCAGGACCAGCGGGCACGGCTGGCGGTGGCTGAGGAAAGGGCACGTATCACCCGCGAGATGCACGACATCGTCACCCACAACCTGTCCGTCATGGTCGCGCTGGCGGACTCCGCCGCCTACGCCCGGTCGGCAGACAAGTCGTCCGCCGTGCTGCCGCAGATCTCCGAGACGGGCCGGCAGGCGCTGACCGACATGCGGCGCGCGCTGGGAATTCTGCGGGCGGGTGAACCGGACGCGGAGCGTCATCCGCCGCCCGGCATCGCCCAGTTGGAGTCCCTGGCCGTCCAGATGCGCGCCGCGGGGCTGCCGACCCGCCTGGAGGTCGAGGGCGACCACACGCCCGTTCCCTCCACGGCACAACTCACCGTTTACCGCCTGGTGCAGGAAGCCTTGACCAACACCCTCAAGCACACGCCCTCCGGCACCCGCGCGGAGGTCCGGATACGCTGCCTCGCCGCGAGCGTCACGGTTGACGTCACCGACGACGGACCCGCGCAGCCTGCCGGCGTCCCGTCCGGGCACGGCATCGCCGGCATGCGCGAGCGAGCGGTCACCTACGGCGGGACACTGCACGCCGGAGCGCTCCCGGGTGGCGGCTGGCGAGTGCGCACCCGCCTGGAACTCGGCGGCGGAGCGGACGTGGCCGTATGACGATCCGCGTCCTGCTCGCCGACGACGAGGCACTCCTGCGCATGGCCTTCACCACGGTGCTGGACGCCCAGCCGGACATGCAACCGGTCGGCGAGGCCGCGGACGGCGACGAAGCCGTCCGTCTCGCCCGGCAACTGCGCCCCGATGTCGTACTGATGGACGTCCGTATGCCGGGCGTGGACGGTATCGAGGCGACCCGACGGATCATCCGCGTCTCGCCTCAGAGCAGAGTGCTCGTCCTCACCACCTTCGACCTGGACGAATACGCGTTCTCCGGACTCAGGGCCGGCGCGTCGGGCTTCCTGCTGAAGAACACACGGCCCGAGGAGCTTCTCACCGCCGTTCGCAATGTCGCCGCAGGGGACGCGGTGGTCTCCCCCAGGGTCACCCGCCGTCTGCTGCAGAACTTCTCCGCCCACATTCCCGGCGGCGGCAGCGGTCAGCGGGAAGAGCGTCTGCACCGGCTGACCGCCCGCGAGCGCCAGGTACTCGTCCAGGTGGCCCGCGGCCTGTCCAACAGGGAGATCGCGGACACGCTGTACCTCGCGGAGGCGACCGTGAAGTCCCACCTGGGACGGATCCTGCACAAGCTCGAACTGCGCGACCGCGCACAGGCTGTGGTCTTCGCCTACGAAAGCCGCCTCGTTCACCCCGACTGAAAGAGCGCAGTAGGGGGCTCCAGGACAACGGCCTTGTGGCGCCCATGCTTTGAAGGCCAGAGCCGGTTGCCGTGTCTGCCGGCGTCGGGCCGTTGTCAGTGCCTGCTGGCAGGATCGCCGGCATGACACCGTTGCTTCTCACCGACATCGAACAAGCCGTTCGCAGCAGTTGGAGTGCCGAGACCTGCACGCCTGAGTTCCGATCGAGCTGGACCAAGGACAACCCGGCCCGGGACCAGTGCGGAGTGACCGCCATGGTGCTCCATGACCTGCTGGGAGGTGAGTTGCTCCGGGGAGAGGTCCACGTCGACGGAGAGCGTGTGGACTACCACTGGTGGAACCGCCTGGGCATGGGCATCGAGATCGACCTCACCCGCGAGCAGTTCGGGCCGGAGGAGATCGTCACCGCAGGCATCGTGATTCCCCGCCCGCCCGAGACCGAATGGCACAGGCTCCGTCAGGAGTACGAGCTTCTCCGCGACCGCGTCGTGGAGAAGCTCGGCCGACAGCAGGCGACGGGCTCTGCGGCCGTGACTCGTCAACCGGCCTGAGCCCTTGATGGACCTTCACGCACCCACGCGTGAGGGGCAGTACCTCACACGTTCGGCAGAAGGGAAGCGACAACGATGGGCATCAGCATTCCGGGGTTCGAGACCAGGTCGATCGGCGTGACCGACGACGTCGAGCTGAACGCAGTGGTAGGCGGAGACGGGCCGGCCGTCGTGCTGCTCCACGGCTTTCCCGAGACCCACCTGATGTGGCGGCATGTCGCTCCCGTCCTGGCCGAGCACCACACCGTGGTCTGCCCCGACCTTCGCGGCTACGGCGCCAGCAGCAAGCCGGAAGCGGTCGCCGAGGACACCTACTCGAAGCGGACGATGGCCGCGGACATCATCGGCCTGGCCGACGCACTCGGATTCGACCGGTTCACGCTGGTCGGACACGACCGGGGCGCGCACGTTGCTTTCCGAGCCGGCCTGGATCACCCGAATCGGATCAGCCACCTGGGAATCCTTGACATCGTTCCCACTCCGGACACCTGGAACGTCCTCCACGGGGCCGGCGCGGCGGTGGCCTTCCACCTGTATCTGATGGCCCAGCCGCCCGGCCTGCCCGAACAGATGATCGCCAACAGCGCCGACGCGTTCTTCGGGCACTTCCTCGACGCATGGTCCACGAGCTCCGACGCGATCCCGGCGGAAGTGCGCGCCGAGTACCTTCGCGCATGCCGGGACGCCGTTCCGTCGATCGTCGCCGACTACCGCGCCACCGCGACCGTCGACATCGAGCATGACCAGGCCGACCTCGACGCCGGCAACCGGCTCGCCATGCCGGTGACGGTCGTCCAGCAGGACTGGGGCCGACAGCTGGGGTTCGATGCCCACGCGATCTGGCGGCCGTGGGCCACCGACCTCCAGCACCTCACCACCCAGGCGGGCCACTTCATGGCCGAGGAGGCTCCGGAGGAGATCGCCACGCTGCTTCTGAACCTCATGAAGAGGTGACGCCCCACGCCCGGGACAAGCCGGTGTCGGGCCTGCACGCGCTTACGATGACACCTGTGCACCCGCTCTGGTTCGAGTTCGACGAACATGACACAACCCCGGAAAACTGCGATCCGTTCCAGCGTGAGTTCCTACGCCCGGTTCGAGAGGGTGCCCGGGAGTGGCCGTGCCGACCGAGCGACACCTACGTGCTGTTCTTCCCCCGCGACGAACGCCAACTTCGCCTGGACGCGGGAGCGCCCCGACATCGTGCCGCGCGAGCACACCGGACCGGTCGAGGACCTGGCGGCCTTCACCTTCGACTGGCTCGGTGAGACCCTGCGTCGAGCTGTCAGGTCTCGCGTGTCTATGATCACTCATGGACATGAGTGAGTGGTGGGGGCTCGTCGACAGGGCTCGGGCCGCGGTCGGTGACCGCGCCGACGATCGCGACCTGCCAGATGATCCACTGCCCGAGGCGCTGGTCGATGTCCTTGCCACGCTGGAGCCCGCCGAGATCGTCGACTTCTACGTCAAGTACGTCGAGGTGAAGGATTCGGCCTGTCAGTATGCGTTGTGCATGGCCGCCTACTTGATCGAGGGAAGCTACACGGATGACGGCTTCATGGACTTCCGTGGCGGGCTGATCCTCCTCGGGCGGGACACCTTCAGCCGCGCGGTGGCACATCCCGACATCCTTGCCGACTTGCCTACGGTCACCCGTATGAGCCGTGGGGAAGGGGGTTGGATCGGCTACGAGTCTGTGAGCTATTTGATCTCGGACGCGTACCGAAGGATCCAAGGGGAGACCGACTCGCTCGATACAGCCGTCGAGACTGCGCTGAGAGGCATGGCGCGTCCGGACAAGCCGCTGGGCGAGGAATGGAACGGGGACCCCGAAGATGAAGAGCAGATGAGACGCCGCCTCCCACGGCTTGCGGCGCTTTTCCTTGACTGAAAATGAGTCCGCGCTCGCGCGTGGGAGTCCAGCGTCCTTCATCGCGGGGCCGAACGATCCTGGAGCGGGCGGTCTGACGGGGTGTCACCGTGGTCGGGGCCGGGGCGCCGGTCTGCGGCCGCACGGCTTACCGGGCGGACGCGGCGACGCCAGAGGAGCGTGACACCGAGGGCGGTCAGGACGGCCACGGCCAGGGTGGGGCCGCCCAGGGTCAGGATGGGTTGCACAGACGCCGCGGCCGCGTATCCGGCACCGGCTTCTGCCGCTGCCCACAGGCAGGCGGCGGCGACGCTGTAGGGGGCGATGCGCCGGTACGGCAGGCGGGTGGCACCTGCGAAGTGCGGAGCGAGCGTGCGCACCACAGGGAGGAAACGGGCGAGGAGGACGGCTCTGCCGCCGTGGCGTGTCATCAGGGTCTCGGCTCGTCGCCAGGCGGCGCCCGGGATACGGCGGCCCACCCGCCCCGCCCTCAGCCGGGCCCCGAGGAGCCTGCCGGTGCGGTGAGCGAGGAAATCGCCCGTCACCACGGCCGCGGCGGCCACGACCAGCACGACGGTAAGGCTGATGCGGCCGGTGCGGGCCAGCGCGCCCGCGGTCAGCAGCAGCGTCAGGGTGGGGATGAAGGCGCCGACCAGGAGAACGGACTCGGCCAGCACGGCTGCTGCCACCACCGTGTAGGCCAAAATGGGGGAAAGGTGGCCGAGGATGTCCGACAGCGCTGTCACCGCCGTGTGGTCTCTGTGAAGTGCTGCCGGTGCGCGGGCACGAGGGGCACCTGCAGGTGCCAGGCGCAGGCGGGGGGCATGTTGGCCCAGACCGTCCAGCGGCCGGTGGCATACCTGCGCTGGTAGCCGGTCATCACCTCGTCCACCGCCGCGTGCCGGAGTGCCTCCGCCCTCGATGCGGTCAGCGCACGTGCCCTGCGCGTGCCCAGGTAGGCGAAGTAGGTGAGGGTGCCGCCGGGATGCAGCAGTTCCATGTAGCGGGACATGATCCGTTCCACCTGCGCGGGCGTGAAGTTCGTCAGCGGCAGGCCGGAGACGATCACGTCGTAGCGCACGTCCGTGGTGAGGTTCTCCACGAGTGTCTGGTGCACTGTCACCCGTGCGGGCCGGTCCGCCAGAGCCGGATGGGCGTCCACCAGGCTCCGCAGCCGGGTGGTGAAGCGCGGGTTGGCCTCCACGATGTCCAGCCGGCTCCCCCGCGGGAGCTGCGGTATCAGGACACGCGTGATGGCCCCGGTGCCCGCGCCGACCTCCAGCACCGTGAGCGGGCGCGGGCCCTGGGCTCGCAGGGGTTCGGTCAGGGCGCGGGCGAGCGCCCTGCCGCTGGGAGCGACCGCGCCGGTGGTCCGCAGATCGCGGGCCGCTTCGGCCAGGAACATCCAGCCCTCGCCTTGACGGGATGCCGGGACACGGTGGTTCTGAGGTGATCCGGTCTTTCATGGGTTCGACGCTAGAAACCGGCTTCAGGCATCGGATCCGTCAATGTGCGACGCCTTCCCCCTACGAAAGTCGGGGATGACCGTGGCAGATCGTCCGGGGCAGGTTCCTCCTGGTCTGCCTAGGATGATCCGGGTGAGGAAGAAAGAAGGCCGCAGGTGGGCTGCCTATGGACGGGTGAGCCTGGTGGCCGTGTGTGGGGTGGCGGCGCCGCTGAACGCCATGTCGCTCGTCGACGACCCACCTCTCGTCGCGGTGAGCGCGGCGGCCCTCCTGAGCGGCGCGTGCCTGCTGGTGCCCCGGCTCCGATGGCCCGTGGCGCCTGTCGTGGTCACCGTCGCCACCGCGTGGTGGGGGTGGCCGCTGCTTCCGCTGATGGTGCTCGCCCTGTTCGGCCTGGCGGTGGACCGCCGGGTTCGGCCGGCGGTCGGATGTGCCGTGGCAGCGCTGGCCGGCAACCTCCTCAGCTACCGGGACACCTCCCTGTGGACGACACAGAGTTACGCCTCCACGCTGCTCCTGCCCGTACTGGCCATCGTCGTCGGTCTGTGGCTGGGCAACCGGCGGCGTCTGCTGGAGGCCCTGGCCGCCGACGTCGAACACCTGCGGGTGGCGGCGGATCTCCGTGAGGAGGCCGCGCAGGCGGCGGAGCGGTCACGGATCGCGGCGGAGATGCATGACGTGCTCGCCCACCGCTTGAGCCTGATCGCCCTGCACACCGGTGTCCTCGTCACCAGGAGCGACACGCTGCCCGCCCCGGTCGCCGAACGGCTCGTACTGCTGCGCGGCACGTCGGTCGAAGCCCTGGGCGACCTCCGTGACGTCCTGCCCTGCACGACACTGTGGCCACGCCGTCCGGTGCCGGGCTCGCCCCCGCCCTTCGGGAGGTGGGGGAACTGACCGCCGAGGCCCGCACCGCGGGCCAGCATGTCGACCTGGTCGTCGAAGGCCTTCCCGGTCAGGCTCCCACCACTCGTCGTCTGGCCGCCTACCGTCTCGTGCAGGAAGCGCTGACCAACGCCCGCAAGCACGCCACGGGAAGCCGGGTCACCGTGTGCGTCGACTACCGGCCGTCGGCCACCCTCGTCGAGGTCACCACACGTCCGGCACCCCCGGCACGGACACCGTCAGCTCCGGCTGCGGTCTCGTCGGGCTGCGCACCCGTGTCACCGCCCTCGGCGGTGTCTGTCGGCAGGCCCCGCGGGAGGCGGAGCCTGGCGCCTCGCCGCCCGTATCCCCCACCCCACCAGCACCGGACAGAACGGCAGCCCCACATGATCCGCGCCATGATCGTCGACGATGACGCCCTGGTCCGCCTCGGACTGACCGACCTCCTCGCCACGGACAAGGACATCGACGTGGTCGCCCAGGCCTGCGACGGGCTCCAGGCCGTCGAACGGGCCACGGCCCACCGTGTCGACGTCGCCCTCGTCGACGTACGGATGCCGGGCATGGACGGCATCACCGCCACCGCCAGGCTGCGTGCGCTCCCCCACCCCCCGAAAGTGATCACCCTGACCACCTTCGACCTCGACGAATACGTCTACAACTCCCTTGCCGCCGGAGCCGACGGGTTCCTGCTCAAGGACACCGAACCCGCCGAGATACTGCGCGCCGTCCACCTCGTCGCCGGCGGGTCGGCCATGCTGCACCCCGCCGCGGCCCGCCGCCTCATCGATCGCTACCACGCCGCCAACCCGCCCCGGGCAACCGCCGCCCAGTCCCTGCTCGGCCGCCTCACCCCCCGCGAACGCGACGTTCTCGCCCTCCTCGCCGTAGGCGACACCAACGCCGGCATCGCCGCCCGCCTGGCCATGCGCGAGAGCACCGTCAAGGCCCACGTCAGCCGCATACTGAGCGCACTGGAGGTCACCAACCGCGTCCAGGCGGCCCTCGTGGCCCGCGACGCCGGGCTCACCGGCTGACGAGGGCAGGCCGTCTCATGGACGAGGCCAAGGCCCACTCCTGGACACCCGCCGTCATGGGCTGCTCCGAGACCGGCGGCGAGGACTGGCGCGGCACCGACACCGAACGCGGCTTCTCCATGGCACTGGGCCGCGTCGGCGACCCCGCCGACAGCGACTGCCTCATCGCCACCGCCCACAAAGCCGACGAAACCCCCGGCCCCTACGGCGACCTCAAGGCCATCCTGCACTTCGTGCCCTGGGGCACCGACGGCGCCTCCCTGGACCTGATGCGCCGCGACCGCTCCGCCGACCCCGGCATGAACGAACTCCTCATCGTCGCCGCCCTCCAGGCCGCCCCCAAATTCGGCATCACCCGCGTCTCCCCCAACTTCGCCATGTTCCGCTCCGCCCTGGCCCGCGGCGAGAAGATCGGCGCCGGACCCGTCCTGCGCGCCTGGCGCGGCCTGCTCGTCTTCCTCTCCCGCTGGTTCCAGATCGAGTCCCTCTACAAGTTCAACGCCAAGTTCCAGCCCCGCTGGGAACCCCGCTTCGTCGTCTACCGCGCCTCCGGCGACCTCCCCCGCATCGGCTTCGCCGCCATGCAGGCCGAAGGCTTCGTCAACCTCGCCCTCCCCCTCCCCCGCTTCCTCCGCCGCCGCAGCAACCCCGCCGCGCGTGTACGCACGCGGCGGCCGATCACGGCGTACACCCCGGGCAGGGCCTCGCGTTGCACACGGCGCGGCGCGACGGGCCGCCTCGCACGTAACGGACCTCAGCCACGGGACGGTCGGCACCGGCACCCTGCGCGGAAGCACTACACGGACCGACCCACCCTCACCCACCAACCGGGGCGGGCCGGGTCATTTCCGGTGCGAGACGGTCAGCCGTCAGTTGATGATTTCGGCGCGCTCGTCCAGACGGATCGCGGCCAGCCGGTCCCGCCACATGCGGAGAGCTTCGGGTGTTTGCCGCGTCCAGTCGGTGACCTCGCCGACGATCCGCAGCGGATCCCTGCTGCGATAGGAGCGGGTGGGATTGCCGGGGAACTTCCTGTCCGTGACGTTGGGATCGTTCTCGAACTCCCCCGTCGGTTCGACGACATACACGCGCGGGGCCCCGTCGCCGGCGGCGAGCTCGGCGGCGAGTCCCGCGCCGTCGCGCAACGCGGTGAAGTAGATGTGGTTCATCACGATTTCCGGCCGGTAGTTGGAACGGAAACCGGCAGCGAGGTGATCTCCGACTCGCAGGTCAGCCTTCGTGCCGTGAAAGAACGGCCCCTCGTCCAACGCCTCATCCATCACGGCAGATTAGCAAAGCACGCCGGCCTGACAGCGAGATGCGCACGCCTTACGCATTGCCCGGCCGAAACGTACATTTGAACCATGGCCATGGGAAACCCGGACCCGTCTTTAGCGGGCAGTGTCTCGGCAACGGCAGCGGGCGGGCGACTGATATGTGTGCCAAGTCGGCTCCGGGAGATCGGTGTCGCGCTCGGCGCGAGCGTCGTGGTCCCGTTGTGGATCGCGGCCCCCCTGCTGCTGGTGGCCCTGCTCGTCGCCGTACTCACCGAGTCCGCGCAGGCCTGGGCCATCGTCTGGGTGGTTCTCGGGCTGACAGTCCTGGCCGTGGTCGGGCTCACCCTGGCCTTGCTGGTCACGACGTCGACCGCGATGGTGCGGTGGATCGAGTTCCGCCCGCACGGCGATGCGACGCAGATCGTGGTCGCCCGCTTCCTGCGTTCGTCGACCGTAGCCATGGCTGATCTGCAGCGGGTCGTCGTGGTCGAGCGGCTCAGACTGGGCCGGCGAAAGTCGATCAGAGTGGTGCTGCACACGCGTGGAGGGACGGTGGACTGCGAACCGGGCTTCCACGCACCCCTGTCCCGGGTCGGCACCGGAGCCCTGCTCGACTGGTTGACCGGCCAACTCGGCTCAGCCCGGGCGATGGTGGAACACCGGACGGAAGTTGACCGGAACTTCCTGTGCCCGGACGAGTGGTGGACACCGTCGGACCTGTCCGCCCTGTGGCACGTCCCCGTGAGCGCCGTCGACGAGCTGGCTGTCCGCCACGGGATCCGCAGTTACCACTACACGCCCCGGGGCGCCGCGACGTACGGGGACACGACGAAGACCGTCTACGACCCGGCTCGGGCACACGAAGTCGCCGAGGAACTCCACGAGGCACGGGCCGTCGACTCGGGGAGCGACGGCACGACAGAGGCTCCGCACCATTGACGGGGCAGGAGCCCACGAACGGCGACCTGGCGATGGTCCAGCCGTCCTGGCGGATCACGAGCATCATCGACAGCCCCTACGGCGTCTGATTGTCGTCAACCGGCATCACCGTCGGGCGACGGAACCTCGTCACGGCAGCGGCGGCCGTATCGACGTTCTCGATGCGGCCGCCGCTTTCCGGCGTCGGTGACACGGGCATGATCCGGTGTGGTCCGGGCGCAGTTGGCTGGGGAGGCTGGGACCGCGAAGGTTCACCGTGTCGCGGCGACCGACACTGCGGTCGACGCTTGTCGGACCACCGAGGTACGTCCCCGGTAGCAGCAGTGGCCCTCCGTCCTGCGACGGACCGCACGGGGCCGTCGGCCGGGCGGCCGCCTTACGGTTGGCGACCTTCGCGTCCCGGTCCGGGCTCACATTCGCCGCCCCGCCCTCTCGGCCTGGCGCATAATCGGATGTGCGTGCGGCGCGGAGTTGTTAGGTTCGCCGTGTGCCGAAGCTGAATCAGATCATCGCAGTCGAAAAGGGCGTCAAGTCCAAGGCTCTCCAGGAGCTCACGCAGACTCACCAGGACGTGCAGAAGCCTGCCCTGCTGGCCGGCATCTCCCGGACCTACCAGCCCAAGGACGAAGAGGGCGAGCAGCTGCCGCCCGAGGCCACGCGGGTGCAGATCAAGGCCGAGGACGCTTTGCGGGCCACCGCCGGGACGCTGACGCGGCTGTTCGACGTGACCGCGACGAAGGACTGGGCGAACCGGTCCGCGGCCGCGGACGTGGTGGTCGACGGTACGGTGCTGTTGCCCCAGGTGCCTGTCCCGTACCTGTTGTTCCTGGAGAAGCAACTCACCGACCTGCACACCTTCGTGCGCAAGCTGCCGGTGCTCGACGCCTCCGAGTCGTGGAACCTGGACCCCTCGACGGACTCGTGGAAGACGGACCCGGTGCGGACCATCCGCACGAAGAAGGTTCCGCGCAACCATGTGAAGGCCGAGGCCACGGAGAAGCACCCGGCGCAGGTCGAGGTGTACTACGAGGACGTCCCGGTCGGTTACTGGACTACGGTGAAGTTCTCCGGCGCGCTGCCCGCCCGGCGGGTCAACGAGATCCTCGACCGCGTCGAGAAGCTCCAGCAGTCCGTCAAGTTCGCCCGCGAGGAGGCGAACAGCACCGAGGTCACCGACCAGCGGGTCGGAGATGCGGTATTCGGCTACCTCTTCCGGTAGCCCCCACATACGCCCTCCGTCGCGAGCGGAGGGTGCGCGATGAGCGCAAGCTGAAACTGATGTTGAAGCTGATGAAGGGGTGTCAGTTGGGGGTTCGAATCCCTCTCCCCGCACCACGTGCGGGGGTGGCCCAAGCCTGGCAGAGGCGGCCCCATGAAACTCAGATTCTCGCTCCAGTCTCAGTATTCGCCGCCGAACACCGGATCGACCGAGCGTGGGCGAACGTCGACGGATGGGGGTTCAAGTCCCCCCGGCGCCTCTCTCGTGGCGCTGTAGTTCAAAGGCAGAACACGTCGATCTCAACATGACCCGCGGTTCTTAAACGCCGTCGGTGTGCGCAAATGGGTGGCAAGCTGGAGCCCGGGAGCTGGACATGCTCCCGGGCTCCGTCACGTTCCGGCTGCGGCTTGTGCTGTGACCGGGAAGGTTCACCGGGTTGAGTGGTCAGGCCGCGGTGGGGGGGTCTGCCGCCCCAGGGGATGCTTCTTTCGCTGCGGATTCGGGCACGTTCGCGTCGTTCGGCGGCCGTGACGTGGAGGTGGCGGGGCTGCGTCGAGACGGGCCATCGCTGCCACAGATCTCCCAGGTCGCCGTACCTGGCTGGCGCTTCCTTCTTCTTCTGCTGCTTCTGCTTTCTGGACCTGGCTGCCTTCCGATCGAGGCCTTCGCCGTCTGGGCCTCCCAGACCGCGGTGCGACGGGGCCGCGGGGCGCAGCTGTACGGCGCGCCGGTACAGCCGAGCCGGCCGCCCGGCGCGCGATCCACGCCGGCGCCCAGGCCGCGCCTTCGCCGGGTCGATCCGCATCCACCGCCAGGCCCGGGACATCCTCAGCGACCCGGAGCGGCTGCGCCGGCAGGTCCGGCGGCTCAAAGAGCTGCGGGCCGCCGAAGAGATCACCCAGCTGAAGGTCGACGTCCAAGCGCTGGTCGGTGCCCTGGACCGGGCCGCCGTGGAGAACAGCCACCTGCGCCGGCAGCTCGCCGACCAGCATGCGGTCGTGCGCGTACGGCCGGCGCAGGCGCCGCCCGGAAGGCAGCCGGTCAGCTCGCGCAGCCGCACCCGGCGGCGGCCTTCGCCTCCGCCGGGCTCTGCGCGGGATCGAGGGCCTGCTCCGCGGGAGTGCAGCAGGCGGTGGTGCCGCAGCACGCGTCCGGGGCGGCGTCGGCCCTCTCCAGGGTGTCGGCGTCGGCCTTGACCACGTACACCTCCCACGGCTCCTTGCCCGGGCCGGTCACCCACACCTTGTCCTGCAGCGCGTAGCAGCAGGAGGTGTCGTTCTCCTCGGAGGTGGCCAGGCCCGATTCCTTCAGGCGGGTCGTGGCGGCGTTGACGTCCTCGGTGCTGGCGACCTCGACACCGAGGTGGTCCAGGCGGGTCTCCTCGTCGGCCTCGCCCTCGATGAGGACCAGCTTCAGCGGGGGCTCGGTGATCGCGAAGTTGGCGTAGCCCTCGCGCCGCTTGGCGGGCTCGGTGCTGAACAGCCGGGAGTAGAAGGCGATCGAGCCTTCCAGGTCGGCGACGCGCAGGGCGAGCTGGACTCGGGACATGGCGGTCTCCCATCCGAGACGAGACTGTATCGACAGCTGTCGATACAGTCGAGGCTGCCACCTTGATAGACATCCGTCAACATAGAGATATGTCGAAACAAGCTGATCTGCCGGTGCTCGACCAGGACGAGGCGTGCTGCGCCCCGATGGTCCGTGAACCGCTGGGCGAAGTGGACGCGGCCGAGCTGTCTCGGATGTTCAAGGCTCTGTCCGACCCGATCCGGCTGCGGCTGCTGTCCCTGATCGCCTCCGCCGAGGGCGGGGAGGCGTGCGTGTGCGACCTGGTCGGCCCGTTCGACCTCTCCCAGCCGACCATCTCCCACCACCTGAAGGTGCTGCGCGAGGCCGGGCTGGTCGGCTCCGAACGGCGCGGGACCTGGGTGTACTACTGGATGCTTCCCGAGGCCCTGGCCAGACTGTCCGCTCTCCTTGAGACCCCGGCCGTGCCCGTGAAGGCGTCCGCGTGAGCGCGCCGGCCCCTCTCGCGCGGCGGGCGGCTGCCGAGGCCGTCGGCACGGCGGCGCTGGTGGCTGTGGTGGTCGGCTCCGGGATCCAGGCAACCGAGTTGACCCGCGACGTCGGCGTGCAGCTGCTGGCCAACTCGCTGGCGCCGTGTTCGGCCCGGGCGTGCTCATCGCCCTGCTCGGCTCGGTCTCCGGGGCGCACTTCAACCCCGTCGTGACGCTGGCCGCCTGGTTCGCCGGGCGCCGCAGCGGCGACGGTCCCAGCCCGCGGGAGGTGGCCGCGTACGTGCCCGCCCAGGTCGCCGGGGCCATCGCCGGCGCGGTCCTCGCCGACGCCATGTTCGCTCGGCCGCTGGTGCAGTGGTCGACACACGACCGGTCCGCGGGACATCTGCGGCCGGGCGAAGCGGTCGCCACCGCGGGACTGGTCTGGCTGATCTTCTACGTCCATCCCGGCGCCCGCGGCCGCGGTGTCGGCTCGGCCCTGCTGACGGCCCTGATCGCCTCCACCGAGGCCGCGGACATCTGGACGGTCCAGTCCGGCATCTGTCGACGTCGCCGTGGCCGCCGCCGTTACCGCCAACAAGGACGGCTGATTCCGCCGCCCCTTGGTCGGGAGGGCTTGCCCTGCAGGACCTCCCTTTCCTTCCGGCCCGGGGTGGGGTGGCCCTGTCAGGCGGTCAGCTCGAAGATGCTCCGAGCCGTGAGCCACAGGCCGACAAGCAGGGAAAGCGTGACAAGCAGCTGTTCCTGGCGCTGCGCGAGTCCGCTCCGCAGGGCGTTGAGCCGGGCGTTCGCGACGGCGGGCGCCCGGAGCATGTACAGCTGCATGACGATGAGACTGGCAGTGGCCAGGAGGCAGTAGCCGGCCAAAGTGAGCCAGGCGGCAGCGGTGGAGAGGTTCGCGTCGACGGCGGTGGCCGCGCCCGCGGCGACCAGCGCCCAGGGCTGCAGCATCCACGCCAGTCCGGCCGCGGCGGCCGGGGAGGCGTTGTCGATCCGGGAGGTCCACCGCGGCGGCCCGTGAGGGCGGGGAGGGCGCCGGTGACGGTGAGCGCCGTACACGACCAGGGCAAGGCCAAGGGCGAGTTTCGCGGCGATCACGGCGGTGGAGGGCACCGTGTGGGGGGCTGGGGGCTGACCACCCGTCAGGAGCAACACGCAGGCGATGACCACGATCAGGTTGGCCAGCCATGACAGCAGGAACGCCGCCCCCTGCCGAACGCCGTGCCGCGTGGAGAGCAGCAGGATGAAGGCGCTGTTGTGCAAAGGCCCCAGGGTGACGGCCGTACCGATCACCAGCAGGTCGAGGACCATTGGGTTAGCCGCTCCTTGGCGTCGGGGCCGTCAGCCGCCTGTGGAATGGCGAGCCGGCCGACCGCGTGAGGCGGTGCTGCGGTGTCACACCTCGACTCTGTCGGCAGGGAACCGCCTGGTCAAGCAAGCCACACCCGCTCGGCGGCACCGGCTGGAGGGGCCCGGGGGCACCACAGGACCACTCCGGCCGGGCGTCAGGTTTGCCTGACTCCGTCGCTGCGACGCTCAGATCAGACCCATGAACTGCAAGGCCAGCGGTTGCATGCCGCTCTGCGGCAGGCCGTGGCCCACGCCCTGGACGCTGATTGCTTCGACCGGTGCGGTGGTGCCGGTGCCGCCGTACCGGGTTCGGGTCCAGTTCGACTTCGGGTGGTCGGTGAGGGCGGGCGTCTGGCTCACCCCGAGGACGTTGGTCCACTGCTTGATCTCTTCGCCGAACTCGACGTAGCTCAGTGTGGTGTCCTGCGTGCCGTGCCACACCTGCATGCGCGGGCGGGGCCCGGTGTAGCCCGGATAGGCGGCGCGCACGAGGTCGCCCCATTGCTGGGGCGTTTTGGTGATCCTTCCGCCGGAGCAGTCGCTGTTCCACTCCGAGCCGTTCGTGGTGGCGAAGCAGCCGAAGGGCACGCCGGAGAACGCCGAGCCTGCCTTGAACACGTCGGGGTAGGCGCCGAGCAGGACGTTCGTCTCCATCGCTCCGGAGGAGAAGCCGGTGGCGTAGACCCGGTTCGGGTCGGCGCCCCGGTGCTGCTCTTCCCACCGCACCATCGACACGATGCCCGCGGGGTCACTGCTGCCGTTGTGGGTCAGGGCGCGTGGTGACGACACGTCGAAGCACTTGCTGCTGCGGGTGACCGACGGGTACACGACGATGAAACCGTGCTGGTTGGCCAGCGAGGCGAACTCGCTGCCCGAGTACATGGCCGGTCCGGAGCCTCCGCAGTAGTGGTTGGCGACAAGGAGCGCCGGGTGCGCACCGGCATTCTGCGGCACGTATTCGTACATCCTCAGGTTGGACGGGTTGTAGCCGAAGCCGGTGACTTCGGTCAGCGTTCCCGCTGCCTGCGTCGCCGCTGAAGCTCGCACCGGTACCGGCAGCGCACCTGTTGCCACCGCCAGGCACGTGGCGAGGAGCCCGATCAGCGTCGGAAGTAACCTCTTCATGGGTGGGATGTCTCCGTTTCTGTGGGGGGTCCGTTGCCCCGGGCCGCGCGTTCCGGCGCCGCCTCGGGAGCTCGGCGGTGCGTGCCGCGCGGGTCGCAGCCGTGAGCGCGTCCCTCATCAGTGAGCTTGCTCGGCGGTGCGCGGTCGTCTCACCCGCTGCGGGAAGGGGCTTCAGAACCGGGTGAAGAGTTTCCGGATCTCGTCCGGCACCCAGGTCCTGGAGCCGCTGTCACCGGCGGCGCCGCCCTGGGGTGCGGCGATGTGGCCTTCGTCGAATGCGCCCCACCTCACGGGGTGCCCGGCGGATCATCCTGAGCAGGAGGTGACCCGGTGGGTCCGGCTGCCCTGTGCGGGCTCGGGTGCGTTCTGGGCGGAGCAGCCGGTGGAGGCGTACAGGGCGCGCATGGTGCTGTGCGCCGCGACGCACGGTGTCCCACCGGCGGCGTAGAGGTCCCAGGGGCCCGGGGCGTCCGCCGACGCCGGGCCCGGCGGGATCAGGGCGGCAAGCAGCGTGGCCGGGAGAGTCGCCACACACGCGGCTGCCTTGGCCGCCGAATGACGGGCGCCGGGTGCGCGACTCGGTGGAGGACGACGAAAAGGAGCGGGGAGGAGCGTTGGGCTGCTGGGGGCATGCCGGACTCCAGCGTGTCGTGAGCGGCTTCGCTCCCACACCGAGGGCTGATCCGTACTCACCGGCGAGGAGCAGAAGGGCCGTACCGGAAGGGGCGGTGCTGGTGTAGCGGGAGCTGTCGCGCGTGCGTCGCCGTACGGGATCCGGAGGTGTCGACACCGGCCCCGGCTCAGTTGTCCGAAAAATCGAACGCCGCTCGGTGTTTCGGACCCTTTGGATGATAGGCACCCGATCGCAATCGTCAATGGCCGTCGCCTGATTTCGTGACGGCACAGTGGCGGACATCAGCCACTGCGGTGACGTGCCCCTCTTGACCTGTCCGGCATCAGTCTCGCTTCACCCACAGAGAGCCGGCGAGCATGGCGCACACGCGTCCTTTGGCGGGCGGGTAAAGTCCTGGGCCGACAGGCAGGCCGGACCCGGCGAAGCAGGGTGGGCTTCGACTACGTCCACTCCGCCGTCGGCGACCACAGCCGCCTGGCCTACAGCGAGATCCACGGCGACGAGAAGGCCACCACCTGCGCCGCCTTCCTGCGCCGGGCCGCGGCCTTCTTCACCGCGTCGGGCATCGACCGCGTCGAGCGGGTGCTGACCGACAACGCCCGGCCCTACCGCAAAACGTGATCATCCTCGGGGAGCCGGCGAGGAAGCGGGAGCCGGCCGCTCCTGACAGCACCCCGCCGTCCCTCCCCGGCGATGACAACCACCTCGTCGCCGTCGGACCAGCGCCGGCGGTCCGCCTTGGGCGGATTGAGGCGCAGCCCGTACCCGGGGGCCCGGCGGGCGTCGGCCTGGCTGCGGTAGCCGACGGCGCACTCGCCCCGGGTGCGTGCCGCCGCGACGACCGTGGCGAAGGACGTCTCGTGGCCGGTCACGACGTAGTCGGCGGCCGACCGCAGGTGGATCTGCGTGCCGCCGGCCGAGAACAGTTCGTCGAACACGTCCGCCAGGTGGTGGTTCTGGGAGATCTGCGCCATCAGCAGCCCGATGAGCTTGCCGCTGATGATCACGTCAGCTCCGGGGCCGAGCGGCGCGAGGGGCCGGTTGCCGTCGTCGGTGAGCTCGGTGACCAACGGCAGCTCCCGGCCGGTGCGCCGTTCGAGGTGGCGCAGGACGAGCAGAGTGACGAGCGTGCGGGTGTCCGGCTCCTCGGGGGGCTCACCGGCCCGTGGCTCCTGGCCGAGCACGATGACGCTGTCGTAGGAGCCGAGGTCCAGGCTGGCCAGAGTCTCCGGGCGGGTGGTGTCGCCCCTGAGGGCCACACAGGTCCAGCCGGAGCCGTCGCCGTCGTCGTCGCAGGCGGCCCGCACCACGGCCTCGTCCTCGTCCGCCACCACGTCGGCCACCGAACCCGAGGGAGCGTTGCGGCCCCACTCTCGCAGGACGAGGGGTGCGCGGCGGTTCCAGCCCAGCACCAGCAGCCGCTCCGGCCGGGTGTCCGACGGCCGGGGGCCCGCCACAGATTGCTCGTCGACCAGCGGCGCACAGTCGGCGACCTCGGCGGTGTCGTCGTCGGCGGCGATGACGAGGAGCTGGTCGTCGGGTTCGAGCACCGTCCGCGCGGGCGGGTTCAGCCAGGGTGCCCCGTCGCGGATCAGCCCGACCACGCTGGCGTTGCCGTAGGAGAGCAGCGCCTCGCCGAACTCCCGGCCGGCCAGGGACGGGTGGGCGGCCGGGTAGAACTCGTTCCCAGCGAAGTCGAGCAGGTCGTGGTGGACCAGGGACAGTCCCGGGCGGCGCGCCGCCTGCGCGATCAGCCGGGCGGTGACGGTGTCGCTCTCCAGGACGACGCCCCGGGACCCGGCGGCCAGGCGGGCCGCGAGCAGGTAACCGCTGTCGCGGACCGCCGCCACGACGGGCACGGTGACGTCGCCTCCGCGCGCCGTCGCCCGCAGGGCCAGCAGCGCCTTGACGACGTCCGCGTCGCTGCGGGACGTGTCGGGCGGCAGCACGATCACCGAGTCGGCGGTGGCCGGGCTGGTCAGCGCCAGCACGGCCGGGTCTGCCGACGGACCGCTGCGACAGATCAGCCGGGTCCGGCCGGTCGGGCCGACCTTGCTCTGCAGGGACTCCTCCATGGCCGTCTTGTCCCGGTCGGCCAGGATCGCCACGGCCGACCGCCGCTGGTTGGCGCCCGCCGCGACCAGTTCGCTCACCACCGTGAAGACCTGCTCCGACCAGCCCAGGACCACCACGTGGCCGCGCTCCAGGAGCTTGGAGCGGCCGCGCCGCAGGGCGATGAGCCGCTCGGTGAGCCCGGTCGTGATGAGACCCACGAGGGTCGAGACGTACACCAGGGCGACCAGGGCCAGCAGCACCGACAGCGCCACCCGGGCCGGACTGCCCGTGGTGCCGCCCAACCGCATCGTCTCCCCGGTCAGGCGCCAAATCGCCGCCACCTTCCCGGAGAGGGTGGCGGGGGCGTGCCCGCCCGTCCACACCAGCGCCGCGCTCGCCGGGACGACGACGGCCAGGCAGACCAGCACCAGCCAGCCCACCAGGGCCGAGGTGCCGCGCGCCAGGGTCGTGTCGAACCAGTACCGCGCTCGGGCACCCGCCCCGGGCCGCTGTTCCACTGTGTTCCCCCTCCGCGCGCAGGTCTGTAGGGGGCAGTGTCCTGAACCGACCTCGCGCGCCGGGTGACACAAAGGCGCGGTTCATCCCTTCGCCGTAATCGGGGGCAGGTGCCCGCGCCCGCGTGCCCCCGCGCACCCGGTCCACACTGGTTTGAACGGGGACTTTCCCTCGTCCGTGGCAATTCACCACAACCCGCAGTGAACCGGTCCGGCGGGCCCATAGAAGTTGTGGCATGACCGAGCATCACCAGGCTGACGCCGACCACGGCTGCCTGACCAGACGTACGCTCACGACGGCCGCGGGCACGACCGCCGTGGCCGCCTTCCTCAGCGCCGGCAGCGCGGCGGCCCTGCCCGCCCAGTCGCCCCCGCGCAATCCCGCCCCGGCGGCAGCCCCGTCCGCCGCGCGCGGCGCGGACTTCGACCGCTGCCTCGCCGTCGCCCGGGCACTGCTCGTCGTCGACGACGGCGGCCGGCCCCTCGTCCCCGGCTACCGGCGCGTACTCAAGGACGGCCTGCCCCGCACCCGGACAGCCAGGGCCAAGAAGGTCCTCGTCATCGGGGCGGGCCCGGCCGGCCTCGTCACGGCGTGGCTGCTCCAGCGCGCCGGACACCACGTGACCATCCTGGAGGCCAACGGCAACCGGGTGGGCGGACGCATCAAGACATTCCGCCGCGGCGGCCACGAGAAGGCGGCACAGCCCTTCGCCGACCCTCACCAGTACGCCGAGGCCGGCGCGATGCGGCTGCCCGGCAGCCACCCGCTGGTGATGGACCTCATCGGCCAACTTGGCCTGAAGAAGCGGCCGTTCTATTACGTCGACGTGGACGGCCACGGACGGCCGGCCGCGCACACCTGGATCCACGTCAACGGCGTGCGCATGCGCCGCGCCGACTACGCCAGCGCCCCCCGGCGCATCAACCGCTCCTTCGGCGTCCCGCGCGCCCACTGGGACACCCCGGCCGCGGCCATCCTGCGCTCGGTCCTCGAGCCGGTGCGCGACGAGTTCAGCACGCTCGGCCCGGACGGCAAGCGCACCGACAAGCCGCTGCCCGAACGCATCCAGGGCTGGGCCAGGGTGATCCAGCGCTTCGGCGACTGGTCGATGTTCCGCTTCCTGACCGAGCACGCGGGCCTGGACGAGCGGACGGTCGACCTGATCGGCACCGTCGAGAACCTCACCTCACGGCTGCCGCTGTCCTTCGTGCACAGCTTCATCGGGTCCTCCCTGATCAGCCCGGACACTGCGTTCTGGGAGCTGGAGGGCGGCACGGCCGTCCTGCCGGACGCCCTGCTGGCCAAGGTCCGCGACAGCGTGCGGTTCGACCGGCGGGTGACCCGGATCGAGTACTACGACCCCGACCGGGCCGGCAGCGACACCCGGCACGTACGCGCCCGGGGACCCCACGTGTGGGTGGACACCGTCTCCGAGGGACGGGGCCGCCCGGTCGTGCGCGAACAGTTCACGGCGGACGCGGCGGTAGTGACCGTGCCCTTCTCCGGCCTGCGGCACGTGCAGGTCAGCCCGCCGATGTCGTACACCAAGCGCCGGGCGGTCACCGAGCTGCACTACGACTGCGCGACCAAGGTGCTGCTGGAGTTCAGCCGCCGCTGGTGGGAGTTCGACGAGGCCGACTGGAAGCGGGAGCTGGGCCGCATCGACCCCGGGCTGTACGACGCCTACCGCGCCGGACGGACCTCGGGCGACGGCAGCCTGCTCGGCGCCCACCCGTCCGTCCCGTCCGGCCACATCTCCGCCGGCCAGCGCACCCACTACGCCGCGAACCGCGCCGTCACCCGCGACCAGCCGGCCGCGGCCGGCGTCGTCGGTGGCGGCTCGGTCTCGGACAACGCCAACCGGTTCATGTACCAGCCGTCCCACCCGGTGCCCGGCAGCGCCGGCGGGGTGGTCCTGGCGTCCTACAGCTGGGCGGACGACGCCCTGCGCTGGGACTCCCTGGACGACGAGGCCCGCTATCCGCACGCCCTGTGCGGGCTCCAGGAGGTGTACGGGCAGCGGATCGAGGTCTTCTACACCGGCGCGGGCCGCACCCAGAGCTGGATGCGCGACCCGTACGCCTACGGCGAGGCGTCCGTGCTGCTGCCCGGCCAGCACACGGAGCTGCTCACGTCCATCCCGGCCCCCGAGGGGCCGCTCCACTTCGCGGGCGACCACACCTCCGTGAAACCGGCGTGGATCGAGGGAGCGCTGGAGTCCGCCGTACGCGCCGCCCTGGAGGTCCACTCGGCGTGAACCGCGCCGGGCACCGCTCCCCATGCGAGGGGGCGGCGCCCGGCGTCCCGGGACGGCACACCCGAAGCGTGTATCACAAGTGCGTGCTCTCGTTCGGCTGACGTGAGTGCGCGGGGCGGTGTTACAGGGATGTCGGCCCGGTTGAGCTGAAGGCTGCGGCGTCTGGCCTGCGCCGTTCTGGCGATTTCCCTCGCCCGCACTCACGGCCGTCTGGCCTGGTTCTTCTCCGGTGCCCTCAGTGCGCTCGAACCGGTGCTGCGCGGGCGCGCGCCCTGTCTGCTGATCAGGGCTGCACCTTCGGCACCGTCCTAGCGAGTCCCGAGCAGTACACGCAGGCGGAGAATGAACGTCGGCGCCGACCCGGCTCCCGGCATCCCCGGCTGCCGACCGACTCACCCCACCCCAACTCCCGCTCTCCACGCCCCGGAGGCTTCCGTCCTGTACGGATGCCCGGGGACCCGGGCGACAGTGTGTCTGGGCGTCGAGTTCGCCGCCGGTGTCTTCCGGCAGCGGGCCGACGGCCGACGGGCTCCGGGAAATTCCTGACGGCGGGCGACGCGGCGGCCGTCGAGATCCTGTTGCTTGCGCGGGCAGCCTTCCGGGGAGCCCCGGACCGGCTGGCCGGGAGGACGCCGGACCGTGGGAGGGGCCGATTTCGCGGCGGAACGCGTTCACTGTCTGGTGAGCGGGAGGCTGAGGACTCCGTGGTCGTGTCCGACGATCAGATCCCCACCCGCGGTGGCCAGACAGGTGAGCGCCACCTCCAGGGCGATGTGCCCCACCGCGCCGCTCTCCGGTTCCCAGACCCGCAGTCGGTGACCGTGACGGGTTCCGGCGACCAGGAGCGTACGGCCGCCGTGCGGGGTGGTGCCGGTGATGAGCGGCGGGCCTGCGGTGCCGGTGGAGGCGGGCAGACCGCCGCCGATCGGGACACCGGTGGCGAGGTCCCACAGCATGACCACGCCCTGGTGGTCTGCCGTGGCCAGCACGGTTCGGTCGGAGGTGGGAACGGCCGCCACGGCTGCCGCACGGTGGTCGGCGTCGGCGAGCGCACGTGCGTTCAACTGTGTGGCCGCGCCCGGGTCCCAGGGGTCGTCGACGGCGGGATCCCACACGTGAACGCGGCCCGCGGTGTCCGCCGCCGCGATCAGCGTGTGCGCGGCGGAGAGCGGGACGGCGGCGATCGACTGGATCGGGCTGCCGTACGGGTTGAGACGCCCGACGCACTCGCCGGTGTCCGGGTCCCAGAGCCGGACCGCGCCTCGGGGTGCGGCGGTGACGAGCAGGGTGCGGCCGTCGGGGACGGTGGCGGTACACATCCCGGTCACCCCGCCGGGCCACTCGCCGGCCGGTTCACGAACCGGCTGCCCGGTGGCCGGGTCCCACAGGGCGATCGTCCCGGTGTCGCCGCCGCTCGCCAGGAGAACCCGTCCGTCGGGCAGGGGCAGCGCCGTCATCGAGCGGACACGGTCGGGATGCCCCGGCAGCGGGTCATGGACGAGTCGGCCGTCGACCACGTCCCACAGACGCACCACGCCCTGGTCCCCGGCACCGGCCACGAGCGCGGGTCGACCGGGGAGGGACACCACCGCCAGGGCGTTGACGCCCTCGGACGGACCGGACGCGCCGTCGGAGAACACCGCCGTACGGCCCCAGGGTGTGCCGTCGGCCGCGAGCACCAGGTCTTCGTCCTGCCGGAACCGGATCGCCGCCCCGCCTGTTCCTCCGGGCGCCGGCGGCGACGCCGTGGCAGCCGACTCGTAGGAGTCCGTCCACGCGTCCGTCGCGGGGCGCTGGGGGCGGGCACCGTCGGGATTCTGCGCCAGGCCGTCGGCGATCGTCCACGTCCGCTCGCAGTCCCAGCAGCGGAAGTGTCCGCTGAGGCACATCAGTTGGTGGGCCGACTCCCGCGCGTCGCGTCGCGGGACGCCCCTCGCCGCGACCAGGCCGGCGACCAGGCACAGGACGGCCCGTCCCGTGATGCCGGGGGACACCCCTGCCACCGCGACCTCGCGTGCCACCCGCAGGAAAGGCTCCCACCCCTCCCCCACCATCTCCTCCCGCAGTGCCTCCTCCTGCAAGGCCGCGGCGGCCTCGGCCCAGGGATGGCCGCCCTGCCGGACCTGGGCGGGATCAGGCGGCTCAGGAGCCTCGAAGGGCGGACTCGCCGGGTCCACGACGAAGAACTCGGGGATCTCGGTGTCGCTCTCGCACCCGGGACACACCAACAGGAGGCCGCTTTCGCGGGGATCCGGCAACCGCCCCAGCGCCTCGCCCGCGTAGTGGCCGGCGAAGGCCACGCAGGAGAGCGCGAGGTGGGTGCAGACCAGCGCGGGAGCGTCGGCCGCGAGGAGACTTCGGACGGCCGCCCGCTCGGCCAGCCGCAGTGCGGCGCCGAACCCCGCCTCGAGATCGGCCGGGACAGGGGGCCGGTGATCGGCTGTCACGATGAATCCCAGGTCCACCCAGAAGTCCACGGTCTGGCCCGGAGGCAGGGTCGCCGCCGCTTCGACGAGGTGCGGCAGGGCCGCGTAGACGCCGTCGGAGACGATCCCGTCGTCCAAGAGGCCGTCGCAGAGGCGCGTCCACGTCTGCCTCCATGCACCGCCGCCCCCGGTGGCGGCCGCTGAGGCGAACTGCTCCAGGAGGGCCTGCACCTCCTCGGCCTTCACGCCGTTGAGGTCATGCCAGCGAGGGCTGTGCAAGGACAACTTGGGAATCATGGAACGAGTCTCGCAGCCGCCACTGACAGTCAGACGGCGACCGGTGTCCTACGCCCGCCGCTCAGCTCGTCAACTCGCACCTGGTCACCTGGTCACCTGCTCAGCTCGTCGACTCGCAGCTGGTCACCTGGTCACCTGGTCAGCTCGTCGACGACCAGTGCCACCGAACGAGGCACGATCCGCTCCAAGGCCTCCAGAACGGGGGCCCAACCGTCCAGGACCAGTACCTGCGCGGCGAGCCTGCGGGCGCGGAACGGCTCGGACAGCTCCACGAGCGAGGCCAGCGCGCGGGCCCGGGTCGCGCGGTAGACGATCGAGCGGGTGAGTATCTCGGCCCGGCCCGGATCGCCGTGACGGGCCGTTTCCCGGGCGACTGCGACCAACGCCTCGCCCTGGGCCCAGCGGTCGTCGATCGCGTGCACGAGCGCCTCGGCACGGCCCGTGTCGCCGCGCCGCGCCAACTCCCGGACCACTTCGACGAGCGCCCTGTCCTTGGCCCAGCGGTCGTCGATCGCGTGCACGAGCGCCTCCGCCCGGCCCGTGTCGCCGGAGCCGGCCAGTTCAGCGACGACGTCCGCCTGCCGCCCTCCGCGCAGATCGGGGTCGAGCCGGTCAGCGAGAGCCATCGCCCGGTCGGCGCACCCCTGCCGGGCCAGCAAGAGCGTCACGGACCTCAGCAGGATGTCGTGATCACGGCCGTCACCGGTCTCCAGCAGAGTCGCGGCCCGGTCGGCCAGGGCCAGGGCCACGTCCTGGTCGGCGCTCTCGGCGACCGCATCCAGCACACACGCCATGCCCCGGGCCCCGAGCAGGGCTCCTGCGGAGAGCAAGCCGACGACGGGCTCGTCCAGATCCCCTTCCGGGTCCATCCCCTGGCCGGTTTCCCTGTCGGTGTCCTGGGCGACGTCCTCGCCGGGCACCCACCCGCACAGGGCGCCGCCTTCGTCGTCGGCAGGTCCGAAGGGCGGACGCAGGAGAGCGTCGAGCCGGTCGAGGTTCCCGTCGAGTGCCTCGCGGGCCAGCACCATCGCGAGCGACCGTGGCAGGGACCACGCCGTCGGGTCGCGGAACCGGGTCATCTCCTCGACCCGGTCGGCGAGTACGGCGGCCCGGTCGTGGTCGCCGGTGGCGAAGGCCACCTCCACCAGGAGGGCCAGCACCTGCTCCGTCCCGTCGACGGCGTAAGAACTCACCTCGTCCTCGGCGCGAGCGGCGAACCCCCGCGCCTCGTCGATGTCGCCCCTGTCCACCGCCGCCTTGGCCAACAGGGCCCAGGACTTCCCCCAGTTGTGGGGATAACGGATCCTCTGCGCCACGGCGACGGCCCTGTCACGCTCACCGGCACGGGCCCAGACCGGCACGAGGGCGACAAGTGCCTGGTCCCGCAGCTGCCGCAGAGGAATCGACTCGGCCAGCGTCTGAGCCCCGCACAGGTCTCCGGCGCCCGCCGCTGCCTTCACCAACGCCAGAAGCTCCTCACCCTGGTCGAGCGCGTCGGTGATCGAGTACACCAGCTCGGCCGCGCGGGCCAGGTGGCCGGTGCGGGCGAGCGCCCTCGGCAGCCAGCCACGGGTGACGTCGGCGCCGGACTCCGTCCCCACCGACAACCGCAGCAGGGCCAGCAGGCAGGGCTCGAACCCCCCTCGCGCGATGTCCCCACCCGCGCCGTCCACGGGCAGCAGGCCGCGACGTCGCTCCCACACCCGCGTCATGAAAAGCTCCGGCCCCCACTGGGCCAACCCCTCTGACATACCTGGCACCCCCCTTGGTGAAACCCCTCCCGGCAGCGCCCCACGCAGTCGGCGTCGGGGGAAATCAGAAGTGGCCGCGGCCTTCCGAGGGTCGGCCCCCCGGCAGAGCGGCGTGCGCCAGATCGCGCTGGTACCAGGTGCCTGACTTCCCGCCGAGGTGGGCCGGGTCGGCGGGGCCGACGGGGACGAACCCGGCTTTGGTCAGAACCCTTCGGGATGCGGCATTCTGACGGGCAGTGGCCGCGCGCAGCACGCGCAACCGGTACCGCGCCGCCGCCAGTTGGCACAGCTCCCGCACGGTTGCGGTCGCCACGCCGCGGCCTGTCGCATGCCGAGCGACCCGGTAGCCGAGTTCCGCGGCGTGGTCCTCGATGTCGACCAGGTTGAACCTGCCGAGCACCGAGCCGTCCCCGGCTACGAGCACATGGAAGGCACAGATGCCGTCCTCCTGCTCAGCCAGTAGAGCGTCGTACCGGTCGGTGAACCGGTCGAAGAAGTCGTCACCGCGGTCGGGGACGGAGGCAGCGAAGTAGGCGCGGTTCGCCAGCTCGAAAGCCAGGACCGCCGGGGCATGGCCGGCATGCAGCCGCTGCAACTCGGGCATTGCCCGACACTACCCCTGCGGCGCACCGGGACCCACTGGTTTCCTCCACCGGCCAACAGCGCCGCGGTGTTGCTCCACCACCTCCGGCCCTCGGACGTCTCGGCGGTCGGCGCGCCGCTCCGCGTCTTCCTGACGATGCCGCGGAAGCCTGCCGGTTCGCCGCTCGGGCAGCGGCTCCGACTTGCTCGATCGCCCGCCCCGGCCGCCGTGGAACGGCCAACTCGTGCCGCTGGCACAGCCGATCACGTCCGACCGGCGGACGAGCCGTGCCGGGCGATTCCCGTCCGAACCGTTGACGCGTCGGCCGGATGGCGCACATCATCAGGCCACTCGATGTCAGCGTTGACACAAGTCATCGATGACATCCCTGGCCGGCGGAGTGGAGAACATCGCGGGCCAGGACGTCACATTTCGGCCGCCCGCCGTGGGCTGTGCGCGCGGACGGTCATAGGACAGGAGACACCTTGAGCTCTGGACGTGTAGCCCGGCATGCCCGCGTGCGGATGGCCGCCGCGGCGGCGGTCCTCTGCGCCCTGTCCGCCGCCCTGACAGCTCCTCAGGCCACCGCGGCCGACACCCCTCCGCATTCCGAGACCTATCGTCCCCAGTTCCACTTCACTCCGGAGAAGAACTGGATGAACGACCCCAACGGCCTCGTGTACTACAAGGGCGAGTACCACCTCTTCTACCAGTACAACCCCGACGGCACCTCGTGGGGCGACATGTCCTGGGGCCACGCGGTGAGCACGGACCTCGTCCACTGGCAGCAGCTGCCGCTCGCCCTGTCGCACGACGACAAGGAGATGGTCTTCTCCGGCAGCGCCGTGGTCGACGAGAACAACACCACCGGGTTCGGCACCACGAAGAACCCGCCCTTGGTGGCGATCTACACCAGCCACGACAAAACCACCGGGATCCAGTCCCAGGCGCTCGCCTACAGCACCGACCGAGGCCGCACCTGGACCAAGTACCGGGGCAATCCGGTCATCGACATCGGTTCGAGGGACTTCCGCGACCCCAAGGTCCAGTGGTACGCGCCGACGAAGAGCTGGCTCATGACGGTCTCGCTGTCCGCCGAGCACAAGGTGCGGTTCTACTCCTCCAAGAACCTCAAGGACTGGACGCGGCTCAGCGAGTTCGGCCCGGCCGGGGCGACGGGCGGTGTGTGGGAGTGCCCGGACCTGTTCCCCCTCGCCGTCGACGGGGACACCGACAACGTCAAGTGGGTCCTGGTCGTCAACATCAACCCCGGTGGAATAGCGGGCGGTTCGGCAGCCCAGTACTTCGTCGGCGACTTCGACGGCACGACGTTCACCGCCGAGGACAACGGCACCTCCGCCCCGCCCGCCGGAGCGGTCATGCAGGACTTCGAGGGCTCCGACTTCGGTTCGTGGACGGCCACGGGCACCGCGTTCGGCCCGGGACCGGCGGCCGGGACGCTCGACGGGCAGCAGACCGTCGGCGGGTACGACGGCAAGGGCCTCGCCAACAGCTTCCACTCCGGGGACGCCACCACCGGCACCCTCACCTCGCCCGCCTTCACCGTGAACAGCGCCTACCTGAACTTCAAGATCGGCGGCGGCCGGCACCCGCACCAGCCCGGTGAGATCCTCGCCGACTTCGACAACGGCACCTACGGCGACTGGACGGCGACCGGCGACGCCTTCGGCCCGGCACCGGCGACCGGCACCCTCCCCGGCCAGCAGCAGGTCCACGGCTTCCAGGGCAGCGGCCTGGTCGACACCTTCCGCGACGGCGACGCCGCCACCGGCACCCTCACCTCGCCCGAGTTCACCATCGACAGGCGCTACGTCAACTTCCTCATCGGCGGCGGCAACCACCCCGCCGACTCTCCGAACCCCACCGCCCTCGAACTCCTCGTCGACGGCCGGGTCGTGCGCAGCGCCACCGGAAAGGACGCCGAGGCACTGGAGACGGCCTCCTGGGACGTCCATGACCTCGTCGGCAAGAAGGCGCAGATCAGGGTAGTCGACGACAACACCGGCGGCTGGGGCCACATCAACGCCGACCAGATCCTGCTGTCCGACACCCAGGCCCGGCCCGGCGCCGAGGAGACGGCCGTCAACCTCGTCGTGGACGGCCAAGTCGTCCGCAGCGCCACCGGCTCCGACAGCGAGACCCTGGACTGGGCCTCGTTCGACACGCGCCCCTACCTCGGCAAGGAGGCGCAGATCCAGCTCGTCGACATGAACACCGGCGGCTGGGGCCACATCCTCGCCGACCAGTTCACCGCCGCCGACTCCCCCGCCCTCTCCGTCCTGCAGCGCGCCGACTGGGCCGACTTCGGCAAGGACTACTACGCGGCCGTCTCCTGGGAGAACGCCCCCGGCGGCAAGCGGTACATGATCGGCTGGATGAACAACTGGGACTACGCCGGCGCCATCCCCACCTCCTCCTGGCGCGGAGCGCAGAGCATCCCCCGTCAGATGGCGCTGCGCACCGTCGACGGCCGCATCCGGCTGACGAGCGAGCCGGTGAGCAGCGTGAAGTCGCTGCGGCGGGCCTCCCCGGCGACCGCGCCCGCGACCACCGTGACGAACGCCTCGAAGGCCCTGGCCGGTCCCGCCGCCGAGGGCAAGGCGCTCGACATCGAGGCCACGTTCTCCCTCGGAGACGCCGAACGCTTCGGGCTGAAGGTACGCACCGGCGCCTCGGGCCAGGAGACGGTCATCGGCTACGACACCACGACTCAGGAGCTGTACGTCGACCGCACCCACTCCGGCGCCGTGGACTTCAACAGCACCTTCCCCGGCGTCCAGACCGCGCCTCTGAAGGCGGCGAACGGCAAGATCAAGCTGCGGATCCTGGTCGACCGGTCGTCCGTCGAGGTCTTCGGCGGCAGCGGCGAAGCCGTGATCACCGACCAGATCTTCCCCGACCCCGCCAGTCAGGGAGTCCAGGTCTTCGCCGAGAACGGCTCGGTGAAGCTGGACAAGGCCACGGTCTGGCACCTCGACTCCGCCCACGACTGACGCAAGACCCACACGCCGCATCTGCACGCGAGACGAGCCCGCCGCCTGCTGGGCGAGCTGCTCAAGACCGGTCTGGCCGATTCACTCCGGGAGGAGGTGGCTGAGGTCGAACACGCCCCACGTGGTGAACGGCTCCGTCTGGACGTAGATCCGGCTTCCTCGGCCGACGACACGTCGGCGGCCGGGGGCAGAGCCATCGGGCAGGGTCAGCAGGCCGACATCCTCTGGCTCGACCGACCATTCGGTGATCTCTCCATGGGCGAGGCGGTCTCGCTCCTCGCCGTAGCCGCCGTAGAAGGCGACCCGCTCGCCGTGGACGGCCACCGCGTGGGAGCCCTGCACGCGGTTCGCCCACACCCTCACCGGCCGATCGGCGCGGTCGGGGCGTATCTCGACGAGCGGGAATTCCGTGTACGGGCACGCCCAGGCCACGGTGCCCGACACGTTCAGGGCGTAGCAGTCGAAGAGTCCCGGAATGGCGGCGCCGTCCGAGGTCCAGTCGAGCCGGCCCGTGGCGCTCCAGCGGCGGATTCCGACCGGGTTCTCGTCGAAGTGCCCGACCCAGATATGGCCGGACTCGTCTACGAGCAGGTGCTCGATGGCGTCCCCGACGGAGAAGGACGAGGTCTCGCGGCCGCGCACGTCGAAGATCTGGACCTGGTTCGCGTCCTCGTGCCCGCGGGTGCGGGACGCGGCGACGACGAATCCGCCGTCGGGCAGGCGGTCAAGGTGCGGCCAGCGGGTTCGCACGCAGCTCAGTTCGGTGAGTTCGACGTCGCCGTACGGATCGACGGAGACGACCAGCGCGTCGAAAGGCAGGAGGTCGACGCCGGGCTGCGGCGCGCGTTCGGCAAGGAGCCAGTGGGCGGTGCCGAAGACGTCGACCGTGCTGGTCAGGACGTGGCGGTGGTGGTGTGCTCGGGCGAGATGGGCGTAGGGAACGAGCGCGGTCTTCTGCACGGGCGGGCTCTCCTGGGGCGGGCGGTCACGGCGTTCGAGCGCTGCGGTGAGCGGCGGCGCCGGTGGTGCGCGTGCGGTGGAGAGCGGAGCGGGGCGCCTAGAGGGCACGGCCCTTTCTGGTCGTCATGTGGCGATCATCGTCGACATCCGTCCGCACGACAAACCCTTTGGGCACGACCGTCCGCCAGGGGACGGAAGTCGAAGAGTCTTCGCCCGTCGGGGCCCCGGAGACAGGCCCCGGGCGTGGTGCAGAACCGTCAGTCCAGGTCGGGCAGCGGGCGTCGGGCTACCTCGTGGGCGTCGTCCGGTGGAACACCCAGCATCCGCAGGACCATCTCGGCGAGGTTCACCGCGGCCTCGTCACCGTCCAGGTCGGGGCGGGCGAACCTCAGCTCCAGCAGGGACAGCAGGGTCCCGCCCAGCGCCGACAGGGCCACGATCGGCTCGACGGACGTGAAGCGGCCGGAGGCGATGCCGACCTGGAGATCGCGCAGAGCCCGTACGGCCAGGCCGTTGTCCGAGTAGAGGTGGCCGAGGCCGCGGCGGCGCAGGACCTGCATGAGTTCCGGGTGGGAGTCGGCCATGCGGGCGCTGAGCCGGAAGCCGGCCGCGACGAGTTCCGCGGGGTCGTCGATCCCGGTCAGCCGCTCGTCGAAGGTCTGGCCGAACTCCTCCAAGGCGTCCGTCACCGCCGCCTCGAACAGCTCCGTCTTGGACTCGAAGTGGTTGTAGAAGGAGCCGAAGCCGACGTCCGCGCGCTCGGCGATCGCCTGGATGCTGACGCTGCTGTCCCCGGTCTCGGCGAGTATCTGCCGGGCCGCGCGAAGGAGCGCGCGACGGGTCTCGGCGCGGCGCCGCTCGAACCGGTTGCTGGGCGGGGCTGACGTGGGCATGGCCCGAGTGTAGCTGCGGAGTCGACCTCTGCCGCAGTTCTGATGAAATCCTCATCGTGGAGGGTCGAGCTATTGACGAGGGTTCTGTCAGTAGTGATGATTTCATCATTACGGCAATGTTGCTCGGAGGGCACCATGTCTGAAACACGCGTGGCCGAAGCCGCCGTCGCGACGCCTCACCAGGATCTCCACAGCGAGCGGGGCGCCCTGCGCGGGGAACGTCCCGGTCGGTCCCGGAACCCCGTGATCAAGGTCGCGGGCCTGGCCTGGCTGGAGTTCGAGAAGCCCGACCTGGACCGGGCGGAAGTGTTCGCCCGGGACTTCGGCTTCGGTGCCGCCGCCCGCACGGAGAGTGAGCTGTGGCTGCGGGGTACCTTCGCCGGGCCGCCCTGCATGGTGATCCGGCGCGGTCGTACGTCCCGTTTCATCGGCCCGGCGTTCCGGGCGGCCGAGCGGGCCGACCTGGAGCGGCTGGCGCGGGCGACCGGGGCGGCCGTACGGGACGGGGACGTGCCCGGCGGCGGCAAGGCGGTCGACCTGCTCGATCCCTCGGGCGTCCCGGTGCGGGTCGTGCACTGTGCCGAACAGCTCGCCGAACTGCCGGGTCAGCGGCCGCTGCTCCTCAACTCCGGCACGGATCACCGTCGTGTCAACGCCACGCAGCGCCCGCCGCGGGAGCCGTCCCGGATCCAGCGGCTGGGTCATCTGGTGCTGGAGACAAGGGTGTTCAGCCGGGCCCTGGACTGGTATCTGGACACGCTCGGGATGATCGTGTCGGACTTCCTGTTCCTGGACGGGCAGCGCGGGCGTGGTCCGACGATGGCGTTCCTCCGCTGCGATCTGGGCAGCGAACCCGCCGACCACCACACGCTCGCGCTGCACCTGGGACCGGGGACGGGGTACGTCCACTCCGCCTACCAGGTCACCGACCTGGACGCGATCGCGGCCGGCGGCGCGTACCTGGCCGAGCGTGGCTACCGGCGCAGCTGGGGCATCGGCCGGCACATCCAGGGCAGCCAGCTCTTCGACTACTGGCGCGACCCCGACCACTTCCTGCTGGAGCACTTCGCCGACGGCGACCTGTTCTCCTGCGACGTCGAGCCCGGCTGGGCGCCGATGTCGGCGAGCGGGCTGGCCCAGTGGGGCCCGCCGGCCACCCGCGACTTCCTGGGCGCGAGTCCGTCGCCCGCCAAGGTCCGCGAGGTGCTGCACGCCCTGCGCGGCGACAACGAACTGGACGTCGAACGCCTGCTGGGCCTGATGAAAGCGATGAACTCATGAGTGTCAACGTCCTGCGCACCGATGGAGGAGGCTGGTGGGTCGTGGCCGGCGAGCGCGCCGTCCCCGTCGACACCAAGGCCGTCACCACCGCCGAACTGATCGCCGACCGTGACGCCGTACGCGAGGCGGCTCTTTCCGGTGAGGCGGGCACGCCCGTTTCCGAGCTGGCAGCGCTCTCGCCGGTCACCACGCCCTGCCGCGTCGTGGCCCAGATGGTCAACTACCGCAGCCACGCACGGGATTCGGGCTTCACCGGCGACATCCCGCCCGCCTTCTTCCGCAAGGCGTCCGGCTCGCTCAGCGGTCCGGGCGACGCCATCGTCCGCCCCTCCCATGTGCGGTTCCTCGACTACGAGATCGAACTCGGCCTGGTCATGGGGGCCCCGCTGCCCGTCGGCACCGTCGTCGAGGAAGCGGACCTGGCGTCCTATGTCGCCGGGCTCGTGGTGACGAACGACGTCAGCGCCCGTGAAATCCAGCTGACCAGGACGCAGTTCTACGAGAGCAAGTCCTACCCGACCTTCACGCCCACCGGCCCCTACCTGGCCCTGTTGGAGCCGGAGGACTTCGCCCACCTCCTCGACCTGCGGCTGCGGCTGTCCGTCAACGGCGAGCCGCGCCAGGACCGCACCCTCGCCGACATGATCGTCCGTCCGGCGCAGGCCCTGACGCTGCTGGCCCGCTTCCAGACCCTCGACCCCGGCGATCTGCTGCTCACCGGCACCCCCGGCGGTACGGCCCTCAAGGCCCCGCCGAAGCCGGTCGAGAAGATCGGCGCCCTGCTGCCGCCCGCGGTGAAGTGGAAGGCGTTCTTCAAGTCCCAGGCCAGGAATCCCCACTACCTGCGGCACGGCGATGTCGTCACCGCCTCCATCGCCACACCGGACGGCCGGATCGACCTGGGCGAGCAGCGCACGTCCGTGGCCGACGCACACGGAGAGCCAGAGGTGAGCCGTACATGACCGTCGAGCACGGCTCGGCAGCCGTACCCGTGGTGATCGTCGGCGCCGGGCCGGTGGGCGTGACCGCCGCCCTGCTGCTCGCCCGCCGCGGGGTGCGTACCGTCGTCCTCGAACGCCACCGGGACGTCTACCCCCTGCCCCGGGCCGTCGCCACCGACGACGAGGTCCGCAGGATCCTCCAGGCCGCCGGAACAGCCGACGAGTTCGCCGCCATCGCCCGTCCCGCGCGCGGACTGCGGCTGCTGGACGCCCGGCACCGGGTGATCGCCGAGTTCCGGCGGTCCCCGCACGGCCACCACGGCTTCCCGCAGACCAGCATGTTCGACCAGCCCGAGCTGGAGCGGCTGCTGCGCGCGGCACTCGCCCGCCGCCCGGAGAGCGAGCTGCGGGGCGGGGTCGAGGTGACGGCGGTCGAGCAGCCTGCCCGGGGACCGGTCCGCGTCACCTACCGCGACGACGCCGGCGAGCACCTGCTGCTCGCGGACGCCGTGCTCGGCTGCGACGGCGCGGGCAGCCTCACCCGCGCCGCGATCGGCGCGGGGTGGGAGGACCTGCGCTTCGAGGAGGAGTGGACCGTCGTCGACGTGGCGACGAAAGCCGCCGTCCGCTGCTGGGAAGGCGTCGACCAGGTCTGCGATCCGTACCGCCCGGCCACCTTCATGCGCGTCGGCGAGGACCGTTACCGCTGGGAGTTCCGGCTCCGTAACGGGGAGGGCCTCGACGGCCCCGGGGGGCGGGAGCGGCTGCGCGAGCTGGTCGCTCCCTGGCTGGACGTCTCCCGCCTCTCCCCCGGCCACGACTTCCACGTCATCCGGCAGGCCCGGTACACCTTCCGGGCCCGCATAGCCGACCGCTGGCGCCTCGGTCGCGTCTTCCTGCTCGGCGACGCCGCCCATCTCACCCCGCCGTTCGTCGGACAGGGCCTGTGCTCGGGGCTGCGCGACGCGTACAACCTGACCTGGAAGCTCGCCCGCGTCCTGCGGCAGGGCGCCGACGAACGGCTGCTCGACACCTACGAGGGGGAACGCAGACCCCACGCCCGCCATGTGATCCGCCTCGCGGTCGCCACCGGCTGGGCCATGACCGGCGGCCAGGACCGCGCCGCGGCCCTGCGCCGCACCGCCGTCGCCGCGGCCTGCCGCATCCCCGGGGTGACGCGCAGGGCGAACCGGGACCTCGGCCGCCCGCTGCGGGCCGGTCCGCTCGTACACGGCAGCCGGCTGGGCGGGACCTTCTGTCCGCAGCCCCGGGTGACCCTCGAGGACGGACGGCGGGTCCCTCTCGACGACGTCCTCGGCGACTCCTTCGCCGTGCTGGCCTCGGTGCCGCTGCCGCCCTCGCTGCGCGCGCTCGCCGACGGACTCGGCGCCCGGGTCGTCGACGTACACGCCACCGGCGACGACGGCACCCTCGACGCCTGGCTGCGCGCGGGCCGCGCCGACGCCGTGCTGCTGCGTCCCGACCGCGTCGTGATGGACGTCGTGCCGGCAGGCGGCGGCGACTTCACGGGCACCGCCTCCTGGGCGCCCCTGCTGTGCACGGCCCGCGGGCGGGTCGAACAGTCCGTATCCGCACCCCCGTCGAGGAGTTCCGCGCGATGACCACGCCGTACACCCGTCCCTTCTGGACCCCGGACCCGGAGGCCGCCGCGCGCAGCCGGATCGCCGACTTCGGCCGCTGGGCCGCCCGGCACCGGCGCGCCGAAGCCGACCTGCGCGACTACTCCGCACTGCACCGCTGGTCGGTCACCGATCTGGAGGGCTTCTGGGGCGCGGTGTGGGAGTACTTCGCCATCGACGCGGACACCCCGTACGAGCGGGTCCTGGCCGAGGAGACCATGCCCGGCGCCCGCTGGTTCACCGGCGCCACCCTCAACTACGCCCACCACGCCCTGCGCCGCCTCCCGGACGACGGCCCGGCGATCGTCGCCCTCGACGAGACCGGCTCGGGGTACGAGGTGAGCGGAGGCCGTCTGCGCTCCCAGGTCGCGTCGGTCGCCGCGACCCTGCGCGAGCTGGGCGTGGGGCAGGGCGACCGCGTCGTCGGCTACCTGCCCAACACGCCGCACGCGATCGTCGCGTTCCTGGCCGCGGCGAGCCTCGGGGCAGTGTGGTCGGTGTGCGGACAGGACTACGCCCCCCGGGCCGCCGCCGACCGTTTCGCCCAGCTCGAACCGACCGTGCTGATCGCCGCCGACGGCTACCTGTTCAACGGCACCACGCACGACCGCCGGGAGGCCACCCTCGAACTGGCCCGGGCGCTGCCGACGTTGAAGGCCACCGTGCTGGTCGACCACGTGGGCCTGCCCGGGCTCCCGGCCACCTACCCGTCGCCGGTCCTCCCCTGGGAGGAGACCGCGACCCGCACCGAGGAACTGACCTGCACGCCCGTGCCGTTCGACCACCCCCTCTGGGTCGTCTTCTCCTCCGGCACGACCGGTCTGCCCAAGGGCATCGTCCACGGCCACGGCGGTGTGCTGCTGGAGCACCTCAAGACCCTCGCCCTCCAGTCCGACCTGGGGCCCGGCGACCGTCTCCTGTGGTACACCACCACCCACTGGATGATGTGGAACCTCGTCGTCTCCACCCTCCTGACGGGCGCCACGACCTGTACCTACGACGGCAGTCCGGCCCTGCTCACCCAACCGGACATCCTCTGGGAGCTGGCTGCCCGCCACCGCGTCACCCTCTTCGGCACCAGCCCCCAGTACCTGCTGGGCATGGCCAAGTTCGGGATCGACCCGTCCGTGCACGACCTGTCGGCGCTCCGTGCCGTGGGCTGCACCGGCTCCGCCCTGCCGGCCTCCGCCTATCCGTGGGTCCGCGACCACGTCGGCGACGGCGTCCAGCTCGCCTCCGTCAGCGGCGGCACGGACGTCGTGTCCGGCTTCGCCGGCGGAGCACCTGTGGTGCCCGTGTGGGCGGGCGAGCTCTCCGCGCCCTGCCTGGGTGTCGCACTGGCCGCGTACGACGAGGAGGGCCGGCCGGTCACCGACCAGGTGGGCGAACTGGTCGTCACCCGCCCGATGCCGTCCATGCCGCTGCACTTCTGGAACGACACCGACGGCGCCCGCTACCGCGAGGCGTACTTCTCCCGTTATCCCGGTGTGTGGCGGCACGGCGACTGGATCACCCTCACCTCCCGGGGCTCGGTGATCGTGCACGGCCGCTCCGACTCCACGCTCAACCGCAACGGCATACGGCTGGGCAGTGCCGACATCCACGATGTCGTCGAACGCCTTCCCGAGATCACCGAAGCCCTGGTCGTCGGCGCGGAGGAGCCGGACGGCGGCTACTGGATGCCCCTGTTCGTGGTCCTGGCGGCCGGCGTCGCACTGGACGACGCCCTGCGCGAGCGCATCCGCGAGGCCATACGCACCGGCGCCTCGCCCCGCCATGTCCCCGACGAGATCCTCGAGGTGCCGGCCATTCCGCACACCCGCACCGGCAAGAAGCTGGAGGTTCCGGTCAAACGCCTGCTCCAGGGCGCTCCGGCCGAGCAGGTCGTCAACCCGGCCGCCGTGGACGACCCCGACCTCATCGACCACTACGTCCGCCTCGGCGCCGAACGGCGTGCGCGGAAGACGTCGTCGTCGGGCCCGGACACGGATGAACCGAGAGTCACCGGGTAGCCGAGAACGCGAGGTGCCTCACCACAGCGGAGCACCCGGGCGGAGGGAGCGGCGTGGCCGGAGTTGTCGCACGCATCAAGCAGTTCGTAAGAAGTCCGCAGGGCCGGCGCACGATCGAGCAGGTGCGCCGGTCGGCGGCGGATCCACGCCGGCGTGCTCAGGCTCAGGCGCTGGTACGGAAGTTGCGCGGCCGCCGTTGATCCGGTGGGCCGGTGCACCACCGGGGCCATCCCCGCAGGCGCGGGGGTGGCCCTCGTGCGTCGGGGGAGTCAGGAGCGGTAGCGGCCGAGGGTCCGCAGACCGGGCAGCGCCCTGTCGTCGAAGTCGAACAGGGCGAGGTTCTCCCAGGCGTTGCCCGACGCCGGGTCCTCCGGGTTCCAGCCGCTGCCGGCGCGGTAGGTCCACAGGCCTTCCCAGTAGCAGTGGCCCAGGCCCTTGCCGTCGGGGACGGCGGCCGCCAGGTCGGCCACCGCGCGCAGCCACGCGGCCTGTCCCTCGGGCGTGGCGGGGTAGCCCTCGGTGAGCTGGGAGGGGCTGTTCATGATGTCGTTGGTCTCGTCCTCGCTGCTCAGCGAGAAGGGGTAGGCGGTCTCGGCGATCACGCAGGGCTTGCTGTAACGGGCCGTGACGTCGGCCATGTTGGCGGCGGCCTGGTCCAGGGATCCGTGCCAGAAGGGGTAGTAGGAAAGGCCTATGACGTCGAAGTCGACGCCGTGGGACACGACGTTGTCGAACCACCAGCGGTACAGGCCGTTGTCGCCGCCGTTGGCCAGGTGGAGGACGGTGCGGACGCGCGGGGTGGTGTCGCGTGCGGCGCGCAGGCCGGCCTTGAGGAAGGCGGACAGGTTGTCCCAGTGCTCCCAGTTGCCGGTCGGCCACAGCATGCCGCCGTTGAGTTCGTTGCCGATCTGCACCAGGTCGGCGGGCGTTCCCTGGCGCCTGAGGGCGCCGAGGACGTCGGCGGTGTGGTCGTGGACGGCCCTGGTCAGGCCCGCCACGTCCAGGTCGGCCCAGGCAGCCGGCTTGGTCTGGTGCGCCGGGTCGGCCCAGCTGTCGGAGTAGTGGAAGTCCACCCAGAGGCGGATGCCCGCCCGCTTCAGGCGACGGGCCAGCGGCAGGATGCGCCTCTTCGTGTTGTAGCCGTCGACGGGGTCGACCCAGACCTTCAGCCGGGCGTGGGTGATGCCGGCCTCGGCGAGGATGTGGATCGGATCGCCGAGTCGGCCGTCGGCGCGACGGTAGACGGCACCGTGGTCCTCGTTCTTCGGCAGCGAGGAGACGTCCATCGCACGGATCGGGAGCCGGCGCGGCGCGGCGCGACCCGTCGTGGCGCTCGCCGCGGCCGGCACGGCGCCGATGGTCGGCACCGCCAGCGCCGCGGCACCGGCGGCGAGAATCGTGCGTCTGCGCATTTTTTTCAAGGGTCCTTTCTCAGGGGTCGGGGGCGCCCGGGGAGGAACAAGGGCCGGTGTGGCGGCGGACCGGGGCGCGCGCCCATGCGTCGGCACCGGCCGGCTGGCGTACGCCGGCTGCTGTTGGTGTTCCTGTACGCCGACTTCTTGATCGGGGGTGGCCGAAAATTCCGTGAACGTACACAGAATTGGTTCCGTGGGTCACCCTTGCGCTACAGGTAGGTAACCGGAGGATGGTGTTCCTGACAAGAGGATGGAGGAGAATTCCTGTGAACGCTCACAGACGTCCCACGCTCACCGCCGACCGTGTGCCGGCCTGCCCCCGGATCAGCCCCTCCCGGACCGGATCAGGGGCCCGACATGCCCCGCTCCTGCTCCCGGCCCTCGACGGCAGAGGGCCCGTCGGTTCAGCCGCGGTGCGTCGTCGCGCTGCGGTAGTCCGTGTAGGTGTAGGGGTTGTCGAGGACCTTGGCCTCGGGAACGTCGGGGTTCATGCCCTTCGCCCAGGCCTCCTCCCCCAACGTCGATCGCAGGTGCTCGACGGTCCGTTCCACCTCGCGCCGGACCGCCGCCAGGTCGACGTCGAGCAGCCGGTGGTCGTGCTTGACCACCCGGCCGTCGACGACCACGGTGTGCACGTCTCCCCGCTGGGCCTGGAACGCCACGTGTCCATAGGGGTTGAGCACCGGGAAGGACACCGGCGAGTGGTCGTTCTTCAGCAGGACCAGGTCGGCCTTCTTGCCCTCCTCGACGCTGCCCAGGTCGTGGGCGCGGCCGAGTGCCCTGGCGCCGCCGAGGGTCGCCCATTCCACGACCTGGTCGGCGCGCAGGGCGCAGTGGGTGACGGTCTCGCCCTTGGCGTGGGCGTCCAGGTGCTCGCGGGCGCGGTCGGCGCCGAGGGTGGTGCGCATGGCGGAGAACAGGTCGCCGCTCCACCACACGCTCGTGTCCATCGACAGGGAGACCGGGATGTCGTGGGAGCGGATCGCCCAGGTCGTCGGATAGCCCTGTCCGGCGCTCTGCTCGCTCTCCGTGGACACCGAGATCGAGCCGCCGGTCGCCGCGATGCGGTGGTAGGAGTCGGCCGAGAGGGTCGAGGCGTGCACATAGACCGTCTCGGGGGTCATGAACCCGTGCTCGTGCATCAGCCGGATGCCGTCGTCGTCGGTGGCGCCCCAGACGCCGGCGTGGGTGGTGACCGCGACCCCCAGTTCGCGTGCCACTTCGAAGGCGGGCTTCTCGGGGAAGGCCGGGTCGCCGGTGACGTCGAAGGCGAGCTGGAAGCCCAGCATGTCGTCCCCGGTGATCCGGCGGCGGACGAAGTCCCGGAACTCCGGTGCCGCCGTCCACTCAGCGGGCGCCTGCTGGATGTTGCCGTAGGCGAGGACGAACCGGCCGGGCACCGCCTCCAGCGCGTCCACCGCGGCGTCCGCGTGGTCGACCGTCTGCAGGCCGTGCGACCAGTCGACGACCGTGGTCACCCCGGCGTCCAGGGCCTCTACGGCGGCCAGGAGGTTCCCGGCGTGCACGTCCTGGGGGCGGAAGGCCCGGCCGTGTTCGAGGTAGTACCAGACGAAGTACTGGGTCAGGGTCCAGTCGGCTCCGTACCCTCGCATCGCCGTCTGCCACATGTGCCGGTGAGTGTCGATCATGCCGGGCATCACGATGCCGCCGGACGCGTCGATCTCCGCCGCCGCCTCCGGGACGGCGAGGTGCGGGCCGACGGCGGCGATCCGGTCGCCGATCACGAGCACGTCCGTACCGGCGAGCACTCGGCGCGTGCCGTCCATGGGCAGCACCGTGCCGCCGCGAAGGACGACGGGACGTCCCGCCGGGAACGGGGTGGACTCGCTCATCTGAATCTCCGACTCTCCATCGGACAATCGTCCGTACAGCGGCAGATGGTGTCAGCCGATGGTGGTGAGAGCCGGGTTCCGGTGTCAATACTCGACGCAGGACGGATGCAGTACCAGAATTGCCAGCAGGATGTCCGCCTGGCGGACGAGCCGACGGTCTACTGTCGGGCGGCAGCGGAAGGCCCGCCTTCTCGCTGCGTAGAGTGCTTCGACGCGCTGTCCGGGACGCGGACGGGCGCGGTCGACCACGTGGAGAGGAACGTCATGCCGCGCGAAGGAACCGGACCCGATTTCATCGAGGCGCTGGCCCGGGGCCTGGAGGTCATCACCGCGTTCCGGCCGCGGCAGCCCGTGATGTCGCTGGCCGAGGTGGCGGGGGCGACAGGCCTGGCCCGGCCGACCGTGCGCCGGATCCTGCTCACCCTCACCGAGCTGGGATACGTCCAGCAGCAGGCCGGCGGTTTCGCCCTGACCCCGCGCGTCCTCGACCTCGGCGTGGCCTACGTCCGCTCGATGGGCCTGTGGGACGTGGCCCGTCCCCACCTGGAACGACTGGTCCGGCGCACGAACGAATCCTGCTCGATCGCCCAGCTCGACGGTTCGGACATCGTCTACGTCGCCCGGGTG
This sequence comes from Streptomyces sp. SS7, assembly GCF_037993025.1. NCBI lineage: Bacteria > Bacillati > Actinomycetota > Actinomycetes > Kitasatosporales > Streptomycetaceae > Streptomyces > Streptomyces sp. SS7. The sequence goes on from NZ_CP141223.1 coordinate 174,945, forward strand.
TCCGTTCCCAAGATCGTCACCCTCGCGGTGCAGATCGGCACCCGTTTCCCCGCGCTGCCCACCTCGCTGGGCAAGGTCCTGCTGGCCGCGCTGCCGCCGGACGAGGCGGCCCGGGTCCTCAGCGAGCCGAGCCGGTCGGGCCTGGAGCCCGTGTGGCGGCCGGACCGGCCCGACTGGGAGGCCGAGCTGCGCGAGGTCCGGGCACGCGGCTGGGCCATGACCGACCAGCAGCTGGCCCGGGGCATTCGCTCGGTGGCCGCTCCCCTGCGCGACGGCTCGGGCCGGGTCGTCGCGAGCGTCAACGTCAACGCGCATGCCGCGGAGACCTCCACGGACGTCCTCCTCGACGACTACCTGCCGCTCCTCCTGCAGACCGCCGGCGAGATCAGTCTGGACTTCGCCCGGCTGGAGTCCGTACCCCACACCGTCCAGTCGGCGGGTGCGGTCACGCAGCCTTGACGCCCTCCCGTTCGCGACACAGAATCGCTAGACGGACACTCGTCCGCTGAGCGGACAGAGAGGCGGGGTCGATGTCGCAGAGCGCCAAGACCGCTCGGTCCGGCACCGCGGGACCGCTTTCCGGGGTGCTGGTGGCGGACTTCTCGCGGATCCTCGCCGGGCCGTACGCCACGATGCTGCTCGCCGACCTGGGTGCCGACGTCGTCAAGGTCGAAGGACCGCACGGCGACGACACCCCGGACCTGGACCCCTCCGGCACGCGGCGAGGCCTCCACCTACTACCTGGGGATCAACAGGGGGAAGCGTTCGATCACCCTCGATCTGCGCGACGAGCACGACGCCGAGCTCGCCCGTGACCTCGCCCGCCGGGCGGACGTCCTGATCGAGAACCTCAAGCCCGGCGGCATGGCGAAGTACGGACTGGACTACGAGTCGGTGCGCCCGGACAACCCCGGGCTGATCTACACCTCGATCACCGGCTTCGGCGCCGGACCCGGCCGCCACGTCCCCGGCTACGACCTCATGGTGCAGGCCGTCTCCGGGCTCATGAGCCTGACCGGCGCCCCCGACGGACCGCCCTACCGGGCCGGGATCTCCGTGTTCGACGTCATGGCCGGCAACCACGCCGTCATCGGCGTCCTCGCCGCACTGCGGCACCGGGACACCACGGGCGCGGGCCAGCTCGTCGAGGTGAACCTGCTGTCCTCGGCGCTGACCGGACTGGTGAACCACAGCTCGGCCTATGTCGCCGGCGGCACCGTGCCGTACCGCATGGGCAACGCCCATCCCAGCGTCTTCCCGTACGAGCCGCTGCCCACCGCCGACAACGACCTCATCGTGACCGCCGCGAACGACGGCCAGTTCCGCAAGCTCTGTGAGGTCCTCGGCATACCGGAGGTGGCCGACGATCCGCGTTTCGCGCACAACGCCGACCGCACCGCCCACCGGGAACAGCTGCGGCCGCTGCTGGTGGAGAGGCTGGTGACACGCGGCGCGACCGAGTGGTTCGAAGCGCTGGTCGAGGCGGGCGTGCCCAGTGGTCCGATCAACACCGTCGACGGCGGGTTCGCGATGGCCGAGCGCTTCGGACTCGACCCGGTCGTCACCGTCGGCGAGGGCGACCGCGCGGTGCCCACGACCCGGCATCCGATCCGGTTCTCCGCCACCCCCGCCACCTACCGGCTCCCGCCTCCCGAACTGAACGAACACGGCGACGAACTGCGCAGGTGGCTGTCCGGGACCGAGGGGGACGAGCATGTCTGAGCCGACGAGCACGTCCGAGCCGACGTCACGCCCGGTCTACCCCACCGCCCTGGGCGCGTCCGACCTGAGGACGATCACCCTGCTCGGGCACGACCTGGCCGAGGACGTCATGGGCAAGGTCGGCTTCGGTGAACTCTCCTTCTGGCTGGCCACCCAGCGACGGCCCACCCCCGGCGAGACACGCGTCTTCGAGGCGGTGCTCGCCGCACTCGCCGACCACGGCTTCACCCCCACCGCCATCGTCACCCGCCTGACCTACCTGTCGGCACCGGACTCGGTGCAGGGCGCGCTCGCCGCCGGCCTGCTCGGCGGCGGATCACGCTTCCTCGGTGTCACCGAGGACACCGGCCGCTTCCTGCACGACGTGCTCGAATCCCTGGCCGGCGCCCTTCCCACCCACGACACGGGCTGGGACGAGGTCGCGCTGCGCACCGTCCGAGAACAGCGCGCGGCCGGCGCGTTCGTCCCCGGGCTGGGGCACCACGTGCACAAGGAAGGCGATCCCCGTACGCCACGGCTGATGCGCCTCGCCCGGGAGGAAGGCGTCCTCGGTCCGCACCTGTCCCTGTTCGCCGCCATCGGCAGGGTCCACCCGGCCGTGCTGAACAGAACACTCCCCCTCAACGGCGCGGGGGTCTGCGGAGCCGCCCTCGCGGACCTGGGTCTCCCGCTGCCGCTGCTGCGCGGCTTCGCCCTCCTGGCCCGTACCGCCGGGCTGATCGGCCAGCTCGCGGAGGAACTGCGCCGTCCGGTCGCCCGGGACGTCTTCCTGTCCGTCGACCGCAACAACACCCCCGTCCCGCCGGATCCGTACGTGCCGGAACCGTTCCCGCAGGGGCGGCGCGAGGACTGATCCCTCGACCGTCGCGACCGTCGCCGCCGTCCACCCGCAGAGCAAGGAGCAGCAACCGTGTCCGTCGACGAGGACAGCATCACCGAGCTGGCCGTCCAGCGCTGGGCCACCGCGCACTCCCCGCGGCTGGGCGAACTCATGACCGCTCTGGTCCGCCATCTGCACGCCTTCGCGCGAGAGGTGCGGCTCAGCGAGGACGAGTGGGCGGCCGCGATCGAGTGGCCGACCGCGGCCGGCCAGACCTGTGACGACAAGCGCCAGGAGCTGATCCTCACGTCCGACGTGCTCGGACTGAGCATGCTCGTCGTGCAGTTGAACAACAGGTTCTCGCTGCGGGCCACCCCGGCCACGGTGCTCGGGCCGTTCCACATCGACGGTTCCCCGACCGCGCCGTACGGTTTCGACATGTCGGACGGCATCGAGGGGACTCCGCTCTTCATCACGGGCAAGGTGACGGACACCGAGGGCACCCCCCTCCCGGGCGCCGTGCTCGACGTCTGGCAGGCCGACGCCGACGGCGCGTACGAGGCCCAGATCCCCGAGATCGACGAGGCGCGCCTGCGGGCCAAGTACCGCGCCCGTGAGGACGGTACGTACTGCATCCGCACCATCGCACCGCGCGGCTACGCGATACCCATGGACGGCCCCGTCGGTGATCTGGTGCGCCGGACGGACATCAGCCATTTCCGGCCCGCGCACGTCCACTTCCTCCTCCACGAGCCCGGCCACCGGAGACTGGTCACGCACCTGTTCCAGGAGGGCAGTGCACACCTCGCGTCCGACGTCGTCTTCGGCACCAAGGACGCGTTGATCGTCCGATTCGCGGAACGGCCCGCGGGTGCGGCGCCCGACGGCACCGCGGTCGACGTTCCCCATCTGCACGCGGAGTTCGACTTCGTCCTGCAGCCCGGCTGATCCGCATGCGGCGCAGGAGCGGATGGGTGTGGGCGGGGGTTGCCGCCCTGGTCTGGGGCGAGTGGTTGAACTGGCGCTGGTCCCGCGCTCTCGTGGGGAACCGCGAGGGCGTTTCCGAGGCCGTGGTCGTCCTGGGGTACCGGAATCACCAGGAGAGCGTGAACGTGATCAACCGTTGGCGGGTCCGTGCCGGGATTCGCTCCGTCTCCGCTGACGGCGCGCACGGGACTCTGGTGGTCTTCAGCGGCGGCGACACGGGCAGCGGCACCGCTGAGGCCAGGCTGATGGCGGACTACGCGAGGTCGGTGCTCGCGTTCGACGGCCCCGTGCTCCTCGAGGACCGCAGTTCGACGACGTGGGAGAACATCACGAACGTGATCCCGCTGATCGAGGACGTCGACCGCATCAAGATCGTCTCCCAACCGGCCCATGCGCTCAAGGCCCGGGCGTACCTGCGGCGGCAGCGCCCCGATCTGGCGGAGCGGCTGGTGCGCGCGGACGACTACCGTCCCGGCGAGTGGACGGTCGTCAAGCCGCTGCTGGCTCTGTACGGGCTGTGGACGCTCCGCCGTCTCCGCGCCGACGAACGTCAGCGGCGCCAGGCGGCGCTGCGCCAATCCCGCTCGTGGGGAGGGTTCACGGACGGGTGGAGGTAGCAGTCGTCGCAGCCGAGTTCGAAGATGCCGCTGTCGGCGATGACGTCCATGACGGCAGCGTCGGGCACTGCGATCCCGTCGGCGAAGAGTGCGGTCACGACGTGCGACGTGCCGTTGTCGACCACGGCGCGGCCGAAGTGGACGAGGACCGCGTCCGGGTCCGCCCGTTCATGGCGGGGCCGCGGGCGACGTCGCGGATCCACCGGACGAGGCCCGGGTTGGACATCACCGAGTGGACGAGCCGGTTGGTGTCCTCGGCCCGGCGGGGTTCGAGGCGCTCGCCCCGGACGTACTCCGCGAGGATCTGGGCGGGGTCGGTGACGAACTGCTCGCGGAGCAGGAAGTCCGATCCCATCTCCTTGAACAGCGCCTCCGCCCTGCGTGCCGCCGCGCACCACCGAGTGCCGTACCGACTGCCGTCCTGCCCTGCCCGCCGTTCCTGTCCGTGAGGTCCGCGCCCGCTCCGCTCCCGCTCGTCGCGACGCCGCCACTCGTCGGGCGGCCCGGCCGGTCGGAACGTATCCACTCGTAGGGGAGATATGCCGCATACCAGTCCTGTTCGGCTCGCTCGTTCACCGCGACGGCCGAAGAGGCTCGATGCACAAATTCGTGTCGCAAGAGGTGTGAAGCGACACAAAGCAGTCACTCGCGTAGAGGACTCATAAAACCTCCAGGGTGGGCGAGGAGTGTGACCGATGAGTGAGGCAGCGCAGGACGACAGGACGAGGGTGCGGCAGACCGGTGAGGCGGCCAGGACGGAGGCCTCGGCCACGGCCGGTCAGGCCAAGCAGGCCGCCGAGCGCATCGGGGGAACCGCGGTGGACCAGGCCAGGACTGTGGCGGGTGAGGCCCGCCGGCAGGTGGGCGCGGTGGCGGGCGACCTGCGGAGCCGCGCGATGAACGAGGCCGAGCAACAGAGCAGGCGGGCGGTCGGCTCCCTGCATCAGTGGGCGGAGGATCTCGCGGGGCTCGCGGAGAACGCGACGGGCGACTCGCCCGCGCGCAGGCTCGCGGCCCAGGCAGCCGACGGCGGGCACCGGGCCGCCGACTATCTGGAGGAACAGGGGGTCGACGGAGTCCTCACCGACATGCAGGACTTCGCCCGCCGACGCCCCGGCATGTTCCTGGGCGGCGCGTTGCTGGCGGGACTGCTCGTCGGCCGCCTGGTGAAGGCGGCGGCACAGACCGACGGAGCCTCCGGCGCATCCGGGGACGGGGCCGACACGGGGCGCCGAGGGCAGAGGGCACTGGGCTCGCCGGCTCCGACGGCGCTGCCGACCGGTCCTCCGCCCGAGGCGCAGCCGTCCGTCGGCAGGCCGCCGGGTGGGGCACCGAACCGTCCGGTTCCGGGGGTGTGAGGGATGTCGTACGTCCCGTCACGCCCGGTGGAGGCGAACGGTGGGGAGAGGTCGGTGGGCGAACTGCTGTCCGCGGTGACCTCGGACGTCCAGACCCTGTTCCGGCAGGAGGTGGAACTCGCCAGAACCGAGGTCAAGGAGGAGGCAACCAAGGCGGGCAAGGCGGCCGGCATGTACGGCGGCGCCGGGTTCGCCGGCTACATGGTGCTGCTGTTCCTCTCGCTGGCGGCCGTGCTGGGCCTGTCCAACGTGATGGACGGCGGCTGGGCCGCCCTGATCGTCACCGCCGTGTGGGCCGTGATCGCAGGGGTCCTGTACCAGCGGGCCCGCACCCGGATGCGCACCGTGTCGCCGAAGCCGGAGCAGACCGTCGACACCCTGAAGGAGAATGCACAATGGGCACGTCACCCGACCAGATGAGGGCCGAGATCAGCTCCACCCGGGACCGTTTGGCCGCGGATGTGGACCGGCTCGCGGACCGGACCAGCCCGCGCCGCCTGGCCCGACGCCGTACCCGCAGGATGCGCGGCGCCGTCTCGGGCATGCGGGACCGGGTCATGGGAACGGCCTTCGAGACCGCCCACGGGGTCGGCAGCGGCGCGCAGTCGATGGCCGGGTCGGTGCAGGAGGGCACCCAGCAGGCCGTGGGCACCGCACGCGAGGCCGCGGGCCAGGCCGGCGAGGCGGTGCGGCAGGCCCCGGAACAGGCGATGCGGCAGACCCGGGGCAATCCGCTGGCTGCGGGGCTGATCGCTTTCGGTGCCGGTCTGCTGGCATCGTCGATGCTGCCCACGTCCGAGTTGGAGCGGGAGAAGTCCGGCGACCTCATGGAGCGTGGGGGCGAGGCGCTGGAGCCGGTGAAGGAGGCCGCCCTGGACTCCGCGCAGAACCTGAAGGAGGGCACCAAGGAGGCTGCGCAGAGCGCGGTGCAGGAGGTGACGGACACCGCCAAGGAGGGTGCCCGCGCCACCCAGGACGAGGCCGGCGCGCAGGCCGGTCACCTGGCCGACCAAGCGCGCGACTCGGCCGGACACGTCGCCTCCGAAGCCCGTCAGGAGCCTGGACCCGGCTGAGGCCGCGACAGACCGCTCGGAGGCAGGGAGGCACCCGCGGTCGCCTCCCTGCCTCCTGTATGCCTGCGAGGCGCGGCGGCGGGCGGGTCCGCTGTCGCGCTCCGACGGGATGCGCGACGCCCGTCGCCGGGTCAGGCGGGGGTGTCGGGTCGCAGTGGGGCGGACTGCGTGAGGGTGTCGAGTCTGGCGGCCAGGTCGGGGTGGGTGGCCGTCAGGTACGGGCGGGCGACGGACAGGGGGTGGAGGAGGGTCGAGGGGTCGTCGTGGGCGAGGGCGGCGTCGAGTCGGCCGAGCGGCAGCCGCGCGGCGGCCGGCAGGTCGGTGAGGGCGGTGATCTGGCCGGCGATGCGGCGCAGGTCGGCCGCGTTGCGGCGGGCCCAGGCAGCGACGGTGCGGTCGGCGGCCCGGCGTTCCCGGGTGGCCTGCACGCGCTGTTCGCCGGTACTGCCCTCGGGACCGGGACGGTTGCGCAGGTAGCGGCGCTCGGCCGCCTGACGGCTGGCGACGCCGAGGGGTTCGGCGAGGTCGGCCCAGCTGGCTCCCGCGTCGCGGGCCGTTTCGATCAGGCCGGTCTCCCATCCGGCGAGCTGCTCGCGCACCTGCCGCAGGAGCAGGAGGGAGGCGAGGGCCGCCTCCGGACCGGGGCCGGCGTCGACGGCGCCGGAGGTCACCTGCCGGGCGGCGTGCAGGCTTTCGGCTATGGCCCGGAGCGCCGCCTCGGCGGCCAGGAACGAGGCCGGGCCGGGGATGTCGGCGCTGGACGAGGGCGGCTGATCGGCTGTCGTCACGGGCACCTCCTCGATGTGTCATCGTTCGGACGACGGAGCGTTTGTCATCCATCGGATGACATGCTACAACGGTTTCCGTGAGGCGCATTGGCAGTGACTGCCGCAACCCACTGGAGGTGTTTGACCGTGTTGATGCGCACCGACCCCTTCCGGGAGCTCGACCGCCTGGCCCAGCAGCTGACGGGCCCGGGTACCTGGTCCCGTCCGACCCTCATGCCGATGGACGCCTACCGTGAGGGCGACGAGTACGTGGTGGCGTTCGACGTCCCCGGCGTCAGCCCCGAGGCGATCGACATCGACGTCGAACGGAACATGCTGACCGTCAAGGCCGAGCGCCGGCCCGTGACGAAGGCCGACGATGTGCAGATGGAACTGTCGGAGCGGCCGCTGGGTGTCTTCTCCCGCCAGATCGTCCTGGCCGACACGCTGGACACCGAGCGCATCAAGGCCGACTACGACGCCGGCGTGCTCACCCTGCGCATCCCGATCGCCGAACGGGCCAAGCCCCGCAAGATCGCAATCGGCGGCGGGTCCGACCGCCGGGAGATCTCCGGCTGAGCCGGACCGGCACGGGCCGAACAGCGGCGGAGGACGGGCACCGGATCTCCCCCTCCCGTCCTCCGCGCCGACGGAGGGGAAGAAGGGCGGCGGCGGACGTGACGCTGCGACGGGAGGCGTTCCTCGACCAGGTGCGGGAACGCGGCGAGTACGAGACCCCGCAGGAGGCGGACCGGGCGGCCCGCGTGGTCCTCGCCCTGCTGGGCGCGCACCTGGTCGGCGAGGTGCGCGCCCGACTGGCGGCGCGGCTGCCGGACGAGTTCGCCCTGATCCTGCTCAATCCGCTGCAGAGCGCGGAACCGCTGCCACCGGAGCGGTTCGTGCGGGCCACGGCGGCCTGGATCGAGGGAGCCACCTCCCAGACCGCGGCCTGGGACGTCGGCGCCGTGCTCAGCACGGTCGCCGACGCGGTCGGCGAGGACCTGCTGCGCGAGATCCTGCTCCAGCTCCCGTACGGCTACGACCTCCTCTTCGGGCGCCCCCAGCCCACCTGAAACCACGCCGGTGTCCGCCCACGCGGGCACCGGCACGACGACCTGATCGCGAGAAAGGCAACCACCCAGTGATGTCCGACCGGCGTGCGCCGCTGCGGCACCTGCCCGCGATGACATACGAGCACCTGCTGGAAAAGGTCCGCCAGGAAGGCGCCTACCCGAGCCGGGAGAAGGCCGAAGCAGCCGTCCACCTGGTTCTTTCGGGGCTCGGGCGCCAGCTGACGGGCGACGAACGCGTCGACCTGGCGGCCCGCCTGCCCCTCGAAGCGGCCCGTGTCCTCACCCGACAGATTCCCGACACGCAGCCCCTCACCGGCTGGGGCTTCGTCAAGGACCTGGCGGCCCGCGCCGGCGCACCGCTCGGAACCACCCGCTGGGACACCGGCTCCGTCCTGAGCGCCGTCGCGGCCCTGTCCGGCCCCGACCTGCTGAGCCGCATCCTGGACCGGCTCCCCTCCGGCTACGCGCTCCTGTTCGGCCGGGCCGAACTCACCCGGGCCGCCTGAGACTCACCCGCGCGAGACCGGCGCCTCGCCCCCCGCATGGGCGGGGGGCGAGGCGCCCGTACGCACTCCGGATGTCAGCGCGGCTCGTCCTTTCCGGTGTTCTCGCGCGGCAGGAGGGTCTGGCGGGCCCAGAGACCCAGGAGGGCCATCCCGCCGACCAGCATCGGCACCGGGTCACCTGCGGGAGGAGCCAGCACGTACCCCAGCACCGTGACCGTGCAGACCGTCAACGGAATGAACGCCGCCGCGCTCTCCATCCCCCAGCGCAACGTCGGCTGAGCCGTGTCCAGCACCTTCGCGCCACCGGGCACCCAGGGACCTGCGGCGACCACGAGCAGACCGACGGTGTTGCAGACGCCCGCCGGCAGAGAGGGCATCACCTCGGGGCCGTGCGGACCGACCGTCCACAGGCGCAGCGTGTCGCCGGTCAGCATGAGGGACAGCCCGACGATCCCCACCCACAAGGTGGCTCTGCGGTCGCTCCGTACGAGACGGCGCAGGGCGAACAGAAAACTGAGGAACAGGACCTCCGCCCCCCACAGGACTCCCACCATTCCGGTGCCCAGCCGCCAGCCGCCCGTGGCACCCCGCACCAGGACCCAGACCGTCATGAACACGGCCCCCGCCGTGACCACCCCGTCCAGCACCCGCCGCAGCCACACCCTCCGGCCGGTGCCGGCATCGGCCGCGACCACCAGGCCCGCCATCCCCAGGCCGGACGCCAGCGTCAGCCCGACGACCACCACCGGGCCGAGCAGCGAGGGCTCGCCAGGCCCGGTCCCCGCAGGCCCGGCCGACAGCACGTTGACCGCCTCGCGGTACACACCCCCCGCGACCGCCGACCCTCCCAACAGCAGCAGCCGCGTCCGCACCCGTCCGGCCACCCCCCACGCGCGGAGCAGCAGGGAGAGTGCCAACCCGCAGCACGCGGCGGTCGGCCCGAAGGCCACCGTCCACGCTGCCGCGCTCCCGGCCGCCCCAGGCCGGGTCAACATCAGCGCCGCACCCAGGACACCGGCCACGCCCAGCGCGCCCCAGGCCCACGCCCCGGTTCGCCGGCAGCGGCCCGCCCGGCCCCCGAGCACGTCCGGCGACTTGCCCAACCCCGCCATCAGGTGCGCCTTTCGCCCCGTCCCCCGTCCGCCGGGCATGCAGCACCCGGATCCCTGCAGAGACGGTAGAAGACACACCACCCGTCCCGACCTGAACGCTCAGGTCATTCACCCGTACTGCTTAAGGACGGGGAGGGCGCCGACCTCGGCTCGTATGCGCGGGGTCGGCCGTGGGAGGGTGGAGGCCGACGGGCGCCGGCCGTGCCGGTGCGGGCCGGCCCCCACCCGGTCAGGGCGCCACCGCGCGGCCCGTCTGCGGGGAGATAGCGCCGGAGCACAGGCCGCGAGCGGCCAGCCCCTGCGCGATGCGCGGGACCGCGGCGAGCGTGTTGGCGGCCCAGTCGTGCATGAGGATGACCTGCCCGTTGGTGAGCCGCCCGGCGGCCTGCACGATCGCGTCCGTACTGGCGCCGTTCCAGTCCTGGGAGTCCACGTTCCAGATGATCTCGGTCAGGCCGTACCGGGCCTCCACCGCCTTGACCGTCGCGTTGGTCTCGCCGTACGGCGGCCGCATCAGTTTCGGCGTGCCGCCGCCCGCCGCCGCGACGGCCTGCTGGGTGCGGAGGATCTCGGAGTCGATCTGTGCCTGGCCGAGTTGGGTGAGATGGGGGTGCGTGTAGCTGTGGTTGCCCACCCACATGCCGGCCGCGACCTGGGCCCTGACCTGGGCCGGGTAGGCGGCGGCGTACCGGCCCTCGTTGAACATGGTGGCGCGCAGCCCGCTCCGCTGGAGTGCGCTCAGCAGGGCGGGGGTGTTCCCGGACGGGCCGTCGTCGAAGGTGAGTCCGACGTATCCCGCACAGGGGGCGGCCCCCGCCGGCGCGGCCTGGACGGTGAGGGTGCCGGCGGCGGCGAGCGCCAGCGCGGCCAGGGCGGTCGTCAGGGGGCGAGCGCCCGGACGCGTCCCGGCCCGGCTCATGGCGCCACCGTGATGGCGGAGCTTCCGCTGCTCTGATAGCCCTCGGTCGCGAGGATCATGTAGTACCGGAGGGTGCCGAGGGGCATCCCCGCGCGGGCCCAGGCGTCGAAGTGGTTGCCGGTGGTGATGGAGCCGCCCGTCCGCCTCGACTGCCGTACGCTCCAGTACTGGTTGAAGGTCCTGTTGCCCTCGACGGACGGCGCGTTGTACCGCGTCGTCTGGTAGATGTCGTAGGTGCCGCCGTCGCTGGTCACGGCGCCCTTGTAGGTGCCGGTCGGCCGGTAGGTGCCCCAGTTGTCGACGATGTAGTACTCGACGAGGGGGTTGGACGACCATCCGTACAGGGCCAGGTAGGCGTTGCCGGAGGGGCTGAAGGAGCCCGAGTAGTTCACGGTCCTGCGCGAACCGGTGCTCCAGCCCTTGCCGGCGACGAAGTTGCCGGTGTTGCGCCAGTTGGTGCGGTAGATGCCACCGGAGTCGAGGGTCATGGAGACCGTGCCCTGCGAGTCGGTCCAGAACGAGTAGTAGAAGCCGTTGTTCATGCCGGTCTGGTTCGAGGTGATGACCGTGGCCGCCCGGGCGGTGCCGGGCAGGGCCAGCGTCGATGCGGCGCCCAGCAGTAAGGCGCATGCGGTCCTGCGGGTCGGGGTGCGTGCGGGTTCGGCGTGCATTCGGGGGTTCCTCCTCTTCTGAGGCCTGAGTGGTCCGCAGTGTTGACCCGCCCTCTATGACTGTCAATAGTTTCGGTATCCGCTCCGAAATCTTTCGACGGCTTCTGACTACTATTGAGACAGCCCTTTCCGTCCGGGGAAAGCAAGGTCCGGAATGCATTCCGACGGCCGAGGGACCGAATGTTTCGAAGCCTTTCCGGCAAGTCCGGGAACCCGTCCCGGCACGTCGCGTCGCGGCCGGGTTCGCCGTGCGGCGGAACCGCCCGCCGTCAGGAGCCGACCGCGGCCGTTGCCGCATCGGCCGCGGTGGATGCCGCATCGCCCCCAGGGCGCGGGCGACGGCCGGATAGTGGATCTCGCCGGTGCCCGGTTCACACCGACGTGGCAAGCGCCGCCGGGATCTCCACCGCTCTCGTGTCGATCGTCATCCGCGACGTGCCCGGAGCCAGTGCCGAGACCCGCCGGCGCGTCCTGCGGATCGCCGACGAGCTGGGGTACGTCCCCGACCGGCACGCCCAGAAGCTCCGGCGGTCCAGTTCACGGGTCCTCGGCATCGTCTTCGAGCTCCAACAGCCGTTCCACGGCGATCTCGTCGAGCATCTCTACGCCGCGGCGGCACGACGCGGCAACGAAGCGTTGAGCAGCGCGGTCGCGCCGAGCCGGAACGAGGCCACGGCCGTCGACTCCCTGCTGCGCGAGCGCTGTGATGCGGCGATCCTGCTGGGCAGCCGCCCGGGCATCAGGCTCGCGGTCGACCACATGGTGGGCCTCGGGCACCGGCGGATCGCGCACATCGACGGTGCCGGTGCGCCGGGCAGTTCGGATCGCCGGCTCGGCTTCCGCGAGGGGATGGCGGAGCACGGGCTGGCCGACTTCGCCGACGTACTCGCGGGTGGTCTCACCGAGGAGGCCGGGGGGGGAAGGGCATGCGCTCCCCGCTGGACCGTCCGGTCCCGCCACCCACGGCCGTCATCGCGTTCAACGACCGGACGGCGACCGGCGTCCTGGACGTTCTCGCACGTCAGGGGCGTGACGCGCCCGGCGAGATCTCCGTCGTCGGCTACGACGACTCACGGCCGGCGAAGATCCCCCATGTGCAGATGACCACCGTGTCGCAGGACGCGCCCCTCACGGCGGACGCAGCGGTGGCCGCCGCGCTGGATCTGACCAACGGCGGCACAGCGCGGGAGACCGTCCTCACCCCCCGACCGGTCGAGCGGTCCACCACCGGCCCGGCCGCGTAAGGCCCTGAAGCGGTGAACCACCCCACATGACCCACATCACCTACTACCTGCCCTAGTTGGGCATATCGGACGCCATGCCCATGCCATCAGGGCCTCTGACCTGCACTTTGAGAGCCAGGTCACACAACAGGCCTTCACCCCAAGTACGGCCACAACTAGCAAAAGGGGTCTTTGCGGACGGCTCCCGACCCTGCTTCTCTGGACGACGTCGCACGGCACCGACCCGCCCACGGACCCCGGCGCCGACGCACGCAGGCAGCAGGACAGGCCACCGGCCGCCCACCCCACAGCGCACCGCGACCGCCATGCCCCCGAAGAAAAAGGTTCTCCGTGTCCGTCTCCGTCATCCGCCGCATCGCCAGCCCGAAGAAGGCCCTCACCACCGTCGCCCTGGCCGCCGCCACCGCCGGCATCGCCATGACCGCGGCACCGGCCCACGCGGCCACCGTGACCAGCGCCTCCCAGGCCCAGGCGATCGCGCACAAGATGATCCCGGACGCCGGCCAGTACGCCGCCTTCTCCCACATCGTCCAGCACGAGAGCAACTGGAACGTCAGCGCCACCAACTCCTCCTCCGGCGCCTACGGCCTCGTCCAGGCCCTCCCCGGCTCCAAGATGGCCTCCGCCGGCTCCGACTGGAAGACCAACGCCGCCACCCAGATCAAGTGGGGCCTGGACTACATGAACTCCCGCTACGGCAGCCCCGCCGCCGCCTGGAACTTCTGGCAGGCCAACGGCTGGTACTGAGCCACCCCGACGGCGCCCCCCTCACGGCGCCCACCGGAACAAGAATTTCTTACCGAAATCGCAATCTCGCGGCAGAGGTCGGTCGTATGTCCTAGTGAACCGGTGTCCAAGTGAACCGGTGAGACGAAGGGAAAGACCATGTCCCTCTTCAGTCACCTGGCACCCGCCAAGAGGCACTCCAAGGACAGGAAGTCCACGACCAGCATGAACGGGAGGACGTCCCACCAGCGCAAGCACCTCCGCCGTACGTCGAGCACCGGCACCCACAAGTGACACCAGGACGACGTCCGGGAAAGTCGCGATTCTCGTGAGACTCCGCCGTCGCCCCGCCCGCAGCGCCGCCCTGTTCGCGGCGCTGCGACGGTCGTTCACCGTCGCGGAGCAGGAGGGCGAACAGCTCGTCGCCGCTGCGCCGGCCCTGCCGGTGCGGGAGGTCTTCCGGCGGTTCTGGCCCTACACGCGCGGCGGGCGGTGGTGGCTGCTGCCCCTCGTCGCCTTCTGTGTCGTCGGCCCCGCCATCGACGCGGCCGAGATATGGCTGTTCAAGGTGGTGGTGGACGAGGTCCTCGTCCAGCGCGACCTCGGTGCGTTCCCGTCGATCGCCCTGGCCTACGTCGGGCTCAGTCTGGCCTCGGGCCTCGTGTCGTTCGCCGACGACGTGACCTCCGTCTGGGTCGGTGAGCGTTTCCTGCTCGCCCTGCGGGCGGACGTCTTCCGGCATGTGCAGGGTCTCTCGCTCGGCTTCTTCGAGCGACGCAGGCTCGGCGACGTCCTGGCCCGGGTGACCGGTGACGTCGACGCCGTCGAGACGTTCCTGCTCTCGGGCGTGGCCCAGGCACTCTGGTACGTGATGCGGCTCGGGATCTTCCTGGGCATGCTCTTCTACCTGAGCTGGGACCTGACGCTGTTCGCCCTCGTCGTCGTGCCCCTGTTCTGGTGCGCGGCCCGGTACTTCTCCCGGCTGGTGAAGGCCGCCTCCCGGGAACGCCGCCGACGCAGCGGCTCCGTCAGCGCGATCGCCGAGGAGGTGCTGGGCAACATCGCCCTGGTCCAGGCGTACAACCGCCAGGAGTGGGAGCAGGGCAGGTTCCAGCGCGAGATCCTCGGACGCTACCGCGCCACCATGGCCTCGACCAGGATCCGTGCCGTGTTCGGGCCGTTGGTCGACCTGGTCGAGCTGAGCGGGGCCCTCCTGGTGATGGGCCTGGGCACCTGGCAACTGGCCCGAGGCCGTCTCACCCTGGGCGAGCTCCTGATCTTCCTGACCCTGCTCGGCAAGCTCTACAGCCCGATCCGGGGCATGTCCCACCTGTCCGGCACCTTCTACGCGGCGTCCGCCGCCGCGGAGCGGATCGCCGAACTGCTCGACCAGCGTCCGGTGGTGGCCGAGGTCTCCCGTCCGGCCAGGAGCGGGCGCGCTCGCGGGTACGTGGAGTTCGACGGCGTCGGCTTCACCTATCCGGGCACCGACCGGCCCGCGTTGTGCGACGTGTCGTTGCGGGTGGAACCCGGACAGACCCTGGCGCTGGTCGGGGCCAGTGGCGCGGGGAAGTCCACCGTCGCCAAGCTGCTGCTGCGCTTCTACGACCCCGAGTTGGGCACCGTCCGGCTGGACGGCACGGACCTGAGGAGCCTGCGGCTCGCCGACGCCCGGGACAACGTGGCCGTCGTGCTCCAGGAGACGCTGGTCCTGCACGGCACCGTGCGCGAGAACATCCTCTACGGCCGTCCGGACGCCAGTGAGCGGGAGGTCGTCGCGGCGGCCCGCGCGGCGGACGCGCACGACTTCGTCACCGCTCTGCCCGAGGGGTACGACACCGTCGTGGGCCAGCGGGGCAGGCTGCTCTCCGGAGGCCAGCGGCAGCGCCTGGCGATCGCCCGGGCCATGATCCGGGACGCGCCCGTCCTCGTCCTGGACGAGCCGACCACCGGCCTGGACGCGGTGTCGGGCCGACGCGTGATGGAGCCGCTGCGCCGGCTGATGTCCGGCCGTACCACGCTCCTCATCTCCCACAACCTGCTCACCGTCCGGGACGCCACCTCGATCGTGGTCCTGGACCACGGCCGGGTCGTCGAACAGGGCACCCACGACGACCTGCTGCTGAGCGGCAAGGCCTACGCGCGGCTGCACCGGCTGCACGCTGCCCCGGAGACCGCCGCCACCGTCTTCGCCCCCACCCCGGCCACCCCGGCCACCCCGCCCTCCACTCCCTCCACGACCAAGGCCTTCCCGTGAGCCCCGCGCACCTCGCCCCGCCGCGAGCGGTCCCCCGGCACCGGACCGCCCCGCCGTCCGCACCTCTTCCGCCGGGGGCGAGCCCGGTGGCCGGATACGAGATCCTCGCCCATCTGACCAGGACCGGCTGGCTCGACGTGTACGACGCCTGGAGCGACGAGCGGGACTGCCGCTGCCTGCTGAAGACGCTGCGTCCGGACCGCCGGCACGAGACGCGGCTGCGTGAACGGCTCCTGCGCGAAGGCCGCTGGCTGCAGGGGTTCAGCCACCCGCATCTGGTCCGCGCCTACGAGACCGGTGAGGCACCCGAGCCGTACGTCGTCCTGGAGACACTGAGCGGTGAGACCGTCGCCCACCTCGTCGGTCGCCTGCACCGCAGGCTCGCCGCCCCTGACGTGGCCTTCCTGGGCCTGCACCTGTGCTCCGCGCTGCACTACCTGCACGGCCGGGACCTGCTGCACCTGGACGTCAAGCCGTCGAACGTGATCGTCGACCGCGGGCGGGCCGTACTCCTCGACCTCAGCGTCGCCCGCCCGCCGGGGCCCGCGCCCCCCGGCATAGGCACCCCCTGCTATCTCGCCCCCGAGCAGGCACGGGGTGGCGGCCTGTCCGCCGCCGCGGACGTCTGGGGCGTGGGGATCACCCTGTACGAGGTCGCCACCGGCGGCCTCCCCTTCCCCGAGGTCACCACGACCACGACGGGCGGGGAGCCGTCCGGGGACACCGATGCCGGCACCCCGTCCGCTTCGGCCGGCCGGAGCGGACGCGCCACCTACGACCGGCAGGCCCGCTACCCGCAGCTGGAGGGCCGGGCCGCGCCGGTGAGTACCCTGCGCCGTCTGCCGTGTGCGCTCGCCGCCGCCGTCGACGCCTGTCTGGAACCGGACCCCGCCGCCCGGCCGGACATCGGTTCCCTCGCCGCGGAGTTCGACGCGCTGCTGCCCTCCCACCGCAAGGACGTGGAACCGACGCCCTCCGCGCCGACCGATGCGGTCAGCCGCGCGGACGCTCGAAGGTGAGGAGCAGGCCCTCGACGGCGCCTGGTCCGATACGGCCCTTGACGTCGGCGGACGTGATGGCCTTGAGGCCCCAGCCGTCCTCGGCGTGCTTGTTGAGGACCTTCTCCAGCTTGTCGCTGTCCAGGGCGTCGCCGATCAGCGATTCCCGGAACGTGACGACCTTGTACTCGTAGACGTGCGGACTGCTCATGACGGTGTCCTCCTGCCGGCCGGGCCGGGTCGGGTGCGATGGCCGGAACCAGCCAATCACACGCTTCATCAGGTGCCTTCCGCACCCCGCGTCCTGTCTTCGGGTCGACATGCCGCCTGCGTCAGGCCCGGGGACGGAAGTCGACCTCCTTCGCGGGCACGATCCGGGCGCCCATGTTGCGCTCCATCATGTCCAGCGCGGCGCTCCCGAGCCCGGGGTGGATGGAGGCGACGGCGTCCCTCGGCACCGTGACGTCGAGATGGCGGATGTGCGCGTCCAGCGCGGAGTACAGGACGCACTGCTCGGTGACCTGGCCCGTCAGCACCACCGTGCCGACGCCCAGTTGCCACAGCAGATAGGACACGGGCGTGTCGTAGAAGATCGAGTGTCTGGCCTTGACCACGAAGAGGGAGTCGTCGTCCGGTCTGATCGGCTCGACCAGGTCGGCGTGGGGCCGGGCGAGAGCGGCTGCCACGAGTTCGCCGTGGTGGGAGCGCCAGAGCCCGAAGTTGTCGTTCACGTAGACGACCGGCACGCCCGTGTCGCGGGCCCGGCCGATCAGCTCCGCGAGCACCGGTACGACCCGTGCGACGGAGGGCGTCAGCAGCTCGGCGTCCTCGTGGTCGTAGGTGTTGATCATGTCGATCACGACGAGCGCGTTGCCGTCCGTCGCTCCGGGCCCGGGCACGGCGTCCACCTCCTCGTGCGGTCAGCCGCGCAGCTGCGGCAGGACCTTGGTGCGGTAGAAGTCGAAGAAGCCCTGCTGGTCCTTGCCGATCTGGCCGACGTACACGCCGTCGAAGCCGGCGTCCACGAACTCCGCCACCGCCTCGGCGTGGACGTCGGGGTCGTCGCCGCAGGGCACCGACCCGGCCACCTGGTCCTCGGTGACCAGCTGTGTCGCCTGCTCAAAGTGGCGGGGGGTGGGCAGGATCTGCGCGAGTTCGCCCGGCAGCTGCTCGGTGGCCCACAGCCGGTGTGCGGTGCGGACCGCCTCCCGCTCGTCGGCGCCCCAGCAGACCTTGAGACCGCCGTAGACCGGCTTGGTGCCGCCGCCACCGCTGCGGAATCGGTCCACCAGGGACTGGTCGGGCATCATCGTGATCAGGCCGTCGCCGATCCGCGCGGCCACCTCGGCGGCCTGCGGACCGAAGGCGGAGACGTCGATCGGCACGGGCGCGTCGGGGAGCGTGTACAGGCGGGCGTTCTCCACGGTGTAGTGCTTGCCGCGGTGGCTGATCTGCTCACCGGTGAAGAGCCGCCGGATGATCTGCAGTGCCTCCTCCAGCATCTCCAGCCGTACCGGCGCCTCGGGCCACCCGCTGCCGAGGATGTGTTCGTTCAGCGCCTCGCCGGTGCCCACCCCCAGCCGGAAGCGCCCGTCCAGCTGTACGGCGCTGGTGGCGGCCGCCTGCGCGATCACCGCGGGGTGGGTGCGCACGAGGGGGCAGGTCACCGCCGTCTCGATCGGGAGCGACACCGCCTGTGAGAGCGCGCCGATGACCGACCACACGAAGGGGCTCTGGCCCTGGCCGTCGTGCCACGGGTGGTAGTGGTCCGAGATCCACAGGGAGTCGAAGCCGGCGTGCTCGGCCATGCGCGCCTGCTCGACCAGTTCTGCCGGGGTGTGCTCCTCGCACGCGAGGAAGTATCCGAGCTCTGTCATCGTCCCTCCCGGGGACCGGTTCTCCGATGGACCCTCGTCGGGTACCCCGTCCCCGTGATGTCTGTCGGACGCGCCGCGAGGGCCGCCTGCGGGCGGCCCTCCCTGCGGCTTCGGACGGGGCGGTTCAGAGCGGTGCGCCGGGGTCCCCGGGGCGGATCCGGCCGCGCCAGGCACCGGTCGCGCCGTCGCCGCGCTCGACGTAGTCCTTGAAGCGCCGCAGGTCGCCCTTGACCCGGCGGTCGATCATGCCGAGCATGTCCGCGCCCTTCTCGACGGCGCCGCTGGGCTCCACGTCCATGCTCAGCTCCACCCGGGTCCGGTCCTCGCCCAGCCGCTGAAAGCGCACCGAGCCGCGCTGCTCGCTGTCGCCCCCGACGGAACGCCAGGTGATCCGGTCGTCGGGCATCTGGTCGACGATCTCGGTGTCGAACTCGCGGCGCACCCCGCCGATCTTCGTGACCCAGTGGTTGTGCCGGTCGTCGAGCTGCCTGACCTCCTCGACGCCCTCCATGAAGTCCGGGAAGTGCTCGAACTGGGTCCACTGGTTGTAGGCGGTGTGGACGGGGACCTCCACGTCCACCGACTCCTTGACCGTGCTCATGTGGTCCTCCTCGGTTCGGATGGGTGACGTCCGCCGAGTACCCGGAAGGAGCGATGAACACGTCATCGCATCCCGGGTACTCGGCGGCCATGGACACGCACGGAGGAATCAGGGGCTCGTACTGGATGGAGACGGCGCCGCCCGGCGCCCCCTCCCCCGCGCCCGCCGGTGACCTCGCCGTCGACGTGGCGGTGATCGGGGCCGGCATGGCGGGGCTGAGCACGGCCTGGGAACTGGTCCGGCAGGGACGCTCGGTGGCCGTGCTGGAGGCCGGACGGGTCGCCGCAGGGGTCACCGGCCACACGACGGCCAAACTGACCGCGCTGCACACGCTCGTGTACGACCGGCTGCGCCGCACCCGGGGGGCGGAGGGAGCCCGGCTGTACGCGCGTTCGCAGTCCGAGGCGATCCGGCACGCCGCCGGGATCGTCGAGGAACTCGGCATCGACTGCGACTGGGAGGAGGCCGCCGCCTGCACCTACGCCGAGGACCCGCAGCGCACCGGGGAGCTGCGGGCGGAGGCGGACGCCGCCCGCGAGGCCGGACTTCCCGCGACGTTCGTCACCGACACGGAGCTGCCGTTCCCGGTCGCGGGGGCGGTACGGGTGACCGGTCAGGCGCAGTTCCACCCGCGGAAGTATCTGCTGGCGCTCGCGGAGGACCTGCGCCGGAGCGGTGGCACGGTGTACGAGGGCACGCGCGTCGTCGGCCTGGAGGAGGGCGAGCCGTGCGTCCTGGCGACCGACGCGGGCGTGTCCGTGCGCGCCGGGGAGGTCGTGATCGCCACCCACTACCCCGTCTTCGACCGGGCCCTGCTGTTCACCCGCCTCTCCCCGCGGCGGGAGCTGGTGGTCGCCGGGACCGTCGAGGAGGAACGGGCGCCGCGGGACATGCACATCACCCCGGAGCAGGCCACGCGGTCCGTGCGCAGTGCGCCGTACGGCGACGGCAGGCGGCTGCTGATCGTCACGGGCGAGCACTTCACCCCCGGCACCGCCGACGTCGAGGAGCGGTACGCCCGGCTGTGGGCGTGGGCGGCCGACCGGTTCTCAAGCTTCGCGCCCACGCACCGCTGGGCCGCCCAGGACAACGACTCCACCGACTCGGTGCCGCTGGTCGGGCGGTTCCACCCGGGCAGCCGGCACACCTGGGTCGCCACCGGTTTCGGCGGCTGGGGGCTCAGCGGCGGTGTCATGGCCGGCACCCTGCT
Source organism: Streptomyces sp. SS7 (assembly GCF_037993025.1). Lineage (NCBI taxonomy): Bacteria > Bacillati > Actinomycetota > Actinomycetes > Kitasatosporales > Streptomycetaceae > Streptomyces > Streptomyces sp. SS7. Next base: position 195,483 of record NZ_CP141223.1, read on the forward strand.
CGCGGGTCTCCTCGACGGCCGCCCGCCGGACTGGGCGGGGCTGTACGACCCGCGCCGGCTGGCGTCCGTCGTCCGGGAGGGCACGACGTTCCTGAAGCACCAGGCCCAGGTGGCCCGGCACTTCGTCGGCGACCGGCTGCCGCCGGTCACGGGACCGGCGCCCGAGGACCTCGCTCCGGGCCAGGGGGCCGTGGTGCGGCTCGGCGGGCGGCAGTGCGCCGTGCACCGCGACGACAGCGGTCAGCTGCACGCGGTCTCCGCCCGGTGCACGCATCTCGGCTGTGTGGTGGCGTTCAACCAGGCCGAACGGGCCTGGGAGTGCCCGTGCCACGGCTCCCGGTTCGCCCCCGACGGCGGTGTCCTGCAGGGCCCCGCGGTCCAGCCCCTGGAGAAGCGCGACATCCGGACGGCCCCGCCCGGCGAGGAGTGAGGACATGGCAGGCAGTGAGCGAGCGGCCGTCTTCGACGTGGACGGCACCCTCGTCGACACCAACCATCTGCACGTGGTCACCTGGTGGGAGGCGCTGCGCCAGGCCGGCCACCCGGTCACCATGCACGCCGTGCACCGTGCCGTCGGCCTCGCCTCCGGCGACCTCGTCGCCCATCTGTTGGGCGAGCGGACCGCGCGGGAGGAGGGCGAGGACCTCAGCGCCGCCCACAAGGCGCTGTACGCCCCGTACTTCGAGCGGTTGCGCGCGCTGCCGGAGGCGGGCCGGCTGCTGCGGCGGCTGGCCGCCGACGGCTGGTCCGTGGTCCTGGCGACCTCGGCCGGCGAGGACGAACTGTCCGCCCTGCGGCGCGCGATCGACGCGGACGACGCCATCGAGGCGACGGCGAGCGCCGACGACGTGTCCCGGGGCAAACCGGCTCCCGACCCGGTGCGGCGGGCCCTGGAGCTCGCCGGTACGCCGCCCGAGCAGGCGATGTTCGTCGGTGACACGGTGTGGGACATGCGGGCCGGCAGCCGTGCGGGGGTGCGGTGCGTGGGGCTGCTGTGCGGGGGCATCCCCCGCGCGGACCTGGAGGAGGCCGGGGCCGCCGCCGTCTTCGACGATCCGGCGGATCTGCTCGCCTCACTGCCGCGGGGGCCGCGGGACTGACCGTCGGTTCGGCCGTTACGCCGGCCGCCCGGGGGTACCCGGGGGGACGACCGCGTCCGGCCCGCCGGACGATCCGCCCGCCGCACCATCGATCGAACCCGGAGTCACGGTGAAGGCACTGACCGCCGACCGCACCTCGACCGCCGCGCCCGCCGCGCCGCCCGGCCTCCGCTGCTGGGTTCCCCGAGGCGTCTACCGGCCCCAGACCGACTCGCAGCTCCTTCGGCGCGCGTTGCGCCGTGAGGGGATCGTGCGCGGGACCGACGTCCTGGACCTGGGCACCGGCAGCGGGCTGCTGGCGGTGGAGGCGGCCCGGCTGGGCGGGCGGGTGACGGCGGTGGACATCTCCTGGCGCGCGGTACTGACCGCCCGGTGCAACGCCGTGCTCAACGGACAGAGCGTGCGGGTGCGCCACGGCGACCTGACGTCCGCGGTGCGGGGCCGGCGTTTCGACCTCGTGATCGCCAACCCGCCGTACGTGCCCGCGCCGGACGACCGTCCGCCGCGCGGCCTCGCGCGGGCCTGGGACGCGGGCAGGGACGGCCGTCTGCTCGTCGACCGGGTGTGTGACGCCGTACCGCAGGTCCTGCGGTCCGCGGGCACCCTGCTGCTGGTCCACTCGCATCTGTGCGGGATCGACCGGACCCTGGACCGCCTGGCCGGGGCGGGGCTGCGCACGGATGTCGTCGAACGCGCCCGGCTGCCCTTCGGGCCCGTGCTGAGGTCCCGGCTCGGCCGGCTGCGCGAACGCGGGATGGCGACCGGGGACGCCATGGAGGAGCTGGTGGTGATCCGTGCCGAACAGCCCTGAGCGGCCCCGCCGTATCCGTGTCCAACGGGACGGGCCCCTGCTGGTGGAGGGGCCCGTCGAAGTGGTGGGTGAGGACGGCGAGGTGACGGTGTCGCAGCGGTTCGCGGTGGCGGTGTGCACCTGTCGCCGCAGCCGGATCTTCCCCTGGTGCGACACCAGCCACCGCCGACGCGAGAAGCGCCCGCGGGACACCGGGGGGCGCGAGGACGGTGACGTCGTATGACGCACGCACCGGCCCGGCTGCGTCCGCCTCCCCTGCCCGAGCCGCGCGGCCCGCTCTCGGCGGCGCTCGTGGCGTCCCTGCGCGGTGGGCGCGGCTCGGCGCTGCCGCCGGTCCCCGCGTCCTGCCCGGCGTACGGCGACGACCTGCAGCTCGCGCTCTACACGCTGTACGAGCTGCACTACCAGGGCTTCGAGGGCGTGCCCGACGACGCCGAGTGGGACGCCGCGCTGCTGTCCCACCGCGCCGCGCTGGAGGACGTCTTCCTGCGCGCCCTGGTCGCGGACGTCCCGGTCGGAGGCACCGCCGCGCACGCACTGGACGCACTGCAGCGCGAACCCGTCGCGGGCGACGACCTCAGTGTCTCGCACCACCTCAGGGACCGGGGCACCCTCGGCCAGCTGCGCGAGTACGCGGCGATCCGCTCGCTGTACCACCTCAAGGAGGCGGACCCGCACGCCTGGGTGATCCCCCGGCTCTACGGGCGCGCCAAGGCCGCCATGGTCGCGGTGGAGTACGACGAGTTCGGCGCGGGCCGCCCGGACGAGATCCACGCCGAGCTGTACGCCGATCTGATGAGGGACCTGGGGCTCGACACCGCCTACGGTCGCTATGTCGACGCCGCGCCCGCCGAGGCGCTCGCCACCGTCAACCTGATGTCCCTGTTCGGCCTGCACCGGGCCCTGCGGGCGGCGCTGGTCGGGCATTTCGCCGCCGTCGAGGTGACCTCGTCACCCGCTTCGCGCCGGCTCGCCGAGGCCATGCGGCGGGCGGGGGCGGGCGCGGCGGCCGTACGGTTCTACACCGAGCACGTCGAGGCGGACGCCGTGCACGAGCAGGTCGTCCGGCACGATGTCGTCGGCGGCCTGCTGGAGCGCGAACCGGCGTTGGACGCCGACGTGGTGTTCGGGATCCGTGCGACCGCGCATCTGGAGGACCTGCTGGCGGCCCGGCTGCTGGACGCCTGGCGGGACGGGACGACGGCCCTGCGGTCCGCCTGAGGGAGGCCTCGGGCGGCGAGGCGGGGTCCGGGGCGCCGTCAGCGGTCGGTCGGGGCGCCCTCGGCCGTGCCCTGGCGTTCGGCCTCGTCCCTGACGAGCATCGCCAGCAGCGACGCCACGGTCAGGCCGGCCTCGGCCGGATGCCGCAGGACCCCGTCGGGGGCGATGCGGTACCGGTTGCCGCGGCCGTTGCGGGTGTGCGACAAGTAGCCGCTCTGCTCCAGATCCGCGATGATCTTCTGGACGGCGCGTTCCGTGAGCCGGCAGCGCGCCGCGATGTCACGGATCCGTGCGTGGCGGTCGTCGGCGATGCTGGCCAGGACGCGTGCGTGATTGGTGACGAACGTCCAGCCGGTGTGCGGCTCGGGTGCTCCCTCGGCTGCCGACATGCCCACAGCGTACGCCGGGACATTCACGCCCACAAAGACACGAAGCGGAATTCGCGTATGTCTTGACGTGAGACGGGGGGCGTATGAGCCTGGGACTGGTGACACGAAGGAGGCGAGCATGCCGAAAACGCCTCGCGGAGACCCGTTTTCGCACGAGGACAGCCGGCCGGGAGGCCCTTCCGCCAGGAGTCTGGTGGTCCTGACCGGGCCGGACGGTGACCGGGTGGTCGTCACCGTGAGCGGGGAGTACCGCCTCGACCACAGCCAGTATTTCCGGCGCTGCGCGCGCGACGCCCTCGCGAGGTCGACCGAGGGGATCGACCTGGACCTGGGCGGTCTGACGTTCGCGGACTCGTCCGCGCTCAACGTCCTCCTGGCGGTGCGCGGCCAGGCGCTCGCGGACGAGAAGACGGTCGCCGTCACCGCCGTCAGCCCGGCGGCGGAACGGCTCCTGAGCTTCACGGACACCTACACCCTGTTCTCGGCGGGGCACGGGACGGCGGAACAGGGCGGGGACACCGAGGGCACGGACACCGAGGAGGAGCTGCTGCGGACGGAGCTCGTCCAGCTGCGGCGCGCGATGCGGACCCGGCCGGACATCGACCTGGCGCGGGGCATCCTCATGGCGGCCTTCGGCCTGGACGCCGACGAGGCCTGGGAAGTGCTCGTCACGGCATCCCAGCACACGAACACCAAGCTGCACCGCCTGGCCCGGGACGTGGTGGCCACCGTGCGGGGCGCCGCGCTGCCGGAGCCGGTCCGGCGGGAGATCACGGCGACGATCGCCAGGGCCCGCCGCGGACACGTCCGCCCGCCGGGAGGTACCGGTCTTCCTCGATGACCACCGGCAACCTCGCTCGACGGCCACCGGATAGAACCGCTGCCGGGGGGAACCCGGCGGCTGACCGGACCGCTGCGAGAGCGAGGAGGAGCGCCATGCCTGCCGGATCGAGTCCCAAGCGGGAACGGCAGTACGAGCACATCAGGAAGAGCGCCCAGGACCGGGGCGAGTCCGCCGAGCGGGCCAAGGAGATCGCCGCGCGGACCGTCAACAAGGAGCGGGCGCGGTCGGGCGAGTCGACGACCAGCAGCAGGACCTCGACCCGTGACCCGAAATCCGCCTCGCAGCGCGGCGGCGAGCGCTCGCACAGCGGCGCGCAGGGGCCGACGAAGGACCAGCTGTACGCGGAGGCGAAGAAGCGCAACATCGACGGCCGTTCCTCGATGAGCAAGGAAGAACTGCGGAACGCCCTCGACCGTGGACGGTGAGGGCGGTGCAGCCCGAGGTCGACCGGATCGCGGAGCCCTGGGGTGATCGCACCCCGTACGGGCGCGGCGAGCGCTGGCCGGTGCGGGTCGACTCCTACCTTCGGCCCGGCGTCGGCGCCGACTCGGTGGAGCGTTGGGTGCCGACGGCGTCGCTGCTGCACTCCAACGGGGACGCGATGGACGTCGCCGTCGCCGGCGGGCGGATCGTCGGGGTGCGCGGACGGCCCGGCGACCGGGTGAACCACGGCCGGCTGGGCCCGAAGGACCTGTTCGGCTGGCAGGCCAACCACGCGGGCGACCGGCTCACCACTCCCCTGGTCCGGGAGGGCGGGCGGCTGGTGGCGTGCGGCTGGGACACCGCCATGGACCGGATCACCGCCCGGACCCGTGATCTGCTGGAGGAGAGCGGCCCCGGCTCCATCGGCTTCTACACCAGCGGGCAGCTGTTCCTGGAGGACTACTACACGCTGACGGTGATCGCCCGCGCCGGGATCGGCACCCACCACGTCGACGGCAACACGCGGCTGTGCACCGCCACGGCCGCGGAGTCGCTGAAGGAGACCTTCGGCTGCGACGGGCAGCCGGCCTCCTTCACCGACGTCGACCACGCCGATGTCATCGCCCTGTTCGGGCACAACATGGCCGAGACCCAGCCGGTGCTGTGGATGCGTGTCCTGGACCGGCTGGAGGGCCCCGCTCCGCCGCGTCTGGTGTGCGTCGACCCGCGTCCCACCCCGGTCGCCCGCCGCGCGGCCGTCCATCTCGCACCGCGCGGGGGCACCAACGTGGCACTGCTCGACGCGCTGCTGCACGAGATCATCCGCACCGACCGGATCGACCGCGCCTACCTCGAGGCGCACACGGTGGGCTTCGAGGAACTCACCGAGCAGGTCTCCGGCTGCACTCCGGAGTGGGCCGCCGCCCTCTGTGACGTTCCGGCCGCGAGGATCACCGAGGCGGCGGAGGTCCTCGGCGGTGCCGAGCGACTGCTCTCCACCGTGCTGCAGGGCGTCTACCAGTCCCACCAGGCCACCGCCGCGGCCTGCCAGGTCAACAACCTCCAGCTGATCCGCGGCATGCTCGGCCGCCCGGGCTGCGGCGTCCTGCAGATGAACGGCCAGCCCACCGCCGAGAACACCCGTGAGTGCGGCGCCGACCTCTGCAGGCCCTGCACGACGGCGAACGCGGGCTGGAGCGACAGCTCCTCGCCGCGGCCGAACCGCACGGCGGCGAGCCCGAGTTCCGGCACATCGCCACGGACGTCGCCCGCTGGTCGCGGGAACACGCGGACCGCCTGGCCCGGGCCGCCGCGTCGTACGACCTGGGTCTGCCGGGGCCCGCGGACCGTCCGGAGCCCGGTCCGCCGGAGTCCCTGCGCGCCACCCTCGGCCGGGCCGTCGGGCGACAGCCCGCGCCCGGTCTGCTCCTGCTGCGCGATCTGCGCGACCTCCATCTCTCGGCCACCGAGAACTCCCTGAGCTGGGAGATGCTCGCCCAGGTGGCCCAGGCCGCCGGGGACACCGGTCTCCTCGACCTCGCCGCCGCCTGCCACCCGCAGACCCTGCGCCAGCTCCGCTGGACCAACACCATGATCAAGACCCTGTCGCCCCAGCTGCTCTCCAGTCTGTGAGCCCGTGGTTTGGGCCGGTGGGGCGGGGCAACTCGGTCGCCAGGCGACGCCCACGAGCGACGAAAGGGACATCCCATGGGACACGGCGGAAACGTACTCAACGAACTCCTGACCGATCACCGCGAGGTCGAGGAGCTGTTCGGCCGGATCGAGGCGATGCCCGGCGCGGGACAGGAGCTGCGGGATCTCGTGGACGAGGTCACCATCGAGCTGGTACGGCACTCGGTGGCCGAGGAGCAGTACCTGTACCCGGCGGTGCGCAAGTACGTCGAGGGCGGTGACCGGCTCGCCGACAAGGAGATCGCGGACCACGCGGAGGTGGAGAAACTCCTCAAGGAGCTGGAGAAGACGGAGACCGACGCCCCGCGGATGCGACCGCTGCTGCGGCAGCTCGTGGACGACGTCTCCGCGCACATCCGGGACGAGGAGGACAACCTCTTCCCGATGCTGACCCGCAGCTGCTCCCCCGAGGCGCTGGACGAGCTGGGGGACCAGGTCCGCCGGGCCAAGTCCATGGCTCCCACCCGCCCGCACCCCTCCGCTCCGGACACCCCGCCGGCGAACAAGCTGCTCGCCCCGGGAGCGGGTCTGGTGGACCGGGCCCGCGACTTCGTCACGGGCCGCGGCAAGTCCTGACGCCCACGGGGCCGCCGGAGGGACCGGCCGAGGCTTCCGGGCCGCACAGGTTCCGGGCCGCACCGTACGAGCGGTGCGTCCCCGGACCGGTGCGGCCTGCTCGCTGTGACGCCGGCCATTTCCCCTTCCGGACGGGCTGTCTACGCTGGTGTGGCACAGGCGGGGCAGTGCGGCTCCGCGCATCAGCTCGCGGGACGGATCAGCCGCTCACCGGCGAGCACGTCCCCGGGAGACCTGCCACCGTGTCCCCTGATCCGACGGATCTCACGCCCGTCGCGGCCGCCTCCGCCCGCTGGCTCCTGAGCGCCTATCCCCCGCCCGGGGGCGCGCTCAGCAGGGCGCTGGCAGAAGCCCAGGCCCACCAGGCCGGACTCCTCGCCGCGGCCCTGCGTTTCCCCACCGGCCTCGACGTACAGCTGCTCCATCTGCTGGCACCCAGCGGGTCCCACCGTCTGGACCGGCTCACCGGACACGAACCGCCCCCGCACGACCGCGGCTGGCGGAGCTGGGTCGACGAACACGTCGTCAGCTGGGCGGCCTGCCTGTTGGCGGACCCCGCCCTGACCGTGCACGCGGTACGGGCCCTGGAGGGAACCGAGCACCACGGCACGGCCGGTCACCTGCGCCGGCTCACCGAACCCGGCACCCGGGATCTCGAAGCCACCGTCCTCCTCCGCCACCCGGACCTGCTCGAAACCGTCGCAGCCCTGCACCGGCCCCTGTTCCTGGAGACGCTGAGTCTCATCCCTCCACTCCCGTAGCGGTGCGCGCCGCGCCGACGGGCTCGGACTCCGGGGAGCCGCGTTGACGCAGGCAGACCGAGAGGATGGCCATCGAGGCGACGGCCAGGAGCTCGGACTGCCAGTTCCAGCGTGAACAGGGTGCGCATCCTTGGGTCAGCCCCCCTTGACCTGGCACTGGTACGGGCGCCGGGGGCGCGGCGTGCATCCCGCCGCCGTGATCTTCCACCCGGAGGGGAAGGCCGACAGGAACAGCGTGTCGGCGGCGAGGACGACCTGGGCCTGGCGCCCGTAGACCTGGACCTCCCGCACCGCACCCGCGGGGGACGGCTGCTCGTCCAGGAGGGCCTGTGCGCAGGGTGTCCCGGCCGACTCCTCCACCTCCTGCCGTGTGTCGGGGGCCAGCGCCGCGCAGGCGCGGATCCCGTCGGAGTGCCGGATGCTCTCCTCGAAGCGCTGGGCGGCCCGGGAGGCGGCCGCCTCGCGTTCGCCGAGGGTGCTGCACGCGGTGAGGCAGACGGGCACAGGCCACCGCCGTCAGGCCCGTACTCCTCCAGCTCGACGAGGAATCCTCCGCTCGCGGCGTCCGACATATCCCGTATGCGAGAGGCGTCCGACCCATGGTGCGGGACGTACGACACCGTGCGGGACAGCCAGGCCGGGCGAGGGGCGGGCGCCGATCGGGTCTCATGACGCGGTGCGGGCGTGCCTCCTCCACACGGCCGTCGCCGTCGCGGTCGCGGCGACGGCGGCCGCGACGGCCGAGGCGGCGGGATGGCGGGCCACCGCGGCCTCGAAGGACCGGCTGCGGGAGGCGGTGTCGAAGGCACCGTGGGCGCCGCGGTCGGCGCCTTCGCGCTGGTCGGCCGGTGCGAAGAGGTTGCTCTCGTGGCTCGGGGGCCGCCGGTCGGTCTGCTGGGCCGCGAAGCCGGTGCGGGCGAGGTAGCGGTCGAGCAGGGCCGGGGCGAGGCGGTTGGCCCAGATCGTCGCCACCGTGCTGGCGCCGACGTAGTACTGCTTGCGGCGCGGGTGGTCGGCCGCGTACACCACTCCTCTGGCGGCGACCTCCGGCTGGTAGATCGGCGGCACGGGTTGCGGGTGCCGGGGCAGCCGGGAGCGGACCCAGGAGAACTGGGGCGTGTTGACGGCGGGCATCTGGACGACGGTGAGGTGCACGTCGCTGCCGCGGTGGAGCAGTTCGGTCCGCAGGGAGGAGGTGAATCCGTTGATGGCGTGCTTGGCACCGCAGTACGCCGACTGCAGCGGGATGGCCCGCTCCCCGAGCGCGGAGCCGACCTGCACGACGGTGCCGTGGTCTCGTGGCAGCATCCGCCTGAGGGCGGTCCGGGTGCCGTTGACGAAGCCGAGGTAGGTCACCCGGGTGACCCGGTCGTACTCCTCGGCGGTGATGTCGTCGAAGGCGGCGAAGACGCTGGTGAACGCGGAGTTGATCCAGACGTCGATGGGCCCGAAGGCCTGCTCGGCGGCGTCGGCGGCCTGCTCGACCTGCTGGGCGTCGGCGGTGTCGGCGATCTGGACGAGCGCACGGCCCCCCAGGGACTCCACCTCTTTCGCGGCGGCCTCCAGGCCCGCCCGGCCGCGCGCGAGCAGGACCACGTCGGCGCCGCGCTCGCCGTAGAGGCGCGCGACGGCGCGGCCGATACCGGCGCTGGCTCCGGTGACGACGACGGTCTCGGGCATGGTCGACTCCCTCTGTTCGTGGGTGGGATGCGCGGTGGGTGGGGCGGGTGCCTCCCGCTGTCAGGCCACGCGGTAGGGCTGTGCCCGCTCCTGGTCGAGGACCAGGCCGAGGCCGGGTTCGCCGTCGGCGCCGGGCGTGACGCTGCCGCCGTGGGCGGAGAGGACTCCGTCGAAGAAGGTGCGTTCGATGCGGACGTGGTCGTGGAACCATTCGAGGTGGCGGCAGTTGGGCACGGTGGCGGCGGCGTGCGCGTGGGCGTGCGGGGCGCAGTGGCCGGAGATGTCGATGCCGTGGGCCTCGGCGAGGGCGGCGGCGCGCAGCCAGACGGTGATGCCGCCGCAGCGGGTGACGTCGGCCTGGAGGCAGTCCACCGCTCCGGCGGCGAGCAGATGGGCGAAGTACGGCAGGCTGTAGCCGTACTCGCCGGCCGCCACGTCCTGGGGAACCTGGTCGCGGATCGCGGCGAGGGCGGCCGGGTGGTCGGAGGAGACCGGTTCCTCGAACCAGGTCACGCCCTCGTCGGCGAGCGATCGGCCCACCCGCGCGGCCTGTTTGGCGCCGTAGCCGCCGTTGGCGTCGACGTACAGCTCGGTGGTCCCGCCGATGACGGCTCGGGCTCGGGCGACGCGCCGCCGGTCGCGCTCCTCGCGGCGTCCCCACGACTCCGCGATCTTGATCTTGACGCGGGGGATGCCGTCGCCCTCGGTCCAGCCGCGCAGTTGCCGTTCCAGCTGTTCGTCGTCGTACGTGGTGAAGCCGCCGCTGCCGTAGACGGGCACCTCGTCCCGGGCCGCGCCCAGGAGCCGCACGAGCGGCAGGCCGAGCAGGCGGGCCTTGCAGTCCCACAGCGCGATGTCGACGGCCGAGACCGCCTGGGCGGCCACGCCGGGCAGCCCGGCGTTGCGCACCGCCCGGCGCATGGCCTCGTTGATCCGTGGCACGTCGAAGGCGTCGGAGCCGGTGACCACGCCGGCGAGCAGATCGTCGACGACACGTGCCGTCGCGGCGGGCGCGTAGGTGTAGCCGAGGCCCGTGACGCTCCCGCAGTCGACGCTCGCCAGGACCAGGGTGGTGCTGTCCCAGGCGAGTGTGCCGTCGGCCTCGGGGGCGTCGGTGGGCACGGTGTAGACGGCGGTGACCACCCGCTCCACGACCGGGCTGTCGCTCATGTGCCGTCCGTCTCGCCCTGGTCGGCCTTCGCCCCCGGGCGGTCCGCGCGGTGGCGGTGGCCGGGCAGGAGGTCCTGGACCTTGGCCTTGAAGCCCTGGCGGACCATGGACGCGCGGTCGCTGTCGCCCTTGAGGACCGAGGACGCCGCCGCCTCGATCTGGTCGAGGGTGGCGTGCGGCGGGATCGGCGGGACGGCGGGGTCGGTCACGAAGTCCAGGACACAGGGCCGGTCGGCGGCCAGCGCTGCCGTCCAGGCGTCCACGACGTCGCCCGGCTTCTCGACCCGTATGCCCTTCAGGCCCACCATGCGGGCGAAGTCGGCGTAGGGGATGTCGGGGATCGACTGCGAGGGCAGGAACTGCGGGGCGCCTTCCATGGCCCGCATCTCCCAGGTGACCTGGTTGAGGTCCTGGTTGTTCAGCACCGCCACGATCAGCCGGGGGTCCTCCCATTCGTGGTGGTACTTGGCGACGGTGATCAGCTCGGCCATGCCGTTCATCTGCATGGCCCCGTCGCCGACGAGCGCGATCGCCGGCCGGTCGCCGTGCGCGAACTTGGCGCCGATCGCGTACGGCACCCCGGGCCCCATCGTGGCGAGCGTGCCGGACAGCGAACCGCGCATGGCGCCGCGCAGCCGCAGATGGCGGGCGTACCAGTTGGCGGCCGAGCCGGAGTCGGAGGACAGGATGACGTTCTCCGGCAGCAGGGCGTCCAGCGCGTGGACGACGTACTCGGGGTTGAGCGGGTCCGCGTCGACCGCGGCACGCCGCTGCATGACCTCCCACCAGCGGGCGGTGTTCTTCTCGATCTGCTCGCGCCAGCTGCGGTGCCTGTCCGTCTCGAGCAGCGGCAGCAGCCGGGTGAGCGTCTCGCGGGCGTCGCCGACGAGGTTGACCTCGAAGGGGTAGCGCAGCCCGACCATGTGCGGGTCGATGTCGATCTGTACCGCCCGCGCCTGGTCGAACTCGGGCAGGAACTGGGTGTAGGGGAAGGAGGAGCCGATGACGAGGAGGGTGTCGCAGCGCATCATCAGCTCGTACGAGGGCCGGGTGCCCAGCAGTCCGATGGAGCCGGTGACGTACGGCAGGTCGTCGTCGAGGGCGTCCTTGCCCAGCAGCGCCTTGGCCACGCCGGCGCCGAGCCGGTCGGCGACCGCCATGACCTCCTGTCGGGCCCCGCGGGCCCCCTGCCCGACCAGGAGCGCGACCTTCTCGCCCGCGTTGAGCACCTCGGCGGCGCGGGTGAGGTCCTCGTCGCGCGGCACCGGGGCGTACCGCGGCGCGCCGAGGCTGGACGGCACCATCTTGAAGGCGTGGCCGGGCGGCGAGTAGTCCAGTTCCTGGACGTCGGCGGGGACGATCACAGCGGTGACGGAGCGGCGGGCCATGGCGGTGCGGAGCGCGCGGTCCAGGACGTTGGGGAGCTGTTCGGGGACGGTGACCATCTCGCAGAAGTCGGAGGCGACGTCCTTGTAGAGGCTGATCAGGTCGACCTCCTGCTGGTAGGAGCCGCCCATGGCGCTGCGGTTGGTCTGTCCGACGATCGCGACGACGGGCACGTGGTCGAGTTTGGCGTCGTAGAGCCCGTTGAGGAGGTGGATGGCGCCGGGGCCGGACGTGGCGGCGCACACCCCGACCCGGCCGGAGAACTTGGCGTAGCCGACGGCTTCGAAGGCCGCCATCTCCTCGTGCCGGGCCTGGATGAAGCGGGGGTTGTCGTCGGCACGGCCCCAGGCCGCGAGCAGACCGTTGATGCCGTCGCCGGGGTAGGCGAAGACATGGTCCACTCCCCAGGCGCGCAGGCGCTCGAGGAGATGGTCGGAAACCTTCTGCGACATGGTCGACTGCCTTTCTGCTGGTGGCTTTCGTGACGAGGGGTCAGGGGTGGCGCAGCGAGCGGACCGCGGCGCGGCCGGCCACCGTCGCGGCGGTCGCCGTCACGGTGGCCGCGCCCGCGGTGACCGTCCAGCGGGACGTGCGGGAGGGCGGGGCGGGGCGTTCGACGAGGCGTTCGGGGTGCTCGGCCGGGAGTGTGCCGTCGAGGCCGAGGGCCAGGACCTCCGCGAGGTGCAGGGCCCGCCGTCCGGTGCCGCCCTGTTCGATCTGGGTACGGCAGCTGAAGCCGTCGGCGAGGACGAGACGGTCCGGGGCGGCGGCGCGGACCGCGGGCAGGACGCCCAGTTCGGCGACGTCCATGGAGATCTCGTGGTGGCCGCGTTCGAAGCCGAAGTTGCCGGCCAGGCCGCAGCAGCCCTCGTCGAGGACGTCGGCGTCGAGGTACGCGCGGCGCATCAGCTCGCGGTCCGCGTCGAACTTCATGACGGCGTGCTGGTGGCAGTGGGTCTGGACGGTCGCCCGCCGGCTGAGCGGCGGGGGCCGCCAGTCGTCCGGCGCGTGGTGGACGAGGTGTTCGGCGAAGGTGCGGACCTGTCCGGCCAGCCGCCGTACGTCCTGGTCGGCGGGCATCAGTTCGGGGGCGTCGGAGCGGAACACCGCGGTACAGGACGGTTCGAGCCCGATGACCGGGGTGCCGGCCTCCAGGTAGGGGCGCAGCACGCCGAGGGTGTGGCGGAGCACTTTTCGGGCGCGTGGCAGCTGCCCGGTGGAGATCCAGGTGAGTCCGCAGCACACCGGGCGGGTGGGGACGGTGACGCGGAAGCCGGCGTCCTCCAGGACGCGTACGGCGGACGCGGCGATCGCGGGGTGGAAGGCGTTGGTGAAGGTGTCCGGCCACAGGACGACGGCGCGCGGGTCGGCCGGGCCGGGTTCGTCGGCGCGGTGGCTCCGCCACCACTGCTGGAAGGACTGCGGGGCGAAGACGGGTGCCGCCCGTGCCTCGTCGACGCCGGCCAGGCGCTTGCCCGCCCGTGCGAGACCGGGGGCGTGCAGGACGCCGTTGACCAGCTGGGGCGCGATGCGGGACAGCCGGGCCCAGACGGGGAGCCAGCCCATGGAGTAGTGGGCCGCGGGGCGCGGCCGTCCCTCGTAGTGGTGGGCGAGGAACTCCGCCTTGAGGGTGGCCATGTCGACACCGGTCGGGCAGTCCGACTTGCAGCCCTTGCAGGCCAGGCAGAGGTCCAGTGCGTCGCGTACCTCGGTGGAGCGCCAGCCGTCGGTGACGGCCGAGTCGGGGTGGCCGTCGAGCATCTCGAACAGCAGCCTGGCGCGGCCGCGGGTGGAGTGTTCCTCCTCCCTGGTGGCCCGGTAGGAGGGGCACATGACGCCGCCGGAGTGGCCGCGGCAGTTGCCGATGCCGACGCAGCGCATGACCGCCCGGTTGAAGGAGTGGTCGTCCTCGGGGAAGCCGAAGTGCGTCGGCGGGGTCCTCGGGCGCCAGGTGGGCCCGAGACGCAGCTGGCCGTCGACGGGGTTGGGGTGGACGATCTTGCCGGGGTTCATGCGGTTGCCGGGGTCGAACAGCGCCTTCAGCTCGCCGAACGCGGTCACGAGCCGCTCGCCGAACATACGGGTGAGCAGCTCGCCCCGGGACTGGCCGTCGCCGTGCTCGCCGGAGAGGGAACCGCCGTAGGAGGCGACGAGGTCGGCGGCCCGCTCCAGGAAGCGGCGGAAGTCGGCCACGCCTTCGGCGGTCCGCAGTCCGAACGGGATACGGGTGTGGACGCAGCCCTGTCCGAAGTGCCCGTACAGGGAGGGGTGGTCGTAGCCGAACTCCCCGAACAGCTCCTTGAGGTCCCGCAGATAGTCCCCGAGCCGCTCGGGCGGCACGGCCGAGTCCTCCCAGCCCTCCCAGGTCTCCCGGTCGTCGGGCGGACGGGCGGTGACGCCGAGCCCGGCCTCGCGTGCCTTGAGCATCCGCTGCTCGCGTTCGGGATCGTCGGAGAAGGCGACGTCGGCGTTCTTCTCGGTGCGGTCCACGGCGCGCAGCAGGGCGTGCGCCTGCTCGTCCACCTCCTCCTGGCTGTCGCCGCCGAACTGCAGCATCAGCCAGCTGTCGCCCTGCGGCAGGGCGTCCAGGGACGCCAGGTAGGCGCCTTCCTCGCGCATCAGCTGGGCCATCCGGCCGTCCAGCGCCTCCAGTTGTCCGGGCGAACAGTGCTCCAGCAGCCGGGGTACGTCGTCGGCGGCGGCGCAGATGTCGTCGTAGCCGAGGACCAGCAGCGACTGGTACGCGGGCACCGGCACCAGGTCGAGCTCGGCGTGCAGCACGGTCGCCAGGGTTCCCTCGCTGCCGACCAGTGTCCGCGCCACGTCGAAGCCGTTCTCGGGGAGCAGGGAGTCGAGGTTGTAGCCGGAGACCCGGCGCGGGATCCTGGGGTAGCCGCGGCGGATGTCGGCGAGGTACTCGGTGACGACGCGGTCCAGGCCGGCGTACAGCTCGGCGCGGGGGCCGCCCTCGGCGGCGATCCGCGCCCGCTCGGCCTTCGACGTCGGCCCGGCCCACATCCGGAGGCCGTCGTAGGTGAGCACCTCCAGGCGGCGGACGTTGTCGACGGTCTTGCCGTAGGCCTGCGCGGACGCCCCGCAGGAGTTGTTGCCGATCATGCCGCCCAGGGCGCAGTGGCTGTGCGTGGAGGGCTTGGGGCCGAACTGGAGCCGGTGGGCCGCCAGCCGCCGGTTGAGCGCGTCCAGCACGATGCCCGGTTCGACCACGCAGGTCCGCGCGTCGGGATCGACGGCGACGAGCCGGTGGCAGTACTTGCTCCAGTCGATCACCACGGCGGTGTTCGTCGACTGTCCGGCGAGGCTGGTCCCGCCGCCGCGCGAGAGGACCGGGGCACCGAACCGGGCGCACACCCGCACCGCCTCCGCCGCGGCCTCCACCGTGCGGGGCACCACGACGCCGATCGGGAGCTGCCGGTAGTTGGAGCCGTCCGTGGCGTAGGCCCCCCTGCTGCCCGCGTCGAACCTGACCTCGGCGTCCGCCTCCTCGGCGAGCGCCGCCGTCAGCGCGGCCACGTCCACGTCTGCCGAGGTACCGGAGGGAGTGGGACGAGTCATCAGGAGAACCGCCTTCTGAGCCGGGGGCTGCCGCCCCCCGGGTACCCGACTCGGAGGGAGGCAAGGGTGCGCGTTCGGGGCCGCGCGGCGATCCGGGACCTCGACGGGGCGGACGACGGCGGAACCGGGTTCAGTGGTGGCCGTCGGGGTGCAGGACCACCTTGGTCCAGCCCTCGTCGCGGCGGTCGAAGTGTTCGTAGGCCGACGGCGCTTCGGCCAGGGGCAGTTCGTGCGAGACGACGAAGCCCGGTTCGGCCCGGCCGGAGGCGATCAGGTCGCGCAGGGCACGGTTGTACCGCTTCACGGGAGCCTGGCCGGTCCCCATGCGCTGTCCCTTGAACCACATCAGCCCGTAGTCGAACGGGATCCTGCCCCGGGCCTCCTGCTCGCCCTGGGCCTCGGCGCCGCCCGGGTCCTCGGGCAGGAACACGCCGACCACGCCCAGCGAACCGGTGAAGCGGACGCTGTCGATCAGCCCGTTCAGGGTGAGCGCGGCGTCCTCCTGTCCGCCCGGGTCGTGGGCCTGGTAGCCGACGCACTCACAGCCGTTGTCGGCGCCGAGCCCGAGCGTGGCCTCCTTCACGACCTCCGCCGGGTCCTCGGCGCTCGTGTCGATCGCGAGGGCGCCGATCTCCTCGGCCTTGCGCAGCCGGTCCGGCTGGTGGTCGGCGACCCACACCCGGCCGGCGCCCCGCAGGATCGCCGAGTAGGCGGCCATGAGCCCGACGGGGCCTGCGCCGTAGACGATGGTCTGGTCGCCCGGACCGACATCGGCCATCTCGGTGGCGTGATAGCCCGTGGGGAAGACGTCGGCGAGCATCACGTAGTCCTTCTGCCGCTCGACCGCGTCCTCGCCGAGGCGCAGGGCGTTGAAGTCGCCGTACGGGACCCGCAGGTACTCGGCCTGACCACCCTCGTACGGTCCCATCTCGGCGAATCCGTAGGCGGCCCCGGCCATCGCGGGTTCCGGCTGCATGGTCAGGCAGTAGTTGGTCATGCCCCGCTCGCACTGCTTGCAGAACCCGCAGGCGACGTTGAAGGGGAGGACGACGTAGTCGCCGACCTGCACCTTGCGGACGGCAGATCCGGTCTCCACCACCTCGCCGAGGTTCTCGTGCCCCATGCTGCGGCCCGTCTCGAACGACGTACGGCCCTCGTAGACGTGCAGGTCGGAGCCGCAGATGTTGGTGGTGGTGATTCTGACGAGGATGTCGCAGGGGTGTTCGATCTTCGCGTCCGGGACGTCCTTGACGGTCACCGTGCGCGGTCCTTCGTATACCGCGGCCTTCACGGTCGCTCCCTTCCGCCCCTGCGCTCCGTCGGGGCGAGGGACTGTCGAGCAGACGGTTGCCGTCCGTGTCGGGTCCCCTGGGCCGATCCATCCGAAACGGCGGCCCTGCCGTTCTCAGCGGGCGAGCGCGTCCTCGAGCGTCGGCCGGATGTCGAGGACGGTGTCCGCTCCGGTCAGCTCCAGGACCCTGCGCAGCGGTGGCGCCGGCCTGGCCACGTACAGCCGCGCCGCGGCGGTGCGGTTGAAGGTCAGCAGGACGTTCAGGACGGTGGAGTCGGCGAAGGTGAGTCCGGCCGCGTCCACGACCACCTTGGAGAAGGACGCGGCCCCCGCCTCCAGGGCCGCGCTCAGCGAGGGGGTCGAGTTCGAGTCGAAGGCGCCGTGCACGGCGACCACCCACGCGCCCTCCCGCTCGTGCTGGCTCAGGTACGGCAGCCCGGCGGCGTGCGACCTCGGCGGATCCGACGGTCTGTCATCGCTGCCGCTCATGGGACTCATGGCGCGAGTATGTCGCGGAGACCGCTCCTCCGCGAGGAGGCGGGGCCTCGGGCTCACACGCCGGGCACCGGCTCCGCCGCGCCCGGAGCGTCCTGGACGGTCTCCTGGATGACGAGCAGGGCGATGTCGTCGAGGCGCTGCCCGGTGGTCCCGGACTCGCCCAGGACGGCGTCGATGAGCAGATGCAGGTCCCGTTCGCCGGCCTCGGCGAGGTGCCGGGCGAGACAGGCGATCGACTCCTCCAGGTCGGCGCCCGGTGCTTCGACCAGCCCGTCGGTGTAGAGGGCCAGCAGCATCCCCTCGACGAGCGGGATCTCGGTCACGGGGAACGCGGCGTCCGGGTCGATGCCGAGGAGCGGTCCGGGCACCACGTCCAGGGGCCGGCTCCCGCCGTCGGGGAGGCGCAGGATCGGTGGGGGGTGGCCGGCGCTGGCGAGGGTGACGCGTCGGCGGGCGAGGTCGAGGTGGGCGTAGAGACAGCTGGTGAACAGGTCGGGGTCGAGGTCGGTGAGGAGCCGGTTGGTGCGGTGCAGGACCTCGTCGGGGGGTGTGCCGAGGGTCGCGTGGGCGTGGACGGCGGTGCGGACCTGCCCCATCAGGGCGGCCGCGGCGACGTTGTGGCCCTGGACGTCGCCGATGACGGCGGCCGCCGCGGTGTCGCCGAGGCGGATCAGGTCGTAGAAGTCCCCTCCGATGTCCATGCCGCGGGTGGCGGGCAGATAGCGCGCGGCGACGCTCAGGCCGTCGATCGCGGGGAGGGTGCGCGGGAGCAGGCCCTGCTGGAGGCCGTGGGCGAGTTCGAGTTTGGTGTCGTAGAGGCGGGCGCGGTCGAAGGCCTGGGCGATGAGCCCGGCGAGGGAGGTCAGGACCGCGCGTTCCTCGGCGGTGAACGGGTGGGGGCGGTCGTACGACAGGACGCAGATGCCGACCGGGCGGCCGGAGATGATCAGGGGCAGGAAGGCCCACGCCTGCTTTCCACTGGCCGGCGGGGCCTCCGGGTGGGTGCGCCGCATGTCGTCCGGGTCGGTGTAGAACGCGGGGGTGCCGTCGGCCAGTACCTGCCCTGCCGGGGTGAAGGCGGTGTCCAGCGGGAGGCCGTCCAGGCGGGCGATGGTGTCGGAGGCGTAGCCGCGGTGGCCGGTGATCCGCAGCCGGCCCGCTTCGGCGGTGGACAGGACGAGCCCCTGGGCGCCGAAGGCGGGCATGATCTGGTCGGCCACCAGGTCGACGACGTCCTGCACGCCGACGACCTCGGTCAGCGCGGCGGCGAGATGCGTGAGCTGGTACAGCTGGCCGGCGCGGGCCGACGTGTCGGCGGCGCCGGTCCGGCCCGCCGGTGCGGAGGGCTCGTCGGCACTGCTGGGGAGGATGCGGACGCTGATGCCGCTGTCGTCCGGGTAGAGGTGGAGGTCGAGCCACTGGCCCGGCGGGCGGCACGCGGTGAACGTGACGGGCTCGCGGCTGATCACCGCGGCTCGGTAGCGGTCCTCGTAGAGGGGGACGTCGAGCCAGCGCAGGGACTGCCAGGGCAACGTGCCCAGCAGGTGCGCCGCCTCGCGGCCGAGGAGCTCCGCGGCGCCGGAGCTGACGTAGGTGAAGCGCCCCTCCAGGTCCAGCGCGCAGCTGCCGCCGGGCAGGCGCTCGACGAGGTCGGCGACGGCGAGCTCGGGGGGCGCGGACCGGTGGCCGGTGCCGACGGGTACCGCACGCGGCCGCTCGCGGGGGGCCGACCCGGGCCGTACGGCGGCCTCCTCCAGCAGCCGGGCCAGACGGCCGCAGCTGGACATGATGTTGCCGCGCCCGCGCGGGGTCATGTGGGAGGGCCGCGTGGCGGGCCACATCAGCAGCAGGGTCCCCCACCGTCGGACACCGATGACCGGCGCGGCCGCCAGCGCCAGCGGGTACGGAAGGACCATCGCGGTGCGCGGATAGGAGAGGACCATCTCCTCCTGGCTGCCGACCCACACCATCCGTGCCTCACGCACGGCGTCGGCCACGGGTGCCGGAGAGGCGAGGGGGACCCTCGTCCAGGGTGCGGCGAACTCGACCGGTGCACCGCACACGGCGTCCAGGTGCAGCAGCGCCTCGTCCGGTGCGAGCAGGTAGAGGGCACCGATGGACGCTCCCGTCCGGCGCACGGTCTCCGCGAAGGCGGCGTCCAGCCCTTCGGTGTCCGCCCGCGGATCGGCGCTACCGGTCATGCCCTCTGCTCCTCTCGGGGCGCGGGTCGTCGTGGACGGCCGGAGATCTCCAGACTAGTCGCGCCGCGGTCGTCACGGGATCGGCGCACCCCCGGCTCCTCACCCACGTGGCGCCGGGCAGCACGATCCCGCCGTACGGCGGGCGGAAGGGCCGTGGCTCCCGTAGGGTCGCAGTGCCACCGCGTGCCGTCGCGGCGGCACGGTGTGGTCCAGCGTTCCTTCGCACGTGTCCGAGCGACGAGGAGTGCCCATGTCAGGACGGTTCGAGGCGACGGTCGAGGTGGACCGGCCCATCGCGGAGGTGTTCGCCTACCTTGCCGACGGGCGCAACGACCCGCAGTTCAGCCCGAGGGTGCTCAGGATCGAACGGATTCCGGACGGGCCGACCGCGGTGGGCACCGTCTTCCGCAGCACCGTCAAGGACGCCGGTATGAAGACCGCGCGCGAGTTCCGCATCACGGCTCTCGAAGCCCCCGTGCTGCTCCGGTGGGCCGAGATCTCGAAGAACAGCGTGACGGCGAGCGAGGGCGGCTACGACCTGACGCCGTTGCCGGACGGCGGCACGCGGGTGCGGCTCCACAACCTGCTGGAGGGCCACGGGCTGGGCAAGCTCCTCGTCGGCCTCGCGCTGGGCGCGGCCCGCAAGGACGCCGACGCGTTCGGCCGACGGATCAAGACCGCGGCGGAGGCGGCGATCGCACCCTCGGCCTGACGACTCCGCCCGCCGGACCGGCGGGGCGGGACGCCCGCGTCATCACCCCTGGCGAGACCGGGAAACGGTGCCAGAACCCGGCAATGACCGGCTATTCCCGCTGCCAGCTGCACCGGGGCGAGTGGACTCCCCCGCAGCAGAAGAAGACCAGGAAGCGCTGACCGCGCGCCGGCCGCCGCGTGGGCGGCGGGAATCGCTGCCGCGGTCAGCGTCCCTGAGTCGGGCGCCGGCGCGGTCCCTGGCCTGGGCGGCGGGGTCGGCGTGCGGGAGCGGGGCGGTCCTCGGGCCCGGCGGTGGGTGAGGAGAAGCCTCCCGGGACGACAGGCCGCGCCGGGGCCGGAACCTGCCCGGCGGTCTGCTCGGGCTTGCGCTGGGGGGCGGCGGCGCGGGCGACGACGGTGGCGTGCGGGATCAGCGGAGCGCACATCGTGCAGACCTCCTCCACGCTCCACACCTGGCCCACCGTGGCGTCGTGACGCAGGATCATCACCACGGAGCCCGCACAGCGCACCCTGCTCTCATGGGGTGCGCACTCCGTCGAACCGCAGTGGCAGCGGGCGTTGGGGCGAACCGTGGCCGCCTTCGCGTGCGCGGCGGCGTGCTGGGCGGCGAAGGAGCGCAACGCCGCGAGGTCCTTGGACCGCTGCGGCATCCGGCATGCCGTGGTGCTGCAGGTGAGGGTGGCGGAGCGGTCGCCGTGCCCGGTGAGGCGGACGGTCCAGGCGCGTCCGGGCACACGGTCGGCTGAGGAATCGGTGGAGGCTGTCGTCACGGCACGGCTACCCGTTCTGATCGATCGATGGTGTCGGTCCACTATGCGCTACGCGGCCGCCCGACGGACAGCAGGTTGACGCCTCCTCGCCACGTCGGCTTCTCGTCAGGCGCGCGCCAGTCTTACCGAGCCCGGTGACGAAAGCCCGGCGGCAGGAGGCCGCTGACGCCCTCCCCTCTCCCGTGATCCCCGCTCTGCGTTCCAGCGAAAACCAACCACCTGGTAAGTGCTGGCGCTCGGACGGGCGACCAGGAAGGCAGCCGACGATGACCGAACCCGCTCCCGGGTTCCTCTGGGGTGCGTCCACGGCGCCGCACCAGATCGAGGGCAACACCGTGTGAGCGTCGTCCACCGGGGCGGCATCGTCGCGACCGGCCCGGCGGGCGAGGTCACCGCACGCCCCGCGCACCCCTGCACCCGGCGCAGGTCGCGGACCCGGCCGAACAGCGCCGACGGCGCGAGGCACGGCAACGCCCGTGACCGTCCGCGCGGCCGCTCCGTCCGTCGCGGGCCACAGGACCATTCGGACGCGGGCGCGCCCGGGAGGTACGCCTCCGGCGAGCGCCGGTCAAGCGCCGGCAGTGGCCGGCCGCCCGGACCGCCATGTGCGGGAAACTGCGCACGACGGCCCGAGCCCGGAAACGGTGCCGGCATCGATTCCCTCGGCGACCGGGCCGCCACGAGGCCGGCGTCAGGGCCGGTGCGGTGGCGTGATGCCGAGCCGCTGCGCGAGTTCCCCGGCGTCGACGCCGTACGTCTCCCGGATCCGTATGCCCTCGGAGCCGACGTCGAAGACGCCGTGGTCGGTGTAGACGCGGCTGACGCAGCCGAGGCCGGTGAGGGGGTAGGTGCACCGCGGGACGAGCTTGGGCTCGCCGGAGCGGGTGAAGAGCGTCATCATCACGTAGACGTCCTTGGCACCGATGGCGAGGTCCATGGCGCCTCCGACGGCGGGGATGTCGTCGGGTCTGCCGGTGGTCCAGTTGGCGAGGTCGCCGTTGAAGGCCACCTCGTAGGCACCGAGGACGCAGACGTCGAGGTGGCCGCCGCGCATCATGGCGAAGGAGTCGGCGTGGTGGAAGTAGGCCGCGCCCGGCAGCTCGGTCACCGGGACCTTGCCCGCGTTGGTCAGATCGGGGTCGATGGCGTCGCCCTCGGCCTTCGGCCCCATGTTGAGCATGCCGTTCTCGGTGTGCAGCACCACTCCGGAGCCGGCCGGCAGATGGTCGGCGATCTTGGTGGGCTGCCCGATGCCGAGGTTCACGAAGGAGTCGGCCGGGATGTCGCGGGCGATGACGGCGGCGAGTTCGTCCATCGAGAGACGGTGGTCGGCGCTCCTCGGCGGCCCGGGGTACGCCCGGTCGGCGGTCGTGGTGGTCATCGCGCCCCCTGGACGGTGTAGTGACGGGCCGTCACCTGGACGATCCGGTCGACGTAGATGGACGGGGTGACGACGGCCTCGGGGTCGAGCGCCCCCGGCTCGACGACCCGGTCGACCTGGACGATGGTGGTCGTCGCGGCCGTGGCCATGACCGGTCCGAAGTTACGGGCCGTCCTGCGGTAGACGAGGTTGCCCATGGTGTCCGCGACATGGGCACCGATCAGCGCGTAGTCGCCCTTGATCGGGTACTCCAGCAGGTACGTGCGGCCGTCGATCTCCCGGACCTCCTTGCCCTCCGCCAGTGGCGTGCCCACCGCGGTCGGGCAGTAGAAGGCCCCTATGCCGGCGCCGGCCGCGCGCATCCGCTCGGCGAGGTTGCCCTGCGGCACCACCTCGAGTTCGATCTTCCCGGCGCGGTAGAGGTCGTCGAAGACCCAGGAGTCGGACTGGCGCGGGAAGGAGCACAGCACCTTGCGCACCCGGCCGGCGGCCAGCAGCGCCGCCAGGCCGACATCGCCGTTGCCCGCGTTGTTGGAAACGATGGTGAGGTCCTTCGCGCCCTGCCGGATGAGCGCGTCGATCAGGTCGAACGGCATGCCCGCCAGGCCGAAGCCGCCGACCAGGACCGTCGCACCGTCCTCGATGCCGGCGACCGCCGCATCCGCGCTGTCGAGGATCTCCGCCCGGCTCACCGGTCCGCCCCCGTCACGGCGCAGTTCTCCAGGACGACGGCCAGGCCCTGGCCCACCCCGATGCAGATGGCGGCGACGCCGTAACGCTGTCGCGTCTCGCGCAGCACCTTGGCCAGGGTGGCGAGGATGCGGCCGCCGGAGGCGCCCAGCGGGTGGCCGATCGCGAGGGCGCCGCCCTTCCGGTTGACGAGGGCGGGGTCGATCTTCCAGGCGTCGAGGCAGGCGAGCGACTGCACGGCGAACGCCTCGTTGATCTCGACGGCGCCCACCTGGTCCCAGCCGATCCCGGCCCGCGCCAGCGCCCGGTTCGCGGCCTCGACCGGGGCGTAGCCGAAGGACTGCGGCTCCAGCGCGGTCACCCCGCGGCCGGCGATGCGGGCGAGGGGGTCGGTTCCGATCGTGGCCGCGGCCTTCTCACTGCCCAGCAGCACCGCGGAGGCGCCGTCGTTGAGCGGACTGGCGTTGCCCGCGGTGATGGTGCCGCCCTGCTCCGGGGTGCGGAAGACCGGCTTGAGCCCGGCCAGCGCCTCGGGGGTGGATCCGGGGCGGATGCCCTCGTCGCGGGTGAGGGCGACGCCGTCGACCGGCGTCACCAGGTCGTCGTAGAAGCCCGACTCCCAGGCGGCGTGGGCGAGTCGGTGGGAGCGGGCGGCGAACTCGTCCTGCCGCTCGCGGGAGATCCCGAAGCGTTCCCGCAGTTGTTCGTTGGCCTCGCCGAGGCTGACCGTCCACTCCTTCGGCATCCGCGGGTTGACCAGCCGCCAGCCGAGCGTGGTCGAGACGGCGGTGACGTCGCCGGCCGGGAACGGCTTCGCCGACTTGGGCAGGACCCAGGGCGCACGCGTCATCGACTCGACGCCGCCGGTCAGCACCACGTCCGCGTCGCCGGACTCGATGGTCCGGCTGGCCGTCATCGCCGCGTCGAGGCTGGAGCCGCACAGCCGGTTGACCGTGGTGCCGGGCACGCTCACCGGGAGGCCGGCGAGCAGCGCCGCCATGCGGCCGACGTTGCGGTTGTCCTCCCCGGCGCCGTTGGCGTTGCCCCACACCACGTCGTCGATGGCGGCGGGGTCGAGGCCCGGCACCCGGGCGAGCGTCGAGGTGATCGCGGCGGCGGCGAGGTCGTCGGGGCGCACCCCGGCCAGCGCGCCGTTGAAGCGGCCGAACGGGGTCCGGGTCGCGGCGTAGAGGAATGCACTCATGGCACCGACGCTAGTACCCGGGAGCGATATTCTGAAGTACGCATATCCCAGCCGATTGATATGGATGACATATGGATCTGCGACATCTGCGGTACTTCGTGGCGGTGGCCGAGGAGCGGCACTTCGGGCGGGCGGCCGAGCGCCTCCACATGGCGCAGCCGCCGCTGTCCCAGCAGATCCGGCAGCTGGAGACGGAGCTCGGCGTCCAGCTGCTGCGGCGCACCACGCGCCGCGTCGACCTGACCGAGGCCGGCCGGGCCTACCTGGCACGGGCGCGCGCGATCCTCGCCGACGTCGACGAGGCGGCGCGCCAGGCACGGCTCGTCGCGGCCGGCGCGGTCGGGCACCTGGCGATCGGGTGCGTCGGTTCGGCGACGTACAGCCTCCTGCCCGCGCTCTCGCGCCGGCTCACGGCGGAACTGCCCGGCGTCGACTTCTCCTTCCGCGGCGAGATGCTCGCGCCCGACCAGGTCGAGGCGCTCCGCTCCGGCGCGATCGACGTGGCGCTGCTGCG
This sequence comes from Streptomyces sp. SS7, assembly GCF_037993025.1. Lineage (NCBI taxonomy): Bacteria > Bacillati > Actinomycetota > Actinomycetes > Kitasatosporales > Streptomycetaceae > Streptomyces > Streptomyces sp. SS7. Next base: position 220,372 of record NZ_CP141223.1, read on the forward strand.
CCCGGTGGCGGCCGACCTCTCCCTCACCGTGCACACCCTGCGCCGGGACCGGCTGGTCGTCGCCGTACCGGTCGACCACCCCCTCGCCCGCCGGAAACGGCTGCGCGTCGAGGACCTGGCCGGGACCGACCTCATCGTGCACTCCGCCGGCCGCCGGTCGGTGATGTACGACGTGGTCCTGGGCCTGCTGCGCGACGCCGGTGTCGAACCGCGCATCCGGCACGAGGTCGGCGAGACCTCGACGCTGGTGACCCTCGTGGCCGGCGGCCTCGGCGTCGCGGTGGTACCGGAACCGGTGACGGCGCTGGCGCTCGACGGTGTCGCCTACCTGCCGCTGGCCGGGGCCGACGCACGCGTGGAGCTGGCCGTGGCCCACCGGGCCGACCGCGCCGAACCGCACCTGGCCCGCACCGTGGGGATCATCCGGGCGGCGATCTGAGGAGCCGGGGGCCGCCCGGTCGGCGCCGCCCGGTCCCCGACGGCCGGGCAGCGGTCCTGCGCCACGGCCCTCGCGACGGAGTCGCGGGCGAGACCCGCGATGCGATCGTCCGTGGTGTCGTCCGCCCCGCCCACCCCGATGGCGCCGATGACCTACGGTGTCGGCCGTGCTGGCGTCACGCGGCGGCTCACGCGCGAAGGCGCGGCTCCGCGCAGGTGACAGGCTGCGGATCGCGCGTCCGCGCAACGGACGGGCCGTCGCTCTTCAGTGCCGAGGTCCATGCCGCAGCCGCCGACCGACGTCTCGGGCGTCGTGGCGTTCCTCGCCTCCGACGGCCCCGCTTTCATCCCCGGGCAGATCGTCGTCGCGGACGGCGGCAACACGCGCCGCTGAGTCCGGCTGCGGCAGGCCGGGGCCGGCGCCGCCGTCAGCTCCCGGCCCGCTCCACGGGGAGCCACAGCTCGGCGTCCGCCTCCGTCCCGTCCGGGGACAGCTGTGTGCGCAGGATCTCCGGACCGGGCCGGCTGCGGTACGGATTGGACGGGAACCACTGGGTGAATACGTCCCGCCACAGCTCCTGGACGGCTTGCGGCGCGGGCCCCGAGGTGGTGAAGACCGCCCAGGTGCCGGCCGGGACGGCGAGCGTCGCGGCGCCCTCGGGGGCGGCGGCGGACGTGATCACCCCTTGGTAGTAGTCGAGCTCGGTGCCTTCGGCCCGGCTGGGGTCCAGGTCGTCGCAGACCGCGACGATGCCCCGCGGCTCCTGGTCGGACAGCTTCTCCAACTGCTCCAGTCGCTGTCGGCCGATGCCGCGGACGAAGTCGATGACGGCCTGGTTCGGCCCCCTGTGCACGAGGGGCACCCGGGCCCTGGGCCCCACGACCGTGAAGTCCGGCCGGTCCACCACGCGATAGCGCATGCTGCTGTTCCCTTCGACGGTGAGGCGGAAGGACAACCGCGGCTGGGAGACGAGCGCGGCGCCGGTGCGCCGGGCCTCCCCCGGGCCCACGCCGTGCATGGCCCGGAAGGCCCGGGCGAACGCCTCGCCCGAGCCGTAGCCGTACCGCACCGCGATCTCCAGCAGCGACTCCCGGCCCGCGAGCACCTCGGCGCCGGCGACGGTGAGCCGGCGCCGCCGTACGTACTCCGACAGCGGCATGCCCGCGAGTGCGGAGAACATCCGGCGCAGGTGGTACTCCGAGGTGGCCGCGACGCGGGCCAGTTCGGTCACGTCGACCTGCCCGTCGAGACGGCCCTCGATGTCCTCCATGGCCTGGTTGAGACGCTCCAGCACGTCCGGTCCCCTTCCCTTTTCCGGTCACCAGACTAGGAACCGGGCTCCCTCCCCGACCCGACATCCTGTGCCCGATCGGATCAGGTGCGCTCGCTCCCGGCGGGCGCAGGGGACGCCGGAACCGTCAGCAGGGACAGATGGGCGAGGTCTCCGGGCGGGGGTGTCGTCACCGACCACAGCGGTGCGGGGGAACCGTCGGCGATCGCTGCCGGGGCGTCGGTCAGGTTCATCCGCTCGCGCAGGCGGCCGTAGAAGTCCATCGGGCCCAGCCGGACCGCACGCAGACGGCGCGGCGCGGCGTACACGCCGATCCAGTCCCCCGGGTCGAGCACGCCCCGCAGCTGGCCGTCGATGCTGACCGCGGCCGGCCCCGACCGGTCGAGGAGACGCAGCCCGACCGGCTCGTCGGGCGCGGTGACGACCGAGCGGTCGAAGGTCATGTGCGGGGCGACCGGAGTGAAGACGAGGACCTCCGCACGGGGCGAGACGACGGGCCCGCCCGCGGCGAAACTGTAGGCCGTCGAGCCGGTCGGGGTGGCGACGAGCAGCGCGTCGGCCGAGTAGGAGGCCAGGAGCCGACCGGAGACGTAGACCCCGACGGACACCTGCCGGTCCCGGACCAGCTTCTCCAGGACGACGTCGTTGAGCGCGGTGACGTCCAGCGGGATGCCCCAGTCCTTGTCGACCTCGCAGTCCTGCCGCACCTGGGGCGGCGGCAGGAGCGGCCCGCGGCCGTACCCGATGAGCGATTCCATGCCCGCGGGCACCTCCAGCCTGCGCGAGGCGCGCAGGGCGAGCAGCATGCGGCTGTCGACCTCGAACCGGTCCTCGCGGACGGCGTCCAGTGCCGAACGCACGGCGGCGGCCGACACCTCCGTCAGGAATCCCACCCGGCCCAGGTCGACTCCCAGGACCAGGGAGCCGTTCTCGGCGGCCAGTCGCGCGCCGCGCAGGAAGGTGCCGTCGCCGCCCAGGGTCACCACGAGGTCGGGGTCGCCTCCCGCCTCGACCTCCTCGCGGGCGCCGCGCCGCCCGCCGTCGCGCCACACGTCGATGTCCGTGCACCGCACGGCGTGCTCCCCGCACCAGGCGCGGACGAGGCCGGCCGCCGCGACGGCCTCCGGGCGTCCACCGTGCACGACCAGGCCGAGCCGGTTCACTGTCACATCCGCCTCCGGGGATCTCGGGTCACCGAACGGCGGCCCCGGTACGCAGCACTCCGTGCCCTCTCCTCGATGGTGGCGCGGACGGACCCGCCTTGTCTCGTCCGGGCCGGCCCGTCACCGCTCCGGTGCGGGCACGAGGCGGACGATCACGCTCTTCGACGTGGGGATGTCGCCGATGTCGGCGACGCTGTCGAGGGGGACCAGGACGTTGGTCTCGGGGTAGTAGGCGGCGGCCGAGCCGCGGGGGGGGCGGGGAGGCGATGGCGCGGAAGCCGTCGGCGCGGCGTTCCGGCTGCCGTCGTCGAGGCCAGGCAAGTGAGGTCGGCGCGGTTGACCAGGACGACGCGCCGGCCGCCCTTGATGCCGCGGTGGCGGTCGTCCATCGCGTAGGGGACCGTGTTGTCTTCCACTGGTCGTGCGAGCGCAGGGTCTGCAGGACCAGGTGTCCCTCGGCGGCCCGGAGCATGGTGAAGTCGTTGGCGGTGAAGACGGCCTTGCCGGTGGGGGTGCGGAACGCCTTGTCCTTGACCGGGTTGGGCAGACGGAAGCCTCCCGGGCGCCTTACCCGCTCGTTGAAGTCGTGGATCTCCCGTCGACGACCCGGGCGATGCGGTCGCGGACGAGGTCGTAGTCGGCTTCGAAGTCCGCCCAGGGGATGTCCGCTCCGCTCTCGCGGCCCTGCAGCGTCCTGCGGGCCAGGCGGCTGATGATGGACACCTCGCTCGGCAGGTGCGGGGAGGCGGGGGCCAGGCGGCCGCGGGTCGTGTGGACCTCGCTCATCGAGTCCTCGACCGTCATGAACTGCTCTGAGCCGGCCTGGATGTCCCGGTCGCTGCGGCCGAGCGTGGGCAGGATCAGGGCGGTGCGTCCGCACACCGTGTGCGAGCGGTTGAGCTTCGTCGAGATGTGCGCGGTCAGACAGCAGGTGCGCAGGGCGCGCTCGGTGGCGTCGCTGTCGGGCGAGGCTCGTACGAAGTTCCCGGCGACGCCGACGAACAGCTTGGCCCGTCCGTCGAGCATGGCCCGGACGGAGTCGACGGAGTCCAGTCCGTGCCGGGTCGGAGCGGTGAAGCGGAACTCCTCCCCCAGCCGGCCCAGGAAGGGCTGCGGCATCCGCTCCCGGATCCCCATGGTGCGGTCGCCCTGGACTTGCCGTGCCCGCGCACCGGGCAGACGCCCGCCCCGGGCCGGCCGATGTTGCCGCTTCTCGTCCCTGGTCAGACCGGTGGCCTCCAGGAGCGCGTCCCAGGCGCCGGCCGCCCGCAACCGGCTGCGGCCTCGGCGCTCGTGCAGTCGGCCCTCCTCGGCGGCCATCCATGCTTCGGCCAACTCCGCGATCAGCGAACCGAGTCGACGGCGCTGGAGGCCGGTGAAGACACGATGGGACAAGGCCGTGCGACCAAGGTGTTGCGTCACAGCAACATCCAGCCCACGCGGCCCTGTGCATGCCATGGCAGAAGCCTGATCGTGTCAGCGCGCCACGTTGTTGTGTTCCGGCACCGGTTCAGCACGAGCTCGGGAGGCCGGAGAGCAGAGCCGCAGCAGCTCTGTCGAAAGGGGCGATGCTGCCTTCAGCGCGACACAGGATGTGGGCGCCTTCGAGTGTGACGATCATGAGGGTGGCGAGATCAGCGGCCTGGGACGGGCTCATTCCGGCGTGGGTGAGTTTTCCGGCGAGCTCGCCGCCCCATCCGGTGAATGCTTCGGCCGCGACAGTGCGCAGGCTGCTCTGGTCGGCAATGGCCGCACCGCCGTCGATGGTGACCGCCGCGATTGCGCAGCCGCCGCCCCCGGCGGACGCCTGCACCACGGGGCGCACGCTGCCAAGGAACGCCTCCACGACTTCGCGTGGCGTGCGGGCCGGCAGTTCGTGCAGGTGGCTGCGGACGTCTTCTCCGTTGCGGCGGGCGGCTTCGAGCGCGAGTTGCTGTTTGCCGCCCGGGAAATGGTGATAGATCGCTCCGCGCGCGGCACCACTCTCGGCCAGGACGTCGGTGAAGGACATCGCGGCCAGGCCGTGGCGCTGCAGCAGTCCGATTGCTGCCCTGATCATGCGGGACTTCGTGTCCGCGGCCATCGCGACCTCCTTGACTAGTACGGCCATCCTAGTTCATGCTCTCCCCACTAGGACGCACGTACTAGTCGCGTGGGCTGGACAGCCCCCGAAACCGGAGGTTCCTGATGGGCAAGACGTTTCTCTACACCGAGATCCAGGCAGCAGTGCCGTTCGATCAGTTCGACTGGCACCAGATCAATGCGGCGCTGAAGACCGCGCCGGGCCTGATCCGCAAGACGTGGCTGTCCGGCATCGGAACGCACACCGTCGGAGGCTTCTACGAGTTCGACAGCGCCCAGAACGCCCTGGCCTTCGCTCAGGGCCCCTTCGCCGAAGAAGCCCGCCGGGCCGGAGCCCCGGCAACGACACGACTGTTCGACGGCGACATCGTCAAAGACGCCAGTATCGACCTGAACTCGCCCTACTACAGCTGACACCGCGGGTTGCCGCCGAGTCGGCTCTGCACACTGCCTCGCTCCGTCGCCGGGGCGAGGCGGCCTCAACGGAAAGTCATCTCGATGAACATCACGCGGCACCCCGAGAACACCGTGAGCTGGATCGACCTCGGCACCCCCGATATGGGGACGACGACGGCGTTCTACACCGCCCTGTTCGGCTGGACCGTCGCCCCACCGGACTCCAACGGCTACCGGCTCTGTACGCTGCGCGGACATCTCGTCGCCGCCCTCGGGCCGGCCGAGGACGCAGGCGCACCCTACTGGACGGCCAACGTCACCGTGTCGGACATCCAAGCCACCGCCACCCGCTTCACGAACCTGGGCGCCCGAATCATCGTGGCACCGACCCAAGTCGGGACGCTCGGCCACGCCGCCGTCACGATCGACCCCGTCGGCGCACCACTGTCACTCTGGCAGCCCGGAACCCATGACGGCATGCAACTGAACCACGAACCGGGGACCTTCGGCCGCATCAGCCTTCTCACCGACCACTCCGCGCATGCCGCCGCCTTCTACCGACCAGCACTGCACTGGAACTCCAACCCCCAGCACACCGAGTTCCGGTTGCCGGACAACTCCATCGCCGCCACCGGCAAGCCGCCCGGGAAACCAACGGCGCAGCGATCAATCTGGCTGGTCGGCTTCGCCAGCAACAGACCCACCGCCGACGCCAAGCGGGCCCGGCAACTCGGTGCGACCGAAGTACGCCAGAACTCCAACAGAGACGTGGTCATGCGCGATCCCACCGGCGCTCTGTTCGGCCTTACCCAGCACGTCCGATAGTCCCGCTCCGCCCGAACGTGTTGCCCCAAGCAATCGCTCACCCAGTTGTGAGGCGTATGGGCCACCTGAAGAAGTCCCTGGCCAACCTCGCACCCCGCACTGTCGACGCCCTCACCCCACTCGTGAAGAACCGCCTACGCGGTATCCAACGCCCGTCCCCGAGGTCCTCGACGGCTTCATAGACCGACGGACAGGCCTTGTCCGCCTGTCCGCGCAGGGATACTGCGCGACGACCGGATCGACTACCCGATCAAGGAAGACCGCGCGTCGCCCTGGCGGCCACCGGCGTGTGGGCCGTGTGCCCGGGCACCGACCAGGTGTCCGGGCACAGCCGTATCCGGGCGGTCATATCGAGGACGGTGGAGGAGGCCCGGCCTCCTCCACCGCCGCCGCTATCTCGCGAAACCTGACGGGTCTTCACCAGCCATGGTGCAGGCGGCCCGACCGGAGGAGTTCGACGGGCTGGACCGCAGTGTCTGTTGGTGCCACAGAGATCACAGCGTCGTACGCGCATCTGCGATGCTGGGCAGATGAGCAAGGTGTGGCAAGGACACGTCATCGATGGCACGCGCTTCGTGGTCCCGGCGTCCGGTGTGACGCCGAGGCACGTGCTGTGCGCGGTCGGCGTCGGCCTGGATCCCGATGTCATCAGCCGGGTGGTCGAGGAGGCGGGCGCGGGGGACTTCACGCTCGACGAGTTCCAGCGGGAGCCCGACCCCCGGATGCGTGAGGCGTTCGACGTCGCGTTGGCTTCCCGCCGGGCCGCCGGCGTCGACGAGTTCGGCGACGACGACTGGGCCGCGGTGGACGCACACGACTCGGTCGCCTATGTCCTGTCACCGCCGGTCTCCCAGGCCACCGGCCTCGACGTGTCCCGCCGGGCGCTGGCCGTCACCGCTGCCCTGCTGGCCAACGGAGCCACCGCGGTGAAGAACGAGTCCAGTGGGGTGGCCTGCGGCCGGGAGCGGTGGCTGGCCCTGGCGAGCGAGGCGGCGGCCGCCGAGACCGCGGACGACCTGGTCGGCGCCCTTGTCCGGGCGTGGGTCGTGCCGGTGATCCACGACGGGGAGGTCTACTACAGCTGCGGCATGCACCTCCTGGGCGAGGCCGACGTGGAGCTGGCCCCCGGAAGCACCGCCGTGCCCGAGCCGGAGCTGCTGTGGGAGTGGGTGACCACCCTGGAGATCGCGTCGTCCTACCTGCTGACCGGGCAGCCGGACCACGGCGTCCAGAACGGCGAGGGCTTCCGCATCGCGCAGGACGCCACGCGCTGGATCATGAACCGTGTGGAGTGTGAACGGTTCGAGGACGACGACTTCTTCCACAACCCGTACGGATACTGGCGCCTGACTCCGGCTGCCCGCGGCCCACGGAGGGCGGCGAGGCTCAAGCGGCGCAACCCCCGCACGACCTTTGGAACGCGACGGAAGGGGTGAGGGCGGGGGGCGTGGAGATCTCCGGATCACGGGCCGAACGCCGCGCCCTTCTCCGGCGTCTCAGTACCGATCGCGGCCCCGCCCACCGGTGCCGACACGGATGGGGCCGCAGCAGGTCGTAGGCACGGACCAGGTTCGTGAGGAGCGATCCGGCGACCCGGAGCATGTCCGGCCAGTGTGTCGCGCTCCTCTTCAGGGTTGTAACGCTCGTCTTCCGGGTGGCGAAACCCCGGCTCCGGCGAGGCGAGCCGTGGTACGAGATCGGCGTCGACGACCCGGACCGGCGCCGTCGGCGCTACCCAGGGCCCGTAGGCCGCTGAGCCGCGCGCGACGCCGGGCAAGCCCTTCGCGAGAGGGGCTTGCCCGGGGCACGGCTGCACGAGGGCGGCGGCCGCGGTCTCGAGGACAGCGCGCTGCTGCGGGTCGATGGGCACGTCGGCCTGGCGCAGCGAGCGCGGCGTGGTGCCTTCGGCGCACAGCCGGCACAGCCCGAGCACCGGTATCGGAGCGGCACCGACCAGGGTGTGGGAGGTGGAGCTCTCGGAGACGGGTCGGTAGCAGCCGGGGCACAGCTGGCAGTCCTCTGGCTCATCCGCCGGCGGTGTGTCGGGGCCCAACAGCGGGACGATCCCGGAGGAGGTTCTCCCCGGCCTCCGCCCACAGTCCCGTCGGCCGTTCCGCGGACCGCTCGAACACGACGTCGCCGTCCGGGCCTTCGAGCGACACCGGGCAGGCGTGCCGCCGCACCGACGCGGTGGGACAGGCCGACATCGCGGCCACCCTCGAACGACCGTCCCATGAGGCCACTGCCCCCGCCGGACCGCCGACGCGGCCCTGAGCGCCTGGGCGGCCGCGGCGGGTGTCACCGTTTTCCTAGTGCCGCGGTGCCAGGGTGCGCAGGACGTCGAACTCGTTGCCCTCGGGGTCGGCCATCACCACCCAGGTCCGGTCCGGGCCCTGGCCCACGTCCACCGTGACGGCGCCGAGACCGATCAGTCGGGTCACCTCCTCCTCGGTGCTGCCGTCGATCGGACTGACGTCGAGGTGGAGCCGGTTCTTGACGGTCTTGCCCTCGGGCACCCGGATGAACACCAGGGTGGGCGGCATCTGGCGGGCCCGGACGTCCTCGGCGGTCGGCACCCAGGAGCCGATCTCGACCTTGTCAGCCCCTCGGTCGATCACCTTGAAGTCCAGGACCTCGCACCAGAAGGCCGCGAGCGTCTCCGGATCATGGCAGTCAACGGTCAACTCGGTGAACCTGCTTGTCATGCTTCTCCCAGACAGTACGAACGGGGCGCAGCGTGGGCCGCCCGCCCCACGAGGAAGCCGGCCCAGGCCAACGGTGATCAACACCCTTGGCCGTCGCATGAATTCCTCCACCTCGTTTCGGTTCGTCGACGCCGTCGCGCCGGTGGCCCCGCCCCCGAAGCGGTCGGGGCGGGGCCACGGTCAGTCGGTCGCGTCGGTGCGGACCGCGACGGTCCGGTTCAGAGCCTGATGGCGGCGGAGCAGTTCCCGATCCCCGTCCGGCAGATACGGACGGACCACAGCGAGCGGGCTCCCGTCACATACCGGTCGGCGGAGGTGCAGACCATGTCGCCGTACCACCGCCAACTGGTGTCGTCCGTGTCCTTCACCTGGAAGCGCGCGCAGTGCCCGTCGGTGAGCGGGTCGTGCGCGTGGAGCGACCAGTCGCCGTTGCCGACGTAGGTGACCGTGCCGGCGGCGCCGGTCGTACTCAGGCTGAACGTCTCGGCCTGGGCGGGTACGGCCCAGAAGCCGACGATCGCGGTGGCGGCCGATACGGCGACCACCGCCAGCCTTTTCGGCACCGAAGCCTGCGTTCTGCGTTTCACCGTGCATTCCCCCTTCTGGGACTGTCTGTTGGGCGAGTGGCGGTTCCGGTGGGTCCTGCCACGGACAGCGCGCGGTCGACGGCCGGTCAGGGGCAGGAGGCGGTTCCCTGGTCCTGGACGTGCGCGTCCGCGTTGTCCCCGACCTTCACCCAGAGTGCCGTCTTGCCCCGCCGGTCGTAGGTGCGCGTGAAGTCGGACTGCCCGGTGCGGACGAACTTGACCTTGTAGCACCAGCCGGCGTCCACCCGGAACGCGTCCCAGTCCTGGTTGTATGGCGTGTGGCCGCCGCGCGCCGTGAGGTTCATGGTCTTCTGACCCACCCCGTCGGACGAGCATCTGGGCTCGGTGGCCGTCGAGTCACCCGTGCTGTCGTCGGCCCGGCACCAGTTGAAGACGGCCGTGACCCCGTAGGCGCTGTCGTTCACGGTCGTCGAGCACAGGCCGAGCGTGCAGCCCGTGCCCGCCTGCGCGGTCGGTGCCGCCCCCAGGACAGCGGCGGCGCCGAGCGCGCCCACGACGACGAGCGAGCGGACCCGCCCGGTACCGAACCGCTGGGCCGGCATCTTTTTCACATGCATGTTCTTGCCTTCCCTGACCGGTGGCGACCACCCGGGACGCGACCGTCCGTGCTTGGTGACGCCACGCTGGACCATCGACCTTGCGCAAACCTTGCCGCGCAGGCCGGGCGACGCCTCGGTCAGGGAATCAGCACCAGCCTCCCGCGCACCCCGCCCTCCGCCAGACGGGCGTGCGCCTTGGCCGCGTCCTCCAGGGGGTAGGTCTCCGCGACCCGCAGCGTCAGCGCGCCCTCGTCCACCAGCGCCACCAGCTCGCTCAGTCGCGCTCCGTCGGCGGTCACCGCGACGGCCGAGGTCCGCACCCCGCGCACCGGCTCCGGGTGCGCCCCGGGCCGGACGCCCACGTACCCGCCCCCGTCGCGGACCCACTCCAGGGCCGGCTCACCGAGCACCGCCGCGTCCAGCACGGCGTCGACACTGCCCGCGCCGACCGTGCCGGACGTGAAGTGCGCGGCTCCCAGGGACCGTACGAACTCCTCGTCGCCCGGCCTGGCCAGCGCGGTCACCGCGATCCCCCGCCGGGCGGCGAGCTGGACGGCGAAACCGCCGACCGCACCCGCCGCTCCGGTGACCAGGAGTGACTGCCCCTCGGTCAACTCCAGCAGTTCCAGGGCCTGTACGGCGGTCAGTCCGTTCAGCGGCAGTGTGGCGGCGTGCACCATGTCCACCGTGTGCGGCGCCTGCGCCACCGCGTCCGTCTCGACGACGACGTTCTTCTCCGGCGCGGCCGACCCGGTCGAGACGCCGGACCGCGGTCAGGACCGCTCGCCGGTCCGCGACGGCCCGACCGGCCGGACAGCCGTGCAGGCCGACGGCCGGCGGCACAGGGCGGCAGCGGTACGGGGTCGACGGTCTCGCGGTGAGGCGTCAGCGGGCGTTCTCGTGGTGCGTCGCGGCCGCTGTGGGCCGGGACGCCGCAGCCGTGTTCCCGGCGGCCGCGCGGGCGCGGGCGTCCGGGAGGGTGAAGGCGAAAGCAGCGGTCGCCGCCGCGACGGCGGCCAGGGCGAGGTAGGTGTACTGGTACGCGGTGACCGGCGGATCGGCGACGGCCGCCGCGGGGGTGCCGAGGACGAGGGCGGTGGTCACCGCGACCGGCGCCAGGGCCCCTCCCGTCTGCCGGACCACGGTGTTCAGCGTGGACGCCTGGGCCAGGTCCTGCCGGTCGACGTTGGCGAGCGAGGCCACCGTCGTGGGCATGAAGACCCCGCCCATGGCAATGCCCAGCAGGAACATGTAGGCCCGGAACGTCCACAGACCGGTGTCCTCGTCGCAGGTGGCGAAGAGCAGGAGGACCACGCTGACGCCGGCCAGCCCGCATCCGACGATGATCCGCGGGCCCACCCGGGCGTAGAGGACCCCGACGACCTGGACGGTCAGCAGGACCCCGAAGGCCTCGGGGAAGGTGCTGGTACCGGACTCCAGCGCGCTGCGGCCCTGGGCCTGCTGGAGGAAGAGCGGGCCGAGGTACATCGCGCCGAGGATCGGGATCAGACCGATCAGGTTGATCAGGTTGGTGTCACGGAAGAGCCGGTCCGCGAAGAGCCGCAGTTTCAGGAGCGGTTCGGTCACGCGCAGCTGGTGGACGGCCGTGGCGGCGAGCAGGAGCGCGCCGAGAACCAGGGAGACGACCACCGGCACGGAGGACCAGCCGCGGCTGGGACCCTCGGAGACACCGAACATCGCGGCACCCAGTCCGGCGGCGCTCAGCAGCAGGCCCGGCAGGTCGAACCGGCCGGGCAGCCGGCCGCGGTGCTCGGCCAGGAAGAGCATGCCGAACACGACGACGGGCAGCCCCACCGGCACGTTGACGTAGAACACCCACCGCCAGGACAGATGGTCGACGAGGAGGCCGCCCAGAATAGGCGCGGCGGCCGGGGCCATCTGCTGCGGGACGATCATGTAGCGGGAGATCCGCACCTGGTCGGAGGCGTTGAAGGTCGCGAAGAACAGGGCGGCGGAGGCCGGGAACAGCACACCGGCGGACAACCCCTGCACCGCACGGAAGGCCACCAGCTGGGCGAGGCCGGCGGCCGTGCCGCACAGCAGGGACGAGCCGAGGAAGACGGTGAGCGCGGTGAGCAGGACGCGCTTGCCGCCGAAGCGTTCGACGAGCCAGGCGGAGGCGGGGATCGTCATGGCCAGACACACCGGGTAGACCACGACCACCCCGTCGAGGGCGGCCGTGGTCAGCCCGAACTGCCGCGCGATGGCGGGCAGGGCGACCGTCGTGATCGCCCCGTCGACGATGGCGATGAAGGTCACGCTGACACACATCACGGGGACGACGAGGCGCTGACCGAGCCGGAAGGACCGGGCCGGGCCGAGCGAACGGGAGGAACGGGAGGAACGGGAAGAACGGGAAGAACGGAGGGGCGTGCGGGAGCGACGCGGGGACAGCTGCACATGCTGAGCATACTCACTATGTCGGTGCTCATAGAATCGGGTTTCCGGTGGAACGCGCGACGGGGAGCGACACATGGCAGTGCAGGGCAGCAGCGACGTCCTGGTCGACGAGCTCTACGAGACGACGCAGCAGCTGCGCCGGTTCGTGGAGCACCGCCTGCGCGCCGGCGGCGCCACGGTCGCCCGGCTGCGGGCCCTGCGGATGCTCGCGCGCGCCGAACGGCCCCTGCGGATGCGGGACCTGAGCGAGATGACGGGCGTCGCGGCGCGCACCGTGACGAGCATCGTCGACAGCCTGGAGCGGGACGGTCTGGTCGAGCGGGTCCGCCACCCGGACGACCGCCGCGCCTTTCTCCTCCGGCTGACCGACGACGGACTGCGGTGCCATCGTGAGGCCGAGGACGTGGACCGTCAGGCGCTCGCGGAGGCGACGGCCGGTCTCACCCCGGAGGACCGGGAGCGGTTCCGGGCTCTCCTGGCGGTCGTCCGCGAGGCGACGGCCGACCGGAACCAGTCCGACGGGGACCAGTCCGACGGGGACCAGCCCAGCCGGGACCCGTCCGGCCGGCCCGCGCACGGCATGCGACCGTGACGCGCGAGGAGCGCGGCCCTGCCGTTCCCAGCCTCTGGCGGGACCGCGACTTCCGCAGCCTCTGAGTGGGCCAGACGGCTTCCCAACTCGGAGAACACACCTGTCTGGTGGTCGTGCCGCTCTTCGCCGTCCTGACGCTGGACGCCGGTGCCGGCCAGTTGGGCGCCCTGCGGGCGGTGGGGCAGGCTCCGATCCTGCTGCTGTCGCTCTTCGCCGGCGCGTGGGTGGACAGGTGGCGCACCCGCAGCGTGATGGTGCTGACGGACGCGGGCCGGGCCCTGGCGTTGGGCGCCGCCGCCGCGGCGGCCCTCCTCGGCGGTCTGGTCCTGCCGGTGCTGTTCGTCGTGGCCTTCGCCGTCGGGGCCCTGTCGGTGTTCTTCGACGTGGCCTACCAGGCGTCCCTGGTACGGCTGGTGAGGCGGGATCAGCTGGTCCGGGGCAACAGCGCGCTCGAGGGCAGCCGGTCCGCGGCGCAGATCGGCGGTCCCGCCCTCGGCGGCGCGCTGGTGTCCGTGCTGTCGGTGCCGGTCGCCGCCGTTTCCAGCGCGTCGTTCTTCGCGCTGTCGTTCCTGACGATACGGCGGATCGGTCGCCGCGAGTCCGTCCCGGCGCACGCGGAACGCCGCGAGCACAGAGGTGCCTCCGGGGTCTGGCGGCGGATCCGCACCGGGCTCCGTTTCGTCGCCGGTGACACCTCGCTCCGGGCGGTGTGTCTCGCGTCTGCCGCCTTCCAGCTCTTCTTCGCCGCCGTGATGACCGTCTATCTGTTGTTCCTGCCGCGGGACCTGCACCTCTCGGGCGCCGCCGTGGGGCTGGCCCTCGCGGCGACGGGGCCGGGGGCGCTCCTGGGTTCCCTGCTGGCCGCCCGCCTGCCGAGCCGCTTCGGGCACGGCCGAGTGCTCGTCCGGGCGGCGGTGCTCGGCGACGGCGCGTTCCTGTGCGTGCCCGCGCTGCACGGCTCCTCCGCGGTGACGATCACCGCGCTCTGCACGGCCAACCTCGTCTTCGGGGCCTGCGGCCAGCTGGTGAACGTCACGGTGATGGCCGTCCGGCAGACCCTGACGCCCGACGGGATGCAAGGCCGCGTGGCCGCGACGATCACCTTCGTCGGCATGGGGCTGACCCCGCTCGGCTCGCTCCTCGGCGGGTTCCTCGCGCAGGCGTGGGGGACGCGCACGAGCCTCCTGGTGACGGCCGCGGGCATGCTGCTGTCGCCGGCCCTGATGGCCCTCTCCCCTCTCGCCCGGCTGGGACGGACGCTCCCCGCCCCGGCGTAGCCCGCGGCACCGCCCCTACCCGCGGCACCGCCCGTACCCGCGGGCGGGCGGTGCCCGCCGCCGACCCGCCGGTGAAATGCCGCTTTATGCTAATTTTTAGCTATCCAGCGGACATGCTGTCTGTCCTATCTCATGAGAGGTGCGATACAGGACCTCGGGGCTGGGCCGCACGGCCCCGGGAAACATCGTCCGGCGTGTGCCGGAGTCAGCGAGCTGCGTGAGACGCATGAACGCCACTTCGTCCTCCTCCTCGGCTTCGCCGTTCGACATGGTCAGCGGAGCCCTGGCGGATTACATCCCGAGGGCCGGAGCGACGGCGGCCGCGGGTCGCGTCGGCTCCTCGGGCGAGGGTGACGTGCGTCCGCCCCGGGGCAGCGGCGCGGAGCCCGACGACCGGGAGCAGATCCTCGGGGCCGTCAACCTCGACCGGGATCTGCGGATCACCAGCTGCAATGTGGACGCCGCCCCTTTCACCGGGGTGACGGTCGCGCCGGGGGACTCCTTCGCCGATCTCCTGCCTCCCGGGGACGTACCGACGGTGACCCGGCGCCTGCAGCGGGTCCTCGACACCGGGGAGGCGCACGTCGCCCGTGTCCAGCGCCTGCGGCGCAGCGACGGGTCGGAGCTGGTGGTGTCGATGAGCATCCTGCCGGCCGCCACTCCGGAGGAGGGTCTGACCGTCTCGCTGATCGCCATGGCCAAGCGGCTGCACCTGTACGCCTCCGCCGCCGCGATCGGCACGTCCCTCGACATCGGGGAGACCGCGCAGTCCCTGGCCCAGTCCCTGCTGGCCTGGGGGGACGTGGCGGCCGTCGACCTGGACTACGCCGTGTGGACGGGTGAGGCGGTCACCGAGCAGGCCCAGGACCGCATCCGGCTGCGGCGGGCCGCCCTGGTGCCGGACCGGGCCTGGCCCGACGGGTACCTGACCCCCGGGGACAATCTGCCCCAGGAGGCGAGCCGGCTGCTGGCCGGCGCGGTCATGCGGGACGACGTACCGCAGGCCATCGTCGTCCGTGACCGCGAGGCGATCGAGCGGGCACTCGGCGACCGACGGCTGGTGCGCGCCCTGGTGCCCGGCGACCAGCCGGTGAGCGTCGCGTGCATTCCGCTCGTCGTCGAGGGGCAGCAGGGCACCCCGGGCCCGATCGTGCTGGGCGTGACAGAGGTCTGGCGCCGCCCGGAACGCCCCTTCCGCGAGGGTGAGCTGCTCGACCTCCAGGAACTCGTGGCCAAGACCGCCCGCCATGTGGACCTGGCCCGCCAGCACCAGCGGGAGCACGCCCAGGTCCTGGCACTGCAACGCCGGCTGCTGCCACGGGTCGGCAGCGAGACCATCGAGGTCGCCAGTGTGTACGAGCCCACCACTCCCGACAGTGCGGGCGTCGGCGGGGACTGGGTGAACAGTTTTCCGCTGCCGGGCGACCGGACCGCGCTGGTGGTCGGTGACGTCGTGGGGCACGGCCTCGGGGCCGCGGCGGCCATGGGCCAGCTGAGCATGGAGGCCCGTGCGCTGCTGTCGGCGGGGCTGGGCCCCGGCGAGGTGCTGGAGCGGCTGGACGAGACGGTCACGCTGCTGGACGACACCGACGCGGGCCTGGCTGCCGGGTACAGCGCGCTGGGCTCGACGTGCTGCATCGCGGTCTACGATCCCGTCGACCACCGGGTGGTGATGTCCAACGCCGGTCACCTCCCCCCTGTCCTCGTCCATCCCGACGGGTCCGCCAAGGCCGTGGCGGCCCAGCCGCACCCGGCGCTCGGAGCCGAGTTCGCCGTACGGGAGCCCTTCGACGTGCACGAGTTCGCCGCGCCCCCGGGCTCGCTCCTCGTCCTCTACACCGACGGCCTGGTCGAGGATCCGTCCACCTCGATCGATGACGGCATAGGCCGGCTGACGGACGTGGTCCGTGACGTGCATCCCTGGGACGATCTCCAGCGGGCCGCCCGTCGCGTGGTCGCCCGGCTGGCCCCGCAGGAACCCCTGCGCGACGACGTGACCCTGCTGCTGGCCCGGATGGCCGGCCGCCGCGGCCGGGACAGCGCCACCTGGCGCCTGTCCGCCCGCGACAACACCGCGGCCCGCGCCCGCGCCCTGGCCTCGCCCGTGCTGCGGGCATGGCACACGGGCGGCCAGGCCCGGGACAACGCGCTGCTGGTGATCAGCGAACTGGTCACCAACGCCGTCCGGTTCGGCACCGGGCCCGTCACCCTGCGGCTGGTGCGGGCCGGGCACCGGCTCACCTGCGAGGTCGGCGACAGCGGCAACGGCCGCCCGCGCCTGCGCCGCGCCGGGCTGCTCGACGACCGGGGGCGGGGGCTCCACGTCGTCCACAAGCTGACCACCCGCTGGGGGGTGCGGTGGACCGAGACCGGCAAGGCGGTCTGGGCCGAACTGGAGGTCTAGCTTGATCTTTCACCTGTGCGGCGGGGGCGTGGAGTCGTTGACTTCTTCGTGCGTCGTTTTGTGGGGCCGGGTTTGCGGACGGTGTGCACGTCATAGCGAGCGGTGGGCTGGTTGTTCCTGGGGCCGGGTGGCCGTCCTGGGCCGGCCGGGAGGATTTCGGTGCTCCGGCCGGGCAGGCGGCCTTCGACCGGAGGTGCCGAAAGTCGCGACGGACGCGGGCAGGGGTGAGCCTTTAAAGATCAACCTGGTGCCGGAGTGAGGGCGGGGTGCCCCGGCTACAGCCACTCCCCCTCCACGGCCGTGGCCGTCAGTCCGGGTGCGGCCGCGTACAACACCGTCCGGCTGCCCGACTTCTGGCCGGCCTCGTGGGCGCGGCACAGGATGTCGAGCACGGCCGCGCCGCCGCGGTTGCCCGTCAGGTAGCTGTCCCGGCTGTAGGCGAGAAGGCCCGTCGGCCATCCTTCGGGCATCGTCTGTTCCATGTACTCCAGCACCCTCGTCCCACCCGGGTGCGCGAGCAGCAGGTCGGGATGCCACCGCTCTCGGTCGTCCTCATGGCGTACGCGCAACCACCTCCACATCGCGGCGACCGTCTCCTGTACGGCGCGCGGTCCACGGCGGTCCATCACGAAGTGCGTGCCGTCGGTCCGGGTCTCCAGCCGGTGCAGGTCCATGGTGCCGGGCAGGGTGTGGTGCCAGACCGCGTCCAGTCTCAGGACCGACTCCGGTCCGGGGCGTCCGGTGACCACCACGGCGACGGCGGTGTCGGCGAACAGCAGCCGCACGATCAGCGACTCCAGTGTCTCGTCGGCGGGTTGGTAGGTGGTGCTCAGCGCCTCCGCGATCACCACCAGCACCACGCGGTCGGGGTCCGTCGCGACCAGATCGGCCGCGAGCGCGAGCGATCGGGTGCCGGCGATGCAGGCCCACTGGGTGGCCGGGAGCAGGAGTACGTCGCGGCGCAGCGGAAGGCGGTTGAGCAGGGACAGGTCGAGCCCCGGGAGGGCCGGGGTGGTGGAGTGACTGGTGATGAGACAGTCGACGTCGGCGGCGTCCAGTCCGGCGACGTCGAGAGCTGCGCGCGCCGCGCGTTCGCCGTACTCCTGCACGGCCGCCCAAGCCGGCGCGGTGCGCTCCTGGACGGTCTGCGGTGCGGGTATCGCCTCCAGTGCGGCGATTACGCGGTTCACCTCGTCGTCGCCGAAGCCGCGTCGGGTCAGTGCCTCACGAGCCGCGCCCGCGCCGGGGGTTCGCAGGCCACTCCCACCGCTGGGCGCGGAGGCCGACTCCAGCGGCAGCATCCAGGCCCGTGAGATGATCCCGGTGCTCGCGGCGATGCCGTCCATCCTCGGCAGCCACGGCGCCTGCGGGTGGCGGGCCCGGACCTCCGCCAGGATCTGGCCGGTCTTCACGACATGCTCGCCTTGCACCACGGCAGGAGGACACAGATAGGCGCCCATAGCACGCATCTTTCTCGGGAAACCCCTGGATGACGTCCAGTGTCTGAAACCTGCCCGATGCGGCAGACCGGGGTCAAGATGCTTTCATCGCAATCCACTTCGCATTCCACCTGCCTTTGTCCATATCACTGGAGAACCGGACCATGTGGATGCGGTGCGGCGGCACAGGTCGGGTCCTGCGCGGGAAGCAGGCCGGTGCGCAGGTAGGCGTTGACCTGGTCGTCGACGCAGGTGTCGCCGTACTCGCCGTAGAGGCCGTGCTGGCGGGCGTGTTCGACGGTCAGGAGCCGCGAGCTCGGCCACCGCTCGCGCATGGCCCGGCGCCGGAGTCGACGCTGCGAGGGTCGCCGGTCGCGGCGAGGAGCAGGGCCGGGACGTCGTTGTCGAGCACGGTCGGTGCCTCGGCGGGCGGCGCCCAGAACTCCGCAGGGGGTGATGGCGTTCGCCAGGGGCCGACGAGCGGGAACCGCCGGCGGCGCGACTGTTCGACCGCGCGCCAGTAGTCGGCGGCGCCTCGCCGCTCCGCCACGTCGCCGCAGAGGATCGCCGTCATCCGGCCGGCGGTGGCCGAGCCCGCCGAGGTCAGCAGGAACTCCAACCAACGGGCCGGTCGTTGGGGTGGCTCGACCGGCTTCCGGTCGGCGGCACGGGCCAGGAGGCCTACGGTTCGGGCCAGGTCGGCGCGCCGGCCGTCGAGGCCGCCACCACGCCGATCCGTCGTCTTTCCGGAACTGCGGGCCCGAACGGTGGGCCGTGTCGGTCGCCTTCCGGCGGGAGACGGCGACGGGGATCGTACGGCTGCGTCGATCGGTGTAGTCCAGGGGCACGGTGACGTCGGCGCAGTCGGCGCCCGCGGCGTCCGGCTCGCGGCCGGTCTCGTCGTCGGGGCCGAGCACGCAGGCGTGGCAGTCGAGGTGCTGGGTGTGGAAGCGGGCGAGCGGGTCCGGGCCTGCGGCGGTGGCGGGCGTGGCGTAGGGCGCGACGGCAGTGGCGGCGAGCAGCACCGGGCACACCGCGAGCGTCCTGGGGTGTCGTCGAAACGCTGAAGCCGGCGTGTGATCAACGCCAGGGTGGCTCGCGGTCCGGCAGACGCACGGGAGTCCGCCGGGCCGAGAAGGCCCGGCGGACTCCCGTGCGGCAGGGTCACCCTTGGCGTGCGCCTCCGGCGTCCGTGCGGTGTCGACGGCGGGGGGCAGGGGCGTGCGCGCGGCGGTGGGGGCGGCCGTGGGCGACGACCGCCAGGAGGGCCAGGACGGCCACTCCCGCCGCCTCGACGTACACGGTCGGGCGGACCAGCTCCGCGTCCATCGACTCGACGAAGCCGAAGAGCCCCGTGGTGAGGCTGAGCACCAGGGCGCCCAGGGTGCCCGCCGTGAAGAGGGCGGTCACGGCGGCTACCGGCACCAGCCGGCGTACGGGGGTGACCAGCAGCGCCAGGGCCAGCAGGAGGCCGACGACGCCGTTGAGCAGGAAGAGCGGCCCGATGGTGTCGAGGCCCCGGTAGCCCTCGTCCCACAGGCGCAGATGGATCGCTGCCATCGCCGCCGTCAGCCCCGCGCCGGCCAGGCGCAGGACGAACGTCGCGGCCGTCCGTTCAGTAGCCATTGTTCGTAGAGGTGTTGTCGTTGCTGGTGCTGGGCGACGCCGGGGTTCCGCCGACCGTGATGTGCGTCTTCATGCCGAGGTCCTTGTGTCCGTCGACCGGGCAGAACACCTGGTACGAGCCGGACTTCAGCGTCACCGTGAAGGTCGTGGACTGTCCGGGCTCCAGGGTCTTGCTGCGGTTGTTGCCGCCCGGGCCGTCCAGCTCCAGGGCGTGTTCGTGGTGGCCCATGTTCTGCGCGGTGAAGGTGTACCGGCCGGGGTGGTACTTCTGCGTCGAGAGCTGGATGTGGAAGTCGGTCAGCTTCGCCGTGACCTGGGTCCCGGAGGCCGCGGCCATCGACGGGGCGGGTGCGGTGGTCGTACCGGAACCGCTGCTGCTGCCGTTGCTGCCGCCGCCTCCGCAGGCGGCCAGCAGGGCGGTCAGTCCGCCGGCGGCCACACCGAGGAGCACGCGGTCACGGGTGTGCGGGATGGTCATGAATCGGTCCTCCGGATCGTCCCCCTGCTCCCCCCTGCAAGGGGTACGGCCGCGGCGGGCGGAGGGATTGCGGATCGCCCGAGGGAGAATGGAGGTGAGGTGAGCGCAATCCCTTCCGGGCGTCGGAACGTATTCCTGATATGTGGCGCATGGCCCTTTCCTTCGGACGGGTGCCCGACGAGGCACTGCTCACCGGCCTGACCACGGGCGATCCCGAGCTGGCCGTGGCGTTCGTGCGCCGTTTCCAGAGCACGGTCTACGGCGTGGCCCTCGCCGTCCTGGGCGACACCCAACTCGCCGAGGACGTCGCCCAGCAGACGTTCGAGCGGGCCTGGCGGCACGCACAGGTGTACGACCCCCGGCGGGGCTCCGTACGGTCCTGGCTGACGACGATCGCGCACAACCTGGCGATCGACGCGGTACGGGCGCGGCGGGCGAAGCCGGTCGCGCCCGAGGACCTGGACACGCTGCTCGACGTCGTGACCGAGACGCCCGAGCGGCGGGCGATGGCCGACGACAACGCCGAGCGGGTCCGACGCGCGGTGGCCGAGCTGCCCCGGGAACAGGCGCGGGCCCTGGTGATGGCCGGGATCTACGGGATGACGGCCGGGGAGGTGGCGGACACCGAGCACATTCCGCTGGGCACGGCGAAGACACGGATCCGGACCGGCACGCGCAAGGTGCGCGCCCTTCTCGAGACGGAGGAGAAGCGGTGAGCGGCATGGAGTGCGAGCGGCTGCGGGAGCAGGGCGCCGAACTGGCGCTCGGGGTCCTGCCTGCCCGTGAACGGGCCGAGGCGGTCGCCCACCTGGACCGTTGCCCGGAGTGCCGGGAGCACGTCGAACGGCTGACGGCGGTCGGCGACGGTCTGCTCGCCCTGCTGCCGGAGGCCGAGCCGCCGGTCGGCTTCGAGAGCCGGGTCGTCCGGGCCATGGGCGCCGCCCCGGTGCCGGAGCGGAGGCCTCGCAGGCAGCGGCTGCGGCTGGCGGCGGCCGCGGCCGCCGCGACCGTGGCCTGCGGTTTCGGCGGCTGGGCGGTCGGCACGGTGGTCGAGGGCGCGCCGGCACCGGTCGCCCAGCGGACGCACGGCGGACTGCGCGAGGCCGCCCTGGTCTCCGGCGGCCACGAGGTGGGCCGCTTCTTCGCTCACGGCGGCGACCGGAGCTGGGTGTACATGTCCGTCGAGCTCCCCGGGACCGACCGGGGCCCGGTGCGGTGTCTGCTGGTCCGCGCCGACGGGTCGACGGTCCCGGTGGGGTCGTTCCCGCTCAAGGACGGTTACGGCTACTGGGGGGCGCCGACCCCGGTCGACCCGACGACCACGACCGGCGCCCGCCTGGTGGGCCCGGACGGAACGGTCCTGGCCACGGCACGCTTCTCGGCGTGAGGCCGGCTGAATACCTCCAGAGACTACAGATGAATTCCACCGTAGATGACTCCGGCTTGCACCAGGGGCCCCATGACGGATCCAGAAACCTGGTTGTGCGTACCTGAAGCGATCCCACTCGGTTCGGCCTCACCTGTGCTCTCGCCGGACATGAGAACCCCCTGATCGATCTCAATCATCGAAGTCGGACGAGGGCCTGGTACGCAGCCATGCGGAACAACTACATGTTCATTCGTTCCCGTCGGCGACCGCTCGCACACGCGCTCGCGGGCCTTCGCGGCGATGGAGTCGCTCCGACGTGTCGTTTGATCTCGTCTCCGTTGGGGGTGGGTCGACCGAGACGCAGCGCCTGCCGAGGTGGAGGGAGCGTTCGGGGACGGCCGACCTCAGGGCGTCCAGCAGATCGGCGCGGTGGGCGGTGCGCGCCGTCAGGCGGGCGCCGGGCGCTGAGGCGGGACTGTCGGTCCGGGGGCGAAAGCCGGCCTTCCCGACCCGTGACGGTGACCGCGTCAGGACGACGGACGCCTACAGCACCCGGGCCGAGGCACGCACAGGGCACGTGACCATTTCCGACGGGGCCAGGGTGCCGCGTCGACGGGCCGAGCAGGGCCCCGTCCGCGACTGCCCTCAGTGACGCAGCAGGTCGCGGAATCCGGTGAGCAGGGCGCGCAGCCCGAGGTCGAAGGCCAGGGTGGCGCGGCTGCGGTCGGCGGGGGTCTGGTCGAGTACGGCGCTGAGGTGCGGAGCCGTGTCGCGGGCGACGTCGGAGACCATCACGGGCGGCGCCACCAGGTCGAGGGCGGAACCGAGGACGAAGCTCTCCAGCGCGGTGATCACCGGCATGACCTCCTTGGCGGCGAAACCGGCGTCGAGGAGCAGCTCGGCGACCTTCTCGTACATGGCGTGCATGAAGGGTTCGGCCAGTGGGGCGGTGGCGAGCAGGGGAACCGCCCCGGGGTGGGCGGCGAAGGCGGCGAGGTAGGAGCGGGCCCAGCCCTCCAGGGCCTTCTCCCAGGGCTGTGACCAGTCCTGGTCGCCTCCGGTCGTCAGGGCCAGTTCCTCGCGCATCAGCGAGATGATCTCGTCGCGGCCGGCGACATGGTGGTAGAGCGCGGACGGGGCGACACCCAGCGCCTTGGCCAGGGCCGGGATGGAGAGTGCGCCCTGCGCGTCGGCCAGGCGCAGTGCCGCCGCACCGATGCGCCGACGGTCCAGCAGAGGTGTGCGCGGCCGTCCCACGGTGGCTCCTCGTCTTCGTGTGCCGTAACCCAGAAGTTACCGAATGACATTCAGTAAAACTCTTCCCAGTCGCCTGGGCGGCGCCTACATTACCGGAAACCGAATGCCTTTCAGTTAGGCAGCCGGCCGAAGGAAGGGCACCGTCCGACGCCATGCATGCCGACATCGTCTTCACCGAAGGAACCGTCCGGACCGGGCTGGCAGACACCCCCGTCCACGACGCCCTCGCCGTCACCGACGGCCGGATCACCGCCCTCGGCGCCGCGGCGCTGGCCGCCAGGGGACCGCGCACCACCGTCGTCGACCTGGCCGGCGGGACCTTGCTGCCGGCGTTCGGCGACGGACATGTCCATCCCGTGATGGGAGGACTGGGGCTGGCCGGGGTGCCCGTCCGGGACCGCACGAGCGTCGACGAGATCGTCGGGGCCGTACGGGACTGGGCCGCCGAACACCCGGAGACGGAGTGGATCACCGGTGACGGCTTCGACCCGTGGCTCGCCCCCGACGGCCGTTTCGACGCCCGGTGGCTGGACGCCGCCGTACCCGACCGTCCCGTCGTCCTGCGCACCATGGACCACCACACCGCCTGGGTGAACAGCGAGGCCCTGCGCCGGGTCGGTTACACCGCCCGCACGCCGGACCCGGTGGGCGGGGAGATCCTGCGCCGGGACGGATCGTCCGAGCCGCTGGGCACGCTTCGCGAGTTCGGCGCTCTCGGCCCGGTGCTCGCCCTCATCCCCACTGCGTCCCACGAGGTGCAGGTGGCGGCGCTGCGCGAGGCCGCCGCCCGGTTCGCCGCGGCCGGCGTGACCTGGGTGCAGGACGCCTGGGTGGAGCCGCACCACGCCGACGTCTGGGTCACCGCGGCGACCACCGGGCCGGGGCTTCCGGTACGCGCCGACCTCGCCTTCGTCCTGCAACCCGACGGCTGGCGCGAGCGCATCCTCCGCTTCACGGCGGACCGGGACAAGGTGGAGAGCTCCGCTCCCGGGCTGCTGACCGCGCGGAGCGTGAAGTTCTTCGCCGACGGCGTCATCGAGGCCGGCACCGCCGCCCTCCTCGAGCCCTACAGCGACTGCCCGCACTCGCACGGCATCGCCAACTGGTCCCCCCAGGAGCTCGCCGAGGCCGTCACCGCCGTCGACGCACTCGGCTTCCGCGCGCACCTCCACGCCATCGGCGACGGCGGAGTCCGGATGGCCCTGGACGCGATCGAGGCCGCGGCCCGCACCAACGGCGCCCGCGACCGCCGTCCGGTCATCGCCCACGCCCAGCTGATCGACCCCGCCGACCTGGACCGGTTCGCCGCCCTCGGCGTGGTCGCCAACCTCCAGCCGCTGTGGGCCCAGCCCGATCCCCTGATGACCGAGCTGACCCTGCCGAGGATCGGCCCGGAACGCGGCGGGCGGCAGTACCAGATCGCCGCCCTGCTCGCCTCCGGTGCCCGGCTCTCGTTCGGCAGCGACTGGCCGGTCACCGCCCATGAACCACTGCGGGGCATCGCCACCGCCGTGACCCGTCAGACGCCACAGGGTGTTCCCGAGGGCGGCTGGCTCCCCGAGGAGCGGATCGACGTCGACACCGCTCTCGCCGCCTACTCCGCAGGGTGCGCCCACCAGGCGTTCGAGGAGAAGGAATGGGGCGCGCTGCGCCCCGGAATGCGCGCCGACCTGGTGCATCTCGCCGCCGACCCGGCCGAGACCGCCCCCGGCGACCTCGCGCACCTCCCCGTCCTGGGCACCTGGCTCGCGGGCCGGCGTACCCACCCCGCCCCCGCTCCCCGCGGCACGCGGCCCGGGAGACGATAGACCCACGTCGTCCTCACGGCCGGGTCCGCGTCTCCCCGACATCTCGCTCATCTCGCCCGCTCCTCGACGACACACACTCTGCGGAGACCTCATGACCGAGCCCCTCGTCCCCACCGCTCCCCAGCAGCCCCCATCGGCCGCCGGGGCCGATCCGAGCCCGCACCTCCAGCGCGGCAGTCTCGGTGTCGCCGACATCGTCTTCTTCGTCGTCGCCGCGGCCGCCCCGCTCACGGTCATGGCCGGCGTCGCTCCCCTGGCCATCCTCTTCGGCGGCATCGGCGCCCCGGTCGCCTATCTCGCCGTCGGGGTCCTGCTGGTCCTCTTCGCGGTCGGCTTCACCGCGATGACGCCCTACATCCGCAACGCCGGCGCCTTCTACTCGTACATCGCGCGGGGCCTCGGACGTCCGGCAGGGCTGGGGGCGGCGTTCCTCGCCGTGTTCTCCTACAACTCCCTCCAGATCGGCCTGTTCGGCGCCTTCGGCTTCTTCGCCTCCACCACCGCGAACGACCTCCTCGGCGTCGACCTGCCCTGGCCGGTGTACGCCTTCGCCGGGATCGCCGTCGTCTGGTTCCTGGGCTTCCGCTCCATCAACCTCGGCGCCAAGGTCCTGGCCGCCCTGCTGATCGCGGAGACCGCCATCCTGGTGCTCCTCGCCGGAGCGGTCCTGGTCAAGGGCGGCGCGAGCGGGCTGAGCTTCGACTCCTTCGCTCCCTCGAACATCTTCGTCTCGGGGATGAGCGGACCGCTCGGTCTCCGCCGTCGCCGCGTTCATCGGCTTCGAGGCCACCGCCATCTACCGCGAGGAGGCCCGCGAGCCCGACCGCACCGTGCCCCGTGCCACCTACCTCGCGATCGGCTTCCTCGGCCTCTTCTACGCCTTCATCGCCTGGATCATCGTGCAGGCGTTCGGCAGCGACCAGGCCGTCGCCGTCGCCGCGAAGAACCCGGCGGAGATGTTCTTCACCGCCATGACCCAGTACGTCGGCGGCTGGGCGACCGACGTCCAGCGTGTCCTCATCGTCACCAGCGTGCTCGCCGCCCTGCTCGCCTTCCACAACGCCATCACCCGGTACGTCTACGCCCTGTCGGCCGAGAACGTCGCCCCGGCGTCGCTGGGCCGGGTGCACCCCAGGCATGGCTCGCCGTGGGTGGCCGGCGTCGCCCAGAGCGCCCTGGCGGTCGTGGTCGTCGCCGTCTTCGCCTCGATCGGCGTCGACCCCTACACCAAGTTCTTCCTGTGGGTGAACACTCCCGGTGTCGTCGGCATCCTCGTCCTCCAGGCGCTGGCGGCCTTCGCGGTGGTCTCCTTCTTCCGCCGCAACCGCGCCGAGCACGGCGAGGGAAGCCTGCGCACCCTGGTCGCGCCCGCCGCGGCCGGCGTCCTCCTCACCGCCGTCACCGTGCTGGTCTGCAAGCGCCTGGACCTGTTCACCGGCGCCGGCGCGGCCGTCAACTGGACGCTGATCGCGCTCGTCCCGGCGGTGTTCCTGGCCGGCACGGCCCGTGCCGCACACATCCGCCGCACCCGGCCCGAGGTCTACGCCAAGCTCGCCACCACCGACGTCGACGCCGCCTGACCGATGTGCGCACAGGGGCGGTCCCGCCGTCCGGCCGCAAGCCGGAACGCGGGACCGCCCCGCGCCGTTTACTCCCGTGCTGCGCAGCGCGGGGATCGACGGCCAGCACTTCGCCCGCGACATCCCCGGCGCCGAGGAGGCGGGTGCACCGCCACGGCGGTCACCTGCTGCCCGAGGAGCCAGCCCATCGCGAGGAGTTCCTCGCCGTTCAGCTCCACGGCGCCGAACATGCGGTCCACAACATGGGCGACCAGCGCCGCCCGGTTGTCGAAGTGCCGTACAGCGTCGCCGTGCCGGAGCCCAGGCGCTGGGCCAGCGTGCGCATGGAGAGAGCGTCGGAGCCGTCCTCGTCCACGATCCGGGCAGCGGTCGCGACGATGCGCTCCAGCGGCACGGGCGGCCGCCCCGGGGAACGCCGAGCCGATCCAGCGCCCGGTAGCCCGGGACCAGCGACTGCCACGGAACGTCCCACCTCCTCGGCCGCGACGGCGACCTGCAGCTATCGGTTCTTGTCGGCGAAGGTCAGCAGATGCTCGCCGGTCAGACGGAGCACCTCGCGCGTGTCCTCGCTGTTGCGGTCGACCAGCCAGCACAGGATGAGGCCGTCCAGTACGGCGTTCAGATAACGGGCGAGGACCGGAACCGGCTCGGTCCAACGGATCCCCTCGCTCTCGGCGGCCTCCGTGAGAAGCTTCTGGTGGACCTGCAGATAACTCTCGTACTGCTGGCGGGCCAGTTCCTCGAAACCGGCCTGCCGCAAGGCGTAATGCGTGAGCTCATAGGTCACCTGGTGCTCTCCCGGACTGAGCTCCACGCCGTCCCAGAAGGCACCCAGGCTCCGGTAGACGCGTTCACTCAGGTCACCGCCCTCGTGAAGGGCCTTCCACGCCGCTTCGGCACTCCTCGCCGTGAAGCGGGTGAGGACCTCCTGGAGGAGTTCCTCCCGAGAGCTGAAACAGTAGTGAAAGACCCCCAGGGGCATGTTCGCTTCATTGACGATCGCGCGCGTCGTCGCTTTCGTGACTCCGTCGCGGACCATGACGCGGAACGCCGCTGAGATCAGCTCTTCCCGTCGGTCTTTCGCCGCCATGCGAGCCATGCAGTCTGCTTTCCCCTGAGGCCGAGATTCCCGTGCATCCTATCCCAGCGTCTTGGACGGGTGACCGACATGGGGCGGGAACGGGCGGGCCGCGGGCCCTCACGGTGAACGGAGGCCGGCGTCCAGCATGCGCGTCAATGCGCCGACCCGTCCCCCGCCATCCGGTGCCGCCGGGAAGCGCTCGAGTACCTCCACGACGGCCGGTGTCGCGCGGCGCACCGCTCGATCGACGTGTTCGGCGCCGATGGCCGGGTCGTGGCCGGCGGCCAGTTCGGCGGCCCGGGCCGCGTGAGCGGCGG
Source organism: Streptomyces sp. SS7 (assembly GCF_037993025.1). Lineage (NCBI taxonomy): Bacteria > Bacillati > Actinomycetota > Actinomycetes > Kitasatosporales > Streptomycetaceae > Streptomyces > Streptomyces sp. SS7. The sequence goes on from NZ_CP141223.1 coordinate 248,069, forward strand.
CTCCGAGGATGTGCTTGACCTGGGTGGCCTTGGCCAGCGGGTGCAAGTAGGCGGCGCCCGCCGCGGCCATCGCCGCCCGGGCCGCCTCGCTCGCGGCCGCGGTGTGCGCGCTCCGGGCCGCCTTGAGGGCCGCCCACGCCGTGTCGCGCAACGGCTTCCCCCGCTCGCCGCCCCGAGCGAACTCCCACGCGGCACGGACGGCGTCGCGCGGCCGCGCGTCGTCCGGCTGATCGGCCTCGAACAGCTCGAGTACCGGTTCCGCGCACGCCGCGGCGAACGCGGTGACCTCACGCAGCTCCTGCTTGCTCAGAGCGATCCCGCTCCCGTCCTCCGCCATGAAGCCATCCTCGACCAGGGGGCCGGTCCGGCCCGGAGGCCCGGTCGGAGGATCAGGTACGGGGTACCGGTCGACCGGATCGCCGGGCGCCAGGGCCGAGATCACGTCCGTCCGTCGGGTTCCTCGATGATCCAACGCGAACGCGACGGCACGGAGGGGTCGGCCACCACCTCGGCCAGCGGTTCGCCCTCGGCGCGCAGCAGCTCGGCGATCTCGGCGGCAAGTGCGGGGAACGCGTCCGAGAGTCGTGGGTACGGTCCGTCGGTCACCGTGGCACCGTACCCGGCGCGGGCCGGGCCGATGCCCTGGTCCGGCCACGGCGTCAGATGCGGGAAGGTTCGGTCAGCGGCAGGAGCGCGGGGCGTTTGGCCAGGCGGCCGTCGCCGGAGGAGCGGCCGCGCAGACGGCGGGCGATCCAGGGGCCGAGGAAGGTGCCGGCCCAGCGCAGCTCGGTGGTGACGGTCCGCCAGGCGGTGGTGGGGGCCTGCGCGGCCGGCAACGGCCGGGTCCACTCGGTGTCGCTGCCGGGGAGGGCCAGCGCGTGGGCGACGGCGGCCGCGATGCGGGCGTGGCCGAGGGGACTGGCGTGCAGCCGGTCGGCGCTCCACAGACGCGGGTCGGTCACGACGGGGTGCGCGGCCGTCTCCGCCACCACCACGCCGTGGCGTCCGGCGGCCTCCCTGATGCGCTCGTTGAGCCCCTGGACCCGCGGCCCGAGCGGACGGGCAAGCGGTGTTATGCGCCCGATGTCGGGGATCGCCAGCGTCGCCACCGTGGCGCCCTGGGCGGTGAGTGCCGCGAACATCGCCTCCAGGTGGCCGGCCACCTCGTCGGCGTCGAAGCTCGGGCGCAGGAGGTCGTTGACCCCGGCGACGACGGTGGCCAGGTCCGGTCGCATCGCGAGCGCCGGGGCGAGCTGTCCGGCACGCACCTCGTCGGCCTTGCGGCCGCGCACGGCGAGGTTGGCGTAGTGCACACCGGGGCTGTGGCGGGCCAGGTGCTCGGCGAGCCGGTCGGCCCAGCCGCGCAGGCCGTGAGTGTCGTCGCCGTCGCCGACCCCTTCGGTGTGACTGTCCCCCAGGGCGACGTACCGCAGATAGGCACCGTTCGTCATGGACCCGCTCCCCTGTCCGCATAGGCAACTGAGCACCTAGGTGCATTGTTGACTATGAGGATAGCGTCGGGCTGCTGCCCGATGCGCCGAGGTGCGCCTTGCGGCCCCGCGGGCGGCCGCGAGCGGCGTCAGGCGGTGACGTCGGAGTCGTCGGTGCTGCCGAGCGGGCGGGCGAAGGTGTGGGGCACCGGGGGCACGTACATCCAGTGCTCGTCGACCTCGTGCACGCCGACGCTGCGCCCCCTGGCCGTCCCGGCGGCCCGCGAGCGGGGGTCGCCTTGATGCACGTCCGGCTCGCCCTGACCGAAGCCGGGTACGCGGCCCAGCCGCTGTGGGGCGAGTTCGGCCGCCCGGGACCCGCCCTCGCCCGCTCGACGCCTCGGTGCGGGGGGCGGAGTGGCGCGGCCGGGGCGCGGTCCGGGACAGGTGCCCGCGGCGCGGCCGCCTAGCGCGCTCAGCCGCGCGGTGCCACGTACAGGCTCTGGGTGCTGCGGCCGAGGGGGCCCTTCTCGTCGTGGAGGGCGGACTCGGCGATGCCGATGCCGGCGGCGTCGACCATCGTCCGGGCGTCCAGGCAGACCCACTCGCCCTCGGGGTGGCGGTGCACGCCGACGGTGAGGTCGGCGTTGATGAAGACGTAGCGGTGGAAGTCCAGTTCGGCGCTGACGCCGTTGCCCGAGTCGGCGGCGATCAGCACCCTGCTGAGCGGTGCGATCTCCTCCCCGGCGACCAGGGGCACCCGCATGCGCATCCACGCCTGCGCCGGGCCGGGCTCCAGGAAGGAACCGGCCGCGAAGCGCACCTCCATCGCGGTGTGGTAGCCGCGGTCCCAGGGCACGGGGAAGAACGGCTTCGCGAGCGCGCTCGCCGGGCCCGGCACCTGGGGGCCCGGCGTCACCTCGGGAACCGAGTGCGGCGCCGTCTTCAGGAGCAGCGCCGTCACTCGCATCACGTCCGCGCCGCCCTCGGGCGTGAGGACGGCCTCGACCAGTTCGGTGCTGCGTCCCGAGCGCAGCACCCGGACGGCCACGGTCAGCGGCCGGATCGGGACCGGACGCATGATCTCGTACGTGAGCCGGGCGACCCGCAGGTCCGGCCTGGCCCCCGGCCGCTGCTCGACGGCCAGCCCGAGCAGCGCGGCGGGCGGGCCGGCGTGCTGGGAGTCGGCGTCCCACGGCCCTCGGGTGGACGGGGTGGGGAGGAACCTGTCCTGGCTCTCCCGCTGGTAGAAGGCCTCTGCTTCCGACACCGCTGTGCCCTTCCCTCCGTGGTCCGCCGGACTGTCCCGCACCATGCTACTAAGCGCTTGCTCATTCCGTCGGGGAGCCGCGACGGCCCGGCGGCACCGCCGGGCGGGCCCGTCGGCCCCAGAGGTGGTACGGGGTCCCGCCCGCCCCACCCGACTGTGGCCGGATTAGCCGTCTGACAGATGTTCGATCGCCGCGATACTCGGGGCTGGGCAATCCGTCCCGCAATTTCCGTCTCCGGAGGCCGCCGATGCCACAGATCAGTGTTCACACCGCGGTGCTCGACGCCTGGCTGTCGGGTGCCGAGAGCGCGTACGGGCAGGTCAATCCCGCTGGTCCGCTCTACGTCGGTGGCGCTGCCGCCGAGGCCGCGCTCACCGACCCGAGCGACTCCCTCTACGGCTTCTGTTCCAGCCCGAGCGGGTCGCACGGCAGCTGGTGCTGCTGATCCCCTGAGGCACGACGGGAGCGGGGGGACCGTGCGGCTCCCCTCGCCCTCGGGGGCGCGTCGCCGGACGGGCCCACACATCCGGTGGAACAGGGACGGTGACGGGTGAACGGATCTGCTCCGGTGCAGCCGACGGGCGCGGTACCGATGGACGCCGTACAGGGGGACAAGGACGAGACGGAGTGGTTCGCCCGCCCCGTACGCGTCCTGGCCCGCCCCTGGCGGGAGGAGCTCGCGCGGCGGCTGGCGGACGTCGACGGGCTCGACGCGAAGGAACGGGACGTGGTGCTGGAGGCGGGGCACACCGCGCTGCTCAGGTCCCTGCACGCGAAGCTGTCGCGGCTGTTCCTCATCGAACTCCATGCGCTGCGCGTCGCGGCGGACGGCGCGGCCGACGGGGAGAAGGCCGGAGCCGGAGCGTCCGACACGGCGTCCTGGGCCGCGTTCATCGAACTGGCCGCCCAGGACGGCTATCTCGACCGGCTGGCCGGCCGGTATCCCGTCGTGGGCGGGCGGATCGCCTCGGTCGCCCGGCTGTCGGTGGGCGCGACCGCCGGTTTCGCCGAACGGTTCGCCGCGGACCGGGAGTCGCTGCGCCCGCTGTGCGCGACGGCCCCAGGACGGCTGCGGGCCGTCACCTTCGGGGCGGGTGACACCCACCGCGGCGGACTGACCGTCAGCCGGGTCGACCTCGACGACGCGAGCGTCATGTACAAGCCCCGGTCGTCGTGGATCGACGTGGCGCTGGGCGATCTGCTGGAGGAGCTGTTCGCGGACCTCGCCGACGCCCCGGCACCGCACGAACGCATCCGCGTGCCGCGCACCCTGGCCCGCGAGGGCTACGGGTGGGCCGAATTCGTCCGCCACCGCTACTGCGCCGACGACGGCGAACTCGCCGTCTTCTACCGCAACGTCGGGCACTGGCTGGCCGTCCTGCGGCTGACGGGCGGTACCGACATGCACGCCGAGAACATGATCGCGGCCGGTCCGGTGCCGGTCGTCGTCGACGCCGAGACCCTCTTCGACGCCCCCGCGCCGTTCCCGCCCAGTGGACGCGGCGACGCGGTGGACGCGGCGGCCGCGGCGATCCGCCGCACGGTGCTGCGCACCGGACTGCTGCCCGTGCGCGGCACCGGCTTCGCGCTGGGCGGCGTCGACATCTCCGGCATCGGGGCGCTGCCCGGCCAGCAGCCGCTGATCCCGCACCCGGTGATCACCCGGGGCGGCACCGGGGCCGCCCGCTTCGAGGTCGGCCTGGTCGCCATGCCCACCGCGGGCAACCACCCCAGTCCCGCCCCGGTACTGAGCGCGTACTGGGACCGCGTCCTCGCCGGATTCCGCGAGATGACCGCACACCTGCGACGGCCGGGCACGGACCCGCACCGGCTGCTGCGGCGCTTCGAGGGCGTGCGGGCGCGGCGCATCCTGCGGCCCACGCAGGCCTACGTCGACATCGGCCGCATGCTGTGGCACCCGGCGTCGCTGCACGACGAGCCCGCGGCCGTCGAACGGGCCCGCGACATCCTGCGCCGCAACGCCGAGGTGCTGCCGGGAGCGCCCACCGACCGGGTGACCGTCGAGGGGGAGATCTCGGACCTCCTCGTCGGCGACGTCCCGATGTGCACCTTCACGGTGGACTCCGCGGCCGTCGAGGCGACCGTGCGGGACTGGCGGACCGCCGACCTGCCGCTGGAGGAGTCGGTGATCCAGGACGCCCTGGTCGGCGCCTACCTCAACGAGCGGTCGCTGCCCGGCCGGGTCCGGACCGCCGCCCACCGCCCGCACGCCCGGGACCGGGAGCGGCGCCGTCGTCACCTGGCCGCGGACATGGTACGGCGGCTGTGCGACGGGGCGGTGCGCGGGCAGGACGGCACGGTCACCTGGATCAGCCCCGTGTTCACGCCCGCCGGATGGTCCATCAGGGTGCTGCCCGCCGACCTCTACACGGGGCAGGGCGGGGTCGTCCTGGCACTCGCCGAATACCTGGCCGAGGTACGGGCCGGACGGGCGGACGAGGTGCCGGGCGTCGCCGAGACCTTCGACGGAGCGCTGCGCGTCCTGGTCGGCACCGAGGACCTGGCGACCGTGCCGCCCTCGGCGGGCGCGTTCAGCGGTGCCGCGTCCCAGGTGTGGACGTGGCTGGCGCTGCACCGCGTGCTGGGCGATCCCTGGCTGCTGAACAGAGCGGCCCTGCGCGCGCTCCCCCTCGCCGGGGGCCCGCTCGTGGACGACGACGTCGAGGTCGACCTCCTCAACGGTGCCGCGGGCGCCGTGGTCCCGCTGCTCGACCTGGCCGCCGCGACCGGGGAGGACCGGTGGGCGGCCGCCGCCGCCCACGTCGGCCGACGGCTGAGCGGACTGGCCCTGCACGACACGGCCGGGGCGCGCTGGACCACCCGGCTCAACCCGCAGGGCATCGGCGGCTTCGCCCACGGGGCCACCGGCATCGGCTGGGCCCTGGCCCGTCTCTCCCTCGGCGAGGCGGGCACCGCCGCCGAACGGCAGGGCTGGAGCCGCCTCGCCGAAGAGGCCTTCGCCTACCAGGAGTCGCTCTGGCAGCCCGGCGAGGGCAACTGGCTCGACGCCCGGGTCGGCGCCGAGGAGGACTTCTTCACGAGCTGGTGCCACGGCAGCGCGGGCATCGGCGTCGCCATGCTCGACCTGCACCGGCGCACCGGCGATCCCGCGCGCCTCGACACGGCCCGGCGGGCCGCCCGCGCCTGCGCCGCCGAGGGCTTCGGCTGGAGCCACACGCTGTGCCACGGCGACCTCGGTCTCTGGGAACTCCTCACCGCCCTCGAGCCCGGCCGCACCGCCCCGCTCGACGGCGAGATCCTCACGAGTCTCGAACAACGCGGGCCCACCGGCGGTCTGGCCCGCGAGGCCTTCTCCCCCAGCCTGATGGCGGGCCTCGCCGGAGTCGTCCACACCCTCCTGCGCATGCACCCGGCGGCCGACCTGCCCGATCCCCTCCTCCTGGACCCTCGCCTCGCGGACCTCGGCACGCCCGGGTGACGTCCGGGCCCCGCACCCGACGCCGCCGCACGCGGGAGGGCGAGGTCGCCGAGCAGGGCGCGCACATGGCTCCGGCAACCGCACCGATGTGCCGCCGGACCGCTGGGTCCCCGCGCTGGCCGTCTGCTCGGGGGCGGTCGTCGCCCTGGCGCTCGCGGCCCTGCGCCGCCCGGAGGGCCGTGGCCGGGCGGCCTGTCTGGGGGCGGCGACGGCGATCGGTCACGCCATGACAGCGGCGCTGATGAAGTCCGCCACCCACGCCCTCGACGAGCGGGGGCTCGTGGGCTTCCTGTCCGCCTGGCAGACGTACGCGTTCGCCGCCACCGGCGTCTGCGCGCTGTTCCTTCTGGAGAACGCGATGCAGGCCGGCCCCCTGGTCGCTTCGCAACCCGCGCTCACACTCGGCGACGCGGCGGTGAGTCTCGTCCTCGGCGTGACCCTGTACGAGGAGGCCGTCCGTACCGGGTGGTGGCTGCTGCCCCAGCCGTGCGGGGTGGCGCTGGTCGTCGCCGGCGTCGTCGCCCTGGCGCGGGCCACCCTCGCGCGGACGCTGGTGGCACAGGACCCGCAAGAACAACGGGGGGTGGTTCCCGCCGGCCGACAGGAACCACCCCCCGTGTCAGGGGCCGCTGATCAGACGTAGATCAGGCGTGGAGCGGTTTGTAGCAGTGTGGAGCAGTGCGGAGCAGGTGCGGATCAGGCGGAGGCGCAGATCGCGTACACGCTGATGCCGACGGTGGAGTAGCCGTCCTGCCGGCCGAGGGCGATCCATCCGGTGCCGTCGGCGGTGGGGAAGCTGCCCACCAGGATCGCGCCGTTGCCCTGGGCCTCGCCGCCGCCCCCGATGACCCGCTTGCCTGCCGGGCAGTACACCGTCCTGCGCTGGAAGTTGGGCACGTTGGCGTTGGGGAGCTGGACGATCTGGTAGCCGTCCACGGTCGCGGCCCGGGCCGGCGCCTTGGCCGCGGCGGCCAGGCCCGTGGCGGGTTCGCTGCTCGTGGCCTGGGCCGCCCAGCCGGCTCCGGACACCAGAGCCAGTGCCAGGACGCCCGCGCCGATCGCCTGCTTGCCTCGCATACACATGTCCTTTCGGTCCCGAGGCCCCGCGGTCGCGGAAGCTCTCGGACGCCATGGTGGCGGGCACGGAACGGACATTGGGCGGGCAATACGGCTAAACGACACGATGTGCCGAATGCGGAGCATACGGCGCACGGATCGCCGCCGAATGCCCCGCGCGCCCGCGCCCCCGCCTCCTCCTGCGACGATCCGGAGCCGAGCACGGACCGGATCGGCGGCCACGCGCCGCCCGCCACCCGGTAGCACGCCCCACCGCGGCTATACCTGCAGGCCGGGTTTCCAGTCCTGGGCGAGGAGTCCGAGCAGGACCTCGTCCAGGAACTCACCCATCACCCAGGCCGAGGAGCGCAGCACGCCCTCGCGGACGAAGCCGTTGCGTTCGGCGGAGCGCAGCATCGCGGCGTTGTCCGCGAGCGTCTCGATCTGGAGGCGGTGCATGCCGCGCACGACGAAGCCGTAGTGGCACAGCACCGCGACCACGTCGGTGCCGTAGCCGTGGCCGCGGGAGGCGGGCAGCAGGCCCAGTCCGATGTGCGCGGCCCGGTTGTGGGTGTCGATGCCCCACAGCGTCGCCGTGCCGACCAGCGTGCCGCCCTCCAGTTCCACCACGGAGAACGGGACGCTTCCCTGCGCGGTGTCGTCCACCACGAGCCGCGGGTCCTTCGCTCCGGGCGACACCGGACGCCATGGCCCGCTCTCGGCCCGCGAGGCGTTGACCACGTCGTCGTAGAGCTCGGCCCGCAGGATCGGGATGTCCTCCTCGTGCCGGGCCCGGAGCCCGACCTTGCTGCCTTTGAGCATGTGAGCTTCTTATCGGGCCGGACCGGCCGACGGCAAACCAATATGCGGGCACGGGAGTTCGGGCATCCTCCCTGGTCTCGGCCCGCCTCCTCACCCGGACGGCCGCTCACCTCGGGCGGCGGCGCGGGGCGTTCCCTAGCGTCGTAGCGACGGTCGCCCGGGCCGGGAGGAGACACCCATGCCACGCATCGCCATCGCCGCAGCCGCAGCCGCAGCCGCAGCCGCCGCGATCATGATCGTCGTTCCGCTCGCCGGAGTCGCACACGCACAGGACCTCGACTGCCGGGACTTCACCTTCCAGGAGGACGCCCAGGCGGTCTTCGACCAGGACCGCAGCGACCCCAACCGGCTCGACGAGGACCAGGGCCCGGACGACGGCATCGCCTGCGAGGCCCTCCCCCGCAGGTCGCCGGCCGCCCTCGCACCCGCCACGAGCCGTCCCACGGCGCCCTCCGCCTCCCTGTTCCCGAGCCGCGGTGTGCGGGGCGGTGTCGGCGGCACGGTCACCGCCGGCCCGTCGGCCCGGGACGTCGCGCTCGGGTCCGGCCTCACCCTGGCGGGCCTGCTGGCGGCCGCCGGGTGCGCGCGACGACGCCGGTCCTGAGCGGCGGCGGCAGGACGGGGCCGGCGATCACGTGCGGCAGCAGTCGTACGTCAGGTGCGTCGCCGTAGACGTCGGGGTCACGCCGCGCCGCACCAGCGTACGGGGGGTGCCGCCGGTGAACAGGGGGGTGCCCGCGCCCAGCACGACGGGGGCGACGTGGAGGCTCAGGGTGTCGACGAGACCGGCGTCGAACGCCGAGCCGATCGTGGCGCCGCCGCCCATCAGGACGACGTCGAGATCCTTCCCGGCGCGCGCCGACGCCGCCTCGGCGTGTTCGCGGGCGACCGCGAGGGCGTCGTGCAGTCCGGTGGTGACGAACGTCCAGTCGAGGTCGGTGAGCCGCACCGACTCCGGAGGTGAGCCGGTCACGACGACGAAGGCGGGCCTGCCGACCTCACCGGCGCCGTAGCCCGTCGTGTCGTCCCAGCCGTCCGGGCCGTCGACCTGGTCGAAGAGCCGGCGGCCGAGGACGACGGCCCCGGAGCGGAGGGTGCCCTCACGCAGGATGCGGCGGTCGTCGGGGTCGTCCGAGAACGCCCAGGTGTGGAGGGCCTCGCCCCCGGTGCCCAGGCCGTTGTCGGGGCCGGGGTCGGGTCCGGTGACGAAGCCGTCGAGTGAGACCGAGATGTCGGCGATGATGCGCGTCATACCGGGGCAGACCCCGTGCGCCCCCCGGACTCATCGGCCCTGGTCCGCTTTCCGCGCCGCCGCAGGGGGCCGGTCCTCCACAGGTCGCGTCCGCGAAGTCCCTCCCCCGGGGGGTACCCCCGGCCCCGCGACGCCCGGCACGCTCCCCCCAGAGCCGAAGGGCGCGCCCTTCGAGCGGACGACGGGACTTTGCGGGAAAGACCTAGCGCGCCGTTACCTGGCCGGTCTCCGCCGGGGCCGGTGCGCCCGACGACCTGATCACTTCGGAGTTCCCGCCGCTGCCCCGGTCCATGAGGCCACCGGTGAAGGCGAGACCCAGGCCCGCCGCGGCGAGGGCCGCGCCGACCAGGGCGGGCGAGGCCCAGCCCCAGCCGGCCGAGATGGCGAGGCCGCCGAGCCAGGCGCCGCCCGCGTTGGCCAGGTTGAAGGCGGAGTGGTTGGAGGCCGCCGCCATCGTCGGGGCGTCCTTCGCCTTCGCCATCAGCAGCATCTGCACGGGCGTGGTGACGAGGGCGCCCATCGCGCCCATGACGACGAGCGTCAGCAGGGCGGGGACGGTGCTGTGGACCGTGAAGTAGAACGCCACGAGCGTCGCGCCGAGCAGGGCGAGTCCGCCGTACAGCGTCGGGCGCAGGGCGCGGTCGGTCAGCGGGCCCGCGAGCAGGGTGCCCAGGGTCATGCCGCCGCCGTAGAGCGCGAGGACCAACGTGGTCGAGGAGTCCGAGAGGCCCGTCAGGTGGGTCAGGATCGGCACCAGGTAGCTGTAGACGGCGAAGAAGCCGCCGAACCCGACGACGGCGGTGGCGAGCCCGATGGCGACCTGCCTGTTGCCCATCGCCCGCAGTTCGTGCCGGATGCCCGCCTGGGCGCCACGCGGCTGGTGGGGGACGAAGGCGGCGAGCGCGGCGAGGGCGACCAGGCCGATCACGGCGACCGCGCAGTAGGCGTACCTCCAGCCGAACTGCTGGCCGAGCGCGGTGCCGGCCGGGACGCCGACGATGTTGGCGACGGTGAGGCCCAGGAACATCCGCGAGACGGCGCGTCCGGCCCGCTCGGGGGCGACCAGCCGGGACGCCACGACGGCGCCCACGCCGAACAGGGCGCCGTGCGGCAGGCCGGCCAGGAAGCGCGCGGCGAACCGCCACCCGAAGGTGGGCGCGAGGGCGGACGCGACGTTGCCGATCACGAACAGCCCGGACAGCAGGAGCAGCAGCCGCTTGTGGGGGATGCGAGCGCCGATGCCGGTGAGGACGGGCGCGCCGACGACAACGCCGAGCGCGTAGGCGGAGACGACGTTGCCGGCTTGCGGGACGGACACGCCGATGCCGTCGGCGATCTGGGGAAGCAGTCCCATCGTGGCGAATTCGGTCGTACCGATGCCGAACGCGACGACGGCGAGGGACAGCAGGGCCAGGGGCATGGAGCGGAGGTACCTTTCGGGGGCGGCGATCCGGATGCGGCGGAGCGGGCGGGGGACCGTCGTCGCCCTGCTCCGGTGGCCAGTCGCGCCGGCCGCCATTGCCCGGTGCGCCCCCCGGGGCAGGGGAGGCCCACCAAGGTGCAGCAGCGGCGGAGGTCTGCGCATTCCAAGATCGGACCCTGCCTGATATGGCCTCCGTCACACACCGTGCGGGCGCTGCGGATCGAGCTACCAGATCAGGCACCAGTAGCCGCCGGAGGTGCCCACGCCGATGCGGTCGGCCGGCGGCACGAGCCGGGGGTCGGGGTCGCCCCGCGCCGAGAGCGAGCACGCCGGGTCGCCGACCGCCTGCGCCGCCGCCATGCGCTGTGCGGCGGCCTCGGCCACCGGCGACGTGAACCAGACGGTCGTCGGCGCCGAGCTGCCCGGGGCCGTGGCGGTCGGGGCCGGGGCCGTCGGGGCCCGGGCGGGCGTGGAGGGCGGCGCGGAGGCGGTCGGCGTCGGGTGGGGCGGCACGGTCGCGGTCCGCAGCGGGTGCGGTGACCGTGCGGGCGTGCGGGACGGTGTCGGTTCCGGTGGCGTCCGCGGGGGCGTCGACGACGCCACCGCCTGGCCGCCGGGGCGGGTCGGGGCCACCGGGGGCCGGGAGGTCGACGGATGCGTGGGGAGGGACCGGGACGTGCTCGACGTACGGGGGGAGGCCGTGCGGGAGGGAGCGGGTGACGCGGTGAGCGAGGGCGGGGTGAGCGTGGGCGGGGTGAGCGTGGGCGGGGTGAGCGTGGGCAGGGACAGGCCGGAGGAGGCCGTGGGCGACGGGCGGGACGTGCCGTCCTCCGAGGCCGTCAGCGCCCAGACGCCCAGGCCACCGGCGGCGAGGACCACTGCCGCACCCGCGATCCACGGCGCTCTGCGCGGTGGGCGTCGGTGACGGCGGCTCATGCCTCTCACTGTCTGCCCGGGCGCCGGTCTTCTCAAGCGGTGGGGGACCTTTCGTACGCTTGCGGCATGCGGATACGCCCCACCTTGAGCTGGACGCCCACCGAGGGCCTGCCGCCGGGCACCACGGATCTGGAGCCGGTCGTCGACGCCCTGAGCGACGGTGGGGTGCTGGTGCTGAGCGGGGCGGGCATCTCCACGGAGTCGGGCATCCCCGACTACCGGGGCGAGGGCGGCAGCCTCAGCCGGCACACGCCGATGACGTACCAGGACTTCACCGCCGAGGCGCAGGCGCGGCGCCGGTACTGGGCGCGCAGCCACCTCGGCTGGCGCACGTTCGGCCGGGCGCGGCCCAACGCCGGGCACCGGGCCGTGGCGGCGTTCGCGCGGGCCGGGCTGCTCACGGGGGTGATCACCCAGAACGTGGACGGTCTGCACCAGGGCGCCGGCAGCCAGGACGTCGTGGAACTCCACGGGAGCCTGGCCCGGGTCGTCTGTCTGTCCTGCGGCGCGTTGAGCGCGCGCCGGGAACTCGCCCTGCGGCTGGAGGAGGCCAACGCGGGCTTCGCGCCGGTGGCGGCGGGTATCAATCCGGACGGCGACGCCGACCTCACCGACGAGCAGGTCGGGGACTTCCGCGTGGTGCCGTGCGCGGCGTGCGGCGGCGTCCTCAAGCCCGACGTGGTGTTCTTCGGTGAAACCGTGCCGCCGGCGCGGGTCGCGCACTGCCGCGCCCTGGTGCGGGAGTCGACCTCGCTGCTGGTCCTCGGGTCCTCGCTGACGGTGATGTCCGGTCTCCGGTTCGTCCGCGAGGCGGCCCGGGCCGGGAAGCCGGTGCTGATCGTCAACCGCGACGCGACCCGGGGCGACCGCCACGCCCTCACCCGCGTCGCGCTCCCCCTGGGCGCGGCCCTCGGCACGGTCACCGAACGGCTGGGCCTGCCCGGCGCTCCCTGAGCACCCGCAGCGCCTCCGAGAAGTGGCGTACCGGTTCCTCCACCCGATTTCCCCATGCTTTCCGCAGGCTTTCCGCAGACCCTCCGCACAAGGAAGCCGGAATTACATTCCCCGGCTCGCGTGAAATATTCCCGCGAAGCGAAATACCTCACAGCGCAATGCCCCGCGACGCGCTCGCGCAAGAGGCGTCGCGCCTGCTCGGACAGCATTTGGATGCGCTGCGCAAGGAGGCGCACACGCTTCGTAAACGGCACGGTTGGGCCTATGGTCGCTTTCCGGTCTGCCGCCGAACCCGTCGAGCAGGCCCGTCCCTGTCCCCGACGAAAGCAGGCGAGCGAAGTTTTGCCGACCGCACCAGTCACCTCAGCGACCCCGGCTCCCTCGACTCCTCCGCCCCCTCCGAAGACAGTCACCGTCACGGACCCCGCACTGGTGAAACGCGCCGTGAAAGCCGCCGCGCTGGGGAACGCGATGGAATGGTTCGACTTCGGCGTCTACAGCTATATCGCGGTCACTCTGGGAAAGGTCTTCTTTCCCTCCGGGAATCCGACCGCCCAGCTTCTCTCCACTTTCGGCGCGTTCGCCGCGGCCTTCCTGGTCCGCCCGCTCGGCGGGATGGTCTTCGGGCCGCTCGGCGACCGGGTCGGCCGGCAGAAGGTGCTGGCCCTCACCATGATCATGATGGCGGCGGGCACCTTCGCCATCGGACTCATCCCGTCGTACGCCTCGATCGGCGTCGGGGCCCCGCTGCTCCTGCTGGCCGCGCGGCTCGTGCAGGGCTTCTCCACCGGCGGTGAGTACGCGGGCGCGTCCACCTTCATCGCCGAGTACGCGCCGGACAAGCGGCGCGGCTTCCTCGGCAGCTGGCTGGAGTTCGGCACGCTCGCCGGATACATCGGCGGGGCCGGCCTGGTCACCGCGATGACCGCCCTGCTGTCCACCGAGGACCTGCTGAGCTGGGGCTGGCGGATCCCGTTCCTGATCGCGGGCCCGATGGGCATCGTCGGCCTGTACCTGCGGATGCGCCTGGAGGAGACCCCGGCGTTCGCCGCGGAGATCGAGCAGGCCGAGGCGGGCCGGCCGAAGGTGCCGCTGCGCCGGATGGTCGCCGGACAGTGGCGGGCGCTGCTGCTGTGCATGGGCCTCGTCCTGGTCTTCAACGTCACGGACTACATGCTGCTGTCGTACATGCCGAGCTATCTGACCAGCGAACTCGCCTACGACGAGACGCACGGACTGCTCGTGGTGCTCGGTGTGATGGCCCTGATGATGATCGTCCAGCCCTTCGCGGGCGCCCTCACCGACCGGGTGGGCCGCCGGCCGGTGATCGCCGCGGGCTGCGCGGGCTTCCTGCTCCTCTCCGTCCCCGCGCTGCTGCTGATCCGCCAGGGCAGCCTGCTCGCGATCGCGCTGGGCATGGGCGCGCTGGGCCTTCTGCTGGTCTGCTTCACGGCGGCGATGCCCGCCACCCTGCCGGCCCTGTTCCCGACGAGCGTCCGCTACGGATCGCTCTCGCTGGGCTTCAACGTCTCCGTCTCGCTCTTCGGCGGCACCACCCCGCTGGTGGTGACGGCCCTGATCGGGGCGACCGGGAACATGATGATGCCCGCGTACTACATGATGGCCGCGGCCGTCATCGGCGGCGTGGCGGTCTGGTTCACCGCGGAATCGGCCGGGCGTCCCCTGCCGGGCTCGGCCCCGTCCGTGGAGAGCTGAGCCGCCCGTCGGCTGAGCCGCCCGTCGTCAGAAACGCACGGGCAGGACGCGCGGGCAGGACGCGCGGGCCGCGGGTCCGCATCGAGGGGCGCCACCGCAGTTCGTCCGGCCGCACGGCGAGGGTCAGTCCGGGGAATCGGTCGAGGAGCGCGGAAAGGGCGATCTCGGTCTCCAGCCGGGCGAGGGGAGCCCCGGGGCAGTAGCCGCGCAGGGTCCGTGACCAGCTCCCGCGGGGTCAACGGCAGTCCCCTGTACGGGAGTTGCGGTCGGCATGGTCCTCACCCTGGACGCAGCGCGCCTTGTGTCCCCATCGGCCCGCGGCGGCCGCGGTGCCGCCGGGTAATTCGGTTGACCTGGCCGTGGGGTGGCGCTGCATGGTGGCGGGGGCCGCACGGCTGGTGCGGGTGGTGCGTGAGGGGAAGGCGACGGCGGCGATGGAGATCCGTTCCACGAGCGAGCAGGACCTGGGGGTCTACGTCGACACGCTCCACGCGGCGTTCGGGCGCTTCGCGGAGGCACCGGACGACAGCCGGGGCGTGTGGTGGTCGGCGGTGGAGATGGACCGCGGCGTCCTCGCGACGGCGGCGGACGGGCGGCCCGTCGGGACCGCCGGCGCGTACTCCTTCGAGCTGACCCTGCCCGGCGCGGTCCCCGTACCGGTCGGCGGGGTGAGCATGGTCGGGGTCCTGCCCTCGCACCGACGCCGGGGCGTGCTCACGGCGATGATGCGGTATCAGCTCGCCGAACTCCGGGCCCGGGGCGATTTCCTGTCGGTGCTGCTGGCCTCGGAGGCCTCCATCTACGGCCGGTTCGGCTACGGACCGGCGACCTACACCCACCAGCTGACCGTGCCGCGTCAGCGGGGCGCCTTCACCCGTCCCCGGGCGGGCGGGGAGGCCGGTCCGGACACCGGCACGATCGAGGTGCTGCGGCGGGCCGAGTGCGGCGCGGTCCTGGAGGAGGTCTACGACCGCTACCGCCGCGCACAGCCCGGCGCGCTGTCCCGGCCGCACCGCTGGTGGGACCTGGGTGCGGGGCAGCCCCCCGTCTCTCGAGCACCGCGGTACATCGCCCTCCACCGGGACGCAGACGGCATCGCGGACGGATACGCCGCCTATGCGATCGGTGAGTCCGACACCCTGACCGTCGACGAGACCATCGCCTGCGACGACGCGGTGTACACGGCCCTCGCCCGCTTCGTCCTCGGACACGACCTGGTCGGCCAGGTCGTCTTCAAGCACGTCCCGCCGGGGCACCCCCTGCGCTGGCAGCTCGCGGACTTCCGTGCCGCACAGGTGGGCGGCGACACCGACTGGCTCTGGGTGCGGCTGCTGGACGTGCCCGGCGCGCTGACCGCGCGCGGCTGGTTCACGGACGGCGAGCTCGTCCTCGACGTCGACGACCCCTTCCTCGGCGAGCGGGTCCGCCATCTGCTGACCGTGCGGGACGGCAAGCCCGACTGCGTCCCGACGGACCGGGAGCCCGACCTCTCCCTGGACGTGCGGGACCTGGGCTCGGTCTACCTCGGCGGCACCGCCCCGAGCACGCTCGTCCGCGCCGGCCACATCCGTGCTCACCGGCCGGACGCGGTCCCCCTCGCCGACGCCCTGTTCCGGGCCGAGCGTCCCCCGCACTGTCTGCACTGGTTCTGAGAGCACCGGCGGCGGCCAGGGTGCAGCGTCAGGCGGTCACGGGCAGGAGGTCGAGGAGCGCGCCGACGCCGTCGAGGGTGCGGTGCGGGCGCTGCTCGGGCGGCAGTGCGGTGCAGTGGCCGTCCGGGTGGATGCCGGTGGTCACCGCGACGGCGAGCGCCCCGGCCGGGGCCGGACCATGGTGGGCCATCGCCATCTCCAGTTCCGGCTCGTCCCGAAGGGGGAGGTGCTGGGCTGCGTCGGCATCACCTGGCGCAGGAACGGCGAGCACGGTCATGTCCGCCCAGGAGGTGGCGCGGCGCCATCTGGAGGACCTCCAGGCCGCGGCGCACCCGATCGCGGAGCGGGCCGCGGCGGCCGGTCCGCACCGGCTCGGGCCGGGCGGCGCGGGCGCCTGACGTCCTCAGGCGGCGGGCGCAAGGCTCCGCAGGGCCGTGCCGAGGACGGCGACGCCCTCCTCGATCTCGTGGGCGGGGCCCGCCGCGTAGCCGAGGACCAGGCCGGGCGGGCCGGGCGCGATGCGGTGCCAGGACAGCGGGTGTGCCTTGACGCCCCGTTCCAGGGCGGCCGCGGCCAGGTGGACGTCGTCCGGTCCGCCGTCGTCGAAGGTGACCATGAGGTGCAGCCCGGCGGCGGCCCCGTGCACCCGGGCGCCGGGCAGGTGTTCCCCGACGGCCCCCAGCATCACGTCCCGGCGGCGGCGGTGGCGGCGCCGGACGTGGCGCAGATGCCGTTCCAGGTCGCCCGACTCCATCAGCCGGGCGAGGACCAGCTGGGTGAGGACGCCGTTGCCGAGGTCGGCGTACCGTTTGGCGGCGACCACCGCGTCCAGCCGGTCGGGCGGGACGAGCAGCCAGCCGACGCGGAGCGCGGGCGCGAGCAGTTTGGAGACGCTGCCCGCGTAGCAGACCCCCTCGGGCAGCAGGGAGCGCAGCGCCGGGACAGGTGGGCGGTCGTAGCGGTGCTCGGCGTCGTAGTCGTCCTCGATCACCACTCCGCCGTCGGCCGCCCAGCCCAGCAGGTCGCGGCGGCGTTCGCCGTCGAGGACGACACCGGTGGGGAACTGGTGAGCCGGGGTCAGCAGCACCGCCCGGGCACCGCCGGCGCGCAGTGCGCCCACGTCCAGGCCGCCCTCGTCCACGGGGACGGGCACCAGGGAGTGGCCGCCGTACTCGAGCTGCTGCCGCGCCCCGAGGGACCCGGGGTCCTCGACGGCGATCCGCCGGATGCCCTCGTCCCGCAGGAGCCGCCCGAGCAGGCCGAGCGCCTGCGCCACCCCGGCGACCACCACGACCTCGTCGGGGTCGGCGCGGATGCCGCGGTTGCGGGCCAGCCAGCCGACGACGGCCCGGCGCAGGGCGGGGGCGCCGCGGGGATCGCCGTAGCCGAAGTCGGCCGGCCCGACCTGGGCGAGGACGGCGCGCTCCGCGCGCAGCCAGGCGGTGCGGGGGAAGGCGGCGAGGTCGGGGACGCCCGGGGAGAGGTCGATACGGCAGGGCGTGGCGCGCAGGGCCTCGACGACGCCCTCCCGGTCGGCCGAGCCGAAGACCCCTGGCCCGGGCACGGACGCCGCGAGGACGGGTGTCGCGGGGGCGGGCGGCACGGGGGCGGGGCCGGATCGCGGGCGGGCGCGGGCGGGGCCGCGGGGCGCGGCAGGCGCGGCCACGACCACCGTGCCGAGCCGGCCGCGGCCGGCGATCTGCCCGGACTCGGCGAGCCGGCGGTAGGCCTCGGTGACCACACCCCGCGTCACGCGCAGCTCCTCCGCCAGGACCCGGCTGGCGGGCAGCCGCGCCCCGACGGGCAGCCGCCCGTCGGCGACGGCGGACCGCAGCTGCTCGGCGAGCCAGGCGATCCGTCCGCCGGGCGGCGCCTGACCGATGTCCAGCTGGAGGAAGTCCGAGCCGACCGCCGGTCCGACGGCCGGCGCGTCCACCGTTTTGGACCCCTGCGACGGTGACTTCTTGGACCTGCCCATGACGTCCATTGTGCGGGCACCGTGGACTTCATGAACACACCTTCCGCCTCACCTTCCGCCTCCGCGTCCGCGTCATGGGCCCGGCTCGTCCCCGGCATGGTCGGGATGACGCTGGTCGGCAGCAGCGTGAGCGTCTCGCGCACGCTCGTCGACGCCCCGCTGTTCACCACCCAGGCGCTCCGGTACACGGCCGCGACCGCGATCCTCCTGGTCATGGCCCGGGTGGCCGGTGCCCGGGTGCTCCGGCCGCGGGGCCGGGAGTGGCTGTGGCTGGTGGGGATCGCGGTGAGCGGCCTGGTGCTGTTCAACGTGGCCGTGGTGCGGGGCGTCGCCCATGCCGAGCCGGCGGTCATCGCCGTCGCGGTCGCGTCCGTGCCGCTGGTCCTCGGGGTGGTCGGCCCGGTGCTGGAGCGGCGCGCGCCGAGCCGGCAGGTGCTGCTGGCGGCGCCCGTCGTGATGGCGGGCGCGGTGCTGGTGGAGGGAACGGGCCGCACCGATGCCGTCGGGGTGGCCTGGGCCGCGCTGGCGCTGGGGTGCGAGGCCGCCTTCACCCTGCTCGCCGTACCGGTGCTGCGGCGGCATTCCCCGTGGGGGGTGTCCGTGCACGCGATGTGGCTGGCGGCCGTACTGCTCGCGGTGCTCGGCGCGGTGACGGAACGGCCGTCGGCGATCGGGGAGTTGTCGGGTGTCCAGTGGGCGGCCGTCGGCTATCTCGCGCTGATGGTGACGGCGGTCGCCTTCGTCCTGTGGTACTCGACGGTCCGTGCCGTGGGTTCCGGCCGGGCCGGACTGCTCACGGGCATCGCACCGCTCGCCGCGGCGGTCGTCGGCACGGCTTTCGGCGGCGGTGCACCCCGCCCCTCGGTGTGGCTGGGCATCGTCGTCCTCGTCCTCGGTCTGGTCGGCGGCATCAGCCCCCGGCGCGTGCCCGCCGGGACGGTCCCGGCGGACGGTCACCCGGCGCGGGCGGGCCGGGCGGGACGCGGGGCGGACGCGAAGGTGTGAGGGATCGCTTCCCACCGGGGGAAGGGGTCCGCCCGCTCACCTGCGGAGATCGAGGCGGACGCCACCGGGCGACATCGGTCCCGAGTCCTTTCCCGCGTGGTCCCCGGCCACGGCGCGATCGCCCCGCCGCTCTCGCGTACCCAGACCGCGGCGGTCGATACGGCGGTCCCGCCCGCCCGCGTGAGGGCATCCGGCCGCGGGTACCCGGTCGGCCCACGCGGAGCCGAAGGGAGACCGGCATGAGTGACACGACCCCGTCCCAGGCAGAGGGCGAGCGGCCGGAGGAGGAGCCCCGGCACCGCGACGTACCCCGCACCACCCCTTCACAGGCGGAGGGCGAGGCGGTCCCGGACGAGGAGACGGAGAACGAGAACGCGACGGAGAAGGAGTAAGGAGAGCGAGAAGGCCACGGTGAACGAGCAGGCGGCGGACGGCACGGAGTAGAGGCGCGGCGCGGGAGTGATCCATCGTCGCCTCCCAGCTAGTGCCGCCGTCCGGGTACACGGACCGGGTGCACCGTACGCGGCCGTCGAAACGCGGCGCCGCACCCGGACGAGGAGGCCCTGCCCCAGGACCCGGGGCAGGGCCTCCTCGTCAGCGGGTCAGTGACAGCGCGGCCAGGAAGACCAGGGCGAGGCAGACGGCCAGCGTGCCGGCCACACAGCGGCGGCGCAGCAGGCGGTACCGCTCCTCGTACTCGCGCCGCAGGGAGGCGCAGCGGGCGGCGATCCGTTCCAGGTCGTGGCGGGCGCGCAGGAGACCGTCGTGGACGTGGTGGCGTTCCACCTCCTCGCGTTGGGACGTGGTGAGCCAGTCCATGCGCCCGGTGAACTCGCGGGCCCGCTGCTCGGCCTCCGCGACCCTGGCCCGCCAGAGCAGGTAGCCCTCGGCCTCGTTGCCGAGGACCTCGTCGGTTCCCGGCTTCGGTCCCGGCTTCGGCGGGCCGTCGGCACGGCGTCCCGGGTCGTTCATGCGCCGACGCCGTGCGCCTCGGCCTCGGCCATCGCGATCTCGGGGTGATGGAGGTCGAAGGCCGGGGATTCGCTGCGGATCCGCGGCAGCGTGGTGAAGTTGTGCCGCGGCGGCGGGCAGGACGTGGCCCACTCCAGGGAGCGGCCGTAGCCCCAGGGGTCGTCGGTGCCGACGAGCTTGCCGTACCGTCCGGTCTTCCAGACGTTGTAGAGGAACGGCAGCATCGACAGTCCGAGGACGAAGGAGCTGATGGAGGAGACCGTGTTGAGCGCGGTGAAGCCGTCCTGCGCCAGGTAGTCGGCGTACCGGCGGGGCATGCCCTCCGCGCCCAGCCAGTGCTGGACCAGGAAGGTGCCGTGGAAACCGACGAACAGCGTCCAGAAGGTCATCTTGCCGAGGCGTTCGTCGAGCATCCTGCCGGTGAACTTGGGCCACCAGAAGTGGAAGCCGGCGAACATCGCGAAGACGACGGTGCCGAAGACCACGTAGTGGAAGTGCGCCACCACGAAGTAGGAGTCGGACACGTGGAAGTCCATCGGCGGTGAGGCGAGGATGATGCCGGTCAGGCCGCCGAAGAGGAACGTGACGAGGAAGCCCGCCACCCACAGCATCGGTGTCTCGAAGGAGAGACTGCCCTTCCACATGGTGCCGATCCAGTTGAAGAACTTCACGCCGGTCGGGACGGCGATGAGGAACGTCATGAAGGAGAAGAACGGCAGCAGCACGGCACCGGTGACGAACATGTGGTGCGCCCACACCGTCACGGACAGGCCGGCGATCGCGATGGTGGCGGCGACCAGGCCCATGTAGCCGAAGATCGGCTTGCGGGAGAAGACCGGGATGATCTCGGTGACGATGCCGAAGAACGGCAGCGCGATGATGTACACCTCCGGGTGGCCGAAGAACCAGAAGAGGTGCTGCCACAGGATGGGGCCGCCGTTGGCCGGGTCGTAGACGTGGGCGCCGAACTTGCGGTCCGCCTCCAGGGCGAACAGCGCGGCCGCGAGGACCGGGAAGGCCAGCAGGACCAGGACACCGGTCAGCAGGACGTTCCAGGTGAAGATCGGCATGCGGAACATGGTCATGCCGGGGGCGCGCATGCAGATGATCGTGGTGATGAAGTTGACGGCGCCGAGGATGGTGCCGAAGCCGGAGAAGGCCAGTCCCATGATCCACATGTCGGAGCCGATGCCCGGCGACCGGATGATGTCCGACAGCGGGGTGTAGGCGAACCAGCCGAAGTCGGCCGCCCCCTGCGGGGTGAGGAAGCCGCCGACGGCGATCGACGAGCCGAACAGGTACAGCCAGTAGGCGAACATGTTCAGCCGCGGGAACGCGACGTCGGGCGCGCCGATCTGGAGCGGCATGATCCAGTTGGTGAAGCCGGCGAACAGCGGCGTCGCGAACATCAGCAGCATGACCGTGCCGTGCATCGTGAACGCCTGGTTGTACTGCTCGTTCGACATGATCTGCAGGCCGGGCCGGGCGAGTTCGGCGCGGATGAACAGCGCCATGATCCCGCCGATCAGGAAGAACGCGAACGACGTGACCAGGTACAGGGTGCCGATGGTCTTGTGGTCGGTGGTCGTCAGCCACTTGACCACGACGTTGCCGGGCTGCCTGCCCCGTACCGGGACCTCGGCGTCGTAGGGGACGACGGCCGGCTCCTCCGGGCCGTTGAGAATAGTCACAGGCGTCTTTCTCCAATGGTTCGCGGGCCGGCCGCGCGGGGGTAGTCAGCCGTCATCCTTGCGCCTCGGGGCCTGGAGCGGAGCCCTGAGCTGCTGACATACCGCCGAACGGGCGGTCGTGACCCACGAGTGGAGCAATCGTCCGACGGGCGGGGGACGGCAGGTCCGCGGTGCCGCGGCCGTGCGGCGGGGCTCCGGCTGGATCCTTCTTCCACCGGCCCCGCCGACTACCGGGCGGGCGTCTCTTCGCGGGACGCGGACGCCTCGCCCGTCGTCGGGATCGTCAGACGGCGACGATCTGCCATTGCTGCCGCGTCAGGGACGCGTACGGCTGCTGTTCGATGTTGGCTCCGTCGGCCGTACTGCCCTCGTCAACGGCGAGGCAGAGGCCGCTGTAGCGGTTGATGAGGAAGTAGTAGCCGTCGCCGGTGGGCGTGACGGCCCACTGCTGCTGGGGGGCGGAGGCGTCGGACCAGATGCCGACGTTGCCGCCGTCGTCGCGGGAAAGGCCCGCCACTTCCATGAGCGTGCCGCTGCCCACACCCTTGATCTTGTAGTAGCCGTCGCCCGTGTTGGTGAAGGTCCACTTCTGGTTCGCCGCGTCGAGCCAGGGCCACTGAAGGACGTTGGAGCCATTGGCGGTGCCCCCGCCCGCCACGTCGGCGACCTTGCCGCTGTTGCGGTTGACCAGCCGGTACACCGTGCTGTTGCCGGGCAGCGTGGAGGACACCAGGGCGGGGGTGGCCGTCCTGCCGCCGATCCTGACACCGCCGATGTTGACGTAGCCACCGGTGGCCGCGTTGGCCCGGATCCGTAGGAAGCCCACGTTGCGGGCGGGCCATTCGGCCACCTTGGTCGCACGGTTGCCGGCCCACGTGCCGGTGGCGACCTGCGTGAAGTCCGTGCCGTCGGTGCTGGTGAAGATGGTGTAGGAGGTGATGTCACCGTCGGTGGAATCGGTGCGGTTCCACTGCTTGGGCAGGTACTCCAGGGTGGAGACGTTGCTCCAGACTCCGCCCAGGTCGATCGTGATCGAGTGCGGCAGCGCCGAGGACAGTCCCCACGTCGACCAGCAGGTCTCATATCCCTTGTCGCTCAACCCGTCGATGGCGTTGAGCGGCCCCTCACCGGTGCGGAATCCGGTCGCGTAGGCGCTGACGGGTGTCACGGGATGCTCCGCGCGCAGCATCTGGGCCGGCAGCGGCGGCCGGGAGGTGTCGGGGCTCCAGGCCGCCCCGACCTCGGCGAGCCGGTTGACGATATTGGTGTCCAGCTTGCCGTTGCGGTTGGGTGGGCAGTTGAGGATGAACGAGGTGTACTTCGGCTCCAGGTCCGCGAGATGGGACAGGATCGCGTCCTTGCTCATCAGGCTCTCGGTCGGCGTGGACGGATGCCAGAACCACCCGTTGCTGATCGTCTGCCCCTGCGTGGCCGCGTAGGTGTTCCCGGCCGGCGCGGAGACGCCGAGCGGCTCCTCGAAGTAGATCGCGTCACCGAGGAACGGTACCGACAGCGCACCGTGGTCGATCATGACGATGTCCGGCTGGAGCGACTTCACGTGCTCCCGGATCCGCTGGTAGGAGAGGGCCTGCTGCCCCATCTGCCACGCATAGCCGTCCGTGACGAACAGGTCGATCTTGCCGTAGTTGGTGAGCAGCTCGGTGATCTGCCCCAGGACGAAGGTCATGTCACCGGACTGGATGGCGTCGGTGATCTCAAGACCGGACACCCCGTGACGGCTCTCCCACGCCTCGACGCCGAAGGTGCGGTCCCAGATCGAGTAGTAGAGCCCGACCTTCAGCCCCTTCGCCCGGAAGGCGTCGCAGTACGCCTTCACCACGTCCTGCTTGTAGGAGCTGTTCGCGACGTTCTGGGTGCCGTAGGCGCTGGGCCACAGCGCGAAGCCGTCATGGTGCTTGGTCGTCAGGATGCCGTAGCTCATCTTCGCGGCGGCCGCCGCGGCGGCCCACTGCGCGCAGTCCACAGCTGTGGGCGCGAACAGGGTGGGGCTCTGGTTCGGGGCGGCCCACTCCTCGTTGGTGAAGGTGCCCAGGTTGAAGTGGTTGAACATGCCGAACCGCATGTCCACCAGGTTGCTGAGATTGGTCTGGGCGTCCGCGGCTGCCGCCTGCGTCAGCAGAGGCGACAACGCGGGGAGCACGGGCAGCGCGGTGGTGGCCACAGCGGCGCCCGCCGCACCCAGCAGCGCGCGGCGGGACAGTCTTCCTGACGACATGTGCGGACTCCAGGATTGAGGGAGCTCTGGTATGCCGGAGCGAACATCCCCGGGCCCCAAGGCGCCGGATGTTACGCATGAAGTTCAGTGATGTGACGGCGTCATGTCAACCGGTTGAAGGGATGAAAGTCCCGCCTCACTGATTGATGACGCAGAGTTTGCGAGCTGAATCACTTATGTCCGTTACAGACATGCCATGTCTTCCTGGAGCGACCGGGTCAGCGGCCGCTTCGGTGCGCGTGCGCTTCTGCGAGGAGGAGGTAGCTGCTGGCGGTCCAGGTGTAGGCGCGGTCGCGCAGGCCGGTTCCGGTGAGGGCGTCGAAGTTCTCGGCGAAGCCGTGGGCTTCGCACAGGGCGCGGAAGCGGGCGCTGATGTCGTCGGCCAGCCGGGTGTGGCCGGCCCGGCGCAGGCCGTCCTCGACGAGGACGGTGGCGGGCGCCCAGATGGGGCCGCGCCAGTAGCCGTCGGCGAGGTAGTGCGGCGAGGTGGTCAGCTCGGTGGCGAGGCCGTACGGCGTCAGATGGGCCTCGATGCGGTCGGCCAGGGTGCCGCCGATCTCCTCCGGCAGGTGCTCGCCGAGCGCGATGGGCATCAGGTCGAGGAGGCTGGCGCTGCTCCAGGTGCTGCCGGTGCCGGCCCCGCGGGCGAGGAACCGGTCGCCGGTCCAGAGCTGGTCGAGCAGGGCCGTCTGCAGCTCCGCGGCCCTGGCGGTCCACCGGCGCGAGGCGTCGGCCTTCCCCAACTCGGCTGCCAGTGCGGCGAGTTCGTGTAGCTGGAGGACGAGGAAGGCGGACAGGTCGGCGGTGACGACCACGCGTCCGGGGTCGAAGGTGGTGGCGTTGTCCCAGCCGCTGTCGTTGCCGTGCTGGTAGTGCGGCAGTTGGGCGCCGGGGGCGCGTCGCGCGGTGAGCCAGAAGTCGGTCCAGCGCTCCAACCGGGCGTAGACGCACGACAGTTCCTCCGGGGTGGGCGGCTTCGGCAGCCGGCGGCGCAGCCGGCCGAAGGCCCAGCCGTGGATGGGCGGCTTGACGAAGTTGTGCAGGACCTCGGAGTGGGTGACCGAGTCGGGCAGGGCGCCGGCCGCGTCCTGGTGGTCGAAGGGGAGGTGGAACTGATCGAGTGCGAGCCCGGGCGAACCCGGCGCCAGGGCCAGGGCGTTGAAGCAGTGGTCCCAGCTCCAGACCTTGTCCATCCAGTGCTTGGACATCAGCACGCCGGGCCGGGTGACCAGGCCCGTCGGACGGACGGTCGCCGACCAGAGGACGTAGGCGGCGAGTTCGGCGGCCGGGGTGGCGGAGGAGCGCCAGGGGGCCACCGCGTCGACGAAGGCCGCGAACGCCCCGGCGGCGGCGTCCCGCACCTCCTCGAAGCAGGCCGAAGGGGTGTAGGGCGGGCGGGCGGTGTCGAGCTCCTCGATCGCGATCTCCCAGGCCCCGTCCGGGTCAGCGGTGACGGTGACGCCGCGGTCGGCACGGCCCAGTGCCTGGTCCCCGGCCACCTCGGCGAGGGTGCCGGTCAGCACGGTGACGCGGTAACGGCGGCCGGTCTCGTACGACGTGAAGACGTGTCCGCCCGCCGCGGGGTCGTGGAAGAAGTACGTGCCGCTGAAGGGGGTGAGGTCAGGGGCGGCGGCGCGGACACCGAGACCGAGGCCGCTGCCCCGCAGCCGTACGGTGTCCGGCGACTCGTAGGCGAGGTCGACGCGGCCCGTCTCGCCGATCCAGCCGAGCAGGCCCGGGGTCGCCTCGATGCGGGTCTCGGCACGCTCGCCCGCCGTCGGGTGCAGGGGGACCAGGCGCAGGACGCCGTGCATGCCGTTCTGGTGCGAGACGAGGTGGAGGTCCTCGGCGTACGTCTTCTCCGCGATCACCGGCGAGATGTCGAACCAGGATCCGAACGTGCTGAACGGGATGTCGTGGACGGAGAAGGCCGGGCCGGATCGGGCGGCGGTCATGTGGCGGACTCGTTTCTGGAGCAGGGGCGACGGTCGGCCGACCGCGTCGTCGGGCCGGCCGTCGTGCCGTTCGCGAGGGGGAACTCAGTCCTTGACGGCACCGGCGGTCACACCGGCGGCGACATAGCGCTGGGCGAGGACGAGGATGACCGCGGCCGGCAGGGAGGCGACCACGGCGGTGGCCATGATGGCGTTCCACTGCTGGTTGTTGTTGCCGATGTAGTGGTAGATGCCGAGGGTGATCGGCTCGTGGGCGCCGCCGTTGACGAGGGTGCCGGCGAAGACGAAGTCGGACCAGGACCACAGGAAGGCGAACAGGGACACCGTGATCACGGAGTTTCGGCTCAGGGGCAGGACGACGGACCAGAAGGTGCGCAGCGGCCCGGCGCCGTCCGTCCTGGCCGCCTGGAGCAGTTCGCCGGGGATGCCGGACATGAACGCCGTGAAGATCAGGACGCCGAACGGGACGGACAGGGTGGAGTCGGCGACGATCAGGCCGGGCACGGACTGGAGCAGTCCGAGCTGCAGGTAGACGGCGTAGAAGCCCATCGCCATGATGATGCCGGGGATCATCTGGGCGGCCAGCAGGACGAAGTGGAGGAGGCCGCCGCCGCGTGGGCGCAGCTTGGCCAGGGCGTAACCGGCCGGCGCGGACAGGGCGACGGTCAGGACGACGGTGCCGAGTCCGATCAGGAGGCTGGTGCCGAGGTAGGGCAGTTGCTCGGCGAGGACGGTGCGGTAGCCGGCCAGGGTGCCGTGCAGGGGCAGCAGGTCCGGCGGGCTCTTGCGCATGTCCTGGTCGCGGGTGAGGGAGACGTTGACCATCCAGTAGACCGGGAAGAGCATGATCCCGGTGAGCAGGACGCCGATCGTCGTCCTCGCCCGGGAACGCTTGCGGTGTGCGCTCATGCCGTCGCCTGCTTTCTCTGGGCCCGGACGTGGACCAGGCCGAAGACCAGCGCCGCGACGACGAGCAGGTTGCCGACGGCCGCACCGGGGCCGAAGGCCGGCAGGAGGCTGCCGAAGCCGAGCTGGTAGGACCAGGTGGCGAAGGTGGTGGACGAGTCCGCCGGGCCGCCCTTGGTCATGATCCAGATGATGTCGAAGACCTTGAGGGTGTAGATCAGCCCGAGGAGCAGGGTGATCGCGGACACCGGGCGCAGCAGCGGGAAGGTGATGCGCCAGAAGCGCTGCCAGGTGTTCGCGCCGTCGAGGGCGGCGGCCTCGTACAGGTTCGTGGGGATGGACTGCAGTCCGCTGTGCAGGACGACCAGGTTGAACGGGACGCCGATCCAGATGTTGGCGATGATCACCGAGGCCAGGGACCAGGACGGCGAGGTCAGCCAGTTCACCGGTCCGATGCCTACTGCGTGCAGGGCGGCGTTGACGACGCCGGACTCGCTGTTGAGCATCCACGACCAGGTGGAGGCCGAGACGATCAGCGGCAGCAGCCACGGCACCAGGAACAGGGCCCGCAGCGTGGCGGAGAGCCGGAAGTTCTGGTGGAAGAAGACCGCGAGGGCGAGCCCGATGGCGTACTGGAAGACCAGGCACACGACCGTGAAGACCGCGGTGTGCAGAAGAGCCGGCGCGAAGGTCGGGTCCTCGATGACGTCACGGTAGTTCGCCAGGCCCGTGAACGGCGCGTCGCCCTGGACGAAGGAGCGGACGGTGTAGTCGCGCAGGCTGAGGTCGAGGTTGCGGTAGAGGGGATAGGCGTAGAAGAGGGCGAGGTAGAGGGTCACCGGCGCGAGGAAGCCCCAGGCGGCCCACTGGGTGGAGGGGGGCCGGCGGCGTTTCCCGACGCGGGCCCGGGGCGGGCCGGCGGCGGGCGCCGGCCCGTTCCGGACGCCCTCGGACCGGTGGTCCGGCAGCTTGGTGGTGTGGTTCATCGACGAACGGCCCTCGTGGTCGGGTTACTTGACGGCGGACTGCGCCTCGGACAGCGCGTCCTCGGGCGACTTGGAGCCGCTGAGAGCGGCCTGCACGGCCTTCCACATCTGCTCGGAGATCTTGGGGTACTTGGTGCCCAGGTCGTCGCTGGTGCGGCCCTTCGCCGCCTTGACCGCGTCGACCCAGGGCTTCAGGTCGGCGTTCGCGGCCACCTGCTTGTCCTGGACCGCGCCGGTGGGAGCGACGTAGGACAGGGTGTTGTCGGTGTTGAGCAGGTTGTCGCCGCTGGTCAGGCAGGTCACCAGCTTCTGTGAGACGGCGTGGCGGCCGGTGTCCCTCTGGACCGGGACGGTCACGAACTCGCCGCCGGTCGGGGCCGCGGCGTCGCCGCCGGTGGCGGCGGGGACGGGCAGGACGCCGTAGGCGAAGCCGGCCTTCTTGGCGTTCGCGAGCTGCCAGGTGCCGTTCTCGCCGAACGCGTAGTCGCCGCCGGCGAACTCCTGCCAGCTGGTGGTCTGGGTGTTGTTGATGACCGAGTTGGGTGCGTAACCGGCCTTCAGCCAGTCCTTCCAGAGGGAGAGGGCGGAGACGGCCTGCGGGGAGTCGAGTGCGGTCAGGTGGGCGCCGGAGCCCCAGAACCAGGGCAGGAACTGGAAGCTGCCCTCCTCCGTGCCGATCGCCGAGAAGGTGATGCCCTTCTTGCCGGCCGCCTTGACCTTGGCCAGCGCCGCCGTCAGCGTCTTCCAGTCCTTGACCGAGGCGATGTCCACGCCGGCCTTCTTCAGTACGTCCTTGTTGTAGTACAGGGCCAGGGTGTTCGCGCCGATCGGGACGCCGTAGGTCTTGCCGCCGGACTGGCCGGCCGCGAGCAGATTGGGGTCGACCCCGGCGGTGTCCAGTTCGATGTCGCCGGTCGTGGTGAGCACTCCCGCCTCGGCCAGTGTCGAGACCACCGGATTGTCGACGATGAGGACGTCGGGCGGGTTGCCCTGCTGCGCGGCCAGCAGTGTCTTGTTGCCCAGGTCGCTGGTGTCGAAGGCGGTCCGCTTGATCTTCACGCCGGCCTCGGTGCCGCACCGGTCCAGCAGCTTCGCCCAGTCCGAGGTCTTGTCGAACTGCGGGTACGGGTCCCAGATCGTGTACGTGCCGCCGCGTGCGCCCTTGGTGTCGCTGCTGCCCGACCCGGAGGAGCAGGCGGTGGCGGTGACCGTGAGGGCGACGACGGTGACGGCCGCGGCGGTCAGACGGCGCGGTCCGGAGGAGCTGGTCATGGAGGTTCCTTCGATGTCGGGCGTGCGGTGCCGAGGGCACGGGTGAGGTCGGGCGTGCGGTGCCGGGGCACGGGGTGGCGGAGGGGAAGGAAGGGAGGAAAGAAAGAGGGCACGGCGGACGGCGCCGTGGAGCTGTGGGCGCGTCCTGGGGGTGCTGCGGGGAGGTACGGCGGTGGCGTCAGGGGGTGGTGGCGGCTGTGGCGGGTCCGGTGCTGGCCCGCAGGGAGATGGGCGGCGTCAGGAGGTGGTGCCGGGGCTGGGCGTCGGGGTGGCCGATCCGCTCCACCAGCAGTTCGACTGCGCGGCGCCCCATCTCCTCGGCGGGTACATCGGCCGCGGTGAGCTGCGGGGTGACCGTCTCGGCCCAGCGGGCGGCGACGACCCCGGTGACGGAGAAGTCGCGCGGCACATGGCGGCCGGCTTGCGCGAGACCTCGGTAGAGGCCTCCGAGCGCGGCTTCGTTCAGGGTGACGAGGGCGGTGGTCGCCGGGTCGTCGTGGAGGATCCGCTCCAGGCAGGCCTGTCCCGAGGCGGCGTCGTCCCCGCAGCAGTACGTGCGGACCGTGAGCCCGCGTTCGGCCGCGGCCTTGGTGAAGCCGTCGAGGCCGCGGTGGGCGGACTCGTACCCGGCCCGCAGCAGGTTCTCGGGGCGGTTGACGAAGGCGACCCTGCTGTGGCCGAGGTCGGCCAGGTGGTGGACGCACGCCGCAGCGAGCGCGGTGTGGTCGAGGCTCACCCACCAGCCGCCCTCCGGACGGCCGGTACGGCCGATGGCGACGGAGGGGAAGTCCAGCTCGGCCAGGTGATCGACCCGGTCGTCCGCCAGTCTGATCTCCATCAGAATGGCCCCGTCGACGCGCCGCTCCCCCAGGAGCCGCTGGAACGAGCGGTCGCTGTCCACGCCGCTCGGTGAGAGCAGCACGTCGTAGTCGTAGGCCGCCGCCGCCTCCACGACGCTGCCGATGAAGTCGAGCTGCATGCCGGTGTAGTGGTTGCCGGCCGGCGGGAAGACCAGTCCGATGGTGCTGGTGCGGCCGTTGGCCAGGGCGCGTGCGCTGGCGTTGGGCCGGTAGCCCAGTTCGTCGATGACCTGCTGGATCTTCAGACGGGTGTCGTCCGAGACCGGGCGCTTGCCGCTCAGCGCGTACGAGACGGTGCTCCGCGAGACACCGGCCCTGCGGGCGATCTCACCGATGTTCACGGGTCTCCTTCGTCGAACCGGTTCGCCTGGCGGACCGACTGTCGAACCGGTTCGCGTGAAGTGAAGGTAGGAATCACCCACCGCCGTGTCAACACCCTGGACGATTTCCGTCCGGAGGATTGCTGGGCGCACGGCCCGGTGCTAGCTTCGCGAACCGGTTCGACGACCGCGATCGGCCGCCACCCCTCCCCCACCGGACGAGTTCTCCACCCGTCGACTCCGGACGTCGAACCGGTTCGACAAAGATCGCACCCGTGATCGCCCCCCGTCATCCCCCCGTGATCGCCCCCGACGATTGAGGACGTAGATCGATGCCATCCGCTGACCGACCGGCCCCGCGCCGGGCCCCGGCCGCCGTGGCGCTGGCCCTCGGCGCCGGCCTGCTGGCCGCACCGGCCGTCCCCGCCCGGGCCGCCGAGGCCCCTTCGCCCGCCGCGCACTACACCTTCGACCAGGACGACCTCGCCTCCGGCAGGATCACCGACAGCTCCGGCAACGGGCTCACGGCGACGCTGGTCAACCCCTCCACCGCCCAGTCCGTCACGGGCACGGGCGGCGGCAGGGCGCTCTCCCTGCCCGGCGGGGCGCCGGCCTCCGGCGCGTACGTCCGGCTGCCCCGGGAGGTCCTCGGTGACGCGAGCGATCTGACGGTCTCGGCCCGGGTGAGATGGAGCGGCGAGGCGTCGCCCTGGCAGCGCATCTTCGACCTGGGCACCGACACCGGCCGGTACCTCTTCACCACGCCCTCCAACGGCAGTGTGCTGCGCACCGCCGTGACCACCGGCGGTGGCGGCGCGGAGGCCCAGGTCTCCGGCTACGCGCCGCTGCCCGCCGACGGCTGGCGGACCGTCACCGTGACCCTGGACACCGCCGCCCGCCGTCTCACCACCTACCTCGACGGCGTCGCGGTCTCCTCCGCGGCGACGAGCGTCAAGGCGGGGGACCTGCTGGACGGCGCGGCCACGACGGCCGGCTACATCGGCAAGTCCTTCTACCAGGACCCGCTGCTGAAAGGCGCGATCGACGACTTCACCGTCTGGCACTCGGCGCTCACCGCCGAGCAGGTGGCCGGCACGGTCGGCGCGCCGCCCACCCTCCGGCAGCTCTCACGGACGGCGTTCGAGGTCCGGACGACGACCGGGACCGCCCCCACCCTGCCGGCCGCGGTCCGCGCCTCCTTCTCCGACGGCTACGACCGCGACACGCCCCTCGGCTGGGACGCCGTGGCGGCCGAGAAGTACGACCGGCCGGGCACCTTCACGGTGGCCGGGTCGGCCGCCGGGCAGCCGGTGCGGGCGACCGTCACGGTGGTCCGGGAGGGAGCGCTCACCGTCGACCTCGGCTCGGACACCGGCGCCTTCCACGGCGGCGCCTCCGGGACCCTCTACGGCGTGTACGGTCCGGACGTCCCCACCGGCAACCTCATCGAGGGCATGGGGCTGCGCACGGTCTCCACCAAGGCGCAGGACGGCCCGCAGCATCCGGGCGCCGACGCGCTGGAGGTCGTGCAGCCGCTGGCCGACGCCACCGACGGTGATGTGTACATCTACATGACCGACATCCACCGCGGTTTCCCGTACGAGTGGCCGGGCGCCACGCCCGCGGAGAAGCTCGCCCTCTACGAGCAGAAGATCGCCCAGCAGGTCGACCAGGTGCTGCACCTGCCGGAGCGGTACCGGGACAACATCGTCTTCGTGCCGTTCAACGAACCCGAGGGCAATATGTTCGGCACCGGCGAGTGGAGCTACGACAAGGTCAGCTGGCTCACCGACCCCGAGGACTTCTTCGCCGCCTGGGACGAGGTCCAGCGGCTCATCAAGCGCAGGATGCCGGACGCCCGCGTCGCCGGTCCCAACACCAGTGTCCTGTACGACCAGGTGAAGGGCTTCCTCGCCCACACCCTGGCCGCCGGCACGCTCCCCGACGTGATCACCTGGCACGAGCTGAGCCACCCGGAGGCGGTGCGCCGCAGCGTCGCCAGGTACCGGGCGTGGGAGGAGGAGTTGTTCCGGGGCACCGGCCGGGAGGGGACCCGACTCCCCGTCAACATCAACGAATACGCGTTCAACTACCACACCTCCGTCCCGGGTCAGATGATCCAGTGGGTGTCGGCGATCGAGGAGTCCAAGGTCGACGCCGACATCGCGTACTGGAACATCGACGGCAATCTGTCGGACTCCGCGGTGCAGTCGGGCCGCGGCAACGGCCAGTGGTGGCTGCTGAACGCGTACGCCTCGATGAGCGGCCACACGGTGACGGTGACCCCGCCGTTCCCCGGCGAGAACTACACCAT
Source organism: Streptomyces sp. SS7 (assembly GCF_037993025.1). Lineage (NCBI taxonomy): Bacteria > Bacillati > Actinomycetota > Actinomycetes > Kitasatosporales > Streptomycetaceae > Streptomyces > Streptomyces sp. SS7. The sequence continues at coordinate 280,536 of NZ_CP141223.1, forward strand.
GCAGGGCGTGGCCACGCTGGACGAGAAGAAGAAGCAGGCCCGGCTGCTGTTCGGCGGTTCCGCCGGCAAGGGACACCTCACCTTCACCGGCGTGCCGCGGGACGTCTTCGGCGACCGGGTGCACGCCTGGGTGCGCGAGATCGAGTGGAGCGGCCAGCTCGGCGACTCCGCCGGCCCCCGGCTGCTCACGGAGACCGAGGTGACGGTTCACCAGGACGGTACGGTGACACTGGACTTCGGCGACGGCGGGCTGCCCCGGCTGAAGGAGTCCTCGGCCTACGAGGTCGTCCTCAGCCCGGCCGGCAAGGCCCGGGGCACCCGGTCCGCGCCCGCCCGCTGGCAGGGGTCGTACGAGGCGGAGGACGCCGCGCACACCGGGTCCGGCTACTCCAGGAACGGTCCGGAGGGCTCGACGAGCGACGTGTCGAAGTTCTACACCTCCGGCGGCTACGACGTGGGCGGTCTGCGCACCGGCTCGGACGTCACGCTCGACTTCACCGTGGACGTGCCCGAGGACGGCGACTACGACCTGAGCGTCTTCGCCAACTCCCTCAACACCTTCGACAAGGTGAAGGACCAGGGGCCCACCAATGTGTTCCTCCGGGTCGACGGCGACGCGGCCACCGAGCAGGAGCTGCACCTGCCGCTCGGCTACAAGTGGGTGGTGTGGGACCACACCGACACCTCGGTCCGCCTGACCCGCGGCAGGCACACCCTCACGCTGGCCGCGAGGAGCCTCGACGGCCGACGCGCCACGAAGGGCGACGCGATCGTCGACCGCCTCACCCTGTCCCTGCCGGACGCCTCGGCCGGCACACAGGTCTACGAGGGCGAGCTGGCCTGGCTGGGCGGCGGGGGACGCCCCGTCTACACCCTGCCGAAGCACGCCCCGCTCCCCGCCACCGGCTCGGGCGCGGCCCGGCTCACGCGGGGCCAGACGGCCACGTTCTGGGTCTACTCCCCCGCCGACCGCGAGGCCACGCTGCGGGTCGCCACCCTGGGCGGCTCGGGTGCCCGGCTCTCCGTCGACGGGCACGACGTCCTGCGCCTGGCCAAGGGGCGCGAGGCGGTCGCGGTCTCCCTCTCGGGCGGCGTCAACAAGGTGACGGTGACCGGCGGTTCCTCCACCACCCTCGTCGACCGTCTCACGGTCACCCCCTCCGAGGGCGCGCTCCCGGTGCGGACGTACGCGGCGCAGGACGCCACGCTGGCGGGCACGGCCGCGCTCACCCCGCTCTCCCTGGCCACCGACGGCACGGCGATCACCGGCGTCGGCGGCGAGCCGGGCAACGGCAACACCGCGACGTTCACCGTCACGGCCGACCGGGCCGGTCTGTACGCCCTGCGGATCCGCTACTCCAACCCCGAGCAGTCCCCGGCCACCCACTACAACCCGGACCCGCTCGCCCGGTACGCCGACCTCTCCGTCAACGGCGGCGCACCCCGGCGGGTAGGCTTCCCGCACACCTTCCACCAGAACAACTTCTGGGAGCTGACCGTCCCGGTCCGCCTCGACGAGGGACGGAACACGGTCTCCTTCCGGTCCGAGGAACGGCCGAACTTCGACGGCACCACCTACGCCTCGGACACCTTCCCCGGTGTGCTCCTGCGCTCCCGCTACGCGCCCCTGATCGACCGGATCGCGGTCGCGCCGTACGCCGAGGAGGTGCGCTGAGGTGACCCGACCGGCCCCGCCTCCCGACGGCACCTGATCAGTCCCCGGCTCGTACCAGCCCGCTCTCGTAGGCGAAGATCACCGCGTGGACACGGTCGCGGAGACCGAGTTTGGTCAGGATGCGGCCGAGGTGGGTCTTGACGGTCGTCTCTCCCACGAAGAGGCGGCCGGCGATCTCGCCGTTGGTCAGTCCCTCCGCGACCAGCGCGAGGACTTCCCGTTCCCGGTCGGTGAGCACGGCCAGGCGGCTTCGCTGGGCGGGCACGGACGCCGGGGCCTGCCGGACGAAGCGGTCGACCAGGCGCCGGGTGAGGGAGGGCGCCACCATGACCTCGCCCCGCAGCACCGCCCGGACGGTCACCGGGATCTCCTCGGCGGGGGCGTCCTTGACGAGGAAGCCGTTCGCACCGGCGCGCAGGGCCGCGTAGGCGTACTCGTCGAGGTCGAAGGTCGTGACGACGAGGATGCGGGGTCCGTTCGGCCGCGCGCACAGGTGCTCGGTCGCGGCGAGTCCGTCCAGGCCGGGCATGCGTTCGTCCATCAGGACGAGGTCGGGCCGGAGTGCGGCCACGGCCGTGATCGCCGCGTCCCCGTCGGCGGCCTCGCCCACCACGGTGAGGCCGGGCTGGCTGTCGACGACCATGCGCAGTCCCATCCGGATGAGCTCCTGGTCGTCGCAGATCAGCACCCGCGCCGCCGACGGGGTGGCGGCCGGGCCGGTCATGGGGTCACCGCGGTGGGCCGGGGGCGGTGGGGCGCCGCTTCGACCGGCTGGAGCGCTCGAAGGCCGTGTGGGCGAACCTCCCGCCCGCCTTCGTCCACCGGGCCACCTGGAGTCCCTGACGGCGGCGCACGCCGGCACCGCGTACATCGGCAGGGGGCCCGCGATCACCGCTCCTCCGGTTCACCGCTCCACCGGTTCGCCGGTTCACCGGTTCACCGGTTCACCGGTCCCGAGGATCGCCGCGGCCGGCGGACCGGCCGACCTCAGCACGTCCGCCACGAAACGTCCTCGCCCGACCCCGAGCCCGCGCAGTGCCCGCCCGTGGTCGGCGGCCACGATCAGGACCGCGCCGAGGAGCATCACCCGCCAGCCCGCCAGCAGCGGCCGCCGGGCTGCGCGCGGCAGCTCCGCGACCGACGCGCGCAATCGCGCGCAGTGGAACGGGACGTGGTGTTCCTCGTCCGCCAGGATGCGGCCGGCGACCTCCGACGTGAGCGGATCGTCGGTCCCGTCGCGCAGCGCCCGGTAGTAGCGCAGCGCGACCATCTCCGCGACCATCAACAGCAGCAGCTCCGCCCGAAGCCCCCGCACGCGACGCAGTCGGGCGAAGGCCGCGTCGCTCCAGTGTCCGGCCTGCGGCTTCGCCCCGCCCGCCTCGAGCAGCCGAGCGAGGAGCCGCGCGTGGTTCTTCTCCTCGGCGACGAACAACCGCAGCGCTGCCGTGTACTCCGGATCGCCCGCCGCGTCCGCCTTGGCGAACAGGGCCGAGCTGTCGCCGTCCTCGCCGGCCTGGAAGCGCTGGACGCTGGCCCGCACCGCCGGGGGCAGTGCGGCACCCGACTCCCAGCGAGGGTCGGGCCGGGCCGCGCGGCGGTCCCGTTCGGTCTCGAAGTGGCGAAGCCATACGGCGAATCCCGATGCACTCATGCCGTTCTCTTCCCTCCCCCGCCCCGCCCGGACGGGGCGGGGTCTCCTCGGCCGAGGGGACGCGGCGGGAGGGGGCGCAGTTCCGACGCAGGGTGCGCGTGGATCGCCGTGACGTGCGGGGTGACGCGTCCGTCGTCAGTGATCCCCGTGGCCCGTGGTCCGTGGTCCGCCCGCGACGGGGACCGGCCAGGCCCCGCGGCCCAGGAGGTCCAGGACGAGGGCCGCGATGTTCCAGGCGTCGTCCTCGCCCCGGTGATGGCGCCCTTCGAGGGGGAGACCGGCGATCTTCAGGGCCTGGCTCATGCCGGGCTTCCTGCCCAGGCCGTGGGCGGTGGTGAAGACCGCCTTGGCATTGGTGTGGCCGCGCTCCACGGGATATCCGAACGGGTAGGGCACCCGGTCGGCCTGGCTCTGCCGGGCGAACTGGCGGCGGTCGTAGTCGCCCCAGCTCGCCCAGGGCCGCTCCGCCGCCGCGTACTCCTCGACCAGGAGCCGGCACGCCTCGGCGAAGGTCATGCCGCGTGCCACGTCCGCCTGCGTCAGGCCGGTCAGTTCGGTGCAGAAGGGGCTGACGGTCGACCGGGTGGGACGGACCATGATGCCGTGCCGGGACAGGCGGCGCCCGGCCCGGAGGTCGACGACCGTGAGGCCGACCTCGATGATCTCGTTCACCGCGCCCGGCGGGGGCTGCCCGTCCCAGCAGGTGGCTTCGACGTCGATGACGTTCAGGAGGCTCAGGTGGTCGTCGCGCATGGGGTGAGGCTACGAGGGGGCCGGGCCGCCCGGCATCCGTATTTCCGCCCCGGCGCCCGCGCTCCGCGCCGCGGGAGGAGCGGGCCGTGCGGGTGCGGGGGGGTGCGGGCGGCCCCGCGCCGGGGCGGCTTCGTCCGGTGCGGCCGAGCAGCGCGGCGAGGGACGGGGCCGCCCAGGCGGTGAGGGCGATGCCCCCCGGCCGAGGGCGTCGAGCAGGGGTGCGGCGAGGGCGGTGCCGAGGGCTCCGGCGGCGAAGTACAGCACGAGGGAGACGCGGGCCCGGACGTGCCGGCGGCCGTCGTCCTCGGCCTCGCCCTGTTCGACGCCGAAAGTTCGGCCGCCGGCTCGATCTGACGCTCATGCAACGGACGGTGAGCTGAACCGGCGCGACCGCGCGCGGGGTCAGCGGTGTTCGGGGTTGTCCGCGCCCGGACGGCAGCCCGCATCCCACGCCGAGCGCTGGTTGCCGTGGGCGGGAACGCCCCCGGAGCGTTTCAGCAGGGCGGCGAGGTGCATGAGGTTCCAGGTCATGAAGGAGGTGTTGCGGTTGGTGAAGTCGTTCTCGGGGCCGCCCGAGCCCGGGTCGAGGTATGACGGGCCGGGGCCGGCCGCACCGATCCAGCCGGCGTCCGCCTGCGGCGGGATCGTGTAGCCGAGGTGCTGCAGGCTGTAGAGGACGTTCATCGCGCAGTGCTTCACACCGTCCTCGTTGCCCGTGATCAGACATCCGCCGACGCGGCCGTAGTAGGCGTACTGCCCCTGGGAGTTGAGCAGGGAGGAGCAGGCGTAGAGGCGCTCGATCACCCGCTTGGTGACCGAGCTGTTGTCGCCCAGCCAGATAGGGCCGCAGAGGACGAGGATGTCGGCGGCCATCACCTTCTCGTACAGCGCCGGCCAGACGTCGGTGGAGGCGCCGTGTTCGGTCATGTCCGGGTAGACGCCCGTCGCGATGTCGTGGTCCACGGCGCGCACCAGGTCCGTGGTCACGCCGGCGGCGTCCATGACCGCCCGGCTCCTGTCGATCAGGCCCTGGGTGTGGCTGCGCTGCGGGGACGGTTTCAGTGTGCAGTTGACGTAGAGGGCGGTCAGGTCGTCGTACCGGTACGACGGCGTGGAAGGAGATGCGTCCATAGCGGGCAGGGTCTCGCGCCGTGCCCGTTGTGTCCCGGTTCGACGCGCCGCCGGACGTCTTACGGAGTGGTGACGCGCCCGGCGGGTCACGCCCCGTCGCGGGCGGGCGGTCCTAGCGTGGCCGTATGCGAGTACTGGTCACCGGCGGTGCCGGGTTCATCGGGTGCCATGTCGTGGACGCGCTGCGGGAGCGGGGACACGAACCCGTCGTGTTCGACGTCCGGGAGGACCCGGCCGCCGACGTGCGCGCCCCCGCCGCCGTGGCCCGGGCCCTGGTCGGGGTCGACGCGGTGTCCACCAGGCGGCGATGGTCGGGCTCGGGGACGGGGTCGCCGACGCGGCGGAGTACGTCTCGCGCAACGACCTGGGCACGGCCGTCCTGCTCGCCACCATGGCCGGGGCCGGCGTGGGCCGCCTCGTCCTGGCGAGGGACGGTACGAGTGCCGCAGGCACGGGCTCGTCCGTCCCGGACCCCGGGCCGTCGCCGACCTCGACGCCGCCCGGTTCGAGCCCACCTGCCCGCTGTGCGGGGACGACCTCTCCCCCGGCCGGGTCGGCGAGGCCGCCCCGACCGATCCGCGCAACGTGCACGCCGCGACCAAGCTCGCCCAGGAGCACCTGGCCGCCGCCTGGGCCCGGTCGACGGGCGGGTCGGCGGTGTCGCTGCGCTACCACAACGTGTACGGGCCCCGGATGCCCCGCGACACCCCGTACGCCGGTGTGGCCTCCTTCTTCCGCTCCGCTCTCGCCCGCGGCGAGGCTCCCCGGCTCTTCGAGGACGGGCGGCAGCGGCGCGACTTCGTCCACGTGCGGGACGTCGCGGCGGCCAACGCCGTCGCGCTGGAGGCAGGGTCCGCGCCGGGGGCGCTGACCGCGTACAACACCGGCAGCGGCGAGCCGCACACCGTCGGGGAGATGGCCCGGGCGCTGGCCGCCGCGTGCGGCGGGCCCGACCCGGTCGTCACCGGTGAGTACCGGCTCGGGGACGTACGGCACATCACCGCGGACTCCTCACGGCTGCGGGCCGAGCTCGGATGGAAGCCGGAGGTCGGGTTCGAGGACGGCATGGCGGAGTTCGCACGGGCCGGGATGCGGGGGGCGTAGGGGGTGTTTCGAAAGTCCTGTGCGGTGCCCGCGGTGTCCGGTGCGTGCTCTCGGCGTGCCGGGCGCCGTGTGCCGTGGGTGCCGTGGGTGCCGTGCGGGACTTTCCTAGGGGCCGGTGGTGCTGCCCGCGTTCATGAAGCTGCGGCGGGCAGCACCACCTCGAAGCGGCAGCCCCCGGGGATGTTGCGCACCGTGGCCCGGCCCTGGTGCGCCTCCACGATCCCCCGGACGATGGCGAGGCCCAGGCCCGCACCGGCCGGGGGCGTCCGGGCGTGCGTGCCGCGCCAGCCGGTGTCGAAGACGCGGGGCAGGTCCGCCTCGGGGATACCGCCGCAGCCGTCCGTCACGGACAGCACCACACCGCCCGGGGAACGCTCCGCGGCGACCGCAACCGTGCCGTCGGCCGGGGTCCGGCGGACCGCGTTGACCAGCAGGTTGCCCAGCACCCGGCTCATCTCCTTGCCGTCCACCTCCACCGGCACCGGTTCGATGCGGCCTCCGACCAGCCGTACGCCGTACTCCCGGGCGAGCGGGTCCGCTCCCGCGAGCGCGTCGCCGACGAGGTCGTACGACGACATACGGGTGGGCGTGAGCGGCAGGGTGCCGGCGTGGATCCGGGAGAGCTCGAAGAGGTCGCCGACCATGCCGTCGAGGCGTTCGACCTCGGTGCGCATCTGCTTGAGGTAGCGGCCGGGATCGACGGCGACACCGTCCTCCAGGGCCTCCGACATGGCGCGCAGACCGGCCAGCGGGGTGCGCAGGTCGTGCGAGATCCAGGCGACGAGTTCACGCCGGGAGGTCTCCAGGGTGCGTTCCCGCTCCCGGGACTCGGCGAGCCGCGCGCTGGTGGCCGCCAACTCGCGGCTGAGAGCGTCCAGTTCGGCGGTCGTCGGGCCGACGGGAGCGGAGAAGTCCCCGCCGTCGCCGAACGAGCGTGCCGCCACGGCGAGTTCGCGGCTGCGGGCGACGACCCGGCGCCCGAGCAGCAGCGCGGTGGCGAGGGAGACCACGGCGGCCATGGCGACGACCGTGGTCACCACGGTCAGGTCGTGCGGGGAGAGGAACATCGCCCAGGCGACGGCGAGCGTGCCCGCGAGCATCGCGACGACCCGACCGCCGCGACCACGGCGAGCGAGGCGGTCAGCGAGCGCCCGGCAGGGCGCGGGTGGCGTACGGCCGTACGCGTACTGGGTGTGGGCCGATCCGGCCTGCACGGTCCTGATCACGGGGCTGGCGACGGCGGCGGGACTGCTGCGCTCGGGGGCCGTCCTGCTGCGGCGGCACCCTGCCGACCGCGACGGCGTCCGCCTCGCGCTCCTCGTGGCCGCCGCCCTGCTCTCCCTGCTGGTCGCCGACCTCTCCGGTATGAGCAAGGCGGAGACGGAACGCATCTGGCTCCCCTTCGCGATGTGGCTCCTGCCCTCCTGTGCGTTCCTTCCTCGTCCCCGTGCCTGGCTCACCGCCCAGGCCGTGCTGGCGCTCCTGCTCAACCATCTGCTGTGGACCGGCTGGTGACACCTGGGCGTGGCCGCCGCCCTCGGGCCGGCTGCCGCCGGCGGGACGGCCGCCGGCGGGCTCTGTGGTTCAGGCGCCCGGTGTGATGCGCAGCCTGATGGTGCGGGCCTCGGGGCGCAGCGCGAACTCCGGCCACACGTCCGGCCCGCAGGAGCGCGAGCCGAGTCCGTGCTGGGCCGCGTCGATGATCAGGTGACTCGTGGTCGACTCCGGAAGCTCGAAGGGGTGTGCGGCCCGGGCGATCTGCTGCGGGGTGTGGCGGCCGAGGGTGAAGCCGGGGCGCCGACCGCGGGTGTCGGGGAGGGCCTCGAGCCGCAGTACCCCGGTGCCGCCGCTGGTCAGCGTGAGGCGGCGCAATCGGGAGCGGTGGCCGGTCTCCTGGGGGCGCGCGTAGGCGACCGCGAGGTCGCGGACCGCGGCGGAGAAGCGGCCGGTGCGCGCCGCGCGGAGACTGTCGGGGTAGGACTCCCGCGGTCCCAGGCCGAACCAGTCCGCGCCGTCGACGGGTGCCGTCCCGTCGGGCAGTGCGAAGTGGACCCCGATCCGCGGCCACACCGACCGCCAGCCGCGCGAGGGCTCTATCTCCACGCGCAGTTCGAGTGCGCCGTCCTCGATCGACCAGACGGACTCCACGGTCACCGACAGGGCGGAGTCCGCGGCGGAGACCCGGTCGACGGTGCGCAGGGCGTCCGCGGCCTGCTCGACGCCGAGGCGCCGCGTCATCAGCCGGTCCAGACCGTCCTGGCGCCAGGTGTCGGCGCTGGACACCCCGAGGACGCTGTCGTCGCTGCCCTCCAGCCGGTCGGCCCGGCTCTCGTCGTTGTCGGTGGGGGCACGGAACAGCTCCAGGCGGGGGCCGGTCACGGGGCGCCCGGCGAGGCGGGTGAGGGAGCCGCCGGTGAACTCGGCGATGCCGAGCGTGAGCGTTCCCTCGCCGGACCGCCAGTCGTGCCGGGGCCGGACGGCGGGTACGGGCCGCCGTACCGAGCGGTCGAGTTGGGCGGTGGCGACCTCATGCCCCCGCGGGGCCCAGGCGGTCGCCGCCGCCAGCACCGCCTCGACCGTCAGCCAGGTCTCGCCGTCCGTGGCCACCGCGACCGGCGGCAACGGCACCCGCCCCGACTCGCCCGCCGCGAGGACCGGGGCATCCCACTCCCCCGAGTCCACGAGGTGTCCGTCGTGCTCGACGCGCCAGCCGAAGCGCAGGTCGGACGTGTCGGCCGAGTGCCGCAGGTTCGTGATCACGAGTGCGTCGCCGTCGAAGGCGAAGCGGATCGGCTGGGTGACCGCCTTGAACTCGTGCAGGCTCGGCATCGGCACGTCGTCGCTGAGCACCATGCCGTCCATCACGAAGTTGCCGTCGTGCACGACCTCCCCGAAGTCACCGCCGTAGGCGTGGTACGGCGTCCCGTCCGGGGCCGCGGCCAGGATGCCGTGGTCGCGCCACTCCCAGACGAAGCCGCCGTGCAGCCGCGGGAACCGGTCGACCAACTCCTCGTACTGGTCGAGGGCACCCGGCCCGTTGCCCATCGCGTGGGCGTACTCGCAGAGCAGGAACGGCTTGGTGCGCTGCCGGGCGCCCTGGGCCGGCGTGCAGCCGAGCAGCGGCGCCCGGGAGCCGTCCGTGCCGATCTGCTCGGTCTCCAGGACCGTGGGGTACATACGGGAGTAGACGTCCGTGTACTCGCCGGTGTAGTCGCCTTCGTAGTGCACGGGACGCTCGGGGTCGCGGGCGTGCACCCAGGCCGACATGGCGGCGAGGTTGGCGCCGGTGCCGGCCTCGTTGCCGAGAGACCAGATCACGACGGCGGGATGGTTCTTGTCCCGCTCGACGGTGCGCCGGACACGGTCCAGGTAGGCCGCGCGCCAGGCCGGATCGTCGCTCGGGTTACCGGCCCAGTCGGCCTTCTCGAAGCCGTGGGTCTCCAGGTCGCATTCGAGGACGACCCAGAAGCCGAGTTCGTCGGCGAGGTCGAGCAGCCGGGGGTGCGGGGGGTAGTGGCTGGTGCGGATGGCGTTGACATTGAACCGCTTCATGCGGGCCAGGTCCTCCCGCGCGTGCCCCTCGTCAAATACGCGGCCGCGCTCGGGGTGGGCCTCGTGCCGGTTCATCCCGTGGAAGACGACGCGGCGGCCGTTGACCAGGAACCGGTCGCCGCGGATCTCCACCGTGCGGAAGCCCACCCGCAGGGCGATGCTCTCCGCGGCCGAGGACACGGTGACGTCGTACAGGCGGGGCCGCTCGGCCGACCACGGCTCCACGTCCGCGATGTCGAGGGGCGCCACGTCGGCGGGGGTGGCCCAGACCCGCTCGACGCCGAGTTCGGGGATGCGCAGGGTGACGGGGAACGCGGCCGCGTCGGCGGTGATCTCCGGGTCGACACGGCCGTTTCCGTGGTCGTATCCGGTGCGCAGCCAGACGTCCTCGACGCCCCCGGCCGGCCGGGCGAGCAGGGTGACGTCCCGGAAGATGCCCGGCAGCCACCACTGGTCCTGGTCCTCCAGGTAGCTGGCGGCCGACCACTGGTGCACCCGTACGGCGACGACGTTGTCGCCCGGTCGCACGGCGGACGTCACGTCGAACTCGTGGGCCAGTCTGCTGCCGCTGGCGCTGCCGATCTCGACGCCGTTCACCCAGACCCTGAACAGCGACTCCACCCCGTCGAACCGCAGCAGGACCCGCTCGGCGTCCGGCCAGTCCCCGGGCAGGTCGAAGTGGCGGCGGTAGTCGCCGGTGGGGTTCTCGTCGGGGACGTGCGGCGGGTCGAGGGGGAACGGGTACTGGACGTTCGTGTAGATCGGCCGGCCGTAGGCACCGTCGCCTTCCAGCACCCAGTGCGCGGGCACCGGGATGCTGTCCCAGCCCCGGTCGTCGAAGTCCTCGGAGGCGAACTCCTCGGCGACCGCCGCCGTGGGCGACAGACGGAACCGCCAGGAGCCGTTCAGCGACCGGGAGGGGGCGTCGGAGTGCAGCCAGGAGCGGGCCGGACGCAGGGCGCCCCGCCACGGTGCGGTGTCCGACACGTACGAGGAGAGCGGGGAGGGCAAGGTGGCTGTGCCTTTCGGACGGGGTGGTTTCAGGGCGGCGGTGCCCTGGCGCAGGGGAAGCAGTCGTCTGCACGACTCCGACTCAACACGAACGAACAAATCCGACCAGCGACTGCGGGGAAGACTGGACGCTCCGGGGAGTCGCTGTCAAGCCCGTCCGACAGAAGGCCCCTCCTCCCCACCTGCGCGACCCGAGGCCGACCAGCCGTCGGCCAAGGGATCCGCCGCCGTCCGCGGAATCGACCCTGCGGGAACTCCGGATCGCTGTACCCGCGGGTGCTGCGCCTGCAGCACAACGGGTCCGCCAACGGCACCGGCTACTGCAAGCTCCGAAGATCGTCCGGGTCAACTGACCACTCCCCTGGTACGGGACGACCAGGCGCGGGAACCGCCGACGAAGCGGTTCCCCGCGAGGCTCAGTGGGCCATCACGGGCTCGCCCTCGGACGGCTCCGGGGCCCGATTCGGAATCACTGCGCCGGCACCTGGGCCAGTGAGCAGGACCCGAACGTGACGACGCGCCTGCCGTGCGGTCGCGGCGACGGTCGTGCACGAGGCGCCCGGAACCGCGACCGCGGCCGGCAAGGCAAGCCGGTGGCCGCCCCGGACGCGGGCCAAGCAGGACGCGTCGCCGTCGAGCACCGCGTCACGATCGCGGCCGTGCACCGGGTCCCAGCCGGGCCGTGACGTGCTCGGGACGGAGCGAGGAGTGCCCCTCGGAGCACTCGACGACGACGCGGACCGGAGCGTCGCAGTCGGTGTGGCGGACGTCCAGCACAGGACTCTCGGAGCCGAGGGCGTATGCCTCGCCCCACTGCCGCAGCGCCATCAGGACGGGCCACAGGTCCCAGCCCTTGCGGGTCAGGCGGTACTCGTTGCGGGAGCGGCTGCCCGGCTCCCGGTAGGGGACGGTCTGCAGGATGCCGGCCGCGATCAGCTTCCTCAGTCGGTCACTGAGGACGGCCTCCGACAGGCCGATGTGGCGGTGGAAGTCGTCGAAGCGGCGGACTCCGTTGACGGCGTCCCGCAGGATCAGCAACGTCCATTTCTCTCCGACCACGTCGAGCGTGCGCTGGACGGGACAGTTCTCCGTGCTCGCCTCAAGCCACTCCATCCCGCCATCGTAGGCGCCTGACTTCGTCATTGACAGTCAGGTGAACGGGCAGCTAGCTTCACTTGCAAAAGTCAGAGGGGAAGGCGCTCGGTGGTGGGACGCACACGGACGTACCAGTGGGAGGATCCCGCGGTCTCGGCGGAAGCCGCCGCACGCATGGCCGGCATCGACTTCCTGCGCGAGCTGCAGGCGGGGCGGCTGCCGGGGGCACCCATCGGCTCCGCCATCGACTTCCGCCTGGACGAGGTGGAGCCCGGCAGGGTCGTGTTCTCCCTGACGCCGGGCGAGGAGCACTACAACCCGATCGGCAGCGTGCACGGCGGCGTCTTCGCCACGCTGCTCGACTCCGCCGCGGGATGCGCCGTCCAGACGACTCTCCCGCAGGGCATGGCGTACACCTCACTCGACCTGACGGTGAAGTTCCTGCGGCGGATCACCGCGGAGACGGGCACGGTGCGCGCCGTCGGCACGGTCGTCAACAGGGGCCGCCGAACCGCCCTCGCCGAAGCGCAGTTGGTCGACGCGAAAGACCGTCTGCTCGCCCACGCCACCAGTAGCTGCCTGCTCTTCCCGGTTCCTTCCCCTCAAGGGTGAGCACCAGGACTCTGGTGGAGGGCTCGGGTGCGACCGATCGAACCCGGGCTCAGCCGAAGTACGCCTGCTCGTTGACGTGGAACATGTAGTTGCGCCAGTTCGCCCTGATGTAGGTGAACCGCGCGGGGTCGTAGCTCCACAGCCCGTCCAGCGCACCGGTGATGAGGGCCTCGTCGGCCCGGACGAAGTCCAGGACCGCCTCCGCGACGGGGGCGTACGACCAGTGCCAGCGTTCCTGGCTGATCGCCGGGGTGTCCTGGGCCGACGCGGCCGTGTACGTCTGGAGGAAGCCGTGGCGGGAGGCGTTCGCGCGCAGCCAGGCGTAGCGGGCGGCCTGCGGACCGCCGTCCGTCCAGTTCTGGGGTGTGGTGTCGAAGAAGTCGGCGTCGGAGCCGAGGTGGTGGCGGGAGACACCCGGCGCGGTCGAGGTGCGGAGTATCTCGATCTGGCGCTCGTCCGGGGTCAGGGACGCCCAGACCGTGCGGTGGGACTCCTTGTCGGGGTCCCACTGCGGGTCCGTGCCCAGTTCGGCGGGGTACGCCGCGCGTGTCGCGTCGGTGATGACGCCGAAGGTTCCGGCGCCGCCCGAACCGGTGCGCAGGAAGTCGTACTTACGGTCCCAGATGGCCCGCTGGGTGGCCGCGGTCCGCACCCGGGAGACGACAACGGCGGAACGATCGGTGCCCGTGCCGGCCGCGGCGGCGTCCGCCAGGGCGTTGACCTGGGCGTCCAGCTCCGCGGGGAGGGCGCCCGGAGCGGTGCCGGTGCCGGTGATCCAGGCCGCGACCGCCGCCGGATCCGCGGCGCCCAGTACGGCGGCGACGGCGCTCCGGCGGTCGTCGATGTCCTGCGGGGAGGAGTACACCCGGGGCGGCGGCGTCTCGTCACCGAAGGCCGACCAGCCGAGCCCGGCCGTGCCGACGGCACCGGCGCCGGCCGTGGCCAGCAGCAGGAACCTCCGGCGGCTGGGCCTTCTGTGGCGCCCCGGGACCTGATGGTCGTGCGAGTCCTGCATGGTTGCCCTCTCCCGACTCCCCGCGGACGCACCCTTGACCTGCCCGCCCCGAACTGTGGGCACTCTAAGGGATACGAGCGGAGGATCCGAGTCCGGATGCCGTCAACCTCCTTGCGGCGCGGGCTGGTTGGCGCGACGGCCCGGCCATGAAGGCCGCACGCCATGACGGTCGTCCTGGCCTTGGGCTTTCGTGAGGGGGTCTGTCCGAGGCTTGATCACAAACAGAGAAGTGCTCCTGAACTGGAACGACAGGACTTGTCGAGGGTCCAGATCGCGCCGTGGGAAGAAGCACTTCTCAGGTGAACAAGCGTATCGGGTCGTACCCGCGTGTCCGCGTTGAGGACAGCGGTCATCAAGTGCTGGATGTGGCGCTCGCGGTCGCCCTCGGCGGCGACTGCCTGACCGACATCGGCATGCTGCGGGCCGAGCCGGACGTGTTCGGGCCGGCGGCCCCGGACCCGACAGTCTTGGCAGGGCAGACGGCGCCGGATGCGACCGGTTCTGCGACCGTGGACCTGGACGGCGTCCTGGTTATCGCACACTCCGACAAGGAAGACACAGCTGCGACCCGGAAGAAGACCTTCGGCCACCACCCGCTCATGGCCTTCGTCGACCATGGCACGGGCGGGTCCGGCGAACCGGTGGCCGGTCTGCTCAGGCCCGGAAATGCGGGGAGCAACACCGCCGCCGATCACATCACGACCACCCAACTGACCCTGGCACAGCTGCCCAAGTCCCACCGGCGCGGGCGCCAGACGCTGATCCGCACCGACTCCGCGGGCGGCACCCACGAGTTCGTGGGCCTGGCTCGCGAAACACGGACGGTGACTGTCGTATTCGGTCGGCATGACCATCACCGACACCATTCACCAGGCCGTACTCAAGGTGCCGCTCGCGGCATGGACGCCCGCCGTCGAGCCCGACGGGGAGGTCCGCGACGGGGCCTGGGCCGCCGAACTCACCGGCGGCATGCTCGACGGCTGACCGAAGGGCATGAAGCTGATCGTCCGCAAGGAACGCCCGCACCCCGGCACCCAGTTGAGAATCACAGATGCCGACAGCATGCGGCTGACCTGCCTCGCGACCAACACCACGGGCGGCCAGCTCGCCGACCTCGAACTGCGCCACCGCCGCCGGGCCCGCTGCGAGGACCGGATCCGAAACGCCCGCGACACCGGCCTGCGCAGCCTCCCCCTGCACGACACCGCACAGAACCAGATCTCGCTGGAGATCATCTCCCTCGCACTCGACCTCCTCGCCTGGATGCCGATGCTCGCTCTCACCGGCGACACCCGCCGCTGGGAACCCAGGAGCTCCGCCTGCGCCTGTTCTCCGCCGCCGTCCAACTCGTGAACACCGACCGCCCCAACGACCTGCACCACTACACCGGGAACGTGGAACCCGGCGCCCACCCGACGCGACACTCGGGCGGCCACCCCGCCCCAGCCACAAAAAGACTGCACCTCACAAACACAGAGTCCCCGCCAGCACACCACCGAGGACTCATGAACGATCGAGGGTAACCTCAAAAACGAGACACCAGAACATTGAGAGTGTTGAGAACGAGCGAGGTACCGAGGGCGGGTTCATTGTCCATGAACTGGGGGTTGCTGTTACTCCAGGATCCGTCGGGACGTTGCAGTGAGCGCAAGTGGGAAGCCATCTCGTCGGCCCAGGAATGCTCGCGGCCGTCGGCGGTGAGCAGCGTCTTGATCTCCAATTCATGTAGGCATTCCGCCATGAGCCACAGGTATAGGTACAGGCCCGCCTGACTCGGGTCGCCATGTCGGTCGGGAACGATTTCCACCGTATCGCCGCGATCGACGAAATGAAAACCTCTGGAGGACTTTAGTCGGGTCGCGGGCACGCTAGAACCCTGCGTCTCGGGATCATCGGTGACCGTCAAGCCGGGATGCCCCTCAGGCCAGCGCGGTGACTGGTCAAAATCAAAGTTGAGTGCGTCGGCGTATCGCGCGTGTTCGCTGACGGTGTAGTATTGACGGATCCAGTCGAGAGTGACCGTCACCTCCGGTGACGAATGGGATATTCCCGCCCCGAGATAGATAAACATTCCCTGCAGGGTGGCGAGTCCGGTGGATATGATTGGGGTCAGGTTCTGACCCACCGCTTCCCGCGCCTCGGGCCGCCGCCGGAAGCGGTCCAGGGTTAGAAGCATTCCTCCATCGCCGGAAAGGCAGAACCTGTTGTCGGCGAGAAACTCCTGGACATCTGGACGATTGTTGATCAAGGGAGTGTTGTGACAGCAATGGACGTAGTCCACCATCTCCCTCCAGAGGGGGTCGCTGGGTGCGACCTCCGCGTACCGCAGAGCCGTCGCAGCAAACATGGTATCGGTTATCGAGGGTCCGCCCATGGTGACTTCTCGGTTCGGGTGGCTAGGGGTACCGAACACCCCTGTTCTCCCCGCACCGAAACCACCGCGGTGCATTCCCTCCTTCTCCTGGCACCCCCTCAAGTAATCGACCGCCTTGGCGATCTGGGCGGCGTATCGCTCCCTGTCTACGGCGCACAGTAGCCGCGTCCCCATACCGGTGGCCGCAGGACGGTACAGGCGTCGGCCGACTCCCTCACCGAATGCCCCATCCTCCAGCTGCTCGCCCGCCAGCCACTCGGCGGCCCGTTCGGTGGCCGCCCGATCAATGTTCAATAGTGCCAATCCGGACAACGCGGTGACGAAAACGCTCGGATCCGGCCCGCCGGCTTTAAGGCGCAACCCCCACGCTCCGGATGAGCCTTGATGCCTCAGCAGCCAGTCGCCAGCCCTTTTCCTCATCTCCAGGATTGACGCGGAACCCACTGAATTCACCCCATCTAGTGTCACTAATCGATTCCTTTGTCTTGTCGTTGTCGGTGAGGTTGGCGGACCTCGGTGTGAACTCAGCGGTCCAGGCGAACGGTTTCGCGCCGGTGTTCCAAGCGGTGACGTAGTTGTTGATCGCGCTGGCGAGACGGGTGACGGCGGTGAAGGCGCCGCGTCGCCGCATGGCTTGCCGGGCGGACCCTGAACCAGATCTCGACTTTTTCACCCAAACCGTGTAGAGCATCCCCGCTCGGGCCGTACTAGGTGACGAGCCGAATTTGGCGAGGCTCTACCGCCCCGTCCACCGTCGCTCAGATGTCTTGGACCCTGTCAAGAAGTGCTCGGGCGCGCTTTTCCATCCATTGCAATTCCGCACCCAGGAACTCTGTGCGTTCGCCCGCGAATGCGATACCGACGATGGCCACGACGTCTCCGTTCTCGTCGCGTACCGGTAGCGCCACGGCGGCCTGAGCATTCACCGCCCGCGCCCCCGGTCGGACAACACCGCTGTCATCCGTCTGGATATTGCAGGACTGCACCGCCACCCCCCGCTCCAGGGCCAGCCCCGCCATGCCCTTGCCCCGAGGCACAAACGCCGTAACCTCCCGTACCTTCGGCGGCAGGTTGACGGCGGCAGCCAGCGCAACGCCTTCGCCTTGGCGCACATGGACAGAGCCAGCCACGCCGTCGTACGTTCCGATGAATTCCCGGAGCCAACTCTCCACCTCAGTTTCATCTGTGATCATGGTGGCCTCCTTCTCCCTGTGCCTGGAAGGGCATATGCCGGCGATCGGTTCAGGAACTCGTTGAGTGGGCCGGTTCCCCAATGGCTTGTCCGGCTTGTTTGACCCGTTCGGCGAGTGAGCGGCTCGACCGCGTCACCGTCAGCCGCAGCCACAAGCTCCAGAACGGAATTCAGAGTTGCACAAGTAAAGCCGCAGTTCCAGGGGTTCCTTGAAGTTTCCAGATCTTATATCGGCCATTTCCGCACGATTCACCCCACGTGGCCGCCCCGCCTGAAGGGCATGCGAGAATCCTGAGATCTAAATTACGCCAAAAGAATGATTTTGAGCCATGCCCATATATCTGTCCACCCGTGACCCGGGAGGCGGCCTGTCCCTGTACGGCGTGGCCCTGCGGGACGCGATCCGGCGCCGGAGATCTTCCAGCAGCTCGTGCGCTGCGTCACTCGACCTCGTGGCCGATGCCCGCGTCGTCGTGAGGGGGTCTGTCCAAGGCTTGATCACAAACGCGAGAAGTGCTCCTGAACTGGAACGACAGGACTTGTCGAGGGTCCAGATCGCGCCGTGGGAAGAAGCACTTCTCAGGTGAACAAGCGTATCGGGTCGTACCCGCGTGTCCGCGTTGAGGACAGCGGTCATCAAGTGCTGGATGTGGCGCTCGCGGTCGCCCTCGGCGGCGACTGCCTGACCGACATCGGCATGCTGCGGGCCGAGCCGGACGTGTTCGGGCCACGGGCCCTGACCGTGTCCCGGGAACGGGAACGCGGCCCGCTGCTCGACGCGGCGGTGCGCGAGCCGGCCGACGGACTCCCCGGCGCACACGCGACCCCACCGACGACGGCCCCCACGACTGCCACGACTCCGAGAGGGACGCATGACGGACGCACACGACTGGGCGAGCGAGGCGGTCGCGGTACGGCGGTTCCAGGAGCGGCTCGGGCTGCCGGGACTCGTGGACGTGCACGTCCACTTCATGCCCGAGAACGTGCTGCGCAAGGTCTGGGACTACTTCGACGCGCTCGGCCCGCTGACCGGGGGTGTCGAGTGGCCCATCACCTACCGCGCCGAGGAGGCCGAACGCCTCGCCGTGCTCCGGGACTTCCGCGTCCGCGCCTTCACGTCGATGGTCTATCCGCACAAGGGCGAGATGGCGCGTTGGCTGAACGGCTGGGCCGCCGACTTCGCCCGCCGCACGCCCGGCTGCCTGCACACCTCGACCCTCTTCCCCGAGCCGGGCGTCGAGTCGTACGTCAGGGAGGCGGTCGAGTCGGGCGCACGCGTCTTCAAGGCCCACGTCCAGGTGGGGGCGTACGACCCGGCGGACGACCTCCTCGACCCCGCCTGGGGACTGCTCGCCGAGGCCGGCGTCCCCATCGTGATCCACTGCGGTTCGGGGCCCGCGCCGGGCAAGTACACCGGGCCCGAGCGGGTGGAGCGGGTCCTCGCCCGGCATCCCCGACTCCGGCTGGTCGTCGCGCACATGGGGATGCCCGAGTACGAGGACTTCCTGAGCCTCGCCGAGCGGTACCCGGAGGTCAGGCTGGACACCACGATGGCCTTCACCGACTTCGGGGACCGCTTCGCCCCGTTCCCCCAGGACGCCCTGGCCCGGCTCACCGATCTCGCCGACCGTGTCCTCCTCGGCAGCGACTTCCCCAACATCCCCTATCCGTACGTCCACCAGCTGGAGGCACTGGAACGCCTGGGGCTCGGCGACGCGTGGCTGCGGGCCGTCTGCCACGACAACGGGGCGCGCCTGTTCGGGCTGGAGTGAGCGCGGCCCTCCCGCCGCGACCGCCCGGCGGGCCCGCGGCGTTTGCTTGCTCCGACCGGGGATTGCGTGCTACTTCTCCGCCATGACCGCGTTTTCCCCGTTCACCCCCGACGCCGTCGACTGGCGCATCCTCGACGTCCTCCAGCGCGACGGCCGGGCCAGCTTCGCCGATCTGGCGCGGGCCGTCTCCATGTCGCCCAGCGCCGTCACCGAGCGGGTGCGCCGGCTGGAGGAGGCGGGGATCATCAGCGGGTACGCGGCGGTCGTGGACCCGGAGAAGGTCGGCCTGACGATCCTGGCGTTCGTACGGCTGCGCTACCCGAACGGCAACTACAAGCCCTTCCACGACCTGGTCGAGGCGATGCCGGAGATCCTGGAGGCCCACCACGTGACCGGCGACGACTGTTTCGTCCTCAAGGTCGCGGCACGCTCCATGCGCCACCTGGAAGAGGCCACCGGCCGCATCGGCACCCTGGGCTCCGTCACGACCAGTGTCGTGTACTCCTCCCCGCTGCCCCGGCGCCAGGTGGGCCACTGAGAGACGCGCCCGTACCGTCCCGTAAACCGTTGGAGGCCCGGATTCCCGCGCTCCTATAGTGACCGCCATGCGCACCGCCTACCCCCGAACACCGCATCTTCCCTGGTCACCCGGCGTCTCCGCCGACGATGTGCGGGCAGGGGGACTCGCGGGGTTCGTCGGGCGGGAGGTCGTCGTCACCGAGAAGCTCGACGGGGAGAACACCACGCTGTACGCGGACGGGCTGCACGCGCGGTCCGTGGATTCGGCGCACCATCCGTCGCGGGCGTGGGTCAAGGCGCTCCAGGGGCGGGTGGGGGCGCGGATACCGGCGGGCTGGCGGGTGTGCGGCGAGAACATGTACGCCCGCCACTCCCTGTCGTACGACAGCCTGGACGGCTACTTCTACGGCTTCTCCGTGTGGGACGCCCGCGACCGGTGTCTGGGCTGGGACGAGACCGTGCGGTTTCTGCGCGGGCTCGGGGTCCCGGTGCCGCCGGTGCTGTGGCGCGGGGTGTTCGACGAACGGGCGCTGCGGCGGCTGCGGGTGGCGACGGGACGGCAGGAGGGTTTCGTCGTACGGACCGTGGAGGGCTTCGCCCGGGCGGAGTTCGCCGGGCGGGTCGCCAAGTGGGTGCGGTCCGGGCACGTCACGACGGACACGCACTGGATGCACTCGGCGGTGGCGGCGAACGGCCTGGGCCCCACGGCACCGCTGTGGGCCGTACGGTCGGGGGCGGCACCGGACGCGGAGGCACTGGCCGTGTGTCTCGGCGAGGTCTGCCCGGGCGCGACGGCGCGCGGCGACGCACAGGCCGACCCGGGCGCGACCGCCCGCTCCGGTGCGGCCCCCGCCTTCGACGCGGTCGCCGCCGTCGAGGTGGCCGCCCGGCTGGACGGGCTCGGCCGGGGCGGCGACGCGCGGCTCGCGGGCGTGCTGGCCGCGCTGCTGCACCGCACCCCGCGGGCGAGGCTGCTGAGCGGGGCCGCCGGGGCGCTGGGGGTGCCGCTCGCTCGGCGGGTCGCCGACCTGGTGGGGCTGCACGGCGGTCCGCAGCGGCCCTACCCGGACGGGGAGCGGCGGGCGGGGCTGGTACGGATGTCGTTCGCGGCCGATCTCGGGGTGCTGCACGCGGTCGCGGGGACGGTCGCCGGGGACGACGAGGCGCGCGAGCAGGTCGAGTGGTCGGCGCTGCACGCCCAGGAGGCCGGGCTGTTCGGTGAGGCGCCGCTCGGGGCGCTGCGGTCGGGACTGCGCGACGCGCTGGAGTCCGACGGGATCGGCGGCGCGGCGGCGGACCGCTGCTGGGCGGAGACACGGGAGGCGTACGCGCGGGGGCGGGTCGGCACGGTGGCGGAGGCCGTCGCGGCGACCTGGCGCTGGCGGGGCGGGGAGTCGCCCCGGCTGGTGCAGCTCGTGGGGCCGTCCGGAAGCGGCAAGAGCGCCTTCGCCGCACGGCTGGAGGGCGTCTCGGCGTACGTCTCGCTGGACGGGCTGCGGGAGGCCCGCGGCGGCCGGGCCGACCAGAAGGCCAACGGGGAGGTGCTGCGGGAGGGCCTGGACCGGCTGGACCGGGCGCTCGCGGAGGGCGCCGGGCGGGTGGTGGTGTGGGACGCCACCTCGCTCAACCCGCACCAGCGCTCCCTGGTGCACGCGGTGGCCCGCCGACGCGACGCGCTGGTCACCCACGCCGTGCTGGTCACGGCCGAGGACGAGCTGCTACGACGCAACGCCGGGCGCGCGCATCCGGTACCGGCCGGGGTGCTGGCGGGGCAGCTGCGCCGGTTCGTGCCGCCGTACCCCGGCCAGGCGCACCGGACCTGGTACGTCGGCGCGGACGGGACCGTACAGGACCGTGACGGCACACTGGAGGGGGAGGACGCCTGATGCGTACCAGCGAGGAGATCTACCACCGGGTGCGCTGGGATCCGCGGTTCGACCCCGCGCGGTTCGTGCTCGGCATCAACCAGCGCCAGGCCGCGCCGAAGCGGGTGCCGCTGCCGGCGTTCGTGCCGGGCGGCGAGATCCCCTGGCACCGGGTGCTGTTCGTGGAGGCGGACGGCGAGCTGGTGTGGGACCGCGCCACCGGGGTGGACCGTATCGACACCTCCGGCGCCGGCCGGGTGCGCGAGGCGCGCCGGCTGCGGGCGCCCTTCTTCACGGCGCGCACCCCGCACGCCTGGGACGCGACGGCCGGACGCTGGCGGCCCGCGCCACCGCCCCAGCCGTCCCCGTCGTCCCGGCTGTCCCCGCCGTCGGTGCGGGACACGGGGCACGACCGGGTGCGGATCGTCACCTGGAACACGCTCTGGGACCGCTACGACAGCCACCGCATCGACACCGCCCGGCGCCGCCCGCTGCTGCTCGAGGCGCTGGAGCGCGCCGACGCCGACGTCATCGCCCTCCAGGAGGTCGAGGCGGAGCTGCTGGCCATGCTGCTGGACGCGGACTGGGCCCGGGCGGGCTGCACGCTGGCCACCGACCCCTACGGGAAGGACGTCGACGACTGCGGTCTGCTGCTGCTCAGCCGGCTGCCCGTGCGGGAGGGGGCCGTGCACGTCCTCGGGCACCACAAGGCCGTCACCGCCCTCGTCGTGGACACCGCGTCGGGTCCGCTGACCGTGGCCGCCACCCATCTCACGAGCGACCACTCCGAGGACGGGCCGGCCCGGCGCGCCACCGAGCTGACCCGGCTGGCCGAGGGGCTCTCGGGTGTGACGGGCGGTCTGGTGCTGGTCGGCGACTTCAACGACGGCGGGCCCGGCCCGGCGCGCACCCTCGGCATGCTCGACGCCTGGACCGAGACCCACGGCCCGGGCGACGACTCCCCCACCTTCGACCCCGGGGTGAACCCGCTGGCCGCGGTCTCCTCGCTCAGCGGCCGGGCCTCCCGCCTCGACCGGGTCTTCGTCCGCGCCGCCGACGGCCCGCGCGTGACCGGCGCCGCACTGCTCGGTGACACGCCCACCCCGCAGGGGCTGTACGTCTCCGACCACTACGGGGTCGCCGCCGACCTGTACTGCGGCACCGGTGCGCCCGTCGACGTGCTCGACCTCGCGCCGACGCCCCGCACGGCGCTCGCCTGGGTGCCGCCGCGTGACCTGTGGCCCGCGATCCAGGACGTGCGCCGCGACCACGACGTGCAGATCCGGCGCTGGCCGCCGCACGTCAACGTGCTGTTCGGGTTCGTCCCCGAGGCGGAGTTCGAGCGGGCGGCGCCGCTGCTGGCCACGGCCGCCGCGCAGGTCCAGCCGTTCACGGCCCGGCTCGACGGGCTGCACACCTTCGGGCACCGGCACGGCGCCACGGTGTGGCTGGACCCGGCCGCGGCCGACGAGACGCCGTGGGCGGAGCTGTGGCAGGCCCTCGTACGGCGCTTCCCGCGGTGCCGGGGGCGCCATGAGGGGTTCACCCCGCATCTGAGCCTCGGCCGGACCGGTGACCCGCACGCGGTCGAGGTCGACTGCGCGGCCCGGCTCTCGCCCATGACGGCGCGGGTCGGCGAACTGGTCCTGCTCTCCCGGCGCGGCGACGAACCGATGCGGCCGCGGGCCACGGTCGCGCTCGGCACCGGCGAGGTGCGCTGGCTGCCCGAACCCGCCGTCGGCCGCCCCGACCGGGACTGGGCGGACTGGGCCGGCCCCGCCCCCGGGCGGGAGGTCCGGCCCGACGCGGACGGGGCGGCGGCGGCCGAGCGGGTCGTACGGTGCCTGACGGACGCGTTCGCCGAGGGCGCCGTCGAGGTGGCCGGGTCCCGGCGTATGGGCTGCGCCCTCGCGGGCGCCGACCTCGACGTGGTGGCCGCGCTGCCGGGGACGGTCGACCTCACGGTCGTACGGGAGCGGGTCACGGAGGCGCTGCCGGACGCGGCGCGGGTGCGGGAGGTCGTCGGCGCGCGGGTGCCGGGGCTGCGGCTGCGGGCCGAGGGGCTCGACGTGGACCTGGTGGTCGTGGGCACGGGGCCGGTGCCGCCCCGGGAGGCGGTGGCGCGGCGGGCGGAGCTGGGCGAGGCCGCCGCGGTCGCGCTGAGCGCGGTGTCCGACGCCGACGCGGTCCTGGCGGCGGTCGGCGCGGGGGGTGCGCCGGGGTTCGCGTCGCTGGCGCGCGTCGTGAAGGCGTGGGCACGGGCGCGCGGGCTGGACTCCGCCCCGTTCGGCGGGCTGCCCGGGGTGGCGTGGGCGGTGCTCGCGGCCCGCACGGTCCGGGAGGCACCGGACGGCGCGGACGACGCCGAGCTGCTGCGGCGGTTCTTCGGTACCTGGGCCGCGTGGGACTGGCGGGAGCCGATCGCCCTCACCGGGGAGGACCCGGCGGCCGACGACGGCGCCGCCCTGACGGTGCTGACCCCCGGCGCGCCGGTGCGCTCCTGCACCGGACAGGTCGGGGCCGGTACGGCGGACCTTTTGAGCCAGGAGCTGTACCGGGCCTGGGACCTCGCGGAGACGGCGGCCGGGTCCGGGACGGATCCCCGGCCGGTGCTCCTGTCCCCGCCGCCCCTGCACCGGCGCCACGCGTCCTGGGCGGTGGTGACGGTCCGCGCCCGCCGCCCGGAGGAATTCGACGAGCTGAACGGGCGGGTACGGGGGCGGATGCGGGCGCTGCTCACGGCGCTGGCGGAGTCGGGCGTGGCGGAGGCGCACGCCTGGCCGCGGACGCTGCTCGACGACCCGGCGGCCGCGCGGTACGCGATCGGGCTCGGGCGCACCTCGCCGCGTGCCGGGGAGCGGCTCGCGAGCGTCGCCGACCGCTGGCTCACGGGCCTGCCCGGGGTCGAGTGGGAGTGCGTCGAGGGCGGGGCGGTCCCCACACCGAAGTGATCAGAATACGCACATGTGTGCGGTGATTCCCGAGATGTCCCCACGGCGGATTTTCGCCAGTAGGGTGGCGGGCGAATCCACGGCAGCCGGTACGACGTCGGGCTGCCGCATGCCGTCAGGGGGGCAGAGTCATACGGGTGCTCGCGGAGAGATACGAACTGGTCGAGGCCGTGGGGCGCGGGGGCATGGGAGAGGTCTGGCGCGCCACGGACCGCGAGCTCGGCCGGACGGTGGCGGTCAAGGTCCTGCCGCCGGACCTCACCCGCCACGAGGAGTTCCGGGTCCGGTTCCGCCGGGAGGCGCGCACGGTCGCCTCGCTCAACCACCGCAACGTCGCCGTGCTGCACGACGTCGGGGAGGACACCACGGACGGCGGGACGACGCCGTTCCTGGTGATGGAGTTCATCGAGGGGCGCACCCTGACCGACGCGCTCGCCGAGGGGCCGTTCACGGTCGAACGGGCGCTGGCCGTCGGCAGGGACATCGCCGACGCCCTCGCCCACAGCCACGGCCAGGGCCTCATCCACCGGGACATCAAGCCGTCCAACGTCATGCTGACGTCCGGCGGTGACATCAAGGTCCTGGACTTCGGGATCGCCAAGGTCGTCGCGGAGACCACGACCCGGCTCACGGCCACGGGCATGACGGTCGGCACCCCCGCCTACCTCTCCCCCGAACAGCTCACGGGGCGGGCGGTGGACGGCCGTTCCGACCAGTACTCCACGGGCTGTCTGCTGTACGAACTGCTGACCGGCCGCCCGCCGTTCGTCGGCGACTCGCCGTTCGCGGTGATGCACCAGCACATCAGCCAGGAGCCGCTGGTGCCGTCCCGGCTGCGTCCGCAGATCCCGGCCCGTGTCGACGCGCTCGTGCTGCGCACCCTGGCCAAGGACCGCGAGGAGCGGCTCGGCAGCGCGGCGGAGCTGCGGGAGGCGCTGGCGGAGACCCTCGCCGCGCTGGGCGCGCCGGTGGCGGCTCCCACCCGTCAGCGCGCCGCCTCGGCCCCGGTCACGCCGACCGCGCCGCCCGCCCCCACCGTCCCGCCCGCCCGCACGGCCGCCGAACCCCCGGCGGGACCGGGGCACACGACCCTGGCCGAGCAGGAGACCCGCACCACGCCCACACCGCCGAGGCCGTCCGGCCCGCCGCCGGGCGAGCGGCCCGGCCCGGCCGCCTCCGACAGCACCTCGTCCCCCGCCCGGCGCCTCTCCGCCGGCGCCGGACGGCTCGTCGCCCTGCTGGGCCTCGTCGCCTCCGGTGTCGTCACCCTCAGCTACCAGGACCTGTACGACGACTCCCTCGAACCGCTGATCGGCGTGTGGGCGGCCACCGCCGTGCTGGGGCTCGCGCTGTTCCGCTGGTTCCCCCTCGCCGCGACCTGCCTGTGGTGGGGCGCCGGGGCCCTGGCCGTCGCGAGCGTCACGGCGGGCGGCATGGACCGGGGCGCCGACTACTCCTCCGGGTACGGCTCGCTCTACTACTACGACTCCTACAGCAGCGAGTACTACAGCGCGTCCTACGACGGGATCGACCGCGTGGAGATCTTCGCGGCGCCGCTGCTCGCCCTCGCCGTGCTCTGTCTGGTCCGCGCCCTGCGCCCCCGCGCCCCCTCCCCGCTCGCGGCGGCCTGCGCGCTGACCCTGGGCGGTACGGGGGTGGGCTGGCTGGCCTTCGACGACGAGGGCCAGACCGGGGTGTTCTCGGTCGCCTGGGGCCTGATCGTACTCGCCGCCGTCCTCCTGGAACTCCGCGCGGCCCGCCGCAAGGCCCCGCGCCGCCGACTGCGCTTCGTGACGGCCGACCAGTGAACCTGGGGGCGTGTCCGCAAGGTCCCGTCGTCCGCCCGCCGGGCCGCCGGGGCGGACGGACGTAGGGACCTGCCGGGGATCGCCGTCCGCCGGGCCGGCCGCCGCGTCGCCTTCCGGGACCGCGTGACGCCCACCGAGGCGGGCCGTGTCTTCAGCGGCACCGGGGCGCGCCCGTGAACTGCGCGGCGACCGTCGAGGCCGACGGGAGACGGCCGAGCCGTGACGCCGGCGCCCGGCGCGGAGGGCGTCGGGTCGCGCGCGTGCCCATGCCTCCGGCGCGACGCGAAGGCCCTGTACAAGAGGCCCGGGCCACCGGGGTGCCCCGCCACGACCGCGACCGATGCCGGTGCACCCGTCCGCCCCCGCCCCCGCTTACGACGCCCGGCGGCGGGACCGGCTCGCGCAGAGGGCCGCGACGGCGACCGACACGGCGACGATCCCGGCCGGCGCCAGGGCGAGCGACGGCCCGTGCGGGCCGCGCTCCCCGGCCAGGGCCGGCTGCAGCACCGCGGTGGCCGCCGCCGCGCACAGCCCGCCGCCGAGGAGCCCGGCGACGAGGCGCGGTCGCCGCCCGGGGCCGGCGGGAGCCGGGGCCGCGCGCAGTTCCGCCCAGTCCTGCGCGGTCTGCCGTGCCTCGCGCCGCCGCTGGACGAGCGCACGGCACCACAGGACCGCCGTGACGGCCGCGCCGGTGACCGCCGCGGCGACGGGCACCCACCAGGCCTCCGCCAGGAACAGCAGCAGGGCGATGACCCCGGTCGTGCTCCAGCCGCTCAGACAGGCGGCCGCGGCGGTGCGGCGGGAGTCGGTGCGGTCGGCGCCGGCCCGCAGGTCGACGAGGGCCGGCAGGTACCAGGTACAGCCGGACACGGTCACCATCGCGGCGCCGAGAGCGGCGACGGGCTGGACCACGGCCTAGATCTCCGCCTCGAGCGCGGCGATCTCCGGGTGGTGCAGGTCGAAGGCGGGCGACTCGCTGCGGATACGGGGCAGGGCGGTGAAGTTGTGGCGCGGCGGCGGGCAGGAGGTGGCCCACTCCAGGGAGCGGCCGTAGCCCCAGGGGTCGTCCGCGGTGACCGGCTTGCCGTACTTGGCGGTCTTCCAGACGTTGTAGAGGAACGGCAGGATCGACAGGCCGAGCAGGAACGCCCCGAGGGTGGACAGGGTGTTGAGGGCGGTGAAGCCGTCGGCGGCCAGGTAGTCGGCGTACCGGCGGGGCATGCCCTCCGCGCCGAGCCAGTGCTGGACCAGGAAGGTGAGGTGGAAGCCGACCGTGAGCGTCCAGAAGGTGATCTTGCCGAGGCGTTCGTCGAGCATCCTGCCGGTGAACTTGGGCCACCAGAAGTGGAAGCCGGCGAACATGGCGTACACGACCGTACCGAAGACGGTGTAGTGGAAGTGGGCGACGACGAAGTACGAGTCGGAGAGGTGGAAGTCCATCGGGGGTGCCGCGAGGATCACTCCGGTGAGGCCGCCGAAGACGAACGTGACCAGGAAGCCCGTGGTCCACAGCATCGGTGTCTCGAAGGACAGCGAGCCCTTCCACATGGTGCCGATCCAGTTGAAGAACTTCACACCGGTCGGGACGGCGATGAGGAACGTCATGAAGGAGAAGAACGGCAGCAGCACCCCACCGGTGACGTACATGTGGTGGGCCCACACGGTCACGGACAGACCGGCGATCGCGATCGTCGCGGCGACGAGCCCCATGTAGCCGAACATCGGCTTGCGGCTGAAGACGGGGATCACCTCGGAGACGATCCCGAAGAACGGCAGAGCCAGGATGTAGACCTCGGGATGGCCGAAGAACCAGAACAGGTGCTGCCAGAGCAGGGCGCCGCCGTTCGCCGCGTCGAAGACGTGGCTGCCGAACTTGCGGTCGCACTCCAGCGCGAACAGGGCCGCCGCGAGCACGGGGAACACGATCAGCACCAGGACGCCGGTCAGCAGCACGTTCCAGGTGAAGATCGGCATGCGGAACATGGTCATGCCGGGGGCGCGCATACAGATGATCGTGGTGATGAAGTTGACGGCGCCGGCGATCGACCCGAACCCGGACAGCGCCACGCCCATGATCCACAGGTCGGCGCCGAGGCCCGGGGAGTGCACGGAGTCCGACAGCGGCGCAT
Organism: Streptomyces sp. SS7; assembly: GCF_037993025.1. NCBI lineage: Bacteria > Bacillati > Actinomycetota > Actinomycetes > Kitasatosporales > Streptomycetaceae > Streptomyces > Streptomyces sp. SS7. Next base: position 308,745 of record NZ_CP141223.1, read on the forward strand.
AGAGGAACCAGCCGAAGGACGCCGCCCCGCCCGGTGTGAGGAAGCCGAAGGCGGCGATCGACGAACCGAACAGGAAGAGCCAGAAGGCGAGCATGTTCAGCCGGGGGAAGGCGACGTCCGGGGCGCCGATCTGGAGCGGCATGATCCAGTTGGCGAACCCGGTGAACAGCGGCATCGCGAACATCAGCAGCATGATCGAGCCGTGCATCGTGAACGCCTGGTTGAACTGTTCGTTCGACATCAACTGGAGCCCGGGCCTGGCCAGTTCGGCCCGCATCAACAGCGCCAGGACACCTCCGACAAGGAAGAACACGAACGCGCTGACCAGATACAGCGTGCCGATCCTCTTGTGGTCGGTGGTCGTCAGCCACTCCACCCAGGAGGGCCCGGCGGGGGCCCCCGCGGCGCTCCCCGGCGCGATCTCCACCAGTTCCGTACGTGCCTCGTCCACCGGTGCGTGTCCTCCCCTTGGTCGTCTGACGGCTCGGCTTCTCGCCGAGCCAAGATCACCGCAGGTGAGGAAGACGCCGGTAGGGTCGAACGGCCCCGGCTGGTCCCGGACCCCGGGGCCCGAAGGTCCCGCCCGGCCCGGGTCGGGACCCGGCCGTCACCGCCGTACCGGCGGCACGCGCAGGGTGGTGCGGCTCGCGCCGGCCGGCCAGAGCACCTCGACCTCGACGCCTCGGGCGCGGGCGTAGGCCACCAGGTGCGCGGTGGCGTCCCGGCCGTCGGAGGGCGAGCCGTCCCACACGGCCACCAGGCGCCGGCAGCCCGCGACGATCTCCTCGTCGGCGCCGACGCACGCGTCGCGGTCGCCGGGGTCGTACGTCAGCAGTCGTACCTCCCGGGCGAGCAGCAGCAGTTCCCCGGTCGGCACCCGGTCCCGCTCGGGCAGCGGGGCGGGCACCATACCGATCGTGGGGATCACCACGACCAGGTCCCGCCCCGCCACGCGCAGCGCCCGCGCGAAGGCCAGCGGGGCTCCTCCCCCGGCGCGCACCACTCCCGGTCCGCCGTCGGGCTCCCCCCGCAGCCGCGCCACCAGTTCGGCCTCGATCAGCCCGAGGCTCTCCGGGGTGACGTCGGCGTGGCCCACCACCGCGATCATCCACCGCTCCTTCCGTTCGGTCCACGCGATCAGTGAAGTCAGGGCCCTGCGGGCCTGGCTAGAGTCGAACGGCCCTGACCGGGAGCGTGCGGCGCGGCGGGCCGGGGGTGGGCACGGGTGCCGCCGGACACGGCGGTTGCCACGGTTCCGGATATGGTGTTTTCGTATGACATGTTGCCCAGGGTGAGGTCATGCGGTGGATGCTCCCCGGAGGACGGGCCAGGTACCGGGACGGCCCTTGGAGGCGGTCGGGTACGCGGGTGTGCTGCGCGAGCTGCTGCCGATCGCGCTGTGGCGGGAGGACGCGGACGGCCGGATCGTGGAGTGGTCCCTCGCCGCGCAGGACCTGCTGGGGTACCGGGCCGAGGACGTGCTCGACCGGCCCGCGTCGGCGCTGCTGGTGCCCGAGGGCAACCGTGAGCTGGCCGACGAGCTGACGTACCGGGTGCACAGCGGGGAGACGGTCGTCGGGACCCTGTCCGTGCGCCATCGCGACGGCCATCAGGTCACGATGGAGATGTGGATCGTCCCGGCCGCCGGTCCGGACGGGCGGGCCGGGGCGATGCTGATCGCCGTCGAGACCTCCCAGGTCCTCAGGATGCGGGACTCGCTGGCGGCCTTGGAGAGCCTGTTCCGCCAGTCGCCGATCGGCCTGGCCACGCTCGGCACCGATCTGCGCTTCCTGCGGGTCAACGACGCGCTCGCCCGGATGAACGGCGTCTCCCCCGCCGAGCACGTGGGCAAGCGGCTCACGGAGGTCGTGCCCGGGGTCAACGCGCTGGCCCTGGAGTCGACGATGCAGGAGGTGCTCGACCGGGGCACGGCCGTCGTCGACGTCCGCCGCAGCGGCCGCACCTCGGCCGACCCGCACCGGGAGCGGACCTGGTCGTGCTCCTACGCCCCACTGCTCGACGGCGCGGGCCGCACCCTGGGGCTGATCGCGTCCCTCATCGACATCACCGAGAGCCAGCAGGCCGAGCGCGACGCGGAACGCGCCCGGCGCCGCTTCGCGCTGCTGGCGGAGGCCGGCACCAGGATCGGCACCACCCTGGACCTGCAGCAGACGTCCGAGGAGATCGTCCGGATGCTGGTGCCCCGGCTCGCCGACTCCGCCGACGTACAGCTCCTGGAGGAGGTGATGGCGCCCGACGAGCCCACCGACGCCGTGCACGGGGTGGTCCGCCGCATGGCCGCCCTGTTCGCCGACCCCGCAGCGCCCCGGGCGAAACTGCGCCCCGGCCTGACGTCCCGGCTGGAGCAGGGCTCCCTGTACGAGCGGGTCATCACCGAGGGCCGCCCCACCAACCTGTACCGGCCGGACGTCCGGGCCCTGGTCACCGACCCCCGCGCCGACGAACTGCGCGCCTATCTGATGAGTCTGGGCTCGGCGCGGCTGGTCCCGCTGGTGGCCCGGGGCAAGGCGCTGGGCGCGGTCGTGGTGACCCGGCTGCGCAGCCGGGAACCCTTCGACGAGCAGGACTGCGTGCTCATCGACGAACTGGCCGCGCGTGCCGCCCTGAACATCGACAACGCGCTGATGTACACCCGGCAGCGGGCGGCGGCCCTCACCCTCCAGCGCAGCCTGACGAACAGCACGCTCCCGGACGTGCCCGGGCTCGACCTCACCGGCCGGTACCTGCCCGCCAGTGAGCACGACGTCGGCGGTGACTGGTACGACGTGATCGCGCTGCCGGACGACCGGACCGGGCTGGTCATCGGTGACGTGATGGGCCACGGCATCCATGCGGCGGCGGTGATGGGCCAGCTCCGCGCGGCGGTGCGGTCACTGGCCCGGCACGGCATCCGTCCGGCCCGGATGCTGCGCTCGCTGGACGCCGTGGTGGCCGACATGGGCGAGGACCAGATGGCGACCTGCGTCTACGCCGTGCACGACCCGGCGGCCGGCGGCTGCCTGATCGCCCGGGCCGGCCATCCGCCGCCGGCCGTGGTGACCCCGGACGGCGCGATCACCTTCCTGGACGGCTCCCCGGGCACCCCGCTGGGCACCGGAGGGCGGCGGTTCGCGACCGAGGAGGTCCCGCTGCCGCCCGGCAGCCTGCTGGTGCTCTACACCGACGGGCTGATCGAGGCCCGCGGCAGCGACCTCGACCAGGGCCTGGACCGCCTCGCCGGAGCCCTGCGGCGCCCCGCGCCGTCCCTGGCCGCGCTCTGCGACGGCGTCCTCGAACAGATGCTGCCGCTCCCCGCCCAGGACGACGTCGCGGTGCTGATGGCCCGCCCGCAGTGACCCGGGGGCCTCCGCGTCGGCGGGGGCGTGTGATGCTGGCGGCATGACCGATCAGCACGAGATCGCCGTCGTCCGCTGGACGGGGCAGGACCACTCTCCCGACGGCGGGCTCTCCGGGCTGCTGGCCGCCTACCACCTGCGGACCCAGGAGGAGAAGGGCGAGGGTGTCGAGCGGGTGGAGGAGCTGCCGGAGCGCTACCGGGCAGAGGTCCGCGATCCCCTCGGCGCGTTCGGGCGGGACGTGGTGCTGGTCGCGGTGAGCGGGGGCGCCGCCGTGGGCTGTGTGGTGGTGACCGGGGCGGTGGGCGGGCGGTGCGAGGTGAAACGGCTGTGGACACGGCCCGCGCAGCGCGGCCGAGGGGTCGCCTCCGCGCTGATCGGGGCCGCGCTGGCGCAGGCCGGGCGGAGCGGCGTGCGCACCGTGGGGCTGTCGGTGTGGCGGTGGCGGACGGGCGCGATCGCGCTGTACGAGCGGCTCGGCTTCACCGTCGTCCCCCCGTGGGACGGCCGGGAGGGGCTGGTGTGCATGGAGCGCGCCCTGTGACGGGTACCGCCCCCGCGCGGTGACCTGTACGGCCCACCGCTGTCTCCCTCCCGAGTGGTCCCGGTGGCGGAACTCGCCGCGGCACGGGTGTCTGGACCCAAGAGGTGTGCGGAGAGAGCGGGAGACCATGGAGCACAAGCGCGAGCGCCTCGGGACACCGCGGGCCGCCGGGATCGCCGGTGTCGTGTTCGCGGTCCTGCTGGGCGTGGCGATCGTCCTGCTGCGGACCGCCCTGCCCGGCGGGGCCGACGGGCACCACATCACGGTCGACGCGGCGCAGCGCAGGTCCGTGCAGACGGCGCTGGGCCTGCTGCCGTACGCCGGGATCGCGTTCCTGTGGTTCATGGGAGCCCTGCGTGAGCAGGCCGGGGACGCGGAGGACCGGTTCGTGTCCACGGTGTTCCTCGGCAGCGGCCTGATCTTCGTCGCCACCCTGTTCGGGTGCGCCGCGGCGGCGGTGACCGTGCTGGACGAGAACCAGCAGGACGCCCCCTTCGGCCGCCACTACGCGTACACCCTGCTGACCACGTACTCGATGCGGATGGCGGCGGTGTTCATGCTGACGACCTCGACCATCGGCCGCCGGCTCGGCGTCCTGCCGCGTCCCCTGGTGCTCCTGGGGTTCGCCGCGGGTCTGACGCTGTTGCTGGTGGGGGCGCGGCTGCCCTGGTCCGAGCTGGTCTTCCCGGTCTGGGCGCTGATCGTCAGCCTGGACATCCTGCGGGGCGGGCGTGCCTCGGCGGCGGGGCGGCGGGCCGCCTCGGCGTGAGCGGGCCGGCCACCGGCCTCACCCGAACGGGCCGCTCCTCGTCGCCGCCCGTGCCACGGCCCCCGAGGCTGGCAGCAGGGGCTCGTCAGGGCCGTAGGAGAGGACCGAACCCGTGCCGAGGATTGCCGTCGATCTGAACCGATGTCAGGGCTACGCGCAGTGCGCGTTCCTCGCCCCCGAGGTCTTCGCCATGCACGGCGACGAGGCGCTGCTCTACGACCCGGAGCCGGACGAGGGGCAGCGGGAGAAGCTGGCGCAGGCCGCCGCGGCGTGCCCGGTGCAGGCCGTGCTCGTCGACGCGGTGGACCCGGTGGACCCGGCGGACGCCACGCCCGGGGCGGTGTCCGGCCGGTGAGCGCGGACGGGTTCCCGGAACGGTTCCGGCGCGAGGGCCGGATCGTCGTGGTCGGCGCGTCGCTGGCGGGTCTGCGGGCGGCGGAGACCCTGCGCGAGAAGGGGTTCGCGGGCTCCCTGACGCTGATCGGGGACGAGCCCCACGAGCCGTACGACCGGCCTCCGCTGTCGAAGACGGTGCTGCTCGGGCGGGCGGCCGCCGAGCGGACCGCGCTGCCCCGGCTGGCGGCTGTCGACGCGACCTGGCGGCTCGGCGTCGCCGCGACCGGGCTGGACATGGCGGGCCGACGGGTGCGGCTGGCCGACGGCGACGAGGTGCCGTACGACCGGCTGCTGATCGCCACCGGGGTGCGGGCGCGGCCGTGGCCGCGCGAGGCGGAGGCGGAGCTGGACGGTGTGTTCGTGCTGCGGACCCGCGACGACGGCGCGGCGCTCGCGCGGCGGCTGGCGGCGGGGCCGAAGCGGGTGCTGGTCGTCGGGGCCGGGTTCACCGGGTCGGAGATCGCCGCCGCGTGCCGGGAACGGGGTCTGGCCGTCACGGTCGCCGAGCGCGGGGCCTCGCCCCTGGTCGGCGCGCTCGGCGGGGTGGTCGGCGCGGTCGCCGCCGACCTTCAGCGGCGGCACGGCGTGGATCTGCGGTGCGGGGTGATGGTGACGGCGCTGGAGGGCGACGCCTCGGGGCGGGTACGGGCCGCGCAGCTCTCCGACGGCTCGACGGTGGAGACGGACGTGGTGGTCGTCTCGCTCGGCGCCCTCCGCAACACCGAGTGGCTGGCCGGGTCGGGGCTCGGGGCGGGACCCCGCGGGATCGCCTGCGACGCGGGCTGCCGTGCCTTCGACATCCGCGGGATCGTCACCGACGACGTGTTCGCGGCGGGTGACGTCGCCCGCTGCCCGCACCCGCTGTTCGGCTACCAGTTCCTGTCGCTGGAGCACTGGGGCAACGCCGTCTCCCAGGCGCGGGTGGCGGCCCACAACATGCTCAGCGAGAGCACCGACCGGATCCCGCACATGGAGGTCCCGGCCTTCTGGTCGTCCCAGTTCGGAGTGAACATCAAGTCGGTCGGGGTGCCCTCGCTGGGGACGGAGATCCTGATCACCCAGGGGTCGCTGGAGGAGCGCCGGTTCGTCGGCGTGTACGGCTACCAGGGGCGGATCATCGGTGCGGTCTCCTTCGACCAGGCCCGCTGGCTGCCGTTCTACCAGCGGCTGATCGAGACGACCGCGCCGTTCCCGCCGGAGTTCGCCACGGTCGACCGGCGCCCGGAGGGGCGGCGGCCGCTCGACGCGGACTTCCCCGACCCGTCGGTGCCGACCCACGGTCCCACCGTGACCCTCAGCGGGTACTCGCCGGCCGACCGCCGGCTGTCGTTCACCCCCGCGCACTGACCCGCTTCGGCCACGAGCCCCCGAGGACCCAGCCATGACGCCATCGCCGCTGCACCGGATCCTGGACTACGCCAACCGCGCCGACCCGTACCCGATCTACGAGGAGCTGCGCAGGACGCCGGTGTATCACGAGGGCGAGGGGCCGTACGTCGTCAGCACCTACCACGAGATCCTCGGTCTGCTGCACGATCCCCGGATCAGCTCCGACTCCCGGACCGTGGCGCAGACCGCGCACGATCCGCTGGCCGAGCCGGACCAGCAGGAGAGCGCGCTGCCGCCGAGCTTCCTGCGGCTCGACCCGCCCGAGCACGACCGGCTGCGCCGGATGACGAACCGCCCGTTCGGACCTCCGCATTCCCCGCACCGGATCGACGGGATGCGCGGCGAACTGCGGGACATCGTCACCGGTCTCATCGACGGCATCGGCGATCCCGACCGCTTCGACCTGGTGGACCGGTTCTCGTACCCGTTCCCGGTGACGGTGATCTGCCGGCTGCTGGGGATCCCCCGCGAGGACGAGGCGCGCTTCCACGCCTGGGCGGACGCCATCGCGGCGAGCCTGGACCCCGACCCGGACGCGGATCCCGCCGAGCGCGGCAAGGGCGCGCACGACGCCCGGACGCAGCTGGGGATGTATCTGGCGGGGCTCGTCGAGGAGCGCCGCAGGAACCCCGGCGACGACATGCTCTCCGCGCTGGCCACGGCCCAGGGCGAGGACGGCTCGATGACCACGATGGAGCTGCTCAGCACCGCCGCGCTGCTGCTGATCGCGGGCCACGAGACCACCGTCAACCTGGTCACCAACGGCATGCTGACCCTGCTGCGCAACCCCGATGTGCTGCACCGGCTGCGGGCCGATCCCCGCCTGGCCGTGCCCGTCGTCGAGGAGCTGCTGCGCTTCGAGCCGCCGGTGCAGCTGGTGCCACAGCGGGTCACCCTCGCCGATGTCGAGGTCCGGGGTGTCACCATCCCCAAGGGCTCCGCCCTGTGGCTGGTGCTGGCGTCCGGCAACCGTGACCCGCGGCGCTTCGAGAACCCCGACCGCTTCGACCCCGACCGCCGGGACAACCAGCACCTCGGCCTCGGCAGCGGCATCCACAGCTGCTTCGGCGCGCCCCTGGCCCGGCTGGAGACCCAGTTCGCCCTGGCGGAGCTGGCCCGCCGACTGGAGAACCCACGACTGCTGGAGGACCCGCCACCGTACCGCCGCAACGCCGTACTGCGCGGACCCCGGCATCTGCGGATCGCGTGCGACGGGATCCGGGCGTAGGGAGGGTCTTTCCGATCATCCGATCGCCTGATCGTCGGACTGGTCGTGCGGGAGGGGGAGATATCTGAGGCGGTGCGGGCGGGAGGGATCTGCCGGAGCGGTGCGGCCCGTGACCGACGGTGCACGGACTCTTCGCCCGCTGGGCCGACGACGGGACCTTCGACCGGCTCCTGACGGTGGCCCACGGCCGGGCCGAGGCGCAGGTTCAGGTTCAGGTTCAGGTTCAGGTTGCGGTGCTTGAGCGGGGAGAGCCGGGCCATGTCCGCTTCGCGAATCTCGTGGCCCTCGGCGCGGAGCTGGGCGACGGCGGCGTCGATGTACTTCGTGGTCCACAGCACGATGGCGTTGAGGACCAGGCCGAGCGCGCCGAGCTGGTCTTGTCCGAACTCGCCCAGCTCGGCGGCAGGTCCGCCAACGAGCCGTCGTTCACCACGGAAGGCAGTCGTGAAGAAGTGTTGGGTGGACGGGTTCCGCCGGGCGTGTCATGCACGATGTCCGCGCGCGCTTCGCGGTCCTACTGGAAGAAGGCGTAGTCCGGCCACAGCAACGCTTGTCACACCCCGCCACCGCGCCGACCAGGCCACAATGACCCCAGTAGATCTTGCTGTATCGCACCTGCGCGTACGGCAGACAAGGAGATGTCGTCATGTCGATGATCAGGCTCACCGTCCCGGCAGGTTCTCTCCCCCCCGAGGGCCGCGAGACCGTCCAGAAGGATCTGGCCGAAGCGCTGCTGCGCTGCGAGGGAGCGCCCGACGCAGCATTTTTCCGGGCCCAGTTGTGGAGCTATCTCGTCGAACTGCCCGAGGGGGCGCAGACCACCGCAGCGGACGACGCACCACGATTCCTCATCGACGTCACGGTTCCGCAAGGCGTGCTCTCCGACGAGGGCAGAGCCCGCCTCGTGGAGGAGGCCACGGGGATCGTGCTGTCCGCTGCCGGACTTGGCCAGGACGATGCGCCGAGGGTGTGGGTCCTGGTGCATGACCAGCCTGACGGAACATGGGGAGCAGGGGGCGCAATCGTCCGCCGTGCCGACCTCTTGGCTCTCGCCCAGAAACAGCGCGCCGGGGAGTGACGCCACTGGGTGCGGCACCCTCCGACCGCTGTCACCTCGCCCGTATGCCTTGCACCCGTTTCACCGGCATGCGCTACGCCGCCTCGCCTGAAAACGGGCGGGGCCCAACCGACGCGTAGCGGGTAGAGCAGGACGCGGTACGGACGTAGCGACCCGCAGCAGTCATGAACTCCGAAGCCGCCGGAACAGACAACTTTCGCATCATCAGCAACACAGTGTGGTCCAACACGGTGAGGATCCCGACGTCATGCAACTCGAGCAACGACGGCCCCCGGCGGGCTGGCCGAACGCTCGAAGGTCTGTGCGTACGGCCACTCTCAAGATCCTTTCCGGCGTGTTCCCGGTCCTGAGGTCGGCGACGGAACCACTGGCCACCGGCGTCAACGGCGTGCTGCGTTCCGGAATCCTGCCGCCGGACGGGCGTAGGCCCGGTGGGGCTTGGCGCCGCCGTGGAACTGGCGGCCCGAGCGGTGGCACTGATCGTGGTGTCGGGCCCCTCAGCGATACGCAGGGAGATCGCTTTCGTCGACCCCACGCAGGACGACCCCGTGGAGGCCTGGCGCACAGCAGCCCCCGGCCGCACCTGGCGATCGTCACTTTCCTCAATGGCGCAGGATCAGGAAGAGCGCCGCCGTCAGCACACCGAGCAGCGCCGCGATCGCGCCGTATTGGAGCCAGTGCTGCCGTAGGAGAGGTATCGCGCGGCGACGGCCAGACCGCCGGCGCCCATGAGGCACAGGATGACGGCGGTGACCGCCAGGAGCAGTTCGTACTCGAACCGGCGGGGGCGAAGAACCCGCCGTCCCCCTTCACGCCGATGGCGTTGACAAGGCTGACAAGGACGGCGGCCCCGCCGAGCGGGGTCAGCAGGCCGAGTACCAGCCCGGGACCGCCTCCGGTCTCCGCCGGCCCGGCCAGGATCGCCAGCGCTTTGACGGACGGGTATCCCCCGGCCTTGAAGAAGGCCGCGGTGCCGTCGAGACCGGGGCCCCCGAACCAGCCGATCAGTTTCTGCGTGCCATGGGCGACCATGATCGGGTCGAGGGTCAGGCGAAGCAGGAGGAAGCCGACGCCATGGGGGAGTTGATGATGCGTGAACCGGTTGAGGTCGACGTCGTGCGGCCTTCCACGGGGTAGAGACCGGAGGCGTCGTCATGCGCGGTTCCTTGGAGTGATGAGGGATCAGTGCGCGAGGTGTGCGGTCATGAAGTTGGGGTTGGTGTTGGTCGTGTAGGCCGCGTCGGTCACGTACTCCTCGGAGCCGTGGACGGCGACGGAGGTGGGCGTCCGGGCCCACCCGGCCAAGGACTGCCGACGCCCCGACTGGTGGTGCTCGGCAGCCACGCGTCGCTGAGCACCGCACACCCCGCGCCTCCGTGTCCCGATCACGAGACGTAACATGGCGCCGCCGAGCTGCGAAAGGGGGCCTGGCCGGTGGCAGGTGGACTGGTGATCATCCCGTTCCTGGCGTTCGTCCTGGCCATTCCGCCGGCGATGCTGTCCTATGCGGTCGGCAAGAAGACGTCCCGGAAGATGGGCTGGCTGTTCGCCTCGGTCTTGATCGGCCTGCCCTCTGTGCTGCTGATTGCCATGTTCATGCCTCGAGGCGGCACCTCCGACCCGTCAGGTCCCATCATCTACGGGAACCCGTACGAGCCCGGCTCGATTGCGGACGCCCAATACAAGCGCGGCTACGACTTCGCCGCCGGTCTCGCCAGGCAAGGAGAGAACCCGGGATCGGGCATGGCGGACGACGTCTTTCTCTGGTGCCAGGACCGGCTGACGCCAGCAGCAGGTTTCAAGGGCAAGATCACTACGGCGATGATGCAGGGCTGCGTCGAGGGATCCAAACAGCCTTCCGTACCTCCATCGAATGCGTCGTAAGGCCAACTGGGACGAGCTTGCTCGTGTCGTCGTCGTTCAGCGGCAGCGGCAGCGGCAGCGGCAGCGGGACCAACGGGCCTGTGGGCGGAAGCCGGACCGGCGTGCAGAGAGGGCGGCCGGAGAGGAACTCGTACGAACGCAGGCCCCACCCATCCGGTGTCAGCAGCCGGTTCAGCTCCTCAACCTGCTTCATCCTTCATCGCCTCCTCGACGCCGGCCGCAACCTCGGGACGGACGGTCCGCGCCAGGAAGGCGAGCAGCACTTCGTCCGGCCCGTCAGAGAGCTCCGACCGGGAGTCCTCGAAGATGCAGTCTCGAGCAGGTCGTTGTTGTTGAACCGGTGCTGCTGGATTTCGGCGCGGACGGTCGGGAGCTCGCCGTTCTCGGACGCAGGTCGGTCCAGGTCGTCGATCCGCACCACCGTGGTCTCCACGAGCCTCCGTGCACGGGCGCGCGGTGGAGTGCATCGCGTCCACTCATCCCCGGCGGCGGCCCCGTGCGGTGCGCCACGGGTTCGGCCGGCCGCCGGGGTACCCCGCGGTACCCCGGATGGGCGTGGACGGCGACCTGCTGGCCACCCGCGGGGCGGTGGATCCGCAGGCCGCGGCAGTGGGCAGTCGGACGCTTCACGGAACAGCGTTCGGTGCCCGGTCCGGAGCCGTGTTCGGCGCCCCGGCGGTCGATCAGCGGCTTCACGCCGACGCCGGCCGGAACCGTCGACGGCTGTTTTGCGGAAGTCCGGGAGGTTCGCGCTGCGGAACGTGGCGAGGAGGATGTCGAGCCACCACCCACAGTTCGTCGTCGACCTCCCACGGCTTCGGCGGCGCCACGCCGTGCCCCCGGCTCACCAGTCCCGCCAGTGATCCAATCTCCTCAAAGACCATTGCGTCAGGGGTTCTTGTCAGTACTCGCCGGAGAACGGGACGCCGGCGCGAAGGAGCACGTTGGCGAAGAAGCTGTCCTCGCCCGTGCGCACGGCGAATCTCGCGGCTCCGACCCGCCGTTTGAACTCGTCGTGATCGAGAGGCTCCGGGTCGAGGCCGAGCGAACAAAGCCCGGTGTGGACGGTGGGGTTGACCTCGCGGACCTTGCCGGTCACCCAGCTGCCCTCGACCACGACTTGTCCCAGTACGGCCTCGACGACGTCCAGGAAGGGCGGTTGACCGTACCGGTAGCCGAGGTCCACGGTGGGGGTGCCCGGCGCCAGGGGCAGCCCCGCGTCGCTGATCACGAAGGTGTCGGTGTGCCGAAGTCCGGCGATCAGACCGGCCAGCTCCTGGTGGATGATGCCGTTGCGTTTCACGGGTTCAGTCCTTCCTGTCGGTGGTGGCGGTGGCGACCATGACGCGAAGCGTGTCCAGGTCGGCGCAGTACTGTTGGGCGCCGGCGGCCCGCACCGCCAGGGAGCCGGCGGCGATCCCCAGCCGGGCGGCGTCCAGAAGGGAGTCGCCGGCTGCGAACCGGGCGGCGAACACCCCGACGAACGCGTCGCCGGCCCCGGTGGTGTCCCGCACGGTGGCGGGGATGGCCGGGATCGCGGTGGTGGTGCCGTCCGTGTCGGTGATGATCGCGCCCGCGGCTCCCAAAGTGGTGACCACCGCCTTGGCGCCCCGGGCGCGCAGCGCGGCGTGCGCTTTCCGTACGGCGGCCAGGTCCGTGGTCGTGTCGGTGTCCTGCTGCCCGGAGACCACTGCCTGCTCGTGCTCGTTCACGATCAGCACGTGGCAGCGGGAGATGAGCCGGTCCGGCAGTTCGGCGGCCGGCGCGGCGTTGAGCAGGAATCGCCCCTTGCAGGCCGCTGCCGCGCGCTCCACCACGTCCAGCGGGATCTCCAGTTGGGCCAGCACGACGTCCGCGTCCGCGCCGGCGCCGCCTGTCGGGTCGCCCTGGGGCGGCCACTGATGGTTGGCCCCGGAGACCACGATGATGGTGTTGTCTCCGGCCGCCACGGTGATCCATGCGGTTCCGGTCTCCGCGCCGGGGACGGGGATCACACCGTGTACGTCCACGTTTCTGGCGGACAGACCGGCACGTGCGGTGGTGGCCGCGGCGTCGTCGCCGACCCGGGCGATCAGCGCGGTGCGCACCCCGGCGGTCGCGGCCGCCACCGCCTGGTTGGCGCCCTTGCCGCCGAGCGTGACCTGCGCCGTCCGGCCGAGGATGGTCTCTCCGGGTGACGGGAAGGCGTCGGACTCCACGACGTGGTCGACGTTCACCGAGCCGATCACCACCACGAGCGGCGAGCGGGGCTCAGGCACGCACGTCTCCTTCGATGGCTCCCGTGATCAGGCCGACCAGTTCGTCGCCGGTGGTGTCGGCGACGGTCCGCCGGGCGGCGGTCTGCCCACGGCGCAGCACGTACGCGGTGTCCGCCACCCGCAGCACCTGCGCCATGTCGTGGCTGATCAGCAGTACGGTCACGCCCGTGTCGCGCAGCCGGTGGATCAGCGCCTCCACAGCCGCCGTCTCCCGCACGCCCAGGGCGGCGGTCGGCTCATCCATGATCACCAGGGTTTTGCCCCAGTTGGCCGCCCGGGCGATGGCTATGCTCTGCCGCTGGCCGCCGGACATCCGACGTACCGTGGCCCGGACGTTCGGCACGTTCACGTCCAGCCGGGACAGGATGTCCTGGCTGTGGCCGATCATGGACTTCTTGTCCAGCACCTGGATGGGACCGAACCCCGTGGTCAGTTCCCTGTTCAGGTACAGGTTCTGCCATACCGTCAGGTCCTCGATCAGCCCGAGGGTCTGGTACACCGTTTCGATGCCCAGTCGCCGCGCGTCGTCGGGCGAGCCGAGCCGGATCGGCTCGCCGCGGAAGCGGATCTCGCCGTCATCCGGTGGGTGTACCCCTGTCAGGCAGCGCACCAGGGTGGACTTGCCCGCCCCGTTGTCGCCCAGCAGTGCGGTGACCTCGCCTTCGGCCAGTGCCAGGTCCACGCCCTGCAGTGCGCGCACCGCGTCGAAGGACTTGCGCAGCCCGCTGATCTCCACGAGCGGCGGGTCGACGGCGGAGGCTTCGCCCGCCTCGCGGGCCAGAGTGTCTGTCATGACTGTCCCTACTTCTGGAACCGGGAGATGAAGGCGGCGCTGAGCACCACCGCGCCGACCGCGACGGGCTGGTAGTACTGCGAGATGCCGAGCAGGGTGAAGCCGTTGACCAGGGACTGCAGCAGCACCGCGCCGGCCGCGGAACCGAACACGGAGGCCTTCCCGCCGAACAGGCTGGACCCGCCGAGCACCACGGCGGCGATGGAGCTGAGCAGCAGGTCCGTCTGCAGGCTCGGGTCGGCGCCGCCGGTGCGGGCCACGAACAGCACTGCGGCGACTCCGCAGGCGAGCCCTGAGCCGGCGTAGGCGATGAGCCGCATACGGTCGACGTGGATGCCGGCCTCGCGGGCGGCTTCGATGTTGCCGCCGGTGGACAGCAGGTACGTACCCGTGCGGGTGCGGAAGAGCAGGAAGCCGACCGTCACCGCCCCCAGGACGGCCACCACCCAGAACCATCGCACCGGGCCGATGCCGTCGAGCGCCAGGTCACGGAGGAAGGAGGAGTTCACCGCGACGGTGTTGCCGGTGCTCAGCAGGAGGGTGAAGCCGCTGACCACGGTCAGCGAGCCGAGTGTGACGATGAAGTCCGTCATGTTCAGCCGGGCCACCATCAGGCCGTTGATCACGCCGACCGTCAGGCCCGCCAGCAGTGCCAGGAGTATCGAGAGGGGCAGCCCCCAGCCGTGGGTGTAGGCGTATCCGAGTACTGCGGCCGCCCAGGGCAGGTTGGACCCCACCGACAGGTCGATGCCGGCCACGGTGACCACCAGTTGTTGGCCCATGGCGAGCACCAGCAGGATCGAGGTGGACACCAGCAGGTCGCTGATATTGGCGACCGTGAGGAAGTCGGGTGTGGCGATGAAGAAAACGATGAAGACCAGGGCCACCCCGATCGGGGCGGCGAAACGTGCCGCCGCCCCGACTGAGAGGTGCCCGGCGAGGCGACCGGGCGCCTGAACGTCTGCCATGATCAGCTCACTTCCCGGCCGCGGTCAGCGGGTTGGTGAACGGTTCGACCGGCTGCGGGAAGGAGCTGATCGCCTTGTCCACGTTGCTGGAGTCGATCAGCGCCGTCGGGGAGACGATCCGGCTTGGCACGGTCTTCTTCTTGACGAGGTCGATGCACGCCTGCACGGCCATCTGCCCCTCGGCGTAGGGGTACTGCGAGATGGTGCCGCTGAGCGTGCCGGCCTTCACGGCCTCCAGCGCGGCGGTGATGCCGTCCACGGAGATGATGGACACCTTCCCGGTCAGCCCCGCGTTCTTCACCGCCTGCGCGGCGCCCAGGCCCATGGAGTCGTTGGCGGCGAAGATTCCGGTGATCTTCGGGTGCGCCTTCAGAATGGCCTCGGTGACGGTCTGCGCCTTGGCCTGGTCGTAGTCGGCCGGCTGGGTCGCGACGATGTTCAGCTTGCCGGCCACCGTCTCGGAGAAGCCCTTCTGGCGGTTGATGCCGTTCTGCTCGCCCGCGATGCCCTGGAGGATCGCCACGTCGCCCTTTCCGCCCATGCGCTTGAGCAACGCCTGTCCTGCCTGCTCCCCGGCGGACAGGTTGTCCGAGCCGATGAACGACGCGTAGGACACTCCTGCCTGCTTGGAGGCGTCCGGGTCGATCTGGGTGTCCAGGTTCAGGATCGGGATCTTCTTCTGCGCCACCGGGACCAGCGGGGTGATCACGTTGGTGGCGTTCACCGGCACCACGCCGAAGCAGTCGTAGTTCTGCCCGGCCAGGGTGGACAACTTGGCGTTCTCCCCAGTGGAGTCGGTCTCCGACTGGCCGGCCTGGACCTCCACCGTGACGCCCTGCTTCTTGCCCTCGGCCAGGGCACCGTCGCGCAGCGCCGCCCAGTAGGGGTTGGTGAAGTCACGGGTGACGATGGCGATGCGGACGCCCTTGCTCCCGCCGCTCCCGCTGCTCGCGTTGTCCCCGCCCCGCCCGCACGCGGCCACTGCGGCCAGCACGGAAAGGGCGACGGTCGCAGTGCGCAGCTGGCGTCTGGTGTGGTTGGACATGGTGGTGCCTTTCTTCGCGTCATTGCGTCCGGTCAGGTGTGGTCGACCGGTAGAAGGTGGCTCTGGCGGTTGGCCGAGTCCGGCGACTGGGCCGGCTCGGGGATGCGGCTGACGGCTGAGCCGACGCCGGGGTGATGCGTGACCGGGAAGCGGAATTCGACGGCGCCCGGCCGGCCGGCCGGTCCGTGCCCGGCGTCATCGGCAGGTGCGTGTCGTGGCGTGGGGGCCGGCCGGTCCGCCGGTGTCTTACGACGGGGTGGCCGGGCGGTGATGCCGAACGGGTTCAGGAGTCGGATCCGGCTGCCGTTGATCTGCGACGGGCAACTGGAGGAGGAACCGGCATGGTGAGCGGGCCGGCAAAGGCGGCATGGGGAGTCATGGGCGTTCCCCTTCGCCGCTGAGGGGTGTTGCTTTTCCTGATTCCGTTTGCCGTCCGGTCCTCGACCACCCTCCGGGTGAAGAGGGAGATGGCCAGGATCAGGGGCAGGCTTTCGACAGCAGTCACTGTCGGCGGGCCGTACTACGGATGCTTGGGGGTTACCGAGCAGGTGGCCCGAAGTGAACCATGTGTTTTCCAGCTCACGGGTGCAAGAAAGCCACAGGCGGCAATTAGGTCACGATTCTGGACAGCTTGTGGCTGTTCTTCATTGCGGCGGGCCTAACGGGTCGCCGCTGATTTGAGCACGGCCGGCGGGGTGAACGACATCCGCGTGGAGTTCGTTCTTCCCTGACCGCCGTCTCGAGGTGGCGATCTCCTTGCCACCGGCAGACGGGGCGCGGCGAGACCGCTTTACGCAAGGCTTCATCGCGCACGTCCCTTCTTTCGTGTGGGCGGCTTGCAGAGCGGACGGACACTTGCGAGCAACCAGCTACGTAATCGATTACATCGCTTATGGCGAGTTATTTAAACGGCGGCTCTCGACGGGTGTCAAGGTCCTGGTGTCAACACATTCGGCAGGCGGTCGACGTCTTGACGGCGTGGGGAGTAATCGATTACAAGGGTCCAAGACGGGAGAAGGAGGTGACCGATGGCGGTGACCGTCGCAGACGTCGCTCGACACGCCGGAGTCTCGACGGCGTCGGTGTCGCGGGCTCTGTCGGGCGCGGACGGTGTCAGCGCAGCCGTACGTGAACGCGTCACCGCGGCAGCGCAAGCGCTGGGTTACCGACCGAACACGGTCGCGCGTTCACTGCGGACCACGCGGACGCAGACGATCGGACTGATCATCCCGGACGTCGTGAACCCCTTCTTCAGCGAGCTCGCCTGGGCTGCCGAAGAGGCTGCGCACCAGCACGGATACAGCGTGATCCTGTGCAACGCCAACGAGGAGACCGAACGCCAGGACGGGTACATCGACCTGATGCTGGCCCGACGCGTCGACGGACTGCTGCTGACCCCGGTACTCGAGGAGTCGTCCGCCTTGCGCGCCGTGGCGCGCCAGGGTGTGCCCATGGTGTTCGTCGACCGGGCGGTGGCCAGCATGGACGCGCCGGTGGTGCGCGCGGACGGACACGCGGCGATCTCCCAGCTCGTCGACCACCTGGTGAAGCTGGGACATGAACGGATCGCCGTCATCAGCGGCCCTCCGCAGACGGTCACCGGCCGCGAACGGCTCACCTCCTTCCGGAACGCGATGCGGGCGCATTCCCTGGATCTTCCAGAGGAGCTGGTGCGGTTCGGCAACTTCCAGGCGGACAGCGGCCGACGGGCGGCCGCCGAGCTGCTCGACCTGGACGAGCTGCCCACCGCGGTGTTCGCCATCGACAACCTGATGACACTGGGAGTTTTCCAGGAAATGCGCAAGCGGGGCCTGCGGATCGGCGCGGACATGGCGGTGGCCGGCTTCGACGACCCGCCCTGGTTCCAACTGCTGGACCCTCCCCTGACCACGGTGTCACAGCCGGTGACCAGAATGGGGGCACTGGCGGTGGACATGCTGATCGAGGCGATCGGCGGCGGATCGGTGGAATCCCACCTGCTCGACTGTGAATTGGTGATCCGGGAATCGTGCGGCGAGACCAGGGCCCTTGGCGGTAAGGGCCGGCGCCCGGATCAAACGCCGTGACTCCGGGTAGGACCTTCTCCCCATCGAAGCGTCCTCGAGTCCGAATGGACAAGAACAGCCCGTGAAGCGAGAATGCGACGACCATGACGGAATTCCACTGAAACTGAGCACCCAGGCAGGAGATCCGGGCCTGGTCCCATCCCGGAACTTCGCTCCGGAAGCCACTCCGGGCTTGGACTTGGTGCTCTTACGCTTGGGCCGTGGGAGCGCGCCGTTTCCCCGATCACCGGGACTCATCGGCGGTCGCGGAGCCTGCGTACCGTCTGCCGGGCCTGAGCGCGGCGGCGTGGGCCGGCCGCGCACCGGCGTGCCTGCTCGATCGTGCGCCGCCCCTGAGGGCTGCTCATGATTGCCTTGATGCGTGCGACAATTCCGGCCACATGACCCCCTCCGCTTGGATGACCCGCTCTTCCGAGGCACCGTCGTCTTCTCGACTGCCCCGTGACTGACGGTCCGTCCCAGCCCCCGGTGGCCGGAAATCGTTTGTGTCTGCGACAGTCACCGTGAACTGCCGTCCACCAGACAGGAACGTCATGGCAACCTCCAAGAAGTCGAACCGGCACAGACCCGGCACTCTTCTCCGCGCGACCGTGAGCAGTGCCCTTGCCGCCGCCCTCACGGTGGTGCTCACGGCCTGCAACGGAGACGGGACCTCGACGGCAGCCCCCACCGGCGGGAAGAGCACGACGGCAGGGTCGGCCGGCAGCGCGCAGACCGCTTCCCAGCCGGCCGGCGCCAAGCCCGCGGACCAGTCCACGACGGGCACCGGCAACGCCGGTTCGTCACATTCCGCAGCTCCTCAACCCGCCCCCTCGGCGCCCGCACCGGCCGCCCCGATCGCCTCTGCCAGTACGGACAGTGACGACGGTTGCGACCACAAGATGCCCATCTCACCTGACGAGGTGGCGGTCTACCGTTACACCCCCGAGGGGGGCTCCCTGAGTCTCATCGTCAAGTACGGCAACTGGGGCTGTGCCCCCGCGGACTCCGACGGCGCGCCGTTCGAGACGGTGGGGAAGGAAACCTACATGCCCATGGACCAGGCGGCGTACGTCACCGTGACCACACCCATCGTGGAGAGCACCGAGAACCAGCACATCGGCGTCCAGGAGTTCCTGGACTGGCTGGCAGCCAACCCGAACAGCGGACTGGTGTTCAAGTACCACGTGGGCGCCGACGGGGCGATCGACCGTCTGGACGAGGAGTTCACTCCCTGAGCGACGACGCTGCGGCCCGTACCCGGAGGCCAGCCGCTCGCCGCCGGAGGTGGCCGTTCGGGGCGTCCGGGGCAGCGAACCTCCGCACAAGAGGTCGAGTCCCGGCTGACTGGGGCTGTCCAGCGCTGTGTCGCCGGGCCCTACCGGCGCCCCATCGGCCACGATGGGGACCGCGGCCGGCAAGCGCGCATTCACTGCGGGAGCGTTTGCGGTAGGACGGGCCGCCAACCGCGATGGCCCTCGCGCAGGCGGCCTCCAGACGTGTGTCGCCGTACTTCTTCCGCAGGGGAGTCACGCCCTCATGGCGCCCGGCTGGCTGGTGCGCTGGCGACAGATCGCTTGGGGGTGGGAAAGTACGCTGCCGGGGTGATCCTTCCGACAGTCAACGAGGTACGCGCGCTGCACGAGCGGTACGCGCCGTCGCATGAGGCGCTGGACCTCGTCTTCACCCACTGCGAAATCGTCTGCAGCATCGCCGCACAGCTTGTGGCACAGACCGCCATCCCTCTCGACGCCGACCTCGTCCGAGTCGGCGCCCTGCTCCACGACATCGGCGTCTACCGGCTCTATGACCAAGCCGGTCGGCTCGATCACCGCAACTACATCCGCCATGGAGTCCTCGGCTACGAGATCCTCCACGAGGAGGGCTTCCCGGAGCCCCTGTGCCGCTTCTGCTCCTGTCACACGGGAGTCGGTCTTACCCAGCACGACATCCGCGAACAGAAGCTCGCCATACCCGAGGCCGACTACCTGGCCGAGACCATCGAAGAGCAACTGGTCATGTACGCGGACAAGTTCCACAGCAAGACGACACCCCCTACGTTCCTCACCGCCGACTCCTATGCAGCGCAAGTGGAGAGGTTCGGCGCGGACAAGGTCCACGCATTCGGCCTTCTGCGTGCCCGGTTCGGCGAACCCGACCTGACCTCGGCCAGGGCGCGGTACGGCCACGCGCAGGCATGAGGTCGGCGGCGCCGCACCGGACAGGCCCGGGCAGGCCCGGCAACATTCGCCCTGTTGCGATGTGACGCGCCGTCTGGATGGCGCGTCTGCGCCAAGCTGTGCGGGTGGCAGAACGAGTACGCGTCCGTGAGATCGATGACGACGAGGGCAGGCGGATGCTGCGGATCATCCGCCGGGGCAGCGGGTCGGTGGTGACCTGGCGGCGGGCGCAGATGGTGCTGCTGTCCGCGCAGGGCATGGGCGGAGATCGCCGAGGTGACGTTCACCAGCGCGGACCGGGTCCGGGACGTGATCCGCAACTTCAACGCCGACGGCTTCGACTCCCTCTACCTCAAGTACAAAGGCGGTCGGCCCAGGACGGTCACCCTGCCCGAACGGCGCGAGATCAAGAAGATCGCCAAGTCCAGGCCGGCCGAGCACGGTCTGCCGTTTTCGACCTGGAGCCTGGCCAAGCCGGCCGGCTTCCTGGGCGCGGAGGGGGTGGTCGACGACATCAGCCACGAGGGCCTTCGGGTTCTGCTCCGCGAGGAGGGCGTTTCGTTTCGACGCACAAAGACCTGGAAGACCTCCCGCGACCCCGACTATGCCGCCAAGAAGGCCCGGGTCGAGCACCTCTACGCGATCGCCGACGGCGAGGTCATGCCCGAGGAAGGCGAGCGCGGCGGACGGCACAAGGATCCCGACCGGGAGCCGAGGGCCCGTAGGCGGGCTGCCTACACCCGCCAGCACGGGGTCCGGCACCTGTTCGCCGCCTACGACCTGGCCCGGGACAAGCTCTACGGTCATGTCAAGCCGAAGAAGAACCGGACGAGGTTTCTGGAGTTCTGCCGTTATCTGCGCAGCCTCTACCCGCCGAAGATCCGGATCGCGATCGTGCTCGACACTTCGTGGCTGAATCGGATCGAGGCCCAGTTCACCGCTCTGCGCTACTTCGCCCTGGACGGTACCGACCATGCCGGCCACGGGGAGCAGGGAGCAGGGAGCGGGGCAGCATGATCCGCCGCTACATCATCTGGCGAAACCGTCACGTCGCCGATCAACGGATACGAGCCGTGGTCGACAGGGCGAACATTGCTTGATGCGGCAGTGGGTCGCGCGGGTGCGGCAGGGGTGCGACAACCCGGATGCCCGAAGAGGGAGGTTCCTGCGATCATGCCGGGATGTTGCCGTCGCTCGAACACCTGGTCATCCGTCACACGTACCGGCTGCCCGCCCCCGTCGGACCCGCCGGTGAAGGAAGCGGTGCCGCACGCCAGTTGGACGCCGCGCTGATGTCGGTGGGCTTCAAGCTCTCGGCGGAGCTGCTCGGGCACCTGTCGGGGCTGGCCGAGCGGTCGGTCACCGAGACCGCCGGTCGGGTCCTTCGGGCCGTGCGGGAAATGGTCGGCGACCACGTCCGGCACAACGTCTACTTCATCGACTTCCCGGCCAACGTGCCGGACACGTACGACTTCTGGACCCGCTGCATCAACGACGCGCTCGCCGACGACGGCTCCCGCGCGGGCACGCTCGCCCAGTTGAGCACGGGCGTGGTCGATCTGCTCACGCTGCCGTCCTACGGCACGTATCAGCACTCCTACGAGGAGATGCTCGCCGCGCATGACGAACTGGTCGCCGCCGCGGGCGACCGTCTGACGGTCCTGCACCTGGGGGGCTCCCCGGAGGACGAGGTCGGCGCGCTGTATCTGGCCCTCGCCGGCAGCGTGACCCCGCTGGGCGAGGACGGCCTGCGCGATCTGGGGGTGCTCGCGCGGCACTGCGTCGACGGCCCCCAGCCCGAGGTGATCCCCGTGCGGGAGAACCGCGCCGTCGTCAACCTCGCCCGGCTGCGCGCCGGCGCCGACCTGCTGCTGGACACGGTCACCGATGTGCTGCGGCTGGCCTGTGCGTTGTCGGGCGGCGACGCCACCCTGGTGGAGCCGACCCGGTTCCGGTCGCCGAGCCGGCGGGTGCGGCGGGTCCTGCTCGCCGGTCTCGACGCGGTCGTGGCCGCGGCCCCCGCCAAGCTGGCCGACGTCACCGCGCACCGCGAGGCGTTCAAGCGGCTCGGTGAGCGGCTGCATCCGCACGAGTACCCGCACTGGCCGCACGCCGCCGAGGTGTTCGCGGTGGCGCGGGGCGAGCGGCAGGCCCCGTCGTTCGACCGCCGCGTGGAGGAACTGCTGGGCGCGGACGACGTCGGCGCGGCGGCCCGGTTGCTGACAGCCGCGCCGGGCCGGCTGTTCCGCTCGCTGGACCGACTGCTGCGGCTGTGCCGCACCGAGGACCAGCGCGCCGCCGTGACGGCCGCCGCCGGGCAGGTCGCCCCGAAGGTCTCCGGGCGTGTGCTGCTGTCGGTCCGTGAGCACTTCCTCAACCGGGCCGAGGAGCCCGCCGGTAGCCGGGTGTTCGTCAACCGCTCGGGCCGCGGCTGGGTCACCGCCGACACCCGCCCGCCGGTGGGGGCGGCGCAGCGCGAGCGGCTGATCGAGGTGCTGGACGCGGAGACGCGCCGCCGTCTTCCCGAGCCGGCGCACCTGCTGGTCGACCCCGACGTGCTCGACGTGGCGCTTCCGCTCAGCGGCAGGGCGACGACGGCCGGGCTGGGCGTGCTGCCGCGCGGCTCGCTCTCCCGGGTCGACGGCGAGTTGCTGCGGTTCTTCGTGTACTGGAGGCAGTCGCGCCGCACCACCGACTTCGACCTGGCCGCGCTGCTCCTGGACGCCTCGTACGAGACGCTCGGCTGGCTGTCGTACACCGAGCTCAAGCAGGTCGAGGGCGAGCACTCGGGAGACATCACCGAAGCGCCGGACGGTGCCTCCGAGTTCATCGATCTGCGGCTGGGGGCGGCGCGCGGGGACTTCGTCGTGCCGCAGGTCAACATCTTCTCGGGCGAGGGCTTCGAGGAGGTCGAGGAGTCGTTCTTCGGCTTCATGCTGCGCGAGGCCGAGCAGCGGGGGCGTCCCTTCGAGGCGCGGACCGTGCGGATGAAGTCGGAGCTGCGGGGCCCCGGCCGGGTCGCGCTGCCGCTGGTGTTCCTGCGCGGCCCCGACGGCGGCTGGCGCGCGAAGTGGCTGCACCTGTATCTGCGGGGCAGGGTGGCCTACAACCGGGTCGAGGGGAACCGGCTCTCGGTCGCGACGCTGGTGCGGGCGGTCGTCGAGCGGAATCCGCTCACGGTCCGGCATCTCGTCGGCCTCATGGGTGCCGGGACGACCACGGTGTGGGACGGCGGTGCGGTCCCGGACGGACCGGTCCTGTACATCGGTCTGGAGCGGCCCGAGGGGCTCCACCCGGACTCGGTGGTCGTCACCCGGGAAAACCTGCGCGACCTGATCCCGGGCTGACTGCTACCGTTGCGTCCGGGCGAGGCCATGAACGGGCTTCCTTCTCCACACTCTCCCTGATTCAGTCCGTTCGCTTTCCTCCCCTTCGACCTCACGCCGGGGTGCCGCAGCGCACCCCGGCGTCGTCATGCCGTCATGCCGTCATGCCGTCATGCCGTCATGCGGTCAGCCGTCAGTGGTGCGCGGCGGCGAGCGCCTCGAAGGTGTGGCTGAAGTACCAGGTGTCCTGGGCGATGCCGGAGCAGGAGTCGGAGCCGCCGGTGCCGACGCAACCGCCGTTGTCACGCTGGAGCGCCCAGAAGGAGAGGGTGTTGATGCCCCGCGCCTCGGCCCACTTCTCCACCGTGACGGCGTTCTCCGTGGTGAAGGTCTCCTCGGGGCCGTAGTCGTCGATGCCGGGCATCTCGATGACGCCGATCATGTTCCAGAGCCTGGCGGAGTTCTTCTTCGGGTAGAGCGCGGCCAGTTGGCCGTGGAGTCCGGTGGCGGCCGTCGCGGTGTCGGCGGCCATGTCGTGGGTGGCGCCGTCGTAGTAGTCGAAGGTCATGAGGTTCACGACGTCCACGCGTGCGCCGTTGTCGACGGCGTTGCGCAGGACGGCCAGGCCGTTGGCCCCCAGTCCGGTCGTGGAGGTCGGCAGGGTGTAGGAGAACTGGACGCTGCGGCCGGTGTGTTCCGCCCAGCGTTCGACCTTGGCGATCGCCTTGTTGCGGCGGTCGATTCCGGCGGCGTTGTCGATGGAGTCGCCTTCGACGTCGAGGTCGATACGGGTGATGCCGTAGGTGGTGACGAGGCTCTTGAAGACGGCGGCGATGGCGTCGACGTCGGTGCAGCTGTCGGCCAGTTCGGTGCCGGTGGTGTCCGCGGACCAGCCGCCGAAGGAGGGGATGGCGTTGCCGCCGCGCGCCCGCAGCCGCGCGATGTCACGGCCGAAGGCGTCCTTCGCGATCGGCCGGCCGGTGTCACCGTTCCAGTACGCGGTGCAGGAGCCCGGTGCGGACGTCTGGAGGAAGGCCAGGGTGAGGTACTTGTTGCCTGAGGCGGCGGCGAGTTCGGCCGGGCTCTGCCCGGTCCAGGTCTCGAAGTACGGCGCCACCACCGGGGCCGGCCGGGGCTTCGCGGCGGCCGGCGGCGCGTCCGACGGCGCCTCCGGCGCGGCGAGGGCGGCCCCTCCCCCGAGGGCCATGAGTCCGACGGACAGCGAGGCCGCGCTCAGACAGGACAGCAACGTACGCACAGAACCAGGTCGTCTCACTGACGCTCCCGTGGTGAAGGGACGTGCCGCGGGGCGCGTGGAGGCACACGGTCCGCGGGTGAACAGCGACCATCGTTGGACTAGACCATTTAACTGTCAAGGTTCTTTACAATTAACTGACCTCAACCGGTGCGCGGGGCGAGGGTGACGACGGCGGGACCCTCGGGGCGGACCGTGATGCCGTACGACGTCCCGGTGGGCGTGCGGCGGAAGGTCACGGTGTGGGCGGGCAGGAGGTGTTCGAGCAGGACCGTGGACTCGCGGAGCGCGAACTGCGTGCCGAGACAGGCGCGGGGGCCGATGCCGAAGGGGAGGTAGGCGCCCGGGTGGGCGGGGCGGCCTTCCGGGGCCGTGAAGCGGCGCGGGTCGAAGCGCTCCGGGTCCGGCCAGAGTCCGGGGTCGCGGTGGGTGAGGTACGGGCAGACGAGGAGGTCGGTGCCCGCCTCGACCGTGTGCCCCGCGAGAATGTCCGCCGCGGCGGCGTGCCGCGGCAGGATCCAGGCGGGCGGGTACAGCCGCAGCGTCTCGTGGACCAGTGCCTGGATCGCCCGGCGGCGCCGCGCGGAACCCTCGGGGCCGGCGGCGAGCGTCTCCTCGCGGGCGGTGGGGTTCCGGTCGAGCAGGAGGTGGAGCCAGGTGAGGGTGGTGGCGGTGGTCTCGTGCCCGGCGACGAGGAGTGTGACCAGTTCGTCGCGGATCAGCCGGTCGGTGTACTCGGGGCGCTCGGTGGCGGCGTCCAGGAGGACCTGGAGCAGGCCGGGGCCGTCGGGTCCCGCCGCCCCCGCGCGGGCGGTCTCGACGGCCCGCCGGGCGACGGCGTCGATCCGTGCGAGGTCGGCGGCGACGGCGTCGCGCGCGTCCGCGGCGTCGGCGGGCAGCGTCGGGAGGGCCGCCGCCACCGACGCGACCGCGGTCAGCTCACGCTCGGTCTCCTCGTCGACGGCGTACCCGGTGAGCGACCGCCAGATGGCGTCCAGGGCGAACCGGCGCATCTCCTGCCCGACGTCGAAGGCCTCCCCGGTCCGGGCGTACCCGCTCCACCGGGCCGCGGTGGTGCGGGCGGCCCCGGCGATCCGCCCGTCGTAGCGGCGCATCCCGGTCCCGGTGAACTGCGACTGGAGCAGCCGGCGTTGCCGCTTCCAGGCGTCGCCGGTGGCGGACAGGACACCGTCACCGACCAGCAGCCGGGCGCGGTGCGCACGCTTGACGTAGCGGTCCGGCCGCCGGGCGAGGACGTGCTGCACCGCGTCCGGGTCGGTGACGAGCACGGTCAGGCCGGGCCCGAGCCGCACCCCGGCGACCCCGCCGGCCTCCTCCCGCACCTGACCCAGCAGGTCGACCAGTTCGCCTCCCGCGGCCTGCCAGCGGGCGACGAGACCCGGATCGGCTTCCGGGACCGGGTGCCCCGTCGCGGGGGCGGGCGGGTGGGGGCTGAGGCCTGCTTCGCTGTCCACGTTCCTTCTCCTGGTCGGCCGCTGCCGTCGCGTTCGGATCGGAGCGGCGGCACCACGGACTGTACGGGAGTCGGCACGTGCGGTGACAGCCCGTCAGAAGGTCGGCGGCGTAAGGGCGCGCGCGGCCGGCGCGGCCGCTCGTCCGACGGGGCCCTACGCGGCGTCGTACGCCTCCGGGTCGAACGTGGCGAGCCTGCGGCGCAGCCGGCCCGTCGACCAGGGCCAGCTGAAGCTGTTGAGGCCGTTGGCGTCGAGGTAGTAGCTCGAACAGCCGCCCGCGTTGTACACGGTCGTGGGCAGGGCCTGCTGCACCTGAGCGCCGAAGGCGGCCTGAACCTCGGGGCGCACGTCCATGCTGGTCCAGCCCGCGGCGCGGAAATGCCGTACCGCGCCTGTCAGATAGGCGAGCTGGGCTTCGAGGACGGTGTACGCGGAGGAGTGACCGGTCCCCAGATGCGGGCCGAGGAGGAGAAACGCGTTGGGGAATCCGGTGACGGTGGTGCCCAGATAGGCGTCGGGGCTGCCCTTCCAGTGGTCGTCGAGGCTCACGCCGTCGGCGTCGAACACGCGCCCGGCGATGGGCATGTCGAGGATGTGGAAGCCGGTGCCCAGGATGATGGTGTCCACGTCCGCCGTACTGCCGTCCGCGCCGATCACCCGGCCGCCCTCGACGGCGCGGACCGCGGTGGGGTGGACGGTGACGTTGGGCCGCGTCAGGGCCGGATAGTAGGTGTTCGACAGCAGCAGGCGTTTGCAGCCGAGGGTGTAGTCGGGCGTCAGGGCGCGCCGCAGCCGCGGGTCCCTGACGGCCGCCCGGAGGTGGAGCGCGCCCGCCTTCTGCACCGCGCGCAGGAGGGCGGGGTGACGGAAGCCCACGCCGAGGGCCTCCAGGGCGGCGTACTCCGTGCCCCGCAGGGCCCGCCCGGCGCCCGGGAGGTGCCGCAGCAGCCGGCGCCCGGCGGCAGGCACCCGGTGGTCGGGCTTGGGCAGCACCCACTGGGCGGTGCGCTGGAACAGGTGCAGCCGGTCGACGTACGGCTGGACGGCGGGCACGAACTGCACGGCGGACGCCCCGCTGCCGACGACGGCGACCCGGGCGCCGGTCAGGTCGTGGTCGTGGCGCCAGCGCGCGGAGTGGAAGACCTCGCCGGGGAAGTCGGCCAGGCCGGGGATGTCGGGGAGCAGGGGTTCGTGCCAGGGGCCCGCCGCCGCGACGAGGAAGCGCGCGAGGTAGTCGCCGCGCGAGGTCCCGACCCGCCAGCGGGCCTTGCGGGCGTCCCATTGAGCGCGCAGGACCTCGGTGCCGAAGCGGATGAGGGGCGTGACGCCGTACCGGGCCGCCGTGTCGCGCAGATAGGCGCGGATCTCGGGCTGGCCGGCGAAGGCCCGGGTCCAGTCGGGGTTCGGCGCGAAGGAGTACGAGTAGAGGGCCGAGGGGACGTCACAGGCGCACCCGGGGTAGGTGTTGTCCCGCCAGGTGCCGCCGAGGTCGTCCGCCTTCTCCAGGACGACGACCTCTCGTACGCCGGCCCGGCGCAGCTGGACGGCCGCCCCGATGCCGGACAGCCCGCTGCCGATGATCAGCGCCTCGACGGTGGTGGGCCGGGGGTTCGTGGTCGCGCCGGGGTGGTCGGGGTGGGGCATGTCAGGCTCCTGTCCGGGCGTTCGCGGAGGCGGGGGCGGCCGGGCGAAGGTGGTCGCGGACGAGCGCGCGGGTGGTGCGCAGCGAGGTCTCCAGTACCGTGAGCCGCCGCCGGGGATCCATGAAGTTGCCGCCCATCACCCGCAGGTCGGCGGGGGTGGGTTCGAGCCGGACGACCTCGGTGCCGGCGGCCCGCAACGCGGCGCACTCGGCGTCGAGGGTGCGGGTCATGACCCGGCGCAGCAGCGCCTCGGCGCGGCCCAGTCCGCGGCGCGGCCCCGGGCGGACGGAGCTCATGGGGGCGATGACGTACACCTCGTCGAGGCCCAGGGGGACGAGGAGGTTGGCGGACGCGGTGGACAGGATGCCGCCGTCGGCGTACCGGCGGCCGGCGATGCGCACGGGCGGGAACCAGCCGGGGACCGCCCAGGACGCGCGCAGCGCGTCCCGGAGTGCCGCGGGCGGGGTGTCGGGGTGTCCGAAGACGGTACGGCGTCCGGTGTCGAAGTCGGCGGCCACCAGCCAGGTCGCCGGATGCGGGACCCAGCCTCCGCCGGGAGCCAGGACGTCGGCCAGGTCCGCCAGCCACCTGCTGTCGCCCCGCCCCTGGGGCAGCAGGCCGGACAGGCCGGCCGTCGTGGGGGCGGTGCGCCGCCGGGCCCGGCGCGCCAGTCCGGGCGATCCGGGGAAGAAGGCGGGGCGCGGGGGGACCGCCCGGGGCGGGCCCGCGAAGTGCCGGACCAGTTCCGGACGCGCGTCCTTTCCGGCGAGTTGCGCCGCCAGCAGTTCCTCCACGCCGACACCGGCGCCGAGCAGCGCGGCCAGCTCCGCCCCGGCCGATGTGCCCACCAGCACGTCGGCCCGGCGGGGGTCCCACCCGAGGGCACTCCGGAGAGAGTGCAGGGCGCCGACCGTCCAGGCCGCGCCGAGCGTTCCGCCGCAGCCGAGCACCAGTCCTCGGGTAGGGGTCGTACGTGTGCCCGTCGCGGTCACGTCATGTCTCCGCCCTCTTGGCTCTGCACGGTACCGGCTCTTCGGGATACCGACGAGATCGGGATACTAGCGGTATCCGAAAGCCGGGCGCACCCCTTCGGCGGAGTTAGGATCCAGGGAGCCGAGGCAGGGAGGCAGCCGAGAATCCCTGAGGCCCCGGGGGCACAGCACCACCGCGCGGGACGGGAGAGGGAGCGAGAGAGACATGACCCGTCTGAGCCGCGTCGAGAGCCAGGAGCGCACGCGCGAGCGACTCGTCGCCACCGCACGGGAGCTGTTCCTGCGTGACGGGTACGGCGTGACCTCGCTCAGCGATGTCGCGGAGACCGCCGGCTACTCCAAGGGCGCCGTCTACTCCAATTTCCGCAGCAAGGGCCATCTGTGCCTGGCCGTCCTCGACGACATCCGGGCCGAGCAGCTCGCGCTGCTCACGGAGTCCGTGATGCGCGATCCGGCGGCCGAGGACCGGCTGGCCGCCTTCGCGGCCTGGAGCGAGGCCAACATCGGCGAGACGTGGACCGTGCTGGAGGTCGAGTTCCTCACCGGCGTACGGCACGACCAGGAACTGCGGCGGGAGATCACGGCCCGCGTCACCGCGATCCGCGGGGCGCTGGCCCTGCTGATCGAGGCGCTGGCCCTGGAGCTGGGCACCTCGCCGGCCATGCCGCCCGACCAGGCCGCGATGACCCTGCTCAGCCTGGGCATCGGCCTCGGCCTCCAGCGCGTGGCCGACCCGTCCGTCCCGACGGCCGTCCTCACCGACACCCTGCGGCTGGTGCTGCGGCTGGACCGGTAGGCGCCGCGCACTCGGGCGGGACCGGGCGTCGGCGGCCGGGGTGCGGAGGCCGAGGGCTCAGGACGACTTCTCGGCCGCCGTGTCGAGGGCCGTCCTCAGCGCAGGCAGACCCTGCCCGAGGAGGGTCTTCTCCAGACTGCGGTCGCTCTTGCGGCCCGTGCGCTCACCCTGGGCGAAGCCGTCGGTGTCCACGACCTGCCCGCACCACTCGCCGTTGCCGACGGACTGCCCGTCGAACGGGACCACCGCGCCCTCCCCCAGGGACACCCAGCGCTCGTCCTCCCAGCGTAGGGCGAGGACGTAGGTGTGGTCCGGCACGACCCGCGGGGCGTCGCCGGTGAGTTCGGGAATCAGGGTCTTGCCGTCGGCACGCAGCAGGTTCCAGCCCGGCCCGACGTAGTCCAGCGAGGACCCCACGGTGGGGTGGGAGCGGGTGGTGGAGGTGAACGGCTTGTCCTGGACCTCCAGTTTCACCGTCCGCTCCACCTCGTGGCTGTAGGGCCCCGCCGACAGCTCCTCCCGCCCGCTCTCCCGCTCCTCGACCGCCCGGCCGACGACGACCACGTCGGCGTACCGGACCCAGTCCTTGGCCGTCTCCGACGGATAGCGATTGACCGCGAGGCCGCAGCCGTTGACGGTGTCGAGGCCCGGCCAGCCGATCAGCACACCCGCGACCACGCCGACGGCCGCCGCGCCCGCGACGACCGGACGGCCCGTCAGACGGGGCGGTAACAAGTTTCTTCGCACTCGATGATCTTGATGTGAACACGTTTCACCGGCCGTGACGCAGGTCACTTTTCCAGTCACAGCCCTGTCACAGCCCGAACGGCCGTGACCACTTGACCCCATCGCGGGCCCGAACGACCGGGCGAAAGGAGTCGTAGCCCGGTCAACACGACTGGTAGGAAGGGCGGATGACCTCTCATGACCCCGACCCGTCGGAGCGGCTGCTCGCCGAACGCGCCTGTGAGCGGGTGATCCTGGAGTTCGTCCGCCGGCTCGACCTCGGTGACCCGAGCACCGTCTGCGACCTCTTCACCCCCGACGGCAGCTGGGAATGGCCGCACGACGCGCGGCGCGTCGAGGGCCGCGAGGCGCTCCGCGCCTACTTCGGCTCCCGCCCCGCCGACCGCCTCTCCCGCCGTATCTGCACCAACATCCTGGTCACCGTCGAGTCCCCGGACACCGCCACCGCCCTCACCTACTTCGCGACGTACCGCATCGACGGGCACACCGAGGGAACCCTCGTCGCCCCCCGGCCGCCCGCCAACATCGGCCACTACGAGGACACCTTCCGCCGGATCGACGGCACCTGGCTCCTCTCCACCCGCACCCTGCACCTCGCCTTCGGCGGCCCGACGGAGCGCCTGGCGCCCGTCGGCCGGGACTGACGCACGAAGGCCCCGCGGTCTCGGGCGGACACGGTCACCGGGCGCGGGCGGCCGGCCGTACGACGAGTTCGTTGACATCGACCTGCGGCGGCTGGGAGACGGCGTGGGCGATGGCGTCCGCGACCGCGGAGGCGGGCAGGGCGACGGCACGGTAGGCCTGCATGACCTGCCGGGCGACCGGGTCGGAGATCCCGTCGGCGAGTTCGGACTCCGTGACACCGGGCGAGACCAGGGTGACCCGGATGTCCCCGGCGGACTCCTGCCGCAGCCCCTCGGTGATCGCGCGGACGGCGAACTTGGTGGCGCAGTAGACGGCGGCGGTGGGCGAGACCTCGTACGCGCCGACGGAGGCGACGTTCACGACGTGCCCGCCGCCCTGGGCGCGCATCACCGGCAGGGCGGCGGCGATGCCGTGCAGAACCCCCCGCACGTTCACATCGATCATCCGGTCCCACTCGTCCACCTTCAGCGCCTGGAGCGGGGACAGCGGCATCACGCCGGCGTTGTTGACGATGACGTCCAGCCTGCCGTACCGGTCGCGGGCCGCGGCCACGAAGGAGCGGACGTCGCCGGCGTCCGTGACGTCCAGACGACGGAAGGACGCGGTGCCGCCCGCGGCGGTGAGCTCCTTCGCGAGCGTCTCCAGCCGGTCGGTGCGGCGCGCCCCGAGCAGGAGGCGGTGGCCGTCTGCGGCGAGCCGACGGGCGGTCGCCTCGCCGATGCCGCTGCTCGCTCCGGTGACCGCGACGACCTTGGGTGCGTGGGACATGCCTGTACTTCCGTTCGATCCGCTGAGGCAGGGGGCTTGCGGCACCGAGTCTGGGCCGGCCCGCGACGGCGGACCAGGACGTGTGCTGCCTGGGTGCGCCACACCCAGGCGGGCCGGCGCGGAGAGGCCTAAGGTTCGGTCGTGGCCGACAACCAGCTGGGAGAGTTCCTGCGTGCCCGCCGGGGCGCCGTGTCCCCGGACACGGTCGGTGTGCCCGCCCACGGCGCCCGCAGGGTCGCCGGGCTGCGCCGGGAGGAGGTGGCCGTGCTGGCGGGGGTGAACGCCGACTACTACGCCCGCCTGGAGCAGGGCCGCGAACGCCGGCCGTCGGCACAGGTCCTCGACGCGCTCGGGCACGCCCTGCGGCTGGACCCCGACGCCCGGGCCCATCTGCACCGGCTGGCCGGCACGGCCCCCGTCCTCCCCCTCGGCCGCACCCCGGACCGGGTGAGCCCGGCCCTGCGCCGGCTCCTGGACGGTTTCCCCGGCTCCCCGGCGTACGTCGTCAACCGCACCCTGGACGTCCTGGCCGCCAACACCCTCGCCGAGGTGCTGCACTCACCCTTCTCCGACCTGGACAACCTCGCCCGTATGACGTTCCTCGACCCGGCCGGCCGCCGCTTCCACACCCGGTGGGACCGGACGGCCCAGGCCGTGGTGGGCCATCTGCGCGAGTCGTCGGGCCTCGATCCGGACAGCCCCCGTCTGCGCGCACTCGTGCGGACTCTCTGCGCGGACAGCCCCGACTTCGCCGGTCTGTGGCACACCCACACCGTGCGGGGCAAGACCCATGACGCCAAGCACTTCCTCCACCCGGACGTCGGCCCGCTCACCCTCACCTACCTGGCCCTCGACGTCCGCGACGCCCCGGGCCAGCAACTCATCGTCTACCAGGCCGAACCTTCCGGCCCCGACGCCGAGGCCCTCGCCCTCCTCGCCGCCCTGGCCTGAGGGCGTTCCCGCCGGGACCGGGGGGCGCGTCCATGCGGGTGGCAAACGCGCTCGCGGCAAGCCGACTTCGGCATGACCGGCGTTGTACAGGACACCTCCTCCACCCGCTAGGGAAAGGCTGTTCCATGCGCCGTACCACTCTGCTCGCCGTCTGCGCCCTCATCACCGCCGCCGCGACCGGCTTTTTCGCCACGACAGCGATCCGCAGCCGCTGACCGACCGATGGTCGGCGGCGGCGATCAGGATCTCCCGGTGCGGTTCGATCTTCCCTGTGGACTCGGCCCGCACCGGGTGGCAGCGTGTGCCCATGACCAACGAAACCCTGCGCTACTCGGCCTTCACCCGCGACCCGGCGGGCGGCAACCCCGCCGGGATCGTGCTCGACGCCTCCGGGCTGGACGCGGCGGAGATGCTGGCCGTCGCCGCGGAGGTCGGCTATTCGGAGACGGCGTTCGTGACGGAGCGCGACGACGCCGCGCGACGGTTCCGGGTGCGCTACTTCAGCCCGCTGGCCGAGGTGGCCTTCTGCGGGCACGCGACCGTCGCCCTGTCCGTGGCCCTCGCCGAGCGGCTCGGTCCCGGCGGGATCGTCCTGGACACCCCCGCCGGTGAGATCCCGGTGGCGATCGGGGTCGGTGAGAACGGCGAGGTGCTGGCCACGCTCACCAGTGTCCCGACGCGTTCCCGTCCCGCTTCCGGCGCCGAACTGGAGGCGACCCTCGCGGCCCTGGGCTGGGCGGCCGGCGATCTCGACCCGGAGCTGCCGCCGCACGTGGCGTTCGCCGGCAACGACCACCTGATCCTGGCCGCCGCCTCCCGGGCCCGACTGGCGGACCTCGCCTACGACTTCGACGGTCTCGCCGCGGTGATGCGGCACTACGGCTGGACCACCGTCCACCTGGTGTGGCGCGAGTCGCCGCGGTACTTCCACGCCCGGGATCCGTTCCCCGTCGGCGGTGTCGTGGAGGACCCGGCGACCGGCGCGGCGGCCGCGGCCTTCGGCGGTTACCTCGCCGCGCTCGGGCTCGTCACGGCCCCGGCCAGGATCGCGATCCGTCAGGGCGAGGACATGGGCCGCCCCAGCGATCTGCTGGTCGACGTGGACCCGGAACTCGACCGGACCCGGGTGACGGGCGGGGCGGTTCCGATCGCCTAGTGCCACCTCGTCAGCGTATGTTCCGCCGGGGAAGCCGCCCCCCGTCCCCATGGAGAGCCGCCATGGCCCTGGGCCACGACGCCCCGCTCGGTGAGTCGCCCGCTCCGGCCGCCGTGCCCATCGTCATCCCCGCCACTCCCGACTCCCCTGTCGACGTCTCCCCCGTCGACGCCTCCCCCCGGCTGGTCCTCGCCCTCGCCGTCGCGCAGTTCGGCGCCTACCTGGCCGTGCTCACGCCGGTGACGGTGACCCTCGCCCTGCGGGTCGGCCAGATCGTGCCGGCTGCCGGCCGGGGCGCCGCCCTGGGACAGGTGCTGAGCGTCGGCGCGATGCTCGCGATGCTCGGCAACCCCGTCTTCGGCGCCCTGTCCGACCGCACCACCAGCCGCTTCGGCCGCCGCCGGCCCTGGCTGGTCGGCGGGATGACCGCCGGGCTCGTCGGACTGCTCGTCGTCGCCCTCGGCGGGAGCGTGCCGGTGCTGACGGCCGGCTGGGCCGTCGCCCAGCTCGGCATCAACGCCACCCTGGCCGCCCTGACGTCCTGCGTCCCCGATCTGATCCCGCCGCGGCAGCAGGCCCGGGTCTCCGGCGTCATCGGCATCACGGCCTCGCTCGCGATGCTCGGCGGCTCGGTGCTCGCCCAGGTGTTCAGCGGCTCGATGGCAACTGCCTTCCTGGTGCCCGGGGTGATCGGCCTGGCCGCCGTCGGCTGCCTCGCGGTCGTCATCGAGGACCGCCCGGCCCGCGCGGGAGCCTTCGAGCCGTACAGCGTCCGGGAGTTCCTGCGGAGCTTCTGGGTGAACCCGCGCCGCCACCCCGACTTCGCCTGGAACTTCGCCGGCCGGTTCCTGGTCTTCACGGGCGCCTCCTGTGTGACCAGCTACCAGGTGTACTTCCTGATGGACCGCCTCGGGTACGACGACACGGCGGTCACCGGGAAGGTCCTGGTCGGCATGCTCGCCATGGTCGTCTCGATCACCGCCGGGTCGCTCCTCGGCGGTCAGCTCTCCGACCGCTCGGGGCGCCGCAAGCCCTATGTGCTGGGGTCCTCGCTGGTCATGGCGGCCAGCCTGGCGCTGATCGCCTCCGCGCAGAGCTTCGGGACGTACGTCGTCGCCCTGGTCGTCTTCGGCTTCGGCGAGGGGCTCTACCTCTCCGTCGACATGGCGCTGGCCGCCGCGGTGCTGCCCGACCCCGAGGAGTCCGCGAAGGACATGGGCGTGCTCAACATCGGCAACGCGCTCCCCCAGTCCCTCGTGCCCGTCGTCGCCCCCGCCCTCCTGGCGATCGGCGGGGGCGGGAACTACGGCGCGCTGTTCCTCTTCGGCGCGGTCGCCGCCGTCCTGGGCGCGCTCGCCGTCCAGTTCGTCCGCTCGGTCAGGTAGCCGGCCGGCTTCCCCCATCGAGGAAGAAGCCCGGCCGGCTCCCGCGTCGGCATCCCGTAGGTAACGCCGGGTTACAGGGTCAGCGGGCGGCGAGCAGTCCCAGGGTGTCGACGACCCGGTGGGAGAAGCCCCACTCGTTGTCGTACCAGGCGACCACCTTGACGTGGCGGCCGTCGACCCGGGTGAGCTCCGAGTCGAAGATCGACGAGGCCGGGTTGCCCGTGATGTCGGAGGAGACCAGGGGGTCCTCGGAGTACTCGAGGATGCCCGCCAGGGGGCCCTCGGCGGCCGTGCGGTAGGCGGCGAGGATTTCTTCGCGGGTCACGTCACGGGCGACGGTGGTGTTCAGCTCGACGATCGAGCCGACCGGGACGGGCACCCGGATCGAGTCGCCGGACAGCTTGCCGTCCAGGTTCGGCAGCACCAGGCCGATCGCCTTGGCGGCGCCCGTCGTGGTCGGCACGATGTTGACGCCGGCGGCGCGGGCGCGGCGGGGGTCGCGGTGCGGGCCGTCCTGGAGGTTCTGCTCCTGGGTGTAGGCGTGCACGGTCGTCATGAAGCCGTGCTCGATGCCGGCCAGCTCGTCGAGCACCGCGGCCAGCGGGGCGAGCGCGTTGGTGGTGCAGGAGGCGTTCGAGACGATCGTGTGCAGCTCGGCGTCGTAGGCGTCGGTGTTGACGCCGTAGGCGAGGGTCACGTCGGCGCCGTCGGAGGGCGCGCTGACGAGGACCTTGCGGGCACCGGCGTCGAGGTGGGCGCGGGCGGCCTTGGCGGAGGTGAAGCGGCCGGTCGACTCCAGCACGATGTCGACGTCCAGCGCGGCCCACGGCAGCTGTGCCGGGTCGCGCTCGGCGAGCACCTGGATGCGGTGTCCGTCGACGACGAGCGCGCCGTCCTCGGCGGTGACCGGTCGGCCGAGACGGCCGGACGTGGAGTCGAAGGCGAGGAGGCGCGCGAGGGCGGTCGGCTCGGTGAGGTCGTTGACGGCGACGACCTCGAGGCCGGTCTCGCGCTCCAGCAGCGCGCGCAGCACGTTGCGTCCGATGCGGCCGAATCCGTTGATGGCGATGCGAGTCATGAATCGTGTCCCTTCGAGTCGCCCCCAGCCTCGCGTGCCGCGGTCGCGGGTGGCCACGGCGTGAGCGACATGGTTCGCAAGGATCTCGCCAAGGGGTGCCGGGGGGCCTATTCGCCCCGGGTGAAGGTGCGCCGGTACTCGCTGGGGGTGGTGCCGAGGATCTGCTGGAAGTGCAGCCGCAGGTTCGAGCCGGTGCCCAGGCCGACGTCGCCGGCGATCTGCTCGACGCCGCGCTCGGAGCGTTCCAGCAGTTCGCGGGCGCGGTCGATCCGGGCGCGCATCACCCACTGCATGGGGGTGTAGCCGGTGTCCTCGACGAAGCGGCGGGAGAGGGTGCGCGGCGAGACGGCCGCGTGCCGGGCGAGGGTGTCGAGGGTGAGGGGTTCGTCGAGGTGGCGCAGGGCCCATTCGCGGGTGGCGGCGAACCGTTCGCCCAGGGGCTCGGGCACGCTGCGCGGGACGTACTGGGCCTGGCCGCCGCTGCGGTAGGGCGCGGCGACCAGCCGCCGGGCGGCGTGGTTGGAGGCGGAGACGCCGAGGTCGCCGCGGAGGATGTGCAGGCACAGGTCGATGCCGGAGGCGGCACCGGCGGAGGTCAGAACGCTGCCCTCGTCCACGAAGAGGACGTTCTCGTCGACCCGTACGAGCGGGTGCTTCGCGGCGAGCGCCCGGGTGTAGTGCCAGTGGGTGGTGGCGCGTCGGCCGTCGAGCAGGCCGGTCGCGGCGAGCGCGAAGGCCCCGGTCGAGATGGCGGCCAGCCGGGCGCCGCGGGCGTGGGCGGCGCGCAGGGCCTCGACCACCCGCGGCGGCGGGTCCTCGCGGTCCGGGGAGCGGTAGCCGGGGAGGAAGACGATCTCGGCCCACTCCAGCGCCTCCAGACCGTGGGCCACGTGGTACGACAGCCCGTCACCACCGGTGACCAGGCCGGGTTCCGCCCCGCACACCCGGACCTCGTACGGCATGCTGGCGCGGGTCGTGAACACCTGGGCGGGGATTCCGACGTCGAGCGGCTTGGCACCTTCGAGCACGAGGACGGCGACGCGTCGGAGGCGGGAGGACGGCACGCGGTACAGCTTAGGTCGAGGGACAGGGCGGGCGGCGGGTCCGCCCTGTCGACGAGTTGGTCCGCGTCAGGCCAAGAGCGCCTGGCGCTCTGTGGTGCGCAGTGCAGCGGTGCGCGTGTCTCGGGCCTGTGGGCGAAGGTGTCAGGCGCCGCCGGCATCGGGGCCGGCCGGGCGGTGCAGGCGGAGGGTGAGGATCTGGAAGGGGCGCAGGGTCAGGTGGACCTCGCCGTCGGTGACCCGGTGGCTCGCCGGGTCGGGCAGGGGGCGTTCCAGCAGGTCGGTGGTCTCGGCGGAAGCGAGGGGGAAGCCGGGGGTGAGGGTGGCGCGGGCGCGGACGCCGTGGGCCTCGAAGAGCCGGACGACGACGTCCCCGCTGCGGTCGTCGGCGAGTTTGACGGCCTCGACGACCACACCCGGGTGGTCGACGGTGACCAGCGGGGCGACCGGGGTGCTTCCGGGCCGGGTGCGTTCGGGGAGGTTGAGGTGGTAGCCCTCGCGGACCGCGTCGGCGAGGTCGGCGCCGATCAGCAGGGCGTAGCGCAGCCGGTGCACGCCCCGGTCCTGGTCGGGGTCGGGGAACCGGGCGGCGCGCAGCAGGGAGAGGCGGACCGTGGTGGTGGTGCCGCCGTCGGGGCGGACGTCACGGGTGATGTCGTGGCCGTAGGTGGAGTCGTTGACCAGGGCCGCGCCCCAGTCGCGTTCGCCGACGTGCAGGAAGCGGTGGGCGCAGACCTCGAACTTGGCCGCGTCCCAGCTGGTGTTGGTGTGGGTGGGGCGTTCGACGTGGCCGAAGGGGATCTCGGCGGTGGAGTGCGCGGCCCGTACGTCCAGCGGGAAGGCGGCCTTGAGGAGCTTCTCGCTCTCGTGCCAGTCGACGACCGTGTCCACGAGCAGGCGCCGGGACCCTGCGGCGAGGCTGAGGGTCTGTTCGACGCGGGACGCTCCGAAGTACCGGACGACGTGGACGGCGCCGTCCTCGGTGGCGGTGACCGAGTCGGCCTCGGTGAGGTCGCGTAGGGAGTTGCGGTAGAAGGCGTCGATGTCCCACGCGTCCCACTGGTTGGGGAAGTCCTGGTGGAGCTGGAGGAGGTTGGCGCGGGCGCCGGGGGCGAGGGCCTCGCGGTCGGCGGTGAGGTCGCGGGCGGAGGTGATCAGGCCGTCGGAGTCGACGGTGACGCGGACGAGCCCGTTGTCGAGGACGAGGCCCTCGGCGGTGGCGCGCGGGCGTACGGGGGCCGCGGGGTCGTCGGCACGGGGCGCGGCGCCGAGGGCGGCGACGCCGGCGCGGGCGTGCGGGGCGGCGTTGAAGACGAGGGTGCCCTCGCCGTCGTCCGCGAGGCTCCCCTGGGCCGCGTCGATCAGCTCCTCCAGTTCACGGGCGACGGCGGCGTAGGTCTCCTCGGCCTCCCGGTGCACCCAGGCGATGGAGGTGCCGGGCAGGATGTCGTGGAACTGGTGGAGCAGGACCGTCTTCCACAGGCGGTCCAGGGCGTCGTACGGATACGGGTGCGCGTGCCGTACGGCGGCGGTCGCGGCCCACAGCTCGGCCTCGCGCAGGAGGTGTTCGCTGCGCCGGTTGCCCTGCTTGGTGGCGAGCTGGCTGGTGAGGGTGCCGCGATGGAATTCGAGGTACAGCTCGCCGGACCAGACGGGGGCGCCGCCGGCCGCCTGGTACTCGGCGTGGGCGCGCGGGAAGAAGTCGGCGGGTCCCTCGACGGCGACGCGGGCGGAGCCCTCCAGGTCGGCCAGGCGGGCGGCGCGGGAGAGCATCTCGCGGGTGGGGCCGCCGCCGCCGTCGCCGTAGCCGAAGGGGATGAGGGAGCTGTTGCTTCCTGCCTTGTCCTGGAAGTTCCTTACGCTGTGGGCGACTTCGGCGCCGGAGAGTTCGCCGTTGTAGCTGTCGACGGGTGGGAAGTGGCTGAAGATCCGGGTGCCGTCGATGCCCTCCCACCAGAAGGTGTGGTGCGGGAACTTGTTGGTGGTGTTCCAGGAGATCTTCTGGGTGAGGAACCAGCGCACCCCGGCGAGCTTCATCAGCTGCGGCAGGGCGGCGTTGTAGCCGAAGGTGTCGGGCAGCCACATCTCCTCGGTCTCGACGCCGAACTCCTCCAGGAAGAAGCGCTTGCCGTGGACGAACTGGCGGACCAGGGCCTCGCCGCCGCTGATGTTGGTGTCGGGTTCCACCCAGAGGCTGCCGGCGGGCAGGAACTGACCGGTCTTCGCCTTCTCCTGGGCGCGGGCGTAGACCTCGGGGCGGTGTTCCTTGAGCCAGGCGAGCTGCTGCGCCTGGGACATGACGAACTTGAACTCCGGGTGGTCGTCCATGAGCTGGGTGACGTTGGAGACCGTGCGGGCGACCTTGCGGACGGTCTCGCGCAGCGGCCAGAGCCAGGCGGTGTCGATATGGGCGTGGCCGACGGCGGAGACGCGGTGGGCGCTGGCGTGCGCCGGGGCCGCGAGGGCGGGGGCCAGGGCGGCTCGGGCGGCCGGCGCGCTGCCGCCGATGTCCTGGAGGTCGACGGCGTCCAGGGCCTGTTCGGCGGCGCGCAGGAGCTGCCAGCGGCGCGGTGAGTCGGGGGAGAGTTCCCGCATGAGCTGGTCGAGGACGTCGAGGTCCTGGACGAGTTCGTACACCGGCCGGTCGACGACGGCGAGGTCCAGCCGGCGCAGCCGGTACAGGGGTTCGCCCGGGTCGGCGGCCGGGTCGCCGATCCAGGGGGCGCGGCCGCCCACCGCGGTCGGGCCGAAGGAGAGTTCGCCGGGGGCGGTGTGCATCACGACGGGGTTGGCGGCGGCCTCGATGTAGGCCGTGAACTGCTCTCCCCCGGCGGCGCGCCCGGTCACCGGCAGCCAGGTGTTGCGGGGGTTGAGGGCCTTCACGGCGGTGCCGTCGGCGCGGTAGACGAGCCCTTCGGCGGAGAAGCCGGCCGAGTGGGTGGCGAAGCCGAGGTCGAGGACGGCCTCGACGGGGAGTCCGGCCCAGTCGGCGGGGATCGTGCCGCTCACCTTGAACCAGCTGGTCGTCCAGGCCGGGCCCCACCGGTCGCCGGTCCGGGCGGGGCGGTAGGGGGCGGTCAGGCCCGTCTGCACGGGCACGGGTTCGCCGGGCACGTCCCAGACCTCGACGTGCAGCGGGAGCGAGCGGGCGTGGACGGCGGGCCGTATGCGCTCGTCGAGGACCCGGCGCAGTCGCTGCTCGGTGAGTTCACGGTCGTTGTGCATGGCTGTCTTTCTCGTGGGGGGTCGCGGAAGGGGTGCTCATCCCTTGAGGGCGCCGCCGAGGGCGAAGCCGCCGCCGAGCTTGCGGGAGAGCAGCAGGTAGAGCATGACGACGGGCAGCGAGTAGAGGAGCGAGAAGGCGGAGAGCTGTCCGTACTGCGTCTGGTCGTGGGCGCTGAGGAAGGTGAAGACGCTGACGGACGCGGGGAGTTTCTCCGGGGACAGCAGCAGGATGAAGGGGACGAAGAAGTTCCCCCACATGCCGATGAAGGTGAAGACGGTGACCACGGTGACGCCGGGGCGCATCAGCGGCAGGACGACCCGCCACAGCACCTGCATGGCGTTCGCGCCGTCGATGCGCGCCGCCTCCTCCAGGACGATCGGCACGCCGTCCATGAAGTTCTTCATCAGCCAGATCCCGAACGGCAGCGCGGAGGCGGCCAGGAACAGGGTCGTGCCGGGCATCGAGTCGATCAGGTTGACCTGCACGAACATGCTGTAGACCGGGATCATCACGGCGGTGATGGGCAGTCCGGTGGAGAACAGGATCGTGTAGAGGAACGGCCGGCGCAGCCGGGAGCGGTAGCGGGACAGCGGGTAGGCCGCGAGGACCGAGACGACGACGGTGATCAGGGTGCCGAAGCCGCACAGCAGCAGGCTGTTGAGCATCGGCCGGTAGGTGGTGTCGACGTTCAGGATCGCGTCGAAGTTGTCGAGGGTGAAGGTGTCCGGCCACGTCAGCCGGAAGGTGTTGAGGTTGCTGACGGAGGCGAGGGCCATCCACAGCAGGGGCAGCACGTAGGTCACCGACACCGCCAGCAGGACGAGGTTCACCCCGAGCCGGCCGAGGCGGGGGCGGCGTCGCGGGGCCGCGGGGCGGGGGGCGGACCGGCTGCGGCGGGCGGATCCGGTGGGCGTCTTGACGGCGACGGCCATCACTCGTCCTCCAGTCGGAGCAGCCGGATGTACACGGCGGAGAACAGGGCGCCGACCACCAGCAGGACCAGCGCGATGGCGGTGCCGTAGCCGATGAGGCTGTTCTGGAAGGCCTGTTGGTACATGAACACGGGAAGGGTCTCGCTCTTGTTGCCGGGTCCGCCGCGGGTCATGGTGTAGATCAGGCCGAAGACGGAGAGCGTCTGGAGCGTGATCAGCATCAGGTTGGTCAGGACGGACCGCCGGATGACCGGCAGCGTGACGCGCCACAGCCGCTGCCAGGGGCCCGCGCCGTCCATCTCGGCGGCCTCGACGAGTTCTCTCGGCACGTCGTTGAGGGCGGCGGAGAAGACCATCATCGAGAAGGCGGTGCCGCGCCAGACGTTGGCCAGGCAGACCGCGAGGATCGGCAGGGTGTAGAGCCAGTTCTGCCGCGGCAGGTGCAGCGCCCCCAGAAGTGAGTTGAGGGATCCCTGGTCGTAGAAGAAGGCGTACATCAGGTAGCCGGCGACGACCTCGGGCAGCACCCAGGCGGCGATGACCACGCCGTTGGTGAGCGAGCGGACCGGCTTGGACGCCTTCTCCATCAGGACGGCCAGGGCCAGTCCGAGGGTGTTCTGCCCGACGACCGCGGAGCCGATCACGAAGACCAGGGTGAGGCGTACGGAGTTGAGGAAGTCGGAGTCCCGGAAGGCGCGGGTGAAGTTGTCGAAGCCGGTGAAGTGGGTGCCGGTGGCGCCGGTCAACTGCATGTCGGTGAAGGCGTAGTACACGCAGTAGGCGATCGGGCCGGCGAGGAAGACCACCAGCAGGACCACCGCGGGCAGCAGCGGCAGGCCCCGCAGGAGGCCCCGGAGGGGCGCGGGGACCCCGCGGGACCGGCGGTGGCCGTCGGTCCCGCGGGAAGCCGGGGCGAGTGCGGTCACGAGGTGCCCTTGACCGTCTTGTCGTCGCCCACGGCGGCGGCCACGTCGCTGTCGTAGGTGGCGGCGGCCTTGTCGACGGAGGCCTGGCCGGTGGTCACGGACTCCATGGCCTTCTGGATGGCGGTGGAGACCTGGTTGTAGGCGGGCAGGCCGGGCCGGTAGTGGGTGTCGGCGACGAGGGCGGTGAAGAACTCGTTGGTGGGGACGGCCTTCAGATACGTCGGGTCGGTGGCGACGTCGGTGCGGGTGGCGATGGTGGCGTTGAGGGCGTTCCACTTCGCCGAGTTTGTCCTGGTCTGGAGGGACTCCAGGAACTTCCAGGCGAGGTCGGCGTTGCCCGCCTTGGCGGGGATCGACCAGGCCCAGCCGCCTGACATCGATGTCTTTCCGGGTGCCTGTCCGTTCTGCGTCGGCATGGCGGCCGTGCCCATGGTGCTCTCCCAGGCGCTCCACGGCTTGGCGCTGGTCGAGCCCCAGTTGTTGGGCATCCAGGAGCCGTCGATGTCGATGGCGAGCTTGCCCTCGGGAATCAGCTCGGTGCCGACGGTGGTGCCGAAGTTGGCGCCGAGGGCCTGGTCGACGGAGGGGCCGAGCTTCTCGCTGAAGACGGTGTGGACGAACGTCAGCGCGTCCTTGAAGCCCTGGCTGCCGACGACCCACTTCTTCCGGCTCGCGTCGTAGAGGGACTTGTCGCCGGCCGGGGTGCCGTACAGGAGCATCTCGAAGCCCTGCATGGAGGAGGCCTCGCCGCCGGCGGTGCCGGTGTAGAGGTTCATGGGGGTGACGCCGGGCAGCCTCGCCTTGATCTTCCGGGCGGCGGCGAGGACGTCGGCCCAGGTCTTGGGCTGCCAGGGCACGGAGATCCCGGCCTTGGCGAGGAGCGTCTTGTTGTACCAGATCCCGCGGGTGTCGGTGTTGTCCGGGACGCCGTACACCTTGCCGTCGGCGGCGCCGGTGACCGCGCCCTTGGCGGCGGTGGCGTACTGCGACCAGTCGGCCCACTTCGCGGTGTAGGCGTCGAGGGGCTTGAGGTAGCCGCCCGCGATGTCGGAGTTGATCAGCGCGGTGTCCTCGTAGACCAGGTCGGGGGCGGTCGAGGGGGACCGCATCATGAGCTGGATCTTGGTGTAGTAGTCGTTCTCGGAGGCCGTGACGGGGACGAGCTTGACGGTCGTGCCGGGGTTGGCCGCGGTGAACTCCTTCACCATCGACGCGAGGTAGTTCGCCTGGAGCTTGTTGCTGCTGTTGAGGTTCTGCCAGTAGACGACCTTGACGGTCTTGGCGGAGCTCCCGGAGGAGCCCGATCCGCAGGCGGTCGCGGTCAGCGCGGTGGCGGCGGTGAGGATGGTGACGAGGGCGAGTTTCGAGCGCACTGGGGTTTCCTCCGGAACGAAAAAACCTGTGGGAAGCCGCATGGGACGCGGACACGCCGGCTCGGTGCGGGCGGCGCCTCCCTTGCGCCGCCCTGCGCGTCCGGTCCGTTCGACCCGGTTCGGTGGGCGACAGCTAAATCCAATGGATGGACTAAGTCAACGCCTCCGGTATGTAAACTTCCGGCCATGCGGCGTGGTGTGATGGCGGGGACGTCGCGATGTGGACATGAGGCGGGGGTCAGGTGATGGACAGGTGACGAGACTCGGCGGCACGAATCTGCCGCGTGTGGGCGGCTACAACCAGGCTGTGGTGCTGGACGCCATCCGCACGCGCGGCGCGGTCAGCCGTGT
Organism: Streptomyces sp. SS7; assembly: GCF_037993025.1. Lineage (NCBI taxonomy): Bacteria > Bacillati > Actinomycetota > Actinomycetes > Kitasatosporales > Streptomycetaceae > Streptomyces > Streptomyces sp. SS7. The sequence continues at coordinate 352,764 of NZ_CP141223.1, forward strand.
CGAGCTGGCCGCGCTCACCGGCCTGACCAATCAGACCGTGTCGAACGTCGTCCGCAAGCTGCTCGACGCGGGTCTGGTCACCGAGACCGGGCACGCCCCGTCCAGCGGCGGCAAGCGCCGCACACTGCTCTCCCCCCGCCCGGACGGCGCGTACGCGGTCGGCGTCCACCTCGACCCCGACTCGGCCGTGATCGTGCTGGTGAACCTGGCGGGCGAGGTGATCGTCAGCCGCCGGCTGCGGCTCACCGCGCCGGACGTGCCGGAGGACGTCGTCGACCGGGTCGCGCGTGCGGTGCAGCGGCTGATCGTGCGCTCCGCGGTGGAACCGGCCCGGCTGCTCGGCCTGGGCATCGCCGCGCCCGGCCCGATCGACGGCTCCACGGGCTGTGTCGTCCGACCGCCGAACCTGCCCGGCTGGGACCGGGTGCCCCTCGTCGAGATGTTCGCCAAGGCCACCGGTCTGCCCGTCGCCCTGGACAACGACGCGACGGCCGCCGCGATAGGCGAGCGCTGGATCGGCGGCGAGGCCCGGGCCGGCAGCTTCCTGTTCATCTACCTCGGGACCGGGATCGGCGCCGGGATCGTCCTCAACAACACGGTCCTGCACGGAGATTCGGGCAACGCCGGGGAGTTCGGCCATATGCCCGTCGAGCCCGGCGACCGGGTCTGCCACTGCGGCGCCACCGACTGCCTCGGCCCCTACTGCAGCCCGGCCGCGATCATCGACGACCTGCTGCGGCGGTACGGCCGCGACGCCGCCGACCGTATCGGGGTGACCGGTGCCGCCGCCTCCCTCCACGACGACTGGAAGGCCCTGCGCCGCGCCGCCCGCGCCGGTGACCCCGGGGCCCAGGACGTCGTACGCCGCGCCGCCCGCCTGATCGCCCAGGCCACGCGCGGTGCGGCCAGTCTGCTCGACGTGGGCCGGGTCGTCCTCGGCGGCGAGGCGCTGCGCGGCATCGAGCCGATCCTGCTGGAGGAGATCGACAGCGCCGTCAACCGCACCTCGGTGGCCCGCTCCATCCGCCCCGTGGTGATCGAGCAGAGCGTCATCGGCGACACGGTGGGCGCGATCGGGGCGGCGTCACTGGTCCTGCACGGGAACTACGCCCCGGGCTGGCGCCTGCTCACGGACGGGGCCGGCGGCTGACGGCCTCGGCTACTTCCGCGCCCTGGGGGGGGCGCGTCGGCGCGGTGGCGGGTCCGGCGTCGGCGGTCAGTGCTGCGCGGGCGGTGGCGTGCCGTCGGTCTCGGGGGCGGTGCGACCGCCGTGGCCGCCCGGGTGGCGCAGGGCGCAGAAGTAGCCGATGCCGAGCGCTACGGCCATGCCGTAGAAGACCCACTGGTTCGCTTCCGCGAAGTCCATTCGGATCGCGGACATGGCGTCCCGCATGGTGGTCGCGACCGGCCCGGTGCCGGTGGGGGTGCGCGTGTCGCCGTTGCCGGTGATCGACTGGGTCACGTCCCGGGCCACGGAGTGCGCGGTGCCGGACGGCACCCCGCGGGTCCGGAGGGTGTCGACGACACGGTCGGTCATCGTGTGCGTGAGCACCGTGCCGTAGACGGCGAGGCCGACGCTGGCCGCGTAGTTGCGGACGGTCTGCGTGATTCCGGTGACCTCGCCGTAGGAGGCGTCGATGGCGCGGTTGACCGCGTCCGTGGAAGCCGGGGCGAGGATGAACCCGATGCCCGCGCCGGCCAGGGCGGCATAGGGCCACTGGTCGTGCATGGACAGGTCGGTGAGCTTGCCCGCCCACAGCGCGAAGCCGACGGCGCCGACCGCGCAGCCGGTCTTCATCGCCGGACGGGCACCCCGCCGGTCGAGGATGCGGCCGCCCCACTGGGAGGCGATGGCGAACCCGACGAAGAAGTACAGCAGATACAGGGCGGCCTGGTTCGGCGAGGCACTCAGCGAGACCTGGGCGTACACGGACGCGAAGAAGAACACCGGGACGAACGCCAGCATGGCGAAGAACAGCACCAGCGCGTCCACGGCGAAGGCACGGTCACGGAAGACCGCCAGGTTGACCAGCGGGTGGCGGGTGCGCAGTTCGAGGCGGCAGAAGACGTACAGGACGGCGAGGCCACCGACGATGCACGCCCAGGTCGCGGCGGTGTCCCAGCCCCAGACAGACGCCTGCTGGAAGCCCAGCACGCTCGCGCCCATGCCCACGGCGATGAGCAGCGCGCCCCGGACGTCGAGGGCCTCGTCGCGGCGCCGGTCGGAGATACGGGCGAGGGCGGTGAGGATCAGTGCGACAACCGCGACCGGGACGTTGACCCAGAAGATCGCCCGCCAGGTCCAGTCGGTCAGCCAGCCGCCCAGCAGCGGTCCGAGCGCGGTGAGGGCGCCGGTGACACCGAAGAACAGGGCGAGCGCCCGCCCGCGCCGCTCGACGGGGAACACCGCGACGACGACCGCGAGCGCGGCCGGGAAGAGCAGCGCGGCCCCGAGCCCCTGGGTCGCCCGGAAGACGATCAGCCAGGTCAGCGCGGTGTCCCCGGTGGGGACACAACCGCACAGCACCGAGGAGATCACGAAGATCAGCGTGCCCGCCACGACCACACGGCGCGGGCCCCACAGGTCGGCGAGTCGGCCGCCGAGGGCGAAGAACGCGGCCAGGGCCAGCAGGTAGGCGTTGACCACCCACTGCATGCCGGAGCTGGAAAGCCCCAGTTCCGAGACGATGTCGGGCGCCGCGATCGACACGATCGTCTGGTCGATGAAGGTCATGGCGACCGCGAACATCATGGCGGCGAGCGCCAACGGCTGGGAGGCCGCGCGGCCGGCGCCGAGCGCGCTCTCGCCGTGACGTGTGTGCGTTCGGCTCATCCGGCCAGTCTGCGACGGTCCCCACGGGGGCGCACCCCGAGCGCGGCAGGGGCAGCCGGGAGTGCCCGGTGTCGACGTGAACGACCCCCGTACGCAAGGCAGTCGGACACTCGGCGCCCGGCCCTGCAACTCCCGCCGCAGCTGCGGGACATGACGGCGCCGGGGCGGTCCACGGCGGACGGCCTCACCGGTGACGCGTGCGTCACCGCCACCCTCGCCGACGTGACGCGTCCGGGCGGTCCGAGCCTGACGCACCGCGTCCTGGAGTCAGGCCTGTGGGCGCTCGCCCGGCTCGCGCCGGTACCGCCGCTCCGGGCCGGCCGGCACGCGGCCGGCCCGGAGGAGAGCGGCGCCGACCGGCTCGGCCCGTGGCGGCGCGCCGGGGCCCGGCTGTCCACGGAGGCGCAGGTCGCCGGGTACCCCACCCCCAGCCCCCGGGCGACCGCGGGGAGCAGTCTCGGCCCGCTCGCATGGTCGGCTGCGGGGGGTGGTGGGACGCTGGAGGGGAGGGGCGTCCTCGGAGCAGCGGGAGGATCGATGGGACGTGACGTCCCGGCGCTGGTCTTCACCCGCGAGGACCGTCGCCGCTACCGGATCAAGATGCAGGAGTGCCTGGAGGTCCTCGCGCAGATGCTGCGCGAGGAGCGGTTCGCCTCGGAGCGGCCCCGGGTGGGGCTGGAGATCGAGCTGAACCTGGTCGACGACGAGGCCGAGCCGGCGATGCGCAACAGCGAGGTGCTGGAGGCGATCGCGGACCCGGCGTGGTCGACCGAGCTGGGCCGGTTCAACCTGGAGATCAATGTGCCGCCCCGGCGGCTGACGGAGGGCGGGCCCGACGCCTGGGAGTCCGAGATCAGGGACGCGCTCAACCACGCCGACCAGCGGGCCAGGACCGCCGAAGCCCGCCTCATCATGATCGGCATCCTGCCCACGCTGCGCCAGGAGGACGTCGGCGAGGACACCTTGTCGGAGAACGCGCGCTACCGGCTGCTCAACGACCAGGTGTTCGCGGCGCGCGGCGAGGACCTTCGGATCGAGATGGACGGGGTCGACCGGCTGCGCACCTACGCCGACACGATCACGCCGGAGGCCGCCTGCACGAGTACCCAGTTCCACCTCCAGGTATCGCCGCAGGAGTTCGCCGCCTACTGGAACGCCGCCCAGGCCGTCGCCGGGGTCCAGGTCGCGCTGGCGGCCAACTCGCCGTTCCTGTTCGGCAAGGAGCTGTGGCACGAGACCCGGATCCCCCTGTTCGAACAGGCCACCGACACCCGCCCGCAGGAGATCAAGGCGCAGGGCGTACGGCCCCGGGTGTGGTTCGGGGAGCGGTGGATCACCAGCGTGTTCGATCTGTTCGAGGAGAACCTGCGCTATTTCCCCGCGCTGCTGCCGCTGTGCGACGAGCAGGACCCGGCCCGCACCCTCGACGAGGGCGCCGTCCCGGAGCTGGGCGAGCTGACCCTGCACAACGGCACCATCTACCGCTGGAACCGCCCGGTCTACGCCGTCGCCGACGACGAGCCGCACGTCCGCGTGGAGAACCGCTGTCTGCCGGCCGGGCCGACCGTCGCCGACACCCTCGCCAACGGGGCGTTCTACTACGGGCTCACCCGCGCCCTGGTGGAGGAGGACCGGCCGGTGTGGTCGCGGATGTCGTTCCAGGCCGCCGAGGACAATCTGCACACCGCCGCCCGCCACGGCATCGAGGCCCCGCTGTACTGGCCGGGCATGGGAGAGGTGCCGGTGCCGGAACTCGTGCTGCGCCGGCTGCTCCCGCTGGCGCACCGCGGACTGGAGCTGTCGGGCATGGACGCGGCCTGGCGGGAGCCGCTGCTCGGTGTCGTCGAGCAGCGCTGTGTCACCGCCCGCAACGGGGCGGTCTGGCAGAAGGAGATGTTCCACCGCATCAGCAAGGCGGCACACGTGGACCGGCACGAGGCGCTGCGTCTGATGACCCAGCAGTACATCGACTACATGCATCTCAACGCCCCGGTGCACACCTGGCCCGTGGACTGACCGGCCGTCACGGTCCGGCTCGTGGTCCGGGTGACCGGGGGTGACCTTGAAGTCCGGGACCACGCCGGGACCCGCGGGCGGCACCGGGAGGCACCCGTGGCGCACACCCCGACCGTCGACGTGCCGATCGCAGGTGCGGGTCCGGTGGGGCTGAGCGCCGCCGCCCTGTCCGCCCACCTCACCGCGCTCTCCGCGATTGATGTTGTGCACTTTATTGACGACCATCATTGAAGCGCCTAACTTCACGGTGTCCCTCCCCCCACTCAAGGGAGACCGCGATGCCCCCGTCCCCCACCATCCAGTTACGCCGGGTCGCCCTCTCCGGGCTGCTCGGCACCGCCGTGGAGTTCTACGACTTCCTCGTCTACGGCACCGTCGCCGCCCTGGTCTTCGGCGAACTGTTCTTCCCTGGCGCCGACCCCGCCGTCGGCACCATCGCCGCGTTCGGCACCTTCGCCGCCGGCTATCTCGCCCGCCCCCTCGGCGGCATCCTCTTCGGCCACTTCGGCGACCGGCTCGGCCGCAAGTCGATGCTGCTGCTCACGATGGGACTGATGGGCGGCGCCAGCTTCCTCATCGGTCTGCTGCCGACGTACGACACCCTCGGCGTCTGGGCGCCCGTCCTGCTGATCACCCTGCGGGTCGTGCAGGGCATCGCCATCGGCGGCGAGTGGGGCGGCGCCACGCTGATGGTCGTCGAGCACGCCGGGGAACGGCGGCGCGGACTGTGGTCCAGTTTCACGCAGATGGGGGCTCCGCTCGGCTCCCTGATCTCCGCCGCCGTCGTCGCGCTCGTCGTCACCCTCCCGAAGGACGAGTTCACGGCGTGGGGCTGGCGCGTGCCGTTCCTGCTGAGCGTGCTCCTGCTCGGCGTGGGTCTGTTCGTCCGGCTCCGGGTGGTGGAGAGCCCGCTGTTCGCCGAGGTGAAGCAGCGGGGCACCGAGGCACGGCTGCCGGTCCTCGACGTCCTGCGCCGCCCCCGTCCGGTGCTGCTGGCCTGCTGTGTCGGCATCGGCGCCTTCACCGCCCAGTCGCTGCTGACCAGTTATCTCATCGCGTACGCCACCGGCATCGGCTACGCCCGGCCGCAGGTGCTGACCGCGCTCACCGTCTCGGCCGCCGTCGCCCTGGTCGTCCTTCCCTGTGTCTCGGCGCTGTCCGACCGGGTCGGCCGCCGTCCGGTCGTGCTGGTCGGAGCGCTCGCCTCGGCGGCGCTGGCCTTTCCCGTCATGGCCCTCGTCGACACGAGGTCGCCGGGGCTGCTGATCCTCGCGGTCGTCCTCGGTCACGGCATCGCCCAGTCCACGATGTACGGGCCGCTGGGCGCCCTGTTCAGCGAGATGTTCGGCACCCGGGTCCGCTACACGGGTGCCTCCCTCGGCTACCAGGGCGCGACCCTGATCGGCGCCGGCTTCTCCCCGATGATCGCCGGGAGCCTGGTCGCCGGGAGCCACAGCGGCACCCCCGTCGCCCTGCTGCTGTGCGGCGGCTCCCTCGTCACCGCGCTGACCGTGTGCTTCGTACGCGAGACCAGCCGTACGTCCCTCTCCGGCGCCCCCGCCGAGAGCGCCTCCGCCCCCCACTCCCAGGAGATCACCGCATGACGAACCGCCCCCGAACCGCCGCCGTGGCCGCGCTCCTGCTCGCGCTCACCACACTGCCGGCCACGGCCGTGGCGGCGACGGACGAGCCGGTCCATGTGGAGGGCCGGCTCCCCTCCGGCGCGACGTACCTGATGGACGTCCCCGCCGACTGGAACGGCACCGTCCTGCTCTTCAGCCACGGCTACGCGGCCGGCCCGGCCAACCCCGCCCAGGACGCCCCGGACGACGCCACCAAGGCACTACTGCTCGACGGCGGTTACGCGCTGATCGGCTCGTCCTACGCCACCACCGGCTGGGCGGTCACCGACGCGGTCCCCGACCAGCTCGCCACCCTCACCGCGTTCACCGACCGCTTCGGCGCCGCCTTGCGCACACTCGCCTGGGGGCGGTCGTACGGCGGACTCGTCACCACCGCGATCGCCGAGCGCGCCCCGCAGCGCATCGACGGCTCGCTGTCCCTGTGCGGCCTGGTGCACGGCGGCGTCGCCAACTGGAACAACACCCTCGACCCGGTCTTCGCCCTCAAGACCCTCCTCGCGCCGGACTCCGGCGTCCCGCTCGTGAACCTCCCGGACCAGCAGACCGCCACCGACGCGGTGACCGTGCTGACGGCGGCGGTCGACGCCGCGCAGACGACCGCCCAGGGGCGCGCCCGGATCGCCCTCGCCGCCGCCCTGCACAACATCCCCGTCTGGAACCAGCCCACCCAGACCCGGCCCGCGGCGACCGACTGGGACGCCCAGCAGGCCAACCAGTACACGGCCGTCAAGGGCCTGCTGAACGCCGGATTCAACCGGCGGCAGGAGGCCGAGGCCCGCGCCGGCGGCTCCATGTCGTGGAACACCGGCGTCGACTACGCGCGGCTGCTCCGGCAGTCGTCGGTCCGCAAGGAGGTCACCGAGCTGTACAAGAAGGCCGGACTGTCCCTGCGCGAGGACCTCACGGCCCTCAACCGCGCCCCGCGCATCGGCGCCGACCCGGACGCCGTCGCCTGGATGAGCCGGACCAGCTCCTTCACCGGCAGGCTGACCAAGCCGCAGCTCTCCGTCCACACCGTCGGCGACGCCCTCGTCCCGGTGCAGACCGAGAGCGCGCTGCGCCGGGCCGTCACCGCCGCCGGCTCGTCGGCGCTGCTGCGGCAGGCGTACACCGACAACGCGGGGCACTGCACCTTCAGCCCCGCCGAACAGCTCGCCGCCCTGCACACCCTGGAGGACCGTCTCACCACCGGCCACTGGCCGGCCACGGACGCCGGGGCGCTCAACTCCCGTGCCGCGGCGGCCGATCCCACGACTCCCGCCCGCTACACCGCCTACCGCCCGACCCCGTACCTGCGGCCCTACGACCTTGCCCACCCGGCCGACGGCCGGTGACCTGGTACGACCGCCCGCGGCAGGTCCGCCGGGCGGTCGTACGCTTGCTCGCGTGGCGGACGACGACATCCTGGACACCTCGGACGGCGAAGCCCCTGCGGGCGACGCCCCGGACGGCGACACCTCGGAAGCCCCGCAGTCGCGGCCGCAGTCGCTGATGCTCGCCTTCTTCGGCAACCATGTGCTGGAGGAGGGGGAGCTGTGCGTGTACTCGGGCAGCATCATCGACGTCCTCGGCCGGGTCGGGGTGGGCGAGCAGGCCGTACGGTCCACGCTGACCCGCATGGTCAACCGGGGCCTGCTCAGGCGTCAGCGGGAGGGCCGCCGGATGTACTTCGGTCTGACCCCGCAGGCGACGCGCATCCTCGACGACGGCCGCACCCGTATCTGGACGCAGGGCGCGGTCAACGACGACTGGGACGGCTCCTGGACTCTGCTGGGCTTCTCGCTGCCCGACTCCTGGAAGCGCCAGCGCCACGATCTGCGCTCCCGGCTGACCTGGTCCGGGTTCGGCGCCCTGTACAGCGGGCTGTGGATCGCCCCGGGCGACGTCGACGTGTCCGCCGTCGTCGACGAGCTGGGCCTCGCCGACCACGTCAAGATCTTCCACGCCCGAGCCGACCAGGCCACCGACATCGCGCTGATGATCCGGGACACCTGGGACCTGGAGAGCATCGCCGCCCGGTACGTCACCTTCGACAAGCGCTGGACCGCGCACCTGGGCGCCGGCTCCGGCGAGGATCCGATCGGGACGCGGCTGCGGCTGGTCAGCGAGTGGCTGTGGACCATCCGCACGGATCCCCGGCTGCCCGCCCGCCATCTGCCGCCCGCCTGGCCGGCCCGCGCCGCCCAGGAGACCTTCCGCCAGGTGGCCGAGCAGACCGAGGCCCCGGCCCTGCGCAGCGCCCGCGAACTCCTGGAGACCGCTCCCCTGCACTGAACCGCCCCCCGCGCCACTCCCGGGTCACTCCCGGGCCGGGAGGGCGTCGAGGCCGGTGTCGCGCAGGATGCGCTCGACCGTCTCGGCGAGGGTGCTGTCGGCGCCGATGACGGTCTCCACGCCGCCGGGCAGCAGATCGAGCTCCCGGTACCAGTCGCGCAGATCGCTCTCGCCGACCTCCCGGGCGATGGGCTTGGTGGCGTGCCGGGCGAGGGTCTCCTCCCACGGCACGTGCAGGTAGTAGGCGTGGGTGCGGCCCCGGTGGTCGGTGCGCAGCCGCGCGAGCATGTCGCCGTAGCGGTCGGCGCAGAGGATGCCTTCGAGGACGACGTGATAGCCGGCGTCGAGGGCATAGCGGGCGACGGTGTCGATGAGGCCGATGTTCGCGGCGCCCGGCCGGTCCCGTTCGCGCAGGACGATCCGGCGGAGGTTGTCCTGACCGACCAGGGCCAGTCCTCGCCCGAACCGGTCGCGCAGGCCGGCGGCGACCGAGGACTTCCCGGAGGCCGAGTTGCCGCGCAGGAGGACGAGCCGGGTCTGCGAGGTACCCACCATCACACGTGTCACCATACCGGCGGCGTGGGGGCCGCCCGCTGTGCGTACTGGGGAATCCGTGAACTGATGTACGCAGGCGGGACGTTGGGACGTATGTTGTGCGGTGACCGACCCTTGAACCGACCGGAAGACGGACGCTCCTCATGACCGAGCACGTGACGCCCGAAGCGGCCGCGCACCAGAAGATCGACACGTCGGTGCCGCACTCGGCCCGGATCTGGAACTACTGGCTGGGCGGGAAGGACAACTACCCCGTCGACGAGGAGGCCGGTGACGCGTACACGGCCGTCTTCCCCGGCATCGTGACCATCGCCCGCAGCAGCCGGGCCTTCCTGAAGCGCAACATCACCCATCTGGTGGCCGAGGCGGGCATACGACAGTTCCTGGACATCGGGACCGGGCTGCCGACCGCCGAGAACACCCATCAGGTCGCGCAGCGCATCGCGCCCGAGACCCGGATCGTGTACGTCGACAACGACCCGATGGTGCTGGCGCACGCCCGTGCCCTGCTCTACTCCTCCCCGGAGGGGGCGACCTCCTACGTCGACGCCGATGTCACGGACCCGGAGCGGATCCTGGCGGCCGCCGCCGGGACGCTGGACTTCTCCCGGCCCACCGCCCTGATCCTCAGCAACATCCTGGGCCATGTCGCCGACCACGACGAGGCCCGCTCGATCGTCGACCGGCTGATGGGCGCCCTGCCGTCCGGCAGCTATCTGTCCATCAACGACGGTTCGCTGGGCGTCGATCCCGTCTTCGAGCAGGCCCAGAACGCCTACAACGAGAGCGGTGCCGTGCCGTACAACCTGCGGACGCCCGAGCAGATCACCTCCTTCTTCGACGGTCTGGAGCTGCTCGAGCCCGGTGTCGTCTCGGTCCCGCTGTGGCGTCCCGAGGCCGACTCCCCCGAGCCGAGGGTCATCGGCGAGCACGGCGGACTGGCACGCAAGCCGTGAGGTGAGAAGCCGCAGGTCGTCACTCCCCCGTGTCGAGGAAGTCCGCGACCAGGACGGCGAACTCGTCCGGGGTGGCGAGGCGGACACCGAGGGCCTCGGCCTTGGTCCGCTTGGAGCCGGCGCCCTCTCCCGCGACGACCAGCGCGGTCTTCCTGGAGACGCTGGAGGAGGCGCGGCCACCGGCCCGTTCGACGAGTTCGTTCATCTCGTTGCGGCTGAGCTTCTCCAGCGGGCCGGTCATCGCGCCCGTGACCACCACCGCCAGGCCGGCGAGCGGACCGGCGGCGGGGGCGTCGGCGGCCCCCTCCCCGGCGGCCGCGGTCTCCTCGGCGGCCGGGGGTGTGGCGCCGGGCTCGGTCATGTTGACGCCGGCCGCGGCGAGCTTGTCGATGAGCGGGGCGAGTTCGGCGAGTTCCGCCACGATGGACGGGGCCTTCTCGGTGCCGATGCCCTCGACCCGCTGGATCGCCTCGGCGTCGGCCGCGCGCAGGGCGTCCATCGTGGCGAAGTGGCGGGCGATACGGCGGGACATGGAGCGGCCGGTACCGCGCACGCCCAGGGCGCACAGCACCCGGGACAGCGGGCGCTGCCTGGCCCGGCCGAGCGCGGTGAGGAGGTTGTCGCTGCTGGTCTCCCCCATCCGCTCCAGGCCGAGGAGCTGGTCCCGGGTGAGGGTGAACAGGTCCGCGAGGTCGGCGACCAGGCCCGCCTCGACGAGCTGTACCACCCGGGTGTGGCCGAGTCCCTCGATGTCGAGCTGGTCGCGGCCTGCGGCATAGGAGAGGGAGGCCACGAGGTGGCAGTTGCGGCCGTTCTCGCAGCGCCAGCGCTGTTCACCGGTGTCGATGCCGGCGCCGCACCGGGGGCACGACTCGGGGAAGGGGATGGGCTGTTCGTCGCCGGTGCGCAGATGCGCGACGGGTGCTTCGATGCGGGGGATGACGTCACCGGCGCGGTGGACCATGACATGGTCGCCGAGGCGCAGGTCCCGGCGGGCGATGTCGGCCGGGTTGTGGAGGGTGGCGTAGGTGATGGTGGAGCCGTCGATCTCGACGGGTTCGAGGACGCCGCGCGGGGCGATGACGCCGGTGCGGCCGACGTTCCACTCGACCGCGAGCAGGCGGGTGATCTTCTCGACGGCCGGCAGCTTGTAGGCGATGGCCCAGCGCGGGGCGCGCGAGCCGGAGCCGGCGGTGCGCTGGTCGGCGGCCAGGTCGGCCTTGACGACGATCCCGTCGATCCCGAAGGGCAGTTCGGCCCGCAGCGCGGCGATCTCCTGGACGCGGGCGAGCACCGCGTCGGCGTCGGCGGCCGTGGTACCGGGGACGGCGGTGGTGACGGTGGTGTTCACACCGTAGGAGCCGGTCAGGGTCATCAGGTCGCTGTGCGCGGCGTCGGCGAGGGACTCGGCGAGGGCCGGTTCGGTGGCGGGCAGGGGCAGCAGGCCGTAGCCGAAGAAGGTCATGGGCACGGTGTAGGCGCGGTCCTTGGCGCGCAGGGTGCCCGCTGCGGCGTTGCGGGGGTTGGCGAAGGGCAGTCCGCCGTGGGCCGTGCGCACCTCGTTGGCGTGCTCGAACTGGGCGGTGGTCATGAGGACTTCGCCGCGCACCTCGACGGTGACGGGTGCGGTGAGCCGGTCCGGGAGGCCTTCTATGGTGCCGATCGCATGCGAGACGTCCTCCCCGGCCGTCCCGTCGCCGCGGGTGATCAGCCGGGTGAGGCGGCCCTCGGTGTAGCGGGCGGCGATCGCGAGGCCGTCCAGTTTGGGCTCCACGCTGAACCGGGTGATGTCGTGCCCGACGCGGCGGGCCAGTGAGGCGGTCCAGGCGGTGAACTCCTGCGGCGAGAACACGTTGTCCAGGCTGAGCATCGCGACGGTGTGCGGCACGTCCCCCTCGGCGGCGCCTCCGGCGACCTTGCCGGTCGGCGAGTCGGGCAGGGTGTCCTCGGGGTGCCCGGCCTCCCACTCGGCGATGGCGCGCACCAGACGGTCGTAGGCGTCGTCGTCCAGGGCCGACGTACCGCCCGCGTAGTAGGCGGCGGCCGCCCGCACCGCGTCCCGCACGGCACGCCCGTAGGCCTCGGCGTCCGCGATCACTGCAACTGCACCAGGTGTCGTCATGTCCTTCATCCTGCCTGCCACCACTGACAATGCCCCCGGCGAGCGGACGGGGCGGGGTGCGGCGGCCCGGAGGCGGGCGGGCAGACTGGGTGCGTGGACAGGGTGCGACGGGCGGAACGGGAAGCCGGTGCCGAGCGGTACGGAAGCCTACGGGTGTGCACCGGGGAGCCGGGTCCGGCCGACTGGCTGACCCGGCGAGCGCCGGGGCCGGGCGATGGCGGCCTCGGCACGGTGGCCGGGGTGGCCGCTCCGGGCTTCGCCGCCTACGCACGGCTCCTGCATCCGGCGTCCCTCGACGGGCGGCCGGTGCGGTGGTCGCAGGCGGCCGCCGCCTACGGCCGGACGGTCGGGCCGGGGGCGCAGTGGCACCGGCTCGTCGGCGTGCCCCGCGCCTACCACAACGGGTCGGAGCACGGTCTGGCCGGTGTGTGGGACGAGCATCCGGCGCAGGGGCCGACCCCGCCGGGGGGTGGCGCAGGCCCTCGTCCCGGTCCTGGCCCGGCACACCCGGACGCCGCGCCGCTGCTGGTTCGGCCTGTGGGAGGGCTACGGCCGCCGGGACTTCGCCGGGGTGCCCACGTTCCCCACCCCGGGCCGGGACGAGGTGCTGCTCCGCGGGGCGCTGTCCGAGATGCTCTCGCCGGTCTCGGTGGACGAGTTCGCCGAGCTGCCGGATCTGTGGTGGCCCGAGGACCGTGCCTGGTGCGTGGGCGGGGACGTGGACCTGGTCAGCACCTACGTGGGCGGGTCGCCGGAGCTGATCGCCGGCCTGCTGGCCGACCCCCGGCTGGAGGCTCTCCCCGCCTCCCCCGGCGACACGCCCTACTGACGCGGGTCAGGCCGCGCGGGCCCGGCGCCGTGCCGCGAGCACCGGCACGGTGGCCGGCACCGGCGGGGACACGGGCGGGGCCGGGAGTCGCAGGGGCGCCGCCTGGGGTCGTACGGCACGCACCCGGTAGGTCGTGCGGCTCCGGTCGGCGACGGGCTCGCCCAGGGTTATCCGGCCGGTGGCGCGCAGCTGGTCGCACTCGGCGGTCGGCAGGGCCACGTAGCAGCCGCCCTTGCCGGTGACGGAGTCCAGCGGCCGCCAATAGCTGTACCGGTGCCGCCCGTTCGTATGCACGGTCACGAAGACGGGATGGCTCGCATCACTGACGATCCGCAGAACATCCGCCTCGGCCCGGGTGAGCGGGGCGTTGCGGCGCGGGGAGTCGGACAGGCGCGGAGCGTCGGCGGGCGGCATGGGCGGCGACCTCTTTCAGGGACAACGGCTGTACACCGTCTACCCCGTAGGAGCGAAGTTGATCTCTGTTCCGCGCATTCTTCAACACGGCAGTGACATTACTGTTGCGCCGTGACGGGAAGGCCTTCCCGGATGGGCCGCTTTGTCCATCCCGGGGGGTATGACGCGGGGCGGCGCACGGTCGTTGGACGAGGCGTGGGACTCGGCACGGGAGGACGCGCGGGGGCTCGACTCCGGCGTGCGGCACACCCGCTCCTGGCTCCCCCCGGCGTCCGAGGAACTGCTGCCGGCAGCGCGGGCGAGCGCACTGAGCCGGTGGTATCCGTCGTTCAGCCACCACTGTCTGCGGTTCACGGAGGGACCACCCCTGTGGACGCCCGGCGGACGCGAGGACGTACGGGAGGTCGCGGGATTCCTCTGCTGCGCCTCGGAGGCCGGCCGCAAAAGCGGCACCGTCTTCCTGGCCTTCGACGGGCTCGCGTTCCGGGAGCCGGATCCCGTGCTGGTGCTGACCACTGCGGTCGCGGCCGACGCCGTGGACGCGCTCGTCGCGCTGCTGGTGGACGGATCCGGTCAGCAGCGGGGGTAGAAGGGGTCCAGGCCGGTGGCCGGGAAGGCCGACGGGTCCGCCCGGCCCGTGTCGTCGACGGTGAACTCACGGGTGTCGGGGCCGAGTCCGCGGCCGGGCTCCCCGAGGCGGGCCTCCCAGGCGTACACGCCGTCGCCGGTGTAGGTGTACGCCGAGAGGTCGGGGTGGCGGTCGTGGTCGAAGTCGGCGACCGCGATGTCCTTGGCGGGGCCCAGGTCCAGTTGCCGGATCCGGCGGGCGCGGCCGGTGTTCGAGAACGGGCCGAAGCGCAGTTCGGCGACCTTCGGGGGGATCGGGGAGTCGCCGAGCTGGTTCCGGCCGGCGACGACGACCAGGTCGCTCCAGCCGTCCCGGTCGAAGTCGGCCACGACGGCCCGGACGTAGTTCTGGTGGGTTCCCGCACGGTCGGCGAGGGCGCGTCGCCCGGCGGTGTTCTCGTACGGCGTGCCGAACCCGAAGGTGACGGTCAGCCCCGCGCCCCGACGCGTCGGGTCGGCGACCCGGTCGGGGCGGCCGTCGCCGTCGAGGTCGGCGATCAGTGCGCCGGAGTCCGTCACACACGCCGTCACGGAGGACGGGCCGTCCGGGGGCCGGGGCGGCGGGCCGAGGACGTCCTCGCAGCCCGCGAGGAGCAGCAGACCAGCGGCGGCGAACACCCCCGGGGTGAACCTGCCCCCGTGCCGCGTCCGGTACGGGCGCTCGCGCGCCGTGGAGAACATGGCGACCATGGCGCCCCACTGTGACACACGGCTGTCGCACACGGGTGCGATGTCGTTCCGCCCCCTCGCGATCGGCGGCCGGGAGTGCAACCGTGGTGGCCGAAATCGTGTCTCAGCAGCCGTGGCCCGACGGTTGCCGGGGCCGGAAGGGCGCGGGCGCGCCGAGGAAAGGGGGTGGCGATGAGCACATGGGCCGTACCGGGGTACTCCGAGTCCCTGGAACTGGGTTCCGGAGCCGGCGGACGGGTGGTGCTCGCCCTGCACGAGCCGACCGGTGTGCCGGTGGCCGTCAAGTACCTCAGCGAGTCGCTGCGGACGCGCCCCGGTTTCCTGCGCGGCTTCCGCGCCGAGGCAGAACTGCTCGGCGGTCTGCACAGCCCCTACGTGGCCGGTTTCTACGAGTACGTGGAGGGCACCGAGGGCGCCGCCATCGTGATGGAGCTGGTGGACGGCGTGTCCCTGCGGACCCTGCTCGCCCGCCAGGGCCCCCTGACCCCGGAGTCGGCGCTGGCCGTCCTGAAGGGCTCGCTGCTCGGTCTGGCCGACGCCCACCGGGCCGGTGTGGTCCACCGCGACTACAAACCGGCGAACGTCCTGGTCACCCCGGAGGGCGCGTCCAAGCTCGTCGACTTCGGGATCGCGGTGGACGCCGGCCTGAGCGCGGGCGTGGCGGGCACGCCGGCCTACATGGCGCCGGAGCAGTGGACCGGCGCGCCGGCCTCCCCCGCCGGGGACGTGTACGCGGCCACCGCCACGTTCTTCGAGTGCCTGACCGGCCGCAAGCCCTATCCCGGCGACAACATGGCCCAGCTCGCGGTGCAGCACGCCGAGGACCCCGTCCCGGTGGAGGAGGTGCCCGCGGCGGTGCGCGCCCTGGTCCGCCGGGGCATGGCCAAGACGGCGGCGGAGCGCCCCTCGGACGCGGCGGCCTTCGTGGCGGACCTGGAGCGGGCCGCCGTGGGCCAGTACGGCGACGACTGGGAGGAACGCGGCCGGGGACGGCTGGCCGCCGTCGTGGCGTCGCTGCTCTTCCTGCTGCCCTCGGGCCGCACGGGATCCGGGACGAGCACCACCGTCGACGAGGCACGCACCGTGCTCGGCCCGGACGCCTCCGGCGGGCGGCTGCGCCCGTGGCGGCCCACCGTGCCGGGCGCGGCCGTGGCGGCGGCCGCCGTGCTCGTCGCGCTCCTCCTGGGCCAGGGGGTCGGCCAGGGAGCGGGAGCGGCCTCCCGGCAGGAGACGCAGGCACGGGCCACGACCAGCCCCCGTCAGGTGTCCGACACCGGCTCCCCGCCCACGGCGTCGGCGTCGGCGTCCGCGTCGGCCTCGCCGTCGGCGTCCGAGTCCTCCGCCCCGCCGAGCGCCTCGCCGTCGGAGTCGACCGGTGACGGGTCCTCGCCGTCGGCGGCCGCCCCCGACCCGTCGGTCTCCCCGGACGCGTCGTGGAGCGCACCCGCCCCGAGCGACTCGGCGAGCCCGACCAGCAGCCCGTCCCCTTCGCCGTCCCCGTCCGCCGCCACCGCCGTCAAGGACGTCACGGTGTCCGCCTTCCGGCAGACGGGCCCGGCCACCGCCACCACCACGATCACGGTCACCGCGGACGGCACGGGTCCCGTCACCCTCACCCTCGCCTGGTTCACGGGCAACGCGGCCGGACAGGCGGGGTCGGCGGACGGCAGCGAGTCGTACCGGCGCAGCGGTGCCCGGCAGTACACGCTGACCGTCGACCACACCTTCCAGGGAACCGGCTGCTACTGGACCGTGCAGGCCACCACCAGCCCCGCCTCGGCGGACGGCGGCGCCTCCCAGCAACTTCTGACCCGGGGGTGCCAGCTCCGATGACCAGGCCGGACGAGCACTACGACAGGGACGACTACAGCGCCACCGCGCTGGACAGCTTCTGGGTCGAACGCGGGGAGGACGGCACGACCGTGGTGCACGCCCGGTCCGACGACGCCACGGCGGTGCTGCCGTCCGGCGCCGACGAGCGTACGGCGGTGCTGCCGTCCGGCGCCGACGACCGCACGGCGGTGCTGCCGTCCGGCGCCGACGACCGCACGGCGGTGATCACACCCGCGGCAGCCGACGGTACGGCGGTACATGAGCCCCGGTCCGCGCACGGGACGGCGGTGGTGGAGCCGGGCTCGGCTGAGCCGACGGCGCCGGTGGGGAGCCGGTCCGGCGGCGGCGAGGTCGTTCCGCGGGGGCGGGTCGACGGGACCGTGCTGCGTTTCGGGCCTGGCGTCACCGCGCGGCCGGGGGCGACCTCTGGTTCGGCCTTCGGGGTGCACACCGTGACCGTGCCCGCCGCGCCGCCGGTCCGGCGACACCGTCGGCTGCGCCGGCACGCGCTGCCCGCGCTGGTGCTGGTCGCCGCGGTGCTGTTGCTGCTGTGGCGGCAGTACGACACGCCCGGCCTGTCGGTGCGGGGCGTCTCGGCGGCGGCCGCACAGGACAGCACCGGGTGCGACGCGACGGCGGACGTCGTCGGCGTCGTCCGCACCGACGGTCACGCGGGCCGGCTCAGCTACCGCTGGGTCCGCAACGACGGCACCGAGTCCGACGTCCTGCACGCCACGGTCGCCGCGGGGCACCGGCAGGTGCGGGTGCATCTGCTGTGGACCTTCCAGGGGCAGGGCCACTACGCGGCGACGGCGGAGCTGCGGGTGCTGTCCCCGGGCGCCCGGACGGCGCGGGCCGCCTTCACGTACGACTGTCCGTAGCGGGCCGGCGGTGGCCGCGGGCGGCGGCCGCGTAGTGGCGGGCCAGGGCGTGGAAGGCCTGCCAGGTCGCGGCGGACGGCCCTGATGTCGGCGCGCATCCGGTGGGCGTTCCAGGCGGTCGCCGGGGTCTCGCCCTCCCCACCGCGTAGACGACACCCCGGTGCCGCAGTCCCCGGCGCCCTTGGGCGGTGCGGGCGTCGCCCGCCGGTCCGAGTGCGGCCGCCGCGCCGGCGGCCACGGCCCCGCCCAGGAAGCGGGCCCGGCTGATCCCTTCGGTCTTCTCCATGCCCCCACGGTGTCGGGGCGCGGAAGCCGTGCGCAGTCGGCCGATGGTCGGTGCCGGTGCGACGAAGGTGGATGCCCCGGCCGCCGCGCGGGGTCGAAGGGGCTGCCGGCGTGCCGGAGGTCTGCTCAGTGCCAGGGGGACGTCCGGCGGGCCCAGCGCTGCACGACCGGGGCGCAGGTCTCGGCGAAGTGCTCGTAGTCCTCGGGCGTGTTGTAGACGTGGGCGGAGAGGCGGAGGTAGCCGAGGCCGTCGAAGCTGGTGAACGCTGCCTCGACGCCGAGTTCGGCGGGTGCCCGGTCGCGGAGCGCGTCGGCCGCGATCCGGCTCGCGCCGAGACTGCCCGGCAGGCGGACCAGGCGCATACCGGGGACGGGCATGCCCACGTCGACCGGTTCGGTCGGGGTTTCGGCGGGGGCGAAGGCGTCCGCGACGACCCGGGCGCCGTACTCCGCCAGGTCGTCCATGTAGCGGCGGGCCGTGTCCCAGCCCCAGGTGTCGTCGATGAACCGCAGCGCCGCGGGCGCGGCGAGGGCGCCGGTGGCATCGAGGGTGCCCTGGTGGTCGAAGCGGTCGGGGAAGGGCTCGGCCGCACCCCAGGAGTCGATCAGCGGGTGGAGGTCGTCCCGCAGCGGCCCGCGGGCGACGAGCGCGGCCGAACCGCGCGGCGCGCAGCCCCATTTGTGCAGGTTGCCGACCCAGGCGTCGCAGTCCAGGCCGGCGAGGGGCGCGGCGAGGAGGCCGGGGGCGTGCGCGCCGTCGACGAGCAGGGTGATGCCGCGCCGTGCCGCTTCGGCGGCCACGCGCTCGACGGGCATCAGCCGGGCCGTGGCGGAGGTGATCTGGTCGAGGACGATGAGGGCGACCTCCTCGTCCACCTCGGCGAACACGGCCCGGTACGCCTGGTCGGCGTCGGCGGCGAGCGGCACCCGTGCGGTGCGCACCCGGCGGCCCCAGCGGCGGGCGAGCCGTTCGGCGCCCATCGTGACGGCGCCGTAGCCGTGGTCGGTGACCACGATGTCCCCGCCGGTCCGGTCGGCGAGCGCGGCGAAGACCGCACTGGCACCGGCGCTGGCGTTGGGGACGAGCGCCAGGTCCTCGGGGTCGGTGCGCAGCAGGCCGGCGATCTCCGTGCGGGCGGCCGCGAGCCGTGCGGGCAGGGTCGCGAACCAGACGACGGGGGCCCGCTCCATCTCGGCGCGCAGGGCGTTCTGCCGTTCCTGGGCGACGGCCGGGACCGCGCCGAACGAGCCGTGGTTGAGGTGGCGCAGGCCGGGGTCGAGGGTCCAGGCCGCCGTCGCGGGCCGGCCGTCGGGCAGCGGCAGCGGACGGGGCGCGGTGAGTACGTGGCCCTCGCTCATGGTGGTCCCCCTTCGCGCTTCCACATCGGTCGGCGGGCCGGGCGTCAGGAGAAGAAGCCCCTGGGGGCGGGCAGTCCGGGGTTGATGGAGGGGCCGCCTGCCATGACGCGGTCCAGGTCGCGCTTGATGCGTTCGGCCTCGCCGCGCACCTGGGCGGGGATGTCGCCGCGCTCACTGACGAGGCGGTGGTAGATCGGCGTGTCGTCGAAGACGGAGAACACGGGTGGCTCTGCTTTCGTGGGCGGTCGGGCGGGCCGACACGGTGGAACGGCTTCGGACACGGCACCGGTCCGGCGGGTGGACCGGCGCTGCCGTGACGTCGTCTGACGGCCCCGCAGCGATACCGGTGTCGGCGACATCATCGCATTGTCCCCGGTTCGGCCCTCGCCGATGACCGTGGATGGCCGTCCGTGACACATCGGAGACTTTGACTCCGGTTTCATGGTGCAGCGATGCCGCAACCATGCGCTAAGCTA
Source organism: Streptomyces sp. SS7 (assembly GCF_037993025.1). Lineage (NCBI taxonomy): Bacteria > Bacillati > Actinomycetota > Actinomycetes > Kitasatosporales > Streptomycetaceae > Streptomyces > Streptomyces sp. SS7. The sequence goes on from NZ_CP141223.1 coordinate 372,557, forward strand.
AGGCCAAAGCTGAAGAGCAGAACTCCCGTTCCTCGGTGACGCGTTGGTGGTCCAAGGAAAGACGTCCCGCTTCCTGCGGGGAAATGCAGGTGCAAGGCCTGCCCGGCGCTCGGATACGTACCCCGTACCACTTCCGTGGTACGGGGTACGTGCTTTTCCGGTTCAGACCTCGAGTTCGGCTTCCAGCGCCCTGAGCCGGTGACGGGCGAGCGCGAGGTTGCCGCGACCCCGGTCCAGCGCGAGATACAGGAAGAGCCCGCCGCGCGCCCGGGCCAGCGGCCTGATCAAGTGGTACTGCGTACCGAGGGTGATGAGGATGTCCTCGATCTCCTCCTGCAGACCGAGCGACTTGAGCGTGCGCTGCTTGGCCCGGACGACCTCGGTGTTTCCGGCCGCGGCCAGCTCCAGGTCCAGCTGGGGGCCGCCGCCCAGGGCACCGAGCGACATCCCGCTCTCGTAGTCGACGAGGGCCACCCCCAGGGCACCCTCGATGCTCATCGCTTCCTTGAGCGCGCTCTCAATGTTCACGCTGGTGCCTCATTTCCGTACAGACCGACCGGTCTTGATCGCTTACAACGACAACCAGTGTTATTTCTGGGAGCGTTGATTTCGAACGAGCTCATCTTTGGCCAGTCTTGCGATAGTTGGCAAATAAAGTACTGTGCTCGGCAGGGCAAGCGAAGGGGCAACCAATGGCTCTACTCGAGACGGCCCTCGCCCGAGTTCTGCAGACGCCCGGCATCGTCGGCGCCGCTGTGGTGGACTCGGTGACGGGCCTCTCCTACGCCTCGCTGGGGGACACGGGCGCGAGCCAGGACGTCCACGACCTCGTCGGCCTCGCCGACGGCGGTCTCCGGCAGGCGGGGTGCGCCGACGAACTGGAGAGCATCGTCGTCACCACCGCGAGCACCCACCACGTGACCCTGAGCGTCGGCCGGGACCGCGATCCGGTGCTGCTGTGCGCGACCGTGGACCGGGACCGGACCAACCTGGCCTGGGTGCTCCAGGACCTCACCCGGCACGCGGACGCACTGCTGGCATGAGCCGGAACGACGACGCCGAGAAGCCCCCCGCCCCCCGCAACCTCCCCTCCCTCCTCTCCGGCCTGCACGCGCAGCGCCGCTCCTGCACCGTCTCCGTCACCGGAAGTCCCGGTGGCACCCTGCACGTCCGCGACGGCCTGGTGGTCGCCATGGAGACTCCGGGCACGCCCGGGGCCGAGGCCATCCTGCTCAGGTCCGGCCGCCTCACCGAGGAGGCGTGGACGGCCGTGCGGGCCACGGACAGCACCCATGAGCATCTGGCGCGGGAACTGGTCGCCGCCGGGCTGATCGGCGCCGGGGAGCTGGAGGTCGTCTGCCTGGGCGCACTGTTCGACGCGGCCTTCGCCCTCTCCCTCAACCGGCCGGTGGACTGGGAGGTCGGTGATCCCGTCCCCGTGCTGCACGCCGGGGCCGGGATGCCGCCCGAGCGGCTGGTCGCCGAGACGACGCGCCGCTTCGCCATCCTGGAGAAGGAGCCCGGCGCGATCGCGCGGTCCACCCGGGACCGTGTCCACCCGACCCCCGCCGCCGGCCTGCCGGAATCCACCGCCCGCCTCTCCCCCCGCCACCTGGGCCTCCTGACCGCCGTCGACGGACGCCGGACACCCCGGGACCTCGCGTTCTCGCTCGGCCGCGGACTGTTCGCCGTCCTGCTCGACCTGCGGCAGCTGACCGGGCTGCGACTCGTCGAGTACGCGACCCCGCCGGGCGCGGCCGGACGCCCGAGCACCGCCCCCCGTACCCCCGCCGCCCCGGCCGCCCCCGCGACGGCCGGGCTCCCCCGGCGCCTGCCGCGCCGCACCGGCTCCCAGCCGGCCTCGCCGGACTCCCCCGGGCACCTCGCCTGACCCGGCCGGTTCCCCCGTCGCGCCCGTCCCCTCCCCGCCCGCACCGCTCACCAGGAAGAAGACATTATGAGCGACCCCGTGAACGACATCCTCATCTCCCTGCGGGACAAGGTGATGGGTGTCAACGAAACCACCCTCGCGACCGTCGACGGGCTGGTGGTCGCCAGTGACGTCAGCAAGACGCACGCGGAGTCCATGGCCGCCGTCGCCGCGGCCACCCTGTCCCTCGGGCGCCGTCTCGCCGACCAGGCCTCCACCGGCACCCTGCGCGAGATGAGCGCCCAGTGCAGCGCCGGACATGTGATCGTCACCGCGGTCGGGGAGCGCGCGCTGCTCGCCGTCATGGCGGACGAGGGCCTGGACCTGGCCGCGTTCCGCCGGGAGATGCCCGCGCTGGTGGCCGAGCTCGGCGGCATCCTGGACGCCGACGCCCCGGACTGACGGCGCCCGGTTCACACCGGATCACCTTCGGTCTCCACCTCCCCCGCCCCCTCGGTCCCCTCCACGTCCTCGGGCTCGTCGTCGTCCTCCTCCAGCAGGTAGGGCGGGCGCATCACCACGAGGCGCGACACCTCGTACGACATCTCGGTGACGCCGGGATCGGGCGGCGGGTGGTACCGGCCCGCGCACACCGAAAGGTTGACGATCAGGTACGCGTTCCAGCCGCGGCCCACGCCCCGCCGGTCGACGAACACCTGCCGGCCGTCGACCCACCAGACGACGGACCGTCTGCCGAACTCGACCCGAAGGTCGATCCAGGCACCGGGGCGGATCGCCGGGTCCCGGTAGTAGAGGTTGGCACCGCGGACGTGGTTGCTCAGCTCCAGGAGATCGGGGTTGTCCGGGTGGTACTCGAAGACGTCGATCTCCTGGTCGCCGTCCCGCCAGGTCCAGATCGCGGGCCAGGCCCCCATCTCGTACGGCAGTCTCACCCGCGCCTCGAGCACGTCACCGGTGCGGACCGTGAAGGCCTCCTCGCTCCCCTCCGTGGTGAGCAGGCCCGCGTTCCACCGCCCGTCGCGGCGTCGGGTGGCCCGGAACGTCCCCGTCCGGGAGTAGGCGGGATCCGAGACCAGGTAGTCGAGTTTGTTGTCGTCGGGATTGATCGGTCCGCCGTTCGGATACGCCCACGAACGCCCCGCCACCCACTGGCTGGTGGAGGTGAAGTCCGCGGTGAAGACGGCCGCGGGTCCGCGCCGGGCCGCGGTGGCCTCGGGCGAACGGTCGGATGCGGGATTCTCCATGGCCGGATGCTGCTCCGCATATGTCCAGGGCATGCGGGCGGGCGGCGGATCCGCCGCGAGGACCACCCGGCTGAGTGACGAGCCCCGGCGTGTCATGTCTGCGGTAGGACAATCCGCTCAGGGGAGGTCCTGCGCGGTGCTCCGTGCGAGGTGCGCCGCGCTTCGCCGACCGGTGCCCGGTCAGGGCCGGCTCGGCCGCAGGCCGCGGCGCTCCCCGGCCGTCATCGCACCCCACACCCCGTGCCGCTCGCCGTGCCGGACCGCCCAGGTCCCGCAGGCGCGCATCACCGGGCAGCTGCGGCAGACCGCCCGCGCCTGCTCGATCTGCCGCCGGGACGGGCCGTCCTCACCGATCGGGAAGAACAGCTCGGGGTCCTCGGAACGGCAGGCCGCCGCCTCACGCCAGTTCAAGGAGGGGAAGGAGTTCATCGGCACCTCCGGCGACCGCTTCGCCGACTCCGCCGGGCGGCCCGCCCGCGCGAAGACGCCCTTCGACGCCCTTCGCATCCACGGACCCGGCGGAGGTAGAAAGAAATATAGGCACTTCGAACCGTTTGGGCCATGGCCCCGGAGTGCGCGATTCCGGGCGGTGGACGGCGACGGGCGCCCCCGCGGCGACGAGGAGGTCACGGCACCCATGAGACCGGCCGAAGCCGGGGGCCGCAGCCCCCGTGAGCGTCTCGGAGAGGGCCTGTTCACCCGGGTCGCCGGGCCGGACGGCGCACGCCACCGGGCCCGGATCCACGGCACCCCCGGCCCGCGCTGGTTCGGACCGGAGCGTCCGGTCCGCCGGGTGCACGGGGACGCCTCCATGTTCATCGGCGGTCTGTCCGCCCTGCTCCTGCAGTCGCTGCACCCGCTCGCCATGGCCGCCGTGGCCGCCCACTCGGGGTACCGGGGCGACCCCTGGGGCCGGCTCCAGCGCACGAGCACCTTCCTGGCCACGACGACGTACGGCACCGCCGAGCACGCCGAGCGGGCGTGCGCCCGGGTGCGCGCGGTGCACGAGCGGGTACGGGGGGCCACCGCGAGCGGAATGCCGTACCACGCCTCCGATCCCCATCTGCTCACCTGGGTGCACCTCGCCGAGACGGACAGCTTCCTGCGCGCCCACCAGCGCTACGGCGCGCGTCCCCTCTCGGACGACGAGTGCGACGGCTATGTCGAGGACATGGCCCGGGTCGCCGTGGAGCTGGGCATCCCGGCTCCGCCCCGCAGCAGGGCCGAGCTCACGGAGCGGCTGACCGCGTACCGCCCGGAGCTGGCGGTCACCGCCCAGGCCCGGGAGGCCGCGCGTTTCCTGCTGCTGCACCCTCCCGTACCGCTCGTCGCCCGTCTCCCCTACGGGGTGCTCGCCGGCAACGCCGTGGCACTGCTGCCGCGCTGGGCGTCCGGACAACTGGGACTGCCCCGGATCCCCTTGGTCGAGGACGTCTGTCTGCTGCCGCTCGGCCGCGCCACGACCGCGACGATCCGCTGGGCGATGGCACCGGCCCGGCAGCGCGTGACCACGGCCACGGGCTGACCGCGTGAGGGTGGGCTCGCGCCCGCGGGCCACGCCGCCTCGGCACCCGCACAGACGCGCGAAGACAGTCCCTCCCGCCTCTGGCCCTGGCGGGCTACCCGGCGGTATACAAACTGCGGCGCACAGCACGGCGGCCGTCCGGGCCGTCGGCGCCGGCCCGGGCGGGCTCGGGGGGAGGAGCTGCGATGCAGCACGAGGTACGCGGCGGCACTTCGGCCGGACAGCGACGCAGAGGGATCACCTTCCTTGCCGCACTGGGCGGTTGCGCCCTGGTGGCCGCATCGGCGGTACCGGCGGCGGCACACGGCGGCGGGGGCGGCGGCGGGAAGACGCGGGCGTACGTGGCCCTCGGGGACTCGTACACCGCCGGACCTCTCATCCCCCGGCAGACGGACGCCAACTGCGCCCGCTCCGACCAGAACTACCCGTCGCTGGTGGCCGCGAGGCTCGGCACGACGCCCTTCAAGGACGTCAGCTGCTCCGGGGCGACGACCCAGGAGATGTGGAAGGCGCAGGGCACCAACGGCCCCCAGCTCGACGCGCTCGGGCGCACCACCGACCTGGTGACCGTGCAGGTCGGCGGCAACGACGTCGGTTTCGGCACCATCATCGGGACGTGCGCCGCGCTGGCCGCGCAGGACCCGGCCGGCAGCCCCTGCCGGAAGTACTACGGGGCCTCCGGGGTCGACCAGTTGAGCGTCACGATCGCCCGGACGGCGCCCAAGGTGGCGCAGGTGCTGCGGGACGTGCACCGCCGGTCGCCGCACGCGCGGGTGCTCCTCGTCGGCTATCCGGACCTCCTGCCCGACGACGGCATCGGCTGCGCGCCCTCGGTGCCCTTCGCGGCAGGGGACTTCGCCTACCTCCGGGACACCGAGAAGCGCGTCAACCTGATGCTGCGTCTGGTGGCGTACGCGAGCCGGACGGAGTACGTCGACACCTACGGGCCCACCGTCGGCCACGACATGTGCAAGCCCGCGGCGGACCGCTGGATAGAACCGCTCCGGCCCGCCTCCCCGGCGGCACCCGCCCACCCCAACGCCAAGGGCGAGGCCGCCATGGCCGGAGCCGTCCTCAACCGCCTCGACCGGGGGTGGCACGACCGCTGAACGGAGGACCTCGCCTGCGCCCGGTGCATCGCCGAACCTTCCGCCGGGCGTACGGCGGACCCGGCGCCGTATCCGCGCCGCGCAGCCTCCTCCGTCGCCGGGAGCGATGAGCTGCGGGCGGTGCGGGCGGGTTCACACCCCCGGGGGGCCCGTGCCGCCCTGGAGGCGCTCCAGGTCCGAGGGGCGTACCTGGATCACCACGACGGCGATCAGCGCGGCGACCGCGGTGAAGATGGCCGCCATGATGAAGGCGGCCGAGACGCCGGCGGTGAGGACCTGGTCCGACCAGGGGGCGGGGAGCTGGCCGGTGCGCTGGAAGCGCAGACGTTCGGCGGGGGTGGCCTGGGCGAGGAAGGCGGGGATCTGGTCGTTCGCCTCGTTGCGGCTGGCCGTGCCGTACATGGTGACCAGGATGGACAGGCCCAGTGAACCCCCCACCTGCTGCGTCGCGTTGAGGAGGCCGGAGGCCGCGCCCGTCTCGGGCGTGGGGACGTCGGACAGTGCCATCAGCGTCAGCGACACGAACTCCATGCCCATGCCCAGGCTGAAGACGAGCATGGGGCCGAGGATGCTGCCCGCGTAGGTGGAGTCGACGTCCGTGAGCGTCAGCCAGCTCAGGCCGGCCGCGGCCAGGATCGCGCCGCCGACCATGAAGGGTTTGGGGCCGTACGTCGGCAGGAACCGTGAGGCGAGTCCGGCCCCGACCGCGATGACCGCGCTGACCGGCAGGAACGCGAAACCGGCGGCGAGCGGGCTGAAACCGAGCACGTTCTGGACGAAGAGCGTCAGGAAGAAGAACATGCCGAAGATCGCGGCGGCCAGACAGAGCATGATGCCGTACGTGCCCGCCCGGTTGCGGTCGGCGAACATGTGCAGCGGGGTGATCGGCTGCCGGGAGCGCCGCTCGATCAGGATGAACACCGCGAGGACGACGACGGCCGCGCCGAACGAGGCGAGCGTGAGCGCGTCGCGCCAGCCGTCCTGTCCGGCCCTGATGAAGCCGTAGACCAGCAGCACCATTCCGACGGTGGAGGTGAAGGCGCCCGCCAGGTCGAAGCGGCCGGGGTGGCGCTCGGACTCCTTGATGTAGCGCGGGGTGGCGAGCGCGATGAGCAGGCCGATGGGGACGTTGACGAACAGCACCCACCGCCAGTTCAGGTACTCGACGAGGATGCCGCCGGCGAGCAGACCGATCGCGCCGCCGCCCGCCGAGACCGCCGCGAACACACCGAAGGCGCGGTTGCGTTCGGGGCCTTCGCGGAAGGTGGTGCTGATCAGAGCGAGGGAGGTCGGGGAGGCGATGGCTCCGCCGACGCCCTGGAGGGCGCGCGCGGAGAGGAGTTGGCCCTCGTTCTGGGCGAGGCCGCCGAGCAGGGACGCGAGGACGAACAGCAGCACGCCGACGATGAACACCCGCCGTCTGCCGAGGATGTCCCCGGCCCGGCCGCCGAGCAGCAGCAGCCCGCCGAAGGTCAGCGTGTAGGCGTTGACGACCCACGACAGGCTGGTGGTGGAGAAGTCCAGGGAGCGCTGGATGTCCGGGAGCGCGATGTTCACGATGGTGATGTCGAGAACCACCATCAACTGACATGAGGCGATGACCAGCAGCGCCATCGCGTGTCCGCCACCGCCGTTCTGCGGGGCGGTGGTCTCGGTCGCGGGGGTCGGCTGCGGAGCGCTGGTCATGGCGTCGTGTCGCCCGCCCGAAGCGGGCCCGGGGGAAGTGACCTTGGACGGTGGTGCCCAGGTCGGATCCACCGTTCGACGGTACGCCCCCGCCCGGACCGTCACCACTCGATCATCCGGGGGACGGCACGGCACGGGGCCGGGCCAGGACTCCCCCGCAGTCCTGGCCCGGCCACCGGCCCCCGCGGGTCTGTGTGCCGCGGTTGATCACCAGCATGCGACAGGTACGGGAGGTATGTCGTTGGCGCACGGTCCACAACTCGTTGGCACCGCGTCCACAGGGGGCCCGGCGCGAGGGGGCCCGGCGCGAGGGGGCCCGGCGCGAGGGGGCCCGGCGCGGCCCGGCGCGGTGAGGCCGCGGTCCGTCAGCGGCCCGCTCGACGCTTCCGGCTTCCCGCGTCCCACGTCCCGCGTCCGGCATGTGCGGTGCGCGGTCAGGGTTTCGGCGTCCCGCCCACCGCGGCGCGATCACCCGCGCCCGCCCCGGCCTTCGCTCCCTGCCCGTCTTCGTCCGCGGTCAGGGCCTGCTCGCGCAGTTCGCTGGGCGCGAGACCGTAGGCAGTGCGGAAGGCCCGGGTGAACTCGGCGGCGCGGAGGAAGCCCCAGCGGGCGGCGACGGCGTTGACCGGCAGGGCGCGCAGGGCGGGGTCGGCGAGGTCGCGGTGGGCGCCGGCGAGCCGCTGGTCGCGGATGTAGGCGGCGATGCCGACGCCTTCACTCTGGAAGAGGCGGTACAGATAGCTGCGGGAGATGTGGTGGGCCGCGGCGATCCGGGCGGGGGTGAGGTCCGGGTCGGCCAGGTGGCGGCGCACGTGGTCCTTGATGTGCAGGACGAGCGAACGGCTGCGGGTCTCCGGCGGCACGCTCGGGTCGGCGTCCACGGCGTGCGCGAACGCGACGGTCACCAGGTCGGCGACGACCGTGCCGAGCCGCGGCGCGTCGGAGGGCCGGTACGGCCCGGTGTCCCCGATCAGCTGGCGCAGGAACTGGGCCAGGAGTGCGCCGCTGCCCTCCCGGCCCGAGATGAGGCCGCCCAGGACCCGGTCGACGCGGTGCCCCGGTACGGGCACCAGGGCGCGCGGGATCTCCACGCCGACGATCGTGACGGGGTCGGCGCCCGTGGTCACGTCCCAGGACCGCGAGGAGGAGTTGGTGTGGAAGTCGTTGATCCGGTAGACCGCCTGGCGCCGGTCCCAGACGGCCGCGCCCTCGCCCTTCAGCAGCAGCGAGAGATGGTACGTCTCGGGGTCGGACTGCCGGACCAGTTTGGCCGTGCGGTGGAACGTGAGGGGGTCCATGGTGGCCGGCCACACGACGACCTCTCCCAGTTCGATCACGCGTTGGTGGCCGCGGTAGTCCTCGGTGCGGGGGGTGCTGAGCCGCATGGGTGCGTGGGTGCTGCCCATGCGCTGGGCCCAGGCGTCGAAGCGGTCGCGCGGCGGCAGGTCCATCGTCCGGAAGACCGACTCTCGCAACATCCGAGCAGTCAACCACACAGGTCGCAGGCCCTGTTGAGGGTGGCCTTCCGGGCACCCACCGTCACATTACCGAACCGTAACCTACCGACCAGTACCCGCGGTAACCGTCTGGTCGGTACGGTCCTGACAGTTCGTCCAACAGCGGTACGGAGCTGCGGTCGGGACGACCGGCGCTCCGCGCCGTCCCCCACCCGAGCCGCAGAGGAAGGCTCGGGCCTCCCCTCTCCCCCGGAGGTCCGCCATGCCCGCCCCCACCCGACTGCTCGCCGCGGCCGTGACCGTGGCCGCCTGCCTCGGTGCGACGGCCGTCCCGGCCACCGCCGCCGGTGACACCGCCACGGACGCCGTGGTCTCGCGCGGTGTCACCATCCCCACCTTCTACAACCCGCCCGTCACCCTCCCGTCGGCCGACGGCGCCCTGATCCGCACCGAACCGCTCCCCCTCGCCCTGAGCCTGCCCGGCGTCGACGGCCCGCTCCCCGGCACGGCGACCCGGCTGATGTACAAGTCCACCGACTCCGCCGGCGGTCCCGTCGCGGTCACGGGCGCCTACATCGAACCGACGGCCGCCTGGCGGGGCGGCGGGGCGCGTCCGCTGGTCGTGGTGGCCCCCGGCACGATGGGCCAGGGCGACCAGTGCGCCGCCTCCCTCGGTCTGGAGCGGCCGCTCATCGTCAACCTCCAGACCCTGTCGGTCGGTTACGAGAACCTGGCGATGTACCGGCTGCTCGCGCGCGGCATCGCCGTCGTCGTCACCGACTATCCCGGGCTGGGCGCCACGGACCGGCTGCACACCTACGTCAACCGGGTCGACGAGGCGCACGCCGTCCTGGACGCCGTCCGCGCCGCCCGCTCCCTCGGCGGTACGTCGCTCACGGCCGCCTCCCGGGTCGCGCTGTACGGCTACAGCCAGGGCGGCGGAGCCACGGCGGCCGCCGCCGAACTCCAGCCCTCCTACGCCCCCGACATCACCCTCGCCGGAACCTACAGCGGCGCCCCGCCCGCGGACCTGGCCGCGGTCACCCGGGCCATCGACGGCAGCGACCTCGCGGGGGCGCTCGGCTGGTCGGTGAACGGGTTCGTGCAGTCCGACCCCGAACTGAAGCCGATCGCGGAGGCGCATCTCAACGCGGCCGGCAAGGCGGCCCTCAAGGACCTGTCGACCATGTGCGTGGGCGACGCGCTGCTGGCCTACAACTCGGCCCGCAGCAGCTCCTGGACCACCGACGGCAGCTCCATCGCCGACATCATCGAGGAGGAGCCGGCGCTCCAGGCGTTCCTCGCCGACCAGCGCATCGGCCGGCTGAAGCCGACGTCCCCGGTGCGGCTGGCGACGGGCACCGCCGACAACCTCGTCCCGCACGCCCAGGCTCGGGCGCTCGCCGCGGCCTGGTGCGCGAAGGGCGGGAACGTCACCTACAAGCCGGTGGTGCTGCCGGGCCTGGGCCGCGCCCTGCTCAACCACTTCGGCCCCCTGCTGGCCGACCAGGGCGCCGCGATCGGGTGGCTGACCGACCGGCTCGAAGGGCAGCCGGCGTCGTCGAACTGCGCGGCGCTGCCGCTGACGCCGTGATGCCGTGATGCCCTGACGCGGGACGCCGGGATGCCGGGAGCGTCACCCGCCGTGGTCCCCGGCCTAGGCTGGGGCCATGGTCGAGATCGAGGTGGTGGAGTTGCTGGTGTCGGCCGCCCACCGGTTTGCGGGGCGCCCCTCGGACGGTCCGTCGGACGGACCCGAGGACGAGTCGGTGTCCCGGGTGGAGGTCCGGCGGGGTCTGGGGCTGGTCGGCGACCGGTACTTCGGCCGTCCGGCGCACCGGGACGCGGCGGTGACCCTCATGGCCGTCGAGAGTCTGCCGGTGGGCCCGGACGGCTCTCCGGGGCTGCGGCAGACCCGGCGGAACGTCCTGCTCAGGGGCGTCGACATCGACTCCTGCGTCGGCTCGACGATCGCGCTCGACAGCGGGGACGGTCCCGTGGTGTTCGCCGTCAACCGGCCGGCCCGGCCGTGCGCCTGGATGGAACGTCACGGTCGGGCCGGGGGCACGGCGTGCCCTGCGCGACAAGGGCGGCGTGCGGTGCACGCCGTTGTCGGACGGCGTACTGACCGTCGGCCGGGCGACGTTCGAGGTGGTCGACGCACCGCCCGGGCCGGACCCGAGGGGCGCCCGTCAGCCGAGGTGGTAGCTGTCGCCGTAGACCTTCCAGTCCAGCGGCGGATCGAGGTCGAGGTTCCCCTTGCGCAGGAAGACCCGCTGGGCGGTGTCGACGCGGCTGGTGTCGCTGTGCGCCTCCTCCTGCTTCATGGCCCAGACGCGCGCGTCGAGGAAGGCGTTGAGGTACGTCGTCTCGTTGCCGCCCTGGGCCGGCGGCTCGGCGCTGCGCAGGGCCCGCTTGCGGATGTTGCGGAAGCTGGTGGAGTCGTCGCCGTCGCCGTGCATCACGATCGCGTCGTAGTAGGCGAACTGGCCGAGGGCCCGCAGACCGTCCGCCTTGCCCTGCTTGACGGCGGGGTTGAAGTAGACCCGGTCGCGCTCGTCGTTCTGCGCCTTCTGGAACGCGGTGTCCTGGGCGGCCTTGCGCCAGTCCTTGGGGTAGTTCGGATCGAGCCCCGCGTGGGAGTCGCTGCCGTCGACCGAGCGGAGCGCCGGGAGGTACTTGGCGAGGACGTTGCCGGGTTTGCGGTCGGTGTAGAGCTGCACGAGGTCGAGCATGTCGCCGGTGCCGGAGCAGAAGCCGATGATCCCGGCGGTGTAGCCGCGGCCGTCGCCGATGTCCTCGATGTACTTGTACTGGGCCTTCCAGTCGAGCGAGGAGTTCTCCGCGCTCGACACGAGTTTCATCGCGATCTCCTTCTTCGCCGGGTCGTCGAGCCCGGCCGCGGTCACGGCGCCCGCCCGGGCCGGGGCGAGCAGCGGGACCGCCGCCACGGTCCCGGCCAGGGCACCGGTGAGGGCGAGGAAGGTACGGCGGGAGGCGGGAATGGGCACCACAGTGGCTCCAGGGGGTGGGGGGCGAGCGAACTGACAGGAAAGTTTCCTATCAAGCCGCCCGTACAGAAGTAACCCCACCGCAAGCATGTTCGTACGATCGAACGAGCATACTTCCGGCCACTTCCGCATCCCGGTGCGGCGGGCTCAGCCCAGCTTGCCGAGGCGGGCGTCCCGCCACAGGTCTACGCCGGCGTCGGTGGCGTACCGGTCGATCTCGGCGAGTTCCTCGGTGCTGAAGTGAAGGTTCCTCAGCGCCGCCACGTTCTGCTCGAGTTGCTCGGTCCGCGAGGCGCCGATCACCAGGGAGGTGACCCGCGGGTCCCGGAGCGCCCAGGCCAGGGCCATCTGGGCGAGGGTCTGCCCGCGCCGCCCCGCCACCGCGTCGAGGGCCCGCAGCCGGCCGACCATGTCGTCGGAGAGCCATGCCGCGTCCAGCGAGGTGCCGCGGGCCGCGCGGGAGTCCTCGGGGACGCCCTGGAGATAGCGCCCGGTCAGCATCCCCTGGGCCAGCGCCGTGAACCCGATGACGCCGACTCCCTCCTCCTGGGTGACGTCCAGCAGGCCGTCGGTCTCGATCCAGCGGTTGAGCATGCTGTACGACGGCTGGTGGATGAGCAGCGGCGTCCCCAGTTCCCGCAGCAGGCCCGCGGCCTCACGGGTGCGCTCCGCGTCGTAGGACGAGATGCCGACGTAGAGGGCCTTGCCCTGGCGCACCGCGGTGGCCAGCGCCGACATCGTCTCCTCGAGGGGCGTGGTGGTGTCCAGGCGGTGGGAGTAGAAGATGTCGACGTAGTCGAGTCCCGTGCGGCGGAGGGACTGGTCCAGCGAGGCCAGGAGGTACTTGCGCGAGCCGCCGCCCTGTCCGTAGGGGCCGGGCCACATGTCCCAGCCGGCCTTGGTGGAGATCGCCAGCTCGTCGCGGTAGGGCCCGAGGTCCTGTTTCATCAGGCGGCCGAAATTGAGCTCTGCCGCGCCGTAGGGCGGACCGTAGTTGTTGGCCAGATCGTGGTGGGTGATCCCGAGGTCGAAGGCGCGCAGCGCGATCTCACGCTGCTTCTCGAACGGCCGGTCGTCACCGAAGTTGTGCCAGTACCCGAGGGACAGGGCGGGGAGGTCGAGTCCGGAGCGGCCGGCGCGACGGTAGAGCATGCCGTTGTCGTAGCGCTCCGGGTGTGCGACGTGGGTCATGGAGGGGTCTCCCAAGAGGTCCGGGGTCACTGGGGCACAGAAAACCACGGATGAGCCGACCGGGCGTGCTCCCGGATGCCCACGGCCTTCGGGGACCACCCGCCGTCAGGGGGTGCCCGGAGCGTCGCCGCGCCAGTCGAAGCGGGTGGTGTCGGTGGGGCGCCGTGCGTACAGGGTGCGGCCGCCGGGGCCGTAGCGGCCTATTTCCGTGGTGAGTTCCACCTCGCCCGGCCCCTGGTCGGCGCGGTCCGTGACGTCGAGCAGCAGGCCGTCGAGCGGGCCGCCCACCAGCTCGGCGTACGCACGGTCCGGGCGGGGGCCCGCGTCGTCGTGATCGGCGCCGTACACCCGGCCCCGCAAGAACTCAGCCTCGTCCATGACCAGCAGCTTGGCACGCCCCACTGACAACGCCCCGTCGGCCGGGACGCGGGGCGCACAGGGGCGCACGGAAGCGTTCGCCGCATCGGTGGCGCGTCGACGGGTAGCCCGCTCTCACTCGCACATCGGGGCGTACGGGCTGGGGGGCGACCGTGACGGCAGGCGGGCGGGAGCGATTACCGGAGGGCGGGTCGGGGCGGGACCGGCGGCGCCGCACGGTGCGGGAGCTGCGGGCGGCGGGCCGGGACGGGCCGCGGTTGGGGGAGGTGCTGCCCGCGCTGGCCCTGCTGATCGTGGCCGTGTGCGCGCTGGTCGTGGGGCTGGTGCTGGTCTCCCGCAGGTTCGGCGCCTGGGCCGGTGTCCCGGTCCTGGTGGTGTGCGCGGTCGCCGGAACGGCGGTACGGCGCCGCTCACGGCCGTACGCCCGGCGGCGCGGAGGTCGCTACACGGCGCGGGAGCTGGCGGAGCTGGACATGCCGGCGCTGGTGGTGGCGGTGGCCCGGATGCTGCGGCGGGACGGCTGGCGGGTGCTGCCGCCGCCGCGCCACGACGCCCTGCATCTCGCCGCCCGGGACGGCCGGGGGCGGGTGCTCGACGTGGCGTTCCGTCCGGTGGCGGAACCGCTGCCCGACGAGGACGGGGCCTGTTCCTGCCGGACCCGGCCGGCGGCGCGCGGCTGGGCGGCTCCGGCGCTGCGGCTCGTGGTGCACCGGGGCACGTTCACCCACCGCGACGAGGTGTGGGCCGCGCGCCAGGGCCACACCTATCTGATCGACGGCCCCCGGCTGCTGCTGTGGGCGGGCGGTACCCCGCTGGCCCAGCTCGCGGCGGACGCCGCTCCCCAGCGGTGAGCCGGGCGGCACGGGCCGCCGCCCGGCCCCTCGGGGGCCCGGGCGGCGGTGGTCGTGGAGCCGTCCCCCGGCCCCGGGGCGGCCGTGCCGCCCGAGGTCAGGGGACGATCCGGGTCAGGGCGTCAGCTGCCAGTTCTGGATGTAGCCGACGTCGATCGACGCGCGGTCCTGGACGCGGAGCTTCCAGGTGCCGTTGAGCGGCTGGGCGGAGGCGTTGACGGTGAAGGTCTGGTCGACGTTGTCGGCGGAGCCGCCGCTGCGGTTGAGCAGCGAGTAGACCGTGCCGTTCGGGCCGACCAGGTCGACCGTCAGGTCACCGCGGTAGGTGTGGACGATGTTGACGTAGACCGAGGTGGTGGCGGAGGCGTTGCCGTCGCGGCCGGTGATGGTGACCGGGGACTCGACGGCGGCGCCGTTGTCCGGGATGTCGACCCGGGTGGCGTTGGCGTAGATGTACGCGATACGCCAGCTGAAGGTGTCCGTGACGGACGCCCCCGTGCTGTCGGTGACCTTGAGGGTCACGTCACCGGTGCCCAGGGTGGTCGGCGTGCCCGAGATGAGACCGCTCGGGCTGATGCTCAGCCCGTCCGGCAGTCCGGTCGCCTCGTAGGTCAGACCGGCGCCCGAGTTGGTGGTGTAGGCGTCCACCTGGAGGCTGACCGCCTGGCCGATGCCGCTGGTCTGGTCGGCGATCGGCGCGACGTTGACGCCGAGGGCGATCCGGTTGCCGACGTTGATGCCGGCCCAGGCGTCGGCGACGGCGAGGTAGGTCGGGCTGTAGGCGCCGAAGAGGTCGGCGGCGGCCGAGAGGGTGGCGGTGCGGGCACCGGCGTAGTTCGTCGACGAGGTCATGTACGTCGTCAGCGCCCGGTACCAGATCGCGGCGGCGTTGGTGATGCCGATGCCGGTCACGGCCCGGCCGTCGGAGGTCGGGCTGTTGTAGGAGACGCCGTTGATCGTCTTGGCGCCGCTGCCCTCGGAGAGCAGGTAGAAGAAGTGGTTCGCGGGGCCCGAGGAGTAGTGGACGTCGAGGCCGCCCAGGGTGGAGCTCCAGCTGTCGCTGGAGGAGCCGTCCTTGGAGGGCTTGTCCATGTAGCGCAGCGGGGTGCCGTTGCCGTTGATGTCGATCTTCTCGCCGACGAGGTAGTCACCGGGGTCGGCCGGGAGGTTCTCGTAGAACTCGACGGCCGCGGCGAAGATGTCCGAGGTCGCCTCGTTCAGGCCGCCGGACTCCCCGGAGTAGGTGAGGTTGGCGGTGGCGGCGGTGACGCCGTGGCTCATCTCGTGGGCGGCCACGTCGAGGGCGGTCAGCGGGTGGGTGTTGCCCGAGCCGTCGCCGTACGTCATGCAGAAGCAGCTGTCCTGCCAGAACGCGTTGACGTAGGAGCTGCCGTAGTGGGCCCGGCTGTAGGCGGCGACCCCGTCGTTGCGGATGCCGTTGCGACCGTAAACCTCTTTGTAGTAGTCCCAGGTGGCGGCGGCGCCGAAGGCCACGTCGACACCGGCGGTCTGGCGGTTGGACGGCAGACCGTTGCCCCAGACATCGTTGTCGTCCGTGAACAGTGTCCCGGTGCCCGAGGTGCCCTGGTTGAGGTCGTACGTCTTGTGCCCGGCGCGGCCCGGGTCGGTGAGCTGGTACGTCGAGCCCGACTGCGTGGTGCCGAGCGGGACCGTGCCGACGTACTGGCCGGTGCCGGTGCCGGTGTGCACCTTCTCCGCGGCCTGGATCTGCTTGCCCGTGGTGGCGTCGGTGACGACCTGGAGTTCGCTCGGGGTGCCGTCCTCCTGGACGCCCTCGACGACCGTCTCCCAGGCGAGGACGGGCCTGCCGGTTCCGGCCCAGACGACCAGGCGGGGCGCGTTCTCGGTCGCGGAGCTCTTGACGTCGGCCTTCTTCGAGGCGGCGAGCGCCTTGTCGGTGGCGTTCGAGGCGGAGAGCTTCGGGGTCAGCGAGGGCACCTTCAGGGTGGCTCCGCTCGCCTTCGTCACGGTGGTGCGGCCGCCCCTGTCGTGCACGACAAGGTCACCGCCGAGGACGGGCAGCCCGGCGTAGGTGCGCTCGTAGCGGGTGTGGGTGGTGCCGTCGGCGTCCTTGATGACGTCCTTGGCGACCAGCTTCTCCTGTCCGCCGAGGCCGAGCCGCTGGGCGGTCGTGCCGGCGGCGGTCTGCGCGCTCTTGATGAGCGAGGCGCGGCGGGCCGGGGACAGAGCGGTTGGTTCGGCGCCGGCCCGGGGCGTGGCGGTGATCCTGCCGGGGCCGGGGTCGGTGGGTGCCGCGGAGGCGGCGCCGGTCTGCATCCCGAGGGTGAGCAGGGTGCCGGCGGTGGTGAGGGCGATGAGCGAGGCGCGTCTGCGCCGGGGGGTGGCATGGTGTCGCCGGGGCAACGGGTTCTCCTTCGGTGCGACGGTCGGCCTCTGGTGGGGGCCGAGGGGGGCGGGCCGACGGGATGGGCCGGTCCGGAGCGCTGCACGACTGGCGGGTGGAAGGAGGTGGGGGGTGAGGGAGTGGGGGGTGGTCGGGCATCCACCTCATGAGGGGGATGTGAAGGAACGGTGAATGACCGCAGCAGAGTGGCACTGCGTGCACAGCTTTGTCATGGGAATGCCAAGACTTCGGCCGGAAATGACCATGCCGGGCTGGGGATTCGGCCCGCGGAGCGCAGATTTTCGGCCGCACCGCGATCGGCGCGCTACGCCGAACGAGTCGCCACTGCTCCGTTCGAGTGGTCGTGCCGCGCGCATCGTCGTACGGTCGGTACCGGACAACCCGGGACGCACCCGGTCCCGGGACGGGCGGGCGGGAGCCGACATGCGACACGTCACGAGGACAGCGGTGATGCTCTGTGCGGCGCTGGGACTGACCGCGGCGATCGGCACCGCCTCGGCCACACCGGGCGCGCCGTCGGCCGGGGCACGGCAGGTGGCCGTGCCGGTCCTGGTGGACTGCTTCTGGCACGCGCAGGTCCGGCCGGGCGCCTTCGTGCTGGCCTGCGGCGACGGCAACAGCCGGCTGACCTCGCTGCACTGGAAGCACTGGGGCACGCGGACGGCACGGGCGAGCGGGGTCAACGTGGTCAACGACTGCGTCCCGTACTGCGCGGCCGGCCACTTCCACCCGTACGCCGTGAAGGTGACCCTCGACCATCCCAAACCGTGGAAGAAGCACCCGCGGGTGCAGCACTACAGCCGGATGACCCTCACCTACACCGGGGCCCGGCCGGACCACTTCCCGCGGGTCGTGACCTACCCGCTCTGGAACTGAGCCCCGCTCACTCCATCAGTCCGGCGGCCACCGTCGCGCCCAGTTCCCAGCAGGCCCGCAGGTCCGCCCTGCCGGGTTCCCCGGTGACGGTGACCGGGTCGGCCGCGCCGCGCCAGCCCAGTCCGGTGGTGACGGTCCCGACGGCGCGCACGGCGCCGGTGACGTCGTTGCCGCCGTGGACGTAATAGCCGAACGGGCGCCCCCGGGTGGTGTCGAGGCAGGGGTAGTAGACCTGGTCGAAGAAGTGCTTGAGCGCGCCCGACATGTACCCGAGGTTCGCGGGGGTGCCGAGCAGATAGCCGTCGGCCTCCAGGACGTCCGAGGCGGTGGCGGCGAGGGCGGCCCGGCGCACCACCCGGACCCCCTCGATCTCCGGGTCGGTCGCCCCCGCGAGCACCGCCTCGAACATCGCCTGGCAGTGGGGGGACGGGGTGTGATGGACGATCAGCAAGGTGGCCACGCCACGGAACCCTGCCCGCTCGGCCGGCCCACCGCAAGCGCGGGGCACCCGGTCAACTCCCACCCTTCGGTGGTCAAAAAGTCGCGTGGATCTTCGTGTTTCGAACGTCCTTGGGCCAGTCCCGGAGCACGCGGCCCTCGTGGCGGACGCGGTCCGTACGTTCGGATGCACCAGCGGGACCGGAGGAGTCCGGGCCCGTGCAACCGGCAGGAGGAGCGCCATGGCGAATGTGGAGATCTCTCTCAAGGAGATGATGACCGCGGTGGAGGGCGCGATGGGGGCCGCCGTCGTGGACTACACGAGCGGGATGGCCCTGGGCACGATGGGCGGCGGCAAGGACCTTGACCTGGCCGTCGCCGCCGCGGGCAACACCGATGTGATCCGGGCCAAGGTCCGCACGATGGAACACCTGGGCCTGAAGGGAGAGATCGAGGACATCCTGATCACCCTGGGCAGCCAGTACCACCTCATCCGGCTCGTCAAGGGCCGTACCGGCAGCGGGCTGTTCATCTATCTCGTCCTGGACCGGGAGCGCTCCAACCTGGCCATGGCCCGCCACCAGCTCAAGCGCATCGAGAACGAGATCGAGGTGTAGAGACTCCAGGTCCCCGGCTTCGCATGCCCATGAATTGAAGATTTCTTCATCTCGACACATCCAGATCAGCGCATCACACGGGTGTGCGGAGCCTCCAACCAGGAGGATCGGAACGGGATCCCGACGCAGGACCACGCGCGGCGGCGTACGACGCCGGGCCGCCGCGCGGACGGGCCCATCCGGCGAACGCGGCAGGAGCGAGCGATTGACCATGCAGGTCCCCCTCTACCAGGCCAAGGCCGAGTTCTTCCGCATGCTGGGGCACCCGGTGCGCATCCGGGTCCTCGAACTGCTGCAGGGCGGCCCCGTCCCCGTACGGGACCTGCTCACCGAGATCGAGATCGAACCGTCCAGCCTGTCCCAGCAGCTGGCCGTGCTGCGCCGCTCCGGGATCGTGGTGTCGATCCGGGAGGGGTCGACGGTGAGCTACGCGCTCGCCGGCGGCGACGTGGCCGAACTGCTGCGGGCGGCCCGCCGGATCCTCACCGAGCTCCTCGCGGGCCAGAACGAGCTGCTCGCCGAGCTGCGCCAGGCGGACCCGCCGCTGCCGGTGCCGCACGGCGGGGGCCGACGGGTGTGACGAGGGGACGCGACGGCGGTCTTCGGGTCGGCTTCAGAGGAGAGCCCGGAGCCTCGACCGCATGCATCGAGACGACCGCGGACACCGACCCCGCACCCCCGCAGCCGAGCGCAGCCGCCGCCGGTTCATGAACCAGGCGCTGTTCGCCGGCGGAGTCGCCGCCGTGGCGACGATGACGGGATGTTCCCCGCACTCCTCCGGGACGACGGCCTCCACCTCGTACGGCGGCCCGGGCGGCGCGATGCCCTCGGGCATGCCCTCCGGAGGGCCCGGCGGTTCCGGGGGCCTCGACCTCGTCCGCGTCCATGCCGGCAACCTGGACGAGGGCCACGCCGAGGTGAAGACGGCGGAGGTGGAGAAGCACCTCGACGACACCCGCATCTCCTGGTCCGGCGAGACGGAGGTCCACCGGCCCCCGACCGAACACCAGTGCGAAAGTCGAACGAAACAGACCGAAACGCCACGGTCCGCCACCCCTTCCGCCAGGTAGAAATATCTACCAGCATGCAGATGCCGAGTCGGCACAGTGCGGCCGACGGCCTTGCCCGGTGCCGCGCTGGTCCGTCGCCGGGTCCTGGGGACAGCACACGGAGCCGGACGATGAGCGATGCGATGTGGGAACGCGGCGTGGAGTGGCTCTCCGCCGCGGCGACGGACCCTCGGGTCTGCAAACGCGAGTGGGACCAGGGCGACGGGATCGCCCTGCTCCAGGCGGGCCGGTACTGGGACGTGCTGAGCGTCCCGGACCGGCTCGGTCTGCTCACGCTGGATCTGCTGTGGCAGCCCGCGCTGCCGGTGCCGGGGCCGACCCTGGTGGACACGGCCGCCCACCGGGTGGGCTTCTTCCTGCCGCCCGACCCGGGCAGCCGGTGGATCGGGGCCGGGCTGCGGCACGCCCGCCGGGGCTCCTGGGTCGCGGTGCCCCCGCCGTACCGGCCGGCCCGGTTCCTGGAGTGGCTCGTGCCACCGGACGGCACCGGCGCCCTGCACGCGCCCGGCACGCTGGAACTGGCCCTGCGCCAGGCCAACGGCACCCTTGCCGTGCTGACGCCGATCGGCGCGGAGTAGGGCCGGCGACGACGACGCCCCGGGCAGGCGCCCGGAACAGGGATCGCTCCCCGTTTTCAACTCACGTATGGGCAAAGGCATTTCAGGCACTCGACGCAGAACCGAACAGAAGTCGGTCGGTTTCGCGCTGAACTCCCGCCCAACCGGGCAGGAGCGGCCGACGACGGTGTGTACTGTGCTGCGAGAACCCCGATGCGACCCCTTCCTGGAACCCGAATCGATGATCGAATTACCGGACCTGGTGGCCGGCGGTCTGACCGTCGGCACGCTGTCCGCGTTCGCCCTGGGCGGCGGCCTGCTGCGGGCCCGGAGGCAACGCGCCCGCGCGCAGGCCGAGACGGCCGCCCTGCGCACCCGACTCGACGGGACCGTCAGGGCGTTCACGGCCGAGGTCGAGCATCTGGCGGCGCACCGCGTGCCCGCCGCCGCCCGCCAGGTCGCCCATCGGCACCTCGACGTCCCGGGCCCGCTGCAGCCGTTGACCGTCGGCACCCCGCTCGGCATCGCCATGGAGAACGTGCTCCTCGCGCTCCAGTCGGAGGTGCTCGCCCAGCGCACCCGGGTGGACGCCGCCGCGCAGGCCGGGATGCGCGGCGCCACCCGGGAGATCCAGGCGGCCCTGTACCGCCTCCAGGACGCCCTGCGCGTGCTGCAACAGCGCTACGACGACCCGGAGCTGGCCCAGACGCTGTTCCGGCTCGACCACGAGAACGAGCAGTCGCTGCGCCGCGCCCAGGTCACCGCGGTGGTCTGCGGGGCCTGGGTGGGGCTCGCCCGCGAGGAGTCCCACGTCGTGGACGCGGTCACCGGCGGCCAGGCCCGGCTCGCGGGGTACCAGCGGGTGCGGGTCCACAACCATCTGGAGCCCGGCACCGCCCTCGTCTCGCACGCCGTGGAGCCGGTCGCGATCATCGTCGCGGAACTGCTCGACAACGCGCTGCGCCACTCCTCCCCCGACACCGACGTCGTGGTCGGCCTGGAGCACGTCCACCACGGGGTGTGCATCACCGTCGACGACGCCGGCCTCGGCATGACGCGCGACGAACGCGAGCGCGCCCAGCGGCTGGTGGCCGGCGACGAGCCGATCCTGCTGACCGGGCTGGGCGATCCGCCGCGCATGGGACTGGCCGCGATCGGCCGCCTCACCCGCCAGTTCGACCTCGGCGTCGACGTCTCCTCGGCCTCCCCCTACGGCGGGGTGCGCGCGGTGCTGCGCGTCGACAGCCATCTGCTGAGCACGATCGATCCCGAGGAGCGGCCCCCGGCGGCGAGCGCCCCGCGCACCACGCGCCCGACGGCTGCTGAACGCACCTCCCCCTCCCACACGTACGGAACGGAGCACCAGGACGCGGAGCCCGCCGGGCACCACGGCTCCCGGGACGCCGACGGCCTGCCCCAACGCCGCCGCCGTTCCCGCGCGGCCGTGGCCGAGGACTCCGCGGCCGTCCGGCCGGCCCGCCGTCCGGAGGAGGCCGCCGCCGCACTCGGCGCGCTTCAGTCCGGCACCGCGGCGGCCCGCTCCGGCGCGGACGAGCCGGCCACCGCGCAGGTGGCCGGGGACGGCACCGACCAGACCGACCAGACCGACCAGACCGACCACGCAGAAGGAGGAGCGGCCCGATGACCAGCCGCGACACGGGCGACACCGCATGGGTGCTGGAGCCGATCCTGCAGGTGCCGCACGTGGTGGCCGCCGTCATGCTCACCCGGGACGGCCTCGTGACGGGCTACACCGACGCCCTGTCGCAGCCGTCGGCCGAACGGGTGGCCGCCATCACCAGCACCGTACAGGGGGCGTGCCGGACGGCCGCGGCCGCCTTCGCCGACCGGGAACGGGCGGAGGTCCGGCAGATCGTCATCGAGTCCGACCACGGGTACGTCCTCATCGTGCCGACGGACCACGGCACCTGTGTCGCCGCGTACGGCGGAGTCGAGGCGCGCCTCGACCTGCTGGCGCACCGGGTGCACTCCCAGGTGGCGCGACTGGGTGAGAAGGCCATGGCGGCCGCGCCCAGAGGAGCCGACGACAACGCTCCGGCATGACCGGTCGCCCGGCCGGCCGCCCCCTGGTCCCCGCGTATCTGTCGACCGGGGGCGTGGCCCGGCCCAGCCGCCCGCACCTGGAGCGGCTGACGGTACTCGCCCTCACCGGCGATCCGCTGGCCCGAGGCACACCCGAAGGGTCACCCGAGGGACTGCCGGCCGCCGGACTCGCCCTGCTGGAAGCCCTGGAGGGCGGCTCGCTGGCCGTGGTGGAGGCGGCCGCGCTGCTGCGGCTCCCGGTGTCCGCGGTGCGGGTGCTGGCGGCCGACCTCGAAGACCGGCACCTGGTACTCGCCCGGCCGCCCATCCCGCCCGCCGGGCGGTTCGACCCCGACCTGCTGAAGAGAGTGGCCGATGGCCTCCGCGCCCTCAAGCACGACTAGCGCACCCTCAGGCACGACCGGCGCGCCCGGCGAGACGGATCGCGTCCATCTTCCCGACACCGCCCGCGACCTGGTGAAGATCCTGGTCGCCGGGCCGTTCGGGGTGGGCAAGACGACCCTGATCGGCTCCGTGTCGGAGATCCGGCCGCTGCACACCGAGGAGCAGCTGAGCGAGGCGTCCGCGCAGGTGGACGATCTGGCGGGGGTGCGGGACAAGACGACGACGACCGTCGCGATCGACTTCGGCCGGGTCAGCCTGCCCGGCGGGGTGGTGCTCTATCTGTTCGGCACGCCCGGACAGGAGCGGTTCCGGGCGCTGTGGGACGACATCGCCTACGGGGCGCTGGGCGCGCTGGTCCTGGTGGACAGCCGCCGGATCGACGCCTCCTTCGACGTGCTGGGGCTGGTCGAGGAGAGCGGACTGCCGTACGCGGTGGCATTGAACGAGTTCCCGGACGCGCCCCGGCACCACGGGGTGGAGCGGCTGCGCCGGGCCCTGGACCTGGAGGCGGACACCCCGATGGTGACCTGCGACGCCCGGGACGCGAACTCCTCGATCGACGCGTTACTTGCGCTGGTCGACCATCTGCTCACCCGCGACCCGGCGGAGGTCCGGTGACCACCTACCCTCCGGACCGGCGGGACTTCTCGCGTTCGGCGCCGGTGCGCCTGTGGGAGGAGGGCTTCGCCTCGGACCCGCGCCACTACTACGGCGCGCTGCGCGCCCAGGGACCGGTGGGCTGGGCAGAGCTGGCGCCCGGGGTACCGGCGTACGTGGTCACGGACCGGCGGGCCGCGCTGGACGTGCTGCACGACGAGGAGACCTTCACGCACGACCCGAGGGCCTGGGAGACGACCGTCCCGGCCGACTCCCCGGTGCTCGGCATGATGCGCTGGCGGCCCAACGCGCTGTTCTCCGACGGCGCCGCCCATGTCCGCTACCGCACCACCCTGATCGATGTGTTCGACCTGGTGGAGCCGCACGATCTGCGCGGCCGGGTGCACCGCGCGGTACGGCTGCTCGCGGGCCGGATCGCTCCGCTGGGCGAGGCGGACCTGGTCGGGGACTTCGCACGGCCGCTGCTGGCGCTGGTGCTCAACGACCTGTTCGGGCTGCCGGACCACGAGGGCGACCGGCTCAACGACAGCCTGGGCAAGATGATGGAGGGCGGCGCGCAGGCCGCCGAGGGCGAGGCCCAGTACGCGCGGTACGTCCTGGAGCTGATCGACGCCAAGGCACGGACGCCGGGGGACGACCTGCCGAGCCGGCTGCTGGACCATCCGGCCCGGCTCACCCGCGAGGAGGTCACCTGGCAGGTGTTCCTCACCCTCGGGGCCGGCTACGAGCCGACCGCGAACCTGCTGTCCAACACCCTGTCCCGGATCCTCGGCAACCCGGCCTACTACTCCACCCTCACCAGCGGCGCCCGTCCGGTGCTGGACGCGGTCGTGGAGGTGCTCCACCACGAGACACCGCTGGCCAACTACGGCATCTACTACGCGCGCAGACCCGTCTCCTTCCACGGGGTGTGGCTGCGGGACGCGGTACCGGTCGTGGTGTCGTACGGGGCGCTCGGTCACTTCTCGGAGCAGGAGGTCACCGACGGCCGGCATCCGAACGACGCCTCGCACCTGTCCTGGGGCGCGGGCGCGCACGCCTGTCCGGTCAAGCAGCACACGCTGCTGCTCGTCACCGAGGCCATCGAGCAGCTCACCCAGTGGCTGCCGGACCTGGACCCGGTGCTGCCCCGGGCCCGGCTGTCCTGGCGGCCCGGGCCGTTCCATCGCTCGCTGACCGCCCTGCCCGTCCGTTTCAGCCCTCGCTCGCCCTCTTCCGACCAGCCAGGAGTGTCCTGATGACCGTGACCGACCGCATCGCCCTCGACCCGCTCGGCGCCGACATCACCGCCGAGAGCGCCCGGCTGCGTGCCCTCGGCCCCGTCGTGCCCGTCGAGCTGCCCGGCGGCATCCCCGCCTGGGCGCCCACCGGATACGACACGCTGAAGCAGCTGATCCTCGACCCCGAGGTCAGCAAGGACCCGCGCCGGCACTGGCGGCTCTGGCCGGAACTCGGCGAGCACCCCTCCTGGGGCTGGATCCTCGGCTGGGTCGGGGTGGTCAACATGCTGTCGACGTACGGCGCCGACCACACCCGGCTGCGCAGGCTGGTGGCGCCGAGCTTCACGCACCGGCGGACCGAGGCGCTGCGGGAGCGGGTGGAGGCGGTCACCGCCGAGCTGCTGGACGACCTTGAGCGGGGCGGTGAGGTGGTGGACCTGAAGGCCGGGCTGGCACATCCGCTGCCGATGCGGATCATCTGCGAGCTGTTCGGGGTGCCGGAGGGGATGCGGGACTCCGTCGGCCGGCTGATAGCGGCGATCATGGACACCTCGGACCCGAGCCCGGAGCACGCCGCGTTCGTGCAGGAGCGGATCGGCACGGTCCTGGGCGGGCTGATCGCCCACAAGTCGGAGCAGCCGGGCGACGACATGACGACCGAGCTGATCCGGGTGCGCGACGAGGACGGGGACCGCCTCAGCGACGAGGAGCTGCTGTACACGCTGCTGCTGGTCATCGGGGCCGGGTTCGAGACGACCGTGAACCTGGTCGGGAACGCGGTGGTGGCGCTGCTGGGGCGGCCCGAACAGCTGGCGGCGGTGCGCGCCGGGGAGATCTCCTGGGACGCGGTCATCGACGAGACGCTGCGGGCCCACCCGTCGATCGCCTCGCTGCCGCTGCGGTTCGCGGTGAGCGATCTGAAGGTCGGCGAGGTGACGATCCCGGCCGGGGACGCGATCATCACGACGTACGCCGCGGCGAATCTGGATCCCGCGCACTACGGCCCGGACGCGGACGTGTTCGACGCGACGCGGGCGGCGGAGGACCATCTGTCGTTCGGGATCGGGGTGCACCGGTGCATCGGGGCGCCGCTGGCCCGGATGGAGGCGTCGATCGCGCTGAGCACCCTCTTCGAGCGTTTCCCCGAGTTGAGCGCGGCCGACGGGAAGCTGGAGCAGGTGCCGTCGTTCATCGCGTTCGGCTGGCAGGAGATCCCGGTCCGGCTGCGCGGCTGAGGACGACCGCGGGGGATGCGACCAGACCCCCGTGCCGGTCGCACCCCCGCGGTGCCTCGAACCTACGTGCCGCGGGACGGGGATGTGAATCGTGGCGATGCCCGTTCGCGGGCGCCGAGGACTCAGTCGTGCACAGGTGAGTCCGGATGGCCCGATTCCGCGGGCGGGTCCTGGCGCAGGTCGGGCTGGTCGAGTTCGCGGGTCGCGAGGTGCGCGAGGACGACCTCGTAGAGGTCGCTGCCGGAGGCCAGGAGCTGGCGCTCGAGGACGGGTTCGGCGCTGCGGACGTGCTCACGCACAGTCTGCGCGTGTACGCCGAGCAGCTGTGCGGCGCGTTCGGCGTTGCCGCCGGCGGCGAGCCAGGCGCGCAGGGTACGGCGCAGATCGCGGGCGTCGGTGTCCAGGCGGGCCAGCAGGTCACGCGCCCAGGTGCCGAGGGCGGGCCCGGTGAGCAGGTCGCCGAACCGGGCGGGCCCGGCCGGCCGGACCCGGGTGTCCTCGGTGAGCGCCACCTCGGTGTTGAGCGCCAGATGGACTGCGGCCCGGACCGTGAGGTCGGAGAAGTCGGTGCCGAGCAGGTTCTCGACCCGTTCCATACGGGCACGGACGGTGTTGCGGCTGACGCCGAGCACCTTCGCGGCGCTGACCGCGGTGAACTCCAGTCCGAGGCGGGTGGTGGCGAGCAGTTCGGCACGGGTGTGGTGCGGGAGGGTGTCGAGGGGGCGCAGCAGCCGGGTGCTCCAGCTGCGCAGGACGTCCGGGTCCATCAGGCGCTCGGGGTGCGTGCGCTCGGCGTAGACGGCGGTCTGGTCGGGGCGGAAGCGGGCGACGGCCAGGGCGCTGACGGCCTGCCCGTAGGCGGTGGCGGTGCCGGCGAGGCGCTGCCGGGCGCTGCCGCCGAGCAGGGCGTCGGGGGTGCGCTCGCACACGCTGCGCAGGGCGGAGGCCGTGGTGTCGTCGGGGACGACGACGATGACATGGCCGTCCATGGCCGGGCAGCGGACGACGAGGGCCTCGTCGCGGGTGGCCTCGACGCACGCGTCGGCGAGGCGGTCGCGGTCGGCGGGGCTGGTCTCCACGACGTAGACGCACGTGGTCTCGGTGTCGAGCAGGCCGGGCCAGAGCCCGGCGGCGACCCGGCGGGCGGCGACGATGTCCTCGACCATGAGCAGCTGCAGGATGGCCAGACGCAGGTCGGCGGTGGCGCGGGCGAGGCGGTCGCCGGTGGCCACGGTCTGCTGGGCACGCAGCAGCAGTTCCAGGACGCTCGCGGCGCGCCGGAGGATCTCGGCGGCGCGCCGGTCGAAGGGGGCGGTCCGACCGACGACGAGGACGGCGGCCGTGCCGGGTCCGGGCAGTTCGACCCGGACGAGCCGCAGACTGCGGCCGTCGCCCTCCCAGGCGGCGGAGGCGAGGCGGCCGCAGACGAGGTCGCCGAACAGGTCGTCGTCCAGCGGCATCCGCTCCCCGGCGAGCGGCTCGCCACCGCGGTCCAGCAGGGACACCGTCGCGTCGAGGGTGGTGGCCAGCCAGGCGACGATCCGCCGGACACCGGACCCGGCGGGGCGCAGCTGGTCGAGCAGTTCCTGCGCCCATGACGAGTCCGCGCCGCCCGTCGCCTCGGTGTGGCGGTTCCCGTCGTCCCGGCCGGTCA
This sequence comes from Streptomyces sp. SS7, assembly GCF_037993025.1. Taxonomy (NCBI): domain Bacteria; kingdom Bacillati; phylum Actinomycetota; class Actinomycetes; order Kitasatosporales; family Streptomycetaceae; genus Streptomyces; species Streptomyces sp. SS7. Next base: position 400,019 of record NZ_CP141223.1, read on the forward strand.
TGCGCGCGCTCTCCTCGTCCCGTCCGGCCCCCTCGGGGCCGTGACCAGTGATTTCGGTCGGGGACGTTACCTCACGCCGGGCTCGGGCCCGAGCCCGGTCGGATACCGGGATGGATCGTAAATATGCCGCCATACGGACATGAGACCCGGCCGCCCGCACCGTACGATGGGGCCGTGGCCCAGCTGCGTGCCGCCCAGAAGCAGATGACCCGTCGGCTGCTGCTGTCGACGGCTCTGGAGCTGTTCGGGAAGCACGGCTACGCGGGGACGACGGTCGACGACATCGCGCGGGCCGCGGGCACCACCCGGGTGACCTTCTACGCGCACTTCCCGTCCCGCACGGCCCTGATGACCGCGCTCTGCGCGGAGCTGGAGGAGCTGACCGCCGAGGACACCGAGCACCTCGTCGAGGTGGTGCGCGAGGGCGGGCGGGAGGGCATCGCGGTCTGGCTGGCGACCTCGGCGGAGCGCTGGTCCGCGATCCGGCCGTACGTCCTGGCCGCGGAGGAGGCGGCGGCCGTGGACGCGGAGGTGCGCGAGGTGGTCGAGGGCCGGTTCGACGGGCTGGTCACCGACGTCCGGGCCGCCCTCGACGGGGCCGGCCGGTTCGATCCGGGCTCCCGGCGCATGCGGGGCTTCCTGGCGCTCGCCCAGCTCGACCGGCTGGCCCGGCAGTGGATGCGGCACGGCTGGCAGAGCGAGCCCGGGACCGCGCTGGACCTCCTCACGGAGAGCTGGGTGGGGTTGCTCGGCCGGCCCGCGCCCTGATGCCCACGGATAAGCTCGGCCAATGGCCAAGTACTACGACGTGCACCCCGACAACCCCCAGCCGCGCACCATCGCACAGGTCGCGCAGGCCATCCGGGAGGACGCGCTGATCGCGTACCCGACGGACTCCTGCTACGCGCTGGGCTGCCGACTGGGCAGCAAGGACGGCATCGACCGGATCCGGTCCATCCGCAAACTGGACGACCGGCACCACTTCACGCTCGTGTGCCGGGACTTCGCCCAGCTCGGGCAGTTCGTACGGCTGGACAACGACGTGTTCCGCGCGATCAAGGCGTCGACGCCGGGCAGTTACACCTTCATCCTCCCCGCCACGCGGGAGGTGCCGCGCATGCTCCAGCACGCGAAGAAGAAGACCGTGGGCGTCCGCATCCCCGACCACGTCGTCACCCAGGCCCTGCTGGCCGAGCTCGGCGAGCCCCTGCTGTCGAGCACTCTGCTGCTGCCCGGCGAGGACGAGCCGATGACCCAGGGCTGGGAGATCAAGGACCAGCTCGACCACGTGGTGGACGGGGTGGTCGACTCCGGGGACTGCGGCACCGAGCCGACCACGGTGATCGACTTCTCCGAGGGCGAGACGGTGATCGTGCGGCACGGGGCCGGGGACACCTCACGGTTCGAGTGAGCCCGTGCCCGGGGCGCTGTCGGTGCCGGACACGCCGTGCGGTCCTGCGTCCCACCGGACGGTGAGGCAGGCCCGGTCCACCGTCCGGACCAGGGTGTCGCCGTCACGGTCGGTCGGCCTCGCGCGCAACGAGACGGTGCCCGGCTCGGCGGGGTGCCTCGGCGCCGGTCGCTCGCCCTCGTCGTACGACACCTCGAACGTCGGCTTCTCAGCGGCCCGCCGAGCGGAACGTCCACCGTGCCCGCACCCGGGTGCTGACCGGGTACGTCTCCGCGCTGCGGCAGGTCACGCCGGACAGGGGCACCCTTCTCGACCTTCGTCGCCGCGGGTGAGACCTCGTCGAGCGTCCGGCTCACCCGGGCCCGTGCCGGGCGTCGGGCGCTCGCTGCGGGGGCACCGCCCCCCGTGCAGGTGACGACGCCTTCTCACGCCCCTCGGCCCGCTGTGTCCCGGCGACGGAGTCGGCCGGGGCGTCGGCGGGCGCCGCGAAGGTCTGGGTCATGACCGGTGTGCCGGTCGCGGCCAGGACGACGGCCATGGCGATCACCGCCACCACGCGTAGGCCTCTGCTGGGGGACCCGGACATGCTGATCACCTGTCTCAACTCGAAAAGGGCTGCGGAGAGGCCGTACATGATCACGGTCCACGAGGGTGCAGTCGCCTTGTGACCGGGCCTGGACCGCTCGATAACGGAACGGCAACGGCCTTCGGACGGGGGGCCTCGCCGAGGGGTGGGTGATGCGTGCAACGATGAGTCCCGCAGCCCCAGTTCGACCGCGCAGAGAGGCACACCCCCCATGACCTCCGTACAGGGCACAGCCGTGGACATCCCCACCGAGGACGGCGTCGCGGACGCCTATCTCGCCCATCCGGGCGACGGGTCGCCCCGGCCGGGCGTGCTGCTGTACCAGGACGCGTTCGGCCTGCGCCCGCACCTGAAGGCGATGGCCGACCGGCTCGCCGCAGCGGGCTACGCGGTGCTCGTGCCCAACGTGTTCTACCGGCACGGACGCGCCCCGGTGGTGGAGATGCCGGAGTACATCGACCCCGTCGCGCGGCCGGAGATCTTCGGCAGCCTTATGCCGCTCATGCAGTCCCTGACGAACGACCTCGCGGCACGGGACGCCGACGCCTATCTGCGCTGGCTGGAGGAGAGCCCGCTGGTCGCGGACGGCCCGGTCGCGCTCACCGGGTACTGCATGGGCGCGCGGCTCTCCCTGCTGACCGCCGGCACGCACCCCGAGCGGGTCGCCGCGGCGGCGGGCTTCCACGGCGGGCGCCTCGCCACCGACACCCCGGAGAGCCCGCACCTGGTGGCCGGCCGGATCACCGCCGAGGTGTACTTCGGGCACGCCGACAACGACCACTCCCTGCCGCCCGAGCAGATCCAGCGGCTGGAGGACGCCCTGACGGCGGCCGGCGTGCGGCACACCTGCGAGGTCTACGAGGGCGCGCAGCACGGCTACACGCAGGCCGACACCTCGTCGTACGACGAGAAGGCGGCGGAACGGCACTGGGCGGCGCTGCTGGACCTGCTCAAGCGCACCTTCTGAACCGCGGAAGGGCGCCCACGGCCGCACGGCGCGACGCCGTCCCGCACGCGGGGGGAACCCGCGTGCGGGACGGCGTCGTGGTGCGGAGAGCGGATCAGCCGGTCGTCACGGCGGTGTCGTCGATGACGAAGCTGGTCTGGAGCGAGGAGTCCTCGACGCCGCTGAACTTCAGCGCCACGGTCGAGCCCGCGTAGGAGCCGAGGCTGAAGGACTTCTGGACGTACCCGGAGGCCGCGTTGAGGTTCGAGTACGTGGCCAGGGTGGTCGAACCGGCGGTGACCGTCAGCTTGTCGTACTGGGTGCTGGTGGTGGTCTCGGCCGTGTCGACGTGGAGGTAGAAGGTGAAGGTGGTGTTGGTGCAGCCGCTCGGGATCGTCACCGACTGGGACAGCGTGTCGGTGTGGGTCGAGCCGTAGCCGTCGAGCCACGCCTTGTAGGAGCCGGTACGGGCCGCCTGGCTGCTGGAGTTGGTGATGACACCGCTCGTCGCGGTCCAGGTGGTGTTGCCCGACTCGAAGCCGTTGTTGCCCAGCAGTTGGGTGGAGGTGCAGGAGCCGCCGCCGGAGGAGCTGACCGTCCAGGTGAAGGACGCGGTGCCGGTGGCGCCGGTGGAGTCGGTCACCGTCACGGTGGTGCTGTAGGTGCCGGCCGTGGTCGGCGTGCCCGAGATCAGACCGGTGGAGCTGATCGACAGGCCGGTGGGCAGGCCGGACGCGGCGTAGCCGAGCGTGCCGCCGTTGGTGCTGCTGGCCGAGACCTGCAGGCTGACCGCGCTGCCGACGGTGGTGGACTGGCTGCCCGGGTTGGTGACCGTGACGCCGTTCGACGGGACGGTGATGTGGCTGCCGACGTTGATGCCCGCGAAGGCGTTGCCGACCCCGGCGTACTGCGTGGAGCTTGCGCCGTAGAGCGCCGTGGCGGCGTTCAGGGCGGCGGTGCGGGCGCCCGCGTAGTTGGTGCTGGACGTCATGTACGTCGTCAGCGCCTTGTACCAGATCTGGAGCGCCGCGGCCCGGCCGATACCGGCGACGGCGACGCCGTCGGAGGTCGGGCTGTTGTAGGTGACGCCGTTGATGGTCTTGCTGCCGCTGCCCTCGGAGAGCAGGTAGAACATGTGGTTCGCCGGGCCCGAGGAGTAGTGGACGTCGAGGTTGCCGACGCCTGAGTACCAGGAGTTGGCCGAGGCGCCGTCCTTGCTCGGCTGGTCCATGTAGCGCAGCGGGGTGCCGTCGCCGTTGATGTCGATCTTCTCGCCGATGAGGTAGTCGCCGACGTCGGAGGAGTTGTTCGCGTAGAACTCCACCCCCGTGCCGAAGATGTCCGAGGTGGCCTCGTTCAGACCGCCCGGCTCGCCCGAGTAGTTCAGGCCCGCGGTGTTGGAGGTGACACCGTGGCTCATCTCGTGGCCGGCCACGTCCAGCGAGGTCAGCGCGTGCGTCCCGCCGGAGCCGTCGCCGTACGTCATGCAGAAGCAGTCGTCGTCCCAGAAGGCGTTGACGTACGACGAGCTGTAGTGCACGCGGGAGTAGGCGGCGACGCCGTCGTTCTTGATGCCGCTCCGCCCGAAGGTGTTCTTGTAGAAGTCCCAGGTGACCTGGGCGCCGAAGTGGGCGTCGACACCGGCGGTCTGGGTGTTGGAGCCGGAACCCGTGCCCCAGGTGTCGTCGGTGTCGGTCATCAGGGTGCCGGTGCCCGACGTGCCGTTGTTGAGGCTGTACGTCTTGTGGCCGCCGCGCGCGGTGTCGTACAGCTGGTACGTCGACCCGGACAGCGTGGTGCCGATGGTGACGGCGCCGCTGTACTGGCTGTTGCCGGTACCGGTCTTGATGTCCTGGAACTCGGAGAGCTTCGCGCCGGTCAGGGCGTCGGTGACGACGTGCAGCCGGCTCGGCGTGCCGTCGTCCTGGAGGCCGGTGACCACGGTCTCCCAGGCGAGCTTCGGCGTGCCCTCGCCGGCCCAGATCACCTTGCGGGCGCTCTGGGTGGCGGGGTCCGTCGCGTCGAGCGCCGCGGCCCGCTTCAGGGCCTTGGTCTCGGCGGAGGCCTTGCTGTACGTCGCCGTGGTCGACTTGACCGAGATGGCGCGGCGGTTGTTGTTGAAGGTCGTGCTCACCGTGCCGGCGGCCAGCGAGGCCGGGGGCGTGTGCGCGACGAAGTCACCGCCCAGGACGGGCAGTCCGGCGTAGGTGCGCTCGTAGCGTGTGTGCACCGTGCCGTCGTTGTCCTTGACGACGTCCTTGACGACGAGCTTCGTCCCGGCGGGCAGGCCCAGGGACTCCGTCGTCCGTTCCGTCCTCGCCTGGGCGCCCTTGATGAGCGCGGTGCGCTGGGCGGGCGTGACGTCGGCGGCGAGGCCGCCGCTGCGCAGGGGGGTGGGGTGCGGGGCCGCGGGCTTGGCGGCTGCCGGGACCGACTGGACGCCGAGGGCCAGAAGGGCGGCGGTGGAGAGCAGGGCCGCTCCGACCGCGGTCCGCTTGCGGGGGTTGGGTCTCACTCGTTCTCCTACTGCGGCGGCCGAGGGGTACGGCCGGTGACAGACCGGGCAGACGGGTGTGCTGTCCGGGACGAGCTGAGTCGTGCGGGACCGTGCGACTGCGTGGGGGGTGTCCCGCCGCTGGTGTGCGGCAGTTGGGAGGGAGAATGACAGGCTTGACGGTTACATGTCAGCCTGACCGGGGCGCTTCGAGGGTTATCCCTCGGTGCCGGGCCGGACGCGGACCGTCACCCCGCGGCCGACTGCGACCGGACTGTGCACGCCCTGTCCGTCCGGTGCGACACGCCGGGTCCGCTTGCCCTCACCCCACTCTTACACGTAGACAATCCTCCACGAACAACCGTGACTCTGGGGGGAGTTGCCGATGGAAGGCACGATTGACGGCTTCCGGTACGGGATAGTGACGCCGGTGGCGGCCTATCTGATGGCGTGCCTGGGAGGGGCCCTCGGGCTGCGCTGCATCGTGCGGTCACTGATGGACAAGGACTCCTTCCGGACGGGCTGGCTGGTACTGGGGGCCACCTCGATCGGCTGCGGCATCTGGACGATGCACTTCATCGCGATGATCGGCTTCCGGGTGCGGGAGACCCGGATCGGCTACGAGGTGTGGCCGACCGTCCTCAGCCTCGCCGTCGCGGTCGGTGTGGTCGGCGTCGGCGTGTTCCTCGTCGGCCGCCCGGACGCGGGCCGCGGCGCGCTGCCCCTCGCGGGCACCCTCACCGGTCTGGGCGTCGCCGCGATGCACTACCTGGGCATGGCGGCGATGCGGCTCGACGGCACCCTCGTGTACGACCCGCTCCTGGTCGCCCTCTCGGTGCTGATCGCGGTCGGCGCGGCCACCGCCGCGCTGTGGGCGGCCGTCACGGTCCGCGGCTTCCTGACGAGCCTCGGCGCCAGCCTGGTGATGGGCCTCGCCGTCTCCGGGATGCACTACACGGCGATGTCCGCGGTCGGTGTCCATGTGCACGGCACGACGTCGTCCTGGGCCGGGGACTCCCCCACCTCGCTGCTGCTGCCGATGCTGATCGGACCGGTGATCTTCCTCGTCCTCGCCGGTGTGGTGGTGATGTTCGACCCGCTGCTGGTGCTCGGCGACGGCGAGTGGAACCGGCCCGCTCCGGCCGAACGGACCGATCCACCGAAGCGGCAGGTCAGCCGGTCGTGGAGCGGGGGGTGAGCGGTGCGCACGGCCGGCGGGCGGTGGGGTCACGGCCCGGCCGACGGCGAACCACGGTGCTCGGGGCGGTACTTGGCGCACGGCGCCGGGTGACGGATTGCTACGGTGCACCGCGTGTCTGACTCCTCACGTGATACCGCCGCGGGCGCCGGCTGGGGCGAGGCGGAACCCGGCGCCTACCGCGCGCTGATGCCCGGCCGGGTCGAGAAGATCTCCTGGCTCGATCCACGGATGCTGTGGGCCGCCCGCAACGGGGTGCTGGCCTCCTGGTTCGGGGACCCCACGGGCCGTACCCGCGACCGGTGGGTGGCCCAGCGGCAGGCGGCCGGGGCCCCCGCCGACAAGGTGATCCGGCGCTCCGACCCCGACCGCTTCTCCTTCATGGTCATCGGCGACACGGGCGAGGGCGACGCTTCCCAGTACGCCGTCGTGCCAGGGTTCCTGAAGGTCGGTCAGGGGACCGCCTTCACCGTCCTCGCCAGCGACGTCATCTACCCGGTCGGCAGCGCGGACGACTACGCCACCAAGTTCTTCCGCCCGTACCGGGACTACCCCGCGCCCGTCTACGCGATACCGGGGAACCACGACTGGTACGAGGACCTCGGCGGGTTCATGCGGGTCTTCTGCGACGACGCCCCGCCGCTGCCCGCCGAGCCCGCCCCCCGCCCGCCGACCGCCGCCTGGCTGCGCTCCCGGCTGTGGCACCGGCCGCGCCCGCACGACGGACAACACCTCGACGAGGCGCGGAAGTCGCGCTCGGCGGCGGACCAACTGGCCGTGCAGCCGGGGCCGTACTGGGCGATCGACGCCGGCCCGGTGCGGATCGTCGGGATCGACACCGGCCTGCTGGGCACCCTGGACGCCGCGCAGGGCGCCTGGCTGCGCGAAGTGTCCCGGGGACCCCGGCCGAAGATACTCGTCACCGGCTCGCCGCTCTACGTCGACGGGGAGCACCACCCCTGCGCCATCGAGGGCGGCGGGACGGTGGACGACATCGTCCGCGCCCCGGAGCACCGCTATGTGGCCGCGATCGGCGGCGACATCCACAACTACCAGCGCTACCCCGTGCCGTTGGCGGACGGCCGCACCCTCCAGTACGTCGTCTCGGGCGGCGGCGGGGCCTTCATGCACGCCACGCACACCATCCCCCGCGTCTCGATCGCAGGGGTCTCCGAGCAGGACTTCCGCTGCTACCCGCTGCGCGGCGACTCCCTCGCCTTCTACAGCGGGCTCTACGGGCGCCGGCTGGGGCTGCGCCGCCTCTTCTCCCTCAGCGAGGCCGAGGCCCAGGCGGTGATCGCCGAACGGCTCGGCATCCCGGCCACCCGCACCCCGGGGCCGGAGGTCCGGGTCACCCGCCGGATCCGGCTGATCGCGGGCCTGCTGGGCACCGGGAGCCGCCCGGAACGGCGGCGGCGCCTTCGGCTCCCCGTCCGCAAGATCTACACCCAGCTGTTCTCGCCCGGCTCCGCGACGTACAGCCCGCCGTTCTTCAAGAGCTTCCTGCGCCTGGACGTCACCCCGGAGTCGATCCGCCTGCGCTGTCACGCGGCCACCGGCAACCGCGCCCAGGAACTGAACCCCCCGGTCGAGGACGAGGTGGTCATCCCGCTCGTCTGATCACACGCCGGCAATGTTCGGCTGCCACAATCGGGGCAGTACCGCCGTACGACCGCTGGAGGATCCCGTGCCGCCCACCTCACGCCCGCTGCGCAAGCTCGGGTTTCTCACCATCGGGCTGTTCGAGGGGGACGACCCGCGGCGGGGGCACGAGACCACGCTGGAGATCATCGAGCTGGGCGAGCGGCTCGGCTTCGACAGCGCGTGGGTGCGCCACCGCCACCTCCAGTACGGCATCTCCTCCCCCGTGGCCGTCCTGGCGGCCGCCTCGCAGCGCACCCGCCGTATCGAGCTCGGCACCGCGGTGATCCCGCTGGGCTGGGAGAACCCGCTGCGGCTGGCCGAGGACCTGGCGACGGTGGACGTCCTGTCCGGCGGCCGGCTCAACCCGGGGGTGAGCGTCGGCCCGCCGATGCACTACGACCAGGTCAAGGACGCCCTCTACCCGGACTCCGCCGACGCCGAGGACTTCGGCTACGAGCGGGTGCGGCGGCTGCTGGACCTGGTGCGGGGCAAGTCGGCGAGCGACTTCAGCGGGGTCGAGGGCTTCGAGGTGTTCTCCGACCGGGTGCAGCCGCACTCCCCCGGCCTCGGCCGGCGCCTGTGGTACGGCGGTGGCAGCGTCGGCTCGGCGCGGTGGGCCGGGGAGCACGGCATGAACTTCCTCACGAGCTCCGTCGTCAAGGCCGAAGCCCCGGACGACACAAGGGACTTCGCCGAGATCCAGCTCTCCCACGTACGGGCCTTCCGTGCCGCGCACCCCGACGGCGAGGCCGCCCGTGTCTCGCAGGGGCTCGTGGTCGTCCCCACCGACTCGGCCTCGCCCGCACAGCGCGCCAAGTACGAGGAGTTCGCCGCGAAGCGGCTGCCGCGCACCCGGTCCCCGCAGGGGCCGGCGCGGCTGCTGTTCGCGCCGGACCTGGTCGGCACCTCCGAGGAGATCGCCGAGCGGCTGCACGCCCACGCCGCGTTCCGCGAGATCGACGAGGTGGCCTTCGCGCTGCCCTTCACCTTCGAGCACGAGGACTACGTGCAGATCCTCACCGACACCGCGACGAAGCTGGGCCCGGCGCTCGGGTGGCGGCCGGCGGTGGCCGGCTGAGCGCCGTGGGGGGTCCGGAACGGGACGGGTGGCGTCTCGGGGCCGGGCGACAGCCGTTCTTCGCGCTCTGCGAGGAGAGCGACGGACCGGGCACCGGCCACGGGCTGTCGAAGGGCGCGTCGCTGTGCGGGATCCCCGGTGACCGGCTCACGGTGTACCGCGGCCCGTTCGACCCGACCCGGAACACGGCCTGCCCGGACTGCCGCGCGCAGGTGCACGGAGATCCCGAACCCACGGTCGAGGATCGCCTGCGCCACCGGGTGCGGGGCGCGGTGCCGGGGCCCCTGCGTGCGGAACTGCTGGCGGCCCTCAAGCAGGGGGCGCGGGTCGGGCTCTGGGTGAGCGGGCGGGCGGCGGAGCTGGTACGACGGCACGTGCGGCCCGAGCGGATCGCCGAGGGCGGCGCGCTCGTCGAGGCCGTGGTGCGCGCGGACCGGCGGCTGGGCCTGGCCCGCGTGGTTCACGGCACCCGTGAGTTCCTCGTGTTCCTCCCGCAGGACGAGCGTCCGTTCGTGGCACGCGCCGAGCCCGGGCCGTGAGCCTCACCACCGGCCCGGCTCGGTGCCCGTGATCGGCTCCGAGGGCTTGCCGTCCACCCCGACCGGGACGTCACCGGCGAGCATCACGCGGTGCATGGTGCGGGGGAAGCCGAGGTGGGCGTTGTCGGCGGGGGCGAGGTGGATGGTGGCCCGGTTGTCCCAGAAGGCCACGCTGCCGGGCTCCCAGCGGAAGCGGACGGTGTACTCGGGGCGCACCGCCTGTTCCAGCAGCAGCTCGAGGAGGGCACGGCTCTCGGCCCGGGAGACGTCGGCGATCTGCTCGACGTAGTAGCCGTTGACGTACAGGATCCGCTCCCCGGTCTCCGGGTGGACCCGGACCAGCGGGTGCAGTGCGGCGACCTGGTGGTCGAGCAGATGGCGGACGTAGGCGTCCTCGCCGGGCCGCGGCTGGTAGCCGACGCCGAGGCGGTGCTCGGCCCTCAGCCGGTCCACGAACTCTTGGACGGGTGCGGACAGTCCGGCATACGCGGCGGCCAGGTTGGACCAGGTGGTGTCCCCGCCGTAGGGCGGGACCGTCTCGGCGCGCAGGATCGTCGCGGCCGGCGGGTCGATCCGGGCGCCGTGATCGCAGTGCCAGCCGCGCAGCAGGGTGTGCCTGCGGCGCTGGAGCCATTCGTCGTGCTCCATGCCGAATCTGCCACCGAGCTCCAGCCGGTCGGCGGTGGTCTCGATCTCCGGGAAGTCCGCCGGTGAGGCGCTGCCCCGTCGGCGCAGCACGACGGGCTCGCCGAACCGCCGGGCGAAGGCCACGTGTCCGGCGTGGTCGAGGCGCTGGCCGCGGAAGAACACCACCTTCCAGCGCAGCACGGCCGCCCGGATCGCGGCGACCTGGGCGTCGTCGAGGCCTGCGGCCAGGTCCACGCCCTCGACCTCGGCGCCGATGTGCCCGGCGACCGGTTTCACCTCCACCCCGGCCGCGCCCGCCGCCTGGCTGTCGAAGTCCGTCGTCATGCCCGCTCCGATCGTCGTGAACACCCCTCGCCGAAGATCGTGACAGTCCGTCGCCGCCGTGGCGACAGTGCCTCCGGTCCGGCCCGGTTGAGCGGGCCCCCTTCATCCGTGAGGCTGGAGTGACGCATCCCGCTCCGAGGGAAGGGCAGACGGTGATCGACATCCCGGTGCACACGCTCAACGACGGTACGCAGCTCCCTGCCCTCGGTCTGGGTACCTGGCCGATGGACGACGCGCAGGCCCAGGAGGCGGTGGCCGGCGCACTCGGGCTGGGCTACCGGCTGGTCGACACGGCGGCGAACTACCGCAACGAGAGCGGGGTGGGGCGCGGGGTGGCGCGGAGCGGGGTCCCGCGCGAGGACATCATGGTCACCACCAAGCTCCCGGGCCGCCACCACGGTCACGAGGAGACCCTGGCCTCCTTCGAGGAGTCCCGCCGCCGTCTCGGCCTCGACCGCGTCGATCTGTATCTGATCCACTGGCCGCTCCCCCGGGTCGGCAGGTACGTCGACTCGTGGCGGGCGATGATCGAGCTGCGGGAGGAGGGTCTGGTCCGTTCGATCGGCGTCTCGAACTTCACGCCCGAGCACATCGAGCGCCTGGAGAAGGAGACGGGTGTCCTTCCGTCGGTGAACCAGATCGAGCTGCATCCCCTCTTCCCGCAGGAGGAGCTGCGGGCCTTCCACGCGGCGAAGGGCATCGTCACCGAGAGCTGGAGCCCGCTGGGGCGGGGCTCGGCCCTGCTCCAGGACCCCGCGGTGGTCCAGGTCGCGGAGGCGCTCGGGGTCACCCCCGCGCAGGTCGTGCTGCGCTGGCACGTCCAGCTGGGCGCGGTCCCCGTCCCGAAGTCGGCCGACCCCGGGCGGCAGGGCGCCAATCTGGACGTCTTCGGCTTCTCGCTGGGTCCGGCGCAGATGCGCGTGATCGCGGACCGGGCCCCGGAGCGGCTGGGCGGCGACCCGGAGACCCACGAGGAGTTCTGAGCCGGGGACCGCGCGGCCACCGGCTCGGTGCGGTGCGGTCTCCTGCCGAGCGCCCGTCCGCAGGGGCGGGGCCCGGTGTGATCACTGCGGCTCGAGGCTCTGTTCCGCCCAGATCGTCTTGCCCCGGTCCGTCTGCCGGCTGCCCCAGCGCTGGGTGAGCTGCGCGACCAGCAGCAGGCCGCGCCCGCCCTCGTCGAAGGCGTGGGCGCGGCGCAGGTGCGGCGAGGTGGAACTGCCGTCGCTGACCTCGCAGATGAGGCTGCGGTCGCGGATCAGCCGGAGCCGGATGGGGGGTTCGCCGTAGCGGATGGCGTTGGTGACCAGTTCGCTGACGACGAGTTCGGTGACGAAGGCGGTCTCCTCCAGTCCCCAGGCGGCGAGTTGCTCGGTGGCGGCCTGCCGGGTGGCGGCGACCCGGGCGGGGTCGGGATCGACGTCCCAGGTGGCGACCCGGTCGGCGCCGAGGGCGCGGGTGCGGGCCAGCAGCAGGGCCACGTCGTCGCCCGGCTCCTCGGGCAGGACCGCCTTGAGCACGGTGTCGCACAGGGCGTCGAGGGTGTCGGCCGGCGCGCCGAGGGCGCTGCACAGTTCGCCGGTGGCGCGGTCGACGTCCCGGTCCCGGTCCTCGATGAGGCCGTCGGTGTAGAGGGCGACGACCGCGCCCTCGGGCAGCTCCAGCTCGACCGCCTCGAAGGGCAGCCCGCCGACGCCGAGCGGGGGGCCGGGGGCCATCCGGACCAGCTCGGCGCGGCCGTCGGGCAGCAGCAGGGCCGGCGCGGGATGGCCGGCGGCGGCGAGGGCGAGGTGCCGGCTGACCGGGTCGTAGACGGCGTACAGGCAGGTGGCTCCCAGCTCCGCGACCTCGTCGCCGCCCTCCTGGTAGCCGGCGAGGTGGGTGACCAGGTCGTCGAGGTGGGTGAGCAGTTCGTCGGGCGGCAGGTCGACGTCGGCGAGGGTGCGCACGGCCATGCAGAGCCGGCCCATGGTGGCCGAGGACGCGATGCCGTGCCCGACGACGTCGCCGACGACCAGCGCGACCCGGCTGCCGGAGAGCGGGATCACGTCGAACCAGTCGCCGCCGATGCCGGCGGTGGAGCCGCTGGGCAGATAGCGGTGGGCGACCTCGACGGCGGCCTGGCCGGGCAGTCCGCGCGGCAGCAGGCTGTGCTGGAGTGCGAGCGCGGTGGTGCGTTCACGGGCGAAGCGGCGGGCGTTGTCGATGCAGACGGCGGCCCGGCTGGCGAGCTCCTCGGCGAAGACGGCGTCGTCGGCCTCGTAGTCGTCGGGGTGGGCGATCCGGACCCCGACCAGCACTCCGAGGGTGGTGCCGCGGGCACGCAGCGGCACCGAGATCATGGAGTGGACGCCGCGCCGGTAGGGGCTGCCCTCGGGCGAGCGGGTGTCGCGCTCGGCGAGCCAGCGCATGAAGTCGGGCTCACCGGCCTGGCTGCGGATCGCGCGCCCCTGCCGCAGGGCGCGGGCGGGCGGGCTCAACGGCGGATGGGTGTCGGTGCCGCCGAGGCGGACCGCGGCCTCGGGGGTGCCTTCCCGGCCGGAGCCGTGGGCGACCCGGCGCAGCACGATCTCCCCCTCGGGCACGGGCGGCGGCTCGTCGGCGCCCAGGACCCAGTCGAGCAGGTCGACGCTGACGAAGTCGGCGAAGCGGGGGACCAGCAGTTCGACGACCTCCTCGGCGGTGCGGACGACGTCGAGGGTGGTGCCGATGGAGGCGGCGGCCTCGTTGAGCATGGCGAGACGGCGGCGGGCCCAGTACTGGTCGCTGCTGTCGAAGGCCGCCAGGGCGACCCCGGCGACCTCGCCCGAGGCGTCCCGCACCGGCCACATCTCGGTGGTCCAGGCGTGTTCCCGGTTGAGGGAGGGGGCGCCGGTGTGGCTCTCGTAGCGCAGCGGGCGGCCGGTCTCGGCGACCTGGCGCAGGTGCCAGTTGAACCCCTCGCTGTGGTCGGCCTCCTCCACGGTGTCCGGGAAGCGGCGGCCGAGCAGGACGTCCTCGGTGACGCCCATGACCTTGCAGGCGACCTCGTTCAGCCGCAGATAGCGCTGTCCGGGGTCGAAGACGGACATCGACATGGACGCCTGCTGGAAGGCGCGCCCGGCGAGGGTGGGTTCCGGCGCGGCGGCGCGTTCCGCGGTGAGGGTCCAGCCCAGGGCCTCTCCCCCGGTGCCGAGGAGGGGACAGGCGGTGACGGCGAGGGTGACGGGGTGCCCGTCGCGGTGGCGTACGACGACCGGCCGGCTCCAGGCCTGTCCGCCGGCGGACGTGAGGTCCTCGGCGAGCAGGCCCGCCGCCGCCCGCCCCACGGCCTCCTCGGCCGGATGCCCGGTCAGCAGCCGGGCACCCTCGCTCCAGCCCGTCACGATGCCCCGGGCATCGATGACCGCCGCAGCGACGACATGGTCCATGTCGTCCAGAATGGTCCCTTTGACCGGGTGCATCAACCGCGCGGGTCCGGTCGTGGACCGGGGCTGCGGGCGCCGGCCGGGGGCCGGGGCCCGCGCGTCGCTCAGCCGCGGTGGGCGCGCAGGGCGTCCAGGGCGCGGTCGGCGTGGGTGTTCATGCGCAGTTCACTGCGGACGACCTCGAGGACGGTGCGGTCCTGGGCGATGACGAAGGTGGCCCGCTTGGTGGGCATGAGGGAGACGCCGCGCTTCACCCCGAACAGTTCCCGCACCTCGCCGTCACCGTCGGAGAGCAGGGTCATCCCGAGGGTGTGACGGCCGGCGAACTCCTGCTGGCGGTCGACGGAGTCCCCGCTGATGCCGATCGGCCGGGCGCCCACGGCGGCGAACTCGGCGGCGAGATCACGGAAGTGGCAGGCCTCGGCGGTGCAGCCGGGGCTGAGCGCGGCGGGGTAGAAGAAGAGGACGACGGGGCCCTCTGCGAGCAGGTCGGTGAGGCTGCGCACCGTGCCGGTCTCGTCGGGGAGCGAGAAGTCCTCGACCTTGTCGCCGATCTCCAGTGTCTTCGTCATGACCGTCCTTCCGTGCCGTTCGCGACGCTGCGGGCCCACAGCACGAGGGGCACCTGCAGGGGCAGCCGGCCGAACGCGGCAGCCTTGAGGGGGGTGGGACGGTCGCGCCAGTCCAGCGCCATCTTGACGTTGGCGGGGACGACGCCGACGAAGAACGCGGCGCTGGCCAGCGCGGCCGCCTTGCGGGTCCGCGGCAGCGCCAGTCCGGCTGCCAGCGCCAGCTCCGCGGCGCCGCTGGCGTACGTCCAGGCCCTGGGCGAACCCGGCAGGACGCGCGGGATCGTCGCGTCGAAGGAGCGGGGTGCGGCGAAATGGGCCACGCCCGCGGTGGCCAGCAGGCCGGCCAGCAGCAGGGGTGAGCGTCCGGACCGGGACAAGGTTCCTCCTCTGAAGTCCTGACGCCCGAGATTACTGGACGGTAGTCGGGACCCCGGCGGCGGGGTACGGCGCTGCGGACGCCCTCAACTCCCTTGCGGCGACAGCCGGTCAGGCGCCGACGGCCGACTGGTCGGTGTCGTCGTCGACGGCGTAGGAGAGGAAGTCGTCGACCATGCGGTGGAAGAGCGCGGCGAGCCGGCCGAGCTCCTCGGGGGACCAGCCGGCCAGGGCGAGCTGCATCCCCCGGGCGCCCGCGTCCCGGACCCGCTCGACGGCCTCGCGGCCGGCGTCGGTGAGCTGGATCCGCTGGGCCCGGCCGTCGTCGGGGTCGGGGACCCGGGTGACGTACCCGGACTTCTGGAGCTGCTGTACGGTGCGGGTCACGTGGGAGGCCTCCACGCCCAGGCGCTGGGCCAGCTCCCCCGGCCGCAGCGGCTCGGAGTCGGCGACCTGGCGCAGCAGCGCCACGGCGGCCCGGTCCAGGGGGACGCCGGCCATCGCCATCAGCCGGTCGTGCTGGCGGGCACGGGTGCTCAGGTAGGTGATCCGGGTGAGTGCGCGCTCGATCTCGATCACTTCCGGGGCGGCCACGGCGGGCAGGGGGAGGGGTTCGCTGGGCATGCCATCCAGTTTACCATCTTGTTGCGTAACTCAAGTAAGTTACTGCGCGGGCACCCCCACGGATTCACCCCAGGCCGCTCCCGTGGCGATCGCCCGGAGCCACGGCCGGACCGCCTTCGGCGGCACGCCGATCGTGAGAACCCCGCTCACCCGGCGGCCCGTGCGGTACACGGCCACGAACCGGCGCGCGGCGAGGTCGCCCTCGTATACGACCAGCCGGCGACCCCGGCTCCAGCTGGGCAGCAGGCTGCCGAGCGAGTCGTACGGGGCGAGGTGGAGGACCGGCGGCCGGTGGGCGATCAAGGGGGGCCCGCGCGGACGACGCCGGGCAGCTCGGGCCAGGTGATGTCGACGACCAGGAGATCGAAGCGGTGCGCGTCGAGCCGCGCCAGGGCGCCGGCGGCGGTGTCCGCGAGGCCGATCCGGTAGCCGGCCAGCTCCTGCGTGGCGGTGAGGAGTCCGGCGGTGTCCGGGCCACCGGCGAGGATCAGCACCTGCTGCCCGGCGCCCCGGGCGAGCGAGGGCGTGAGGACGGCACGGGACAACGGTCCGGGGCGGTCCCCAGGCCGGGACGATCGGGGTGCGCGCATCAGGAGGGGTGCCCTTCCATCGAGGGGACATGGAGGTCACGCTTGCTTGACTCAAGTAATTCATATGTGCTTGCCTAACTCAAGCAACCTGGGCCGGTCGGCCCGGGCCCGGAGCCGCCTCCCCCCGGCCTGGGATCAGCCCGGCGCGACCGAACCCCCTCCTCGGCCCGCGGGTGCGCTGCCGCTCGCCCCGCCGCCTCCGTCCACCCCGGCGAACAGAGCACGACGGACTCTGTCCTGACGCGCCTCGGCGTGTGACCGCCGTTGTGCACCACCGATGACCGATAACCGATGAGCGACAAGCGACACCCGAGAGAGGTTCTCCCATGAGCACGATGAAGTCCGTCCGGACCGGTGGCGTCGACAAGATCGAGGTCGTCGACGTGGAGCGGCCCGTGCCCGGTCCCAGGGACGCCCTGGTCCGGATCCGTGCCTGCGGCATCTGCGGCACCGATGTCACCTTCCTCCACATGGGTGGCATGCCCGCCCGCGCCCACCTCGGCGGCGAGCTGGTCCCGGTGGCGCTCGGCCATGAGCCGGCCGGCGAGATCGTGGAGCTCGGCTCCGACGTGGAGGGGCTGAACATCGGCGACCGCGTGGTCGTCAACCCGCAGGACGCCCCCGGCGGCATCATCGGCTGCGGCGGCACGTACGGCGGTATGAGCGAGTTCCTGCTGATCGAGAACGCCGAGGTCGGCCGGAGCGTCGCCGTCTTCCCCGACAGCGTGCCCTTCGACGTGGCCTCGCTGAACGAGCCGATGGCGGTGGCGCGGCACGCCGTCAACCGGTCCGAGGCGGGCCCCGGTGACAAGGTCGTGGTGTTCGGCGCCGGCCCGATCGGGCTGGGCGCGGCGATCTGGCTGAAGCTGCGCGGCGTGGAGCACGTGGTGGTCGTCGACGTCATCCCCGCCCGGCTGGAGAAGGCACTGGCCGTGGGGGCGGACGCCGTCGTCAACTCGGCGGAGGAGGACGTGACGGCGCGACTGACCGCACTGCACGGCCGGAGCGCCAACGCGCTCGGCCAGCCCCGGCCGGGCACGGACGTCTTCGTCGACGCGGCCGGCGTGGCCGCGGTCTTCAACACCGTCGTCGACTCCGCCAAGTGGGGGGCCAGGCTGGTGATGGTGGCCGTCCACAAGAAGGGCTCCGAGATCGACCTGGGCGGCATGCTGCGCAGCGAGCTGACCCTGATCGCCTCCCAGGGCTACCCGACAGAGATCTTCGAGGTGACCCCCGAGCTGGTCGAGCACCAGGAGCGGTTCGCCCGGCTGATCAGTCACCGGGTCCCGTTCGCGGAGGCCGAGCGCGCCTTCGAGCTGACGCTGACGCCGGGCGCGGCGGAGAAGGTCGTCGTCACCCTGGACGACTGAGCCTCCCGGCGGGGCCGCCTGACCGGACCCCCCGCCCGGCGGCCACCCCCCTTCCGCCCTTGGTTGTCCCACTTCCCCCCGGACGGGAACGGCACCGCATGCGAGCGACCCTGCGACAGGCGGCGCGGGCCTCGGTCCGCGCCGCCGCGTCGCGGCGCTCGACGGGACGGTACGGCTCTCCAGCCCGGCGGGCGGACCGACGACGGTGGACGTGGAGCTGCCGTGCGTGTGGTGAGCGGCCCCCCGCCGGGCGACGGCTCCGGTGGCCGAGGGTGCGGGCCACTTGGACGAGGGGTGTCAGTGGCCTGCCCTACCGTGACGGACACGGGACGGTTCACCGATCGCAAGGGGGGCGCGATGGGCGCGAGTTGCTGGGACTACGTCACGCCGTACAGGGGCGGCGTCGAGGAGTCCCTGAGGGCACTGCACGCCGAGGAGTTCGCTCGGG
Organism: Streptomyces sp. SS7; assembly: GCF_037993025.1. Taxonomy (NCBI): domain Bacteria; kingdom Bacillati; phylum Actinomycetota; class Actinomycetes; order Kitasatosporales; family Streptomycetaceae; genus Streptomyces; species Streptomyces sp. SS7. The sequence continues at coordinate 418,270 of NZ_CP141223.1, forward strand.
AGTACGGCGCCGACGGCGTCTACGCGAGCCTGGAGGAGCTCTGGGGGGACGCGGAGTTCATGAGCCAGGAGGGCACCCACTCGATCCTCGACATCCTGCACGTCGTCGGCACCTGCGCACCGCCGGACGAGTACGCGGTCGAGGACACCAGCACACTGCGGCCACTGCCCGCGGACCGGGTCAGACACCACTTCGGCAGCCCCAGACCGACACCGGAGCGGTTCCGGGAGGTGTACGACTCCGGGCCCGCGCTGAGTGCCGAGTGCGCGGTGCGCTGGACCGGCCGGTACGTCCTGCTCTACACCGGCGACCGGCCGAGTCACCTGGGCGTCTTCGGCTGTTCGGGCGACTGAGCCGCCGTTCGGGGGAAACCGCCGCGCCGGGCGCGTGCGGCGGGGCCAGAGGGTCGACACCTCACCCGTGACGCTCCCTCTCATCCCTCCCATGCTCGCCACGCCCGGCAAGCTGCCCCCGGTCACCCAGGACGCGCGCTGGGCCTACGAGACGAAGCAGGACGGGCAGCGGGCCGTGCTCTACCTCCCCGGGGACGGGACGCTCCGGCTGCGGGCCCGCTCCGGCGAGGACATCACCGGGGCCTATCCGGAGCTGGGGCCGCTGGGCGCGGCGCTGGGGGCCACGGCCGCGGTACTGGACGGGGAGGTGCTGGCGCCGGACGCGCGGGGCCGGGCCGACTTCCAGCTGCTGCAGTCCCGGATGGGGCTGGCGCAGGCACCGGGCAGGGCGGCGCGGATGGCGGCGGTGGTGCCGGTGCACCTCGTGCTCTTCGACGTCATGCACCTCGGCGGGGACCCGCTGCTGCGGCTGTCCTACGCGCGGCGCCGGGCGCGGCTCGAGGAGCTCGGCCTGGAGGGGCCGTTCTGGTCGACGCCGCGCGCACTCGTCGGCCACGGACGCGAGGCCCTGGACGCCACCCGCGTCCACGGTCTGGAGGGGCTCGTCTGCAAGCGGCTGGACTCGGTGTACGAGCCCGGCGTGCGCTCCCGGGCCTGGATCAAGATCCGCAACCTGCGCACCGCCGATGTGCTGATCGGCGGCTGGTCGCCGGGGAAGGGAAGGCTGACCGGGCTGCCCGGTGCGGTCCTCGTCGGGCAGCGGACCACCGCGGGCGCCCTGCGGTACGTCGGCAGCGTGGGCACCGGCTGGAGCGAGGCCGAGCGCACCGAACTCGGCGCGCTGCTGCGGGCCGAGGCCACCGGGGTGTGCCCCTTCGACCCCGTCCCCGCGGCCGCCGGTGCCCGGTGGGTGGCGCCCCGGCTGGTCGGCGAGGTCCGCTACAGCACCCGGACCCGGGCCGGACTGCTGCGCCAGCCCTCCTGGCTGCGGCTGCGCACCGACCTCACCCCCGACGAGTCTGCGGCCGACCTTCCGGACAACTCCGCCTGACACGGCACCGAACGACCGAGTGTTGGGCTGTGCTTCACCACTGATACGCCTGCGACCCCTTGGCCTGGGAGCGAAAACCGTGGAAGCTGAGCTTCCTTCAACTCCCTTTTCCCCCACAGCCGTTCGGCTGCGCCCGGATCCCCTAGGAGGACGCAGTGTCGTCATCTACGTTCAAGGCCCACGGCAGGAGGTGGCTCACCGGACTCGCCGGTGCCGCCGCCCTGGTGCTCGCCGTACCCTCGGTCGCCTTCGCGGCTCCCCCGGCGGCGCTGCCGCAGAACGCCGAGGCGGCCGAACTGACGTACCAGCCCGCGTTCGACTACGACACGGACGGCTGCTACTCCACCCCGGCCATCGGCCGGGACGGCTCCATCAACGGCGGCCTGAAGCCGACCGGTTCGCTGAGCGGCGACTGCCACGACGCGTCCGACCTGGACAACACCAACACCTACTCGCGCTACAAGTGCAACAACGGCTGGTGCGCGTACATGTACGGCCTGTACTTCGAGAAGGACCAGGCCCTCGCGGGCAGCAGCATCGGCGGGCACCGGCACGACTGGGAGCACGTCGTGGTCTGGGTGCAGAACGGCAGCGTCCAGTACGTGTCGACGTCCAACCACGGCTCGTTCACCGTGCACCCCGTCTCCGGCGTCCGCTTCGAGGGCACGCACGCGAAGGTCGTCTACCACAAGGACGGCATCAGGACCCACTGCTTCCGGATCGGCAACTCCAACGACGAGCCGCCGGAGAACGCCAAGCACACCTGGCAGTACCCGCCGCTGGTCGGCTGGAACGGCTACCCATCGGGTCTGCGCGACAAGTTGACCGCGTACGACTTCGGCAGCGCCAACTTCGGCCTCAAGGACGGCAACTTCGCCGCCCACCTGGCGTCGGCCAAGCCGTCGGGGATCACCTTCGACCCCAACGCGTGACGGCGGTACGGAACCCGTAGTCCTACCCTTCCGGCCACGGTTCACACGGTGCCCCGTGGCCGGAAACGGGGAAGCGGTGCGGAGTGCGGGGCGCGAGGGTCTATCGTGTCCCGCATGTCCGTTCCGGAACTGATCCGCATCGTGTCCCGAGACTCCCCCATGGCGCTGGCCCAGGTGGAGCGTGTCCGCGCCGAGTTGGCCGTGCTGCACCCGGGTGTGCGCACCGAGGTCGTCCCCGTGAAGACGACCGGCGACAAGTGGATGGGCGATCTGTCCCAGGTCGAGGGCAAGGGCGCGTTCACCAAGGAGGTGGACGCGGCGCTGCTGGCCGGTGAGGCCGATCTGGCGGTGCACTGCGTCAAGGACGTGCCGGCGGACCGGCCGTTGCCCGCGGGCACGGTGTTCGCGGCCTTCCTCCGGCGCGACGACATCCGCGACGCCCTGGTCCACCCGGGCGGGCTCACCCTCGACGAACTGCCGGAGGGCACCCGGATCGGCACCTCCTCGGTGCGCCGGATCGCCCAGCTGGCCGCGACCCACCCGCACCTGGAGTGCGTGCCGTTCCGCGGCAACGCCAACCGGCGGCTGGAGAAGCTGGCGGCGGGCGAGGCGGACGCGCTGCTGCTGGCGGTGTCCGGTCTGGAGCGCATCGGCCGTACGGACGTGATCAGCGAGGTGCTGTCGCCGGAAACGATGATGCCGCCGATCGGCGCGGGAATCCTCGCGCTCCAGTGCCGTGAGGGCGACACCGGGCTGATCGACGCCGTCAGCGGGCTCGGCGACCCGGCCACCCACCGGGAGGCCACGGCGGAGCGCATGTTCCTGCATGTCCTCCAGGGACACTGCAACAGCCCGATCGCCGGGTTCGCCCGGGTGGACCGCAGCGGGGAACTGTCGCTACGGGCCTGTGTGTTCACGCCCGACGGCAAGGTGCGGCTCAACGCCCACGAGTGGGCCGGCCCGCTCGACCCGGCGACCCTCGGCACCTCGGTGGCGGTGGCGCTGCTGCGTCAGGGCGCCCGCGAGATCATCGACGGCATCCCGCACTGATCCGGGGGCACACTCAGGCGGTGCCCTCCTCGGCGGCCTGGTCCCGCAGGAAGTTGCTCACCTGGCGGGCCAGGCTGTCCCGGCCCGGCCCCGCGGGCAGCGCCCCGCCCCGCAGGCCGATCCCTCCGGTCCACAGCCGGCGGTCGGCCCACTCGTCGTCGACCCGCAACTGGATCTGCACGTCCACCTGGCCGAGCGCCGCCTCGGGCCCCGCGGCGTACAGGACTGCGGTCGCGCGGCGCAGCGGGTAGACGTCGAAGCCCTCGATGAACTGCGAGTTGCGCCAGTCGATGAACGCGCTCTCGCCGTCGGGCCCGATCCGTACGTCGATCTGACCGTCCTCGAGATGGATCGTGGAGTGCCCGGTCCCACGGTTCTCCACGGTCACCCGCAACCGGAAGTAGGTCAGCCCCTCGGCCGCGTCGTCGCGGCCCCGCGGCGGCTCGGACTCCTCCAACTGGTGGACGCGGACCCGCAGACCGGCCTGCTCGTCGTACTCCTGCCAGTCCCCGACCACGTTCGGCTCGTCCACTGTCCACCTCTCGACTTCTACCGGCTGCTTCCTATCCGTGTGCTCAGCGCACTGTCAAATGGGCGGAATGCGCTGTGGCCAGGGCGTTCACCCCTTTTGATCGTCGATCAAGCCGTGCGCAGGAAGAATCCGCCGACGGCCGCCGCGGGACGGTCCGCGGGCGTGCCGCACATCACGTCGCCGACAAGATCAGCGGGCCAGCCGGCCGAGCAGTGCGGAGGCCGCGGTGATGCCGAGCGCGGCGGCCAGGACGAGCACCCCGAAGTCGAGCGCGAGGTGCGCGGGGGTGCCGAGGAGGAGACCGCGCAGGGCGTCCACTTCGTAACTGAGCGGGTTGACCTTGCTGATCACCTGGAGCCAGCCCGGCATGATCGCGACCGGGTAGAGGGCGCTGGAGCCGAAGAACAGCGGCATGGTGATGGCCTGCCCGATGCCCATCAGCCGGTCGCGGCTGAGGACGATGCCCGCGATGGACATCGACAGACAGGAGAAGAACGCCGAGCCGAGCACGACGATCCCGGCGACGCCTAGCAGCTTCAGCGGGTTCCAGGTCAGGGCGACCCCGAGCAGGGCGGCGATGAGGATCACCACGACGGCCTGGATCAGCGACTTCACACCGGCCGCGAAGGCCTTGCCGGTGATCAGCGCCGAGCGCGGGGTGGGGGTGACGAGGAGTTTGTTGAGGACCCCGGCGTCCCGCTCCCAGATGATCATGATGCCGTAGAAGATGGCGATGAACATCGCGGACTGGGCGATGATGCCGGGTGCGAGGTAGTCGATGTAGGGGATGCCGCCGGTGGGTATCGCCCGGATGCGGCTGAAGGTCTGACCGAAGATCAGCAGCCAGAGGGCGGGCTGCACGGCCCGGGTGTAGAGCTCGGTGCGGTCGTGCCTCAGCTTCTGGAGTTCGACGGCGCACAGGGCCGCGACCCGGGCGGGGAGCACCCGCCAGCCGGCGCGCGGCACGGGGGGCCGCAGCAGCAGGTCGATGCCCGGCTCGTGGGCCACGTCAGCCGACGCGCTGCGCGGTGCGGCGGGTGCTTCGGACATCGCGGAAGTCTCCTGACGTGTCGTCGAGGCCGCTGCCGGCGACGTCCCGGAAGACGTCCTCCAGGCTCGGCGGCGGGTCCGTGGGCGCGAGGCCGCGGCGTTCGCCGAGGTCGCGGCGGAGCTCGGCGGGGGTGCCGAGGGCGCGGATACGGCCGCGGTGCATCAGACCGACCCGGTCGCAGTACTGGTCGGCCTCGTCCATGTAGTGCGTGGTCACCAGGACGGTCATGCCGGTGGCCTCGCGCACGGCGGTGATGTGCTCCCAGACACCGGTGCGGGCGATCGGGTCGAGCCCGATGGTGGGCTCGTCCAGGATCAGCAGCCGGGGTGCGCTGACCAGGGCCTGGGCGAGTTCGAGGCGGCGGACCATACCGCCGGAGTAGGTGCCGGCCAGCCGGTCGGCGGCGTCCGTGAGGTCGACGGCGGCCAGCGACTGGGCGACGCGCGCCGCGCGTTCCCGGCGGGGCACGTCGAAGACCCGGGCGAACAGGGCGACGTTCTCCCGGCCGGTGAGGTTCTGGTCGGCGGACAACTGCTGGGGGACGTACCCGAGCAGCCGTCGTACGGCCATGCGGTCGCGGGCGGCGTCCCGGCCGAAGACGGCGACCATGCCGGACGGGACGGGCAACAGCGTGGTGATGCAGCGGATGGCGGTGGTCTTGCCCGCCCCGTTGGGGCCGAGCAGACCGAAGACCTCCCCCTCGCGGACGGTCAGGTCGAGCCCGTCGACGGCCCTGGTGTCCCCGAAGGCGTGGGCGAGCGCGGTGCAGGCGACGGCGGCGGTCATGAGTCCTCGGCCTCCTCGTGCAGACTGACGGCGAGCGAGCGCAGCGCCGGGAGCGCCGCGCGCAGGGCCTCCCGGTCGGCGGCGTCGAGCCCGGTGACATGCCGGTGGACGAGCGCGGCCCGGCGTGCCTTCCAGGCCCGCAGACGGGTCTCGGCGGCCTCGGTGAGCAGCAGCCGGGCGGCACGCCGGTCGGCGGGGTCGGTCTCCCGGACCAGGTACCCGTCCCTGACGAGCTGGTTGACCAGGGTGGAGACGGAGTTGCCCGCGAGGTACAGCTCCTTGGCGGCGTCGGAGATCCCGACGCCGGGCCGGGACTCGACGAGCCGCAGCAGTTCGACCTCCGCGCCGCGCAGCCGGGGCACGGTCAGCCCGGCGCGCAGACGGCGCCGCAGCAGCCGCTGGATGCCGACGAGCGCGTCGGCGAGCTCTTCCGGGAAGGTCTCCTCGTCCACATCGCGAGGTTACCTCTGTGTCAGAGGTAAATCTCCCTCCGGGAAGTCAAAAGTAAATTCCGACATAACCGGACGAACAGTTTCAGAAGTTCGTGCCCGGGAAGGTGACCAGTGTGCTTCGGACAGGAGGCACGTCCGTGGGACCTCCGCCTGGCGGGCGCCCCGGGCGATCGCCGAATTGTCCGCGCGTGCGCATCCCACGGTGCCCTTCCATCCTCGGCACCCCCTCGGGAAGGCATGCAGATGCGTTCCACCGTCAGAACGCGCCGGCACCCCCACGACGACGCCCCGGACACCGGCCGGTCCTTCGCACGGCTGGCCGCCCTGTCCGACGGGCCGGAGCGCCGGGCCCTGCGCGACGAACTGGTCCGGCTGTGGCTGCCGATGGCCGAGCGGATCGCCGTCCGCTTCCGCGGTCGCGGCGAGACGCTGGAGGACCTGTACCAGGTCGCGGCCCTCGGACTGGTCAAGGCCGTCGACCACTACGATCCCGGGCGCGGCCGGGCCTTCGAGGCCTACGCGGTGCCCACGATCACCGGCGAGATCAAGCGCCACTTCCGTGACCACATGTGGACGCTGCACGTGCCCCGGCGGGTCCAGGACCTGCGCAACCGGGTGCGGCACGCCACGAAGGAACTCACCCAGACGACGCCCGGCCGGGTGCCGAGCGTCGCCGAGATCGCCGCGTACGCGCAGCTCACCGAGGAGGAGGTGCACACCGGCATGGAGGCGCTGGAGTGCTTCTCCGCGCTCTCACTGGACGCCGAGCTGCCCGGCACCGACGGGTACGCCCTCACGGACGCCCTCGGCGAACCCGACCCCGGCTACGACACCGTCGTCGACCGCGTGGCCGTGGCGCCCTGTCTGCGGGCGCTTCCGGAGCGCGAGCGCACCATCCTCTATCTGCGGTTCTTCCAGGGCATGACCCAGAACACCATCGCCGAGCAGCTCGGCATCTCGCAGATGCACGTCTCCCGGCTGCTCAGCAGCTGCTTCGCCCGGCTGCGCGAGGAGGTCGTGCCGCAGACCCGATGACCCGGGCGAATCGCCCTCACTCCAATGGCGGGGCGCCGGGGATCTGCGTGGGGCCGTACTCGTCCAGCAGGGCTTCCAGCTCCGCCCGGATCTCCTCCGGCATCTCCCCGCTGCGCCCCCAGATCAGGATCAGCTCCGAGACGTTGCGCAGCTTGATGTTGGTGTGCTGGGAGACCTCGCGGAGGATCGCCCAGCCCTGGTCGGGCGTCACCCTTCCGAGCGCGACGATCACCCCGATCGCCTGGTCCACCACGGCATGGGAGGCGACCGCCTCCTTGAGCTGCTCGACCTCCTGCTGGAGCCGGCGGATCCAAGCCGTTTCGTCGCCGGGTTCGTGCGGTACTCGTGGCACCACTCCATCGTGCCACCGGCGTCCTCGGCAGGCGCCGCCGCCGAGTCCGGCCGGACACTGGAGGAGAGCCGCCGGCCGTCGGCCCGGAGACAGGAACGCGAGCCCCCATGAACGATCACCCGTCCCCACCCCGCGGAGCGCGGGACGTCCTCTCCACCGACGCCGTGTTCGGCGCGCCCTGCTGGGTGAGCCTGACCAGCCGCGATCTGGAGGCCACCCAGGAGTTCTACGGAGCCGTCCTCGGCTGGACGTGGCGGCGCGGCACCCTGGGCGGCCATTTCCGGACGGCGCTGGTGGACGACGTCCCGGTGGCCGGGATCGCCGCCGTCGCCGCGATGTGGCAGATGGCGGTCGCGTGGACGCCGTACTTCGCCGTCCGCAGCGCCGACGAGGCCGCCTCCCGCACCCGGGAGCGCGGGGGGACCGTGGCGGTGGGGCCGATCTCGCTGCCGCCGGGCCGGGCGGCCCTGCTGGCCGACCGGGAGGGGGCGACCTTCGGGGTCTGGGAGGGCAAGCTGATCGGCAACTGGGAGGCGTGGCGGCAGGCCGCCCCCTCCTTCATCCGGCTGCACACCCGCGACGCCTTCGACTCCGCGATCTTCTACGGCGAGATCCTCGACTGGGCCACGGACCGGCCCGGGTGCTGCGAGGTGCGGTACGAGGGCGGCGAGGTGGTGCTGCGCAGCGGGGGCGATGTCGTGGCGCGGATCGAGTCGGGGGCGTTGGAGGCGGCGCCCGATCCCACCATTCGGCCGCACTGGCAGGTGCATTTCGCCGTCGGCGAGGTGCCGGGGGCTGTGCGGGCCGCGGAGAAGCACGGGGGGAGCGTGCTGCGGGAGGGTGAGGAGGAGGCGATTCTGCGGGATCCGGACGGGGCGCAGTTCACGGTGACGTCGCGTCGTCAGCGGTGACGCCGAAGGAGGGGGAGCCCCGCGCCCGTCCTTCACTCCGAGCGGCGCGGGGGTCTCGTCAGGACGATCAGGCTGCGGGATTCCAGGGTCAGTTCGGCGCCCGCCTTGTACTCCGTCTCGTCCCGGGCCCCGTCCGGTTCCGCCGTGTCGGCGGCGATCGTCCAGCGCTCGCCGTAGGACGTGCCGGGGAGGCGGAAGGGGACCGGTTCCCAGTAGCTGTTGAAGAGCAGGAGGAAGGAGTCGTCCACCACCGGGCGGCCGCGGGGGTCGGGTTCGGCGATGGCGTCGCCGTTGAGGAAGACGCCGACGCTGTGGACGTCGGAGCGCAGCCAGTCGCGGTCACGCATCTCGCGGGCGTCCGGCTGGAACCAGACCAGGTCGGGCAGGGGCTGTCCGGCGTGGGTGACGGTCTCGCCGAGGAAGAAGCGGCGCCGGCGCAGCACGGGGTGGGCGGCGCGCAGCGCGAGAAGGCGCCGGCAGAAGTCGGTGAGCCGGCGCTGCTCCTCGGTGAGCCGCCAGTCGATCCAGGACACGGGGTTGTCCTGGCAGTAGGCGTTGTTGTTGCCGCGCTGGGTGCGCCCGAGTTCGTCGCCGTGGCCGATCATCGGGATGCCCTGGGAGAGCAGCAGGGTGGCGAGGAGGTTGCGCTGCTGGCGGGCGCGCAGTGTCAGGACGGCCGGGTCGTCGGTCTCGCCCTCCGCCCCGCAGTTCCAGGACCGGTTGTGGCTCTCGCCGTCGCGGTCGCCCTCGCCGTTGGCCTGGTTGTGCTTGTGGTTGTACGAGACGAGGTCGCGCAGGGTGAAACCGTCGTGCGCGGTCACGAAGTTGACGCTGGCGCGCGGCCGGCGCCTGGTGTGGGCGTACAGGTCGGAGGAGCCCGTCAGCCGGGAGGCGAACTCGCCGAGGGAGTGCGGCTCGGCCCGCCAGAAGTCGCGTACGGCGTCACGGTACCTGCCGTTCCACTCCGACCACAGGGGCGGGAAGTTGCCCACCTGGTAGCCGCCCTCGCCCACGTCCCAGGGCTCGGCGATCAGCTTGACGCGGCTGATCACCGGGTCCTGCTGGATCAGGTCGAAGAACGCCGACAGCCGGTCCACCTCGTGGAACTGCCGGGCCAGGGTGGCCGCGAGGTCGAACCGGAAGCCGTCGACGTGCATCTCGGTCACCCAGTAACGCAGCGAGTCCATGATGAGCTGGAGCACGTACGGGTGGCGCATGAGCAGGCTGTTGCCGGTGCCGGTGGTGTCGTAGTAGTGCGACCAGTCGCCGTCCACCAGCCGGTAGTACGAGGCGTTGTCGATGCCCCGGAAGGAGAGGGTGGGGCCCTTCTCGTTGCCCTCGGCGGTGTGGTTGTAGACGACGTCGAGGATCACCTCGAGGCCGGCCGCGTGCAGCGCCTTCACCATCTCCTTGAACTCGGTGACCTGCTGTCCCCGGGTGCCGTGGGCGGCGTAGGCGTGGTGCGGCGCGAAGAAGCCGATGGTGTTGTAGCCCCAGTAGTTGGCGAGGCCCCGGTCGATGAGCACACCGTCCTGCACGTACTGGTGGACCGGCATCAGCTCGATCGCGGTCACGCCCAGCGAGGTGAGGTGCTCGGTCACCGCCGGGTGGGCGAGGCCGGCGTAGGTGCCGCGCAGGGCGCGCGGGACGTCGGGGTGGGTGCGGGTGAGCCCGCGGACGTGGGCCTCGTAGATCACCGTGTCGGCGTACGAGCGCCGGGGCGGGGTGTCGTCGCCCCAGTCGAAGGCGGGGTCGGTGACCACGCCCAGCGGGGTGTGCCCCGCGCTGTCGGCGGAGTCGGGGCGGTCCCCGGCGCGTTCGAAGAGCGAGGGGTGGTTGTCGGTCCGGCCCTCGACGGCGCGGGCGTAGGGGTCGAGGAGCAGCTTCGCCGGGTTGCAGCGGTGTCCGCCGGCCGGGTCCCAGGGGCCGTGCACCCGGTAGCCGTAGCGCTGTCCGGGGCCGACACCGGGCAGACGGCCGTGCCAGACGAAACCGTCGACCTCGGTCAGCGGGACGGTCCGGTGGCTGTCGTCGTCCTCGACGAGCACCAGGTCGACCCGCTCGGCGACCTCGCTGAACAGCGCGAAGTTGGTGCCGTCGCCGTCGAAGTCGGCGCCCAGGGGGTAGGGGTGCCCGCTCCACGCGGGCACCCCTGCCGTCCGGTGGGGCGGTGAGGTCACCGAACCGCCTCCAGGACCCCGGGTTCAGCGGGCGCCGGGGCGGCCAGCGCCGCCACCGGGAGGGCGCGCGGCACCGGGCGTCCTTCGCGCAGGCTGGGCGACGGCGGGGCCGGCACCAGCGGGACGCGTTCGCCGGAACGGGCGCGCTGCGAGAACCAGATGACCTTGCTGCCGGTGGCGGTGGCACAGCAGCCCCAGCCGTCGCTCATCGCGGCGATCTGCTCCAGGCAGCTCCGCAGGTCCTGGTCGGGACGCAGCTCACGGTCGTTGCCGCCGACGGCCGTGATCAGATGCTGGCCGTTCCACCACATCTCGATCGAGAGGGACTTGTCCGTCGCGTTCTCGTCGATGGCCGTCAACAGCATCCCGGCGCCGCCGCAGACGGGGGCGACGAGGGTTTCGAGGTCCCAGTACCTCAGGTGGGCGGCCAGGATCCGGCCGACCTGGGCGACGCGCTCCGGACTGACGTCCACGTCGAGGTGGTAGTAGCAGGGAACTGCGGTCTTCATCGTCGTTGGCTCCTCACCGGCGAGGCTCCCGCTCCGTGGGCCCCCGCGGGCCGAATATACGGAGGGTGAGCGCTGATCGCTTCTGAGTCACCTCCCACAGTGCGGGCGTTAGTCCATTCGTGCAACACGAGCGCACTCCGGGGTGATTGAAGATCCAACAAGACGCTGGGTGTCGGCGCATGCACCATGAGTGAAACATTCATCGAGCCCGAAAGGTGACTGCGTCATGCTGCTACCGGCCAAGACCGAGGTCGCCAGGCAGTTGCGGCGGTACCGGGCGTGGGAGCGCGTGATGCTCGCCTCCCCGGCCGACCGCGCGGTGCGGGCCACCTTCGAGGACTCGGGTTACACCTTGTGTGTGCTCATGGGAAAGCGCTGCGCGCGCGAGGCCGCGGACGCGGCGGAGCGGTATCTGCGCACCACGCTCGCCGTCTACCTGCAGGAACAGGACGGCCGTCCGCGGGCGGCCGGCGCCGCACGGCGCGGTGGCCGGGCGGTGGCCCGGCTCGCTCCGGCGACGCCGTGACGGCGGACCCGTTCCGGTGGCGGAGCGGGAGCCGGGCCGCGGGCCCGGCGGACCACATGACGACAGATTCGGCTGCGGGCCGGACGGATGACCCGGCGCAGAACCGCCCGGCCGATCCGGCCGTTAGCCCGGCCATGAGCACAACGAAGGTGAGACGAATGAGCCCGACCCCTGTCATCGGCCGGATCCCGGTCCGCGACGTGCGGCCCGCGGTGGAGGGCGGCAGACGTCCGGCCAAGGCGGTCCCGGGGGAGAGCTTCGAGGTGACGGCGACCGTGTTCCGGGAGGGCCATGACGCGGTGGCCGCCAATGTCGTCCTGCGCGGGCCCAAGGGCCGGCGCGGTCCGTGGACGCCGATGCGTGAACTGGCCCCGGGCAGCGACCGCTGGGGCGCCGAGGTCACCCCGGACGCGCCGGGCCGCTGGACGTACGCCGTCGAGGCCTGGAGCGACCCGGTCACCACCTGGCGCCGGACGGCGCGGATCAAGGTCCCGGCCGGCCTCGACGTGGGGCTGGTGCTGGAGGAGGGCGCGGAGCTGTACGAGCGCGCGGCGGCCGGAGTGCCGAAGGGCCGGGCCCGTACGACGGCCCTCAGGGCAGCGCGGGCCCTGGGCGACGACTCGCTGCCGCCCGCCTCCCGTCTGGCGGCGGCGTTGACGCCGGAGGTGGACGCGGTCCTGGCCCGTCATCCGCTGCGGGAGCTGCTCACCGTCTCGCCGCCCCTGCCACTGCTGGTGGAACGCGAACGCGCCCTGTACGGCGCCTGGTACGAGTTCTTCCCCCGCTCCGAGGGCACCCCCGACCACCCCCACGGCACCTTCCGCACCGCCGCCCGCCGGCTGCCCGCCATCGCCGCCATGGGCTTCGACGTCGTCTACCTCCCCCCGATCCACCCCATCGGCACCACCCACCGCAAAGGCCGCAACAACACCCTCGACGCCACCCCCGACGACGTCGGCGTCCCCTGGGCCATCGGCTCCCCCGAAGGCGGCCACGACACCGTCCACCCCGACCTCGGCACCCTCGAGGACTTCACCCGCTTCGTCGAACAGGCCCGCACCCTCGGCCTGGAGATCGCCCTCGACTTCGCCCTCCAGTGCTCCCCCGACCACCCCTGGGTCCACAAACACCCCGAATGGTTCCACCACCGCCCCGACGGCACCATCGCGCACGCGGAGAACCCCCCCAAGAAATACCAGGACATCTACCCCATCGCCTTCGACACCGACCTCGACGGCATCGTCACCGAGACCCTCCGCGTCCTGCGCCACTGGATGTCCCACGGCGTACGGATCTTCCGCGTCGACAACCCCCACACCAAACCCGTCGTCTTCTGGGAACGCGTCATCGCCGGCATCAACGCCACCGACCCCGACGTCCTCTTCCTCGCCGAGGCCTTCACCCGCCCCGCGATGATGCACACCCTCGCCCAGACCGGCTTCCAGCAGTCCTACACCTACTTCACCTGGCGCACCACCAAACAGGAACTCACCGACTACCTCACCGAACTCTCCGGCGACGCCGCCTCCTACATGCGGCCCAACCTCTTCGCCAACACCCCCGACATCCTCCACGCCTACCTCCAGCACGGCGGCCGCCCCGCCTTCGCCGTCCGCGCCGTCCTCGCCGCCACCCTCTCCCCCACCTGGGGCATCTACAGCGGCTACGAACTCTGCGAGAACACCCCCCTGCGCCCCGGCAGCGAGGAATACCTCGACTCCGAGAAATACCAGCTCAAACCCAGGAACTGGGACACCCCCGACACCCTCGCCCCCCTCATCACCCGCCTCAACACCATCCGGCGCGGCCACCCGGCGCTCCACCACCTCAGGAACCTGCGCTTCCACGACGCGGACAACGACTCCGTCCTCGTCTACAGCAAGCGCACCGGGACGGACACGGTGATCGTCGTCGTCAACCTCGACCCGCACCGCGCCCAGGAGGCCACGGTCTCGCTGGACCTCTCCCAACTGGGGCTGGACGACCACGCGTCGGTGTCGGTACACGACGAGCTGACGGGTGCGTCCTACTCCTGGGGCCGGCACAACTACGTGCGCCTGGACCCCGGCACGAGCCCGGCCCACGTGTTCCACGTCCGGTGATCCGCACCGCAGATCGGAGGCCCCAGACCGCCATGACCGTCAACTCACCCGTCCCGGACACGTTCGAGGACACCCCCGCCAAGGACCGCGACCCCGACTGGTTCAAACGAGCCGTCTTCTACGAGGTCCTCGTCCGTTCCTTCCAGGACAGCGACGGGGACGGTGTCGGCGATCTCACGGGGCTCACCGCCCGGCTCGACTACCTCCAGTGGCTGGGTGTCGACTGCCTCTGGCTGCCGCCCTTCTTCAAGTCCCCCCTGCGCGACGGCGGGTACGACGTCTCCGACTACACCTCGGTGCTCCCCGAGTTCGGCGACCTCGCCGACTTCGTGGAGTTCGTCGACCACGCCCACCAGCGCGGGATGCGCGTGATCATCGACTTCGTCATGAACCACACCAGCGACCAGCACCCGTGGTTCCAGGAGTCGAGGAAGGACCCCGACGGCCCCTACGGCGACTACTACATGTGGGCCGACGACGACAAGCAGTACGCCGACGCCCGCATCATCTTCGTCGACACCGAGGTCTCCAACTGGACCTTCGACCCCGTCCGCAAGCAGTACTTCTTCCACCGCTTCTTCTCCCACCAGCCCGACCTCAACTACGAGAACCCGGCCGTCCAGGAGGAGATCCTCGCCGCTCTCCGGTTCTGGCTGGACCTGGGCATCGACGGCTTCCGGCTGGACGCGGTGCCGTACCTGTACGCGCGCGAGGGCACCAACTGCGAGAACCTGCCCGCCACGCACACGTTCCTCAAGCGGGTGCGCCGCGAGATCGACGCCATGTACCCGGACACGGTGATCCTCGCCGAGGCCAACCAGTGGCCCGAGGACGTGGTCGACTACTTCGGCGACTACGCCTCCGGCGGCGACGAATGCCACATGGCGTTCCACTTCCCCGTCATGCCGCGGATCTTCATGGCCGTCCGCCGGGAGTCCCGCTATCCGGTCTCGGAGATCCTGGCGAAGACCCCGGCCATTCCCGCCAAGTGCCAGTGGGGCATCTTCCTGCGCAACCACGACGAGCTGACCCTGGAGATGGTCACCGACGAAGAGCGCGACTACATGTACGCGGAGTACGCCAAGGACCCGCGGATGCGCGCCAACATCGGCATCCGCCGCCGCCTCGCCCCGCTCCTGGACAACGACCGCAACCAGATCGAGCTGTTCACCGCCCTGCTGCTGTCGCTGCCCGGCTCGCCGATCCTCTACTACGGCGACGAGATCGGCATGGGCGACAACATCTGGCTCGGCGACCGCGACGCCGTCCGCACCCCGATGCAGTGGACACCGGACCGCAACGCCGGCTTCTCGTCCTGCGACCCGGGGCGGCTGTGTCTGCCGACGATCATGGATCCCGTCTACGGCTACCAGGTCACCAACGTCGAGGCGTCGATGTCGTCGCCCTCGTCGCTGCTGCACTGGACCCGCCGGATGATCGAGATCCGCAAGCAGAACCCCGCCTTCGGGCTCGGCACCTTCACCGAGCTGCCGTCCTCGAATCCGGCCGTGCTCGCGTTCCTGCGCGAGTACGAGGACGACCTGGTGCTGTGCGTGCACAACTTCTCGCGCTTCGCCCAGCCCACCGAGCTCGACCTGCGCCGCTTCGACGGACGCCATCCGGTCGAGCTGTTCGGCGGGGTGCGCTTCCCGGCCATCGGTGAACTGCCCTATCTGCTCACCCTGGCCGGGCACGGCTTCTACTGGTTCCGGCTCACCCGAGCCGCGGCCCGTGTCGGCCGACGCCTGTGAGCGTGCGCCGAGGAAAGGATGGGTCATCGTGACGAAGACCGCCCCGCTCAGGCCGAGCACCGCGAGCGCCTTCCGCTCCGGGGGTCCGCTCGTCGCGCTGCTGCGCGAGTGGCTGCCCCGGCAGCGCTGGTTCGCCGGGAAGGACCGGCCGCTCACCGATCTGCGCATGCTGTCGATGACGGAGCTCTACCCGGGTTGTCTCCATCTGCTCGTACACGCCGGCCAGTCCGGGGTGCCGACACCCGGGGGCACTCCCCCCGCCGGTGACTGCTACCAGCTGCTCCTCGGTCTGCAGGAACACCTGTCCCCCCGGCTGGGCCGGGCGCTGATCGGCAGGGTCGAGGACGGCCCGCTGGCCGGGCTGACGGTGCACGACGCGTTGCAGGACCCCCGGTCGGCGCAGCTGCTCCTGGAGCGGATGCGCCACCCGGGCACGCTCGGTCCGCTCTGCTTCGAGTCGGACCCGGCGGTGTCGCTGCCCGCCGGGCTCGCGCCGCGGCTGCTGGAGGCCGAGCAGTCCAACACCTCGCTGGTGTACGGCGACGCGTACATCCTGAAGATCTTCCGGCGGATCCAGCCGGGCGTGAACCCCGATCTGGAGGTGCCGGTGGCGCTGGCCGGCCAGGGGTGCGGGCGGGTCCCCGCGCCGGTGGCCTGGTTCCGGACCACCCATCCCCAGGAGGCCACGCTCGGTGTGCTCCAGCCGTTCCTGCCCGACGCGGCGGACGGCTGGACGCTCGCGCTGCAGGCGCTGGCCCGGGGCGAGGACTTCACCTCGGAGGCCGAGGAGCTGGGCCGGGCGACGGCCGACGTCCACCTGGCGCTCGCGGCGGCCCTGCCGGCCGGTCCGGACGCCGAGGACGGGCGGACGGCGGCCGCGATGACGGAGCGGCTGGAGGCGGCCGCGCACCACGTGCCGGCGCTGCGGCCGTTCGTCCCGGGTCTGACCACGGCGTTCACCTCGCTCGCGGTCTGCGACCAGGGACCGCCCGCCCAGCGCATCCACGGCGATCTGCACCTGGGGCAGGTGCTGCGGGCCGGGCGCGACTGGTTCGTCATCGACTTCGAGGGCGAACCGTCCCGGCCGCTGGCCGAGCGCCGGCTCGCCCACTCACCGGTGCGGGACATCGCGGGCATGCTGCGCTCCTTCGACTACGCCGCCCGGCAGCGGCGGCCCTGGCGGCCGGAGTGGGCGCGCCGCTGCCGGGAGGCCTACTGCGCGGGCTACGCGGCCCGGGCGGGCTGGGACCCCCGCAAGAAGCACGCGCTTCTGCGTGCCTATGAGACGGATCGCGCCGTTTACGAAGTGCTGTACGAGGCCCGCAACCGGCCCGACTGGCTACCCGTACCCATGGCGGCGATCGAACGACTCGCCGTCCGAGGAGGCTGACCCATGGCCCTGCGCGACACCGCTCCCCCCGAGGCCGCCGGTCCCCGGCCGCTCGCGGCGCCCGCGCTCGACCCCGCCGACCGCGCCCGTCTGCTCTCGGGCGCCCATCACGACCCGCACGCCCTGCTGGGCGCCCACCCGGTGGCGGGGGGCGTGCTGTTCCGGGCCCTGCGTCCGTTCGCCGACTCGGTGAGCGTGGTCGTCGGCGGGACGGCGATCCCGCTCGCCTCCGAGGAGGACGGTCTCTTCGCCGCCGTACTGCCGCTCGACGAGGTTCCGGCGTACACGCTGCGGGTGGCGTACGACGGCGACCCGTGCGAGGTGGAGGACCCCTACCGGTTCCTGCCGGCGCTCGGCGACCTGGATCTGCATCTGGTGCGGGAGGGCCGGCACGAGGAGCTGTGGCGGGCGCTGGGCGCCGAGCCGATGACCCACCAGGGGGTGGCCGGCACCCGCTTCACGGTGTGGGCGCCCAACGCGCGGGGCGTGCGGGTCGCGGGTGACTTCTGCTGCTGGGACGGGACCGCGTTCCCCATGCGGTCGCTCGGCGCGGCCGGGGTGTGGGAGCTGTTCCTGCCCGGCATCGGCGAGGGCACCCGGTACAAGTTCGAGATCGCCTCCCGGCACGGCGGACGGTTCCTGAAGGCCGACCCGATGGCACGGCGGGCGGAGGTCCCGCCGGACACGGCGTCGATCGTGCACGCCTCGCACTACACGTGGGGTGACGCCGAGTGGATGGCGCACCGGGGTGACGTCCCGGTGCACCGGGCGCCGTTCTCGGTCTACGAGGTCCATCTGCCGTCCTGGCGGCCGGGGCTGTCGTACCGGGAGCTGGCCGAGGTGCTCCCCGCGTACGTGACCGACCTGGGCTTCACCCATGTGGAGTTCATGCCGGTCGCCCAGCACCCCTTCGCCGGTTCCTGGGGCTACCAGGTCACCGGGTTCTACGCGCCGACGGCCCGGCTCGGCACCCCGGACGACTTCAAGTACCTGGTGGACGCCCTGCACCGGGCCGGTGTCGGGGTGATCGTGGACTGGGTGCCGGCGCACTTCCCCAAGGACGACTGGGCGCTGGCCCGCTTCGACGGGGATCCGCTGTACGAGCCCGGGGACGCGCGGCGGGCCGAGCACCCGGACTGGGGGACGTTCGAGTTCGACTACGCGCGCACCGAGGTGCGCAACTTCCTGGTCGCCAACGCCACGTACTGGTGCGAGGAGTTCCACGTCGACGGGCTGCGGGTGGACGCCGTCGCCTCGATGCTCTACCTCGACTACTCGCGGGACTCCGGGCAGTGGGAGCCCAATGTGTACGGAGGACGGGAGGATCTGGCCGCGATGGCCTTCCTCCAGGAGATGAACGCGACCGTGTACCGGCGGTGCCCGGGGGTCGTCACGATCGCCGAGGAGTCGACCGCCTGGGGCGGGGTGACCCGGCCGACCGACAGCGGCGGGCTGGGCTTCGGGCTGAAGTGGAACATGGGGTGGATGCACGACTCGCTGCAGTACATGGCGAAGGAACCGGTGCACCGCAAGTACCACCACAACGAGATGACCTTCTCGATGGTGTACGCCTACAGCGAGAACTACGTGCTGCCCATCTCGCACGACGAGGTGGTGCACGGCAAGCAGGCGCTGGTGTCGAAGATGCCCGGCGACTGGTGGCAGCGGCGCGCGAACCACCGGGCGTACCTGGGCTTCATGTGGGCCCATCCCGGCAAGCAGCTGTTGTTCATGGGGCAGGAGTTCGCGCAGGGGGCCGAGTGGTCCGAGGCGCACGGCCCCGAGTGGTGGCTGCTCGACCCCGGGTACGCGTCCGCGGGCGATCACCGGGGCGTCCAGGACCTGGTGCGTGATCTGAACGCCGTGTACCGGTCGACTCCGGCGCTATGGGAGCGCGACACCGACCCGGCCGGGTTCCGGTGGGTGCTCGGGGACGCCGCCGACGACAACGTCCTCGCGTTCCTGCGGTACGGCGCCGACGGCGGCCCGCTGCTGGCGGTGAGCAATTTCTCGCCGGTGGTCCGCCACGACTACCCGCTCCACGTCCCCGGTGAGGCACCCGCGTGGGAGGAGGTCCTCAACACCGACGCGGCGCGCTACGGCGGCGGTGACGTCGTCCACGCCGAACCGGTCAAGGCGGCGAACGGGGAGCTGACGCTCACGCTGCCGCCGCTGGCCACGGTGTGGCTACGGCCGTCGTCCGTGTGAGACGGCCCCTGAAGGGGCAGTCGGGTGCGTGCACCCCTGAGCAGTCCCAGCCGGTCCCGGCCGTCAGCAGGCAGGGCGCAGAGAAAGGCCGTATCGCGTGCGCACCGTAGGAGTGGAGGAGGAGCTCCTCCTGGTCGACCCCGAGACCGGGGAGCCCAGGGCGCTGTCCGCCGCGGTCCTCGCCCGCGCCGCGCGGTACGACGTGGCCGAGGAAGAGCCCGTCTTCCAGAAGGAACTGCACAACCAGATGGTGGAGTTCGCCACCCATCCCCGGTCGGAGATGGCGGAGCTGGGCGCGGACATCGTCCGGATCCGCGCGGAGGCGGCCAAGCACGCGCGGGAGGCGGGCTGCGCGGTCGCCGCGCTCGCCACCTCCCCGCTGGCGGTGCGTCCCTCCGTGAGCATCGGGACGCGCTACCGGTGGATGGCGGACCAGTACCGCATCGCGACCCGTGAGCAGATCGTGTGCGGCTGTCACGTGCATGTCTCGGTCGCCTCCGACGAGGAGGGGGTCGCGGTCATCGACCGGCTGCGGCCCTGGCTGTCGGTGCTGACCGCGCTGAGCGCCAACTCGCCGTTCTGGCAGGGCCGGGAGACGGGGTACAGCAGTTATCGCAGCCGGGTGTGGCTGCGCTGGCCGTCGGCGGGCCCGACCGAGCTGTTCGGGTCGGCCGAGCGCTACCACCGGCGGGTGGCGGACATGCTGGCCACGGGGACGATCCTCGACGAGAAGATGGTCTACTTCGACGCCCGGCTGTCGGCACGCTGGCCGACGGTGGAGGTGCGGGTGGCCGATGTCTGTCTGCGCGCGGACACCGCCGTCCTCGTCGCGACGCTGGCGCGGGCCCTCGTGGAGACGGCCGCCCGGGACTGGGAGGCCGGGAAGGAGCCGGCGGACCACAGCGTCAGCCTGTTGCGGCTGGCCGACTGGCGGGCCGCCCGCTCGGGGCTGACCGGGGACCTGGTCGACCCGCTGACCATGCGGAACGCGCCCGCCGAGACCGTCGTACAGTCGCTGCTGGAGTACGTCGAGGACGCGCTCACGGACAGCGGCGACCTGGAGCGGGCCCGGGAGGCGTGTGCCGGTCTGCTGCTGAACGGCAACGGGTCGCAGGTGCAGCAGGAGGTGTTCGCGCGCACGGGCAGTCTGCGGGAGGTCGTCACGACGTGCGTGCGGCAGACCCAGGCCTGAGGCCGTGTGGCCGGTTTCCGAGGGCGCCCCATGACGGGCCAGGTCACCGACGCTCATCACTTGGTCGGTTCCCGGCCACAAGCAGTCCCGCCTGGGCTACATTCGCCAGCGTCGATAACAGTTCTCGTCGACGGGGTCACCCTTCGTACATGTCAGGAGCAGCGTATGCGCGACTTCGCTGTCGCTCCCCCAGCCGTTTCGCCCCTGACCGGCGGGCTCGCCGACAGCGTTTTCGAGACAGCGGCCCGTACCCCGGTGCTGGCCGTCCTCGCCCGCCCCGGCGCGCCGGGCTCCGCCACCTGGCAGGAGGTGACGGCCGTCGAGCTGCGCGACCAGGTCGTGGACCTGGCGAAGGGGTTCGTGGCGTCCGGGATCTCCCCCGGCCACCGGGTCGCGATCATGGCGCGCACCCGGTACGAGTGGACCGTCCTCAGTTACGCCCTGTGGGCGGTGGGCGCCGAGGTGGTGCCGGTGTACCCGACCTCCTCGCGCGACCAGGTCGAGTGGATCCTGCGGGACTCGGCCTGTGTGGGTGTGGTCGTCGAGGACGAGCAGAGCGTCATGACGGTGGGGTCGGTGTGCGCGACCCTGCCCCGGCTGCGGCACGTATGGCAGCTCGACACCGGGGCGCTGGAGGAGCTCGCGCGGCGCGGTGAGTACGTCCCGGTGACCACCGTGGACTCGTTGCGCAGGATCGTGATGCCCGACTCCACCGCGGTGATCGCGTACACCTCGGGCACGTCGGGCCGTCCGCTCGGCTGCGCGCTGAGCCACCGGAGCCTGGCCAGCCCCTGCGACACCCTGCTGGCCGGCTGGGGACAGACCGCCGCGCCGCCCGGGGAGCAGGCCTCCGTCCTCGCGTTCCTGCCGTTCTCCCATGTGTACGGCCTGATGATCCAGGGGCTGTGTCTGCGCGGGGGCATCCTGATGGGGCACGAGCCCGACCTGAGCGCGGATTCGCTCTCGGCGGCGCTGAAGTCCTTCCGGCCGACCTATCTCTACGCGGTGCCGTCGGTGTTCGAGAAGATCTACAAGAACTTCCTGCGGGTGGCGCAGGAATCGGGCCGCGGGGCGCTGTTCGAGCGGGCCGCGGAGACGGCGCGGGACTTCGCGGCGGCCGTCGAGCGCCATCGGCTGGGCCGTGGTTCGGGGCCCGGCTTCGATCTGCGGCTCCAGCACGCGCTGTTCGAGCGGACGGTGTACCGCCGGCTGCGCGCGGCACTGGGCGGCCGGGTGCACCGCGCCACCTCGGGCGGCTCCCCGCTCCACCGCGACCTGTCCCTGTTCTACGAGGGCATCGGCGTGTACGTCCACGACGGGTACGGGCTCACCGAGACCAGCGGCGGTGTCACCATGCAGCCGCTCGGCCGGGAGCGGTCCGGGACGGTCGGGCAGGCCCTGCCGGGCACCGACATCCGGGTGGCGGACGACGGGGAGATCCTGGTGCGCGGCCCGTCGGTGTTCCAGGGGTACGTCAACGCCGACGCCGCGACCCGGGCCGCGCTGCGGGGCGGCTGGCTGGCCACGGGCGATCTGGGGTACATGGACAACGACGGCTATCTGACCATCACGGGACGGAAGAAGGACGTCATCATCACCAGCAGCGGCAAGAGCGTGGCGCCGGCCGCGCTGGAGCAGCGGCTGCGGATGCATCCGCTCGTGCACCAGGCGGTGGTCGTCGGCGACAACCGGCCCTGTGTGGGCGCGCTGATCACCCTGGACCCCGATTTCCTGGCGCACTGGCGCGCCAGCCTGACGCTGTACGGGGAGGGCCGGGAGGCCCGTGAGGAGAACGCCCTGCGGGAGGAGATCGCCCGGGCGGTCGCGGCGGCGAACAGCTCGGTGTCGCGCTCGGAGTCGATCCGCGCCTTCCGGATCCTCCCCCAGCCGTTCGACCACGCGAACGGGCTGCTGACCCCGTCCATGAAGCTGCGCCGCGACTCGATCGTGCGGCACTACGCGGCGGAGATCGAGGCGATGTACCAGGCGAGGGCCAGGCTGCCCCGGCAGACGCCGACGGAAGAGATCCTGAGCTGGGACGACGCCGACGACGTCTTCCGCTGAGAGCCTGCGGGACGGGCTCTCAGGGCAGGGGGCGCGCGGGGCGCGTAGGACGGGCCGACCCGGGAACCCTGTGAGTGGCGACGAGAGATACGTACGAGAAAGGACGTCGGCCCCCCGGCGGTGGGCCGCACCCACGACATGGCGATCGACCCGCGCGGCGACGACTCCCGGGCCGGTGCGGCCGTACCGGCCCGGACCGTGCGGTTCGCGGGCGAGCCGCACGATGTGACGGGCGCGCGGCTGGCCGCGGAGGAGTTCCTCGACGCGCTCGCGGAGGTCGTCCCGCCGTCCGCGCCGGAGTGCTGGCACGACATCGTGCTGATCGTCACTGAGCTGGCGTCCAACGCCGTGCGGTTCGCGCCGGGACCGTTCGAGCTGGCGCTGCGGCCCACGTTCGACGGGGTGCACGTCACGGTGCACGACACCAGTGCCGTACGGCCGTCCCCGCGTCCCTTCCGGCCGGACACCGGGGGCGGCGGTATCGGCTGGTACCTGATCGAGACGCTGTGCACGCAGGTCAGCGTGGTCCCGGACGGGGCGGGCAAGGAGGTGCATGTGTTCCTGCCCTGGTGAGACGGGCCGGGGCGGGGCGCAGCGGCACCAGCACGCGGATCGTCTTCCCGCCGTCGGGGCGTGACTCGACGCTCAGCTCGCGGGTGAGCCGGATGATCAGGGGCCAGCCGTAGCCGTTGCCGCGGTGGGCCGTCGGCGGTTCCCCGGTGCCGTAGGCGGCGGACGGCACCGCCTCGCTGCGGTCGTGCACGGCGAGGCGTACGCCACCGGGTACGGGCGTCACCTCGAAGCCGGCCAGGCCGCCGCCGTGCCGGATCGCGTTCGTCACCAGCTCGGAGACCACCAGCTCCAGATCGATGAGGTCCCGTTCGTGCGGCGGGTGCCCGCACCAGTGGGCGTCGACCACCGCACGCGCCCGTGCCCGCGCGGCCGCGGCGGTCGGCGGCGGGGCGTCCGCGGTCGGCGGCGGGGCGGTCGCCGCGAGGTCGTCGCCCGTCACGCGGGACGGCTTCGCCGGCCGGTCACGGTGTCGCCGTACATCGGGGGGCGGGCGGGCGGTGTGCGTCGGTGGTCACTTCGCTCCCTTCTCACGCGTTCCACCGCTGCGGCTACCCGGGCGTCGCGTCCGCATACCGGGCCGGGCGGGCGAGGTGTCGCCCGCGCCGACGCGGGCCGCGGACGTGAGCGGCGGAGCGGGCATGAGGGGCGGAGCGGGCATGAGGGGCGGGTTCCGGGGTAGCCGCTCGGCGCGAGAAGAAGGCCGCAGCCCCTGGAGGAGTCCATCCGTCCGTCGCCCCCCACCCCGCTGCGCAACCGTCCGCCGGGGCGACCGGTCCCGACCGTCAGCTTTCGGAGGTAGTCGTGTCCACCGCCCAGCACCCCCTGTCCGTCGAGGTCGACGTGGTCCGGGAGGACGTCGCCCTGGTCACGGTCGAAGGCCATCTGGACCTCGACACCGCGACCGAGCTCCAGGCCCAGCTGGCGAACCAGCTCCACCACGGCCGCCGGCACTTCCTGCTCGACCTGTCGGCCGTGCCCTTCATGGACTCGTCCGGCATGAACATCATCCTGCGCGTCTACCACGAGGCCCGCGCCCTGCCCGGCAGTGTCCATGTCATCGCGCCCGCGCCCGCCGTGCGGCGTGTGCTCGATCTGACCGGCGTCAGCCTCACGGTGCCGATCTCGGAGGAGGTCGGTGACGCGCTGGACCTCATCGACCGGGGCGCGGCCGGGACGGAGCCGGAGGCCTGAGGGCGGCTCGCCGCACCGGCCGGAAAGGCGCAGGTGCGGCGGCCAGGCACGGGCAACAGTTGCCATTTGACAACTATGAGCATGAGGCAACAAAGTGTGCGGGGCAGTCACGCGGGAGGGATCACGGATGTGCCGGTGGGCGAGGACGACCACCCGCGGCGCGCCACGGCGGCCCGCGGCGCACGCCCGAGGCACTCAGGCCGTGGCCGCGCCGGCCGGGCCGGCCGGCTCGTGGATCTGCTGCGCCGCTGCGGTGCAGAAGGCCTCCAGACCCCGCAGCAGCGCGTCGCGCTGCACGGCCGGCATCTGCTCCAGGACCGCCTCCAGGGCACTCTCGCGCCGCGCGCGCAGATCGGTGAGGAACGCACGCCCGTGCCGGCTCAGGAAGAGCTGGAGCTCACGGCGGCTGTTCTCGGCCGCCCTGCGTTCGACGAAGCCCACGGCCTGCAACCGGTCGCACAGCCGGCTGGTGGACGGCGGGGTCGAGCCCAGGTGGTCGGCGAGTGTCCGCAGGTTGATGCCTTCGTTGTGCTCCAGGATGAACAGCACCCGCAGCTGGGAGGCGGAGACCGGGGCCGTGGAGGCACGGCCCCACAGGACCTCCAGCAGCTCCGCCGCCTCCGCGGTCACCCGCGCGACCTCCTGGGGCTGCGGACGCGAGGAGCGCGAGGAGGGGGACATCACGGAGCCACTCTCCCAGGCTTCCGTGACGCTGTCAGCCCACCCCCACCGGAGACGGCCCGGCCGCCGCGTCACCGCGGCCCCTTCGGGCCGTCCCGGCCCCACACGGAGAAAGGCGTGACCGACATCGTGAACCGGCTCGTGACCGCCGGGCGCGCCCTGCGCTCCGCGGCCGCCCACGAGGTGCCCGAGGCGCTGCGCGAGGTGCTCCGCGCCCACTATGCCGCAGAGGCGGCGCAGTTGTGTCTCGCCGACTACGGCGCGACCGTCCTGCTGCCCGTCCCGCCCGCGTCGTCCGGTGCCGGCCCCGGGCCCGAGCCGCTGCCCGTGGGCGCCGGCGCCCCGGGCCGGGCCTACGGCGCCCAGGAGCCCCACGTCGAGCGGCTCGACGGCGGCCGGGTGCGCGCGCACCTGCCCGTCACCGTGCGCGGCGACCGGCTCGGCGTGCTGTCCGTGACCCTGCCCGCCGAGGCGGCCGGGCCCGGCCCGCTCGCCGAACTCGCCGAGGTGGCACGGCTGCTGGGCCATGAACTGGTGGTCGCCGAACGCGACACCGACCGCTACCTCCAGGCCCGCCGCACCGACCGGCTGACGCTGGCCGCGGAGATGCAGTGGCAGCTGCTGCCGGCCCGGTCCTGCGCCCGGGACGCCTACGCGCTCGGCGCCCAGCTGCAGCCCGCGTACGCGATCCACGGCGACAACTTCGACTGGTCGGCGTCCGCGGACCATCTGATGGTCTACGTCACCAACGGCATGGGCGAGGGCATCGAGGCGTCCCTGCTGACCGGTCTCGGCATCAACGCCCTGCGCAACGCCCGCCGCGCCGGCATCCCCATCGCGGACCAGGCGGCGCTGGCGGACCAGGCGATCCACGCCCACTACCGGGGCGAGGCGCACCTGTCCGTGCTGCTCGTGGACATCGAGCTGTCGACGGGCCGGACGCAGGTCGTCGACGCGGGGTCACCGCGGATGCTGCTGCTGCGCGACCGGGTGCTGACCGCGGTGGACCTGGAGGCGCAGCTGCCGCTCGGCATGTTCGAGGAGACGGACTACGTCGCCCAGGAACTCACCCTGGAGCCGGGCGACCGGCTGCTGTTCGTCAGTGACGGCGTGCACGCGGTGCCCGGGCCGGGCGGGGAGATCTACGGCGACCGGGCGCTGGCCCGGGCGGTGAACTCCGCGGCGCTGCTGCCGGCGGCCGAGGTGCCGGCCGCGGTCCTGCGGGAACTCTCCGGGCACCGCGGCAGACCCGAGCCGGACGACGACGCGCTGGTGGTGTGCCTCGACTGGTTCGGCAAGCCCCCCGCGTCCCCGTCCGGCGCCCCCTGACCCAGCAGTAGGACCAGACGAGGAGTGAGGCAGGTTGCCGGAGCACGAGACGGCCGCACAGCACAGGACACCCGAGAGCGAGGTCGGGGAGTTCCTGCGCCGGCGGCGGGAGCAGCTCGCCCAGCGGTGGGCGGACGAGCCCCTGTTCCGCACGGTGTTCACCGTCGCGCGGGACGAGGCGGTGGAGGCGGGGCGGGTCGTCCTCGACGCGCTCGCCCAGGTGGCCGGGCGCGGACGCGTGGAGGACCCGGCGGACCCCGGATTCACCGTCGTACGCGAGCAGCTGTCGCGGATGGCGGCGGCGCGTGCCCGCACCGGGCTCACCCCGTCCCGGGTGTCGACCGAGGTGGACGCCCTGCGGGTGCCCGCCGCCGAGCTGCTCGTGGCGGAGCTGCCGCAGGCGTCGGCCGAGCACGTGCGGGCGTGCACGACGGCGCTGACCGTCCTGATGGGCACCCTGCGCCTGGTGGTGATGGAGACCGCGCTCAACGAGGGCGAGGCGCTGATCGACCGGCAGCGGCTGCAGCTGCTGGAGGTGGCGACCCCCGTCATCCGGCTGTGGGACGGGATCGTCGCGGTCCCGCTGATCGGGACCCTGGACAGCGCCCGCAGCCAGGTGGTGATGGAGACGCTGCTGGAGTCGGTCGTCGCCGAGCAGGCCCGGTTCGCGATCCTCGACATCACCGGTGTGCCGACCGTGGACTCGCTGGTCGCCCAGCATCTGATGAAGACCGTGGCGGCGGTCCGGCTGATGGGCGCCGAGTGCGTCGTGTCGGGCATCCGGCCCGCGATCGCGCAGACCATCGTGCATCTCGGCCTCGACCTGGGCACGGTGATCACCCGCGCGAGCCTCGCCGACGCCCTCGCGTACGCCCTGCACCGGCTGGGCGCGGACATCGTGCGCGCGGCGCCCGGCGGTGCGACGGCCAGGTGAACGACGACTTCCTCCAGCCCGGCGCGGTCTCCGTACCGGTGCTCAGACTCGGCGACGTCCTGCTGGTCACCCTCCAGGGCGATCTGTACGACGGCATGGCCGCACGGCTCCAGCAGGACATCGCGCAGGCGATCGTGGACAGCCGGGTGACCGGTGTGGTCATCGACATCTCGGGGGTGGAGATCGTCGATTCCTTCCTCGGCCGGGTGCTGGCCGAGATCGCGGAGCACGCCCGGCTGCTGGCCGCGCGGACCGTGGTGGCCGGGATGCGGCCCGCGGTCGCGCTCACCCTGGTGGAACTCGGTCTGACCCTGCCGGGGCTGCGGACCGCGCTGAACACAGAAGCGGCACTGGAGCAGCTCGGCCGGGTGGACGCGGCCCTGCCCGGCGGCGCGCACGGGGACGCCCGGTGAGCGCGGCCGCCGCGGGCGTCGAGGCCCGGCTGCCGATCCGCTCGGACCTGGACCTGGTCCGGGTCCGCCAGCATGTGCGCCAGGCGTCCGCCGCGCTCGGCTTCGGCCTGGTCGACCAGACGAAGCTGGTCACCGCGGCCAGCGAACTGGCCCGCAACACGCTGGTGTACGGCGGTGGCGGCGAGGTGGAGGCCACCCGGGTCGGGGACGGCAGGCGTGAGGGGCTGCGGCTGACGTTCAGCGACCGCGGGCCGGGCATCCCCGACCTGGAGCGGGCGCTCAGCGACGGCTACACCTCCGGCGACGGGCTCGGGCTCGGGCTCGGCGGGGCACGGCGGCTGGTGCACGAGTTCGCCATCGACAGCACGCCCGGCGTCGGCACCACCGTCACGGTGACCTCGTGGACGGCGCGGACGCCCCGGCCGCGTGAGGGGTGCTGATGGCGCGCGTGTGGGACGTACCGGTGCACGACTCGACGCGGGTGCGCGACGCCCGGGTGGCCGCGGAGGACGCCGCGGCGCTCGCCGGTCTGGACGAGTCGCGCACCGCGGCGGCCGCCCTGATCGCGACGGAGCTGGCCACCAACCTGCTCAAGCACGCGGGCGGGGGGCAGCTGCTGGTCGAGGCGGTGGCGCCGCCCGCCGGGCAGGGCTCCCCGCCGTCCCTCCAGATCGCCGCGGTCGACCACGGTCCGGGCATCGCGGACGTGCCGGCCGCCCTGGTGGACGGGTTCTCCACGACGGGTTCGCTCGGCGCGGGGCTCGGCACCTGCCGGCGGCTGGCCGACGCCTTCGGCCTGGACGGCTCCCCGGGCCGGGGCACGGTCGCCCTGGCCCGGCTGGACGTCGCGCCGCAGGTGCCCTCCGTCGGCGCGCGGGTCGGCGGGATCAACGTGCCGTTCGCGGGCGCGGCGTACTCCGGCGACCTGTGGACCTGCGTCCACGCGGCCGGCCGGCTCACCCTGATGCTGGCCGACGGGCTCGGGCACGGCCCCGAGGCCGCGCGCGCCTCGACGGCGGCCGCCGAGGAGGTGCGGCGGTGTGCCCATCTGCCCCCCGCCGAGCTGCTGAAGTGTCTCGACGGGGCGCTGCGCGGCACCCGCGGCGCGGCCGTCGCGGTGGCGCAGCTCGATCCGCGGGCCGGGCGGCTGCGGTACGCGGGCGTCGGCAACACGGGCGCCCGGCTGTACGAGGGCGGCACCTGGCGTCCGCTGCTGTCGCGGCCGGGCATCGTCGGCGTGCACCGGCCCGGTACCGTGCCGGAGACCGACGTGCCCTGGGCGGCGGACCGGCTGCTGATCCTGCACACCGACGGGCTGCCCAGCCGCTGGGTGCCGCCGTCCGGCCCCGGTCTGCCGGGCGCCGACCCCGCCGTGACGGCCGCGGTGACCGTGCGCGACGCGGGCAGTTTCGCCCGTCCGGTGCGCGACGACACCGCGGTGGCCGTCCTGTCCCCCGACCCGCCGGACCTTCCATGACGCACAGCTGGCAGATCACCACCGTCACCGACGCGGCCCGTGCCCGGATCGGCACCGCCCGCCTCGCCGCCGCGTACGGCGTTCCGCCCCTGGAGCGCACCCGGCTCGCGGCGGCGCTCAGCGGACGGCTGCGCCGCTGTCTCACCAAGGGCGGCGACTGGCGGCTGACCGCCCGGGTGGCGGACGGTCTGCTCGCGCTGGAGGTGCTGCCCCTGTCCGCCGCCGGGGAGCCCGCGTGGCGGACGGCGGCGCCCTGCCCGGAGCCGTCGGGGGCGGTGTTCTGCACCGTGGTCGCGGACGATCCGGTGCTGCTCGCGGAGGCCCTGCTGGGCGCCGACGAGGACACCTCGCTCGTCCTGGACCGGCTCGCCGAGCAGGAGGAGCTCGTCGGGGTCCACCGCGAGGAGCTGCACCAGACCAACCAGGGGGTGCTGGCGCTGCACGCGGAGCTCGACGCCGCCGGGCGGGCGCAGCGCGAGGCGTTCTCGGCGGAGCGGGCGGCCCGCAGGGAGGCGGAGAGCGCCCGCCGCCGGCTGACGTTCCTGGCGGACGCGAGCGCGGCGCTGACGGCGTCCCTGAGTCAGGACCAGATCGTGCGCCGGCTGCCGGAGCTGCTGGTCCCCGAGTACGCCCGCACGGTCGACGTCTGGCTGTTCGACGCCGAGGACGACCGGGGGGAGCGGGCCGCGCACCCGGCGGCGGCCGTGCTCGCCGCCCGCACCGGACGGCCCCGGTACGCGGCCGCGGCCCCCGGCGGGCTGCCGGGCATAGACGACCACCCGCCGTCGGCGCTGGATCCGGCCCGTCCGATGCTGTGCGTGCCGCTGGCGACCCGGCGCGCGCCCTTCGGTGTGCTGACGCTGACCCCGCCGGGCGAGCGCTGGGACCCCGACGACGCGGTGATGCTGGTGGAGCTGACCCGGCGGGCGAGCACCGCCCTGGACAACGCGCGCCGCTTCGAGCACAACCAGGACATCGCCGAGACCCTCCAGCGGGCCCTGCTGACCGATCTGCCGGGGGTTCCCGGTCTGCGTCTGGCGGCCCGCTACCTGCCCGCCACCTACGGGCTGAACATCGGCGGCGACTGGTACGACGCGTTCCGCGGCCCGGACGGCAGTCTGATCGTCGTCATCGGGGACGTCACCGGGCACGGGCTGCACGCGGCCGTGATGATGAGCCAGCTGCGCACCGCCCTGCGCGCCTACGCCGTCGACGGCGCCAGCCCCGGGCAGCTGCTGACCCGGCTGCACGTCTTCCTCCACCAGCTCCAGCCCGATCTGTACGCCACCGCCGTGATCGCCCGGTTCCGGCCCGGGGAGCCGTCGCTGACCTGGGCCGCCGCCGGTCATCCGCCGCCGGTGCTGCGCGGTCCGGACGGGCGGGTGCGCACCCTGGACGCGAAGCCGGGGGCCATGCTCGGCATCCCGCTGCACCAGGAGATCGCCGACCACACGGTGCCGCTCGCGCCCGGCTCGACGCTGGCGCTGTACACGGACGGGCTGGTGGAGCGGCGCGCCCAGGGCATAGACCCGGGCATCGAACGGCTCGCGGCGACCCTCGGCGGTTTTCGCACCGAGGAGCTGGAAGGGGATCTGGACGGGGCGGCGGAGCGCATCCTGGATCCGATGCTGAGCGACTCGGAGCGGGACGACGACGTGTGCCTGCTGCTGTGCCACCTCGACACCGACACGGCCCCCGCGTCGTCCGGGGGCCGCTGACCCCGGCTCAGCCCTCCTTGGTGTACGCGTGGCTGAAGGCGTACAGGCCCTGCTGCAGGGCCGTGCGCTGGGCGGGAGTCAGGCCGGCGAGGACGGCCGCGAGGTGGCGCACCCGCCGTTCGGTGACGTCGGCGAGAACCCGGCTGCCGTAGGCGGTGACCACGAGCTGGACCTCGCGCCGGTTGCGCGGCTGCACGGTCCGCTCGATCAGGCCCGCGGCCTCCAGCCGGTCGCAGAGCCGGCTCGCGGTGGGCACGCCGATGCCGAGGTGCTCGGCGAGCGCGGTCAGATTGAGCTCGGGTCTGCGCCGGACCGTTCTGAGCGCGAGCAGCTGCCGGGCGGGCAGCCGGGGCACCGCCTCCTCGGCCGCCGCGAGCCAGCAGGCCACCAGCGACTCCGCCGCGTCGGCGAGGTGCCGCGCCGCCGTCTGGGGGCCGCCCTGGGCGTCGCAGCCCTCCGCGCGCTCCACGTCAATACCCTCCGGCCACCGCAATTGTCATGTACCTCGGCCTACCCGGAGGTACCTGGCGTACACAGCCCCTGTGCGGGGTACGACGGGAGCCTCAGCAGAAACGTTCGTCTGCATGCCTCGCCCGGCTGGCGGAACCGGTACGGGCGCGGTGGGATCGATGGGGTGCGACGGCTCTCGGGAGGGCACACGCATGACGTCAGACGCCTGGAGCCGCAGAAAGGGATGGACACCGTGACACGACCCAGGATCCTGGTGGTGGGCGCGGGCTTCGCCGGAGTGGGATGCGTTCGACGTCTGGAACGCCGGCTCGCCGCTTCGGAAGCCGAGATCACTCTGGTGACGCCGTTCGCCTACCAGCTCTATCTGCCGCTGCTGCCGCAGGTCGCCTCGGGGGTGCTGACGCCCCAGTCGATCGCCGTGTCGCTGCGGCGCAGCAAGAAGTACCGCACCCGGATCATCCCGGGCGGCGCCGTCGGCGTTGACCTGCAGGCGAAGGTCTGCGTCATCCGCACCATCACCGACGAGATCGTGAACGAGCCGTACGACCACATCGTGCTGGCTCCCGGCAGTGTCACCCGCACCTTCGACATCCCGGGGCTGACCGAGCACGCCTTCGGCATGAAGACGCTCGCCGAGGCCGCGTACGTCCGTGACCACGTCATCAGCCAGCTCGACCTCGCCGACGCCAGCCACGACCCCGCCGAGCGCGCCTCCCGGCTCCAGTTCGTGGTCGTGGGCGGCGGCTACGCAGGCACCGAGACCGCCGCCTGTCTGCAGCTGCTCACGCACAACGCGGTCAAGCGCTATCCGCGGATCGACCCCGCCCTGATCAAGTGGCATCTCATCGACATCGCGCCCAAGTTGATGCCGGAGCTGGGCGACAAGCTGGGCGCCAGCGCACAGGCGGTGCTGCGCCGGCGGGGCATCGACATCTCGCTCGGCGTGTCCATCGCCAAGGCGGGTCCCGAGGAGGTCACCTTCACCGACGGACGGGTGATCCCGACCCGTACGCTCATCTGGACGGCCGGGGTGGTGGCCAGCCCGCTGATCGCCACGCTCGGCGCGGAGACCGTGCGCGGACGGCTCGCGGTCACCTCCCACATGGACCTGCCCGGCCAGGACGGGGTGTTCGCCCTCGGTGACGCGGCCGCGGTGCCGGACGAGGCGAAGGACGACCCGGACGCGGTCTGCCCGCCGACCGCGCAGCACGCCATGCGGCAGGGCAAGGTCGTCGCCGACAACGTGGTGGCGAAGCTGCGCGGGCAGCCGACGCGGCCGTACGTGCACAAGGACCTCGGTCTGGTGGTCGACCTGGGCGGCACCGACGCGGTGTCCAAGCCGCTCGGCATCGAGCTGCGGGGACTGCCCGCGCAGGCCGTGGCGCGCGGCTACCACTGGTCGGCGCTGCGCACGGGCGTGGCCAAGGCGCGGGTGCTGACGAACTGGACGCTGAACGCGATCGCGGGCGACGATTTCGTCCGCACCGGGTTCCAGGCGCGCCGGCCCGCCAAGTTGAAGGACTTCGAGTACACGGACAGCTATCTGACGCCCGAGCAGGTGCGGGCGCACGTCGAGGGCTCGGGTCCCGGGGTCCGGGTGACCGCGGCGGGGACGAGCGCGGTGGCCCGGTGGCGCGACCGGGTCGCCGCATCGGATCCCGGGCTGCTGCGGCTGGCCGCGGGGCTGCGGACGGTGGCCGCGATCTCGCTCACGCTGGCCGTGCTCTCGCTGCTCGGGGCGGACGTCCAGCACCTGGTCGCCGGGGCCATCGCGGCGATGGTGGCCACGTTCGCCATCCGGGAGAAACAGCGGTCCCGGCAGGCGGTCACGCTGGTCCTGGGCCTGCCGACGGCGCTCGCCTCGGTGTCGGTGGCGGCGCTGCTCGGCACCCGGCAGGTGGCCGGTGACGTCTTCTTCGTGGTGCTCATCTTCTGCGCGGTGTACGGCCGCCGGTTCGGCGACCGGGGCACGACGCTGGGGCTGATCGGCTTCCAGGTCTACTTCCTGGCCCTGTTCGTCGGTGTCACGACGGACGACCTGGCCGGGTTCTGCGGGGTGATCGCCGTCGCGTTCGTGTGCGGCGCGGCGGCCCGCTTCGTCCTGGTGCCGCAGACCCCGACGGCGGTCCTGGAGCGGCTGCGGCTGGCGTTCCGGGCCCGGCTGGCGCAGCTGCTCGACGCCCAGCGGGACTTGCTGGACGCCGGCCCCGAGGACGCGGAGAAGGCGCTGGAGCGCGCCCGGGAGGGCACCGCGCGGCTGCACGAGACGGCCATGATGATCCAGGGGCGGCTGGAGGAGGGCACCTCGGACGAGGAGGTGGCCCGGCTGCTGCAGCGCCGGATCGCCGACGCGGAGATCACCGCCGAGCGGCTGGGCCTGCTGCTGCTGACGGCGCGCAGCGCGGAGCGGGCCGACACCCTGACCATGCATCTGCCCGGGGCTCCACTGCCGGAGGGCGGCCGTCTCCCGGTCCGGGACGACGCGCTCGACATCCTGCGCCGGGATCTGACGGCCCTCCAGCTCCTCGTACGGCAGCCCGTGGCGGACGGGACGGACACGGCACGGACGCGCAACCGGCTGCTCGGGTACCGGGACGAGGAGAACCTGCCGGAGGCCTCCGCGGACGTGCAGGACGTGTTCCGGGGGCTCGGCGAGGCGACGCGCGCGGTGCTGGGGCTGCGGATCGCGCTCGACGGACCGCAGGACGAGTCGCAGGACAGTCCCGAGGCCGCCCGCTCCCGGGAGGAGCTGGACGCGGAGGACGCGGCCATCGCCGCCGAGGAGGAGGAACCGCAGGAGAGGGGGCTGCGCCGGCCGACGACCCGGGCGGCGGTGCAGGTCGCCGTCGGCTCGTCGCTGGCCATGGTCGGGGGCGAGCTGCTGTCCGCGCACCGGTGGTACTGGGCGGTGCTGACCTGCTGGATCGTGTTCCTCAACACCGCGTCCACCGGGGAGATCCTGGTCAAGGGCTCCCGTCGGCTGCTGGGGACCGTGCTGGGGGTGGTCGCGGGCATCCTGCTCGCGGGGATCGTCGGGCAGCACACCGGGCCGGCGTTCGCGGTGGTGCTGCTGTGCGTGTTCGCGATGTTCTACACGGCACCGCTGTCGTACACGCTCTCGTCGTTCTTCGTCACGGCGGCGCTCGGCGTGCTGTACACGCTGTTGCACACCTACAGCCTGTCGGTGCTGGTGCTGCGGATCGAGGAGACCGCGATCGGGGCGGCGTGCGGGGTGGCCGCGGCGGCGCTGGTGCTGCCGGTGCACACCGACCGCCGGACGAACGAGCTGCTGACGACCGTCCTGGACCGGCTGACCGATGTCACCTCGGCCGCGGTCGGCCAGCTCAGCGGCGAGCCGCCGACGGAACTGCTCGACCTGGCCCGGGATCTGGACGAGGCGCTGGCGGACCTGCGGGCGGCCACCCAGCCGCTGACGCATCCGGTCACGCCGTTGCGGACCCGGCGGGACACCGCGCAGTACGTGGTCGCGCTGCTGGAGACCTGCGCCTATCACGCCCGGTCGCTGGCGGCGACCGCCGAGCTGCTGCCCACCCATCCCTCGATCGCCGCGGACCCCCGGCTGCGCGGGGCGGGGCAGCGGATCCTGCACAACATCGGCGCGATCGCCGCCCGGGTCGCCGGGGAGCCCACCACGGCCGAGGTGGTCACCGGGCCCAGCGTCGCCTCGCTGCTCAAGCCCGGCGGGATCGGCACGCCCCGCTACGGCCGGGTCACCGACCGGGTGCTCCGCCACCTCCAACGGCTGGACGAGGCGGTCCTCGGCCTCGCCCGCCCGCTGGACGTGCCCCTGACCCGGCCACTACGGGCACCGGTCACCGGACCCGAAACACCGGCGTGAAGGCGGGCAGGTCGCTCGCGGCCGACGTGGTCACCGGGCCCGGCGTCGCCTCCCACCTGAAGCCGGCCGGTCGGCACACCGCGCCACGGCCGGGTCACCGACCGGGTGCTCCGCCACCTCCAACGGCTGGACGAGGCGGTCCTCGGCCTCGCCCGCCCGCTGGACGTGCCCCTGACCCGGCCACTACGGGCACCGGTCACCGGACCCGAAACACCGGCGTGAGACTCAGAAGTCGGCGGGCAGGTCGCTCGCGGCGGCGATGCCGCGCAGTTGCTCG
Source organism: Streptomyces sp. SS7 (assembly GCF_037993025.1). Taxonomy (NCBI): domain Bacteria; kingdom Bacillati; phylum Actinomycetota; class Actinomycetes; order Kitasatosporales; family Streptomycetaceae; genus Streptomyces; species Streptomyces sp. SS7. Next base: position 453,620 of record NZ_CP141223.1, read on the forward strand.
ATGTCGTCCTGCCGCTGCCGGATGCAGCCGGCGATCTCGGCCAGCCGGGCGGGGTCCTCGGCGGTGACCGCGTCGGTGACCACCCGGACCGGGCCGGTGCCGTCCACGTGGATCTCGACGAGCTGGTTGTCCAGGCGGCCGGTGAGGGCGGTGGCGATCACCAGGGCCGCCTCGTCGCGGATCTCCTGGGGCAGCGCGTCGCTGTCGTCCGGGTCCAGCGCGAAGTCGAGGGTTTCCGGGGGCTGTTCTTCCAGGGCGCGCAACGCCGGCCCGACGATCTCCATCAGCAGGCGGTAGTCCTCGCTCTCCATGCGGAGGCGCAGAAGGCCGAGGTACATGTCGACGGGCCGTGCGTCCGGCGTGAACTCGGATTCGCTCATGTGCTGCGGGTTCCCCGGCATCCGGGTGTCAGACCCTGCGCCAGCGGGCCATCGCGAAGGAGAACAGTCCGAACAGCACGAGGCCGGCCGCGACACAGGCCAGCAGGGCCGGTCCGGCGGGCGTACGGGCGAACGAGCGCAGGGTGTCGTCGAGCCCCTTGGCGTGGTCGGGGTCGTAGTCGACGGCGGCCCGTACGGCGAAGGCGCCGACGCCGGCGAACACCAGGCCGCGGGCCGCCCCGCCGCCCACGCCGGTGACGTCCACCAGCCGCCGGACGCCCCGGGACATGGCGCCCAGCCGCATCTTCTCGTGGTAGGCGCGGGTGACGGCCCGGCCGCCGATCCAGACGCCGGCCACGATGATCCCCGCACCGGCGGCACCCACGAGCCACTGTCCCGCCGGCACGTGGAGCAGCCGGGCGGTGACGTCCTTGGACTGCCGGTCGCTGGAGCCGCCGCCGCTGCCCGCGCCGGCGGCGAGCGCCAGGACCGAGTAGGCGACGAAGGAGTAGAACCCGCACCGGGCGAGGGCGAGGAGCCGTTTCCCTGCCGTGTGCCCCTCGGGTCCGGCCGCGCCGAAGACCGCCTCCGACAGCCGCCACAGGGCCATCCCGGCCAGCCCGACCCCCAGCGCCCACAGCAGCACGGCGCCGAAGGGCTGCCGCGCCAGCTCGCCGAGGGCGCCCTGCCGGTCGGCCTCGCCCCCGGGGCGTCCGAAGGCGATCCGCAGGGCCAGCACCCCGACGAGAAGGTAGATCACTCCGCGCGCGGTGAAGCCGGCTCTCGCGGCGCCCTTCACCACGGATCCGCGTGCGGCGCGCCGGGCCCCCGCCTCGCCCTCGCGCACCACGGCATTCGTGTTCATGATGTGTCCCTCCCTGGTCTTCGTGAGGCGGCTGCCCCGGGGAGCGCCGGGCACACCCGGACGGACACGAGGGGCGGCGCACACAGGCGCACACAGGCGCACACAGGCGCACACAAGGGACAGCAGGTGGGAGTGAAGGGGGGCCTGGCCGGCTCAGCTCCGGCGCGTCCCCGCCCCCCGTTGCGCACGGCCGAGGGCGTGCAGGTGCTCCAGGGCGTCGAGCAGGACCGTCCGCTCGTGCCAGGCCAGCCAGCGGCCCGCCTGCGCGCCCAGCGCTTCGAGGGCGGTGAGCTGGGCGGTGCGCAGGCCGTCGAGCGGGCGGTCGACGTGGGCCGAGACCATGCCGACGCAGGCCCCCGACCCGGTGGTCAGGGGCACGCTGTGGCAGGCCCGGCTGCCGGCGGCCAGGATCGCCCCGCGGGCGGGGCTCGGTGAACACCGGGTCCTGCTCCACGTCCCGCACGGTGACCTGGACGACCTCGCTCGCGGCCTTCCCGCAGGAGGTGCCCTTCTCCCCGACGTACGCGAAGAAGTCGACGAACTCCTCGGTCAGCCCGGTGTGCCGTTCGATGCGCAGCTGGCGGGTGACCCGGTCGACGGTCTGCACATTGCCCATGTCCGCGCCGACCACGTCGAGCGTCCGGTACAGCACGGCCCCCAGCACCGCGCCCCGGCTGCTGCTGCCCCGCTGGTCCCGCGGCAGGAAGGCCAGCGGCGGCTCGGGCCGGCGCACGCGCCCCGGGAACCACAGCACGGTCCGTTCGTCCGGCCGGGGTGTGCTCACCAGGGCCGCGGCGAGCGTGCGCATCTTGACGTTGTACCGCTGCGAGGCACGCCGCAGGAGCGAGAAGGCCCCTTCCGCGTCGGGAAGGGCGTAGCGCTCCTGCAGCATGCCCTGGGCCTGCGAGATCAGTGGGTGGGCGTGAATTCGGGCGCGGAGGTCGCGCACCTCGGCGCGCAACCGCAGCACCTCCGCGCGCTGCGGGTCCTCGTCCGCCGTCCCTGGTACGGGAGCGGTCATGGCGTCTCCATCCGGTCGGCTGCAGCCGCCGCTCGTACACGGCCGCACCGGCGCGCCTGCCCCGCTCGCTCAGGTGTACACGTGGCGCCCCTCGTCCCGGCGGCGGTCCTCCCCGGCCCCGTCGAGGGCCAGGACCAGCTTCGCGGGCACGTCCACGGTCGCGGGCCCGTCCACGGTCGTCGCTCCCCCCGCCGCGAGTTCGGCCGCGGCGAGCCAGCTCCGGGCGGTCTCCAGGGCCACTCCCACGTCCCGCGTCCCGGTGGAGACGCACAGGGTGTAGGCGAGGTCCTGTGAGCGCGTCCGCGTCCCGGGCCCATCGGACGCCGTGAGCGCCTCGTACTCCTCGACGAGGACGCGCAGCACGGCGGGATGGGGTCTGAGCATGGGGGTGTTCCTCTCCGTCGGTCCGACCGGGCGGGTGCCGGCGGGGCTGGTGGCGGCGGGGCTGGTGTCGGTGGCGCTGCTCTCGGTGGAGCTGGGTGTGCGGTTCATGCGCGGCCGTCGTGCCGGCTGCCGAGCGCCTCCTCGCGGACCCGCTCGCAGCTGCGGCTGATGAGCCGGGAGACGTGCATCTGCGAGATGCCGAGCCGGTCGGCTATCCGGCTCTGGGTCATGTCCTCGAAGAAGCGCATGTAGAGGATGGCGCGTTCGCGTTCGGGCAGGCTGCGCAGCCCCTGCCGGGCGGACTCGCGGTCGACGACGACGTCGAACGAGGTGTCCGGGCCGCCCAGCGTGTCGGCGAGGCTGTAACCCTCGTCGTCGGTGCGCAGCTCGGCGTCGAGCGAGAGGGTGCTGAAGCTGTCCAGGGCCTCCAGACCGGCGCCGACCTCTTCCTCGGTCAGGCCCGTGCGGGCGGCGAGGTCGGCGACCGAGGGCTCGGGGGAGCCCGGGGTCTGGGCGAGTTCGCGGCGGGCCGTGCGGACCTTGTTGCGCAGTTCCTGGACCCGGCGGGGGACGCGCAGCGCCCACATCCGGTCCCGGAAGTGCCGCTTGATCTCGCCGGTGATGGTGGGCACGGCGTAGCTCTCGAAGGCGCCGCGCTCGGGGTCGAAGCGGTCGACGGCCTTCACCAGGCCGAGCGCGGCCACCTGCCGCAGGTCCTCGACGGCCTCCCCGCGGTCGCGGAACCGGCCGGCGATGCGGTGGGCCATGGGCAGCCAGGCGGTGACGATCTCGTCGCGCACGGCGTCCCGTTCCGGTCCCTCGGGGAGAGCGGTCAGCCGCGCGAACTGGCGGGCGGTGTCCGGGGCGTCGTCATGGGGCCGCCGGGTCCGCCCCGCGGGGCGGGCGGATTCTGCGGATCGGCTGGTCGACAGGTCGATGAGCATGCTGGATCGGCTCCTGAACGGTCGTCTCGGGATGTGACCATGGGAGGGCCGTCGTCGTCCGGGGCACCAAGGAGCGGCCCGGAGCGGACACACCACTCCCGTCGGCGCGCCTCCGGTCCGAAGCACGAACCTCCGTCTGCCCGGGGGCCGGAGGAACAAACTCCGTTCGGGGACGGCCTTTCAGTACACGGGGACCACGGCGGTGATGCGCTTGCCGCCGGAGGGCAGGCCGCAGACCTGGACGTCGCGGGCCAGCCGGCACACGATCGGCCAGCCCCGGCCGCCGGTGCGGGTCCGCCCGTGCTCGTCGAGCGGGGTGTTGACGACCGGCAGCCGGTCGCTGCGGTCGCTCACGGAGACCCGCACGGCGGGTCCGTCGAGGTCGACGTCGTACGAGGTGACTCCGCCGCCGTGGAGGATGGCGTTGGTGGTGAGTTCCGAGGCGACGAGCAGGGCGTCGCCGAGGGCCTCCTCGTCGTACGGACGACCGCCGCCCCCGCGCCGCCCGGTCACCGCCCGCCACACGGCCCGGCGGACGTCGCAGGGCCGGCACAGGCCGTCCCCCGGGTCCGGGTCGGGTCCGCGCGGTGCGTCGAGTGCGTACGTGCGGTCGGTCGTTCGGTTGACACGCATCCTTTCGCTCCCCTGGCCGTTCCCGTGCGGGTGGATGGTCGCACCGAGGGGCCACGGCCCACGGGTGCGCCCGGTGTTGTCCCCTCCGGGCGGCGCGGGCCCCTCTCCGTTGCGGCTGGCCGCCCCGGCGGACTCCAAACATCCCGGGGGCGCCGGGAGTCGTCGGAGCGGCCGGCCGAGGGTACATATCAGGCATGACCGATGTCGTGGACGCGGGTGAGCTGCTGCGCCGCATCCAGCGCGCGAGGGCCTGTGCGCGGGAGGAGCTGCGGAGCTGGCGGGCCCGGAGCGGTGAGCTGGAGCGGGACGATCCGGAGGCGGCGCGCGAGGCGCGGGTGCGGACCCTGGCGTACGAGGCGGTGCTCAGGATCCTGGACGAGATCGTGACGCCGGGCCGGACCGGGGTGCGGCACTGACCGCGCGAAGTGAAACAGGTCACGTGGCCGGGTTCGGGTGCGCGAAATCTCCGTGGATGGTTTACGGTTCATCCATAGGCGGTGAGCGAGGTCGAGCCTCTGTCTCCTTCGCACACCATCCTTGACGGCCCTGGCTGGCTTCCCCCGTCCAGCCAGGGCTTTTTCCTGCCCCGGTGCCGAAAGTCGCCTCCGCCGAGGTGCCCGGCGGGCCGGCAGCGGCTGAAATGGGCTGTGGAGACAAGCATCGCGTCCGATCGCCCGGCGAGGAGCACCGCGCCATGACCAAAGCGACGAAACTGCTGACCGCCCTTCCCCCGCCCCAGCGCCGCAGTCTGATGGAGCTCGCCCGGGAGGTCTACTTCCCGGAGGACACCCGGATCTTCGAGGCGGGCGGCCGGGCCGACCGTTTCTGGGTGGTCCGCTCCGGCGCGGTCTCCCTGGTCCAGCAGGTGACCTCGGTGCAGCGGGTCACCGTCGCGAGCCTCGGCGCCGGTGATCTGCTCGGCTGGTCCTGGCTGTTCCCGCCGTACCGGTGGGACTTCGGCGCCGAGGCGTTCAGCCCGGTCCGCGCCTACGAGTTCGAGGCGCAGCCGGTGCTGAAGCTGTGCGAGGAGGACCCGGCCCTCGGGGTCACACTCGTGCGGATCGTGGCCGAGATCCTCGCCCACCGGCTGGAGATGACCCGGGGCCGACTACTGGACCAGTACGGAACACACCGGCGTCGGTCGCTGTAGCCCACCGGGGCGGGAGGACGGGGACGCACACGACAGCGGCCGAGGCGGGCCCGCCGGAAGCCGACAGCAGGCGGGGCGAGACATCTGGGAGTCGGCGGCAGCCTGTTCACGACCGTCGGAGCCGAGAGCAGCCGGGACAAAACCCGCCGGAAGTCGTCGACAGCCAGGCCAAGACCGCCGAAGCCGGCAGCGGCCAGGCCGAAACCGCCGGAAGCCGGCGACAGCCGACACAGACCGCTGGAACCGACAACAGCCAGGCCAGACCGCTGGAAGCCGACGGCAGCCGGTTCGCAAGCGCCGGGCGCGGCAGCCGCCTGGACGCGTCCGCCGGCGCGCCGGCCGGCAAGGAGAACTGGGCGCCAGCCGGCAAGGTGGACGGCGCGCCCGGTCGGCAAGGACGGCGGGGCGCCGGGCTCGGCAGCCGCCGGGAGAGACGCCGGGCACCGCCGCCACCAGGTCGGACCACCCGCAACGGGACGTCGGACACCTCGCAACGGGGCGTCGAACACCTCGCAGCCACCGGACCGGAACCGCCCGCCCCGCCCCTCGGCCACCCCGGCCGACCGCACCGCCGGACGCGGCAGTCGCCGAGACGACGAGGGCCTCAGACGCGATAGCGTCGCAGGGCCGGTACCGCCGTGGCGAGGGTCAGCATCAGGGCGACGACCAGGAGGCCGCCGCCCGCCACCGCCGTGCGGGGGCCGAAGGCCGCGCCCGCGGTGCCGTGCAGGACGTCGGCGAGCCGCGGCCCGCCCGCGACGACGACCGTGAAGACACCCTGCATCCGGCCGCGCATCTCGTCGGTGGCGGCGGAGAGCAGGATCGCGCCGCGGAAGACCATGGAGACCATGTCGGCGACCCCGGCGGCGGCCAGGAACAGCACGGCGAGCCACAGGCTGGTGCTCAGCCCGAACCCGGTGACCGCGACGCCCCAGGCGACGACCGCGCCGATCACCATCCAGCCGTGCCGGCGGGCCCGCGAGAACGTCCCGGAGAACAGTCCGCCCAGCACCGCGCCGATGGGGATCGCCGCGAACAGCAGGCCGAGGGCGAGCCCTTCGCCGTAGGAGGCGTACGTCCGGTCGGCGAGCTGCGGGAACAGCGCGCGGGGCATGCCGAAGACCATCGCGACGACATCGGCGAGGAAGGACAGCAGCAGGACCTTGTGCCGGGATATGTACCGGAAGCCCTCCGCGATCTCGCGCACCCCGGCCCGCTTGGCCGCGGCAGTCGCGAGCGGCGGCAGCGCGGGCAGCCGGGCGACGGCCCACAGCGTGACGGACAGGGCGAGTGCGTCGAGCAGATACAGCTCGGGCAGGCCGATCACGGGGATCAGGGCACCCGCCAGCAGTGGGCCCGCGACCAGTCCGGTCTGCATGACGGTGGAGCCGAGGGCGTTGGCGGCGGCCAGTTCGCCGGCCGGCACCAGCCGGGCGATGGAGGCGTTGCGGGCGGGCGCGTTGAGCCCGAAGAACGCCTGCTGGGCGGCGAGCAGCACCATCAGGACGGCCACCGAGTCCAGACCGGAGACCGCCTGGAGCCAGAACAGCACCGAGGTGACGGCGATCCCGCTGTTGGTGATCAGCAGCAGCCTGCGCCGGTCCATGGTGTCGGCGACCGCGCCGCCCCACAGCGCGAACAGCACCATCGGCACCAGCCCGGCGAGGCCGGCATAGCCGACCCAGGCGGAGGACTGGGTGATGTCGTAGATCTGCTTGGGCACGGCGACGGCCGTCAGCTGGCTGCCGACGGCCGTGACGATGGTCGAGGACCACAGTCTGCGGTAGGCGGGGCGGCGCAGGGGACGGGTGTCCATCGCCCAGCGGCGCCAGCCGCGCCGGGCCGCCTCCTCGGTACGCGGCCCGTCGTCGGTACCCGCCCCGGGTACCGTGCCGCTGCTCTCGCTGGTGTCCACGCGCGTCCTGGTTGCTCGTTACATCTTTCGGGTCGGGGGCCACTATGTCAGCAGCTCCCGGGCCGACGCGGCCGTTTTGGACGGGCGGTCTCGGAATGCGGGACACGCAGGCGTACGGAATCAGGCGCCCGCGACGAGCAGCACACCGAGGGTGATCATGGTGGCGGCGACCAGGCCGTCCAGCACCCGCCAGGCGGCGGGCCGGGTCAGGAAGCGGCTGAGCAGCCGGGCGCCGAAGCCCAGGGCGGCGAACCAGCAGAGGCTGGCGAAGGCGGCACCGAGGCCGAAGGTCCAGCGCAGCGGGCCGCGGTCGGCGGCGATGGAGCCCAGCAGGAAGACGGTGTCGAGGTAGACGTGCGGGTTGAGCCAGGTCAGTGCGAGGCAGGTGAGCACGGCCCGGCGGCGGGAGCCGGCCCCCTCGCCGTCGGTGCGCAGCGCGTCCGTGCCGGGCCGGATCACCCGGCGGGCCGCCAGCAGTCCGTATCCGAGCAGGAACGCGCCGCCGACCCAGCCGACCACGGTCAGGGCGTCCGGCCAGGCCACCACCAGGGCGCCCACCCCGCCCACGCCGAGGGCGATGAGGAGGGCGTCGGACAGGGCACAGATCCCGACGACGGCCAGGACGGCGTCGCGGCGGACCCCCTGCCGCAGGACGAAGGCGTTCTGGGCGCCGATGGCGACGATGAGCGAGAGACCGGTGCCGAAGCCTGCGGCCGCGGCGGCGAGTGCGGTGGACATGACCTCCACGCTAAGGAGGCGATCACTGCACGTACAGCTAAAGATTTTTACGTACCATTAGCGCTCGTGATGACGCCATGATGACCGACCTCCCGCTGGAGCAGGTGCGGACGCTGCTGGCCGTGGTGGACGAGGGCACCTTCGACGCGGCGGCGGCCGCCCTGCACGTGACGCCGTCGGCGGTCAGTCAGCGGGTGAAGGCGCTGGAGCAGCGCACGGGCCGGGTCCTGCTGCTGCGCACCAAACCGGTACGGCCGACCGAGTCCGGTGAGATCGTCGTGAGGTTCGCCCGCCAGCTGGCCCGGCTGGAACGCGACACGCGGTCCGAGCTGGGCATGAGCGGGGACGGGGAGCCGACCCGGGTGACGGTCGCGGTGAACGCGGACTCGCTGGCGACCTGGTTCCTGCCCGCCCTGACCCGGGTGGCGCAGGACCCGCCGCTCCGCTTCGAACTGCACCGCGAGGACGAGAGCCGCACGGCGAAGCTGCTGCGGGAGGGGCTCGTGATGGCCGCCGTCACCTCCTCGCCCGAGCCCGTGACCGGGTGTTCGGTGCGGCCGCTCGGCACGATGCGCTATCTCGCCGCTGCCAGCCCGGACTTCGTGGCCCGCCACCTCGAGGGCGGACCCCTCGCCGAGACCCTGGCGCGGGCCCCCGTGATGACCTTCGACCGCAGCGACGACCTCCAGGACGCGTTCGTCCGCGGGCTGCGACGCGGCGCCGCGGGGGCTGGTCCGGTACGACACGCCGTGCCGACCTCGGAGGGTTTCGTGGCCGCGGTGGCCGCGGGGTTCGGCTGGGGCATGGTGCCCGAGGCCCAGGCGGGCACCCTGCTGCGGACCGGCCGCCTGCTCCCGCTGGCCCCCGACCGTCCGCTGGACGTCCCGCTGTACTGGCAGCAGTGGCGACTCGACTCACCGGCCCTGGCGGCGGTCGCCGAGGCGGTGACGCGGGAGGCGGCGCGGACGCTCAGGCGCTGACACGGCCGTCACCGGGCGCCGCGGCGAGCCGGGCCAGAGTGTTGGCCGCGCTGTCCAGGAGCATCGCAAGCGCCGTCGGGTAGGCGCTGGTGACCATGCGGGCCGAGAGCAGGGGGGCCGCTTCGGCGATGCGGGGGTGGGTGGTGGCGGGGAGCCGGGCGTAGGTCGAGGCCCACTTGGCGTCGTCCGCGCGCTGCGAGGCGCGGGGCAGGGCGAGGGAGGCGGCGTCCAGGGCGGCGAAGGCCAGCGTCTGGTCGATGAAGGCGTGGTAGACGCGGACCGTCTCCGGCAGCGGGAAGCCCGCGGTGCGCAGGACGTCGAGGACGGTCTCGTCGGCGGCCAGTTCGTTGGCCCGACCGGTGACCCGGCTCGCGGTGAGCTGGGCCGCCTGCGGATGGGCGACGTAGGCGGCGTGGATGCGCAGCCCGATCGCGTGCAGGTCGTCGCGCCACCGACCGGTCGGCTCCCAGCCGCGCAGCGCCGCACCGATCAGCGCGTCGCCGATGGCCAGGGTCAGTTCGTCCATGCCGCGGAAATAGCGGTAGAGCGTGCTCGGGTCGCAGTCCAGGGCGAGGCCGAGGCGGCGTGCGGTCAGTCCGCTGCTGCCGTGCTCGCGCAGCAGCCGCAGCGCGGCCTCCACGATCAGCCGCTCGGACAGCACGGTGCCGCTCCTGGTGGGTCTGCGCCGGCGCCGCTTCTCCTCCGGTACGACCGTCTTCGGCATCCCCGCCGCCTTCCTAGCCGCCCCCTTATGCCAACGCCATTGACCTTACGGCAGGGGGAGGCGTTGTATCGCGGACAGGGCTCCTCTTCCTTCGCCCGCCTTTCCCCCACTTTGCGCGTTCTGCTGTGCGCGTCTTCGACCGAGGGAGTTCTCGTCATGCGTGTCCTGCTCGTGGGTGCCGGCGGCGTCGGCACCGCCGTCACCCGGATCGCCGCCCGGCGCCCGTTCTTCGAGGCGATGGTGGTCGCCGACCACGACCCCGCCCGGGCCGCGGCCGCCGTCGCCGCGCTCGACGGCGACGACCGGTTCACCGCCGAGCGGGTCGACGCGGGCGACGAGGCGGCGGTCGCCGCACTGCTCGCCCGGTACCGCTGCGACGTGCTCCTCAACGCCACCGACCCGCGCTTCGTGATGCCCCTGTTCGGCGCGGCGCGTACCGCCGGGGCCACCTATGTCGACATGGCGATGTCGCTGTCCCGCCCGCACCCGGATCGGCCCTACGAGGAGTGCGGGGTCAAGCTCGGCGACGCGCAGTTCGCGCAGGCCGAGCAGTGGGCGGCGGCGGGCGGACTCGCCCTGGTCGGCATGGGGGTGGAGCCGGGGCTGTCGGACGTGTTCGCGCGGTACGCCGCCGACGAGCTGTTCGACGAGATCGAGGAGATCGGCATCCGGGACGGCGCGAACCTCACCGTCGACGGCGCCGACTTCGCGCCCTCCTTCAACATCTGGACCACCATCGAGGAGTGCCTCAACCCTCCGGTGGTCTACGAGGCCGGCCGCGGCTGGTTCACCACGGCACCCTTCAGCGAGCCCGAGGTGTTCGACTTCCCCGAGGGCATCGGCCCGGTGGAGTGCGTCAACGTGGAGCACGAGGAGGTGCTGCTCGTCCCGCGCTGGGTGGACGCCCGCCGGGTCACCTTCAAGTACGGTCTGGGCCGCGAGTTCGTCGACACCCTGAAGACGCTGCACAAGCTGGAGCTGGACCGCACCGCGCCGGTGACCGTGCCGAGTGCGGCGGGCCCGGTGCCGGTCTCGCCCCGGGACGTGGTGGCCGCCTGTCTGCCCGACCCGGCGACGCTGGGCGAGCGCATGCACGGCAAGACCTGCGCCGGCACCTGGGTGCGGGGCGTGAAGGACGGTGCGCCGCGCGAGGTGTACCTGTACCACGTGGTCGACAACCAGTGGTCCATGGCCGAGTACGGCAGCCAGGCCGTGGTGTGGCAGACGGCCGTCAACCCCGTCGTCGCCCTGGAGCTCCTCGCCGGCGGCGCCTGGTCCGGCACGGGTGTCCTCGGCCCGGAGGCGTTCCCCGCCCGCCCCTTCCTCGACCTGCTGACCGCGTACGGCTCCCCGTGGGGCATACGCGAGCAGTGACGAGGTTTCCCGGTCGCGTCCGTTTCACTTCCGCCCCTGCGGTGACCCGCTCCCGAGCGACGCGTGCGGTAGGGCGGAATACCGCAGGAACAGCGAAGAACACGGACGACTCTCGATCGGAGCGACTTCGATGGACGACTGGCGACAGCATGCGGCGTGCCGCCACGAGGACCCCGACCTCTTCTTCCCGATCGGCACATCGGGCCCGGCCCTGCTCCAGACGCAGCAGGCGAAGGCCGTCTGCCACCGCTGCCCCGTGCGGGAGCAGTGCCTCGACCGGGCGTTGGCCACGGACCAGGCCATGGGCGTGTGGGGCGGCACCACCGAGGCGGAGCGGCGCGCGCTCAGGCGGCGGACGGGAGCCCGCCGGGGTTCCTGACGCGCGCCGCCCCCGCCGTCACGGGGTGCTGGGCCTGCCCGCCTGGTACAGCCACTTCTGGAACAGGGGGCCGAGGTTCTGGCCGGACTCCCGCTCCGCGAGCCGCTGCAGCTGGGCGGTGGTGCCGTGGCCGCCCCGGTGCTGCTGCGCCCAGGCGCGCAGCACGCGGAAGAAGGTCCTCTCGCCGATCGCTACGCGCAGGGCCTGGAGGGTCATGGCGCCGCGGGCGTAGACGGGGGAGCCGAAGAGGTTGGCGCCGCTGCCGGGGTTGCCGGGCGGGTACGCCCAGAGGTTGTCGGTGGCGGGGGTGGCGTACAGCGCGTCGAACCTCTTCTGGGCGCTGTCGCCGCCGTGCTGCTCGGAGTACAGCCACTCGGTGTAGGTGGCGAAACCCTCGTTGAGCCAGATGTCCTTCCACGACGTCAGGGAGACCGAGTCGCCGAACCACTGGTGGGCGCTCTCGTGGACCATCGTGCTCAGGCTGGGCGCGCTGTCGTACAGCGGCCGGGTCTGGGTCTCCAGGGCGTAGCCGACGTTGGGCGCGTGGTCGACGACGGAGCCGGCGGCGCGGTAGGGGTAGGGCCCGAAGAGGGTGCTCTCCCACTCCAGTACGGACGGCAGCTTCTTCAGCACGGGCGCGGCGGCGCGGGCCTCGCGCGGGTCGACGGCGTCGTACACCTTGATGCCGTCCCGGGTCGTGTACTGCTTGACCTGGAACGTCCCCACGGTGGCGGTGGCGAGATAGGCGGCCATGGGTTCCTTCTGCCGCCAGTGGAAGGTGGTCCTGCCGTCGCGCGTGCTCTGTCCGACCAGGACGCCGTTGGAGACGGCGGTGCGGCCCCGGGGGACGGTGATCGTGATGTCGTACGCCGACTTGTCGAGAGGGTGGTTGTTGGCGGGGAACCAGGTCATGGCGCCCTGCGGTTCCCCGGCGACGAAGGCGCCGTCGTCGGTGGGCACCCAGCCGTCGAGCGAGCCGTCGGGGTCGGTGACCGGTCCGGGCTTGCCCTGGTAGGTGACGGTGACCCGGAAGGTCTGGCCCTTGCGCAGGGGGCGGGCGGGGGTGACGACGAGTTCCTGACCGTCGCGCCGGTGGGTGGCCGCGCGGTGATCGACCGTCAGGCCGGTGATCTTCAGGCCCTTGAGGTCGAGGTCGAAGCGGCTGAGGCGCTGGGTGGCGCGGGCGGTCAGGACGGCCCTGCCGGTGAGATGGCCGCTGCTCGGGTCGTAACCGAGCGTCAGACCGTAGTGGGAGACGTGGTAGCCGCCGTTCCCGGCGAGCGGGAAGTACGGGTCGCCGACGCCGGGCGCGCCCGCCGAACCGGCCGCGGTGGCGGGTCCGGCCGCCGTCAGCAGGGCAGCCAGGGCGACCGGGACGGTGGCGACGACAGCTTCCCGCCTCAGCGGGGCGGGGCGTCTGCGGGAGAGGGGCACGTGCGCTCCTTGGGGGGGTGGCGAGTGATCAAACGCCCATCAGACTAGGCAACGCGCTGCCCGGAGTCCCCCTCCTCCAGGTCAAGCCGCGCGGCGTCCGGGGACGGCCGCTGGCAGGCCCTACGCTCGGCGGCATGACTGTCCGTGTGCGCCGTGTCTACGAACCGCCCGAGCCCGAGGACGGCGTCCGTGTCCTCGTCGACCGGCTGTGGCCGCGCGGCCTGGCCAAGGACGCGGCGCGGATCGACGAGTGGCCCAAGGCGCTGACCCCCTCGACGGAGCTGCGCCGCTGGTACCACGCGGGCGAGGCGTCGTACGAGGAGTTCTCCCGCCGTTACGAGGCGGAGCTGGCCGCTCCGGAGGCGGCCGAACTCCTGGACCATGTGCGGTCGTTGGTCCAGGAAGGGCCGGTGACCCTGCTGACGGCCGCGAAGTCCCCCGAGAGGAGTCACGCGGCCGTCCTGCTGGGGCTGCTGGGCTGACGGCCGCTCAGCCGGTCTGCCGGGCCGCCGCCCGGCCCGCCGCGCGGCCCGAGAACAGGCAGCCGCCGAGGAAGGTGCCTTCGAGGGCGTTGTAGCCGTGGACGCCGCCGCCGCCGAAGCCGGCGACCTCACCCGCCGCGTACAGGCCCTCGATGGGCTGTCCGTCGGCGCCGAGGGCGCGCGAGTCGAGATCGGTCTGGATGCCGCCGAGCGTCTTGCGGGTCAGGACGTGCAGCCTGACGGCGATCAGCGGCCCGGCCTGGGGGTCGAGGATGCGGTGCGGGGTGGCGACCCGGCCGAGGCGGTCACCGATGTAGCGGCGGGCGTTGCGGATGCCCTGGACCTGCGCGTCCTTGCTGTACGGGTTGTCGATCTGGAGGTCGCGGGCGCGGATCTGGCGGCGCAGTGCGTCGGCGTCGAGCAGGGGCTTGCCGGTGAGCGCGTTCATCTTCTCGACGAGCCGGTCGAGGGTGTCGGCGACGACGAAGTCCGCGCCGTGGTCGAGGAACGCCTGCACGGAGGCCGGGGCTCCCTTGCCGAGCAGTCGGTCGCGCAGGACGGCCCGGCGGTCCTTGGCCGTGATGTCGGGGTTCTGCTCGGAGCCGGAGAGCGCGAACTCCTTCTCCACGATCTTCTGGCTGAGGACGAACCAGGAGTGGTCGTACCCGGCGATGTCCTCGGTGGTGCGCAGGTGTCTGAGGGTGTTGAGGGTGTCGTAGCCCGGCAGGCAGGGGTCGGGCAGCCGGCGGCCGAGCGCGTCGAACCACATCGAGGACGGGCCGGGCAGGATGCGGATGCCGTGGCCGGGCCAGATGGAGTCCCAGTTCTGGATGCCCTCGGTGTAGTGCCACATGCGGTCCCGGTTGACCAGCCGGACGCCGGCCTCGGCGCTGATGTCGAGCATGCGGCCGTCGACGTAGGCGGGCACGCCGGTGACCATCTCGGTGGGCGGGGTGCCGAGCCGCTCGGGCCAGTAGCGGCGCACGATCTCGTGGTTGGCGCCGATGCCGCCGCTGGTGACGACGACGGCCTGGGCGGTCAGCTCGAACTCGCCGACCGCCTCGCGGCTGGAGGCGACACCGCGGGCGGAGTCGTCGGGCGCCAGGACCGTGCCGCGGACGCCGCGGGCGGCGCCGTCCGTCACGACCAGCTCGTCCACGCGGTGGCGGTGGTGGAAGGTGAGCAGCCCGTCCTTGGCGGCCTGCTCGGCGTAGCGGACGAACGGCTCGACGACACCGGTGCCGGTGCCCCAGGCCACGTGGAAGCGGGGCACGGAGTTGCCGTGGCCGTCGGCGCGCAGGTCGCCGCGCTCGGCCCAGCCGACGGTCGGCACGAACGAGATCCCGTGTCCGCTCAGCCAGGTCCGCTTCTCCCCCGCGGCCCACTCGACATAGGCGCGGGCCCAGCGCACCGCCCAGGAGTCCTCGTCCTCGGTGCGGTCGAACCGCGCGCTGCCCTGCCAGTCGTTCCAGGCGAGGTCCAGGGAGTCCTTGATGCCGAGGCGGCGCTGCTCCGGGGAGTCGACGAGGAACAGTCCGCCGAAGGACCAGAACGCCTGGCCGCCGAGGTTGGCGGCGTTCTCCTGGTCGACCAGGGCGACCCGCCTGCCCCTGCTGGTGAGTTCGTGCGCCGCGACGAGGCCCGCGAGGCCCGCTCCGACGACGATGACGTCCGCGTCCATGGCGACCGTTGCCTTTCTCTGACGGGGAGCTGCGATGAGGTGCTGATGAGGTGCTAGTGCGGGGCGCTGCCGTCGGTCAGCAGCGCGGTGAGCAGTTGCTTGAGCCAGGCGCGGGCGGCGTCGACGTCCTTGTCCAGCAGCAGTTGGGTGGTGACCCCGTCGTACGCGGCCACGACCGCGTGGGCGGCGGAGTCGGCGTCGCCGAGGACGGCGGGCAGCGGGATGGGGCCGCGGGCGCGGGCCAGCCGGTCGGCGACGGCTCGGCGCAGCCTGGCCCGGTGTTCCAGGAGGGTCTGCGCGACGGCCGGGTCCCGTGCCGCGTGCACCAGGAAGTCCGTCTTCACCAGCAGCCAGTCGAGGTCGAGGAGCAGCACCTCGGTGACCCGGTCCACCGAGGCGGGCACGTCGAGATCGGGGCCGTCGCCGGCGAGGGCGTCGGCGACCTGCTGGGCGATCAGGTCCGCGCGTTCCCCGTAGAGGGCGAAGAACAGCTCGTCCAGCGTGGCGAAGTTGGAGTAGAAGGCGCCCCGGCTGTAGCCGGCGGCCTCGCAGACCTCCTCGATGGAGACCCGTCCGAATCCCTTGGCGGCGAACACGGCGAAGGCGGCGTCGAGCAGGTTGGCCCGGGTGCGCACCCGGCGCCGGGTGACCCGGCCGGTCGCCCGTTCGTTCTGTTCCGCCGCCACGGTCGGACCTCCGTTCGATACGGCAATGTATCGGATGCACGGATGTATCGAAAGTGGTCTCCCGGAGCTTCGGCGCCCGTGCCCGGACCCTCGTCCCCGCGCAGCGCCCCGCAGGACCAGGTCGTGCTGGGTGGCGTCGAGCCCGTCGCTGTCGGTGACCGGTCAGTTCACCGACGGGCGGAGAACCGCTCCGGCGCCTGCATCACGATGCCGAGATGCCTGTTTTCCCACGATTGCCGAGGTGTTTTTGATGGATTTCCGAGCCTTGAATGATGGCTCCCTGCTCAGAAGACTGGCAGCAAAGCGAGGGCTGCGAAAGGACCCGCGATGATCCCCTCCCGTGTGCGCTCCCGGACCTGGCTGACCGAGGAGGACTGCGCCCTCGACGTGTTCCGCTCGCTCGTCGAACAGCGCACCGACCCCGCCGACCATCCTTCGGCCCTGCGGATCGAGCAGAACGTCCCGCTCTACGACAGCGGCCGGCTGCGCGAGCTGACGGCCACCGCCGAGGGGCGGCGGGAGGTGCAGAGCGAGCTGGTGCGGGCCCTGCTGGACGGCCCCGGTGTCGTGGTCCTGAAGGGCGCGTACACCGATGAGGCGGTGGTGGACCGGGCGTCGGAGGCGTTCCGGGCGCTGATCGAGGAGGAGCGGGCCTCGGGCACGGCCCGCGGTGACCACTTCGCCAGGCCGGGCGCGAACGACCGGGTGTGGAGCGCGCTCGACAAGATGGCCGTGCGGGCGCCGGAGGTCTTCGCGGACTACTACGCCAACGACATGCTGGAGCTGATCGCCGAGGCCTGGCTCGGTCCCGCCTACCAGGTGACCTCGCAGGTCAACGTGGTCAACCCGGGGGGCGCCGCGCAGAGCCCGCACCGCGACTACCACCTCGGCTTCCTGTCCGGGGCGCGGGCGGCCGCGTACCCCGCGCATGTGCACCGGCTGTCACCCGTGCTGACCCTCCAGGGCGCGGTCGCCCACTGCGACATGCCCGTGGAGTCCGGTCCGACCCTCTACCTGCCGCACTCGCAGAAGTTCGAGCCGGGCTATCTCGCCTGGCGACTGCCCGAGTTCGTCGCCTACTTCGACGCCCACCACGTCCAGCTCCCGCTGCAGAAGGGGGACGCGGCCTTCTTCAACCCGGCGCTGTTCCACGCGGCCGGGCACAACGTCTCCCCCGGCATCCGGCGGATGGCCAACCTGCTCCAGATCTCCTCCGCGTTCGGCCGGGCGATGGAGACGGTCGACCGGGAGGCGATGGCGAACGCGCTCTTCCCCGTCCTGCGGCAGCGCCGGGCGGAGGGGGCCGGGGAGGACTGGCTGCGCCGTGTGGTCGCCGCCGCCGCCGAGGGCTACTCCTTCCCCACCGACCTCGACCGCGACCCGCCGGTCGACGGTCTGGCCCCGCCCTCCCAGGCGGACACCCTCTGGCGGGCGGTCGCCGAGGACTGGGAGCCGGAGCGGCTGCGGCGTGAGCTGGCGGCGGGCAGGGAGCGCCGCAGGAGCTGAACGACGTACGCCGAGCCGACGGACGCCGAGCCGACACCGCAGCGGTCCGGACCCGGAGCGGCCGGGGCCCGGAACGTCGGTCCCGCTCACCCCTCGCGGTCGGCATCCCTCGGCGGGCGGCCGGGCGGGGGCTCGCCCGCCGTGAGGTGTTCCAGGACCTCCACCAGTTCCTGGCAGGCCTGCTCCACCGAGCGCCGGGTGTTGCGCTGCTCCATGATCACGGCCGAGAGCAGCAGGGCGGTGAGGGCCATCGTCCCGTTGAAGGCCTGGAGTTTGATCATCACCTCGACCCGGCTGAGGCGGGCGAACGGCCCGATCCGGTCGGTGGCGGCGACCGTCGCCATGACGGAGGTGAACAGCACGCACAGCATGCTGCCGGCCAGCAGGAAGCGCAGGGCCGCCCAGATCAGCAGCGGATAGACGAGGAAGAGCAGGCTGACCGTGCTCCGGGTGGCCGGCGGGACGAGGGCGAGGCAGATCACCGCGAGGCCCGCCGCCTCCTTCCAGCGGGACAGGAGCAGGGGGCGGCGCGCCGTCCGCAGGAGCAGCAGCACCGGCGTGACGATCAGGACGCCCATCACGTCCCCCACCCACCAGCCCAGCCAGACCGGCCAGAAGGACTGCGCGTCGAGCCTGTCGGTGAGGATCAGCAGGCCCACGCCGACGCTCGCGCTCAGCAGCATCGCGGTGAGCGCGGCCAGGAAGACCAGGGCGAGGCCGTCGCGTAATCGGGCGAGGTCGCTGCGGAAGCCGACCCTGCGCAGCAGGAGGTAGGCGCAGACGGGGGCGGCGGTGTTGCCCACCACGTTGACCAGGGCGAGCGGGCGCAGGGTGGTGATCGACAGGATGACGAGCAGGACACCGAGGGCGATGCCCGGCCAGGCGCGCAGGCCGAGGATCAGCAGGGAGGCGACCGCGACGCCGGTGGGCGGCCAGATGGGGGTGAAGACGGCGCCGTCGACGACGAGCCGGCGGATGAGTCCGAGCCGTCCGGCCCCGTAGTAGCAGACGGCGACGGCGAGCGTCTGGACGGCGAAGACCGCCGTCCGGCGCAGCTCGAGGTCCCGGATACCCACCACAGCAGCCATCAGACACCGTCCCGGCGCGGTCGGCGAGGTGAGAGCCCGGCCGCCCCGGGCCCTGCGACCGCTGTCGGGGCCTGCGACCGCTGTCGGGCCCTACGGCCGCGTCCGGGGTACGTCCGCGAGCAGCCCGTCGTGGCCGACCACCAGGACCGCCGCGTCGTCCTCGTGCCCGGAGCGCTCGGCGCCCCTGAGCACGGCGGCGGCGAGCGAGCCGGCCTCCATGCCGGCCACCGCGGCGATGCCCGCGAGACGGACGACCTGGTCCAGGCCGTCCTCGACGCTGAGCCGGGGCCCCTCGACCACACCGTCCGTGAGCAGGACGAACAAACCGCCCTGCGCGAGGCGGTAGCGGGTGACCGGGTAGTCGACGCCCTCGACGACACCGAGGGGCGGGCCGCCCTCGTCCTGGGCTATGCCGGACCTGCCGTCCGCGGTGGCCCAGACGCAGGGGACGTGCCCGGCCCGGGCGCTCTCCAGGACCCCACTGGCCGGATCGAGCCGCATGAAGGTGCAGGTGGCGAAGAGGTCGCCGCCCAGGGAGAGCAGCAGGTCGTTGGTGCGGGCGAGGAGTTCGCCGGGCTCACCGGTGACGGAGGCGAGCGCCCGCAGGCCGACCCGGACCTGCCCCATGAACGCGGTCGCCTCGATGTTGTGGCCCTGGACGTCGCCGATGGACAGGCCTATCCGCCCGTCGGGCAGGGTGAAGGCGTCGTACCAGTCGCCGCCGACGTTGAGGCCGGAGCAGGCGGGGGCGTACCGGACGGCGAGCCGGTAGCCGGGGGCCACGGGCAGGTCACGGGGCAGCATGCCGCGCTGCAGGGCGAGCGCCAGTTCGACCCGGGACCGCTGGAGCTCCGCGCGCTCCCGGGCCTGGGCGGTCAGCGACCCGAGCCTGACCAGCAGCTCGTCGCCTTCGTCCGGGGGGCGCCTGCGGGACATCGATCACTCCGGCGTAAAATCGACATTTTACGTTTAGGGGATCATATCCGGCCGCGGAGCGGCGCGGGGCGCCGGTGAGGAGCGCCCCTGGCCGCCGACGGCTGCCCTCCCGTCAGGCCTCCAGGGCCGCCGTCACCACCGCCTTCGCCTCCTCCTGGATCCGGGTGAGGTGCTCGGCGCCCAGGAAGGACTCGGCGTAGATCTTGTAGACGTCCTCGGTACCGGAGGGACGGGCCGCGAACCAGGCGTTGGCCGTGGTCACCTTGATCCCGCCGAGGGCCGCGCCGTTGCCGGGGGCCTCGGTGAGGACGCCGGTGACGGCCTCCCCGGCGAGCGTGTCGGCGGTGACCTGCGCGGGTGAGAGCTTCGCGAGCAGCGCTTTCTCCTCGCGGGTGGCCGGCGCGTCGATACGGGCGTAGGCCGGCTCGCCGAAGCGCTCCGTCAGGGCGGTGTAGTGCTCCGAGGGCGTCTTCCCGGTGACCGCGGTGATCTCGGAGGCCAGCAGCGCCAGGATGATGCCGTCCTTGTCGGTGGTCCACACGGAGCCGTCGCGGCGCAGGAAGGACGCCCCGGCCGACTCCTCCCCGCCGAAGCCGAGCGAGCCGTCGACCAGGCCGTCCACGAACCACTTGAAGCCGACCGGCACCTCGACGAGCCGGCGCCCGAGGTCGGCGGCGACCCGGTCGATCATCGACGAGGACACCAGCGTCTTGCCCACCCCCGCGTCGGCGGGCCACTGCTCGCGGTGCGCATAGAGGTAGGCGATGGCGGCGGCCAGATAGTGGTTCGGGTTCATCAGGCCCGCGTCCGGGGTCACGATGCCGTGCCGGTCGGCGTCGGCGTCGTTGCCGGTGGCGATCCGGAACCGGTCCCGGCTGCCGATGAGCGAGGCCATCGCGTACGGCGAGGAGCAGTCCATGCGGATCTTCCCGTCCCAGTCCAGCGTCATGAACCGCCAGGTGGGATCGGTGAGCGGATTGACGACGGTCAGGTCGAGCCGGTGCTGCTCGGCGATCCGGCCCCAGTAGGCGACCGAGGCTCCGCCGAGCGGGTCGGCGCCGATCCGGATCCCGGCCGCGCGGATCGCGTCCAGGTCCAGGACGGCCGGGAGGTCGGCGACGTACGTGCCGAGGAAGTCGTACCGCCCGGTGGTCGGCGCGGCGAGGGCCCGCGTGTACGGGATGCGGCGGACGTCCTTCAGACCGGCGGCGATGATGTCGTTGGCGCGGTCCTGGATCCAGGAGGTCGCGTCGGAGCCCGCCGGGCCGCCGCTCGGCGGGTTGTACTTGAAGCCGCCGTCGGCGGGCGGGTTGTGCGAGGGGGTGACGACCACGCCGTCGGCGAGACCGGAGGTACGGCCGCGGTTGTGGGCGAGGATGGCGTGCGAGACGGCCGGGGTGGGCGTGTAGCCGTCGGCGCTGTCGATGAGCACGGTGACGTCGTTGGCCGCGAACACCTCCAGGGCCGTGACGCGCGCGGGCTCGGACAGGGCATGGGTGTCGGCGCCCAGGAAGAGGGGGCCGTCGGTGCCCCGGTCGGCGCGGTACTCGCAGATCGCCTGGCTGGTGGCGGCGATGTGGTCCTCGTTGAAGGCGGTGTTCAGGGACGAGCCGCGGTGGCCCGAGGTGCCGAACGCGACGCGCTGGGCGGGGTCGGCCGGGTCGGGGTGCAGCGCGTAGTACGCGGTGACCAGCCGGGCGACGTCGACGAGGTCCTCGGGGCCGGCCGGCCGGCCCGCTCGCTCGTGCTGCATGTGCCCGCTCCTCCATGTCGGTTGACCATCTGGCTGTGCGGTTCCATCTTCCCCCGGCGCGGTGATCACCCGCGACGCCGGTCCGGGGCACGTCGCGGCGACCGCGCCCCCGACGGCACCCGCGCTCGCGGTCCGGACCGGACCGGACGACGGCCGGGCCCACGCCCGGCACACCGGTCGCCACCGGTCGTCCCGCGCGTTGAGTATCCGTACTCAGGCGCCCGGCGCCCGCCACCCGCGAGACTGTGACCGGACCATCACCCGTCGAGAGGCCGACCCGTGTTCAGTCGCACCGTCATCGCCCTGACCCCGTTCTTCGGGCGGCTCACCGTCACCAGTGAGATCAAGATGCGGCTGCCCGAAGGGAGCATCTTCGTCGCCAACCACGACTCCCTGGCCGACCCCGCGGTGGTGATGGCCGCGCTGCGCAGCTTCGACCTGAAGCCGGTGGTGCTGGCCACGGCGGGCCTGTGGCGGATCCCCCTGCTCGGCAGGGCGCTCAGCCGGGAGGGGCACATCCCGGTCCACCGCGGGACCGCGCACGCCGCACTGGCGCTCGACGCGGCTGCCGAGGCGCTGGCGGGCGGCCGCCATGTGCTCCTGTACGGCGAGGGCGGCCTGCCCCGCCGCAGGGACGCGGGCCCCACTCCCCCGGAGCCGTTCCGCACCGGGCTGGCCCGGCTGGCCCGCACGACCGGTGCGATGGTGGTCCCGATCGGCCACGCCGGGGCCCGCCGCATCGCCTCGGGCTCCCCCACCAAGCAACTCGCCGGCACCCTGACGGCCCCGATCCGCCGCCCCCGCTGCCATGTGCACCTCGGCGCCCCGATCCGTCTCCCCGCGGAGACCGACCGCGGCACGACAGCGGCCCACCAGGCGGTGACAGCGGCCTGGCGCACGGCGGTCAGGGCGGCGGGCGAGCCGGCCCTCACGGGCTCGCGCTGACCGAGGGCGGGGCGAGGCCCCGCACCCCGGGAACGGCACTACCGGGCCCCCGGCGGCGGAGCCGTGCTCTCCCGCACGACCAGCCGCGTCGGCACCAGCGTCGTCCCCCGCGACCCGTCGTCCGGGTCGCGCATCTTGCGCAGTACGGCCCGCACGCACAGCCGCCCCACCTCCGCGAAGTCCTGGTGCACGGTGGTGAGCGGCGGCATGAAGGACCCGGCCTCGGGAATGTCGTCGAACCCGATGACACTCACGTCCTGCGGCACCCGCCGCCCCCGCTCCTGGAGCGCCCGCAGCAGCCCCAGCGCCATCTGGTCGTTGGCCACGAACACCGCCGAGCAGTCCTCGCGCGCGGCGAGCTCGATGCCGGCGCGGTACCCCGACTCCGCCGACCAGTCGCCCCGGATCAGCGGAGGCGCCGTACGCCCCGCCTCGGTCAGTGCGGCCCGCCACGCGTCGGTGCGCCGCTGCGCGGCGAAGGAGTCCTCGGGTCCGCCCAGGTGCCACACCGTCTCGTGCCCGAGGGCGAGCAGATGCTGGACGGCGGTCCGGCTGCCGCCCGCCTGGTCGGTGTCGACGACCGTGTAGTGCTCGCCGGCGTCGGAGTCGACGACCAGCACCTGGACGTACGGCGGCAGCATGATCGTCGCCGCGTCCAGCAGATGCACCTCCATGATGACGATCACCGCGTCCACGGCCAGTTCCTCGAGCCGGGTGAACGCGCCGCGCACCTCGTCCTGAGTGGGCAGGGCCACCGGCAGCAGCGTCACGGCGTACCCCTCGGCGGCGGCCGAGTTGGCGATCGCCTCCAGGGTGCGCACATTGCCCGTCGAGGACAGGGAGAAGGTGATCACGCCGAGGGTGCGGAACTCCCCGCGCTTGAGCGCGCGGGCCGCGCTGTTGGGCCGGTAGCCCAGCTCCTTCATCGCGGCGAGCACCTGCTGCCGTGTCTCCTCGTTCACACCGGCGTAACCGTTGGAGACCCGGGAGACGGTCTGCGAGGAGACCCCCGCCCGACGGGCCACATCGGCCATGGAGACGGTGACCCGGCCCAGCCTCGGCGTTCTCGCCGGGGTTCTTTCAGCCATCTCCATGGCGTCCCCGCCTCTCTGTCTGCACAGGTGTCACGGTCTCCCCCAAAGGACCATTGACCATCGTAATCAGGGCAGTGTAGACATGCCGCCATCCAATGTTTACGTAAACATAACAGTCCGCCAAGGCTCTTGCGTGGCTGATGTTTGCGTAAACATCATGGGTCCGGTGGGGCGGCCGGACATCTCCGCGCCACCGCTGGTTCCACCACCGCACGAGCGAGGAACGACATGACGACGCTGCAACCGCCGGCGGCCGCCGAGCCACGGCAGGCACCGCCTCCGGCGAGACGGGACCGACGCTCCTGGGCGGGGTGGGGTTTCATAGGTCCCTTCGTGGCCGTGTTCGCCCTGGTCTTCCTGGCCCCGATCGCCTACTCGGTCTACCTCAGCCTCTTCCGCGACCAGCTCATCGGCGGCAACCACTTCGTCGGCCTGGACAACTACACGCAGGCCCTCAAGGACGACGCGTTCTGGGCGGCGGTGGGCCGGGTGGCACTCTTCCTCGCGGTCCAGGTGCCGATCATGCTGGGCATCGCCCTGCTGGTGGCGCTGGCCCTGGACAGCGGCCGGCTCTACGGCAAGAGCTTCTTCCGGATCACGATCTTCCTGCCGTACGCCGTGCCCGCCGTGGTCGCCACCCTGATGTGGGGCTTCATGTACGGCACCAAGTACGGCCTGGTGGGCGACATCAACTCGGCGTTCGGTGTCACGCTCCCCGACCTGCTCTCCCCCGGCTGGGTGCTCGCGTCCATCGGCAACATCGTGACCTGGGAGTTCGTCGGCTACAACATGCTGATCTTCTACTCGGCGCTGCGGGTCATCCCGACCTCGCTGTACGAGGCGGCGGAGATCGACGGCGCAGGGCAGTGGCGGATCATCGGCTCGATCAAACTGCCCGCGATCCGCGGGGCGCTCGTCATCGCGACGATCTTCTCGATCATCGGCAGCTTCCAGCTCTTCAACGAGCCGAGCATCCTGCGTCCGCTGGCGCTGAACTCCATCACCACGGACTACACGCCGAACTTCTACACGTACTCGCTGTCCTTCAACGGCCAGCAGCACAACTACTCCGCGACGGTGGCCATCATCATGGGCGTCATCACGATGATCGTCGCCTACGCCGTCCAGCTGCGCGGCATGCGCAAGGGAGCGTGACCCGATGAGCACCTCTGTCACCGCCTCCCCCGCGAAGAACACCACCGCGCCCAGGTTGCGGACCCCGAGGAAGAAGCACACCCCGGGCAAGCCGAAGCGCAACGTGCTGCTGACGGTGCTGATGGGCCTGATGGTCCTCTACACCGTGGTGCCGCTGATCTGGCTGGTCATCAACTCCACGAAGACCCAGACGGGTCTGGCCGAGTCCAACGGGCTGTGGTTCGCCCACGACTTCGCCCTGTGGGACAACATCCGGGACACCTTCACCTACCACGACGCCATCTTCGGCCGCTGGCTGCTCAACACCCTGCTGTACGTGGTGCTCGGCGCGGGCGGCGCGACCCTGCTGGCGGTGCTCGGCGGGTACGCGCTGGCGAAGTTCGACTTCCCCGGCAAGCGCGCGGTCTTCGCCGTGGTGATCGGCGCGGTGGCCGTGCCGGGTACGGCGCTGGCGGTGCCGACCTTCCTGATGTTCAGCAAGATGGGGCTGACCGACACCCCCTGGGCCGTGATCATCCCGTCGCTGGTGTCGCCGTTCGGTCTCTATCTGATGTGGGTGTTCGCCGCCGAGGCGATCCCGACCGAGCTGCTGGAGGCGGCCCGGATGGACGGGGCGAGCGAGCTGCGGACCTTCTTCCAGGTCTCCCTGCCGCTGCTGGCCCCCGGGATCGTGACGGTGCTGCTGTTCACCACGGTCGCCACCTGGAACAACTACTTCCTCCCGCTGATCATGCTCAAGGACCCCGACTGGTACCCGCTGACGCTGGGTCTGAGCGCCTGGAGCTCCCAGGCACAGACCATCGGCGGCGACGTGATCTTCAACCTGGTGATCACGGGCTCGCTGCTCACGATCCTTCCGCTGATCGCCGCCTTCCTGTTCCTCCAGAAGTACTGGCAGTCCGGCCTGGCCGCCGGAAGCGTCAAGGAGTGACACGGGCCGCGCCCCCCAAGCCCCACATGTGAGCCGAGACCGGCACCACCCCCACCCTCACCTGTCCCACCCACGAAGAAGTGGAAGCACCCTCATGCGCAGATCAACGAGCCGCGTCCTGCGCGGCCTCGCCCTCCTCTCCACCCTCGCCCTCGGTGCCACCGCCTGCGGCAGCTCGGACGACAGCTCCGACACCAAGGCCGTCTCCGCCGGTGACATCCAGTCGGCCCTGAAGAAGGGTGGCTCGATCACCGTCTGGGCCTGGGAGCCCACCCTGAAGTCGGTCGCCGCCGACTTCGAGAAGAAGTACCCCAAGGTCAAGATCAACCTGGTCAGCGAGCGGTCCGGCGACAAGCACTACACCGCGCTGTCGAACGCCATCTCCGCCGGCAAGGGCGTCCCGGACGTCGCGCAGGTCGAGTACTTCGCGCTCGGCCAGTACTCCCTCACCAAGGGCCTGACCGACCTGGCCCCCTACGGCGCCGGCAAGCTCGCCGCCAAGTACACGCCCGGCCCGTGGAACGCCGTCAGCGACGGCGACAAGGTCTACGGCCTGCCGATGGACTCCGGTCCGATGGCGCTGTTCTACAACAAGAAGGTCTTCGACAAGTACAAGATCGCCGTCCCCACCACCTGGGACGAGTACCTGGACGCGGCCCGCAAGCTGCACAAGGCCGACCCGAAGGCGTACATCGCCAACGACACCGGCGACGCGGGCTTCACCACCTCCATGCTGTGGCAGGCCGGTTCGCGCCCCTACAAGGTCGACGGCACCAAGGTCGCCATCAACTTCGACGACGCCGGCGCCAAGAAGTTCGAGACCGTCTGGCAGAAGCTGATCAGCGAGAAGCTGCTCGCCCCGGTCACCGGCTGGACCGACGACTGGTACAAGGGCCTCGGCGACGGCACCATCGCCACCCTGGCCACCGGCGCCTGGATGCCCGCCAACTTCGAGACCGGTGTCCCGAACGCCAAGGGCGACTGGCGCGCCGCCGCGATGCCGGCCTGGACCAAGGGCGACAAGGCGAGCGCCGAGAACGGCGGCTCCTCCCTCGCGCTGCCCGCGCTGGGCAAGAACAAGGAACTCTCCTACGCCTTCGTCGAGTACGCGAACGCCGGTGCCGGTGTGGCCACCCGGGTGAGCGAGGGCGCCTTCCCGGCGACCGTCGCGGAGCTGCAGTCCACCGAGTTCAAGAACAAGGAGTTCCCGTACTTCGGTGGCCAGAAGGCCAACGAGATCTTCGCCGAGTCCGCCGCGAACGTCGCCGACGACTGGTCGTACCTGCCCTTCCAGCCGTACGCCAACTCGATCTTCAACGACACCGTCGGCAAGGCCTACGTCTCCTCCACCACGCTGGCCGACGGCCTGAAGGCCTGGCAGGAGGCCTCGATCAAGTACGGCCAGGAGCAGGGCTTCACCATCGAGAAGTAGTTCTCGGCAGCAGTACGTCAACGCCGGGCGGCGCGGCTCCCGGGCCGCGCCGCCCCCGTGCACCACCCTTCGGAAGGACCGCCATGATCTCCACCCTCCAGTCCCGCATGCTGCGCGGGGCGGACGGTGAACCCGCCCCGCGTCTGGCCTACGGCGCCGACTACAACCCCGAGCAGTGGCCCCGGGACGTGTGGGAGGAGGACGTCCGGCTGATGCAGGAGGCCGGCGTGACCGTCGTCTCCGTGGGGATCTTCTCCTGGGCGAAGATCCAGCCGGGCCCGGACACCTGGGACTTCGGCTGGCTCGACGAGGTCATGGACCTGCTGCACGCGGGCGGCATCGGCGTCGACCTGGCGACCGCGACCGCCTCCCCGCCCCCGTGGCTGACCACCGCCCACCCGGAGATCCTCCCGGTGACCGCGAACGGCGAGACGCTCTGGCCCGGTGCCCGCCAGCACTGGCGCCCCACCTCGCCCGTCTTCCGCGAGCACGCCCTGCGCCTGGTCCGCACGATCGCCGACCGCTACAAGGACCACCCGGCGCTGGTCGCCTGGCACGTCTCCAACGAGCTGGGCTGCCACAACGTCTACGACCACTCCGACGACGCGGCCCGCGCCTTCCGCGTCTGGCTGCGTGGCCGCTACGGCACGCTCGACGCCCTCAACCACGCCTGGGGCACCGCCTTCTGGTCGCAGCGCTACACCGACTGGGAGCAGATCCTGACGCCCCGGCTGGCCGCCTCGCACCCCAACCCGACCCAGCAGCTCGACTTCAAGCGCTTCTCCTCCGACGCCCTGAAGGACCACCTCGTGGCCGAGCGGGAGATCCTGAAGGAGATCACGCCGGACATCCCCGTCACCACCAACTTCATGGTGATGGGCAACACCAAGGGCATGAACTACCCGGACTGGGCCGACGAGATCGACTTCGTCTCCAACGACCACTACGTCCACCCCGGCCCCCAGGACCGCGACGAGCTGTCCTTCTCCGCCAACCTGACCAGCGGGATCGCCGCCGGGCGGCCCTGGTTCCTGATGGAGCACTCCACCAGCGCGGTCAACTGGCAGCCCGTGAACGTGGCGAAGCGGCCCGGCGAGCTGGCCCGTGACGCGCTGCTGCACGTGGCGCACGGCGCGGACGCGGTGTGCTACTTCCAGTGGCGCCAGTCCGCGGCCGGCGCCGAGAAGTACCACTCGGCGATGGTCCCGCACGCGGGCGCCGACAGCGACGTCTTCCGCGCGGTGGCCGCCCTCGGCTCCACCCTGCGCACACTGGCCCCCGTGGCCGGCGCGGAGCGGGAGACCGCGGCCGTCGGCATCCTCTACGACTGGGACTCGTGGTGGGCGAGCGAGCAGGACTCGCACCCCACCTCGCTGCTCGACTACCGGCAGGAGGCGCTCGACTGGTACTCGGCGCTCCTCGCCCTGGGCGTGCGCGCCGACCTGGTCACCACCCGCGCCGACCTCGCCCGGCACCAGGTGCTCATCGCGCCGGTGCTGCACGTCGTGCCCGCCGGGCTCGCCAAGGAGCTGACGCGGTACGCCGAACAGGGCGGCCATCTGATCACCACCTACTTCTCCGGTGTCGTAGACGAGAACGACCACGTCTGGCTCGGCGGCTACCCGGGCGCCCTGCGCGAGCTGCTCGGCATCCGCATCGAGGAGTTCGGCCCGCTGCTCGCCGGGGAGGACGTCGAGCTGGACGGCGCCGGCCCCGGCACCCTGTGGACCGACCGGATCACCGTCACCGACGAGGCCGGCACCGAGGTCCTCGCGCGCTACCGCACCGGTGTGCACGCCGGGCGGCCCGCGATCACCCGGCGCGCCACGGGCAGCGGTTCCGCCGCGTACGTCTCCACCCGGCTCGGCATCGACGGGCTGCGCTCGCTGCTGCCGCGGCTGCTGGAGCCTGCCGGGGTGCGCAGCGAACTCCCCGAGAACGCGCGGGGGCGGGTCGAGCTGACCGTCCGCCGCGGGGCGACGGAGCGCTTCCTCTTCCTGGTCAACCGCACCGACGACACGGTGCCGGTGACCGGCCTTGAGGGGGACGTGCTGGTCGGCGACGACCGCACGGACGGCGCGCTCGTCCTCGGGCCGCGCGCGGTCGCCGTACTGCGCCAGGCCCTGTAGCACCCCGGGCAGCACCCCCACGACTCCCCGGCACGGCCTGACCCGTGCCGGGGGCCATCCCCTCCTGCCCGCGCGGCGGGAGGGGCCCACCACAGCGACCGCACCGCAGTTGGGAGCATTGATGGCACGCCGTACCAGACGGTCCCTCGGGGCCGCAGCGCTGACCGCCCTGGCCACCGGGGCCGCCCTGCTGAGCGTCCCCGCTCAGGCGCGGGCCGACGCCGCCGTCACCGTGACGCCGGATCCGTCGTACAAGCACGACAAGTTCGAGGGCTGGGGCACCAGCCTGGTCTGGTTCGCCAACGCGACCGGCGACTACCCGCCCGCGATCCGCGAGAAGCTCGCGAAGCTGCTCTTCGGTGACGACGGGCTGGCGCTGAACATCGCCCGCTACAACATCGGCGGCGGCAACGCGCCGGACGTCACGGACTACCTGCGCGCGGGTGGCGCGGTCGAGGGCTGGTGGAAGGCGCCCGCGGGCACCACCCGGACGGACACCGACTGGTGGAGCGCGGACGACAAGGCGGACTGGAACAAGGACGCCGACGCCACCCAGCGCTGGTGGGTGGACCGCATCAAGAACGACATCGACCACTGGGAGACGTTCAGCAACTCCCCGCCGTGGTTCATGACCGTCAGCGGCTATGTCTCCGGCGGGTTCAACGCCAACGCGGACCAGCTCAAGGCCGACTCGGTCGACGACTTCGCCGCGTACCTCGCGGGGGCGACCAGGCTGCTGGAGAAGTCCGAGGGCATCAAGGTCGACACGATCGACCCGTTCAACGAGCCCAACACCGGCTACTGGAGCACCCGTCTGGGGGCGGACGGCCAGCCCGTCGGCGGCCGGCAGGAGGGCGCCCACATCGGGCCCGAGCTCCAGCAGAAGGTGCTCGCCGCGCTCCCGGCCGCGCTGAAGAAGGCCAAGGTCAAGGCCGACATCTCGGCGATGGACGAGACCAACCCGAGTATCTTCGCGACGAACTGGAACTCCTACTCGCAGGCGTCCAAGGACGCCGTCGGGCAGATGAACGTCCACACCTACGGCACCGGGCAGCGCACCACCGTGCGCGATCTGGCCAAGGCCGCCGACAAGCCGCTGTGGATGAGCGAGGTCGAGGGCGACTGGGGCGACGGGCAGAGCTTCACGGACATGCGGCCGGGCCTCGGCCTCGCCCAGCAGATCGTCAACGACCTGCGCGAACTGGAGCCCAAGGCCTGGGTGTTCTGGCAGCCGGTCGAGGACTACGACAACATGAAGCCGGGCGGCGAGTCCGCCAAGGGCGGCAACTGGGGCTCCATCCAGCTCCCGTTCAGCTGCACCGCGAAGGACACGCTCCAGTCGTGCCCGATCTACACGAACACCAAGTTCGACACGGCCCGTAACTTCACGCACTTCATCAAGCCCGGCGACAGGCTGATCAAGGTGGACGACACCTCCAGCGCCGCGGCGGTGACGAAGGACGGCAAGGGCGCCTCGCTGGTCCACGTCAACAGCACCACCGCGGCCCGCACGGTCACCATCGACCTGTCGAAGTTCCGCACGGTCAAGAGCAACGCGACCGTCACCCCGACGGTGACCAGCGCCGACGGCAAGCTCGTGCGGCAGGCCCCGGTGAAGGTCGTCGACGGCCGCGCCACCTACACCGTGCCCGCCCAGTCCGTGACCTCCTTCTCCATCAAGGGCGTCTCGGGTGTCGCGAAGAACGCGGGGCTCTTCACCAAGGGCCACTCCTACACGCTGACCGGTGTGCAGAGCGGCAAGGCGGTCACCGTCGGCGCCAACGGCACCAACCTGGTCATCGGTGCGGCCAACGGCACGGTCGCGCAGGAGTGGCAGCTCGACGCGCGCCACGGCAAGACCGGCAACCGCCAGCGGTACGTCTTCGCCAACCCGGCCGAGGGCAAGCGGCTCGCCGTGCGCAACAACGTGCCGGTCGTCGAGCCGGACACCGGTGAGCGCGATCCGGCGACCGAGTGGATCATGTCGACCACCGGTGACGGGACGTGGACGCTGATCAACGTGGCCACCTCCCGTGTCCTCGAGGTCGGCGGTCAGGCCACCAACGAGGGGGCCGCCGTGACCACCTGGCAGCCCAACTCCGGCTCCAACCAGCGCTGGAGGGTCACGGACGTGACTCCGTAACACCGCACTCCGCGACACCTCACTCCGGACCACCCCACCCGGAAGCCGCCCGCCCACGCGCCCCCGCGCGTCGGCGGGCGGTCCGCGGCGGCACACTCACGGGCGTCCGCCGCCGAACTCGATCAACGCCAGCCGACGCTGGGCGTGCCGTGCGACGAGGTACTCGTCGAAGCCCGCCCACCTCCACAGCCGGCGCAGCACCCAGGGCCGGTCCTCGAGCTCCCGGTCGGGGTGGTCGTAGGCGTGCCGGACCGCGGCCTTGAGCAGCCGGTGCCGCGCTCCGCCCAGCACCGGGCCCCAGTCCGCCCGGTCGAAGTGCCGGTCCCACCGGGCGCTCGGCCGGAAGTGGTCGTAGTACGCCGTGCGGCTCCAGCGCAGCAGGACGTCGGCGCGCGGCGCCCAGTCGAGCGGCAGGGGCGGCGTGCGCACGCACCGCCACCACTCGGCCAGCAGGCCGTCCTCGAGCAGGTCCCGGAGCAGCACGTCCCCCGGGCGGGGAAAGCTCGTCGCCGCCCAGTCGCTGTGCGCAACGGTCGGTGAGTCCTCCAGCGCCCGCCGGAGCCGTACGGCGTACCAGTCGTCCCCGGTGGTGGGAAACTCCGGCGCAAAGGGGTCGCGCGTGGCCAGGAGGAGCCGCGCCTGTTCGGTGAGCGCCTCGTTCACGCACCCCGAGAACCAAGTGCTGCGGCTCAAGGCACGCATGGTCTTCCCCACGGTGAGGGGTATGGTGCGCGATCGGCCGCCCTCGTCCAGGTGGAGGACGAGGGTGAAGAGTTCGCGCGGCGCGTTGTCCCGGTTCCGGCGCCTGCGCGGGATGTCGAGGATCAGCACCTGCTCCAGCGGTATCCGCGAGGTGCGGCCCCAGGGGAGGGGCCAGGTGCGCCGTGTCAGGGAGACGGTGTGCCCGTCGAACTCCAGGCGCGACCACCGGGTGTGCACCCGAAGGGGCCGGGCGGGCGGCAGACCGGGGTGCCGAGGGGTCGTCATGACGGAAGTATGAGCGCGCCGCGCCGCTCGGTCGCCGGAATACGTTCCAGGACACCGCCGGCGAACACGTCGTACAGCGGCAGGGTCTCCAGGTGCACGTAGCCGATGTGGCAGTCGCAGACGGCGAGCGGGCAGGCGCGCGGGCGCAGGGCGGCGCGGTAGGTGCCGTCGTAGAGGTTGCCGAGTTCGGCGGGGACGAAGTGACAGCGGCGGACCGTGCCCTCGCCGTCGACCGAGATCACCGACTCGCCGGTGCGGCAGGGCAGTCCGGCGCTGGTGTGCGGGTGGCGGCTGTACGGGAAGAGCGGGTCGAGGGCGGTCCACTCCTCGGCCTCGGGGTCGGTGTAGGTCTGGCCCTCGGCGGCGTTGATCCAGAGGTAGACGTGCGCGGGCAGGTCGGCGCGCAGCCGACGGGCCGCGGCGAGGTGCGCGGGCAGGCCGACGACTCCGACGCTGAAGCGGATGCCCCGGTCGGCTAGGTCGCGGCACTTGGCGAGGAAACGGTCGTAGGGGGTCTGGCCCGGGTGGTACGTGCACCACAGGGCCAGCGTCCCGGGGTCGGCGTCGGCGAGCCAGTCGGTGCGGCAGCTCAGGTTGGTCTGGATGGCGACTCGGCGGATGTGCGGGAGGTGGGAGAGCTCCGTCAGGGTGCGCCGGTACCAGGAGCGGACCAGGCCCTCGCCCCAGGGAGTGAAGAGGAGGGAGAGCCGGTCGTCCGTCCGGTCCGCGGCCCAGTCCGCGAACCGCTCCAGCGCGGCGCGGTCGGCGCGCAGTTGGGCGGTGGAGTCACGGCGCTTGGCGAACGGGCAGTAGGGGCAGTCGTAGTCGCAGGAGGCGAGCGGGCCCCGGTAGAGGAGGGTCAGGTCCACGGCGGCCGGTCACTTCCTCTCGTAGGCGGCCATGGCGGCGCGCACGGCCGGGGAGAACAGCGCGGGACCGACGGCGTCGGAGTGGGCGAGGCCCTCCGCGGTGAGCCGGACGCGCCGGGAGTCCTCCGTCAGCCAGCCCCGGTCGGCGAACCCGGCGAGTTCCGGGCCGAAGTCCTCGGTGGGGGGGCCGCCGAAGCGGGCACGGTAGTCGGCGACGTCGAGTCCCTCGGCCTGGAGGAGGGACTGCAGCAGGTGTCGGCGGCGGGACTCGTCGGGGGTCATCGGGTGGCCGACCTCGGCGTGTGTGAAGTCGGCGGTGGTGACGTAGTCGTCGATGATGCCGCGGATCTCGTGCATACCGACCGCGTAGTCGAAGGAGTAGTGCAGTGCGGCGGTGTAGGAGCGGGCTCCGCAGCCCAGGCCGATCATGCCGTCGGTCTGGCAGGCGTAGTCGTCGGCGCCCTGGGGCGGGGCGTCGGCGCGGCGGAACATCCGCATGGACTGCTGGGTGTAGCCGTGCGCGAGGAGGTGGTCCCGGCCGGTCCGGTACAGGGCCAGCCGCTGCTCGTCCCAGGCCGGGTCGTGGCCGGTCGCGGCGCGCCGGTCGAGGCCGGTGAGGGGGCGGACGTAGAGCGGGTAGAGGTACAGCTCCTCGGGGCGCCAGGCGAGGGCGGCGTCCAGGGAGTGCAGCCAGCTCCGCTCGGTCTGGCCGTCGATGCCGTAGATGAGGTCGATGTTGAGGACCGGGATGCGTGCGTCGCGGATACGGGCGAGGGCGCTCTCGACGTCGGCGCGGCGCTGCGGGCGCACGGCGGCCCGGGCCTCGGTTTCGACGAAGCTCTGGACGCCCAGGCTGAGCCGGGTGGCGCCGCGCTCGGCGAGGACGGCGAGCCGGTCGGCGGTGGCGGTCGCGGGCGAGGCCTCGACGGACAGCGGGACCGCGCGCAGGTCGGCGCCCATCCGGTGCTCGGCGATGTCGCAGAGCCGCTCCAGTTCGGCAGCCGTGAGGAAGGTGGGGGTGCCGCCGCCGAACGCTGCCGTGGCGAAGCGGACGCCGTCCGTGTCGCCGAGGGCCTCGCGGACGGCGGTGGCCTGGCGGTCCAGGGCGTCGAGGTAGGCGCCGGTGAGGACGTCGGGGGCGCCGATGCGGGTGAAGAGGTTGCAGAAGCCGCAGCGGACCTCGCAGAACGGTATGTGCAGGTACAGCGAGAGGGCGTCCTTGGGCTCCGCCGCCCACAGGCTCCGCAGCGCGGGCCGGTCCGTGAGCGTGCGGTAGGCCGTCTTGTGGGGGTAGGCGTAGACGTAGTGCTGGTAGGGGGTCTCCGCGGTCGCGGTGGTCATCGGGCGGCCTCCGCCGGGTGCAGGAAGAAGTGGGCGTACGGCACGGTCCACACCGACGGGTGGCCGAGGCGGTGGCCGGTGTAGCCGTCGTCGCCGTAGGCGGTGCCGTGGTCGGAGCAGACGATCGCGAAGCAGGGCCGCCGGCTGCTCGCGGCGGTGAGGAGCCGGCCGATGTGCCGGTCGACGTACTCCAGGGCGGCGGCGTGCGTCTCGCGGGTGTCGCCGGCCTCGCGGGTGGCACCGGGGAGGTGGAACCAGTTCGGCTGGTGCAGTGCGGAGACGTTGACGAAGAGGAACAGCCTCTGTTCGGGCGGGAGTCGGGCGACGACGCGTTCGGCGCAGGCGACCTGGTTCTCGAAGGACTGCGGTGAGGTGACCCCGAACTCCGGTGCCCAGTGCGACTCGTGGAAGAGTCCGGGCAGTACCGAGCCGAGGGGGCCCTGCTTGTTGAAGAAGCCCACGCCTCCGACGCACACGGTGTGGTAGCCGGCCTGCGCCAGGCCGGAGACCAGGTCCGGGGTGTCGTATACGAAGGTGCCGTCGGCGGTGGTCTCGCTGCCCGCGAAGCTCGCCGCGAACAGCCGCGGGTGCGGGCCGGGGGCCGCCGGGGTGGGCAGGAAACCCGCGAAGATCGCCTGGTGGGAGGCGTAGGTGAAGCTGCCCGGGGCGTGGCGCTCCTCCCAGCGTCCGCCGGGGAGGTGACGGGCGAGGTGCGGGATGCGCCCGGCTGCCGCCAGTTCCACGGCCACGTCGTGGCGCAGGGTGTCGAGGGTGACCAGGAGGATGTCGTGGCTGCCGACGACGTCCTTCATGTCGGGGTGACCGGGCACACCGGGGAGGTCGGGCAGGTCGGGCAGGTCGGGTTCAGGCATGGCGTGTTCCTCTGTCGTGCCGGTCGTGCCGGTCGTGCCGGTCGTGCAGCACGGCGGCCACCTGGGCGCCGTAGGTGTCCAGTCCCTCGGCGCCGCTGCCGGGCAGGCCGGTCAGCCCGGGCAGCAGGTCGCCGAAGGCGTTGACCTCGCCGACGGCGGCCCTGCGCCAGCCGACGGCCGGGAGCAGGTCGACGCCGACGCAGAGGGTGCGCGGGAAGCAGGCCGCGGCCCGCTCGCACACCCCGAGGACATCGGCCCAGCGGGTGCCGGCCGCCTCGAAGGACCGCCGGACGGCCTCGAGGTCGCCGCGGCTGCCGCCGAGATGGAGGTTGGTCAGGGGGGAACGGCTGGTGCGGACCACCGCGTGGGTGGCCCGGCCGGCCACGACGACGACCCGCAGATCGGCGGCGCGGCCCTCCTGGGAGGCCTTCGGCAGCCAGCGTTCGAGGTGCAGGCCGTCCGGGGCGAGGGCGTCGACGACGGCCGCGATGTCCCGCTCGCTCTCGTAGCGGCGCACCTTGAGGGAGTTGTGCAGGCTGCCGTCCGGGGCCACCTCCACGGAGGTGGTGGCCCTGATCCGGCCGCCACCGCCCGCCTCCACGGCGAGGACGCCCGACGCGGACGATCCGTGCGCGGGTTTCACGAACAGCCGGTGCATCCGGTGCGCGTCCATCAGCGCCCGTACGTCGTCCCAGCCGTGCACCTCGGCGGCACCCGGGCCGGAGGTCGGCGAGGCGGGTACGGGGACCCCGGCGGCGTCGAGGACGGCGTGACAGCGGCGTTTGTCGAACAGGACGGCGAGGTCGTCCGGGTCGTCGAGGCGGCGACCACCGCGCAGCCCGCGCACCGCGGCGGTGAACCGGGCGTACCAGCGGGCCGAGCCCTCGACCCGGGTGGGGTCCCCGGCGCCCCGCAGGATGCGGTCGACCTCGGTGTTCTCGCCGGGAGAGTCGACGCGGACGGTCTCGTCGGCGGTGAAGTCGGCTCCGCCGTCGCGCAGGACGTCCGTCCAGGGGACGATCCGCGGGGCGGGCAGACCGGCCGCGAGGACCGCGTCGCCGAAGAGCGCGACGCGGCGGTTCTCGGGGTTGCCGACGACCGCGAAGCGCGGTGCGGGCGGGGCGGATGTGCTCACTCGGGGGTGCTCACTCGCCCACGGCGACGTAGCGCCAGACCGTGCCGTCGTCCTCGGTGTCCTCGTCCGCGTCGCCGCGGTCGAGGTCCAGTTCGACGCCCGCCAGGGTCTGGCGCAGGCGGTCCTGGAGCGGCTCGGTGAGGTAGTGGTGGTGCAGGTCGAGCTTCTTGAGGTGGGTGAGCGCCTGCCCGCCGAGCAGCGCGGCGGCGCCCTCGTCGGTCAGGATGCCCATGGAGAGGTCCAGCACCTCGAGGCGGGCGACGACCGGCGCGGAGGCGACGGCCGCGGCGACGGCGTCCTGCATCTCGCTGTTGCGCAGGGCCAGGTGACGCAGGTGCGGCAGCCGCGTGCCGGACAGGAGGGGCTCCAGGTCGGCGACCTCGCTGTCGCCGCCGTAGTCCGGCGTGCCGAGCCACAGGTCGAGGTGCTCCAGGGCGGGCAGGTCGCTGGCGCCGACCCCGCGCACCACCTCGGCGCCCAGGCCGCCCGCCTCGATGACGAGCCGGCGCAGCGCGCCGTGGCTCACCGCGGGGAACTCCAGCCCGGAGCCGCCGCGCACCCCCAGCTCCTCCAGCGCGGGGTAGGCCGTGAGCAGCGGGGTGACGTCGGTCTGGTTGATCCAGGAGATCTCGCACTCCTCGGACTCCATGTCCCCCACGAACAGGGCGCGCAGCGCGGGGAAGCGGTCCCGGGCGCCGACCAGGGCGTCGATGACGGCGGTGGGCTCGGTGTCGTACGCCTCCTGCCAGGGGCCGACGATCAGGGCCCGTACGCGCGTGGTGTCGACGGCGGCACAGAAGCGGGCGAAGGCGTCCGTCCACGGCTCGTCGGAGTCGTAGACGTCAGAGGTGATCCGCCAGGCGACGCCCTCGGCGTCCGGCAGGTCGTCGGTGCGGGCCTCGGGGCCCGGGAAGGAGTAGGCGGGCAGCCCGTACAGCGAGACGAGATGGGTGGCGTAGGACATACGGCTGCTCCCGTGCGGAAAAGGTGGGCGATCCCTGATGCCCGCAGTTGTACCAACAGGCACTGACAACGTCCCGCGGCGGGGGCGGGGTTCGGGGCGGGGTCGCCGGGCGGGTCCGGGGCGTTGTCAGTGGTGGTCCGTACGGTCGTGGTCATGAGGCCGGTGCGCGGTGCACCCGGCGGTGAGGGGAGAGCCATGTACCGGCAGGGAGACGTGCTGATCGTGCCCGTGGACACGGAGGCGGTGCCGCCGCACGTCGCCCTGGCACCGCGGGAGGCGCGGGACGGGCGGGGGCGGCTGGTGCTGGCGCTGGGCGAGGTCACCGGGCACGCCCACGCGGTGGTGGGGCCGGGTGATCTGGTGCGCGAGCCGGGGCCGTTCGGGCCGCTGCTGCTGCATCTGCCGCAGGGCGGCCGGGTGGTGCACGAGGAGCACGCGGTGATCCCGCTGCCCAGGGGCTGGTACCGGGTGATCCGGCAGCGGGAGTACGTGCCGGGGTCGGTGCGGATCGTCGCGGACTGAGCCGGGCCGGGCACGGCCCGCGTCGAGCAGGGCCGAACGGCTCGGACAGGGCTGCACAGGTGAAGCAGGTGGAGCAGGTGGAACAGGGAGTGGGGGAAGGACCGATGACGACGACGGGTGCGCAGGTGGGGGCGGTGGCCTCGGACCAGGGGCTCGCCGCGTGGCGGGCGTGCGCCACGGCGACCGGTCCCGCCGACCGGGCGGCGGCCGAGGCCGGGGTGCGCCGGGCCTACCGGCAGGCCGGGCTGGCCGAGCCGGAGCGGGTGGTGTGGGCGGGTTCGCCGCGCGCGGCGGTGGCACTGATCCGGGCGATGACGGACACGGGTCCGAGCGTGCGCGAGACCGTGCGCAGCGCCCCCTGGGCGCAGGAGCGGCAGCTGCTGCACGCGGAGTTGGGCACGGCGGGCTGGCCGGCCCACTGGGCGGCCACCGGTGGCCGGCTGTGGGACTCCACCCAGGCGCTGGTGGACCGGATCCGGACGGGG
This sequence comes from Streptomyces sp. SS7, assembly GCF_037993025.1. Classification (NCBI taxonomy): domain Bacteria; kingdom Bacillati; phylum Actinomycetota; class Actinomycetes; order Kitasatosporales; family Streptomycetaceae; genus Streptomyces; species Streptomyces sp. SS7. The sequence continues at coordinate 491,677 of NZ_CP141223.1, forward strand.
CTCCTGGAGGAACTGGCCGGCGGGGAGACGGGCGAGGAGGCCGCGCGGATACGGCTGATCCTGCTGGACGCGGTGCTGGGGCAGCACGACGCGCCGTGGCTCGCCGCGTTCGCCACCGACGGCGGTCCGCTCGACGGACTGGCCACGGTGTCCCGCAACGCGGGCTGGTGGTGGCCGTTCGCGCGGGTGGCGGTGGTGTCGGAGCGGCCGGTGGCCCTGCACCGCGACGAGGCGGGCCGCCTCGACCACGGCGACGGCCCGGCGCTCGCCTACCCCGACGGGTTCGCTCTGTACGCCTGGCGGGGCATGCCGGTGCCGGCCGCGTTCCTGGCGGAGCTGCGGTCGCTCACCCCGGACCGGATCCGCGCCGAGGAGAACGCCGAACTGCGCCGTGTGATGCTGGAGTACTACGGCTACGACCGGTACCTGGCGGACTCCGGTGCCCGCCCCGTCCACCGGGACGGGACGGGCATCCTGTGGCGGATCGACCTCGCGGACGACGAGCCCGTGGTGATGGTGGAGGTCGTCAACTCCACGCCGGAGCCGGACGGCACCCGGCGCACGTACTGGCTGCGGGTGCCGCCGTCGACGCGGACGGCGCGGGAGGGGGTCGCCTGGACGTTCGGACTGGCGGAGGACGTGTACCGGCCGCTGCTGGAGACGTGAGGAGGCCTCAGGCGCCCGTGCGGGCCAGCACGTCCGTGACCTGCTCGCGCAGATGGGCCCGGGCCGGGGCGGGCAGGGCGGCGAGGTCGGTGCGTTCCAGGGCGTGCAGCACCTGGTCGGCGTCCGGGTCGAAGGGGGTGCTCTCGCTGAGCACCTCGTAGCCGTCCCGTACGGCCACCCGCAGCAGCCCCGGCGCCTCGGCGTCGCCGTCGGCGTCCGTGTGCACCGCGGCGGCCACGACGAGCGGGGGCGGACCGCCCGCGTCGCCCTCCACCTTGCGGTAGCCGCTGACCAGGGGGGTGCGCCAGCGCAGGCTCAGCAGCAGCGGACGCTTGGCCACCAGCTCGGTGAGGTCGGTGTCGTACACGCCGTCGGGTCCCAGGACCGTCGCACGGGCGTCCAGGACCAGGGCCGCGGGGAGCAGACAGCGCAGGGTGCTGCCGACGATGTTGCCGCCGACGGTGGCGGTCCGGCGCACCGCGCCGGTGCCGATGCCGCAGGCCGCCCGGTGCAGCACCTCGGGCACGGTGGTGTCGACGCGGTGCAGCAGCACGGCCCCGCCGATTTCCTCGGCGCCGACGACGTTCGCCTCGGGCACATGGCGCAGCGACACCGCCTGTTCCGGGAAGCCGTCCCGTTGCCAGGCGGCCCACACCAGTGTGGCCCCGCCGATCGGTACCGCCCCCTCGGCCAGACAGCGCTGAGCGTCGGATATGGAGGCGGGAAGACGCAACTGCACGACAACCGACCTGCCTTCCCGGGTAGTTCGTGGGGAGACACGTGTCACTCCCCCGTGTGATCAATGGCAGAACGGATTCTGCCCAGGCACACGGGGGCGCATACAGGGCTCATCGCGGCACTCGGTGCCAGGACAAAATGCGTTGCGGCCGGTGCCGCCGCTGCCGACCCTTGGCCCATGTCCTACGTCCTGCGCCCCGCCGCCCTCGCCGACGCGCCCGCCGTGACCGAGCTGCTCAACGCCGTCGACCTGATCGAGATCGGTCGGCCCGAGACGGACCTGCACACCGTCGAGGCCGATCTGAAGCACCCGGAGACCGATCTGGAGCGCGACTCCTGGCTCGCCTTCGCGGGCGACCGGCTGGTGGCGTACGGGCTGTTGTGGGACGAGTCGGGGGGCGAGCGCGTCGACGTCGACCACTACGTCCTGCCCGACCGCCAGGACGCCGGGCGGCTCGTCCTGGAGGCGATGGAGGCACGGGCGCTGGAGCGGGCCCGGGAGAACGGCGCCGGGCGCGCCGTGGTGCACCTGCACCTCAACACCGCGCCCACGCTGGACACCTCGCTGCTGACCGAACGCGGCTGGTCCGTCGTACGGCGCTATCACGTACTGCGCCGGGCGCTGGACGCGGCGGAGGACCGGGCGCCGGTGCTGCCCACCGGGGTGCGGCTGCGCCCGTGCGCCACCGAGGCAAACCGCCGGCGGGTGCACGAGCTGTACCAGGCCGCGTTCGCCGAGCACTTCGACTTCCAGCCGCGCGGCTACGAGCAGTGGCTGCACGACGTGGACGCCGCGGGGCTCGACTGGTCGCTGGTGTGGATCGCCGGCACGGACGATCTCGGGGACGCCGGGTTCCTGCTGGCCCGCGACGACCGTGAGGCGATGGGCTGGATCCGCAGCCTCGGGGTGCTGCGCGAGGCCCGGGGGCGCGGGCTGGCCGGGCTGCTGCTGCGGCACGCCTTCGCGGCCTTCGCCGCCCGGGGCCGGGACACCGTGGGGCTCGGCGTGGACACCTCCAACGCCACGGGCGCCCCGCGGCTGTACGCCCGCCACGGGATGGGCGTGCACTACGCGGTGGACACCTGGGAGGCCGTCCTGCGCTGACGTCCGACGTCCGAGCGCCCCGACGGGCGTCCGCGGAACCGCCCCCGTCGTCGCGGGTCAGCCGGCGGCGGAGAGCCAGGGCTGAGGATCGGTGTAGTAGCCGTCGTAGATCACCTCGAAGTGCAGATGCGGCCCGGTCGACAGGCCGGTGGAGCCGACCCGGCCGACCGGGGTGCCGGTCTGCACGGCCCGGCCCGCGGTGACGTCGATCCGGGAGAGATGGCTGTACGTCGTCTGCAGCCGCTTGCCGTCGATGGTGCCGTGGTCGACGACGACCCGGTTGCCGTAGGCCTTGGTCATGGCCGCGAAGACGACCGTGCCCGCGCGGGCGGCGGAGACCTGGGCGCCCTGCGGTGCGCCGTAGTCCACGCCGGTGTGGAGTTTGGTGACGCCGGTGAGGGGGTGCGTGCGGGAGCCGTAGGGCGAGGTGATGGTGAGGGTGGTGACGGGCGGGGCGAGGAGGGCGCCGGCCCGGGCGCCCGCCGCGCCGCCGCCGCTCGGGTCCTCCCGGTCGAACTCGGCGTACTTCGCGAACAGGGCCCTGACCTCGGTCAGGTAGGTCGTCGCGTCGGCGGGCACGCGTCCCGCCTTCTCCACGGCGTCCGTGCCGACGGCGTAGGCGGCGAGGGTGAGGTCGACCAGGTCACCGTTGACGGTCCCGTCGGTTCTCAGGTCGGTGACCTTTCGGGCGAGGGAGCAGTCCTGGCGGCCCAGCGCCATGATCGCGTCGGCCGGATCGCCGGGCGAGGACGTGCCGTTGCCGTCGTCGTCCTTGCCGAAGGTGCGCCACTGGGCGTCCGTGAAGGCAGCGATGCCCTGCCCGCCGGAGGCACCGGCGGTGGCGTTGTCCCAGCCGGTGAGCTGGTCGATCTGGGCGGCGAGGACGGACGGTGTGACGACGGTGCAGGCGCCGGCGGCCTTGCGCAGCCAGGGCCCGTAGGTGTCGTTGACCCCGGCCACCGGGTCCTGCCGGGCACCGCCGCCCGGGGACCAGTCGTCGGGGAGTCCGCCGGTCAGGGCCAGGACTCCGGCGACGGCGGAGAGGGTGAGCAGTCCGGGAAGGACAAGGAAGACGACGGGGCCGGGGCCGCGCCGGCGGGGCGAGGGGGGCGGCGTGCGCGGCGTCGGCGCTTCGGGCCCGGTGTCCCGTACGGGGGTGTCGACGGCGTGCTCTTCGCTCACGCGGAGGGCTCCGCGGGGAGTGTGCAGGTGTTCACGGGCGGACGGTAGCCCGCCGCCGGGCCGGTGTCAGCGGACGCGAGGGCACAACCGCTGCCCACGGGGGCAGAACCGGTCGGCGCCGTGCCGTGCGGGGCCTTGGTAGAAAGGGCCGCCACAGGCCGGGCCCTCGGGTGCCGGCCGCCGTCCGCGCTCGGAAGGATCCCGCCGTGCCCCTCGACCACGTCCCAGGTCTGCACGGCCTGCCCGTGCACGTCTTCCCGCAGCCCGGCGCCGCGGCACGGCCGTTGCCGGAGGCGGGGACGGTCGCCTGGAAGCTGGTGAGCGGTCTGCGGACCGACGAGGAGGACTTCGACGAGCACTGGCGGCGCTTCCTGGACACCGTGGATCCGGCCGGGGTGCGCGCACTGGTCCTCGGCGGGGGCGCCTACGGCGGTGACATGGACGGCTGCTCCCCCGGGGAGACGGCGGAGCTGCTCGCCCGGGCCGCCGACCGGCTGACCGGCCTTCAGGCCCTCTATCTCGCCGATCTCACGTTCGAGGAGGCGGAGCTGTCCTGGATCGTCCAGGGTGACGTCAGCCCCGTGCTTCAGGCCTATCCCCGGCTGCGGGAGCTGGCGGTGCGCGGTTCGACCGACGGCTTCGGCGGGGGTTCGGGGCTGGAGTTCGCGCCGATCAGCCATGACGGGCTGCGCGTCCTGCGGTTCGAGAACGGCGGGCTGCCCGCGCAGGTGCTGCACGGGCTCGCCGCCTCGGAGCTGCCCGCGCTGGAGCACCTGGACATCTGGCTGGGCGACGAGTCGTACGGCCGCACGGCGACCGTCGGGGACCTGGCGCCGGTCCTGGACGGCTCCGGACTGCCCGCGCTGCGCCGGCTGGGCCTGCAGAACGCCGACATCCAGGACGAGGTGGCGGCCGCCGTCGCCTCGGCCCCGGTGGTGGCCCGGCTGACCGCCCTGCACCTGGGCCGCGGCATCCTCACGGATGCCGGGGCCGAGGCGCTGCTGGCCGGTCAGCCCCTGACGCATCTGGCGGAACTGGACCTGCACCACCACTATCTGTCGGACCCGATGGCGGAGCGGGTGCGGCAGGCGCTGGAGCCGTACGGGGTGCGGATCGACCTGTCCGGCAGGCCGGAGCTGGACGAGTACGAGGGGCGGTACGTGGCCGCCGGTGAGTGACCCCGCCGGCGGCCGGCCGGTCAGTCCACCACGACCAGCAGGTCACCGCCCTCCACCTGCTGGATCCGGTTGATGGCGAGCCGGGCGACCCGGCCGCCCCGGGGCGCGGTGATGGTCGCCTCCATCTTCATCGCCTCGATGGTGGCGACCGTGGCACCGGCCGTGACCTCGTCGCCCTCGGCGACGGCGAGGGTCACCACGCCCGCGAACGGGGCGGCGACATGGCCGGTGTTGGCGCGGTCGGCCTTCTCGGTCACCGGGATGTCGGAGGCCGCCGCCCGGTCACGGACCTGGATCGGGCGCAGCTGGCCGTTGAGGCTGGACATCACCGTGCGCATGCCGCGCTCGTCGGCCTCGCCGACCGCCTGCAGCTCGATCAGCAGCCGCACGCCGGGCTCCAGGTCGACGGAGTACTCCTTGCCCGGCCGCAGCCCGTAGAAGAAGTCCTTGCTGTCCAGGACGCTGGTGTCGCCGAACGCCTGCCGGTGCGCCTCGAACTCGCGGGTGGGGGCGGGGAACAGCAGCCGGTTGAGGGTGGCGCGGCGGGACTTCTCCAGGCCGTCGCGGTCCTCGGCGGTGAGGTCGTTGACCGGCTTGGCGTCGGCGCGGCCCTCCAGGGCCTTGCTGCGGAAGGGCTCGGGCCAGCCGCCGGGCGGGGTGCCCAGCTCGCCGCGCAGGAAGCCGATGACGGAGTCGGGGATGTCGTAGCGGTTGGGGGCCGCCTCGAAGTCCTGCGGGGAGACGCCGGCGCCGACCAGGTGCAGGGCGAGGTCGCCGACCACCTTGGAGGAGGGGGTGACCTTGACCAGGTGGCCGAGGATGCGGTCGGCGGCGGCGTACATCGCCTCGATGTCCTCGAAGCGGTCGCCGAGGCCGAGCGCGACGGCCTGGGTGCGCAGGTTGGACAGCTGGCCGCCGGGGATCTCGTGGTGGTAGACGCGCCCGGTCGGGGACGCGAGGCCCGCCTCGAAGGGGGCGTAGACACGGCGGACGCTCTCCCAGTACGGCTCGAGGTCGCCGACGGCCTGGAGGTCGAGGCCGGTGGGGCGCTCGGAGTGGTCGGTGGCGGCGACGAGCGCCGACAGCGAGGGCTGGGAGGTCGTGCCGGCCATGGAGGCCACCGCGCCGTCCACCGCGTCCGCGCCGGCCTGGATGGCGGCGAGGTAGGTGGCGAGCTGGCCGCCGGCGGTGTCGTGGGTGTGCAGGTGGACCGGCAGGTTGAACTCGCGGCGCAGGGCGGAGACCAGCGTGGTGGCGGCGGGGGCGCGCAGCAGGCCCGCCATGTCCTTGACGGCCAGGACGTGGGCGCCGGCCTCGACGATCTGCTCGGCGAGCCGCAGGTAGTAGTCGAGGGTGTAGAGGCGCTCGTTCGGGTCGGACAGGTCGGAGGTGTAGCAGAGGGCGACCTCGGCGACCGCGGTGCCCGTCTCGCGTACGGCGTCGATGGCGGGGCGCATCTGGCCGACGTCGTTGAGGGCGTCGAAGATGCGGAAGATGTCGATGCCGGTGGCGGCGGCCTCCTGCACGAAGGCGTCGGTCACCTCGGTCGGGTAGGGCGTGTAGCCGACGGTGTTGCGGCCGCGCAGCAGCATCTGGAGGCAGATGTTGGGGACGGCCTCGCGCAGGGCGGCCAGCCGCTCCCAGGGGTCCTCGGCGAGGAAGCGCAGGGCGACGTCGTAGGTGGCGCCGCCCCAGCACTCCAGGGAGAGCAGGTCCGGCAGGGTGCGGGCGACCAGCGGGGCGGAGGCGAGGAGGTCCTTGGTGCGCACCCGGGTGGCCAGCAGGGACTGGTGGGCGTCGCGGAAGGTGGTGTCGGTGACGCCGATGGTCGGGGACTCGCGCAGCCAGCGGGCGAAGCCCTCGGGGCCGAGGTGGACCAGCCGCTGCCGGGAACCGGCCGGCGGCTCACCGGCGGGCAGCGGTGGCAGCTTGGTGGTGGGCTCGATCAGCTCGGGGCGCTCGCCGTGCGGCTTGTTGACGGTGACGTCGGCGAGGTAGGTGAGCAGCTTGGTGCCGCGGTCGGCGGAGGAGCGGGCGGTCAGCAGGTGCGGGCGCTGCTCGATGAACGAGGTGGTGACCCGCCCGGCCTGGAAGTCGGTGTCGTCCAGGACGGCCTGGAGGAAGGGGATGTTGGTGGCCACGCCGCGGATGCGGAACTCGGCGACGGCACGCCGGGCGCGCCGGATGGCGGCCTCCAGGTCCCGGCCCCGGCAGGTGAGCTTGACCAGCATGGAGTCGAAGTGCGCGCTGATCTCCGTACCGGCGTGGGTGGTTCCGCCGTCGAGGCGGATGCCGGAGCCGCCCGGGGAGCGGTAGGCGCTGATGCGGCCGGTGTCGGGGCGGAAGCCGTTGGCGGGGTCCTCGGTGGTGATGCGGCACTGCAGGGCCGCGCCGCGCAGGGTGACCGTCTCCTGGGAGAGGCCGAGGTCGGCGAGGGTCTCGCCGGAGGCGATCCGCAGCTGGGCCTGGACGAGGTCGACGTCGGTGACCTCCTCGGTGACCGTGTGCTCGACCTGGATGCGGGGGTTCATCTCGATGAAGACGTGGTTGCCGTCGCGGTCGAGGAGGAACTCGACGGTGCCCGCATTGCGGTAGCCGATCCGGCGGGCGAAGCGGACGGCGTCGGCGCAGATCCGCTCGCGCAGCTCCGGGTCCAGGTTGGGCGCGGGGGCCAGCTCGATGACCTTCTGGTGGCGGCGCTGGACGGAGCAGTCGCGTTCGAAGAGGTGCATGACGTTGCCCTCGCCGTCGGCGAGGATCTGCACCTCGATGTGGCGGGGGTCGACGACGGCCTTCTCCAGGAAGACGGTCGGGTCGCCGAAGGCGGAGGCGGCCTCGCGGGAGGCGGCCTCGATGGACTCGCGCAGCACGGCCGGGTCCTCGACCCGGCGCATGCCGCGGCCGCCGCCGCCGGCGACGGCCTTCACGAAGACGGGGAAGCCGATCTCCTCGGCGGCGCGGACGAGTTCGTCGACGTCGTTGGAGGGGGTGGAGGAGCCGAGGACGGGGACGCCCGCCTCCCGGGCCGCCGCGACCGCGCTCGCCTTGTTGCCGGTCAGTTCGAGGGTGCGCGCGTCGGGGCCGACGAACGTGATGCCGGCCTCCTCGCACGCGCGCGCGAGCTCGGGGTTCTCGGAGAGGAAGCCGTAACCCGGGTAGACGGCGTCGGCTCCCGCCCGGCGGGCGGCGGCGACGATCTCCTCCACGGAGAGGTAGGCGCGCACCGGATGCCCGGGTTCGCCGATCTCGTAGGCTTCGTCGGCCTTCAGCCGGTGCAGTGAGTTGCGGTCCTCGTGCGGGAAGACGGCGACCGTGCGCGCGCCCAGCTCATAGCCGGCGCGGAACGCACGGATCGCGATCTCACCACGGTTGGCGACCAGCACCTTGCGGAACATCCTGGACCCCTTCAGCCTGACGGTGACGGGACCCATGGTGGCGGTGAGTCACTTCTTTGACCATGTGAGCCGGGCCACTCACCGGCATGTCTCGCCCGATGAGACGTGTTCCGCAAGGCGAATCAGGTCACGGCGGCTGCCGCCGCCGGACCCGGCGCGTCCCGGGCTCGCGGTCGGGGACCTCGATCCGCCGCTCGCGGTCGGCGAGGCGGGGGCGGGCGCTCACCGGATGGCCGGAGTCGTCAACACGGCACTGAGCAGCGGGGCTTGAGAACCATGACGTTTTCGTTCGACCTGTCGGACATTGTTCGAGAAGTCTTGACGCGGCCATGTACACCGTTTGACACTCTCGCAACATCACGTCACACGGCTGAAACGGCGGTCTCCTATGACGCAGAGAAAACGCTTCCGCTTCCGTGCGAGACGCGGGGCGGGCCAACTGGCCGCCGTGACCGCCGTTTCGCTGCTCATGAGCCTCACCGCGGCGGCCGCACCGGCCCGGGCCGCGGGCGACCTCACCGACGGCCTCGCCCTCTGGTACAAGCTCGACGGAGCCTCCGGCACGACCGTGCCCGACGCCTCCGGCCACGGTCGGGACGGCACCCTCAACGGCACCGCCGACTGGTCCGGCCAGGGGCTCGGCTTCAACGGCTCGGACACCTACGTCAAGGTGCCCAACGACGTGATGAAGGGGATGACGTCGATCAGCGTCGCCTTCGACGTGAAGCTCGACGCCACCCAGGCCACGCCGTACTTCCTCTACGGATTCGGCAACTCCAGCGGCGGCAACGGCAACGGCTACCTCTTCGCCACCGGCAACTCCCTGCGCACCTCGATCGCCACCGGAAACTGGTCGACGGAACAGAACACCAAGCCCTCCGACTCCCGCAATCTCACCCGCTCGGTGTGGAAGAACGTCACCTACACCCAGACGGGCACCACCGCGGTCCTGTACGAGGACGGCGTCGAGATCGCCCGCAACACCTCGGTGACCATCACCCCGGGCGCGATCGGCGCCGGCACGACCACCGCCAACTACGTGGGCAAGTCGGTCTACTCGGGCGACAGGCTGTTCAAGGGCAGCATGCGCGACTTCCGGGTCTACGACCGCGCCCTGGCCGCGTCCGAGGTCGAGCAGCTCGCGCTTCCCCTCGCCACCCAGGGCGTCGAGGACGACAAGGCCGCCCTCGACCTGGGCGACACCAGCGCGATCACCGCCGACCTGACACTGCCGAAGACCGGTACCGCCGGGGGCTCCACCATCACCTGGGCCAGCGACAACGCGGACGTGGTGACGGACGCCGGCAAGGTGACCCGTCCCGCCGCGGGCCGGCCCGACGGGCACGCCACCCTCACCGCGACCCTGAAGAAGGGCACGGTCACCGCGACAAGGACGTTCGACATCACCGTCCTCTCGGCATTCGACGACCAGACCGCGGCCGACCGGGCCGCCGAGGCGCTGACCGTCCACAACCTCGACGACGTACGCGGCAACCTCACCCTGCCGGCCTCCGGCACCTACGGCACGGACGTCTCCTGGTCCTCCGCCGACCCGGACGTCGTCTCGGCCGCCGGTGTGGTCCACCGCCCCGCGCACGGCGCGGGCGCCACCGCGGTCGAGCTCACCGCGACGGTCACCAAGGGCGACGCGAAGGCGACCCGGGTGTTCACCGCGAAGGTCCCCGAACTCCCCGCGAAGGAAGCCCTCAAGGGCTACATGTTCAGCTACTTCACAGGCGAGGGCACGGCGAACGGCGAGCAGCTCTACGCCGCGCTCAGCAAGGGCGACGACCCGCTGCACTGGCGTGAGCTGAACGACGGCGAGCCGGTGCTGACCTCGACGCTCGGCGAGCAGGGCCTGCGCGACCCGTTCATCATCCGCTCCCCCGAGGGCGACAAGTTCTACCAGATCGCCACCGACCTCAGGATCTACGGCAACGGCGACTGGGACGCCGCCCAGCGCACCGGCAGCAAGTCCATCATGGTCTGGGAGTCCACCGACCTCGTGCACTGGACGAACCAGCGCCTGGTGAAGATCTCCCCCGACAGCGCGGGCAACACCTGGGCGCCCGAGGCGTACTACGACAGCACCCTCGGTGAGTACGTCGTCTTCTGGGCGTCGAAGCTGTACGACAACGAGGCGCACTCCGGCGACACCTACAACCGGATGATGTACGCCACCACCCGTGACTTCTACACCTTCAGCCAGCCCAAGGTCTGGATCGACCGCGGCTACTCCGTCATCGACTCCACGGTCATCCAGCACGACGGCACCTACTACCGGCTGTCGAAGGACGAGCGCAACAACACCTCCTCCACACCCAACAGCAAGTTCATCTTCGAGGAGAAGAGCGACTCGCTGCTGAACCTGTCCTGGGACGCGGTCGCCGAGGGCATCGGCAAGGGCGCGATGAACGCGGCCGAGGGCCCGCTGGTGTTCAAGTCGAACACCGAGAACAAGTGGTACGCCTTCCTGGACGAGTTCGGCGGGCGCGGCTACATCCCCTTCGAGACCACGGACCTCGCCTCCGGCAAGTGGACGCCGGTCGCCGACTACGACCTGCCCTCGCGACCCCGCCACGGCACGGTCCTGCCGGTCACCCAGGCCGAGTACGACCGGCTGCTCACCGCCTACCAGCCGGACCAGCTCGTCACCGGCGTCGAGGACGTCACCGTCAGGACGCGCACCGGCGAGGCACCGGTGCTCCCCGCGACGGTGATCGCCACCTACTCCGACGGGGTCGAGCGGCCGGTGGCCGTGCACTGGGACGACGTCCCGGAGTCGGCCTACGCGCAGCCCGGTGAGTTCACGGTGACGGGCAGCCTGCCCGACGGCGCCGCGATCCCCGTGCAGGCGAAGGTGACGGTCTCCGCGGCCGGCGCCGACGTGCCCGCCGACCTGCTGCTGCACTACGGCTTCGACGAGACGTCCGGCAACATCGCCGTCGACTCCAGCGGCCACGGCTACCACGGCACCTACGTCCGTACGCCCGCCTTCGGCACCGGCGTGAGCGGCGGCTCGTTCAGCATGTCCGGCGCGAGCGACTCGCCGTATGTGAAGATCCCCGCCGGTGTGCTGAAGAACGCGAGCAGCGTGACCGTCTCGACGTACGCGAAGTGGAAGGGCGGCAGCAACTGGCAGTGGCTGTTCGGGCTCGGTCCGGACAGCAACAAGTACCTCTTCGCGAGCCCCTCCAACGGCTCCTCGAAGCTGTACTCGGCCATCACCAAGGCGAGTTGGTCGGCGGAGTCCAAGCTGACGGCGGGCTCGCAGCTCACCCCCGGCGAGTGGCGGCACGTGACCGTCACCCTGGACGGCTCGACCGGCACGATGGTCCTCTACGTGGACGGCATCGAGGCGGCCCGGGCGACCGGCGTCACCGTCAAGCCCTCCGAGCTGTACGACGCCGACAAGGACTACAGCGGCTACATCGGACGCTCCCTGTACGCGGCCGACCCGTACTTCGGCGGTGAGGTCGACGACTTCCGCATCTACGACCGCGCGCTGTCGGCGGCCGAGGTGATGGAGCTCAGCGGCAACACCACGGGCATCGCGCGCGCCACCCACCCGGCGCTCAAGGTCGACGCCCTGATCGACAACGGCAAGAGCCGCATCACCCTGCCCGTCAAGGAGGGCACCGACCTCACCGCACTGGCACCGGAGTTCACCCTCGCCCACGGCGCGGCCGTCAGCCCCGCCTCGGGCAGTGTGCAGGACTTCACCAAGCCGGTGACGTACGAGGTCACGGGCTCCGACGGCAAGAAGCGCACCTGGACGGTCTCGGCGGTCGAGATGAAGAGCCCGGTGCTGCCGGGGCTCAACGCCGACCCGAACATCGTCCGCTTCGGCGACACCTTCTACCTGTACCCGACGACCGACGGCTTCGACGGCTGGAGCGGTACGCAGTTCAAGGCGTACTCCTCGACCGACCTGGTGCACTGGACGGACCACGGCGTCATCCTCGACCTGGGCCCGGACGTGAGCTGGGCGGACAGCAGGGCCTGGGCGCCGACGATCGCCGAGAAGGACGGGAAGTACTACTTCTACTTCTGCGCCGACGCGAACATCGGCGTGGCCGTCTCCGACTCGCCCACCGGTCCCTTCAAGGACGCGCTCGGCGCACCGCTGCTCAAGGCGGGCCAGCTGAGCGGCCAGATGATCGACCCGGCCGTCTTCACGGACGACGACGGCACGTCGTACCTCTACTGGGGCAACGGCCACGCCTACGTGTCGCCGCTGAACGCCGACATGACCTCGATCGACACCGCGCAGATCAAGGACATCACCCCGAGCGGCTACAACGAGGGCTCGTTCGTGGTGAAGCGCAAGGGCACCTACTACTTCATGTGGTCGGAGAACGACACCCGCGACGAGAACTACCGCGTCGCCTACGCCACCGGCCCCTCCCCCACCGGCCCCTGGACCAAGCGGGGCGTGATCCTGGAGAAGGACGCCACGCAGGGCATCCTGGGCACCGGCCACCACTCGGTCGTCCAGGTCCCGGGCACGGACGACTGGTACATCGCCTACCACCGCTTCGCGATCCCCGGCGGTGACGGCACCCACCGTGAGACCACCATCGACAGGATGGAGTTCGACGCGGACGGTCTGATCGAGAAGGTCGTGCCCACGCTCACGAGCATCGACCCGGTCGCCGTCGTGCACGCCGGTCCCGACGCCACCGGCACGGAGGGCTCGGCGATCGCCCTGAACGGCACGCACTCCGGCGCGGGCACCCCGAAGTGGACCCTCGCCCAGGGCGCGCCCTGCACGATCGCCGACCCGGGCGCGGCCCGGACCACGCTCACCTGCATCGACAACGGCACCTTCACCCTCACCCTGACCAGTGGGCGCAGCACCGACACGGCCGTGGTGACGGTCGGGAACGCGGCTCCGGTCCTCACCTCCGCCACCGGTCCGAGAGCCCCGGCCCCGGTCGGCCGCCGGACGAGCGTCGCGGTCTCCTTCACCGACGCGGGCACCGCCGACACCCACACCTGCACGGTCGACTGGAAGGACGGCACCAGGCCGGCCGCGGGCAAGGTCGTCTCGTCCGGCTGCCTCGCGGAGCACACCTACGCCTCGGCGGGCATCCGCCGGCCGGTGGTCACGGTCACCGACGACGACGGCGCGTCGGCCGCCCGTACGCTCCCCGAGATCGTCGTGTACGACCGCTCGGCCGGTCCGGTGGTGGGCGCGGGCGCCGTCGGCACCCGGAGCTTCTTCACCGTCGCCGCCCGCTACCTCCCGCAGGCCACCACCCCGCTCGGCCAGGTCACCTACGTCTCGGCCCCGGCCCGGGCGAAGTTCCGCTCCACCGGCCTGGACTGGCTGGTCGTCAGCGGCTCCAAGGCCGTCGTCGAGGGCTCCGGCACCCTGGCCGGCAAGAAGGGCTACGGCTTCCGGGTCACGGCCACCGACAACCCCGACACCTTCGCGATCAGGATCTGGAAGAAGTCCGACGGCAAGGTGGTCGTCGACACGGGGGCGGGGGTGAAGCCCGGCTCCGTGACGATCGGCACGCACCGCCGCTAGCACCACTAAAGTCATGGGCCCCCTGCGCACGCAGGGGGCCCATGCGCCGTACGGGGGTAGACACGGCATGCAGACGGTCGAGGACATCTGGAACGAAGCCGATCTCGCCGGGCGCCGCCTGGCCGGGCTGGCTCTGAACCCGGCCGCTCCCGAGGACGTCCTGCTCCGGCTGCTGGCGGACGCCCCGCCCGCGGCACGGATGCTGCTGTGCCGGGACCGGGACCTGCCCGAGGCGGTCGTCGACGCCGTGCTCGCGCATCCGGACGCCCGCACGCGCAGCTTCCTGGCCCGCAATCCGCAGGTCGCCGCCGAGCAGCGGGCGAAGCTCGTGGACGATCCCGACTGGCGCGTGCGCGCCCATCTGGCCGACGGGCCGCGGCACCCCGCCCCACCGCTGGCCCACGAGACCGTGGTCCGCATGATCAGCACCTACGGCAACGAAGAACTGGGCGGATCCGTCTACCTCCAGTTCTCGAACGAACTGCACCAGGCCATGCCCACCCACCCCGACCCCAAGGTCCGGGCCTGGGGAGTCGGCATGTGGACCGGGCTGTCCGAGGAGACACGGGCGGCGCTGCTGGCGGACCCGGACGACGAGGTGCGCCGGAGGGCGGAGCGTCACCGCCGGCACCAGGACCCGGCATGGGTGGAGAGCAATCTGCCGGAGCACCCGTGCCACGGGCGGACCGACGCCCTGGTGAACCTGCCGCTGACCAGGGCCGCCGTGGACAGCGTCCTCCGCGCACCGGCGGGTCCCCAGGAGCGCTCGATGATCGCGCGCAACGCGTCGCTGCCGTACGACGTGGTGGTCCTGCCGGCCTCCGATCCGGACCCGGAGGCGCGGAAGGAGATCACGCGCCGGGCCGACCTCGGGCCGGACCGGATGCGGGCCCTCGCGGTCGATCCGGACCCGGAGGTGCGGCTCGCCGTGTCGGTCCACCCGGCCGGTCAGGTGACGTCCAGCAGGGCCTGAAGGGCCCGCGCGGTTCCCGGGTGCCTCGTGAGGAGGAGCGCGCCACCCGGTTCCGCCGTCTCCCAGGTGCCCTCGCAGCCCAGCAGGGCGGCCAGCGCGTCGCAGGTCCCGGGGTGGGCGGCGAGGAGTGCCGCGCCGCCGCCGGCGGGCGCGGACGGCAGGGCGAGCGGCGGCGCCTCCGGGAGCCGCCACGGCGGGACCCAGCTGTCCAGCTCCGCGAGCCGGGCCGGGAACACGCGGCCGGCCTCGCGGACGATCAGCGGGGCCAGTTCGGTGCCGCCCGCGCGCAAGGTGGTGATCAGGGTCGGCAGCCAGGGCAGCAGGACCCGGTCGGGGAGCCGGGCGAAGGCGTTGGACACGGCCTCGACGACGAAGGCGGCCAGGGCCGGAACCGGTTCGAGGGCATGCACGAATCCGCTCAGATAGCGGGGGTAGGCCGGGACGACCAGCGGGTTGGCGAGCAGCTCGTCGCAGCGCTCCCGCAGCGCCGCCCTGGGCAGGGTGCCCAGGTGGGTCTGGGCCGCCCACAGCAGGGCGGTGCGCGCGGGCTCCGCCGGGTGGGACTGGGCCAGGGCCAGTTCGAGCTGGGTGCGGTCGCAGCCCAGGGAGAGGGCGAGGCTCTCCATGCCGAACAGGAAGCCCAGCATCGCGGCGACCTGACGGACGGTCGCGTCCTCGTCGGCGAACGCGGTCGGCAGCAGTGTGCAGTAGTGCGCGTACCCGGTCTTGACGAAGGACTCGATCCAGGACGGCAGGACCGGTTCGGCGGTGCGGTAGTACGCCAGCAGCCGGCGGACGCGGCCCAGCACCTCCGGGGCGCCGTCGACGCTGCGTTCGGCCGCGAGGACCTCCAGCGCGCGGGTGCCCAGCTCGTCGGCGAGCCGTCGGCTGCGCAGGTACACGATCGCGTCCTCGACCGCCGCGAGGACAGTCGCCGCCGTGGCCTGCGGCGCGTACGCGGTGCGGCGCAGCCGCTGCTCCAGGACCTGCTCGATGCTGACGCCCTCGTAGCCGAGTTCGATGAGCGACCGCTGGTGGGTGCCGAGAGCGAGGTCCCAGGACTCCTGGATGGGCCGCTGGCCGAGACCGCGGTCGCCCATGATGGGACGGGCGGCGCCCTCGGGCAGCAGCCAGCGCAGCATCCACAGCACGTCGGAGCAGTGCCCCAGTTCGGGCCGGGCGGCGATGTCCAGCAGGGCACGCTGGACCCCGCGCTGCTGGAGCCGCAGGTTCAGCGGGGCGAGCCGGTCGTGGACGTCCCGGGCCAGCGGCGGCAGCGCGTCGTAGCCGACCTGACCGACCCGGTCGCCGCCCATCATGATCTCGACGAGCCGGCCGACGTCCCGCCGGCCCGGCACCCGGTCCTTCTCGATGCAGGTGACGGCCGCGTCCTGGAAGTCGTACGGCGTCGGCTTGGCGCGGTCGCGCATGCCGGCCAGCAGGATCGACGTCTCGAAGACGGCGATGGCGTCGGCGGTGGAGGCGAGGTAGCCGTTGCGGCGGGCGGCGCGCACGATCTCCACCGACCAGCCGAGCAGTTCGGCCTCGTCGAGGGTGTCGAGGACGGGCGGCCGGCGCAGGAACCCGGTGAGCCTGTCGGCGGGTACGGCCGCGGCGGCGGCCGGCGGGGCCGCGGGCGCGGGGAGGCTCTTCTTCGGCTTGGCGCCGGCCTGGCCCGCGAGCCGGTAGGGCTTCACCCGGGTGCGCTTGAGGTTCTTCGCCCATTCCGTGGCGGCGATGGAGACCGAGCCGGCGGCCAGCCCGAACTGGGCCTCGATCGCGGCGTGGCTGGACGGGATCAGTCCGTGCCGCCAGGTGGTGCCGCTGGGCGGACTGATGCTGAAGGTGTCGCTGCCGTGCACGCCGAACTCCTCGACCCGGCTCGCCGCGTGGAAGGCTCCGCAGACGTAGAGGCAGTCGGCGGGGTCGGTGCCGGTGGCGGCGAGGTGGTGCCGCATCCGCGTCCACATGTACCGCTCGCGGTCCTCGTCGACGCGGGCCTTGTGCTCCTCCCCGGGTGCGAGGCGGCGGAAGAGGCTGCCGATGAGCAGCATCACCTGGCGGTAGGTGTCGTGGTCGCTGTCGCCGAGGGGCAGTTCGACGTACTGGTGCCACCACTCGGACCAGTGCCGGACCCGGCCGTGGCGCAGGAGGTGTTCCTCCAGTTCGGCGAAGCGCGGGCGCAGGTCGCCGATCTCCACGCCGACGGCGTCGCCGTGCAGGGCGCTCTCCTCGCCCGCCGCCGGTGCGTCGGGGTCCGGGGTGTCGGCCGGGGTCGGCTCGGGTGGGCCGGCGTCCCGCTCCCACTGGAACACATGGTCCGAGGAGCGGTCGACCAGGACCAGTTCGACGCCGGGGGTGTCCAGGGCGTAGGCGATGGCCTGGTACTCGGCGGAGGCCTCGGTGATCGGGGCGACGACCGACAGCGGGGACCAGTCGGCGGGGAAGCCCTCCACCTCGGACGCGAACGCCTGGACGGCCACCGGGAGGCGGCAGTTGCGCAGCTCGGTGAGGAGAGGCGCCATGTCCTCGCACAGCTCCAGGTAGACCACCTTCGGCCGCTTCTCGCGCAGTCGGCGGGCCATGGCGATCGCCGAGGCCGGTGAGTGGTGGCAGACGGGGAAGATCTCCAGCGGTTCGCGCACCGCGCGCTCGACGTCGTCCACGATGCCCCGCAGGATGCCCTCCAGGGCGCCGGGGCCGTCGGCGAAGGCCGTGGCGGCCTCGTGGAGCTGGCCGCGGAGGGCCTCGAAGGGGGTGCCGCCGCCGTTCACACCGCTCCCGTGCTCGCCGGTCATGACAGGGTCGCGATCGCGTCGCGGCCGCCCTCGAGGAACTCCGGCCAGGAGCCGCCCTCTTCCTTGCTGCGCGGCTCGACCACACCGTGCAGGTACTTGTTGAGGATGGCGAGGTCCTCCGGCTCGCGCCGGGCGAGGGAGCCGACGAGCGAGGAGGCGAGGGTGCGGGCGGTCAGGGCGCGGTCACCGAAGAAGTTGCTGTGCAGGATGGCGTCCTCCAGGACACCGATCTGCTCGGCGGTGGACAGCGCGGACTCCAGCTTCTCGTCGTCGCTGCCGGCGGCGGCCGCGGACGCGCGCAGGTCGGCGAAGCTCTGCAGGAGCACGTCCAGCAGGGTGGGCGGGACGTCGAGCTCGATGCGGTGGCGGCGCAGGAGTTCCTCGGTGCGGAAGCGGACGATCTCCGCCTCGCTCTTCTTGTTCGTCACGACCGGGATGCGGACGAAGTTGAAGCGGCGCTTGAGCGCGGAGGACAGGTCGTTCACGCCCCGGTCGCGGCTGTTGGCGGTGGCGATGACCGAGAAGCCGGGCTTGGCGAAGACGATGTTCTCGCCGTCGGCGCCGTCCAGTTCGGGGACGGAGATGTACTTCTCGGAGAGGATCGAGATCAGCGCGTCCTGGACGTCGCTGGTGGATCGGGTCAGTTCCTCGAAACGGCCGATGGTGCCGGTCTCCATCGCGGTCATGATCGGCGAGGGGATCATCGACTCGCGCGACTGGCCCTTGGCGATCACCATGGACACGTTCCACGAGTACTTGATGTGGTCCTCGGTGGTGCCCGCCGTGCCCTGCACGACCTGGGTGGAGTTGCGGCAGACGGCCGCCGACAGCAGTTCGGCGAGCCAGCTCTTGCCGGTGCCGGGATCGCCGATGAGCAGCAGCCCGCGGTCGGAGGCCAGGGTCACGATGGAACGCTCGACGAAGCTGCGGTCGCCGAACCACTTCTGGTCGATCTCCCGGTCGAGGCCGTCGGCGCGCTCGGAGCCCAGGATGAACACCCGGATCATCTTCGGCGACAGCCGCCAGGAGAACGGCTTGGGGTTGTCGTCGATCGACTCCAGCCAGTCCAGTTCCTCGGCGAACTTGATCTCGGCGGGGGCGCGCAACAGGTCGGTCATGACGGTGCCTTTCAGAAGAATGAGGGGTGCTAGGCGAGGAACGTCTTGAGTTCGTCGACGAGCTTGCGGATGTGGCCCGAGATCACCGGGGTGCCCTGGTCCTTGAAGCGCTCCCGGAACCAGGGGTTGACGCTGCCGCGCCCCGAGCTGGTCACCGACCCGACGGGGATGAACTTGACCCCGGAGCGGTGCAGGGCGGCCATGCTGTCGAACAGCGGCTGGTGGTGCCATTCGTAGAAGTCGGAGATCCACACCACGACGGTGTTGCGCGGCTCGGCGATCTTCGGCTGGGCCAGGGCCATGGCGACCGTGCCGTCGGTGCCGCCGCCGAGCTGGGTGCGCAGCAGGGTCTCGAAGGGGTCGTGCACCCAGGGAGTGAGGTCGACCGCCCGGGTGTCGTAGGCGACGAGGTGGACGTCCACTCGCGGCAGTCCGGCGAAGATCGAGGCCAGGATGGTGCAGTTGACCATCGAGTCGACCATCGAGCCCGACTGGTCGACGACCACGATGAGCCGCTGGGGTGTCGTCCTGCGGGCGGTGTGCCGGTAGTAGAGGCGGTCGACGTAGAGCCGCTCCTCCTCGGGGCTGTAGTTGGTGAGGTTCTTCCAGATGGTGCGGTCGAGGTCGAGGTTGCGGAAGACGCGCTTCGGCGGGATCGAGCGGTCGATCGCACCGACGGTGGCCTTCTCGACCTGGGTGCGCAGGACCTCCGCGACCTCGTCGACGAACCGGCGGATCAGCGCCTTGGCGTTGGCGAGGGCCACGCCCGAGAGGTTGTCCTTGTCGCGCAGGAGTTGCTCGATGAGCGACATGCTCGGGGTGAGGCGGGCGGCGAGCGCGGGGTCGGCGAGCACCTCGCGCAGTTTCATGCGGCGGACGAGGTCGCCCTCCAGGGCGCCCAGTTCGGGTCCGATCGCCGGGACGAGGCTGCCGAGGTCGGGGGTGGCACGGTGGCCGCCGGTCCCGGTGGGGCTCGCGCCCCGGCCCGCGCCCCGGCCCGCGCCGCGTCCGCCGCGCAGGTCGCCGGGTGAGCAGCCCAGGGCGCGCTCCAGCCAGCCGGCGTCGGACTGCCACCGGGCGAGCTGTCCGGCACTGACGGCTCCGCTGCCGGTGCTGAACACGTTGAGCAGCACCTTGGACACCAGGGCCGCGCGGCGCACCTCCGCGGCGCCGTCCCGCGGGTCGTCGGCGGTGTCGGTGTCGTCGACCACCATCAGGCCGTCGAACGCGTCGGCCAGGTGGGGATGGCGCTGCACGATCGAGTCGACGGAGGCGTGCGGGTCCAGCAGGGCGGGCGGGAGGCCGATGTCCTCGACGACGGCGAGGCTCGCCGACTCCAGCGCGGCCTGCTCCTCGGGGTCGAAGAGACGGGCGAGGAGCCGCCAGTACAGCACCTGCCGACGGTTGTCGTGCGGCACGGGCGTCGGATCGGTGGTCGGTTCGGTCATGTGCGCAGCAGCCTTCCCGCTCGCTCCCGCAGGACGGTCACGGCGTCGGTGGCGGCCTTCTCGGCCTTGACGCCCGTCCGGTCGGTGGTTCCGCCGGCCCAGGCGCCCGCCTGGAGGGCGACGGTCTTGCGGCGCACGGTCGTCTCGACGGCGAGCGGCTGGATGCGGAAGGCGCCGCCGTCCCAGCGGAGCAGGCCGACGCAGGCGCCGGAGGCCGCGACGGCCTCGGGGGTCAGCGGGCCCGCGACCGGGATGCGGTCGGTGTCGACGACGAGGTCGTCGCCCGCGTGGGTGAGGACGAGGGTGTCGCCGTCCCACCGGGTGGCGTAGCCCTCCAGGAACACCGGTTCCGCGAGGCGGGCGGGGTGCCGGTCGAGCGGCGCGGTGGCCGGCGCGGTGGCCGTGGGCAGGGCGACGCGGGCGGTGGCGAAGGGGTCCGCCGGTTCGCCCGGGCGGGCCCGGGTGTCGTCCCAGAGGAGGTCGCCCTCCTCGGTGAGGGGCATGGCGTCCAGCCGCATCGTCCGGTCTTCGCCGAGGGCGGCGAGCAGCGACAGATGCGGTCGCAGCAGCTGCCAGACCCCGGCCGCGACCACGCTGTCCGGCTTGGGCACCGAGACGCTCGCGCGGACCAGCCGGGACGGGGTGCCGTCGTCGGGTTCGAACAGGGCGTGGACCTGGGCCTGCGCGGCGGTCGCGTGTTCGTGCAGGTCGATGCCGAGCGGCAGCAGCCGCCCGGTGGCGGTGCCAGCGGCGGGCCGGCCGGTGGCGCCGGGCCGGGTGAGCAGCAGGCCGCGGGCCCAGAGGTCGCCCCAGCGGCGGGCCGGAACACGCTCCAGGGCGGAGCCGGGGCAGGAGGCGGCGAGCTCGGCGGCGAAGCCGTCGAGCAGGGCGGCGAGCCGCCGCAGTTCGGGCCGGGGCAGCATCGCGGAGACGATCGGGGCGGCGCCGCCGACGAGTTCGTGGTCGATGCCCTGCCAGCCGGCGCGGGCGAGGTCCGCGAGCCAGGTCCGGGCGGCGGCGAGCAGGTTGGCCTGCTGCGGGTCGCCGGCCGCGGCAGGGGTGTCGTCGGCGCGGATGCGGCCGGTGGCGGCGTCGGCGCGGGCGGTGAGCGCGTCGTGGACGGCGCCGAGGAGGGCGGAGCGGGCGGCGGCCAGGGCGAGGAGGTGGTCCTCGTCCGCGGTTCCCGCGGCGGCCTGCTCGGCGGCCGCGGCGACCCGGGCGGCCAACGGGCTGCCGGAGACGGCGCGGGCGAGTTCCGCGAGGCCCGCGGCCTGGTCGGAGCGGGGCCGCAGCAGCCCGGCGACGAGACACCGGTCGAGGGCGTCGACCGCGGCCAGGGCTTCCTCCAGGCCGTCCACCGGGGCACCGAGCGCACCGGTGGACTCCCCCGCGCCCGGGCGCTCCCCCGCGCCGCCCGGATCCGCGGCCCCCTCCGTGAGGGACGGCTGCGTGCCCTCCGCCCGCGTCGGGGCGAACCAGTGCATCTCCGGCAACGGGTCGGTGACCGGCGCCTGTTCGAGATAGGCGAGGTGGCGCAGGAACCGGCTGAAGACGGGGGCGGCGGCCGCCTTGCCGTCCGCCTGCTGCGGGTGGGTGCCGGTCATCGCGGCGGTGAGGGCGGCGGCGTCGGGCTCACCGCCCGTCGGCTCGACCCGCAGATAGCGGGCGACGCGCGGGCCGCCGTACTGGAGGACCGCCTCGGTGACCAGGGCACGGATGTGGTTGCAGAACGAGCCGCGCGCACCGCCGCAGGGCCGGTTGTTGTTGGTGCTGCAGGCGAAGGCGTAGGTCCCGGCCTCGATCGACGAGACGTAGACGCGCTCGATGTCCGAGCCGCTGGAGACGACCCCTTGCAGGCGCCCCTCGGCGAGTTCGACGAAGGGGACCTTGGCGAGCTTGCGCGGACGGGCGGGGGGCACCACCCGGGCCGTACTCGCCCTTTCCCAGTTCTCCCGGTCCGACAACGCACCATCTCCTTTGCGGCACACGGCTGCACACGCCGGGCGGCGCAGCACAGGGGGATTCGCCGCACCCGAGCGGCGCGACACCAATGAACTTATCGGCGACCACTGACAACGTGTCCGACCTGCGCAGACAGCACCGGATGAGGGGGGCGGGCGACCGCGCCCCCAGCGCTTGCCCGGCGCTGTCCGGATCCCGGTCGGGACCGCACAGCAAACGCCGCGCTCTCCTAGAATCCGATCGATCACGGCCGGTGGTGCGGGCAGCCCGGCGAGGGCGGGAGGGACGGGATTGAGCGGGGAGCAGGCGGCGTTCGGGCCGCTGCTGCGGGAGTTGCGGCTGGCCGCCTCGCAGACGATCGAGGGTCTGGCGGAGGCGTCGGGCGTCAGTGTGCGGGGCATCGGCGACCTGGAGCGGGGGCGGCGGGCGGCTCCGCAGCGGCGTACGGTCGCGGCGCTCGCGGACGGTCTGGGGCTGGACGAGGCGCTGCGCGAGCGGCTGCTCGCGGCCGCCCGGACGGGGCGCGCGCCGGGATACAGCCCGGTGGGCGTCCAGGCGTTCCCTCGCGGTGTCGACGACTTCGTGGGCCGCGAGGCGCAGTTGGCGCGGCTCGCGGAGCTGGCGGCCGGGCGGCGGGACGCGGTGCAGCCGGTGGTGGTGGCGGTGTCCGGGCCGCCGGGCGCGGGCAAGACGACGCTCGCGCTGCACGCCGCCCGCGCGCTCGCCGAGCGTTTCCCCGACGGGCAGTTGGTGGTCGATCTGTGCGGCACCGACGACGAGCCGCCCGGCCCCGCGGAGCTGGTGCTGCGGGTGCTCAAGGCGCTCCGCGTGGCCGACCGGGAGCTGGCCCGGGCCGGTCCGCAGGGCCATCCGGCGCTGTACCGTCGGGTGCTGGCGGACCGGCGCTGTCTGCTGGTCCTGGACGACGCGCGCGACGAGGCCCAGGTGCGGCCGCTGCTGCCGGCCGCGGGCGGGGCCATGGTGGTCGTGACGAGCCGGCGCATGCTGACCGGGCTGGACAGTGTGCACCGGCTGCCGCTCGGGGAGCTGAGCCCGGGGGAGGCCGCCGCGTTCCTCACGGCGCTGGTCGGCGCCGAGCGGGCGGCGGCCGATCCGGACGCCGTCGCCGACGTGGCCGGCCGGTGCGGGCGTCTGCCGCTGGCGCTGCGGGTGGCGGGCAACTGGCTGGCCACCCGCACCGGCTGGACGGTGCGCCGGCTCGCCGACCGGCTGGCCGCCGAGGACCGGCGCCTGGACGCGCTGTCCGCGGGGGACGTGCGGGTTGCCGCCGCCTTCGACCTGTCGTACCGTCAGCTGACCCCCGCGGCGGCCCGGTTGTTCCGGCGGCTCGCGCTGGTGCCGGGCCCGGACACGGGCGCCGCCGGGGCCGCCCGGCTGACGGGGCAGGCGCTGTTCGACGCCGAGGACACCCTGGAGGAGTTGGTCGAGACCGGGCTGCTCGGGGCGCACGGCGAGCGGTACCGGCTGCACGACCTGCTGCGGCTGTACGCGCGTGCCCGGCTGGCGGCCGAGGAGAGCGCCGCGGACGCGGTACGCGCGCGTGAGGCGCTGTACGACTGGCTGCTCGGGACCACGGTCGTGGCCGGGCGGTGGTTCGAGCCGGACCACGGTGCGCCGCCCGCCGACTTCGACGGGCCGGTCGACCTGTCGAGCGCGGCGCGGGCCCGGGACTGGTTGCAGGCCGAGGGCGCGAACTGGCTGGCGGCCCTGCGCGCGGCGGCGGCCGTCGGGGCGCACCGGACCGTGGTGGAGGTGGCGGAGTCGTTGCACTGGTTCTCCGACCAGTGGATCTTCTGGGGGCACTGGCCGGAGGTCTTCGGCGCGGCCGCCCGCAGTGCGCGCGAGCTGGGCGACCCGGTGCTGGAGGCGACCCATCTCAACTACCACGCGTGGGCACTGCTGACCTGCGAGGGACGCCCGCACGACAGCCTGGAGCGCTCCGCGCGGGCCCTCGAGGCGGCGCGGCGGGCGGGTGACGTACGGCAGGAGGCGTGGGGGCACATCTACCAGGGGCTGGCGTTCCGCCGGCTGGCGGACCACGTCCCGGCCGCCGCGCACATGCACCGCGCGGTCGCGCTGTTCGAGGCCGTGGGCGATCTGCACGGCAGCCTCCAGGCGCGGCACGGACGGGCGCTGATCCTGATGGACTCGGGGCGGCCCGAGGAGGCCCTGGTGGTGCACGAGGAGACGCTGGCGTTCCTGGAGCGGGTCCGGGACCGGCTGGCGCCGCACATCGCCGAGTTCGGCCGGGGCGGCATGCACTCGGGGATGGGGGCCAGCCTCGCCCTGCTGGAGCGCTGGGCGGAGGCCGTGGAGCACCATCGTGCCGCCACGGCGATCTGGCGGAGCAGCGGCAACACGGCCATGGAGAGCCGTCAGCTCGTCCACCTGGGACACGCGCTGGCGTCCGCGGGGCGGCAGGACGAGGCGCGGGAGGCGTACGCCCGCTGTGTGTCCCTCGGCCCGGACGCCGACCCGCAGCGCGTGACGGCGGCCCGCGACGCCCTCGCCCGCCTCGACACGACCTGGTTGTAGTGCCCCGACAGGCGAGGTCCCCGCGCCGTGGGACCATCCTCGCCGCCGCCGCTGCCCCGCGTCTTGTCCCTCGGCGCACTGGGCTGTTCCGTGCGCGCACGGCCGCGGCGGGACGTTTCTGCCTGTTTCCTGCCTGGAGGCGGTCCCGGCCGGCTGCTTGGCTGGGGGCGGCGGGAGAGCGGGCCGCCGCCGGTGCGCGCTCTCCCGGGCCCCGTACGGCAGAAAGGGAGAACCGGGTGAGCCTGGTGTGGACGACGGACGCGGTCGCCGAGGGGGAGCGGCTGACGTACTGGCGCGACGCGCTGGGCCGGGCGCTGGTGCCGATGCACGTCACCCCCCGTGGGGACGGACCGTTCTCGGGCCGGATCTCCAGCGGGCGGCTCGGCTCGCTGTGGATCTCCACCGTGGAGGCGGACGCCCAGCGCGCCAGCCGTACGCCCGCCCAGATCGCCCGCGCCGACGCGGACTGCGTGGCCGTCGGCGTCCAGACTGCGGGCACCGCGACCCTCGTCCAGGACGGCCGGCACGCGCGCGTGGGCGAGGGGGACCTCGTCGTGTACGACACGTCACGCCCGTACGCCCTGGACTATCCGGGGCGGTTCTCGACGCGGGTGCTGCACATGCCCCGGCGGGCGCTCGGTCTGCCGGAGGAGGATCTGCGGCAGGTCACCGGCACCGCGCTCGCGGCCACGGAGGGCGCCGGGGCACTGCTGGTGTCCTTCCTGACCGGACTCGCCGCGTCCCTCCCGACCTGTTCCCCGGCGGTCGCGACCCGGCTGGCGGCCAGTGTGGTGGACCTGTTCGGCACGCTGGTGGACGAGCGGACGTCCACGGACGCGACGTCGCCCGCCGACCCGCACCACCCGCTCGTGGCCCGGATCAGGGACCACATCGACCGGCATCTCGCGGACCCCGGACTGTCCCCGGCGAGCATCGCTGCGGCACACCACATCTCCGTGCGCTATCTGCACCGGCTGTTCGAGGAGGAGGGCGTCAGCGTGGCGCGGCTGGTCCGGCGGCTGCGGCTGGAGCGGTGCGCCCGGGATCTGGCGCGGCGGGACGCGGCGGCGCCCACGGTGTCGGCGGTGGCCCAGCGCTGGGGTTTCGCCGACCCGGCGCATTTCAGCCGGGTGTTCCGGGCGGCCTACGGACGGTCCCCGCGCGACTGGGTGCGCCACGGCGCGGTCGGCTGAGCCCGCGAGGCCGGGGCCGGGCGGCCTCGGTGGGGCGCGCGGGACGGGGCGCGCCGGGGGTCACCGCGCCGGACGGGCCGCCCGCCGGGCGCAGAGCACCGCCGCTGCGGTGAGGGCGACCGCGGCGGCGCCGATCGCGCGGCCGCCGCCCGCGCGGGTGCGCCAGGCGAGCACCGCGCCGGTCGACTGGGCGGACAGCACCGAGCCGGCGCTGAGCCAGGAGCCCACGGAGGCGACGGACGCGGCGGAGCCGACGGAACCCACGGACAGGAAGCCGCCGACCGAGCCGACGGACAGGGAACTGCCCACGGAGCCGATGGAGAGGAAGGAGTCGACCGAGCCGATCGACAGCGCCGAGTTCCTCGACCACAGCGAACGCCAGGAGCCGTCCGCGCCCGCCCGCTCCGTCACCGCTCTCGTCATGGTCCGATCTTAGGACGGCGGGTGTCAGGAGGGCGGCCGGTCGCGGTAGGCGATGCGGGCGAGGTCGCGGACCTCGCCGAGGGTTCCCCATTCATTGCGGCCCAGCCGGGACAGGGGCCGCAGCCGCCGGATGTCGGGGTGGCCCTCCACGATCACGTCCTCGCGCACGGCGGCGTGCACGACCTGGCCGAGGACCAGGGTGGAGGCGCCGATGCCGAGGGTGGAGTGCAGCCGGCACTCCAGCGCCACCGGGGAGGCCGCCACGCGCGGTGGCTTCACCCGCAGCGAGGCCTCCCGCTCGATGCCCACCGCCTCGAACTCTCCCTCGTCGGCCGGGAAGTCGGTGGCGGTGGCGTTGATCTGCTCGAAGAGCGGCTCGGGCGCGAAGTTGACGACGAACTCGCCGGTGGCCTCCACGTTGCGCAGGGTGTCCTTGCGGCCGACGGAGGTGAACTGGACGATCGGCGGGTCGGTGCAGGCCACGGTGAAGAAGGAGTGCGGGGCGAGGTTGGCCGTCGTGCCGTCGGCGGCCAGGGTGGACACCCAGGCGATCGGACGGGGGACGACGACGGCCGTGAGCAGCCGGTAGAAGGCTCCCGCGCCCAGGGACTCGGGATCGAGGTCAACGCGCATACCGGCCACCCTACGGCGCCGTCGTCGCCCGCGGATCCGCCGCGGACCTTCGGAGATCCTCCCAGGTCACCCCACCTCCCAGAGAAACCGGTGGGTGTGGATGGCGAAGTAGGGGAAGGACTGGACACCGCCGACGCCCTCGATGAGCCGCACGGTGTCGTTGACGAAGTCGAGCAGGTCCTTCGCGGTGGGGCTGACCACCTCGGCGAACAGGTCGAAGCCGCCCGAGGTGAGCACCGCGTACACCACCTCGGGGTGGGCGGACAGCGCGTCGGCGACCGGGCGCGGATCGCCGTCGACGGTGACGCCGAGGAGCGCCATGGCCTGGCCCCCCATGGCCATCGGGTCGGTGACGCCGACGACCTGCACGGCTCGGGAGTCCAGCAGCCGTTGCAGCCGCTGGCGGGCGGCGGAGGCGGAGAGTCCGACCCGGGGGCCGAGGTCGGCGTACGCGATGCGTCCGTCGGTCTGGAGTTCGCGCAGGATGGCCCGGTCGATCTCGTCCATGTGTCCTCTGTGTCCTCTCCTAGCCGGCCAGTTCGGCCAGGGCGGCGGCGAACAGGTCGGTGTGGGTGTCGACGTCCTGCTCGGTGGTGTCCGGGCACATCAGGGCCATGCTGTGGAAGGGGGTGAGGAGGATGCCCCGGTTGGCGAGGTAGAGGTGGAGGAAGTCCTCCAGCTCGGTGTCGCCGGCCGCCGCGGCCTCGGTGCCGGTGCGGGGCGCGGGGTCGGTGAAACGATACTCGGTACGGGCGCCGAGGCGGGTCACCGACCAGGGCAGCCCGTGGGCCTCGATGCCCGCGCGGACGCCGTCCTCGAAGCGTTCGGACAGCTTGTGCATCCGGGCGAACGCGTCGTCGGTCAGGACGTGTTCGAGGGTGGCGCGGGTCGCGGCGACGGAGAGCGCGTTGCCCGCGAGGGTGCCGCCGACCCCGCCCATGTCGACGAGGTCCAGGTCGGCGCGGCCCAGCAGCCGGTCGGCGAGGTCCGCGGAGAGGCCGTAGGCGCCGGCCGGGATACCGCCCGCGATGGCCTTCCCGATGGTCAGCACGTCGGGCTCCAGGCCCCAGGCGGCGGTGCAGCCGCCCGGGCCCGCCGAGAAGGTGTGCGTCTCGTCGTTGATCAGCAGCGTGCCGTGCCGGCGGGTCAGTTCGCGCACGCCCTCCAGGTAGCCGGGTTCGGGGAGCACGATGCCGATGTTGGTCAGCGCGGGTTCCATGAGGACGGCGGCCACGTCGCCGTGGGCGAGTTCGCGCTCCAGGTGGTCCAGGTCGTTGAACTCGGCGACCCGGCTGGTGAGGGTGACGTCGCAGGGGGCGCCGACGTTCCCGGGGCGGGGCGCGCCCTGACCGTCGGGGCCGGTCACGATCAGGGACTCGTCGACGCTGCCGTGGTAGCAGTAGCTGTTGACCAGGATCTTCGGCCGGCCGGTGACGGCCCGGGCGAGGCGGATCGCCCAGCGGTTGGCGTCGGTGGCGGTGAGCGCGAAGCTCCACCGGGTCGGACCGAAGCGGCGGGTCAGCTCGGCGCCGACCCATTCGGCGTCCTCGGTGGGCAGCATCGCGGTCGCACCGCCCAGGGTGGCGAAGCGGTGCTGCACGGCCTCGGCGACGGCGGCCGGCGAGTGGCCCGCCATGGCCCCGGTGTCGCCGAGACAGAAGTCGATGTACTCGTGCCCGTCGACGTCGCGGACACGGGCCCCCCGCGCGGACTCCAGGTAGCGGGGGAAGGCACCGGCCGTCTTGTTCATCCAGGTCATCGGCACCCGGCCGAAGAGATGGTCGGCACGGCCGTAGGCGTCCCGGGACCGGGGGTTGCGCCGCTCGGCGTCCGCGCTCTCACGGGCGAGGAGTTGACGGATTCGGGCACGTTCCATGGCACATCCCTGGTCGAATCGGACGACTGGATGTGCTGAATTTACGGCCGTCGACGCAGCCACAGCAAGAGGTGGCGCTTGATTCGAGCGTGACAACGCTCGAATCAAGCGTCGGCGACCGGATCCCAGGTCTGGCCTTCCAGGCGATCGTGAGCGATCATGAACCGTGGTGAACCGGTCATCGCGGATCGGCGCGAAGAGGCGAGAGACGAAGGTCACGAATACGTATCGGACATTTAACTCTTCAATCTTCACACCAGTCACACATGTTGGTTTAGGTTTGCGCCCAGACCGCACGAGCGACTCCGGCGAACGAACGCCGGGTCAGGCGGCCAACAGCCCGGCAGGGCATTGAGCTTGGGGCACCCCCTCCGCGGGGTCGCCCGGATCCGCGGGCCGCTACGGCCCGGCGGAGCACGGAAGGAGTACGTCTTCCATGGCGAGGGACGTCGGCGAGCCGAGCCGGGCGGAGGTCCAGCAGGCGGTCAACGCGCTGTACGACCGGGCCGAGAGCGACACCGGGAAGTACAACGTGACGCGCGCCCAGGCCGGCGGGCGCCGGTCCGGTGTCTCCCTCGCGCGCGGCGGACGCGGTTCCGACCCGTCGACCGACGCCATGACGCGGAAGTGGTTCGACGTGGCGCGCGGCAGCATCGGTCCGACCGTGGCCGCCGCTCTCCCGGCGGACCGCATGCCCGCCCGCCCCATCGGCGGCCCCGGCGGTCCCCGGGTGCCCAAGGAGCTGGAGGAGGCGTTCGAGAAGCGGGCGCCGCGCGCCCTGGAGCCGGGTTCACGGCTCGAACTCGAGGCACCGGCACGGCAGGCGCCGGAGCTCCCCGCACGGCCGGTCGCCGCACTGCCGCCCGCGCCGCGGCCGATGCCCGCCGCGCCCCGGCCGGACGCCCCCGCGGCCCTGGAGCCCGCAGTGGTGCAGCCGTCGCAGCCGTCCCAGCCGTCGCCCGCGGCGACGATGGCGATGCCGCTCGTGCCCCCGCAGATGGCGCCTCAGGCGATGGCGCCGCAACCCATGACACCGCAGCCCATGGGCCAGCAGTCCATGGGCCAGCAGTCCATGACGCCGCAGCCGATGGCTCAGCAGCCCATGGCGGCTCAGGCCACGCCTCCTCAGCCCATGGCCGCCCAGCCCATGGCGACACAGCAGATGAGACCCCCGGCCACCCCCGTGGCACGGCCCGGGGACACCGCGGCGCAGCAGGCGTACCGGGCCGAGGCCACGGCCGCGTGGGCCGGACAGAACACGTCCTCGCAGGCCGTCCTGAGCTCCGACACGGGCCCTCAGCCGGTGGTGGGCGGCACGGACCAGATGCCCGAGGCGAAGATCATGACGCCGGGGGCGGCCAGGACGTCGGCCCGCGGCTCCCGGCCCGCGCCCGGCCCCCAGAAGTCCGGATTCGGCGCCTCGAAGGCCGCGTTCAGCTTCCCGATGCCCGAAGTCGACCCCACGACCGGCACGTTCATCCTCCCCGACTTCGGCGATCCGGCCGCCGCTGCCCCGGCGGCACCCGCCCCGGCGCCGAGCGCTCCCGCGCCGCAGGCCGGCCCGGGTACCGGTTCGTTCGCCTTCCCGATGCCGGACGCGGGCAACGCCACCCCGGCCCCGGGCACCCCGATGCCCCAGGCGGGGCCCGGGACAGGCTCGTTCGCCTTCCCCCTGCCGGACGCCGCCGCCCCGGCGCCCGCACCGGCGCAGAACGGCCCCGCGAGCGGTTCGTTCAGTTTCCCCATGCCCGGCGCCGCCACCACCACGCCTGCCCCGGGCACCCCGATGCCCACCGGCGGTCTGCCGACGCCGGGGCCCGGAGCTCCCGGTGCGGTCTTCCCGCCCTCCGAATTCGGTGTCGCGCAACCGCCGTTCAGCTTCCCGTACCCCGAGCCGGTGCCCTCCGCCGGTGCGCCGGCGGCCCCGGCCGGCCCCATGACCGGCTCCTTCGCCTTCCCCATGCCCGACGCGGGGATGGGCACTCCCCCGGCCGGTACCCCGATGCCGCAGGCCGGTCCCGGGACGCCGCCGAACGGCACGCTCATGCCCGAAGGCGTCCCCGCCGCGCCCGCACCGGGGTTCCCCGCTCCCGAACTCGTGGGTGCCAGCGCCTTGACCGGTTTCCCGGCCCCCGCCGCCATGGCGGCACCTATGCCGGGGATGACCGGAGCGATGCCGGGCCCGGCGGAGCCGGCGTCCGCCCTGGCCGCCGGAATGCCCGGTACGACGGCCATGGCCCCGGCCATGGCGGCCGCACCCATGGCCCCTCCGATGCCCGCACCCGCACCCATGGCACCGCCGATGGCGCCGCAGACGGCCCCGGCCGCGGCTCCCGCCTTCGCGGCCACCGCACCCTTCCCGGCCGCCCCCATGCCCCCGGCCGCCCCCATGCCCACCCCGGCGCCCATGCCCGCCGCCCCCGCCGGCCCCACCTTCGCCGGCACCGGTACGGCCTACCTCGGGAAGGCCGACAAGGCGCTCGCCTTCGCGCGGGCCCAGATCGGGCGGCCCTGCCTGCCGGGCGCGACGGGGCCGGAGTCGTACGACTGCTCCAGCCTCACCCAGGCCGCCTGGCGGGCCGCCGGGGTGACCCTGCCGCGGGCCGCGATCGACCAGGCGAAGGACTTCACCCGGGTCGGCCTCGACGCGCTCCGCCCCGGTGACCTCGTGTTCTTCCACGACGACCTCAGCCATGTCGGTCTGTGCACGGACGGCGGCATGATGATCCACGCTCCGGGTCCCGGCGCGACCATCCGCGAGGAGCCGATCACGGCCGTCGGCGAGGGCACGGTCCGGGGTGCCGTACGGCCCGCGTGACATGAGGTGACGGACCCCGGCGCACGGCTTGGCCGGAAGAAGGCCCTCGCGGCTCCGGCCGCCGCCGTCACACTGGCATGGCCGTGTGCGGGAGGGGGGTCCGGTGGCAGACGGACCGGTGAGTGTGCGGAAGGTGGACCGGGGGCCCGGTCCGCCCGGATGTCCGGTGAGCCGGGCGGCCGACGGGGGCTGGGTCGTGCACGGGTATCCGGCCGCCCGTGAGCTGCTGCGCAGCGCGGACACCGTGCAGGCGGGCCTCGGGATCGAGACGGTGCAGAGACTGCCCCGGCGCATCCGCCGTCCCGTGCTGTACCAGGACGGGCCGGAGCACCGGGAGCAACGGCGTCGGACCGCACGGTTCTTCACGCCCCGGCGGGTGGACGAGCACTACCGCGCGCTCATGACCCGCGTCGCCGAGGAGCAGGTGGCGGCGCTCCGGGCTTCCGGCACCGCGCAGTTGTCGGACCTGAGCTTCACCATGGCGATCGAGGTGGTGCGGGAGATCATCGGGCTCACGCACAGCCGCCCGGGGCTGAAGCGGCGGCTGGAGCGGTTCTTCCCCGAGGAGTTCGGGCGGCCGGGGCTGACCAGTGTGCGCGGCCTGTACTGGACCGTGCAGGGGAACGCGAACTGGCTGGCGATCCATCTCGCCGACGTCCGCCCCGCGATCCGCGCGCACCGGCGCCGGCAGCGGGACGACCTGATCTCGCACCTGCTGGCCGAGGGCTGCTCCCAGGCCGAGATCCTCGGCGAGTGCCTGACGTACGCGGCGGCCGGCATGGTCACCACGCGGGAGTTCATCTCCGTGGCCGCCTGGCATCTGTTCGGCGACCCGGAGCTGCGGGAGCGTTATCGCGCGGCGGCCGAGGCGGAGCGGCTGGCGCTGTTGCAGGAGATCCTTCGGCTGGAGCCCGTCGTCGGGCGGCTGGCCCGCCGGACCACCGCGCCCCTGACGGTCGGCGGGACGCAGCTCGCGGCCGGCGAGCTGGTCACGGTGCACGTGGACGAGGTCAACGCCGACCCGGCGGTGGCGGGTGACGGCCCGGGGCTGCTGCGTCCCGGCCGGACGATGGGGCTCGGCGCGGGCGCGGCCGGGCTCGCCTTCGGGGACGGCGCCCACCGCTGCCCGGGCGCCTCCGTCGCCGTACTGGAGGCGGACGTCCTGCTCAGCAGGTTGTTCGCGCTCGGCGGACTGCGGATGACCGGCGTGCCGCGGGTGTCGTTCAAGGACGAGACCGGCGGCTACGAGATCAGGGATCTGGCGGTGACCGTCCCGCTGTGACCTGTGGGCGGCCGGGTCAGCGCAGTGCGGAGCCGGCGCGCCCCTGTGCCCTGCGGGCGTTGTTGTAGGCACGCAGGAGGAGCTTGGAGACCGCGCACGGCGACCGGTCGACATGGCACTGCCGGCAGGTGCGGGTGTGCTCCTCGTAGGCGGCTCGGGCCTGGTACAGAGCGTCCTCGGGAGAGGGCATGGGGGGTCCTCCGAACGGGATGACGGGTGGTCGGGGGCGGACCTACTGGCGAGTAGGTCCTACGTCGAAGGAAAGTGGATCATGTTACTCACGGTAGCGGAAAATGGGATTCCGGCCGTTTCGGGACCGGTCCGTGCTCACCTGGCGTGAACTGACCGCCCCCGTACGGCGCATGCGCCGGTCCGACCCGGCCCGAAGTGCGACGATGCCCGGGATGCGCTCACCACGGCACACGAGGCGAAGGGGCCGACTTGGCAGGCGAGGACGACGGGCGGCGCGCGGCGGCGGTGTTCGACGCGCTGGGGTCCGGGTACGAGAAGGCGTTCGCGCACTCGGAGGCGCACCACAGATCCCTGGAGTGGCTGCTCGGCCGGCTCGCACCGGGCAGCACGGTCCTGGACGTCGGCAGCGGCACGGGCCGGCCGACGGCCGCGACCCTCGTGGCGTCGGGCCACGAGGTCCTCGGCGTCGACGTGTCCCCGGTCATGGTCGCGCTCGCCGAGCGGCAGGTGCCCGGGGCGCGTTTCCGGTGCGCCGACGTTCGGGACCTGCCGCTGGAGGAGGGCTCGTTCGACGCGGTCTGCGTCTACTTCTCGCTGCTGCAGATGGACCGCGCGGACCAGTCCGGGCTGCTCGGGCGTCTGGCGCGGGCGCTGCGGCCGGGCGGGAGTCTGGTGCTGGCCACCGTGCCCCTGGACCTGGAGGGCGTGGACGCGGTGTTCATGGGGCAGCCCGTCCGGGTCACCAGCTTCGCCGGGGCGGACCTCGTCGAGGTGGTCCGGGCCGCGGGACTGACCGTGCTGGCCGAGGAGGACACGCTGTTCACCCCCGCCCATCCGGACGCCGTGCCCGAACCCCACCTCTTCCTGTACTGCGGCAGGCGGTGATCAGCGTTCCGCGCGGGCGGCGAGGGAGAGCACCAGGGCCGCCGAGCCCGTGCCGAGGAGCGCGCCGGCGATGACGTCCCCGGGGTAGTGCACGCCGGTGTGGACCCGGGAGTAGCCGACGGCGCAGGCGAGCGCGCCCAGCGGGACGGCGGCGACCGGAAGCGCCGGGCCGACCGCGGCGGCGAACGCGACGGCCGAGGCGGTGTGCCCGGAGGGGAAGGACGCCGACGCCGGCATGGGCACATGACGGCCCGGGAACGGCGAGTCCTCGGCCCGGTGCGGCCGTCGGCGCCGCACCAGTCGCTTGCCGACCAGGTTCGCGGTCGCCGAGGCCACCCCGATGGCGGCCACGCCCAGGACGGCGGCGCGGCGCGAGCGGCCGCCGCACAGGGCCAGGCCGGCGGCGACCGCGAAGGACAGCTTGGAGTGGTCGGCGGCCGCGGACAGCCGGCGCAGCGCGGTGTCCAGGGTCGGGGTCCGGGTGATGGTGACCGTCTCGTAGAGCGCCTGGTCGAGGGTGGCGAGGTCGTGGACCAGGTCCGGGGTGGTGAGCTTCGGCAGGCGGTCAGACATCGTAGGCATCCTTGGTCGTCTTGGGGTCGTGACGGCCGAGGGCGAGACGCACGATGCGCCGCCAGTCGACCGTCGGAGGCGCGTAGGCGGCGCCGGGGCGGTGCCGGGGCACCCGCACCCGGAGCACACTGGGCCGCACGGTGCACACCACCGGGGTGGGCAGTTCGAGCGCTTCGCCGTCGACGGCCACCGAGATGCGGTCCCGGTCGGCCTCGACGACCACGCGGTGGGGGGTGAGCGTGGTGATGCCGCTGGCTCGTTCGCCGAGCAGGGCGAGTTCGGCGGCCTGGGCGGCGCCCTCCACGCGGACGCCGATCACGCCGAGCAGTCCGGCGTCCAGCCGGGGGCGGCGGCCGCCGCCGAACGGGTCGGCGCGGGCGTAGGCGTTGTTGCTGACCAGGAGGGCCTGCGGGGCGTGCAGCAGGGTGTCGTCGGCGCGGACGTCGAGGGTCGGCCCGGCGCCGCCCTGGAGCAGGTCGGGCAGGTGCTCCAGGGCGGTGGCGGCCTTGGCGTCGCGGTACTCCGGATTCTGCACGATCTCGGCGTACGCCCCGAAGGAGACGGTGTTGACGAAGGGCCGACCGTCGACGTCCCCGAGGTCCACGCGGAGTTCGACACCGTGGGTGAGGGCGTCGAGGCTGAGCGCGGGGTCGGCGCGGTCCAGGCCGAGATCCATCGCGAAGTGGTTGCGGGTGCCGGCCGCGACGACCACGAACGGCACGTCGTGCTCGGCGGCCACGGCGGCGACGAGCGCCTGGGTGCCGTCGCCGCCCGCGACGCCGAGCAGGTCCGCACCCTCGGCGACGGCCTTGCGGGCCTCCTCGGCCGGGTCGGTCCAGCCCTCGCCGGTGCCCAGCAGCACCACCTTGGCGCCCAGCGCCTCGGCGCGCGCGACCAGGTCGTACTTCTCGACCTTCCCGCCGCCCGACCGCACGTTCATGATCAGGACGGGGTGGCGGGGCGGCGGGACGCGGCGGCCGTGGGTGCCCTTGGGGCGGCGCAGACTGCGCAGCGACTGACGGGCCGAGGCCAGGGCGGCTCCCCACAGGGCGACGGCGCCGACCGCGACCACCCAGAGTCCTGAGATGGCGTACAGGACCAGCACGCCCACGGGCGCGAGGACGGCGAGCACCCCGCCCAGGAACCGGGCGCCGCCGCGGTGGGCGAGCATCCACCACACGCCGGCCCCGGCCAGGGCGAGACCGGCGAGGCCGGCGAGCAGGACGACCCAGCCCCCGGACCCGGCGCCGCCCGCCACGACCGCCGCGCAGCCGAGAACGAGGACCACGGCGAGCCGGGCCCATCTGCGTGCGCGGGCGACGGCGTCCTTGGCCGTCATCCCCGCCGTCCACTTCGAAAGCGTCTCGTTCACCGTGCGCCCGCCATGCTCCGGGTCCCCTCGAGGTATCTGGACAGCAGTCGGTCAATTGTCCATGGCACAGCAGTCCGGGGTGACCGCCGGGGTGCGGGAAGGCTCCAGACGGCAGAAGCAGGACGCCCGGACGGGTACATCGGCCAGCGCGGCCGCGAGCTTCAGCTGCTGGGCGACGATCCGGGCCTCGGCGTCCTTGCCCCGGCGGACCAGGCATTCGTGGAAGCCGTGCAGGGACCAGACGTTGCCCGGGTGCTGGGAGGGCCGCGGCAGGGTGTCGTCGAGTCCGAGATCGGCACGGTAGACGGCCTCCGCCTCCGCGACCCGGCCCTGTTCCAGGAGCAGCGCGCCGTAGGCGTGCCGGGTGGGCTGCATCCACCCCCACGGCTCGTCGTACGGCAGGCCGTCGTCGAGGGCGATCGAGCGTTCGAGGGCGGCGAAGGCGAGGTCGTGACGCCCCTTGCGGTACTCCAGCTCGCCGTCCAGCATCGCGTCGGCGATCGCGAGGATGTCCGCGCAGGTGTTGTTGAACAGCATGCGGGTCTCCTGGACCCGCCCGGCCGCCGCCCGGAACAGCCCGCGTTCCGTCTCGGCCTGCGGCACCCGGCCGGTGGCGGAGAGGGCGACCCCCCGGGCGTAGTGCAGCAGCGCCGTGGTGAAGCTGTAGAGGCCGGCGTCGGCGGGGAACGGCAGGGCGAGGACGTCCTCCCAGCGGCCGAAGCGGATCAGGACGTGGAACCGCATGCCGAGGAAGGCCTCCAGCCAGTCGGCCATGGGCGGGCTCTCCACCCGCAGCAGTTCCTCCGGGACGGTGGCCTCCAGACGCTCCACGGTCTCCAGCGCCGTCCCGTACTGACCGAGGAACATCGCGCCGTAGATCTTGAAGTGGAGGTTGTGGCACCGGTACAGCGTGTAGAAGTTCATCGGGCCGGACCGGGCGAGCACCTTCGCGTCGGCGGCGATCGCGGCGCTGTTGTCGGTGACGACCCGCCGGTAGTCGCCGCAGAGCACGTCCAGGTGCGAGGGCATGTGCTGGAGGTGCCCGGCGTCCGGCACCAGTCCGCGCAGCCGGTCGGCGACCCGCAGGGCGGCCTCCGGGGTGGGCGACATCTCCATGAGGTGGACGTAGAAGTGCAGCAGCCCGGGGTGCGCGGCAGCCGCCGGATCGGCGAGCGCCCGGTCGAGCACCTCCTGGGCCTGCCGGGTGCGGGCGCCTTCGGCGGGGCGGCCGGTGCGCACGTCCCACAGCTGCCAGGGGGTCAGGTTCATCAGGGCGTCGGCGTAGAGGGCGGCCACGTCGAGATCGCCGGGGGCCAGCTCGTGGACGGCGCGCATGGCGTCGGCGTACGGCTCGTTCCACACCGCGCAGTCCGGGGCGGGCCGCTCCTGCGGATAGCGGGCGCGCAGCGCTCCGATCAGTGCCCGCTCCACGGGGGTCGCCCCGGCCGCCTTGGCGTGGGCGCGCTCCACGGCGGCGTGGGTACGGGCCACGGTCCGTTCCAGGTCCCGGCCGTCGAAGAACTCCCACGGCTTGTTGTAGTGGGGACCGAGGGCGTAGGCGATGCCCCAGTACGCCATCGCGCAGTCGGGGTCGGCCCGGGCCGCCGCCTCGAAGCAGACCACGGCCTCCTCGTGGTGGAAGGCGTACGCCCACACCAGCCCGCGGTCGAACCACAGCTGCGCCTCCGGCGAGGAGGTCGTCACGGGCCGGCCGTGGCTGCCGAGGTCGTAGTAGTCCACGGATTCCATGGTGCTCCCATCGTCGCGCGGCGGCTCGAGCGACGTATACCGCGCGGACCGGTGCCGCGGCGGTGGGTCGGAAGCGGGAGCACCCGTACGGGGTGAGGGGCCCGTCGGCGCTGCGACGGACCCCTCTGCGGTGACGCGGTGTCTCAGGCGGTGCGGCGGACGTTCCGGTAGAGCACCACGAACCCGGCGATCACCAGGAGGCCACCCGCGGCCGCGGGCCACAGGCTGCCGCCGGTCTCGGCAAGGCTGCCCGAGACGGCCTGGGGCTCGGTCACGTTGCCGGTGCCCGCGGGAGGCTGGGCGCCGCTGCCGGCGGCCGCCCCGGTGGCGCCGCCGGCCGGCGCCTGGGGGGCGCTGCCGGCGGGTGCCGCCGTACCGGTGTCGTCGTCGCCCTCGGCCGCCGGGGCCCGGGGCCGGTCCGGGGCGGTCGCGGCGGTGCCGACCTCACCGGCCGGCCGGGCGGCGGGGGCGGAGGTGGCCGCCTTGGGAGTGTCGGCGCCGGGCCTGCTGTCGCCACGGGTGTCCGTGCCGGCCGGGGCGCCTCCGGTGCCGGAGTTCCCCTTCTGGGGCTCGGTGTCGGCGGGCTCGGTCACCGGGGACTCGGGGGCCTGGGACTCGGCAGGGGCCTGGGACTCGGCGGGGGGCTGCTGCCCGTCGCCACCCGGGGTGCCGTCCGAGCCGCCCGCGGAGCCGCCGTTCCCACCGCCGTCGGAACCGTTGCCCGAACCGCCGTCGGAACCGTTGCCGGAGCCGTTGTCCCCGCCGTTGCCGGCACCGCCGTCCGAGCCGTTGCCGCCGGAGCCGTCGTCGCCCGTTCCGGCGCCGCAGTCGCGGCCCTCGTTGATGCAGTCGACCATCTGCTTCATCAGGCCCTCGTCGAAGACGTTGATGAAGTCGCCGTGGTCCGTCACCGGCTTGTGGAGCTGCTCGGGGAAGGAGTCCACGGCGAACAGGGGCGTCGTACGGCCGCCGTCGTCGAGGCTCGGCGCGTCCACGTCGTAGACGATGCGCTGCACCAGCTGCGGGATGGCCTTGAAGCCGGTCGGGCAGGTGCCGTTCGGGGCGGCGAAGGCCACGTGGGTGCGGTGGTTGGCGCTGTCGATGTTGCTGCCGTCCCAGCAGCTCTGGAAGCGGAAGGTGCGCACCACGTCGCTGCCGGACGGGCACAGCGGGTACTTGTCCTTCAGCTGCCGGTCCTCGAAGCCGGTGCAGCTCCAGGAGGCGTTGGCGTTGCCCGGGCCGTTGACGAAGGCCTTGGCGTCACCGGTGATGATGCGCAGCAGCCGGGGCATCTCGGTGACCTGGGAGACCGGGTTGCCGACGAAGGTCAGGGTCACGTCCTTGGGGGTGACGATCTCACCCGCGTTGCCCTCGATGCCGCCGCCGGGGCTCTTGGCGTCCTGCTCCTCGGTGCCGTTCTGGAGCCGCAGGACCGGCCAGTAGTACGTGGACCTGTCACCCGGGTCCACACAGCTCGTCTCGGCGTTCGCCAGGTCGTCGTCGGAGGCGAAGGCGGTGTTGGACTGGTTGCCGACGTAGTCGTGGAAGTGGTGGGCGCCGTTGCTGACGCCGGGGGCCACGATGACGTTGTCCGAGTTGAACAGGCCGTTCTCGTTCACTCCGCAGCTGGTGACGAAGGTGCCGCGGGAGGGGCCGGAGCGGGGGTCGAGCGGGAGCGAGGCCGGGACGGTCCTGATGTCGACGTAGTCCCCGGCGACGGGACCGTTGCCGGCCTGGCCGCCGTTGTCCTGCCGGCCGTTCTGACCGGACTCCTGAGCCGAGCCCTGTCCCTGGCCTGCGTTCTGCCCCTGTCCCTGCTGCTGCCCCTGCTGGTTCTGCTCCTCGGTGACGCGCAGGGAGCAGGCGGCGAGCGCGTCGAGGCCGTCCGGACGGTCGCCGTCCCGGTCGACGGCCTCCGTGATCCGGCCGATCGTCGCGGCGCGCTTCTCCTTCAGCGGGTTCATCACCGCGTTGTCGGCGAAGCCCCGGTCCTGCCGTACCGCCTGCGCCTGGTCCTGGAGTTGCTGGTAGGCGGCGGCTATCTGCTGGTCCAGGGCGGCGAGTTCGCGGTCGACCTCGGAGCGGGCGCCGTCGGGGACGGAGGTGAGGCTGTTGCCGACGTCGGGACAGTCGATGGTGACCGAGCCTCCGCCGGTCAGTTCCACCGTGTCGCCGTTGGAGGTGGCCGAGGCGTAGACGTTCACCGCCATCAGCCCGCCGCCGCCGAGGATCAGGGCGACGGCGGCGAAGGTGGCCCGCCGTCCGCCCGTCGGGCGTCTGCGTCTGTTCTGTACCAAGGAGTGCTCCTACGCGAATTCGTCGTCGGCCGCCTGGGTATGGAAATCCCCCGCCCCATACGCAGCAGGAGGCGCACGTGTTCAGCCGACGCACGAATTCATAGCAAGATCTCAGGCGGAGCGCGTGGGCGGCCCCTCGGGAACCGTGGCGGACAGCAGGGCGGGCGCCCTGAACAACCGCCGGAGGCGGGCTCGTTCGTGGTACAGGCCGAGCACGACGGCGGCTGCTACGGCGATCAGATGCTCGCGGCCTGCCAGGTTGGGCTTGGCGATCGACTCGACGACCATCGAACCGCCGGTGAGGAAGAACACCACGGGGGCGCGGCGCACCACCGACAGGTAGGTGAACAGGCCCACGACGGCGGCGGAGGGGCCGGTGTCGAGCACCTGGCCCGCCTCGGGCGGCAGTCCGAGGCCCCACCAGCCGGGCCCCGTCGCGATCATCACCCGCACCGTGAGGGTGCCGGCCAGGGTGGCGGCGTAGGCGACGGCGAGGGTCCTGAGCCGGCCGAGGGCGAGTTCGGCCAGGGCGAAGGCGAGGAAGAGCTGGGTGATGCCGGCCCACACCGGCAGGTCGAGGGCGGGGACGTAGAGGGAGACGGGGGTGCGCAGGAGGGCCAGCCACAGCGGGAGGTCGCCCTGGACGCCGCCGAGGATCCGCACGACGGTGGCACCGGTCGGGTTCTGGGCGATGGCGTGGAAGAAGATCACTCCGCCGCAGGCCACGAACGCGAGGAGCAGCGCCTTGGGACCGCGTCGCCGGAGCTGGCGGAGGGGGTCGACGACGATGCCGTACAGCTCGTCGCGCAGGGTGCGCCCGACGAACGCGGCCGCACGCAGCGGGAGGCTGCGGCGCGGCTTCCGCTCGCCGTCCCCGGCTCGGCCGGTGCGGCGTCCCTCCACCTCTGGACGCAGGATCACCAAGGGGTCCCCCAAGAAACTCGTCGCACGGACGTCCGTGTCCGGGCCGGTCGGAACAGCTCCCCCAGCGGTGCGCAGCGGGATCGGCGCACGTCACCGCCAGGGGACGCCACCGGCGGGTCGGCCGGTGTCGCTCCTGTGAAGACGCAATGAGGGCCTGCCAGGATCACTCCGCCGCCGTTCGCGACTTTCCGCACACGGAGACTCACGGAACGTCATGCTTTTTCGGTGCGGGACCGCCCACCTCGCGCGTTACAGTGCACCGCGTGCATCGAGAGGAGATCGCGGAGTGCGCCACGGGGTGGGGAACGGACGGCGGGGGCTGGCCCTGGCGGTCCTGCTGACGGCACTGGTCGGCGGCTGTTCGACGGGGGACGGGGAATCCGCTCCGGCCGGGGACGGCCCGTCGTCCCGGGCCGGCGTCGAGGTCGCGCGGCGCGGGACACGTGTGGGTGCGGCGGGGTCGGCCTGCGAGCTGCCGGTCACCTTCGACGCCGCCGAGTCCTGGAAGCCCAAGGGGGTCGACGCCGAGGCGTTGCCGGCGGGCGTGAGCGAGGACCTGGCGGATCTGGCCGACGCGTTCCTGCACCAGGGCCCGGTCACCTTGGCCTGCGAGATAGACGCCAAGCCCGCGGGCGCCATCGGCTTCCTCCGGGTGTGGACCGGTGAGCCGGGGGACGCCGACGCCCGGGCCGTGCTGGAGGACTTCGTCGCCGCCGAGAAGGGTGCGGCGCGGGAGGAGTACCGCGCCTTCGAGGCGGGCGGTTCGTCCGCCGCCGAGGTCGAGTACACCGCGCCCGGCGGCGGGGAGTCCCGCACGGCCCACGCCTTCGCCGTGGTCACCCGCGACGGCCCGGTCGTCCTGCACCTCGGCGGCCTGGACGACGAGGAACACGCGGCGATGCTCCCGGCGTACGAACTGGCGAAGGCGACCCTGCGCCCCACGGCCTGACCCGCCCCGACGGCCCCCTCGGCGGCCGGGCCGAGCACCCGACACCCCTTGCATGCACCCACCCGCACCACCGCCGACTCCCCACCCCCGACGCGCCACCCCACCGACCCCACGTGGCCCCACGCAGCCGGACGCGGCACACCGCTCCCCCGCCCCCGACAGCCCGGCACCTCCCGCCGCCCGCACCACGAACGCCCGAGCGCCGGTCGGCCCGCCCCCGTCCGCCCCCGCGCCACGTCGTCACGCCCCCCACCCCCCGCCCCCGGCCGTTCCGTCCGACCGTCCCTGCCCGACCCGCCAGGCGCCGCACACCAGCCGTCCGACCCGCCCCAGCCCAACCCCCGAGCGCCGGACTCCACCCGCCCGTACCACCCCGCCCGCCCCGCCGAGCGCCGGACTCCACCCGCCCCCGGTCGCCCCGTCCGCCCCGCCCGGATGCACAGCACCGCAGGTGTGGCGCATTCTTGCTGTGTCGACCACGCGGCGGCGCACGGACGGGGTAGGGCCGATGACTGGGAGCGCCGGGGACGAGCGGAGGCAGTCCGGGCCGCCGCCCGCGCTGCTGGTCGCGGCCTCGGTCGACGCCCTGCGGGCGGCGGACGGGCGGGCCTCCGGCGTGTACCTGCGCTCGCGCACCCCCGGGATCATGCGGCTCGGGGTGATCGCGGGGCTGCCCGGCCGGCTGTTCCGGCCCTGGTGGCGGGTGCACGTGGAGCGGCCGTTCCCGGTGGTGGACGTCCAGCGGACGGGCGTACCGGTGGTGCTGGCGAACGCCACGGAGACGATGCGGCGCTATCCGCAGCTCGCGGCGGGGCTGCCGTTCCAGTTCGGCTCGCTGTACCTCCCGGTCGCGGCCCAGGGCCGGTCGTACGGGGTGCTGATCGTGCTGCGGGCGGCTGCCGCCGACGCGGCGGAGGTGCTGGCCGAACAGGAGCGCCTGACGCGGGTGGCGGACCGTCTCGCGGCGGAACTGGTGCGGCTGGAGGCCGAGGGCGCGCCTGTCACCTGGGACGACGCCCCCGTGTGCGTGCGGCCGCCGGCGGCGGGGCCCGCGCCGGGCCGGGTCGGCCGGTTCTCGTGGGACCCGGTGTCCGACACCGTCCACGCCGACGACCGGGCGCGGGCGCTGTTCGGTCTGCCGCCCGGGGGCGTCCCCGGCACGCTGGGGGAACTGGCCCGGGCCGTCGACCCGGCGGACGCCCACCGCCTGCCCGACCTGCTGCGCGAGACGGCGCGGGGCAGCCCGCCGCCGCTGCCCCTGGAGGTGCGCACCACCGAGGGCGGGCTGCGGCTGCTGGAGCTGTGGGCGGCGGCCGAGGGGCCGGCCGGCTCCGTCACCGGCGTCCTGCTCGACCCGGGGGCAGGCGCCCTCGCCGACGGTGCGGCGGACCTGCTGCCGGAGGGCGTGTTCTGCCTCGACCGGCTGGGCCTGGTCGTGTACGCCAACGCCCGCGCCGCGCACTTCCTGGGCGTGGACCGCGAGGAGATGGTCGGCCGGCCGCTGTGGGAGGCCGTGCCGTGGCTGAACCAGCCGGCCGGTGAGGAGCATCTGCGGGGCGCCCTGCTGTCGCCGGAACCGGTGCACTTCCATGTGCGGCGGCCCGCCGACGGCCCGCGGGTGTTCGAGGGCGACTGGCTGAGCATGTCCGTCTACCCCGGCCCCGACCTGCTGACCTGCACCGCCGTCCCGGCGAGCCGGGTCCCGCCCGAAGCGGCCCCCGAACCGGTGGACGCCGAGCCGCCGGCGCCCGACCCGGCCGCGCAGACCGCCCCGTCGTACCGGCCGATCGTGCTGGCGATCGCGCTCACCGAGGCGGTGACCGCCCGCCAGGTGTCGGAGGTGGTCATGCAGGAGCTGCTCCCGGCCTTCGGCGGCCGTCGGCTCGCGATCTACCTGCTCCAGGAGCGGCATCTGTATCTGGCGTGGGAGAGCGGCTTCCCCGACGGGTTCCTCTCGGCGTTCGAGGGGGTGGGCCTGGACGCCCGGCTGCCCGGCGTGGAGACGCTGACGACGGGCCGTCCGCTGTTCTTCGACTCGATGCCGCAGCTGGCGGCCGCCTACCCGGGCATCGAGCTCGACGCGAGGGAGGGCGCCCGCGCCTTCCTCCCGCTGATCGCCTCGGGCCGCCCGGTCGGCTCCTGCATCCTCGGTTTCGACGGCCCGCGCAGCTTCAGCCAGAAGGAACGCACCGTGCTGACCGCGCTCGCCGGGCTGATCGCCCACGCCATGGAGAAGGCCCAGCGCTACGACACGGAGGCGGCCCTCGCGCGCGGGCTCCAGCAGGCCCTGCTCCCCCGGCGGCTGTCGCAGCACGCGCGCGT
This sequence comes from Streptomyces sp. SS7, assembly GCF_037993025.1. Lineage (NCBI taxonomy): Bacteria > Bacillati > Actinomycetota > Actinomycetes > Kitasatosporales > Streptomycetaceae > Streptomyces > Streptomyces sp. SS7. The sequence continues at coordinate 535,820 of NZ_CP141223.1, forward strand.
GGAGACCGCGGGGCGCTATCTGCCGGGCACCGAGGGCATGGACGTGGGCGGCGACTGGTACGACGTGGTGGAGGCGGGCGACGGGCTCGCGCTGGTCATCGGGGACGTCCAGGGGCACGGGGTGCAGGCCGCGGCCACCATGGGGCAGCTGCGCAGCGCGGTGCGGGCGTTCGCGCTCAGCGACCATCCGCCGCAGGAGGTCCTGTCCGGCACGAACCGTCTGCTCATCGACCTCGACCCCGGCCAGTTCGCCAGTTGCTGCTACGTCCGGCTCGACCCGGCGACGGGCCGGGCGCGGGCGGCCCGGGCCGGTCATCTGCCACCGCTGCTGCGCGGGCCCGACGGCCGTACGACGGCGGTGGAATTGCCGGGCGGGGTGGTGCTCGGGGTCGACCCGCGCGCCCGGTACCCGGTGACGGAGCTGCGGCTGGAGCCGGGCGCGATCCTGGCGCTGTACACGGACGGGCTGGTGGAGCGGCCCGGGCGCGACATCGACGAGGGCATCGCGGCCCTGCGCGCGGCGCTCGACGGGGCGGGCGACGGGGCGGGCGGTTCCCTGGGGGAGGTCGCCGACCGGCTGACCGCGTCGGCCCGGCGGGCGGTGGACCGGGCGGACGACATCGCGCTGCTGCTCGCCACCCTCCCGGCCCGCCCGGATGATCACGCAGGGGAGCATGAGCACCGATCCGGTGACACTGTGTCACGTCCGGGTGGGCGTGTCCTGTGACTCTGTGTGACGCCTCTCGCCTCAGGAGGCCGGGCAGTGTAGGAATGGCACATGGCACGTGTCCTGGGGCGCCCGAGTGCCCGGCCGACCCGTCGTCCCCGGGGCCCGGGAGTTCGGCGTGCGCCGGAGTCCGCGCTGGGCGGGCGCAGTCTCGCGGCGCAGGTGTTCGTGCTGCAGGTGGCGATCGTGCTGCTGCTGGTCGTGGCGGCGGTCGTGGCGCTGCTGCTCCAGGTGCGCCACGACACCACCCAGGAGGCCCGCAACCGCTCCCTCGCCGTCGCGCAGACCTTCGCCAACTCCCCCGGCATCGTCGAGGCGTTGCGCAGCCCGGACCCCACGGCGGTGCTCCAGCCGTCGGCCGAGGCGGCCCGCAGGGCCGCCGACATGGACTTCATCGTCGTGATGAACACCGACGGCATCCGCTACACCCATCCCAAACCGGACCGCATCGGCAAGAAGTTCGTCGGGAACATCAAGCCCGCTCTGGACGGCGGCACCGTCGTCGAGGAGGTCGACGGGACCATCGGCCGGCTGGTCCAGGCCGTCGTCCCGGTGAAGGCCCCCGACGGGACGGTCGTGGGTCTGGTGTCGTCGGGCATCACCACCCGGCACGTCGGCGGCAACGCGGACCGTCAGCTGCCGCTCGTCCTCGGCAGCGCCGCCGTGGCCCTCGCCCTGGCCACCGCGAGCACCGCGCTGGTCAGCCGCCGGCTGCTGCGGCAGACCCATGGTCTCGGACCGCGCGAGATGACCCGGATGTACGAGCACCACGACGCCGTGCTGCACGCCGTGCGCGAAGGGGTGATCATCGTCGGCGGGGACGGCGAGCTGCTGCTCGCCAACGACGAGGCGCACCGGCTGCTCGACCTGCCGCCGGACGCCGAGCGCCGTCAGGTCCTGGACCTGGGCCTGGACCCCGGTACGGCGGAGCTGCTGGCCTCGGGGCGGATGGTCACCGACGAGGTGCATCTGGTCGGCGACCGGCTGCTGGCGATCAACCAGCGGCCCACCGACCTGGCGGGCGGCCCGGAGGGAAGCGTGGCCACGCTGCGGGACTCCACCGAGCTGCGGGCCCTGTCCGGCCGGGCGGAGGCGGCCCGGGAGCGCCTGGACCTGCTGTACGCGGCCGGGGTGGGCATCGGCACGAGCCTGGACGTCACCAGGACGGCGGAGGAGCTGACCGAGCTGGCGGTGCCGCGGTTCGCGGACTTCGTCACCGTCGACCTGTTCGACGCGGTGCTGGCGGGCGAGGAGCCCGAGGCGCGGGGCGCGCTGCGGCGCACGGCGGTGGGCGGTGTCCGCAAGGGTTCGCCGCTGTACGCGGTGGGCGAGCGGATCCGGTTCGTGGACTCGGCGCCGCAGGCCCGCGCGCTGGAGACGGAACGGGCCGTGCTGGAGGCGCGCCTCGCCCAGTCGCCGGGCTGGCGGGCGCAGGACCTGGAGCGGACCGAGCAGATCGTGGAGTTCGGCATCCATTCGCTGATCACCGTGCCGGTGCGGGCGGGGGCCCTGGTGCTGGGCGTGGTGAGCTTCCTGCGGTCGGAGCGGCCCGAGCCGTTCGACCCGGAGGAGGTGGCGCTGGCGGAGGAGCTGGTGGCGCGGGCGGCGGTCTCCATCGACAACGCGCGCCGCTTCACCCGTGAGCACGGGATGGCGGTCACCCTCCAGCGCAGTCTGCTGCCCCGCACGCTGCCCGAGCAGAACGCGCTGGACATCGCCTACCGCTATCTGCCGGCGCAGGCCGGTGTGGGCGGCGACTGGTTCGACGTACTGCCGTTGTCCGGGGCGCGGGTGGCGCTGGTCGTCGGGGACGTGGTGGGGCACGGGCTGCACGCGGCGGCCACGATGGGGCGGCTGCGCACGGCCGTGCACAACTTCTCCGCGCTGGATCTGCCGCCGGAGGAGCTGCTCGGGCTGCTGGACGAGCTGGTGACCCGTATCGACCAGGACGAGGCGGCGGACGGGGCGCACGGTCCGGTGTCCGGGGCGACCTGTCTGTACGCGATCTACGACCCGGTGTCGCGGCGGTGCACGGTGGCCCGGGCCGGGCATCCGCCGCCGGCCCTGGTCCATCCCGACGGCCGGGTGGAGTACCCCGAGGTGCCGACCGGGCTGCCGCTGGGGCTGGGCGGGCTGCCGTTCGAGACGGCCGAGCTGGAGCTGGCCGAGGGCAGCCGGCTGGTGCTGTACACGGACGGGCTGGTGGAGGACCGGCAGCGGGACATCGACACCGGTCTGGAACTGCTGCGGACGGCGCTGGAGCGCAGCGCCGCCGGCACGCCGGACGAAGCCTGCCGCAGTGTCCTGGAGGAGCTGCTGCCGGCCCGCCCGAACGACGACATCGCGCTGATCGTGGCGCATACCCGGGCTCTCGGCGCCGACCGGGTGGCCGAGTGGGACGTACCGGTGGATCCGGCCGCGGTGGGCGAGGTGCGCTCGGCGGTCGCGCGGCAGCTGGCCGTGTGGGACCTGGAGGAGCTGTCGTTCACGACGGAGCTGATCCTGAGCGAGCTGGTCACCAACGCGATCCGCTACGGCATCGCGCCGGTCCGGGTGCGGCTGCTGCGCGACCGGACGCTGATCTGCGAGGTGTCCGACGCGAGCAGCACCTCGCCGCATCTGCGGTACGCGGCGATGACGGACGAGGGCGGCCGCGGGCTGTTCCTGGTGGCGCAGCTCACCGACCGCTGGGGCACCCGGTACACCCCCACGGGCAAGGTCATCTGGGCGGAACAGCCGCTGCCGTGAACGGAGTGGTGCGCGCGCACCGACTCATAAACGACGTTGATGAGTCCATAGACCGGACCCGCGTACCGACTTAGGTATGCCTCAGTTTAGGCTTCCCCCGAGTTGATCCGTCACCGCTCGAAGGGAACCTGATCATGCCCCGCCCCCTGCGGGTAGCCATCGTCGGAGCCGGCCCCGCCGGGATCTACGCCGCCGACGCGCTGCTCAAGTCCGATGTGGCCGCCGACCCCGGTGTCTCCATCGACCTCTTCGAGCGGATGCCGGCCCCGTTCGGACTGATCCGCTACGGCGTGGCGCCGGACCACCCCCGGATCAAGGGCATCATCACCGCCCTGCACCAGGTCCTCGACAAGCCGCAGGTCCGCCTGTTCGGCAACGTCGACTACCCGGCCGACATCTCGCTCGACGACCTGCGCGCGTTCTACGACGCCGTGATCTTCTCGACCGGCGCGATGGCCGACCGCGAGATGTCCATACCGGGCATCGAGCTCGACGGCTCCTACGGCGCCGCCGACTTCGTCTCCTGGTACGACGGCCACCCCGACGTGCCGCGCACCTGGCCGCTCCGGGCGGAGAAGGTCGCCGTGCTGGGTGTCGGCAACGTCGCCCTCGACGTCGCCCGCATCCTCGCGAAGACGGCCGACGAGCTGCTGCCGACGGAGATCCCGCCGAACGTGTACGACGGTCTGAAGGCCAACAAGGCGCTGGAGATCCACGTCTTCGGCCGCCGCGGCCCGGCGCAGGCGAAGTTCTCCCCGATGGAGCTGCGGGAGCTGGACCACTCCCCGAACATCGAGGTCGTCGTCGACCCCGAGGACATCGACTACGACGAGGGCTCGATCGCCACCCGGCGCGGCAACAAGCAGGCCGACATGGTCGCCAAGACGCTGGAGAACTGGGCGATCCGCGACACCGGCGACCGCCCGCACAAGCTCTTCCTGCACTTCTTCGAGTCGCCCTCGGAGATCCTCGGCGAGGACGGCAAGGTCGTCGGCCTGCGCACCGAGCGCACCGCCCTCGACGGCACCGGGAACGTCAAGGGCACCGGCGCGTTCAAGGACTGGGACGTCACCGCGGTCTACCGCGCGGTCGGCTACCTCTCCGAGAAGCTGCCCAAGCTGCCCTGGGACATCGACTCGGGCACGGTCCCGGACGAGGGCGGCCGGGTCATCGAGGAGAGCGGCGCGCACCTGCAGTCGGTGTACGTCACCGGCTGGATCCGGCGCGGCCCGATCGGTCTGATCGGCCACACCAAGGGCGACGCCAACGAGACCGTGGCGAACCTGCTGGCCGACCACGCGGGCGGCCGGCTGCACACCCCGTCCTCGCCGGAGCCGGAGGCGGTGGACGCGTTCCTCGCCGAGCGCGCGGTCCGCTTCACCACCTGGGAGGGCTGGTACAAGCTGGACGCCGCGGAGAAGGCGCTGGGCGTGCCGCAGGGCCGTGAGCGCGTGAAGCTCGTCGAGCGCGAGGACATGCTGCGGGAGAGCGGCGCGTAGGCGCCGTCGTGACGGGAACCCCGGGTTCCGGGTGGGCGGCATGATCGCCGCCTGCTAGCTTCCCGGGGTGTTCTCCCTCCACGAGCCTCCCCTGTTCACCCGCCTGCGTGATGCGCGGCGGGTGCTCGTCGCCGGTGCGGGCGGCGGTTTCGACGTGTACGCGGGCCTTCCGCTGGCGCTCGCGCTGCGGTCGGCCGGCAAGGACGTCCACCTGGCGAATCTCTCCTTCACCGAGCTGTACGCCCAGCCCGACGAGGTGTGGCTGGAGCCGGACGTGGCGGCCGTGCGCCCGGACACCCCGGCCCGCGGTGACTACTTCCCCGAGCACGCCCTGGCCCGCTGGCTCGACGGCCAGGGGCTGCCCGCCACCGTGTACGCCTTTCCCCGCACCGGCGTCGCCCCGCTGCGGGACGCCTACCGGGCGCTGGTGGACCGTCTGGGCGGGGTCGACGCGGTCGTCCTCGTGGACGGCGGCACGGACATCCTGATGCGCGGCGACGAGCACGGGCTGGGCACGCCCGAGGAGGACATGGCCAGCCTGGCGGCCGTGCAGGCCCTGGACGGGGTGGAGCACCGGCTGGTGGCGTGCCTGGGCTTCGGCGTGGACGCCTATCACGGCGTCAACCACGCGCTCGTCCTGGAGAACCTGGCCGCGCTCGACCGCGACGGGGCCTACCTCGGCGCGTTCTCCCTGCCCCGGGAGAGCCGTGAGGGGAGCCTGTACCTGGACGCGGTGGCGCACGCCCAGGCCTGCACGCCGGGGCATCCGAGCATCGTCCACGGCTCCGTCGCCGCCGCCGTGCGCGGCGAGTTCGGCGATGTGCGCTTCACCGAGCGCACCCGGGGCAGCGAACTCTTCGTCAATCCGCTGATGTCGGTGTACTTCTGCGTGGACGCGGTCGGTCTGGCCCGCCGCAACCTCTATCTCGACCGTCTCGCGGACACCGTCCTGATGCGGCAGATCAGCACCCGCATCGAGGAGTTCCGCGAAGAACTCCCCGTCCTGCGGCAGCCCCGGGCGTTCCCGCACTGAGGCGGCGGTCCGGGCGCCGGGCTCAGCCGCCGTCGCGCGGGTGGGCCTGGATCACGTTGCCCTTCTGGTCGGCCTCCAGATAGGCGCCGCCGTAGTCGTCGACGAGGTAGATGTTCATCGTCGGCGGGTCGTTGAAGATCGTGGACGCCGGGTTGATCACCAGGTAGCGCATGGTCGGGTGGGGGATGTTGAGCACCTTCTTGGCCTTGGTGAGCAGTCCGGGCACCTTGTCCCAGTCGAAGCTGTCCAGGTCGACCGGGGTCTCGCCGCTGAGCACGGTGCCGCCGGGGCCGTTCTTCACGGCCACGTCCCCGCCCCGGTATTCGTAGCGGTCGTAGAGCTTGGCGTTGCCGGCGACCGGGGCCGCGGCGATGGCGTACTCCGGGTACACCGTGAGGTCGGTGACCTTGGAGCCGCCCATGGCGGCCTTCAGCTTCTTCACGACCGTGCGGACGCCGTCCGCGGAGAGCAGGTCGAGCTGCTGCCCGGACTGTCCGCCGGACGAGGAATCCGTGGAGTCGGAGCCCGTGGAGGAGGAGCCCGGACGGGGGCTCGCGGAGGCGGAGGCGGACGACGAGGAGGACCCGGAGGACCCGGGGGACCCGCCGTCCCCCGCGTCCCGCAGCAAGGGGCTCACGTACCACGCCAGGACGCCGGCCAGGACGGTTCCGGTGACGGCCGAGGCGACCACGAGGGGACGGCCGCGGCGCGGCCGGCGGGGAAGGCCGGAGCCCTGGACCGTGACCGCGCCGGGCGCGGGCGCCGCGGCGGGGAACGGGGCCGGGGTGGGGCCGCCGGCGGGCGGGGCGATCGGGTAGGAGGTCGGCGCGCCGGTGAAGGCGGGGGGCTGCCCGCCGTAGGGCGAGGGGCCGTAACCGGTCGCCGGGCCGAACCCGGCGGGCGGGCCCGGCACGGGGGTGTCGCCGGCAGGCGCACCGAAGGCGCCCGGCGTCGTGTCCGCCGGTGCCTCGCCGGTCACCGCGGCGAGCAGCCGGTCGACCTCCTCGGCCTCGGGGCGGGCCTGCGGGTCGCGCACGAGGAGCGCGGTGAGGAGACCGGCCAGCGGGCCGGCCTGCCGCGGGGGCGGCACGTCCTCGGCGAGTACGGCGGCCAGGGTGGCGAGGGTGCTGGAGCGGCGCAGCGGGTGGTGGCCCTCCACGGCGACGTAGAGCAGCATGCCCAGCGACCAGAGGTCGGCGGAGGGGCCGCCGTCCTTGCCGCTGACGCGCTCCGGTGCCATGAAGTCGGGCGAGCCTATGACGGAGCCGGTGGCGGTGAGGCTGGTGGCCTCGCGCAGGGCGGCGATGCCGAAGTCGGTGAGGACGGGCCGTCCGTCGGGCCGCAGCAGCACGTTGGCCGGCTTCACGTCGCGGTGCTCGATGCCGACGGCGTGCGCGGCGCGCAGCGCGGACAGCACCTCGCGTCCCAGGCGCGCGGCCTCCACCGGGGTCAACGCGCCCTGCTGGAGCCGGTCCTGGAGCGAGCCGCCCGTGACCAGCTCCATCACGATCCAGGGATACGTGTTCTCGCCGCCGTCGACGATGTGGTGGATGGTGACGACATTGGGGTGGTGGACGCGGGCCAGGGCGCGGGCCTCCCGCAGGACGCGCTCCCGGAGGGTGCGGGCGCCCTCGGGGTCGTATTCGGCCAGCGCCGGATCCGGTGGCCGTACCTCTTTCACGGCCACGTCGCGGTGCAGTGCGAGGTCGCGGGCGCGCCACACCCACCCCATGCCTCCGCCTCCGAGCCGGTGCAGCAGCTCGAATCGGCCGTCGATGACGCGTCTGTCGGGTTCCCCGGTGTTCATGGGGGGAGCTTAGGGGTAGACGCGGACAGTGGTGTGTCCGCCAAGGGGGGCACAGCGCGAATGGTCCGCCCCGGCACGGGCATGCTGTGAACGAGGTCACTTCTTCCGGCGGGCCGCCGTGCCGGAACCACTCCGGACTCGTCGCCCTCCCCCCACGATCGCCACGAAGGACATGTGCTTTGGCTCTTACGTACCCTGACGCCCCCTCGGCCCGCCGGCCCGGCCGCTGCTGGACGATCCGCGTGGTCGGGCACCGGGACCGCACCGCCTCGGTCACCTGCTCGTCGGCGTGCGTGATGCCGCCGCGGTCCCGGGACCTCGCGGCGCTGCGCCGCTTCGCGGAGGCCCACGCCGCAGCGCACGCCAGAGCGGCGGCGGTGCATCACGACGCCGCCTGCTGGTGCCGGCGCGAGCGGTGCGCGCTGCACGAGGGCACCCGGGTCAACTGCGCGGGCACGGTCGTCCTCGTGCTGCGGCACGATCCGGCGGTCGCCCAGGTGTGGACGCTCACCGAAGTGTGCTCCGCCTGCGCCCCCTTGATGCCGCACGCGCGGGTGATCAGCCGTGCCGTTCCGCCCCCGCCCCGGGACGGGGAGCGGGAGGGCGAGCGGGAGGGTCACGCCCGTCCCCCTTCGCCCGCACCCGTGCCCGCGTCCCCGACGGTGGCGCCGCCCCGCATGGTCCCCGGCGGCTTCAGCGCTCCCGCGAACCTCGGCCCCGGCCCGGAACGGGTGGGAACCCGCCGCCGTGCCACGACCCGGCGCCGCGGCCGCGCGGAGGGCCCCACCGGCTGAACCGCCTCGGCGGCCGGCGCCACCGCGCCACCCGGCACCCCCGCACGCCCGGTTCCGGCTCTCCGCCCCGCGCGCTCAGGAGCCGTAGCGGGACTGCGGGGGGATGCGCAGGGGCAGGGCGCCCAGGCTGCGGGGCGGGAGGGCGGGGGGCGGCGGCCCGTCGGGAGGGCGGGGGCGGTCGGGGGTGGCGGGCGTCGTCATCAGTTCGGCGATACGGGTCCCGCTGCGCCGCCCTTCGAGATGGAGCCGGCCGACGTTGACCCGGTCGTCCGCGAGCAGTGTGAGGACGGCGGACGGGCCGGCCGCGTAGGTCGCGACGTATCCCCCGGCGCCGCGGACGAGCAGCTCGCGGAACTCCCCGCGCGTCGCGAGGTCGGCCATCCGGCGGCCGACGCCCAGCGCCGCGGCGGTGAGCGCCGCCAGCGCCTCCGCCTCCACGTCGGGCATGTCCCTGGCCAGGACGAGCCCGTCGGCGCTGGCCGCCAGCGCCCCTCTCAGCTGCGGCACGCACGTGCGCAGCCGGTGCAGTTCGTGCAGAACCTCGGCCTCGACGGCCATGACCGTGTCCTTTCGGCGCGTGGGCGGCAGGAGCGGTTCAAGTGCGGGGCGGGGAAGGGTCGTTGCAGCGACCCTGAGCGTGCGGGTGAGACCGAGGTTACGGAAAGTACCGGCCACGGGGGACCGCTTTGGCATTTTCCGCTGGAACATGCTGCCGTCGATCACGCGCGCCGAGGCGCGATCAAGCAGAGCGCCCGTTCACGCGGCGACGAGATCCGCCCACCGGGTGACCCCTCGGGAGTGCACCCGCTTGCCGTGCGCCGCGGCCAGGGCGTGCACGATCTGCTCGCCGCGGCCGTGCTCGTCGGGGTCGATGTCCGCCCGGGCCTGGCCGGGAGCCAGGGCGGGACCGGCGTCGGTGACCTCCACCCGCAGCGTGCCGGGCCCCCTGCCCCGCATCCAGGAGAGCCGCAGCTCCGCCGGGGGCAGGGCGTGCACGATCGCGTTGGTGAGCAGCTCCGACACCACGAGGAGCGAGTCGTCGACGATGTCCTCGGACACCTTCCAGTCGGCGAGGACCTCCCCCACGCGCCGGCGTACGGCTGCGACGGCCCCGGGGACGGGCGGCAGCGGACACACGTGTTCCACTGTCTCCCGGGGCAGTATGCCGAGCTGTACCGCCATCTTCTCTCCTCCGGTGAATGCTGTCTGCCGATACCGGGCACCGGCACCACTGCCGGACCTCAGTGCACGTTAGGGACCGAAGCGGAGAAGGGCAACGAATCCCGGTCGGCATTGCCGAACGCCACCGAGCGGGAGGTGATCGGCGGCCGGGCGCAGCGGGGGCGAACGGCCCACCGCGGTAATAGGCTCGGCTCATGACCGGCCCGGTCCAGTCGATCGAACGGGCGGCGGCGATCCTGCGTCTCCTCGCCGGCGGACCCCGTCGTCTCGGGCTCGGCGAGGTGGCGGCCTCGCTCGGGCTGGCGAAGGGCACCGCCCACGGCATCCTGCGCACCCTGCAGCACGTGGACTTCGTGGAGCAGGACCCCGCCACCGGAAAGTACCAGCTCGGGGCGGCCCTGCTGCACCTCGGCACCAGCTACCTCGACGTCAACGAACTGCGCTCGCGGTCCATCAACTGGGCCGACGCGCTCGCGGCCCGCAGCGGGGAGTCGGTGCGGCTGGGCACCCCCCTGGAGGGCAGGGTCCTGGTCGTCCACCATGTGTTCCGGCCGGACGACACGTTCCAGACCCTGGACGTGGGCTCGCTGCTGCCGCTGCACGCCTCCTCCCTCGGCAAGGTCCTGCTCGCCTTCGGTGCCGCGCCTCTGGACTCGGCCCTGGAAGCGGGGCTGGAGGCCTACACCCGGCACACCCTGGTCGAGCGGGGCCCGCTGGCCCGGGCGCTGGCCGAGACCCGGGAGCGGGGCTGGGCGGACGAGGTGCAGGAGATGAGCATGGGAGAGGCCGGGGTCGCCGCGCCGATCCGCGGGCACGGCGGGCTGGTGGTCGGCGCGATCGGTCTGTCCGGCCAGCTCGAACGGGTCTGCGACAGTCAGGGGCACCCCCGGTCGAACCTGATCAACCTGCTGCGGGAGGCCGCCCGGGCGATCTCCAGGGACCTGGGCGCCGGCCGCTGGTGACCGCGTCCCGCGGCGAAGGGCCCGGAGGCGAAAGCGGTCGGATCCGCAAGCGGTCGGAAAGTCCGTCGAAGAGTCGGAAGGGAGACCCGATCATGGTCGAGCGCTATGTGATGTCCATCGACCAGGGCACCAACTCCACCCGATGCATCCTCTTCGACCACCACGGACGGCTCTCCTCGGTCGCCCAGCGTGAGCACCAGCAGCACTTCCCGCGGCCCGGCTGGGTCGAGCACGACGCCGTCGAGATCTGGCGCAACCTCCAGCGGATCGTCCCCGAGACGCTCTCCGGCGCCGGGGCCGGGGCCGAGGACATCGCCGCGATCGGCCTCGCCAACCAGCGGGAGACCACCGTGGTCTGGGACCGCCGCACGGGCGTCCCGCTGGGCCGGGCGATCGTCTGGCAGGACACCCGCACCGAACCCCTCGTCACCGCCCTGCGGAGCGATCCCGGGGACGAGTTCTTCCTGGAGCGGTGCGGTCTGCCGCCGTCGACCTACTTCTCTGCGCTGCGGCTGAGCTGGCTGTTCGACCACGTCGACGGGCTGCGGCGGCGCGCCGAGAACGGCGAGGTGCTGTGCGGAACGATCGAGAGCTGGCTGATCTGGAACATGACCGGCGGCCCGGACGGCGGGCTGCACATCACCGACGCCACCAACGCCGGCCGCACCATGCTGATGAACATCCGCACCCTCACCTGGGACGAGGAGCTGCTCGCCTTCTTCGGGGTGCCGCGCCCCATGCTGCCCGAGATCCGCTCCTCCGCCGAGCACTACGGCACCGCCCGGTCGCTGCTGCCCGGCGTGCGGATCACGGCCGCCCTCGGCGACCAGCAGGCCGCCCTGTTCGGCCAGACCTGTTTCTCCCCGGGCGAGGCGAAATGCACGTACGGCACGGGCAGCTTCCTGCTGCTCAACACCGGCGGCGACCTGGTGCGGTCCCGGCACGGCCTGCTCACCACCGTCGCCTACAAGATCGGGGAGCAACCGCCGGTGTACGCCCTGGAGGGCTCCATCGCCGTCACCGGCTCGCTGGTGCAGTGGTTCCGCGACCGGCTGGGGCTGATCAGCAGCGCGCCGGAGATCGAGACGCTCGCCCGCACGGTCGAGGACAACGGCGGCTGCTACATCGTCCCCGCCTTCTCCGGGCTGTTCGCGCCGCACTGGCGCAGCGACGCGCGCGGGGTCATGGTAGGTCTGACCTCGTACATCACCAAGGGCCATCTGGCCCGGGCGGTGCTGGAGGCCACCGGCTGGCAGACCCGGGAGGTGGTGGACGCCATGAACGCCGACTCCTCGGTGCCCCTGAAGCAGCTCAAGGTGGACGGCGGGATGACGGCCGACAACCTGCTGATGCAGTTCGTGGCGGACGTCCTCGACGTGCCCGTGGTACGGCCCATGGTCGCCGAGACGGTCTCCCTCGGCGCGGCCTACGCCGCCGGGCTCGCCGTCGGCTACTGGCCCGATCTGGAGGGACTGCGCCGCAACTGGCACCGGGCGGCCCAGTGGATCCCGGACATGGACCCGGCGCGGCGCGAGGCGGAGTACGAGAACTGGAAGCGAGCCGTCGAACGGTCACTCGGCTGGGTGAAACCGCCGAGGCCGCCGTGACCGGAGCGGTCCTCGCCCCCGCCACGGTGCCGCCGGCGGACGGCGTCCGCGCGCCGGACTCGTCGTCGGACTGACTGGGCCGGGTCCGCGCTCCTATCGTGGAACGGCGACATCGACGCCCGGCGCGAACCAGACAGGCAGGACATGAGGAAACCGCAGATCGACTACACGGCGGTGTTCCGGGCCCTGCCCGGCATGGTGGCCCTGCTCACCCCGGAGCTCGTCTACGCCGATGCCAACGACGACTTCGTACGGCTGTCCGGGCGCACGCGTGAGCAGCTGGTGGGCCGCTACATCTTCGACGTCTTCCCCGAGAACCCCAACGATCCGGCGGCGGCCGGCCGGCAGGAGACCGAGACGTCGATGCTGCGCACGGTGGCCACCGGCGAGCGGGACACGATGGCGCTGCTGCGCTACGACATCGAGGACCCCGACCGGCCCGGTCAGTGGCGGGAGCACTTCTGGAGCCCGGTCAACGCGCCCGTCCTCGCCCCCGACGGGCAGGTGGAGCTGATCGTGCACCGGGTGGAGGAGGTCACCGAGCTGATCCGGGCCTTCGGCGGGCCGGGCGACGACAGCCGGGCCCGGGTGCTGGAGGCCGAGCTGTACACCCGTGCGCGGGAGCTCCAGCAGGTCAACGAGCGGCTGCGCCGGGCGCACGCCCATGAGCGCGAGGTCGCCCTGGCGCTCCAGGCGGCGATGCTGCCGGCGCCGGGCCCGACCGGGGAGCACGCGGCGGCGGTGCGCTACCGGCCCGCGATCGGGGCGCTGAACGTGTGCGGCGACTGGTACGACCTCGCCGATCTGCCGGACGGGAACCTCGCGGTCGCGGTCGGTGACGTCGTCGGACACGGTCTGGCCGCGGCCTGTGTCATGGGGCAGCTGCGCAGCGCGCTGAGCGCGGCCTGCCGGGTGGCCGACGGTCCGGGCCAGGCCCTGGAGGCCCTCGGTCTGTACGCCCGCTCGGTCGAAGGCGCCGAGTCCACCACGGTCGTGTCGACGTTCATCGACTGGGCCGAGCGGACCGTGACCTACAGCAGCGCGGGCCATCCGCCCCCGGCGCTGCTGGACCCCGACGGCACGGTCCGCTTCCTCGACGAGGCCACCGACCCGCCGCTCGCGGCCCGTCCCCGGCACCTCGCGCGCCCGCAGGCCCGTACGTCCTTCACGGAGGGCTCCACGCTCGTGCTGTACACCGACGGGCTGATCGAACGCCGTACGGAGGACATCGACACCGGTCTCGACCGGCTGGCCGACTCCCTGGTCCGGCACCGCAAGGACGACCCCGAGCAGCTCGCCGACGCCCTCCTCGCGGATCTCCTCCCGGCGACCGGCAACACCGACGACACCGCCCTGATCGTCATCCGCCTCTGATCCCCGCGCTGCCCCCGATGGCCCCGCGCCCCTGCGCCATGGGGCCACAGGGGGCAGAGTGGAAGGAGAAGCACAGGTGACATCAGGAGGCGGGAGCAATGACGCATCCCCTGCCCGCGCCGGTCCGGGTGACCGCACGGCTCGACGCGCCCCTGTCGCGCTGGCTGTGGCTGGTGAAGTGGATCCTGGTCATCCCGCACGTCGTGGTGCTGTTCTTCCTGTGGATCGCGTTCACGGTGGTCGGGGTGATCGCCTTCTTCGCGATCCTGTTCACCGAGCGCTACCCGCGGGCCCTGTTCGACTTCAACCTCGGTGTGCTGCGCTGGAGCTGGCGGGTCACCTACTACGCGTACGGGGCCCTGGCCACCGACCGCTACCCGCCGTTCAGCCTGGGCGAGGAGCCCTCCTACCCGGCCCGGCTGGACGTCGTCTATCCCGAGCGGCTCTCCCGCGGCCTGGTCCTGGTGAAGTGGTGGCTGCTGGCCATTCCGCACTACGTCGTCGTGGGCTTCTTCGTCGGCAGCTGGGGGTACGGCTGGTGGAACGGCGGTCTGGTGACCGTGCTGGCGATCATCGCCGCCGTGGTCCTGCTCTTCACCGAGAAGTACCCGCGGGACCTGTTCGACCTGATCACCGGGCTGAACCGCTGGGTCCTGCGGGTCGCCGCGTACGTCACCCTGATGACGGACGTCTATCCCCCGTTCCGTCTCGACATGGGCGGTCCGGACCCCGACCCCGGCCCCGGGCCCGAGCCCGGCCCCCAGCCGTCGACCCGGACCGGGCCGCCCTGGTGACCGCCCCGCACCTCAGCGCAGGGCCCCCTTGGTCGCGTCGGCGATGAACCCGCGGGCGAAGAAGGTGAACACCATCACCAGCGGGATGACCGACAGCAGGACCCCGGACATCACCATGCTGTAGTCGGTGGAGTGCCCGGCGTACAGCTGGGCGAGCGCCACCTGGAGGGTGAGCTTGTCCGGGTTGACCAGCATCACCAACGGCAGGATGTAGTCGTTCCAGGCGCCGATGAAAGTGTAGATGCCGAGGAACGCCAGCGCCGGACGGACGCACGGCAGCACCACGTGCCAGTACTGGCGGAAGAACCCCGCGCCCTCGATCCGGGCGGCGTCGAGGAGTTCGTCCGGGACGCTGGTGGAGGTGTACTGCCGCATCCAGAAGATGCCGAAGGCGTTGGCCGCGGCGGGCACGATCAGCGCCTTCAGGGTGCCCAGCCAGCCCAGCTGCACCATGATCTCGTACTGCGGGATGATCGCGAGCTGGGTCGGCAGGATGTACATCGACAGGAGCACGCCGAAGAGGAACTTCTTCGCGGGGAACTCGTACTTGGCGAAGGCGAAGGCGGCCAGCGAGTCGAAGAACAGCACCAGTACGGTCGTGGAGACCGCGACGATCATGGTGTTGGCCAGTGACCCGAAGAAGTCCATCTTGGCGAACAGGTGCCGCAGATTGGTGAGCAGGTTGTCGCCGAACCAGAGCTTCGGCGGGTAGCGGTAGATGTCCTGCGAGGTGTTGGTCGCCATGACGACGATCCAGTAGAACGGGAAGACCGAGACGACGACACCGGTCATCAGGATCGTGTGGACACCGAGGCCCCTGAGGCGCTTGCGGTTCAAGGCGTTCATGGCCGTCGCTCCTTACGCTGCACCAGGCGCCAGTTGACGAGCACGATGAGCAGGATCAGCAGGAAGAAGGCCCAGACGATCGCGGCGCCGTAGCCGAAGTCGTTGTTGTCGAAGGCCTGGTGGTAGAAGTACAGCAGCGTGGTCAGGCCCGCCTGGCCCGGTCCGCCGGAGTTGGGGTTGGTGGCCGCGTCGCTGCCGAACAGCACCTGGGGTTCGGTGAAGCTCTGCAGCCCGGTGACGGTGGAGATCACGACGGTGAACAGGATGATCGGCCGCAGCAGCGGGATCGTGAGGGAGAAGAAGATCCGCACCGGGCCCGCGCCGTCCATCCGGGCCGCCTCGTAGAGCTCCGAGGGGATCGCCTGGAGGCCGGCCAGATAGATGATCGCGTTGTAGCCGGTCCACTGCCAGGTCATCAGCGCCGCGATCACCAGCTTGATCGTCCACTCGTTGCTCATCCAGGGCACGGCCGACAGGTGCAGGCCCCTGAGGATGGCGTTGATCAGACCGAAGTTGTTGCTGAAGACCGCGCCGAAGAAGATCGCGATGGCCACCAGCGAGGTGATGCTGGGGATGAACAGACAGACCCGGTAGAACGCGGTGAACCGCTTGGTGGAGTTGACCAGGACCGCGAGGACCAGGGCCATGAAGAGCATGGGCACGGTCGACAGCACCCAGATGATCAGGGTGTTGCGGATCGACATCCAGAACACCGGGTCGTCCCACAGGAAGCGGAACTGCTGGAAGCCGACGAACTGCATCTGCCCGATGCCGTCCCACTTCTGGAACGCCAGGTACACGGTGTAGAGCACCGGGAAGAGCATGAAGACCGAGAAGATCAGGTAGTACGGCGAGATCGCGAGGTACTGCGGCCAGTGCCTGAGGACCCGTCGGCTCGGCCCGGGCCGGGCCCCGGCCGACACCGGCCGGATCCGGGGGGCGCGCCGCCCCGGACCGCGGGAGGGGTCCGGAGCGGGCTGCCCGAGGAGGCCGGTGGCGGGTCCGGAGGTCGGTCCGGTGGGTGCCGGACCGGCTACCGGGCTTGACGACATGTCACTTCACTCCCTGCCGCTGAGCGATCTGCTTGGCCTGGCTGACCGCGTCCTTCCAGGCCTCGTCCGGGTCCTTGCCCTTGGCCTCGATGCTGGTCAGCTCGGCGTAGTAGGGCGCGGAGACCGCCGCGTCGGCCGGGGCCTCGTAGGCGGCGGGGATCTTCTGGGCCGCCGGGCCGAAGATCTCGATGGTCTTCTGACCGCCGAAGAAGGCGTCCCCGCCGGTGAGCGCGGGCAGCTTGTACGCGGCCGGTGCGGTCGGGAAGAGGGCGGCGTCGGTGAAGCCGCGGGCCTGGTTCTCGGGGCTGAGGATCCAGCTGATGATCTTGAAGGCTTCCTCGGGGTTGCCGCTGGTCGCAGGGATGGCGAGGAAGGACCCGCCGAGGTTGGACGGTCCGCCGGGCAGGCTCGCCACCCGCCACTTGCCCTTGGTGCCGGGGGCGGCGTTGCTGATGTCGAGGGCGTGCCAGGCGGCGCCGATCTCGGTGCCGAGGGTGCCGTTGCCGATGGCGGCGTTCCAGGTGTTGTCGTTGATCTTGGCGTCGATGCCGAGGGTGTAGGGCTTCACGGCGGTGGTCCAGGCGGTGCGGATGTGGTCCTGGTCGCCGATGAACTTGTTGTCCTCGTCGATGAAGCGCCGGGTGCCCTGGCCGACGATCATCGAGAACACGGAGCCGATGTTGTTGATCAGGAAGGTCTTGGGCACGGCCTTGTGCAGTTCGACGCCGGCCTTGAAGTAGTCGTCCCAGGTGGACAGTTGGGCGGAGACCTGGGTGGGGTCGGTGGGCAGGCCCGCCTTGGCGAAGAGGTCCTCGCGGTAGAACGTGGCGCAGGGGCCGATGTCGATGGGGAAGCCGATGAGCTTGCCGTCCTGGGTGGTGGCCTGCTTCAGCTTCCACGCCAGGTAGTCCGGGGTCAGCTTCTTCGCGCCGACCGTGTTCAGGTCGACGAACCGGTTGGCGTTGGGCAGGAAGGAGGCGATGTCCTCGCCCTTGATGCCGGTGATGTCGGGGGCGGTCTGCGCGGAGCGCAGTCCGGTGAGCAGCTTGGTCTTGAAGTCGCCGCCGACCACGGAGGTCTTCAGGGTGATGTCGGAGAAGTGGGTCTTGGCGTCCGCCACGACCTTGTCGCTCAGTCCGCCGGCCCAGTACCAGAACGTCAGGTTCTTGCTGTCCTTGCTGCCGCTCGACGCCGAGCCGCCGCCGCACGCTGCGGTGGCGCCGGCCGCGGCGGCCGTCAGTACGGCGGCCTGAAGGAATCGTCTGCGGGAAAGGTCCACGATCTTCTCCTAGATCTCGGCGGTTTCGGCGTGTCCGGCATGTCCGGCAGGACCTGTGGGTCGGGGTCCGCGGTGGGGCGCGGCGGGGAGGCCGGGTGGCTGAAGAGCATCGGCGTGGGTGGAACCCTTCAGCCACCCGGGGTGTACGACCTGGTCCTCTCAGACGGTGCCGACGCGTCCGGGACGGCGGAATACGCCGTTCATCCGCTTCGGCCGACCGGAGTGGGGCCCGGGCCTGCTCCGAATTACGCAAGAGAGTGCACCCGGTGAGCGGGTTTGACAAGGGTCAAGCGAATATCGAGACATTCATGCGCGACTTTGCTTGAGTTTGGCGAGTTCACGAGTATGGTCTGCCGCATGCTCCCTGACCGAAGACATCAGCTGATCCTTCGTTCCCTGCGTGCGGACGGGCCGACCTCGGTGTCCGTCCTGGCCGAGAGGGTCGGGGCGAGCCAGGCCACGATCCGCCGTGACCTCGCACAACTGGAGGACGAGGGCCTGCTCAAACGGGTCTACGGCGGCGCCGCGCCCGTGGTGGGCGAGGACGATCCGTTCGCCGACGTCGCCGGGATCCGGGTCGAGGCCAAGGACGCCCTGGCGGCCTGGTGCGCAAACCTCGTCAAGGACGGTGAGACCGTGCTGCTCGACATCGGCACCACGGCCCACCGGGTGGCCCGGCATCTGCACGGCCGGTCCCTCACCGTGATCACCAGCAACCTGGCGGTGTACGAGGAGCTCCAGGACGACAAGGACGTCCAGCTGATCCTGCTCGGCGGCGTGGTCCGGCGGGACTACCGCTCGCTGGTCGGCTTCCTCACCGAGGACAACCTGCGCCAGGTCCACGCCGACCGGCTGTTCCTCGGGACCAGCGGGGTCCGCCCCGACGGCCAGGTGCTGGACACCACCGCCGTCGAGGTGCCGGTCAAGCGGGCGATGATCGCCGCGAGCGCCCAGGTGGTCCTGGTGGCGGACGCCGGCAAGTTCCCCGGCACCGGGATGGCCCGGGTGTGCGGACCGGAGGACCTCGACGTCGTGGTGACCAACGCGCCGGGCGAGGAGAAGACCTGCGCACGGCTGCGCGAGGCGGGGGTCGAGGTGGTCGAGGTATGAGCAAGGTGATCCACGGATGAACGAGGTGGTCGGCGTATGAGACTCACGATCCTGGGCGGCGGCGGCTTCCGCGTCCCGCTGGTCTACCGGGCGCTGCTGGGCGACCGCGGCGCGGGGCGCGTCACCGACGTGACCCTGTACGACCTGGACGCCTCCCGGCTGGCCATCATCCGCAAGGTCCTCGCCGACCAGGCGGCCGGGCATCCCGACCCGCCCACCGTGACGGTCACCACCGACCTCGACGAGGCGGTCACCGGAACCGACTTCGTCTTCTCCGCCATCCGCGTCGGCGGACTCGCCGGCCGGGCGGCGGACGAGCGCATCGCCCTGGAGGAGGGCGTCCTCGGCCAGGAGACCGTCGGCGCCGGCGGCATCTCCTTCGGGCTGCGCACGGTCCCCGTGGCCGTGGCGATCGCCCGCCGGGTCGCCGCGCTGGCCCCCGATGCCTGGGTCATCAACTTCACCAACCCCGCCGGGCTGGTCACCGAGGCGATGACCGCGCACCTCGGCGACCGGGTGATCGGGATCTGCGACTCGCCCGTGGGCCTCGGCCGCCGGGTCGCCGGCGCGCTCGGCGTCGAACCGGCCCGCGTCCGCCTCGACTACGTCGGGCTCAACCATCTGGGCTGGCTGCGCGGGCTGTACGCCGAGGGCCGCGACCTGCTGCCGTCCCTGCTCGCCGACGACGGCGCCCTCACCTCGTTCGAGGAGGGCCGGCTCTTCGGCGCCGACCTGCTGCGCACCCTGGGCGCGCTGCCCAACGAGTACCTGCACTACTACTACTTCAGCCGCGAGTCGGTCAGTTCGGCCCGGGCCGCCGAGCAGACCCGGGGCGCCTTCCTCCACTCCCAGCAGCAGCGCTTCTACGACGCCCTGGCCCTGACCCCGCCCCCGGGCCGGCCGGCGGCGCGCGCCGCCTGGGACGCCTGGGACGCGACCCGGCTGGAGCGCGAGACGACCTACATGGCCGAGAACCGCGAGGCCGTCGGCATGGGCGAGCGGGACTCCTGCGACCTGGAGTCCGGCGGATACGAGCAGGTCGCCCTGGCCCTGATGCGCGCCATCGCGCTGGACGAGCGGGCGACGCTCATCCTCAACGTGCGCAATCGCGGACGGATCCCCGTCCTGGACGACGACGCCGTCGTGGAGGTGCCCTGCCATGTCGACGCCAACGGCGCCCACCCCATCGCCGGGGCCGCGCTGCCCGACCACGGCACGGGGCTGGTGTGCTCGGTCAAGGCCGTCGAACGGGCGGTGATCCACGCCGCGACGGCCGGTGAGCGCGAGCACGCGGTGCGGGCCCTGACCATCCACCCGCTGATCGACTCGTACGCCGTCGCCAGGCGTCTGCTGGACGCCTACCAGCGGCACTTCCCGGAACTGGCCTACCTGGGCGGCTGAGCGACCGCGGCGGCCAGGGCCCGCCCCGACGCGGATGACGGGCGAGTCCTGGCCGCCGAGAGCGATTCTCGGGGCGCGGCACGGTGTGCCCACCGGTGTGCGCGGGGCGGCCCTGGTGAACGGCGGCCACCCCGTGCGCCCGGCGCACACCCCGTACGCGGCTGCGGGGCGAGGAGTGACGGCGTGTCGGGCGGGGAAGGCGTGACGTCAGCAGGCCGGGCCCCGGCCCCGCGTGATCAAGCACACCCCGTGGCGCGCGATACTGGGCTCGGCCCATCGCCCTCGTCGACCGCTCACGAACGGATCATGCACATCTCCGCGACCGCCCCGCCCACCACCCCCTCCACGGTCTGGCTCGGCCGTGGCCGCCACACCGGTCCCACGGCACCGGAGGTCCTGCGCACCCGTCTCGGGGCGCTCAAGGACGGCGAGAGGCTCCAGGACTTCCGGGAGCTGCCCGACAGCGAGACCGCCGAGGGCGAGTCGGCCTTCGAGGCGCGCTGGCAGGTACCCGACAACATTACCGTGCGGGCCCGGCTGAAACTGTCGGAGTGGTCGGGCCGGGGCCAGGAGTGGACGCTGGTCGCCGAGGCCGAGCGGCCCTGGGACCTGCGCTGGCCGTCGCCCGCCGAGGTGTTCTGGCCGTGGGAGACGGACACCGCCTGGGGCCAGGAGACCGTGGCCGGCCAGCGGTTCCTCGACGCCAACCCGCTGCCCGCCGACGACAGGGACCTGCGCCGCGTCCTGCGGTCCGCCCTGCGCGACACCTGGACCGTCGACGTCGTCGTCCACGAGGCGATGACGCCGGACGACCGGGGCCGGCGTTCGCTGGTCTCCCTGCTGCCCCCGGGCCTGCACCACCGGGTGGTGGAGCACCGGGCGGCGCCGCACCAGCTGCGGACCGTGAACTGGGCGCTGAAGGACTTCGGCGTGGAGGTGCCGCGCGGCGGGGCGCTGGTCCTGCCCGGCAGCCCCGCCCCGGACGGCTACGACGCCGGGTCCTTCGCGGTGCGCAGCGTCTTCCTCGACGGCTCGCACCCCACGGAGGTGCTGGACGCCGTACGCCGCTACGTCGCGCTGCCCGCGCCCCTGCCGGAGGGCGGCGACGCCGCGCTCACCCTGCTCCGGGAGAAGTGGCAGCTGTTCACCCTGGAGGAGGAACTCGCCCGGGAGCGCGAGCTGGTGGCCATGTACAAGGAGGCCCTGGAGGCGATGACCGAGTCCCGGGACCTGTACCGGGAGGCCGCCGAGCAGGCCCACGAGGCGCTGGCCGCGTACCGTGAGGCGGCGGCCGAGGCGGGCGTCGAGCCACAGCGTCCCGCGCCGGCGAAGAAGGGCGGCTCGCCGTTCCAGCAGTGGGGCCGCACCCTGGAGCGGCTCAAGGAGAGCACGATGGGCCTGCGCCCGGCGTCGGCCACGGTACCGGCCCCGGCGTCGTCCCGGGACGGCGAGGACGGCAGGGGCACAGGCTCCGCCGACTCCGCCGACCCGACCGGGGAAGCCTTCCGACGTGTGAGGTAATCCCGCCGGAAAAGGGGAATTCGGAAACCGAAATCGGGGAAATCGAAACAAGGGCGGCACACCGCGCGACGGACCCGGAGGGAGGGCCCGTGGACACGACCACCACGCTCCTCGTCGTCGCCGCGGTACTCGCGGCGACCCTGCTCGTCTGCGCCGCCGCGGTGCTGGTGCGGCTGGTCCGCACCCGCCGGGACCTCAGACGCGCCGGCCTGCCCACCGGGCCGCGCTGGATCTTCTGGGGCGCGGTCCTGTACTTCGTGCTACCGACCGACCTCCTGCCCGACCCGGTCTACCTCGATGACATCGGTGTCCTGCTGCTCGCCCTGCGCTCCCTGCGCCGTCTCCCCGACCCGGCGGCAACCCCAACTGACCGTATTTGAAGACGTTTTCCCCCCCGGTTCGACGCATCTCCCCTGCTCCGCGCCCTGTTGGGACCCCGACTCGCCGATGATCACGGAGAGTAAGGAAACCAACCACCCGTTCGATTCGTATAAGTGACTGAAGGTCGCACCTAACGCAGCGGGCCCGAGTGACGTCGCACAGCGGCACCGCTTGATCGAGGCAGTTCCGACGAGGGAGAGAACATGCAACCGTTCGCGCTCAACTACGCACGCCCTGCGGCGGAGTTGGAGTTTGCAACTCCGTACGCCTATGACCCCGGACTGCAGTTGAACGTACTCCTCGACGGCCGGGTCGCCGCACGCGACCACGCCCTGCTCAGAGAACTGGGGACCACCACCTCCACCGCGGGTTCCAAGACCCACTTCGACGACTGAGCACGGGCCGCGCAACATGACCGTGCTCATCCTGACCTGCGAAGAGGACGTCACGGCGGACATGGTGGTCGTGCACCTGAACGCCGCGGGCGTCCCGGTCGTCCGGCTCGACCCGGCCGATCTGACCAGCACCGTCGCCCTGTCGGGCGAGTTCGTCCACGGTGCGTTCCGGGGCCATCTGTCCTCGGCCGGCCGACTGGTGAGCCTGGACGGACTGCGGTCCGTGTGGGTGCGCCGGCCGGGCGCCGCGGCGGCGCGGGCGGCCCAGCCGTCCGCGTGGCTCACGGAAGAGGCCTCGCAGGCCCTCTACGGCATGCTCCGGGGCACCGGAGTGCGCTGGATGAACCACCCGGACGCGTCCGCGCGCGCCCGGCACAAGCCGTGGCAGCTGCGGCTGGCGCAGCGCAGCGGGCTGCCCGTGCCCGCGACCCTCATCACGACCTTCCCGCAGGCCGCGCGGGATTTCGCGGAGCGCTACCCGGACCTGGTGGTCAAGCCGGTGTCCGGGGCGCATCCGCAGGACCCGCCGCGCGCGGTGCCCACCACCCGGGTACCGCCCGGCGCCGACTTCGCGGCCGTGGCCTACGGTCCGACCCTGCTGCAACGCCGCGTCGCCAAAAGGGCGGACATCCGGCTGACCGCGGTGGGCGAGCGGCTCCTCGCCGCCCGCAAGGACACGGCCCCGGACACCGATCCGGACGTGGTGGACGTGCGCTACGCGCCCTCGACCACGCCGTGGCGCCCCGCCGACGTACCTCCCCGGCTGGCGGACGCCGTACGGACGTATCTGCGCGAGGCGGAACTGGCCTACGGCGCCTTCGACTTCGCGGAGGACTCGGACGGCACCTGGTGGTTCCTGGAGTGCAACCAGTCGGGGCAGTTCGGTTTCGTGGAGGTGGACACCGGTCAGCCGATCGCGCGCACCATCGCGGAGTGGCTGGCCGGTCCGGCCCCGCGGCCGGGCCCCCGGTCCGCCGACCGCTGCGGTTCGGCGGTCTCCTGAGCAGACCCCGGAACGCACCCGCGGGGCCGGGACCCCACCGGGTCCCGGCCCCGCGGTCACCGCTCAGACGGCGAGCGGCAACCCCCTGTCGGTCGTGGCCCGGGACTCCAGCAGGGAGTCCGCCGCGGCCACCGCCTCCCGGACGTCGGACGTGCCCATCAGCACACAGAGCGTGTAGGTCACGTCATGCAGTTCACGGGCCGTCTCCGGCCGCTCCTGCTCCGCCTGAGCGATCCTCAGCGTCGCGTACCGGGTCAGCAACGTCCTGGCGACCTTGGGGTCGGGAACGATCACGAGCGCCCCTCTCTACGGTTGTTGCGCTGCGTGTGCCCGGACCTGGGCGATTCATGCACACGAGGCACACACGTCACCCTCCGGGGGCACGATCGCGCCACGCGGTTCGTGCCGTACGTAACGCCGGGGTGCACGCTGAGTCACGCGCGTCCCGAGACCCCGCACGGAAAACGACGCAGAGGACACCCGTACGGCCCTTCGGGGGTGACCCTGGAGGTGTCGCACCCCCCCGCCGCGAAGGAGCCCCGGACGTGTCATTCTCCACCGACAAGGTCGCGCGCGCCGTACGGCAGGCGGTCACCGACGGGCTGCTGGCCGAGGACCGGCCCGTGGCCGGCCTCCTCGACGTCGGGGGCGTGCGCGAGAGCGTCGCCGCGCTCCGGGGGGCGTTCGCGGGGGTGCCGGAGGTGCTGCACGCCTTCGCCGCCAAGGCCTGCCCGCTGGTGCCGGTGCTGCGGCTGCTCGCCGACGCCGGTCTGGGCTGCGAGGTGGCGAGCCCCGGGGAGCTGCGGCTGGCGCTGGACGCGGGGTTCGCGCCGGAGCGGATCGTGCTGGACTCCCCCGCCAAGACCCGCGGCGAGATCCGCGAGGCGCTCGATCTCGGTGTCGCGCTGAACGCGGACAACCTCGGCGAGCTGGACCGGATCGGCGCGCTGCGCCCCGGACACTGCTCCTCCGTGCTGGGGCTGCGGGTGAATCCGCAGGTGGGCGGCGGTTCGATCGGGGCGATGAGCACCGCGACCGCCCACTCCAAGTTCGGTGTGGCCCTGCGCGACCCCGGGGCCCGGGAGCGGGTCGTCGAGGCGTTCGTACACCGTCCGTGGCTGACGCGGCTGCACGCGCACGTCGGCTCCCAGGGCTGCCCGCTGCCGCTGATCGCCGAGGGGCTCGCGGCGCTGCACGGGCTGGCCGGGGAGATCGACGCGCGCGCCGGCCGCCGTCAGGTCACCAGCCTCGACCTGGGCGGCGGGCTGCCGGTGAACTTCGCCGACGACTCCGTGACACCGACCTACGCCGCGTACGTGGCGGCGCTCACCGCCGCGGAGCCCGCCCTGCTGGACGGCCGCTACGCGGTGGTGACCGAGTTCGGCCGCTCCCTGCTCGCCAAGAACGGGGTCACGGCCGCCCGCGTCGAGTACGTGAAGGAGGCGGGCGGCCGCCGGATCGCGCTCACCCACGCGGGCGCCCAGGTGGCGACCCGGACGGTGTTCATGCCGGCGTCCTGGCCGCTGCGGGTCAGCGCGTACGGCCCCGACGGCACGCCCAAGCGGGGCCCGCTGACGCCGTACGACATCGCCGGGCCGCTCTGCTTCGCCGGGGACGTCGTCGCCCACGCGCACCCGCTGCCCGAACTCGCCGAAGGCGACCTGGTCGTGCTGCACGACACCGGGGCGTACTACTTCTCGGCGCCCTGGGCGTACAACAGCCTGCCCCGCCCGGCCGTCTACGGCTGCCTCTTCGAGAACGAGGGCGGGGAGAGCGCACGGGACGGCCGCCGGGGCGCCGGCGTCCTGTTCGCCACCGTCCGCGCCGCCCAGTCGGCCCGGGAGATCTCCCTGGAGAACGGCGCGGACCGGGCCGACGCCCTGCTGACGGGCTTCGCCGCGCGCCCTCGCGGCTGAACCGGGGGGTGTCCCCGGGCCGGATCGATGTGCGAAGCTCGCCCGTGTTCGACACGGCTTCGCACAAGCAGGGGAGATTCAGCGTATGCGCATCGGTCTGCTCGGTACCGGTCCGTGGGCCCAGATGGTGTACGGCCCCGTCCTCGCCGCCCACGACGACCTGGACTTCACCGGGGTGTGGGGCCGCCGCCCCGAGGCCGCCAAGGAACTGGCGGACCGTCACGGCACCCGCGCCTACGACGACGTCGACGCGCTCCTGGAGGACGTGGACGCGGTCGCCGTGGCGCTGCCGCCGGACGTCCAGGCGGAGCTGGCGGTGCGGGCCGCACGGGCGGGCCGGCACCTCCTGCTGGACAAGCCGGTCGCCACCACCGCTGCCGGGGCCCGGGCCGTGGTCGCGGCGGCCGAGGAGGCACAGGTCGCCTCGGTGGTCTTCTTCACCTCCCGGTACCTGACCGAGACCGCCGACTGGACAGCGGCGCAGAAGCGGGCGGGAGGCTGGTTCACCGGGCACGCCCGCTGGCTGGGCTCGGTGTTCGCCGAGGACGGCGACAGTCAGTTCGCCACGCCCTGGCGGCGAGCGAAGGGCGCCCTGTGGGACGTGGGCCCGCACGCCCTGTCGGTGCTGCTGCCGGTCCTCGGTGACGTCCGCCGGGTGAGTGCCGCCGCACCCGGCCCCCGGGACACCGTCCACCTGGTCCTGGAGCACGCCGGAGGCGCCTCCAGCACCGTGACGCTCAGTCTGACCGCCCCGCCCGCGGCGTCCGGGGCGGCCGTCGAACTGTACGGCGACAGCGGTGTCGTCCGGCTGCCCGAGCCGGCCGGCAGCGCCGCCGACGCGCTGACCCGGGCCGCGGGGGAGCTCCTCGCCGCGGCCCGGGACGGGCGTGCGCACCCGTGCGACGCCGCCTTCGGACTGCGGGTCACCGAGATCCTCGCCGATGCCGAGGCCCTGCTGGGCCCGGGCACCGGCGAGCCGCGCTGATCAGCTCGGTGTGAAGTTGGCCCGCTCCCTCACCACGGGGTAGCCCGCCGTGGCGAAGTGGGCCGCCATGGGGAAGTTGCCCTGGTCCGTGGCCGCGGCGATGAACTGCGCGCCCCGCTCGACGAGGTAGTGGGTGCAGTCGGCGAGCAGGTCGTAGGCGTAGCCGTGGCCGCGGTGCTCGGGCAGGACGCCGATGAAGCCGACGCAGGGCCCGGAGGGGTTGTGGGCCGGGATGTGGATCCCGGCGAGGTCGCCCTCGGGGGTGCGGGCGACCTGCCACCACGCGCGCGGGGACGGGCACCAGCGGAAGAAGTCCATCTCCTCCTGGGCGGCCTGGTCCGGACCGCCCTCCGCGACGGCCCTGCGGGCGTGGGCGTCGAGGGTGACGGAGTGGATGCGGCGCAGGGCGTCGAAGAACACCGCGTCGTCGGGTTCGGGAGCGAAAGCGAGCCGGCCGGGGCGCTCGGGGAGTCCGCACGGCGGCGTCCAGCGGTAGACGAAGCGCTCCACGAGCA
Source organism: Streptomyces sp. SS7 (assembly GCF_037993025.1). Taxonomy (NCBI): domain Bacteria; kingdom Bacillati; phylum Actinomycetota; class Actinomycetes; order Kitasatosporales; family Streptomycetaceae; genus Streptomyces; species Streptomyces sp. SS7. The sequence continues at coordinate 562,751 of NZ_CP141223.1, forward strand.
GGCTCTGGCCGGCCGCGCGGGCGGCGGCGTACCGCGCCTCGACGGCGGCCCGCAGGGCGGGGTCCTCGCGCCAGCCGCCGGGCAGGGCCAGTTCCAGGCCGACCTGCCAGGGCGCGGTGCGCAGGAGTTCGGCGCCCGCCTCCTCCTCGCCGTCGGCGAAGTCGAACCACTCGACGGTGACCGGTTCGCCGTCGTCGGGCCCGCCCCACCAGGCGGCTCGGGCGACGACCCGGCCGTCGCGCAGGGCCACCCGCCTCCAGTGCGGACGGTAGGTGGCGTTGCGGAACGTCTCGGCGTTGCCGAGCGGGTCGGGCAGGGTGTCGAAGAGATGGGTGTCGCGCTCGTCGAGCGCGCGGATGACCAGATCGGTCACGGGGATTCCTCCGGGATGCGGATGACGTGAGTCGCTCCCGGGCGTCGGACGAGGGTCAGACGCGGCACGCCGGGGTCACGGAACGGGAGCGCGGGACGCGTGAGAGCTTCATCGGCGCTCGCCTCCTTCCGTGGTCTGCGGGCGTGCGGGAACACCGTAGAAGATCGTCTGACGGGGCGTCCACCCGTTTTCCCGGCGTGCGGGCGGCGGTGCCGGGGTGGAGCGTGGTGGTGTGGCACGAGTGGACGGGGAACGGCGGGGCTGGCTGCGGGGCGCGCCGCCGCCGCCCTGGGTGCGGGCGCTGCCGCTCGCGCTGATCGCGGGGGTGTGCGTGGCCACGCTGGTGAGCCCGGACCCGCTGGACATCGGCTTCCTGCTGGGCGCGATCCCGCCGCTGGCGGTCCTGTCGTACGGCCCGGTGGCGACCGGTGTGCTGGGTGCGGTGGTGGTCGTGATGCTGAACGTGCCGGCCTTCCGACTGGACAATCCGGGTCAGACGGACCTGCTGACGGTCTGTTTCGTCGCCGTGCTGAGCGTGTTCGTGGCGTTCGTGCGCAGCCGCCGGGACGTGCAGCTGGACGTCGAGCGCACCATCGCCGAGGCGGCCCAGGAGGCGGTGGTGCCGCCGGTGCCGGAGCGGGTGGGCGAGGTGGCCTGCGCGGGCCTGTACCGGGCGGCGGAGCGCGGCACGCTGGTGGGCGGCGACTTCTTCGACGTACGGGACAGCGCGCACGGGGTGCGGGCGGTGCTGGGGGACGTCCAGGGGCACGGGCTGGCGGCGATCGCGACGGTGGCGTCGCTGATGGGGGCGTTCCGGGAGGCGGTGCTGGACCAGCCGTCCCTGGAGGCGGTGGCGGCCCGGCTGGACCGGCGGCTGGCGGTGGACTCGGCCCGGGTGCCGCACGCGGAGCTGTTCGCGACGGCGGTGCTGCTGGAGTTCACCCCGGGCGCGGACGCGGTGCGGGTGGTGGTGTGCGGGCATCCGCCGCCGGTGCTGCTGCGCGACGGCACGGCGACGGAGGTGGCGGTCACCCCGGGGGCGCCGCTGGGCCTGGACCTGCCGGACGCGCCGCGGCCGGGCGGGCTGGTGCTGCCGCTGTGCGCGGGTGACCGGCTCTTCCTCGCCTCGGACGGGGTGTGGGAGGCGAGGGACGGGGCCGATGTCTTCTATCCCCTGACGGAGCGGCTCCCCGGCCTCACGGCGGGGGCCGATCCGGCGACCACGGCCGTCCGGGTCTGGACCGATGTCGTACGGCACTCCCCCGAGGTCCGGGACGACGTCACGATGCTCGTCCTCGCGCCCCTACGTCCGGACCGTGACCGGTGAGGGTCTCCGCGTCGCCCTCGGCGTCGATGTGCGGCAGGATCCGGTCGAGCCAGCGGGGGGTCCACCAGGCCTTCTCGCCGAGCAGGGTCATCACGGCCGGCACCATGAGCAGCCGGACGACGGTGGCGTCGATCAGCACGCTGACGGCGAGGCCGAGACCGAGCATCTTGACGACGATGTTGTCGCTGATGATGAACGCCGCGAACACGCTCACCATGATCAGGGCGGCGCAGGTGATGACCCGGGCGGTGATCTCCAGGGCGTGGGCGACGGAGTCCTTGGCGTCGCCGGTGCGCAGCCAGGCCTCGTGGACGCGGGAGAGCAGGAAGATCTCGTAGTCCATGCTGAGGCCGAAGATGATCGCGAACATCATCATCGGCACATAGCTCTCGATGGGCACGTCGCCGTGGACGCCCAGCGCGGGCCCGCCCCAGCCCCACTGGAAGACGGCGACGACCACGCCGTAGGAGGCGGTGATGGACAGCACGTTGAGGACGGCGGCCTTGACCGCGACGAGCAGGCCGCGGAAGACGGCGAGGATGATCAGGAAGGCGAGGCCGACGACCACGCAGATGATCAGCGGCAGGCGGCTGGCCACGATGTCGCGGAAGTCGACCTGGGCGGCGGTGGTGCCGGTGACATAGCCGTGGGCGTCGTAGCCGGAGACCGCGTCGGGCAGGGTGGTGTCCTTGAGCCGGTTGACCAGGTCGGTGGTGACGGCGTCCTGCGGGGCCTGCGTGGAGTAGACGGTGCCGATCAGGACGTCGCCGTCCTGAGTGGCCGTCAGGGGGGTGACCGTCGCCGCGTCGGGCACCGCGTCCAGGGTCTTCTGTGCCTGGGACTGGAGGTCGGCGCGTTTGTCGGAGGGGACGGACGTCTGGTCGACGACGATGGTGAGCGGCCCGTTGGAGCCGGGGCCGAAGGCGTCGGTCATCAGGTCGTAGGCCCGCCGGTCGGTGAAGGAGGTCGGGTCGGCCCCGTCGCCGATGTGGCCCAGCTGGATGGAGAACACGGGGATGGCCAGGACGGCGATGACGGCGAGACCGGAGGCGAGGTACCGCCAGGGCCGGCGTTCGACGCGTTTGGCGTAGCGGTGCCAGGTGCCGTGCGGGGTGGCGCCCGGTTCGGCGTCGGTCTCGGCGACGGGCTTGCGCAGGTGCCAGCGGTCGATGTGGCGGCCGATGAGTCCGAGCATGGCGGGGACGAAGGTGAGGGCGCCCGCGACGGCGGAGATCACGGTGATGGCCGCGGCGAGACCGAGTTTGCCGATGAAGGACACCCCGGACGCGTACAGGCCCATCAGCGCGATGATCACGGTGGTGCCGGAGACCAGGACGGCACGTCCGCTGGTGGCGGTGGCGTGCCCGGCGGCCTCGGCGGGATCGGCGCCGTCCATCAGGTTCTGCCGGTGCCGGGTGATCAGGAACAGGGCGTAGTCGATGCCGACGCCGAGGCCGATCATGGTGGCGAGGGTCGGTGAGACGGTCGCGAAGGTGAACGCGGCGGCGAACAGGCCGAGGATGGCGAGTCCGCCGACGACGCCGATCAGGGCGGTGACGAGGGGCAGTCCGGCCGCGATGACGCTGCCGAAGCCGATCAGCAGGACGACGACGGCGACCGCGAAGCCGATCGCCTCGCTCAGGTAGTCGTTGGCCTTGGGCCGGGCCAGTTCGCCGAGCGAGCCGCCGTACTCGACGTCGGCGCCGGCCGCCCGCAGCGGCTGCACGGCCTTGTCGACGCCGTTCAGGTAGTCGTCGCCGAGGGTGTTGGGCTGTTTGTCGAAGCGGACGGTGATGTAGCCGGTCTTGCCGTCGCTCGACACCGGGCCGACCTTGGTCGGCGTCTGCGAGAGGGGGTTCTGCGCCGAGAGGACGTGGGGCAGCTTCTGCAGGTCGCCGACCGTGGTGGACATCTGTGAGCTCAGCGCGCTCAGGGGCTGGTCGTCGTGCATCACGATCTGGGCGCTGTACCCGCCGGCCTGCGGGTCGTGCTGCTGGAGGACCTCCAGGCCCTTCTGGGACTGGGTGTCCGAGAGCTGGAAGTTGTCCTCGTAGGTGCCGCCGACGGCGCGGTCGATCAGGTGGAGGGCGACGAGGGCCACCAGCCAGGCGATGACAACGAGCACGAAGTGGCGGGCGCACCAGGCGCCGAGTCTGCGCAGTCCCCCGCGTCGCGGGGGCCCGGCGGTGGGGGGTGCCATGGGCCCATTACACGCCGACCTGATCTTCTCGGCATCTCGGACGTCATGCGCATGAAATGATCGGGATTGCAGGGTGCGCCGGGAGGATGAATGGTGTTAGTACATTCCTTCGGACGCGAGGAGCAGACACCATGCCGACCTCACAGCCGGGCGGCGCCCGGCCCGCCGCGGACCGCGTCACCCCGGACGACCTGCTCCACACGCGCACGGGCAGCGAGGTGTCCCCGGAGGACATGGTCCTGGCCACGGGCCGGGACCTCACCCCGCGCACCCTCGCATGGGCCCGGCGCAAGCTCGCCGAGGAGGGCCCGACCGCGATCGAGAAGCTGCTGCCGTAGATCCTTCTCCGCTCTTTCGCCGCGGCACCCCTCGCTGTCACACTGCGGAGGGTGCCCGACTTCGACATGCTCGTCCTCGGTTCAGGTCCCGGCGGCCAGAAGGCCGCCATCGCCGCGGCCAAACTGGGCCGCCGCGTCGCCGTCGTCGACCGCCCCGACATGGTCGGCGGGGTCTCCCTCCACACCGGCACCATCCCCTCCAAGACCTTGCGCGAGGCGGTGCTGTACCTCACCGGTCTCACCCAGCGCGATCTGTACGGCCAGAGCTACCGGCTGAAGGAGGACATCACCGTCGCCGATCTCACCGCACGCACCCAGCATGTGGTGAGCCGTGAGACCGACGTCGTCCGCAGCCAGTTGTCCCGCAACCACGTCTCCCTGTTCTCCGGCACCGGACGGTTCGTCGACGACCACACCGTGGCCCTGCGCGAGGCGGGCGGCGGCCGGGAGCGGACGATCAGCGCCGAGCACATCGTCATCGCCACCGGGACCCGGCCGGCGCGACCGGAGAGCGTGGAGTTCGACGGGCGGACCATCCTCGACTCGGACAACGTCCTCACGGTCGAGCGGGTGCCGCGGTCCATGGTGATCGTGGGCGCGGGGGTGATCGGCATGGAGTACGCCTCCATGTTCGCCGCGCTCGGCAGCAAGGTCACGGTGGTGGAGAAGCGCGCCGGGATGCTCGACATGTGCGACGTGGAGGTCATCGAGTCGCTCAAGTACCATCTGCGCGATCTCGCGGTCACCTTCCGGTTCGGGGAGACCGTCGCCGCCGTGGAGCGGCATCCGCGGGGCACCCTGACGGTGCTGGCCAGCGGCAAGAAGATACCGGCGGACGCGGTGATGTACTCGGCGGGCCGGCAGGGCCTGACCGACGAGCTCGATCTGGGCCGGGCCGGGCTGGCGGCGGATCCGCGGGGCCGGATCGAGGTCGACGAGCACTACCGTACGCGCGTGCCGCACATCTACGCCGTGGGGGACGTGATCGGCTTCCCGGCGCTGGCGGCGACCTCGATGGAGCAGGGCCGGGCGGCCGCGTACCACGCCTGCGGGGAGCCGGTGGCGCGGATGCACCGCCTCCAGCCGATCGGCATCTACACCATCCCGGAGATCAGCTTCGTGGGGCGGACGGAGGACCAGCTCACCGAGGACAGCGTGCCGTTCGAGGTCGGGGTGGCCCGGTACCGGGAGCTGGCCCGCGGGCAGATCATCGGCGACGCGCACGGGATGCTGAAGCTGCTGGTCTCGCCCGAGGACCGCACGCTCCTCGGAGTGCACTGCTTCGGGACCGGCGCCACGGAACTGATCCACATCGGGCAGTCGGTCATGGGCTGCGGCGGCACCGTCGACTATCTCGTCGATGCGGTGTTCAACTACCCGACGCTGGCGGAGTCGTACAAGGTCGCCGCCCTGGACGCCACCAACCGGCTGCGCCAGCTGGACCGGATCGGGGAGTGAATCACGTTACCCACCCGTCAATCTTGAAAGCTCAAAAGGGGGGGTTATCATCACACGCACACTCGGTGTGACCGTCCCGCGACTCTTGGCGGAACGGTAACCGCCGTGGCTTTCCCCGTCGACGTTTTCCGAGGCCGACCCTTCGGTGCCCGGCGGCGCTCCATCCACACCCCCCATGTGCACGACGGAAAGCAGCACGAGCATGAGCAACAGCACCGGAAGAGGGCTGCAGGCGAACGTCCTCGGCACCTTCGACACGGTGGTGATGGCGGTCGCGGGCAGTGCCCCGGCGTACTCCATCGCCGCCACGACGGCGGTCCTCGTCGGCGCGGTGGGCCTGGCCAGCCCGGCGGCGCTGCTGTACTGCGCGATACCGATGCTGGGCATCGCGCTCGCGTTCAGCCGGCTCAGCCGTATCGACGTGAACGCGGGAGCCAGCTACTCCTGGGTGGGCCGGACCCTCCACCCGTTCCTGGGCTTCCTCAGCGGCTGGGCGCTGGTCGTCTCGGCGACGATCTTCATGGTGGCGGGCTCGCTGCCGGCCGGCTCGATGACCCTCGCCCTCTTCGACGAGGGCCTCGCCGACAACACCGCGCTGTCGACGGTGGTGGGCGCGGCCTGGTTCGTGGTGATGCTGGCGGTGGTGCTGGGCGGGGCCCGGCTCACCGTGCGCGCCCAGCTGATCATGTCGGGTGTGGAGCTGGCGATCCTCGCGCTGTTCGCGCTGCTCGCCTGCTTCCACACCCAGGACAACGCACTGCCGTTCGACTGGTCCTGGCTCGGCTTCAGCCACTTCGACGGCATGTCCGGCTTCGCCTCGGGCGCGCTGGTCGCGGCCTTCTACTACTGGGGCTGGGACGTCACCAGCAACCTCAGCGAGGAGACCCGCAACAGCCGCCGCACGACCGGGCTCGCCGGTCTGATCGGCGTCGGCATCGTGTTCCTGCTCTTCGAGGTGTTCACCATCGCGGTGAACGTCATCCTCAGCGCCCAGCAGATCGACGACAACGGCGCCAACGTGCTGGCCGCGCTCGGTGAGGAACTGATCCCCGGCTGGGGCGGCAAGCTGCTGATCGTCGCGGTGATGCTGTCCACGATCGCCACCCTGGAGACGACGCTCATCCAGGTCACGCGCTCGCTGTTCGCGATGGGCCGCGACCGTACGATGCCCTCGGCGCTGGGCCGGGTGCACCGCACCTGGAACACCCCGTGGATCGCGATCGCGGTGGTCGGCGGGGTGGCGCTGGCGATGTTCGTGGCCTCCAACGCGCTGGGTTCGGTGGGCGACATCCTCGCCGACGCGATCTCGGCGATCGGTCTGCAGATCGCGATCTACTACGGCCTCGCCGGGCTCGCGGCGGTCGTGGCCTACCGCAAGACCCTGCTGCGGTCCCCCTCGGACTTCCTCCTCGGCGGGCTGTGGCCGCTGTTCGGCGCGGTGTTCATGTTCTGGGTCTTCGCGGAGTCGCTCGGCGAACTGGAGCCCGCGGCGATCGCCATCGGCATCGGCGGGCTCGCCGTGGGACTGGTGCCGATGCTCTGGTACTGGCGCAAGGGCAGCGACTACTACCGACCGGCCCGGCTGGACGCCTCGCGGACCGTCGAGGCCGACTACGCGCCGGACGGCCACGCGGCCGCGCACTCCACCGCCTACGAGGGTCTCCCCACCGACTTCTGAGGGGAACCCGAGCGATGGCGCGTGACCGCTTCACTCCCGAGTTCGACCCCGACTGCGGGGACGTGTCCCTCTCCTCCGCACGCCACGACATCGTGATCGGCCGCTGGCAGGGCCTGCGGGAACTGCTGCGCACGACCGGCCCGGACTGGCTCGCCCGGGGCCACCGGGTACGGCTGCTGGCACAGGTCTGCGCGGGCAGTTCGACCGTGGAGACCTGGCTGGCCGCCGAACCGCAGAGCGCGGACGCGCTGGTACTGCGGGCCGCCACCGAGACCGCCAGGGCGTTCAACCTGGCCATCGCCGCGGGCCGGGGCGTGGCGATCGACCAGCAGCGGATCGACGCGGCGGTGCTGGCGTGCCTGTCGGCGGCCGAGGCGTACCCGGCGGACCCCACGCCCTGGGTCTCGCTGATCTCGGTGGCCCGGCTCTATCCGGCCGGGGTGCGCCGGCAGGAACTCGCCCGCTGGTGGGACGAGTTGCACCGGCGCGACCCGTACAGCATGGAGGGCCACCTCCAGGTGCTGCACTACTACTCCGCCCGCTGGCACGGCTCGCACGGTCTGATGTACGACTTCGCGCGCGACGCGGCGGGGGTGGCGCCGCCGGGATGCCCGCTGCCGGTCCTGGTGCAGTACGCCCGGGTCGAGGAGTACCGGTACGCCGTCGACACCACCCAGGGACGGCCCGCCCGGGTGGGCCTCGCCCAGCACTGGAACAACGACGGGGCGGTGAGCGACGTACGGCGCACCTGGGACCGGTGGATCACCGGTCGGCCGGACTCGGTCGTGGCCCCCGGTGAGCTGCGGGATTTCCACTACCTGGCGCACGCGGCCTGCTGGGCGGACGTGGCGGACGTGGCGGCCCCGCTGCTCCGGGTGCTGGGGCGGCGGGCGACGCGTACGCCGTGGTCCTACACCGGGGATCCCGAACAGCAGCTCGTGCGGTGGCGCAAGGAGTGGGTGGTGCGGGCCTGAGGGGTCCCGTGCCCATGAGGAGAAGGGTCGCGGTCCTCACGGGGTGGCGTGGGGGCCGTCCGGCCGCCTGCTGCGGTGTGCCACCATCTCCCGGCTCAGCGCCTCCGTCTCCGCCTCCGGCAGGCGTTCGAAGCCTTCCTCCGTGATGACGGAGACGATCGGGAAGATCCGGCGGCCGATGTCGGGGCCGCCGGTGGCGGAGTCGTCGTCGGCCGCGTCGTAGAGGGCCTGGAGTGCGGTGAGGGCCGCCTCGCGGCGGGACATGTCCGGGCGGAACAGCTTCTTCAGGGCGCCCCGGGCGTAGGGGGAGCCGGAGCCCTCGGCGTGGAAGGGGGCCTTCTCGTAGAGGCCGCCGGCCACGTCGAAGCTGAAGATACGGCCCCTGGCGCCCTCGGGCGCGGCGAGGTCGTAGCCCGCGAGGAGGGGGACGACGGCGAGGCCCTGCATGGCCTGGCCGAGGTTCTGCCGGATCATCGTGGCGAGCCGGCGCGCCTTGGCGCCGAGGGTCATCGGGATGCCCTCGACCTTCTCGAAGTGGGTCAGCTCCACCTGGTAGAGCTTCACCATGTCCAGGGCGAGGCCGACGGTGCCGGCGAAGGCGACGGCGGTGTGGTCGTCCGCCGGGTGCACCTTCTCCAGGTCGCGCTGGGCGATGAGGTGGCCCATCGTGGCGCGGCGGTCGCCCGCGATCAGGACGCCGTCGCGGTAGGCGAGGGCGAGGACCGTGGTGCCGTGCGGGAAGGCGTCGGGTGCGGCGCGGACGCCGTCGGGGAACGGCGCACGGGTGGGGAGCAGTCCGGGGCGGTGTGCCGCCAGGAACTGGGCGAAGGACGAACTGCCCGGTGTGAAGAACTCCGGGGCCGGCCGGCCCTCGTGCCCACGGTCCGCCGTCATGCCACTCCCCCTCGCCCGCCCGGTCGCCGACACCCGACTACCTACCTGCCTTCGGCGACCGGGAAACCCGGGTACGGCTCAACGGCTCTTCGGTGACCGGTGCGGCGGCTGGGCGGGCTCCGTGCGCACCGGCGCGGGCGGCAGCGGGCGCACCACGGGGCCGTCGCCGTTCACCGTGAGGGGTTCGCCGTGGTGACGGATCGTCAGGGGGCCACCGGAGAGCAGGGTGTACGTCGCCTTGTCGGGCCCGATCTCCACCCGCAGCCGGCTGCCGCGGAGCTGGACGCTGAACGCGAGCCGGCTGAACCGCTCGGGCAGCCGGGGCGCGAAACGCAGGCGGGTGCCGTCGCGGCGCAGTCCGCCGAAGCCAGCCACCAGGGCCGTCCAGGTGCCGGCGAGGGAGGCCATGTGCAGCCCGTCGCGGGTGTTCTGTTCCAGGTCGGCCAGGTCCATCAGCGCGGCCTCGGCGGTGTAGGCGTGGGCGAGGCGCAGATGGCCGGCCCGGGCGGCGATCACGGCCTGGCAGCACGCGGACAGCGAGGAGTCGCGGACGGTGAGGGGCTCGTAGTAGGCGAAGTTGCGGGCGAGCTGTTCGTCGTCGAAGGAGTCGTCGCAGGTGTACATCGCGAGGACCAGGTCGGCCTGTTTGACGACCTGCTTGCGGTAGAGGTCGAAGTACGGGAAGTGCAGCAGGAGCGGGTACTGGTCGGGGCGGGTGCCGGCGAAGTCCCAACGCTGGTAGCGGGTGAAGCCGGCGTGCTGTTCGTGCACGCCGAGTTCGTGGTTGTACGGGAGGTGCACGGCCGCGGCCGCGTCCCGCCAGGCGGCACTCTCCTCGTCGTCCACGCCGAGCCGGGCCGCGGCCTCCGGGTGGCGTTCGACGGCATCGGCGGCCGCGAGGAGGTTCGCGCGGGCCATCAGGTTGGTGTACGTGTTGTCGTCGGCGACCGCGCTGTACTCGTCGGGGCCGGTGACACCGTCTATGTGGAAGGTGCCGTGGATGTCGTGGTGGCCGAGCGAGCGCCACAGGCGGGCGGTCTCCACCAGCAGTTCGACGCCCGTTCCCGCTTCGAAGCCGAGGTCGCCGGTGGCCTCCACGTACCGTACGACGGCGTCGGCGATGTCGGCGTTGACGTGGAAGGCGGCGGTGCCGGCCGGCCAGTAGGCGGAGCCCTCGGAGCCCTCGATGGTCCGCCAGGGGAACGCGGCGCCGCTCAGGCCCAGTTGGGCGGCGCGTTCGCGGGCGGCGGGCAGGGTGTTCTGCCGCCAGCGCAACGCCTCGGCGACCGCGTCGGGGGCGGTGTAGGTGAGCAGGGGCAGCACGAAGGTCTCGGTGTCCCAGAAGGCGTGTCCGTCGTAGCCGGAGCCGGTCAGCCCCTTGGCGGGGATGGCGCGCTGCTCGGCGCGGGCGCCCGCCTGGAACACGTGGAAGAGGGCGAAGCGGACGGCCTGCTGGATCTCCTCGTCGCCGTCGACCTCGACGTCGGCGCGGGCCCAGAAGTCGTCGAGGCAGGCGTGCTGTTCGTCGAGGAGGCCCTGCCAGCCGCTGTGCCCGGCGGCGGCGAGGGCGGCCTCGACCTGGTCGCTCATCGCGGGCCGGGAGCGGGCCCCGGACCAGCCGTGCGCGACGATCTTCTCCACCCGCAGCGTCTGGCCCGGTTCCAGCACGGAGGTGACGGTCAGCCGGGCCACGTCCACATTGCTCTCGCTGCTCGTCGTGGTCCGGCCGGGGCCGGTGACGGTGTGGTCGGCGGCGACGGCCACCCGCAGTCCGCTGCGTTTCGTGCGGTGCACCAGGCGCAGCCGGTTGCCGACGGCGACGTCCTCCTCGGGTTCCAGCGGCGACTTCAGGGCGCGGGCGGCGCGCGGGTCGCCGTCGGGGTCGGGCAGGCTCTCGTTGGCGACCAGTTCGGACTGGATCACCACCCGGGAGCGGCCGCCGACGGCCTCCACCTCGTAGGCGACGGCGGCGACGGCCCGCTGGGCGAGGGAGACCAGCCGGGTCGAGCGCACCCGGACCGTGGTGCCGGCCGGGGAGGTCCACTCGCAACTGCGCTCCAGGACGCCGCGCCGCAGGTCCAGCACCCGCTCGTGGGCGACGAGGCGGCCGTAGCGCAGGTCGAAGGGCTCGTCGTCGACGAGGAGCCGCAGGACCTTGCCGTTGGTGACGTTGATGACGGTCTGTCCGGACTCCGGGTAGCCGTAGCCCGCCTCGGCGTAGGGCAGGGGGTGCAGTTCGTGGACGCCGTTGAGGTAGGAGCCGGGCAGGCCGTGCGGTTCGCCCTCGTCGAGGTTGCCGCGCCAGCCGACGTGCCCGTTGGACAGGGCGAAGACCGACTCGCTCTGGGCGAGGACGTCGAGGCCGAGCGCCGTCTCGCGTACGCACCACGGTTCCACGGTGTACGAACGGTGGGTGATCACGCCTGCCCTCCCAGCTCGGCGAGGTCCTTGACGACGACGTCGGCGCCGTGCGCGTACAGCGCGTCGGTCTGTCCGACGCGGTCAACGCCCACGACGTACCCGAAGTTCCCGGCCCGTCCGGCGTCCATCCCGGCCAGCGCGTCCTCGAAGACGGCCGCCCGGGCCGGCGGAACGCCGAGGTCTCGGGCGGCGGCGAGGAAGGTGTCGGGGCGTGGCTTGCCCGGCAGTCCGCGTTCGGCCGCCACGACCCCGTCGACCCGTACGTCGAAGAGGTGCTCGGCGCCGATCGAGCGCAGCACGTCCCGGGTGTTGGCGCTGGAGGAGACGATCGCCGTGCGCAGTCCCCGCGCGCGGACGGCCTCGATGAACCGGAGGGTGCCGTCGTAGGGCTGGACGCCGTCGGTGCGGATCCTCGCCAGGAGGATCTCGTTCTTGCGGTTGCCGAGGCCGTGGACGGTGGGCGCGTCGGGCGGGTCGTCGGGCCGGCCCTCAGGGAGGTGGATGTCCCGGGAGGCGAGGAAGGTGCGCACGCCGTCCGCGCGGGGGCGGCCGTCCACGTACGTGTCGTAGTCGTCCGCGCCGAACGGGCGGAATCCGTCGCCCTCGCGCGCGTGCAGGAAGGCGTCGAAGGTCTCCTTCCAGGCGGCCGCGTGCACCACGGCCGTCCGGGTGACGACCCCGTCGAGGTCGAAGAGGCAGGCCTGGATGGCTTCGGGGAGGCCGAGCGTCGTCGTCATACAGGGTCCGGTTCCCCGGGATCGGCGCCGGTATGACGTCAGTCGTGGGGGAAGGAGTGGTGTTCGTGTGCGATGAGCCAGCGGCCGTGCTCCTTGCGCAGGCCGAAGGTGAGGCGCAGCCGCAGGGTGGGGCTCTCGGCGAGTTCCCGCGGTGTCCCGCAGCGCAGCAGGGCGTGGGCGAAGGCGACGTCGCGCCCGGCGGTGACGTCGAGGGTGTCGATGTCGAAGCGGGCGCCCTGGGCCTGCCAGGCGAAGAACGGGGGCCAGCAGGCCCGGTAGGCGGCCAGGCCCCGGATGCCCTCGTGCGGTGCCGGCACGTCGTACATGACGAGGTCCTCGGCGTGGCCGGCGAGGACCGTGTCGAGGTCCCCGCGGTGGACGGCGTCGGCCCAGCGGGTGATCAGGGTGCGGATCTGCGTCTCGTCGTCGGACACGGTCGCCCTCCTTCCCTCCCTGTCGGTCTCCATGGGTCTCCATGAATCTCCATCGGGGTCCATGGGTCTCCCTCCAGGAGACTGCGACACTCTGCTGTGTGCTCACTTTCGACGATCTGCTGCGGCGGGCCCGTTCCCTCGCCGGGCCGGGCCGGCCGCGCGCGCTCCTCGGGATCACCGGCAGCCCCGGCGCCGGCAAGACGACCCTCGCCGAGCGCCTGGTGCGGGACCTGAACGCGGGCGGCGAACGATGGGCGGCGCACGTCCCGATGGACGGCTTCCACCTCGCCGACGTGGAGTTGGAGCGGCTGGGCCGCCGGGACCGCAAGGGCGCGCCGGACACCTTCGACGCCGCCGGGTACGCGGCGCTGCTGCGGCGGCTGCGGGAGGACTCCGGCGACCTGGTGTACGCGCCGGGGTTCGAGCGGGTGCTGGAGCAGCCGATCGCGGGGGCGATCCCGGTGGAGCCGACCGCCCGTCTGGTCGTCACCGAGGGGAACTACCTCCTTCTCGGAACGGGCGCGTGGGCCCGGGTGCGGGGCGAGCTGGACGAGGTGTGGTTCGTCGAGGCGGACGAGGAGGAGCGCGTGCGGCGGCTGATCGCGCGCCACGAGGAGTTCGGCAAGGGCCACGAGGAGGCGGTGGCGTGGGTGGCGCGCAGCGACCGGCTCAACGCCGCACTGGTGGCGGGCACCCGGGATCGCGCGGATCTGCTGGTCGGGGCCGATGTCGGTGGCCCCGGTTAGCTTCGGGAGCGTGACGGAGGGCGTCAGCGGGTGGGCCCGGGCGGGAGGACGGGTCTCCCGCCCGGGGACGGGCGGCCGCGGACGGCGCGCCCCCGCGAGGCAGGACCCGGTCAGCCGCTGACGGCGGCGCGCAGGGTCAGCTGCGGCTCGGCGTGCGCGTCGTCGGGTCCGAGTACGGCGGTGAAGGCGGCCGTGGTCACGGTCAGTCCGTCCGGCGTCCGGGCCACGCGGACGCCCGACGGGTCCTCGGTGCCGTAGCGCACCGCGAAGACGTGCAGGTCGTCGGGGGCGTCGGCGATCGGGCCGGCCTCCAGGGCGCTGGAGTGCACCAGATGGGCCCAGCCCTGGTCCGGGTTGCCGTAGCCGCGCGGGTCCTCCGCGAGGGCGAAGGCGGCCTGCTCCTGGGTCAGCTCGGCGCGGGCGTCGAAGTGGTCGGCGCCCGTCGCCTCGGGGTGGGTCAGGCGCAGGGTGCCCGCCGAGGAGACGGGCACGTGGGCCGTACGGCGGACCCGGTCGCCGTCGTCCTCGGCGTACGGCAGGCCGGCCAGCAGGTAGGGGCTGCCGTCGAGGCGTTCCACGGCGACCGTCGTCCACAGGGTGGTGCCGTCGGTGACGTACAGGGACCGCACGTGGCGCAGGACGTGGTCGCGGCCGACGACCGGCTTGGTGACCAGCTTGGCGGTCAGTCCGTCGGCGCGGACGTCGCGGACGCGGACCTCGCCCATGGGCCGGCACAGCAGGAAGCCGTCGGTGACGGGGCCGAAGCCGTGCTGGCGGTTGACCGCGGCCGGCAGGAGGTAGGTGCCCGCCGCCTCGATCACGGCCGGGGTCATCCGGTCGTCGAAGGCGACGGAGACGGTGCCGGCCCGCAGCTGGTGCCGTGCGGTCGCGGTGGACGGCTCCCGGTGCCAGGGGGTGGTGTCCTGGATCTGCCAGACGAGCATCCACGCGAAGTGTCCGTCGACCCCGCCGTCCGGCTTGACGGCGTGCCGGGCCCAGCGGCTGTCGCCCCGGTAGCGGCCGAGGTCGGAGCCGATGCGGGCGCCGAAGTAGCGCAGGCCGAGCACGGACTCGAAGGCGGAGTGCTGCTCGCTGTAGCGGGGGCCGCCGTTGTCGAAGCCGCCGTTGGTCAGCCGGGCGTCGAGGTAGCGGGCGAGGGCCTCGCCGTCCTCGGCGAAGACGTCCTCGCCGCTGATCCGGTGGGCCTGGGCGAGGAAGGAGAGGGAGATCGGGCCGTAGTTGTTGTCGTAGGCGCCGCCGTGCTCGGGGGGCAGCAGGGCGCCCCGGTCGGCGACCCGGTGGGCACGGATCTTCGCGTCGTACAGCGCGAGGGCCCGCGCGCGGACCCGCTCGCCGTCCTCGGGTGCGAGATGCCGGGCCAGCATCAGACCGCCCACGACACAGCCGATGGCCTGGTTGCCGGCCTCCTGCGGGTTGAAGAACGTGGCCTCGGTCAGCCAGCTCCAGTAGCCGCGCGCCACCTCCAGCAGCTCGGCGCGCTGGTCGTCGGGCACGAGGCCGTCCGCCGTGTCGAGGATGTTGACGGCCTGGAGCAGGGCCCACACCGTGCTGGGCCAGTCGCCGATGGGGTGGGCGCCCGCCGCGAGGACGTAGCGGGCGTAGGGCAGTCCCGAGCCGCGGACCGTGCGGTTGGGGTAGCCGGGGTTGTCCTCCCGGTACACCCGCTCGCGCAGATGGAAGGCGAGGCTGCGGTGCACCGCCTCCGGCAGCCGCGGGTCCTTGCCCCGCTGCCAGGCGAGGGCCAGCAGCGAGGTGATGCCGAGGGAGGTGTCGCCGATGTCGTCCTCGGCGTCGGGGTGTTCGAGGTTGCCCTCCGGGGTGAGCCGGGCCAGGGCCTGCTCGACGACGTCGGCGAGGACGGCGTCGTACGCCTCCGGGGTGTCCGGGAGGTCGTGCAGCGGGGCGCGCTGGTGGAGGAGGTGCACGGGGATCAGCCCTTCATGCCGGGGACGGCCATGGCGTGGGTCGTCGGAGTCGTCGGGGTCACCCGACGGGCGCCGGCCGGCGGGCGCGCAGTGCGACGGTCACCGTGTGCGGGCCGAGTCCGCCGAGGTAGAGGCGGTCGCCGGTGGTGGCGTCGGTGCCGCCCACGACGGTGTGGTCCTGACCCGGGTCGTAGCGCAGGACGTCGCCCCGGTCGGGCCCGGCGAGGGGGTCGCCCGCCTCGACGTGGGCCTCGATCCGGATCTCGTCGTCACCGGCCCGGTAGGTGACCGGCCCGGTGGTCAGGCACCAGCGCCCGTCGCCGAGCGGTACGGCGCCCTCGGGCACGCCACCGGGCCGGAAGGTCAGTTCGAGGGCCCAGGGAACGGGTGGTCCGCCGAGGTCGATCCGCAGGTCGGCGCCGTCGTCCCGCAGCTCCACCTCGACGCGGGTCGTGTGCGTGACGTCGTCGCGGGGCCGGTCGGGGAAGGCCATGGCGGCCGAGAAGCGTCCCTCGTCCGCCAGGCGGTAGGCACCGCCGTCCCGTCGGCGCTCGGGCGGCAGCGGCTGGTAGTAGGCGGCCGTGAGGGTCTCGGTCAGCAGGTACCGGTGGCCGGCGGACGCCCGCATGTCGGCGGCGCGGAACGGGCCCAGGTCGAAGAAGCCCCGGGAGAGACGGGCCGCGTCGAGGACCGCGTCGCCCGCGAACAGGCGCAGGAACGTGGGGTTGCAGGCGAGGCCGGAGCGGATGCGCCGGTGCGCGGGCACGTCGGAGCCGCCGTACACCACCGTGTGCGCGGTGGCCGAGGCGTGTGCGGCGAGGCGCGCGGTGGTCAGGTACCGGGTACGGGGGAGCGTCTCGTCGGTCGGTGCCGGCAGGACCTTGCAGAGGTCCGGGGTGAGGAGGGTCTCGGCGAGCAGGTCGGGGTCGTCGATGCCCCCGGCGGCCGCGAGCCGTGCCGCCCGGCTGAAGTCGCCCCGGCCGGTGCGGATCGCGAGCAGCCGGTAGTGCGGAAGGTAGGACGCCAGTGGGAACAGCTGGTGCTGGTCCTGCCGACGCGAGTGGACGGTCTCCACCGTGCCGTCCGGTCTGATGAGGTCCAGCGTGGCGGCGAGATTGCGTTCGACGGCGTCCAGCAGGTCGGCGCGGCCGAGCACACCGGCCAGCAGGAGCAGCGAGGGGTTTGGACACATGGGCCGCGTAGACGGCGCTGCGTTCCGAGTACAGGCCGTCCGCGTCGATGTCGACGCCCTCGGCGAGCCACTGCTCGACCCGGTCCGGCAGCCGGTCGTCGGGGAACGACCGGTGGAGCCGGGCCAGCGCCGCGCACAGCTCCCAGCGGTGGTTGGGGGTGTGCACCCCACCGGTCAGGAGCGCGCCGGTGGCGGCACCGGCGATCTCGGCGAGCGCGGCCGTGACGTCCCGCAGCTCCGGCCCCCCGCCGGCGGCGAGGACATGCGCGTCGCACACGTCGTTGACGGTGAACGCGGAGTCCGGGGGCGACTGCACGTTGTCGCCGCCGGCGAAGAGGCCGGTGGTGGTCTGTGCGGCCCGCAGCTCGCGCAGGTGGGCCGCGGCGGCGGCGACGGCCCGCTCGCTGCCGTGCAGGACCGAGTCGGGGGAACGGTACGCGGCGACCAGCGTCTTCACCCGCCGGGCCAGCACGCGGTGGGTCGCACCTGCGGGGTGCGCGGCCGGGCCGGCCGCCAGCGGGGCGGCCGACCGGTCGGCGGCGCGGGCGACCGCGCGGACGAACTCGTGGTCGAGCGGGGTGGGCAAGGTGTCAGTCCTTCAGTCCTGCGTTGATGTCGGCGCCCATGACGTAGCGCTGGAAGACCAGGAAGATGGCGATCAGCGGGATCATGGAGATCACCGAGGCGCCGAGCAGGACCGACCAGTTGATGTTCTGCGCGCCGACGATGCTCTGGATGCCGATCTGCACCGTGAACTTGTTGGGGTCGTTGAGCATCAGCAGGGGCCAGATGTAGTCGTTCCAGCGCCACTGGAAGGACAGGATGGCCAGGGTCAGCATGATGGGCCGGGAGAGCGGCACCATGATCCGCAGGAAGATCGACAGTTCGCGTGCGCCGTCGATGCGCGCGGCTTCCACGAGTTCGTCGGGAACCGTCAGGAAGAACTGGCGGAACATGAAGCATCCGGTCGCGGTGAGCACGGCGGGCAGGATGATGCCGGCGAACGAGTTGAAGAGCCCGAGGTTGCGGGCGACCAGGAACTCGGGGGCGAGCATGACCTCGCCCGGCAGCATCGTGGTGGCCAGGATGCAGACGAAGAAGACCTTGAGCCACTTGTTGTCGTACTTGGCCAGCGCGTAGCCGGTGCAGCAGCTGGCTCCCACGGTGAGGATCGTGGTGATCACGCAGACGGTGGCCGTGTTGATGAAGTACTGGCCGAAGTTGGCACTGCGCCACGCCGTGAGGTAACCCGAGAAGGTGGGGTTGTGCGGCACCAGCGTCAGCGGATAGGAGAACAGGTCGCTGGCCGGCTTGAGGGAGCTGAGGATGAACCACAGCACCGGCAGGCCGTAGAGGCACGCCAGGACCCACAGCAGTGTCGTCGCGGAGATCGCCTGCCGGAGCCCGCCGGTGGCCGCGCCGCGGGACCGCTTCCCGGAGGCGGGCCGTCCGGGGCCCTTGTCGACAGGGCGTGGGATGTCTGTGGTTGTCATCGGTTCTCCACCCGCCGGTTGACCATCAGCTGGATGATCGCGACGGCCATCAGGATGATCATGAGCACGAACGACGCGGCGCTCGCGTAGCCGATCTGGCCCCGTTTGAAGCCGGTCTCGTAGATGTACTGGACGAGCAGGTTGTTCGAGGTGCCGGGGCCGCCGTTGTTGAGGGCGACGAACACCGGGTACTCCTTCATCGCGTTGATCGTGTTGAGCAGGACGACGATGAACGAGGTGGGCGCGATGCTCGGCAGGGTGATGCTGAAGAACTGGCGCCACGGGCCGGCGCCGTCGAGCGAGGCCGCCTCGTAGTACGACACCGGTACGTTCTTGATCGCCGCGATGAACAGCAGCATCGAGAAGCCCGTCCACATCCAGGACGCCGCCATCACCACCACCAGCAGCGACAGGTCGGCGTTGGACTGCCAGGGAACGGCACTTCCGCCGAGCTTCTCGATGAGGTAGTTGACCAGTCCGAAGTTCTCACCGAAGAGCCACCGCCACAGCACACCCACGACGATGGGCGACAGGAGCCACGGGATGAAGAAGATGACGCGGGCGACCGAACCGCCCTTGGCGTGCTTGTTCACCAGAAGGTTGGCGGTGAGCAGCGAGAGCGCGAAGTTCAGCGGTACGAAGAGCACGGCGTACAGCAGCGTCCGCGTCAGCGCGTCGTAGAAGGTGGAGTCACCGATGAGCTTGTCGTAGTTGTCCAGTCCGATGAACTGGAACGTCCCCACACCCGTGTAGTTCGTGAAGGAGTAGAGGAGCCCGATCACCGCCGGCCAGACGAAGAACAGGGCGAAGAGCACGACATTGGCCGCGATGAGGACGAGCGGCGCAAGTGTGTACTTACTGCGTCTCCTGGGCGGGCTCGCGGACGCGTCCGAGGCGCGTTTTGTCATCTTCCTGACTCCGTGCTGGTGGAATGGATTGCGGTGGGCTCACGGCCTGAGCCGGGGGGCACGTGGACGGCCGGGGCCGGGCGGGGTGTCTGGCTCCCCGCCCGGCACCTGGCCCGGCGATCAGCCGCCGACCTGCTGGTTGTAGCCGGCCACGATGTTCTCCAGGGCCTTGTCGGCCGACTGCTGACCGTTGATCGCCTTGGCGAGCTCCGTCTTGGTCGGGTCCTCGGTGAGGCTCTTGCCCTTCAGCACCCACTCCGTCTGCGCGTTGTTGAAGTAGCCCGAGATCGGGGCGTAGAGCGGGATCTCCTCGTTGTACAGCTTGAACGCCGCCTGCGCCGCCTCCGAGGTGAAGGGGTACTTCGGGTTCAGACCGCTCTCGACCGGCAGGAAGCCGGAGGCCTCGCACAGCTCGCGGTAGTGGTCCGGCTCGTAGACCCAGGACAGGAACTTCTGCGCGGCGGTGGCCGCGTCGCCGTTGTTGTTGAAGCCCACCATCATGCCGCCGGCGTTGACGTCACTGGCCTGCACCGGCTGGGCGGGGGTCGGGACGCTCGCCCAGTCGAACTTCTTGATGCTCTCGGCGAAGGCGGCGACCTGCCACACGCCGGACCAGTAGGCGACCACGTCACCGCTCTGGAACATGGCCGACGGGTCGGCGCCGCTGGTCCACACCGACTTCGGCATGGTCTTGTCGTCGTTCCAGCCGACGAAGGTGTTCACGGCCTTCTTGGTCGCGTCGTCCACCGAGAACTTGCCCGAGTCGTCCGCGTGGACGTACTGCCCGCCCATCTCGTAGACCATGGCGCGGAGCCGGGACGGGGAGTTGTCGAACGTCAGGGAGTACTTCGCCTTGGTCTTCTCCCGGACCGTGTTCGCCGCCTTGATGAAGTCGGTCCAGGTCCAGGTCTTGTCGGGCGAGGAGGGGAAGGCGACACCGGCCTTCTTGAACAGCGTCTCGTTGATGTACAGGCCGGACGCGGTGACGTCCGAGGGTATGGACAGCACCTTCCCGGACTTGTCCTTGGCGAGGAAGTTCGGGTTGATGTTGTTGCTCTTGGTGTTGACGATGGAGCTGAGGTCGAGCAGCTTGTTCGACCAGATCGGGTCGAGCGACGGCACGGCCGCCACGTCGGGCAGGGAGTTCGCCTGCGCGGCGTTCTTCAGCTTCGTCGTGTACCCGTCGTAGGGGATGTTGACGAGCTTGACGTCGACACCCTCCTCCTTCTTGTACTGCGCCACCAGCTTCTTCCAGCCCGCGTCCTGGCCCGGAACCGTGGAGATCCAGAACGTCAGCGACTTGGAGGTGCCGCCCGACTCGGACCCGCCTCCGCAGGCGGTCAGCAGCAGGGCACCTGCCGAGGCCACGGCAGCGAGGGGAACCAGGCGGCGTATGCCGCCGCGGCCGAGTCGGCGGGAGCGCCGCACACCCACAGTGGTCATCTTCGATCCCTTTTTCGTCGTAGGGGACGGAGCACGGCGCCGATCGAGGCGGCACGGGTGCATTTTGCAGGAAATTTCGCTTTCCGGGGGCGCGGCCTCGCCCGGCCGCGTCGCCTTGGGGGGCGGAGTCCCCGGCCATGAGGGCCGTCGTCGCACAAGCACGCCCTCGTGCGGCTGCCGTACTTCACGTACAGGCGGGACGCTCAACCCGAGTCGGCGTCCCGGCCGACTTAGAAAGCGCTTGTCCGGACATTGGCAGATCGAGTCGGAGGCCGTCAATCCTTCCCCCCCGCGGCCTCGGTCACGGTTTGGACTCCTCGGCTGACCGCGAGCCGGGCGGCGCCCACGACCGTGCCGAGATCCCCGACCGTGCTGCTGACCACTTCGGTGGGCCAGCTCAGCCGGGCCAGCTCGGCCCGCACACCGGGGAGCACCTGCGGGTCCGCGCCGGTGCTGCCGCCCAGCACGATCAGGCCGGGGTCCAGGACGGCCGTGACGGCGGCGGCGAGCCGCCCCACGTCGGCGGCGTGCCGGTCGACGACGGCACGGGCCGTGGCCCGACCCTCGGCCGCGAGGGCGAAGAGCCGGTCCGTGGTCCGCGGACACGGCCCGTCGCGCTCCCCCCAGGCCTCCTTGGCGCGGCGCAGCAGCGAGCGGGCCCCGATGTACTCCTCCAGGGCCTCCCGGCGCGGCTCACGCCCGTCGTCCCAGGGGTAGGGCAGCCGGGCGAGCTCACCGGCGGCGCCGTTCGAGCCGCGCAGCACCTGGCCGCCGACCACGATGCCGAGACCGATACCGACGCCGATCCGCAGATAGCCGAAGGTGTGCCGGCCCCGGGCGGCGCCCTCGTGCAGCTCGGCGAGCGCGGCGCAGTTGACGTTGTTCTCCAGGTGCACGGGGACGCCCGGGGGAAGGGCCACGGCCATCGCGTCGAAGACCGGACCGGCCTTGGCGGTGGCGGGGCGCATCCCGCTGCCCTGGAGGTCCCGTGCGGTGACGTCACCGACGGCGACCACGATGGAGCGCAGCGGTGCCCCGGCGGGCAGGGCGGCGAGCGCCTCCCGTACGGCGTGCGCGGCGTCCTCGCGGGGGGCGGTGGCCTCGGCGAGCAGGGTGCCGTCCAGGGCGCAGCCCCTGACCCGGGTGTGCGCGGGGCCGAGGTCGACGGCCAGGACGGCGCCGGCGACGGGGCCGAGCCGGTAGACGGCGGCGGAGCGGCCCGTGCCGCTGGAGGCGGTGCCGGAGTGCGCGGCGAGCCGGGCGCCCTCCAGTTCCGCCACGGCGGAGGAGACCGTCGGCTTGGAGAGCCCCGCCAGGCTGGCGAGCTGCGGGCGGGTGGCCCTGCTCGCCTGGGCCAGCACGGCGAAGACCGCGCTGGCGCTCTCGGTCAGGCGGGGGGCTTCCGCCACGTCGTGTTCCACAGTTTCCCCCACACGGGTACCGGGCCGCGCACCCGGCCGATCGGTTCGGCGGACTGCGGCGAAAGGATGCGACGACGGCGCGCGTTCCCGCCCCGCGAAGGTCCGGAAAGGGTCCGCCGGGGTCGAGTGCGCGACTTCTCTTGACGCACTGTACTTCGTTAGTTAACTTCCTAACGAACTTCACGGTACTCGCCTGCCGTGCTCACCAGAAGCCCGTCCCGGGGCTTCCCTAGTTCACCAGAAACAGCAATTTCGCAGGTCACGGTTCGCCCACCGTCGCAGCTCGATGCAACGACGAAAGAGGATCCGTGCAGGACTCTCCCCCTTCGTGCCCCCTCGCGGTCGGCGTCGACGTGGGCGGTACCAAGACGCATCTCCGCGCGATGGCGGGTGACGACGTGGTGGCCGACCGGGTCGGCCCCAGCAGCGGCTGGCGGCCCCACGACACCGCGGCCGCCGCCCGCTGGCTGGCCCGGCTCGTCCAGGAGTCGCTGCCCGCGGGCGTGCGCCCCGCCGTGCTCGCCGTGGGCGCGCACGGCTGCGAGACCCTCCGGCAGTGCGCGCAGATCCGCGCCGCCGTTCAGGAACTGCTCGGCGTTCCCGCGCACATCGTGGGCGACGCCGAGCTTCTCGTGCCCGCCGCGGGACTGGACAAGGGGGCCGGCCTGGTGGCCGGCACCGGTTCGGTCGCGGTGGGCCTGCTGCCCGACGGCACCCCCGTGCAGGTGGGCGGCTGGGGCGCGGTCCTCGGCGACGAGGGCGGCGCCGCCGGCCTCGTCCGGGAGGCGGCCCGGGCCGTATGGGCCGCCCACGACCGCGGTGCGGAGCCGGACGCGCTGGCGGCCGGTCTCGTCGCCGCGTTCGGTGTGCCCGAGGTGCCCGCGCTCGGCGCGGCGCTGGAGGGCGCGCAGAGCGCCTCCGCCGAGTGGGGCCGGCACTCCCCCGTGGTGTTCGCGGCCGCGGACGCCGGCTCCGCGCTCGCCCGTGCCGTGATCGCCGAGGGAGGCGGGGCGCTCGCCGCGCTCGTCGCCCGGCTCGCCGCCCGCGGGGCGGCGGTCGACGACGTGGTGGTGGCGGGCGGCACGATCCTGCACCAGCCCGCTCTCTACGAGGCCTTCACCACCGCGCTGCGGGCCGCCGTACCGGGAGCGCGCGCACGGCCGCTGACCGGGCCGCCGGTCCTGGGCGCGGTGGCACTGGCGAGGGCGCTCCTGTGAGAAACCGCTTGCACGTTCACCCGCGTGACATGTACCCGTCGCCGGGCCCTCACGGAAGCGACACAGCCCGGCCGTAGATCTTCGCTCGTACGCGTCATCCGGCTCAGGAGTCGTCACCAGGCCCACGAGCCGCACGTGATCACATCTCTCCCTCTGGCCCCACGGCCGAAGAACTCAAGAGAGGCACATCCATGCCGTCACCCGCCGGGCTCCACTCCACCTCGGCCGTGAACAGAAGGCGTTTCCTGAAGGTCTCCTTCGGCGGCTCCGCGGCCCTGGTCGCCGCGCCGACGCTGGTCTCCTGGCTGGGCGCGGCCGACGCCAAGGCCGCCACGAGCCCGCTGCCGTTCGTCGACGACTACAAGACGAACGTGCCGACCAACCTCACGCCCGAGACCAACGCCGTGGTGCGGGTCCTCGGCGGCTTCGCCCGGGTGTGGAAGACCGGATCGGCCTGGAACACCGGCACGCCGCTGCGGCCGGAGATCCTGCGCGCCAACATGCGCTACTGCGCCGCGCTCACCGGTGCGCGCACCGAGGCCCAGGGCCGGGAGGCGTTCGTCTACGACCGCCAGCACCAGAGCTACGCGATGATCGCGGGCCTCGGCCCCCTGTCCGGCCTGTACAAGGCCGGCGCCAAGGCGGTCACCTCGATCACCAGCGCCCCGGACACCACGCCCGCGACCACGATCAGCGACGCGGTGCCCGCCGACGCGCCCGCCGGCTCCGCGCTCGGCGCCGGGTCGTACACCTCCGACCTCGGCCAGGTCGCCAAGCTGGTCGACACCGTGCGCGGCCCGTACGCCTCCGGCAACCCGGGCAAGTACGCGTTCCAGTACCCGCGGCCGTGGCGCATGAACGAGAACAGCGAGGTCGTCGACACCGGGAGGACCGACGCGCTCGGCTACCCGGTCTACGACTCCGCGGTGGTCGTCGTGCCCCAGCTGCTGCGCCAGCGCAGCACCTCGCCGACCGACGACGGCGGTTTCCCGAGCGGCCACACCAACGCCTTCCACCTGGCGGCGCTGGCGTTCGCGTACGCCGTGCCCGAGCGGTTCCAGGAGCTGGTGACCCGCGCCCTGGAGCTCAGTCACACCCGCATCATGTCCGGCATGCACTCCACGGTCGACGTCATGGGCGGCCGCATCATGGCCACCGCGCTCGCCGCGGCCACCCTCGCCGACCCGGCCAACGCCGAGCTGAAGGCCGCCGCCCGCGCCCAGGCCCTCGCCTACTTCACCGGGACGACCGGGACGACGGCCGACACGCTGTTCGCCTACGCGCACGCGGACCCCTCGGACCCGTACGCCGACCGGGAGGCCAACCGGCGCGCCGCCGAGCCGCGGCTGACGTACATCCTGGAGCGCCAGGGCCGCAAGGAGCCGCTGACCGTGCCCAAGGGCGCCGAGGTGCTGCTGGAGACGCGCCAGCCGTACCTGAGCGCCGAGCAGCGCCGCGCGGTGCTGCGCTCCACCGCGCTGCCCTCGGGGTACGTCCTGCTGGACGGCTTCGAGCAGTGGGGCCGCCTCAACCTGTTCGCCGCCGCCGACGGCTACGGCGCCTTCGAGTCCGACGTGACGGTCACCCTGGACGCGGCGAAGGGCGGTTTCCACGCGGCCGACGCCTGGCGCAACGACATCGAGGGCGGGGGCTCCCTGACCAAGCGCGGCTCGGGCACCCTCACCCTGACCGGCCACAACCGCTACCACGGCGGCACGGTCGTGCAGGAGGGCACGCTGGTCGCGGGCCACGCGAACGCGCTCGGTCAGGGCGACGTCCGGCTCACCGGCGGCACGCTGCGCGCCGGGCAGCCGGTGCGGGTCCGCGGCACCTGGACGCAGTCGAAGGGCGCGACGCTGGAGCTGCCGCTGCGCCGTGACCACAGCGCCGCGCTCACCGTGTCGGGACGGGTGACCCTCGGCCAGGGCTCGGTGCTGTCGCTGCGCCTGGACGACAAGCAGCCCGCCCGTGCCGGGGACGTCGTCCCGGTCATCGACGGCTGCGCGCTGCGCGGCCAGTTCGACACGGTCGAGCTGAACTCCGCCACGCTGCGCGCCGTACCCGTGTACACGGCGGACGGTCTGTCGGTACGACTCCTGAAGCGGTAACGCCCCCGGAGGCGGGAGCTGGTGCACAGTGGCCCCGTGGCCACCGCGGACCGCTCCCGCCGTCGCCCCTCGGGCGACGCCGCGGGGCGCACGATGAAGCACACCCAGCGCACGGACACGGACACGGTCCCGCGACCCGGCACCGGCACCGGCACCGGCACCGGCACCGGCACCGGCACCGGCACCGGCACGACGGTGGCACGCCCGCGCCGCGCTGCCCCGGTCCGCCGCAGACCCTGGCCGGTGCCGCTGTTCGTGGTCCTCCTCCTCGCCCAGATGGCCGCGGCGATGGTGACCACGGCCGTGCAGCAGACGCCGACCATCGACGAGCCGGTCTACGTGGCCACGGCCGCCGGCTATCTGCACGAGCACCGGATCCGGTACAACCCCGAGCACCCGCCCCTGGGCAAGCTGGTCGTCGCGGCCGGTGTGGCCCTCGCCGACCCGCACGTGGACCCGCGCTTCAGCGGCGACCAGACCGCCGCGGGCCGCCATCTGCTCTACGAGTCGGGCAACGACCCCTGGCGGTTGATGCTGTGGGCGCGGCTGCCCGTGATCGTCCTGACGCTCCTGTTCGGGCTGGTGGTGTTCGCCTTCGCCCGTGATCTCGCCGGTCCCGTCCCCGCCCTGGCCGCGCTGGCCCTGTACGCCTTCTCCCCCGACGTGATCGCGCACGGCTCGCTGGCGACGCTGGACGTGCCCGCGGCCGGTTTCCTGCTGACCGCGGCCTGGCTGCTGTGGCGGGCCCACCGCACCGGGCGGACCCGGCTGTACCTGCCGCTCGCCGGGGCCGCGCTCGGCGCCGCCCTCGCCACGAGGATGAGCGCCCTGCCCGCCGTACCGGTGTGCCTGGCGCTGGCGGCCCGGCCGGTGGGGCCGCGCCGGGTGCGCCGGGCCGCGGCCGCGGCGGGCGTGGTGGCGGTGACCGCCGTGGCAGTCGTCTGGCTGGCGTATCTCGCGGTGGACCCCCGGCTGCGCTGGGACCCGCGGCAGGCGCACGTCCCCGTGGTGCACGGGCTGCACGGGCTGCGCGGGCTGCTGGTGCGGCTGCTGCCCCTGCCGGAGGCGTACCGGGACGGCATGCGGATGCAGTTCGGGCTGGAGAACCAGTCCTGGTCGGGGTTCCTGTTCGGACACGTGTACTCCGGGTCGCGCTGGTACTACCTGCCGGTCGCCCTGGTGGTGAAGACCCCGCTCGGCATGCTCGCGCTGTGGGCGGCGGGCGCTGCCGCCCTGGTGGCGGTACGGCGGCTGCGGCCCGCGGCGCCGTACGTCCTGGTCCCCGCGGCGGTCCTGCTGGCCTCGGCGATGACCGGGTCGCGGAACTTCGGCACCCGGTACGTGGTGTTCCTGCCGATGTTCCTGGCGGTGGCCGGCGGCTGCGTCCTCGCGGTGCGGTGGCGGTGGCGGCGGGTGGTGACCTGGGCGCTGGTGGCCTTCGTCGCCGTCAGCTCGCTGCGCACGTTCCCCTATTACCTGCCGTACTCCAACGAGGCGTTCGGCGGCCCGGCGCGGACGCATCTGCGGCTGCACGACTCCAACGTGGACTGGGGCCAGGACCTCGGCCGGCTCGCGGGCCGGCTGCGCGGACGGTACGCGGGCGAACGGGTCTGGCTCGTCTACAAGGGCAGCGGAGTGCCCTCGTGGTACGGCATCCGCGCCTCCGATCCCCGGCGCGCCCCGCTGCGCTCGGTGCACGGGGTGCTGGCCGTGTCGGACTCTGCGGCGGCCCGGGCCGGCAGGCGGCTCGCCCGGCTGATCCGGTCCAGCCACGAGGTGGACGAGGTCGGCCACTCGATCACGATTTACCAGCGGTGAAGGCCTGCGGGTGTGCGACCGGCGGCAGCTCGGGCACGCTGTCCCGCACGCTCCGTGAGCTATGTTGAGCTGCGTGGGAGACAAAGGAGGCGCACCGGTGCCATCGCCCCAACAGGCACGCGCACAGGCATCAGCGATCACCTCGGGCAAGACGGATCCCGAAGCGGAGGTGTCCCCGACCTCCCGGCTCCGGGCCCTCTTCGACGGGCCCCAGCTGTCCCCGGGACAACGACGCATCGCCCAGTACCTGATCGAGCACATCACCGAGGCGGCGTTCCTGTCGATCACCGACCTCGCCGACCGGGTGGGGGTCAGCCAGCCCTCGGTGACCCGGTTCGCCGCCGCCGTCGGCTTCAGCGGCTACCCCGCGCTGCGCGAGAAGCTCCAGTCGATCGCGCTCGGCACCCTGGCCGGCGGCCCCGCCGCGGACGAGGCGAACCGCGCCAACGAGCTCCAGGCCGCGGTCGACGCGGAGATCGAGAACCTGGAGAACCTGCGGCGGGACCTGTCCGACCCGGACCGGGTGATCGAGATCGGGCGGGCGCTGTCCCAGTCGACGCCGCTGACCATCCTGGGCCTGCGGATCTCGGCCTCGCTCGCCGAGTACTTCGCCTACGCCGCACGCCGGGTCCACCCCGACGTCCGGCTGGTGACCCGGGGCGGCAGCGTCGCCTACGACGCGCTGCTGCAGTCCCGGGAGGCGGGCGGGACCTGGGTGCTGGCGTTCTCGATGCCCCGGCACGCCCAGGAGACGCTGACGGCGGTACGGGTCGCGCGCAGCGCCGGACTGAAGGTCGCGCTGATCACCGATCTGGCCCTCGGACCGGTGGCCGACGAGGCCGACGTCACCTTCGCCAGCGGCACCGGCTCCCGGCTGGTGTTCGACTCCTACGCCGCCCCCGGGGTGATGGCCGCCGCGCTGCTCCAGGCCATGACCGACGCGGGCCCGGAGCGCACCCAGGCGCGGCTGGAGGAGTACGAGCAGATCGCCGAGCAGCACCAGTTCTTCCTGCGCGAGTAGGACGGCCGGCCCCGGACCGACGACCCTCCACGATCACCCCTCCCCCCTCCGTAAAAGGGCACAGGGATCATTGCGGGCACATCGCACATGAATGTTTTCATACGCCTTGCAAACCCGTCGGTATATATAAATACTGCTCACGGCCGCACCGCCCACTCAGGGCTCCTGTACGGGCACCCGAAGCCGTCGTCCCTACCCACGCCGGCGCCACAGGGTGCTCGGGGCGCCGCTCGCGCGAGCGCCCGTGGCGGCCTCGGTCATCCCCTGGACCGGGGCCGCCCCACACCCGTCGGACCACCCGTCCCGACGCCGCACACCCGGAAGCGATGACCATGACTCTGACGACGACGCAGCGCATCAGCCCGGACTGGCCGTGCCAGGTCAAGACCCCCGGCAGCTACGACTGGGAGCGTTCGGCCGCGAAGTGGCTGCGGGAGCTGGTGCCCGCCCGGTACGCGAGCTACCCGCTCATGCTGCGTCAGCCGGTGCTGCTCGGCCGTCACGCCCAGATCCAGGTCCAGCAGGAGATCCGGGTGGCCCGCACCGCCCTGCAGACCGCGCGCGCCGACCTGCCCCGGCTGGGCATGCCCGAGTCGGTCATCGAGCACACCATCAAGCTGTACGCCGCCGAGCTCATGCAGCTCCAGCACATCGCCCGCAGTGTCCGCTGCGTCACCCAGGCCCTGATCGAGTCCCACGCGGGCCGCTGAGCCGAGGCGGACGCCGGCCCGTCCGTGACGTCGGCGCAAGGGCCTGATCGCAGCCGCACACCTGTGCCATGCTCGATGCGTGACGAGCGAATCCGCGCTGCCCCCGGAGTCGGGCGAGACACCCGACATGGCCGCCCTCACCCGGGTCGTGGCACGCCAGCGCGCGGAGATGGACCGGCTCCAGGAACTGGCCGCCACCGCGGCCGTCCGGGAGCGGGCCAAGGGCGCGGTCATGGCGCGGCTCGGCTGCTCCCCCGACGCGGCACAGGAGGAACTGCAGCGCCGGGCGAAGGCCGCCCGGCGGACCCTCCTGGAGGAGTGCTGGCTCACCCTCGGCTCACTGACCGCGCGCACCGCCGCCGAACCGCACCCCTCCGCAACCCCACCGCACGAGGGGCCGGACGAAGCGCACCCGGCCCCCGACGAGGCCGACTCCTCGGCCCTGGCCCGGTTCGCCCGGGCCCTCGTGCGGGTCGGCACCCCCCAGGACCTCGCCCGCTGTGTGCTCGACCGGCTCGCCGCCGACGCGGACGCCGACGCGGTCATGCTCTACGCCCGGCTGCCCACCGGCGGGCTGGAACTGGTCGGGCACGCCGGGATCGACGAGACGCTCGCCCTGCAGTGGGGCCGGGTGCCGCCGCTCGCCGGGATCGCCGCGCTGGAGACGCTGAGCACCCACGAGGCCCGCTGGCTGGAGGACCCGGCGGCGGACCAGGAGCGGTACCTGCTGATCGGGGGCGCGTCGCGGTGGGGCTCCCGCGCCTGGCTGGCGGTGGGCACCGGCGAGCCGGCCGAGGTGGCGCTCGGCGTGCTGCGCCGCCGCACGGGCCCCTTCCCGGCCGCCGTACGCGCGCATCTGCAGGCCGTCGCCCGGCTGTGCGCGGGACCGCTGCACACGTTCGGGGTCCGGCGGGAGCCGGCCGTCGGTGCCGCCGCGGACGCCGTGCAGACGGTGTTCGACCGGCTGCCGGTCGCCGCGGTGCTGCTCACGCCGGTGCGCGGGCCCTCGGGTGCCGTCGAGGACTTCCGGATCGAGGCCGTCGCCGCCGGTACCTCCGACGCCGTCGGCCGCGCCGGGCGCGAGCTGCGCGGTCTGCGCTTCCTGGAATGCTGGCCCACGGCCGTGGACGAGCCGCTGTGGCAGGGGTGCCTGAAGGCGCTGGAGGGCGAGGAGCCCTACGAGAGCGAGCCGTTCGCCCGGCAGCAGAGTGTCGCCGGGGTCAGCGAGCTGGCCACCTACGCGGCGCGGGTGGCCCGGCTGGGCGACGGACTGGTCGTCAGCTGGGTGCGCCACGACCCCTCGGACCGCCAGGAGCAGCGGCTGGCGGACGTGCAGCGGCTCGGCCGGCTCGGCTGGGCCACCTGGAACCTGACCACCGGCGAGGGAAACTGGTCCGCCCAGGTCTACGCCCTCCTCGAACGCGACCCCGCGCACGGACCCGTCCCGCTGACCCGGCTGCCCGGCTTCGCCCTGCCCGAGGACGTGCCCGCGCTGGCCCGTGCCGTCGGCGAGCTGGTGCACGAGGGGAGACCGTGCGACGTACCGTTCCGGGTCGCCGCCCGGGACGGCGTCCGCCATCTGCGGGCGGTCGCCGAGGCGGTGACGGACGCCGAGGGCACCCCCGTCGAGGCGCACGGCTTCCTCCAGGACGTCAGCGCCCAGCGCAGCGCCGAACTCGCCCTGCTCGCCAGCGAACGCGCGATGCTCACCCAGCAGGGCGCGCTGACGGCCGAGCGCACGGTCGCGGCCCGGCTCCAGGACGCGCTGCTGCCGCTGCCGAAGGAGCCCGTACGGCTGGCCGGACTGCGCGTCGACATCGCCTACCTGCCCGCGCAGTCGGGGCTCAACGTGGGCGGCGACTGGTTCAGCGCCATCCAACTGCCGGACGGAGACGCCCTGTTCGTGGTGGGTGACGTCACCGGGCACGGTCTGGACGCCGTCGCCTCGATGGCCCTGCTGCGGTTCACCGCCAAAGGCATGGTGATCACCGGCTCCTCGCTGACCGGGGCGCTCTCCCGCCTCAACGCACTGCTGCTGCACTCCCGGGACCCGCACGGGACGGCGACCATGGTCCTGGCCCGCTACAGCCCCGCCGGGCGGCGGCTCGTGTGGGCCCAGGCCGGGCATCCCCCGCCGCTGCTGCTGCGCTCCGGCGAGGCCCGCTAC
Organism: Streptomyces sp. SS7; assembly: GCF_037993025.1. Taxonomy (NCBI): domain Bacteria; kingdom Bacillati; phylum Actinomycetota; class Actinomycetes; order Kitasatosporales; family Streptomycetaceae; genus Streptomyces; species Streptomyces sp. SS7. The sequence goes on from NZ_CP141223.1 coordinate 593,775, forward strand.
CTCGAACGGCCGCACGGCATGCTGCTCGGCGCCCGCGACACCCCGCGCTACGCGGAGGCGGAGTGCCTGCTCGCCCCGGGCGACCGACTGGTGCTGTACACCGACGGTCTGGTGGAACGCCCCGGGGAGAGCATCGACCTGGGCCTGGAGCGGCTCGCCCGCGCCGCGGCGGCCCCCCACCCGGACGGCCCGGTGCCGCTGGAGCGCCTGCTCGGCGCGCTGCCGGGACCGGAGGGCCGGGACGACGTGTGCGTCCTGGACATCCAGGTGCCCCTGGACGCCGCCGACTGACCGGACCGGTCCCCCGTCGGCCCGGTCGCCGGTGTCAGCCGCCGGTGCGTGACTCCAGCGCCTGCCGGGTGTCGTCGCCGTACACGCCGTCCTCGTCGCCCCGGATGCCGTACCAGAGCTGGAAGCGGGCCACGGCCTCCGTGAGGGTGGCGTCGTACCGGCCGTCGGTGGGGCCGTCGCGGTACACGTCGGGGATCTTCAGCAGCCGCTGCTGGAGGTCGGTCACCTCGGGGCCGCTGTCGCCCTCCCGCAGCGTGCCGGCGCCGTCGGGGTCGGCCGACGGCGAGGAGGTGTCCGGCTGGGTGGCGCTCGGCTGCGGCCGGACGGTCTCCGCCGCCGCCTCGCCGCCGCGGCCCGGCACCAGCAGGGCACCGGCGAAGCCGACGAGCGCCGCGGCGCACACGCCGACCGCGATGGCGGCCCGGCGCAGCCCGTTGCCCGGCCCCTCGGCGTCGCGCCGCCCGCGCGCACCGCGCGCCGCCGGCGCCGCGGGGTGCGCGCCGGTGCGTCCCCGAGGGGGCCCGTAGGGGCGGCCGGCGGGGCGAGTGGGGCGCGATCCGTACGAGGGCCGCTCAGCCGGACCCGCCGAGGCCGCGGCGGAAGGGTGCTCGCCCCACCCCGCCGGCGCCGCGGCGCCCCGGTCCGCGGCGGGCTCGGACGGGGACCGCTCCTCCGCCCAGTCCTGGCCGGCGACCGGTTCCGTCGCCGGTCCCGCGGGGTCGTGGGCGTCGGCCGCGGGGACGGCATCGGTCCAGTGCCCCACCGGCGGGAGCCGCTCCGTCGCCGGTTCGTCGGTGCCGTCCGGCAGCCCCTGCATCGGGATCGACTCGTAGGAGACCGGTTCCTTGGTCAGCTCGGTCATCTCGCGGAACAGGTCCGCCAGGGCGTCGGTGTTGCGGGGCCTGAGAACCCGGATGGGCTCCACGACCTTGCGCTCCTGCGGTTGTCCGGGTTCGGCCGGTGTCGGCACCCTGGTCTCCCTCCGTTCCGTGTCCCCGGGGAGAGATACGGGCGGACGGGCGGACGGGTTCAGCCGGTCAGGAAGCGGCGCAGCGAACGCGCGGTCGCCGCGACGAAGGCGTCCCGGGCGCCGTCGTCGAGGACGTCCAGGGAGAGATAGGGGTTGAGGTCCTCCAGTTCGACGAGGAGCAGCTCGCCGCCGGGGGCGCGGCAGGCGTCGACGCGCTGGATGCCGTACGCGAGGGTGTTCCACTCGATGAAGCGGTGGGCGAACTCCAGGTCGGCGGGGGTCGGCTCGTAGGGCTGCAGCTCCCAGCGGCGGCCGGGGTCCGGGGCGTACAGGGCGTACTGGAAGTCGTGGTCGACGAAGTAGAAGGAGACCTCGTAGGCGAAGTCGACGCACGGCTGGACGAGGACGGTGCCGTCGGCCAGGGCGGGCAGGTCGTCCTCGGTGACGGTCCTGAGGCCGAGGGAGTCCGCGCCCAGCTTGGGCTTGACGACGTACCGGCCGGCCGCGGGCAGGCGGTGCAGGTCCTCGGCGCGGTCGACGGTGGGGATCACCGGGTACCCCTGGGCGCCGAGGTCGAGGAGGTACTGCTTGCCGGCCATGTCGGCGCGCCCGGTGAGCGGGTTGTAGACGCGGACGCCGTCGTGCAGGGCGCGCTCGCGGAAGGCGTCGTAGGCGTCCTGGTAGCCGAGGACGGGGCCGCTGTTGCGGACCACCACGGCGTCGAACCCGGCCATCAGGGCCGCCGCGTCCAGGGGGTGGCACAGGGCCAGGTCGAAGTCCGCGCGCAGCAGGGAGGTGAGCCGGACGTCCTCGTCGCCGTAGCGCCGGCCGCGGGCCGGGTAGGCCAGGTCGGTGACGTAGAGGAGACGGGGACGGGCGGACGGCACGGGGGCTCCTCGGGCTGGGCGGCGGTGCCGAAAGGTTACGCCGGGGCGGTGGGTGCTCCTGCGGGGAGGGGGACGCGGGGGTCGTACGATGACAGGACCGTCGTTTCTCTCCCGAAGGGCTCGTCCACTCCGTGACCACCGCAACTCTTCTCGACGGCAAGGCCGCCGCGGCCGACATCAAGAACGAACTCGCGCTGCGTGTCGAGGCGCTCAAGGAGCGCGGCATCACCCCGGGGCTGGGCACGATCCTCGTCGGCGACGACGCCGGCAGCCGTTCCTACGTGGGCGGCAAGCACCGCGACTGCGCGCAGGTCGGCATCGCCTCGATCCGGGTGGAGCTGCCCGCCGACGCCTCCCAGGCCGATGTCGAGGCCGCGGTGCTGCGGCTGAACACCGACCCGGCGTGCACCGGCTTCATCGTGCAGCTCCCGCTGCCCGCGCACATCGACACCCATGCCGTGCTGGAGCTGATCGACCCGGTCAAGGACGCCGACGGGCTCCACCCGACGAACCTGGGCCGGCTGGTGCTGGGCATCCCCGGGCCACTGCCGTGCACCCCGCGCGGCATCATCGATCTGCTGCGCCGCAACCACGTGGAGATCACCGGGCAGCAGTTCTGCGTGATCGGCTGCGGTGTGACCGTCGGCCGTCCGCTGGGCCTGATGCTGACGCGCGCCACCGAGCACGCCACGGTGACCCTGTGCCACGAGGCGACGCAGGACACCGCCGCGCACGCCCGGGAGGCGGACGTGGTCGTGGCCGCCGCCGGGGTGGCCCATCTGGTGCGGCCGGACTGGATCAAGCCGGGCGCCACCGTGCTGTCGGTGGGCCTCACCCGCACGGTCGAGGGCGTCCTCGGTGACGTGCACCCCGATGTCGGCGATGTCGCCGGCTCCTTCGCCCCGCCGATCGGCGGCGTCGGCCCGATGACCCGGGCGATGCTCCTGACGAACGTCGTCGAGGCGGCCGAGCGGCTCTGAGCCCCTGCCGTCCCGGCACACCGTGCCAGGCACTCAGTTCCCTGCCCGGGGGAAAAAGGAGGGAACTGAGTGCCATCGCAGCGCCCCGGGTGTTACGTTCCCGTCCATGAGCGCCACTGAGAAGGCGGAGGCCAAGCCGCCCATGCGGGACGCCCTGGTCGCGGCGGCCTTCCGGCTGTTCCTGGAGCGGGGCTACGAGCAGACCACCGTCGACGACATCGTGGCCCTCGCGGGCGTCGGCCGGCGGTCGTTCTTCCGCTACTTCCCCTCCAAGGAGGACGTGGTCTTCCCCGACCACGAGCGGTGCCTGGCCGACATGACCGCCTTCCTCGCCGCGAGCGAACCGGACGCGGAGCCGGTCCGGCGCGTGTGCGACGGCGCCCGGCTCGTCCTGCGGATGTACGCCGAGAACCCCTCCTTCTCGGTGCAGCGCTACCGGCTCACCAAGAAGGTGCCCGGGCTGCGCGCGTACGAGCTGTCGGTGGTGTGGCGCTACGAGCGCGCCCTCGCCGAGTACCTGCGGGGCCGCTTCGCCGGCGGGGCCGACGGCAGCCTGCGGGCCGATGTGATCGCCTCGGCCGTGGTGGCCGCGCACAACAACGCCCTCAGGTCGTGGCTGCGTTCGGACGGCGAGGGCGACGCGACCGCGACCGTGGACCACGCGCTGGGCTATGTGCAGGCGGCGTTCGGCGCGGCGCCCGCGCCCGCACACCCGCCCGCCGAGCAGCCCGAGGACGTGGTCGTGGTGGTCTCGCGGCGCGGGGCGCCGCTGTGGCGGGTGGTGCAGGAGATCGAGACGACGCTCGGCCGGAGCTGAATCAGCTCCGCTCCCTCATCAGGGTACGCGGTACCTTTACCTGTGGCACTCAGTGCCATACGCTGTGGCCGTGCACGGTGGCACGGCGACCGGGCACATCCGTGCACGGCCGGGCCGCGCACGGGGGATTCCGGCCCAGGGCAGGGAGTTGACCAGCGTGTACCACTACTCAGGAAGCGCCGTTCAGCGGGCAGCCGGCTCCTCCGCGGGGCTGCTCGACCGCGCGAAGGCCGACGGCGAGGCGATCCTCTTCCAGCGCTGCACCTGGTGCGGCACCGCCATGTACCACCGGCTGCTGTGTCCGGTGTGCCAGGGCAGCGACCTGCGCACGGAGCGCAGCGAGGGCGTCGGGACGGTCCGCCACGCCACCGTCGTCCACCGCAACACGCCCTCCGCGCGCAATGTGTCGCTGGTCGAGATGGCCGAGGGGTTCGTCGTACGGGGCCGGGTCATGGGCCCCCTCATCGGCATCCACAGCGGCGATCGCGTCCGGCTCTCCACCGTGAAGGACCCGGTCCGCGGCGAGCCGGTGTTCCAGTTGGTCGACGAGCCGTACCGGGGCTGGCACCGCTAGCGCCGGACAGCGCGGCGACACGCACCCGATGGCTCAATTCCGGTCATTCACAGGCCGGTTCGCTCCTCACAGGCAACCCACAGGTCCCTGATCGCCTCCTTGCAGGCGTGAGGTGCTCCCGGAACGGACGGGAGACGCCCACGCACGAAGTGTGAGGAGGGACCCTTGTTGCATGCCCGGCGCATAGGTGTCACCGCCGTGGCCGTGCTCGCGGCCCTGGCGGGAACACCCGGGCTGGCCCAGGCCCGGCAGCCGTCCGCTACGACGGCGTCGGCCGCTTCCGACGACGGCCTGCCCCCGGGGTGGCGCGTCACCGGTGAGGGTGCGTCACGTCAGCTGGTGTGGCGCGCGGAGCGACCCGTGCCCATGGGGGACGCGCGGGTCGAGTTCCACGCGGGCGGCCGGCTGCTCGGGGTGCCGAAGCCGGCCCGGGACGGCCGTACCTTCCGGCTGTCCCTCGACCGGGCCGCGTCGCTGACGGACCTCCAGGTCCTCGCGGCGGGCCGCCGGCTGGACGAGAGCGCCGCAGACTCGGACGCACCGTCGAGGGATTCCCTGGCGGCCGCGCGTCCCCCGGCCGCGCTCCCGGCGAACCCGGTGGACCCCGGCAAGCCGGGCGCGTACCGCACGGTCACCGGTGAGTACGACCTCGCCCCGGTGAAACTGCCCGACTTCCCCCAGCCGGTCGAGATGCAGGCCGTGGTGGTCGCGCCGAAGGGCGCCACCGGCAAGCGGCCGCTCGCGCTGTTCCTGCACGGCCGGCACGCCACCTGCTACAAGCCGGGCGGCGGCGACGACGGCGTCACCGGTGACTGGCCCTGCCCCACCGGGCTGAAGGCGATCCCGAGCTACCAGGGCTACCTGCAGGACCAGAAGCTGCTGGCCTCGCAGGGCTATGTCACGGTGTCGATCTCGGCGAACGGCATCAACGGCCAGGACTGGGCGGCCGAGGACGGCGGTGCCCAGGCCCGTTCGTCCCTGGTGCGCCGGCACCTGGCGAAGTGGGCCGGCTGGGCCGCCCACCCCGCCGACGCGCCGGCGGCCGTACGCACCGCGCAGGTGGACCTGGACCGCGTCCTGCTCGTCGGCCACTCGCGCGGCGGCGAGGGCGTCAACCGGGCCGCGATGGACAGCCTCTACCCGGCGCCCGCCGCCCAGGACGGCTACCGGGGCCCGGTCCGCTGGAAGATCCGCGGGACCGTGCTCATCGGCCCGACCGTCTTCGGCCAGAACCCGGTCGCCGACGTCCCCTCCACGACGATCCTGCCCGGCTGCGACGGTGACGTCTCCGACCTCCAGGGCGAGGTGTACGCCGACGGCACGCGCGGCGTCAGCAAGGGCACCGCCCTGCACAGCTCCGTCTACGTGGTCGGCGCCAACCACAACTTCTTCAACACGGAGTGGACCCCGGGCAAGGCCCAGGCGCCCGCGAACGACGACTTCTGGGACGACCCGGAGCGCACGGACCGCGACCCGGTCTGCTCCACGGGCACCCGTACCCGGCTGACCGCCGACCAGCAGCACCGGGCCGGCGCGACCTACATCGCCGCGGCCGCCCGGCTGTTCGTGGCCGGCGACGACCGGGTGCGCCCGCTGCTCGACGGCACCGGCCGGCGCGCCCCCTCCGCCGACCCGGCCCGGGTGCTGACCCACGCCGTGGGCGCCCGCCGTACCGGCGCGTTCCTGCCGGACGCCGGGGTGAAGGTGACCGGCGGCAGGCTGTGCGCGGCCGTCGACCCGGCCCCCGCCAAGGCCTGTCTGGGCGCGGACGCCCACGGCTCCTCCCCGCACTTCGCCACCTGGGCGCTGGAGAAGGAGGCCGGCCGCGGCGCGGTCGCGCTGAAGTGGTCGACGCCCGGCAGGGCCACGAAGGTCACCCCCGCCAAGCCGCTCTCCCTGTCCGGCGCCAAGAACCTGACGCTGCGCGTCTTCGTGCCGCCCAACACCACCGGCACCAAGCTGGACGTGTCACTCACCGACTCCGCCGGTCACCGTGCCAGGCTCGGCCAGGTGAAGGTCGACGGGCTGCCGGGCACCGTGCGGACCTCCTCCTACTGGGCGCGCGAGGTGCGGGTCCCGCTGACCGCGGCCACCCGCGGCAGGTTCGACCTCAAGCACGTCAAGTCGCTCGAGCTGACGCCGCGTTCGCGCTCCGGGCGGGCCTGGCTGATGGACGCCTGGGGCTGGGCCCCCGGCACCCCGGCGGTCGCGGCGGCCACCCTGCCGCGGGTCGACATCGGCAGGCTCACGGTCAAGGAGGGCGACTCCGGCACCCGCACCTACCGCGTCCCGGTCAAGGTCACCGGACACGGCACGGGCCGGGTCCGCTTCTCCGTCATCGACCCGGACACCGGCCGTGCCGTGGACAAGCTGGTCGCCGTGCGGCCCGGAGCGAACCCGCTGAATGTGTCGGTCGTGGTGAAGGGCGACACCCGCTTCGGCTACGACCAGCGGCACGACGTCGTCGCCAAGGCCGTGCGCGGTGCGGTCATCGGCTCGTACCAGGGCGGGGTCACCGCGCAGAACGACGATCCCGCGCCGAAGGTGACGCTGACGCCGGTCACGGACAAGGTGACCGAGGGCGGGACGCTGACCTGGCGGATCTCCCTCTCCGAACCGGCCGACGTGGTCTTCTGGCAGCCCGTCCGGGTCCTGCCGGTCACCGAGGGCACCGAGCTGTCCACCAAGGACGTGGACCCGCAGTGGCTGCTGGACTGGTCCGGTGACCTGCCCGACCCGGAGCGCCCGCTGTCCAGCGCGAACCTGTGGGCGTGGATGGGCGTCCCGGCCGGGTCCACCACCACGGACTTCACCGTGAAGACGGTGCGGGACCAGGTGGCCGAGCCGGTCGAGTCGATGCGGCTGGCGCTGACGGACGAGAACGCCGAGCCGCTGCCGGACGGGCCGGTCCTGACGGGAACGGTCGAGGACGCGCCGTAGGCGGTCGTCACTCAGGGGGCATGGACCGGGCGGTCCATGCCCCCTCTTGCGTGTTCAGAGCGTGATGCGGATCCCAACCGTGCCGTCCAGCCCGCGCCGCAGCCTGCTGCCCAGGAGAGTGAGCCGCCCGAGGACGCCGTACTTGCGGGCCAGCAGGGTGCGGTAGCGGGCCGTGGTCCGGGCGTCGCAGATCTCGGCGGTGGCCGGGACCGGTGCCCCGGTGGGATTGCCGCGTACGTCGCAGGGGCCCACGAGGACGTCGGCGCGGGCCCGGATCCGCTTCACCTTCCAGGCGTCGGCGGCCGACCAGGCCCCGAGCGTGTCCCCGTCGCGCACCACCCAGACCGGGGTCGCGACCCCGGTGCCGTTCTTGCGGTAGCTGGTGATCAGCAGGTACTTGCCCGCTCCGAGCCGGTCGAGCGCGTTGTCGTCCATGCGGGCAGTCTAGGCAGGCTGATCCCGACCTCGGCAGCCCCGGACCGTGGTCGGCGCGGCCGCGCGATGCTCCCCGGGGCCGCCGGTGCGGCGCGGCCCGGCGACGGCGGTTTCCGGGCATCCCGGCACGGATTCCGCCGGTCGCCCCCCGGGTGCCGGCTCCCTTGCATAGATTGCTTGCCGATATCACGCCTCCCCCTTCCCCCTCCTGCCGCCGGAGCCGAACCCATGACGTCCGTCACCCCCACGCCGGAGAACTCCCGTATCGACATCACCCAGCCGCACACCGCCCGCATCTGGAACTACTGGCTGGGCGGCAAGGACCACTACGAGGTCGACCGGGCCGCCGGCGACCGCATCCGGGAGTTACACCCGGACATCGGGGAGTACGCCCGCGCCGACCGGCTCTTCCTGGGCCGTGCCGTGACCCATCTGGTGACAAGGGCCGGGATCCGCCAGTTCCTCGACATCGGCACCGGGCTGCCCACCGCCGACAACACCCACGAGGTGGCCCAGCGGCTGGCTCCGGACTCCCGGGTCGTCTACGTCGACAACAACCCGCTGGTCCTCGCGCACGCCCGGGCCCTGCTCAGCAGCACGCCCGAGGGCCGCACGGACTACCTCGACGAGGATCTGCGCCACACCGAGGCGATCCTGGAGCACGCGGAGAAGACCCTGGACCTCGCGGAGCCGGTGGCGCTGATGCTGCTCGGCGTGGTCATCTTCGTCGGCGACGACGAGGACCCGTACGCCCTGGTGCGTCGGCTGCTCGACCGGCTGCCGACGGGCAGCCATCTGGTGCTGTCGCACACCGTCACCACCCCCGCGATGCCGGACGTGGACGAGGCCGTGCGGTTCTGGAACGAGCACGGCACTCCGAAGCTGACCCAGCGCACCCCCGAGCGGGTGGCGCGCTTCTTCGACGGTCTGGAACTGCTGGAGCCGGGCGTGGTGTCGTGCTCGCGCTGGCGGCCCGAGCGGCAGGCGGCGGAGCCGGAGCCGGCGGAGGTGGCGATGTTCGGCGGAGTGGGACGCAAACACTGAGGTGGCGGCGCGGCCGTCCGGCGGGCGACGGCCGGGCGCGAGGTGATCACTTCCGGGCTGAACACGACCGGGCGCTCGCACGTATGGGGGTGAGGGCACTCAACGACCGGAGCGCCCCGCGGTGTTGGAGCCGCACAACCGGGGTTTTCGGGAGCTGGGCATGAGGCACGCACGACGACGGATCGTCCGGCGAGTGACACGGCTGGCGGCAGTCGGCGGACTCCTCCTGGGCGGGACCATGGTCACCCAGGCGGCCATGGCGACCGAGACACCCGCCACCTCGGCGACGCCGCGCGCCGCCCCGGAGTCCGTGGTCACCAACCCCGGTGCGGCGCTGGTCAAGAAGCTCGGCACGGCGCGCACCGCGGGGACCTGGCTCGACGACGAGGGACGCCCGGTCGTGGCAGTCACGGACGACGAGTCGGCCGCCACCGTGCGCAAGGCGGGCGCCCGGCCCAAGCTCGTGGACCACAGCATGAACGAACTGAAGTCGGCGGCGGCGACGCTGCGTTCGGCGCCCACGGTGCCCGGCACCGCGTGGGTGACGGACTACAGGACCAACGAGGTCATCGTGCAGGCCGACAGCACGGTGTCGGCCTCCGACTGGGCGAGCCTGACGAAGACCGCGACGGGCATCGGCAGTTACGTCCGGATGGAGCGCACGGCGGGCAAGTTCACCACCCGGCTCAACGGTGCCCAGCCGATCCTGTCGACGGGCGGCCGCTGCTCGGCCGGGTTCAACGTGACCAACGGGACGAACGACTTCATCCTGACCGCCGGGCACTGCGGGCCGACCGGGTCGACCTGGTTCGCCGACAACACGGCGCAGCAGCAGGTGGGCGAGACCGTGCAGCAGAGCTTCCCGGTCAACGACTTCTCGCTGGTGCAGTACGCCAGTGGCAAGGCCGGCGACGGCGCCGACGTCGTGGCGATCGGCAACGGCAACGGGGTGCGCATCACCGGCACGGGCGACGCGGCCGTGGGCCAGCGGGTGTTCCGCAGCGGCAGCACCACGGGCCTCAAGGACGGGCAGGTCACCGGGCTCGACGCAACGGTGAACTACCCGGAGGGCACGGTCAGCGGGCTGATCGAGACGAACGTGTGCGCCGAACCCGGGGACAGCGGCGGCCCGATGTTCTCGGAGGGCGTCGCGCTCGGCATCACCTCGGGCGGCAGCGGCGACTGCACGACGGGCGGCACGACGTTCTTCCAGCCGGTGACCCGGGCGCTGGCCCAGCTGGGCGTGACGCTCATCGTGTCCGCCCCGGCCGACGGGCAGGGCGGCGGCGCCGCGGCCTCCGGTGGCCCCCAGCCGTCCCTCTCCCCCACCCAGGCGGCGATCGCGCCGGGTTCGACCTCGCCGGGCTCGACGACCCCGGTGACGGGCGTCGGCGGGACGTCCCTCGCGGCGCGGCTCACCGACCCGAACGCCATCGGCCCCGGCCTGCTGGTCATCGGCGGCAGTCTGGTCGCGCTGGTCGCCACCCGCTACTTCCGCGCCGAACAGGACCGCCGGGCCTACCGCGACTACTACTCGGCGACCTGGGGCTGAGCCGGGCAGGCAAACGAAAAGGGCACCCGGTCAGGGTGCCCGCTTCGGCCTACGAGGATCAGACCGCGTTGAGCGGCTGCGGGGCCGCGGCGGCCCACTCCAGGACGAGGCGCTGGTACTCCGCGCGCTGCTCGACACTCAGTGTCCCGCCCGACCGCAGCCACAGGGCCCGGATCTCCTCGTTGACCTCGTCAGCCGAACGATCGGAAACGGTTTCAACAGTGGTGGACATGGTGTGAAGCATACGACCCTCAGAGTGAAGGCCACGTGAGTAAGTACTGATAATTCGGTCATTCCGCACCGTGTTACTGATCACGTCCCCCTGTACACCGCCATCTGTCAACCCCTGTCGGCCCGTTCGTCCTTCCCGGCCCCCAACACCAGGACCTGGATGGCCAGAACGGCGGCACCGCGCGCCCAGTCGTGGAAGTCGGACACCTTCGTCTCCAGGTCGACGGGGGCGGCCAGCGGATGCCGGTGGGAGCGGATGGTCTCCGCGACCGTGACGCCGGCCACCTCCATCAGGCCGACCCCTTCGCCGGCCAGCAGGATCTTCTGCGGCATGGCGAAGTTGGCGATCTGGGCCACCAGCGTGCCCAGGGCGCGGGCCGCCTCCTCGACGACCCGGGCGGGCAGGGGCTCGCCGCCGGCGGCGCGGGCGAGGATCTCCTCGTACGTCCACGCGCGGCCGGTGGCGGCCTGGACCTGGTAGCGGATGCTGGGGACGGTCAGCAGCGAGACGGCGCTGCCGCGTCGGCCGTCGGGCGTGAGCGGCCCGTGGGGGTCGACGATCCAGTGGCGGCCGAAGCCGCGGCCCTCCTCGGCGCACGGGACCCGCCGGCCGCCGAGGACCAGTCCGTAGCCGAGGCCCGCGCCGATGGTCAGGACGGCGAAGCGGTCGAGGCCGCGGCCGGCGCCGAACCAGGTCTCCGCCTCGACCAGGGCGGCGACGTCGTTCTCGACGACCACGGGCAGGCCGGTGCGCTCCTCGACGAGCGCGGCGAGCGGCACGTCCCGCCAGCCGAGGAAGACCGACTCGCCGACCACGGCACGGTCCCGGACGAACCCGCCGACCCCGATGCCGACACCGGCGATCCCGGGGTGCGCGCCGGTCAGTTCCGCGGTCATCTCACCGAGGAGGGCGACCACCTCGGCGGGCTCATGGCTGGTGAGCGGGCGGTCGTACCGGGCGACGATGTCGCTGCGCAGGGTGGTGACGACGCCGTAGACCAGATCCGCGGTGATCTTGAAGCCGAGGAAGGAACGGGAGCCCGCGACCACGTCGAGCGGCTGCGAGGGGCGCCCCTGCCGCACCTCGGCAGGGGTTCCCGCCTCGGCCGCCTCCACGAGCAGGCCCGACTCGATCAGCGGCTTGGTCAGCCGGGTGAGGCTGCCCGCGGAGAGGCCCAGCCGGTGTGCGAGGTCGGTGCGGGACAGCGGCCCGTGGACCAGCACCTCGATCGCGACCGAGCGCTCCTGGGGGCTCAGCGGCAGCCAGCTGGCGGTACGTGCGGTCATGCGGGTCAGTCTCCCCAGGGCCGGCGGGCACGATCTTTCTTTCACGGCAAAAATATCAGGCCCGGCTCCGGACTCAGCCCGGCCGGACCAAGCGGACCGAGGAGCCACCATCGACCCTCTTGACGGCCAGATTCTTTTGCGATGAAAGTAAGGCTCTCGGCAAACGAAGGGCACCCCTCCCATGACGTTCTCGCTCGGCATCGTCGGCGCCGGCCAGTTCTCCGGTCAGTTCGCGACGCTGTTCCAGGCCCATCCCGGCGTCGGTGACGTGTACGTCACCGATCTGCTGCCCGAGCGGGCCGAGCAGCTCGCCTCCGCGCAGGGGCTGGCCGGTACCTTTCCCTCGTACGAGGCGATGCTGGAGTCGCCGGCGGTGGACGCCGTCGCGATCTTCACCCAGCGCTGGACCCACGGTCCCCTGGTGGTCCAGGGCCTGAACGCCGGGAAGCACGTCTATTCGGCCGTGCCCATGGCGATCAGCACGGAGGAGATCGCGGCGATCATCGACGCGGTCAGGGCGACCGGGCTGACGTACATGATGGGCGAGACCAGCCAGTACAACCCGGCGACCGTGCACGCCCGCAACCAGATCGCCGAGGGCGCCTTCGGGCGGCTCTTCTACGCCGAGGGCGACTACGTCCACGACATGGACCTGGGGTTCTACGAGGCGTACCGCTACAGCGGCGGCGAGAACTGGAAGGCCACCGCCAGCTATCCGCCGCTGCTGTACCCGACACACTCGGTGGGCGGGGTGCTCGGCGCCTGGCAGACGCACGCGGTGAGCGTGTCGGCGATCGGGGTGGTGGACGAGCGTGGCGACGGCGTCTTCGACAAGGACGTCAGCCAGTTCGGGAACGACGTCTCCAACGCGACCGCGCTGTTCGAGGTGGCGGGCGGCGGTTCGTTCCGCACGAACGAGTTCCGGCGGGTGGGCTACCCGTCCCACCTGCGTGAATCACGGTTCCGGTTCTTCGGGACCGAGGCCAGCATGGAGCAGCTGGCGACGGTGGCCCTGTGGCAGGACAAGAAGGGCGTGCGGGACATCAGCGAGCTGCTCGAACCCAGGCCCACCCTGTCCCCCGACGACCCCTCGCTGCGGCACATCGCGCCGGAGCTGCGGGCGGCCTTCACCTCCGGGTCGGCGCCGGTGCACGACCGGGCGCGGCTGCCCCGCGCGTTCGACACCCTGCACAACGGGCACGAGGGCAGCCACCACTTCCTGGTCGACGACTTCGTGACGTCGGTGAACGCGCGCACACTGCCGTCGGTCAACGCCTGGGTGGCCGCCCGCTACACCCTGCCGGGCATCATCGCGCACGAGTCCGCGCGGCAGAGCGGGGTCAGGCTGGAGATCCCGGACTTCGGGGACGCCCCGGAGAGCTGAGCCGAGGCCCGCCGGCCGGGGCCGGGTGCCGTCAGGTGCCCGGCTTGCGGCCGTAGACGAAGACGTCGTCGCCGTTCCTCAGCAGCGACCAGTACTTCTTGGCGGTGGTCGTGGTCATGTTGACGCAGCCGTGGGAGCCCGGCGGGTTCCACATGCTGAGGTTGACCGAGTGGAAGGCCTGGCCGCCGTCGAAGAACTGGCTGTAGGGCATCGGCACGTTGTAGATGTTGGACACGTGGTCGATGTCACGCCAGTAGATCTTCTTCAGCCCGGTGCGGGTCTCGTACCCGTTGCGGCCCGTGCGGACGGGGACGGGGCCGTAGACGAGCCGGCTGCCGTCCTGGATCCAGCTGAGCTGGAGGGTGAGGTTGACGCAGGCGATCCGGCCCTTGTTGGTGGGGCACCGGCCGGCTGCGTTGGGGTGGTTGCCCACGGCCTTCTGCTTGTTCATGAGATCCATCACGCCCCAGGTGACGGAACCCGCGTAGCCGATGTTCGGCGTGATGCCGTGCTTGTTCTGGAACGCCTGGATGGCGCGGCAGTCGGCGGCCGACTGCCTGCCGTCGACGGGCCGGCCGAGGAACTTCTCGACCTGCTTCTGGTACGGCCCGGCCTGCGTGGTGCAGGTGGCGGCCTGGGCCGGCGCGGCGCCCAGCACGAGCGTCAGCGGGGCGAGCAGCCCCGTGACCCCGAGCGCGACGGCTCCTCTTGTGCGTATGTCCCCCATGGGTGCCCTCTTTCCGGCGCGGTTGCGATCTCGACAACCTAGACCGGTGGGCGGGGTGCGTGGTTGTGGTCCGGGGCAAGCTGTGACGAATCAGTGAAGTAGGCCCGGCCGACGAAATGGAGTTCGTTCACACATGTCCGGTTTTGTCCAGCAACTTCCCGCGCTCATAGGGGTCGTGATCGGTGCCCTCGGTTCGTATCTGGCGGTCGTGCGCAGCGACCGGGCCCGGTTCGGGCGGGAGCAGGCGGCGCGGTGGGAGGAGCGGCGGCTGTCGGTGTACTTCGACTACGCGCAGGCGTTGAAGAGGTCGGTGATCCTGACGTACCGCGTCGCCGCCCACCTCGGCAACGACCCGCACCCGCACCCGATGGCCCTGGCGGAGGCCGAGCCGCTGCTGGCGGAGGCCACCGACGGGCGGGACCCGGCCGGGGAGGCGCTGATCATGCTGGGCAGCCGGCAGGTGGTGGACCGGGCCCGGGTATGGGTGCGGGTGGTGATGGACATGGAGGCGTTCCTGCGGGCGGGGACCGTCGACCCCGAGGCCTGGCAGGAACTGCTGGAACGGCAGCGGGCCGGCCGTGAGGGCTACTACACGGCCGTGCGCGAGGACCTGGCGCTGCCGCCGGGGCATCCGGCGCGCTGGCCCACGATGCCGGTTTCGGGCGGATGAGGGATCAGCGGTAGCCCGTCACGTCCGCCGGCTTCCCCGCGTCCTGGACCTCGACCAGGTAGCGCCAGGCGTCGGGGCGGCTGCCGTCGAGGTCGGTGTAACCGTAGAGGGCGGCGAGGCCGCCGCTGGACAGGGACCGGCCGTTGAAGCGTGCCACGTCCGGGTCGGCGGCGAGGGCGGCGACGGCCCGGCCGACATAGCGGGGTGTCTCGGAGATCGCGAAGTGGGGTTCGGCGGTCAGGGCGTCACGCCAGGTGTCCTCGGTGACGCCGAACGCGTCGAGCATGATCTCCGAGCGCATCCAGCCTGGGGTGAGGGCGACGGCGGTGGCGCCGCGCGGGCCGAGTTCATGCCCGAGGGAGAACGCCATGCGCAGCACGGACGTCTTGGCGAGGTCGTAGAAGAAGCTGTTGCGGTAGGTGACGCGGTTGTACTCGGCGGTGCCGTCGGTCATCTCCACGACCAGGCCCCCGGGGTGCCGCAGCAGGAGCGGGAGGGCGTGGTGGCTGGTGATCGCGTGGGTCTCGACGGCGAGGCGGAGCAGTCTGAGTCCGTCGTCGAGGTCGTGCTCCCACACGGGGGTGTCCCACGCGAAGAGGTGCTCGGCGCCCCAGATGTCGTTGACGAGGACGTCCAGCCGGCCCTGCTCGGTGTCGATGCGTTCGACGAGCGCCCTGACCCGGTCGGGTTCGAGATGGTCCGTGGGGACGGCGATGCCCCGCCCGCCGGCCTCGGTGACCAGGTCGGCGGTGTCCTCCAGGGTCTCGGGGCGGTCGTACTCGGAGCGGCGGTCGCGCGTGGTGCGTCCCGTCACGTAGACGGTGGCCCCGGCCGCGCCCAGCTCGACGGCGACGCCCCGTCCGGCGCCCCTCGTCGCCCCCGCCACCAGTGCGACCCTGCCCGCCAGCGGACCCGACCTGTCCGGCCCCATGTCCGGCCTCCTCGTGTTCCTCGACTGCTGCTCGGTGTCGGGTCCAGGGTCGCGTGGAAGCCGGACATCTTCTGTCGTCTTTTCCGGCGGGTTCGCCGGCGGTCACCCGGTGGGGCTCAGCCGCTCCGCGAGTTCGTCCTCGTCGGCGACGAACCAGAGCTGGCGGCCCCGGTTCGCCTCGTACACGAAGTCGCGGAGGGCGGAGCTGTCGGCGAGGTGCCGGGAGATGTCACCGACGACGGCCAGCCGCAGCCGGTAGTTCGCGAACTTCTGCACGACCGCGCCCGCGACCCCCGACCGCAGCCGGAAGAACTCCTCCCCGCAGCGCTCGGCGGGGACCACCACCAGTTCCGCGTCGTGTCCCATCGCGTCACCGATCAGGTCGAGCGCGGCGCGCTCCCCGTCCAGCGCCGGCCCCTCGGGGGCACAGCGCAGGACGCGGGTGGTGTGCAGGGTCGTGAGCGTGGGTGCGGTGTCGGTCATGCGGATGATCGTAGGAGTGTCCTACGGCCGTGCGCGCGCCCTTTCCCGGCCACGGCGTCAGTGCCCGCGGGCGATCCACTCCTGGAGGTGGGGTGCCTCCGCGCCGATGGTCGTGGCGTCGCCGTGGCCGGTGAGCACCTTGGTGTCGGGAGGGAGGGAGAGCAGCTTCTCGCGGATCGAGGTGATGATCGTCGGGAAGTGGGAGTAGGAGCGGCCGGTGGCGCCGGGGCCGCCCTGGAACAGGGTGTCGCCGGTGAACAGGACACCGAGGCCGGGGTCGTACAGGCAGACCGCGCCGGGGGCGTGCCCGGGGGTGTGCAGGACGGTGAGGTCGGCGCCGGCGGCCTCGATGACCTGGCCGTCGGCCAGATGGGCGTCGGGCTCGCGGTCCGGGTGGGTGAGCTTCCACAGCGGCAGGTCGTCCGGGTGCAGCCAGATGGTCGCGCCGGTCAGCTCGGCGAGGGCGGGGGCCGCGTTGACGTGGTCGTTGTGGGCGTGGGTGCACACGATCGCGGTGAGCCGGCGGTCGCCGACGGCCGCGGCGACGGCGGCGGCGTCATGGGCGGCGTCGATGACGATCGCCTCGTGGTCGTCGCCGACGATCCAGACGTTGTTGTCGACGTCCCAGGTGCCGCCGTCGAGGCTGAACTGCCCCGAGGTGACGAGTCGTTCGATCCGGGCGGCCATCACAGCACCACCACCGAGCGCAGCACGTCGCCGTGGTGCATCCGCTCGAACGCCTGCTCCACCTCGTCGAGGGCGATCGTCTCGGTGACGAACGCGCCGAGATCGAGGCGGCCCTGCTGGTGCAGGTCGATCAGCATCGGGAAGTCGCGGGAGGGAAGGCAGTCGCCGTACCAGGACGACTTCAGGGCACCGCCGCGGCCGAAGACGTCCAGGAGCGGCAGTTCGAGCTTCATCTCCGGGGTCGGGACGCCGACCAGGACGACCGTGCCGGCCAGGTCACGGCCGTAGAAGGCCTGCTGGTACGTCTCCGGGCGGCCGACCGCCTCGATGACGACGTCCGCGCCGAAGCCGCCGGTCAGCTCGCGGATCGCCTCGACGGCGTCCTTCTCCTTGGAGTTGACCGTGTGGGTCGCGCCCATCTTCTTCGCCGTCTCCAGCTTGCGGTCGTCGATGTCGACGGCGATGATCCGCGCCGCGCCGGCGAGGTCGGCGCCGGCGATCGCCGCGTCACCGACGCCGCCGCAGCCGATCACGGCGACCGTGTCCCCGCGGCTCACGTTGCCGGTGTTGATCGCGGCCCCGATGCCCGCCATCACGCCACAGCCGAGCAGCCCGGCCACGGCGGGCGACACCGCCGGGTCGACCTTGGTGCACTGTCCGGCCGCCACGAGCGTCTTCTCGGCGAAGGCTCCGATGCCGAGGGCCGGGGACAGCTCGGTACCGTCGAGGAGGGTCATCTTCTGCCGGGCGTTGTGCGTGTCGAAGCAGTACCAGGGGCGCCCGCGCAGACAGGCCCGGCACTGGCCGCACACCGCACGCCAGTTGAGGATCACGAAGTCGCCCGGGGCGACGTCCGTGACGCCCTCGCCGACGGACTCGACCACACCCGCCGCCTCGTGGCCGAGCAGGAAGGGGAACTCGTCGTTGATGCCGCCCTGCTGGTAGTGCAGGTCCGTGTGGCACACCCCGCAGGCCTGGATCCGTACGACGGCCTCGCCGGGGCCGGGGTCCGGGATCACGATCGTCTCCACCCGCACCGGCTCGTTCTTCCCCGGCGCGATCACTCCGCGTACGTGCTGCGGCATGGGGTTGCCCCTTTCTTCGGCGGTCATCCGTCCCAGGTAGGACCCTACGCGTGACGGAGTGGTCAGGGCACGGGCGACAGCTCCGGAACCCCTCCTGCGGGCCGCGCCCGGCGACCGCCGCCGTAGCCTGAGGGCTCCGCCCGAGCGCCGAGGAGCCCCGTGAGCAACGCAGAGACAGCCGGCATACGACCCCCGTGGCGGCTGCTGCTCGACCATGTCCGGCCCCACCGCGGGACCCTGCTGGCGGGGGCGGTGCTGTCGCTGGTCACCGGGGCGACCGGGCTGCTGCTGCCGCTCGTGGCGCGGGGGTTGATCGAGGACCTGTCCCACGACCGGCCGATCACAGGGGCGTTGTTCCTTCTGACGGGCCTGGTCGTCGCCAACGCGGCGGTGGGGGCGCTGGGTTCGTACGTGCTGCGGCGCACCGCCGAGTCCGTGGTGCTGGGCGCGCGACGGGCGCTGTCCTCGTATCTGCTGCGGCTGCGCATCCCGGCCGTTGACCGCACCGAGCCCGGCGACCTGATGGCCCGGATCACCTCCGACACCACCTTGCTGCGCGAGGTCACCACCGACTCGTTGGTGGGCCTCGGCACCGGCGGACTCACCCTGGCCGCGACGGTCGTGATGATGGCGCTGGTCGATCCGGTGCTGCTGGGGGTGACCCTGGCCGTGATCCTGTGCGCGGGAGCGGTCCTCGGGGTGATCGTGCCGCGGATCAACCGGGCCAGCCGGCAGGCACAGGACGCGGTCGGGGTGATGGGGGCCTCGCTGGAGCGGGTGCTGGGCGCGCTGCGCACCGTGAAGGCGTCCGGTGCCGAGCCCCGGGAGGAGCGGACGCTGCACGCGGCGGCCGAGGAGTCCTGGCGGCAGAGCGTGCGGGCGGCCAAGTGGTCGGCGGCGGCCGGGAACACGGCCGGGCTCGCCATGCAGAGCGCGTTCATCACGGTGCTGGCGGTGGGCGGGGCGCGGGTCGCCACGGGGGCGATCGGTGTCGGCACCCTGGTGGCGTTCCTGCTGTACGTCTTCTATCTGATGGCGCCGATCCAGCAGGTCGTGGGCGCGATCACCCAGTACCAGACGGGCTCGGCCGCCCTCGCCCGGATCCAGGAGGCGCTGGCGCTGCCCGCCGAGCCGGTGGGCCGGCCCGCCCCGCTGCCCTCCCCCGCCGCCGAACCGGCCTCGCTGTCCTTCACCGACGTCCGCTTCCGGTACGCCGACGACCTGCCCTACGTCCACCACGGGGTGACGTTCGACGTCCCGGCGCGGGGCATGACGGCGTTCGTCGGCCCGTCGGGCGCGGGCAAGACCACGGTGTTCTCGCTGATCGAGCGGTTCTACGATCCCGAGTCCGGCTCGATCAGCCTCGACGGGCGCGCCCTCGGGGACTGGGAGCTGCCGCTGCTGCGGTCGTCCATCGGGTACGTCGAGCAGGACGCGCCGGTGCTGTCGGGCTCGCTGCGCGCCAACCTGCTGCTGGGCAACCCGGAGGCGGACGAGGACACGGTACGGCGTGTGCTGAAGACGACCCGGCTGGACGGGCTGGCCGACCGGCTGCCGCAGGGCCTGGAGACGCTGGTCGGACACCGGGGGACGAAGCTGTCCGGCGGGGAGCGGCAGCGGGTGGCCATCGCCCGCGCGCTGCTGCGCCGGCCCCGGCTGCTGCTGCTCGACGAGGCGACCTCGCAGCTGGACGCGGTGAACGAGGCGGCGCTGCGGGACACGGTGGCCGATGTCGCCCGGACGACGACGGTGCTGGTCGTGGCGCACCGGCTGTCGACGGTGACGACGGCCGACCGGATCGTCGTCATGGACGCGGGCCGGGTGCGGGCGGTGGGGACGCACGCCGAGCTGGTGACGGGCGATCCGCTCTACGCCGAGCTGGCGGCGACCCAGTTCCTGGCGGCGTCCGAGTGAGGGAAGGCCCCCGGGGGCGACGCCGAAGGGGCCGCCCCCCGGCGGGAGGGCCCGGGCGACGGCCCCACGGGGCCTGCGGCTACTGGACCGCGGGGAGCAGCCCGGTGACGGGGGCGACGAGGTCGGTGACCTGGTGCAGTTCGCTCAGCTTGGTGAGCTGGTGCACGTTGTTCAGTTCGGCGAGCTGGCGGGAGACCGTCGGCAGGTCGGCCCGGTGCTCCGCCGGCATCCCGTCGGCGGCCAGCGAGTCGATCAGGGCCATCGGGTGGATCCGGCCGGCGGAGGGGGCGTCGGCCGCGTTCGCCAGGGGTGCGGCGAGGCCCGTGACACCGGCGGCGAGGGCGGCGACTGCGGCGATGCGTCGAGTGGAGATCATGCCCGCACAAACGCCGCGGGCGCCGTCGCGGACACGGGTGGCGGACCGGGCTCACTCAGGAGGCGGAGCCGTGGCCGCTGCGCTTGCCGAGGCCCGTGGGGCGGAGGACGCTCGAAGGTGAGGGACCGGCGGCCCGGCTCCCCACGGTCCGCGGCCCTCCAAGGAGGTCACCATGGGCACTGCGGCAAGTTCCGGCTTCTCCACCGACACGCTGCGCAGGGGCGTCGAGGGATCGACCCCCTCGGATCTGCTGTCCCTCTACGCGGACGACGCACAGCTGCGCATCGTCGACCGCAACACCCAGCCCAGCAGCCCGCGGGTGCTGCACGGCCGGGCGGAGATCGGCGAGCTGCTCCAGGACGTGTACAGCCGCGACATCAAGGCGCACAAGGTCGACGACTGCATCGTGCAGGGCGACCGCGCCGCCTTCACCGAGTCCTGCGAGTACGCGGACGGCGTGCGGGTCCTCTCCGAGTCGATGATCACTCTGCGGGACGGCAAGATCGTCGACCAGATGATGATCCAGGCATGGGACGAGTAGGGAGGAAGTTCGCCGGGGTCCAGGTCACCTCCCGGCTGACCTGGACCTTCTCGGCCCGGCTGGGGCGCTCGCGCGGCCACCGCTCCGCGCTGCCGGGGCCGGCGTCGGCGGCGGGCCGGAAGCTCTCCGTCGCCGTGCTGCGCACGCTCCTGGGCACGGCCCGCCGGCCGCGCCCGCTCCCTCCCGGCACCCCCGTACCGGCACCGGCCCGCGCTGCCGGTGCGCCGCCGCCGGACGCGCTGACGCCCGGCGCGGGACGGTGCGTCAGTTCAGCGACCAGCCCTGGTTGGTGGCGCCGCTGCACGACCACAGCACCAGCACGGAGCGGTTGGCGGTGGCGGCACCGTTGACGTCGAGGCACAGGTTCGCGTGGACGTTGGTGATCGTGCCGTCGCCGTTGACGTTCCACTTCTGGTTGTTCTGGCCGTTGCAGTCCCAGATGACGACCTTGGTGCCGTTGCCGGTGCCCTGGTTGTAGGCGTCCAGGCACTTGTTGCCGTACACCACGAGTTCCTTGCGGGAGGTGTACGTCCAGGACTGGTTCTGGCCGCCGTTGCAGTCCCAGATCTCCGCCTGCGTGCCGTTGGTGACGGTGTTGTTGTAGACGTCCAGGCACCGGCTGGACGCCTTGCCGACGACCTGGGTGCCGTTCACGCCCGCCAGGGGTCTGACGGTGATGTCGGCGAGGGCCGGGGCGTTGCTGAAGGCCAGTGTGTTGGCCGAGCCCTTGGACAGGCCCACCAGGAGGCTGACCGTGCCCTGGCCGGAGCCGGTCGGCGGGAAGGAGACCGTGGTGGCGCCCTGGCCGTTGACCTTGAGGGTCGCGGTCCTCGGCGTCGAGGCGGTGTTGGTGTAGGCGACGTCCACGATCTTGGTGCCGGTGGCGCCCGCGGTCACACCGGAGAAGCTCGACGTACCGGTGTAGGTGCTGCCGGAGGCCTCGGTGCCGCCGGAGACGGTGAGCATCACCGAGCCGCCCGCCGGAACGCTCTGGGTGTAACTCGTGCTGTACGAGCCGACGTCCGACCGGGACCACAGGTCGCGCACGGTCGCCGAGGCACCGGTCAGCCCCAGGTCGGACCAGCGGACGGTGATGTTCGCGGCGGCGGAGGTCCGGTTGAGCAGGACGACGGCCCGCTTGCCGGTGCCGGCGAGGACCTTGCCGTACACCTGGAGGCCGGTGGTGTCCTCGGCGACCTTGACGCCCTGGAGTCCGCGCGCGTCCTGGTCGACGGCGATGACCTCGGGGTTCTTGAGGATGTCGGCGGTCTCGGCGGTCATGGTGGTGAGGTCGTTGCCGGCCAGCAGCGGGGCGCCGGAGACGGCCCAGAGGTTCATGTGGGTGCGGTTCTGCGCGGCGGTGAAGCCGCTCATGCCGACCATCAGCATGTCCGGGTCGTTGTAGTAGCCGGTGTGCTGGGCGAGCGGGTGCAGGCCCTGGTCGAAGTTGGACAGCAGGTTCGTCATGGACGGCGAGTTGCCGTAGAAGATGATGTCGGTGCTGGTCCGGTACATCGGGGCCAGGCCCGGGGCCCAGTTCCAGGGGTTGCCGTAGCCCCAGTTGCAGACGGAGAGGGTGAGCGGGCGGCCCGTGGTGGCGCTCGCCCGGGCGACCGCGTCGCTGATGGCGGTGTACGTCGTCTGCGGGTCGAGGCCCTCGGCGTCACCGCCGCACCAGTCGACCTTCACGAAGTCGAAGCCCCACTTCGAGAACTGGAGCATGTCCTGGGCGTAGTGGCCCTCACTGCCGCTGCCCGGGGCGGCGGGGCGGCCGGTCGGGTAGTAGTAGCCGCAGCCGTCCTTGCCGGCGTCCGTGTAGATGCCGGCTTTGAGGCCCTTGCTGTGGATGTAGTCGGCGATGGCGCTCATCCCGCCGGGCCACTCGGACTCGTCGACGGTGATGTTGCCGGCGCTGTCGCGGGTGCCCTGCCACCAGCCCTCGTCGATGTTGACGTACTGGTATCCGGCCGCCGGCAGGCCCGCCCCCACGAACGCGTCGACCTGTCCCTTGATGACGCTGTAGTCGATCTTCGCGGCGAAGCTGTTCCAGGACGCCCAGCCCATCGGGGCCGTGGGCACCGCGATCTGACGGGCCGTCGCCGCCTGCGCGGGGGCGGGAGCGGCGAACACCAGGGCGGCGGTCGCGGTCAGCGCCAGGGCGAGGAGGCGCACGGCTGCGGTTCTGCAGCGTCTGAGGAGGCTGGGACGCGGAGGGGGATACATGCGGCGACTCCGAGGGGGATTCGACATCTCGAACGAGGATCGGCTAACCGAACGGCTGCGCGCCCGAAAGTAGAGCCGCCGGAGGGGCAAGTCAACGGCTGCGACAGAAGTCATGTGACCGGTCTCAAGGAAAACGGTGTGACCGGTCTCAACGAGCGTGAGGTGACCGGCCTGCGGGATGAAGTGACGTTCCGCTTCGGGTCGTTGGCCCCACCGCGCCCCTGCCGCCGCCATACTGTCCGACGTGCGAGTGGCGATCATGACGGCGGGCTCCCGGGGCGATGTCGCCCCCTTCACCGGTCTGGGGCACGCCCTGGTGCGCGCGGGCCACGAGGTCACCCTGGTCACCCATGAGCGGTTCGCAGCGCTCGTGACCGGCTCCGGGGTGGGCTTCCATCCGCTGCCGGTCGACCCGCGGGCCGAGCTGGAGTCGGAGCGCGGCCGGGGCCTGCACGACAGCTCCAGCGGGGCGGGCAAGCTGCTGCGGGCGGTCCGGCTGGCGCGGGCGGTGGTCGGCGACATGACCGACGATCTCCTGACCGCCGCGCACACGGCCGACGCCCTGCTGGCGGCCGCCCCGCTCGAGCCCCTGGCGCGGACCATCGCCGAGGGGCTCTCCCTGCCGATCCTCGGTCTCCACCTCCAGCCCGTCGCGCCCACCCGGGAGTTCGCCCCGCCCCTGCTCGGCGGCGGCTCCTGGGGCGCCCTCGGCAACCGTCTCGCCGGGCACGGTGTCCAACGGGCCGTCGACCGGGTCTTCGCCCCGGTCCTGCCCGCCGTCCGCGCCCGGCTCGGTCTGCCGGCCAGGGGTCCGCGCTCGCGCGGGCACCGGTTCACCCCGGTGCTGCACGGTTTCAGCCCCCTCCTGGTGCCCCGGCCGCGCGACTGGCGCCCGGGGCTCGACATCACCGGCTACTGGTGGCCGTACGACCGGGATCGTCAACTCCCTGAGGCCCTGCGGGAGTTCCTGGACGCGGGGCCGCCGCCGGTCTTCGTCGGCCTGGGCAGCGCGACGGTGCCCGATCCTCAGCGGCTGAGCGCCGAGATCGTACGGGGGCTGCGGCTGGCGGGGCTGCGCGGGGTGATCCAGCGCGGCTGGGCGGGCCTCACGGCCGACGGCGACGACCTGCTGACCGTCGACGAGGTCCCGCACTCCCTGCTCTTCCCCGAGACGGCCGCGGTGGTCCACCACTGCGGCGCGGGCACCACGGCGGCCGGGGTCCGCGCGGGCGTCCCGGCCGTACCGGTCCCGATCCAGTTCGACGAGGCCTTCTGGGCCGACCGCCTCGTGACGGCGGGGGTGGCCCCCCGGGCCGTCCCCCTGCGCCGGCTCACCGCCGAAACCCTGGCCGCTGCCCTCGCCGACGCCACCCGCGACCCCCGGTACACCGAGCGAGCAAGGGAACTGGGCACCCGGGTACGCGCGGAGGACGGCACAGGACGAGCGGTGCAGGCGGTGTCCCGCCTACGGTGACCGGGCAGCCGGGGTGAGCGGCTCGGGGGCTGACGGCCGGGGTCCGACTGGAGCGGCGAGGGCCTGAGCAGCCGACCGGAGCGAGCGGAACCAGGGGACCGACCGGGGCGGGGAAGACCCGCCGGGCGGCAGAACAGACGAGCCCGAGGACCGCCCGGAGCGAGCGAGACCCGGGAACCGACCGGGGCCGGCGAAGCCCAAGAGTCCGGCACGGTCGGCTGGAGTGAGTGCGGTCCGGTGGCCGGTCGCGGTGCTGAAGGTGTGAGGGTCGGCCGGAGCCGGGCAAGGGCGAGAACCAGCCACAGCGGCCAGGCCCGGCAACACGTGTCCGGGAGATGGGCGGTGTTCAGTCGGGCCGGCGTGGGCCTGTGGGCGGGGCCTGGGGGCCCTGCGGCAGCCATCCCGGTGGTTGCAGGATGCCCAGGAGCTGGCGGACCAGTTCGTCGACCACCTCGTCCAGGGTGGCGTCGACCCAGCCGGCGCTCCAGTCGTGGAGGAGGCCGTTGACGCTGCCGATGAAGGCCGCGGCCGAGAGGCGGTAGTCGCGGGGGGCCGCCTCGCCGCGTTCGACGGCGGCCGTGGCCTCGGCGCAGATCAGCTCGATCCAGCGGGCACGGCGGGCCAGGCGCTGCTCCTCCAGACGCGGGCTGATGCCCACGATCTCGACGAAGGTGATCCGGATCCGGCTCGGATCCGAGGTGACGTCGGCGGCGTAGGCGCGGAAGATCGCCGTGACCCGCTCGGCCAGCGGCAGGCCCTCCGCCGCCGCGAAGGCGGCCACGACCGCCTCCTCCGCCCAGTCGTTGACCTGGAGGTGGAGCACCGCGAGGACGTCCTCGAGGGTGCGGAACTCCTCGTAGAACTGCCGCGTCGACAGCCCCGCGGCCTCGCTGAGCGCCGCGACCGTCGTCCCGCGGTAGCCGGGGGTGCCCCCGAACAGTTTCAGCGCCGCGTCGAGGAACCTGCCGCGCCGCTCCGCCTGCCGTTCGGCCGCGGTCCTGCCGCCGTACCGGCCGGTCGGCGCCCTGAGCCTGCCCGTCACTGCACCCTCCCGAGTCGCTCCGTGCTCCCCCGTCGCCAATTTTGTCGTGCACGGAGTCTTGTGGCGAAGGGCACCCCTTCCTTACTTTCCAGTAAGTACATTCTGAACGCAGCCGTGTTCAGATTTGCGCTTCTTCGAGCCGCTCAGCCCTGCCCCACCCGTTTCCCCACTCCGGAGGAGTGAGCACTCATGGCCGCCTTCAGGCCCGGGCACCTCTGTGCCGTAGCCGCCGCCCTCGTCCTGTCCGTCACCGCCCCCGCGACCACGGCCCAGGCCGCGTCCGGCGCCGCACTGCGCGAGGTGATGTTCGTCGGCAACAACTGGGAGGGCACCGCGGACGTCATCAAGTCCACCGGTGACTTCGCGAAGGTCGGCCGGATCAATGTGATCCCCGACAAGGACGCGCGGATGGCGGAGATCAACGCCGATCCGATCAAGTGGATCTACTTCACGGCCATCCGCAACGGCGTCGGCGAGGGCCACGACCAGTTCGTGGACGACATGTACTCCACGCCGGACGGGAAGTCCGTGGTCGTCTCGCGCCCCAGCTTCGCCGACGTGGTCTCCATCAACCTCTCCACCGGTGCCATCAACTGGCGCTTCCCGGTGTCCGGTTACCGCTCCGACCACATGGCCGTCTCCCCCGACGGCACCCGGGTCGCGGTCTCCGCGTCGACCGCCAACACCGTGCACGTGCTGGACATCAACACGGGCAAGCAGGTGGGGTCGTTCGCCACCGGCGACAAGCCGCACGAGAACATCTTCACCAAGGACGGCAAGTACATCTACAACATGGCGATCGGTGATGTGAACACCAGTCTCGACGCCCCGTGGCTGGACTGGACGAAGGGCGACCGGCGCATCACGGTCGTCGACGCGACCACCTACAAGCAGGTCAAGATCATCGACATGCGGCAGAGACTGGACGCGATCGGCCTCACCGACTACTCCGACGCGGTGCGCCCGGCGGTGTTCTCGCCCGACGAGTCCAAGCTCTACTTCCAGGTGTCGTTCTTCAACGGCTTCTTCGAGTACGACCTCGCCAGCGACAGCATCACCCGCACCAAGACCCTGCCGAAGAACCCGGCGACGAGCGACGACCGCACCACGTTCGTCAACGACTCCCGCCACCACGGTCTGTCGATGAGCCCGGACGGCAGCAAGCTGTGCGTCGCCGGCACCATGGACGACTACGCGACGGTCGTCAACCGCAGCACCCTCCAGGAGGGGCCCCTGGTCACCGCGTCCAAGCCGTACTGGGCCACGGTCAGCGGCGACGGCAAGGACTGCGTGATCTCCGAGAGCGGCGCCGACCAGGTCACGGCGATCGACTTCGCCACCGGCAAGAAGGTCCTGTCGATCCCGGTGGGCGACCACCCGCAGCGGGTGCGGCTCGGCCATGTCGCGGCCGACTGGACGGGCACCGGCAGCTGATCGGGCGGCACCGGAGGGGGCGGGCGCCCGGCGCCCGCCCCCTCCTTCGCGCGCTGTGGCACGGTGTCGTGCTCTCGCGTGTCGTGCTCTCGCGCCTATCCGATCTTCGAGGCCACCCACGCGGCCAGTTCACCGCGCGCGGCGGCCAGCAGGGTCGCGGACGGCGCGGTCGCGCCGTTCGTCACCAGTGCGTAGTGCAGGACACCGGAGTCGGCGGCGCTGAGCAGCAGTCGTCGGCTGCCCGTCCCACCGGGTTCCACGGCGGCACCGATCCTCGTCGAGCCCGTCGAGGAGGAGTAAGCCGGAGGGCCGTACACCGTGCCCAGATCGGAGACGACCGTGGTGGACGCGGTCGGGAAGGAGGCGGGCAGATGCAGTTCGGTCGGCGCGGTGCCGCCGTTGGACCGCCACACCAGCACGCCGTACTGGCCGGAACCGACCAGCGAGGCCACGTTCGGCAGGCTGCTGGGAACCGGGTTCCAGGTGAGCGTGGTGGAGCCGTCCCGGGAGCGGTCCTCGTAGGTGAAGGCGACGGTGGAGCCCGAGGTGGCGCTCGGGTACACCCGGTCGAGGAGGCGGGCGTCCTGACGGAGCGTCGCGACACCGCTGTCGTCCAGGCGTACGGCCGAGAGGTCCTCGTCGTTCCAGGCGTCGCCGGAGGTCATCACCTTGTCGGCGTTGCCGTTCATCAGCTCGCGGTGCCGCCCGTTGTAGATGTCCCACTGCCACTGCGAACCGGACAGGACCGGTCCCGAAGCGGCCGGGGTCGTCCACCAGTTGGCGCCCTTCACCCGTGAGTCGAGGGCCTGGTACATCGCCTTCAGGACGGTGGGCGCCTTGCCGGCGGTGCTGCCGTTGAGGGGGTGGCCGAACTCGCTGACCATCGCCGTCGTCCCGAGGGCCGAGGCGCGGTCGCGGACCGTGCCGAAGTCGCCGACGTACTGGCCGTCCGAGGCGTTGCCCCACATCAGGATCCCGGAGATCGCCTTCTGGTCGTAGAAGTGGGTGTTGAAGACGTACCGGGAGCCGATCGCGCCGGCGTCGAGGAGGCCGCCCTCCTCCTTGCTGACGTTGCCGTTCCAGAAGAGGTTCGGCTCGACGAGGGCGGGCTTGTCGGTCCAGCCGGCCGCGTCCATCCGGGCCCGGAACTTCACGTAGAAGGGCCACAGCAGGTCGCGTTCCCAGGTGCGGCTGGCCTGGCCGGAGTCATAGGTGCCGGCGTAGGGCTCGTTGTAGGGGTCGAAGCCCAGGACGCCGGTGAACTCCTCGGTCGTGAGGTTCGCCTTGATGTAGGCCATGGTCTTCTGGGCGGTGGCCAGGAAGTAGTCCTGGAGGCCGTAGGCGTTGTGCCAGAAGTCGTACTGGGCCTTCTTCACCGCGTTGTTCTGGGTGATGTTCTGGCCCCACACGAAGCAGATCCCGCAGGACTCGGTGGGGTAGCCGCCGAGCGCGACCGCCCAGGCGGGGGCGCCGTCGCCGGTGTACCAGCTGCCCGAGTTGAACAGATGGCGGGAGTACAGGTCCTGGTGGAAGTCGGGGTACACCCGGATGCCCGTGTCGAGGAAGGCCTGCATCTGGGCGGTGGCGGAGGCCAGATAGGCGGTGTCGACCTGGCCCTTCACCGGTTCGGCGTAGGCCCAGGAGAGCAGGAAGCGCACGGCGTTGCCGCCGCCGAGGGCGCGCAGGGCCGTCGCCGACTTCCTGGCGTCGGCGACCGAGGCGAAGGGCAGGCCCTTGTTCTCGGCGAGTTTCGTCTCACCGGAGACGTTGTAGCCACGCAGTACCACCTCACGGCCGTTCGCGTCGACGAAGCGGCCGTTCGACACGGTGAGCGCCGTGCCGTCGAACGGGAGGGAGTCGGGGACGGTGGCCGCGGCGGCGGGCGTGCCCGCCGCCGTCAGGAAACCGCAGAGTCCGCAGAGGACAACCAGAACAGCGAGCAGACGTGCCCGGACATTCGGCATGTCCACTACAGTCGGGCGCTTTCCGGACACCGTCAATACATCTGACTCACGAGTAAGGTTGAACATTGTTCACCTCTGGCGCCTCTCGCGCACCGCCGAGGGGCGGCGGGCGGGGCGGCAACGGATTAACGTGCAGACGTGCGCGAGATTCTCCCGGTGCTGAGCGGGTGGTACGGCGCCGGTGCGCCGTTCGGGCTCGCGACCGTGGTCGCGGTCAGCCGCAGCGCGCCGCGGTCACCGGGAGCGGCGATGGCGGTGGGGCCGGACGACGAGGTCGTGGGCAGTGTGTCCGGGGGCTGTGTGGAGGGCGCGGTGTTCGAGCTCGCCCAGGAGGTACTGGCGAGCGGACGGGCCCGCCGGGAGACGTTCGGCTACAGCGACGCCGACGCGTTCGCGGTGGGACTGACCTGCGGCGGGGAGCTCACCGTGCTGGTACGGCCGGTCACCCCCGCGCGGGATCCCGCCTTCGGCCTGCTCGCCGCCTCGGTCGCCGCCGGCGAACCGGTGACCCTGGCAACCGTCACCGACGGTCCTGCCGCGCTCGGCGCCGCTCTCGCGGTCCGGCCGGACCGTGCCGCGGGCTCGCTGGGCACCGAGGGCCTGGACGCGGCGGTCACCGCCGACGCGCGCGGGGAGCTCGCCCTCGGCGCCACCGGAGTGCGGCACTACGGACCGCGCGGGCAGCGGCGCGAGGACGCGGTCACCGTGTTCCTGCACTCCTTCGCCCCACCGCCGCGCATGCTGGTGTTCGGGGCGATCGACTACGCGGCGGCCGTGGCCCGCATCGGCGACTTCCTCGGCTACCGGGTCACGGTGTGCGACGCGCGCCCGGTGTTCGCCAGACCGAGCCGCTTCCCCGAGGGTGTCGAGGTGGTCGTGGACTGGCCGCACCGGTATCTGCGCGGCACCCGGACGGACGAGCGCACGGTGATCTGCGTCCTCACCCACGACCCGAATTTCGACGTGCCGCTCCTCGAGGAGGCGCTGCGCCGGCCGGCCGCGTACATCGGGGCGATGGGCAGCCGGCGCACCCACGAGGACCGGCGCCGGCGTCTGGTCGAGGCGGGCCTGGGCGAGCCCGAGCTGACCCGGCTGCGTTCCCCGGTCGGGCTCGACCTCGGTGCGCGTACGCCCGAGGAGGTGGCGGTGTCGGTGGCCGCCGAGATCGTCGCCGTGCGCTGGGGCGGCACGGGCGCTCCGCTGTCGGGGACGGCGGGAGCGATCCACGGCCGCCCGCCGGAAAGCCCCACCCCCTAGTGCCGTGACCGGAAAGGTTTGCCGGGAAGCTCGCGGCGTCCGGTGCGGTGCATCGCAAGGCGGAGCGTCGCCCGCGTACTGGATGTACTCGGGTGATGCGTCAACGCGGCGAGGTGCCGTGCCGGGCGTCGCGAGCCGGTGAACCTTTCCGGTCACGGCACTAGCCCCGACGCGGCAGCCGGTGCAGGACGACGTCCGTGAGGCGGCCTTGGGCCGCCGTGGCCGTGAGATAGGTGCAGTGCGGCTGACGGCGGCGGTCGGTGGGGGAACCCGGGTTGAGCAGGCGCAGTCCGCCGGGGGCGGTGCTGTCCCAGGGGATGTGGCTGTGGCCGAAGACCAGGACGTCGAGCTCGGGGAAACGGGCGGCGCAGCGGGCCTCGCGGCCCTGGGCCGGTCCCGTCTCGTGGATCACGCCGAGGCGCAGCCCGTCCAGTTCGGCACGGGCCACCTCGGGCAGCCGGGCCCGCAGGTCGGGGCCGTCGTTGTTGCCGTACACCGCGATCAGCCGACGGCTGAGGCTCTCCAGCAGGTCGAGGGTGGCCACGTCGACCCAGTCCCCGGCGTGCACGACGACGTCGGCCTCGGGAAGCGCGGCGAGCAGCGGGGCGGGCAGTTCCCTGGCGCGCCTCGGCAGGTGGGTGTCGGACGTGAGCAGAAGTCGCACAGGCCCAGGCTACGCGCGGCCGGCCGGCGCCTCCCCCGACCGGACCCAAGGCCGGAATCCGGCTGCGCGGCCCCTCGACCCCGCCGTCTGCGGGCGACGCCGGGCAACGGCTCATGAACGCTGGGGAACTGGACAGGTGACCGCGGGGCCGCGGAGTTAGCATCGGGCCAACGCGCACCCGTCCTGCGGCACAGATCCGAACAGATCCAAAGGGGGCCAGGAGCCCGATGCCGGTCAAGGTCAGCGTCATCGTCCCCGTCTACAACCCCGGTCCCTACATCGAGGACTGTGTCGCGTCGCTGCTCAGGCAGTCGCTGCCGCCCGACGCCTACGAAGTGATCTTCGTGGACGACGGCTCCACCGACGCCACCCCCGCCCGTCTCGACGCGCTCGCCGCCGAGGATCCCCGGGTGCGGGTCATCCACCAGGAGAACTCCGGCTGGTCGGGCAAGCCCCGCAACGTCGGCATCGACGCCGCCCGCGGTGAGTACGTCATGTTCGTCGACAACGACGACCACCTCGGCGACGAGGCCCTGGAGCGGATGTACGCGTACGGGGTGGCCCACGACGCCGACGTCGTCGTGGGGAAGATGGTCGGCCGGGGCCGCGGGGTGCCGGTGGAGCTGTTCCGGGTGAACCGGCCGAAGGCGAACGTCGAGAACGCGCCGCTGATCGACAGTCTCACCCCGCACAAGATGGTCCGCCGCGCGTTCCTGGAGCGCACCGGGCTGCGCTTCCCCGAGGGGCGGCGGCGCCTGGAGGACCACGTCTTCGTCACCGAGGCCTATCTGCGCGCGGACAACGTCGCGGTCCTCGCCGACTACGTCTGCTACTACCACGTGCGGCGTGACGACGACGCGAACGCGGGCTTCCAGCGCTTCGACCCGGCCGGGTACTTCAAGAACCTCCGCGAGGCCCTGGACGTCGTCGAGAAGTACACCGAGCCGGGCCCGCTGCGCGACCGGCTCTTCCGGCGCTGGCTGCGCGTGGAGATGGTGGAACGGCTGCGCGGCCGCCGGTTCCTGAACCTGCCCGAGGACTACCGCAAGGAGCTGTTCCAGGAGATCCACGCGGTGGTCGTCGAGCGGTTCGGACCGGGGGTGGCGGAACCGCTGCAGCCCACCCAGCGCGTGGTCGCCGCACTCGTGACGGACGGGCGTTACGACGACGTCGTCGCGTTCGCCGAGTGGGAGTCCGGGGTCGCGCTCACCGTGGACCCGGAGGACGTCCGCTGGCAGGACGGGGTGCTGCGGATCGGGTTCGCGGCGGAGCTGACGCACGACGGCGGGCCGATGACGTTCCCGGCCGCCGGGGGGACCCCGCAGTGGCCGCCGAGGGACGTCGCCGAGGCGGTGCGGTGGCTGGGCGAGGACACGGTCGGCCGCTTCGGCAGGGCCAGGCCGGACCTGCTGCTGCGCGACCGGGCCAGCGCCGCGCAGTACTTCCATCCGGTCGAGGTGGTCCGGGAGACGGTCCCGGCCGGCGACGGCAGCAGGGTGCGGCTGGTGCTGCGGGGCACGGCGACCGTCGACCCCGCGGACCGGACCGCGCTGCCGGGCGACGGACTGTGGGACGCGTACGTACGGGTCGGGCTCGGCGGCTGGACCAAGGAGCTGCGGCTGGGGCCGGCGCCGCGTCACGACCGCCCGGAGCCGCCGGCCGCCGTCGTCGCGGGCCGGGTGGTGCTGCCGTACTGGACCGACCGGCACACCAGTCTCGCGCTGGACGTCGGCCGCGCGGGCCGCCGGCTGGGCCTCGGCCGGCTGGGGCCCGCGGACGTCACGGTCGCCGGGGAGCGGATCGCGGCGGACCTGGGGCTGCACGTGCCCGTGCGCACCGGGGTGCTGCTGCGGCTGAGCGGGCCGGGGTCCCACGACGTGCCCGCGGTGCTGCTGCCGGGCGGGCGGCTGGAGGCCTCGCTGCCCGTCGCCGACCTCGCGGGCCGCACCTGGCGCACGGCGCTCTGTCTCACGCCGGACGGGTCCGAGGTGCGGTTCCACCCACTGGCGGTGGCACTGCGGGTGGGGGCGGACGGGGTGCGGGCCGTTTCGGCGCCGCGTCCCGGAGGGGTGCGGAAGTGGGGGCGGCGGGTGCGGCGTCTGTGGCGGCGGGTGCTCGGTGCTGTCGTGCGGGGCGGGGGCGGGGGCGGGCGTTGAGAGCCTGTGTCACCACAGGCTCTGAAGTGTCGTACGGGTGTGCGTCGTGGCTGGTCGCGCAGGTCCCCGCGCCCCCCCCCACAGGACGGTGGTCAGTTGGCGACCGAGACCTGGTTCAGGGCGGTGCGCAGGGCGTCCCAGCCTCGGCGGCGGGACAGGCCCCGGTTGCGGGCGCGGGTCAGGGGGCGCCAGAAGCCTGCCTCCAGCAGGGTCCTCGGCGGGACCGCGCGGACCCGGTCGAGGACGGTCTCGGGGACCTTCTGCGGGTCGGGCACGTCGAACTCGGCGAGGATCTCGTCGTAGCGCCGGCTCAGCACCCGGCTGTGCGGGTCGGCGCCGAAGACGAGGAGCTGGCCGGTGGGCTGGGTGTCGACGAGGACGGTGACGAGGTCGGGGCGGTGCCGGGCGAGGATCTCGGTGAGCTTGTAGACGTCGCCCGTCCAGGCAGTGGTGTGGCGGTCGCGGGCCGCCTCGTCGGCGCTGCGCGGCAGCATGTCGTCGAAGACGATCACGCTGGCCCAGTCGGAGTGCCGCTCGACGTTGATGAAGTCGCGCAGCGCGTACTCGAACAGGTGCATGCCGTCGATGAAGGAGAGGTCGAGGACGGGGCGCCGCCAGTGGCCGAGGGCCGGACGGCCGCGGCGCAGGTTGCGCCAGGGGTGCCGGCCGCCCCTGAGGTGCTGGAGCGGGTTGTCGCGGGCGAAGAAGTCGTCGCTGGTGGCCTTCACCAGATGGACGTCGCAGCGGATCTCGGAGGTCACCTTGAAGGCGGGGTCGACGGCGATGCTCGGCACCCGGGACAGCCTGAGGCTGCGGCCGTCGTTGACGCCGATCTCCAGGTAGGTGCGGGCGGCGGTGACCTTGTGCAGTTCCCGGAGGAACTCATGGCGTTTCACGAACGGACTCCTTGGGTCTCCTTGCGGATGAGCGGCAAAGCCGTGTGCAGAGCGGTGCGCCAGTCCCGCAGGGGGCGCAGGCCGGTCTCCCTCCAGCGGGCGTGGCCGAGCACGCTGTAGGCGGGGCGGGGGGCGGGCCGGGGGAAGGCGTCGCTGGTGGTGGGGCGGACCCGGTCGGGGTCGGCGCCGATGAGCCGGAGGATCTCGCGGGTCAGCTCGTACCAGCTGGCCTCGCCGGTGGCGGTGGCGTGCAGGATCCCGGTGGCCGTGCGGCCGGTGCGCGGTCCCAGGTCGGCGATGCGGGCGGCGACGTCGGCGCTCCAGGTGGGCTGGCCCCGCTGGTCGTCGACGACGTCGAAGGTGTCGCGGCGGGCCTGGAGAGCGAGCATCGTCCGGACGAAGCTGGGGCCGTGGACGCCGTAGAGCCAGGCGGTGCGCAGGACGACGCAGGCGTCCGGCAGTTCACCGAGGACGGCGCGTTCCCCGGCGAGTTTGGTGCGCCCGTAGGCGGTGCGCGGGGCCGGGGGGTGGTCCTCCGGGTAGGGGACGGTGGCGTCGCCCGCGAAGACGTAGTCGGTGGAGACGTGGATCAGCCGGGCGCCGTGCGCGGCGCAGGCCCGCGCCAGCAGCCGGGGACCGTCGCCGTTGATCCGCAGCGCGCGGGCCTCGTCGGTCTCGGCGTCGTCGACGGCGGTGTACGCGGCGCAGTTGACGACGAGGTCGGGCCGGTGCGCGGCGACGGCCCGGTCCACCTGGTCCGGGCGGGTGATGTCCAGGGCCGTGTGATCGAGGCCGGTCACGTCCTCGCCGCGCCGCGCCAGTTCCGTGACGGTGTCGCGGCCGAGCAGGCCGGCGGCGCCGGTGACGAGCCATCTCATACGGTCCGCACTCCCCGTTTCAGCGGCTCCCACCAGTCGCGGTGGTCCCGGTACCAGGCGACCGTGTCGGCGAGGCCGGCCGTGAAGTCGTGCCGGGGCCGGTAGCCGAGTTCGGTGCGGGCCTTGGTCCAGTCGACGCTGTAGCGCAGGTCGTGGCCCTTGCGGTCGGGCACGTGGTCGACGCGGTCCCAGTCGGCGTCGCAGGCCTCCAGCAGCAGCCCGGTCAGCTCCCGGTTGCTGAGTTCGGTGCCGCCGCCGAGGTTGTAGACCTCGCCGGGGCGGCCCTGGGTGCGCACGAGGTCGACGCCCCGGCAGTGGTCCTCGACGTGCAGCCAGTCGCGGACGTTGCGTCCGTCGCCGTACAGGGGGACCCGCTCGCCGTCGAGGAGGCGGGTGACGAACAGCGGGACGACCTTCTCGGGGAACTGGTGGGGGCCGTAGTTGTTGGAGCAGCGGGTGACCCGTACGTCCAGGCCGTGGGTGCGGTGGTAGGCGAGCGCGATCAGGTCGGAGGACGCCTTGGACGCGGAGTACGGGGAGGTGGGGCCGAGCGGGTGGCCCTCGCGCCAGGAGCCGGTCTCGATGGAGCCGTAGACCTCGTCGGTGGAGACGTGCACGAACGGCCCGACCTCGTGCCGCAGGGCCGCGTCGAGCAGGGTCTGGGTGCCGAGCACATTGGTGCGTACGAAGGTCCCGGCGCCGTCGATGGAGCGGTCGACGTGGGACTCGGCGGCGAAGTGCACGATCTGGTCGGCGCCGGCGGCGAGCTTGTCGACGAGGTCGGCGTCGCAGATGTCGCCCTGCACGAATTCCAGCCGGGGGTGGCCGGCCGGCAGGTTGGTGAGGGTGCCCGCGTAGGTCAGCTTGTCCAGGACGGTGATGTCGAGCGCGGTGTCGCGGGCGAGGAGGCCGCGGACGTACGTGGAGCCGATGAAGCCGGCGGCTCCGGTGACGAGGAGGTTCATGTGTGGATCTGTACCTTGCTGTGGTCGCCGAGGACGAGACGGTGGGCGCTCGGCACGCCGGGCGCCGGGGTGACTTCCACATGTCGGCCGATCAGGGAGTTCTCGATGCGGCCCACGCCGTCGATGGAGGAGTCGCGCAGCACGATGGAGAACTCCAGCTCGCTGTCGGTGATGCGGCAGTTCTCCGCGACGGAGGTGAAGGGGCCGACGTAGGAGTCGCGGACCTCGGTGCCCGCGCCGATGACGACGGGACCGACGACGCGTGAGTTGACGATCCGGGCGCCCGCCTCGACGACCACCCGGCCCACGGTCTCCGAGGTCTCGTCGACCTCGCCGTCGATGCGGGTCTCCAGTCCCTCCAGGACGGTCCGGTTGACCTCGAGCATGTCGACGACGTTCCCGGTGTCCTTCCAGTAGCCCTTGATGATCGTGGAGCGGACGTCGGCGCCGTCGTCGATCAGCCGCTGGACGGCGTGGGTGATCTCCAGCTCGCCGCGCCGGGAGGGCCGGATCGTGCGCACGGCGGCATGGATCGCGGGGGTGAACAGGTAGACGCCGACCAGGGCGAGGTCGCTCTTGGGCCGGTCGGGTTTCTCCTCCAGGCCGACGACCTGTCCGGCCGCGTCGAGTTCGGCGACGCCGAAGGCGCGCGGGTCGGGGACCCGGGTGAGGAGGATCTGGGCGGCCGGCCGGGTCCTGCGGAACTCGTCGACGAGGTCGGTGATGCCGCCGACGATGAAGTTGTCGCCCAGGTACATCACGAAGTCGTCGTCGCCGAGGTAGTCACGGGCCACCATGACCGCGTGCGCGAGACCGAGGGGCCGCTCCTGCGGGATGTAGGTGACGGCGAGGCCGAACCGGGAGCCGTCGCCGACGGCCGCGCGGATCTCGTCGGCCGTGTCGCCGACGATCACCCCGACCTCGGTGACGCCCGCCGCGGCGATGGCCTCCAGGCCGTAGAAGAGCACCGCCTTGTTGGCCACGGGGACGAGCTGTTTGGCCGAGGTGTGGGTGATCGGCCGGAGTCGGGTACCGGCACCGCCGGACAGCACGAGAGCCTTCATCGCCTCACCTCGGCTCCCGGAGGCCGGGAATGCCTGGATCGTGGTGGTTGTCTGTCTTTCAGTCCTCACCCCTGACGATGTTCCATTCCGGGCCGGAGCGCATCCCGGGCGGGGTGCCGGGGCCGACGCGGGCGGGCAGGCAGGTGCGCAGGGCCCACAGGTCGCGGCGGAGTCGGCGGGCCCGGGCCCAGCCGGTCTCCGCCCGGCGTACGGCGGGCTTCTCCTCGATGTGCGAGGTCACGGGTTCTCATCACCTTTCGGGTGACCCACGGAGCGTTCCCGTGGCGCCACGCAAGGGCGAGTACCCGGGGCGGGCCCGCGGACACGTCAGCCGTCGACGGGGACCTCGGCCCACACCTGTTTGCCGCCGCTGACCGGGAGGGTGCCCCAGGCCTCGGAGACGGCCTCCACGAGGAGGATGCCGCGGCCGCCGGTGGCCTCCCAGCCGAGGTTGGGTTTGACGGGGGTCCGGGGCGAGGTGTCGGTGAGGGCCACCCGCAGCCGGTTGCCGGCCAGGGTGAGGTCGAGGCGGACCCGGCCGTCGGTGTGCACCAGGGCGTTGGTGACGAGTTCGGAGACCACGAGGAGGGCCGTGTCCACGGCGTCGCCGGACAGGCCCCAGGCGCGCAGCGTGCGCCGGGTGAAGCGGCGGGCCTGGCGGGCCGCGTCGGGCAGCCGCCACACGGTCCAGCCCTCGCGCAGCGGTTTGACGGCCATGCCGTCGTAGCGCATCAGCAGCAGGGCCACGTCGTCGGCGCGGGGGGCGCCGGTGAGCAACGCGTCGGCGACCAGGCCCAGGTCGGCGGGGTCGGAACCGGACAGGCCCCGGGCGAGCCGGTCCAGGCCGGTGTCGATGTCGAGCTGGGCGGACTCCACCAGGCCGTCGGTGGTCAGGGCGATGACCGTGCCGGGCAGCAGTCGGAGCGGGGTCATGGGGAACTCCGTCCGGTCGAGCACGCCGAGCGGCGGGCCGCCCTCGCCCTCGACGCGTTCGGTTGCGCCGTCCGGGTGGCGCAGCACCGGTGGCGGGTGTCCGGCGCGTACGCACCAGCCGGTGCCGGACTCCATGTCGAGGTCGACGTAGGCGCAGGTGGCGAACAGGTCGGTCTCGAGCTCGGTCAGCAGCCGGTTGGAGTGGGCGACGACCACGTCCGGCGGGTGGCCCTCGGCGGCGTAGGCGCGCAGCGCGGTGCGCATCTGGCCCATGAGGGTGGCGGCGGCGGCGCTGTGGCCCTGGACGTCGCCGATGACGAGGGCCACGTGGTGGTCGGGCAGCGGGATCACGTCGTACCAGTCGCCGCCGACCTCCAGCCCGGCGGTGGCGGGCAGGTAGCGGGCGACGGCGACCCCGCCGGGGGAGCGCGGGCAGCCGGCGCGGGAGGAGCTGGCGCTGGAGCATGCCCACGAGTTCGTGCTCGGCGTCGAAGGCGTGGGCGCGCAGCAGGGCCTGTCCGGCGAGCCCGGCGGAGGCGGTGAGCAGGGCGCGTTCGTCGGGGCCGAAGTCGTGCGGGGTGTCCCAGCCGATGAGGCAGGCGCCCGCCATCCGGCCGGCGGCGGGCAGCGGCAGGACGGCGAGGCCGCCGGGGCCGACCTCGGCGAGGGCGGGTTCGAGGACGTCGCTGCCGGCCGGCCAGATCCGGGCGCGGCCCTCGCGCAGCGCGGCGGCGAGGGTGGGCATGGCGCGTACCGGGGCGTCGGGCCATTCGCCGCGCCATTCCGAGCGCCACAGCTCGGGCCAGGCCTCGGGGTCGGGCGGGTCGAGGACGATGACGACGAGCCGCTCGTTCTCCAGCTCGGCGAGGGCGATCCGGTCGGCGCGCAGCGGCTCGCGCAGGGCGGTGACGACGGCCTGGCTGACGTCCCGGACGGTGCCGGCGGTGGCGAGGGCCGCGGCCAGGCGCTGCACCCGGGCCACGTCGGTGACCTCGGCGCGCAGGCTGGAGGCGTCGGCGACGGTGCCGACGAGCCGGGGCGGCCGGTCCTCCCCGCCGGGCAGCAGCCGGCCGCGCAGCCGCAGCCAGCGGGGCGGGCCGTCGGGCCGGAGCACCCGGAACTCCAGTTCGCGTTCGCCGATCGACATGTGGTCGGCCTCGACGAAGGACATCAGCGAGGGGAGGTCCTCGGGGACGGTCCGGGCGAGGAGGGTCTCCACCCGGCCGTCGAAGTCCTCCCGGTCCA
The DNA here is from genome assembly GCF_037993025.1 of Streptomyces sp. SS7. Taxonomy (NCBI): domain Bacteria; kingdom Bacillati; phylum Actinomycetota; class Actinomycetes; order Kitasatosporales; family Streptomycetaceae; genus Streptomyces; species Streptomyces sp. SS7. The sequence goes on from NZ_CP141223.1 coordinate 632,776, forward strand.
TGCCGAACAGGTCCAGGAGCGCGTCGCCGACCTCGACGCGGCCGGTGTCCATGGCGAGGCCGAAGGTGTCCGCGCCCGGTTCGTCCTCCGTGCCGGGGGCGCCGGGCGCGGGTGCGGCGAGGGCCTCCGCGACGAGCGCCAGGCAGGCTCGGTCGTCGCCGTCGAAGCCGACGGGGCGTTCGCTGACGGCGAGCAGCAGCCGTCCGCCGGCGCCGGGCACCGGCAGGGCGGCCAGCCGGACGTCGGGGGTGCCCTCGGCGAGGTGTTCCGGGCCGAGCCACACGGGCCGGCCGACGCGGTGCGCTTCGGCGACCGCGGAGCGTCCGTCGGCGGGGTAGCTCTCGCGCAGTCCGTACAGGGCTCCGGGCACGCCCGCGGACTCGGTCAGCAGGAGCGCTCCGGTGTCCTCGCCGGGTGTGTACAGCGCCGCGAGGGACGCTCCCGTGAAGACGAGCGCCTGTTCCAGGACACGCCGCACCCGGTCCGGGCCGGCCGGGTCGGCCGTGATCGTCTTCAGGGCGAGGTCGGCACGCAAGGGCCCCGCTCCGCGCCCCGCAGCACCCTCAGTGACCACGTCCGCCATTACAGCGCGTATGAGACCCGCGCGCAGCCCCTCCTCACGGCGGGGCCGTCCGCGCCGCCGTGAGGGCGTTCGCCGTGCGCCCCGGCCCGGTAGGGGGCAGATTTGGAGCCGGAACCCGGGGTGGTCGCTGGGCCGAGGAGGTGGGCGCCGTGTCCGACGGGAACCAGGCCGGGCGGACGGCGGCCTCCGTGCGGGCGCCGGTCGGCCGACCGCTGCTGTCCCTGGCGCTGACCTCGATGATGGACGCAGTCGGCGCGCACTCGGGTGCGGTGTACCTGCGGCCGGGCGAGGAGCCGGTGCTCCAGATGGCGGTGACGGCGGGGCTGCCCCGTTCCTTCGCGGCGCCCTGGGAGCGGGTCGGACTGAACGCGCCGATCCCGGTGGCGGAGGCGGTCCGGGAGCGGCGGCTGGTGTGGGTGGGCGGGGAGGAGGACATGGCCCGCCGGTATCCGCGGATCGCGGTCGTCCTGCCGTATCCCTTCGCGCTGGCGGCGCTGCCGGTGGCGACGGAGTCGCGGGTGTACGGGGCGGTGTACGTGACCTGGCCCGGTTCGCATCCGGCGGAGCTGTCCGAGCGGGAGCGCGAGGAGCTGATGGCGGGGTGCGAACGGCTGGCGGTGCGGCTGGAGCGGACGGCGGCGGAGGACCGGACGCTGGGGGTCGAGTCCGATCTGATGGACGCCTGGTCGATCGGCGGGACCGCGGACACCCTCGGCACGGTGGAAGCGGCGCGGATGGTGGCCCGGCTGCCGTACGGGCTGTGCTCGCTGGATCTGAGCGGCCGGGTGGGCTTCGCCAACACGGCGGCGGCGGATCTGCTCGGGGTGCCGGTGCGCGGGCTGCTGGGGGTGCAGCTGTGGGCCGCGGTGCCCTGGCTCAACGACCCCTCGTACGAGGAGCGTTACCGGGCGGCGCTGATCGGGCAGGCCCCCGTGTCGTTCGTGGCGCTGCGGCCGCCCAAGGAGTGGCTGTCGTTCCGGCTGTACCCGAGCACCACGGGGATCAGTGTCCGGATCACCCGGGCGCGGAACGTGTCGGAGCCGAAGCCCTCGCCGGCCCGGCCGGGGGACGCGCCGACCCGGCTGGTGTCGATGTCGCAGGCGCTGAGTCTGGCGGGGGCGCTCACCGAGACGGTGACCGTGCAGGACGTGGTGGGGCTGATCGCGGACGAGATCGCGCCGACCGTGGGCAGCCAGGCGCTGGCACTGCTCGGGGCGCGGGCGGGACGGCTGCGGGTGCTGGGCCACCACGGCTATCCCGACCCGCACACGGTGGAGCGGTACGAGGGGATGCCGCTGTCGGCGGCGTCGCCGGGCGCGCACGCGGTCGCGCACGGCGTTCCGTCGTTCTTCTCGTCCCGGCGGCAGCTGGAGCAGCTCTATCCGGCCAAGCGATCCTCCCCGGACGGTTTCGCGGCCTGGGCCTATCTGCCGCTGATCGCCTCGGGCCGTCCGGTGGGCGCGTGTGTGCTGGCGTACGGGCGGCCGCGTGAGTTCTCCACGCACGAGCGGGCGGTGCTGACCAGTCTGGCGGGGCTGATCGCGCAGGCCCTGGACCGGGCGCTGCTGTACGACGTCAAGCACCAGCTCGCGCACGGTCTCCAGGCTGCCCTGCTCCCCCACACGCTGCCGCGGCTGCCGGGGGTGCGGGCGGCCGCCCGCTATCTGCCGGCCACCCGGGGCATGGAGATCGGCGGCGACTTCTACGACCTGGTGCCGTCCCGGCCGCTGGCGGCGGCGGTGATCGGGGATGTGCAGGGGCACAACGTGACGGCGGCGGGGCTGATGGGGCAGCTCCGTACGGCCGTACGGGCGTACACGACCGTCGGGCAGGAGCCCGCGGAGGTGATGCGCAGCACCAACCGGCTGCTGATCGACCTGGGGTCGGATCTCTTCGCCAGCTGTCTGTACCTGCGGCTGGACCCGGCGCGCGGGCGGGCGGTGATGGCGCGGGCCGGGCATCCGCCGCCGCTGTTGCGCCGGGCGGACGGACAGGTGCGGGTGCTGGACCTCGCGGGCGGTCCGCTGCTGGGCATCGACGGGTCGGCGGCGTATCCGACGACGGAGGTGGAGCTGACCTCCGGCTGTGTGCTCGCCCTGTACACGGACGGGCTGATCGAGTCGCCGGGGGTGGACATCGAGGACGCGGTCGCCGAGCTGGGGCGGCGGCTGGGCGAGGGGGGCGACCGTCCGCTGGAGGAGCTGGCCGACGATCTCGTGGGGCCGTACGCGGCGGCCGAGGAACGGCTCGACGACGTGGCGCTGTTGTTGCTGCGGGCGACCTGAGCACGGGAACGGTCCGGCCCCCGCCGGAGGGCCGGACCGTTCACGCGGTGCCGGGGATCGGCTGGTGCCGATGCGGTGTCAGTTGGACGCGCTCACGCCCGAGCCGCCCTCGAGACCGTTGTCGTCCTGCTGGCCGACGCCGTTGCCGTTCTGGTCCTGGGCGCCGTTCTGGTCCTGCGCCCCGTTGCCGGCGTCCTGACCGTTGCCGTTGACGGCCTCGCCGGTCCGGTCGTCGATGCCGTCGCCGTTCTCGTCGACCGCGCCGGCGCCCTGGCCGTTGCCGGCGTCCTGACCGTTGCCGTTGACGGCCTCGCCGGTCCGGTCGTCGATGCCGTCGCCGTTCTCGTCGACGGCACCGGCGCCCTGGCCGTTGTCGCCGACGCCGTCGCCGGCGCCCACGCCACCGCCGTCGCCGAGGGTCGCTCCGGTCGCCTGGAGGGCGGTGGTCACCGGCTGGAAGAAGGTCTCGCCGCCGACGGTGCAGTCACCGCTGCCGCCGGAGGTCAGGCCGACCGCGAGGCCGTCCTGGGTGAACAGGGAGCCGCCGCTGTCGCCGGGCTCGGCGCAGACGTCGGTCTGGATGAGACCGGTGACGGTGCCCTCGGGGTAGTTGACCGTGGCGTCGAGGGCGAGCACGGTGCCGTCGTTGAGGCCGGTGGTGCTGCCCATCCGGAAGACCTTGGTGCCCACGACCGCGTCGGCGGCCTGCGAGATGGCGACGGTCTGCTGGCCGGTATTGACCTCGCTCGGCGCCTGGGTGTTCGGGTCGTCGTACTTCACGAGTGCGAAGTCACCGTCGCCGGGGAAGGTCGCCTGGTCGACGGTGGCGATCGGCTGGCCGTTCTCGGAGTCGGACCACTGCTCGGCGGCGACGCCGCAGTGACCGGCCGTCAGGAAGGCGGGCGAGCCGTCCTGGGCGGTGACGTTGAAGCCGAGGGAGCAGCGCGCCCCGCCGCCGAAGATGGCGTCGCCGCCGGAGACCTTCGTGGAGAAGGTGCCGGTGGACTTCTTGACCGTCGCCATGCCCGAGCCGAGGCTCTGGACGGTGGACTCCAGCCGGTCCCACTTGGCGCCGGTGACGGTGGAGTCGGCGGTGACCAGGATCTGGTTCGTCCGCGGGTCGACGGCCCACGCGGTGCCCGTGATGGTCGCCTTGGTCTTCAGGGTCTTCGCGGCCGCCTCGAGCTCGGCCGCGCTGTTCTGGACCTCGCGCACCTTGGCGCCGGCCTTCTCGGCCTGGACGAGGACGTTGTTCTTGTCGCCGGAGACGTTGACGACGTTGACGACCAGCTGCTGCTGTCCGGAGTCGTAGTAGGAGCCGGCGAAGGCGTCCCCGAGCAGCTGCTGAAGCTGTGCGGCGAGGTCCGAGGCGTCGCCCGCCTTCAGGGTCTTCACGGAGGCGGCGTCGTTCGTGCCGTCCTGGGAGGCGTTGGCCTGGGGAAGCAGGATGGCCGCCGCTCCGAGCGCCGCGACACCACCGACCGCGATGATGACCTTACGCTTCGTAACTCGCTTGTGACTCAAAAAACTCGACCTCCTGGGGGGCGGGGTCTGGCTGCCGGTCGTCGGCAGCTCCGTACAGCGGCGCCTGGTTGGCCTTGAGTACGCGGGGGGCGCGGGATGCGTTCAATCGCGTTTGCCAACTTCCTTTGCGCAATGCGGAATCGGCCATGACCGCGCCCTGACCGGGGCATGGGGAGGCACCCCCCCATACCCCGACGTCCGCCGCTGAAGCGGACGGGATCCTTCCAGGACACGGGCGTCGACATCCCGCCAGGCGCACAGTCGTCCCACAGCACCCTGCCGGATCGGATGTCTCGATCACGGCAGTCCGGACACCCAGGGGGACGCACCCTCGGTGAGCGGACGGTCACGGGGTGCGCTCGTCGGAGAATCTGCACATCGATTGCCCAAGGGGGGCACCGGAGGCGGGGATTCTGCACATCTCGCGGGTGCCGCTCACGCCATTGGGGCAGGAGTGTCGGATTCGCCGCGCCGGCCCCGGCCGCTCATCCGAGCGCATGCGGCCGAAGTCGTGAAGGAGTCGGCGACAAGTCGTGCGCGCGCCTGCACGGTTCGCCCCCGCCGTGCGGCAAGTTCGCAGGTGAGGCCGGGGATTGAGTGGAACCGCGGCCCGCGGACCTGCTTTCATCCATCGCACCGCAGGGCTCGGACGCCTCCCGGAAACGGGGGTCCGGCCCTCACGGTCGCGGCCGTCGTCTGTCCCCAGAGGGGGCCGCTCCCCCCTTGTGAGATATCCATATGAAGGGAAGTTCCACCATGAACTCCACCCCCCAGGTTGAGACCGTCGAGATCTCCGACGCGGACCTCGACAACGTCTCCGGCGGTCTGTCCGTGAACGCCCTGGGCACCGTCACCGGCCTGGTGGACGGCGTCGCCCCGGTCACCGGCCTGGTCGACACGGCCGTCGGCACCGTCGAGGGTGTCACCGGCCTGAGCACCGCCCCGGTCACCAACCTGGTCGCCGGTCTCTGATCGCACCCGTGTGACCTTCCGAGTCCCGGAGCCCTCACCCGGCTCCGGGGCTCGTCGGCGTCCCGACCCCGGAAGAAGCGCCCGTGCAGTTCCGCCAGCAGGCCCTCACCAAGCTCCAGTCACCGGAGGAACTCGACCTCCCGGTGCGTTTCGCGCGCCCGCAGGGCCGGCTGGTGCTGGCCGTGACCCTCGCCGTCATGGCGGCCGCCTCCGGGTGGGCGGTGACCGGCTCGGTCGCCTCCACGGTGAGCGCGCCCGCCGTGCTGACCCACGGCGAGGGCAGTTACCTCCTGCAGAGCCCGGCGGCCGGCCAGGTCACCGCCGTCCTCGCGAAGGAGGGTGAGCGGCTGCCCGCCGACTCCCCCGTGCTGAAGGTCCGTACGGCCGACGGCGAGGCCGTGGTCCGCACGGTCGCCGCGGGCCGGATCACCGCCCTCGCGGCCACCCTCGGGCAGATCATCGCCACCGGCGCGGACGTCGCCGCCGTGGAGAAGGTCGCCGGCGCCGACGACCCGCTGTACGCCACCGTGTACGTGCCGGCCGGGAACGCCGCGTCGATCCCCGAGCACGCGGCCGTCGACCTGACCGTGCAGACCGTCCCCGCCCAGGAGTACGGCGTGCTGCGCGGCCATGTGCAGTCCGTCGACCGCACGGCCCAGTCGGCGCAGCAGATCTCCGCGTTCCTCGGCGACAGCCGCCTGGGCGAGCGGTTCACCGAGGACGGGCGTCCGGTGGCGGTACGCGTGCGGCTGGACACGTCGGCCTCCACGAAGAGCGGTTACCGGTGGTCGTCCGCCGACGGACCGCCCTACCGGCTCAGTTCACCGACCATGGCCACGGGTGCGATCCGGCTGGCCGACCGGCGTCCCGTCGATTGGCTGCTTCCGTGACCACCGCCGAGCAGAACCGCAGCCGCAGGCGGGCGGCACCGCCCCGGCGCACGGTCCCACGGGCCGGGGCGAAGACCGTCCGCACCCCCACCGTCCTGCAGATGGAGGCCGTGGAGTGCGGCGCCGCCTCCCTCGCGATGGTCCTCGGTCACTACGGCCGGCACGTCCCGCTGGAGGAGCTGCGGATCGCGTGCGGGGTCTCGCGCGACGGCTCGCGGGCGTCCAACCTGCTGCGGGCGGCGCGCGGTTACGGCCTGACCGCCAAGGGCATGCAGATGGATCTGGCGGCCCTCGCCGGGGTGGCGGCGCCCGCGATCCTCTTCTGGGAGTTCAACCACTACGTCGTCTACGACGGCATGGGCCGGCGCCTCGGCCGCCGCGGGGTGTTCGTCAACGACCCCGGCAAGGGGCGGCGGTTCGTGCCGACGGAGGACTTCGACGGCAGCTTCACCGGGGTCGTCCTGGTCCTGGAGCCGGGCGAGGGGTTCGAGCGGGGCGGGCGCCGGCCGGGCGTGCTGGGCGCCCTGCCCGCGCGGCTGCGCGGCACGGCGGGCACCCTGCCCACCGCCGTGCTGGCGAGTCTGCTGCTGGTGCTGGTCGGTGCCGCCGTCCCGGCGCTGAGCCGGACCTACATCGACCTGTTCCTGATCGGCGGTCAGACCTCCTTGCTGGGGGTGCTGTTCGCCGCCATGGGTGCCTGCGTCCTGCTGACCGTCGCGCTGACCTGGCTCCAGCAGGCCAATCTCCACCACGGGCGCCTCATCTCCTCCACCCTCTCCAGCGCCCGCTTCCTGCGCCATCTGCTGCGGTTGCCGGTGACCTTCTTCGCCCAGCGCAGCCCGGCCGACCTGGTGCAGCGGCTGCAGTCGAACGACGCCGTCGCCGAGACCCTGGCGCGTGACCTCGCCTCGGCGGGCGTGGACGCGATCGTCGTCGTGCTGTACGCCGTCCTCCTCTACACCTACGACCCGCAGCTGACGGTCGTCGGCATCGGGGTGGCGCTGCTGAACATCGTGGCCATGCGGGTCGTCGTCCGGCTGCGCGCGACGCGTACGGCGAAACTGCGGGCGGACACCGCCCGGCTCACCAACACCGCGTACACCGGGCTCCAGTTGATCGAGACGATGAAGGCGACCGGCGGGGAGGACGGCTACTTCCGCAAGTGGGCCGGGCAGCACGCCACCACGCTGGAGGAGCAGCAGCGGCTCGGTGTGCCGAGCGCCTGGCTGGGCGTGGTCGCGCCGACGCTCGCCACCCTCAACAGCGCGCTCATCCTGTGGATCGGCGGGATGCGGGCCATCGAGGGCCATCTCTCCGTGGGGCTGCTGGTCGCCTTCCAGGCGCTGGTCGCCCGCTTCACGGCCCCGCTGACCCGGCTGAACGGTGTGGCGGGCCGCATCCAGGACTTCGCGGCCGACGTGGCCCGGCTCAAGGACGTGGAGAGCTTCCGCGCCGACCCGCTCTACGACCGCCGCGCCGGCGCCGACTCCACGCGCCGGCTCCGGGGACACGTCGAGCTGCAGGACATCGCCTTCGGCTACAGCCCGTTGGACAAGCCGCTGCTGTCGGGCTTCGACCTCACCGTCGGCCCCGGGCAGCAGGTGGCGCTGGTCGGCGGCTCGGGCAGCGGGAAGTCGACGGTCTCGCGGCTGCTGTCGGGTCTGTACACGCCGTGGGAGGGCGTGATCCGGATCGACGGGCAGCGGCTGGAGGACATCCCGCGCGGGGCGCTCGCCTCCTCCGTCTCCTTCGTCGACCAGGAGGTGTTCCTCTTCGAGGGGACGGTCCGCGACAACGTGGCGCTGTGGGACCCCTCGATCCCGGACGAGGCGGTGATCGAGGCGCTGCGGGACGCGGCGCTGTACGACGTGGTCATGCGCCGGCCCGGTGGCATCGACGGCCGGGTCGAGCAGGACGGCCGCAACTTCTCCGGCGGCCAGCGGCAACGCCTGGAGATCGCGCGGGCGTTGGTGCGCCGGCCCAGCGTCCTGGTCCTGGACGAGGTGACCAGCGCGCTGGACGCGGAGACCGAGCTGGTGGTGATGGACAACCTGCGCCGGCGCGGCTGCGCCTGTGTGGTGATCGCCCACCGGCTGAGCACGGTCCGCGACAGCGACGAGATCGTGGTGCTGGAGCACGGGAGGGTCGTGGAGCGGGGACGGCACGAGGAACTCGTCGCGCGCGGCGGCGCGTACGCGGCGCTGGTCAGGGAGCGGTGACGGCCATGCCCGACGGTGATCTCGTCCTGGGCGCGCTGGGCGGGACGGGGACGCGGGTCGACTGCGCCGGTTTCGGCCGCCTGGACCTCGAAGGCCCCCAGGTGCTGTGGCTCGTGGTCTCCGGCGCGCTGGACCTGTTCGCGGTGGACGCCGGACAGCAGGGCCACTGGCACCACCTGGGACGGCTGGAGGCGGGCGCGCTGCTGCTCGGTCCGGTCTCCGGACCCCAGCACACGCTCGTGGCCCGGCCGTCGCGGGACTGCGTGGTGCACCGCATCGGCCTGCGTGAGCTGTACCAGCCGGCCGGCACCCGGACCTGGTCCTACGACGAGTACGGCGACCCCCGGTACGTGCCGCCGACGTCGAGCCCGCTGGAGTACGCGCTCGCCCTGGGCGTCGGCCGCGGCCTGTCCGTGCTCTTCCAGGCGCCGACGGCGACGGAGGGGCCCGCCGAGGTGACCGACGACGACGTGTTCTGGATGCAGGTCCCGCCGGGCAGCGTGCAGTACGGGTCGCTGTACGGCGCGGAGGCGGCCGCCGATCTGCTGATGGACCCGGCGGTGTGGCAGGGCATGGTCGACCAGCAGTACCGCCTGCTGACCACGCTGGACCGCTGGATCGAGCAGCTGGAGCGCACCCACGAGTTGCGGGCCGCCGCCGGCATCAGGGCGGGCGAGGCGGTCCGCGACCGGGCCGACCGCACGCTGCTCGCCTCGATCGGCGCGCGGACGGCCCGGCGCACCACGTCCGCCGACGCGGACGCCACCTTCGGCGCGTGCAGGCTCGTCGCCGAGGCGGCCGGGATCACGCTCGCGCAACCCGCGCGGACGGGGGCCGGGGACGAGCGCCTCGACCCGGTCGAGCAGGTGGCCCTGGCCGCCCGGGTGCGCACCCGGGCGGTCCGGCTCGACGGGCGCTGGTGGCGGGACGACCTCGGCCCGCTGGTCGGCCGGCGGAGGCTGTCCGGGGCGCCGGTGGCGCTGCTGTGGCGGCGCGGCGGTTACGTCGCCGTACACCCGTCGACGGGGCGGGAGACCCCTGTCGAGCGGGCGAACGCCGAGGAGTTCGAGCCGCGGGCCGTGATGTTCTACCGGCCGCTGCCGGACCGCGGGCCGTCTCCGCTGGGCCTGCTGCGGTTCAGCATGCGGGGCACCGGGGGCGATCTGGCGCACCTGCTGCTGAGCGGGCTGGTGACCGTGGCGATCGGGGCGCTGGTGCCGATAGCGACGGGCAAGGTGCTCGGCGAGTACGTGCCGAAGGCGCAGTCGGGGCCGATCGCGCAGATGTGTCTGGCCGTGATGGCCGGCGGTGTGGTCGCGGCGGCGTTCACGCTGCTGCAGAACCTCACCGTGCTGCGGCTGGAGGGCCGGATCGAGTCGACGCTCCAGCCGGCCGTGTGGGACCGGCTGCTGAGACTGCCGACCCGGTTCTTCGCCGAGCGGTCCACGGGTGAACTGGCCAGTGCCGCCATGGGGATCAGCGCGATCCGCAGGCTGCTGGCCGGACTCGGTCCCTCGGTCGCGCAGTCGCTCGCCGTCGGCGCGATGAACCTGGGCCTGCTGCTCTGGTACAGCGTGCCGATGGCGCTGGCGGCGATCGGGATGCTCGTCGTCGTCGCCGGGGTGTTCCTGGGGCTCGGGCTGTGGCAGGTGCGCTGGCAGCGGCGGCTGCTGGTGCTCTCCAACAAGCTGAACAACCAGGCGTTCCAGACCCTGCGCGGCCTGCCGAAGCTGCGGGTGGCGGCCGCCGAGAACTACGCGTACGGGGCGTGGGCGGAGCGGTTCGCGCGCAGCCGTGAGCTCCAGCAGCGCCTCGGCCGGATCAAGAACCTCTCCACGGTGCTGGGCGCGGTGTACCTGCCGCTGTGCTCGCTGCTGATGTTCATGCTGCTGGCCGGTCCGGCGCGGGGCGCGCTGTCGGCGGCGGACTTCCTCACCTTCACCACGTCGATGACGATGCTGCTCACCTCGGTGACCTCGCTGACCGGTGCGTTCGTCTCGGCGGTGGCGGCGCTGCCGTTGTTCGAGGAGATCCGCCCGGTGCTGGAGGCGACGCCGGAGGTCCGTACGGGGAGCACCCTTCCTGGCCCGCTGTCCGGCGCCCTGGAGGCCCGCCGGCTCTCCTTCCGCTACTCCGACGACGCTCCGCTCGTCCTCGACGACGTCTCCTTCGAGGTCCGGCCGGGCGAGTTCGTGGCGGTCGTGGGGCCGAGCGGCTGCGGCAAGTCGACCCTGCTGCGCCTGCTCATCGGCTTCGACAGACCGCTCTCGGGTCAGGTGCTCTACGACGGCCAGGACCTCGCCGCGCTGGACCGGTCCGCCGTGCGCCGGCAGTGCGGAGTCGTGCTCCAGCACGCCCAGCCGTTCACCGGGTCGGTCCTGGACGTCATCTGCGGGACCGGGGCCTACACGCCGGAGGAGGCGATGGCGGCCGCCGAGCTGGCGGGGCTCGCGGAGGACATCCGGCGGATGCCGATGGGGCTGCACACCATCGTCTCCGGCAGCGGCTCGGTCTCCGGCGGCCAGCGCCAGCGGCTGATGATCGCCCAGGCGCTGATCCGCCGGCCGCGCGTGCTCTTCCTCGACGAGGCGACCAGCGCCCTGGACAACGACACCCAGCGCACGGTCATCGAGAGCACCCGCAAGCTGAACGCCACCCGGGTCGTCATCGCCCACCGGCTGTCGACGGTGCTGGACGCCGACCGGGTCGTGGTGATGGAGAACGGGCGGATCACCCAGCAGGGCCCACCCGCGGAACTCCTCGCGGACACGAGCGGCCGTCTGCACGAACTGGTGCGCCGTCAGCTGACGTAGGGGCGGCGGGCCGGTCCCGCCCCCCGACGAAACCCCTCTAACGAAACTTTGCCGTTTCGCTCGAAGTGGTCTAGCCTCGATGTGTACGAAACAGTTTCGTTTACTTTCTCTTTGCCCATCCGCCTGCTCCACCGCACCGACCTCCCTGGAGTGGTTCCCCATGCCCTCGAAGACCTTGACGGACGGCGCCCGCACGGGCACCGAGCCGGCGCCGTCCGCCTCCGCCAGGAAATGGTGGATCCTCGCGGTCGTCGCCCTGGCCCAGCTGATGGTGGTGCTGGACGCCACCATCGTGAACATCGCCCTGCCCTCGGCCCAGGCCGACCTCGGCTTCTCCGACGGCAACCGGCAGTGGATCGTCACCGCCTACGCGCTGGCCTTCGCCTCACTGCTGCTGCTCGGCGGCCGCATAGCCGACCTCTTCGGCCGCAAGACCGCCTTCCTCATCGGCGTGGTCGGCTTCGCCGCGGTCTCCGCGCTCGGCGGCGCGGCCGCGAACTTCGAGATGCTGGTCACCGCCCGTGCCCTGCAGGGTGCGTTCGGCGCGCTGCTCGCCCCGGCCGCGCTCTCCCTGCTCAACACGACGTTCACCGACGCCAAGGAGCGCGCCAAGGCGTTCAGCGTCTACGGCGCCATCGCCGGCGCGGGCGGCGCGGTGGGCCTGCTGCTCGGCGGCATCCTGACCGACGCGCTGGACTGGCGCTGGACCCTCTACGTCAACGTGGCCATCGCCGTCCTCGCCTTCGCGGGCGGCTGGATCCTGCTGACCAACCACCGCGACGCGGGCAACTCCAAACTCGATGTCCCCGGCACCGTCCTGGTCGCCGCCGGACTGTTCTCCCTGGTCTACGGCTTCTCCAACGCCGAGACGCACGACTGGGGCTCCCCCCGGACCTGGGGCTTCCTGATCGCGGGCGGGGTGCTGCTGGTGGCCTTCGCCTGGTGGCAGACCCGCGCCGCGCATCCGCTGCTGCCGCTGCGCATCCTGCTCGACCGCAACCGGGCCGCCTCCTTCTTCGCCGTGCTGATCTCCGGCGCCGGCATGTTCGGTGTGTTCCTCTTCCTCACCTACTACCTCCAGCTCAACCTGGGCTTCAGCCCGACGAAGACCGGTGTGGCGTTCCTGCCGATGGTCGGCGCGCTGATGGTGGCGGCCCAGCTGGGCACCACCGTCCTGGTGCCCCGGATGGGACCGAAGGCGGTCATCCCGCTGGGCTTCGCGATCGCCGCCGCCGGCATGGCCTGGCTGACCGGGATCGGCGTCGGCTCGCACTACACGAGCGCGGTGCTGCCGCAGCTGGTCGTCACCGGCATCGGACTCGGCCTGGTCATGCCGCCCGCCATGCAGATGGCCACCGGCGGGGTCGCGGCCGAGGACGCCGGAGTGGCGTCCGCGACGGTCAACGCCATGCAGCAGGTCGGCGGCTCCATCGGTACGGCGCTGCTCAACACCCTCGCCGCGAGCGCCGCGACCGACTACCTGGCCGGCCGGGACGCCACCAGCAAGCTGGTCCAGGCGCAGGCCACGATCGAGAGCTACACCACCGCCTTCTGGTGGTCGGCGGGCATGTTCGCGGCGGGCGCGGTGATCGCGTTCGCGCTCTTCCGCCGCGGGGTGCCGGAGCAGGACCCGGACGCCGCACCGGTGGTCCACATGTAGTTCCGCCGGCCCGCACCCCGGCCCACCGGGGAACGGCGAGCGCCGCAGAGCGAGGAGCCACCGTCCGCTGCGGGACGGTGGCTCCTTTCGTACCGTGACCGGCGTAGGGAATCGGCTCTCGGGGTACGCGCCGGGCCATGAGAATCAGCGTGCTGGACGTGGGGTCGAACGCGGTACGGCTGGTGGTGGCGGACGCCGAGGGCGGGGTGCCGCTCCCGGTGCACACGGAGAAGTGGCGGCTGCGGCTGTCCGAACGGGTCCGTCCGGGCGCGCCCGTCCCGGAGGAGGCCGTGGAACGGCTGGTGACCGCGGTCGCCGCGGCGGCCCGGACCGCGGACCGGTGGGGTGCGGCCGGTCCCCTGGCCTTCGCGACCGCCGTGGTGCGCGCCGCCCCCAACCGGACGGAGGTGCTCCGGGCGGTCCGCACCCGGACCGGGGTCGCGCTGTGCACCCTGCCGGGCGAGCTGGAGGCGGAGCTGACCTTCCTCGGCGCCCGCCGCTGGATGGGCTGGCGGTCCGGGCCGCTCGCGCTGCTGGACATCGGCGGCGGCTCGTTCGAGGCGGCGTTCGGCCGGGGCCGGCTGCCGGACTTCGCGGCCTCGCTGCCGCTCGGGGCGAACCGCCTGACCCATGACTTCTTCGCCGGACAGGACCCGCCGACCCCGGACCTGGTCCGGGCCGTGCGGCGCAGCGTCCGCCATCAGCTCCGGGACGTGGCCGCCCGGATCCGCTGGGAGGGCCCGCGCACCGCGGTGGCCACCTCCCGCACCTTCCAGCAGCTCGGCCGGCTGTGCGGGGCCCTGCCGGGCCGGCACGGTCCGTTCGTGGACCGCACCCTGCACCGCCGTGACCTGCGGACGGCGATCGAACGGCTGGCCGAACTCCCGGCGGCGGAACGCGCCCGGCTGCCCGGCATCTCCGCACCGCGCGCGGCGCAGAGCCTGGCCGGGGCGGTGGTGGGGCACACGGCGATGAAGCTGACCGGGCTGCGCACGGTCACGGTCTGCCCCTGGGCGATCCGCGAGGGCGTCATGCTGCGGCACATCGAGGACGGCGCGTCCTGGTGGGCGCGGATCAGCGGCGAGACCGACGGGGCTCCCGGCCCCCCGGAGCCGGTGCCGCTGCGCGTCGCGCGACACTGAAGGGCCCCGAAGTCGCCCGATGCGAGGAGCAGGCCATGTCCGACGACCGCGAACCGCCCGAGACCGCGCTCGAGGCGGTCCTGCGGGAGATAGAGGACGCCGAGGCCCGCATCGACGAGCTGGACCATCTCGAAGACCCGGCAACAAGTGATATGCCGGAAATTCACTGGTCCGAGTGAACTAGATCTTGCGCCCGGCCGAGCAGGGATGCCGAGCGCCCCAACGGGGTAGCTACCGGCTCCGAAGCGGCTCCCGAAAGCTGCCCGAAAGCCCCTGCCGAGGTGGAGCGGACATGACGCCACCGGCCAATCCCCACGCCCGTACTCGTGTCAACGGCCCCTGCACCGTGGTGGAGCTGACGGGCGAGATAGACCTGGCGACGGCCGGGTTCGTCGCGGAGCAGCTCGACGAGGTCACGGCCGCGGCGGCCGTCGACGTCCTGGTCGATCTGCGCGGGGTGGAGTTCTTCGACTGTTCGGGGCTGCGGGTGCTGTGCCGGGCCCAGGACCGGGCGGTACGCGGCGGCGGTCGCCTGCGGGTCGTCTGCGACCAGCCGTACCTGCACCGGCTGTTCCGCGCGACGGGCCTGCTGGGGCGCTTCCCTCCGCTCGCCTCACTTCCCGACGGCCTCACGGACAGCCGTACCGAATGACCAGCCGTACCGAATGACCCCAGGGACCGGCGGGCGGCCCCACTCCGCCCGTCCGGCCCCTGGGTTACGAGATCACGGTCGTCCCGTGTCCATTGGCCCGCACTCCCCACGTCACGGGCCGGTCACGGCGTCCACGGGAGCCACGCGATCCCGGTCTCAGAAGGCGAAGAGGCTGCTCCCGGCAGCGTTCTTCACACATTCGTTGGCGAACGTGCGCTCGTAGGCGACACGCTTGCCCTGCCAGACACCGTCGACGGTGACGACGACCGGGGCGTACTGCTTGGTGCACAGGGCGTCGCCCGGGCCCGCGAGGGCGTCCGGATCGCCGCCGGCGGCCCGCAGCTCCGCACAGGCGAGCGCGGCCGCGGGGTGGGTGCCGGAGGGTCCCGGCGCACAGCTCAGGGTGACCGCACGGGCGGCACCCACCGTGGCGGCGCTCTCGCCGTGGCCCATGGTCAGCACCAGGGCGGACGGGGCGTAGAGCGAGGCGGGGGCGGCGGCCGGGGCGGCGAGCGCGGCCCCGGTCAGGGGTGCGCAGACGGTGGCGGCCGTGAGGCCGAGGGTCGCCGCCCAGCGCGCGGTGTTCCGCATTGTGTGCATCCTTCCGCTCGATTTCGAGGGTGTGCCGGCCGGCCCGATCGGAGCCGAACGCGGCGACCGCGAGTCTGCCGAGTCCGCCGCCGAAACTCACATCGACCCCATGCGTTTCAGTAACCTTGCGTATTCAAGCAGTGGCGTGAAGTCACGGACTTCGACCGTTCCAACCGTGGAAGCAAGCGCTTCATGATCGCGCCTGTCGGCCGGATGGCCGGTTTCGATGGGTTCGTTAATCGGCCTGAAACATTCCGCTCCTGCCCTCTTTCCGCTCTCGGCTGACCTCTTCGAGATGCCTTGTGTTCATGGACCAGCGGAGTAATCGTCATTACATGATTACTTCGGAGCAGAGGGACAAGCTGAGGGGCTGGTTCGCCGGGCGGCTGCCCGACGACCTGTTCGAGGAACTCGTCGAGGTCGTCGTGGACCGCGAGGAGATCACCGTGATCGGCCGGGTGCCCGCGCCCCGGCTCACCGAGGACGCCCCGGCCGCCGAGCGGGAGGCCGCCGTCGCGGCCCGGATCCAGGAGTTCCGGGAGCGTACGCGCGAGGCCCGGATGGCCGTGGCACGGGACGCCGAGCACCGGTTCCGCCGCAAGGTCGCGTGGGGCGTGGTGTGCGGCGGGGAGCGGGCCCTCTTCACGCATGTCGCGGCGCCGGTGATGACCCGGCTGCGGCAGCCCGAGCGGCAGGTCCTGGACACGCTGATCGCCGGGGGCGTGGCCCGCAGCCGCAGCGAAGCGCTCGCCTGGTGCGTCCGGCTGGTCCAGCGGCACACCGACGACTGGCTCACGGAACTGCGCGAGTCCCTGGAGCACGTCCAGCGGGTCCGGTCCCAGGGCCCGGACACGGGGGAGGTGACCGACACCCGGGACGACTCGTCCGCTCAGGACCGGGAGGAGGGCTGAGCCGGACCACCCGCTGCCCGGGCTCACTGTCAGACCCTGCCCCTACCGTGGGGGCATGACTCATTTCGTGCTGGTGGCAGGGGCTTTCCTGGGTGGGTGGGCCTGGGACGAGGTGGCGGCGGAGTTGCGCGCGGCCGGGGACGAGGCCCATCCCGTGACGCTGTCCGGGCTCGCCGAGCGGGCCGCGGAGCCCGCGGGGCAGCGCACGCATGTGCGGGACGTGGTGGGCGAGGTGGAGCGCCTCGGACTGCGGGACGTGGTGCTGGTCGGGCATAGCTACTCGGGCATCCCGGTGGGCCAGGCGGCCGAGCGGATCGGTGACCGGCTCCGTCGGGTGGTGTACGTGGACGCGAGCGTGCCCTTCGACGGGCAGTCCTTCCTGTCGAGCTGGGACAGCGACCACGTCCGCGCGTCGATCGAGGCGCACGGCGGCATCTGGCCCCCGCTCGGCGCCGACGACTACGCCGGCCAGGGACTGACCGACGAGCAGATCGCCGGGATACGCTCCCGGGCCACCGCCCACCCCGGCGCCACCCTCACCGAAGGGGCGGAGCTCAAGGGTTCCGCGGGCGATCTCCCCTCGACCTACATCAAGTGCCTGCTCGACGGCGACGCCCCGCCGCCGGCCGTGGCGGACCTGCTCAAGGGCGAGAACTGGGAGCTGGTGGAGATGGACACCGGCCACTGGCCGATGTTCTCCCGCCCGGTCGAACTGGCCCGGATCCTGCACGCGTCGGCAGCCGGGAGCTAGGGGGTGTTTCGAAAGTCCCGTGCGGTGCCCGCGGTGTCCGGTGCGTGCTCTCGGCGTGCCGGACGAAAGCCCTCGTACTGGACGTACTTGGGGTCTCGGCCGGTGCGGCGAGAGGGCGTGCCGGGCGCCGTGGGTGGTGTGCGGGACTTTCGAAACACCCCCTAGGGCCCGTCTTCAAAGATCATCGGGTGGTGGATCATGTTTAGGTGATACGCCGCCATGAACTCACCGATCAGGAGTGGGAGTTACTCGCTCCGCTGATACCGCGGGCCGCGACGGGCCGGCCTCGGATGTCGGACCGGCAGGTTATCAACGGAACGGTCTACAAGATCCGGACCGGGATCTCCTGGCGTGACCTGCCGGAACGCTACGGGCCATGACAGACGGTCTACACCCGCTTCCGCCGCTACGCCCTGGACGGCGTCTTCACCCACGCCCTCCAGCAGATCCAGGCTCCGCGGACGCGGCCGGTGACATCGACTGGCTCGTCCAGATCGACTCCACCGTCGTCCGCGCCCACCAACACGCCGCCGCCACCGGCAGAAAAGGGGGATCAACAGGCCGGACGAACCGGACGATCACGCCCTCGGCCGATCCCGAGGAGGCCTGACCACCAAGATCCACCTCGCCTGCGACGGTCGCGGCCGGCCTCTCGCAATCCTTCTGACGCCGGGGCAGCGCCACGACAGCACCTGCGCACGCCCCCTCCTGGAACGCATCCGGGTCCCGCGCACGGGCCTGGGCCGGCCCCGATGCAGGCCCGACCACGTCATCGCGGACAAGGCCTACAGCTCCCGCGGCTTCCGCGCCTACCTGCGCCGACGCGGCATCGCACAGACCATCCCGGAGAAGACCGACCAGCAGCGACACAGGCACAACCGCGGCAGCCGTGGCGGGCGACCACCAGCGTTCGACCGGCAGATCGGTGGGGACTCGGCGGCAGCTGATAGACGGCATACGGTGGCGAGGCGACCATCCCGGTCCCGGCGGACCGCGTCCGCAATCGTCAGAAGCTAGGCTCCCGAGGCGGTCGGCCGCCGAAGTTCGACAAGACCGACTACCGCGAGCGCCATGCCGTCGAGTGCGGAATCAATCGTCTCAAGCGCCACCGGGCCGTCGCCACGAGGTACGACAAGCTCGCCGTCCGCTACGAGGCGACAGTGCTGGTCGCAGTCCTCAACGAGTGGCTGTGGCCAGCACTTTCCCAAGAGACCCTAACCGACACGCCCGGGCGAGTGCCCCGGCATCTGCCCCGCGCCCTGGATCAGGCACTCGATCAGGTAGTCGCCCGTGTCCTCGTCGTTGGTCACGCCGTGGGTCTCGCTGCGGAAGCCGGGGAAGCGGCGGTCGAAGGACTCCAGGGCGGTGAGATAGCGCAGCAGCGGGCCGTCGGGTGCGCCGATGGACTCGCCCGGCATCAGGACCGGGATACCAGGCGGGGTGACCGTCACCATGGCGGCCGCCACCCGGCCCGCCGCCTCCGAGATCCGGACCCGCTCGGTGTCACCCCGCACTAGCCGCTGGTAACAGTGCTGAGGTGGCGCCACGGGCTGCGGGAGCTGCTGGAAGGCCGTGTCCAGAAGCTCCACCAGGCGCACCGAGCGCAGTTGCTCGTGCATCTCCTGGCACAGCCCGCGCAGGGTCAGGCCCGCGTACCGGCGGGGATGCGCGGCGACGGCCTCCGGCAGGACCCGCTCCAGTGGGGCGTCGGCGTCGTAGAGAGCCTTGAAATCCGTCAGGGCGTCCAGCAGGGTGCCCCACTTGCCCTTGGTGATGCCCATGGAGAACAGGATCAGCGTGGTGTAACTGTCGGTCTTCTCCACCACAATCTTCCGGGTGGCCAGATAGGCGGTGAGCACCCGGGCCGGGATGCCCTCCTCGGCCATCTCGCCGGTGGCGCTGACCCCCGGACAGGTCAGCGTGACCTTGACGGGGTCCAACATGCAGTGGCCCTCGGTCAGCCCGGGGAAACCGTGCCAGTCGACGCCGGGCTCCAGCAGCCAGCAGGACTGCTCGGTGCGCAGCAGCTCCGGCGGGGCTTCCTCGAACGGCAGCCGTTCGCTGGTCGCCGGGTCGGTGACCGTGTCCGGCTGCCACACCCCGAAGAACCACGGCGGCCGGTCCCCGGCGCTCTCGATCCGCCGTCGCAGGCGCACCATCTCCTGACGGAAGCGGATCGCCTCGGTCACCGCCTCGTCGATCAGCCACTCGCCCTGCGGGCCGTCCATCATCGCCGTCGCCACGTCGAGCGAGGCGATCATCGGGTAGAGGGGCGAGGTGGTGCCGTGCATCATCAGCGCCTCGTTGAACCGGTCATGCTCCACCGGTGCCCGCGGTGCGGGTCGCATGTGCACCATCGCGCTCTGCGACAGCGCCGCCAGCAGCTTGTGCGTGGACTGGGTGGCGAACACGGTCGGGCGGTCCGGGCCGGGGAAGGCATCCTCGTCCACCGACATGCCGTAACGGCCGGCGTAGAGCGGGTGGAAACGGGCGTACGCGAACCACGCCTCGTCGAAGTGCACCCGGGGCGTACTGGCGGCGAACGCGCGAGCGGTGGCTACGGCGTCGTAACTCAGGCCGTCGTAAGTGGAGTTGGTGAACACCGCGTACTGCGGGTGCGGGGACACCGCGCCCTCGGTGAGCGGATGCGCGGCGATCCGGGCCGCCACCGCGTCCGCGGCGATCTCGGCCGGGGGCAGCGGTCCCGCCAGGCCGTAGCCGTTACGGGTGGGGACCAGGTAGACCGGCCGGGCACCCGAGACAACCAAGCCGTGCAGCACGGACTTGTGGCAGTTGCGGTCCACCAGCGCGATCTCGTCGCGAGTGACGCTGAAATGGCCTACCAGGCGATTGCACGTCGAGTCGCCGTGCAGCACGAAGTAGGTGAGTTTGGAGCCGAAGACACGGGCCGCGTTGCGCTCCGCCTCGCCGATCGGGCCGGTGTGCTCGAACAGCGAGCCCAGTTCCTCGACCGAGATCGACAGGTCGCTGCGCAGCAGCCGCTCTCCGAAGTAGTCGTGGAAGGCGCGTCCCGCCGGCGACTTGAGGAAGGCGACACCGCCGGAGTGGGCCGGGGTGTGCCAGGAGTATTCGTGGGCGTCGTCGAAGCGGCGCAGTGCCCGGAAGAACGGCGGCAGCACGGATTCCCGGTAGGCGTGGGCGGCGGTGGTGATGCGGCCCGCGATGAAGCCCGGGGTGTCCTCCAGCGGCCAGACGTAGCCCACGACCGACTCGGACACCCACAGCGGCAGGTCCCCCAGGCCCTCGTCGGCCATCACCAAGAAGACCGGCAGGTCCCGGAATCGGCGGCCGATCCGGCGCAGCACAGCGCCGCCGCCCGGGGTCCCGTCGAGGGTGCTGCCCGGCCGGGCGAGTGTGCCTCCCGGCGCGGCGAGCGCGGCGCCGGGCCCGTCACCGGCGGCCCTGGGAAGGTCCCAGGCCACCAGCGCCGCCGCCAGACCAGCCTCGGTGCGCAGTACCGCGTCCGCGTCCTCCGCCGTTACCGCCCACCGGACTTCGAAGCCGCCCGCCTCGATCGCGTCCCGGATCTTCCGTAACTGCTGGGGCCCGGCGCCCTCGCCCCGAGGGTGTTCCGGAACCGCGACCAGGATCCTGCTGTCGGCCATGCGCTCTCCCGCTCTCCACTGCGGCGCCCCGGCCGCCCCGGCCAGTGTCCTGGCGGCGCACCGGGCAGAACGGCGGCCGGGACGGCAAACCACCGCTATGGCGGAAACCGCCGTCCCGACGTTGACTTACGCAACACACACCTAGTGCCGGGACCGGAAAGGTTCACCGGCTCGCGACGCCCGGCACGGCACCTCGCCGCGTTGTCGCATCACCCGAGTACATCCCGTACACGGGCGACGCCCCGCCTTGCCATGCACCGCACCGGACGCCGCGAGCTTCCCGGCAAACCTTCCCGGTCACGGCACTAGAAGCAGATCCTGGCTCTCCCCTCACTACCCGCCGGTATCGTCGCCGTGCACGCGGGCTCCACGGCGAGAGGCGGTAGGGACGGATGGCGAAGCACTGGGCGGACTTCCAGTACGAGATCTATCTCCACGGCATGACGGGCCGAGTTCCCCGGCTGCCCACCGATCTGACCCGGCTGGAGGAGCTGACCGAGCGGCGGCTCGGGCCGGGTCCGGTCGGGTACGTGGCGGGCAGCGCGGGGGACGGCGGCACGGCGCGGGCCAACCGGGCCGCGCTGGAGCGCCGCCGGATCGTGCCGCGCATGCTGCGGGACGTCCACGAACGGGATCTGTCGGTCGAGGTGCTGGGCCGTGCCCTGCCCGCCCCGCTGGCCCTCGCACCGGTCGGCGTGCTGTCGATCATGCACCCGGAGGCGGAGTCTGCGGCGGCCCGGGCGGCGGCCGCACAGGGGGTGCCGTACATCCTGTCGTCCGCCTCGAGCACGCCGATGGAGCGGGTCGCCGAGGTGATGGGGGACGCCGAGCGCTGGTTCCAGCTCTACTGGTCCAAGGACCGCGAGGTGACCCGGAGTTTCCTGGACCGGGCGAGGGCGAGCGGCTTCACGGTGCTCGTGGTCACCCTCGACACTCCGCTGCTGGCCTGGCGTCCGCGCGACCTGGACCAGGCGTATCTGCCGTTCCTGCACGGCGTGGGCACCGCCAACTACTTCACCGACCCCGCCTTCCGGGCCGGCCTGGCCACACCTCCGGAAGAGGATCCGAACGCGGCCGTGCTGCACTTCATCGGACTGTTCGCCGACCCCGGCAAGACCTGGCCGGACCTGGCCTTCCTGCGGGAGCACTGGGACGGCCCGATCGTCCTCAAGGGCGTCCTGCACCCCGACGACGCCCGGCTCGCCGCCGACGCCGGGATGGACGGGGTGGTGGTCTCCAACCACGGCGGCCGCCAGGTCGCCGGCTCGATCGGTGCCGCCGACGCGCTGCCCCGGGTCGCCCGGGCGGTCGGCGACCGGCTGACGGTCCTGTTCGACAGCGGGATCCGCACCGGCGACGACGTCTTCAAGGCCCTCGCCCTGGGCGCCGAGGCGGTGCTGCTGGGCCGCCCGTACGTCTACGGACTCGGCCTGGACGGACAGCCCGGCGTCGAGCACGTGATCCGCTGTCTGCTCGCCGAGTTCGACCTCACCCTGGCCCTGTCGGGCCACGCCACCCCGGCGACCGTGGGTCCGGGCGATCTGGCCGAGGACGAGAGATAGCGCCCGGGGAGCGCCCGGGGGCCGTCGCCCCGGCCGTCCTCAGGCCGTCCCCTCCTCCAGGCTCACCGGCTGGGCCGACGGCGGCGCGTCCGTGCCGGTGACGGCGAGGGAGCCGGGCGTGGCGGCTGCCGTGTCGGGGAGCCAGCGCTGGGCGTCGGAGCGGTCACGGACCTTCACCACCACGTCGGCGCCCGCCTCGTCGCCGGCACCGGCCAGGGCGAGGGAGTCGTCCCAGCGGGGCAGCAGCTCGCCCTGGACGGTGAAGTCGTAGCGGACGTCGTCGGCCCGGCGGTCCCCCACGTCCACGCAGTCACCGAGGATCACCACACCGGCGTCGGCGTGGGAGTCCACGCACAGGTCGGGCTGGGCCGCGCTGCGCAGCTGGCCGTCCTCGGCGTACGACCACTGCTGGGTGTTCCCGGTGTCGCACGCGGCGAGTTGGAGGGCCGCGCCGGCCCGGGCCTCGCCCCGGATGTCCAGGCAGAGGTCGGCGCCGGCCTCGCGCAGTCGGGTCCGCTGGGGCGCGGTGGGGAGTTGGACGGTGCCGGGGGTGGTCGGGGAGGCGCCGGCGCCCGGGGTGTCGGTGCCCGGGACCACACCGCTGGTGGAGGCGGCCGGGTCGGCGCCGCCGCCGTCCAGCCACATCCCGGCGGCCAGCAGACTGGTCAGCAGCCCGGCGGAGGCGAGCCCCACCCCGGTGAACAGGGCGCGCGGGGAGCGCGGTTCGCCGGCCGCGCGACGGCGCGGCGAGGGGATGCGGGAGAGCAGGGTGCCACCGCGCGGCCTGCCGCCCCGGTGCCGGGCGGAGCCCCGCAGGCGTACGGGCTGCTGGGTCCGGCCGGGGCGGGAGTCGTGGTAGCGGCGGGCGCCCCAGCCGAGGACGGCCTCGGCGAGGAGCAGACCGAGCGCGTTCTCGAAGTGCCCGAGCTGCTCGGCGGCGGCCCGGCAGTAGCGGCACTCGTCGAGGTGCCTCCGGACGTCCGGCAGCAGTTCGCCGCCGCGCCGGATGGGCACGTCGAGGAGGCGGTTGTAGAAGCGGCACTCCTTGCTGGGGGCGAGTTCCCGGTGGGCGCGGACCAGGCCCTCGCGGAGCTTGTCGCGGGCCTGCTCGTAGGCGGCGGCGGTCATCTCGGTGTCCATGCCGAGCAGTCCGGCGGCCGCCGGTATCGACTCGGCCTCGACCTCCACGTGCCACAGGACGCAGCGGGCGATCGCGGGCAGGCCCTGGAAGGAGCGCTCGGCGAGCACCCGGTTGTCCGGGGTCATGGACTTGGCGGCGCGCATGCCCCGGGCTCCGGCGGGCTTCGTCAGCACGGGCAGCACGCCGGAGATCTGGTCGTCGGCGGCCCAGAGCCGGGCCATGTCCCTGACGGTCACCAGCAGTCGGGGCCGCAGCGCGGTGCCCGGCTCGCCCAGTTTCAGCCGGTCGAAGACCTGGTGGACGGCGGCCGCGGTGAGCATGTTCGAGACGTTGCCGGAGGACGCGATGCAGATCACCGCGTACTCGTGGACCGGCCGCCAGTGCCGGGCGATCAGCACCGCGGTGGACTGGGCGACCTCGCTGTCCGTGCCGCCGCGGATCCCTGCGGCGAGGGACTCGTCGGATTCTCCGGGGCCACCGCCGGGCGGCGGGTAAGGAGGGCGAGGCGGCTGGGCGGTCGGCACTGAGCGGTTCCTTTGGTACGTACCTGATGGCGCAACGGGGAGTATGTGTCCGCCCCACAGGCGTCACACAAGGACCCGGCCGTCACCCCCCGCTCGGAAGGTTCACCTTTGCACAACTAAGTCGTGCGCAACAAGGCGTGAGGACATCCGGCCCCTTGTTGAAAGGATGTCGACAAGCGGGACGGGCGAATGCCGCGTGGCACGCCTTTCGTCCGTTCTTGCGCCCCGTGTGAAACGGACGCACGCGCAGGGGTGCCGCGCACCTTCCCGGGGGGTGTGCCGCGTAGTGGACTGGAACCGGCCACTTCCTCGGAGGCCCCGCGCAGGACGGCGGCTCTCCTGCGCGCCACGGCCGCCGGCCCTGTTCCTCCCGCCCTGGGCCGGCGGCCCACGACGTCCGGGGGCGGCTATATCTGCCAGGACCGCAGCCGGTCCGCGGCCCCGTACACATCGGTCTTGCCGTCGATCAGGTCACGGGCGAGGTCGACGAGCGCGCCGTAGGGCGGGTCGATGCCGACGCCGCTGACGTACATGTAGGCCACCGCGGTCGCGCAGGCGAACCGGGCGTTGGCCGACGGCAGGGGCTTGAGCAGGGCGAGGGTGTGCAGCAGGGCGGCGGCCCGCCATGCCGGGTCGGAGTCGACGCCGAGCCGGGGCGGATCCACCCGGTGCCGGGCGACGGCCGCGACCAGCGCGGAGAAGTCGTTGACGGTGGGCTGGTCCGGCAGGACCTCTTCGTGGCGCTGGAGCAGCCAGGGCACGTCGATGTGGATGACGGGTGTCATCGGTCAGGCGACCCGCCCCTCGCCCCTGAGGGCGGGTTCGTCGTCCGGGAACGCGGCCGCGAACTCGTCGGCGTGGGCGGAGAAGAAGCGGCGGAACGCCTCCGCCCCCTCCTGCAGGGCCCGGTGCCGCGCGATGTCGGCGGCGGCCGCCTCGCGCACGAGCGCCTTCATCGACGTGCCGCGTTCCTTCGCGATCTGCCGCAGGTCCTCCAGCTCGCGATCGCTGAACTCCACATTGAGGGCTGGCATCCCCTCACGGTACCGCCCGGGTACTCACTCGTAAATATCACCAGGTCAAGCGAGGGTTCGGGCGGTACCAAGAGCGTGCCTAGCCGACCTTGGCGCGGCCCTGGTCCGCCACGAAGGAGGCCAGCCGGGCGAGGGCCGCGTTCCAGTTGATCGCGGTCTCGTTCGTGGACCAGGACTGGATGTCGTCGATGTAGCAGAACTGGCCGACGCACCCCTGGAGTTTGCTCTGTGCGTACGGGTCCTGGATGCTCGAGTTCGCGCCGCCCGCGAGGGTGCCCCTCGGCGGTTCGGGGAGGTTCGGGTCGAGCTGGTGGGCGTACCAGCGGCTGTGCTGGTGGTGGGAGGAGACCTCGCCGTAGCCGGTGACGTAGGAGATGTTGAGCGCGTTGCGGCCGAGGACGTAGTCCATGCTCTGGACGGCCCCGTCGCGGTACTTCGAGGCGCCGGTGAGGTCGTAGGCGGTGGCGATGACGACCGCGTTGTTCAGCACCTGGTGGCTGGAGCCCCAGTCGTAGCGGTTGCCGTCGGGGGCGTAGGGCATGCCGTACGGCTGTGCGGCGAGCGTGGCCAGGTAGGTGTCGGCGCCGCGCACCACCGACCTGCGGACCTTGTCGCGGCCGGGCAGCCGGTTGGGTACGAGCGCGAGGTCGAGGCGGCCGGCGGCGGCCGTGCGGGCCCAGTCGAAGCCGTTCGGGGCGAAGATGTCGGCGGTGTGCGCCGGGGAGCCGAGGACGTGGGCGGCGAACTGCTGCTCACCGGTGGTGAGGTACAGCTCGGCGGCCGCCCAGTAGAACTCGTCGGTCGCGTCGCTGTCGTCGTAGGCGCCGCCGCCGTTGCCGTCGGCGGCGCCGGCGTAGACGTCGGGGTGCGCGAGGGCCGCCGCCCAGGCCTTGCGGGCCGCCTTGAGGGCCTTCGCCGCGAACTGCTTGTCGTAGGGCCGGTAGAGGCGGGCCGCCTGGGCGGCCGTGGCGGCGAGGTTGAGGGTGGCCGTGGTGGTCGGCGGGTGCAGTTCGCGCTTCTGCGGGTCGGCGGCCGGCAGCAGGGGCAGGCCGGTCCACTGCTCGTCGTGGACCTTGTGGTGGGCCATTCCGGCGAGCGGCTGTCCGTCCGGCACCTGCATCTTCAGCAGGAACTCCAGTTCCCAACGGGCCTCGTCGAGGATGTCCGGCACATGGTTGCCGCTCTCGGGGAGTGCGAGGGTGCCGTCGCCCAGCGCCGCGGGCCGGCCGGTGCGGGCGTGCAGGGAGCGCTCGTAGGTGCTGAGCAGTTCCCAGGTGGCGATGCCGCCGTTGACGACGTACTTGCCGTGGTCGCCGGCGTCGTACCAGCCGCCGCTGACGTCGAGGCGGTAGTCGCAGACTCCCGGCTGGCAGGGGACGCTGGTGTCGCCCTGGTTGGGCGCGACGCCGACGTGGCCGGCCGCCCTGCCGTAGCCGGGGCGCAGGTCGTCGCGGATCGCGATGCCGCTGCGCTGGGTGTAGTAGTACTTGACCGCGTCCAGCCGCAGCTGCTCGTAGGGGGCCGTCCCGATGTCGAACGGGCGGCTGGTCTCGCCGTCGGCGACCAGCGTGAGGCCCGTGCCGCGCCCCCGGTAGGCGCCGAAGTCGATGGAGTGGACGCGCTGTCCGGAGGAGACGTCGAGGCCGCGCGGCACGGTCCAGCCGTGGGCGAGCGTCGCGCCGGCGGCGTTCTTCAGCTGCCAGGGCAGCTTCTCGGCCGCGTCGGTGACCAGGGTGGCGTCCTTCGGCCCGGCGGGCAGATAGGCGACCTGGTTGACGCGCACGCGCGGCCCGGTGTCCGGCTCGTAGACCTCTGGGGGCACCCCGCCGAGCAGGGAGACGTCGTCCAGGCAGAACCGCCACGGATCGGCGCTGCCCCCGACCTGGAAGGCGACCTGCCCGTCGGTGGAGTCCACCGGTGAGGTGAAGGTGTACGTGTAGGAGTCACCCGCCTCGTTCAGCACCGGCGTCGCCTCGTACCAGGTGTCGTACGGGGCGATCCCGAGCCCCACGATCGCCCGCACCACGTGCCCCTCGGGCACCCCGGAGGCGGCGAAGGAGAAGCGGTACGAGTCACCCTTGACCAGGGTGATCGCGTTCTGGCCGATCGCGGAGTCCCAGCGGTTGGCGGTGCCGCCGGGGACGTCCGCGCACAGGCGTCCGCCGGACAGGCCGGCGGTGACGTTGCTGGTCCACCAGGGGTCGGCGGTGGTGTCGAAGCCACCGTTCCTGACCTGCTCGACCTCGTCGGCACCGGCCTGCTGCACGGGCAGCGCGGTGAGGGCGGCGCCCAGCAGGGCCGCGAGGGAGAGCAGGGCGGTTCTGCGTCGTGTCACGTCCGGCTCCTCGGTCAGCATCATGGGAGCGCTCCCAAACAGGGGCAGGGACATGCTTGTCCCAGTCATGACACCGCGTCAACGGTCCGGACGAGAACGGATGCCCTTCCCCGCCTGGACCGCGCCCCCGTCAAGCTTCCAGCCTGCTGCGCCGCACCGCCCCTCGGACGGCGCCGGGTGCGGCGCGGGTGGGACGTCCGTCGCAACGGGTCCGCGCACCGTCGAAGGTGACGACGGCCGGGGTGCCGGAATCCCCGGCCCGCTCCACGGCCGCTCCGGTTACCGGCATCCACCGCCGCCCGTCCCCCACTGCGACCTCGATGGACGCGGGCAGGCTGTGCGTGGCATCCGGCATGCGGCGGGCCGGGTGTCCGGCCGGCCGGGGCAACCGGCGTCCGCGTGGGGTGGTTCACCGGCTCGGGGCAGGGGGGAGCGAAAGCGGCGGCGGGCGTGGCGGCCACGCCAGTGCCCGAGTAGGCGACCAAGACGGACCTGCGAGCGACTGTCACTGGCGACTCGCCGTGGTGACTCGCCCCCTCAGGACCCAGAAGTGCTCACAACTGATCCGACAACTGATCGTGACCAAACAGAATCTGACGACGAGCCCCGCGCACCCTTCACGGGGCCGGAGACCTCTTGGAGCCCCGAGGGCGACCGCCGCGGCCACCGGACCCCTTCGGGGGGAAGCGGTCCTTGACCTCGCCCGAGGGCGGCCGCCCGGCCCCGCGAGGGGGTTCCGGTCCGCGCGCGGGCCGGACGGACTAGGCTGGAACGGATGTGGCGCGCCTGTTCACTGTGAGTGTCCGCGATGGAGTGGCGACGATGAGCCCGGAGTATCCGTTCGACGAGGCCGCGACGGCCCGGGTGGTCGTCGACGACACCGGCACGGTCGTCGACTGGAACGAGGGTGCCCGCACCCTGCTCGGCTGGGCACCGCCCGAGGTCGTGGGCCGGCCCGCCGGCGAGCTGCTCGCCACGGGAAAGCCTCCCGCCCCCACCGGCCCCCGCTGGGACGGCACCCTCGCGCTGCGTCACCGCGACGGCCGGACCCTGCGGGTGTGGCTGCTCGCCCACCACCGCCCCGCCCTCCACGACACCCCGGGCACCTGGCTCGTCGTGACCCCGCTCGCCTCGGACGACGGCGGCACCCTGGACGACCCCCTGGACTCGGCCGCGCTGGCCCAGGCGCCGTGCGCCGTCGCCGTCTACGACGAGCGGCTCCGGCTGGCCCGGGTCAACGACGCGATGGCCGCCGCGATCGGTCTGCCCGAGGAACGCATCCGGGGGCTGCGGCTCTCCGAGATCGGCGGCCGGCCGCAGAGCGCCGAACTGGAGACGCACATGATCCGGGTGCTCGCCAACGGACGGGCCGAGGACATCCAGATCTACACCCGCACCGGCGGCGAGGAGCGGGCGCACGCCTGGCTGGCGCGGTTCAAGCCGGTCACCGACGCCCGGGGCCGGGTGCGCGGTGTGTGCCTCGCCGCGCACGACTTCACCGAGAACTACCTCGCCCGCGAGCGGCTGCGGCTGGTCAACGAGGCCAGTGTGCGGATCGGCAGCACCCTCGACGTCACCCGGACGGCTCAGGAGCTGGCCGAGGTGTGCGTGCCCGCGCTCGCCGACTTCGTCAGCGTCGACCTGCTGGACCCGGTGGACGGCGGGGATCCGCCCACCCGGCTCGTCACCCCGCTGGAGCTGCGCCGGGCCGCGCACGACTCCGTCGATCCCGGCAACCCGATGGCGGTGGCCAAGCCCGGGGACGTCCTGCGCTATCCGACCGGCTCGCCCCAGGCCGACTCCCTGATCGCGGGCCGCACCATCGCCGCCTCCGTGGACGAACTGAACGCCTGGCTGGCCTGGGACACCCTGCGCGGCGAACGGGTGCGGGAGTTCGGCGTCCACTCCACGATGTCGGTGCCGATCCGGGCCCGGGGCACGACCCTGGGCGTCGCGGTCCTCACCCGCTACCAGCGGCCGGACCCGTTCACCGCGGACGACGTGCTGCTCGCCGAGGAGATCACCGCCCGGGCGGCCGTCTGCATCGACAACGCCCGCCGGTTCTCCCGCGAGCGCGACACGGCCCTCGCCCTCCAGCGCAGCCTGCTCCCGCGCTCCCTGCCCCAGACGGTCGCCGTCGACGCCGCCTCCCGCTATCTGCCCGCCGCCCGCGCGGGGGTGGGCGGCGACTGGTTCGACGTGATCCCGCTGTCGGGGATGCGGGTCGCGATGGTCGTCGGGGACGTGGTCGGCCAGGGCATCCAGGCCTCGGCGACGATGGGCCGGCTGCGGACCGCCGTACGCACCCTCGCCGACATCGACCTCTCCCCCGACGAGCTGCTCACCCACCTCGACGATCTCGTCGTACGGCTGTCCGAGGAGGCCGGCGGCGAGGGCAGCCCCGGCGAGGTCGGCGCGAGCTGTCTGTACGCGGTGTACGACCCGGTGTCCCGGCGGTGCACGCTGGCCCGGGCCGGACACCCCGCGCCGCTGCTGCTGCGGCCGGGCGGCGCGCCCCACCGGATCGATCTGCCCGCCGGTCCCGCGCTGGGCGTCGGGGGGCTGCCGTTCGAGTCGGCCGAGCTGGAGCTGACCGAGGGCAGTGTGCTGGCGTTCTACACGGACGGGCTGCTCGCGTCCGGCGAGCGGGACGCGCAGGCCGGTCACCTGCTGCTCAGCGAGGCCCTCGCCGCGTACTCGGACTCCCTGGACGAGGCCTGCGACCGGGTGCTGCACGCCCTGCTGCCGGCCGGGGGCGTCGCCGACGACGTGGCGCTGCTGCTGGCGCGCACCCGGGGGCTGCCGGCGGCGCAGGTGGCGACCTGGGACATCCCCGCCGATCCGGCGCTGGTCGCGCCGATCCGCAAGCAGGTCGTGGACCAGCTGGCGCACTGGCAGATGAGTGAGGCGTCCTTCACGGCCGAGCTGGTGGTGAGCGAGCTGGTCACCAACGCGATCCGGTACGGGGCGCATCCGATACGGCTGCGGCTGATCCACGACGCGACGACGTTGATCTGCGAGGTGTCCGACACCAGTCACACCGCGCCGCACCTGCGGCGGGCGAAGACGTGGGACGAGGGCGGGCGGGGACTGCTGCTGGTCGCGCAGCTCACGCAGCGGTGGGGAAGCCGCCACACCCCGGAGGGCAAGACGATCTGGGCGGAGCTGGGGCTCTTCGAGGAGGAGTAGGGCGCACGGCGGGGGCCGTCTCATCCTCCCTCGACATGGTCGGCGACAAGTGGAGCGTGCTGATCATCGGCACGCTCGCCGAGGGCCCGGTGCGCTACTCCGAGCTCGCTGACGCGATCCCCGGCATCGACCCGGGCACCTCGCTGCCGTCCACGGTCCTGGACCTGGCCGCCTGGTCCGCCGATCACCACCGTGAGATCCGCGACCACCGGAACGCGTTCGACGCCGAGGCGACACGAGCGAAGCGGTGAGGGTCGTGCCCGAGGGGAGCCTTGAGCAACACCCTTGAGGGCCCTCTCGGATCAGGCCAGCCGGGCCGGACCCGATGGGAAGGGGCGGACAGGCCCCGGGGCGGCTCCGTGGACCATCCCCGGGGTGAGGACCGTGCCCTTGAAGCGCTCTGCGGTGATGGGGGTGCTGTTCTCGGCGCCGCCGTGGAGCGTGGGCAGGGCGGCGACCATCTCCGCGCGCGTCCAGTCCTCCGTCCGCGGACGGAGGACCGGTGCAGGCGTGGGCACCTCGGGCGCGTGCCGCAGCCGCCGGCGATGAGCTGAACCGGTCATGCGGGGGCTGACCACCAAGGTCCACCTCGCCTGCGACCGCCGCGGCCGGTGTCAGTGGCGTCCGCCGCCGCCGTAGCCGGACCCGTATCCGCCGGACCCGGACCCGCCGGACCCGGACCCGTACCCGCCGCTGCCGTAGCCTCCGTACCCGCCGCCGTAGCCCGAGCCTCCGTAGCCCGAGCCGCCGTTCTTGCCGCTCCAGTTGCAGTAGTACCAGGAGGAGTACGAGCAGGAGGTGCCCGCGGTGGCGCCGCCGGAGGTGGTGCTGCCCGGGGAGCTCTTCGGCGTCGAGGGGGCCGAGGGGGCCGGGTCGGCCGACTTGGGCGTGGCCGCCTTGGGGGTCGGCGTCGGCGTCGGGCCGGCGGTGCCGGGTTCGTCGGCGCCCCAGTTGACGAACTCCATCTGCGGGTCGGGCTGCGAGGTGTCGATCACCCAGCGCTGGGCGGTGCCGTTCGCGCGGTTCTTCAGGACCAGGGCTCCCGAGCCGTCGGTGGCGGCGGGCGCGAGGGCCAGGTTCTGGTCGGAGCGCGGGACGAGCGTGCCCTGGAGGGTGAAGTCGTACCGGACGTTCTTCGCGGTCCCCGCGGAGGAGTCCGCGCACTCGCCGAGCCGCACGGAGTAGCCGAGGTGGGAGTCGAGGCACAGGTTCGGGTCGGCGGCGCTGCGCAGCAGTCCGTCGGTCTCGTACGTCCACTGCTGGCCGGCGTCGGAGGAGCAGGCGGCCAGTTCGGTGTCGGCGCCCTTGGCCGCCTTGCCCCCGGCGATGCCGATGCACAGCCCGGAGGCGACGTTGTGCAGCCGGCCGCGCAGGGTGCCCTGGGTCTCCTGGTCGGCGATCCAGGACGGGCTGTCGGTCGCGGTGTCGGTGCCCGCGGAGGGGGTCTTGGTGCCCTCGCCCGCGGTCGCGCCGCTGCCGCCGTCGGAGCCGAGGGCGGCCCACACCACGAGCGGCAGGACGACCATGCCGCTGACCGTCAGGACGGCGGCCGTGAGGTTGCGGCGGCGGATCCGGCGGGCCGCCTTGCGGTCCGAGCGGCGGGACGCGGGACGCAGCGCGACCTCGGTCCTGGAGCCGGGTCCGGCCGCCGGCCGGGACGCCTCGGCCCCGCCCCTGGCTCCGGACGCGGGGGCCGGCGCGGCCTCGGACACGGCGTCGAGCGTCCGGGGTGCGGCCGGCTCGCCGTCGAAGGCCTCGCCGAGGGCGCCCGGCCGGCGCTCCCGCTCGGGCGCCGCCGTCCGCTCGCGTCCGTCCGCGGTGGCCCGGCCCTCCAGGTAGGCGCCGGCCGCCCAGCCCAGGAGGCCCTCGGCCAGGGCGACGCCGAGGAGGCCTTCGAACTGCAGGAGCTGGTCGGCGGTGTGCGCGCAGTGCCGGCACTGCTCGGTGTGGCCGCGCAGATCGGGGTCGACGTCCAGACCGCCGCGGCGGCAGGTCACGTCCAGCAGCCGGTGGTAGCGGTGGCAGTCGTCGTCGGTGGCCTGTTCGCGGTGGACCTGGAGGACCTCCTCGCGCAGCCGCTCGCGGGAGCGGCGCAGTTCGACGTGGGCGCCCTCCTCGTCGAGACCGAGCAGCTGGGCGGGGATCGCGAGGGGTTCGGCCTCGGCCTCGCAGTGCCAGAGCAGACAACGGGCCGACTGGGGCAGCCGGTGGAAGGCGCGGGCGATCATGCGCCGGTTGGCCGGCGGGAGCAGCAGGGCGGCGGCCGGGGTGCCGTCGGCGTCCTGGGGGCGAAGGGCGGGGTGGAGCAGATCGCGGCGGCCGTCGGCGTCCCACTCGCCGGCCAGCCGGCGGACGGTGGCCAGCAGGTGGGGACGCCAGGCGGCGGTCGGGCCGTCCTGGTGCTGGGTCGCGCCGAACAGACGGGTGAAGGCGGCGGTGGTGAGCATGCCGGCGGCGCGCTCGCCGTCGGTGCACAGCCGCGCGTAGGCGAAGGCCGCCTCCCAGTGCCGGTCCAGCAACTCCCCGACGGGGTGGAGCGCGGGCGACTCCCCCGTCCACTGGGTCAGTTCCGCACTCAGCTGTTCGTCCGTCGCGTCGAGGCGGCGAGCCGAAGGGGAATTCGACAGGCCTGCGTCATTCACGGCTGCATTCCTCCTGGAGGCATGTCCGAGGGGAGCGGGACATGCGGCAATAGGCAGGGTTCGACACCTGTGAGGTCAGCAAAGGAGCCGGCTCTTGTGAAGCGTGGGGGGTGTGACGGAACACAGGGGCCTCGCGCGCACAGGGGGAGAAAACGTTGTCCGTGCGCCGACACGCCACACCTTCGCACAGCCGGACCAGGAGGAACAAGGGATCTCGCGGTTTCCGGCACGGTGTGCGCAGCCCAGGAATTGACGAAACGTCAATGCACTGTCTGAGTTAGGGCGGGTCCCGGTATGGGTGTCCCTTTTTGCCGCCGTTTTCAGGGGCCGTTTCCCGGGACGTCCTTTGCGGCGCGCATTCCGTCCCGGTACGCGCCGGGCGGACTGCCGTAGCGGGCGCGGAACACGCGCGTGAAGTGGAACGGGCTCACGAATCCGGAAGCCGCCGCGACGCGTTCCACGGGCAGGCCGGTGCCCTCCAGCAGCCGGGCGGCGTGCCGCAGTCGCGCCTCGCGCAGGGCCCGCATCGGGGACTGGCCGGTCTGCTCGGTGAAGAGGTGCGAGAGCCTGGAGGGGGACAGCGCCACCAGGGCGGCGAGCGAGTCGACGGTGTGCGGGGCGCCGGGGTCGGCGGCGAGGAGTGCCTGGACGCGCCGGACGCGCTCGTCGAGGCCGGGCGGCGGGAGCGGCGCCCGGGCGGCGGCCGTGGTGAGCAGGACGGCCTCCTCCAGGGCGCACAGGGCGAGTTCGCGGGCGGTGGTGCCGTGCGCCACGGCGATGCCGGAGCCGTCCGGCGCCTCCTCGGCTCCCCCGGGCCCGCGGGCATCGGCGTACAGGCGCCGGAAGGCGGACTCGACGCGCGGGTGCAGGGCCTCGGGCACGGGGGTCACGGCGTACAGGCCGTCGTGGGTGCCGTACGGGCGCAGCCAGGG
This sequence comes from Streptomyces sp. SS7, assembly GCF_037993025.1. Classification (NCBI taxonomy): domain Bacteria; kingdom Bacillati; phylum Actinomycetota; class Actinomycetes; order Kitasatosporales; family Streptomycetaceae; genus Streptomyces; species Streptomyces sp. SS7. Next base: position 666,754 of record NZ_CP141223.1, read on the forward strand.
CGTCCAGGAGGGGCGGGCCTGGCAGTGCGCCCACCAGAACCGCCAGCGCGGGACACCGGGGGCGACCGCGTAGCCGTGCGGGACACCCGGCGCGAGGACGACCAGATCACCGGCGCCGGCCCGGATCTCGCTCGCGCCCTGCCGCAGCACGCCTTCTCCGGCGGTCGTCCAGGTGAACAGCCAACTGTCCGATCCCCGGGGCCGGTCGATCCCGTACCCCGGGGCCTCGTCGAAGTGGGCCGCGACCACCAGGCCGGGCGGCGGCGAGGGGTCACCGGGGCCGGCAGCGGCGGGCAGGTCGTCAGCAGGCATGGGCATCCTCCGTGGGCCGCGTCCGCCTCACGATAAGGGGACCGATCACCAGGGACCGATCAAGGAGGGCGCACATGCTGCGGCAGTACGAGGAGGACGGTTTCACGGTCGTCCGGGGGCTGTTCGGACGCGACGAGGTGGAACGCCTGCGTGCGGAGTTCGCCGGACTCCAGGTGGCGGGGCGGGCCGTGCCGGGGCACTTCGAGCCGCGCGCCGGGAACGATCCGCTGGACCGGTACCCCCGGGTGATGCATCCGCACGAGATCAGCGCGCTCGCCCGGCAGGTGCTGCTCGACGCGCGGTTGCGGGAGGTGCTGGAGGCCCTGTTGGGCGAGGAGGTGCTGGCCGCGCAGAGCATGTTCTATTTCAAGCCGCCGGGGGCGCGGGGACAGGCGCTGCACCAGGACAACTTCTATCTGCGGGTGGAGCCGGGCACCTGTGTGGCGGCCTGGCTGGCGTGCGACGAGATCGACCGCGGGAACGGGGGGCTGGAGGTCGTCCCCGGGACGCATCGGATGGAGGTGTTCTGTCCGGAGGAGGCGGACGAGGAGGTGTCGTTCGCGCGGGAGTACGTGCCGCCGCCGGCCGGGCTGGCGCCCGTGCCGGTGGACATGGCGCCGGGGGACGTCCTGTTCTTCAACGGGAGCCTGGTGCACGGGTCGCCGCCGAACCGGAGCGGGGACCGGTTCCGGCGGTCGTTCATCGGGCATTACGTGGGGCGGTCGGCGGAGCGGATCGGGCGGTACTACCGGACGATGTCCATGAGTGGGGCGAGGGTGCCGCTGGAGGAGAGCGCGGGGGCGGGGCCCTGCGGGACGGAGTTCGCGTCGCCGGTGGGGCCGCACCAGGAGTGGGGCGGGTGCGGGTCCGTCGTGGCCGGTCGCGCGGTGTCCCGCACCCCTGAGGAAGAGGCGCCTCAGTGGCCGGCGACCGGGTGAGGGGTGTAGGGGCGCTCCAGCTCTTCCCGTTCCTCCGCGGTCAGTTCCCACTCCACCGCCGCCACCGCGTCCTCGAGGTGCCGGGGCTTCGAGGCGCCGATGATCGGGGCCGTCACCTGGGACTGGTGGAGCAGCCAGGACAGCGCCACCTGGGCGCGGGGGACCCCGCGGCCGGCCGCGATGCGCGAGACCGCGTCGACGATGGTGCGGTCGGCCTCCAGGTAGAGCGTGCTGCCGAAGGTGTCCGTGGCGCTGCGCTCGGTGGAGGTGCCCCAGTCGCGGGTGAGGCGGCCGCGGGCCAGGGGGCTCCAGGGCAGGACGCCCACGCCCTGGTCGGCGCAGAGCGGCAGCATCTCGCGCTCCTCCTCGCGGTAGAGGAGGTTGTAGTGGTTCTGCATGGACACGAACCGGGTCCAGCCGTGCCGTTCGGCGGTGTACTGCATCTTGGAGAACTGCCAGGCGTCCATCGAACTCGCCCCGATGTAGCGGACCTTGCCCGCCTTGACCACGTCGTGCAGTGCCTCCATCGTCTCCTCGACCGGGGTGTACGGGTCGTAGCGGTGGATCTGGTAGAGGTCGACGTAGTCGGTGCCGAGGCGGGTCAGGCTGTGGTCGAGTTCGGCCAGGACGGCCTTGCGGGACAGTCCCCCGCCGTTGGGGCCCGGGCGCATCCGGCCGTGCACCTTCGTGGCGAGGACGATCTCGTCGCGGCGGGCGAAGTCGCGCAGCGCCCGGCCGACGATCTCCTCGCTGGTGCCGTCGGAGTAGACGTTCGCGGTGTCGAAGAAGTTGATGCCGGCGTCCAGCGCCTGACGGATCAGCGGACGCGAGGCCTCCTCGTCGAGGGTCCACTCGTGCGTGCCCCGGTCGGGAAGGCCGTAGGTCATGCAGCCCAGACAGATCCGCGACACGTCCAGGCCCGTCGAACCGAGCTTCACGTACTGCATCGATGCTGCTCCTGACTCGGAGGGGAGTACACACAGGGGAGCCTACGTCGACGCGGGCCGCTCCTCGGAGTGACTCACTCCACCAGGTCCAGTGCCTGCTCCCAGCCGAAGTCCCCGCCCCGGTGCGGAGGTCCGAAGCGGACGCCCGTGCCGCGCAGCCGTATGAGACTGTCCTGGTAGGCGGGGTGGGCGGCGAGGCCGTCGGAGACGCAGGTCAGGACGCCGACCGGGACGCCCTGGCCGGTGACCTCGCACAGCGTGCCGAGGGCGAGGGTGTCGGCGACGCCCGCCGCCCACTTGTTGATCGTGTTGAAGGTGGCAGGGGCGACGACGACGGCGTCCGGGTCGGGGAAGGGGCGCGGGTCCCCCGGGCTCCGCCAGGCGGAACGGATCGGGCGGCCGGTCTGCGCCTCGACGGCGGCCGCGTCGAAGAAGCCGTTCATGGCGTGCGGGGTGGCGATGACCCCGACCTGCCAGCCCCGGTCCTGAGCGGAGGTGATCAGTCTGCCGACGCCCGAGGCGACGCCGGCGGCGCAGACGACGACGTACAGGAAGGGCGGCTTCTCGTCCGGTGCGGTCACCCGGGAACCCTACGCGAGCGGGAAGGACAGCCCTCGCTCGGACTCGGGGCGCGGGCCGTGCAGGCGGCGGTCCCGCTCGTCGATCCGTACGTCGTTGATGCTGGCCTCCCGCCGGGTCATCAGGCCCCGCTCGTCGAACTCCCAGAGTTCGTTGCCGTACGAGCGCCGCCACCGGCCGTCGGCGTCCCGCGACTCGTACTGGAAGCGGACGGCGATGCGGTTGCCGTCGAACGCCCACAGGTCCTTGCGCAGGGCGTACTCGCGCTCGCGGGCCCACTTGGCGGTCAGGAACTCGACGATCGCGGCGCGGCCGGTGAGGAAGGTGTCGCGGTTGCGCCAGACGGAGTCCTCGGAGTAGGCGAGCGCGACGCGGTGCGGGTCGCGGGTGTTCCAGGCGTCCTCGGCGGCCTGGACCTTCCGCGCGGCGGTCTCCCGGGTGAAGGGCGGGAAGGGCGGTCGGGGGTCGGACATGGAAGCGCCTCCTCGGCGTGGGTTACGGCGACCATGGGAGAACGAGCGTTCTCCGGTACGCTGTCACCGTAGAGAACGAACGTTCTCCTCGTCAAGCGGGTCCGGCCCGGCGAGGGGGACCCGGCGGGACGATCGGGAGCACGGTGATGGTGGTGGCCATGGACGGCGCGACAGCACGTGAGCAGGCGCTCGACGCCGCGGAGACGCTGTTCTACGGGCGGGGTGTGCAGTCCGTGGGGATGGACGCGGTCAGGGCCGCCTCGGGGGTCTCGCTGAAGCGGCTGTACCAGCTCTTCCCAGCGAAGGAACTGCTGGTGGAGGCCTACCTGGAGCGCCGGGACGTGCGCTGGCGGGGGCGGCTCGCGGCGTTCGTGGCGCGGCGGGAGGAGCCCCGGGAGCGGATTCTCGCGGTGTTCGACTGGCTGGAGGAGTGGTTCACCGAGCCGGACTTCCGGGGCTGCGCCTGGATCAACGCGTACGGCGAGCTGGGGGCGACCTCGGAGCGGGTGGCGGAGCGGGTACGGGCGCACAAGCGGGCGTTCCGGGAGTATCTCGGCGCGCTGATCGCCGACGCCGGCCTGCCCGCAGCCCTGACGGGGCCGCTGTTCCTGCTGGCCGAGGGGGCGATGGTGACGGCCGGGATCGACGGGACGGCGACGCCGGCCACCGAGGCACGCGAGGCGGCCCGGCTGCTGCTCGGGTGACCCCGCCGCGCGGCCAGGACATGCCGCCGGGGCCGTCCCGGGGCCGCTGGGCCGTGTGCAGCAACCCGGGCGGCGCTCCGCCGGGGCCGCACGGAGGCTTGTGTTCTTGGCCGTTCACACCCGGGAGCCCCCATGCAGCCGCCCGCAGCACCCGACCGCCGCGCCCCGCTCCGACGGCGGCCGCGGGCCCTGTCCGCCCTCGTCGTCTGCCTGGGCGCGCTGGCCCCCGCGACCGTGGCCGACCCGGCCGCCGCCTCGGGGACGCCGGACGACCGTATGCTGCAACGTCGCCCGGAGGCCTTCGTCGACGGTCCCGGCGGCCCGCCGGGGGCGATCGCCGTGCTGCGCCGGGACGGACGCACCCGGGTCGTACGGGCGGGTGTCGCCGACCTCGGCACGGGCCGGGCGCCCCGGACGACCGACCACATGCGGCTCGCGAGCACGGCCAAGGCGCTCAGCGGGGCGGTGGCGCTGAGCCTGGTGGACCGTCACCGGCTGCGGCTGGACGACACCCTGCGCGAACGGCTCCCGCGATCCCCCTCGGCCTGGGGAAAGGTGACGCTCCGGCAGCTCCTGAACCACACCGGCGGACTGCCGGACTACTCGGACTCCCCCCTGTTCCGGGCCCAGGTGCAGGCCGACCCGCACCGCCGCTTCGACCCGCACCACCTGCTCGACTACGTGGCCGGCCGGCCCCTGCCCTTCCGTCCCGGCAGCCGGTACCACTACTCCAACTCCGACAACATCGCCGTCGCGCTGATGGCGGAGGCCGCCACCGGGACGCCGTACGAGAAGCTGCTGCGCACGCTGGTCCAACGGCCGCTCGGGTTGCGCGACACCAGCCTGCCGCAGGGCTACCGGCTGCCCGCGCCCTCTCTCCACGGGTACGACGTCTCCCCGCCCGGGCCGCCCGTGGACGTCAGCGAGCTGCTGAGCGCCTCCGGGGCCTGGGCGTCCGGCGGGATCGTCTCCACCCCCGCCGACGCGACCCGGTTCGTCCGGGGTTACGCCGGGGGCGCGCTGTACGGTCGCGAGGTCGTCCGGGAGCAGCGGCGGTGGCGGCCCGGGGCCTCGCAGCCGGCCGGGCCGGGGCGCAACTCCACCGGGCTGGGCATCTTCCGCTACCGGACGCGCTGCGGGGTGGTGCTCGGGCACACCGGCAACTTCCCCGGGTACACCCAGCTGATGGCCGCCACCCCGGACGGCCGCCGCTCGCTGACGTTCTCGGTGACGCGTCAGATCAACGCGGACCTGACGCCCGCCCTGCTGGCGCGGATGCGTGCCCTGCAGGAGGACTTCGTCTGCGGCCTGCTGCGGGGCAGGGGCTGAACCGGGGGCCGGTGCGGTTCCCCGGCCCCCGCACCCCCGCCCCGTCGGCTCATCCGTCCGAGGCGGGCACCTCGATGGCGCCGACCGGGCAGGCCCGCGCGGCCTCCCGGACCATCGGGTTCCCGGCGCCGTCCTCCCGTCCGGGCAGCAGCCTGCTGTAGCCGTCGTCGTCCTGGGTGAAGACGCCCGGTGCGGCCAGCGCGCACTGGCCGGCCCCGATGCAGACGTCCGTGTCGATGCGGATGGGGCCGCGGGCGGGGGTGTCACGGTGCATGGCGGTGCCCCTCACCAGGTCACGGGGAGTTCGAGCATCCCCTGGATGGTGTCGCCGGGCTTCCAGCGGACGTCCTCCGCCGGGATCGCGAGCCGCAGGCCGGGCAGGCGCGCGAGGAGGGTGCCGAGGGCGATCTCCAGCTCGGCGCGGGCCAGGTTCTGGCCGAGGCACTGGTGGATGCCGAAGCCGAACGCCACGTGGTGGCGGGCGGAGCGGTGCCAGTCGAGGGTGTCCGGGGCGGGGTAGGCGCTCTCGTCACGGTTGATCACCGAGGTCGCGAAGACCACTCCGTCCCCGGCCCGGATGGTGGTGCCGCCCACCTCGATGTCCTCGGTGGCCAGTCGCAGCAGCCCGTCGGCGATGGACAGCATCCGCATCAGCTCCTCGACGGCGGCCGGCAGCAGCGCGGGGTCGGCGCGCAGTTCGGCCAGCCGCTCGGGGTGCCGGAGCAGGGTGTAGGTGCCGAGGGAGATCATGTTGGCGGTCGTCTCGTGCCCTGCGACCAGCAGGATGACGGCCAGGGCGATCGCGCCGTCGCGGTCCACGGTGCCGTCGCGCAGCCGCTCGTGGACCAGGGCGTCCAGGACGCCGTCGCCGGGCGGCCCGGCCGCCTTGCGGTCGATCAGCTCGCCGAGGTACGCGTCGAGGCGCCCGCGGGCGTCGAGCACCTCCTCGGGCACCCGGCTGCGCAGCATCCGCCGGGACTGCTCCTCGAAGAACTCGTGGTCGGCGTACGGCACCCCGAGCAGCTCACTGATCACCGTGGACGGCACCGGCAGCGCGAAGGCGGAGACCAGGTCGGCGGGCGGGCCCTGGGCGAGCATCGCATCGATCCGCTCGTCGACGATCCGCTGGATCGCCGGGCGCAGCGCCGTGGCCCGTTTCAGGGTGAAGTCCGCGACCAGCATCCGGCGCTGTGCGTGGTGCTCGGGGTCGTCGACGTTGAGCAGGGCGGCCCGGCGGTCGAGCAGCGCCTTGAAGCGCGGGGAAGTCGCCGGGTAGCCGGGCCGGGTGCGGTCGCTGGACAGCCGGGGGTCCGCGAGCAGGGCGCGGGCGGTGCCGTGGCCGGTGACGACCCAGGCGGTGCGGCCGTCGTAGAGCGTCACGCGGGACAGCGGGCGGGCGGTGCGCAGGGAGTCGTAGGCCGTGGGCGGGTGGTAGGGACAGGCGCGGTCCTGGGGGAAGGACACGGGCTTCGACAGTGGGGGGAGTTCCGACAGTTCCGTCATGAGAGTCCTCGCAGACGAAGGGTGCGGCGTGCCGATCTTCATTAGATGCCCGGGGCATCTATAGGACGACAGGGAGTTCGGCCAGATCGACGAAAGGGACAAGATGGCCGGAACCGTCCACTCCGCGAGGGGGTTGCGCAGGTTTCCTCAGGTGCCGTGCCGGACTCCGGGCCGAAAATCAGTTGCCGCCGGGTGGGCCCCGGCCGCACGATCCGGCCATGCTTCGAATCGACGTTCTTCTGCCGCTGCTGTCCGACGCCGTTCTTCCGGCGGGGCTCCAGCAGCAGGCCGGCCGTCCCCGGAGGCCCGATTCCGCGCGTCCGTGACGGCCGCGCTCGTCGCGGGCCTGATCGCGGGTTACGGCATCGCCGTGCCCGTCGGGGCCGTCGCGACCTACCTCGTCTCCCTCACCGCCCGTACCTCCCTGCGCACCGGCGCGTGCGCCGCGCTGGGCGTCGCCACCGCCGACGGGCTCTACGCCCTGCTGGCCACCGTCGGGGGGTCCGCGCTCGCCGCCGCGCTACGGCCGGTGCTGGTGCCGCTGCGCTGGGCTTCGGCCCTGGTGCTGCTCGCCCTCGCGGTGCGCGGTGCCCTGACCGCCGTACGCCAGTACCGGGCCCGTCGGCTCGCCACCCGCTCCGTGCCCACGCCACCGACCGCCGCCCGCGCCTACCTGGGCCTGCTCGGCATCACGCTGCTCAATCCGACCACCATCGTCTACTTCGCCGCGCTGGTGCTCGGTACCGGCACCACGGACGCCGTACGCCCCCTTGAACAGGGTGTGTTCGTGCTGGCCGCGTTCGTCGCCTCCGCGAGCTGGCAGCTGCTGCTGGCCGGGAGCGGCGCCCTGCTCGGCCGGGCCCTGACCGGCCACCGCGGACGCCTCGCGACCGCACTGGTGTCGAGCGGGGTGATGACCGTGCTGGCGATCGGGATGGTGGTGTAGTCCCGGGTACGTCAGGGGGCGGAGGCCGCGGGCGGAGGGTTCGGGGTGAAGGCTCGGGCGACGCTCAGGCTGTCCTCGTAGACGTGGTGGCGGACGACCAGGCCGTCGCGGACGGTGAGGTGCAGGGCGAACGCGGCCCGGTAGGGGCGTCCGGTGGGGGCGGCGGTCTGCCGGATCTCGCCCAGCACCACCGCGTCGGCGCCGTCGACGAGGACGCGCTCGACCCGCGTGTCCGCCGCGCCGGGCCTGTGGTGGGCGGCCAGTATCCGGAAGTGGTCGGCCGCCTCGGCGCCCGTGGCCCGGTGCCGGATCCAGGGCGTCTCGGCGCGGTCGTGCTCGTCCTCGGGCCAGGAGAGCCGCCAGTCGACACCGTCGGCGTACAGGGCGGCGATCCGCTCCGGGGCGCCCTCGCCGATCCGGCGGAGCAGTTCCTCGGTCACGGCGCGGGTACCGGTCGTCCTCGTCATGGCTCCGAGTGTGCCGCCGGGGTGCGGACGGCGCGATTACCCGCGAGGTAACGGCGGTGCGGATGAATCGAGGGGGCACCGGTGTTGCAGGGATCAGCCGGTCGTGAGCGACCATGTGACGAAAGGGACGGATACCATGCCTCTCGAAGGCGAGTACGAGCCCAGCCCGACCCAGTGGGTACGCGAGCAGGTGGAGCTGTACGAGAGCTCCGGCGGCACCAAGGGCACGACGCTGAGGGAGACGGGACTCCCCGTCATCCTGCTGACCACCCGGGGCGCGCGCAGCGGCAAGCTCCGCAAGACCCCGCTGATGCGGGTCGAGCACGACGGGCGGTACGCGCTCGTCGCCTCCCAGGGCGGGGCGCCCACCCACCCGGTCTGGTACCACAACCTCGTGGCCGACCCGCGGGTGGAGCTCCAGGACGGTCCCGCGAAGCAGGACATGACGGTCCGTGAGATCAGCGGCGCGGAGAAGGCCGAGTGGTGGAAGCGTGCCGTCGCCGCGTTCCCTCCGTACGCCGACTACCAGGAGAAGACCGACCGGGAGATCCCCGTGTTCGTCGCCGAGCCGCAGGGCCGCTGACCGCACGGCGGGGGGCTCGTAGCCAGAAGCGCTGAGAGAAAGCTGCGGGAAATCTGCCGCGTGGCGCATGAAGCGGCCCGCTCCGGGCACGCGGGGACTCAGGCCCCGCCGCGCTCCCCCGTCGCGGCGGGGCTTTTGCGCGCCCCGGGCGGCGGACGGTCGGTGACGTCGAGGAAGATCGCGTCGGCCTCGGGGACGGCGTCGCCGATGGCGCGCTTGATCCGGTCGGCGACCTCCTCCACCCGCTCGCTGTCCAGGCCCGGCATCAGATCGACGCGCGCGGCGACGAGGGCCGTGTCGAGACCCGTCTTCATGGTGAACAGCGCCTCCACGCTGTCGATCTCCGGCTGGGCGGCCAGCAGTTCCCCGATCCGGGCGCCGGTCTCGGGGTCGGCGGCCACGCCGATGAGCTGGTCGCGGGCCTCCCGGCCGAGGTGGAAGGCGACGAACACCAGGAGCGCGCCGATCGCGAGCGAGGCGGACGCCTCCCAGACGACGTTGCCGGTGACCATGTGCAGCGCCATGCCGGCGGCGGCCAGGGTGACACCCAGTACGGCGGTGCCGTCCTCGGCGACGACGGTGCGCAGGGCCGGGTCGCGCAGCCGGGACGTACCGCCCTGCCGGCGCACCTGGTGCAGGGCGCGCAGCAGGGAGAGGCCCTCGGCCAGGAGGGCGACGCCGAGGACGATCAGACCGGCCACATAGCCGCTGGTCTTCTCCTCCGCGCCGCTCCGGAGGGCCTCCACGCCCTGGAAGAAGGAGAAGCAGCCGCCCATGACGAAGATGCCCACGGCGGCGAGGAGCGACCAGAAGAAGCGTTCCTTGCCGTAGCCGAAGGGGTGGCGCCGGTCGGCCGGGCGGCGGCTGCGGCGCAGCGCGGCGAGCAGGAACACCTCGTTGAGGCTGTCGGCGACGGAGTGCGCGGCCTCCGAGAGCAGCGCGGGCGAGCCGGCCAGCAGCCCCCCGGCGGTCTTGGCGGCGGCGATCACCAGGTTGGCGGCGAGGGCGACCAGCACGGTCAGGCGCGTGCGGCGGTCGGCCCGCGTCTTTCGGCCAGGCTCGGGCTTCGGCTTCGGTGTTGTCCCGCTCACCCGTGCCGACTGCCCCGGCAGGTCGGGATCACACCGTGCGGTCCGCGGAAATCGGGGAACGCGGTCAGCAGGTCGCCGAGCCGGGCGGCCGGCGTGAGCAGCGGGAGGTGCCATGAACGACGGGGGCGACGGCAACAGCGGGTACGGGCACCGGCGGTTCCGGCGGTCCAGGAGCCACTTCACGGACCGGATCACCGCGGACGGCCGGGACGGCTGGCCGGTGACGGCCGGGCGCTACCGCCTCGTCGTCAGCCGTGCCTGCCCGTGGGCGAGCCGGGCGGTGATCTCCCGGCGGCTGCTCGGTCTGGAGGACGCGCTGTCCATGGCGATCGCCGATCCCCTCCAGGACGACCGGAGCTGGCGGTTCACCCTGGATCCGGGCGAGCGCGACCCGGTCCTCGGCATCCGTTTCCTCGGCGAGGCCTACGACCGGCGGGAGACCGGGTATCCGGGCGGCGTCAGCGTGCCGGCGGTCGTGGACGTGCCCAGCGGCCGGCTGGTGACGAACGACTACCAGCGGATCACCCTCGACCTGGCCACCGAGTGGCGGGCCCTGCACCGGCCCGGGGCGCCGGACCTCTACCCCGAGGAGTCGCGGGCGGAGATCGACACGGTGATGGCCGAGGTGTACGAGGACGTCAACAACGGGGTGTACCGGGCGGGGTTCGCGCGGGGGCAGGAGGAGTACGAGGAGGCCTGTGCGGCCGTCTTCCGGCGGCTGGAGCTGCTGGGGGCACGGCTCGGGCGGCAGCGTTACCTGGTCGGTGACACGATCACCGAGGCCGATGTGCGGCTGTTCACCACGCTGGTCCGCTTCGACGCGGTCTACCACGGACACTTCAAGTGCAACCGCTGGAAGCTGACGGAGGACCCGGTGCTGTGGGCGTACGCCCGGGACCTCTACCAGACGCCGGGTTTCGGTGACACCGTCGACTTCGACCACATCAAGCGGCACTACTACCAGGTGCACACCGGGATCAATCCGACGAGGATCGTTCCCGTCGGGCCGGACCTGGCGGGCTGGACGACCCCGCACGGCCGGGAGCGGCTCGGCGGGCGGCCCTTCGGGAACGGCACCGCGCCGGGACCGGTCCGCCCGCAGGAGGAGGTCCCGGCACCAGGGCGTCCCTGAACCGGTTCGCGCGGTCGAGGATTTCGAGGATTTCCAGTATTTCCAGTACTTCGAGGCTTTGGACAAGGAGGACTCGGTGGCCAGGAAGACCAGGAAGAGGAAGCTCCCGCTCGTCTACCAGCCCGTCGGCTTCGTCTTCGGCTGGGCGAGCGGCGCCCTGGCCGGGGTCGCCTTCCGCAAGGCGTGGAAGGCGATCCGGCACGAGGACGACGCCCCCGACGCCCTGGACCGCGATCGCGGCTGGGCCGAGATCCTGCTGGCCGCGGCGCTGCAGGGCGCGATCTTCGCGGCGGTCCGCAGCGCCGCCGACCGCACGGGCGCGAAGGCCATCGAACGCTCGACGGGCACCTGGCCGACGAAGGAGAAGGGGGGCCGGGACTGAAGGGCGGGACGTGCGGGACAGGACCTGACGGGCGGTCCCGGACCGTTCAGCCCAGTTTGGGGGCCCTGGGGGTGGTGCGGCGCAGGGTGAAGGAGTGGCCCGACGGGTCGGCGTAGCCGCGTTCCTCGTGGGGGCCGGGCGCTCCGTTCGTGTCCAGGGGGCGGCCGCCCAGGCCGACGATCCTGCGCTCGGCCTCGTCGAGGTCGTCGACCAGGAAGTCGAGGTGGACCTGGAAGGAGTTCTCGGGGCGCGGCCAGCTCGGCGGGGTCGCGTTGGCGTCGCGGCGGAAGGCCAGCCGGGTCCCGTCGGCGCCCCGGATCTCGACGCGGTGGGCGGAGACGTCGGTCTCCTCCGCGTCCAGGAACCCCTTGTAGAACTCGGCGAGCTGCTCCGGCTCGGCGCAGTCGAGCACCACGACGCCCGCTTTCACCACGGCCATGTCGTCTCCTCCACGAGGTCGGGGACGGGCGGCTCCCGTCCCGGACCTTGCGGATACCCCGGTTTCAGCCGGCCACCAGCCACTGGCCGTCCCGCATCACCTCGCACCCCCCGGTCTCCTCCTCCCGGGTCCGCCAGGACCGGATCCGTCGCGGACGGATGAGGAAGTACAGGTGGGGCACGGCCAGGGCACGCGGGTCGAAACCGGTCTTGCCGGCGAAGATCTCGGCGTCCTCCTCCGGAAGGTCGGCGGGCGGGACGGCGACGGCCCGCCCCTCGATCATGACCACGTCGTCGGCCGGTCCGACGGCGAGACGGGCCACGCCGGTGTCGTGCAGGGCACGGCCGGTGGGCGTGGCGAGCGGGGCGGCTACCAGCAGGACGGTGCCGTCCCAGACGTAGGAGAGCGGAGCCAGCTGGGGGGCGTCGCCGTCCTCGGCGGCGGTGGCGACCCAGACGTCGACGTCGTGTTCCAGCCGGTGGAGCGTGTCGTGCTTGCGCTGCTGCGCGGTGCGTGCCGGTGCTGGGGTCATGTCTCCAGTGTGGGCGCGGCCCGCGCCCCCGCACCCCGGACCGGGGGCACCCCCCCCCTGGACTTCCTGGACAGGTGTCCCGCTATAGTGGACACCTGTCCAGGAAGTTGAGGGAGATCATGGAAATTCTTGCGGGTGTACTGGTCGCGCTGGTGGCGCTGCTGCATCTCTACATCCTGGTGATGGAGATGTTCCTGTGGCAGAAGAAGCCGGGGATGGGCTTCCACGGGTTCGACGCGGAGATGGCGCGCCGCACCGCCCCCATGGCCGCCAACCAGGGGCTGTACAACGGCTTCCTGGCGGCGGGACTGGTGTGGGGGCTGATCGCCGAGGACCCGACCGGGTTCGCGGCCCAGGTGTTCTTCCTGTCCTGCGTGATCGTCGCGGGCGTGTACGGCGCGGTCACCGCCAACCGCCGGATCCTGGTCGCCCAGGCGCTCCCCGGCGCGCTCGCCCTGGCCGCGGTGCTGATCGCGCAGTGATCCGGGCGGAGGCCGAGGACCCGAGGGCGGCCCGGACCCGGTCCCGCCTGCGGGCCGCGCTGCTGGCGGAGTGCGCGGAGCGGCCGCTGGAGGAGGTGGGCGTGGCGGCGCTGGTGCGGCGGGCCGGCGTCGGACGGGCCACCTTCTACGTGCACTACCCCGACCTGGAGGCCCTCGCCGTCGACGCCTGCGCGGATGTCGTCCGCGAGGCCGTGGAGGCATTGCACGCCTGGCAGGGGCGCCCGGACCCGGTGCGGGCGCCGGCCGCCCTGGCGGGGTTCTTCGCCTCGCTCACCCCGCACGCCCCGCTCTACCGCACCCTCCTCGCGCCGGGCGGCGGCGGTCCGCTCGGCCGGGTGCTCCACCGGGACCTGCGGGCCTACAGCCTGCGGGAGCGGGAGCGGGCGGGCGCGGCGGACGCCCCGCTGGTGGCCTCGGCCGTCGCCGCGACCTTCGCCGGTGTGCTGGCCGACTGGCTGCACGGCGACCTGGGCGGCACCCCCGGTGAGATCGCCGACCAGGTCTGGCAGTTGCTGGTCGCCCTGCACGCGAGCCGCTGAACGGGTTTCACTTGCAGGCCACCGCCCTCTTCGCGAGCGGCCAGGCCTCGACGCCCTCGGGGGTGCGGACGTAGGCCGTCCTACGGTCCTTCGTCAGCCACAACCGCCAGTGCCCGTAGCGGTATCCGGTGTCGCGGGCGTCGGCCGGCATCCGGACGTCCGCGTCGTACGGGGCGGCGAGCAGGCCGGATGCGAGCACACCGTCGGGGTCGCGGACGTACTGCCGGTAGTCCTCGGCCCCGCCCGTCCCCAGGAAGTGCGCCCTCTCCCAGCCGCAGTGCTCCGCACCGGCGTGGCTGGTGAGGGTGGTGGTCGCCACGCGGTGTCCGTCGCGGTCGGTCCAGATCTCCAGGCCGAGGGAGTCGCTGAAGGCGGCGGGGAGTTCGGCCGGGTCGCAGGAGGCGTTCGTCTCCGGGCCCCAGCCCGGTCGGCCCTGCTGGTCCTCGGCGACCACGACCGCGACCTTCGTCCGGCCGCCGACGTCGTACGAGTACAGGACCCGGCCGTCCGCCTCACGCTCCACCCGGTAGCCGGAGTGCGGGACCTGCGGCTGGAACATGTCGAAGAAGAGCCGCAGCCCGTCCTCCGGGGTGTCGCCGCCGTCGCCGCTGCTCCAGCCGTCGGGGCCGCCGCCGTCGGAGATCTGGCCGTCGCACTCCAGCGCCCGGCCTGCGGCGCCTGACTCGGCCGGCAGTGCCTGCGGGGTGTGCGTGTCGAGGGTCCTCGTCGCGAGGTCCAGACGTCCGGTGTACGGCGTCGTCGGCGGCGTTCCCTCGACGACCAGGTCGCTCCTCTCCCCCGCCCCGCAGCCCACGGCCGCCACCAGTGCCGCCGTCACCGCCACCAGCCCTCTGCGCATGCGCGCCCCCGTCCCTCCGGTCGATCCCGTGTCCCTACGACGCCGGGGCGCGCCGGTACGTTCAGCGGGCGGTCTGGAACGTTCTGCGGTAGGCCTGCGGCGAGACCCCGATCGCCGCGTGCAGGTGCTGGCGCAGCGAGGCGCCGGTGGCGAAGCCGACCCGGCCGGCGATCTGGTCCACGGAGAGGTCGCTGGCCTCCAGCAGGTGCCGGGCGTGCACCACCCGCTGCTGGATCAGCCAGCGGCCGGGGCTCGACGCCCACCTCGTCCTGGAAGCGGCGGGCGAAGGTGCGCAGGCTCATCCGGGCGTGCGCGGCGAGGTCGGCGAGGGCGAGGGGCTCGTCCAGGTGCGCGAGGGCCCAGGCCCGGGTGGCCGCCGTGCTCGCCGGACCGGCCTCGGGCACCGGCTGTTCGATGTACTGCGCCTGCCCGCCGTCGCGGAACGGCGGCACCACACAGCGGCGGGCCACCGTGTTGGCCAGTTCGCTGCCGTGGTCCTTGCGGACGAGGTGCAGACAGACGTCGACGCCGGCGGCGGCGCCGGCCGAGGTCAGCACCCGGCCGTCGTCCACGAAGAGGACGTCGGGATCCAGGTCCACCTGCGGGTACATACGGCGGAAGCGGTCGGCGCAGTTCCAGTGGGTGGTGGCCCGGCGGCCGTCGAGGAGGCCGGCGGCCGCGAGGACGAAGGCCGCCGTGCAGATCGAGACGATCCGGGTGTCGGGGCGGATGCGGGCGAGGGCCCCGGCGACCGCCGACGGCAGTTCCTCCGTGAGCCGCTCGGGCGCCACGGACGCGACGACGACCGTGTCGGCCGTCTCCAGCACCTCGGGGCCGTGCTCGACACCCACCGTGAAGTCGGCGTTCGTGCGCACCGCGCGGCCGTCGACCGTGCAGGTCAGCACTTCGTAGCGCCCGTCGGCGGCGCCGAGGATCCGGCTCGGGATGCCGAGCTCGAAGGGGTAGACGCCGTCGAGGGCGAGGACGACGACACGGTGGGGGGCTGCTGCGGCCATGGCACGATTCTATCGGAGGTTGACCATCATGCCATTTCCCGGCGGGGCGGGGCCGGGCAGGCTGGTCGACCATGAGCACTGAGAACACCATGCGAGTCATCGGCCAGGACGTCCTCGGCGGTCCCGAGGTTCTGCAGGAGAAGGAGACGACACGGCCCGCGCCGCGGGCCAACGAGGTCCTGGTGCGGGTGCGCGCCGCCGGGGTCAACCCGACCGACTGGAAGCACCGCGCCACGGGCGGGTTCCTGGGCGAGCCGCCGTTCGTCCTGGGCTGGGACCTCTCCGGGACCGTCGAGGCGGTCGGGATCGGCGTCGCGACGTTCGTCCCGGGCGACGAGGTCTTCGGGATGCTGCCGTACCCCTACGGCCACGGTTCGCACGCCGAGTACGTCGTCGCCCCGGTCCGTGCCCTGTGGCACAAGCCCGCCGGTGTCGACCACGTCCAGGCGGGCGCGCTGCCGCTGGTCTCGCTGACCGCCTGGCAGGCACTGGTGGAGAACGCCGGACTCACGGCCGGGCAGCGGGTGCTGGTCCACGCGGCCGCCGGGGGCGTGGGGCACGTGGCGGTGCAGATCGCCAAGGCGCGCGGCGCGTACGTGATCGGCACGGCGAGCGCGGGCAAGCACGCCTTCCTGCGGGATCTGGGCGTCGACGAGGTGATCGACTACCGGGAGACCGACTTCACCGAGGCGGTGAAGGAGGTCGACGTCGTCCTGGACACCCTGGGCGGGGAGACCGCCACGCGCTCGCTGCGGGTGCTGCGGCCGGGCGGGGTCGTGGTGTCGATCCTGCCGACGGGTTCACGGGAGCTGGAGGAGGAGGCCGCGCGGCTCGGGGTGCGCGCGGTGCGGATGCTCGTGGACGCCGACCGGGCCGGGATGCGGGAGATCGCCGGGCTGGTGGAGGCCGGCAGGCTCCGCGCGACGATCGCGGGGACGTTCCCGCTGGCCGATGCCGCCGAGGCGCACAGGCTCGGCGACACCGGCCGGACCACGGGGAAGCTGGTCCTGACGGTCGGCTGACGGGCCGTCACCGGGTGGATGTCAGAAGGTCAGCACCGGCTTGATGGTCTTGCCCGAGGTCATGTCCTGGACCGCCTGTCCGATGTCCTCGAAGGCATAGGTGCCGATCAGCCGGTCCAGCGGCAGCCGTCCCGCCTTGACCAGTTCCACCAGGGCGGGGATGAAGGTCCGGGTCTCGCTGTCGCCGAGGGTGAGGCCGACGATCCGCTTGCCGCCGAGCAGCCCGTTGACGTCCAGGGCGACCTCGCTGCCGAACGGCGGCGCGCCGACGACGACCAGGGTGCCGCGGGCGGCGAGCGCGTCGACCCCCTGGCGCAGCACGGCCGTACTGCCCGTGGTCTCCACGATCCCGTCGGCGCCCCGGCCACCGGTGATCTCGGCGACGGCCTCGCCGAACGGGACCTGTCCGGCGTCCACGGTGTGGGTGGCGCCCACCTCCTTCGCGAGCGCGAGGCGTTCGGCGACCCGGTCGACGGCGATGATCGTGGTGGCGGGGCCGAGGGCGGCGGCCATGACGGCGGAGAGGCCGACGGCTCCCGGCACCGAGGACGACGACCGTGTCACCGGCGGTGGGCCGCAGGACGTTCCAGACGGCGCCGACCCCGGTCTGCACACCGCAGCCGAGCGGGGCGATCGAGGTCAGGGGGACCTCGGGGTTGACCTTGACCAGGCTGCGCTCGTCGACCAGGGCCCGCTCCGCGAAGGAGGACTGGCCGAAGAAGTGGCCGCCGAGCGGCTCGCCGTCGCGGCTGATGGTGCTGGTGCCGTCGGCGCGGCGGCCGCCGATGAGGTTCAGCGGCAGCCAGGTCGCGCAGTAGGCGGGGTGGCCGCCGTGGCAGTTGCGGCACTCGCCGCAGGAGGTGAAGGAGAGGACGACGTGGTTGCCGGGGGCCACCCCGGTGACGGCCTCCCCCACCGCCTCCACGACCCCCGCGCCCTCGTGGCCGAGGACGCCCGGCAGCGGGAAGGGCAGTCCGCCGCTCTGCACCCCCAGGTCGGTGTGGCACACGCCGGCCGCCACCAGCCGGACCACCGCCTCGTGCGGGCCGGGCTCGGCGAGGACGACTTCGGAGAGGGTGAACGGCGCTCCGGCGGACTCGACGACGGCCGCGCGCGTGGTGATGGACATCGATGGAACTCCCTTGGCCGGGCGGCTGGTTCAGTCGAGCGAGACGACGACGGACTTGACCTTGGTGTAGGAGGCGAGCGCCTCGGGGCCGTACTCGCGGCCGAATCCGGAGTCCTTGACGCCGCCGAAGGGGACGGCCGGGTCGAGCATGGCCCAGTCGTTGACCCAGACGATGCCGGCCTGGAGGCGGTCGGCGATCCGGTGGGCGCGGGCGAGGTTGCCGGTCTGCACCCCCGAAGCCAGGCCGTACGGGGTGGAGTTGGCGAGGGCGACCGCCTCGTCCTCGTCGTCGAAGGGCTGGACGGTGAGGACCGGGCCGAAGATCTCCTCCTGGACGACCCGCGAGTCGTTGGGGAGGTCGGCGATGACGGTGGGCTTGTAGTAGTAGCCGCCGTCCAGGTCGAGGCGCTCACCGCCGCAGACGATCCGGGCGCCCTCCTTGCGGGCGAGGTCGACGTACTCCTCGACCTTGCGCAGGTGCTTCTCCCCCGCCATGGGTCCGACGACGGTCTCCACGGCGCGCGGGTCGCCCACGGGTACCCCGGGCACGGCCTCGGCGAGGATGCTCAGCAGGGTGCTGTAGACCGGGCGGGCCACCAGCAGGCGCGGGCCGCCCATGCAGAACTGGCCGGTGTTGAAGACGAAGCCCTTGATGACCGCGCCGACGGCCTTCTCCAGGTCGGCGTCCTCGAAGACGAGGTGCGCGGCGTTGCCGCCGAGTTCCATGGTGACCTGCTTGAGGTTCTCACCGGCGATGCCCGCGACGTGCCGGCCGATCGCGGTGGAGCCGGTGAAGGCGATCTTGTCGACGCCGGGGTGCCGCAGCAGCGCCTCGCCCGCGACGGGGCCGGTGCCGGTGACGACGTTGACGACGCCGTCGGGCACCCCGGCCCGCTGGAGCAGTCCCGCCATGTACAGGGCGCTCAGCGGGGTCTCGTCGGCGGGCTTGTGGACGACCGTGTTGCCCGCGGCGAGGGCCGGGGCGAGCTTCGAACCGGCCAGGATCAGCGGGAAGTTGAAGGGGGTGATGGCGGCGACGACACCGATCGGGCCGCGCCGGGTGTAGGCGAGGGCGTTCATCGGGATGTCGCGGTTGCCGCCCTCCAGGGAGAAGGCGAGCGTGGCGTAGTACTCGTAGTCGTTGGCCGCGTTGGTGACGTCGACCGCGTGGGCCAGGGTGATCGGCTTGCCGACGTCCAGGCTCTCCAGCCGGGCGATCTCGTCGGCCTCCTCACGGATCAGCTGGGCCACCCGCAGCAGGATCCGGCCGCGCTCGCGCCCGCTGAGCCCTGACCACCGGCCGGAGTCGAAGGCCTCACGGGCGGCCCGCACCGCGGCGTCCACGTCGGCGGTGCCCGCCTCCGCGACGGTGGTGACGACCGCGCCCCGGGACGGGTCGACCACCTCGGTCCGTGCTCCGTCCGCCGCCTCGCGCCACTGTCCCCCGATGAACAGTCGACCGGGGTCGATCTCGAAGGTGGTCATCGCCACTCCTCAGCATCGTTGCCAAGATTTCAACTAACAGGATTCCTGTTGGTCCGCAGTCTCATTACAGACAGGTTTCCTGTCAATGGTCTACGCTCGGACTCATGGCCGGCACCCAGACGACCCAGGCGGCGACTTCCGCGCGCCCGCCCCACAAGGCTCCCCCGTCCCTGCTCTACATGGTGAAGCAGGTGGAGCTCGTCGTGCGATCCCGGCTGGACGAACTCGTCAAGCCCTCCGGCATCACCGCCCTGCAGTACACGGCGCTCACCGTCCTGGAGCGGCACGACGGACTGTCCGCCGCCCAGCTGGCCAGGGACTCCTTCGTGACCGCCCAGTCCATCGCCGATCTGGTGCGCTCGCTGGAGAGCCGCGGCCTGATCCGCCGGGAGCGCAATCCGCGCAACCGGCGCGAGCTGATGATCCTGCTCACCGACGACGCGCGCGCACTGCTGGAACAGTACGCCCGGCCCGTCCGGGAGCTGGAGGAGCGGATGGTGCGGGAGCTCACGGCGCACCAGACGGAGCAGTTCCGGACGGCTCTGTCCAAGGCATGGCAGGCCCTCTCGTAAGCTTCTCGCACCCCTTCGCTCACGGCGCGAAAAAACTCGGTCGAGACACGCCCGAATTTCGAAGACATATGTCAATCGAACATGCTGAAATTCACTCCATCGGGGGTACCTTGCTGGGGGGGGGGGAACTGCTGTCCGCTGCCCCGCCGTTGGAGGCTCCCGACCGGTGGAGCGGGTTGGAGGCGATGTCGTCGTGCAGCAGGAACCCGCCGCGGACACCCCGCACCTGGGCGTCCGGCAGGAGCGGGGGTACACGGTGCTGGAGTTCCGCGGCGAGATCGACATCGTCGCGGCGACGGAGATCGGTCCACGGCTCGACGAGGCGACCGCCGGGCCCGCGCCGCGGGTCGTCATCGACCTCTCGCCGATCGACTTCTTCGACTGCTCCGGACTCCGCCTGCTGTACCGGGCCCGCCGCCGGGTGCTCGACCAGGACGGCGAACTGCGGCTGGTCTGCACCCACCCGCTGGCCCTGCGTGTCCTCAAGGCCACCGGGCTGCACCGCTTACTGCCGCCCGCGGCGACCCTGGACGCGGCCCTGGGGCAGCCCGAGGCCACGTCCGGCACCTTATGACCGCGCTCCCCGGCCCTACCGCACGATCCTCGTGACCTGTCCGGCCCCCACGGTCCGTCCGCCCTCGCGGATGGCGAACTTCAGCCCCTCCTCCATCGCGATCGGCTGGATCAGTTCCACGAGCATGGTGGTGTTGTCGCCCGGCATGACCATCTCGGTGCCCTCCGGCAGGGTCACCACGCCCGTCACGTCCGTCGTACGGAAGTAGAACTGCGGGCGGTAGTTCTGGAAGAACGGCGTGTGCCGGCCGCCCTCGTCCTTGGACAGGATGTACGCCTGTGCCTCGAACCGGGTGTGCGGGGTGACCGAGCCCGGCTTGATCACCACCTGGCCACGCTCCACCTCGTCCCGTTTGATCCCGCGCAGCAGCAGACCGACGTTCTCCCCTGCCCGGCCCTCGTCGAGGAGCTTGCGGAACATCTCCACACCGGTGACCGTGCTCCTCGTCTTCTGCGGGTGGATGCCGATGATCTCCACCTCGCTGTTGACCCGCAGCGTGCCGCGCTCGATGCGGCCGGTGACGACCGTCCCGCGCCCGGTGATGGTGAAGACGTCCTCGATCGGCATGAGGAACGGCCGGTCCACGTCCCGCTGCGGTTCCGGCACCGCCTCGTCGACCGCGTCCAGCAGGTCCAGCACCGACTGCGTCCACCGCGGGTCGCCCTCCAGGGCCCGCAGCGCGGAGATCCGTACGACGGGCACCTCGTCGCCCGGGAACTCGTACTCGGTGAGCAGTTCGCGCACCTCCAGCTCGACCAGCTCCAGGATCTCCTCGTCGTCGACCATGTCCGTCTTGTTGAGGGCGACGACGATGTACGGCACACCCACCTGCCGGGCCAGCAGCACATGCTCCTTGGTCTGCGGCATCGGCCCGTCCGTGCCCGCGACCACCAGGATCGCGCCGTCCATCTGCGCCGCGCCGGTGATCATGTTCTTGATGTAGTCGGCGTGCCCGGGGCAGTCCACGTGGGCGTAGTGCCGGCGCTCGGTCTGGTACTCCACATGGGCGATCGAGATGGTGATGCCGCGCTGCCGCTCCTCGGGCGCCTTGTCGATCTGGTCGAACGGGGTGAAGGGGTTCAGCTGGGGGAACTTGTCGTGCAGCACCTTGGTGATGGCTGCCGTGAGGGTCGTCTTGCCGTGGTCGATGTGCCCGATGGTGCCGATGTTGACGTGCGGTTTGGTCCGCTCGAACTTCGCCTTCGCCACTGCGAGCCCTCCCTGGTCACATGGGTGACGACATGCGCGTATCCACTCCTTCCTGTCTATTCGCTGCGGGCCGCGTCGAACAGGGCGCTCACGGACTCACCGTTGTGAATACGGCGCACGGCCTCGGCCAGGGCGGGGGCGATGGACAGGATCCGCAGCTTGTCGGTGTGCTCCTCGGCCGGCACCGGCACGGTGTTGGTGCAGACGATCTCCAGGACGTCGGGCTGCTCGCTGAGCCGTTTGACGGCGCCGTCCGCGAACAGACCGTGGGTGCAGGCCACCCGGATCGAGCGCGGCTCGAGCTCCCGCAGCCGGTCGAGGAGTTCGAGGACGGTACTGCCCTTGGCTATCTCGTCGTCGAGGACGATCACGTCCCGGCCGATGACCTCGCCGATCACGGAGTTGATGCTGACCCGGTCGTCGGCGTAGCGCTGCTTCGCGCCGGCCGCCACCTGGGCGCCGATCATCCGGGCGAAGGCGGCGGCCTCCTTGGCGTTGCCGAGATCGGGCGAGACGACGGTGGTGGAGGTCAGGTCGTAGCGGCGGAAGTGGGCCGCCAGCTCGCGACGGGCGTGCAGATGGTCCACGGGCATCGAGAAGAAGCCGTGCACCTGCGGTGAGTGCAGGGTCATGGTGAGGACCCGGTGGACCCCGGCCGCCGCCATCAGATCGGCGACCAGACGGCCGCCCAGGGAGATCCGGGGCGCGTCCTTCTTGTCGGAGCGGGCGTAGGAGTAGTGCGGCATGACCACGGTGATCCGGCCGGCAGAGGCGCCGCGGGCCGCGTCGCACATCAGCAGCAGCTCCACGAGGTGCTCCTGCACGGGCTTGACCAGGGGCTGGACCAGGAAGACGTCCCGCTCCCGGCAGTTGGCCTGGAGCTGGACCTCCAGACAGTCGTTGGCGAACCTGCTGAGCCGGGTCGGGCTCAGCGGCACTCCCAGATGGGAACAGACCTCGGCGGCCAGCTCGGGGTGGGCGCTGCCGCTGAACACGGAGATGTCTCGCACGAAGGACTCCTCGACCAGGTCCGTCGGAAGGGGATCTCTCACGGGATCTCTCATGCTACGGACCCCGCCGAACCGTGCGGCCGGGCGGATGGGCCGACCGGGTGAGCACGGCCTGCCCGCTCGTCGCGCCCTCCGGCGGGCCGCGCCATCATGGCCCACGGCCTGACTTTGTGTCACAGATCGTCAACAACGCGGTCTGGCAAGGGCTTTGCCGGGAATCCGTCTCGACAGGAAGGAGGGCCGTCGCCATGACGACTCCCGTCAAGCGCCTCCAGGGGCGCATACCCGGCTGGGCCAAGGTGCTCATCGCGGTCGTGGTCGTACTCACCGTGATGTTCGCCGGGATCCGGCTCAGCCTGCTGCCCGGGCTGCGCGAGTTCTTCGGCACCGAGACCAAGGACCGCTCGGGCCCCGCCCTGCTCAAGTCCATCCAGGACATGAGCCGTTACGAGGCAGCCTCCGGCAACTTCCAGGTCGTCGTGGACCTGGAGAAGGACGCCAAGTACCTCCCGGACGCCCTGCGCGGCACCCGCACGCTGTACGTGGGGGCGGGCACGGTGGACGCCTATGTCGACCTCGGCGGGCTGGGCGACGACGACGTGACGGTCGACGGCGACCGTACGTCCGCCACGCTCCGGCTGCCGCACGCGCGGCTCGGCAAACCGGCACTCGACCCGGACCGCTCCTACGCGGTCTCCAAGCAGCGCGGTCTTCTCGACCGCCTCGGCGATCTCTTCTCGGACAACCCCAACAGCGAGCAGGCCGTGCAGAAGCTCGCCGTGAAGCACATCGGCGAGGCGGCGAAGGACAGCGAGCTGACCTCCCGCGCCGAGACCAACACCACCGACATGCTGGAGGGTCTGCTGCACTCCCTCGGCTTCACGGAGGTCAAGGTCACCTACGGGCCCTGACCGGCCGAGCGGGGTTCCCACGGGCCGTGCGCATCCTCGGGGCGTCAGCGGGTAACCGCCTTACGACGCAGGTAAGTTGAAGACTGGAGGACAGCATGGCCCGTGCAGCCGAACGCCCACGTCCCGTGTTCCGCCTGCGCCCGCCCAAGGGCGGACAGCCACCGGACGCGTCCGCGCCCGCCGCGCAGGCGGCAGCCCGCAAGAAGGCGGCACCCGCGAACCGGGCGGCACCCCGCGAGAAGGCGGCGCTCTGGCGGAGGGTCGTGTCCCGGACGAAGGCGGCGCCCGAGCGGGACACCGCGCCCGGGAAGGACAGCGCGCCCGGGAAGAAGGCGGCGCCCGGCACGAGGGCGGCGCGGGAGGAGAAGGCGCCGGCGCGTTCCGGTCCCCGGCCGATGCCCTTCCCGTTGCGGCTCCTCGCGATGCTGTTCGCCTTCGCCTTCATGGTGGGGTTCGCCGTCGTGCTGGCGCGGCTGACCCTGGAGCCCTCCCCCGCCTCCGAGGCGCTCGTGCACTCGAACCTGCACCCGGGCCGGTCGCTGCGGGCCTATCTGGACCAGCCCGCGCTCCGGGACGCGGTCAAGCAGATCGGCGGGAACGTGCTGCTCGGGGTGCCGTTCGGCATCCTCGTGCCGGTGCTCGCGCCCAAGGCGCGCGGAATGCTGCGGGTCCTGCTGCTGACGGCGTCCGTGATGCTGCTGGTGGAGTTCGCGCAGGGCGCGCTCATCACCGGGCGCGCCTTCGACATCGACGACGTCATCCTCAACACGGCCGGCGCGCTCGTCGGTTACCTGCTGCTCGGCCGCCGCATGAGCCGCGCGGTGCACGCTCCCCGGCCCCGGCGGCGGGATTCCTAGAGCCGCGGCCTCCAGGTGTACTTGTCGCCGCCCACCCAGCGCACGACATTGGGGTCGTCGAGGTCGTGGACGGTGATGCCGAACGCGGCGGCCGTCTCCAGGACGTCGGTGACGGTGTGCGCGGAACCGACCACTTCGCCGTCGATTTCCACGATCCGGAAGGGGGGAGTGCCCGGCTGCACCCCGAGCACCATGATCCGTGGCTGGTTCATGAAGGGGCTCGCGACTTCGGTCATGACTAGAGCGTAAAACGCAACCAGCCGGTATGGATCGTCAGGAATCACCCACCGGGGCCATCGCCCGTCGTGCGCCGGTGGCCGCGCTGGGCAACGCTGGAGCGAGGAGGTGGCCATGGATCCGCTGGATGCCCTGGACCGGATCGCCTTCCTGCTGGAGCGGTCCCTGGCGCCGACGTACCGCGTGAAGGCCTTCCGTACGGCCGCCCGGGTACTGGCCGAGCTGCCCGAGGGCGAGGTGGCCGAGCGGGCGGGCTCCGGCACGCTGGAGTCGCTGAAGGGCGTGGGGCCGAGGACGGCCCAGGTGGTGCGGGAGGCGCTGGCCGGCGAGGTGCCGTCCTACCTGCGGAAACTCCAGGAGGAGACGGGTCGGCCGCTCACCGACGGTGCCGGGGAGCGGCTGCGGGCCCTGCTGCGCGGCGACTGCCATCTGCACTCCGACTGGTCCGACGGCGGCAGTCCGATCGACGAGATGGGCCGGACGGCGGCGGCCCTCGGCCACGAGTGGGCCGTACTGACCGACCATTCACCCCGGCTGACGGTCGCCCGGGGCCTGTCGCCGGAGCGGCTGCGCGCCCAACTGGAGGTGGTCGAGGAGCTGAACGCGTCCTGGGCGCCGTTCCGGCTGCTGACCGGTATCGAGTGCGACATCCTGGAGGACGGCTCCCTGGACCAGGAGCCCGAACTGCTCGAGCGGCTGGACGTGGTCGTGGTGTCCGTGCACTCGAAACTGCGGATGGAGAAGCGGGCGATGACCCGGCGCATGCTGAAGGCCGTGCGGGATCCGCACGCCGACGTCCTCGGGCACTGCACGGGGCGGCTGGTGCAGGGGCGGGGCCGGCCGGAGTCGGAGTTCGACGCGGACGAGGTGTTCGCGGCGTGCGCCGCGTCCGGCACGGCCGTGGAGATCAACAGCAGGCCGGAGCGGCTGGACCCGCCCCGGCGGCTGCTGCGGCGGGCGGTCGAGGCGGGGGTGCTGTTCTCGGTCGACACCGACGCGCACGCCCCCGGCCAGCTGGACTGGCAGATCCTCGGCTGCGCGCGGGCCGAGGAGTGCGGGGTGCCCGCCGAGCGGATCGTGACGACCTGGCCGGTGGACCGGCTGCTGGAGTGGTCCCGGAAGGACGCCTCCGTTTGACTTCGAGCGCACTCCAATTCGTAGCGTTTCGCACATGAGCAACAGCGACATGAGCCCGCAGCACAAGATCGGCTCGGGCTTCGGTGCCACGAGCACCGCCGACGACGTCCTGCGGGGCATCGACCTGGACGGCCGGCTGGCGATCGTGACGGGCGGCTACTCCGGACTCGGCCTGGAGACCACGCGGGCGCTGGTGAAGGCCGGCGCCCGGGTCGTCGTACCGGCGCGGCGGCCGCAGACGGCGCGGGAGAACCTCGACGGCATCGGGAACGTCGAGGTGGACGAGCTCGACCTCGCCGACCTGGACAGCGTGCGCGCCTTCGCCGACCGGTTCCTCGCCTCGGGCCGCACGCTCGACCTGGTGATCGACAACGCCGGGATCATGGCCTGCCCGGAGACCCGGGTCGGGCCGGGCTGGGAGGCGCAGTTCGCCACGAACCACCTCGGTCACTTCGCCCTCGTGAACCGGCTGTGGCCGGCGATCGAGCCGGGCGGGGCGCGGGTGGTGTCGGTGTCCTCGCGCGGCCACCACTTCTCCGGCATCCGCTGGGACGACGTCCACTGGCGGCGGGACTACGACAAGTGGCAGGCGTACGGGCAGGCCAAGACGGCGAACGTGCTGTTCGCCGTGCACCTCGACGCGCTCGCCCGGGACCGCGGTGTACGGGCCTTCGCGCTCCACCCCGGTGGCATCCTCACGCCCCTCCAGCGGCATCTGCCGAGGGAGGAGATGAGGGCGAACGGGTGGATCGACGAGGACGGCAACCCGATCCCGCAGCCGGGCCTCAAGACCCCGGAGCAGGGCGCGGCGACCCAGGTGTGGGCGGCGACCTCCCCGCAGCTGGACGGCATGGGCGGCGTCTACCTGGAGGACTGCGACATCGCCGAGCCCGCTCCGGAGAACGACGAGCGCACCGGGGTGAAGGCCTGGGCGACCGACCGTGAGCAGGCGTCCCGGCTGTGGGACCTCTCGGCCGAGCTGACCGGGGTGAACGCGTTCGCCTCGTAGGCCTCGCCTCCCGGGCCTCGCCTCCCGGGCTGGTCTCCCGGCGCCGGCGCGCGTGCCGGGTCGCTGCAGGGGGTACTCGGCGGTCGTCTCGTGCAGGGACCGTCGAGAGGAGCCCAAGGTGAGCAGCTCAACGGGCGGCGATGTCGTCGTCACCGGGGCCACCGGGAACGTCGGCACGAGTGTGGTGCGACTGCTGTCGGAGGATCCGGGCGTCGCCTCGGTGCGGGGCCTGGCCCGCCGGGTGCCGGAGTGGGCACCCCCGAAGACGGAGTGGACCGGGGTCGACCTGGCGTCCGAGGACGTCGGCCTGGTTCCCCTGTTCGAGGGCGCGGCGGCGGTGGTGCACCTGGCGTGGGCGTTCCAGCCCACGCACGACCCGGCGGTGACCTGGCGGACCAATGTGCTGGGCAGCATCCGGGTGTTCGAGGCGGTGGCCGCCGCGCGGGTGCCGGTGCTGGTCCACGCCTCGTCGGTGGGTGCGTACTCGCCCGGTCCCAAGGAACACGCGGTGGACGAGTCGTGGCCGACGCACGGCTGGCCGGACGCCGCGTACTGCCGGGAGAAGGCCTATCTGGAGCGGGCCCTGGACATCTTCGAACGCGATCACCCGCAGGTGCGGGTGGTGCGGATGAGGCCGGCTTTCCTGTTCAAGCGGGAGTCGGCGAGCGAGCAGCGGCGGATCTTCGGCGGCCGGTTCCTGCCGGGCCAGGTGGCCCGTCCCGACCTGCTGCCCTTCCTGCCCGACGTCCCCGGGCTGCGGGTGCAGGCGCTGCACACGGACGACGCGGCCGAGGCGTACCGGCTCGCCCTGCGCACCGGGGTGCGGGGCCCGTTCAACCTCGCGGCCGAGCCGGCCGTGGACGTCGGTCTGCTGGGCGAGATGTTCGACGCCCGCCGGGTACGCCTCCCGCGCACGGCCGTCCGCTCGGCCGTCGCCGCGGCGTGGAACCTGCGTCTCCTCCCGGCCTCCCCGCATCTCTTCGACGCGGTGCTGCGCCTGCCCCTGATGGACTGCACCCGCGCCCGCACCGAACTCGGCTGGCGCCCGGAACGCACGGCCACGGAGGTGCTCCGGGAGTTCCTCCGGGGCCTGCGGTCCGGGGACGGCGGGCCGACGGTGCCGATGCGGGGGCGGACGGCGGGCTGAGGCGCCCCGTCCACCGCGGGGCACGCCCTCCCCGCGTTCCGGCTCAGTCGGACGGCTCGTCGGGGATCGGCTGCCCGTCGTCGGGGACCGGCTGCCCGGGGGGTGCGCCGGCCGGGCCGGGGGTTCCTCGGCGGCCGGTGCCGGCCTCGTCGGTGTCGGGGAGTTCGGCGTCGGGCAGATCGGGGGTGGTGACGTCCCAGGGGTCCTCGTCCGAGCGGCTCTGCTGGTCGGGCAGGTCTCGGGGGATCGGGGGGCCCGCCTCGCCGGGGCCCTCTTCTCGGTGCGCAGTCACGGTGTGCTCCCTTCGCGGGGCGCTGGCGGGTACCTCGGCAGCGGGCGGTCAAACCTCAGTGCGGGGTGCGCTCCTCCAGGGCCGTGTGCCAGGCCGGCCGGGGCAGGGCGGGCCGGGGGTCGGGGCGGCGGCCGCCGTGCGCGAAGAAGTCCGCGAGGGGCAGGATCGCCGCGCCCACGGTGACCGCGTCGGGGCCGAGCCTGCCGAGGTCGACGGTGACCCTGCGGGCGGGGTGGCCGAGGGCGTAGGCGGCGGCGTGACGGCGTACGGCGGGCAGCAGGCGGGCGCCGAGCTGGAGGCCCGCCCACCCTCCGACGAGGATGCGCTCGGGCCGGAAGAGATTGATCAGGTCGGAGAGGCCGGCGCCCACGTACTCGGCGGTCTCCTCCAGGACGGCGCGGGCGGCCGGGTCGCCCTCGGTGCCGTCCTCCGGGTGGGCGGCGGCGAGCATCGCGGCGAGCGCGCCCTCCTCGTCGCCGTCGGCGGGCGGCCGGCCCCCTTCCTCGCGCCAGCGGTCCAGGAGCGCCTCGGCGCCCGCGTACGCCTCCAGACAGCCGAGGGCGCCGCAGCGGCAGCGACGGCCCCGGACCCGGACCGTCAGATGCCCCCATTCGAGGGCCCGGCCCTGGTCCGCCTCGGGGGTGACGAGGCTGGCGCCGACGCCGGAACCGAAGAGGACCACGACGGCGTTGCGGGCACCGCGTCCGGCGCCGAACCACATCTCGGCCTGGCCGAGGGTCCGCGCACCGTTGTCGATGAAGTACGGGACGGTGTCGGGCAGCGGGGAGCCCTCGCGCAGCAGCGCCTCCAGCGGTACGGCGTCCCAGCCGATCGTCTGCCCGTGGACGACGGCGCCGTTCCCGGGGGTGTGCTCGACGATGCCGGGGACGCCGATGCCGACGCCCAGGAGCCGTTCGGGGGCGAGTCCTGCCGTCGCCAGCACCTCGGCGACGCCGTCCCGGACGTGACCGACGATGCCCTCGACCTCGTACCGCCGCTGCTCCAACGGGCGGTCCGCGCGGGCGAGTTCGGTGAGGGTGAGGTCGAACAGCTCGATCCGCACCCGGGTCTCGCCGACGTCCACGCCGATCATGTGTCCGCTGTCGGGGGCCACGCGCAGCAGGATGCGGGGGCGGCCGCCGTCGGAGTCGACGCTGCCGGCCTCCTCGACCAGTCCGTCGGCGACCAGATCGGCGACGACGTTGCTGACGGAGCCGGAGCTGAGCCCGGTGGCCGGGCCCAGCTCGAAGCGGCTGAGGGGGCCGTCGAAGTAGAGCCGCTGCAGGACGGCCGTGCGGTTGGCCCGTCTGAGATCGCGTACCGTACGCCCGTTCCGCTCCGTCATGACGCTCCTCTCGCACCCTGCCCGTCCCGCAACATACCCTCGGGGACGGACCGGGCGCGACTTCCTCCACCCCTTAGTTCACGATGCGAGACAAGGGGGGGCGGCGCTCGAGGTCGACCCGATGACGGGCGACCGCGCCCTCAGTTCTCTCGGCCGTGCCCGCACCCCGGGGTGCGCCGAAGCGGGCGAGGGTGTGCCAGACCATCTTGAGGTCCTGCGGGTCGGCCCGCCCCTCGCGGACGGCGTCACCGATCACGCGCGGGTCGACCATCGCGCCGTCGGCGATCCGCGCGCCCAGCTCGGCGTACGCACGGCCCCGGTATGCGGCGTTGCGGTACAGCTCGGCGACGGTGATGCGGTAGCCGGGGTGCCACTCGACCGGACAGGGCAGGGCACCGGCCGCCTCCTCGACCGGGGTGCCGCGGTAACTCGGATCCAGGACCAGGGCCTCGACGTCCCGGGCGAGATCGACGCCCCCGTGCACATGGGCCTCGACGTAGTCGTTGAGGGCGTCCCGCTCGTCGGACTCCGCCAGGGCGATCAGGGGCATGGCCGCAGCGACACCGAAGGCCGCGGGCTCGGCCGCGCTGTCGGGGTAGCAGAAGGTGGCACGGGTGAGCGCCGCCGGGCGCAGCCGCAGGTGCGAGGAGCCGAACCTCGGTGCGGCGCCGACGACTTGGCGCCGGAAGTCGAGTCCGCCGTACACGGGTCGCTCGTGCGGGTCCGCGTCGTCGTAGGCCCCGCCGAAGATCCGGCTCTCCCAGCACCACCGGTCCCCGCCGGGGTGGGCGGTGAGGCCGCCGTTGCTCGTGCCGGTGACGAACTGCGAGTGATAGGCGCCGTCGCGGGCGAGCGCGGCGAGGATCGGCAGCCCGCCCGCCTCCCGGTCCGGATGGAAGTTCAGCGTGATCCGCAGGTCCGGAGCGAGGGCGGGACCCGTGGAGCGGGCTGCGACATGCCGCAGGGCGGTCCGGGCGCGCGAGGACGGAGGGACGTGCGGCAAATCCACTGGCTCTCCCTGACAGGGCTATTTATCCTAGGACACAACCTAGAGGTCCTAGGTTATGACCGGGCACTGCACTCACAGGAGGCTCCCCCATGCGGGCACTCACCGAAAGCGACATTCGCAGTTCGTTCGTCAATTGCTCCAAGGGAGAGGCCAGACGGCTGTACGTGCCCCGTGAGCTCGATCAACTTCCCTGGGCCGCGCTGGACTTCCTGGGGTGGCGCGATCCGGGGGCGCCCGATCGGAGTTGTCTGGTGGCCGAGCGGCAGGGCGAACTCGTCGGTGTGACCCTGCGTCTGCCGTCCTCGCGGCGGGGGCTGCCGCACCGCAGCATGTGCTCGCTGTGTCTGACCACGCACCCCGGTGGCGGGGTCTCCCTGATGACGGCCCGCAAGGCGGGCGCGGCCGGCCGCGAGGGCAACTCGGTCGGCCTGTACCTCTGCGCCGACCTGGCCTGCTCCCTGTACCTGCGGGGCAGGAAGGTCCCGGCGTCGGGCGGCCGGCTGGAGGAGACCCTCACCCTGGACGAGCAGATCGCCCGCACGACGGGCCGCCTGTCGGCCTTCCTCGACCAGCTGTACACGTGACGGCGCGCGAGGACCCTCCTCGACCGGATGGCGGAACCCCCGGTCCCTGAGGACGAAGACCTGCGTCGCCCCGTCGCACCCGTGGAAACCATCTGCCGACCGCCGTCCAGGGGTGCGGATGATTCGAGGAGTGAGACGGGGGATTCCCCGCACCCGTTCCCGACGGCACCCTGGAGACAGAAGGAACGTTCGAGCACCGTGGGGAAGGGGAACTGGTCCGGGAATGCGAGAGGTAAGTCAGCGAGCGACGCCGTTCGTACGGTTCCTGCGGCGTCATCGGGAACCCGCGGTGGTCCAGGCGTTCCGCTCCGCCGCGGCGGCGACGATCGCGTACGTCGTCGCCCTGCGGCTCAGCCCCGAGGCGGCTCCCCTCACCGCGCCCCTGACCGCACTGCTGGTCGTCCAGGTCACTCTGTTCGCCACGCTCACCAACAGCATCCGGCGGGTCAACTCGGTGGTCGCGGGCGTCCTGGTCGCCATCGCCTTCAGCCAGCTGGTCGGCCTGACCTGGTGGAGCCTCGCGCTGCTGATCGTCGCCTCGCTCGCGGTCGGGAACCTGGTCCGGGTCCACGAGTACGTGCCGGAGGTGGCGATCAGCGCCATGCTGGTGCTGGGCGTGACCACCGTCGGCGACACCGCCTGGGCGCGGATCGTGGAGACCCTGATCGGCGCGGTCGTCGGCCTCGCCATCAATCTGCTGCTGCCGCCCCCGGTGTGGATCGAGGAGGCGGGCGATTCGATCGAGGGACTGGCCCGCCGGCTGCGGCGGCTCATGCTGCGGGTCGGCGAGGAGGCGGCCGGCCGCCCGGCGTTCGAGGAGGCGGCCGCCCGGCTGCACGAGGCGCGCCGGCTCGACCACGACATCGTGGAGGTGGACGCGGCACTGCGGCAGGCCGAGGACAGTCTGCGGCTCAATCCGCGGGTCCGGGAGGGCCTGCTGCACCGGGTGGTGCTGCGCACCGGTCTGGACACCCTGGAGATCTGCACGGTCGTCCTGCGGGTCCTGGCGCGCACCTTGACCGACCTCGCCAAGGAGCGCGAACCCGATCCGCTGTTCCCGGAGGAGACCGGCGAGGTCGTCGAGCGGCTGCTGTCGGAGATCGCCGACGCGGTGGTCAGCTTCGCGGTACTGGTCACCACGCATGTCAGCCTCAACGCGGACGCCGCCGAGGCCCGGCTCACCGCGGAGCTGCGGCAGGCCGCGGCCACCCGTGACAAGCTCGCCCAGCTGCTGCTGGAGCGGCTCCAGCACGACGCCCGGCAGTGGCAGCTGCACGGCGCCCTGCTCACCGAGGTGAACCGGATGCTCGACGAGCTCGACACCGAGCACCGCTCGCGCCGGCTCCTGGAGGAACTGGACCGGGTCTCCGCCGAGCAGCGGGCGCGGATGCCACGGCTGACCCGGCTGCGCGAGCGCCTCGGCATCCAGGACGAACTGTGGCGGAACCGCACGGGGATCGGCGGGCGTTCTCTCTGAGGGAGCGCCGGGACGGGGCCGGCGCCGAAGGAGGGAGCACGCCTGTGGCCGGCACCACCGTACGGATCGACGGGGACACACTGAGGCTGCCGGGCGGGGTGGCCGTGCGGTTCATGCGGACCCTGCGACTGCCGGAGAGCGGTGAGCACGAGCTGCCGCCCGGGCTGGGGACGTTCCCGCTCCGCCGGGTCGCGGACCACCCCGACACCGTGCCCGCCGAGTGGCTGGCGCGCGGTGGCGTGATGCTGCCGGTGTATCTCCGCGAGGCGATGTGGCTGGGCTTCGCGGGCTCCACCCGGCCGGCGGCGCTCCAGGTCGGGGCGGGCAAGGTGTGCGCGGTCTCCGGCAAGCCGTGGAGCGACCGGCTCTCCCAGGACCCGCAGAACTACCTGGCGCTGCCGCGTCAGCCCTGGCTGGACGGCATCAACTCCGGCAAGGGCACGGTCCGCCAGTTCGTGGCGGTGCCGCTCGGCCTGGGCGCGACCGTGGAGGGCCAGGTCACCGGCGAGGAGGTGTGGGGCGGGGTGCAGCTCCAGTCCTTCCCGCTGACCGAGGAGAAGCGCGCGGAGTGGGAGGAGGCGCAGCGGGTCCTCTCGATGGAGACGCGGAGCGTGCGGTCCGTCGGGGGCGGGTACGGCGCGGCCCCCGGGGCGATGCCCCCGCAGGCGCCGATGCCCATGGCGGCCGCCGCGCCCGCGCCGGGCGGGGCGCCCCGGCCGCGCGCCGCCGCGATGGGGCTGGGCGTGGGCGGTTCGATGCGGCAGGAGGTGTACCGGGACACCCGCCCGGTCGCGGACTACACCCGCGAACCCGGCGCGCGGGTCTTCGTGCACCTGGTCACCCCGCCGGAGTGGCGGCGCATCACCGGCGAGGAGCCCCCGCCCTCCCCGGTGGACCGCGCCGCGTACACCAAGGCGGGCCTGCCGTGGTTCGACTACTACGACGAGGGTGCGCAGGACCTCCCGCCGGGCGACGCCCTGTCCGGGGTCGAGCCGGTCGGCGGGTGGCTCGGCGACGACCTGGACCCCTGGCAGCAGCCGGCGCCCGGCCAGGTACACCCGCTCAAGGACGCACCGGGGGCGCCGGTGCAGGACGGCGACTGGTAGCCGGGGCGGGTCCCGCTTTTGCGTTCGAGGGGCGTTCCGCGTCAAGGTGCTGGGGACGACGGGGGCGCGGGACGACCTGAGGTGCGCACGATGGGCAGTGGGACGGCAGGGGCGCGCGGCGGCTGGAGCAGGCGGCGGTTCGTCGCGGTGCTCGGCGGCGCGGCGGTGGCGCCGGCCGTGGCGGGCTGCGGCGGTGACGGCGACGGCTCGTCCGGGGCGGCGCGGGAGGCGCGGGAGCCCCAGGAGGCCGCGACGGCCCCGCGGTCGCCGCAGGCGTCGCCGTCCGCCGCCTCCGCCTCGGCCGAGCCCGCGCCGAGCCCGTCCGGGCCGCGGCCGCTCTATCTGGGCACCTACACCTCCGCCGAGGGCGGCGGCAGGGGCATCGGTGTCGCCTCGTACGACCCGTCCTCGGGCCGGATCACCGCCCGGGGCACCGTCACCGGCGTCCCCGACCCGTCGTACCTGGCGATCCACCCGGACGGCGGCACGCTGTACGCGGTGGACGAGCGGGCGAAGGGCACGGTGACCGCCGTACGGCCGGCCGACCGCGCGGTGCTGGGGAGCCGGGCGACGGGCGGGGCGCACCCGTGTCATCTCTCGGTGCATCCGAGCGGGCGGTGGCTGCTGAGCGCCGACTACGGCTCCGGCAGTGTGACCGTGCACCCGATCGGGTCCTCGGGGGCACTGGGCGAGCGCACCGCCCGGGTCACCCACACGCGTCCGGCGCCCGGGCCCGGGCAGCGGGGGCCGCACGCCCACCAGTTCCTGACGGCTCCGGACGGCGGGCACGTGCTGGCCGTGGACCTCGGCACGGACACGGTGTACAGCTACCGTCTCGACGAGCGCGAGGGCACGCTCACCGAGGTCGCGCAGGCGCACACCCGGCCGGGCGCGGGACCGCGCCACCTCACCTTCCATCCCGGCGGCCGGTACGCCTACCTCGCCGACGAGGGCGACGACACGGTCGCGGTCTGCGCCTACGACGCCGACGGCGGGCGGCTGACGATCGGCGCACCGCAGTCGACGGGCGCGAAGTCCGGCCCCAACTATCCGGCGCAGTTCGCGGTCACGCCGGACGGGGCGTACGCGTTCCTGGCCAACCGGGGCGACAACACCCTCGCCCGGTACGCGGTGGAGGCGGACGGGGCCCGGCTGCGGCTGCTCGGCACGGTCCCGGTGCACGGGGACTTCCCGCGGCAGATCGCCCTCTCGCCGGACGGCGGACTGCTGTTCGCGGCGAACCAGCGCTCCGGCACGGTCAGTGTCTTCGAGGTGGACGCCGGCAGCGGCCGACTGCGGCTCACGGGCGAGCCGTTCGCGTCACCCGTCGCCGTCTGTGCGCTGCCGCTGTAGGGGGCGCGGGCAGGACGCGGCGCTCGCCCGGGTGAGCAGGTCGTGCATCCGCTCGGTGAGCCGGCCGACGTCGTCGGCGGGCGCGTGGAAGGGCAGGCGTACGTCACCGTGGGCGCGGGCCCGTTCGATGCGGAGCGTCAGTCCGTGCCGGTCGACGGCGAGCGGCTGGACCCGTACGGCACCGTGCAGGCTCTCGTGCCGCACCAGGCGGGTGAGCCGCTCGACGGCGTCGGGGTGGGCGTCGGCGAGGTGGGTGAGCAGCTGGGCCTCGGCGGCGGCGAGGGGGTCGGGGCGGGCGTCGGCGAACTCGTCGCGGTCGACGACGATCGCTCCCCCGGCCTGTTTCAGGACGACCCGGGTGGCGCGGAAGACGAGGTGGTCGTCCTCGGGGGCGAACCAGCCGGCGAGCCAGAGCCGGCCCCGGATGCGGTGGCGCACGGGCACGGGCGCCACGTCGGCGAACTCCAGGACGGCGGACGGCTCGCCGCGGGGCGCGCAGAGGGCGGCCGTGCGCAGGGAGCTGTCGTCGGGCACATGGAGGCGCACCCGGCCGTCGTCGTCGACGGTGTGTGCGCCGAGGAACTCCTCGCGTCCGCCGTCGGCGGTCACCGCGCAGGACCATGCGGCGGCCAGCACCGACCGGGCCCGCTCGGCCGCACCGGGCACCGCCGTCCAGCAATGGCTGTCACCCATCCCAGACCTCCTTAGGTAAGCCTTGCCTAAGCTATCGGAGTTCGGGCCGTGCGCCAACCGGCACCGGTGACCTTTCGTGCCCCGCGTCAGCGCGCGAGGACCCCGAGCAGCGCCCGCGCACACAGGTCCCGCACCTGCTCCCGCGTCAGATCCGCCCCCCGCAGCCACTCCAGGCAGACGGCCGTGGTGAACGCCAGCCAGCCGCGCACCGCCAGCCGCACCTCGGCGCACTGCTCGAAGAGCGGACCGAACTCGGGGTCGGCACCGAGGGCGGCGAGGATCTGCTCCTCCTGCGCGGCGAGGGCCCGCCGGTAGACCCGGCGCACGGTCCGGTCACCCGCCGCGTCCGCACGGTGGAAGGCGCGGTAGCCGTGCGCGTGGGTCTCGACGTACTCCAGATACGTGTCGAGGCCCGCGGTGAGCTGCTCACGGACCGGGATGCCCGGCACCGCCGCGGTCATCCGCAGCATCCGCTCGCTCTCGCACTCGACGACCGCCGCGAAGAAGTCCCGCTTGGTCGGGAAGTAGTGGTAGAGCAGCCCGCGCGAGACCCCGGCGATCCCGGCGACCCGCTCGATGCGGACCTCGTCGTAAGGACTCTCCGAGAACAGGCACGCGCCCACCGACAGGAGTTGCTCCCTGCGCTCCTCGGTGCTGAGTCGACGCCGGGTGCGCTCCTCGGGGTTCGCGGCCATGCCCGCACCTTACTTGACGCCGGTTCAACGACGGGACCAGACTGGACGCGCTATTGAACCCACGTACAACAGCTCCAACCTGCCGCTGGTCAAAGGGAGATCGAGGGAGAGCGCGTCATGGCGGAGACGGTGTCGACGACCGGGGACGTCCTGCCCAAGGGGTTCCGCAGCGCGGAGCTGGGCTGGCCCGCGCTGCGGCGCATTCCGCATCCCCCGTACCGGATCCCGCTGCTCGGCGACCTCCTCGGCGCCAGCCGGCACACTCCCCTGCAGGACTCCGTGCGCTACGCCCGGCAGCTCGGCCCGATCTTCCGGCGCAAGGCGTTCGGCCGGGAGTTCGTGTTCGTGGGGGGCGCGGAGCTGGCCGCCGACCTGGCGGACGAGACGCGGTTCGCCAAACACGTGGGGCTGGGCATCGCCAACCTGCGGCCGGTGGTCGGGGACGCGCTGTTCACGGCGTACAACCACGAGCCGAACTGGCAGCTCGCGCACGACGTCCTGGCGCCCGGGTTCAGCCGGGAGGCCATGGCGGCCTACCACCCGATGATGCTGGACGTGGCCGAGCGGCTCACCGCCCGCTGGGACCGGGAGGCCGCCGCCGGACGAGCGGTCGACGTGCCCGGGGACATGACCAAGCTGACCCTGGAGACGATCGCGCGCACCGGGTTCGGGCACGACTTCGGCTCGTTCGAGCGGGACCGCCCGCATCCCTTCGTGACCGCGATGGTCGGCACCCTCACCTACGCCCAGCGACTCAACACCCTGCCGTTCCCGGGGCTGTCGAAGGGCGCCGCCCGGCAGAACGAGGCCCACATCGCCCACCTGGACCGTACCGTCGACGCGCTGGTGCGGCAGCGGCGCGCGGGAGGCGGCGGGCAGGGGGACCTGCTCGACCGGATGCTCGACACCACGCACCCCGTGACCGGTGAGCGGCTGTCCGACGAGAACGTACGGCGGCAGGTCATCACCTTCCTCGTGGCGGGCCACGAGACCACCTCCGGCGCGCTCTCCTTCGCCCTGCACTACCTCTCCCTGAACCCGCGCATCGCCGCCCGGGCCCGGGCCGAGGTGGACCGGGTGTGGGGCGGGACGCAGATGCCGGGGTACGACCAGGTGGCGAAGCTGCGGTACGTGCGCCGCGTCCTCGACGAGGCGCTGCGGCTGTGGCCGACGGCGCCCGGATTCGCCCGGGAGGCCCGCGAGGACACGGTGCTGGGCGGGGAGCACCCGATGCGGCGGGGCGCCTGGGCGCTGATCCTGACGGCGATGCTGCACCGGGACCCCGAGGTGTGGGGCGAGGACGCCGAGCGCTTCGACCCGGACCGCTTCGACGCCGCGGCCGTCCGGGGGCGCGCCCCGCACACCTTCAAACCGTTCGGCACGGGAGCCCGCGCCTGCATCGGCCGGCAGTTCGCCCTGCACGAGGCCACCCTCGTCCTCGGCCTCCTCCTGCGCCGCTACGACCTGCGCCCCGACCCGGCGTACCGGCTGCGGGTCACGGAACGGCTGACGCTGATGCCGGAGGGGCTGCGGATGGGCCTGGAGCGGCGTACGGCGGCCGCGGCACCGCAGGAGCCGGCGGCGGTGCCGGCTCCGGAGCAGGATGTCTCAGCTCCCCGCTGTCCAGTGCAGCGGGCGGGTGACTGAGCCCGGCAGCCGGGTGCCGGCGCCGCCCCGGGCCGCGGTCACCTGGGGCTGGGTGAGGAAGAAGGCGCCGGTCAGGTCGGCGTCGGTGAGATCGGTGTCCCGCAGGTCGGCCCCGATCAGGTCCGCGCCGCGCAGATCGGCGCCGGTGAGGTCGGCGGCGATCAGACAGGCCCCGCGCAGGTTCGCCCCGTGCAGATCGGCGCCCTTGAGGCGGGCGCCCATCAGATCGGCGCCCCGGCGGTCCTTCCCGCGGCCGCGGACGCCGGCGCGGGCCAGTTCGCTGGTTTTCAGCAGCAGGACGTTGACCTCCGCGCGGTGGGCCGGGACGTCCAGGGCGGCCAGTTCCCCGGGGGTTCCCCGGGTGAGCGCCTCGGTCCGCTCCAGGGCCCGGCGCAGCTCCGGGTGGACCGGGCGGGCGGCGGGCAGGCCGAGTGCCTCGGTGAGGTACCAGAGCAGCTCATGGAGCTGGCGGACCACCGGGAACACCTCGAACACCGCCCGGGCGTGCTCGGCCGGGGCGCCCCGCCAGTCCTGCCCGCCGAAGGTCACCTGGGAGACCTTCTGGCCGGCGCCGAAGCAGTCGTAGACCGTGCAGCCGGTGAAGCCCTTCTGCCGCAGCCGGTCGTGGATACCGCAGCGGTGGTCCGCCGCCAGGTGGAGGCAGGGCCGCCCCGCGGGCTTGTCCAGCGCGAAGTCGGCCGAGCGGGCGAAGGGCAGCGCCACGCAGCACAGGCCGAAGCAGTTCGCGCAGTCGCCGCGCAGTCCGTCCCGGTCCACCGTCCTGTCCCCCGTCCTGTCTCGCGTCTTCTCGTGCATGCCCTCCACCCTACTGATCTGCGCTCACACGCCGTCCGGCACCTCCAGGGCGGCCACCCGCTCCGGGTCGGCCAGGATGTGCAGGCCGACGATCCGGCCGTCGGCGACGGTGATGCCCATGACCGAACGCACCTCGCCCTCGGGCCCGTTGAGGATGCCGACCGCACCGCCCACCAGCGCCAGCCGCCCGGCCGGCGCGAACTGCCGGAAGAGGATGGCCTGTTCGGCCACCGCCTTGGCACCCTGCACGATCTTGGAGGCCGCCGCGCCGCGCACCAGCGCCCCGGAGTCGGCCCGCAGCACCACATCGGGATGGAGGACGGAGACCAGCGCCTCGAAGTCCCCGGCGCGGGCGGCGGCCAGGAACGCGGAGACCACCTCGCGCTGCCGGCCGAGGTCCGGCTCCGCCGTCGGTGCGGCCCCCTGGACCCGGCGGCGGGCCCGGCTGGCGAGCTGCCGGGTCGCGGCCGGGGTGCGCTCGACGATCGGCGCGATGTCGTCGAAGGGCACGGCGAACATGTCGTGCAGCACGAACGCGAGCCGCTCGTCGGGGTCCAGGGTCTCCAGCACGATCAACAGGGCGAGACCGACCTCGTCGGCCCGGAGAACCTCCTGCTCGGGGTCGGTCCGGGACAGGGGCGCGATCACCGGGTCGGGGACGAAGGCGGCGTACCCCGCGGCCCCCGCGGTCCCCTCGGGGAGGTGTCCTTCGTCCATCGGCAGTTCACGGCGGGCGGCGCGCGAGCGCAGCAGGTCCAGACAGACCCGGCCGGTCACGGTGGTCAGCCAGCCGCCCAGGTTGCGCACCTCGTGGACGTCGCTGCGGGCGAGTCTGAGCCAGGCCTCCTGCACCGCGTCCTCGGCCTCGGCGAGCGAGCCGAGCATGCGGTAGGCGACGGCCTTGAGATGGGCGCGGTGCTCCTCGAAGCGTTGTGCGAGGACATCGGTGTCGGTCATGGCGCCACTCCCCCTGGGCGTCGGTCTCACGGCACTAGCGGTTGAACAGTTCGAAGGCGACCGCGGGGCGGCCGCCGAAGCGCTCCCCGACGGAGTGCGCCACCCCGGTCAGGAAGTTCCGTACATACGTCTCCGGGTCGTCGTCGGTGAGGGCCTCCAGGTAGGCGCGGTGTTCGAGCAGCGAGCTCACCGCCCGCTCCAGGCCCGCCGAGGCGTCCACGGCGTGGGTGGGCGTGGCGGAGCCGGCGACCGCGACCCAGCGCACGCCGTTCCAGGGGTCGAGTCCCTGTTCGGCCAGCTCGGGGAAGATCCAGCGGTTGCCGGCGTCCGCGGCGGCGTCCAGCGTGGCCCGGCCCACCGCGACATGGTCGGGCGTGTTCCAGGCGACGCCGCCCCAGGTGTCCCGGTGGTTGAGGGTGATGACCAGCTCGGGGCGGTGTCTGCGGATCGCGGCGGCGATGTCGCGGCGCAGGGCCGGGCCGTACTCGATCACTCCGTCGTGGTGGTCGAGGAACTCCACGGCGGTGACGCCCACGACGGCCGCGCTCGCCCGCTGCTCCCGCTCCCGCAGCGGGCCGCACTCGGCGGGCGCGATGGTGTCGATGCCCGCCTCGCCGCGGGTCGCCAGGACGTAGGCGATCTCGCGGCCGGCGTCGGTCCAGGCGGCGACGGCCGCCGAGCAGCCGTACTCCAGGTCGTCCGGGTGCGCCACGACGGCCAGGGCCCGCCGCCAGTCCTCGGGCATGGGCTGGAGCTGGGGGATCGTCGGCACGGTCATGCCCGAAGACTAATCGGTGACACCGACATCACGCTTCGTCACGGACGAGGGCCAGCAGCCGGTCCAGGACGCGGGGGCCGCCGGCCCGGACGCCGTCGTGCTCGAACTCGTCGGTGACCCAGGTGCGCAGCCCGCGGATCGCGCGGGCGGTGCGCAGGGAGTGGGCGGTGTCGACGTACAGGTCGTCGTGGTAGATCGCGGCCGCCACCGGGACCTCGTTGACGGCGAGGCGGGCGGGGTCGTAGAGGGGCGTCCAGTCGGTGCGGGCGGCGAGGAGGTCGGCGGTCTCCCGCAGCGGACGCAGCGCGGGGTCGGTGTCGAACATCCAGGGGTGGATCGTTTCGCCGGTGAGCAGCAGCGGTCCGTCGCCGGTGAGCGTCTTCGCGGCGTCGAACTGCGGGAACTCGGCGCGCACCCGCTCCGCCGACCAGGCGGTGGGGCGGGCGTCCTGGCCGTAGATCGCCTCATGGACGAGGGCGTAGAGGGGATGCCCGGCGAAGGAGAGCTGGCCGCGGAGCTGCTCCTGGAAGGCGTCGGAGAGCGCGGGGCCCTGCGGGGTGGGGACGAAGGTGTCCTCGAGGAGGTGGTGCAGCCGGTGGCTGCCGTCACCGGTGCCGAGCAGGATGCCGAGGGTCTGGAACGCCTCCACCGTCAGCAGGTGGCCGCCGGGGAGGGTGACCTCGTGCTGGAGGAGGTGGTCGGCGATCCGGCGGACCCGCTCGACGTCCTGCGGGTAGCGGGCGTAGTGCGCGGCGTTCTTGCGCTCCATGCGCGGGTAGGCGGCGCGGTAGACGTCGTCGGCGTGGGCGTCCAGGGCGGGCAGACCACCGGTGATCAGGGCGGCGGCCAGGCCCTCGGGGGCGAGGGAGAGATAGCTGACCGTGCAGAAGCCGCCGAAGCTCTGGCCGAGGACGGTCCAGGGGGCACCGCCGGTGACCTCGCGGCGGACGGCCTCGCAGTCGCGGACGATCGAGTCGGCGCGGAAGTGCGTGAGGTAGTCGGCCTGGGCGGCCGGACCGCCGCGCAGCGGGAGGGTCTGGCGGTTGGCGGGTGTGGAGGCGCCGGTGCCCCGCTGGTCCAGCAGGAGGACGCGGTACTCCTTGAGGGCGCGGCCGAGCCAGGCCGGTCTGCCGACGAAACGGTTGGCGCCGAATCCGGGGCCGCCCTGGAGGTAGAGCAGCCAGGGCAGGTCCTGGCCGGCCTTCTCGCTCGCGACGGCCTCACGGGCGTACAGCTCGATCGTCTCCCCCGCCGGGTCGGCGTGGTCGAGCGGGACGGTGAAACGGCGGTCGGTGAGTACGACGCCGGGCTGGCGGTAGCTGAGGGGCAACAGGGGTCTCCTGGGACGCTCGGTGTACGGGCCGCGTCCCAGTTGAGCACATGTCCGGGCGGGCGTGGCGGCCGGGGATCACGAGCGGCTACTGAACGGCGGCTCAGCGGGCCGGTTCCGTGCCGGGGTGTTTCAGCGCGCCGAGAGACTGGAGCGGCGTACCACCAGCTCGGGCTGGAGCACGACCCTGCGGTGCTCGTGCCGTCTGCCGGTGTCCTCCTCGGTCTCCTCCAGCAGCATCTCGGCGGCCAGGGCACCCATGGTGACGGCGGGCTGGCGGACCGAGGTGAGCGGGACGGCCGCGGCGGCGGCGAACTCGATGTCGTCGTAGCCGACGATGGCGAGGTCGTCGGGGACCCCGACGCCGGCCGCGTACATGGCCTGGAGCACGCCGAGGGCGAGCAGGTCGTTGGCGCAGAACACGGCCGTGGGGCGGTCGGCGAGTCCGAGCAGCCGGGCACCGGCGTCCCGTCCGGCGGCCACGTCGAGCCGCTCGGTGGGCAGCTCGCGCAGGCGGTCGGGGCCGAGGCCGGCCTCGGCGAGCGCGTTCAGGGCGCCGGTGCGGCGGTCCCGGACCTGGTTGAAGCCGGGCGGTCCGCTGACGTACGCGAGGGAGCGGTGCCCGGCGTCTATGAGGTGCCGTACGGCGAGCGCGCCGCCCGCGACGTCGTCCACGGACACCGAGCACTCGGTGGTGCCCTCGGAGACCCGGTCGACCAGCACGAACGGGATGCCGTGGCGGCGGAAGGACTCGATGTTGCGGCCGGTCGCGTCGGCGGGGGTGAGCAGCACGCCCCGCACCCGCTGCTCGGCGAAGAGGGAGAGGTACTCGGCCTCCTCGCCGACGCTCTCGGCGCTGTTGCAGACCATCACGCCGAGCCCGGCGTCGCGGGCGGCCCGCTCGGCGCCGCGCGCGACGTCCACGAAGAACGGGTTGCCCATGTCGAGGACGAGCAGCCCCATGATCCGGGACCGCCCGGCCCTGAGCTGGCGCGCGGACTCGCTGCGGACGTATCCGAGCCGGTCGATCGCGGACAGCACACGGGCCCGGGTCTCCGTGGCGACGGTGTCCGGACGGTTGATGACGTTGGAGACGGTACCGACGGAGACTCCGGCGGCTCGGGCGACGTCCTTGATACCCACCGGCTGGGCCATCAGGCGGGGACCTCCACGTGAACGGGGTACGGCGGGACGGGCCTCACATTACCGTCACGCCGCCCCCTGGCCGTTCCTGTCATGCGGGCAGTGCGAAGTCGACGACGTGGAGCGCCGACGGGGTGGTCCCGCTCGACTTCTCCTGGTACATGAACGACAGCGTGTTGTCGGCCTTGACGCGCAGCTCGTCGATGACGACCTCACCGAAGGCGTTCAGTCCGCTGCCGTCGAAGAGCACGGTCCAGTCGGTGTAGCCGGAGGACTTCGAGGCGCCGGCGATCCGCCCGAACGGGAAGACGGCGTAGGCGTTGTCGTACTTGTCCAGGACCAGCTTGGTGCGCTGGCTGGAGCCGAGGACGACGGGGATCTCCGTCTTCTGCCAGGTGCCCGAGGCGTTCTTGCGGACGTGGAAGGCGCGGCCGTTGGCGGTGCGGTCGCTGACGTAGTTGGTGGTGCACTGGCCGAAGCGGCCGGGGACGTAGCTGATGATCGCGTGGGGCAGGCCGGCGGAGTCGGTGGCCTGGCTCTCCTGGTTCATCAGGGAGTGGTCGGGGTTGAGCGGGTCGACGACCAGCCCCGGGTCGGTGACGGCGACCGTGTCCGAGGTGCCGGTGGTGCCCACGAGCGTGCCCGCGTTGTTGCGCCAGGTCCGTCCGCGGTCGTCGGAGTAGACGTAGCCGGTGTCGTGGTTGGTGATGCCGCCGCTGCTGCACATGACGGCCGCGGACTGCTCGCGCCAGGTGAAGAAGGAGTGGAGCCGTCCGTTGACGTCGTAGTCGATGCCGTGCAGGTACATGTTGCGGGCGGTGGAGGAGCCGTGCGAGCTGGTGTACGTGCCGGTGGAGCCGGACCACTCCCCGAGCGCGGTCCAGGACGAACCGTCGTACTCGGCGAGGG
Organism: Streptomyces sp. SS7; assembly: GCF_037993025.1. NCBI lineage: Bacteria > Bacillati > Actinomycetota > Actinomycetes > Kitasatosporales > Streptomycetaceae > Streptomyces > Streptomyces sp. SS7. Next base: position 710,461 of record NZ_CP141223.1, read on the forward strand.
CGTTGCGCCCGTTGCCGGAGATCCCTACCCGGTAGCTGAGCTGGAGTCGGCCCTCCGGCGTGGAGATGAACTGCGGGTAGGTGAACTGCGAGGTGAGCGCGAGCCCGTCGAGGCTGGTCTGCACGGCGCCGAAGACGGACGAGGTCCAGGACGTGGCGGCCGGGTTGTCCAGGAGTCCGGCGACCGACTTCACGTAGAAGAAGCCGTCGCTGTGGGAGTCCATGTTGAGGTGGAGCCGCCCGTCGGCCCTGGAGACGCCCATGGAGATGACGTTGTGGGAGTCGCTGGCCTTGAGGACGTGGGAGAGGGTGACGGTCGACCAGGAGGTGCCGCCGAGGACGCGGCGGCCGACGACCGCGTTGCCGGTGGAGGTGTACCAGGCCGCGTACTGGTAGCCCTTGTAGGTCAACAGACCGTTCTTCTGGAAGGAGTTGTTGTTGACGAGGCCGTCGTAGGACACGAAGAAGATCGCGCTCGCGTCGAGCCGTGTGCTGCCCTTGCCGGTCACGGACGGGCCGGGGTCGGCGGCGCGGGCGGTGCCGGAGGCGAGCAGGGGGGTCGCCGCGGCGCTCGCGAGGGCGCCGGCCAGCAGGGTGCGTCGTCTCATCTCGGGGGACTCCATTGTCGTACGAGAGCGGGTGGTACGGGGTGGTGTCAGGCGAGGTGGAACACTTCGGTGAGGGGTTTCATGGCCTCGTCGGGCCGGGCGCCGTCGAGGGACTCGAAGAACGGTGCCATCTCGGCCTGCCAGCGGGCGTTGACCTCGGCGGCCGCCATCCCGGCCTGGGCGGCGGCGAAGTCCTCGGTCTCCAGGTAGCCGACGAGCAGGCCGTCGTCCCTGAGGAAGAGGCTGTAGTTGTGCCACCCGGTGGCCGAGAGAGCCTCGAGCATCTCCGGCCACACGGCGGCATGCCGTTCGCGGTACTCGGCGAGACGGTCCTGACGGACCTTGAGCAGGAAACAGACGCGCTGCATGGAAGTACCGCTCCCGGTGGGTGGGGGGACTGGGGCGTGGGGATCAGAAGTTGAACTGGTCGATGTTCTTGGCGTCGAACACGGTCGGCTTGCCGAGGCTGATCACACCGTCCTTGCCGATGGTGTACGACGTCCCGCCGGCTGTGAAGGTCTCGCCCTCCTTGCCGGTGATCTGGCCGGAGGCCAGCGCCACGGCGGTCTGCGCGGCGAGGGCGCCGAGCTTGGCCGGGTCCCACAGCTCGAAGCCGTCGACGGTGCCGTTCTTGACGTACTTGCGCATGTCGTTGGGGGTGCCGAGGCCGGTCAGCTTGACCTTGCCCTTGTACTTGGAGCCCGAGAGGTACTGGGCCGCGGCCTTGATGCCGACGGTGGTCGGGGAGATGATCCCCTTCAGGTTCGGGTACTCCTGGAGGAGGCCCTGGGTCTGCTGGAAGGACTGCTGGGCGTCGTCGTTGCCGTACGCGACCTTGACGAGCTTGATGTCCTTGTACTTGGCGTCCTTGAGTTCGTCCTTCATGAACTCGATCCAGGTGTTCTGGTTGGTCGCGGTCTGCGCGGCGGACAGGATAGCGATCTCGCCCTTGTAGCCGATCTGCTCGGCGAGCAGCTGCACCTCGGTGCGGCCGAGGTCCTCGGCGGAGGCCTGCGAGACGAAGGCGTTGCGGCACTCGGGGTTGGTGTCGGAGTCGTAGGTGACGACCTTGATCTTGTTGCTCATGGCCTGCTTGAGCGCGGTGCACAGGGCACCCGGGTCCTGTGCGGAGACGGCGATCGCGTCGACCTGCTGCTGGGTCAGGGTGTTGACGTACGACACCTGTCCCGAGGTGTCGGTCGCGCTGGAGGGACCGACCTCCTTGTAGTTCGAGCCCAGCTCCTTCAGCGCGGCCTCGCCGCCCTTGTCCGCGGAGGTGAAGTACGGGTTGTTGACCTGCTTCGGCAGGAAGCCGACGGTCAGCCCCTTCTTGGTGGCGGCGTTCGGGTCGGCCTTGCCGGTGGCGGCCGCGGAGGCGCCTTCGCTCTTCACGTCCTCCTTGGTGGTGCCCCCGCAGGCGGTGGCGGCGAGGGAGAGCGAGGAGACGACGGCGAGGGCGGCACAGGCACGCCGAAGGGATGACTTGCGCATGAGGGTTCCTTTGGGAGAGAGGGTGAGAGGAGAGCCTTGAGGGGGGCGCGGGCCGTGTGCGCTAACCGGCGGAACGGGCCGCCGCCCGGGCGACGGAGATCTGACGGGCCACCCGGGGGCCGAGGACGGAGACGACGAGCAGCACACCGGTCACGACGATCTGGGACTGCGCCGACACGTTGACGAGGCTCATCACGTTCTGCAGCGCGCCGAGGAGGAACACCCCCGCGATCGCACCCCCCAACGTGCCCTTGCCGCCGTCGAAGTCGATGCCGCCGAGCAACACCGCCGCGACGACGGAGAGTTCGAGTCCGGTCGCGTTGTCGTAGCGGGCGCTCGCGTAGTGCAGCGCCCAGAAGATCCCGGTGAGCGAGGCCATGAACCCCGTCGCCGTGAACAGGATCAGCTTCTGCCGCTTGACGCGGATGCCGGCGAACCGGGCCGCCTCCTCGCTCGCCCCGATCGCGAACAGCGAGCGTCCGAACGGCGTGGCGTGCAGGACGACCACGGCGATCGCGAGCAGGACCAGGAAGGGCAGGAAGGCCTGCGGCAGGAAGCTGTCCCCGACCCGTCCGGCCGCGAAGTCCAGGTACGTGGAGGGGAAGTCGGTCACCGCGTCGGAGCCGAGCACGATCTGCGCGATGCCCCGGTACGCGGCGAGGGTGCCGATGGTGACGGCGAGGGAGGGCAGTCCGAGCCGGGTCACCAGCAGGCCGTTGATCAGCCCGCAGACGACCCCGAGCAGCAGACAGAGCGGGATGATCGTCTCGATGGTCATGCCCTGGTTCCACAGGGCGCCCATCACCGCGCCGGACAGTCCGGCGGTGGAGGCGACCGAGAGGTCGATCTCGCCGGAGACGACCAGCAGGGTCATGGGCAGCGCGATCAGCGCGATCGGCAGGGTGTTGCCGATGAGGAAGGACAGGTTCAGCGCGTTGCCGAAACCGTCCACGAAGGAGAAGGAGAACAGCAGCAGGACGACGAGGAGAGCGCTGACGACCGTGTCCCACCGGATCGCGCGGTTCAGGGACTCAGGCACGGGCCTCCCCCTTCTTCTCTGCGGCCGGCGTCACCGACGCCGACTTCTTCTTCAGGGCGGTGGCCACCCGCAGCGCCACGATCCGGTCGACCGCGATCGCCAGCAGCAGCAGGACGCCGTTGATGGCGAGGACCCACACCGAGCTGACGCCGAGGGCGGGCAGGACGCTGTTGATGGACGTCAGCAGGAGGGCGCCGAGGGCGGCGCCGTAGACGCTGCCGGAGCCGCCGGTGAAGACGACGCCGCCGACCACGACCGCGCTGACGACGGTGAGTTCGTAGCCGGTGCCGGTCGAGGAGTCGACGTTGCCGAACCGGGCCAGGTACATCGCGCCGGCGAGTCCGGCGAGTCCGCCGCAGAAGGTGTACGCGGCGAGGATCCGCTTGCGCACGGGGATGCCGGCGAGGCGGGCGGCCTCCGGGTTGGAGCCGAGGGCGTACAGCTCCCGGCCGCTGCCGAAGTGCTTGAGGTAGTACGCCGTGGCGATCAGCACCGCCAGGGCGATGAGCGCGAGGTACGGCACCGCGGACAGGCCGCCGGAGCCGAAGTCGACGAAGCCGCCGGGCAGGTCGGCCGCGGTGATCTGCCGGGAGCCGACCCAGATGGAGTCGATGCCGCGGATGATGTACAGCGTGCCGAGGGTGACGACGAGGGCGGGCACCTGGCCGAGGCTGACCAGCAGCCCGTTCAGCAGCCCGCAGCCGACACCGAGCAGGACGGCCAGGGCGATCGCGACGACCGGGTCGCCGCCGCCGTGCAGATAGGTGCCGGCGGCGAAGGCGGTGATGCCGAGGGTGGAGCCGACCGAGAGGTCGACGTTCCTCGTGATCACCACCAGGGACTGGCCGGTGGCGACCAGCACCAGGATGGTCGCGTTCAGCAGCAGGTCCTTGATGCCCTGCTCGGAGAGGAACTCGCTGTTGCCGGCCTGGGTGACGGCGATCATCGCCAGGAAGACGACGAGGATGGCGAGTTCGCGCATCTTGAAGACGCGGTCGACGAGCCGGGTTCCGCCGGACCGGGGCGTCCCGGCGACGGGGGCCTGTTCAGGAGTGGCGACCGTCATGCGGCGGCCCTCCCGGTGGCTGCGGCCATCACGGTTTCCTCGGTGGCGTCGGATCGGGGGATCTCGGCGGTGAGCCGGCCCTCGTGCATCACCAGCACGCGGTCGGCCATGCCGAGGATCTCGGGCAGGTCGGAGGAGATCATCAGGACGGCGACGCCGTCGGCGGCCAGCTCGCTGAGCAGCCGGTGCACCTCGGCCTTGGTGCCGACGTCGATGCCGCGCGTGGGCTCGTCGACGATCAGCACCTTGGGGGCGGTGGCCAGCCACTTGGCGAGGACGACCTTCTGCTGGTTGCCGCCGGAGAGCGTGTTGACGGTGTCGGCGATCCGGGCGTACTTCACCTGCAGTTTGACCGCCCAGTTCAGGGACCGGCTGCGCTCGGCGCCGCGGTCCATCAGGCCGGCCTTCACCGTCGTGCGCAGACCGGTGAGGCCGATGTTGCGCTCGATGGACATGTCCATCACCAGGCCCTGGGCGCGCCGGTCCTCCGGGACCAGGGCGAGGCCGGCGGCCATCGCGGTGGAGGGGGCGCCGTTGACCAGTACCTTGCCGTCGACGGTGACGTCACCGGCGTCCCAGCGGTCGATCCCGAACACCGCGCGGGCCACTTCGGTGCGTCCGGCGCCGACCAGTCCGGCCAGGCCGACGATCTCCCCGCGCCGTACGACGAAGGAGACGTCGGTGAAGACGCCCTCGCGGGTCAGCCGGCGCACGCTCAGGGCGATCTCGCCCGGGGTGACGTCCTGCTTGGGGTAGAGCTCGTCGAGGTCGCGGCCGACCATGCGGCGGACCAGGTCGTCCTCGGTCATCCCGGCGAGGGGCTCGCCGGCGATCCAGGCGCCGTCGCGCAGGGTGGTGACCCGCTGGCAGATCTCGAAGATCTCCTCCAGCCGGTGCGAGATGAAGAGGACGGCCGCGCCCTGCTCGCGCAGGGTGCGCACGACTCCGAAGAGCCGGGCGACCTCGCTGCCGGTGAGGGCGGCGGTCGGCTCGTCCATGATCAGGACACGGGCGTCGAAGGAGAGCGCCTTGGCGATCTCCACGATCTGCTGGTCGGCGATGGACAGGCCGCGGGCCGGGCGGTCCGGGTCGAGGTCGACGCCGAGCCGGGCCATCAGGGCGGCGGTCGCGGCGTGGGTGGCCCTGTGGTCGATGCGGCCGAGGGCGCGCCGGGGCTGGCGGCCCATGAAGATGTTCTCGGCGATCGAAAGGTCGGGGAAGAGCGTCGGTTCCTGGTAGATCACGGCGATGCCGGCGTCGCGGGCGTCGCCGGGTCCGTGGAAGACGACGGGCTCGCCGTCGAGCAGCACCCGGCCGGTGTCCGGCCGGTGCACCCCCGCGAGGGTCTTGATCAGGGTCGACTTGCCCGCGCCGTTCTCCCCGGCGAGGGCGTGCACCTCGCCGGGGAACAGCTCCAGGGATACGCCCCGCAGGGCGCGTACGGCGCCGAAGGACTTGGCGACGTCCCTGAGCGCCAGCACCGGGGCCGGTCCCGTGTCGGACGGGTGGGTCATGGGTGGCTCCTCGACGAACGTCCGCGGCGGTGCCCTGGGGCCCGACACGGCGTCGTGAAAGGTTTCAACTGGATTGCCGGGACGTTAGGCACGGCGGGCATGTCACGTCAATGGGTCCGTCTCGAAAAGTTTTCGATAGCCGAAGGTCACGTGGCGGTCACGGAAAGGGCGCGTGGTCGAAAGGGTTGACAGTACCTTCGCGGCCTCATAGCTTCCCGTTCTGAATCGTTTCATCCGGGCCCTGTCCCGGACCGATGTCACAGGAGCCCGAAGTGACCGACCTCGCCGCCGTGAAGGCCGCGCTGAAGACCCAGGCCGTCGAGACGCCGTCGTGGGCGTACGGGAACTCGGGGACCCGCTTCAAGGTGTTCGCGCAAGCGGGCGTACCCCGCACCCCGCAGGAGAAGCTGGACGACGCGGCACAGGTGCACGCGGTCACCGGCGTCGCGCCGACCGTGGCGCTGCACATCCCGTGGGACAAGGTGGAGGACTACGCGGCGCTGGCCGAGCACGCCGAGGACCGGGGGGTGAGGCTGGGGACGATCAACTCCAACACCTTCCAGGACGACGCCTACAAGCTGGGCAGCATCTGCCATCCCGAGGCGGCGGTGCGCCGCAAGGCCCTGGATCATCTGCTGGAGTGCGTCGACATCATGGACGCGACGGGCTCCACGGATCTGAAGCTGTGGTTCGCGGACGGGACGAACTATCCCGGTCAGGACGACATCCGGGCGCGGCAGGACCGGCTGGCGGAGGGGCTGGCCGAGGTGTACGAGCGGCTCGGGGACGGGCAGCGGATGCTGCTGGAGTACAAGTTCTTCGAGCCGGCGTTCTACGCGACGGACGTCCCGGACTGGGGCACGGCGTACGCGCACTGTCTGAAGCTGGGACCCAGGGCGCAGGTCGTGGTCGACACCGGTCACCACGCGCCCGGGACCAACATCGAGTTCATCGTGGCGACGCTGCTGCGGGAGGGCAGGCTCGGCGGGTTCGACTTCAACTCGCGCTTCTACGCGGACGACGACCTGATGGTGGGGGCCGCGGACCCGTTCCAGCTGTTCCGGATCATGTACGAGGTGGTGCGCGGCGGCGGGTTCACCTCCGAGGTGGCCTTCATGCTGGACCAGTGCCACAACATCGAGGCGAAGATCCCCGCGATCATCCGTTCCGTGATGAACGTGCAGGAGGCGACGGCGAAGGCGCTGCTCGTCGACCGGTCGGCGTTGGCCGCGGCTCAGGCTGCCGGGGATGTGCTGGAAGCCAATGCGGTGCTGATGGATGCGTACAACACGGATGTGCGGCCGTTGCTGCGGGAGGTGCGGGAGGAGATGGGGCTGGACCCCGAGCCCCTGGTCGCCTACCGGGCGTCCGGGTGGGCCGAGAAGGTCGTCGCCGAGCGGGTGGGAGGGGAGCAGGCCGGTTGGGGCGCGTGAGCGTCTGCCTTGATCTGTTTCGTCACGGGGTGCGGGCCGGTCAGTGGCTGGTCGCGCGGTTCCCCGCGCCCCTCGAAGACGTCCACTCCCCTCTCTTGGAAAAGTAAGGAATCTCCATGTCCACCCATCCCGAAGCCGCCGCACTCCTCGCGAGGTCGCACCGACTCGGTGCCGATCCCCGCAACACGAACTACGCCGGCGGCAACGCGTCCGCCAAGGGCGTCGACACCGACCCCGTCACCGGTGGGGACGTCGAGCTGATGTGGGTGAAGGGGTCGGGCGGCGACCTCGGGACGCTCACCGAGAACGGGCTCGCCGTACTGCGGCTGGACCGGCTGCGCGGCCTCGTCGACGTCTACCCGGGGGTGGAGCGCGAGGACGAGATGGTCGCCGCGTTCGACTACTGCCTGCACGGCAAGGGCGGGGCGGCGCCGTCCATCGACACCGCGATGCACGGGCTGGTCGACGCCGCGCACGTCGACCATCTGCACCCGGACTCCGGGATCGCGCTCGCCTGCGCGGCGGACGGGGAGAAGCTGACCGCCGAGTGCTTCGGGGACAGCGTGGCGTGGGTGCCGTGGCGGCGGCCCGGGTTCCAGCTCGGACTGGACATCGCCGCGATCAAGGCCGCCCACCCCCAGGCCGTCGGGGTGGTCCTCGGCGGACACGGGATCACCGCCTGGGGCGACAGCGCCGAGGAGTGCGAGCGCAACTCGCTGCACATCATCCGCACCGCCGAGAGGTTCCTCGCCGAGCGGGGGAAGGCCGAGCCCTTCGGGCCCGTCGTCGAGGGGTACGAGGGTCTGGCCGAGGGCGCGCGCAGGGAGCGGGCCGCCGCGCTCGCGCCGTACGTGCGGGCGATCGCCTCGCAGGACCGGCCGCAGGTCGGGCACTTCGCCGACCCCGACGTCGTCCTCGACTTCCTGGCGCGCGCGGAGCACCCGCGGCTCGCCGCGCTGGGGACGTCCTGCCCGGACCACTTCCTGCGGACCAAGGTGCGGCCGCTGGTCCTCGACCTGCCGCCCACCGCTCCGCTGGAGGAGGCCGTGGCGCGGCTGAAGGAACTGCACACCGCGTACCGGGAGGAGTACGCCGCCTACTACGAGCGGCACGCCGAGGCCGGCTCCCCCGCGATGCGGGGCGCCGACCCGGCCGTCGTGCTGGTGCCCGGCGTGGGCATGTTCTCCTTCGGCAAGGACAAGCAGACGGCCCGGGTCGCCGGGGAGTTCTACGTCAACGCGATCAATGTGATGCGGGGCGCCGAGGCGGTGTCCTCGTACGCGCCGATCGAGGAGCGGGAGAAGTTCCGCATCGAGTACTGGGCGCTGGAGGAGGCCAAGCTCCAGCGGATGCCCGAGCCGAAGGCGCTGGCCACCCGGGTGGCGCTGGTGACGGGCGCGGGCAGCGGGATCGGCCGGGCGATCGCGCACCGGCTGGTCGCCGAGGGGGCGTGTGTCGTCGTCGCCGACCTGAACGCCGAGAACGCGGCCGCCGTCGCCGAGGAGCTCGGCGGGCCCGACAGGGCGGTCGCCGTGACCGTCGACGTGACGGACGAGGAGCAGATCGCCGCGGCCTTCCGGGCCGCCGCGCTCGCCTTCGGCGGGGTCGACCTCGTCGTCAACAACGCGGGCATCTCCATCTCCAAGCCGCTGCTGGAGACCTCGGCCAAGGACTGGGACCTCCAGCACGACATCATGGCCAGGGGATCGTTCCTCGTGTCGCGGGAGGCCGCGCGCATGATGATCGCCCAGGGGCTCGGCGGGGACATCGTGTACATCGCCTCGAAGAACGCCGTGTTCGCCGGGCCGAACAACATCGCGTACTCCGCCACCAAGGCCGACCAGGCGCACCAGGTCCGGCTGCTCGCCGCCGAGCTGGGCGGGCACGGGATCCGCGTCAACGGGGTCAACCCCGACGGGGTGGTGCGGGGCTCGGGCATCTTCGCCGGCGGGTGGGGCGCCCAGCGGGCCGCCGTGTACGGGGTCGACGAGGAGAAGCTCGGCGAGTTCTACGCCCAGCGGACCATCCTCAAGCGGGAGGTGCTGCCCGAGCACGTGGCGAACGCGGTGTTCGCGCTGACCGGCGGGGAGCTGACCCACACCACCGGGCTGCACGTGCCCGTCGACGCGGGTGTGGCGGCCGCTTTCCTCCGGTGACCGGCGTGCGGTCGTACGCCGCGGTCGACCTCGGCGCGTCCAGCGGGCGCGTCATGGTCGGCCGGGTCGGCCCCGACTCCCTGGAGCTGGCGGAGGCGCACCGGTTCGCCAACCGCCCGGTACGGATGCCGGAGGGGCTGCGCTGGGACGTGCTGTCCCTGTACGCCGGGGTCCTGGACGGACTGCGGGCGGCCGGCCCCGTGGACTCGGTCGGCATCGACAGCTGGGCCGTGGACTACGGACTGCTCGACGGTGACGGGGCGCTGCTCGGCAATCCGGTGCACTACCGGGACGCGCGCACCGAAGGGGTCGCCGAGAAGGTGTGGGCGACCGTGCCGGCCACCGAGCTGTACGCGGCGACCGGTCTGCAGTACGCGCCCTTCAACACCCTGTACCAGCTCGTCGCCGCCCGGGAGACACGCCAGTTCGCCCATGCCGAGCGGCTGCTGCTCATCCCCGACCTGCTGGCGTACTGGCTGACCGGGGAGCAGGGCACCGAGCTGACCAACGCCTCCACGACCCAGCTGATCGACCCCCGCACCCGCACGTGGTCGTCCGGGCTCGCCGCGCGCCTCGGCATCGACCTGGAGCTGTTCGCGCCGCTGCGGCAGCCGGGCGATCCGGCCGGGGTCCTGCGCGCCGAGGTGCTGGAGGAGACCGGGCTGACCGCTCCGGTGCCGGTGACCGCCGTGGGGTCGCACGACACCGCGTCCGCGGTGGCGGCCGTGCCGGCGACCGGGGAGCGGTTCGCCTACATCTGCACCGGCACCTGGTCCCTGGCGGGTCTGGAGCTGGAGGCACCCGTGCTCACCGAGGAGAGCCGGGCCGCCAACTTCACCAACGAACTGGGGCTGGACGGCACGGTCCGGTACCTGCGCAACATCATGGGACTCTGGCTGCTCCAGGAGTGCGTACGGGCCTGGGGGGACCCCGATCTGGGGGTGCTGCTGCGGGAGGCGGCGGCCGTGCCCGCGCTGCGGTCGGTCGTGGACGCGGGGGACGCGGCGTTCCTCGCGCCCGGGCGGATGCCGGAGCGGATCGCCGGGGCGTGCCGGGCCACCGGGCAGCCGGTGCCCGGGACCCGCGGCGAGGTCACCCGCTGCATCCTCGACTCGCTCGCCCTCGCCCACCGCCGGGCGGTCGAGGACGCCCAGCGGCTCGCCGGGCATCCCGTGGACGTGGTGCACGTCGTGGGGGGCGGCACGCGCAACGCGCTGCTGTGCCAGCTCACCGCCGACGCCTGCGGGCTGCCCGTGGTGGCCGGGCCGACGGAGGCCGCCGCACTCGGCAACGTGCTGGTGCAGGCGCGGGCCCACGGGCTGGTCGGCGACCGTGCCGATCTGCGCGGGCTGCTCGCCCGCACCCAGCCGCTGACGCGCTACGAGCCGCAGGGCGGCACCGGGCGGTGGCGCGAGGCACAGGCCCGGCTCACCGCGCGGTGAGCCGGGGCTCCCCCCGGGCCCCGTCGCCGACTACCCTGCACTCATCCGATGACCGAACCCCGAGGAGCCGCGATGCGTGTCGCACTGTTCCTGACCTGTGTCAACGACACGCTCTATCCGGACACCGGCCGCGCCGTGGTGAAACTGCTGACCAGACTGGGTGTTGACGTCGACTTCCCGATGGCCCAGACCTGCTGCGGCCAGGCCCACTACAACACGGGCTACCGCCATGAGGCCGAGCCGCTCGCCCGGCACTTCTCCGATGTATTCGGGGAGTACGAGGCGATCGTGACGCCCTCCGGGTCCTGCGGGGCGATGGTGAGGGAGCTGTATCCGCGCATGGGCGAGCGGGCGAGGGCGGAAGGGCGCGGGGGCTCGCTGGCGACGGCGCTGGCGCCGGTGGTGCCGAAGACGTACGAGCTGACCGAGTTCCTGGTGGACGTGCTCGGGGTGACGGACGTCGGGGCCTACTACCCCCACACGGTGACCTACCACCCGACCTGTCACGGGCTGCGGGGTCTGGGCCTGGGCGAGCGGCCCCGCCGACTGCTCCGGGCCGTGAAGGGGCTGGAGCTGGTGGAACTGCCGGGCGCGGAGGAGTGCTGCGGGTTCGGCGGCACCTTCGCGCTGAAGAACTCCGACGTGTCGGCGGCGATGGGCGCGGACAAGGTGCGCAACGCCGAGTCGACCGGCGCCGAGGTGCTGTGCGCGGCCGACAACTCGTGTCTGATGCACCTCGGCGGCACCATGACCCGGCTGAAGGCGGGACTGCGGCCGGTGCACCTGGCGGAGATCCTGGCGAGCACGGAGGAGGAACCGGCCGTATGAGCGGCACGTATCTGGGCATGCCGGCCTTTCCCGAGGCGGCTCGGGCGGCGGTCGGGGACCGGACCCTGCGGGGCAATCTGCGGCACGCCACGCACACCATCCGCGCCAAGCGGGCCACGGCGGTCGCCGAGGTGTCCGACTGGGCCGAGCTGCGGGAGGCCGGCAAGCGGATCAAGGACCATACGCTGCGTCATCTCGACCGCTACCTCGTGCAGTTGGAGGAGTCGGTCACGGCGGCGGGCGGGACCGTGCACTGGGCGGCCGACGCCGAGGAGGCCAACCGGATCGTCGCCCGGCTCGTCAAGGAGACCGGCGAGTCGGAGGTCGTCAAGGTCAAGTCCATGGCCACCCAGGAGATCGGGCTCAACGAAGCCCTCGAAGCCGAGGGCATCCGCGCCTACGAGACCGATCTCGCCGAGCTGATCGTGCAGTTGGGCAGGGACCGGCCCTCGCACATCCTCGTCCCGGCCATCCACCGCAACCGGGGCGAGATCCGGGACATCTTCCGCCGGGAGATGGCCGAGTGGGGGCGCGCGGCTCCCGAGGGGCTCACCGACACACCGGCCGAGCTGGCGGAGGCGGCCCGGCTGCATCTGCGGGAGAAGTTCCTGCGGGCCAGGGTCGGTGTCTCCGGCGCCAACTTCATGGTGGCCGAGACCGGCACGCTGGTGGTCGTGGAGTCCGAGGGCAACGGGCGGATGTGTCTGACCCTGCCCGAGACCCTGATCTCCGTCGTGGGCATCGAGAAGGTCGTGCCGACCTGGCGGGACCTGGAGGTCTTCCTCCAGACGCTGCCGCGCTCCTCGACCGCCGAGCGCATGAACCCGTACACCTCGACCTGGACGGGCACGACGGACGGCGACGGGCCGAGGACCTTCCATCTGGTGCTGCTGGACAACGGCCGCACCGACACCCTCGCCGACGAGGTCGGCCGCCAGGCCCTGCGCTGCATCCGCTGCTCGGCCTGTCTGAACGTCTGCCCGGTCTACGAGCGGGCCGGCGGGCACGCCTACGGCTCGGTCTACCCGGGTCCGATCGGCGCCATCCTCAGCCCCCAACTGCGCGGTACGCAGAGCGAGATCGACGCCTCGTTGCCGTACGCCTCCTCGCTGTGCGGTGCCTGCTACGAGGTCTGTCCGGTCGCCATCGACATCCCGGAGGTGCTGGTGCATCTGCGGGAGCGGGTCGTCGAGGGCGGGCCGGTGGTCCGGGAGGGCAACCGGGTGGTGCTCAAACCGGCCAAGGGGCACGCGGCGGAGCGGGCGGCCATGCGGGCGGCGCGCTGGGCGTTCGCCCGCCCCGGCGCCCTGCGCACCGGGCAGCGGCTCGCCTCCCGGACGCGCCGGCTGCACCCCCGTACGCTCCCCGGACCGGGGCGGGCATGGAGCGGCAGCCGGGACCTGCCGGCCGTACCGGCGGAACCCTTCCGCGACTGGTGGCAGCGGACGAACGGCGGGAAGGACGGAGCGCGGTGAACAGCAGGGAACGCATTCTGGGGCGGGTGCGGCGCGCGCTGGCCGACGCGCCCGGGGACGACGCGCCGATCGAGCGCGCCTATCTGCACGTGCACGGGGACCGCGGCGCCGAGGAGACGGTGGCGCTGCTGGCGGCGAACCTGGCCGACTACCGGGCGCTGGTGCACCGCTGCTCGCCGGACGAACTGCCGTCCGTGATCGGCCGGTTGCTGGCAGAGCGCGGGGCGGGGTCGGTGGTGGTGCCGCCGGGGCTGGACGCGGGATGGCTGGCGCGGACCGGGGCCGACCGGGTCGAGGACACGGCCGCGAGCACCGCGGACGAGCTGGACCGGGTCGGCAGCGTGGTCACGGCGTGCGCGGTGGCGATCGCCGAGACGGGGACGATCGTGCTGGACGGCTCCCCCGACCAGGGCCGCCGCCGGATCACACTGGTCCCCGACCATCACATCTGTGTGGTGCGGGTGCCGGACCAGGTCGTCTCGTCGGTGCCGCAGGCCCTCGAACGGCTGGACCCCGCACGGCCGTTGACATGGATCTCCGGTCCCTCGGCGACCAGCGACATCGAACTGGACCGGGTGGAGGGCGTGCACGGTCCGCGCACGCTCGAGGTGATCCTGGTCGGCTAGTGCCGTGACCTTTCCGCTCACGGCACTAGACGGGGCCCCTCGGGGGTAGGGGCCTGGTGCCGTGTGCGCTCCCCAGGGGGTCCCATGCAGTTCATCGAGGTGACCGGTCTGGCCGGGGTGCGGTCCGCCGTGATCCGGTTCACCAGACCCGCCACGGGCCTGTCCTTCCTGCTGTTCCCGATGATCCACCTCGGGGAGCCGGCGTTCTACCGGGAGGTGGCGGACCGGCTGCGCCGCTGCAACCTGGTGCTCACCGAGGGCGTCGGCCGTCAGACGCGGTCCCCCGGCGCGGAGGCCCTGGTGGCGTCGTACGAGCAGCTGGCGTACAGCGAGCGGCTGGGGCTGGTCGTCCAGGACATCGACTACCGGGCGCTCGGGGTGCCCGTGGTGTGCCCGGACATGTCGGGCCGGGAGTTCGAGGCCGGCTTCCGGCAGCTGCCGCTGCGCGAGCGCCTGCTGATCGCGACGCTGACACCGGCGATGGCCGCGGGCATGCGGTTGTTCGGCACCCGCCGCTACGTGGCCCGGCATCTGGCCACCGAGGATCTGGTGGGCGACACCGAGCAGGCCGTGGCGGACGGCATGCCCGGCCTCGACGACCTGGTGATGCGCCGCCGCGACCGGCTGCTCGTGCGGGTGCTCACCGAGTTCGACCAGGCGTACACGAGCCGCACCGGGCCGTTCACGGTCGCCGTGGTCTACGGCGCCGAGCACATGCGGGCGGCCTCGGAGGCGCTGGTCGGGCTCGGCTATCACGCGGCGGACGCGGAGTGGCTGACGGTGTTCCTGGTGGAGCCGGCTCAGGAGTAGGCCGCTCAGAGCAGGTCACTCAGGAGCAGGTCACTCAGGAGTAGGTCATGGGGCAGTGGTGGCGCAGCGCGTACTGGGCGGCGCGCAGATACAGCGCCGCGAAGAACGCGGTGTCCGGGTCATCGGCCCAGGGGCCGGGACGGGTCGCGGCTCCCTTCCCCGCGTCGCCGTCCTGGAACCAGGCACCGAGCCCGTACGGGCCGGAGGGCTCCGGTATCACGTCGAGCGGCAGCCGGAGGGCGGCGGCGAGGCGCTCGGCGAGGGCGAGGACGTCGGGCGCCCCGACGACCAGGGTCTCGGTGTCGTAGGCGTTCTCGACCGGCAGCAGCAGGGGCTCCTCCAGCGCGAAGGGGACCAGGAACGACCAGCTGAGGAGGGTGTGCCGCTCGCCGGGGGTGAGGTGGGCCCGGCAGAGCGTGTCGAAGCCGTCCATGGGCGGGCTCGTCTTCTCCGCGAACCGGCCCGGCTGCGGCGGCCGGCCCGGCCGGTAGGGCGGCAGACCGCGCCGCGTCAGCTGTTCGTCCAGGGCGGCGGCGACATCGCCGTAGCCGTCCTCACCGGGGACCGACCAGTCCTCCGGGTCCACGCTCACGAGGTAGATACCCATGGCCGCACGGTATCCGCCGCCACTGACAACATCGACAAGGCGGGTGAACAAGCGCTTAGATATGTCTGCGGAGCACCTGCTCGTCCTCGACCGTCCGCCCCGCCCGATCCCCCGGAGGGCCCGTTGTTCACGTCCGTCGACGACGTCGTCGCCCGTCTCGCCGAGACCGGCTATCTGGCCTCTCCCGCGGTCGCCACGACCGTGTTCCTCGCCGACCGGCTCGGCAAGCCCCTGCTCGTGGAGGGCCCGGCCGGCGTCGGCAAGACGGAACTCGCCAAGGCCGTCGCCCGGGTGGCCGGGGCCCGGCTGGTACGGCTGCAGTGCTACGAGGGGGTGGACGAGTCCCGCGCGCTGTACGAGTGGAACCACGCCAAGCAGCTGCTGCGCATCAGCGCCGGCCGTGACGAGACCTGGGACGAGGCCCGCACCGACATCTTCAGCGAGGAGTTCCTGCTCCCGCGCCCGCTGCTGACCGCGATCCGCGGCGACGAGCCGACGGTGCTGCTGATCGACGAGACCGACAAGGCCGACGTCGAGGTGGAGGGCCTGCTGCTGGAGGTGCTCAGCGACTTCCAGGTGACCGTCCCGGAGCTGGGCACGATCACCGCGAGCCGCCGGCCTTTCGTCGTCCTGACGTCGAACGCCACCCGCGAGCTGTCGGAGGCGCTGCGCCGCCGCTGTCTCTTCCTGCACCTCGGCTTCCCCGACGAGGAACTGGAGCGGCGGATCGTGCGGCTGCGGGTGCCCGGTCTGGACTCGGTGCTGACCGAGTCGGTGGTCCGGGTGGTGGCCGCGCTGCGCGCGATGGACCTGCGCAAGGTGCCGTCGGTCGCCGAGACCATCGACTGGGCGCGCACCCTGCTCGCGCTGGGCGCCACCACCTTGGACGAGAGCGTCGTCCGCGACAGTCTGGGCGTGATCCTCAAGCACCAGGACGACATCCTGAAGGCCGGGGCCAAGCTCGACCTGGACGCCGTGTGAGCGGCGACGCCGCCGACCGGCTGACCGGGTTCGTGGCCGCGCTGCGCGCGCACGGCGTGCGGATCGGCACCGGCGAGACCGTGGACGCGGCCGAGGCGGTGGCCGCGCTGGGGTTCGCCGACCGGGGGCTGCTGCGCGAAGGGCTGGCCGCCACCCTGCTGCACTCGCCGGACCAGCGCCGGCTGTTCGACACCGTCTTCGACCTGTACTTCCCCTACGGCGTCGGCGCGCCCGCGGGCGAGCCCGGCGACCGGGACTCCCTGCGCGAGCGGCTCGCGGACGCGCTGGCCGCCGACGACCGTGCCCTGTTGGGCCAGTTGGCGATCGAGGCGGTCGACGGGCTGGGCGGGTACGGGAGTTCACCGGGGGCGGACGGCTGGTCGTCGTACCAGACCCTGGACCGGCTGCGCCCGCAGACGCTGCTGGCCCGGGTCCGGGACGAGATGGGGCGGCGCGGCGGTGGTTCCGGCTTCGCGGGGCGCCTGCTGGAGGACGAGATCCGGCGGCGCATCGAGGAGTTCCGGGGGCTGGTGGCGGTGGAGGCGCGGCGCCGGGTGGCGGAGCGGCGGGGGCGGGACCAGATCGCGCGGCGGGCGGTGGCGCCGACCGCGGACCGGGTGGACTTCCTGTACGCGGGCCGGGACCGGCTGGCCGAATTGCGGCGGACCGTCCAGCCGTTGGCGCGCAAGCTGGCCACCCGGCTGGCCGCGCGCCGCCGCCGTGCCGCGCGCGGCACGATCGATCTGCGCCGCACCCTGCGCGGCTCGCTGTCCACGGGCGGGGTGCCGATGCGGCCGGTGCTGCGCCGTCGGCGGCCGGCCCGTCCCGAACTGGTCCTGCTGTGCGACGTGTCGGGCTCGGTGTCCGGCTTCTCCGACTTCACGATGCTGCTGGTGCAGGCGTTGCACGACCAGTTCGGCAAGGTGCGGGTGTTCGCCTTCGTCAACCGGATCGACGAGGTGACGGGGCTGCTCGAGCACGGCCGTGCCGATCCCGAGGGACTGGGCTCGCGCATCCGGGCCGAGGCCCGGCTGACGGGCCATCACGGCAGCAGCGACTACGGCGTCGCGCTCGGGGAGTTCGCGCACCGGTACGGCGCCGCCGTGGGCCCGCGCACGACGGTGTTCGTCCTGGGGGACGCCCGGACGAACATGAGCGACCCGAACCTGGCGGCCCTGCGCGAGATCTCAGGGCGGGCCCGCCGTCTGTACTGGTTGAACCCGGAGCCCCGCTCGCTGTGGGGCACGGGCGACTCGGCCGCTCCCGAGTACGCCGGACTGGTCGCGATGCACGAGTGCCGCAACGCCCACCAACTCGGCGCACTGGTGGCGCGGTTGCTCCCGATCTGAGCGTCTTCCGCCACGAAGGCCGGGGCTCGGTTCGCTACTCGGCCTTCGCGTAGTCCTTGGCCATCGCCCCGGCGAAGTCGTAGACCACGCACTGCTCGTCACCGACGACCCAGGCGTCGTGTCCGGGTGAGACCACGAAGACGTCGCCGGGACCCACCTCGGTCTCGCCGCCCTCGTCCATGGTGATGTGCATCCGCCCGCTGACCACATAGCCGTTGTGGTGGATCTGGCAGGTGTCGGTGCCCGCGAGGGGCGCCACCGACTCCGTCCAGCGCCAGCCGGGCTCGAACGTCGCCATGGCGAAGTCCAGCCCGCTCATGTGGACCGCCTCCAGGTGGCCCCGCGGAAAGTCGCGCCGCTCGTCCGGCTTGTCCATCGTCTTCACTTCCAGCATGGCGTCCTCCTTCCGGCGGCCGTGCCGTGCCACGGCCGGGGCCGGTCTCCCCGGCCGCCCTGGACGTCACCGGTGGGGGCCGCGCCTCACAGGTCCATCGTCCGCCCCGCCACCGGGGGGCGCCATTCGGCGGACCGGGTCTCAGGTACCGCCCGCGCACAGCTCGGCGAATCGGTGGGTGTCGATGTTGCCGCCGGAGACGATCACCCCCACACGGCGGCCCGGGACGCCGGTCCGGCCCGCGAGCAGGGCGGCCAGCGGGGTGGCCCCGCTGGGCTCCACGACGATCTTCAGACGCTCGAAGGCGAAGCGCATCGCGGCGCGGATCTCCTCGTCGGAGACGAGGGCGATCTCGTCGACGAGGCGCCGGTTCACCGGGAAGGTCAGCTCGCCGGGCGTGGACAGGGCCTGGCCGTCGGCGATGGTGCGCGGCACCGGGATCTCGATCCGCCGGCCGGCTCGGAGGGACCGTCGGGTGTCGTCCCCGGCCTCCGGTTCGACGCCGACGATCCGGATGCCGGGCCGCAGCCCCTTCGCCGCGGTGGCGCTGCCGGCGATCAGCCCGCCCCCGCCGACCGGGGCGAGGAGGGCGTCCAGGCCGTCCACCTCGTCGAGGAGTTCGAGTGCCGCGGTGCCCTGGCCCGCCATGACGTGCGGATGGTCGTAGGGCGGGATCAGGGCGAGCCCTCGGTCGGCGGCCAGGGCCCGGGCGAGTGCCTCCCGGTCGCCGGTGTAGCGGTCGTACGTCACGATCTCGGCGCCGTAGCCCTCCGTGGCCGCCCGTTTGGAGCGCGGCGTGTCCTCGGGCATCACGATCACCGCGGTGGTGCCCAGCTCCCGGGCGGCCAGGGCGACGGCCTGGGCGTGGTTGCCGGAGGAGTAGGCGGCGACGCCCCGGGCGAGCTGGTCGGGGGTCAGCCGGGAGACCGCGTTGTAGGCGCCGCGGAACTTGAAGGCACCGACGCGCTGGAAGTTCTCGCACTTCAGGAACACCTCGGCGCCGACGGCCGCGTCCAGGGTGCGGGAGCGCAGCACGGGGGTGCGCCGGGCGACGCCCCTCAGTCTGACGGCCGCGTCCAGCACGTCGTCGAGGGTGATCGGCGGGGGTGCGGTGGTCACGGGCGGGCTCCCTCGGTGGAGTCGGAGGCGTGGGCGGGGTCGGTGGACGTGTCCCGCGCCTGCGCCAGGTAGTGGTAGGCGGAGGCGCGGGAGATGCCCAGGCGGGCGGCGACCTGTTCGACGGCCCGGCGCACGGCGAAGACGCCCCGTTCGTCCAGGCCGCGGAAGAGGGCGACGCGGCGGGCCCGGTCGAGGCCGGGCCAGGTCTGGTCCTGGCGCCGCAGATGGTCGTCGAGCAGGGCGTCCACGACGGAGTCGATGTCGTCGCCGAAGGTGGTCACGGGCGCCTGCGACGGCTGCGCGCCGGTGCCCGCGAGCGCGGCGAGCAGTCCTTGCACCCGGTCGACCTCGGTGACGTCGACGTTGACGCAGAGGGCGCCGAAGACCGCGCCGGCGGAGTCGCGCAGCACCATCGTGGACGACTTGACCCGTCTGCCGTCGCCGGTGCGGGTGACGTAGTTCAGCTCGTCGCGGGCCTCGTCGCCGCGGGCCAGGACGCGCAGGCCGATCTCACTCATCGCCCCGCCGACCGTCCGCCCGGTCACCGACCCGGCGACGGCGACCACCGACCTCTCCGGCCGCCGGTAGTCGTGCAGGACGGCCTCGCACATCGGCCCGAAGGTGGCCGCGATGCCGTCCACGACCGGGGTGAGCGCCCGCAGGATCGCATCCCGCTCCCTCTCCCTCGCCCGTTCGCCTCCGCGGTCCCTCTCCGTGGTCTCCATACGAGCGATTAGACCACAAGTCCAGGATCTGGACCAGCAGTCCAGGCCGCCGGACGTTCCCCGCTCCGTCCGGCGATCGATCGATCAAGGGGTGGCGTCCCCAATCCCCGTTTCCCTAGGATGTGTTACCGACCGCGACGACGCGGCCACGGCCGGGAGCTGGGGGAGAAGACATGCAGTCCGGGAAGCCTCTGTCCACGGAGATCGACGCCACGATCCCGACGGCAGCGCGCATGTACGACCACTACCTCGGCGGCAAGGACAACTACGCGGCCGACCGGGCCGCCTGCGCCGAACTGGACAAGGTCGTCCCGAGCACCCGCGCCCTCGCCCTGAACAACCGCCGCTTCCTCCAGCGGGTCGTGCGGACCCTGGCCCGGGAGTACGGCATCCGGCAGTTCCTGGACCACGGGTCCGGCCTGCCCACCCAGGACAACGTCCACCAGGTCGCCCAGCAGATCGACCCGAGCTCCCGGGTCGTCTACGTCGACAACGACCCGATGGTCCTCGTGCACGGCCGCGCCCTGCTGGAGCAGGACTCGCGCACCACCGTGATCCACGCCGACATGCGCGAGACCGAGGCCATCTTCACCCACCCCGACACGGAGCGGCTGATCGACTTCTCCCAGCCGGTGGCCGTGCTGTTCAACTCGGTCTTCCACTGCATCCCCGACAGCGAGACCGACGGCCCGTCCGCCGTGGTCCGCCGGGTGTCCGAACGCCTGGCCCCCGGAAGCTATCTGGTGATGTGTCAGCTGGTCAGCGAGGACGCTGCGGTACGGGAGTTCGTGACCGACTTCATGGACAAGGCCACGCAGGGGCACTGGGGCCGGGTGCGGGAGCAGAAGGACGTCGCCGCGTGGTTCGAGGGGCTCGGGATCCTCGAACCGGGACTGGTGGAGGTCTCCACCTGGCGGCCCGACACCGAGGTCGCGCCCCGCCAACTCACGCAGGAGTGGATCGAGTTCGGCGGCGTGGGACGTCTGGGCTGACCGGGCCCCGGCCGGGACCGGCCGTCAGGCGTAGCGCTGCCGGACGGTCTCCTCGATCAGCCTGAGCGACTCGCGCGGCTGGAGCGCCTGGTCGGCCAGCCGGTCCAGGGCGACCCGGTACTCCTCCGTCTCGTCCCGGTCCTCCAGGAAGGTCGCGCTCCTGATCTGCTCCAGATAGACGATGTCGGGCAGATCGGCGCCGCCGAACCGCAGATAGGTGACGGGGATGACCGGCGCGGAGGCGTGCGTGACGTCCAGCGGGACGACCTGCACGGTGACGTGGGGCAGCCGGGCCAGCTCGACCAGATGGGCGAGCTGCTCGCGCATCACCTCGCGGCTGCCCAGCACCCGCAGCAGCACCGACTCGTCGAGGATCGCCCACACCCGCGGGGCGTCGGCGCGGTGCAGCAGCTCGCTCCGCCGGGTGCGCAGCTCCACCCGGCGCTCCACCTCCCGCGGCGAGGCCGAGGGCAGCCCGCGCTCCACCACGGCCCGGGTGTACGCGGGGGTCTGGAGCAGACCCGGCACGTACTGGATCTCGAAGGTACGGATCGCGGTGGCCGCCTCCTGAAGTCCGACCAGACGATCGAACCACTCGGGCATCAGCCGTTTGTCGTACCGCTGCCACCAACCCGGCTCCCCCGCCTGCCGCAGCAGCTCCAGCAGCACCGAGGCCTCGTGCTCCTCGGCGCCGTACAGCGCCAGCAGCGCGCGGACGTCACCCTCCGTCGGAGGGCGGCGCCCCTTGCCGGCCTCGATGCGCGACAGCTTCGCCGGGCTGAACCGGACCGCACGCGCGGCCTGGTCCTGGGCGAGCCCGGCGTCCTCGCGCATGCCCGTGAGCTGGACCCCGACCAGCATTTTGAGCAAGGTCGGGGCGGGCTCCGCGCGGTTCAGATACGGTTCGAGGCGGGAGACTCGAGGTGACTCGGCAGACATGCTGTGACTCCCCACGGACCGGCAGACGACAGACCCCAGTATCGCATCCGACGCCCGACGGCCGTAGGCAGCAAGGGAATTGAACCGGCGCCTCGTCGGCGGCACCCTGCGCCCGAGGCGCTCACAGCAGGTGGTCGAACTCCCCGCCCTTCGCCCCCGCCAGGAACGCGGCCACCTCGGCCGGCGTGTAGACCAGGGCCGGACCGTCGGGGTCCCGGGAGTTGCGCATCGCCACACCGCCCCCGTCCAGCGCCGCGACCTCGACGCAGTTGCCCTCCGCGTTGCTGTGACTGCTCTTGATCCAGCGGACGCCCAGCTCGCTCGCCCGCACTCCGTTCGACACCGATCCGGTTCCTGACGACACGGCAACTCTCCTCGCTTCATACGCGCAATTTCCCGTGAAATTGCACGAGGACATCGTCAGCGTGGATAATAACCATGCCGTCAACCGCACTTCCGGCAACCCGTCCTGACCTCGCCTCAGGGAGATGCCCCGTGTCATCACCTGCGCAGTTCCGGAACCACGAGTCCGCCCTCGACTCGTCCAGAACCGCAAGCCTGCACCTCGGGGGCGGCCGGGAGGGATGCGCCGAGGCCCGGAACTTCACCCGGCGCACGCTCGGCGGCTGGTCCCTGGACCACTGCGCGGACGACGCACTCACCGTCGTCACCGAACTCGCCTCCAACGCCGTCCTGCACGGCCTGCCGCCCCTGCCGGCGGATCACCTCACGGATCACTTCGACGTACGGCTCCGGCTCACCCTGCGCCGCTCGCACCTGATGTGTGCCGTCACCGACCCCAGCGACAGCCCACCCCTGTACCCGCCCCCCGGCGACGACCTGCTGGAGCACGGCCGCGGGCTGTACATCGTCGAGACCCTCTCGGAGCACTGGGGCTGGACCCGCCGCTCCCCCGTGGGCAAGACCGTCTGGGCCATGCTGCCGACCCGCACCTCCACGACATGACCGCCACGAAGAGAACCCCGCCCCTGCAGGACCTGGGACATGTGCCCTGGCCCGAGATCCGGGACACCACCGGATCCGCCGCCGGCATCCCCGCCCTGCTCACCACCGTCGCCCGCGGCGACGCCGAGACCGCCGAGAGCGCGCTCGGGCAGCTGCGCCGCCGTATCTGCCGGTACGGCTTCGTGGTGGACCAGGCGACCGCGGCCACGGTGCCGTTCCTGTGGGAGCTCGCACGGCTTCCGCAGGTCACCTGCAGGGTGGCCATACTGCGTCTGCTGAGGAGCATCGCCGACGCCCGCCAGTGGGAGACCACCGCCGCCGCCTACCCCAAGCTGCTGCGCCACCCGGACAACCACGTGGCCTGGGAGCGCCAGGCCCGCCATGCCGTCCGGGCCCAGCGGGGCCTCCTGGAGGATCTCCTCACGGACCGGGACAGCGAGATCGCCGAGGCCGGCCGGGAGCTCGCGGCGACGCTGAACGACTGAAGAACGGGCGGCGAGCCGGTCCGTCCGGGGGAACCGACCGCTAGGTTGACCGTATGAGCAACCTTGACCGTGCGCCCGTGCCGAGCGTGTGCGGCGGGCGTGGATTCGTCGTCGCCGAACCCGTCCGCGAGCTGCTGAGCCCCCGCCGGGTGAAGCTCGGCGAGTCGACCGAGGTGCGCCGGCTGTTGCCGAACCTGGGCCGGCGCATGATCGGCGCCTGGGCCTTCGTCGACCACTACGGACCCGACGACATCGCCGACGAACCGGGTATGCAGGTGCCGCCGCACCCGCACATGGGACTCCAGACCGTCAGCTGGCTGCACGAGGGCGAGGTGCTGCACCGCGACTCCACGGGCAGCCTGCAGACCGTCCGCCCCCGCGAACTCGGCCTCATGACCTCGGGCCGTGCGATCAGCCACTCCGAGGAA
The DNA here is from genome assembly GCF_037993025.1 of Streptomyces sp. SS7. Taxonomy (NCBI): domain Bacteria; kingdom Bacillati; phylum Actinomycetota; class Actinomycetes; order Kitasatosporales; family Streptomycetaceae; genus Streptomyces; species Streptomyces sp. SS7. The sequence goes on from NZ_CP141223.1 coordinate 733,933, forward strand.
AGCCCGCGGACCCACGCCCGCTACCTCCACGGCGCCCAGCTCTGGGTGGCGCTCCCCGACGCCCACCGCCGCACCGAGCCCCACTTCGAACACCACGCCGCGCTGCCCACGGTCACCGCGCCCGGCCTCACCGCCACCGTCGTCCTCGGCGAACTCGACGGGTCCCGCTCCCCCGGGACGACGTACACCCCGATCGTGGGCGCGGACCTCGCCCTGGCCGAGGGCACGGACGTGCGCCTGCCGCTCGCCGCCGACTTCGAGTACGGCGTCCTGTCGATGTCCGGCGAGGTCCACGTCGACGGCGTCCCGGTCCTCCCCGGCTCCCTCCTCTACCTCGGCTGCGGCCGTACCGACCTCTCCCTGCGCGCCGCCTCCGACGCGGGCCTGATGCTCCTCGGCGGCGAGCCCTTCGAGGAGGAGCTCATCATGTGGTGGAACTTCGTCGGACGGTCCCAGGACGAGATCGTCCAGGCCCGCGAGGACTGGATGAAGGGGACACGGTTCGGAGAGGTGCGGGGCTACGACGGGGCGCCGCTGCCCGCACCGGAACTGCCGCCCACGCCGCTCAAGGCGCGGGGCAGGGTGCGGTGAGCCGGGGAGAGCGGAGGACTGCTTCCCGGAGGGAACGGCAGACCTTCCAGGCGCATCTGCGGCAGGCCGCCACCGGCATCCTGGAGCGGCTCCCCGAGCAGCTGAAGCGTGAGACGTACGTCCTGGCCTTCAACATCTGGCGCCTGGACGCCGACCACCGCCGCCCGTACGTGGACATCGGCTACAACACGGAGAGCCGGTACGAGGAGGAGATGCGCCGCAACTCCGATCCCTGGGAGGTGCGCTGGAACTACGCCTTCTGGATCCTGGAGGGCTTCGACAGGCTCGGCACCGTCCCCGAGGACCCGGTCGGCGGCCGGCTCCTCGAGGAGGAGGCAAGGGACCTCGGGATCTGGTACGACGGTGAGGTCGATCTCGGTCGGCCGACGACGGACGACGCGCTGCGCACCAGGTCCGGCCTCCTCGCACGCCACTTCCGCGACGCCGTGGTCGACCTCGCCCGCCACCTCCACGCGAGCGGAACCATCGAGAGGATCTTCGGTCGCCCCTTGCCCGTGGTCGTGTTCGACATGGACTGCCCGGGCTGGGAGGAGGAGGCCACCAGGGCTGCCAACCCGGCCGGGCTGATCGAGGACTTCCTGGGGGCCGCGCTCGACGGCACGCCGTGACGGCCCGGGGCCGGGCGCGCTCATCCGGTCGTGTCGCACCCGCCGCCCGCGCCCTCGGCGAGCCACCCGAGGAGGTCGTCGGTCAGCAACTCGCCGACGGCTTCGATGTCATGCTCGACGGCGCCGAGATCCAGGCCGTACACGGCAGCGCGATCCCGGTCGTGGCGTCGCATGAACAGCCCCCTGCCGCCGCTGTCATCGCCGACGAGCACCCAGTCCGGGGCGTAAAACTTGGTGAGCACCACACGGCGCATGACGTCGTCCTTGACCCGCTCCCCGTCCCTGCGCAGAGGTCTGGACGCGTGCCGGCCCAGTTCCGCTGCCCGCAGCGGCGTGCGCGCTCGCCGGATGAGATCCACGTGGCGGGTGCCTCTGAACTTCTGCGCCTGGAAGAAGTGTTCCGGAGTCGGCCACCAGACCCCGTCGAGCTCGAAGCCGTGAGCGGAGAAGTTCGAGAAGCACCCGTAAGGGACTTCGTCGGCGCCGTAGAAGCAGATCGTCATGAGAGCCTCACTCATGGCCGCCGGTGACGCCGACGGGCCGACATCCGTGTCAGTGACACGATAGAGCGGCCCTGGATGTGCCCGGAGGCCAGCAGAAAGGCAGCCGGCGGGACGGCAGGCGGCCACGGAGAAAGGGCATGGCCCATGGACGAAGACGCATGCCTCGACCGCTACGGGGTGCACCCGGCCGACGCCGACCTCGACGCCGTCCGTCAGCTTCTCGCGGCGCACACCGCACGGGAGCGGCAGGCGCAGGGCGGCGGCGACACGGAGCTGATGAGACTCTGCTGCGTCCAGCTGTTCAACGCCGGCGGTCTGGACGACGTCCTGCTCATCTGGAAGGCCAAGACCGCCAGTACGGACGCCGACTGCTCGATCGACATCCAGCTGCTGTGCGGGACCGGACTGGCCGGGACCAAGGCGTACCTGCGGTCCCTGCGTCCGCCCGAGGCCGCGGCCGCGCTGCAGCGGTTGCTCGACTGCGAGCAGGCCGGCGACTTCGAGGACTTCTCCGTCGCGGGGCATGCCGCGCAGTACGCCGCCTACTACACGCCATGACGGACACGGGCGAGATCTCCTTTGCCCCCTCTTGAACATTTCCCGGGACGGGGTGAGTTCGAAGGGCGTCAGCCACGTATTCGTCTGCGACCGCCCCGCCGGGCGACCTGCGAATCGACAGACCCCCCTCGACCGCACAGGAGGAACAGTGCAGCTCTCACGCAATTTCGTGGGCACTCTTGTCGTGGGCGGCGCCCTGACCCTGACAGTGAGCGCCCTCGTGTACCCGTCGATGCTCGGTCTGACCACCGTGTCGACCTCGTCCGACCGCCTCATCGCCAACACCCAGTGGGGGCCGTTCACCGAGAGCGACCGGGCATTCGTGGTGGCGGTGCGGGCGGCCGGCCTCTGGGAGCACCCCGTCGGACTGATCGGGGTGGAGAAGGGCCAGAGCAAGGCCGTCGTCACGGCCAGCGAGCACCTCATCGACGGGCATGCGGCCCTGGACGAGACCTGCCGCAAGATCGCACCGATGCTGAACGTCGTCCTGCCCAACGTGGCCAGCCCCCAGCAGGAGGGCTTCGTCACCACCTTGAAGGCCTCCCAGGGCAAGCAGTTCGACATCGACTTCGCCAACATCCTGCGCATGACGCACGGTTCCATCTTCAACACGGTGGCGAAGGTCCGGGCGACGACGAAGAACTCCCTGGTGCGCGCGTTGGCCGACCAGGCGAACGACACCGTCCTGGACCACATCACGGTGATGGAGCAGACCGGCCTGGTCGACTTCGACACCACCCTCTTCAACCAGACCAAGCCGCCGACGCTGCCCAAGTCGGACATGACCCCGCCGGTCCCGCCCGCCGGCCAGCCGCTGGTCGTCCTTCCCCCGCCGCCCAACGCCACGTCCACCCCCGCGGACCTGGGCGCGGCGATGAACGGCGTGGCCGCCAACGGGTAGACGCCGCCCAGGGGCGGGCCGAGGTCGCGCGGGGAGGCCCGCCTCACCCCTCGGGCTGCCCCTCGACCTTCCGCAGCAGGCCCAGCGACGCCTCGCGCTCCGGCTCGGTCAAGCCCTCGAAGCACTCCACGAGCACCGCGTCCGCCACCGTGTGACCGGCCTTCAGCATCCGGCTCCCCTAGGGAGTGAGGTGGTGCTCGATACGGCGGCCGCGTCCGGGGCACCGGTCCCCCAGCCCCTGCGCCACCAGACGCCCGGCGAGCGTGCCGAGGGCCTGCTCGCTCCGGAAGGTCGCCGCCGCCAGTTCCCGGGCGCCGGCGCCCGGCGCGCGACCGATCGTGAACGGAGGGTGCGCCCGCGACACCGGCCGCGCGTGACCGGCCGCGCCGTCGCGCATGCGCCGGGATCGCCACGAACCCCGCACGACCACCGCCGCGCCCACACCGCCGCGACCGCCGTAGCCGGCATCAGCACGCTCTCATTCCCGCACCGGTCATCGCCGTTCATCGCCGGTCGTGCTCGACGCCGGGGCGAGCGGCAGGCGTTCTCGCCACCCGTCGCTCCGGGCCCGGCGTCGAACGCACCGGACCGGAGGGCGGGGGCGTGCGTCGGGGGTGGCTCAGGGCGACCCCCGACAGGACCAGGGCCAGGCCCGCCAGCTGCCGGCCGGTCAGGGCCTCGCCCGCCATCGCCGTGCCGAGGACGACACCGGTCACCGGGTTGAGCAGGCCGATCAGCCCGACCGTCCCCGCGGGCAGGTGTCGCAGGCCGGTGAACCAGGCGACGAACGCCAGGGCCGTGGCGACGAGGGAGACGTAGGCGAAGGCGAGGAGGGTCGGGGCGGAGGCGCCGGGTGGAGCGCCCTCCACCACCGCGGCGGCCGGCAGCAGGAGGAGACCGCCGGCCGTGAGCTGCCAAGCCGTCGACGCGAGCACGTCCGTGCCGGTGCTCCAGCGCTTGGCGAGGATGTGACCGAAGGACGACACCAGCAGCGCGGCGGCCGAGGCGAGCACCCCCGGCACGCTCACCGTCTCCGCCCCCGTGAGCAGCATGAGGCAGACCCCGGCCAGTCCGATCGTGGCACCGGCCAGGTGGCCCGCCCGCGGGCGCTCGGACACCAGGGGCCAGGCGATGAGCATCATCGTGAGCGGGGACAGCGCCATCACCGTCGAGGCGACGCTCGTCGGCAGGAGCTGGGACGCGGCATAGACGAGGACGAAGAACACGCTCATGTTGAGCAGCCCGAGCACCGCGGAACGCCACCACCACGCGCCGTGCGGCCGTCGCCGGCACAGGGCCAGCAGGACCAGCCCGGCGGGCAGTGCCCGTAGGGCGGCCCCCCACAGCGGTCGGTCGGCAGGCAGGAACTCGTGCGTGACGAAGTAGTTGGCACCCCAGGCCACCGGGGCTACCGCGGTCAGGGCCGTCAGGGCCACCCGGCGCACATTCGCTTCCATGGAAGTCAATATAGCTTCCACGGAAGCGAATGTAACTGCCCGGGAAGCGAATGTAACTTCCGGGGAAGCTAATATGGCCGCCATGGAGCAGAACGGTGAAGCGCTGGACCGCGTGGCCCGCATCCAGGCCGACTGGCGCCGGGAGCGCCCCGACGTGGACGTGAGCCCCCAGGGTGTGATCGGCCGGCTGCACCGGCTGGCCGACCGGCTCACCGGGGAACTGTGCCTGGTCTACGACCGCTACGGCCTCGGCGAGGGCGAGTTCGACGTCCTGTGCGCCCTGCGCCGCGCCGGGGAGCCCTACGAGCGGGCGCCCGGCGAGCTCGCGGCGCACACCATGGTCACCACCGGCGCGATGACGAAACGGATCGACCGGCTGGAGCGGGCCGGGCTCGTCACGCGCCGCCGTTCCGCCGACGACCAGCGCGGTCGGATCGTCGCCCTCACCGAGGCCGGCCGCGAGCTGATCGACCGGGCCTTCACCGAGCACATGCACAACGAACGCCGCCTGCTGGACCTGCTGACGCCCGCCGAGGCCGCGACCCTCGAAGCCCTGCTCACCGGGTGGCTGGGCCGGATGGAGCATCCGGGAGCCGCCGACGCCGGGTGACCGGCGCGGTGACCCCTCCGCCTAGTAGTGGAATATTCAACGACCACCCCCGGTTGACGGCGGCGAAGGAGGTCACGAGTGAACATGACATACGGCACGGGGTACGACGCGACGAGCGAGTCGGCGTACTACGCCCACGGGACCCCGGCCGAGCGCTGGGAGCGCGCACGGCTGTTCTTCGACGCGCGGGACTACACCGCGGCGGCCCGGGTGCTGGCGCCGTTGGTCGACGAGGTGCCGGAGCAGACCGGACCGCGGCTGCTGCTGGCCCGCGCCTACTACCACTCGGCCCAACTGCGCCGCGCCGAGACCGAGTTGCGGCTGATCGTGGAGCGTGACCCGGTGGAGCACTACGCCCGCCTGATGCTCGGCCGCACTCTGGAGCGGCAGGGACGGCACACGGAGGCGGGACCGCATCTGCGGATCGCCTCGGCGCTGGCCGGGGACTTCCCGGAGGACTGATCCCGCCCAGGACATGATCCGGTCCCGGGCATGATCCGGCCCGGGACACGGGAGCGGCCCGGCGGTGGACCTCACCGCCGGGCCGCTCCCGTGTGCGGGCCGCTCCCGTGCGCTCGGGCTCCGAACTACGCCTGCGCCTCGGCCTTCGCCTTCACCTTCGTCCGGCGCCGGTGGGCCAGCTCGCCGAGGATCACGTCGACCACCAGGAAGCCGGCGAGCGGGATACCGAGGAGCGGGACGAAGTAGCCGAGCACGGCGACCGCCGCCATCAGCGGCACCAGGACGTACGGCGGAACCTGCGCCCAGGCGCCGCGCGGGATCGGGCGCCCGAAGGCGGAGCCGCGGCCACGCTGCCACCACATGCGGTAGCCCCACACGATCAGCAGGATCAGGGAGAGCGCGAGCAGCATCAGCGCGATCTGGTTGACCAGCCCGAACAGGGTGCCGGTGTGCAGGTCGATACCCCAGCGGGTCAGCTTGGCGAGCACCGGGTGGTCGGCGAACCGCACGGTGTCGGTGACCTCGCCGGTCGCCGGGTCGATCGCGACGACGTCCTGCTTCTCGGGCCAGCTGCGCTGGATCTGCTTGACGACGTACGCCGAGGAGGCGTCGGCGGGCGGGACGATCTCGACCGGGTCGCCCAGCCCCTCGGCGCGCGCGGCGGCGAGCACCTTGTCCAGGCCGACGCCGTGCTCGCCGTCGCCGCCCGAACCGGAGGCCGCGTCATGACCGGCGTGCTCGCCGCCGCCGCTCACCGTGGCCGAGACGGACGGGGTGGCCTGCTTGAGCGAGGTGCGCAGTTCGTCGATGTTGGCGCCGGCATAGGTGGACCAGGTCAGACCGGTCGCGGACAGGAAGAAGAACCCCGCGGCGGCCCAGACGCCGACCGTGCCGTGCAGTCCGAGGGTGCGGCGACGGCCGCTGGTGCCGCGCACCTTGCGCAGCGCGCGGCGGCGGGAGAACCACAGCGCGATGCCGCCGGCCGCGATCACCCACAGCCAGCTCGCGGCGAACTCGCTGTAGAGACGGCCGGTTTCGCCGAGGTGGAGGTTGCGGTGCAGCCCGGAGATCCAGGTGCGCACCGGCAGGGCGCCCGACGAGCCGTACTGCTCCAGCGCGCCGCGCACCTCGGCGGTGTACGGGTCGACGAACACGGCGAGGGTGTGCTCGGGGTCGACGCCCTCGACGCCGGAGAGCATCACACGGGTGGTGGCGTCGTCCTGCGGGGAGGGGCGCACGGCCGAGACCGTACCCTCGGGGTGGGCCTTGCGGGCGGCGGCCACCTGCTCGGAGATCGGCAGCTCGGTGTCGCCGGCGGGCACGGTCATCTCGTGCGCGTAGAGGAGCTTCTCGGCCTGGAAGGAGCCCGCGTACAACAGGCCGGTGACGGCGGCGATCAGCAGGAACGGTGCGACGACGACGCCCGCGTAGAAGTGCAGACGCAGCACCAGGGGGCGCAACGAGGCCCACGGGCCGGGGGACTTGGGCAGCGGGTCCGGGGCCGGGGCTGCCTCGGGGGCCTCGTCCGTGGGGGTCGAGGGAGCGGTGGTCATCGGGGGCTACTCCGGAATCGGGGACGGGTTGAGCCGGGACGGTCCAGTAGTCGGATCGCGCCCGGACCGAGTTCCCGCGAGTTCTCGTGACCTGCGTCACATGGGCGTCGCTCATGTCATGCTGGCCCGATGGCAGCTCCCAGTCCCCGTACGCCCCTTGCCGACCGCGTCGAGGAACTCCTCGCCCCTGGCGGCCCGTTGCCGATCGTCGCGGCCGGCGACCCGGTCCTGCGCTCCGGCACCGAACGCTACGACGGTCAGCTCGACGCGTCCCTGCTGGCCCGGTTCGTCGAGGCGTTGCGCGTCACGATGCACGCGGCGCCCGGTGTCGGGCTGGCCGCGCCTCAGGTCGGGGTGGGGCTGCGGATCGCGGTGATCGAGGACCCGGCGCCGGTGCCGGAGGAGGTGCGGGTGACCCGGGGCCGGGTGCCGCTGCCGTTCCGGGTCCTCGTCAACCCGTCGTACGAGCCGGTCGGTCCGGTCCGCGCCGCGTTCTTCGAGGGGTGTCTGAGCGTGCCCGGCTACCAGGCGGTGGTGGCGCGGGCCGCCGAGGTGCGGCTGACCGGCCAGGACGAGCACGGGCGGCCACTGGACGAGGTGTTCGCCGGGTGGCCCGCCCGGATCGTGCAGCACGAGACGGACCACCTCGACGGCACCCTGTACCTCGACCGGGCCGAGCTGCGCTCGCTGTCCGCCAACCAGGCGGTGCTGGAGCGCTGGGCCCAGCCGACCCCGTCGGAGGCGGCCGGCGCCCTGGGCTTCGAGCTGCCGTAGACCGGGGTTACCCAAGTCCCCTTCCCTACAGGTCAGTTGTCCCGGAACGCCTCCAACAGGCGCAGCCAGATCTCGCTGAGGGTCGGGTAGGACGGCACCGCGTGCCAGAGGCGGGAGACGGGGACGCGGCCGGCGACGGCGACGGTCGCGGAGTGGATCAGTTCGCCGACGCCCGGGCCGACGAAGGTGACCCCGCGCAGGATCTCCTCCTCCAGGTCGACGACCATCCGGGCGCGTCCCTTGTAGCCCTCGCCGTACAGGCCCGCGCCGGCCACCGAGGACATGTCGACGTCGACGGCGCGCACCCGGTACCCGGCCTGTTCGGCCTCGGCCAGCGAGAGGCCGACCGCGGCGGCCTCCGGGTCGGTGAAGACGACCTGGGGGACGGTCTCGTGGTCGGCCGTCGCGGCGTGGGCGCTCCACGGCTCGACGCCGTCCAGGAGGGTGCCGGCGGCACGCGCGGCGATCGCGGCGCCCGCGATCCGGGCCTGGTACTTGCCCTGGTGGGTGAGGAGGGCGCGGCGGTTGACGTCACCGGTGGCGTACAGCCAGTCGGTACCGGTGACGCGCAGGCTGTCGTCGACCGTGAGCCAGGAGCCGGGTTCCAGGCCGACGGTGTCGAGGCCGATGTCGTCGGTGCGCGGGGCCCGGCCGGTGGCGAAGAGGATCTCGTCGGCCTCGATCCGGTCCCCGGTGCCGGTGACGACCGTGACGGTGCCGTCGACCCGGGTCACCGACTCCACCGAGGTCCCGGTCCGTACGTCCGCGCCGGCCTCGGTGAGCGCCTCGGCGACGAGTTCGCCGGCGAACGGCTCCATGCGGTTCAGCAGGCCCTTGCCGCGGACGAGGACGGTGACCTCGGAGCCGAGGGCCTGGTAGGCGGTGGCCATCTCGGTGGCGACGACTCCGCCGCCGACCACGACGAGCCGGCCGGGCACGGTCTGGGAGCCGGTGGCCTCGCGGCTGGTCCAGGGCCGTACCTCGGCGAGGCCGGGCAGCGGCGGCAGGACGGCCCGGGTGCCGGTGGAGACGACCACGGCGTGCCGGGCGGTGAGCGTGCGGTCCCCGACGGTCACCGCGCGCGGGCCGGCCAGTCTGCCGTGGCCCCGGTACAGGTCGGCGCCGATGCCGGCGAGCCAGTCGGCCTGGCCGTCGTCCGTCCAGTCGCCGGTGAACCAGTTGCGGCGGGCGAGGACGGCGTCCGCGTCCAGGGGTCCCTGGACGGCCTGGCGCAGTCCGGGCAGCCTGCGGGCGTCGGCCCGGGCGATGACCGGGCGCAGCAGGGCCTTGCTGGGCATGCAGGCCCAGTACGAGCACTCGCCGCCGATCAGCTCGTTCTCCACGACCGCGGTGGTGAGGCCGGCCGCACGGGTGCGGTCGGCGACGTTCTCCCCCACGGGCCCGGCCCCGAGCACCACGACGTCGTAGGCGATGGTTTCCGATTCCGTCATGGGGTCAGTCTGGTGGGTGGTGTGCGGGGTGGCCACACGGGTAGGGGCGCGGAATACGCGCCCGCACGGCCGTGTTGGTGCCGACCAGGAACCCCCACCAGGAAGAAGGTCGCAGGTCATGAGCAGCACCGTGGAGCTCACCAAGGAGAACTTCGACCAGACGGTCACGGACAACGACTTCGTCCTGATCGACTTCTGGGCGGCCTGGTGCGGCCCGTGCCGTCAGTTCGCGCCGGTGTACGAGAAGGCCGCGCAGGACAACCCGGACCTGGTCTTCGGCAAGGTGGACACCGAGGCGCAGCCGGAGCTGGCCCAGGCCTTCGGCATCCAGTCGATTCCCACGCTGATGATCGTCCGTGACCGGGTGGCCGTGTTCGCGCAGCCGGGCGCGCTGCCCGAGGCCGCCCTCGCGGACGTGATCGGGCAGGCGCGCAGGCTGGACATGGACGAGGTCCGCAAGTCGGTGGCGGAGCAGCAGGCGGCCCAGGCCGACCAGTAGACCTCGCCGGGCCTCAGAAGGGGTAGGGGGCCACGTCGCCGCGCACCGTCGTCCAGCGCAGGTCGGTGAAGGCCTCCACATTGGCCTCGCCGCCGAAGCGGGCGCCGGTGCCGGAGGCGGCGACCCCGCCGAAGGGGGCCACGGCCTCGTCGTTCACCGTCTGGTCGTTGATGTGGACGATGCCGGTGGGGATGCGTTCGGCGAGGTCCAGGCCGCGGGCGGCGTCCCGGGTGACGATGCCCAGGGAGAGGCCGTAGGCGCTCCGGGCGGCGAGCTCGGCGGCCTCGTCGGGGCTGCTGAAGGAGCGGACGGGGGCGACCGGGCCGAAGACCTCCTCGGCGTAGGCGGGCGTCGTCTCGTCGACGCCGGTGAGGACGGTCGGCCGGTAGAAGAGGTCCTCGTGGGTGCCGCCCGCGGCGAGTTTCGCGCCGGCGGCCGTGCTGGCCTCGACCAGGCCGTGCACCTTGGTGAGCTGGCCCCGGTCGATGAGCGGGCCGAGGTGGACCTGGGCGCGGTGCGGGTCGCCGACGGCCAGGGACTCGGCCTTGGCGGCGAGCCGTTCGACGTACTCGTCGTGGAGCGAGGCGTGGACCAGGTGGCGGCCGGTGGTCATGCAGATCTGACCCTGGTGGAAGAACGAGCCCCAGGCGGCTGTGGAGATCACCGCGTCGAGGTCGGCGTCCTCCAGGACGATCAGGGCGGAGTTCCCGCCGAGTTCCAGGTGGGCGCGCTTGAGGTGGCGTCCGGCGGCCTCGCCGACCGCGCGGCCCGCGGCGGTGGAGCCGGTGAAGGAGATGACCGGGACGCGCGGGTTGGCGACCAGGGCGGCGCCCGTCTCGGCGCCGCCGGGCAGCACCTGGAGGAGGCCGGCGGGAAGGCCCGCCTCGGCGAAGACGGCGGCCAGCGAGAGGCCGCCGCAGACGGCCGTGCGCGGGTCGGGCTTGAGGACGACCCCGTTGCCGAGCGCGAGGGCGGGCGCGACGGAGCGGATGGAGAGGATCAGCGGGGCGTTGAACGGGGAGATCACGCCGACCACGCCGACCGGGATCCGCCGGGTGTACGACAGCCTGGCCGCCTCGCTGGGCAGGACCTGGCCGGCGGGACGGGAGGCGAGGGCGGCGGCCTCGTAGCACTCCTGGGCGGCGACGTGCAGTTCGAAGTCGGCCTTGCCCGGGATGGAGCCGGACTCACGGACGAGCCAGTCGCGCAGTTCGTCGGCGTGCGCGGCGAACAGGTCTCCGGCCCTGCGCAGCACCCCGGCGCGGACGAAGTGCGGCAGGCGGGCCCATTCGCCCTGGGCGGCGCGGGCGGCCTCGGCGGCCGGGGCCACATCGGCGGCGGAGGCCAGCACGACGGTGCCGAGCGGTGCGCCGGTCGCGGGCTCGGTGACGGTGTGCCGCGGGCCGCTCAGGGCGCGGGACTGCGCGGTCTGCCAGGTCTGGGGGTCGAGCAGCGACATGGGTGGCTCTCCGATCGGTGACCCGCGGGACGCACTGCTCGGGGGTGCACACGTCCCATCTGGTTGAGCATTTAACAGCTTGTTCCGCTCCTGCGCACCCTCCACGGATCAACTGGACTCGCGGTGCACCACGGTTGCGCCGGACAGAGGGTGCGACTCGGGCTCCGCGCCGGGGTTGCGCACCGCCCGGTCGACCAGTGCCGCGAGTTCGCGGCCGGAGGGCAGTGCGATGCGCACGGTGCTCAGCGTAGGCCGCACCACGGCGCCCAGCATCAGGTCGTCGGCGCCGATGACGGCCGTGTCCTCGGGGATGCGCACCCCCGCCTCGGTCAGGGCCCACATCAGGAGCATGGCGTACTCGTCGTTGTAGGCGAACACGGCGTCCAGGCCCAGGTCGGCCCAGCGGGCGGCGAGGGCGGCGGCGGAACTCCGGGTGTACGCGAGGGGCAGTTCGACCACGGTGGCCCCGGTGCCGCGCAGGGCCTCGCGGGCGCCCGTCAGCCGGGGCCCGGAGAAGATCTCCATGCCCGGCTCCTCGGGCACGACGACACCGATCCGCCGTCTGCCCCGCGCGTGCAGGTGCCGGGCGGCGCTGTGGCCGACGCGGGCGTGGTCCAGGAGCAGCGCGTGGGCGCCCTCGACGGGCACGGGGCTGAGGGTGACCACGGCCCGCGCGCCGGACCGTTTGAGCACGGCCACGCCCTCGGGACCGATGCCCGGAGTGGGCACGAGCACGGCGACCGGCCGCAGTTCGGCCCAGGCCCGGGCGGCGTCGTCGCCGTACATCCCGGAGGTGCCGTACTGGACGACCGTGTAGTCCAGGCGGCTCAGGGCGCCCTGGAAGTCGTGCACGAACTGGCTGTAGAGGGGGCCGGCCGGGACCGGCAGGGTGGGCATCAGGACGACCCGGCTGTGTCCGGCACGCAGGCTGCGGGCGGCAGCGTGCGGCACGTACCCCAGCTCCCTCGCGGCCTCGTGGACCCGGCGACGGGTGGGTTCGCTGATGCGTACGGCGCTGGTGTTGTTCAGCACGTAGGAGACGGTCGCGCGCGAGACTCCGGCCAGGCGGGCCACGTCGGCGCTCGTGGGCACGGGGCGCGGCGCCGGCGGCTTCGTCGGCGCGGGCGTGTTGGGTATCTGCACCATGACGTACGGCATCTTGGCAGAAGCTGTGAGCGGGATTTCAGGTGGGGGACGCACACATTTGGTGAAGCGTCAACCACACCTGCGCTCATCAGTGCGAATTACCAGACGAGGTCTTCGGCCCGGTGCGGCGCCGTTCGGCGTGTCGCGACGCGGTGTTCCGTGCGGCGCGTGCTCAGCCGCCGGCCGTGATCCGGTCCACCAGGTCGCTCCACCCGTCCTCCAGCCGGGCCATCGGCACCCCGCACCGACGGGTCAGATGGTGGACCAGGGCCGGGTTGAGGTAGCCCATCAGGGTGTGGGCCAGGAGCTCGTGGTCGGCGTGGGGCAGCGCCTGGCGCAGCAGCAGGACGACATGGCTGTGCTGGACGCCATGGGCGGGCACCGCGTAGCGGCGGTCCGCGGCGGCCTCGGCCGCCAGCTGCAGGTCCAGCTCGCCGGCGAGGCGCCGCAGCAGGGCGATCCCGAAGGCCCGCAGCCGCTCCACCGGGGGCGCGCCCGGTCCGAGCGGCGGGGGCCCGCCGAGGAACGCGGCCTGCATCTTCCGCTCCGCGTGGTCGAGCAGCGCCATCAGCAGACCGGTGCGGTCGCCGAAGCGGCGGAAGACCGTGCCCTTGCCCACGTTGGCGGCCGCGGCCACCGCCTCCATCGTCACCCCGGCCGCGCCGTGCTCGGCGATCAGCCGGGCGGCCGCGTCCAGCAGCCGCGCACGGTTGCGCGCCGCGTCCGCACGCAGACACGGCTCGTCGCCGGCGGCCCCCAGCTGGATCAGTTGCTGAGGCTCGCCGATCTTCTCCTCGGGCTCCGGACAGGGGGGCATAAGGCTGGACATGAACTCAGCGTAAAGCACCCGGAATGAAACTGGACCACGGTCCGGTTATGCTGCTACACATTAAGCGGACCTCGGTCCGGATCGTATACACCCTGTTTCAGCCCTTGGGAGTTCCCATGTCTGTCCGCATCCTCGCGCTCGTCGGCAGCCTCCGCGCCGGTTCGACCAACCGCCAGCTCGCCGAGGCGGCCGTCAAGGTCGCTCCCGAGGGCGCCGAGGTCGAGCTCTTCGAGGGCCTGGCCGAGATCCCCTTCTACAACGAGGACATCGACGTCGAGGGCAGCGTCCCGGCCGCCGCCGCGAAGCTGCGTGAGGCCGCCCAGGCCGCCGACGCGTTCCTGCTCTTCTCCCCCGAGTACAACGGCACGATCCCGGCCGTCCTGAAGAACGCCATCGACTGGCTGTCCCGCCCGTACGGCGCCGGCGCCTTCGGCGGCAAGCCCGTCGCCGTGGTCGGCACCGCGTTCGGCCAGTTCGGCGGCGTATGGGCGCAGGACGAGGCCCGCAAGGCCGTGGGCATCGCCGGCGGCAAGGTCCTCGAGGACGTCAAGCTCTCCATCCCCGGCTCGCTGACCCGCTTCGCCGAGACCCACCCGTCCGACGACGCCGAGGTCACCGCCCAGCTGACCGAGGTCGTGGCCCGGCTGCACGGCACCGCGGGCGAGCTCGCCGCCTGATCACGGGGACGCATCCCGGCGTACGACACGCCACGAGGGGGCCGCGGCACGGGTGCCGCGGCCCCCTCGCCGTGTCCCCCGCGTATCCCGTACGTCGTCACCTCGTCGAAAGTGATTCAACCCGCAGACCGCCGACCGTGCGGTCTGATAAGGCTGGGTCATGCAGACCCTTTTTCGACGACTGCTCCAGCTGATGCCGCGCGTGGGCGTCCAGGTGACCGACCTCGGCCCGGGTGCGGCGGTCGTGTCGCGGCGGGGCGGCCCCTACGAGGTGACCGACGTGAACGCGGCCACGAAGGTCGTCTCCCGGCGCGGCGGTCCGTACCGGGTGACCGGCGTCGACAAGGACACCTGGGTCCTGCGGCGCACCCGCGACGGCGCGCGGACGGGCGTCACCGAGAAGGGCGTCGTACCGCTCGGCGACACCGGCGCCGTGCTGCTGATCGAGGACCCGGAGCACCAGGACGAGCGCAGGATGCAGCTCTCCGCTGCCGAATACCTGTGCGTCCAGCATGTCGCCGCCATGCTGGAGCTGTACGGCGTGAACTGCGTCTTCGACGTCGGGGCCAACACGGGCCAGTACGCCAAGCGGCTGCGCAAGGCCGGGTACACCGGCCGGATCGTGTCCTTCGAACCGACCTCGGAGACGTTCGCCCGGCTGGCGAAGGCCGCCGAGAACGACCCCGACTGGCAGGTCCACCAGTGCGGACTGGGCCGCGAGGAGACGACCGCCGAGATCCACAAGAGCTGGCTGACCATGAACTCCCTGCTGCCGCCCAGCGAGTACGGCAAGGGCCGCTACGGCCGGTTCAAGAACTCCGACACCGAGGAGATCCGCATCCGCCGTCTCGACGAGGTGATGGACGAGGCTTTGGCGGGACTGGCCGGTCCGGTCCCGTATCTGAAGATGGACACCCAGGGCTACGACCTGGAGGTGTTCGCGGGGGCCGGCAAGCGCGTCGCGGAGTTCGTGGGCATGCAGTCCGAGGTCGCCTGTCTGCGGCTGTACGAGGGCAGCCCCACGATGGGCGAGGCCGTCGCCGCGTACGAGGCGGAGGGCTTCGGCATCACCGGCATGTACCCGGTGACCCGCGAGGCGACCACCGGCCGCGTGATCGAGTTCGACTGCGTGATGATGCGCGCGACCGCGGCCCCGGCCCAGGCGTCCCCCACCGCCCAGGCTCCGCAGGCCCCCCAGGCCTCCTAGGCGGTCTGGGTCTCCCCGGCGGCCGCCCGCAGGCTGGTGAGCGTCGCGACGGTGAGGACGAGCACGATGAAGCCCAGGACGATCGACAGGCCGCAGCTGAGGTGGACCGGCTTCCTCAGCAGGCCGCCGATGAGGAAGTACAGCTGCCGCAGGCCCATCAGCGCGAAGGCGTGGGCGGTGAACACGATGTACGGGCCGTCGGTCAGCCCGTAGACGGCAACAGTGGTAGCGGTCGGCGACGCCGAACCGTTTCTCCACGGCCTTGAGCAGCTTGTTCTCCTCGTACTCCTCTTCGTGCCCGCCCTTCCTCTGCCGTGGAGGTGTCACCCGCCGGATGGCGGGGAGGTTCCGCCGGACGGCGGTGCTCCGGGCGGTGCCGGACGGCTGAATCATGTCCCCACGAGCCGCCGCGTCCCGCGTGAGGAGAAGCCATGACATCCGTTCCGCCGCCGTTCGACCCCGAGCTCGCCGCCGCGCTGGAGCTGATCAAGGAGGTGGTCCAGCCCGGGATGTCCCCCGAGGACATCGAGGCCATCCGGCAGGGACCCGGCATCGCGATGCTGGCCGAGCTGGATCTGACGGTGGGCGGTGCCTTCGAGGTCGAGGACCGGACCGTGCCGGGGCCCGAGGGCGCCCCCGAGATCTCGCTGCTGATCTGCCGGCCCACCGCACCGGCCCCGGCCCGGCCGCGCCCGGTCGTCTACCACGTGCACGGCGGCGGGATGGTCCTCGGCACCAACCGGGTCGGCGTCGACGCTGCGCTGGACTGGGCCCGGGAACTCGACCTGGTCGTGGTGTCCGTGGAGTACCGTCTGGCGCCCGAGAACCCGCACCCGGCGCCGGTCGAGGACGTGTACGCCGGGCTGCTGTGGACGGCGGAGCACGCGAAGGAGCTGGGCGCGGACCCGGAGCGGATCGTGATCGCCGGGGCCAGCGCGGGCGGTGGACTCAGCGCGGCGCTCGCCCTGCTGCTGCGCGACCGGGGCGGCCCGCGGCCGATCGGCCAGCTGCTGATGTGCCCGATGCTCGACGACCGCAACGACACGTCCTCCTCGCACCAGATGGCCGGCCTCGGCGTGTGGGACCGTACGGCGAACGAGACCGGGTGGGGCGCGCTGCTCGGCGAACTGCGCGGCGGCCCCGACGTCTCCCCCTACGCGGCGCCGGCCCGCGCCGAGGACCTGTCCGGGCTGCCCCCGGCCTTCCTCGACGTCGGCTCCGCGGAGACCTTCCGGGACGAGGTCGTCGCCTACGCGTCCCGGATATGGCAGGCGGGAGGCGTGGCCGAGCTGCACGTCTGGCCGGGCGGCTTCCACGGCTTCGACGGCTTCGCCCCGCACGCGGCCCTGTCCCGCTCGGCCCGGGCGGCCCACGTGGACTGGCTGCGACGACTGCTCGCGGAGTAGGACGACGCCGCTGGCCGACCGGGCCGGCACGACGTGGAGCCACTCGCCCGCGGGGCCGCCGTAGTAGCCGGGGGGGCGCACACGGCTGGCCCCCGCCCACGGCTCCGACCCGACGCCGGGACACTCGCCCACCGAGCCGCCGTACCAGCCGGGGCATCCGCACGCCGGGCCCCCGCCGGTGGCTCCCGGCCCTCCTCACCCGCGTGCGCGTGGCGCATGATGGCCCCATGAAAGAGCTGGCCGGGCGTCTGACCGCACTGGACCCGGACGCGGGTGCCGCCGTGCGTGTGATCGCCTACTTCGACCGACTGGCCGAGACCCGAGCCGGCGTCGAGGCACTCGTGCGCGGAGCCGCCGTACTGGCCGGGGTGCCCGCGCGACTGGTCGACGCCGACCGCAGGGTACGGGTGCGGGTCGAGGCGGACGGCACCCGACGGGACTCGGACCTGCCGCCGGACCCCGGGTGGCCGTGCGCGGCCCTGACGCCCGACGGCGCGCCGGCGCTGTGGCTGGAGCGCTCCGGAGCGGCGCCCAGCGTGGTCGACGCGGTGATCCTGGAGCGGGCCGCCGGTGCGGCACGGCTCGTCCTCGACCGCACCCGGGGCCGGGCCCCGCTCGACGACCCCGCGCTGGTCGAGACCGTGCTGGACGCCACGGCCGGCGAGCCGGCCCGGCTGCACGCGGCCCGGCGGCTCGGCCTCGACCCGCAGGCCGCCGCCCGCGCCGTCGCCGTACCGTCCGGACAGCCCCGGGTCGTCGCCGTCGAGGGCCCGGTCACGGAGTCCGCGGGCCCGCGGACCGGCGTCGGCCCCGCCGTCCCCGTCCTGGACCTGCCGCGCTCCTGGGCCGCCGCCCGCACCGCGCTGAGGTTCACCGCCGAGGGAACCGCCCAGGATCCCGGCCCCCGGGTGGTGTACGCCGACGAGCTGGGCGGGATCGCCCTGCTGGCCGAGGTCGTCCTGCCCGGGGCCGAACCGCCGCCCGACGTCCAGGCGCTGGAGGCGGCCGCCGCGGACGCGCCCTGGCTGCTCACCACGCTGTACGCCGTCGTGGCGACGGCGAGTCTGCGGGCGGCCGCCGCCGAGGCGAACGTGCACCACTCCACGCTCCAGGACCGCCTCACCCACGCCGAGCACCTGCTGGGCTGGCCGGTGCGCACCCCTCAGGGCCGGCTGCGGCTGCACCTCGCGCTGACGACTCGGCGCCTGACCCGGGCGTAGACCCCTCGCGGCCGGGATGACGGCGGCGAGGGCGGCCGAGACCAGGGCGAGGCCGCCGCCGACGAGGAGCGCGGTGCGGAGCCGTCCTCGGAGGCGAAGGCGTAGCCGCCCATGTGGTGGTCATCCGGGCGAGGATCACCCCGATCACGGCCGAGCCGATCGAGGTGCCGAGCGAGCGCATCGCCGGCACCAGGGCGCCGCAGACCCTACGTCCGGCCCTACACCAGCAACGACGAACGCACCGCGGCCCAGGCAGACTTCCTGCACACCTACAACCACCACCGCTGCCACCACCGCACTCGAAGGCAAGCCACCGATCAGCCGTGTGAACAACGCTCCGGGGCAATACGACTAGGGCCCCTCCCGGCGCCACCTGCCATCATGGGCCGACGGAACGGGGGTCTCGCTCGACGGACCCGGACACGACCCCGGACAGGGACCCGGAGGGGGAGGCAGGGCGCGGTGGAGGACGGCGAGGCGGGCGTGGGTCAGGCGGGGCGTCCGCAGCGGGCGGACGCGCGGCGCAACAAGGAGAGCCTGCTCGACGCGGCGGCCGCGATCTTCGTGGAGTCGGGCGTGGAGGCGCCGGTCCGCGACATCGCGGCGCGGGCGGGCGTCGGCACGGCCACGATCTACCGTCACTTCCCGACCCGGGCCGATCTGATCATCGCGGTCTACCGGCACCAGGTCGAGGCCTGCGCCGAGGCGGGCCCGGCACTGCTGGCGGCCGGCCCGACCCCGTACGCGGCGCTCGGCCGGTGGATCGACCTCTTCACCGACTTCCTGGTCACCAAGCACGGGCTCGCGGCCGTGCTCCAGTCCGACGACGCCGGCTTCGAGGGACTGCACCACTCCTTCCTGGACCGGCTGGTGCCCGTGTGCACCGAGCTGATCGAGGCGGCCGTCGCCGCAGGCGAGATCCGCCCCGGGATCACCGCCTACGAACTCATGCGCGGCACCGGCAATCTCTGCATCGGCGCCGAGCACGACGCCCGTTACGACGCCCGCCGTCTGGTCGGCCTCCTCGTGGCGGGACTGCGCGCCCCGCGGTGAACCGGCCGGGGCGGCTGCGGCTCGCCCTCGTGGTCGATGCCGGTGACGGCTGACGCGGCCATCTCGCGGTACGGCGGCCGTCCCGCCTTCTCACGGAGGTGCGGGTCAGGCCCAGGCCGTCACCGGGAGGAAGGAACTGTCCTGCCGGAACAGGTCCGTGCCGTCCGACGCCACCACGCTCAGCTGGTAGTTGTAGTGGCGCAGGTAGTAGCCCGGGTAGTTGTACGACTCGAAGCGCACCGAGCCGCTCGCCGTGCCGGTGCGGGCGACGAACGTGGCGTCCTTGGCGAAGGTCGCCGTGCCGTCGTTGGCGTCGAAGCGGGCCCGGAAGTTGTAGTGCCGCAGGTAGTTGCCCGAGGAGTCGCGGAACGAGTAGCCGTTCGCGTCGGCGAGGCCCGCGACGACCGTGAAGGTGGACGCCGTCTTCTCGCCGCTGGTGCTGGAGCTGGTCACCACCGGGAGGTTGAGCAGCGAGGACTGCGTCTGCCAGTACCGGGTCGCGTAGTTGACGGAGCGGAAGGAGCGGGTGGCGTTCCTGGTGATGCTCGGGCCGCCGGACACCGTCTCCTTGATGACGGTGAAGTGGCGGGCGGTGCCGGAGATCGCCGGCAGGGCCTTGGGGGCGCTCCAGGTGGCGAAGGAGTCGGTGCTGTCGCTGCAGTAGTAGTTGCCGTCGCCGTAGCCGTCGAAGAAGATCCGCCAGGTGCCGTTGTCGAGCTGGATCACCGAGGGGCCCTCGCGGTAGCTGCCCCAGCCGGCCCAGTCGCCGGTCCGGGAGATCGTGTAGGGCCCGGCGAGGCTGCTCGCGGTGGCGTACTCGATGTACTTCGTCGTCTCGTTCTTGGTGAAGGCGTGGTAGGTCGAGCCGGTCTTCACGATGTAGGTGTCGATGTGGTTGGAGCCGATGCCGGACAGGGCGACCGGTGAACTCCAGGCCGTCAGGGCCGTGTTGGTGGCCTTCAGCAGATACGGGGTGAAGATCCACTCGTCGCTGGTCGGCGAGCAGGACACGATGACGTTGACGCTGCCGTCGCTGTCCACGAACCACTCCGGCGCCCAGGCGCGCGAGAGGCCGGCGATCGGGACCGTGTAGTCGTACAGGAACGTCCAGGCGACCCGGTCGGAGCTGCGGGCGAAGCCGATCGTGGTGCTGACGTCCTGCCAGGTGTGGGTGGTGTAGGTGAGGTAGTAGTAGCCGTCGGTGTGCTTGAACACGCTGGCGTCGCGGATGCGGTTCGCGGGCGGGGTGTACGCGGAGGACTGCACCAGCCGGAAGTCGGTGGCGTCGTCGGACTGGTAGACGTTGACCGTGCCGTCGTCGCTGTTGAGGAACGGCACGATGGTGTAGCGGGTGGCGGAGCCGGCGGCCGGCGCGGCGGCGAGGGCGGTGCCGAGCAGGCCGGGCAGCTCGCCCAGGACGAACGCCGAGGCGGGCAGGACGGCCATCGCGCGCAGCAGGGCTCGGCGGGAGGGGGACGCGGCGGGGCGGGGTGAGGTCATGGTCGGCTCTCTTCACTGCGGCTCAGTAGTCCGACATACCGAACAAGGTTCGGAAAGTCGGTCAGAAGGTAAGCGCGAGTCAGGAACACGTCAATGGTTTGCGCAGGAACAGGTGGTGCCTGTGCGGCCGCTGTGACGGCCTGTCAGCCGACAGGCCGCAGCGCGCCGTTCCGTCCTGCGCCCCCGAGACGTTACCGTTCGGTAGTGTCAGACGACGTCGTCCCGGAGGTGCCCCGTATGACGCCCGACCGTGCCGCCGGCCTCGCCGAGACCGCCCGGGCGCTGGCCGCGGGCGAGGTCTCCTCGCGCACGCTGGTCGAACAGACCCTGGCCCGGATCGAGGCCACCCAGGGCACCCTCAACGCCTTCCGGATCGTCCGCGCCGAGGCCGCGCTCGCCGAGGCCGACGCCGCCGACCGGGAGCTGGCGGACGGAGGGCGCAGGCCGCTGCTGGGCGTACCGGTCGCCGTCAAGGACGACATGGACGTGGCGGGCTCGCCGACCGCGTTCGGCTGCGCCGGCGAGCACCCGCCGGTCGCCCGGGACGGGGAGGCGGTACGGCGGCTGCGCGCGGCCGGAGCCGTCGTCGTCGGCAAGACCAACACCTGCGAGCTGGGGCAGTGGCCCTTCACCGAGGGCCCGGCGTTCGGGGCCACCCGCAACCCGTGGAGCACCGAGCACACCCCGGGCGGCTCCTCGGGCGGCTCGGCGGCCGCGGTGGCGGCGGGCCTGGTGCCGGCCGCGCTGGGGTCGGACGGTGCCGGTTCGGTCCGCATCCCCGCCTCCTGGACCCATCTCGTCGGCGTGAAGCCGCAGCGGGGCCGGGTCTCCACCTGGCCGCGCGGCGAGTCCTTCCAGGGCATCACCGTCAACGGCACCCTCGCCCGGACCGTGGAGGACGCGGCCCTGCTCCTCGACGCGGCGAGCGGCAACCACGATCTCGATCCGCACCGGCCCGCCCCGATCGACGCCTCGGCGGCCGTGCGCCGCGACCCCGGCCGGCTGCGGATCGCACTCTCGCTGAAGCCGCCGTTCACCGCGGTGCCGGCCCGGCTGACGCCGGAGGTACGGGCGCGGGTCGTGGAGCTGGCCGGGCACCTCGCCGACCTGGGCCACGAGGTCGAGGAGGCGGACCCGCCGTACGGGCGGATCGGGCTCACCTTCGTGCCCCGGGCGACCGCGGGCATCGCCGAGTGGGTCGCCGACGCCCCCTTCCCCGCGCTCCTCGACCCCCGCACCCGCGACGCCGCACGGCTCGGCCGGCTGCTCGGCGGCGCCCCGCTGAAGGCGGCCCGGCGCGCGGAGGCGGTCCTGCACCGCCGTATCGGCTCCTTCTTCGGCTCGTACGACGTCGTCCTCGCGCCGACCACGGCCGCTCCCCCGCCGCGCATCGGCGCCATGCTGCACCTCGGCGGATTCGCCACCGACCGCGCGATGATCGCCGCCTGCCCCTACGCCTGGCCGTGGAACGTGCTGGGCTGGCCCGGCGTCAACGTCCCCGCCGGCTTCGCGCCCGGTGGGCTGCCGGTCGGCGCCCAACTGCTCGGCCCGGCGCACAGCGAGCCGCTGCTGCTCTCGCTCGCCGCCCAGCTGGAGGCGGAGCTGCGCTGGCACGAGCACTGGCCCGCGCCGCTCGCGGCGGAGTCCCCGGCCGTCTGACCGCGCCCGTCCCGCTGACCCGCGGTCCTGCCGCCCGTACGCTGTGACCATGGACGATGCGTCGATGGTCGGGCTGATGGGGCGGGTCACCGGGACGATCGGGCCGGGGCTCGTCGGCGAGGTGATCGTCCGGGTGCGGGGCGGGGCGGAGCACTTCCTCGCCTACGCCGCGGACGGCACCGGCCGGATCGAGCGCGGCAGGGTGGTCATGGTGGTGGAGTACCTGGCCCCGAGGACGGTCTACGTCACGGAGGCTTACGACAGTTGAGCCGGCCGCAGCGCAGGTGAGAGCGGTGTCGGCCAGGTCTGCGTCAAGATTGCAACAAGGATCCGTCTGCGTCTTCACCCGGGGCCCCCGCAGGCGCACACTCCCTTCGTTCGGTGCCGAAAGGGCACCATGCAAAGGGGGCGTATGCCGATGGTTGTCGGCGTCGTTGCGGGGATGGCGGTCGCCGCCGTTCTCGTTCTGATCGGTCTGTTCAAGTTGATGTGGCGGGTCGCGGAACCCAACGAGGCACTCGTCATCTCCGGCTCCAGGCACCGTGTGGAGGGGCTGGAGGAGGGCATGGGCTTCCGTATCGTCACGGGGCGCGGCACGCTGGTGATGCCCGGCGTGCAGGTGGTGCGCAAGCTGTCGCTCGACCTGAACGAGACCGAACTGCAGGTGGACTGCGTGACGCACCAGGGCATTCCGCTGAAGGTGCGGGGCGTGGTCATCTTCAAGGTGGGCGACGACTTCGTGTCGATCGCCAACGCCGCCCGGCGCTTCCTCGACCAGCAGAGGATGATGTCGGAGCGGGTGCACAACGTGTTCGCCGGTCATCTCCGCTCCATCGTGGGCGGGTTGACGGTCGAGGACATGATCCGGGACCGGGAGAAGCTCACGGGGCAGACCCGTGCCGCCTGCGGCACGGAGATGGAGAAGCTCGGACTGATCGTGGACTCCCTCCAGATCCACGAGATCGAGGACCCGACCGGGTACATCCAGAACCTGGCGATGCCGCACGCGGCGGCCGTGCAGCGGGACGCCCGGATCGCGCAGGCGGAGGCGAACCGGCTCGCCACGGAGGCCGAGCAGGCCTCGTTCGCCCGGATGGCCGAGGCCACCCGGGACAGCGAGATCCTCCAGGCCGGCTACCAGGCCGAGCGGGACAAGGCGGCGGCCAAGGCCCGTCAGGCGGGACCGCACGCCGAGGCGGCCGCCCGGCAGGAGGTCGTCGTCCAGGAGACCCGGGTCGCCGAACTGGAGGCGCACCGGCGCGAACAGCAGCTGCAGGCCGACGTCCGCAAGCCGGCGGACGCGAAGGCGTACGAGAAGCGCACGCTGGCCGAGGCCGAGCGCGACGCGCGGATCTCGGCGGCCGAGGCCAAGGCGAAGGAGACGGAGCTGGCCGCCGCCGCCGAGGCCACCCGGGTGAAGACCGCCGCCGGCGCCGAGGCCGAGGCCACCAAGGCCCGGGGTGCCGCCAGCGCGGCGGCGACCCGGGCCACCGGTGAGGCCGAGGCGGCCGCCGCGCAGGCCCGCGGTCTGGCAACGGCCGAGGCGACGAAGGCGCAGGGTCTCGCGGAGGCGGAGGCCATCAAGGCGCGGGCCGCGGCCCTCGCCGAGAACCAGGAGGCCGTCGTCGCCCAGCAACTCGCCGAGAAGTGGCCGGAGATCGTCCAGGCGGGCGCGTCCGCGTTCGGCAACGTCGACAACATGGTGCTGCTCAACGGTGCCGACGGCATGGCCGACGTGTTCGCGAAGGCCCTCACCATGGGCGGCACCGGCCTCGGGCTCGCCCGTCAGCTGCTGTCGTCCATGAACCAGAACGGGCAGCCGGCGAACGGGACTTCGACCCTCAACGGGGCCGGGGCGCCTCCGTCCCAGAAGGTGCCCGTCGAAGGAGCGTGACCCGCGCGAGAGAGGCCCGTGGGGGCGGCCTGCGGGTCGCCCCCACGGGCGCGTCCGGGTGAGGGGGTGGGGGCCCCGCAGGTGTCCCGGGGACCGCGGTTAGGGTGCCCCCGTGACCGCTTTCACCGATGAGAACGTCCCGGGGCGCTTCGGCCCCTCCGCCACCACCGAGGCCGACCCGCGCGAGGTGGGCCGGGTCCGCACCGAGTACTCCCCCGCCCACGACGGCGACCCGGACCCCGGCGAGATCGTCTGGACGTGGGTGCCCTTCGAGGAGAACGACGGCCGGGGCAAGGACCGCCCGGTGCTCGTCGTCGCCCGTGAGGCGGCCGGCACGTTCCTCGCGGTCCAGCTCTCCAGCAAGCGGCACGACGACGCAACAGGGAGCCGGGGCCTGCCCCGGTGGGTCGGGATCGGCAGCGGCCCCTGGGACCGCACCGGACGGGACTCCTGGGTGAACGTCGACCGTGTCCTGCGGCTGCACGAGGACGGCATGCGCCGCGAGGCGTGCGCGCTGGACCGGGGCCGGTTCAACCTCGTCCGGCAGCGGCTGCACGAGCGTTACGGCTGGACCTGAGCCGTAGACCCCTCACCCTCGAACGCTCGCTCGAAGGCGGACCGCACCACTGCCCCCGGCGTGCGGTCCAGCACCCCGAACACCACCCGCTCGAATACATGCTCGAACGCCCCGCCGGGGCCGAGCAGCGCCCGGAACGCCCCCGCCACCTGCGCGGGGTCGTTGCGGAACACCCCGCAGCCCCACGCGCCCAGCACCAGCCGCCGGTAGCCGTGCGCGGCGGCCGTCTGCAGGACCCGCTCGGCACGGGCCGCGAGGGCGCCCGGCAGCTCCGGCGCCCGCTCGGGCGCCGTCCGCAGCACGACGCCCGCGTTCGGCGCGGCGGAGGTCAGGAACCCGGCGGTGAACGGCTCTTCCAGCAGCCGGCCCCGGTCGTCCCGGAAGACGGGCACGGCCGGTGAGTGGACGACCCGGTCCGTGTAGAACGGATCGCGGTGGGCGCGGTGGTGCGCGTAGAACGCACGAGCCTCCAGCAGGCACGTGTACAGCGCGGAGGCCCGGCACAGGGCCTCCTCCTGCGCCTGGGCGCCGTTCAGATAGCCGCCGCCGGGGTTGCGGGCGGAGGCGAAGTCGAGGACGGCGACCGGCTTGTCCGCGAGCCGGCGGGCGGCCTGCGTACTGCTCTCGCCGGTGACCTCGACGGAGGTCACCACGGCAGGCGCAGGAGGGACCGGAACGGGTCCGGGCCCCAGCATCCGGGTCCCGGCCCGGGCGGCCCCGATCAGCGCCGCCAGCTCCACCGCGCGGCCGCCGGGCGAGCGGTACCCCCCGGCCGCGACGATCTCCTCGGTCTCCCGGGCGATGCCGCGCAGACGCGCGCTCATGGCGCCACCCCCGTGGACGCCATGACCGCGGACGCCATGACCGTGCGCGACTTCCCCGTTGTTGTGCTCATGCACACATCGTGGGCGGCGGCGGACCGGCCGTGCAAGGAGATTTCCGACGGCCGGAACACCCCGGGAAACCCCGCGGAAACACCGGGCGACCAGCGCGGAGTCGAAGGTTCCCCACGTCATAGGCCCCGATATGCACTCTTGTGCGATGGGGTTCGAGGGTCTTGGGTGGATGGGGTGATTGCCTGGTCCGGCGGCCTGATCGCCGGACAGGTGGCATGGTGGTACCTCAGGAGGATCCAGACATGTCAGATTCGGTCAGCGACTGTACCGAAAAGTCCGACAACACCGACTGTACGGCGCCTCGCACCTCCCTCTCCGAAGCCGAGGTGGAGGCCCTGGTCAGGGGCATCTGCTTCAAGACCGGCCCGCCCCGGACGGTCGGCGTCGAACTCGAATGGCTCGTCCACGAGCAGCGGTCCCCGCAGCTCCCCGTGACACCCGAACGGCTCGCGGCGGCCTACACAGCGCTGGAGAGCGTGCCCCTGCGGTCGGCGCTCACCGTCGAGCCCGGCGGCCAGCTGGAGCTCAGCTCTCCGCCCGCCGCCTCCCTCCCCGAGTGCGTGGGCACCCTCTCCGCCGACCTGGACGCCGTCCGCGCGGTCCTGCGCGAGCACGGACTCGTCCTCACCGGTCTCGGCACCGACCCCTGGCACACCCCTCGCCGGTTCCTCCACGAGCCGCGCTACGACGCCATGGAGGCCTGCCTCGACCGCACCGGCCCGGCCGGCCGCGCCATGATGTGCACCTCGGCCTCCGTACAGGTCTGCCTGGACGCCGGTTACGAGGGGGCCGGCCCGCTGGGGCACGGCCGCCGCTGGTGGCTCGCGCACACCCTGGGCGCGGTGCTGGTGGCCGCCTTCGCCAACTCCCCGCTGCTGCGCGGCGCCCCGACCGGCTGGCGCTCCACCCGGCAGCTGCTGTGGATGGAGATCGGCGCGGGCCGCGCGGGCGCCCCCGCCCTGGACGGCGACCCCCGTGACGCCTGGGCCCGCCATGTGCTGGACGCACCGGTGATGTGCGTGCGGCGCGACGGCGGGCCGTGGGACGTGCCCGAGCGGATGACGTTCCGGGAGTGGACCCGGACCGGGCAGCCGACCCGGGCGGACCTCGACTACCACCTGACCACGCTGTTCCCGCCCGTCAGACCGCGCGGCCATCTGGAGCTGCGCATGATCGACGCCCAGCCCGGCGACGACGGCTGGATCGTGCCCGTCGCCGTGACGACGGCCCTCTTCGACGACCCGGAGGCCGCCGAGGACGCCTGCCGCGCCGTGGAGCCGCTGGCCCCGCGCGCCCTGCCGCAGCCCGCCCCGCACAATCCGCTGTGGATCGAGGCGGCCCGCTACGGCCTGTCCGACCCCGGCCTGCACACGGCGGCCGTCGCGTGCTTCGCCGCGGCCCTGCGCGCCCTGCCCCGGCTCGGCGCCCCCGCCACGATCGTGGACGCCGTCTCGGAGTACCGGGACCGCTATGTGCTCAAGGGCCGCACTCCCGCCGACGACCAGCTGGACAGCCTGCGCGGCACGGACACCCGCGCGTACGGGAAGGACCCGCGCCCATGACCACCGAGCACCTCCCGGACGCCGACACGCTCCGCGAGCGCGCGCTGGCCTCCCTGACCACCGCCCGGGACCGCACCACCCTGCTCACCTCCTGCGTCGAGGACCCGGACCTCACCGCACAGCACTCCCCGCTGATGTCCCCGCTGGTGTGGGACCTCGCGCACATCGGCAACCAGGAGGAGCTCTGGCTGCTGCGCACGGTGGGCGGCCGGGAGCCGATGCGCCCCGAGATCGACGGCCTGTACGACGCCTTCGAGCACCCGCGTGCCGAACGCCCCTCGCTGCCGCTGCTGCCGCCCGCCGAGGCCCGTGCCTACGCGACGGAGGTGCGCGGACGGGTCACGGACGTCCTGGAGTCGGCCGACTTCCACGGCACCCGGCTCACCGAGGCGGGGTTCGCCTTCGGGATGATCGCCCAGCACGAACAGCAGCACGACGAGACCATGCTGATCACCCATCAGCTGCGGCTGGGCCCCCAGGTCCTCACCGCTGCCGACCCGGAGCCGGCGCCGCTGTTCACCGGTCCGGCCGAAGTCCTCGTCCCCGGCGGGCCGTTCACCATGGGCACCTCCGCCGAGCCGTGGGCGCTCGACAACGAACGCCCGGCGCACCAGCGGGAGGTGGCGCCCTTCCACATCGACACCACCCCGGTCACCAACGCCGCCTACCAGGCGTTCATCGACGACGGCGGCTACGACGACCGGCGCTGGTGGACGACGCAGGGGTGGGCGCACATCCGCCGGCACGGCCTGCATGCCCCGCTGTTCTGGCACCGCGACGCCGGGCAGTGGCTGCGCCGCCGGTTCGGGGTCACCGAGGTGGTGCCGCCCGAGGAGCCGGTCCTGCACGTGTGCTGGTACGAGGCCGACGCCTACGCCCGCTGGGCCGGGCGCCGGCTGCCCACCGAGGCGGAGTGGGAGAAGGCGGCCCGCTTCGACCCGGCGACCGGCGGCTCGATGCGCTACCCGTGGGGCGACGCCGACCCGGCGCCCGAGCACGCCAACCTGGGCCAGCGCCATCTGCGCCCCGCCCCCGCCGGAAGCTACCCGGAGGGCGAGTCACCGCTCGGTGTACGCCAGTTGATCGGCGACGTCTGGGAGTGGACGGCGAGCGACTTCCTCCCCTACCCCGGCTTCACCGCGTTCCCCTACAAGGAGTACTCGGAGGTCTTCTTCGGCCCCGAGTACAAGGTGCTGCGCGGCGGTTCGTTCGCGGTGGACCCGGTGGCCTGCCGGGGCACGTTCCGCAACTGGGACCTGCCGGTCCGGCGGCAGATCTTCTCCGGCTTCCGCACCGCCCGCTCGGGGGCGCTCTGATGTGCCGTCATCTCGCCTCTCTGGGCCCTCCGGAACCGCTCGGCAGGATCCTGGTGGACCCGCCGCACGGTCTGTACCGGCAGTCGTGGGCGCCCCGGCGGCAGCGGTACGGGACGGTCAACGCCGACGGCTTCGGCGTGGGCTGGTACGCCGAGGACGATCCGGTGCCGGCCCGCTACCGCCGCGCCGGGCCGATCTGGGCCGACCTGTCCTTCGCCGACCTGGCGCGTGTGGTGCGCTCCGGCGCGCTGCTGGCCGCCGTACGGGACGCGACGCTCGCCGGGGCCGACGCGGAGGCCGCCGCGGCACCGTTCGCGCAGGGCCCCTGGCTGTTCAGCCACAACGGGGCGGTGGCGGGCTGGCCGGCCTCCCTCGCGGTCCTCGCGCCCACCCTGCCCGCGGCGGACCTGCTGGCGATGGAGGCCCGGACCGACTCCGCGTTCGTCTGGGCGCTGGTCCTGGCCCGGCTGCGGGGCGGCGACCCCGGCGGGCAGGCCCTGGCCGACACCGTCCTGGAGGTCGCCGCCGCGGCCCCCGGCTCCCGGCTCAACCTGCTGCTCACCGACGGCGCGACCATCACGGCGACCGCCTGGGGCGACTCCCTGTGGTACCGCGCCGACCCCGGGCGGCGCACGGTCGTGGCCTCCGAACCGTACGACGACGACCCGCACTGGCGGGAGGTCCCCGACCGCACCCTCCTCACCGCGAACCGCACCGAGGTCCTCCTCACCCCCCTCAAGGACCCCGCGTCCGCACCCCCCGAGGAGCCCCGCACATGAGTCCGTTCCCGTTCTCCCGCACAGGTCGCGCCGCCTCATGGGCGGCCGACGGCTCGACCGAAACGAGGCCATGATGACCGGCTCCCGCGCCTACGGCTACACCGACACCCTCGACGCCGAGCACTACGCCAAGGCACTGCGCGCCGACATCCACGGCGGACTGACCGGCACCCCCAAGTCCACGGCCCCCACGTGGTTCTACGACGCCCGGGGCAGCGAACTCTTCGAGGAGATCACGCAGCTCCCCGAATACCCCTTGTGGCGGGCGGAGCTGGGGCTGTTGCGGCTCCACGCCCAGGACGTGGCCGCACGGACCCGGGCCCGCAGCATGATCGAGCTGGGGTCGGGGAGTTCGACGAAATCCAAGCTGATCATCGAGGCGCTGGGCCCGGCCGGCCTGAACTACGTCCCCGTCGACGTCAGTGCCGACGCGCTCCACCAGGCCAGCGCCCAACTCGTCCAGGACTACCCGGGGATCCGCCTCCACGCCCTCCGCAGCGACTTCACGGCTCCGCTCGTCCTGCCGGACCTGCCCGAGGACGGCCCCCGGCTCATCGCCTTCCTGGGCAGCACGCTCGGCAATTTCCGCCGGCCCGCCCGCGGCCCCTTCCTGCGCGGGCTCCGGGACGTCATGCGCCCCCAGGACTTCCTGCTGATCGGCGCCGACCTGGTGAAGGACGAGCAGGAGATGATCGCGGCCTACGACGACTCCCAGGGCGTCACGGCCGAGTTCGACAAGCACCTGCTCCACGTCCTGAACCGCGAACTGGACGCCGACTTCGACCCCGACGCCTTCGACCACACAGCCGTGTGGAACAGCGCGGAGAGCCACATCGAGATGCGGCTGCGCAGCCGGACCGAGCAGCTGGTGAAGATCCGCGAACTCGACCTGGCGGTGCAGTTCGAGCGCGGGGAGGAGTGGATCACCGAGCGCAGCGCCAAGTTCACCGTGGAGGGACTGCGGGAGGAGATGACCGAGGCGCGCCTGCGCACTCGGGAACTCTGGGCGGACTTTGGCGCCGGGTTCGCGCTGCTGCTCGCGGCTCCGGCATAGCCGAGCCGTCCGCCACGGCCGGATCGTCACCGGCGGCGGTCCCTGGCGCGGGGTGCCGGGGACCGCCGCCGGTCGGTCACAGGGCGGTGAACGTCCACAGCAGGTTGGTGCTGCCGCCGTACGTCCACTGCTTGGTGACGGAGCCCGAGGAGACGTTGCCGCCGCCGTCCAGGACCAGACCCGTGGTGCGGTTGGCGATGGAGTAGCGGCCGCCGCCCCGGTGGGTGATCGTCCACTGCTGGTTGGTGCCGCCGTTCCAGGCGGCCTGCCGGGCGGCGGAGCCGTCCGTGGTGGCGCCCCAGCCGTCGGCGACCATGCCGTTGGTGCGGTTGACCAGCTTGTAGTATCCGCCGCCCACGTCGACCGCCTGCCACTGGAGGTTGTTGCTGGAGTCCCAGCTCCACTGCTTGAGGTTGGATCCGGAGGCGACGTTGCCGCCGCTGTCCAGGGCGAGGCCGTCGGTGACGTTGGTGATCCGGAAGTACCTCGACGGGTTGAACTGGACCCTGAGCGAGGTGATCTGGTCGTTGTTGCCGGTGACCCTGAGGTCGGGGTTGTCGGCGGTGAAGGTCCAGGCGGTGCCGGTGAAATTGTCGCCGGAGTAGCCGATCACCTGGTACCCGGGGGCCGGACGCAGGCTGGAGATGGTGCGGGGGCCCAGTCCGGCCGCCGTCAGGTCTGCCGCGGTGTAGTCGCCGAGGGACAGGGGGGCCGAGCCGCCGCTGTAGTTGACGTCCGTGAAGGCGGCCGCGCCGACGAGCGGCAGCAGGGTGGGGATGGTGCCGGAGAAGGCAAGCTTCAGGACGTAGGCACCCGCGCTGTACGGCGCCGAGGACGGCAGGGTGACGGTGAGGCCGGAGGAGGTCTGTGTGGGTGCGGGCAGGTCGATGTAGGTGCCGGCGGTGGAGCCGAGCAGCTTCACAGAGGTCAGCGAGGAGAGGTTGATGCGGTCCGAGCTGAGCGTCTTGATCGTCACTGAGCTGCCGGGCCAGCCGAGGACGGTGGCGTACAGGACGTTGGCCGCCTTGTTCTGCGTGAAGCGGATGTCCTGCGCGGTGCCGGCCGTCGGAGTCGTGAAGGCGCCGCCGCCCATCTTCGTCGGGCCTTCGCCGTACACGGTCCAGGCGCGGGTCGAGTAGACCGACTCACCGAAGCGCTTCAGGTAGTCGCCCATGCCGAGAAGGATGTCCTTCTGCGCCTGGGGGATGGTGCCGTCGGCCATCGGCGCGATGTTCAGCAGCATGTTGCCGTTCTTGCTGACCCGGTCGAGGAACGAGTGCAGCATCTGCTGGAGGCTGTAGTAGCCGATGCCCTGTGTGTAGCACCAGCTGGAGCTGGAGATGCTGTCGTCGGTCAGCCAGTACGGGCTGGTGAGGTCGCCCGGGCCGCCGCGCTCGTAGTCGAAGACCTCGCCCTTGCCGTTGAACCCGTCCTTGTAGGTGGCGACGACCTCACGACCCCAGGCGTTGGCCTGGTTGTAGTAGTAGGACAGGAAGTTCAGGCGCTGCGTCTCGTCGACCGCGTCCAGTTTGAAGTCCTGCCACAGGATGTCCGGTTGCGCGAGATCGACGACCTCCTTGAGCTTGTCGTACCAGAGCTGGTTCTCCGCGGCCGCGCCGAGTTGGCCGTAGAGCTTCTTGAGGCTGGGGTCGGTCTGGGCGGGGGCGAACTCGTAGAAGCCGTTGAAGTGGTACGCGTGGTGCATGGCGACCAGCAGCTTGAGGCCCTTGGCCCGGATCGCCGTGGTGAACAGCTGCAGCAGGTTGAGCTTCGGTCCCTTGGCGACCGAGTTCCACTCGTTGACCTGGCTGTTCCACATGGAGAAGCCGTCGTGGTGCTCGGCGACCGGGCCGGCGAATTTCGCGCCCGCGTCGACGAACAGCTGCGCCCATTCATTGGGGTCGAAGTTCCCGCCGGCCGACTTCAGCTTCGGCGCGAACTGCACGAAGTTGCCCGCCAGGTCCCTCGCCCCGTTGATGAAGTTGTGGTACGGCCATGCCGAGGGCTGGCCGTAGGTCGCGATGTGATGCTGGTTGACGCTGTCACCGGCCTGGTACATGGAGCGCGGATACCACTCGTTGCCGAAGGCGGGAACGCTGAAGACGCCCCAGTGGAAGTAGATCCCGAACTTCGCGTCCTGGAACCACTCCGGGGCCGGTGGGTGCTGGTCGACCGAGTTCCAGTCGGGCGTGTAGGTGCTGGGCGCGGCCTGTGCGCCGCCCGCGCCGAACACTCCTCCGGCGACGGCCGCCGCGGCCACGACGGTGGCACCGGCCAGGAACTCGCGCCTGTTGATCGCACTCGACATAGCACATCCCTGTTGCGGAAGGGGCGGGGAAAGAGTGGAGGGGCCGGCGCGGCTCACAGGGCCCGGGGCGCCGGTTGTTACGCATGAAGGTCGGGCATGTGACCCAGCGTTGTCAACAGGTGTACAGGGATGAATGAAACCCAACAGGCAAGCAATTGGCCGCTTTTCAGGCTACTTTTACCATTTGTCCTGCCGAGACATCCCATGTTCGCGAGGCGAAGCTGCTCGCCGAGGCCGCCACCGAGGGGGCATTGATGGGATGAGTGAGGTCGTTTGACTCGCACCGCCTCACCCATGCACGGCTTTGACCTGGTCATTCTTCTCCGAGCTCCCCCAGAGGGTAGACAGCGGTCCCGATCTCCCCTATACATACATCCCATCTCTCCGGGCGGCTGACACCCAGATGTCGCCGTGGCGAAACATCTCCCGCTATGGGACCAGCGTGAGGAAGTACCGATGAGACTCAGAAACGTTCTGTTCTCCACCGCCACCGTGTCGGCACTGGCGCTGCTGAGCGCGTGCGGCGGCGGCGCCGGCACCGCGGCTTCGTCGGGCGGCGCGCCGATGGTCGGCGTCGACTACCCGCGCTCCGACACCGACTTCTGGAACTCGTACATCAAGTACACGCCGAAGTACGCCAAGGAGCTGGGCGTCGCCCTCAAGACCACCAACTCGCAGAACGACGTCGCCAAACTGACCGCGAACGCTCAGACGTTCATCAGCCAGGGCGTCAAGGGCGTGGCCATGGCCCCGCAGGACACCGCGGCCATCGCGCCGACGCTGGCGCAGCTCGAGGCGAAGAAGATCCCGGTCGTCACCGTCGACACCCGCCCGGACACCGGCAACGTCTTCATGGTGGTCCGCGCCGACAACCGGGCGTACGGGGAGAAGGCGTGCCAGTTCCTGGGCACGAAGCTCGGGGGCAAGGGCAAGGTCGTGATGCTGGAGGGCGGCCTGGACTCCATCAACGGCCGCGACCGCACCGAGGCGTTCAACGACTGCATGAAGAAGAACTACCCGGACATCAAGGTGTTCGGGGAGGCCACCAACTGGGACGGCGCGGTCGCCGCACAGAAGCTGCAGACGGACCTGACGGCCAACCCGGACATCAAGGGCGTCTACATGGAATCGAGCTTCGCCCTGGCCGGCACGCTCCAGGTCCTCAAGCAGAAGGGTCTGCTGGTCCCCCCGTCCGACAAGAAGCACGTGTTCGTCGTCTCCAACGACGGCATTCCGGAGGAGCTCAAGAGCATCGCCGCGGGCAAGATCGACGCCACGGTCTCCCAGCCGGCCGACCTCTACGCCAAGTACGCCCTGTACTACCTGAAGGCCGCGATCGACGGGAAGACGTTCAAGCCCGGCACGACCGACCACGACAGCACGATCGTGCAGGTCCGTCCCGGTCTGCTGGAGGACCAGCTCTCGGCCCCGCTGGTCACCGCCGACGGCGCCACCTACGGCGGCGTGCCCAGCGTGAAGAGCGACGACGCATCCCTGTGGGGCAACAACCTCGGCTGATGCTCGGCCGGACGTGGCAACGACTCACTCACACAAGGCGGTTGAGATGAAAGACGGGGAGCGAGCAGTGACCCCCGCGGCCGCCCTCGCCGATGATGGGCCGGTCCCCGGGGATCCGCCCGTCGTCGAGGCGACGGGCGTGGTCAAACGATTCGGTCCGACCGTCGCCCTCGACGGTGCCCGGATCACGGTCCGGGCGGGCGAGACGCACGCGCTCGTGGGCCGGAACGGGGCGGGCAAGTCGACCCTGGTGTCCGTCCTCACCGGGCTGCAGGCCCCGGACGAGGGAACGGTCACCTTCGGCGGCGCCCCGGCGCCCCGGCTCACGGACCGCGACGCGTGGCGTCGGCGCGTGGCCTGCGTCTACCAGAAGTCGACGATCATCCCCACGCTGACCGTCGCCGAGAACCTCTTTCTCAACCGGCACGACCACGGCCGCAACCGGCTGATCAGCTGGTCGGGCGTGCGCCGTCACGCACGGGAACTGCTGGCCACCTGGTCGGTCGACGTCGACCCGCAGACCCCGGCGGGCGACCTGAGTGTGGAGCAGCGGCAGTTCGTCGAGATCGCCCGGGCGCTGTCCTTCGGCGCCCGGTTCATCATCCTCGACGAACCCACCGCCCAGCTCGACGGGGCGGCGATCAACCGGCTCTTCGACCGCATCCGTGCCCTGCAACGCCAGGGCGTGACCTTCCTCTTCATCAGCCACCATCTGCAGGAGATCTACGAGATCTGCGACATGGTGACGGTGTTCCGGGACGCCCGGCACATCATCACCGCGCCGGTCGCCGACCTCCCGCGGCCCGAGCTCGTCGCGGCCATGACCGGCGAGGCGGCCGACGGCCGGCGCGAGGAACGCACCGGCACCCCCGACACCCGCGCCACGGCCGCACTCAGCGTGCGGGACCTCACCGGGGACGCCTACCGGGACGTCACCCTCCGGGTCGGCGCCGGGGAGATCGTGGGGCTGGCTGGGGCCGCCGGCAGCGGTCGTACGGAGGTCGCCGAGACCGTCGTGGGACTGCACGCGGCCGTGTCCGGTGAGGTGGAGATCGCCGGGACCCGGCCCCGGCCGGGCAGTGTGCCCGCCGCGCTCGCCGCAGGCGCCGGGTTCGTGCCGCAGGACCGGCACCACCAGGGCTTCGTGCCCGGCATGTCGGTCGCGGACAACGCCACCCTGTCCGTGCCCCATCGGCTCGGCCGGAACGGCCTGCTCAGCGGCCGGAGCCGGGACCGGCTCGCCGAGTCCATGATCGAGAACCTGGCGATCAAGACGCCCGGGCCCGAGCTGCCCGTCTCCGCCCTCTCCGGCGGCAACCAGCAGAAGGTCGTCATGGCCCGTGCCCTGGCCGACGAACCCAAGCTGCTGGTCCTGATCAACCCCACCGCAGGCGTGGACGTGCGCTCGAAGGAATTCCTCCTCGGCAAGGTCGAGGAGACCGCGGACGCCGGCACCGGAGTCCTCGTCGCCTCCGACGAACTCGACGACCTGCGCATGTGCGACCGGGTCCTGGTGATGTTCCAGGGCCGTGTGACCTCAGAGATCGCCCGCGGCTGGCACGACCACGACCTCGTGGCCGCGATGGAAGGAGTGGACCTCGATGCCTGAAGCCGTCCTCGCGGACACGCCCGCACCCGAGGCCGCCGAGCCCGGGGCCAAGCGGTCCGGTCTGTTCGGCGGCCGGATACCCCTGGCCCGGCTGCGCGACCTCGCCCTCGTCCCCGCCATCATCGCCATCGCGATCGTCGGCCAGATCGTCAACCCGGTCTTCCTGCAGGCGGACAACCTCATCAACGTCCTGCAGACCATGTCCGAGATGGCCCTGCTGGTCCTCGCCCAGACGATGATCCTCATCGTCAAGAAGATGGACCTGTCCCTGGAGTCGACCATGGGCCTCGCGCCGGGCGTCGCGGCCTGGCTCGTGGTGCCGACCGGCGCCGGACACGGCCTCGGACTCCTGCCCGGCGGCTGGGCGATCCCCGTCACGCTCGCCGTCGGCGCGCTCGTCGGCGTGGTCAACTCCCTGCTGATCATCCGCTTCGGCCTCAACGGCTTCATCGTCACCCTGGGCATGCTGATCGTCCTGCGCGGCATCCTCACCGGCATCTCCGGCGGCCAGACCTTCTTCCAGCTGCCCGGGTCCATGCTCTACCTCGGCACCGCCGAATGGTTCGGGATGCCCGCCTCGATCTGGCTCTGCCTCACGCTGTTCGCCGTCGCGATCGTCGTCCTCGGCTGGACCAGCTTCGGCCGCTCGCTGTACGCCATCGGCGGCAACGTCGACGCGGCGAAGGCGGCCGGTATCCGCACCGACCGGGTGCTGTGGATCGTCATCGTCGTCGGCAGTGTCCTCGCCGCCCTCGCGGGACTGCTGCTCTCGGGACGGCTCGCCTCCGTCGCCTCCGCCCAGGGCAACGGCTACATCTTCACCGTCTTCGCCGCCGCCGTGATCGGCGGCATCAGCCTCAACGGCGGCAAGGGCACCATGTTCGGCGCGTTCTGCGGCATCCTGCTGCTCTTCATGATCCAGAACGTACTCACGCTGGGCGGCGTCCCCGCGCAGTGGATCGGTGCGCTCAACGGACTGATCATCCTGGTCGCCCTCGCCATCTCCCGCATCACGGGCGGCAAAGTCCAGGAGTGACCTCGGGCGGCGCCGACGCCGCCCGACCCCTCTCCCCAGCACCCCTCTCGCCGCAAGGGCCCCTGGCCCTCTGCCCTCACAGGAGTTGCCGCCATGTCGACCGCTCTGCCCGCTCCCCCGGCATCCGCCCGCATCACCGCCCTGGACGTCCTGGACGTGCGCTTCCCCACCTCCGAGCATCTGGACGGCTCGGACGCGATGAATCCCGAGCCCGACTACTCGGCCGCCTATGTCGTCCTGCGTACCGACGCCGGCGACGGGCTGGAAGGCCATGCGCTGGCCTTCACCACCGGGCGGGGCAACGACGCCCAGGCCGCCGCCATCGCGACGCTCGCCCCGCACGTGGTGGGCCGGTCCGTCGAGGAGGTC
Source organism: Streptomyces sp. SS7 (assembly GCF_037993025.1). Classification (NCBI taxonomy): domain Bacteria; kingdom Bacillati; phylum Actinomycetota; class Actinomycetes; order Kitasatosporales; family Streptomycetaceae; genus Streptomyces; species Streptomyces sp. SS7. The sequence goes on from NZ_CP141223.1 coordinate 770,995, forward strand.
TGCGGTGATCTGGGAGGGTTCTCCCGCTCGCTGGTCCACGACCCGCAGCTGCGGTGGCTGGGACCGGAGAAGGGCGCCATCCACATGGCGACCGGAGCCGTCGTCAACGCGGCCTGGGACCTCGCCGCCAAGCGGGCCGGCCGGCCCGTCTGGCGCTTCCTCGCCGAGATGTCCCCCGAGGAGATCGTGGCCCAGGTCGACTTCCGCTGGCTCAGCGACGCCCTCACCCCCGAGGAGGCGCTGCAGATCCTGCGCCGCGCCGAACCCGGTCGCGAGCAGCGCATCGGCCGGCTGCTCGACCAGGGCTACCCCGCCTACACCACCACCCCCGGCTGGCTCGGCTACTCCGACGAGAAGCTGGCCCGCCTGGCCCGCGAGGCCGTCGCCGACGGCTTCACCCAGATCAAGCTGAAGGTCGGCGCCTCGCTGGAGGACGACATACGGCGTCTGCGCACCGCCCGGGAGGCGGTCGGCGCGGGCATCCGCATCGCGGTGGACGCCAACCAGAGATGGGACGTCCAGCCCGCCATCGACTGGATGCGCGCCCTGGCCCCCTACGACCCGTACTGGATCGAGGAGCCCACCTCCCCCGACGACATCCTCGGCCACGCCGCCGTCCGCCGCGCCGTCGGGCCCATCAAGGTGGCCACCGGCGAGCACATCGCCAACCGGGTGGTCTTCAAGCAGCTCCTCCAGGCCGAGGCCGTCGACATCGTCCAGATCGACTCCGCCCGCGTCGGCGGCGTCAACGAGAACATCGCGATCCTGCTGCTCGCCGCCAAGTTCGGGGTCCCGGTCTGCCCGCACGCCGGTGGCGTGGGCCTGTGCGAGATGGTGCAGCACCTGTCGATGTTCGACTACGTCGCCGTCTCCGGCACCACCGAGGACCGTGTCATCGAGTACGTCGACCACCTGCACGAACACTTCGTCGACCCCGTGCGCGTCGTGGACGGACACTACCTCGCCCCCACCCGCCCGGGGCTCAGCGCCCAGATGCACCCGGAGTCCCTGAAGGAGTACACCTATCCCGACGGTCCCGTCTGGGCAGCCCGTGTCTGAGACGCCCGGCCTCGTGGATTCCCACCACCACGTGTGGGACCTCCGGCAGCGCCCCCAGCCCTGGCTGGACGCCCCCGGCCACGAGCCGCTCCGCCGCACCTTCGGCACCGACGACCTGCGGGCGGCGGCCGTCCGGACCATCGCCGGACGGCGTCTGCACCGCGCGGTGGTCGTCCAGTGCGTCACCTCCGTGCCCGAGACACGTGAGCTGCTCGCGCTGGCCGACGAGGACCCCCTGATCGGTGCGGTCGTCGGCTGGGCCGACCTCACCTCCGCCGCGATCGGCGACGTACTGGAGCGACTGGGCGCCGGTCCCGGTGGCCGGTACCTGAAGGCCGTACGCCACACCGTCCAGGACGAGCCGGATCCGTACTGGCTGCAACGACCGGACGTGGAACGGGGGTTGCGGGCGGTCCAGGACCGCGGGCTCGGCTACGACGTGCTCGTTCGCGCCCACCAGCTGCCGCAGGCGATCCGTCTCGCGCAGCGCTTCCCGGCGCTCCCCCTCGTCCTGGACCACGCCGGCAAACCGCCTCTCGCCCGCCGGGACCTGGCCGAGTGGGAACGGGCGGTGCGCACGCTCGCCCGCAGCCCGCAGGTGCGCTGCAAGGTCTCCGGGCTCGTCACCGAGGCGGACCGGGAGAAGTGGAGCGTCGACGACATCCGCCCGGTGTGGGACGTCCTGCTGGCGGCCTTCGGCCCCGACCGGCTGATGTTCGGCTCCGACTGGCCGGTCTGCGTCCTCGCCGGCGGCTGGGAGAGGTGGGCGGCCACCGTCGAGGAACTTCTGGACGGCTGCGCGGCGCACGAGACCGCCGCGGTCCTCACCGACACGGCGACCGGCTTCTACCACCTGAAGGAGGAAACACCGTGCTCCTGACCGAACTGCTGCACCCCGGCATCCTCCAGGCACTGGCCGGCGCCGGTCACGGCGCCCGTGTCCTGCTCGCCGACGGGCACTACCCCGCGAGCACGGCCACCGGCGCCCGCGCCCGGACCGTCCACCTCAACCTGGCCCCCGGCCTGCTCGACGTCACGACCGTCCTGGACGTCCTGCTGCGCGCCGTGCCCGTCGAGTCGGCCCACGTGATGGTGCCCCCCGAAGGCGAACCGGAGCCCCCGGCCATCGCCGAGTACCGCTCGAAGCTCGCCCCCGCCCCGGTCGGGACGCTCGACCGCTTCGCGTTCTACGACGCCGCCCGCTCCCCCGACCTGGCGCTGGCCGTCGTCACCGCCGACACCCGCACCTACGCCAACCTGCTGCTGACGATAGGCGTCCGCGCCGAAGGGACCCTGACCTCGCGATGACACTCGCCGTCCGCTACACCGCCGCCCGCGCCCTGGACACGGCGCCCGTCGAGAGCTCCCCACCCGGTCCCGGCGAGGTGGAGCTGGCCCCGGCCTACGTCGGTATCTGCGGCACCGACCTGCACATCTTCCACGGCGACATGGACGCCCGGGTCAGCACGCCCGCCGTCCTCGGCCACGAGATGTCCGGCCGCGTCGTGCGCGTCGGACCGGGCGTGGAGGACTGGGCGCCCGGGGACGCGGTGACCGTGATGCCGCTGCGCTGGGACGACACCTGCCCCGCCTGTCGCGCCGGCCACCGGCACATCTGCCAGCATCTCGACTTCATCGGCATCGACTCGCCCGGCGCCATGCAGCAGCGCTGGACGGTGCCTGCCGCCACGCTGATCCGGCTGCCCGACTCCCTCCCCCTGGACCGGGCCGCGCTCGTCGAACCCACGGCCGTCGCCGTCCACGACGTCGCGAGGGCCGGGGTCCGCGACGGTGAGAAGACCGTCGTGGTCGGCGGCGGCCCGGTGGGCGTCCTCATCGCGCTGGTCGCCAGGGCCGTCGGCGCCGAGGTACGCGTGGTGGAACCCAGCCCCCACCGGCGGCGGCTCGCCGAGGAGCTGGGGCTCACGGCGTGGGATCCGGCGGACGACGTGTCCGAGCTGGTGCGCGAGTGGACCGGCGACGCCGGCGCGGCCGTCGCCTTCGAGGTCTCCGGCGCCGCGGCCGGCGTCACCACCGCGGTCGACGTGCTCGGCGTACGCGGCCGGCTGTGCCTGGTGGCCATCCACCCCAGCCCCCGCGAGCTGAACCTCCACCGCTTCTTCTGGCGCGAACTCACCCTCGTCGGGGCGCGGTTGTACGACCGCCACGACTTCGAGAAGGCGGTCGCCCTGGTCGCCGACGGCACGATTCCCGCCGAGCGGCTGATCAGCAAGGTGGTGCCGCTGACGCAGGCGCCCGCCGCGTTCGAGGCCCTGGAGGGCGGCGGAGACGTGATGAAGATCCTGGTGGACTGCGGCGACGACACGACGGGAAACTGAGATGTCCCTCTTCGACCTGACCGGCAGGCTGGCCGTCGTCACGGGCGCCCGGCGCGGCATCGGCCGGGCCATGGCCCGCGCCCTCGCCGAGGCCGGCGCGGACGTCATCGGCGTCAGCGCCTCGCTGGAGGAATCGGGCAGCGACGTCGAGAAGGACGTCACCTCGGCGGGGCGCGCCTTCGAAGCGATCCGCACCGACTTCGCCGACCCCCACGCGGTGCGCGCCCTGGGCGACGACCTCGCCGGACGCGCACGGCCGATCGACATCCTGGTCAACAACGCGGGCACGATCCGCCGCGCCCCGGCCGCCGAACATTCCGACGCCGACTGGGATCTGGTGCTCCAGGTCAACCTCGGCGCGCAGTTCACGCTGACCCGGGCGGTGGGCGCGGCGATGACGGCACGCGGTCGCGGAAAGATCATCTTCACGGCCTCCCTGCTCAGCTTCCAGGGCGGTATCACCGTCCCCGGTTACACGGCCGCCAAGCACGGCGTCGCCGGCCTGACGAAGGCGCTGGCCAACGAGTGGGCCCCGCACGGCGTCAACGTCAACGCCATCGCCCCCGGCTACATCGCCACCGACAACACCCGGGCGCTGCGCGACGACACCGCGCGCAGCAAGGCGATCCTGGACCGGATCCCGGCCGGCCGCTGGGGCGACGCAGACGACCTGGCCGGCGCCACGGTGTTCCTGGCCTCGGACGCGGCCGCCTATGTGCACGGTGCGATCCTGCCCGTCGACGGCGGATGGCTGGGCAGATGACCGCCACCCTCGACTCCGTGCTGAACGGCACACGCATCCTGCCGGTGCTCACCGTGCCCGACCGGGCGATGGCGTCCCCGCTGGCCGACGCGCTCGTCGCGGGCGGCGCCCGCTGCGCCGAGGTCACCCTCCGCACCCCGGAGGCCGAGCCGGTCCTGCGGGCCATGGCGGCGCACGGCGGCCTCGCCGTCGGCGCCGGCACGGTCCTCACCCCCGAGCAGGCGGAGCGAGCCGTGGCCGCCGGCGCCCGCTTCGTCGTCTCCCCCGGATACGACGAGGAGGTCGTCGCCACATGCCGGGAGCTGGGGGTGCCGGTGGTGCCCGGCGTGGCCACCGCGACCGAGCTGATGCGCGCCCTGCGGGCGGGCCTGGACACCGTGAAGCTCTTCCCGGCCGAGTCGCTCGGCGGCCCGCCGACGCTGCGGGCGCTCGCGGCCCCCTTCCCCGGGATGCGGTTCGTGCCGACCGGTGGGATCGACGCCTCCCGCATGGCCGCCTACCTCGCCGACCCGGCGGTCCTCGCCGTCGGCGGCGGCTGGCCGGCCACCCCCGCTCTCCTGGAGCGCGGCGACTACGCCACGATCCGCCGGCTCACCGCCGAGGCCGTGGAGAGGAGCACGCCGTGATCGACGTCGTGGCCCTGGGCGAGGTCATGCTGCGTCTCGACCCGGGCGAGGGACGGATCCGGACCACCCGCACCTTCCAGGTCTGGGAGGGCGGCGGCGAGTACAACGTCGTACGCGGGCTGCGCCGCTGCTTCGGACGGCGCACGGCCATCGTGACCGCCCTGGCCGACAACGCGGTGGGCCGGCTCGTCGAGGACCTGATCCTCCAGGGCGGCGTCGACCCCTCGCTCATCCGCTGGGCGGCCGACGACGGCATCGGCCGCACCGCACGCAACGGTCTGAACTTCGTCGAGCGGGGCTACGGCATCCGCGGCGCGCTCGGCGTCAGCGACCGCGCGCACACCGCGGTGTCCCGGCTGCGCGAGGGGGACGTGGACTGGGACACGGTCTTCGCGGCCGGGGTGCGCTGGTTCCACACCGGCGGGATCTTCGCCGGGCTGTCCGACACCACCGTCGGCGTCGCCGACGAGGCCATGGCGGCCGCCCGCCGTCATGGCGTCACCGTGTCGTACGACCCCAACTACCGCCCCAGCCTCTGGGCCGGCCGGGGCGGCGCCGACGCCGCCCGCGCGGCCGACCTGCGGCTGGCCCGGCACGCCGACGTCGTCGTCGGCGCCCTGGGCCTGAGCGGCGCGCGCCCGGGTGACGTACGGGTCCGCGCCGACGAGGTACCGGACGCGCTCGCGGAGGCGGCGGACCGGGCCCCCGCCGCCTCGGTGCTGGCGACGACCCTGCGCGAGGTGCCCTCGGCCGGCGTCAACGACTGGTCCTCCGCCGCCTGGTCGCCCGACACCGGTTTCGTCGTCGGCCCCCGTATGCCCGGTCTGCACGTCCTGGACCGTATCGGCTCCGGCGACGGCTTCGCCGCCGGACTGATCCACGGGCTGCTGGACGGCGACACCCCCTGGCCCGCGGAGCCGCTCACAGCCGTCCGCCTCGAACGGGCCCTGGCCTACGGCACGGCGCACGGCGCGCTCACCATGACCACCCCCGGGGACGTCTCCATGGCGACGCTCGGCGAGGTCGAGGCGCTCATGGCCGGCGGTTCGGCCGCCGTCCGCCGCTGACCGTCCTGCCGCCCGGCGGCCCGGCGGCCCGGCGGCCCGCCCACCCGTACCACCCGTCCCGAGTTCCTCGGGCAAGCACGTAAGGCATCTCAGCATGGAGCACGCGAAGATCGCAGACACCCCCGTCGAGCTGGGCCGGCTCGGCTTCGGGGCCTCCGTCATCGGCAACCTCTACCGCGTCACCCCGGCGGACGAGGCCCGGGCCGCGGTCGAGACGGCCTGGGAGTCCGGCATCCGGTACTTCGACACCGCACCCCACTACGGGCTCGGTCTGTCCGAGCGGCGTCTGGGCGGCGCGCTGCGCGGTCTCCCGCGGGACAGCTACGTCATCTCCTCGAAGGTGGGCCGGCTGCTCGTCGCGAACGACCGCCCGCGCGGCATGGACGACGAGGGTTTCGTGGTCCGCGACGACCTGCGCCGCCAGTGGGACTTCAGCCGCGACGGAGTGCTCCGCTCTCTGGAGGCGACCCTCGAACGCACCGGCCTGGACCGCCTCGACGTCGTCTACCTGCACGACCCCGACGACCACTGGCGGCAGGCCGCCGAGGAGGCCGTGCCCGCGCTGGCGGAACTGCGCGACCAAGGGGTGATCGGGGCCATCGGCGCCGGCATGAACCAGTCGGCGATGCTCGCCCGGTTCCTGCGCGAGACGGCCGTCGACCTGGTGATGCTCGCCGGGCGCTACACCCTGCTGGACCAGTCGGCGCTGGACGACGTCCTGCCCGCCGCCCGGGAACTCGGCAAGGCAGTCGTGGCGGTGGGGGTGTTCAACTCGGGACTGCTCTCCCGCGATCACCCCGCCGAGGGCATGAAGTACGACTACCAGGACGCCCCACCGGACCTGGTCGCCCGCGCCCGGGCGATCGCCGAGGTCTGCACGGCTCACGGAACCAGCCTGCCCGCCGCCGCGATGGCCTTCCCCCGTACGCATCCCAGTATCATCAACGTCACCCTCGGGATGCGGAATCCGGAACAGGTCAGACGAAACGTGGCACTTCATGGTCAGGTGATCCCCGACGCCCTCTGGGACGATCTCCGCGCGCAGGGGCTGATCAGGTCGGACGTGCCCGACGGGGGCGCCGGACGGAAGGGGTCGCGTTGTCTCTGACCGACAAGGCCATCGAGCAGATCCGCGAGCTGATCCGCACCGGTGCGCTGCCGCCGGGCTCGAAGCTCCCGCCGGAGCAGGACCTGGCCGCGAAGCTGGGCCTGTCCCGCAATCTCGCCCGGGAGGCCGTCAAGGCGCTGGCCGTGGCCCGGGTGCTGGAGGTCCGCCGGGGCGACGGCACCTATGTCACCAGTCTCCAGCCGAGCCTGCTCCTGGAGGGCCTCGGCGGTGCGGTGGAGCTGCTGCAGGGGGACTCGGCCGCCCTGCAGGACCTGATGGAGGTACGGCGGCTCCTCGAACCGGTCGCGACCGCGCTGGCCGCCACCCGGATCTCCCCCGCGCAGCTGGCCGAGGTGAAACGGCACCTGGACGCCATGCGCGAGGCCCGCGACGACGTGGAACTGCTCAACGCGCACGACGCCGCCTTCCACCGCGCCGTCATCTCGGCCACCGGCAACGAGACCCTGCTCACGCTCCTCGAAGGCATCTCCGGCCGCACCCTGCGCGCCCGCATCTGGCGCGGTCTCGTCGACGCCCAGGCTGCCGGCCGCACCCTCGCCGAGCACGAGGCGATCTACAACGCCCTGTCCGCCCGTGACTCCACCCTCAGCCAGGCCGCGGCCCTGCTGCACGTCAGCAACACCGAACAGTCGCTGCGGGAGCACCTGCGGTCCCCCGGGAGCCCGGCCGTGATCACGCCCGCTCGGAACTGACCGGGCCTCACCCGCCGGTGGTAGTGGTGCGGGCGGACTCGTCGATGTGCAGGGTGAAGACGTCGGGGCGCGCGTAGTGGCCGGTGGGGTCGAAGTCGAAGCGGGCGCGGACGAGGTCGTCCAGGTCGAGTTCGGCGGTCAGGATGCCCTCACCGTCGCGCAGCGGGCCGGCGAGGACCTCGCCGAGCGGGGAGACGATGACCGAGCCGCCGCCGATCAGGACCGTCTCGGGCGCGTCGCCCTGGACGGGGTGGAGGTCGGCGGGCACGGCGTCGCGGCGCAGGAACTCGCAGGCGCTGAGGACGAAGCAGCGGCCCTCCAGCGCGATGTGCCGCATGGTGGCCTGCCAGGCGTCGCGGTCGTCCACGGTCGGCGCGCACCACAGGTCGACGCCCTTGGCGTACATGGCGGTGCGGAACAGCGGCATGTAGTTCTCCCAGCAGATGCCCGCGGCGAGCCGGGCGGTGCCGGTGTCGACGACCGGGAGGGTGGAACCGTCGCCCTGACCCCACAGGTAGCGCTCGGCGGCGGTCGGCACGAGCTTGCGGTGCAGGCCCAGGTAGCCGTCGGGGCCGAAGAAGAGGGCGACGCAGTACAGGGTGCCGCCCCGGCGCTCCACCGCGCCGACGACGGCGTGGCAGCCGAGCTCCTGGGTGAGTGCGGCGAGGGCGTCGGTCTCGGGGCCGGGCACGTCGACGGCGGCGGCATGGTAGCGGCGGAACAGCTCGCGGCCGGCGGGGGTGCGGCTACCCACCGTGACTTCGAAGTCCAGGCCCTTGGGATAGCCGCCGAGGAACGCCTCGGGCAGGACGACCACCTCCGCGCCGTGCCCGGTGACCGCCTCGCGGACGAGTTCCTCGGCGCGGGTCAGCGCGGCCGGTGTGTCGAAGAGCGGGGCGGCGGCCTGGACGACGGCAGCGGTCACCGTACGGCGGTTCGTGCGGGCGGCGGAGGCGGCGGGGAGCGCGGAGGTCATGGCGTCGAGGCTAGTGCCGTGACCGGGAAGGTCTGCCGGGAAGCTCGCGGCGTCCGGTGCGGTGCATCGCAAGGCGGAGCGTCGCCCGCGTACCGGATGTACTCGGGTGATGCGACAACGCGGCGAGGTGCCGTGCCGGACGCCGCGAGCCGGTGAACCTTTCCGGTCACGGCACTAAGAATGCGCGCGGTCGTCGAGCAAGAGGATGATCGACATTTCGCCGCGCCCCGGATGACGGGGAGCCGGACCACCGGCGGCACCGGTACCGCGTCCTTCGGCATCACCTGCGTGCAGCTCCTCGGCTGGGCCGCGGCCCACTGGAGGGCGGCCGGCTCCACTGCGCCACGCGCCCCGAGGGGTCACCGCTCTGGCCGTCGCCGAGATGGGCGCCTTCGCCGGACTCGGCCCGGCCGGACGCCTGGTCAACACCGTCATCGCCGCCCTGGACGACGAACTCGTCGTCGGCATCCGGGCGGTGGCCGCCGGCGACTCCGTCATCTCCCCCGGCATCACCCGCCGCCTCGTCGACACCTGCACCGAGCGCGTGCCCGGCAGCCGCGGCGCGGCGCAGGAACCCCGGCTCTCCCGGCTGACCGGACGTGAACGCGACGTCCTCACGGCTCTCGCCACCGGCGCGACCGACGCCGAGATCACCGCCCGCGTGCGAGGACGCGGTCGTTCACAGGCAGTCGCGCACCAGCGACAGGAGTTCCTGGTCCGTGAGACCGAACGCGCGTGCCCGGGTGATGAGGCCGTGCACGGCCTCGGTGAGACGGGCCTGGTCCGCGACGCCGGGCGCCGCGGTGATCACCGCGCCCCGGCCGCGGCGCAGCTCGATCAGGCCCTCGTCCCGGAGCCGCTGGTACCCGCGCAGAACCGTGTGCACGTTGATGCCCAGCGACTCGGCGACCTCACGGGCGGGCGGCAGCCGCTCGCCCGGGGCCGCGGTGCCGTCGGCGACCGCTCCCCGGACGCAGGCGGCGATCTGCTCGCCCAGCGGTACGGGAGAGCTCGGAAGCACCCGGAACAGCATGCGGGCTCACGCTCCCGTCGCGTGGCGCCGCACCAGGCCGTTGAGCAGCCCGGCCGCGGTCGTCGCGTCGTCGACGGTGACGACGTACTCGCGTCCCCCCGTCGTGCGGACCGAGAGCGCCTCCCCCGAACGCAGCACCACACCCCGCCGGTTCGGCCGGATCCGGTAGCCCCAGCCGCCGAAGTCCCCCAGGGCGTCGACCTGGACGCTGCCGGCACCGACGATGCTGCCGAGCGGCAGGGCCAGCCGGGGCCGGGGCAGGACCGTCGACGTGACGGCGACGCCACGCCGGTCGACGGTGACCCGGACCCCGGCGAACGGTGCGCAGGTCAGGCCGAGGACGAGCGGCAGCAGTCCAGCCTGCCAGGGACCGAAGGTCACGGCGAACAGCCCGCCGAGGGTGACGACTGCGGCCGGGATGAGCACGGCGCGGGAGATCATGGTGCGGCTCCAGGCCACGGCCTCGCCCTCGGCCAGCGGGAGCGCGGGGGACGGCCGCGCGGGCGCGGAGCGCGGCCCGCCACCCGCCAGCCACCAGGCCAGCGCGCCGGTGGCCACGCCCGCCGGCAGCAGCACGGCCAGGTGCCACACCGGCAGGCGTACCGCGGCCGGGTCCTGGACGCCCGCGTTGGCCAGGACGGTGAGAACCAGGGGACAGCCGAGGGCGACCGCCGTGCCGGCGCCGACCGCGGCGGTCAGCCTCGCCCCGGGGTCCTTGCGGGAGACCAGGGTCAGCACGGTGAACAGCAGCCCGAGACCGATGAGGACGCCGGTGCCGAACCACAGCGCGGCGGTCCGGCTCGTGAAGCCGTCGGCCCCGCCGTCCTCCGAGAAGTGGGTGGCGATCCGCCCGGGCAGCCGGTCCTCGTTCGCCAGAAAGGTACCGGCATAGGCGGCGGTGGCCACGCCGAACGGAACGGCCGTCAGGACGCACCTGCGCAGGGCGGTCATCAGTTCCCCCTCATCTCATTGTTCTCAATGAAATAGAACAATGGCACCCTAGCGCGCGCTTCAGCCGCGGTCGCCGGCGAGGGTCAGGATGATGTCGGCACTCCGTTACGCGGGCGGAGGCGTCTGCGCCGGGGCCGTCGCCGGGCTCGTGGTGCCGCCCGGACCGGCGGACGCCGTCCCGGGGGCCACCGGGGTCACCGGGGCCGACGAAGCCGACGACGAGGCGGTGGTGTCGGCGGCGGCGTCGGCCAGGCAGTCGACGAAGCTGACGAAGTCGGGCTTCGCGGTGCCGTCGGTGACCGCGAACTCCTCCTGCGCATGGCTGCGCAGCAGACACATGTCGTAGCGGGCGACCGTCGGCAGGGAGTCGCGCGCGCCGTCCGTGCGGTACTCGTGACGGCCCACCAACTGGCAGGAGTCGTACCGGATCAGCGGTCCGCGCGGCCCCACGACATAGCGGTGCGGCCGCACTTCGGGCGCGAAGTCCTTGAAGGCCAGGCCGGTGTCGTCGCAGTCGCTGAAGTGGACCGTGCCGCTCTTCCACACGCAGTCGATGACCCGCGCGTCGGGGTTGCGCACCTCGAACCGGATGTCCTGGGCGTGGAAGCGCTGCACCGAGTCGTGGTGCTGGGCGACGGGGAACCGGAAGAAGGTGCTCGTGGTGCCGTATTCCTGGCTCGGCGGCCGGGTGCCCGTGATGATGTACGAGCCGCCCCGGCAGGCGATGGAGCCCCCGTAGGGGAATTCCAGGAAGTTGCCCCAGTCGTACTCGACCTTCATGTCGGTGAACCAGTAGTTGAGGAACTGGTCCTGGTCGTTGGGCTGCTGGCCCCGGCCGGTGAGGCCCGAGTAGAGGAAGGCCCTGCGGTAGGCGCCGCCGACCCGGCACGCCTCCCAGCGCATCTCGGAGTTGGTGTCGGTGCCGTCCAGGCAGATGCCGTACTCCCACTCCCCCATCCACTCGCACTCCGAGAACCGGTAGTCCTGCGCCTGGCCGGTGGAGTAGGAGCTGAAGAAGGAGGCGCCCGGCGTCGCCGAGCGGAACTGGATGCGCTCGAAGGACAGGTTGGCCCAGATGTCCTCGTTGCGGCACAGGAAGGAGCCTGCGCCGGCCGACGGGCGGAAGACCAGGGTGGTCATGCGCTTGCCGGCGCCGGAGAAACGCAGCCCGTTGGCGGGACGCAGCGGCGCGACCCCGTTCAGCAGGGCGTTCGGGCGGGTGATGAGGAACTCGCCGGGCGGGATCTCGATCACGGTGCGGCCGATGCCCCGGGAGACGCGGGCGGCGGCGAGGGCGTAGGCGTACTCGAACGCGGCGGTGTCGTCGGCGCTTCCGTCGCCCACCGCGCCGAGGTCGCGGACGTTGATCACCCGGGACAGCAGACCGGCGGAGCCCGGCGCCCGCACCGCGCCGGCGGGGCCGACCGGAGCGCCGGGGCCGCTTCCCGGTCCCGACGCGGCGGACGCGCTGTGGCCGGTGAGGACGGTCGCGCCCAGCACCGTCACCCCGCCACGCAGGAGCTGCCGACGGCTCACACGGGACATCCCGCCTCCCCGCTCTGCCATAATTGCCTTCTTTCAAGCGATTTGTTTCATTGACTTGAGATTCACACACATAAGGAGGGATATGGCTGAGTTCGTTGAGGTTCTCCGGCATCTGTCGGCGGCCCAGAAACCCGCGAAGGGGGTCTCGCTCTACACCCGGTTCGTCAATCGCCCGGCCGGGCGGGTGCTGGCCGCACTGGCCTATCAGGCGGGGGCCACGCCCAATCAACTGACCGTCCTGGGCGCCCTGTTCACCTTCCCGGCACTGGCCGCCGTGGCACTGCTGCCGCCCACGCCGCCGATGGCGGCGGGTGTGGGCGCGGCCCTGGCCATGGGGTTCTTCCTGGACTCCGCGGACGGTCAGCTGGCGCGGGGACAGCGGTCGGGGAGTCCGTCGGGCGAATGGCTCGACCATGTCCTGGACTGCGTCAAGATCCTCGCCCTGCACCTGGTGGTGCTGGTGTCGTTCTACCGGTTCTTCGCCCTGCCGAGCCCGCTCTGGCTGCTGGCGCCGATGGTCTTCCAGCTCGCGGCCGTGGTGATCTTCTTCGCCGGCATCCTGACGGAGAAGCTGAAGCGGCGGGCACCGGGCGAGGTTCCGCCCGATGCGCCCCCGGCCTTCAGGGCCGTCCTGCTGCTGCCCGTCGACTACGGCCTGACCTGTCTGGCCTTCCTATTCCTGGGCAGTCAGGACGTCTTCCTTGCGGTGTACTCCACGCTGCTGCTGGCACACGTCCTGTTCATGGCCGCCTTCCTGGTGAAGTGGTTCCGGGAGCTGCGCTGAGGGGATCGACGGCGGTTCGTGGGCGGCCAGCATCCTCAGGGCGCTGCGCAGCAGGGTGCTGGAGGTGTGCATGGTGTAGGGGAAGTAGACGACCTCCACCCCGACCTCCCCGAACCGCCGCTCGTACTCGAGCCACTTGGGGGTGCCGCGCCAGTCGTCGCCCTTGAAGATGACGTGGAAGCCGACGCGCTTCCAGGTGTTGAGCTTGTCGTCCTCCGTCTCCACGATGGCGTCGTCGACGTACTTCACACTGCGGACGATGTCGAGCCGTTCGGCGAGCGGCACGACCGGGACCTTGCCCTTCAGCCGTGCCGTCATCTCGTCGGAGCTCACCCCCGCGACGAGCCGGTCGCAGTGGCGCCGGGCCTCGCGCAGGATGTTGAGATGGCCGATGTGGAACAGGTCGTAGACGCCGGGGGCGAACCCGATCCGGGTCATCGCGCCTCACCCTTTCCTCGGGGGGCCGTCAGGCCGGACTCGGCCGCCTCGCCCGTCTGGCCGGACTGCCCGGGCCGGGCGCCGCCCTGGGCCGTCTGCTTCGGCGCCGCCGTGGTCTGCCGCGCCGGCTTCTTCGGCACGTTCACGGTCAGGGAACGGGATCTGGCCGCGGCGTTGGTGCCGTCCGTGACCTCGATGGCGTACTGGTGGCGGGAGCCCGCCGGCACGGAGTCCGTCCAGGTCATCCGCGGGCGGTCCCAGAACGCGGAGGACTTGGCCTGGCGCGTGACCAGCTTGCCGTCGCGGTAGATCCGGTACGTCAGGACGGCGTCGTCACGGTCCCAGGCGGCCCGCCAGGCGAGGGTGACCTTGCCGGGCTCGGCCGCCGACAGGGACAGCGTGGGGGGCTCCTCCGGAGCGCCGGTGTCCTTGTCGCCGAAGCGGGTGAGGCCCTGCTGGGGCGTCTCGTTGACCTCGGTGAACTCGCCGCCCGCCCACAGGAAGCCGCGTGACGCCACCAGGACGCGGGGGCCGACCTGCTCGCCGAGGCCGCCGTTGGTGTCGGGGAACCAGTGCAGGATCCTGCGGTCGTCGACCCGCTGGGCCAGGAAGTGCTGGCGGTCGCCCCGGTCGGGGAAGCCGCCGGGCGTCTCGTTGCAGTCGTGGGCGTGCGAGGCGCTGTAGAGCACGCCGTTGTAGGGCAGCACGGACTGGGTGGCGCCGCGGCAGGTGTCGTTCCACACCATGATGCCGGTGGCGGTCCGGCCCGCGATCCGGCCGTCGTAGATGCCCGGGCCGTGGCCCTCCGCGCCCACGAAGAAGCGGGAGTCGTCCTGGGCGATCGTCTTCACCGACGACTGGCTCGGGAACCAGCCGGGGTAGGCCAGCACGGTGGCGCCGGTGACCGGGTTCAGGGTGACCAGGGAGCGGGCCGACTGTCCGTTGACCCTCTCGAAGTCGCCGCCCACGAAGAGGCGCCCCTGCGAGAGAGCTGCCGACAGGGCGCGCACCGGCTGGTCGAGTTCGGCCTTGAAGGGCAGCAGCGCACCCTTGGGCGTGAGGGCGGCGATACGGCTCCTGGTCTCGCCGGAGACCCGGCCGAAGTCACCGCCGAGGTAGATCGCGCGGTCCGTGGGCTCGACGGCCCGCACGGTCGAGGACACGGTGGGCCTGAACTCCTTGCGCACCGAGCAGTCGGCGGTGTTGAGCGCGACCACGTTGGCCGCCTTCTCCGAGCCGACGGTGTCGAAGGACCCGCCGACGTACAGCACCCGGCCGTCCGCGGAGGCCTTCATGGCCCGTACGGTGTGGTGGTACCCCGTGAAGGACGGGGCGCAGGGCAGGAGTTTGCCGGTCACGGCGTCGAACGCGGCGAAGTTGCGGCGGGCCACCAGCTTCCGGCCCGGCGCCGCACCCGGCGGTCGGACCGCCTCGAAGGATCCTCCGACGTAGACGACGCCGTTCGCGGCGGCCATCGACCACGCGATGCCCTCGGTCTGCCAGGTCGGCAGCGCATCGGCGGAGAACGTCTTCGGACCGCTGTCGGCGGCCGCGGCGAGGGAGGCGTCGAGCAGGGCTGCGGAACACACGAGGGCGGTGACGGCAACCCTGGTGACCGGCTTCGAGCGGAGCTTTCTCAGGTGCAAGGGAACCCCGGGTGGCAGTGGTGGGAGTGGTACGGAGTCGGAAGACGCCCACCGAGTGGGCCGCAGCGGTGCGGCCGGGGCCGGCCTCATGCGGCGCGGCGGCGCAACACTCCGGCGAGCTCGTTCACTCTCAGCGACGTCCGATATCGCCACAAACTAATAGCAAATACACACATCCCCAAAGCCATCCCGACGGCGAGTCCTGATGGAGTGTCACCTTCCCTCGTACGGGCGGCTCCCAGGACCACACAGACGGTCAGGGAGACGCCGAGGGCCCTGACATAGCCGCGGTCGACGGTGGGGAAGCCCAGGCGCCGGCGGATCAGCACGGCCGCGGCGAGGTTCTCCACCACGATGGCCGCGCCCCAGGACACGGCGGCGCCGAGCACGCCCCAGGCCGGGACGGCGAGCACGCCGACGGTCAGCTGGACCGTGAACGCGAGGGCGGTGACGGCCAGATGCCAGGAGCTGCGGCCGGCCATCAGCAGCACGGTCTGGGCGTTGCCGACGGCGACGTTGACCACGGAGGCCGCGCACAGCACGACCAGGGCGGGGGCGCCGCGGACGAACTCCGGCCCGAAGGCGGACAGGAAGGTCCCGGGGAAGGCCGCGAGGAGGGCGAACAGCGGCCAGGAGAACAGCACGATCCAGCAGGTCGACACGCGGTGCAGGGAGTGCGCCTCGGGCTCCTCGCCGAGGGCGAGCAGCCGGCTGACCTCCGGCGCCACGGCGAGCCGTACGGCGAGTTGGAGGAGCGTGCCCGCGGTGACCACGCGGCCGATCGCGGTGTAGACGCCGGCCTCCCCCGCGGTGGCCATGGCCGACAGCAGGAGGACGCCGACCCACACGGCGCTGATGTCGAAGACGGAGGAGACCGCGCGCGGCGCGGCGAAGCCCCAGAACGTCCGCCAGGACACGGTCCCGCCTGCGGGCGGGGCTGTCGGCCCCCGGCCGGCCCGGCAGCGGCGCAGGGTGAACCAGGCGGCCACCGCACCGGCCAGCGTCGGCAGCAGCCAGGCCGAGGCCAGCGCGGTCAGGCCGGGCAGCAGGAAGGCGACGGGGAGGGCGATCAGCAGCCGCAGCACAGGCTTGCCGATCTGCTCGACGGCGACGAACGGGACGACCGTGCCGTAGGCCCGGGTGGCGCCGAGCAGGACCATGCCCACGGTGGCGACCGGCAGGAAGACGCCGAAGAGCCGGACCAGTGAGACGGCGTCCGCGGGGGGCAGTTGGGGCAGCAGGAGCCGGGCCGCGGTGGACGACAGCAGCAGGGGCGCGGCGGCCAGGACGGAGACGACGGCCGCGGGCAGGAGGGCCATGCGCAGCAGCGCGGGCACCGAGCGGCCGTCGTCGAGGGCGAGGTCCCGGGGGACGAAACGGATCAGCCCGGCGTCGGCGCCGAGCTTGCAGGTGTTGCTGAGGATGGTGAACAGGGCGACGCCCGTGAAGACCACGCCCGAGCCGTCCGCGCCGACGGCACGGGTGAACAGGCCGACCAGCAGGAAGGAGAAGACGGCGTTGGCGACCGAGCCCGCCATCCCCCACCAGCCGCCCCGGGCGACCGCCGCCACCGCGCGCGGGGCCTGGGCCCCGGCGCGGGTGGGAGCGGCCGTGTGGGCGGCGATCACCGCCGGGAGACGGAGAAGGTGCCGTCCTGGGCGGGAAGTTCCATCGGCGCGGCGGGGTGCGACGCCGGACGGTACTTCGGGCGGCGGCGCGGCAGCCGCAGGCGCCGGCGGGGCCGGGCGGCGTCGAGGACCGTGCCGAGGAGGCGTCCGCCGGAGCAGTCGACCAGTTCCTGCACCTGGCGCAGGTCGTCCTGGCGGGTGGTACCGAGGCCGACGACCAGCACGACGCCGTCGACGCGCTGGGCCACGGCGAGCGCGTCGGCGTGCGTGAGGAACGGTCCCGTCACGACGACGGTGGTGGACTCGACGCCCGCCCGCAGCCGGTGGGCCTCGGTCGACAGGCTCGAGCGGGTGTGCGCGCCGATGCCGCCGCCGGAGCGGAAGGCGAGCCGCCCGGAGACCTCGGCCTCGACGAGGACGCTCCCGCTGGGCAGGAACGCCTCCTCCAGGGTGGGCGCCTCGTACGGCATCAGCGGCAGCCGGTCCGAGAGCCCGGAGACGTCGGAGTCGGCGTCGACCAGCAGGACCTCGCCGCCGTACTCGGCGAGCGCGGCGGCCAGGTTGGCGGCGACCTCCTCGGCGGCCTCGGCGTCGCGCGGGGCGACGACGAGCACCTGGCCGGGGCCCGCGGGGCCGTCCGTCTTGCGCAGTCGGAAGGCCAGGGCGCGGAACGCCTCAGCGCGGGCGCCGCCGGTGCGGCCGACCTTCAGCAGTTCGCCGTGCCCGTCCTCGTCGTCGTCGGGCAGGATGCCGAGCACCGGGGTGTGCAGGGCACCGCGCAATTCGCCGACCGAGCGGATCCTGGAGTCCAGGGCGGAGCGCAGCCAGGCCAGCACCAGGCCGAGCAGCAGGCCGCACACCAGGCCGAGGGCGAGCAGGACGCGCAGGCCGGGGCCGACCGGCAGGTGGGGGGCGGTGGCCCGGCGGACGACGTCACCGGCGTCGGTGTCCCGGGACTTGATGTCCAGGACGCGCTTCTGGAGGGTGTAGAGCTGGCTCTGCGCGGCGGTCTTGGCGTCCTTCTGCTCCAGCTTCTCCTCGGCCAGATCCTGGTTGAGCACCCGGATCTGCTGGCCGAGGGCGTCGGTGGCGCGCCGGACGGCGGCGTCGTTGCGGCTCTTGCGGTCGGTGAGGTAGGCCTCGGCGAAGGCGTTGGCGCCCTGGGCCGCGCGCTGGGGGTTGCCGGCGGTGAACTCGAAGCGCAGCACCCGGGACTTCATCGGGTTGGTGACGCGCAGCCGGGAGGCGAGGCCGCCTGCCTGGCTCTCGGGCAGGCGCAGCGCGCGGGCGACCCGGCGGGCGACCTCGGCGCTGGTGGCGATCTGCTGCTCGGTGGTCATGCTGACCTGGTTGTCGGCGGAGACCCCGACCGCGCCGAACGGGTCGGCGGTGGAGCGCACCAGGACCTCACCGGTGGCGGTGTAGGTGTGCGCGCGGTACTCGGCCAGCGCCAGCCCGCCGAGGAGTCCCAGGACCAGGCCCAGCGCGATCAGGGCGCGGTGGCGAAGGATGCGGCGCAGTTGGTCGCGTAGTTGGTCCGGCTCGTCGTACCGGTCGTCGAGATGGATGGGGCCGGTCACGGGTGCCCTCCTGTTCCGGGGATCGATGCGTGACGGGTGGTTGCGGCCGGCATCGCCGAAGAGCGGAACCGGGATGCCCGGGCGACGGGGGTGGTGATGAGCAGCGGCACGGCCACCAGCAGGGTCAGCGGACCCGCGATGGCGAGCAGGCTGCCGCGCAGGAAGACCATCTGGTAGAAGGCGAACGCGGGGACGAGCAGGGCGGCGAGGGCGCCGGGGCTCTCGCGCAGCCGGTGGCGGATGTCGTCCACGCGCCGGCCGAACGCGCCGAGCAGGAGGAAGACCAGGATCACCGCCGGGGGGCCGGCCCACAGGTAGCTCTCGATCCACAGGGGCGCGGAGAGGTTGTGGAACTCGTACCCGGCGTACTCGGCCAGGGAGATGCCGGTGTCCTCGGGTTTCTCCGGCCACAGCGCGCGCGGCACCATGAACAGCGGCGGGCCGAGGACGTTCTGCGGGGAGAACCCGTGGTCGTGGGCGTAGTCGACACCGGTCTGCATCTGCTGGAAGGCGTCGTAGTCGCCGTTGGAGGTGAACTGGTCGGCGAGGGAGGCGACGGTCAGGGTCTCGCGGTCGCTGTAGCGGAAGTAGTCGCTGTAGGGGAAGACGAACAGCAGTGCGGCGAGGATCGCGGCCGCGGTGACACGGAAGGCCCGGGGCCGGCACAGCCGGGGCACCGCGAACAGCAGGGTCAGCAGGACCATGCCGGCCCAGAACCGCGGCTTGCTGATGGGGTTGTTGACGACCACGTTGAGGGCGAGCAGCACCGGCAGCAGCAGCCAGCGCACCGCACGCAGCCAGCGGTCGCCGCCGGGGCGGCACGGCACTCTCAGCAGTCCGAGCAGGGCCCAGAACGCGGGGACCGAGAGCGACCAGCTGAGCAGGGAGCGCAGCGAGGCGTCCTCCCCGCCGGCCTCGGTGATGGCCTGCCGGCTGGTGAAGTACGCGCCCAGTCGGCCGGGTTGGCCGGCGATCAGCACGACGGCCAGGCCGAGGGCGAGCGCGCACAGGGCGAGCAGGCGCCAGGGCGCGACCCGGCGGGCGAGGACGCGCTCCAGGCGCCCGGGCGGGGCGGTGTGCCCGCGGACGCGTTCCCGGCGGGCGGCGAGGGCCGCTCCGGCGCTGTGGGCGAGGAGGCCGAGTTCGACCAGGGCCACGGCCACGAGCGCGGTGGTCTCGTCGGTCCGGTACGGCCAGGGGTACGCGTCGGCGGCGAGCATCGCGAGGCCCGCCAGGCCCAGCCAGATGTACGCGAAGACCCAGAAGCCGAGGGCGACGAAGCGTACCCGGGAGGCGGTGAGCACCCGGGCGAGCGCGCCGCCGCTGTGCACCACGACGACGCCTTGCAGGACGAGTGCGGCCGACGGATGCGCACCGTGCGACTGGAGGATCAGCCCCGGCAGCAGGACCGTCAGTGCCACGGCCCAGAGGGAGACCGCAGCCACACTGCGGACGCGAGCGTCCTGCATCCCGGCCTCTCCGTCGAGCGAATATTTAGGCTGAAACATCACTGAAGGATATATAGCGCTTAGATCGCGCTAATCACCCCAGGCGCGCAGAAATCGCGAAATTCTCGGCGTGCCAATTACCCCAAATCATGACAAGTCTGCATAGCTTATCGGCCATCAGATCTCCCGATCGACAGAGGAGTTGTGCATGAGCCAGCAGGTAGACGTCGTCGTCGCCGGGGGCGGGGGCTTCATCGGCGGTCACCTGGTGGGCGACCTTCTCGCCCAGGGACTGACCGTCCGCTCCGTCGACATCAAGCCGCGCCAGGACTGGTACCAGGTCCACCCCGACGCCGAGAACGTGGTCGCCGACCTCTCGCTCCTGGACAGCGCCAGGGCGGGCGTCCGGGGCGCGCGCCAGGTGTACATGCTGGCCGCCGACATGGGCGGCATGGGCTTCATCGAGAACAACAAGGCCGCCTGCATGATGTCGGTGCTCACCAGCACCCACATGCTCCAGGCCGCCCACGAGGCCGGCGTCGAGCGCTACTTCTACTCCTCCTCCGCCTGCGTGTACGCCGCCGGCAAGCAGACCGACCCGGCCCTCACCGCCCTCAAGGAGGAAGACGCCTACCCGGCGCAGCCCGAGGACGGCTACGGCTGGGAGAAGCTGTTCTCCGAGCGCATGTGCCGGCACTACGCCGAGGACTACGGATTCGTCACCCGTGTGGCCCGCTACCACAACGTGTACGGCCCGCACGGCACCTGGACCGGCGGCCGGGAGAAGGCGCCGGCCGCGGTCTGCCGCAAGGTGGCCGAGGCGGTCCTCAGCGGCGAGCACCGGATCGAGATCTGGGGCGACGGACTCCAGACCCGTTCGTTCATGTACATCGACGACTGCGTGCACGGCAGCCAGATGATCCTGAACGGCGACAGCGGGATCCCGGTCAACCTCGGCTCCTCGGAGGTGGTCACCATCAACCAGCTCGTCGATCTCGTCGAGGAGATCGCCGGTGTCCGCTGCGAGCGCACGTACCGCCTCGACGCCCCGCAGGGCGTGCGCGGCCGCAACTCCGACAACACCCTGATCCAGGAGATCCACGGCTGGGAGCCGTCGGTGACCCTGCTCGACGGCCTGGAGACGACCTACGCCTGGGTCTACGACCAGGTCAAGCGCTCCCAGCAGTGAGCCGCGGGCGAGCAGAGGAGACGGTGAACCCATGAGGATCCTCGTCCACGACTACAGCGGCCACCCCTTCCAGGCCCAGCTCAGCCGTGAACTGGCGCGCCGCGGTCACGACGTCGTCCACTCGACGTGCACGGCCTACGTCTCCGGCAAGGGCAACCTCGCCGGGGACACCCCCGGACTGCGCTTCGTCACCATCGGCGACGGCACCGCGCTGCGCAAGGACGCCTACGTCCGCCGGCTGCGCCAGGAGACCCTGCTGGGCCTCGAACTGGCCCGGCAGGTACGGCGGGAGAAGCCCGACGTGGCGCTGCTGTCGAACATGCCGATCCCGGTGCTGGTGGTCGCGGCGGGCGTCCTGCGGCGGATGGGCGTCCCCTGGGTGCTGTGGCACCAGGACGTGACCGCCGTGGCGATGAAGAGCTTCGCCGCCGAGAAGGTCGCCCGGTCCATGGGCATCGCCGCGAAGGTCTTCGGCGCCGGCGAGAAGTGGTCGGCGCGGCAGGCCGCGGCCGTCGTGGTGATCGCCGAGTCGTTCCTGCGCGTGCACCGCGAGTGGGGCACGGCCGGCAAGGTCACCGTCATCCCCAACTGGGCGCCGCTGGACGAGATCGTGCCGGTCGACCGGGCCAACGCCTGGTCGGCCGAGCACGGCCTGGACGGTGTGCGGACGGTGCTGTACTCCGGCACGCTCGGCCTGAAGCACAATCCGGAGCTGCTGGTGCGGCTCGCCGAGCGGCTGGGCGCGCGGGGCACCCCGGTGCGGCTGGTCGTCGTCAACGACGGCCCCGCGGTGCCGGTGCTGCGCAGGGCGGCGGCCGAGCGGGGCGTCGATCTGACCCTGCTGCCCTTCCAGCCCTACGGGCGGCTGCCCGAGGTGCTGGGCTCGGGCGATCTCCTCGTGGTGGTGCTGGGCGCGGACGCCGGGGAGTTCTCGGTACCGTCGAAGACCCTGTCGTACCTGTGCGCGGGACGTCCCGTGCTCGGGCTGATGCCGGCCGCCAACCTGGCGGCGCAACTGCTGCACCGGGCGGGATCGGCGGTGTTCCCGCCGGAGGAGAGCGCGCTCGACGAGGCCGCCTCCTGGGCGCGGGAGATCCTGTCCGACCCGGCGCGCGCGGAGTCCCTGGGCAAGGAGAGCCGGGCCCTGGCCGAGCGGGAGTTCGCCCTGGAGGACTGCGCCTCGCGCTTCGAGGACATCCTGCGTACGGCGAGCCGCGGGCGGCGCTGAACGGGCGGCGGTTCGGCCGCACGCGGCGGCCGAACCGCTCGCGTCACCCCTTGCGGTACAGCTTCTCCAGCCGGTCCACCACCGCGCGGATGGAGAAGACCTCGTCGATCGCCCGCCGGCCGGCCTCGGCGAGCCGGTCGCGCAGCACCGGGTCGGCGAGCAGCCGGCCCACCGCGTCGGCCAGCGCCCGCGGGCTGCCGTCGGTGACCAACGCCGCTTCCCTGCGCGCCAGTTCGGCCGCGATGCCGTTACTGTCCGTGCACACGACCGGGGTTCCCTCGGCGAGCGCCTCCAGGACCGTCATCGGGAACGGCTCCCGCACGCTGGGCAGAACGTACACCGCGGCCTTGCGGTAGGCCGCCAGAGCCGCCGCGTGGTCGAGCGCACCGCCGTAGGAGACGACGTCGCCGATCCCCCGGTCCTCGATCAGCCGGCGCACCGCGGGCAGCGAGCCCTCGTCGGCGCCGTAGAGCGTGAAGCGGGCGTCGTCGGACTCCTTGTGGACCAGGGCTGCCATCTCCACGAACGCCTCGGGGCGTTTGCGCGGGTGCAGTCTGGCCAGGAAGACCACCTCGTGGCCGCTGCGCACCCCCGCGGCGTCGCGGCCCGCGTCGGACACGCGCAGCCCGTTGGGCAGGTCGAGCAGCGGCGGGCCGTCCGGGCCCAGGACGGCGGTCAGTTCGCGGCGCTCCCGCTCGGTGAGCACGAGACAGGCGCGGGCGCCGCGCAGCAGGGGCACGAACAGCCGGTCGAAGACCCGCGCCACGGCAGCGGTGCGGGGCTCCACCATGCCGTGGGTCTGGGTGACGTAGTCCTTGCCGCGCAGCCGGGCCACCGCGAGCGCGGCGAGGGAGACGAGGTCGCGGCCGGCGTGCAGGTGCACGGCGTCGGCACGGCCCGTCTCGCGCCACAGGTCCGCCAGGAGCAGCGGGTGCATGAGTCCGAGACAGCCCCGGCCCGGTACGAACCGCCGGGCCGGGCGGGAGACGAACGGGACGGCTCCGACCCGCCCCGGGGCGGCCGCAGCGCCCCGCCACAGCGACACCAGCCGGACGTCGTGGCCGCGGGCGGCCAGCTCCTCGAGCTGCGCCGCCGCCACGCTCGTCGGACCGCCGAAGGCCCCGTCGTCGCTGACGAGGGTGACCACGTGGACGATTCTCATGCCCGGCCTCCCGCGGTCAGGACCGCGTCCCGCGGCACGTCCTGGTGGGCGACGGCGCCCGCGCCCACCACGGCGCCCCGGCCCACGGTGACCCCGCGCAGCACGACCGCGCGGGCCGCGACCCAGCTGCCCGGCTCCAGCCGGATGGGGCCGTTGTCGAACTCGAAGGTGGCACTGCGGCGGCGGTGGCTGCCGGTGCACAGCAGGGCGCTCTGCGAGACACAGCAGTCGTGGCCGATGATGACCGGTTCGAGGTTGAGGATCCAGGCGTCCTCGCCGATCCAGACGTCGTCGCCGACGTCCAGTTTCCACGGCCAGTGGATCCGCACACCACGCCGGATCAGCACCCGCCGGCCGATCCGGGCGCCGAAGGCGCGCAGCAGCGGCGGCCGCCAGCGGGCGGGGAACCACCACTGGGTGAACAGCAGATGCTGGGCGGCGTACCAGGCGGCCTGCACCAGCGCGGGGCGGCCCTTGTCGTATCCGGCTCCGGTGAAGCCGCGCAGCCGGCGGTCCACGACGGGCCGGAGCGCCGGGTCCGCGACGGAAGTGGTCTGTACCATGACGCGATCCTTCCCGGCGGCGGGGGCGAAGGGTCCGTGCCGGCCGCGTGTTGGCGGCAGAGCTGCCCGGATGGCGGAAGCGGTCCCCGGGCCGGAACCCGGGGACCGCTTCGCCCTCCGCGACGTGGAGGGGCCTAGGGAGCGTATTGCGTTGTGATCATTAGGTGGTCCGGGTGAGCTCTCTGAGCCAGATCATCGAGCCGCGGAGGTGAAGGCCGGCGAGGTAGCTGGCGGGTGTCTTGTCGTACCGCGTAGCGATGCCTCGCCAGGCCTTGAGCTTGTTGATCAGCCGCTCGACGGTGTTCCGCTCCTTGTAGAGATCAGCGTCGTGGCTGACGGGTCGGCCGCCTCTGGAGCCCTTCTTCTTCCGGTTGGCGGCCTGGTCCCTCTTCTCCGGGACGACCGCCTTGATACGGCGTTTACGCAGGTGGGCGCGGTTGCCGCGAGACGAGTACGCCTTGTCCCCGGCGACTGCGCCCGGCCGGGTGCGGGGGCGGCCGACAGGCCCACGCACCCGCACCTTCCCCAGCACGGGGATGAACTGCGGGCTGTCGGCGGCCTGGCCCGCGGTCAGGATGAAGGCCAGCGGGCGGCACTTCCGGTCGCCGGCGACATGGATCTTGCTGGTCTGCCCACCCCGGGAGCGTCCGAGGAGGGCGGCCTTCAGCCGGAGTTTGTGCCGTCGCCGGATGCGCTGTCGCTCTTCCCGCTCGGGGTTGCTTTCGTTCCCCTGCCCGGTTTGTTCGTCGCAGTCACCCCCTTTGACCTGGCCTTCTCCGCTTCGGCGGCAGCCTTCTCCAAAGCGATGAGGACCTCCTCCTCCAGGTGCATGCCGGCCGCGTCGTGGTGGGCCCGGGCGGTGGTGGAGTCGATGCTGACCAGGGACAGGTCCACCTCACCGCGCTTCGCGGCTTCCGCGATCAGGCCCTCCAACAGGGCCTCGAAGACTCCGGCATCACGCCACTGCCGGAAACGGTTGTGGACGGTCGACCAGGCGCCGAACTCTGTCGGCATCTCCCGCCACTGGCCGCCCGCCTTGAACCGCCAGATCACGCCCTCGAACTGCTGCCGCAGCCGCTCGGGGTACGGGCCGTACTCGCCAATCGGCAGGTACGGCTCGATGAACTCCCACTCCGCATCCGTCAGTTGCACGCGAGTCATCCAAGAAGGTCTACCAGTCCAGGCCCCGCCCCACGGACAGAACCCGAAGATTGATCACGACCCAATACGCTCCCTAGTGCTGTGCCGGGACGCCGAGTTCGTCGAGGAGCCCGCGGACGCGGCGCTCGATGTCGTCGCGGATAGGGCGGACGTCGTCGACGGTCTTTCCCGCGGGGTCGTCGAGGGTCCAGTCGAGGTACCGCTTGCCGGGGAAGACGGGGCAGGCGTCGCCGCAGCCCATGCTGACGACGACGTCGGCGGCGCGGACGACCTCGTCGGTCCAGGGTTTGGCGAACTCGCGGGAGATGTCGATGCCGCGCTCGCTCATCGCGGCGATGGCGGACGGGTTGACCTCGAAGCCGGGTTCGGAGCCGCCCGACCAGGCCACGGCGTTGTCACCGGCGAGGTGCTGGAAGAAGCCCATGGCCATCTGGCTGCGGCCGGCGTTGTGGACGCAGAGGAAGAGCACGACGGGCTTGCCGTCGACGTGGTAGCCCTCGACCTTGGCCAGGGCACGCAGGCGCTGGCGGGCGAAGCGTTCGGCGATGAGCGGGAGGAAGTTGGGGATGGTGCTGCGGCCGGCGAACTGGTCGTAGCTGGTGTGCAGGAACCGCTCGATGGTCTCCTCGCCGAAGACGCCGTCGAACTCGCGGGCCAGGTGGGTGGCGGCGGTGCGCAGGGCGAGTTGCTGGTCGATGCTCAGGTTGCGGTGCGGGACGGGCGCGGTCTCAGTCATCACGGCCTCCAGGCGGACGGACGGCGGGAGCCAGCCGGTCGACCCGGTCGGCGAGATCACTCAGGGCGTCGGCGAAGGCGTCGTCGGTGCCGGTGCGGGTGGGGTCGGGGACCGACCAGTGCAGGCGGTCGGGGATGCGGGTGCCGAGCTGTTCGTGGGCGTTGTCGCAGACGGCGACCACGAGATCGTCCGGGCGCAGCGTCTCGTCGATGTGGGAGGTGCGGGCGGAGGCCAGGGAGAGGCCGTGCTTGCGGGCGGCCGCGACGGCGCGGGGGTGGACGCGCCGCGCGGGGTCAGTTCCCGCCGAGGCGGTTGGCACGGTGCTGTGCTGCCTCCAGAGAGCGGCGGCGAGGTGGGAGCGGGCGGAGTTGTGGGTGCAGACGAACACCACGCGGGGTGCCGTCCGCAGGGGTGTGGGCATGGTGTCGGCCAGGGTTTCGACGCGTAGGCGCAGGTAAGTGCGTCTGCGGTCGCCTTCGGAGCGGGCCCGCTCGATCAGGCCGACCTGTTCGAGCAGCTTGAGGTGGTGGGCCAGGAGGTTGCTTGGCAGGCCCAGTTCCTGGCCGAGTTCGCCGGGCGAGGCGTCGCCCAGCAGCAGCCGGTCGATGATCGCCAGGCGCGCGGGTTCCCCCAGTGCCGCGTGCCGTTGCGCTCGCGCCATCACCGATGCAGACCACTCAGCATTCATTGACTCAATTTTTGTTGAGCTAATGCCCTGGCGTCAAGGGTCCCGTGGGAGCCAGACCGCAGGATCCGGCGTCAGAAGACGCCCAGCATGCGGCGCTGCACGTCGAGATGGTGCTCGTTCATCCACCTCTGTGCCGCGACCTGGACCGCGTCCCAGGGTGAGCCGAGGGGTGGGGTGTAGGAGAGGTCGAGCTCGCTGAGGCCGTCGACCGGCATGCCGTGGAAGAGCGCGGCGGCGTACGTGTCCACGCGCTTGGAGACCTCCGCGCTGCGTCTCCCGACGAGTTGGGCGCCGAGCAGGAGGCCGCTTGAGGTGTCGCCGGTGACTCGGATGGAGATCGGGGTGGCGCCGGGGTAGTACGCCTTATGGTCGTCGGGGCGGCTGGCGGTGGTGGCCGGTGTCCAGCCCCGTCCGGCGTCTGCGGCTTCGTGGTCGCGCAGGCCGGTGCGGGCGGCGACGAGGTCGAAGACCTTGACCACCTGGGTGCCGAGGCTGCCGGCGAACCAGCGGGCGCCGCCGAGAGCGTTCTCGCCCGCGATCCGGCCCTGCTTGTGGGCGGTCGTCCCAAGCGGCAGCCAGGTCTTGCCGAGGAGGCGGTGGTGGGTGACGGCGCAGTCGCCGGCCGCGTACACGCCGGGCAGCGAGGTACGCATGTACTCGTCGACGTCGATGGCGCCCTTCACACCGAGCCGGGCTCCGGCAGTCGCGGCGAGCGCGGTGTCGGGGCGTACGCCGACGACGACCAGGACGAGATCCGTGCCACGGGTGAACGTCCGGCCGTCGGGGCCGCTGGCCCGTACGTGAAGGAGGTCGCCGCCCGCGGCGCGGGTGATCGCGGAGACCTGGGTGCCGGTGATGACTTCGACGCCGTGGGTGTCGAGTTCGGCGTGGACCAGGGCTCCGAGTTCCGGGTCGACGGTAAGCAGGACCTCGGGCAAGGCCTCGATCTGGGTGACCTGGAGGCCGCGGGTGGTCAGGGCCTCGGCCATCTCCAGGCCGATGTAGCCGGCGCCGATGACGACGGCCGACTTCGGGCGGCGCGCGGCGATCGACTGCATGATCCCGAAGGTGTCGCCCATGCTGTGCAGGAGATGGACGCCGTCTGCCGGGCCGAGCGCGTCCGGCCCGCTCAAGCCCTCGATGGGCGGGCGGGCGCTGACCGCGCCAGTGCCCACGATCAGGGCGTCGTACGGCAGTTCCTCGGCACGGCCCTCGGCGTCGCGCACGGCCAGCCGCTTGCCGGGCACATCGATGCCGGTGGCGAGGATGTCGGTGCGCACCTGCATGCCGGTGGCCTTCAGGTCCGCCAGGGTGCGGTGGGCGAGGTCGCTCCAGTGGCCGACCTCGCCGGAGACGTAGTACGGGATGCCGCAGAGGGAGAAGTTCGGGTAGGCGTCGGCCACCACCACGGTGACCTCGCTGTGGGGATCCAGCTCGCGGGCGCGCAGGGCCGCGCTGATGCCGGCGTCGCTGCCGCCGACGGCGACGATGCGTTTGCTGGCCACCGGGATACCTCCGTCGGAGATCCGAAGTGGGGGCGCTGGTGGCGCCCCCACGGGTGTCGCGAGTCAGGCGAGGTGGTCGGCGAGTTCGCGTTCGAGGGCAGCCTTCGGCTTGGCGCCCACGATGGTCTGCACGACCTCGCCGCCCTGGTAGACGTTCATCGTCGGGATGGACATCACGCCGTACCGGGCGGCGGTGGCCGGGTTCTCGTCGATGTTGAGCTTGACGATCTCGATCTTGTCGCCGTGCTCGGCGGCGATCGCCTCCAGCGACGGGGCGAGCTGGCGGCAAGGGCCGCACCAGGCGGCCCAGAAGTCGACGAGGACGGGTTTGTCGCTGGCGAGGACGTCCTGCTCGAAGGAGTCGTCGGTGACGTTCTTGAGGGCCATGGGGACCTTCTCTTGCGGTTTCGTGCGGATGTCGCTCAGACCGCGGCTGTGGTCATATCCGGCTCGGGCGTCTGCTCGGCGTCGGCCAGGGCGGCGAGGTAGCGCTCGGCGTCCAGGGCGGCCGCGCAGCCGGAGCCGGCCGCGGTGATGGCCTGCCGGTAGGTGTGGTCGACGACGTCGCCCGCGCCGAAGACGCCAGGGATGTTCGTGCGGGTGGAGGGGGAGGCGACCTTGAGGTACCCCTCGTCGTCCAAGTCGAGCTGGCCGGTGACCAGGTCGGTGCGCGGGTCGTGGCCGATGGCGACGAACAGGCCGGTGGCGGGGAGTTCGGACGTCTGGCCGGTGACGGTGTCGCGCAGGGTGAGCCCGGCGAGTTTGCCGCCGTCCTCGTGGATCTCGGCGACCTCGCTGTTCCAGGCGAAGGAGATCTTCGGGTCCGCGAAGGCGCGCTCCTGCATCGTCTTGGACGCCCGCAGGGTGTCACGGCGGTGGACGATCGTCACGGAGCGGGCGAAGCGGGAGAGGAAGGTGGCCTCCTCCATCGCCGTGTCCCCGCCGCCGACCACCACGATGTCGTGCTCACGGAAGAAGAAGCCGTCGCAGGTCGCGCAGTACGACACCCCGCGGCCGGACAGCGCGTCCTCGCCCGGAAGATTGAGCTTGCGGTGCTGCGAGCCCGTCGCCACGATCACGGCCTTCGCCCAGTGGACCGTGCCCCCGCTGTCGGTGACAGTCTTGACCGCGCCGGTCAGGTCGACGGCGACGATGTCGTCGGGGACGAGCTCGGCGCCGAAACGCTCAGCCTGGGCCCGCATGTTCTCCATCAGCTCCGGGCCCATGATGCCGTCGCGGAAGCCGGGAAAGTTCTCCACCTCGGTCGTCTGCACCAGCGCGCCGCCAGCGGTGACCGCACCCTCGAAGACCAACGGCTTCAGCGAGGCACGGGCGGTGTAGAGGGCGGCGGTGTATCCGGCGGGGCCGGAGCCGATGACGATGACGTTGCGTATGTCCGTCGCCGTGTCGCTCATGCCTGGGGCTCCGGCGCGATCTCCTTGATCAGGCCCTCGACCAGCACCTTGATCTCGTCCCGGATCGGGCGGACGGCCTCGACGCCCTGGCCCGCCGGGTCCTCCAGCTGCCAGTCCAGGTAGCGCTTGCCGGGGAAGACGGGGCAGGTGTCGCCGCAGCCCATGGTGATGCAGACGTCTGACTCCTTGACCGCGTCCACGGTGAGCATCTTCGGGACCTCGGCGGAGATGTCGATGCCGACCTCGGCCATGGCCTCGACGGCAGCCGGGTTGACGCCCGCGCCCGGGTTGGAGCCGGCGGAGCGGACCTCGACGCGGTCCCCGGCCAGGTGGGTCAGCCACGCGGCGGCCATCTGGGAACGGCCGGCGTTGTGGACACAGACGAAGAGCACGGAGGGCTTGTCGGACATCAGAGGTCTCTCTTGTCTCACGACCGGATCAGGTGCGAATGATGTCAGCACCCGGTGGTGTCAGCCACCACTGATGTGACAGTATCAGCCCATGATGACGTCAGTCGACACTGACCTGATCCGGGTGCTGGCCGACCCGCTCAGGCTCCAGATCGTGACCCTGCTCGCCAAAGAGACGCTGTGCACCACCCACCTCGTGGAGGAGACCGGTGCCAAGCAGACCAACCTCTCCAACCACATGAAGGTGCTGCGCGAGGCCGGGGTCGTCGAGACCGAGCCGTGCGGCCGGTACATCTACTACCGGCTCAAGCCGGACGTCATCGCCCAGCTCGCCGACCAGTTCGCCGACCTGGCTGAGTCCGCTCGCACCGCCGCCGAGAACAAGAGGGCCTGCCCATGACCCCCGCCGAAGCCGCCCCGACCGCGGAGTCCGCGCCAGCCGCTGCTGAACCCACGTCCGTCGCGCCGGCGCCGGGTGCCACCCCGCCTCGTACTCCCCTGGTAGCCCGGGCCTCCGCCGAACTCATAGGCACGGCGCTGCTCGTGGCGGTCGTGGTCGGCTCCGGCATCCAGGCCACCGAACTCACCAAGGACGTCGGCCTCCAGCTGCTCGCCAACTCCACAGCCACCGTCTTCGGCCTCGGCATCCTCATCCTGCTCCTCGGCCCGGTCTCCGGCGCCCACTTCAACCCCGTCGTCACGCTCGCCGAGTGGTGGACCGCCCGCCGCGGCGGCGCCGGCGTCACCCCGCGCGAAGTGGCCGTCTACCTGCCCGCGCAGATCGCGGGCGCGATCGCGGGCGCGATCCTGGCAGACGCGATGTTCGGCGAACCGCTGGTCAAGTGGTCCACCCACGACCGCTCGGCCGGACACCTGCTCCTCGGCGAGGTCGTCGCGACGGCGGGCCTGATCCTGCTGATCTTCGGCCTGGCCCGGGCGAACCAGCTGCGCTTCGCGCCCGTCGCCGTCGCCTCCTACATCGGCGCCGCGTACTGGTTCACCTCCTCCACATCCTTCGCCAACCCGGCCGTGACGATCGGTCGGGCCTTCAGCGACACCTTCGCGGGCATCGCCCCCGGCTCCCTGCTGGGCTTCATCGGCATGCAGCTCGTCGGGGGCGTGATCGGGCTGGCGCTGGTCGCGCTCATCTTCATGCCGGGACGATCGGCCGAGTGACCAACGGGGCCCAGGTGGTGGTGATCGGCGGCGGCCAGGCCGGGCTCGCCGCCGGCTACCACCTGCGCCGCCTCGGCCTGGAGTTCGTCATCCTCGACGCCCAGACCACGCCTGGCGGCGCCTGGCAGCACGCCTGGGAGTCGCTGCGCCTGTTCTCCCCGGCCGCGTACTCCTCGCTGCCCGGACGCCTCATGCCCGCGCAGCCTAGCGAGACCTACCCCGATGCGCAGCACGTGGTGGACTACCTCACCGAGTACGAGAAGCGCTACGAACTGCTCGTCGAGCGCCCCGTACGCGTTCTCGGTGTCCATCGGGACGGCGGGTTCCTGCGCGTGGAGACGGACTCCGGCACCTGGCGCGCCCGCGCCGTGATCAGCGCGACCGGAACCTGGTGGCGGCCCTTCCTGCCCGCCGTCCCAGGCCGGGCAGCCTTCAGAGGACGCCAGCTGCACACGGTGGAGTACCGCAGCCCCGCCGACTTCGCCGGTCAGCGAGTCCTGGTGGTGGGCGGCGGCAACTCCGGCGCCCAGATCGCTGCCGACCTCGCCGACGGTACGGACCCGACCTGGGTCACCCAGCGCCCGCCCCGCTTCCTCGCCGACGACATCGACGGCCGCGTCCTGTTCGACGTGGCAACTGCCCGCCGCCGAGCCCTGGATGACGGGCGTACGGACCTCGGCGGCGTCGCCTCGCTCGGCGACATCGTCGCCGTACCTCCCGTGCGCGAGGCCCGAGACCGCGGCCTGCTCACCAGGCGCCCGATGTTCACCCGGCTCCACTCCGGCGGTGTCGAGTGGCCCGACGGCACCCGGGCCGAGGCCGACGCGATCATCTGGTGCACCGGGTTCCGACCGGCTCTGCCCCACCTGGCCCCGCTCCAACTCCGCGGCCGACGCGGCCACATCGGCACCGACGGCACCCGGGCGGTGGATGAGCCACGTCTGCACCTGCTCGGCTACGGCGACTGGACCGGTCCGGCCTCCGCCACCCTGATCGGCGTCGGCCGTCCTGCTCGCGAGGCGACCCGCGAGATCAGCGGGCTGCTTGCGGACCGGCGGGCAGGGTGAGCTGGCGGCGGTGGAACTCAAAGTGCTGGGTCGGATACCGGTAGATGTCCGCGAGCGTCATGACGTCCTGGAAGAACGGGTCCCAGCGCGTCGGATAGTGCATGCCCAGGGAGAGATCGGCTTCCCGCTCGGCGTCGAGCCGCCGGTGCAGGTAGGCGATCACGCGGTCAAACGCCGCACCCATGCCGCGACGTCCGAGCACCTTCGCGCCGCCGAGCGGGCCGAGGTAGTTGACGACGTCGAAGGGCCGAGTGCCTGCGTCCAGGACACGGGCGAAGGTCCGGCTCGCACCGCGCGGCAGCCGTCCGAAGATCCTCATCAGGATGAGCAGCGGCCGCATCAGGATGTAGCCGAAGAGCGTGTGGAACAGCATCTGTCCGTTGGTCCAACGGGTGCCGTCGGTGGGCCGGCGCAGGTCGTCCTCGGAGGCGTCTTCGAGGAGCTGATGGAATGCCCTCCGGGCACGCTCCAGCTCCTCGTGGATCGCCTGACGGTCCACGGACGGCTCGCCCATCGGACTCACCCGCTCTCCGTACGGTCGGCTCAGCCGAGGCTGCTGAGCATCCGCCCCATCGCGGCCACCACGGACGGCTCGACCCGGTAGTACACCCACGTGCCGCGCC
Organism: Streptomyces sp. SS7; assembly: GCF_037993025.1. Classification (NCBI taxonomy): domain Bacteria; kingdom Bacillati; phylum Actinomycetota; class Actinomycetes; order Kitasatosporales; family Streptomycetaceae; genus Streptomyces; species Streptomyces sp. SS7. The sequence goes on from NZ_CP141223.1 coordinate 803,622, forward strand.
GCTCGGAGGCGAGCAGGCCGGCCTCCTTGAGCTTTGGTGAGAGCACAGGTGACGTCGAACTTCGCCCGGTCAAGAATTCCTCAATCACCGCCGAGCGGTGCGTCCCGAGGGCGAGTATCCCGACGTCACGCCCGAAGAATGGGCTGAGTTCGAGGAGCACTTCGGCAAACGCAAGGTCGAACTCGGCAACTGCGCTCGCCCCTATGGATCACCCTGTCAGCATGAACACGCCTGTATCCGATGCCCGATGCTGCAGGTCAACCCGAAGATGTTGCCCAGGCTCGCAGAGATCGAGAAGGACCTGCTTCTCCGTCGCAAGCGAGCTGAGGAGGAACAGTGGCTCGGTGAGATCGAGGGCATCGACCTGACTTTGACCTTCGTCCGCACCAAGCAGGCTGACGCCGCTCGACTCGCACGCCGGTCACCCGTCGCCCTCGGCATCCCAACCACCCGCCCCCCGTCCGGCTGACCACCACGATCGGCTCGCCCGACTCTCCCCGCTCAAGCACAAGAACCTGAACCTGCTCGGCCGCTACAGCTTCACCGCCAGCGTCCCGGCCGCCGGCGCCCTGCGCCCGCTGCGCGACCCGGACGCGCCAGACTTGGACGAGGACGACGACGGGAGCGGGCAGGACTGAGGATGGCTGACCAGGGCGGTGCTGAGCTTGCGGGTCCGCGCGTTGGTCAGCCGCTTCGCGACCGTCGCGCAACGCTGCCGGGGAGCGTGGGGCGAAGTGGCGCCGGCCGGGAGCGACACTGCGGGGTTTCAGACGCGGCCGGCTGGAGTGTTCTGTTCCAGCCGAGCACCAAGGGTGGCGGCGAATTCCTCGGCGCGGGCCAGCTGGATGCGCAGCTTCTCGACCTGCTCGGTGGCGGCCTGCTGGTATGTGCGGACGCGCTCCAGCAGGGCCTTGCGCTCGCCGGCGTCGAGAGCGTCGTCGTTGTCCAGGCGATCGGTGGCGTCGAGCAGGTCGCGCATCTGCTCCAGGGTGAAGCCCAGCGGCTTCATCCGGCGGATGACCATGAGTCGGGCGACGTCGTTCTCGGTGTAGAGGCGGAAGCCGCCCTGGGAGCGGGCGGAGGGGATGACGAGGCCGGTCTCCTCGTAGTGCCGGATGGTACGCAGCGACAGCTCCGTCCGCGCGGCGACCTCGCCGATCTGCATGTGCCCGTCGTCCACGCCGTTCGCCTGGCCCTTCTACCTCGTGGCGGGCCGCGTCCCGTACGGCCCCACCGATCCCTACTCTAACGTTAGGGTAGAGTTGCTGGTGGTGAGGGCGGCCCGGCTGCCCCGCTGTTGCCGTTCCGGGGCCGATGGCGCCCCCGGCGAAGATCCGATTCTTGCAGGAGAGAGCGTGCGCGAGCCCCTGACGCCGATCGCCGCCGCCTGCCCGCCGTGAGGCTTCGCCCCCGGATGTGAGCCGCCGGCCGCCCGTGTGCGCCGCCCCGCCTCGCATCCCTCCCCTTTCGACTTCCGGCCCGCCCTGCGGGCTGTCCGCGGGGTGCCGCCCCGGCCCCTGCGCGTCCTTCCCGCACGCCCCGGACTGCCCGTGGGGTGTGCCCGAGCACGACAGGTACGCATCTCCTTGTCTTCTGCTGCTGTGACTCCCGCCGCGCGCCTGCGCGGCCTCAAGCCCGACTGGCTGAACGATCCGAAGGTCTGGCGCACCGAGGTCCTGGCCGGCCTGGTCGTCGCCTTGGCCCTGATTCCCGAGGCGATCTCGTTCTCGATCATCGCCGGGGTCGACCCCGCGGTCGGCCTGTTCGCCTCGTTCACCATGGCCGTCACGATCTCGATCGTCGGCGGTCGCCGGGCGATGATCTCCGCCGCCACCGGCGCCGTCGCTCTCGTCATCGCCCCCCTGAACCGCGAGCACGGCCTGGGCTACCTGGTCGCCGCCGTCATCCTCGCCGGTGTCTTCCAGGTGATCCTGGGCGCGCTCGGGGTGGCGAAGCTGATGCGGTTCGTGCCGCGCTCGGTGATGGTCGGCTTCGTCAACGCACTCGCGATCCTGATCTTCATGGCGCAGGTGCCGGAGATGCACGACGTGCCCTGGCTGGTCTATCCGCTGATCATCGGCGGGCTGGCGCTGATGGTGTTCTTCCCGAAGGTCACCACCGTGATCCCGGCACCGCTCGTCTCGATCGTCATCCTGACCGTCATCACGGTCGCGGCCGGCATTGCGGTGCCGACCGTGGGCGACAAGGGCGCCCTGCCGTCCTCCCTGCCCGTCCCCGGCCTGCCGGACGTGCCCTTCACCCTCGATACCCTGACGACGATCGCCCCGTACGCCTTCGCGATGGCGCTGGTCGGGCTGATGGAGTCGCTGATGACGGCCAAGTTGGTCGACGACATCACCGACACCCATTCCTCCAAGACCCGCGAGTCCATCGGCCAGGGCATCGCCAACATCGTCACCGGCTTCTTCGGCGGCATGGGCGGCTGCGCCATGATCGGCCAGACCATGATCAACGTGAAGGTGTCCGGCGCCCGCACCCGCCTGTCCACGTTCCTGGCGGGCTCGTTCCTGATGGTGTTGTGCATCGCCTTCGGCCCGGTCGTCTCCGACATCCCCATGGCCGCCCTGGTCGCCGTCATGGTCATGGTGTCGTTCGCGACCTTCGACTGGCATTCCATCGCCCCGAAGACACTTCGGCGGATGCCCGCCGGGGAGATTGCCGTCATGGTCATCACCGTGATCGTCGTGGTCGCCACCGACAACCTCGCCATCGGCGTCGTCGTCGGCTCCGTCACGGCCATGGTCATCTTCGCCAAGCGCGTCGCCCACCTCGCCGAGGTGACCGCAGTTACCGACCCCGATGGCAGCACGGTCGTCTACCGGGTGACCGGCGAGCTGTTCTTCGCCTCCTCCAACGACCTCATCGGCCAGTTCGACTACGCCGGCGACCCGAAGAAGGTCGTCATCGACCTGTCCGCCGCGCACATCTGGGACGCCTCCTCCGTCGCGGCCCTGGACGCGATCGAGACGAAGTACGCCCAGCGCGGCAAGACGGTGGAGATCACCGGCCTGAACGACCCCAGCGCCGACCTCCACGGCAAGCTCACCGGCGAACTCGCCGGCAGCCACTGACCCACAGCGCCGCAACACCAGAGGACCCCGGCCCAACCCTGGGGCGCAGGGCGAACACCTGAGCCAGTCGCCGAAGCGGCACGCACGCGCGCGGTGGCCCTGGACAACCTTGCCCATCGCGCGCTTGCCGACCCAGTGGGGGCGCAGTGCCGAGATCGTGTCGGCGTTCGCGTGGTGTGCTGTACACCAACAACGGGGCAGGGCTGCGGGATGGTCGCCTGGGGCTGATGCGGAGGCAAGCACGGCTCCCGGTGATCACGAGGTGTTGAGTCCCTGATCACCACGACGGAGGACCATGCACGCCCGCTCGTCCTCGCCCATCCCGGGCCCTCTGGGCCAACTCACCGACGCCGCACCGGCCGCACCTGATGACCTCCCCGGCCTGCTGACCTGCCTGGCTCAGGTGCCCGATCCACGGCGGGACCAGGGCCGGCGCCACCCACTCTCTTTCGTCCTGGCCCTGGCCGCGTGCGCGGTCCTGGCCGGAGCGAAGTCCTTGGCCGCGATCGCGGAGTGGGCCGCCGACGCCCCGCCCCACGTCCTGGCCCGGCTCGGTGGCCCATGCCGGGAGCCCGGACCGCGGCCCCGTCGCCCCGGCCGAGGCCACCGTGCGTCGTATCCTCCAGCGCATCGACGGCGACGCCCTGGATATGGCCGTCGGAAGTTGGCTCGCCGGGCGCGAACGCGCCGACGGCCAGGAGGAGAACGACAGCGACCGGCCCCTGCCCTCCCTCGCCGTGGACGGCAAGACCGTGCGCGGTGCCCGCCGCACCGACGGCACCCGGGTCCACCTGCTCGCCGCGATGACGGGGACCGGCCTGGTCACCGCCCAGCGCGAGGTGGACGGCAAGACCAACGAGATCACCGTCTTCCAGCCCCTGCTTGCCCCGCTCGACCTGCATGGCACGGTGGTCACCTTCGACGCCCTCCACTCGCAGACCGCCCATGCGCGCTTCATCGTCGAGGACAAGCACGCCCGCTCCTGGACAAGACGCGGGCCATCGCACACGGTCGCGACGAGATCCGCCGGATCAAGGCCGCCGCCGTCACCGGGATCGCGTTCCCACACGCGGTGCAGGCCGTCCAGATCGTGCGCCGCCGACGGATCGTCACCACCGGCAAGGTCACCCTGGAACGCGTCCACGGGGTGACCGACCTGACCGCGGAGCAGGCCGACGCAACCGAGATCGCCCGCCGCGTCCGCGATCACTGGGGCATCGAGAACAAGATCCACCACGTCAGGGACACCACGTACGCCGAGGACGCCTCACGCCTGCGCACCGGCACCGCTCCACGTGCCATGGCATCCCTGCGCAACCTGGCCATCGGCGCTCTCCGACTCGCTGACCAGACGAACATCGCCGCTGGACTCCGCCATCACACCAGCGACGCCAACCGTCCACTGATCACCCTCGGCATCATGTGATCGATCAGGACACGTCACCCGAACGACGCGGCCCTGGAAGACAGGATGAGACGTGCGGGTCAATCTCTTGGTCACACTCGAAGGCCCGACATCCCGCACGTCACGGGCATTGCGGCACTGAGCATTATTGTTCGCGTACGGCGTTCCAGACAGGACTCGTTCCGAAATACGAGTCGTAGAGATCCTGAACGTCGAGGAGGCTCTCCGACGGTACCTTGCCGTAGCGGATGCGCTCAAGGTGGCGGAAGTACTCGAAGCGCTCCACCCCGGGCGTGATGATGACCAGCATGTCCGCGATCTCGCCGGGTGCGGCGGCGAAGGCGTGCTGTGTACCGGGCGGTACGACGACAACATCCCCGCGCTCCGTGGTGACCACTTGATTGCCGGACAGTAGCTGGGCGGTGCCGTCGAGGACGTAGAACATCTCGGCGGAGTTGCCGTGGTGGTGCGGGCGGACCGGTCTTGCGAGCGTCGGCCCACGGGGCGGTGCCGGGTTTCGCGGCGGGATCCGCTCAGGCGGTCGGGGGTGCGAGGGCCGCGGCCAGGGCCACACGCAGATCTGCGCGGGCGGCGGCGCCGATGCCCGCGAGGACATCGTCCTCGACCGCGGCGGCCAAGGTGTCGGCCCGGCGGAGCAGCGCGTGGCCCTGGTCGGTGAGGGTGAGGCTCTGGCGCCGGCGGTCGCGGGGGTCCCGCTGGCGGCGCAGCAGTCCGCGTCCTTCGAGGTCGTCGACGAGGGTTACGACGATGGCGGGCAGTACGCCGAGCGCGGTGGCCAGTTCGAGCTGGGAGGCGGGCCGGTCCTCCGCGAGGACGGCCAGGGCGTGGTACTGGCGACCGGTCAGTTCCAGTTCCGCGAGCTGCGGGGCCGCCCTGGCCTGGATCTCCTTGTCCGCGCGGGCGAGGAGCAGTGCGAGCCTTCCGGTCACCGCCCGGGGCGGCGCCGAGGCGGTCGGTGGCGGGGAGTCGGGCAGGTCCATGACGGTGAGACTACCAGGACTGAATCATTCATAATTTGATTGATTCAGATTCTGAAGTAGTGTGGTGGTCGCGGCCACCGCCCTCCGGCGGCCGCGACCACTTACCCTTCCTCTCGTAAGGACCAGACATGAACGACTTCAGCGGTCAGCGTGCTCTCGTGACCGGCGCCTCCTCGGGCATCGGGGCGGCCTTCGCTGAACAGCTCGCCGCCCTGGGCGCGGACCTCGTCCTCGTCGCCCGCTCCGGGGCACGCCTTGAGGAGCTCGCGGCACGGCTGCGGAAGACCCATGGCGTGCGGGCGGCCGTCCTCCCCACCGACCTCGCCGCCCGGGGTGCGGCCCAGCGGCTGGCGGCCGACCTCGGCGAGCGGAGCCGGGAGATCGACGTACTGGTCAACAACGCGGGCTTCGCCATGCACGGACTGTTCGCCGAGGCCAACCAGGCGCGGGTGAACGAGCAGGTCGCGCTGAACGTCGCCGCCCCGGTGGAACTGACCGGGCTGCTGCTGCCCGGCATGATCGAACGTGGACGCGGCACCGTCGTGAACGTCGCCTCCACCGCCGCGTTCCAGCCGCTGCCGCACATGGCGGTCTACGGTGCGACCAAGGCGTTCGTCCTGTCCTGGACGGAGGCGCTGTGGGCCGAGACCCGTGGCACCGGCGTCGACGTCCTCGCCCTGTGCCCAGGAGCAACGCAGACGCGGTTCTTCGAGGTGGTCGGCACCGACGCGGCCTCGGTGGGGCGGCGCCAGACTCCCGAGCAGGTGGTCTCCGCCGCCTTGCGGGCGCTCGCCCACCGCCGCCCGTCGACGGTCAGCGGGCACGCGAACGCGGCGCTGGCCTCGCTGCCGAGGATCATGCCGCGCTCGGTGATGCTCCGCCTCAGCGAGCGTAGCCTGCGGCCCCGTGACGCCGCCTGATTCCGTACACGATCAGCCGGACAGGACCCGGGCTGCGGGCATAGGCGGCCATGTCGTCGACGACCTTGGGGCGACCGCCGTGTCGGCCTCGTTCACGGGCGGACGCCTGTCCTTCGAGGGACTTCTCCCGGATGTACTCGCGCTCGGACTCGGCTCGCAGCCCTGTTCGGCGCCTTGACCTGGGCTGACCGTACGGCGCAGCCTTCGCGGGTCGATCATGAAGATCGTGACCGTGGCCTCAGGGCCGGTACCGGCGAAGGACGTGAGCGTCGAACTCGGCAGAGGCACCCAGCCCGGGCAGGTCGCCACAGATGAGTTCACCACCAGATCTTCTCCCGGCCGGGCGGCGGAGCGACGGCGCGTCCGCCCGTCGGGAAGCGTGCGGGCTGCTCAGTCCGCGCCGCTGGCGGAGGCTCCCGCTACCGCGGGAGGAACTCACAGCCGAGATCGGAGCGTCAACAGCTTCATGGAGCTCGAGTGCCCCAGCGACGCGTATGCGTCAGGCGCTCAGAGCAGCCGCACTGAGCTGCGGCGATGCCCGGCGCGTTCCCGAAACGAAGGAGGGGCGTTCCCAGGAGGGATTGAGAGGAGCCGTTGACCTGCGGCTCAGTAATTTTCTGCAAGGCCCCCCACACCCAGGCGGCCGGCCACCCGCGCACTGGCCGCCACCCACGCCTGCTCGATGTGCTCGGAGCGCACATGGATGTAGCGGGTCGTCGTCGCCAGCCACTCATGCCCCAGCAACTCCTGGATCGCCTTCAGATCCACCCCCCGCCCGTACAGCGACGAGGCACAGAAATGCCGCAGCCCATGCGGAGACAGCCGGCCCGACCAGACTGGCAGGAACCGCTCCACCGCGCCGGCCTGCCCGTTCCGCAGACCCTGCGCACCGACACGGCCGGCCGCGCTGCGGCGCTCGCCGGGGAACATCGGGGCCCGCGGATCGGTGTGGTCGCCGGGGAAGTGCGGGCGGACCTCCTCGAGCCACCACCTCAGCAGCACGTCCACCCCGTCGATCCCCGGCACCAGCCGTGCCCGCGGCCCGCGGCCCTGGCTCCCCTTGCCGTAGCGGACATGCAGCTCCCCGAAAGCGCCTAGGTCCGGGCGCCAGTCACCGACATCGAGCGTCACCGACTCGTTCAACCGCAAGCCCACCCGCCGCCACAACGACGCCGCCACCTAGGGAGCGTATTGGGTCGTGATCAATCTTCGGGTTCTGTCCGTGGGGCGGGGCCTGGACTGGTAGACCTTCTTGGATGACTCGCGTGCAACTGACGGATGCGGAGTGGTAGTTCATCGAGCCGTACCTGCCGATTGGCGAGTACGGCCCGTACCCCGAGCGGCTGCGGCAGCAGTTCGAGGGCGTGATCTGGCGGTTCAAGGCGGGCGGCCAGTGGCGGGAGATGCCGACAGAGTTCGGCGCCTGGTCGACCGTCCACAACCGTTTCCGGCAGTGGCGTGATGCCGGAGTCTTCGAGGCCCTGCTGGAGGGCCTGATCGCGGAAGCCGCGAAGCGCGGTGAGGTGGACCTGTCCCTGGTCAGCATCGACTCCACCACCGCCCGGGCCCACCACGACGCGGCCGGCATGCACCTGGAGGAGGAGGTCCTCATCGCTTTGGAGAAGGCTGCCACCGAAGCGGAGAAGGCCAGGTCAAAGGGGGTGACTGCGACGAACAAACCGGGCAGGGGAACGAAAGCAACCCCGAGCGGGAAGAGCGACAGCGCATCCGGCGACGGCACAAACTCCGGCTGAAGGCCGCCCTCCTCGGACGCTCCCGGGGTGGGCAGACCAGCAAGATCCATGTCGCCGGCGACCGGAAGTGCCGCCCGCTGGCCTTCATCCTGACCGCGGGCCAGGCCGCCGACAGCCCGCAGTTCATCCCCGTGCTGGGGAAGGTGCGGGTGCGTGGGCCTGTCGGCCGCCCCCGCACCCGGCCGGGCGCAGTCGCCGGGGACAAGGCGTACTCGTCTCGCGGCAACCGCGCCCACCTGCGTAAACGCCGTATCAAGGCGGTCGTCCCGGAGAAGAGGGACCAGGCCGCCAACCGGAAGAAGAAGGGCTCCAGAGGCGGCCGACCCGTCAGCCACGACGCTGATCTCTACAAGGAGCGGAACACCGTCGAGCGGCTGATCAACAAGCTCAAGGCCTGGCGAGGCATCGCTACGCGGTACGACAAGACACCCGCCAGCTACCTCGCCGGCCTTCACCTCCGCGGCTCGATGATCTGGCTCAGAGAGCTCACCCGGACCACCTAATGATCACAACGCAATACGCTCCCTAGTAGGCGCCCTGGCCGTTGAGGACCGCGCGGACGGTGCGGGCCATCACGTTGACGTCGCCGGACAGGGACCAGTTGTCGACGTAGCGCAGGTCCAGGGCGACCGTCTCGCGCCAGGACAGGTCCGAGCGTCCGCTGACCTGCCACAGTCCGGTCAGGCCCGGCCGGACGTTGAGCCGGCGCATCTCGACGCCGTTGTACTTGACGACCTCCTCGGGCAGCGGCGGGCGCGGGCCCACGAGGGACATGTGCCCGAAGAGGATGTTGAAGAGCTGGGGCAGCTCGTCCAGGGAGTAGCGGCGCAGGACGCGTCCGACCGGGGTGACCCGGGGGTCGCGGCGCATCTTGAACATGTGTCCGTCGTTCTCGTTCTGCTGCTCCAGCCCGCTCTTGAGCCGGTCCGCGTCGACCACCATGGTGCGGAACTTCCACATCGCGAACCGCATGCCGTGCCGGCCGACCCTGGTCTGGCGGTAGAGGACCGGGCCCGGTGAGCCGAGCCGGACGGCCAGGGCCAGCAGGAGCAGCAGCGGCGAGAGCAGCAGGAGCAGCAGCAGGGCACCCACCCGGTCCACCGCCGTCTTGGCGGCGGCGTGCGCACCGCGCTGGAGCGGCGGGGCGATGTGCAGCAGGGTGAGCCCGGCCGCCGAGGTCAGCCGCACCCGGCGGCGGGCCACGTCGGTGATGCCGGGGAGCACCATGAGCGAGCGGCCCCGGTCGTGCAGCGCCCAGGACAGCCGGCGCATCCGCTCGCCGTCCAGGTGCGGGCCGGGCGCCACGAAGACCAGGTCGGCGCCGAGTTCGTCGGCCGCGCCGAGGACGACGGAGGCGTCCGCTTCGGGTGTCTCGGGTGCCTCGCGGGTCAGTTGCGCGCACACGGGGACGCCCGAGGTCACCTCGTCCTCGCCGACCGGGCAGGCGCCGACGATGACGAACTCGTGGTCGGTGCGCTGGGCGAGCTGTCCGACCACGGCGTCGAGGGCCGAGGCCTCCCCGACGACCAGCACATGGCGCAGGGCGCGGGCGTTGCGGCGGGCGGCCAGCAGATGACGGTGGATCAGCTTCTGACAGACTCCCGTGGCCACCAGGGCGGGGAGGAGCGCGGTGAACGCCTCGGCGGGCACGCTCTGCAGTCCGCAGACCACCCGCAGCGTGGCCAGGGCGCCGACCAGGACCAGCCAGTCCCGGGCCACGGCGCGCAGGCCGCCTCCGTCGCCCCAGGCGGCGGGGGTGTACCGCTTGCTCGCCACCCCGATGAGCGGCCACAGCAGGGCCGCGGCGGCCGCCAGCCGCAGGGGGTGGGGCTCATGGACCTCCACGATGGTCGCGGCGACCGGCAGGGCCGCGGCGGCCAGGTCGACGCCGACGGCGAACGGGCCGTACCAGCGGGCCCTGGTCCGCACACGCGGGACGGGGTGGCGCGCCACGGGAATCGGCGCCTGCCGGGACATCGCGATTCTGAACCGGCGCATGGTTTCCTTCGAACCCCCACTCGCAGATCACATTCCTCACATGATCCTTATATCACCGCGTGGGTAGGAAAATAGGCTTTTATCGCCCGGTGGGGAGCGGCGTGGCATGGCGGTGCGTCGCGGGTTGGGGCACGGTGGAGTGACACGGCCGAGAGGAGCACCCGATGTCGAACCACACCTACCGGGTCACGGAGATCGTCGGCACCTCGCCGGACGGCGTCGACCAGGCCATCCGCAACGGCATCGGCCGCGCCTCGCAGACGCTGCACAACCTGGACTGGTTCGAGGTCACCCAGGTGCGCGGCCAGCTCGAGAACGGCGAGGTCGCGCACTGGCAGGTGGGTCTGAAGGTCGGCTTCCGCCTGGACGAGTCGGACTGACGGACCGGTCCGGGATCAGGTACGGCCCTGTCCCTCCTGCGCCTCGCGCAGTTCCGGAGACGGCGCGCTCCAGCGGGCGAGCACGACCCGGAATCCCGCCCGTTCGGCGTCCTGGCACACCAGCGCGTCGTCGTCCACCAGCAGCCGCACCTCCCGCGACCGGGCGAGCCGGCGCAGGATCTCCAGCTTGGTGCGGCGGGCCGGCCTGCGGTCGTCGTTGCGCCGCATGTACACCCGTCCCCCGGGCAGCCCGTGCGCGGCCAGCCACGCCAGCGTGTCCCGCCGGCAGCGCTCCGGCCGGCCGGTGAGGTAGACGACCTCGCACTCCTCGGCCTGCCCCCGTGCCAGGGCGACGCCTTCGGGGATCGGCGGGTCCGCGGGCGCGGCGGCGAAGAACGCGTCCCAGTCGCGCGGCCTGCTCTCCAGGAACCGCTGCCGGTGGGCCGTGTCGGCGAGGGTGTTGTCCAGATCGAACACGGCGATCGGCCGTCGACTGCTGTCGGTCACGGCCCCATTCTCCACCGGAACTTCCGTGGGGAGCCGTGGGAATCCCGTGGAACGTCAGGTGTTGGACCAAGTATGAGTTCCGCGATCGCACCGGCCCGCTTCTCCCTCCTCGATCGGTCCCGGATTCGGGAGGGGCACGGCGCGGCACAGGCGCTGCGGGACACCGTGGCGCTGGCGCGGGAGGCCGAGCGGCTCGGATTCCACCGCTTCTGGGTCTCCGAGCACCACGGGGTCCCCGGCGTCGCGGGCTCCGCGCCCACCGTCCTCGCGGCCGCCGTCGCGGGAGCGACCCGCACCATCCGGGTCGGCACCGGCGGGGTGATGCTGCCCAACCACCGGCCCCTGGTGGTCGCCGAGCAGTTCGGGGTCCTGGAGTCGCTCTTCCCGGGACGGATCGACATGGGGCTGGGCCGCTCGGTGGGCTTCACCGACGGGGTGCGCAGGGCGCTCGGCCGCGACAAGGACGACGCCGACGACTTCGCCGCCCAGCTCGCGGAACTCCTCGGCTGGTTCGGGGGCACCTCGCCGACGCGGGTGCACGCCTACCCCGCCGAGGGACTGACGGTGCCGCCGTTCGTGCTGGCCCTGGGCGAGGGCGCGGCGATCGCGGCCCGCGCGGGCCTGCCCCTGGTGATCGGCGACCTCCGGGACCGCGAGAGGATGCGGCGCGGCATCGACACCTACCGTGCGCTGTTCCGCCCCTCCCCCTGGGCGTCCGAGCCGTACGTCGTCGTCTCCGGCACGGTCGCCGTGGCCGCGAGCCAAGAGGAGGCCCGGCGGCTGCTGCTCCCGGAGGCCTGGTCGATGGCGTACTCCCGCACCCACGGGACCTTCCCGCCGCTCCCGCCCGCCGAGTCGGTGGAGACACGCACGATGACCGCGAAGGAACGCGGCTTCTACGACTCCGGCCTGTCCGGCCACATCGCCGGCACCGAGGACCAGGTGACGCACGAGCTGGACACCCTGCTCCAGGAGACCGGCGCGCAGGAGATCCTCGTCACCACCAGCACGTACGACCGTACGGCGCTGCTGGACTCCCACCGGCGGCTGGCCGGGATCGTGCACCGGGCGAGGAACAGCGGGTGACCGTCGGTCCCTAGTGCCGTCGGCGGCGCCGGTGTTCGCTCCAGGACCGGTGGTGGTCCAGGAGAGTCTCCTCGATCGGGCGGTAGGTGAGGCCCAGTTCCTCGGTGCTGCGGCGGTTGTCGACCCGGAACCGGATGCCGAGGTGTCCCCGGATGTAGTCCTGCGAGAGACCGAAGGCGGGGCCCAGGATGCGGACCGGCCAGTGCGGCAGGGCGGTGCGGGGCAGGCGGAGGTCGCGCGGGTGGTGCCCGCGGAGCAGCCGCGCCATCTGGTGGAAGGACGTCATCTCCTCGGCCGCGAGGATGTACCGGCCGTGGGCGTCCGGGTGCTCGGCCGCGGCCACATGGGCGGCGGCCACGTCACGGACGTCGACCGTGGTGAAGCTGAAGTCGGGGGCGCCGTAGAAGAAGTAGCCCTTGAACAGCTCGTCGAGGAGGAAGAGGCTGCCGGAGTCGGAGGCGGGGGTGAGGGAGGGACCGAGGATCAGCCCGGGGTTGAGGGAGACCATCCGCCAGCGGCTCTGCGCGGCCTCGGCGTCCCAGGCGGCCTGCTCCGCCACGGTCTTGGCGTAGTGGTACGGGTTGTTCTCCACCGTGCTGGTGGTGTTGACGTACTTCTCCGTCAGGACCCGGCCGTCCATGCGGTCGACGTCCGCGTAGTCGCCGAAGATCGCGCCCACCGTGGAGGTGAACACCAGGCGCTCCACCGTCTCGGCGCGCTCCACGGCCGCGACGACGTTGCGGGTGCCGTGCAGCGCCGGGTCGACGACGTCCCGCTGCCCGTCCTTGATCTTCTCCGGCATCAGGAAGGGCGAGGCCACGTGGAAGACGACCGAGCAGCCCTTGGCCGGCTCGTCGAAGGAGCCCTCCCGCAGCAGGTCCGCCTCGAAGAGGTCGAGCCGGCCGGGGTGGGCGTCCCGGAGGGCGCGCAGCGGAGCGAGCTTGGCCGTGTTCGCCGTGTCGCGGACCGTCGTACGCACCCGGTGGCCGCGCTCGAGGAGCTGCCGCACCAGGTGCGCCGCGACGAAGCCGCTGCCTCCGGTGACCAGGACCGTTCGGCCGGCCGGGCTTGTGCTCACGCGCGCTCCCCTCAGGAGGTCGGGACGCGCGCCATGATCCCATCCCGGGCGCCCGACGGCCCCCCGCTTGCGGGGAATTCACGGGACCCGCGCCGGTGCTCGTGCGGACCGGCCAGGACCCGTTCCCCGGCCGCCGCCGCGAGCGCCCTGCGGTCGGTGGCGCCGTCCGGTGCGAGCAGCGGGAGCACCTCGACCTCCGCGACCAGACCGCGCGCCGAGGCCACCCGCCACAGCGAGGCGAGCAGCGAGTCGTCGCCGACGTAGGCGGGCGCGGTGCTGGCCGCGCCGGCGCCGTCCCGGTAACGGATCCGCACCGGCTGGACCGGGACCCGGGCGTCGAGCGCGGCCTGGAACACCGCGCGCCGGAAGTGCCCCTGGGCGCGGCCGCACCAGGTGCTGCCCTCCGGGAACACCGCCACGGCCTGCCCGGCCCGCAGCACCCCGGCGACGGTGGCGACCGTGCCGGGCAGGGCGCGCAGCCGGTCCCGGTCGATGAACAGGGAGCCGTTCGCGGCCATCGCCCCCACGACCGGCCACGCGCGGATCTCCTTCTTGGCGAGCATCCGGGCCGGGCGGACCCCGGCCAGCAGCGGGATGTCCAGCCAGGAGATGTGGTTGGCGACGAGGAGCAGTCCGCCGGTGGCGGGCACGGGCTCGCCGGTCACCCGGATCCGCACCCCGGCCGCCCGGACGACGGTCCGGCTCCACCGCCGTATCGCCCCCGCCGGGATCCGCGCGCCGAACGGGGACAGGGCGACCCCGGCCAGTACCAGGACGACCACCGCGACGAGCCGCAGCACCGCCCGCGGTACGGCCGTCCAGGACGCCGTACCCTCCACGCACGCCCGCGGGGTGCAGGGCGCGCCGGGCAGCCAGACACTCATCAGGCGCTCGGTACGAGGGAGAGGAAGTGGCGCAGGTAGCGGGAGTTGACCCGGCGCATCGGCAGCAGCACGAACAGGTCGGCGACACCGAAGTCCGGGTCGTGCGCCGGCTCGCCGCACACCCAGGCGCCGAGCCGGACGTAACCGCGCAGCAGGGCGGGCAGTTCGGTGCGGGCGGCCGGGGCCGCGGCGGCGCCTTCCTGGGGGACCCACGGGAGCAGCGGGCGCACCCGGAACTCCTCGGGGGCCAGGTGCTTGGCGCGGGCCCGGTCCCAGGTGGCGGCCGCGAGGACGCCGCCGTCGGCGAGCGGGACCGAGCAGCAGCCGGCCAGCCACTCGTGGCCGCGGTCCACCATGTAGCGCGCGATGCCGGCCCAGATCAGGCCGATGACCGTGCCGTCGCGGTGGTCGGGGTGGACGCAGGAGCGGCCGACCTCGACCAGGCCCGGCCGGATCGCGTCGAGCCGGCCCAGGTCGAACTCGCCGTCGGAGTAGAGTCGTCCGGCGACCGAGGCGCGCTCCGGGGGCAGCAGCCGGTAGGTGCCGACGACCTGGCCGGTCTCCGCCTCGCGCACCAGCAGGTGGTCGCAGTAGGCGTCGAACGGGTCGACGTCGAGGCCCGGCTGCGGGGAGGACAGCAGGGCGCCCATCTCGCCGGCGAAGACCTCGTGCCGCAGCCGCTGCGCGGCCCGTACGTCGGCCTCGTCGCGGGCCAGGGTGACGGTGTAGCGGAGGGGTGCCGTGGACTGCTGGGGACGGTCGAGGGTGGAAACGCCGGTCATGGCTCACTCCTGGGCACGGGCCACATCGGGGACGGTGGCGCTCCCCCTGTTTCTCCCGACCCCGGTTGGCGTGGACGTGTCCGGTGCCGGGAGCGGGGATGTGGGAATGTTGAATGCCAGGCTTTCGGCCGTGCCGACGCTTTCCCCGTGCCGCTACCGCTTCGCCTTGCGGGCCGCCCGCAGCCACTCCTTGTTCATACCGGTGATGGACACCAGCGGAATCCCCTTGGGGCAGGCGGTGGCGCACTCCCCGGCGAGCGTGCAGCCGCCGAACCCCTCCTCGTCCATCTGCGCCACCATGTCCAGGACGCGGGTCTCGCGCTCGGGCGCGCCCTGCGGCAGCACGTTCAGGTGGTTGATCTTGGCGGAGGTGAACAGCATCGCCGCGCCGTTGGGGCACGCGGCCACGCACGCCCCGCAGCCGATGCACTCCGCGTGCTCGAACGCGAAGTCCGCGTCGGGCTTCGGCACCGGCGTCGCGTGCGCCTCGGGCGCGGCCCCGGTGGGCGCGGTGATGTAGCCGCCGGCCTGGATGATCCGGTCGAAGGCGCTGCGGTCGACCACCAGGTCCTTGATCACCGGGAAGGCGGACGCCCGCCACGGCTCGACGTCGATGGTGTCGCCGTCCGTGAAGGACCGCATGTGCAGCTGGCAGGTGGTGGTGCGCTCGGGGCCGTGCGCCTCGCCGTTGATGACGAGGGAGCAGGCGCCGCAGATGCCCTCGCGGCAGTCGTGGTCGAAGGCGACGGGGTCCTCGCCGCGCAGGATGAGGTCCTCGTTGAGGGTGTCGAGCATCTCCAGGAAGGACATGTCCGGCGAGACGCCGTCCACCTCGTACGTGGACATGGCGCCGTCGGTCTCGGGGGTGCGCTGGCGCCAGACGCGCAGGGTGAGCTTCATGCGTAGCTCCGCTGGGTGGGATGGACGTACTCGAAGACCAGGTCTTCCTTGTGCAGGGCGGGAGCCTCGCCGGTGGCGGTGAACTCCCAGGCGGCCGCGTACGCGAACTCCTCGTCCCGGCGGGCGGCCTCGCCGTCGGGGGTCTGGGACTCCTCGCGGAAGTGGCCGCCGCAGGACTCGGCGCGGTGCAGGGCGTCGAGGCACATCAGCTCGGCGAGCTCCAGGTAGTCGACGACCCGGTTGGCCTTCTCCAGGGACTGGTTGAACTCCTCGCCGGTGCCCGGGACCTTGATGCGGCGCCAGAACTCCGCGCGGATCTGCGGGATTCGCTCCAGTGCCTTGCGCAGCCCCGCGTCCGTGCGGGCCATGCCGCAGAACTCCCACATCAGCTCGCCGACCTCGCGGTGGAAGGAGTCGGGGGTGCGGTCGCCGTCGACGGACAGCAGCAGGTTCAGCCGGTCCTGGGTCTCGGCGAGCACCTCCTGGACGACCGGGTGGTCGTCGGTCACCTCGTCCTGGGCCGGGTGGCGGGCGAGGTAGTCGTTCACGGTGGCCGGGAGCACGAAGTAGCCGTCGGCCAGGCCCTGCATCAGGGCGCTCGCCCCCAGCCGGTTGGCCCCGTGGTCGGAGAAGTTGGCCTCGCCGATGGCGAACAGGCCGGGGACGGTGGTCTGGAGGTCGTAGTCGACCCACAGACCGCCCATCGTGTAGTGCACGGCCGGGTAGATCCGCATCGGCACCCGGTACGGATCCTCGTCGGTGATCCGCCGGTACATGTCGAAGAGGTTGCCGTACTTGGCCGCGACGGCCTCGCGCCCCATGCGCTCGACGGCGTCCGCGAAGTCGAGGTAGACGCCCTGGCCGCCGGGTCCGACCCCGCGCCCCTCGTCGCAGACGTTCTTCGCGGCCCGGGAGGCGATGTCGCGCGGGACGAGGTTGCCGAAGGACGGGTAGATGCGCTCCAGGTAGTAGTCGCGCTCGGCCTCGGGGATCTCGTGCGCGGGCCGGGTGTCGCCCTTGGCCCTGGGCACCCAGATCCGGCCGTCGTTGCGCAGCGACTCGCTCATCAGCGTCAGTTTGGACTGGTGGTCGCCGGTGCGCGGGATGCAGGTGGGGTGGATCTGGGTGAAGCACGGGTTGGCGAAGTACGCGCCGCGCCGGTGGGCCCGCCAGATCGCGGTGGCGTTGGAGTTCATGGCGTTCGTCGACAGGTAGAAGACGTTGCCGTAGCCGCCGCTGGCGAGGACGACGGCGTCCGCGTAGTACGTGTCGATCCTGCCGGTGATCAGGTCCCGGGCGACGATCCCCCGGGCCCGGCCGTCGACGACGATCAGATCGAGCATCTCGGTCCGCGGATGCATCTCCACGTTCCCGGCGGCGATCTGCCGCGACAGCGCCTGGTAGGCGCCGAGGAGCAGCTGCTGGCCCGTCTGGCCGCGGGCGTAGAAGGTCCGGGAGACCTGGACGCCGCCGAAGGAGCGGGTGTCGAGCAGTCCGCCGTACTCCCGGGCGAAGGGGACGCCCTGGGCCACGCACTGGTCGATGATCTCGACGGAGATCTGGGCGAGGCGGTGGACGTTGGACTCGCGTGCCCGGAAGTCGCCGCCCTTGACGGTGTCGTAGAACAGCCGGTGGACCGAGTCCCCGTCGTTGCGGTAGTTCTTCGCGGCGTTGATGCCGCCCTGGGCGGCGATCGAGTGGGCGCGGCGCGGGGAGTCCTGGTAGCAGAACTGGACGACGTGGTAGCCCTGTTCGGCGAGCGTGGCGCCGGCCGAGCCGCCGGCGAGCCCGGTGCCGACGACGATCACCGTGTGCTTGCGCCGGTTGGCGGGGTTGACCAGTCCGGCCTCGAAGCGGCGCTTGTCCCAGCGCTCGGCGACGGGGCCCGAGGGGGCCTTGCGGTCGACGAGCGGTTCGCCGGTCGTGTAGTCGGTGTAGGTCATGTTCAGCTCACCACTTTGGTCATGACGCCCACGGGTACGGCGAGGAAGCCGGCCGTGAGCAGCAGCGCGAGGACGTTCGCCGTGGCCTTCAGGGCGCGGTCGCGGGTGCGGCTGCCGACGCCCAGGGTCTGGGCGGCGCTCCAGAAGCCGTGCCGCACGTGCAGGCCGAGGGCGAGCATGGCGACGATGTAGATGACGTTGCCGTACCAGGTGGAGAAGGTGTCCACGACGTTCTGGTACGGGTGGCCCGGCTGGAAGCCGCCGCTGTGCACGGTGCCGGTGGTCAGGTCCAGGAGGTGCCAGACGATGAACAGGCCGAGGATGATCCCGCCCCAGCGCATGGTGCGCGTGGCGTAGGTCGTGCGGGCCTTGCGGTGCACGTACCTGCCGGGGCGTGCCTTGATGTCACGCCGGCTGAGCTGGTAGGCGGAGGTGGCGTGCGCGACCACGGCGACGACCAGCACCACCCGGACCAGCCAGAGCGTCCACTCCTCGTGCATGAACGGTTCGCCGACGGTGCGCAGCCAGTGGGCGTAGTGGTTGAACTCGCCGGGCCCGAAGAAGATCTTCAGGTTTCCGATCATGTGGACGACCAGGTACAGCAGCATGATCAGTCCGCTGACGGCCATCACCGTCTTCTTGCCGACGGAGGAGTCCCACACGGTGCGCGCCATCGACGGCCGTCGGTCCGTCCGCGTTGCCAGAGCCATGCCTCCAGACGCTAGGGCCGTTCGGCCCCATCGGTCCAAGACATGAAACGGCTCGTTTCCATAGGCGTCCACTATCGAGCCGCCTACCCTGGAAGGATGCAGTTCCAGCAGCTCCAGTACTTCGTGGCGGTGGCCGAGACCCGGCACTTCACCCGGGCCGCCGAGCGCGTCCATGTCGCCCAGCCGTCGCTGTCGCAGCAGATCAGGGCGCTGGAGCGGGAGCTGGGGGCGGATCTGTTCCTGCGGGCGCGCGGCAACATCACGCTCACCGACGCGGGCGAGGCGCTGCTGCCGCTGGCCCGGCGGATCCTGGCGGACACCGAGACCGCGCGGTACGAGGTGCAGGAGCTGGTGCAGCTGCGCAGCGGGCGGGTGCGGCTCGGGGCGACCCCGAGTCTGTGCACCGGTCTGCTGCCGGACGTGCTGCGCGCCTTCCACGACCGCTACCCCGGCATCCGGCTGCTGATCGAGGAGGGCGGTTCGCACGATCTCGTACGGCAGCTCGCCCGCGGCGCCCTGGACCTCGCCCTGGTCGTGCTGCCGCTGCCGACGCCCTCCCCCGCGCTGACCACGGTCGAGCTGCTGCGCGAGGACCTGGTGGTGGTGTCCTCCCCCGAGGCGCCGAAACCGGGCGACGGGCGGCGCACGGTCGGGATCGCCGATCTGGAGGGCGAACGTCTGGTGATGTTCCGGCACGGCTACGACCTGCGGGAACTGACCGTGGCCGCGTGCCGGGCGGAGGGCTTCGAGCCGGACTTCGCCGTCGAGGGCGGGGAGATGGACGCGGTCCTCGGCTTCGTCCGGGCCGGTCTGGGGGTGGCCGTCGTGCCCCGGATGGTGGCCGCCCGGGCCGGCCGGGGCCTGCGCGTCACCCCGCTCGCCCGGCCCGGTCTGCACCGGACGATCGCCCTCGCGCACCGCAGCGACGTGGCACCGCCGCGGGCGGCGCGCGAGCTCCAGCGGATGCTGCTGGAGCGCTGAGCCCCGGCTCAGGCCCGGAGGGCGGCCGGCCGGAACACCTCCTCGCACCACCGCCGGAAGGTCGTGGGCGCGGTGTCGGGCGTGCTGGGCTGTGCCGCGCCGTACAAGCCCTGGGTGTTCTGGGCGTCGACCATGTCGGAGAAGGCCCGCACCCACGACTCGGTGGCGCCGAGACGGTTCCAGCGCTCCGCGAGCTGCGCCGTGGTGGTGAACTCGACGCGGACGGGCCGGTTGAGCACCTCGGAGAGGACGCCGGCCATGCCTTCGGGAGTCAGGTCGTCGGGGCTGACCAGCGGCACGTCCTCCTGCCCGCGCCAGGAGTCGTCGAGGAGCAGGCGGGCTGCCGTGGCCCCGACGTCGCGCGTGGCGCACAGGCGCAGCACACGGTCGGGAACGAGCGGCGTGGTGAAGACCCCCGCGTCGCGGATCGAGGCCAGCTGGCGCAGCTCGTTCTCCATCAGGGAGGGCGGGCACAGGGCACGGTAGTGGACGCCCGTGGCGGTGATCGCCTCGTCCATGGCCAGCCCCGCGGAGATCAGTCCGGCGTTTCGGGCGACTCCGCGGCCGAGGGTGGAGACGGCCACGACCCGCTGCGGGCCCTGGGCCCCGATCACCTCGCACAGCGGCTCGGTGAAGGCCCGGAAGTGTCCTTCGACGCTGGCGGCGGCGGGGTTCGGCGGGACCAGCCAGAACACCCGGTCGGCGCCCTGGCCGGCCTCCTTCAGCACCGCCGGGTCCGCGTGCGACCCCTGGACGACCTCCACCCGCTCGCGCACCTCGGGGGCGAGGGCGGCCGGGTCCCGGACGATCACCCGGACCGGTGCGGGGCCCTCGGGGGCGTCGAGGAGGCGGGCGACGACCTCACGGCCGATCTGCCCGGTCGGAGTGGTGACGAGAATCATGAACTGCTCCTGGAACACGACGTGTCGGGACACCCTCGAGCCTGCTGCCGGGGCGTCCGTAACTGAAGGTCCGTCTCGCTCGCGCTTGTTACCCTCAGGGCAATGCCAAGGGGAGGTCAGGCCCGTGGAGTCCCGTCCGCTGCGCTACTTCGTCGCCGTCGCCGAGGAGCTCAACTTCACCCGTGCCGCCCAGCGGCTGGGCATCTCCGCGCCGCCGCTGTCGCGGGCGATCCGCGCACTGGAGGAGGAGCTGGGCGCCGCGCTCCTCGAACGCACCACGCACAGCGTGACGTTGACGCCGGCGGGGGAGGTCCTGCTGCCGGAGGCCCGGTTCGCGCTGGAGGCACTCGAGGCCGCGGGGCGGCGGGCCCGGCGGGCGGCCGCCGCCGGACCGAAGCTGGAACTGGCCGTGAAGGCCGACGGCGACGGGGGGCTGCTGGAGCCGATCCTCGCGCGGTACGCCGCCGACCCGGCCGCGGTGCCGGTCTCCGTCCGGCTGTGCGCCTGGCACGAGCAGTCCCGGCTGCTGCGGCGGGGCGAGGCCGACGCCGCCCTGGTGTACGAGCCGTACGACCGCGTCGGTCTCGACGCGGAGGAGCTGGCCGTCGAACCACGTGTCGCCGCCCTCGCGACGCGCCATCCGCTGGCCGGACGGGCCGGGCTGTGCCTGGCCGACCTGGGGCTGCGCGCCGACACGGTGTACGCGTACCTCGACGCGGTCCGCGGCAGGGGCGCCGACCTCGCGCAGCTGCTCACGCTCGTCGCCCTCGGCGAGGCCGTCCCCCTGCTGCCCGCGTCCGTCGCCGGCCGCTACCCGCGCCCCGGTGTCGTCTACCGCCCGGTCCGGGACGCGCCTCCGGCCGTGCTGGCCGTCGCCTGGCCCCAGCAGTCCCGCTCCACGGCGACGGCGGCCCTGGTACGGGCGGCGGTCGCGGTGGCGGACGAGCGCGGGGCGCGGGCGGCGGGCTGAGCGACGTCCCCCGGGGGAGCCGCCGCGGTCAGCCCGTCGCGTCCGCCAGTGCCAGTTCGTGGAGGCGCTCCGGTGGGCCGGGGCGGGCGTAGTACCAGCCCTGGGCGGTGTCGCAGCCGAGCAGGCGCAGTTGTTCGGCCTGGGCTCCGGTCTCCACGCCCTCGACGGTGACCGCGAGGTCGAGGCCGTGGGCGAGCGAGACGATCCCCTCGACGATCTTGAGGTCGACGGGGTCGGCCGGGAACTGCTGCATGCCCTGGGTGAAGGAGCGGTCCAGCTTGAGCACGCTCACCGGCAGTCGGCGCAGATTGGCGAGGTTGGAGTAGCCGGTGCCGAAGTCGTCCAGGGCGATGTCGATGCCCATCTCGGCCAGCCGGCGCAGCGGTTTGAGCAGGTCGTCGTCGGCCCCGATCAGGGCGGACTCGGTGACCTCCAGGCACAGCGCCTGCGGTTCGACACCCGCGCGTTCCAGGATGTCGACCGTGTCCTGCACCAGCCCCGGATGGGTGAGCTGACACGGCGAGAGGTTGACGTTGATGCGGAGCGGCGGCGCCGAGTCGCCGTCGCGTTCCCGCCAGGCACGGGCCTGCCGTACGGACTGTTCCAGGACCCAGCGGCCGAGCGGCACGATCAGCCCGGTGTGCTCGGCGAGCGGGATGAACCGGTCGGGGCCGAGCACCCCGTGCTGCGGGTGCAGCCAGCGGACGAGGGCCTCCGCGCCGCGGACGCTGCCGTCGCCGAGGTGGACCAGCGGCTGGTACTCGATGAAGAACTCACCGCGCTCCAGGGCGGCCGGCAGCGCGGTGGTGAGCCCGTGGCGGGTGATCGCGCGTGCGTCGGCCTCGGGGTCGGCGAGCTCGAAGCGGTTGCCGCCCGCCGACTTGGCCCGGTACATGGTGATGTCGGCACTGCGCAGCACCTCCGCCGCGTTGTGCTCCCCCGCCCGCCCCTCCACGATCCCGATGCTGCCGCGCACGGTCAGCTCGCGGCCGTCGATGCGCACCGGCGCGACCAGGGCGTTCTGGATGCGCGTGGCGAGTTCGTCGACCTCGCTGCGGGTCTCGGTGCCGGTGGTCAGTGCCACGAACTCGTCGCCGCCGAGGCGGGCCACCATCTCACCGGGCGCGGTCGCGCAGGACTGCAGCCGGTCGGCGACCTCGACGAGCAGCTGGTCGCCGGCCGCGTGACCGAGGCTGTCGTTGATGGTCTTGAAGCCGTCCAGGTCGAGGTAGCACAGCCCGAAGCCCTGCTTGCCGCCCGCGCCCAGCACCTTCTCCAGGCGTTCGAAGAACAGCGTGCGGTTGGGCAGACCGGTGAGGGCGTCGTGGGTGGCCTCGTAGCGCAGCCGCAGGTTGAGCAGCCGGCGCTCGGTGGTGTCCTCCATCAGGGCCAGCTGGTACTGCGGTGCGCCGTCCGCGTCCCGCAGCAGGGACACCGTGAGATTGGTCCACAGGACCGTCCCGTCGGGGCGGTAGAACGCCTTCTCCAGGTGGTAGTGCTCGCGTTCGCCGCGCACGAGTTCGTCGTAGAGCTTCCAGGTCTGCGGGGCGTCGTCGGGGTGCGTCCACTCCCGGACGTTGCGACCGTGCATGGTCTGCTCGGAGACGCCGAACATGCGCAGCAGCGCACCGTTGACCTGGAGGATGTTGCCGTCGAGGTCGGCCATGCCGATCCCTATCGCGGCGCCCTCGAAGACCGCGCGGAAGCGGGCCTCGCTCGCGTGCAGCGCCTGTGCCACCACGCCCTGGGCCTGGAGCGCGGCCCGGGCGATGGCCTCCTGCTCGGCGAGCGTGCGCTCGCGCAGGGCCTGCGCGTACCCGGCGGCCATGGCGTGCTGCAGCCGGGAGGCGCGGGTGCGCAGCTCCTCCTGGGGTCCGTCCTCGCCGCAGTAGAGCACCAGATAGGCGTCGACGCAGTCGAGGGCACGGCTGAGCGCCTCGGGGTCGGTGCAGTGCGCGTCGACGAGGGCCGCGCCGACCGCTCGCCCGGTGTCCGCGTCGAAGGCCCTCGCCAGCAGTGCCTCGCGCAGCCGACGGGCCGACGGCAGGAGTTGTTCCTCGAACTCCGGCCGGGTCAGCGACGTCGACGTCACCGGGAACACCGCCCGGCTCCAGATCGTCGCGAACCGGCGCAGTCTGTCCTCCGGCCCGTCCGGCGCGGCGGTCACGCGGTACGCCCCACGCCGGCGAACCCGCAGAACGCGTACGGATCCTCGTCCTGGGGGTCGGTCTCCGGCCGCCAGCGTGGCATCGGCACCAGTCCCGGTTCCACCATGTCGTACCCCTCGAAGAACCGCGCGACCTCGTCGCGCGTGCGCATGATCAACGGGAGGCGGATGTCCCGGTACACGTCCACCATCGCCTCCGTCCGCTCCCGGGCCACCGGCATTCCCTCGTACGAGGCATGCGTGAGGACGAGCACGCTGCCGGG
This sequence comes from Streptomyces sp. SS7, assembly GCF_037993025.1. Classification (NCBI taxonomy): domain Bacteria; kingdom Bacillati; phylum Actinomycetota; class Actinomycetes; order Kitasatosporales; family Streptomycetaceae; genus Streptomyces; species Streptomyces sp. SS7. The sequence goes on from NZ_CP141223.1 coordinate 827,345, forward strand.
CGCCAGCGCCTCGGTCAGCTCGGCCACCGCCGCGTACGGGTCGTCCGCGTCCTCCACGAAGTGCAGTATCGCAACCAGCAGCAGCGCCACCGGCCGGTCCAGGTCGATGAGGCTGCGGACCTCGCAACTGGTGAGGATGTCCTGCGGCTTGCGCAGGTCGGCGGCGACCACGCCCGCGTCCCCGTTGCCCTCCAGCACGGCCTGGCTGTGCGACACGGCCACCGGGTCGTGGTCGACGTAGACGACCCGGGCGCCGGGGCTCGCGGCCTGGGCGACCTCGTGGACGTTGCCGAAGGTGGGTATGCCCGAGCCGACGTCGAGGAACTGGGTGATGCCCTCGCCCGCCGCCCAGCGCACCGCGCGCCGCATGAACGCCCGGTTGGCCTGCATGATCTTCGGCAGCCCGGGGGTGAACCCCAGCGCCCTGCGCGCCGCTTCCCGGTCGACCTCGAAGTTGTGCGAACCGCCCAGGAAGTAGTCGTAGATCCGCGAGACGCTCGGCACCGAGATGTCGATGCTCCGAGGGGCCCAGGCGGGACGCTCCATCTCTGTCTCCAAGGCGTAGGCGATCCGGTGTTCGAGCTGAGGCTACTGATCGCCCGCCAACGGGGCGAGTGGAAACGGAAATTGACCGTCCGTTCCCGGTCACCGCCTGCGGCACGTGCCGGATCGACATCCCCGAAGGGTCCACGAGAAGCACCCGACGCATCCCGGAAGGTTCCACAGCCGCCTGAAGGGCGGCGAAAGTCTACGCATACGCGGCATGAACCGGGAAACGGCGATCCGCCCCCTCCGTGCGGCGTGGAGGGGGCGGACCAGTGGTCGGGCGCGCTCGTTCAGCAGGTGCGGGGATCAGCCCTGGGGAGGTGATCGCTACTGCTTGGGCGCGCCGACCAGATCTCCGTTCGGGGCCACGGCGTACCAGGTGCCGCCGACGCCCTGACCGTTGATGTCGCCGGGGGACTTGTCACCGGAGAAGGTGTAGATCGGGAAGCAGTTGATGGTCTGCTGCTTGTCGCCGTCGGACCGGGTGAAGTTCATGTAGCCCTTCTCCTGGATCCCCTTGGTCTGGGAGAAGTCGACCGGGTCGACGATGGGCCACTTGTCACGGCAGGCGTCGTTGCAGTTCGACACCGGCTTGGGCCACGCCTTGTCCTTGAGGAAGCGGTAGACCGTCATGCCGTTCTTGTCGACGACGATCTTGCCGAGGTTGGGGTCGTTGCGGACGGAGAGGGCCGCGGTCGCCGACGCCGAGTCGGCCTTGGCCTTCTTGCCGTCGGGGGCCAGCGCGAACCACTTGTTGCCCACGCCCTGGCCGGTGGTGTCACCGGCGTTGGCGTCCTTGGCGTAGTAGTACGCGGGCCAGCCGTCGACGGTGAGCTGCTTGGTGCCGTCGGAGCGGGTGACCTCGCCGAGCAGCGACTTGTCGATGCCGTCGCCCGCGGAGACGTCGTCGGCGGAGACCGGCGGCCAGGTGGTGGCGCAGTCGCCGTCGCAGTTCGACTTCGGCGGTTCGGCGGTGTCCGCGTCGAAGCGGTAGAGGGTCATGCCCTTGGAGTCGGTCAGGATATTGCCGAGTTGGGCGTTGGTGGAGATCGCCAGCTCACCCGCGGTGGCGCCCTGGGCGCCGGCGCCGGCGTCGGCACCGGCCGTGCCGGCGGGGTCGGTCGCACCGGCCGACGCGCCGACACCGGTCCCGACGCCGCCGATACCGCTGCCGACACCCGCGATGCCGCCGGCCTGGGCCGTCGCACCGACGTTCTGGCTGGACGCGGACGTACCGCTTTCCTGACCGCACGCCGTCGTCAGCGCCAGAATGCCCACAGCGCTCGCCACGAGTGAGGCGCTCCGCCAGGAGGTCTTCATCGTCAACAACTCCCCGATAGTCCTAAGGGTGTTCGCAGCGCCCTGCTGCGCCGCCGCACGGCACTGGGTACGCATGGGGGCGGTCGTTGTGTTCAAACGCGGCACAAAAATCTTTCCGAGGCCTGTGATCGGCGCGTTCCGGGGGCCGTTCGCGCAGGGCGCGGGACCCGGCCGCGGGGTCGTACACCTGTACCCGAGGGGGACGCGCGCGCCGGTGCCCGCCCCGCCGCCGGGCGCGCGCTTCCCCCGTTCGGGGCAATCGGGGCCGTCCAGGGCGTAGGGGGGCGCAGCGCACCGCATGATCTCGGTCGTGCATGGACCCGAACCGACCCGAACCGCCCTCGTCACCCGGGCGTTGTCCCTGACGGCGGCGGCCTGGATCCTCGCGGCCGCGCCGGCCGGGGTGGCCGCGGCCGACGCGTGCGCGTACGCCTCCACGGGCCGCGGCGGCACCTCGGCGGTGGCGGTGGCGGGAGGCCGGGGCCACTCCTGGCCGACGCCGCCGACGTCACCGGACTTCCCGGACGGGCCGGACTTCCCGCAGGCGCCGGCGTTCCCGAAGCCCGTGATGCCCACGGCGTGCCCGGTCCCGACGCCCCCGCCGCCCCCACCGCCCCCACCGCCCCCGCCGGAGCCCGAGCCCACCCCCAAGCCGAAACCGACCGTCAGGCCCGTCCCGCCCCCGAAGCCGACCCTCGGGCCGCGGCCCGCGCCGACGCCCCCGCCGCCCGCACCGGCGGCGCCCGCGGCCCGGCCGCCCGCCCCGCCGAGGCCCAGGCCGAAACCGGCACCGCCCCGGCCCACCCCGCGGCCGTCGGTGACCCCCGTGAGCTACCCGGAGTACCACTCCAAGCCACGCCCCCGACCGGCCGGTGAGCGCACTCCTCCGGTCACCTACGTCCTGCTCATCACCGTGCCCGCGCTGGCCGCCGTCGCCGCGCTGCGGCCCCGCTAGCGCCGATCCAGGAGGCATGTCTTGCCGGAATGGCTTGTTCTCACCTTCGCGATGCTCGCCGCCTGCGCGGTCGTCATCGCCGTGACCTTCCTGCGGCACCGCTCGGCCGCCGAGGACGAGGACCCGTCCGAGACCCCGGACGTCATCGAGTACATGACGATGTGGATCGGCGTGGTGTACGCCATCGTCCTGGGCCTGGCCATCGCCGGGGTCTGGGACGCGCGGGGCGGCGCCGAGGACCACGTCCAGGCCGAGGCCCAGGCGCTGCACGAGATCTCGGAGCGGGTGCGGGTGTACCCGCCCGAGGTGCGCGACCGGATCCGGGCGGACGTCAACGCCTATGTCGGACACGTCGTCACCACGGAGTGGAAGGCGATGGCCGACCGCGGCGAGGTGACCGAGCGCGGGGACGCGCTCCTGCAGAAGGTGCGGGTCGACGTCACCGACTACCAGCCCGCCAACGACTTCCAGGCGCAGGCCTACCAGCCGGTCCTGGACCAGATGGCCGCCGCGGACCAGGCACGCAACGCCCGGGCCGGCTCGACCGGGGCGACCATGCCCGGAGTGGTGTGGTTCGGGCTGCTGGCGGGCGGGGTCATCACCATCGGCATGGTCTTCGCGCTCCAGATCAGGCGCACACCCCGGGAGCTGGTCCTCGCCGGGCTGTTCTCGGCCCTGATCGCCTTCCTGCTCTTCCTCATCTGGGACTTCGACGCGCCCTACAGCCGGGGCATCGCGGCATCCGCCGAACCTTTCCTGCACCTGTTCCCGAACGCCGGGGGCTGACGCACCGCCGGGGGGACGGACCGGGCCGCCACGCCGCGGCCGTCCCCCGCTCGCCGGAACGCCGTCCCCTGGGCGGCCCACATCCGTGCCCCATTCGCGCTACTGCGATCGCGCGGGCGGACACCCGTTCCTAGCGTTTCGGTCATCGAGGTGCATTCACGGCACGAGCGGAACAGGTCCGCCGCGGCTCCTCGAAGACCGGAGGAACCCCCATGCGCGCGATACGCGTCGCCTCGGCCGCCCTGCTGGGCGCGGCCGCCCTGGCCCTCACCGCACCGGCCGCCGTCGCGAGCGACGACGGCCACTACGTCATGTCCGAGGGATACCGGGTGCTGCCCTCCACCGTCGCGGCGGGCGGCCAGGTGACGCTGCTGGTGGACCGTGAGGTCAGCGGCTGCAAGGGCTCGGTGACGGTCACCTCGGGGGTGTTCGACCCGGTCACCGTCCCCCGGGGGTCCACGTCGGCGGTGACGCTGGTCGACCGGGACGCGAGGCCCGGGGCGGTGTACCGGGTAACGTTCACCTGCGGCGGTCTGAGCGCCGTCAAGGAGCTGACCGTCACCGCCGGTCACGGGCCCGTCCCGACGCCCTTCCCGCTCCCCCACGGGGTCCGGGCCGGCGAGGGCGGCACCGTCGCCGGCTTCGACCTGCGCCTGATCGGACTGGGGGCCGCGCTGATCGCGGGCTCGGTCGGGACGGCGTACCACCTCGCGCGCCGGCGCGGGGGCGCGGACACGGCCTGACGGCACCGCCCGGGTGGGCGGTGCCGTCGGGGACCGTGTGTGCCGCGGCGGGTGAGCGCGCCTCGGTCTCGGATCCGGCGCCCGGTCTCAGCGGACGGCGCCCGGTCTCAGATACGGCGCTCGGCCCGGCGGCGCATCCAGAACAGCCCGCCGCCGGCCACCGCGGCGGCGACCAGCCCGCCGCCGATGGCGATGTCGGTGGGGGTGGCGCCGGTGGAGCTGCTGCCGCCGAGACCTCCGCGGACACCGCCGAGCACGGTGAAGGCGCGCGGGCTGACCAGGGTGCGGCCGGAGCAGGTCACGGTGAGGTCGTAGCTGCCGGGGCGGGCGTTGTTGCTGATGGTCGCGGTGCCCCGGGCGCTCTGGTTGGTGCCGCTGATCGCGGTGAGGGTGGCCGTCCCGAAGGCGTCCGAGGTCATGGTGCCGCCCTGCGGGCAGCCGTCGACGGTCACCGTGATCTGGCCGCCCCGGGCGATCACGCTGGGCTGCACGACGATGTTGCTCGGGCTGACGTTCATGCCGTCGCGCGCGACGGCCACGGGGGCGGCGAGGCCCAGGGCGGCGACCGCGGCGGCCGAAACCGCCGAGGCCGTCGAGACTCTCCGAAGACTGGTGGTGCGCATGTGATCCTCCGCGGAAGGCGCCCCGGGTCCCGTCCCCGGTCTGTCGGCGAGAGAACGCCTCCCGCAACGACCCTCAGATGCCCTGCCCGCGCCCGCATTTCGGCGATGGTCCGTCCTGGTGAGCGGACACGCCGGGAGACGAGCGCGCGATCACCCATCGCCGCAGGTCACGGACCGTCAGAAAAATCCTCCGGGCGGCGACTCGGATGGCGCACCGAACGCCGGGCCCGCCACCCGTTCGCCCGTGAGCCGTCGCCGGTTGCCGGTGGCGGACTTAGCGTTCTGATATGCGCGAAAGGGACGCGGCGACGGCCGTGTCGAAAGGGGATTGCCGCATGTCCGGTTACGACCTGTCCGAGCGGGCGGAAGAGGAGGAGCGGCAGCGCAAGCGTGCCCCCTGGGGGGTGATAGCGCTTGTTCTGCTGACCGGTCTCGCGCTCATCCGCAACGGTTCGGGGGAGTTCGACATCGGCCCGCCGCAGCCCGCCGCGGCGGCGGCGCCGGACAGCCGCACCGCCACCGGCACCTTCGGGCAGGCGCCGGCCGCGCTGCCGTTCGCCCAGCCGGACCGGGTGATGATCCCCGCGATCTCGGTGAACGCGCCGGTGATGCCGGTGGGACTGGACGCGGACGGCTGGGTGGGTGCTCCGCCGCCGGAGGACCCCAACCTGGCGGGCTGGTTCACCGGGGGCGTGTCGCCCGGCGAGAAGGGGACGGCGGTCGTGGTCGGCCACGTCGACAACAAGCTGGGCCCGGCCGTGTTCTACGGACTCGGCGCCCTGAAGAAGGGGAATCGCGTCGAGGTGGCGCGCCAGGACGGGAAGACGGCGGTCTTCGAGATCTACGGCATCGAGGTCTTCGCGAAGAACAACTTCCCCGGCGACCGTGTGTACGCCTCCAAGGGCGCCCCCGAGCTGCGGGTCATCACCTGCGGGGGCGGTTTCTCGAAGGCGAACGGGTACGACGGGAACGTCGTCGCCTTCGCCCGCCTGGTCGAGGTCCGCTGAGCGGTCCCGGCCGGGCGGGCGCCCGGTTCAGGTGCCCGGCCGCCGGGGCACGGTGATCCGGTAGCCGGAGTCCAGCAGCCGGGGCAGGTAGCGGCGCAGCGCCTTGACGCTCTGGGAGCGGTCGCCGCCGGCGTCGTGCGAGAGGATCACGACCCCGGGGCCGGCGCCCTCCTCGACCCGGTGGACGATGCTGCGGGTGCCGGGGGTGGTCCAGTCGAGGGTGTCGACGGTCCAGGCGAGGGGTTCCATGCCCAGTTCGGAGCCCAGTTGGAAGGCGGCGCGGTTCCAGGCGCCGTAGGGCGCGCGGAACCAGCGGGGGCGCTCCCCGTAGCCGGTCTCGATGACCTCGCTGGTGCGGGTCATCTCGGAGCGGATCCGGCGGCGGGAGAGCGTGGTGAGCAGTGGGTGGGACCAGGTGTGGTTGCCCACGACATGGCCCTCGTCGGCCATCCGGGCCAGCAGGTCCTGGTGGTCGACGGCCATCTCCCCGCACACGAAGAACATCGCGCGGACGTCGTAGCGGGCGAGGGTGTCGAGGATCTGCGGCGTGTAGCGGGGGTCGGGGCCGTCGTCGAAGGTCAGCACCATGCTGCGGCCGCGCCCGGACAGGCTCATCAGCGGTTCGCTGCGGACCGGGACCCGGTCGGGGGCGGCGCTCGGGGGGCCGTAGCCGGTGAGGGGCTGGAGGCGGTACGCGGAGGCTTTCATCGCGGGGCCGCCCGGGGCGCCGGCGACCGGCCCCGCGGCGCCGCCGGCCGGTTCGTCGTCTCCCGTGGCGAGCAGTCCGGCGGCTCCGGCCGCCCCGGCCGCGGCGGTGGCGCCGACGAGCAGGATCCGGCGCCGTGTGAACAACTGATCCTTCTTCATGCAGTCATCAGTCGCCCGTCCGGCCCCGTCCGCACCGCACCGGTCACACGATTCCACCCTCCGGCGCAGCGCCGGTCAGTCGCGGGCGTCGCGCCGTCGCACCAGGGGGAAGGGGAGTGTCTCGCGGATCGTCAGGCCGGTGAGGAACATGACCAGGCGGTCGGCGCCGATGCCCGGGCCGCCGGTGGGGGGCATGGCGTGGTCGAGGGCGTCGAGGAAGTCCTCGTCGAGTTCCATCGCCTCGGGGTCGCCGCCCGCCGCGAGCAGGGACTGGGCGGTCAGCCTGCGGCGTTGTTCCACGGGGTCGGTCAGTTCGGAGTAGGCGGTGCCCAGTTCGGTGCCGAAGGCGACGAGGTCCCAGCGTTCGGCGAGGCGGGGGTCGGTGCGGTGCTGCCGGGTGAGCGGGGAGACGTCCGTGGGGAAGTCCTTGTAGAAGGTGGGGAGCCGGGTGCGTTCCTCGACGAGGCGTTCGTACATCTCCAGGACGATGTCGCCGGGGCCGTCGTCCGGTGTGCGGGGGACGCCCGCGCGGTCGCAGTGGCGCCGGAGCACGGTCAGCGGGGTGCCGGGGCCGATCTCCTCGCCGAGCGCCTCGGAGATCGCGCCGTGGACCGTGCGCACGGGCCAGGTCCCGGAGATGTCGTGGCGCTCGCCGTCCCGGTGCACGACGGGTGTTCCGTGGACGGCGCTCGCGGCGCCCTGGATCAGCTCGCGGGCCAGGCCGAGCATCACGTCGTAGTCGGCGTACGCCTGGTAGGCCTCCCGCATGGTGAACTCGGGGTTGTGCTTGGGCGAGACGCCCTCGTTGCGGAAGGTGCGGCCCAGTTCGAAGACGTTCTCCAGGGCGCCGACGCAGAGCCGTTTCAGATACAGCTCGGGGGCGATGCGCAGGTGGAGGTCGAGGTCGTAGGCGTTGATGTGGGTGGTGAAGGGGCGGGCGTTGGCTCCGCCGTGGATCCGCTGGAGCATCGGGGTCTCGACCTCGAGGTAGCCGCGGTCCGGCAGTCCCCGGCGCAGGGCCTGGACGGCGGTGGAGCGGGCGCGCACGACGTCGCGGGCGGCCGGGGAGGCGATGAGGTCGAGGTGGCGCAGGCGGACCCGGGCCTCGGGGTCGGTGAGGCCGCGGCGTTTGTCGGGCACGGTCGCCGACGGGGTCGCCGGAGGCGAGGCAGACCCCGGCCTCGACGCGGTAGGTGACGGCGGCCTTGCCGCTCGGGGAGAAGACGACGGCCTTGTCGCGCCGGGTGGCGAAGTAGCCGAGGGAGTCCTGGCCGCCGTACCGGTGCAGGAGGGCGCGCAGGCGGGGTTCGTCGTCGCCGTGCAGGGCGGCTTCGAGGCGCTGGGAGCGGAAGAGGGTGGCGGCGGCGTTGAGGAGGGCGAGGGCGCCGAAGAGGCCGAGGAGGAAGTACAGGGCGTGCGGGGTCCGTCCGTCGAAGGAGCGGGTGGAGACCAGGCCGCCGAGGACCCGGTCGGCGGCCCAGCCGAGGCGCTGTCCCTCCGGCAGGGTGCCCGGGAAGAGCACGACCAGGCCCCAGCCGACGAGGATCGCGAGGACCAGTCCGGCGGCGAGGACGGCGAGGGCGCGGCGGACGGCGCCGTGGCGGGAGGCGGCGTAGAACTCGCGGCGGGCGACGACCAGCAGAGCCAGGGCGAGGGCGCAGACGACGCGGGAGGGCAGGGACTCGGCGTACAGGCCGACGGCGACGCCGAGGACGTCGGTGAGGACGACCAGGCCCAGGTAGACGACGACCAGCCACCAGGCGATCCTCTTGCGGGCGGCGGTGGCGGCGGCGAGGAGGAAGAGGAAGACCGCGTAGGCGAGGTTGGCGCTGACCGGGACGATCACGAGGTCCAGGAAGCGTACGACCGGGCGCAGCAGGCGGCGCAGCGGGGGGACGAGGGCCAGCAGCAGGCAGAGCAGGGCGAGGGCGCCGAAGAACGTGGCGAAGCCTTCGGGCACCCGGCCGGGGAAGCGGTCCGCGGGCCGTCGTATCGGGTCCGCGGAGTCCTTGGCCGTGGCGCTGTCCACGGTGGCGCTCATGTACCGACTGTAGGAACACCCGGGCGGGGCCGCCCGTCGAACGGTGGGTGCCCGGGCCGGGCGGTGGTCGGAGCCGGGGCTCCGATAGCCTCGGGCCGTGACGGAACAGCATGCGCAGCGGCCCGCGCGGGAGCCCTCGGAGCCGTTCGAACGGGGCACGGACGGCCCCAAGGTCGTCCTGGTGGGGGTCGACGGCTCGGACTCCTCCCTGCGGGCCGCGGCCTACGCGAGCGGTCTGGCCCGCCGCCAGCACGCGCTGCTCGCCGTGGTGTACGTGCAGCCGGTGATGGCGGCGGGGGCGGCCTTCGGGGTGCCGGTCACGGAGACGACCGGGCAGGTCGCCGAGGACCTGGTCGCGCAGATCCGGGAGTCCGCCGAGCGGCTGCGCGGGATATTCGACGTGCGGTGGGAGTTCCACACCTTTCCCGGCGACCCGTACACGGGACTGGTGCGGGCCGCGGACGAGCTGAAGGCCGACGCGGTGGTGGTGGGCGCCTCCGAGCAGGCCGGGCACCGGATCGTGGGTTCGGTCGCGGTGCGGCTGGTGAAGGCGGGGCGGTGGCCGGTGACGGTGGTGCCGTAGGCGGTCCGGCTCAGAGGGACTTCAGGAAGGTCCTGATCGCCGCGGTGAACTCCGCCGGCTTCTCCATGTTCAGGTAGTGGCCCGTGTCGTCGATGAGTTCGGCGCGCCCGTGCCGGACCTCGTCGGCCAGCCGCTGTGCCGCGGCGATCACGTCGGGGGTGTCGAGGGCGCCGTTCAGGGTGAGCACCGGGACGTCGACCTTCGGGAGGCGGGACCAGGTGTCGGTCACCCGTACCAGCTGGTCCCGCTCGCCGGGCGTGTGCTTCGCCAGGGTGCTCAGGGCCATCTCGCGCAGCCGGCGCGGGATGGCCGGGTCGATGTCGTCGAGCGTGCGGTGCGGACCGGGCACATAGGAGAGGAAGGCCTTCAGCCAGCCTTCGAGGTCCCCGGCCGCGAGGGTGCGCGCGATCTCGGCCTGGATCCCCCGGTGCCAGGGGTCGGAGTCCTGGAACTCACCGGTGGAGGCGCCGCAGACGACGGCCGCGCGGACCAGTTCCGGGTGTTCCAGCAGGGTGTCGCTGACGACGAGGCCGCCCATCGAGACGCCGACCAGCACGGCGGGGCCGGCGTCGAGGTGGTCCAGCAGCTCGGCGAGGTCGTCGGTCCAGCGGAACGGCCTGCTCGCGTTGGCGGAGGCGCCGTGCCCGCGGATGTCGGGGGCGATCACCCGATGGGTCTCGGCGAGCGCCGGGATGTGGTCGTCGAAGACGTGGTGGTCGACGAATCCCGAGTGGAGGAGCACGACGAGGTCCCCGGCGCCCGCCTCGCGGTAGCCGAGGTCGCCGTCGGAGGACGTGAAGAACTTCATTTCCGCAGGAGCATTCATGACAACCAAGGTGTCATCTTCCCGGGATTTTGACAACCTAGTTGTCATGTCGCCCTGCGTGGTGAGCGCGCGTGCATGATGTGGGGGTGAACGACGCCCCGCTCCCGCCCGACGAACTCGGCCACCGCCTCACCGAGGTCTTCGACCTCGTCGGACCGCTCTACCGGCGCGCCCTGCGCAAAGTGGAGCAGGGCGAGGCGGTGGAGGGGGCGTCCGTGGGGGTGCGCTCGGTGCTGGACCTGCTGCGCCAGAAGGGCGACCTGACCGTCCCGCAGATGGCCCGCGTCATGGCGCTCAGCCGGCAGTTCGTCCAGCGCACGGTCAACGACGCGGCGGAGCGGGGGTGGGTGGAGAGCGTCCCGAACCCCGCACACCAGCGCTCGTCCCTGATCCGGCTCACCGAGGAGGGCCATCGGCTCGTCACCCTCGTCCTCGGCCGCGAGCACATGCTGAACCGCCAGGTCGGCGGGGACCTCACCGACGCCGAGGTGCGGGCCTGTGTGCGGGTGCTGCGGGAGATGCTGAAGACCTTCGACCACGTGGACGTCGAGGACTGACCCCGGCCGCCCCTGCGGGCCCCCTACTCCCCCATCACCAGGCCGTCCTTGGCCGCGCCCCGGCTGAGGACGACGTCCCTGATCCGGTCGCGCACGCCCTGGACCCCCGCGCCCCGGGCGAGCGCCTGGTTGAGGTTCACCACCCGGCCCGCGTCGACGTCGAACATCTGCGGCAGGAACTCCGCCTTGGCCACCTGCCAGCGGCCACCGGGCCGCGCGGGCGGGGCGAAGGTGAAGCGGGCGACGGTGGACTCGTTGCCCCGGGGGTCCTCGGCGCCCCGGTTGTCGCTCATCTCGCCGGCGATCTGGTCGCCCAGGCCGTAGACGACCCAGGTGCCGTTGACCTTCTCGTACGCCTGCGGGACATGGGCGTGGGTGCCGAGGACGAGGTCGACGTCGGGGCGGCCGGCCGTACGGGAGGCGGTGAGGGCGCGGGCCAGGGCGAGTTGCCGCTCGTCGGGGGCGTCCTGCCACGGTGTGCCCGCGTGCACGGAGACGACGACCACGTCGGCGCCCGCTTTCCGGGCGGCCCGGGCGTCGGCGAGGATGCGGTGCTCGTCGGCGAGGCCGACGCTCCAGGGCTGCTCCGCGGGCAGCGGGGAAGCGGTGCCGTAGGTGTAGGCGAGGTGGGCGACCTCGGCGGAGCCGGCGTGCAGCAGGGTGACCGCGTCGGCCTCGGCCTGGGAGCGTGCGGTGCCCGCGTGCCGTACGCCGGCGCCGTCGAGGGCGTCCAGGGTGCGCTGCACCCCGGCGGCCCCGTCGTCGAGGCTGTGGTCGGAGGCGGTGGAGCAGCCGTCGTAGCCGGTGGCGGCGAGGGCCTGCGCGATCTCCGGCGGGGACCGGAAGACGGGGGCACCGCTGTAGAGACCGTTCGCGCCGTAGACGGTGTCCAGCTGGCACAGGGCCAGATCGGCCCGGGAGACCACGGGTGCGATGTCCGTGAGCATGGGGCGGAAGTCGTAACCGGTGCCGCCCGCGTCGAACTGGGCGCGTTCGACGACCGAGCTGTGCGGCAGGATGTCGCCGGAGGCCACGAGGGTGAAGCCGCGGGCGGCGGAGGCGGCCGGCGGCCCGGGGCGCTGCGGCTGCTGACGTTCCCGCTCATGCGCCTGGCATGCGGCGCCGGCGGCGAGGAGGGCGGTCACGGCCAGGGCCACCGCGTGCCTGCGTGCGACGATCATGGGTCACCCCAATTCTGATGGATTGTCATATTTACCCATGTCTCACTCCTAGCGCATGCCCCCGGACGGACCGCTCCGCCGCTCCCTACGGGCCGCCCGATCGGCGTAGCCCCCGACCGTTCGTCGAACCGTTCGTCGACGCGATCGACCGTCCGCCGCAGAGCCGTGCCGGCACCCTGTCCCGAACCGGTGCCTTGCGGTGCCATACGCGCATGACCGCCGGAACCGCCCTCGCCGCCACGAAGACGACCGCCGAGCACGAACTCGCCGCGCTCCAGCGGGAACACGGCCGGCCGCTCTTCGCGCTGCTGCTGCGGCTCTGCGACGGCGACCGCCAGCGCGCCGAGGACCTCGTCCAGGAGACCCTCGTCCGGGCCTGGCAGCATCCCGAGGCCCTGCGCACCGACGCGTTCGACTCCGTACGGCCCTGGCTGCTCACCGTCGGCCGGCGGCTCGCGATCGACGCGCGGCGGGCCCGGCAGGCACGGCCCCCGGAGGTCGGGGACGCGGTGCTGGAGAACGCACCGGTCTGCGCCGACCACGCCGAACGGGCCGCCGCGGCCCTCGATGTGCGCGAGGCTGTGAAGACACTCACTCCCGAACACCGTGAAGTCCTGGTGCTCGTGTACTTCCGGGGGGCGAGTGTGGCGGAGGCCGCCGAAGCCCTCGGCATCCCTGCCGGTACCGTGAAGTCCCGCGCGTACTACGCGCTGCGCGCCCTGCGCCGGGTGCTTCCGGGATACGCGCCCGACCTGGGCTGAAACACACAGCCGGGTCAAGCCTTCGCAAAGCGCCTTGCCGAGGACCCCCGTTGGGTAATCGGGTGTCCTTATCCGTGTTCCGGTCCTGCGACCGGCCACCGGACTCCAGGGGCCCGGCGACGGGCTGCGCGCACGCACCGGAGGAAGGCAGGAAGGGATGCAGCACAGAGGTCATCAGAGCACGGACGGCGCCGGCGGGGGCGAACTCACCGTCCCCATGGCCTGGTTGTACGCCGAGTACATCGCCGACGAACTGCTGCGGACCGGCGATCTCATGCCGCCGACGTCCTTCGAGTTCCGCGCCGGGCGCGACGCCCTGGCGCTCACCATCTTCCTGTCCGACACCGACGGCGAACTCCCCGGCATCCGGGTCGTCACCCAACTCGAGACCTGGCTTTCGCTCACGGCGTACGACCAGCCGTGGCAGGACTGGGTCGAGGAACGTATGTCCCAACTGAGGGCCGTGGCGAAGCAGGCGGACGGCCCCTCGCCGGATCTCGAACTGGCCGAGGCCGCCTGGCGCTGGCTGGAGGAGACCGAGCTGCTCGCCCCCGACCTCAACGCGGTCCCGGGCGGCGCCCCGGGGGGCGGCGAGGACGAGGGACCCAAGGTCTGGACGCCCGCGTGGCAGCTCGGACTGCCCCTCGGTCACCTCGCGATCCATCTTTTCTAGAATCCGACCAATCCGCGAGCCCGGCCGCTCCGAACATCTGGGTCACGATTCGGTACGCGCCTTGAGTGATTCGGGTGCCTGGTCCGTACCGGTGGGAGCAAGGAGTAACCCCACTGGCACTCAACGGCACGAGGTTTCGGCATGAGGTCCCTGGAGAGGCATCGCGACGTCGGCGCGTACGCGCTCGGCGTGCTGGACGAGGCGGAGGCCTTCCGCTTCGAGGACCACCTCATGGAGTGTCCTCAATGCGCGGCGCAGGTCACCGAGTTCGGCCCCACCGCTCGGCAGATGATGCTCTACCGGCGGGCCACCCCGCGCAGCGTGCACCCGTTCGCCGGCCCCGGTCCGCGGATGCTGGACAAGCTGCTCGCCGAAGTGGCGGTCCGGCACCGGGCCGCCCGTCGCCGGATGATGTTCGCCCTGGCGGCCTCCGTGGTGATCGCGCTCGTCGGCCCCGCGGTCGCGATGATGGCGGGCGGTGACGACGCCGAGGACGCGGTACGGGTCACGGCCACCGACGAGAAGTCGGGCGTCTGGGCGCAGGTGACCATCGAGGACGAGGCCTGGGGCAGCGACATCGAGCTGAAGGTGAAGGACGGCGCGGGCCCCCGCGACTGCCGGCTGATCGCCGTCGGCCACGACGGCTCCGAGCAGACCGTCACGAGCTGGAACGTTCCGCTGCACGACGCCCGGCCCAACACCATGAAGGGCGGCACCGCCTACCACCCCGAGGAGGTCGCCCGCTTCGAGCTGCGCACCGCCGAGGGCGAGCATCTGGTCACCCTGCCCTCCACCGACTGAATCCGGCCCGAAGTGAGTTCAGGTCACTTCGATGTCGCGTTCAACCTCATTCCCGGACAGTGATTCCGCACATCCTTTCCCGTTAGTGGAATCGCGGAATATCGCGATTTGCAGCGGCGTGCGTCTCGACGGAAAATGTTGTCGAGACGTGGAGCCACCGATGGAAAAGACTTTGCGAATCCTCCTGTCCGAGGACGGCGCGGAAGCCGAGGACATCGCCGAACTGACCGGCTTTCTGCGCGAGGAACTGCTGCAACTCGACGTCGACGACGTCAGGGCCGTGACCGGCGAGGAGGCGCTCCCGCCGGGCGCCCGCGCCGTGGACATCACCACGATCGGAGCCCTGCTGGTCAGCCTGGGCGCCTCGGCCACCGGACTGTCCCAGGTCATGAACGCCATCCGGGAGTGGCGCGGTCGCTGCCGGGGCACCCGCCCCACCCTGCGCCTGACCCTGGACAACGACCAGCTGGAGATCTCCGAGGCGACGACCGAGCAGGTGTCGGAGGCGTTCGACCTGTTCGTCAGCCGCCACTCCCCCCTCGAGGCGTGAGCCATGACCACCACCCGGCATGCGCTGATCATCGCCAACGACCGGTACGACGACCAGGGCCTCGGACAATTGCGGGCACCGGCGCAGGATGCCGTTTCCCTCGCGGAAGTCCTGGGCGATCCCGAGGTCGGCGATTTCGATGTGGAAGTGTTGAGGAACGAACGGGTGGACGCCATCCGGCGCGGCATCGAGCGTTTCTTTTCCGAGGGCGGGCGCGAGGACACCCTGATGCTGCACTTCTCGTGCCACGGCCTGAAAAGCGAATCCGGATCCCTCTATTTCGCGGCCCGGGACACCGAACCGCGGCTGTTGGAGGCGACGGCGGTCTCGGCGCAGTTCGTCCGGCACTGCATGTTCCGCACCCGGGCCAAGCGGACCGTGCTCTTCCTGGACTGCTGCTACGGCGGCGCCTTCTCCCGGGGTTCGTCCTCGGTCCGGGCCGCGGGGGACGTCCATGTCCTGGAGTCGTTCGCCGGGGAGAAGCTCGGCGGCGGCCGGGGCTGGGCCGTGATCACCGCCTCCAACTCCATGGAGTACGCCTTCGAGGGCACCCAGCTCACCCGCACCGCCGCACCGCGGCCCTCGGTGTTCACCCACGCCGTCGTGGAGGGCCTGACCACCGGGGAGGCCGACCTCGACGCGGACGGCGAGGTGTCCCTGGACGAGCTGTACGAGTACGTCTTCGACCATGTCCGGCGGGAGAGCCCCCACCAGACGCCGGGCCGCACCGTCGACATGCAGGGCGACATGTACCTCGCCCACAGCCGACGGCGGCGCATCGTGGCCAAGCCCGTGCCGCCCGCCCTGCGCAAGGCCATGGAGGCCGCCAACTTCTACACCCGGCTGGGTGCGGTCGCCGAGCTGCGCGCCTGGATGGAGAGCACCGACCTCGCCAAGGCGCTGGGCGCGTGCGAGGCCCTGGAGGAGATCGTCCAGAACGACATCCGGGTGGTCTCGGACGAGGCGCGCAAGGCACTGGCCGACGCCGCGCTGCGGCCCGATCCGGTGCGGATGGACTTCGGCCGGGTGCCGCAGGGCTCCGCGACCCCGCACCGGCCGGTCCATCTGCTCGGCCCGCCCCTCGCCCGCGCCTGCACCTTCCATCCCGTCGCCGAGGCGGGCGGCTGGCTGCGGGCGGAGGAGTCGCCCGAGGGCCTGGACGTCGCCGTCGACACCTCCCGGCCGGGCCGGCTCAGCGGGGAGCTGCTGCTGAAGGGCGTCGTCACCGGCGAGGTGACCCTCCAGGTGGAGGCGGAGATCGTACCGGCGCCGGCCCCGCTGCCCGCACCCGAACCGGAGCAGCCGCCGCCACCGCCGCCGCCCCGGCAGGAGGAGCGCGGCACCGGACGGGGCGGGACCCCCGCGGTGCCTGCGGCGCCCGAGGTGCCCGAGGTGCCCGAGGCCACCGCGGAACCGGAGAGCTCCGGTACCGGCCGGGTCGTACCCGAGGCCACCGAGCAGGGCGCGCCCCCGGCCGACGCGGACCGTGTCCGTCCGGACCGTGTCGACGGGGACCGTCCCGATGCGCACCGTCCTGGGGCAGACGGTTCCGGTGCGGTCGGCGTCCCGGCGGCTGCCGGATCCGGAGGGGGCGCAGGGCCCCCGGCCCCACCGGAGCGCGGTGCGGCGACACGGCCCCCGGGGGACGACGGAGGGGGCCCGGACACCGGCGGGGCCCCGGGCCGCCGGGAGGCGGCCGCCACGCCGGTCCACGGCATCCCGCCCCTGCGCGAACCCCCTCCGGTCCGCGAACCCGCGCCCGTGGCGGAGCCCGCGCTCGGGCCCGCCCCGTCCGCCACCCGGCGAACGCCCGTGCCGCGGCGGGCGCCCGTGGCCGAGGAGGCCCCGGGGACCCCGGCGGTGACCGGGGGGCAGGAGCGGGTGCAGCCCTCGCAGCGGGCGCCGGTGCTCGCCGGGGTCGCCCTGGTGCTGGCCGTGGCCTCGGTGGGCACCGCGGCGCGGGCCGTGTACAAGGCGAAGACGGCCGTACAGGCGCTGCACGACCTCAAGGGCGACCTCGGACAGCACATCAGCGACTCGGGGATGCTGCCCGCGCTCGTCGTCTCCCTGGTCACGGCGGCGGTGGCCGTGCTGCTGTGCGCGCTCGCCCGGCGCGACCTGACGACCCGCCCCCGCCTCTACCCCGCGTCCACGGCGAGCACCACGACCTCCGTGGTGTGGACGGCGCGGCTGCTGGCCGTCCCGGCGCTCGTCGTCGGCGTGATCATGGCGATCGCGTACCCGATCACCAACAGCATCTGGTGAGCCGGGCGGCGGCGCCGCCCGGGGTCACTTCAGCAGCCGTGACATCCGCCGGTCCGCGAGCGGCTTGCCGCCCGTCTGGCAGGTGGGGCAGTACTGGAGCGAGGAGTCGCTGAAGGAGACCTCGCGGATGGTGTCGCCGCACACCGGACAGGCCTCCCCCGTACGGCCGTGCACCCGCAGTCCGCTCTTCTTCTCGGCCTTCAGCCGGCCGGCGGCCAGCCCCCGTGACCGCTCGACCGCCTCGGTGAGGGTGGTGCGCAGGGCCTCGTACAGGGTGTGGGTCTCCGGCTCGGTCAGGGAGGCGGCGAGCTTGAACGGGGACATCCGCGCCGCGTGCAGGATCTCGTCGCTGTACGCGTTGCCGACGCCCGCGAGGAGGCTCTGGTCGCGCAGTGCGCCCTTGAGCTGCCGGCGTTCCCCCGAGAGGAGCCCGGCGAGGCGGGGTTCGTCGAAGTCGGCGGCGAGCGGGTCGGGGCCCAGCCGGGCGACCCCGGGGACCTGCTGCGGGTCGGGGACGACGTACACCGCGAGCCGCTTCTGTGTGCCGGCCTCGGTGAGGTCGAAGCCCTCGCCCGTCTCCAGGGCGACCCGCAGGGCGAGGGGGCCCTTTCCGGGCTTGGGCGGGCCGTCGGGGAGGCGGTCCCTCCAGTGCAGCCAGCCGGCCCGGGCGAGATGGGTGACGAGATGCAGGCCGCCGTCCGTCTCCAGGCCGAGGAACTTGCCGTACCGGTGCACGGCGGTGACCTCGTGCCCCTCGACGGCGGTGACGGGAGGGTCGTACGTCTTCAGGACGCTGACGGCGGCCGGCAGGGCGCGCACGATCTCATGGCCGACGACGTGCTCCGTCAGGAAGTCCTTCAGCGCTTCGACCTCGGGAAGTTCCGGCATGGGTCCAGGGTGCCACGGGAGGTCAGTCGCGCTCGCGCACGGCGAACTCGCACCACACGCACTTGCCGCCGCCGCGCGCCTCCACGCCCCACACGTCGGCGAGCAGGTCGACCAGGAGCAGCCCGCGTCCGGAGACCCCGTTCTCGCCGGCCTCGCGGCGGCGCGGCAGGGCGCTGGAGGAGTCCTCCACCTCGACGCGCAGCCGCCGGTCGCCGCCGGTGAGGACCCGCAGGGTGAGGATCGCGGCGCCCTCGGTGTGCATGAGGGCGTTGGTGATCAGTTCGTCGGCGACGAGTTCGATCTCGTCGGCGCGGTCCCCGGCGCCCCAGGCGCGCACGGCGGCCCGGATCATGTGCCGGGCCGCGGTGAGGGCCTCGGGGTCGCCGGGGGCGACGTGCTGCTGGAGCCGTCCGCCGGTCTGCGGGGTGTCGAGGCCGCGCCGGCGCAGCAGGAGCAGGGCCACGTCGTCGTCCCCGTCGCGCTCCTCGGCGACGTCGATCAACCGGTCGGCGAGGCCGCGTACGTCGTCGGGGCCGGCGGCGACGAGGGCGGCGAGGCCGCGCATGCCGTCGTCGAGGTCGGCGCCGGGCTGTTCGACCAGTCCGTCGGTGGCGAGCAGCAGGATGTGGCCGGGGTCGAGCTCGATGGTGCCGACGGGGTACTCCAGGCCGCCGAACTCGGCGGACAGCCCGAGCGGCAGGCCGCCGGGGACGTGGACGCGCCGGCAGGTGCCGTCGGCGGCGCGCAGCAGGGGGTCGATGTGGCCGGCCCGCACCAGTTGGACGACGCCGGTGGACAGGTCGGCCTCGGCGTACAGGCAGGTGGCGAAGCGTTCGGTGTCGAGTTCGTGCAGGAAGACGGAGGCGCGGGCCATCACGGTGGCCGGGGGGTGGCCCTCGGCGGCGTAGGCCTTCAGGACGATGCGGAGCTGGCCCATGACGGCGGCGGCGTGGGTGTCGTGGCCCTGGACGTCGCCGATGACGGCGCCGACCCGGCCTCCGGGCAGCGGGATCAGGTCGTACCAGTCGCCGCCGATGTCGCGGCCGAGGGTGCCGCCGATGGTGGCGGCGCGGTAGCGGACGGCGACGTCGGCGCCGTGCACGCTGGGGATGGTGCGCGGCAGCATGGCCTGCTGGAGGCCCTGGGCGATGTCCTTCTCCTGCTCGTAGAACATCGCGCGCTGGAGGCTCTGGGCGATGCTGCTGCCGAGGGCCACGAGGATGTTGCGCTCCTCCTGGGTGAAGCCCTCGCGGTTGCTGTAGAGCAGGCCCATGGCGCCGATCGGGCGGGCCTGGACGATCAGCGGGAGATAGGCGGCCGAGGTGATCCTGAGGTCGGTGATGTGCGGCCACAGCACGGGGTAGCCGGCCGCGAACTCGTCCGCCGACTCGATGAAGCGGGGGGTGAGGGTGCGCACGACCTCGCTCATCGGGTACGGCTCGTCGATCCGGGTGACCAGGGTGCCGGGGACGAAGCTGCCCTCGGGGCCCTCGGCGACCAGCCGGATCCGCCCGGCCTCGACCAGGCCCATGACGAGGCTGGTGGCGCCGAGGTGGGTGAGGCCCTGGGTGTCCTTGAGGACGTCGATGACGTCCTGCACGGTCCGGGCGTGGGCGAGGGCCGCGGTGGTGAGCTGGACGACGTTGGTCTGCTCGCGGCGGGCGTCGTCGAGGGCGGCCGCCTCGTCGCGGGCGGCGAGGTCGCTCAGTTCGTCGGTGGCGTCGCGGACGATGCCGACGATGCGGCGGGGCCGGCCGGTGCCGTCGCGGCGGATGTAGCCCTGGGTGTGGGTCCAGCGCAGGCTGCCGTCGCGCAGCCGCAGGCGGAAGTAGGCGCCGTAGTTCTCGCTGCCGTCCTTGATGGCCTGGGAGACCAGCTCGTCCAGCCGGATGGCCTCGTTCGGCGGTACCCGGACCGCGAGGGTGGCGGGGTCGCCGTCGTACTCGTCGGGCCGCAGGTCGAAGATCTCGTGGGCCCGGGCGTCCATGTGGAACAGCCCCGAGTCCAGGTCCCAGTCGAAGCTGCCCATGCCGTTGAGCGCCAGGATCGGATCCGGGTGGGCGGGCCAGTCGCCCGGGAGTGACAGGGCGCTCGCTCCCCGATGAACCATGGGGCCACCTTGCCAGGATTCGTCCGATTCTTCGACTTCTGCGTCGGGCCGGGCGGCCGGGTCAGTCCAGGGCGACGCCGTCGACCAGCTCGGTGGTGCCGGACTCGTCGGGCCCGTCCGGGACCAGCCCGCCGCCGTCGGGCAGGTCGGGGGTCTCGGGGACGGTCTCGGGCCCGACGCCCTCGGCGTCGGGGAGGCCCCGCTCCTCCGCGGCGGGCCGGACGGCGCCCGCGTCCGGCGGTGTGCCGTTCCCCTCCGCCTCCCCCGCACCGACGCGGCCGGTGACGAGGAGCACGGCCGAGAGCGCACAGACGGCGGCGGTCGCCACGGGTACTCGCACGGCGGACCTCCCACGGAGTGCGGACATTTCGCCCACTATTGTCTGCTTCACCCGCGCGGGTCACGCAAACGGAGAGCATGGGGACGCACCGTCACGACGGTCGCGACGAGACGAAGGAGCGCAGGGCCGTGGACTGGTTCACCGCACCCGACTACTGGCTGAGCCGGCTGGTGTTCCAGCGGGCGCTGGCCGGTGTGTACCTGGTGGCGTTCCTGACGGCGGCCCTGCAGTTCCGTGCGCTGCTGGGTGAGCGCGGGATGCTGCCGGTTCCCCGTTACGTCGAGCGGGTGCCGTTCCGGGCGGCACCCAGTGTGTTCCAGTGGCGGTACTCCGACCGGCTGTTCGCGGGCTGCGCCTGGACGGGGTGCGCGGTGGCTGCGGCGCTGCTGGCGGGGCTGGACGCCCTGGTGCCGCTGTGGGCGGGGATGCTGCTGTGGCTGGTGCCGTGGGCGCTGTACCTGTCGATCGTGAACGTCGGCCAGACCTGGTACTCCTTCGGCTGGGAGTCGCTGCTGCTGGAGACGGGGTTCCTCGCGGTGTTCCTGGGCAACGACCGGGTGGACCCGCCGGTCGTGGTGCTCTTCCTGGTGCGCTGGCTGCTGTTCCGGGTGGAGTTCGGGGCGGGGCTGATCAAAATGCGGGGCGACGCCTGCTGGCGGAAGCTCACCTGCCTCTACCACCACCACGAGACCCAGCCGATGCCCGGCCCGCTGAGCTGGTTCTTCCACCATCTGCCGAGGCCCCTGCACCGGGTGGAGGCGGCCGCCAACCACGTCACCCAACTCGTGGTGCCCTTCCTGCTGTTCGCGCCGCAGCCGGTGGCCACCGCGGCCGCGGCGCTGATGATCCTGACCCAGCTGTGGCTGATCCTGTCGGGGAACTTCGCCTGGCTGAACTGGATCACGGTGGTGCTGGCGGTGCCCGCGCTGGCCCTGCCCACGGACCACCGGCGGCTCGCCGGCCCGCCGGTCTGGTACGAGGTCGTGGTGCTCCTCGCGGCGGCGCTGGTCGTCCTCCTGAGCTACCACCCGGTGGTCAACATGCTCTCCCGCCGCCAGGTGATGAACCGCTCCTTCGATCCGCTGCACCTGGTGAACACCTACGGCGCGTTCGGCAGCGTGAGCCGGATCCGCTACGAGGTGGTGGTCGAGGGCACCCGGGACGAGGTACCGCGGGAGGACTCCGACTGGCGGGAGTACGAGTTCCGGGGCAAGCCGGGCGATCCCCGGCACTGGCCGCGCCAGTTCGCGCCCGGCCATCTGCGCCTGGACTGGCTGATGTGGTTCGCGGCGCTCTCCCCCGCCTACGCCGGACCCTGGTTCGGCGCGCTGGTGGAACGGCTGCTGGCGGAGGACCGCGACACGCTGAGGCTGCTGCGCCGCTCGCCGTTCCCGCCCGGCGAGCCGCCGCGGTACGTCCGCGCCCGTCTCTTCCGCTACCGGTACACCACCTGGCGGGAACTGCGCGAGACGGGCGCGTGCTGGGACCGCACCTACGTGCGGGAGTACCTGCCACCGACCCGGCTGACGACGGCGGCTCAGAGGCCGTAGACGCGGGTCCGCGGTGCGCTCGAAGAGCGGTTCGCGTCGGCGGGGCCCACCAGGTGAGCTGCGGCAGGGCGGCGGCGGCCGCGGTGCGGGCGGGGAGCCGGTGCGGGAGGACGACCAGGTCGTGGACCAGGCCCGCCGCCACGGCGGCCGGCCCCCGCCGGACGTCCGGGCGCAGCAGCCGGATCGGGGTCGGGTTCGCCCTGGACCTGGTGGCGGATCGCCTGCGGACCGGCCGCCGGGCAGGTCGCGCAGCCGGGCGCGTGCGGCGGCGGTGTCCGGCCGGGTGAGGTCGGTCCGGCCGACGACGCCCGTGATCAGCGGTGGGTGGCGACGAGCGCGAGGAACTCGGGGGTCTCCTCGGCGACGGTGACGGTGACGGTGACGGTCCGGACGAGGACCGTGCGCTCCACCCCGGCCGCGCGGGCGGCGGGTTCCAGGTCGGCGAGGGTGAGGTCGCGGCGGAGCGGGCTGCCCGCCGCGATCCGGTCCTGGTCCCGTACGGACAGGTCCCGGACGTGGTGGTGGGCGTCCACGGTCACGGCAGCTGCCGCACGGCGGACGGGCCCGCGTCGGTGCCCCGGCCGACGTGGTCGGTGTGCGGGGCGGCGGCCCTCATGACGGCTCGTCGGCGTGGAGCAGTCCGGTGTCCCGCAGCTCCTGCCAGAAGGCCTCGGGGACGGGGGCGGCGAACTGCTCGGCGCAGTCCTCGGCCTCCGCCGCCGAGCGGGCGCCGACCAGGACGCTCGCGACCGCGGGATGGGCGGCGCAGAAGGCCAGGGCGGCGGCGCGCAGCGTGATGCCGTGCCGGCCGGCCACCGCGTTCATCCGCAGCGCCCTGTCGAGCACCTCGGGCGGGGCGGGTGCGTAGTCGTAGGTGGCCGAGGGGCGGGGATCGGCGAGCAGCCCGGAGTTGAAGGCGCCGCCGATGACGACGGACACGCCCCGCTCCAGGGCCGCGGGCAGCAGCGCGGCGGCGGCGCGCTGGTCGAGCAGGGTGTGGCGGCCTGCGCAGAGCACCACGTCGACGTCGGTCTCGCGGACGAAGCGGGTGAGCATCCCGGTCTGGTTCATGCCCGCGCCGATGGCCCCGACCACGCCCTCGGAGCGCAGCCTCTCCAGGGCGGGGTAGCCCTCGCGGAAGGCCTGTTCGGCGTGGTCGTCGGGGTCGTGCAGATAGACGACGTCGACGCGGTCGAGGCCGAGGCGTTCGAGGGAGGCGTCCAGGGAGCGCCGTACGCCGTCGGCGCTGAAGTCCCAGACGCGGCGGTGGGTGGCGGGCACGGCGAAGCCGTCGGCGAGGTCGTCGCCCCCGGCCGCGGAGGGCTCCAGGAGGCGGCCCACCTTGGTGGAGACCGTGTACGCCGAGCGCGGGTGCTCGCGCAGGGCGGCGCCGAGGCGGCGTTCGGCGAGGCCGAGTCCGTAGTGCGGTGCGGTGTCGAAGTAGCGCACGCCGTGGCGCCAGGCGGCGGCGACGGTGTCGTGGGCCTGTTCCTCGGACACCTCGGTGTAGAGGTTGGCGAGGGGTGCGGTGCCGAGAGCCAGGCCGGTGACCTGGACGGGGCTGCGGCCGAGGGCGGTCACCGGGCCGCCTCCGGACGCAGGCGCAGGCCCTGCAGCCCGCCGTCCACGGCGAGCGCGGTGCCGGTGGTGGCGCCGGACAGGGGGCTCGCGAGGTAGGCGATGGCCCCGGCGACCTCGGCGGGGCTGACGAGGCGGCCGGTGGGCTGGCGGGCTTCCAGGGCGGCGCGTTCGGCGGCCGGGTCGTCGGCCGTGTCCAGCAGCCGGCCGACCCACGGGGTGTCGGCGGTGCCGGGGTTGACGCAGTTGACCCGGATGCCCTCGCGGACGTGGTCGGCGGCCATGGCGAGGGTGAGCGAGAGGACGGCCCCCTTGGCCGCGCTGTAGAGCGCCCGTCGGGGCAGGCCGGCGGTGGCGGCGATGGAGCAGGTGTTGACGATCGCGGCGTGCGGCGACCGCCGCAGGTGGGGCAGGGCGGCGCGGGTCACCCGGACCATGCCGATCACGTTGACGTCGAGGACGCGGTGCCATTCGGCGTCGTCGTTGTCCTCGACGGTGCCCTGGGCGCCGATGCCCGCGTTGTTGACCAGGACGTCCAGGCCGCCGAGGTCGGCGACGGCCGCCGCGACCGCCTCCCGGACGGCGGTGTCGTCGGCGAGGTCGGCGCGGTAGCCGAGGATCGGCCCGTCGACGCCGGCGGGGTCCCGGTCGAGGACGGCGACCCGGGCGCCGCGCTCGGCCAGCAGTGCGGCGGTGGCCCGGCCGATGCCGGACGCGCCGCCGGTCACCAGGGCCCTCAGTCCCGCGAAGTCGCTCACGCCTCGTTCTCCTTCCGTGCGGCGAGGCCGGGCGGACCGCCAGGTGCCGCCCGGACCGGGTGGCGTTCGTGCTCGGTACGCCAGCCGCATATTTATCAGACCACTTCCCGCCGCAACAGGCCCCGACCGGGTTCCATGGGCAGTGTTGGCCCCAAGTGGTCCGACCACATCCCTGACTAGACTGCGCGGCACCGGCGAGGAGGAGTGGGCACGTGGACGAGCCGCGGCAGGGAGGGAGCGCCGCCCCCAGGGGCACGGTGACGCAGCGCGCCATCGAGCGGATCAAGGCGATGATCGGCGAGGGACTGCTGGAGCCCGGCCAGCGGCTGCCGACCGAGCGCGATCTCGCGGCCCAGCTGGGCATCTCCCGCAGTTCGATGCGGGAGGCGATCCGGGCGCTGACGGTCCTCGGCGTACTGGAGGCGCGGCACGGTTCCGGGATCTACGTCACCCAGCTCCAGGCCGGTGATCTGCTCGAGACGTTCGGGGTGGTCGCCGATCTCTCGCGCGGGCCGCGTCTGGTGGAGCTGCTGGAGGTGCGGCGGGTCCTGGAGTCGACGGCGACCGCGCTGGCCGCCGCCCGGATCACGCCCGGTCAACTGGCCGTGGTGGAGGGTCACCTGACGGCGATGAACGCCACCGAGGACCCGGAGGAGATCCTCGCCCACGATCTCGCCTTCCACCGGGCGATCGCCGAGGCCGCGGGGAACGAGACGATGGCGGCGATCCTGGAGGGCCTGTCCTCGCACACCTTCCGGGCCCGGGTGTGGCGCGGCTACCGCGAGGAGGGCGCTTTCGACCGCACCCGGCGCGAGCACGCCGCGATCCACCGCGCCCTCGCCGCGCACGACCCCGAGGCGGCCCGCGCGGCGGCGGCCGCGCATGTCGGCGAGGTGGAGGAGTGGCTCCGGGCGCAGGTGGGTTCCTGACCGGATTCCCCGGCGGCCTCTCGACGCGGGCCGCTCGGCCGGGCATGGTTTCTCCTTACGTACTCACCAGTAGCACCAAGGAGTCGCCGTGACCACCTGGGTCGGCCGGACCGCCGTCGAGATCGCCGCCGCCGTGCGGGAGAAGCGGGTCACCCCGCGGGAGGTGGTGGCAGAGCACCTCGCCCGGATCGCCCGCCTGGACGACCGCGTCGGGGCGTTCCGGGTGGTGCGGTCCGAGGCCGCGCTCGCCGAGGCGGACGAGGTGGCGGCCCGCTCCGATCTGGCCGAACTGCCACTGGCCGGGGTGCCGGTGGCGGTCAAGGACAATCTGGCGGTGCGGGGCGAGTCGACCCGGGTCGGCTCGGCGGCGACCCGGGACACGCCGGCCGGCGCCGACCATGTGACGGTGGCCCGGCTGCGGGAGGCCGGTGCGGTGGTCGTGGGGCTGACGAACGTGCCGGAGCTGTGTGTCTTCGGCACCACCGAGGGCGTGCACGGCACGGCCCGCAACCCCTGGGACACCTCGCGCACGGCGGGCGGCTCCTCCGGCGGCAGCGCGGCGGCGGTGGCCGCGGGGATGGTGCCGATCGCGCTCGGCAACGACGGCATGGGCTCCCTGCGCATCCCCGCCGCGAACTGCGGTCTGGTGACCATCAAGCCGGGGCACGGGGTGGTGCCGGCGGGCATAGGCGACGGCGACTGGTTCGGGATGTCGGAGAACGGTCCGCTCGCCACGACGGTGGAGGACGCCCGGCTGATGCTGTCGGTCCTGGCGGACGACACGGGGGCCGTACGGCCGGAGGGCGAGCCCGGCGCGCTGCGGATCGCGGTGTCGGTGCGCAGCCCGCTGGCGGGGGTCACGGTGAGCGCCCCGTACGCGGACGCGGCGCGGGACGCCGCCGGGGTGCTGATGAAGGCGGGCCATCAGGTACGGCGGGCCGACCCGAGCTTTCCGCTGTCGCTGGGCGTGACGTCGCTGGCCCACTGGACGGCGGGCACGGCCGTGGACGCGGCCCCGCTGGACCCCCGGCTGCTGACCCGGCGCACCCGGGTGCACGCGGCCCTCGGCCGGCGCTTCCTGAACGGGGTGCGGGGCGGCTCGGCGCGGGAGGAGCTGCGACGGCGCCTGGAGCCGTTCTTCGAGGAGTACGACATCCTGCTCACGCCGGCGCTGGCGCGGCGTTCACCGAGGGCCCAGGAGTGGCACGAGCGGGGCTGGCTGCGCAATGTGCTGGTGAACACGAACTACTCGCCGCTCACACCGCCGTGGAACCTGACCGGGTGGCCCGCGATGGCGGTGCCGTTCGGCGCGCTGCCCTCGGGGGTGCCGGCCGCCGTCCAGCTGGTGGGGCGGCCGGGGTCCGAGGCGGAACTGCTCCGGGTCGCGGAGCAGTTGGAGGGGCTGCGTCCCTGGACGCGGACGGCGCCGCTCGACTGAGCGCGCGCCGTCGGGGCGCCGGGCGGCTCAGTCGACGCTGGGCAGGATGTGGTCCTCGGCGAGGTCGTCCTCGTAGCCGGCCAGGCGGATCGGGGCGGAGCGCGCCCACACGTCGAGGCTGCCGATCTCGCCGGGCCTGCGGCCGGCGCGCTCCGTGCGTTCCTTGGGGCGTTGCTCGCGATTCGTCTTCTCCGGTGTCACCGCGCACTCCTTATGTGTCGGGTCACCCTCGGGGCGTGCCGGCCAGTCTGCGGTCCGGCGCTTCACGCTCCCTCGGGTCGGGCTGGAGTCGGTGGCGACGCGGTGGTGCCGATGACTCCCAGGAGAGCTGGCCGTGGTGAACCGGCTTGTCCCGGACGGACGGTGGGTGGGGGTGGCACTCCGTCCTGCTGTCCGTCGATACAGACTAACCAAATGAGCGGGGTGCTGCTCGATAGCGCCGAAAATTTGAGGTAACCATGGCGTGTCACCTACGTCTCCACTGAGGTGAATTGAACACTTTTCGGTGGTTTCGCGCCGGTCGAGTTCACTCGTACGGCGGATAGAGGCCCGTTCGGGCGACGTCCGGCCGCGTCGTTCAGGTGCCGTTCGCCCCGTCGCAAGCACGTCATGATCTGCTGAGGTACCGAACGGCTGTCTCGCGGGAGGACTGACGCATGGAGCTGCGCAGCGTCGAGGAGCTGATGGACCTGCTGTACGCGTGCCGGGGCGTGCCCGAGTCCCCGGGCGGCCCGGCCCACGGGGTCGACCTGCACGACCACGCGCTGCAGACGGCGGCGCTGCTGCGCCGAAGTCGCCCCGCGGACAAGGAGCTCCAGCTGACCGGCCTGGTCCACCCCATCGGCCACCTCCTGCGCCCCGCCGACCCCACCGGCCGCGCCGAGCGCACGGCGGAGGCGGTACGCCCGCTGCTCGGCCCCCGCGTCGCCCGTCTGCTCCGGCTGCACCCCTGGCGCGGCGGCGACGACGACCTGGCCCGTCTCCACCAGGCCGACGAGGACGGCCGCTCCCCCGACGTCGACGCGGGGGTCCTGGAGGACTGGCGCACGGTCCTGGAGCTGATCGCCGCCCGCAACTCCCGTCTCGGGGCTGTCGATTGAGCGCAGGCCGTGAGACCGTACCCGGATGACCTCGTCGTACGGCTTGCACGGCAGGGCCGCCGTCGTCACGGGCGCCACCCGGGGCATCGGCCGGGCGGTGGCACGGGGACTGGCGGAGGCGGGCGCGCGGGTGTGCGTGAGCGCCCGCGACCCCGACGAGGTGCGGCAGACCGCCCGTGAGCTGGGCGGGGTGGGCCTGCCCGGGAGCGTCGCGGACCCCGGGCACCCCGAGGCGCTCACCGACCTGTGCCTGCGGGCCTTCGGCCGCCTGGACGTGCTGGTCAACAACGCGGCGACGAACCAGCCGTACGGCCCCCTCATGGACGCCGACCCGGCCCTGTGGCGCGAGGCCTTCACCGTCAACGTCGAGGCCCCGCTGCGCCTCGCGCAGTGCGCCTGGCACGGCTGGATGCGCGAGCACGGCGGAACCGTGATCAACATCTGCACGGAGGGCGCGGGCCACGTGGGCCCCGGCGTCGGCGCCTACGGCACCAGCAAGGCGGCCCTCCTCCACCTCACCCAGCAGCTCGCGGGCGAGCTCGGCCCGGCGGTCCGGGTCAACTCGGTCTCCCCCGGCCTCGTGCGGACCGAGATGGCACGGTTCGTGTGGGAGCCGAGGGAGGGCGCCGTCGCGGCGGGCCTCCCCCTCGGCCGGATCGGCGAGCCGGAGGACGTGGCCGGGGCGGTCCTGTGGCTGTGCTCGGACGAGGCCGGATGGATCACGGGCGCGGACCTGCTGGTGGACGGCGGCACCCGGGTGAGGGCGGCACGCGACGCACCCTGAGGGGCGCGGGGAGCCGTGCGAGCGGCCCCGGCACACCCGCACCCCGGCGCACCTACCACTTGCCCGGCGCGTAATCCTTCAGGAAGACCCCGTAGACATCCTCGCCGGCCTCGCCCCGCACCACCGGGTCGTACACCCGGGCCGCCCCGTCGACCAGGTCCAGCGGCGCGTGGAAGCCCTCCTCCGCGAGCCGCAGCTTGTCGAAGTGCGGCCGCTCGTCGGTGATCCACCCGGTGTCGACGGAGGTCATCAGGATCCCGTCGGTCTGGAACATCTCCTGCGCGCTGGTCCGGGTGACCATGTTCATCGCGGCCTTGGCGGCGTTGGTGTTCGGGTGCCCCGCGCCCTTGTAGCCCCGGCCGAAGACGCCCTCCATGGCGGAGACGTTCACGACGTACGAGCGCCCGCTGGCCGCCCGCCGGGCCGCCGCGGCCATCGCCGGCCGCAACGCGCTGATCAGGATGAACGGCGCGGTGTAGTTGCACAGCTGGGTCTCCAGCAGCTCCACCGGGGAGATCTGCTCGATGGTCTGCACCCAGGTGTTGGTCTCGACGACGTCGGGGACGAGCCCGCCCGCGTCGATGGCGGTGCCGTCGAGGTGCCGGGCGACGCTGGCGTTGCCCGCGACCAGGGCGAGGTCGGCGACCTTCTGCGCGTCCATGCCGCTGGTGCCGACGGGCAGCGCGGCCAGCCCGTCGACCGCGCCGGAGTTGAAGGCGCCGATGACGTGGTGGGCGGGCAGTTCACCGGCGGGCAGCGGGGCGCTCTCCCCGTCGACCAGCGCGGCGTAGGCGGTCGGCAGGCGCCGTACCGTCTGTGTGGCGTTGTTGATCAGGACGTCCAGCGGACCCGCCGCGGACACCTGCTCGGCGAGGGCCACGGCCTGCGCCGGGTCGCGCAGGTCGATGCCGACGACCTCCAGCCGGTCGATCCACTCGGCTGAGTCGTCCATGGCCTTGAAACGGCGGATGGCGTCCTTGGGGAAGCGCGTGGTGATCGTGGTGTGCGCGCCGTCGCGCAGCAGCCGGAGCGCGATGTACATGCCGATCTTGGCGCGGCCGCCGGTGAGCAGGGCCCGCTTGCCGGTGAGGTCGGCGCGGGCGTCGCGCTTGGCGCGGTTCAGCCGGGCGCAGTCCGGGACAGAGCTGGTGGTAGAAGTAGTCGACCTCGACGTACCGCGTCTTGCAGGTGTAGCAGGAGCGCGGGCGCTGGAGTATCCCGGCGATCCGGCCCGCCTCGGTGACCGAGGACGGCAGGATGCCCTCGGTCTCGTCGTCGATGCGCTGCGCGGAGCCGGTCGCGGTGGACTCGGTGACCGCCTTGTCGTGGGCGGTCTTGGCGGCCCGGCGCTCCTGGCGGCGGCGCTGCTTCACCGTGCGGTAGAGGCCGGCGGTGGCCCGGCGCACCGCGATCGCGTCCGGGTGGTCGACCTCCAGCTTGTCGAGTTCCTCGAGCACGCCGAGGCAGACGGCCAGCCGCTCGGGGTCGATGCCGGGGCCGTAGACCATCTCCTCGGTGGCGGCCGAGCCGTCCTCTGTCACCGTCATCGCGCTGCTGTTCCCTGCTGAGAAGTGCGGCGCTCCGACCGCGCCCGCTTTCGAACGGGGAAGTCTACGGAGCGCCGGGCCTCTCCTCCAAACCGCCGGCGGTCAGGAACCGCAGGCCGTGATGAGCGTCTCCACCTCGGTGATCAGCGCCTGCGCGAACCGGTCGAGATCGGGGACGGCCTCGCCGTCGGCGACCAGCCCGTAGTGGACCCGGCCGCGGTACGTCGAGACGGCGACGGCCAGGGACTGACCGCGGGCCAGCGGGGCGTACGGGAACACCTCGGTGACCGGGTTCCCGCCGAGCCGCAGCCCGAGGCTGGGCAGCGGGACGCTGGTGACCAGGATGTCGAACCAGAGCCGGGCGGCCTGGCTGACCAGCGGTCCGCCCAGCCGGTGGCCGAGCGCCGGGACGTGGTCGGCGAGCAGGGCGACGGCGCCCGCGCCCCGGCCGGGCCCGGCGTCCTTGTTGGCGTCCATGGCGGTGCGCACCTGGGCGAGCCGGCCGAGCGGGTCGGGGTCGTCGACCGGAAGCCGCATCAGGTACCCGGAGAGCCGGTTGCCCTGTGGGTGCGCGGTGCGCGGGCGGCGCTTGGAGACGGGGATCAGCGCCCGGGGGCGTACGCCCTCGCTGCCGTCGCCGCGCTCGTCCAGCCAGCTGCGCAGGGCGCCGGCCACCACGGCGATCAGGACGTCGTTGACGGTGCCGCCGACGACCTTGCGGACACGGTGCACGTCGTCCAGGTCGAGGACCACCCCGGCGGTGCGGCGGGTGCCGGTGGGCGCGGCGGCGAGCGCGGGGGTGGACCGTACGCCCAGCCGCGACACGGCGACGGAGGCGCCGATGTCGAGGGCGCGCCCCACGTCGGAGACGGCGCCGCGCAGCAGCCCGGGGAGTCTGCGCACACCGGGGATCAGCCCCCGGGCGGGCTCGGCGGGGCGCGGCCGGGGCGCGGGCAGGTCCATCGGGTCCAGGACGGCGGCGGCGAGCGTCAGGGCGCGCAGTCCGTCGGCGAGGGCGTGGTGGAACTTGAACAGCACGGCGAAGGACGCACCGTCCTCGGCGGGCAGGACGTGCGCCTCCCAGGGCGGGCGGTCCCGCTCCAGGGGACGCTCCATGAGCCGGCCGGCCGCGGTCTGGAAGTCGGCCGTGGGCGCGTGCAGCAGGACGTGCCGGTGGGGGTCGAAGTCGGGGTCGCTCTCGCGCACCGCACCGCCTATGGCGAGCGGACGGCGCAGGTCGAGGGGGAGGACGGGGTCGAAGGGCCGCCACACGTCCCGGATGCGCATGCGCAGCCCGGGCACGGCCGCCGCGCGCGCGGCGAGCAGATCGGCCGCGTGGGCGCCTGCGGTGGACGACTGCGCGGCGAAGACACCGAGGGCCCCGAGGTGCATCGGGTGCTCGGGGGACTCGATGTTCCAGAACGCGAGATCGAGAGGTGCCAGGAGATCATCAGCAGTCAAGGGCTTGCCTCGCGTCGACGACGGGTGAGGCAGCAGTCAACCCCCTGGAGGCGATTACGGTCAAGCATGTTCAGGCTACGCTCAGTTAACAGACGATTAAGTTCATGACACCTGCTGCCCCTTGCCGAGGGCGATGACCCCGTTCTCGGACACGGTGTACAGCTCTCCGTCACGCTCGGGATTGACCCCGATGGTCGCGCCCGGCGGCACCTCCACGTTCTTGTCGAGGACCGCGCCGCGCACCACCGCGCCCCGGCCGATGTGGACGTTGTCGTGCAGGATCGAGCCCTGCACGACCGCTCCCGGGTCGACCCGGACACCGGGCGAGAGCACGGAACGGCTGACCTGGCCGCGGATCAGGCAGCCCGCACTGATGATCGACTCGCTGGCCATGCCGCCCGCGTTGAAACGGGCCGGGGAGAGCTGGTTGGAATGGGTGTAGATGGGCCAGCTGCGGTTGTACAGGTTGAACGCGGGGCGCTCGGCGATCAGGTCCATGTGGGCGTCGTAGTACGCGTCGAGCGTGCCGACGTCCCGCCAGTAGCCCTGGTCGCGGCTGGTCTCGCCGGGGACGTGGTTGGCGCTGAAGTCGTACAGGTGGGCCTCGCCCCGACGGGTGAGCTGCGGCAGGATCGAGCCGCCCATGTCGTGCACGGAGTCCTCCTCCTCGGCGTCCCGCTGGAGGGCCTCGATGAGGGCCTTGGTGGTGAAGAGGTAGTTGCCCATCGAGGCGAACACGGCGTCGGGGTCGTCGCGCAGGCCGGGCGGGTCGGCGGGCTTCTCCAGGAAGTTCTCGATCGTCTGGCCGTCCGAGCCGGGGGTGATCACCCCGAAGGAGGACGACTCGCTGCGCGGCACCCGGATCCCGGCCACCGTGACCCCGGCGCCGCTGTCGATGTGCTGGGCGAGCATCTGGCGCGGGTCCATGCGGTACACGTGGTCGGCGCCGAAGACGGCGACGTACTCGGGCCGCTCGTCGTAGACCAGGTTCAGCGACTGCAGGATCGCGTCGGCGCTGCCCAGGTACCAGCGCTTGCCGAGCCGCTGCTGGGCGGGCACCGGGGTGACGTAGTTGCCGAGCAGGCTGGACATCCGCCAGGTGGTGGTGATGTGCCGGTCCAGCGAGTGCGACTTGTACTGCGTGAGCACACAGATCCGCAGGATGTCGGCGTTGACGAGGTTGGACAGCACGAAGTCGACGAGCCGGTAGGTGCCGCCGAAGGTGACGGCCGGTTTGGCGCGGTCCGCGGTCAGGGGCATCAGGCGCTTGCCCTCGCCGCCCGCCAGCACGATGCCGAGCACAGAAGGTCCACCACGACGCATTGGCCGCTCTCCTCACCCTGGTTGGAACCCATGGATGCCCCGCCGCGGGGCCCGCTACGCCTGTTTGACGATCTCCTGGTACAGCCGGACCGTCCGCCGGGCCACGGCGTCCCAGCCGAACTCGTCCACCGCGCGCACCCGCCCGGCTTCACCCATCCGGCGTCCGGCCTCCGGATCGCCGAGGACCGCGTCCAGCGCCCGGGCGAGCCCCGCCTCGAACACGGCGGCCTCCTCGTCGAGCGGTACGAGGACACCGGTCACCCCGTCCTCGACGACCTCCGGTATCCCGCCGACCCGGGAGGCGACCACGGGGGTGCCGCAGGCCATCGCCTCCAGGTTGACGATGCCCAGCGGCTCGTACACCGAAGGGCAGACGAACACGGCCGCATGGGTGAGGAGTTGGATCACCTCGGGGCGCGGCAGCATGCGCGGGATCCAGTGCACGCCGTCGCGGGCGCGGCTCAACGCGGCGAACAGGTCGCGGAACTCCCGGTCGATCTCCGGCGTGTCGGGGGCGCCCGCGCAGAGCACCACCTGGGCGGCCGGGTCGATGTCCCGCACGGCGCGCAGGAGATGGGGCACGCCCTTCTGGCGGGTGATGCGGCCGACGAACAGCACGTAGGGGCGGTCCGGGTCCAGTCCGATCCTGGCCAGGGCGTCGGTGCCGTGGTCCGGGCGGTAGAGACCGGTGTCGATGCCGTTGTGCACCACGTGCACCCGTTCCGGGGCGAGCGCGGGGTAGCAGGTGAGGATGTCCTCGCGCATCGCCGCCGATACGGCGATCACCGCGTCGGCGGCCTCCAGCGCGGTCCGCTCGGCCCAGCTCGACAGCGCGTAGCCGCCGCCGAGTTGCTCGGCCTTCCAGGGGCGCAGGGGTTCCAGGGAGTGCGCGGTCACCACGTGCGGCACGCCGTACAGCTGCTGGGCGAG
This sequence comes from Streptomyces sp. SS7, assembly GCF_037993025.1. Classification (NCBI taxonomy): domain Bacteria; kingdom Bacillati; phylum Actinomycetota; class Actinomycetes; order Kitasatosporales; family Streptomycetaceae; genus Streptomyces; species Streptomyces sp. SS7. The sequence goes on from NZ_CP141223.1 coordinate 861,166, forward strand.
ACGGCCGGCGAGGTTGGCGTACCAGGTGTGGGAGTGGACGAGTTCGCGGCCTTCGAGGGCGGCGGCCATGGCGAGGTCCACCGAGAAGGTGCGCAGCGCGTCGTTGGCGTCGTCCAGGGCGGCCCAGGGGCGGTGGCGCCGGACGCCCGCCGCGCGCTCCCTTTGCGAGCTCTCGCCCCAGCAGTGCACGTCGAGGTCGACGAGGCGGTGCAACTCCCGGGCGAGGAACTCGACATGGACGCCCGCACCGCCGTACACGTCCGGGGGGTACTCCCGGGTCAGCAGTCCCACTCGCACCCGGAACCCCCCATTCTCAGCGGCTGGTTCCCTTCATGGTCACCCAGACGGGGCGCGCGGGGAAGAGCGCGGGGGTCGTGTGAAGCAACAGTCACCGCAGACCCCGCCGCCGGGCACCCGGTAGTAGAGACAGCAGCTGCGGCGGCGGAAGGCGGTACCGGCCGGGGTGTCGGTGCGGCTGCCGGTGTCCGCGAGGAGGGGATGGGCGAGCAGGTCGGCGGTGAGGTCACGCGCGCGTGCGGCGGTCGCGGGGCGTCCGTGCGCCCACGCCCACTGCTCCAGCTGCCGGGCGGCCCCGGCCAGCGCGGAGGCCGCGTTGCCCCGCAGCAGACCGGGCGCGACGCGGTGGTGGGCACGCAGGGCCGCCGACAGCGGCACGAGATGCCCGTCCAGGACGGCGGCGGCGAGCGTCGCGGCGTCGGCGTCCCCGGGCAGTGCCCTGACCTCGGTCAGCCAGAGGTCGTCGGGGGCGCCGCCGTCCGGGTCCCAGTGCAGCAGCCGCGGATCCAGGTCGGGGATCGCGCCGTACAGGACGGCACAGCCGAGGGCCGCCGACCACAGCCGGGCCGCGAGCCCCTGCTGGGCGACGGAGGCCCCGATCCGCTCCTCGGGGGCCCGGAGCGTCCGGCTCACCTTCCGGACACGGAAAGTCAGCGGATCTCCGTAAACATCCGACGACTGGTTCTCGTAGACATGCGCGAGGGTCGGCAGGGGGCGCGGCGGCTGTGCGGCCACGCGCAGGAGGAAGAAGCCGCCGAGCGGGCGCAGCGCGGCGAGTCGGGGGTCGAGGTCCACGACGTGCAGTAGTACCAAGCGCGGCCGTGGCCGGGATCAGGGGGATCCCTCAGACGTCACCCGCCTGGGGGAGGACGGTCGTCCTGTCGTACTCCATCGGCAGTAGGAGGCATTGAGTGCTCAGGGACGACGACGGGAACAGATCGACAGGGCATCGTGTTGGTCATGAAAGCCGACCGTTCGCCGCGCCGGGTCCCGGGCCCCGGCCTCACGCAGAGGAGCAGCTCATGAGCGCCCTCGCGTTGTCCGTGGTCCTGTCGCTGGTCTCCGCCGTGGCGTACGCCTCCGGCGCGATCGTGCAGGAGCAGGTCGCGGTGTCCTCGCCGGACGGGGAGTACGCGCCGCTGCGCCGCCCCGGCTGGTGGGCGGCGGTCCTGCTGAACGGCCTCGGCGGGCTGCTGCACGTGGTGGCGCTGGCCTACGGTCCGCTGAGCCTGGTGCAGCCGCTGGGCGCCCTGACCATCGTGTTCGCGCTGCCGATGGCCGCGCTGTTCGTCGGCCGCAGGGCCGGGGCGACGGCCTGGCGGGGCGCGATCATGGCGACGGTGGGTCTGGCGGGTCTGCTCTCCCTGGTCGGCGCCTCCGACGCGCAGTCGCTGAGCACGGCGCAGCGGATGAGCCTGGCCGTGGTGACCGCCGGCGCGGTGGTGGCCCTGATGGCGGCCGGGCGGGCCGCGCACCGGCATCCGGCGGTGCGCAGCATGCTGCTGGCGACCGGGTCCGGCATAGCCTTCGGCATGTCGTCCGTCTTCACCAAGACCGTCGCGGTCGACTGGACCGACGGTGTCTCGACGGCCGACCTGCCCTCGCTGGCGGTGATCGGCGTGCTGGCCACGGCGGGCATGCTGCTGTCGCAGGCCTCCTACCGGGGCGCGGGTCTCGCGGCGCCGCTGGCCACGCTGACCGTGGTCAACCCGGTGGTGGCCGCCGCGGTCGGCATCACGATGTTCGGCGAGACGTTCCGGTACGGCACGACGGGCACCGTGCTCGCCCTGGGCTGTGGAGTGGTGGCGGCGGGTGGGCTCATCCTGCTGACCACCGAGCGTCTTCAAGCAGGATCCGCTGTGGCCGGGGCTGTGGCCGCGCCGGTGGAGACGGAAGCGCCCGGAGCGGCCGAAGCGGTGGCAGCGGTGGAACCGTCGGAGCCGGCTGTGACGGCGGCGGCACCCGCCCCGGCACCGCTCATGGCCGACCTGCCGGAGGATCTGCTGGCGGCCGTGGAGCTGCGGGACGGCATGCGGCAGGAGTGGCTCAACCGGCCGGAGAACCCGCGCGTGCCGGTCCAGGCGGCCGGGGAGCCGCTCGCCGGACTGGACCGCCTCGACGCACGCGACGTCCCGGCCGGGGAGCCGGACCCGGGCGACCGCGCGATGGTCTTCCTGCAGAGCCCGCTGTGGAGCGCGGCCTACATCCCGACGCCGGCCGTCGACCGGCATCGGGTGCGGGTCAAATCCTGACGCCGCCGGCCCGCAGATAGGCCAGGGGATCGACATCCGAACCGAAGCCGGGCCCCGTCCGCACCTCGAAGTGCAGATGCGGGCCCGTGCTGTTGCCGGTGGAGCCGGAGCGCCCGATGCGCTGCCCGCCGCCCACCGACTGCCCGTCCCGCACCGCGATCGCGGACAGGTGGGCGTACTGGGTGTAGCGGCCGTCGGCGTGCCGGATGACCACCTGGTAGCCGAAGGACCCGCCCCAGCCCGCGCTGACGACCGTGCCCGCGGCGACCGCCTTCACGGAGGTCCCGGTGGGGACGGGGAAGTCGACGCCGGTGTGGTAGCCCTTCGACCAGGAGGAGCCGGTCGCGTGGTACGGGGTCCCGGTGGCGGCGGCGACGGGGGCGACCAGGGAATGGCCGGTATGCGCCTTGTCGCCGGCGTCGGACTCCTTCTCGGTGCGGGATCTGGACGGGCTCGGGCTCTTCGGGGGGGCCTTCGGCCCGGCGGCGCTCAGTCTCAGGCGCTGGCCCGGCAGGATCAGGTCGGGATCGGCGCCGATCGTGGACCGGTTCGCCGCGTAGAGCCGGCGCCAGCCGCCCTTGACCTCCTCGGTGTCGGCGATGCCGGAGAGGGTGTCACCGCGGACGACGGTGTACATCTCGGCTGTTCCGGCCCGGGACTGGGGCGTGGCCTGCGGCTGTACGTCCTTCAGGGACGTCCTGGCCTTCTTGGCGGACGGGGTGGACGCGCCCGCGGAGGTGTGGCCCGAGGTGCCGTTCGGGTGGATGTCGGGGGTGTCGCCGTTCCGGGCCAGTCCGGCCCGTACCGAGCACACCGGCCAGGCGCCGGGGCCCTGGCCGTCCAGGACCTTCTCCGCGACGGCGATCTGCTGGTCCCTGGTGGCCAGGTCGGCGCGCTGGGCGTACCGCTTGCCGCCGTACGCGTCCCACGTCGACCGGGTGAACTGCAGGCCGCCGTAGAAGCCGTTGCCGGTGTTGATGTGCCAGTTGCCGCTGGACTCGCAGGCGGCGACCTTGTTCCAGGTGTCCACGTCGGCCGCCTGGGCCGCGCCGGCCCCGATGAGCGGTATCGCCATACCGGCCCCGCCCGCGGTGACCGTGAGTGAGGCCCGGTTGATCCTGTTCGGCTGGTACCGGCGGTGCCGGCCGCGTACGGCCATGGGGTTCCCCCTCGACAAGCGTCAGGAGGGGCAAAAGTACGGGCCGTTCACAGCCCGTGACAAGACCGCAATCAGCCGCGCCGGGTTCGCCCACGGACGGCGGAAACCCGTAAGGATGGCCCCTAGGACGAAACAGACCGGCACCACCCCTAGGAGCCAGCCCTATGAGCACTACAGCGCAGATCGGTGTGACGGGACTCGCGGTCATGGGCCGCAATCTCGCCCGCAACTTCGCGCGCAACGGTTACACGGTGGCGCTGCACAACCGGACGGCGGCGCGCACCCACGCGCTGGTGGAGGAGTTCGGGCACGAGGGAACGTTCGTGGCGGCGGAGAGCGCCAAGGACTTCGTGGCGGCGCTGGAGCGGCCCCGCCGACTGGTGATCATGGTGAAGGCCGGGGAGCCGACCGACGCGGTCATCCGGGAGTTCGCCCCGCTCCTGGAACCCGGTGACATGATCATCGACGGCGGCAACGCGCACTTCGCGGACACCCGGCGCCGGGAGCGCGAACTGCGCGAGCAGGGCCTGCACTTCGTCGGCACGGGTATCTCCGGCGGCGAGGAGGGCGCACTGCACGGGCCGAGCATCATGCCGGGCGGCTCGACGGAGTCGTACGGCTCGCTCGGACCGATGCTGGAGAAGATCTCCGCGAAGGCGGCGGACGGCGCGCCCTGCGTGACGCACGTGGGGCCGGACGGCGCCGGGCACTTCGTGAAGATGGTCCACAACGGCATCGAGTACGCCGACATGCAGCTGATCGGTGAGGCGTACCAGCTGCTGCGGGACGTCGCCGGGTACACGCCGGCGCAGATCGCGGAGATCTTCCGCACGTGGAACACGGGCCGGCTCGACTCCTATCTGATCGAGATCACGGCCGAGGTGCTGTCGCACGTGGACGCGGCGACCGGCGAGCCGTTCGTGGACGTGGTCGTGGACCAGGCCGAACAGAAGGGCACGGGCCGCTGGACGGTCCAGATCGCCCTCGACCTGGGCGTGCCGGTGTCCGGGATCGCGGAGGCGGTCTTCGCCCGCTCACTGTCCGGGCACGCGGCGCTGCGTGAGGCGTCCCGGGGGCTGTCCGGGCCGAAGGCGGCGCCGCTGGGCGAGGCGGAGGCGGCGGCGTTCGCGGACCGGGTGGAGCAGGCGCTGTACGCGTCGAAGATCGTGTCGTACACGCAGGGGTTCCACGAGATCGCGGCGGGCAGCGAGGAGTACGGCTGGGACATCGACCTCGGCGCGGTCTCCGCGATCTGGCGGGGCGGGTGCATCATCCGGGCGGCGTTCCTGGACCGGATCCGGGAGGCGTACGACGCGCGGGCGGATCTGCCGAGTCTGCTGTCGGACGAGACGTTCGCGGCGGAGATCGGGGCCGCGCAGGACGACTGGCGTGAGGTGCTGGTGGCCGCGGTGCGCCAGGGCGTGCCCACGCCCGGGTTCGCGGCGGCGCTGGCCTACTACGACGCGCTGCGCGCGGAACGGTTGCCCGCGGCGCTCACTCAGGGACAGCGGGACTTCTTCGGGGCGCACACCTACCGGAGGGTGGACCGGGAGGGGGCGTTCCACACGTTGTGGGGTGGGGATCGGTCGGAGGTGGGGGCGTAGCGGTCACGCCGGGCCGCGCCGCCGGGGTCGCGGGGATCGCCGGGGCGGCCGGCCGGTTTTCCGGTGGCGTCGGCGGGATCGCAGGGGGCGGTGTCTCTTTGAGCGCCGCCCCCTGACGTCACCTGCCCTCGGCTCCGCCCTTCAGCCCGCGCGCCCTGTCCTCCGAGTGGAGGTCAGGTCAACGGTGGGCCCGGTTCCGGGGAGGGAGGTGGCTCCGGGCCGGGCGGGATGGGGGACGGCGACGGTTCGGGGGGTGGGCCCGGGACGGGTGGGGGCTGGGGAACCGGAGGGGGTTCCGGGGAGGGGACCGGGCTGGGGTAGGGGTCCGGTGGGCCCGGGGAAGGTGGGGCGGGGTCGGGGGGTGGGGTGGTCATCGTGTCCTCCGGCCAGTCGTGTCGCTCGGCTCTGGACTACTCCCCCGCGTACCCGGCTCCGCCCCGGACACTCACCCGGGTGGGCCCCGCCCGGCGGTCAGAAACGGCCAGGATGGGCGCGCAGCCAGTCCTTGGCGGCGCTCAGCAGCGCGGGGTCGGCCGGCGGGGCCTCCTCCGGGTGACGGGCGGCCCACTTCACGACGTACGGGCAGAGCGGCGCGACCGGGACGCCCTCACGTGCGGCGATGCCGTACAGCTCGCGCGCGAGGGAGCCCGCGATGCCCTGGCCCTCGTGGGCCGGCTCCACGACGGTGTGCACCGGGACGAGGGCGCGGGCGGGCGACTCCAGCACGAAGTACTCGATCCGGCCCATGACCTCGGCCCCCTCGCCGAGGGCTTCGAGACGGCCCGCCGTGCGGTCGTCGCGGATCTCGATGTCGCTCATGGGCACTCCCGGTGCGATGGCTGGCGGTCGGTACGTACGGCCGACGCGTCGCTCAGACGGACACAGCCTGAGGGCTGCGCCGCTGGTCGGAGCCCGGGACCGGCTCGGAGGCGTCGGCCCCGAGGGACACGATCCGGTTGTCGCCGTCCACGTGCACGACCCGCGGCTGCAGCGCCCTCGCCTCGGCGTCGGTGACCTGAGCGTAACTGATGATGATCACCAGATCCCCAGGGTGGACGAGATGGGCGGCGGCGCCGTTGATCCCGACCACGCCCGAGCCTCGCTCGCCCTCGATGACGTACGTCTCCAGTCGCGCGCCGTTGGTGACGTCGACGATGTGGACCAGCTCACCGGGCAGCAGGTCGGCGGCGTCCAGCAGGTCGGCGTCGATGGTCACGGATCCCACGTAGTGCAGGTCGGCCTGGGTGACGGTGGCGCGGTGGATCTTGGACTTGAACATGGTGCGCAGCATGTTGAACTCCTGGAAGATGGCTCCCTGCCTGCTTTGTGCAGGTCAAGGGCGGTCTTCACTGTACACGGGCACGCGTCGGAGTCGACGGTACCGAGGAACAGCGACTTCACTCGGGCAAGAAGGCTCCCACCTTCGGCATCGACCTGGAAATCGTTCACCGCACTCCTGGCATTTCCGGTCAGCACACCTAAAGCGTTAGGCGGTCGAGCGGTCCTACGGCTGATTGATGCTCCATTGGCGTCTGGCCTGCGGATACGAGAAGCCCCCAGTCCGATCCGAAGCCGTGTCCCACCTGACCGTAATCGACCCCGTGGCACGCCACCTCATCAGGGAGCACACGGTCTGCAGCCTTGTGGTTCAACCAGGCCGGGCTCACGACTGTGATCGATCGATCACAGCCGCTACCACTTGGTGGGCAGCCTGACCGACCGGCAGGGCCGCAAACGCTTCACCGGCCTCGAACACGCGGCCAGCATGAGCATCCAGGACACCGCCCACGCCCTCTCCGGCAACGAGTACGTCGGCACCGACCACGGCTTCCGCCTCAACGGCCCCCGCCTCGAGGCGTTCTCCGGCGTAGACAAGGAAGTCTTCCGACTTCTCGCCGGAGGCGACGTCGAGGAGTACCGCGCCCTCGTCCACGCGAGCCGCGGCGTCCGCCCCCGCCTCACCTTCGCCAAGAACCGGGGCGGCCCCGTCTCCGTCCACGCCGACGGCTCCGTCTTCGCCCTCAGCGCATGCCCAGTCACCCACGGCAGTGACCGAGCGGCGTACGAGCGGGCAGTGGCCGGCCACTCAAACGCACGCACCCATCGATCCGGTTCGAAAAGCTCATCGCGTGCGCTTCGGCTCCGCCGTCCGCTCAAGCCCGACCGCCGTGCTGCCCAGCCCAGAGCCGGCAAAGCCGCCAGCCGGTTCGGAGGGACCACCGAGGAACTCCAGAAACTCGCCGCTGCCAGGGACGGCGTCACGGCCCGGTACGTCGGCCGACGTGCTGGTCAAGTCCTCGCGCTCCTTGTGTCGCGCACGCTGTGTCATGCCTCCAGGCTGGAAGCGCGGCTGCCCCGCGCACATCCGGCAACTGTCGGGCCCACCCCCGCCGAGTGGCTGAAGAAGATCGCCATCCGGTCGCAGCGGACCGGCCCGGGACGAGACTCCGCCGGGCGGCAGGGCACTACCCGCCGATCGGTGGGGGCGTCACCGAAGACTGCCGGATGGTCCGCCCCCCGACGTCCACGCGAGGTTCTCCGTATGACTCAGACGCAGCCGCCGCAGAAGACGCCTGCTCCGCAGGAGAACTCGCCTCCGCAGCCCCGAACCCCGCCCGAGTCCGCCGTGCCGGCCGCTCCCGGGTCCTCGATGGGACGCCTCGTCGGGGTGGACCTGGCCCGCGCGCTGGCGGTGTTCGGCATGTACGTCGTGCACATCGGCCCCCCGCTGTCGGCCACACACGGCGTGGCCAGCTGGATCCGGTACATGTCGGAAGGTCACTCATCGGTCCTGTTCGCCACCCTCGCCGGCTTCTCCCTGATGCTGATCGCCGGCCGCCCGGAGCCGAAGACTGGCCTGGCCGGCCGGCAGGCCAAGGCCCGCATCGCGATCCGCGCCGTCATCTTGCTGGCGCTGGGCACCGTGATGGCGATGGAATACGGGGGAGTGATCATCCTCGGCTTCTACGGCCTCTACTTCCTCCTCGCCCTGCCCCTGGTACGGCTGTCGGCGAGGACACTCGCGATCACCGCAGCCGCCCTCGCCCTCGTCACACCCCAGCTGGCCTTCGCCCTCAACTCGCTGCTGACCCAGCCGATCCAGCAGACCATCAACGCCTACGACCCGCTCCGCCGGCTCAGCGAGGTCGGCGTGCTCGATCTGCTGCTCACCGGCTTCTACCCGGCGCTCACGTGGATGCCGTTCGTGATCGCCGGTATGGCACTGGGCCGCCTCGACCTGTCCTCCGGCAAGGTCCAAGGGCGCCTGGCCGCGCTGGGCGCCGCCCTCACCGTGACCGCGTACGGCATGTCCCTGCTGCTCGCCGGCAAGCACGCGCTGGACAGCCTCGCCGAAGGCGGGCCGTCGTCCGGCGGCTCCGGGTCGATGCCCCCCGACGGCGGGTCGTTCCCCGACATGCCGGCGTCATTGCTCTTGACGGCCGGGCCGCACAGCGGCACCACGTTCGACATCATCGGCAGCGTGGGCGTCGCGATCCTCGTGATCATTGGCGCGACGGTGGCGATGGACCGCCTGCCGCGACTGCGCCTCCTGGCCAGACCCGTCATCGCCGTGGGCACCATGTCCCTGACGGCCTACGTCGGCCACTTCGTCGCACAGTCAGCGCTGTCCGTGCCCGCCGGGACCGGCACCCAGCAATCCTGGGTACCGCTGCTCATGTTCGTCCTCGGAGCCATCCTGTTCGCCGCGAGCTGGTCCCGCTTCTTCCGCCGCGGCCCGCTGGAGTACCTGTTCAACGCCGCCACCAAGTCGGCGAAGTACGTCCGATGAGACCCAGCCGGGGTGGGACGTCTCCACGTCCCACCCTGTCTGGAGAAGGACCGCTACCGCAGCCCGGTTTCGCCGTGAGTCCACTGCTGGGTATCGCTCGGCTGCCCCGCACATCCGCCGTGCAGGGCAGCCACTCACCGTGGACGGCTCCGGGGTGGAATCTGCCGGCTACACCGCATCCTCTCGTTGCAACGGCGGTAGCGGGCATGGACACGATGACCGTCTCTCAGGCGTTCTCGTCATGGATCCGCGCCCCCAGATCCTCCGCCCACTCCAACGCCCACGCCTTGAGTTCTTCGATCTGCCGGGAGGTGAGCCCATACGCGGTGTAGTCCTCGTCCTCGTACCAGTCCGCGCCGATGAGCCGGTCCCGGAGGTCTTCGAGGCTGAACTCGTCGTGGGCGCGACGGCGGCCCAGGGATTCGAGGTCGGCGGTGGAGCGGTGGCGGGAGGCAGCCTGGACGTCGATGAGGTCACGGACGGTGCCGCGGTCGGCGAGGGCACGGACCTTGGTGCCGATCACGTCGTCGAGGGAAAGAACGGGGCCGTAGGGTGTCTGAGCCGGAGGGGCCCAGAACGCCTCCTTGAGGACGTCGACCTCGCACTCCTCGCCGGTGTCCGGATCGGTGACGAGGAACCGGCCGCTGAGCGGATCAGTCTGGACGTGCGTGGTCCGCCATCCGCGCTCGCTGAGACCTGCTGTGAGTGAGGCGACGATGTCATCCATCGGAGCGGGGTTTTCGGTGGCCGACGTCGAGGTCGCGGCTGAAGCGTTCGACCAGGCCGTGGGCCTGCACGGCGTATCCGCCGGTGAGGACCAGAGGGTAGGGGGAGCCGAGGTCGAGGATGTCGGCGAGGAGACGCTCGTGGAGCGGAGTGAGCTTCACGCGGCGGTCGTGTCGGCCGGAGCCGTGTGGAGCGGCTCGGGGAAGGCGTCCTCCCAGACCTCGCGGATGTAGGGACTGATCAAACTGAGCTGCCCCGAGTTTCGTGGAGTCCGGCGATCTTGTTTCAGGCGGACTGCGGGGTGGCCTCCTGCTGTCGCCACCAGTCGCGTTCGTACTCGGCGGGCGGTACGTAGTCGAGGGCGGAGTGGAGCCGTTCCTCGTTGTACCAGGCGACCCACTGGAAGATCGCCCGCTCGAGCTGGTCGACGTCCCTCCAGGGGCCCTGCATCTCGATCAGCTCGGCCTTGAAGGTGCCGTTCAGGGCCTCGGCCATCGCGTTGTCATAGCTGTCCGCGACCGAGCCGACCGAGGCCGAAGCCCCGACGTCGGACAGCCTCCCGGTATAGCGAATTGATACGTATTGCGCCCCGCGGTCGCTGTGATGAATGAGGCCGGAGTCCTTCTTGATCTTCCGTCTCCACAACGCCATCTCCAGTGCGTCCAACGGCAGTTCGGTTCGCATGTGGTTCGCGACCTGCCAGCCGACGATCGTCCGGGAGAAGACGTCCAGGACGAACGCCACATACACCCAGCCCGTCCAGGTGCGGACATAGGTCATGTCGGCCACCCAGAGCTGGTCGGGTCGGCTCGCGGTGAAGTCACGGTCGACCAGGTCCGGCGGCCTGGGTGCCGCCGGCTCCGGCACGGTGGTGCGGCGCCGCTGGCCGCGGATGACGCCTTCGAGGCCCAGTTCGGCCATCAGCCGCTCGACGGTGCAGCGGGCCACGTGGACGCCCTTGCGCCGCAGCGCGCGGGTGATCCGGCGGACGCCATAGGTGCCGCCGGACTCGGTATGGACCTGTTCGATCAGCGGCATGAGCTGCTCGTCCCGCAGTCGGCGGGCCGACTTCGGCCGCTTCTTGCGCGCGTAGTACGCCGACTCGGACAGCCCCAGCACCCGGCAGGCGAACCCGACCCCGAGGCCCTTGTCCCTGAGGTGCTCGATCACCTGGTCGGCCTCGTCCGGGGACGGTCGAGTTCCGCCGCAAAAAACGCGCTCGCGGCCTTCAGAATCTCGTTCGCCCGCCTCAACTCCGCGTTCTCCCGGCGGAGTTGTTTCAGCTCGTCCCGCTCTGCGGTGGTCAGCCGGTCGTCGCGTTCCCCGGTGTCCGCCTCGGCTTGGCGGACCCAGCCGCGCAGGGCCTCCTTGTGGATGCCCAGGTCCTTCGCGACATGCGCGATCGGACGGCCGGTGGTGCGGACCTCGCGGACGGCACGCTCGCGGAGCTCGTCGGGGTATTTACGTGGTGCTGGCACTGCTCGTGGTTCTCCTTCGGGCCAGGATCATAAGCCTGGCTTCAGGGACTCCACGAAACGGGGGTCAGCTCACCGAGAAACTCCCGACGTGTCTGCTCCCTGCCTGCTTTGTGCAGGTCAAGGGCGGTGTTCGCAGCGTACAACGATTCGCATGTCCGGTCAGCCGTCCCCAGGTGTCTCGGGACTCACACACGGGTGTGCCACTGGGATCACCGGATGTGGATCCAGACGGCCTTCTCCCGGGTCCACTGGTCGAAGGCATTGGTCGATTTCTCCACGCCGCCGAACCCTGACTGCTTCCAGCCGCCGAAGGGTGTGGTGATGTCGCCCTCGCTGTAGCCGTTGACGGAGACCACGCCGGCCTGGACGCCGTGTGCCAACCGGAGTGCTGTGTCGAGGTCACGGGTCCACACCGAGGCGGCGAGCCCGTATTCGGTGGCGTTCGCCAAGTACACCGCCTCGTCTTCGGAGGTGAAGGTCTGGACGGTGACGACGGGGCCGAACAGTTCCTTGGTGAGTACGTCGCTGCCTTCGGGCGCGTGGGTGATCACGGTGGGCGGGTAGTAGGCCCCACGCTTGGGCAGGCCGTGCGGCAGCCCTCCGGTGTGAATGCGGGCTCCACCGGCCCGGGCGGCTTCCACCGCCGCCGCGACCCGGTCGAAGGCCGCCCGGTCGATCAATGGCCCCACTTGAGTGCGAGGGTCCGCAGGATGCCCGATGACCAGGCGCTTCGCGGCGGTCGTGAACCGCTCCAGCACCTCGTCGGCGATGTCCTTGTGGACCAGGACGCGGGAACCGGCCGTGCAGTTCTGCCCCATCGTCAGGAAAGCGGCCTCGATCATGTGGTCGATGAGCTCGTCCCCGTAGGCGAGCGCGTCGGCCATCAGCACCTGGGGGTTCTTGCCGCCCATCTCCAGCGAGACGCGCTTGAAGTTGCTGTCGGCCGCGTCCTTGAGGATGCGGCGCCCGGTCTCGGTGGAGCCGGTGAACGAGAGGGCACCCACGACGGGGCTGCGGGCCAGGGCTGCGCCGGTGACAGAGCCGTGGCCTGTCATGACCGTGAGGACCCCCTCGGGGAGGCCGGCCTCGGTGGCGAGTTCGGCAAGGTGCAGGGCCGAGCGCGGGGTCGCCTCGGCGGGCTTGACCAGCAGGCAGTTGCCCGCGGCGAGGGCGGGACCGACCTTCCACGCGGTCATGGCCAGCGGGTAGTTCCAGGGCAGGATCGCCGCGACCACTCCGACCGGTTCCCGGGTCATCAGGCCGAGGCCGTCCTGTCCGCCGGGTGCGATCCTGCCGAACATCTTGTCGGCCGCCTCGGCGAACCAGCGGACCGACTCGACAGCACCGGGTACGTCGCCGGTGAGGCACTCCGTGAGCGGCTTTCCCGCGTCCTCGCTGTCCAGCTCCGCCAGGATCCGGGCGTCGCGTTCCATCAGGTCGGCGAGTCGCAGCAGCACCCCGCTGCGCTCCCGGACCGGCAGCCGGGACCACACGCCGGATGCGAAGACCTGCCGGGCCTGCTCAGCAGCCTTGGCGACGTCTTCGGCGCTCGTGGCGGGCACGGTGGTGATCAGCTCCCCGGTGGCCGGGTTGACGACGCTCAGCGTGGCGGGACTCTCTCCGGCGATCATTTCCCCTCCTCCAGTTCCCAGCGTCCGTCGATCTGCCGTGCCAGTCCCCGGCGGCGCAGCTCCTCGAGATAGCGGGCCATGCCGCGCTCACCCCCTCCGACGGAACAGCGGAAGCACCCTCGGCAGCAGGTTCGGCGCCAGCATCGCGAACCGGACCAGACGGGACTCACCGGTCCGGGGGTACGCCTCCAGGCGGGGCTTGTCGAGCAGAGTCACCACGGCCGCCACGACGTCGGCAGGCTGCTGCGGTGGGTCCTGGAACTGCATGGAGTTCCCGCCGTCCACGGCCTCCTGGCGCAGCATCCTGGTGTCGGTCGCCGACGGCAGCACCGATCCGACAAGGATGCCCTTGCTCCTCAGGTCGAGCCCGAGGGAGAGCATCGCCCCGCGCAGCCCGAACTTCGAGGCCGTGTAGATCGGTGTCTCACCCAGCGGGAAGATCCCGCCGAGGGAGACGGTGGTGACCACGCGGGCGTCCCGGGAGGCCTGCAGCAGAGGGATCGCGATCCTGGTGGCGATCAGCGGCGAGGTCAGATTGAGCGTGATCTCCTTCTCGATGCTCTCGACGCTGCGCACGTCGAAGCGTTCGGCGCTGGTCATTCCCACATTGTTGACGAGCACGTCGAGGTGGCCGTACGCGTGGGCGACCTGCTCGAAAAGGTGCTCCACCTGGGCCCGGTCCACCAGGTCGCAGCCGATGGCGGTGTGGCCGGCCCCGGGAAGCCCGGCGGCGACCTGCTTGGCGCGGGTCTCGTCGACGTCGACGACCACGCAGCGGGCGCCCGCGGCGGCGAAGCGACGGCACATCGCGCTGCCGATCCCGCCGGCGCCGCCGGTCACCAGCATGACCTTGTCATGGAAGTCGAAGCCGCTCATGACACCGCCTCCACGTCCCGCAGGGACCGCACGCGCGGCGGCCGGCCTTCGGTGCGCCAGCCCATCCCGGCCGCGATCCTGGCGAGGTGCTTCACGATGGCCGCGCTGTCCACGTAGCCGGTGTGCCGGGGCGAGTCGACGAACTTGAGGCCGCCCGACAGGTCCGGGCGGTCGGTACGGATCAGGCTTGCGAATCGCTCCGCGTTCGGCAGCCGGTGCCGTACGTCGTGGATGTGTCCGGCGATCAGCTGGGCCTGGGTGTCGAAGAGCCGGTATGCGCCGGAGTTGGTCTCGACGAAGCCGACTCCGCACAGGCCCTGGTGTTGACGGGAGAACGACGACAGGTACAGGTCGGGGTGCTGCTCGTCGCCGAAGTACTTCTGCGCGACCGGCACCTTGTGGACGTAACCGGTGGCCAGCAGGATCAGGTCGAAGTCGTCGCGGGTGCCGTCCGTGAAGTGGACCGTCCCGCCCTCGGTCCGCGCGATCCCCGGTTTGGCAGTGATGTCGCCGTGCTGGAGGTGGTGGATCAGCATCGAGTTGATCGCGGGGTGCGTCTCGAACAGCTTGTGGTCCGGCTTCTGCAGACCCAGGCGCGCAGGGTCTCCGTTCACGATCCGCAGGACGGTGCCGAAGACCCGCTGCGCCAGCCACATCGGCACATGCGGACCGTCGTTGGCTATGGTGTCCACCGGCCGGCCGAAGAGGTGCTTGGGGATGAACCAGTAGCCGCGGCGCATGCTGATCACCGCGTGGTCCGCGCTGCGGGCCGCATCGCAGGCGATGTCGCAGCCGGAGTTTCCGGCTCCCACGACCAGGACCCGCTTGCCACGCAGTTCCTCCGCGCTGCGGTAGCCGACCGTGTGGCGGACCTCGCCCGTGAAGTTCCCCGGCAGTTCCGGGACGTTGGGGTGCCACTGGGAACCCGTGCACACCACGACATGGCTGTGCACCGTCTGCTGTCCGTCGGTCCGGGTGACCACCCAGGTGCCGTCCGGGTTCTTCTCCACGCTTTCGACCTCGACGCCGAACTCGATGCGCTCCGTCAGCTCGTAGGCGTCGGCGAAGGACCTCAGATACGAGAGGATCTGCCGGTGCGGGGGATAGTCGGCGAATTCGTCGGGCATGGGAAATCCCCCGAAGCCCGAGAGGGTCTTACTGGAAATGAAGTGGGCCGACTCGTACATCGGGCTTCCGGGGTTGTCGATGTCCCAGATCCCGCCGGGCCCTGTATGCCGCTCGAGATGTGTGTACGGCAGATTCCGCTCCGTCAGGGCTCTGGCGACCGCCAGCCCGGCCGGCCCGGCTCCGATCACGCAGGTGTCGTACTGAACATTTCCCATGAACCCGATCCCTTTTCCAGCCGTTCGCGGTCCCATTTCTGAAGGGCTGAAGGGAACTTATTCATCTGGAGTTCAGCGGGAAATGGTCCGTGCGGTCAAAGAGGGGGCCTGGGCGGCCAGCCGCCCAGACACCTCAGGGTCCTCGCTCGTCAAGCTGCGGTCCTCGGCGCGCTGTGTAGCCTGTCGATCTGTTCGAACGGGATGGGGTGGGGCATGGAGACGCTGGTGGAGGAGGCCGTCGCCGAGGCGCTGCGTGGCGGGGGCGGCGAGGGAATCCGCCTGTATGTCGCTGCCTGCACCGAACGCATGGCGCCGCTGTTCGTGGGCCTGCGGGCCGACGAGCCGGGGCGGGAAGCCGACATGGACCTCTATGCGGAGTCCGTGCGCGATCTTTGGTATGCCGACCGGCCGCTCGTCGACGCCCCCGACCGCGTGCGCCTGCTGGAGCGGTTCCACGAGCTTCAGCCGAGGGAGGAGGGGATCACGGATGTCGCCGACACCTACGCCTGCTTCGCTGCCCTCTGCCTGCGGTATGCCCTGCTGGCCCACGGCTCGGGAAGCGCCGATGCCGCGGTGTCCTGCGGCCATGCGGCGCTCACCGCGATGGGCCTGCTGGACCGGAACGTGGCGGGTGCCGGCTTTCTCGCTGAGGAACAACGGCTCCAGTCCCTCTCGCTGAGCAGTGACGTTTCAGGCCTGTGGGACGCGAGCGTCACGGCAGGGCGGGAGAGGTTCCGTGCAGTGGTGGGCCGCCTGTCCCGCTGAACTCGGGCCTATGGAGAGGTCACCGTGGGGCGGGCTCGCACCACCGACACGAACGAGTGATCCAGGTGGCTGGGCCTGGGCGGCGAACACCGTCGCCACGGCCCGTCGGGTCGCCCTTCGTTTCTTGCGCTCTCGCGCCGGTGTCCCATGGGCCGCGGACGGCAAGGCAGGCGGGTTTCCGCAAAAGGATTGGGAGGGGGAAGAAGCCGTGTGCAGCGCCCCGGAGGCCGAAATGGGGGCCCTGGCGGCCACGGGCGCGACAAGCGGGGCCCCGGCTGCTTAGAGTGAATCGAGAAACGGCCTGGTGAGAGGGAACTCGATGCCCGATGCTCCCGCCCCGGCCACGTCTCCGAGTACGAGCCGCAGCACCTCGGCCACCATCGCGCCGAACATCCTCCGCTACCTCGTCCGGGTCGCCGACGCGTACGGCGTCGACCTGCAGCCGCTTCTGACCCGGGTCGGGCTGGATCCGACGGTGATGGGCTCCGCCGCGCTGCGGGTCTCCTACCGGCAGGGCAGTGACGTCATCCGCCGGGCGGTGGAGCTGACCGGAGACGAGCACCTGGGGCTGCGCGTGGGCGCGGCGCAGCACCTGACCGCGTGGGGGCTGCTCGGCTTCGCGATGATGGCCGCCGACACTCAACAGGACGCCATCGAGACGGGCGTGCGCTATCAGAATCTCTCCGGGGCGATGACGGTGTGGTCGGCCCGCTGGGAGGATGTCGGCTACGTGTTGCGCGCCGATCTGCCGGATCCCGCACTGGATCCGACGGTCGCCGTCTTCCTGATCGAGGAGGCGTACTCCAGCGTCGTCACCCTCATCCGTCTGAGCGTCGGCACCGGATTCGCCCCGCAGGCGGTCGAGTTCGCCTTCTCCGCCCCGCGCGACACACGCCCGTTCGACGAACTGTTCCGCTGCCCACTGCGCTTCGACGCCGCCCGCAGCCGCATGGTGATCCCCACGCGGTGGGCCCGTGCCGCCATGCCGGGGCGGGACCCCATCACCTACGCCTCGGTGCTTGACGTGCTGGAGAAGGAGATGGCGTCGCGGCGCGACCAGCAGGACCTGCTCGAGGTGCTGGAGATCTCCATCGCGCAGAGTCTTCCGGCCGTCCCCCCGTTCCCCGAGCAGGCCCGCAGGCACGCGTCCAGCGAACGCACCCTGCGCCGTCGCCTGGCCGAGTGCGGCACCACGTACGAGGCGATCGTCGACGGGGTACGCCGCGAGCGCGTCGAACACCTGCTAGCACGGCGGGAACTGACACTCCGTGACATCACACGCCAGGCGGGCTTCGCCGACGTGAGTGCGCTCCGGCGGGCGGTGCGCCGGTGGCACGGAGTTACCCCGCTCGAGTTGCGCACCGGGCTCCTGGAGCGGCGGGAGGCGCCCACCGACCGGCCACGCGCCTGACCCCGTTGCATCTCGCCAGAGCCCCTGCCCCGACGGCCTGCACCGATTCTGACGCGCCTGCCGAGCGCGGACGGGACCTTCCCGGCCCGAATGGCAGCAACGCCGGGACGCGACCACGCACGACTTCGACGAAAGGCTCCCTGCCGTCTTCAGAGCTTCGGGATCTTCAGCGCGGCCCAGGTCCTGGGGCCCGGGATCCCGTCCGCGTCGGCCGCCAGTTCGGGCCGGGAGCGCTGGAAGTCGGCGACGTTGAGCCGGTCCGCCTCCGTCCACTCAGGTCCGGGACCCGAGGTGTAGTGCTTGCCGAAGCCGAGCGCCACCAGGCGTCTTCCCAGGGCGGCGACGAGGGGGCTGCGGCGGCCGACGTGGAAGGACGCCGTCCCGGGAAACGGCTCGTACCGCGGTGCCGGCGGCTTCGCCGGGCCCGCCGTCGGCAGTCGCAGTCTCTGTCCCACCGCGATGTCGTCGGCGTCCTTGATTTCGTTGAGGGCCAGCAAGGCCTCGACGGTGGTCCGGTGCGCGGCCGCGATGGACGTCAGGGTGTCGCCCGCCTTGACGGTGTAGGTGCCGGACCCGGCGTCCGGAAGGGGTCCCCTGTCGTCGGAGCGGGGCCTGCCCGGCACGATCTCGATGTCCAGGGCGCCCGGGTCCCAGTGGTCCTGGCCGGGGATCTGGGAGTGCCCGTAGTGGCCGCCCTTGTTCTCCCAGGTGATGCGGGGACGCTCCGTCGCGGCGGCCGCGGTGGCCGGCGGGGCCCCGACGGGCCACACGTCCGGGATGCCGTGCGCGCGCATCGCGGCGAGCAGCCGCTGGAAGTTCGGCTTGGTCTTCGGGTCGAAGCCCCTCGTCCACGGGGCGCCGGCACGTCCCAGCACCTCGACCTGGATGCAGACCTTGCCGGTGCGGTTCGTGCGGCGCGTGCCGTCGTTCTTCAGCGCCCTCGACGACAGGTTCAGGGGCCCGAACTGGCCCAGCCGGTCGGTGACCGGGCAGTAGATCACCTGCGGTTCCACCCCGGCACGGATCAGGAAGGCGGCCACGGACGTGAAGTAGCCGGAGCCGGCCGGGGACTCGGTGGTGTGCCACACGGCCCGCGGCGGCTCGAGCGGGGTGTCCATCGCTCCCCCGATGCGCTGCGCGCCGAGCCGGGTCGCGCCCTCGATGTACGCCGGGCCCGAGGCGCCGTGCGGCACACCGCCCAGGGTGCGGATGTCGCTGCTCAGGACCCCTGCGCGCCGGTCGCCGGCTTCGTCGTGGGTCTCCGGCAGCGGGTCGGGCTCGGGTGCGAGGTGCTCGGCCGGGCCGGTGGGCTCGTAGACGTCCAGGTCGCCGTCTTCGCGCAGGACCATGAAGGCGCCCTCGTGCCGGGGGTGTTCCCTCACTTGGCGCGCGGAGCCCGGAAGGGCGGCGATGGCCCGTACCCGGTCGACGTGGGCCTGGTCGACGGTGCCCAGATAGGTGGTGGTGATGACGTGGGTGTCGGGGGCCGGGTGGTCGACCGCGACGTGGAAGGTGGTCATGTCGGAGTTCCGTTCTCAGGGCCGGCGGAGGTCTTCCCGCTCGGGCGGTGCGGTGGCGGGGCGGGGGACGTGAGGCACACGTCTTGCCCACTCCGGGCACAGGTCGGGACGATTCGGGCGGCGGGGCCGCGGAGGAGGCCGGGGAAAGTGAAGAAGGGGGCGGCCGCGGAATCGGTCAGGAGCTCAGGAAGGTCACGCGCTCGGCCGTCTCGATCATCTGCCGGGCGAAATCGCCGGAGCCGAGCGTCTCGACGCCCAGCGTCGCGGCGATGCCGCCCGCGAGATCACCGATGGGCAGCCGGCCACCCGGCCCCAGCGGCAGCGGTGGAAGAACCGGTCCGCCGGTCCCGTCGGCTGTGCGCAGTGACTTGCCGAACTGTCCGGCGGCAGGGAGTTCCACCGCGAAGTGCACCGCCTCGGGCCGCTGTCGGACGTCCAGCCGGGTCAGTGTGCCGGCGAAGAGGCAGAGCATGATGTCCGGGGTGAGACGGATCGTCCCCACCTCTTCCAGCGGACTGTCGTGCCCCTCGGCGAACGCCTCGACGACCAGCCCGGGATAGCCGGACACGACGCCGGATCTGATCAACGCTCCGGTCACCACGGTCGCCCTGTCCACCGGCGGTCCTGCCCGGTCGAGTTCCGCGTCCGCCGCGGTCAGTCTGCCGATGCTGAAGGCACCGTCCAGCAGATGGCGTATCCACTGCTGGTCGAGGCTGACGAACCGGATGCTCTCCACCGGCAGCAGCCGCTCGTCGGGCACGAGGTACATCAACGGGACGCCCGCCAGACCGGCCAGGCCCGTCAGCCAGGTGCGTACCGTGTCCGGCAGCGTGTCGTCGATGTCCGGGACGTCGAGCGGGTAGCCGGTGGCGGGTTCCAGGGCCGCCCGCAGCCGCTTCTGGCTGCGGCGCCGCTTCCAGTCGTACAACGCGGTGGCGTAGTCGGTGCTCTGCAACGCCAGCAGCCTGCCCAGTTCCCAGGCGGCGGCGTAACCGGCCTCGAACATGCCGATGTCCGGGTGGAAGCGGAGCAGCCCGTCGGAGCTGCGGGTCGCCGGCAGCGGCGACACCGCCACCGGACCGGTCGTCAGGGGGCCCCGGTACCACGACACGGTGCTCCCGCCCTGCCGCAGGGTGTGCCGCACCGGAACCTGCCCCTGGCGCAGCAGGCCGTCCGCGGCGGCGTTGCCGCTGTCGGCCAGCCGCAGGGGGCTGCCGTGCCGAGCCAGGTCCCGGACGAGGGCGGCGAAGTTCTGGTTCTCGGCCACGCAGGTGAACCGCCAGGAGGCCAGGCTCACCAGACGTACGAGTGAGTCGGGCCCACCGGGGCCCAGGTCGAACCCGTCGGCCCGGTACCGCCCTTCCACCGACACCAGGTGCACGGTGCTCGGCTCGTCCGCCGACGGCAGCCTGTTGCCCAGGACCACCGCGACGTCCGGGGCGCCCTCGGTCCGCCGAAGGTGCGCAAGGTAGGGCAGTTCCGCCGCCGAGGGGAGGATCTCCTCCAGCACGCCTCTGGGTACGTCGATGACGGTGGCCCGGTCCTCGGGCGACTGGTGTGCCTCCAGAGGGGTGGGGGGGGAAGTACGCCGGCCCGGCGCCGAGGTCGGCGAGCCGGACCACCTTCGGATCGGGCCGCTGCGACTGGGTGAACAGCAGCAGCACCAGCCAGGGACGGACATCGCCGGAAGGCGGTTCCTCGTCGTCGCCGGACGAGCGTTCCCAGGGCAGCGTCGGCCGGTCCAGCATGACGTGCGGCAGTACGTTGCGATGGTCGCCGAGGCTGCCGTCCGGCGGGAAGACCGCCGTCACCCGGCCCGCGGCAAGGGAGAACCGGTCCGCGCTGATGGTGAACTGACGGGTCGCCGGGAACGGTTCCGGGCTTTCGGTGATCGTCTGGGTGGTGGTGATCACGTACTCCCCGGGCGGCAGGACCGGCCGGGCGTGATCGACGAACGTGATGGTGTCAGCCATGAGTGACCACCTGCGGGACCTCCAGGAACTGGTCGACGCCGAATCCGGCGAGGTCGATCGGAACACCGCCGAGCACCGCGTCGACCAGGGCCGCGCGGGCCGCGGCGACGGCGGGGGCCCCCAGCGCGGCGGTGATCGCGCCGGCGTCGTGCGCGGTGCCGCGGACCGGCTCGGCGGCCGCCCAGCGGATCGCGTCCGGTTCGGTGAACAGCGGGGTCGCGCCCTGGAGTGCGGCGCTCGGCAGGGTCGCCGAGACGGCCGGTTCCTTCGGCGGCAACGGCCGCACCGTGTAACCGGTGAGCAGCTCCTCCACCAGCTGCGGCCGGTTGAGCGAGGCGCCGAACTCACTTCCCCAGAGCGCTGACGGAAGGTGCTTGCCGACCGGCACGAAATCGAACAGGTGGTCGACCTCTTTGCCGTCCTTGGTGATCTCGATCCGGTGCGTCGAGGTCGCGGACGCCACGTCCATCGGGCTCACCCCGAAGGCCGTACCGGCGGTGCCCGTCGGGAGCGTCTTGTCCCGCCCGGCCGGACCACGTACCGCGCCGGTGCTGGGGATGACCGAGTCGGTGACCAGCACCAGGCCGTGCGGGTCGGCCACCCCGAGGTCCGTGCCACCGCCGGGGGCCAGCGCTCCGCCGGCCAGCGCGACGGTGGTGATCTCCTCCCGGGGCGGGAGCAGGGTCGCCCGGAACCTGTCCCACGGCATCGGTGCGGGCGCGCCGGAGCCCGACGCGCCGAAGGAGATGGTGAAGGAGATGATGCTCAGGTCGATGTGGGCACGACCGCCGAAGTCCGGGCCCCAGAACTCGACGTCCGCGCCCACATGGGCGCTGATCGTGTGGGTACCGAAGAACGAGAACGTGTACGAGGCGCCCACCGATACGTGCGCGGAGGCCTCGTAGTGATACGGCTGCCATGCGATGAGGAAGTCCATCGACGCGTCGAACCAGGCCTGCAGCGAGCCGTCGTGCCAGGTCGCGCTGAGGCTGCCGCCCGCCATCAGCGCCGCCGGGGTCAGCGCGAAGTAGGCGCTGCCGGTGAGCTGCAGGTGGGAGTTGACCTGCCAGTTGAAGCCGAGCCGCGGCACCACCGGGTAGTGCGCGGGCACGGTGAAGTGCGGGTGGTAGCCGCCGACGCTCAGGACGAAGTCACCGCTGTTCGGCCCGGCGAACCAGGTGCTGAACGCGAAGCCGCCGGTCAGCCGGCAGTCCCGGGACAGCAGATAGGAGTTCGGGGTGAGCTGGGCGGCGATCGAGAAGACCCCGTCGTCGGGGACGAAGGTGGCGCGCAGCGCCAGCTGCACCTCGGCGACCGGTGTGACGCCCGCCGCGCCCGCGTCCGGCGCCGGCAGGATCAGCGTCGACAGCCCCATCATGTTCAGCTCGAACCGGTGACCGAAGCCGGCCGACAGCAGCAGGAAGGAGTCGACCATCTCGAACGAGGTGAACCGGATCCCGAACATCAGGAAGAGGTCACCGGGCGACGGCGGCAGCGAGTCGTTCAGCCGCTGCAACTGCCCGCCCACGTCGGTGGCGGGCGAACGCCCTGCGACCACATCGGCGATCAGCGGGAAGTCGGCGAGCTGGTCCAGCGCGGGCGGGATCAGCCTGCGGTTATAACCGAAGCCCGCGGCCAGCCCGCGGACGAAGAAGAACGCCGGCCCGCCGATCGGCTTGTCGAGGAACGCGTACACGAACAGGGACGGGCCCTGCGGGAGTTGCAGGTAGGAGCCGATGGCGCCGAGGGAGAAGTCGGCGGTGCGGACGGTGGCCGCCCCGCCGTACCCCGGGTAGGTCGTGCCCTCGAACTCGACGGTGCTCTTCAGGAACGAGCCGCCGATCTCCACCGGCCCCGCCGCGTACGCCAGATCGAGCCCCGCCAGTCCGAAGGTCGGTAGCGCGGCCGGGTCGGACAGCTCGACCCCCGCCTCCAGGCCGGTCAGGGTGAGGGTCAGTCCGGCCGCCGAGATCGAGGCGTCCAGCAGTACGGCGAGTTCGGCGCCCTCGCCGGGCGGATGGTCGTACCGCATGCCCACCCGCTGGATGTGGATCGGCCCGAAGGAGCGCTGCACCTTGTACCAGAGGGCGTTGTCGGTGCTCTGCGTCGACTTGTCAGGTACGGGTGTCGTGGGTTGGGTGCCCGCCACCGGCAGGGCCAGGGGCCTTTCCAGGGTGCCGAGTTTCAGCAGGCCGCTGATCAGGAAACCGGCGGACAGGTCCCCGTCGGGGAGCTTGGCCACCTGGTCCGGCAGCATTGCGTTGACGGCGGTGACCTCGGCCGCGGCCAGGGCGGCGGAGGCCGCGACCAGCCGGAGCGGATCGAAGCCCATCTCGCCCGCGCCGAGATGGTCGCCGACGACCGGCAGGTGCGACAGGTCGACCGTGAGGGCCAGATCGGCGCCGAACAGGTACGTCGGCCCGTCGACGGCGAGGAAGGCGTCCCTCAGGTCCACGGTCAGCCCGTCCGGGACGAAGGCGGCGGCGGACGGCAGCAGGGCGGCGACCAGGTCCTTCAGCGCGGGCACGGGGTCACCGGCCGCGTGGCTGTAGGCGGCGGTGAACAAGCTCGCCGTCGGCTGCCCCGCGAACCTCAGGTCGAACCGGGGCCTGAAGGGCCCGTGCGCCGTCGGTACCGTCGCGGCGAGCGCGGCGGTGAGGGTCCGCTGCCCGGTGTCGATCGCCAGGGTCAGGTCGACCTGGGCGGTGTCGAGGGGGAACAGGGCCTCGCCGGTGAAGAAGAGGCGTCCGGTACCGGTGGACATCTCCATGCCGAGGTTCTCGACGACGAGCCCGGCGATCGGCGCGGGCAGGGCGATCGCGCCGAACCGGTCGGCGATCTCCTGGAACAGCCTGCCGATCGGGACTTGCTGATCGGGTCCGGTCTCGCCGGTGAACTGCCAGTCGCGGGCCCCGGGGTCGTGTGCCGCGGAGATCCTGAGGAAGACTCCGGCGATCACGAATACCGCCAGCGCCTTGAAGGTGGTGTTCTGGGCGTGCTTGACGGAGAACATCACGCTGTTCAGCGAGACCGAGTCCGTCAGCCGCCACTCGCCGTCCAGCTCTAGGAAGGCGTCGTAGACGGCCGCTTCGTTCTGCTGGGGAATGGTCAGGCCGAAGTCGAACTTGAGCACCGACAGATCCGGCACCGGCGAGGGATCGGCGCCGGTCAGCTCGGTGTAGACCTCGCGCATGCTCAGCGGGCCGTCGCCCTCGCGCAGCCCGCCGCCCAGCGTGCCGGTGCGGGTGTCGGCGGTGATCTCCAGGGTGCCTTCCTTGCCGATGCCGAACAGCCCCGTGAGGAGGGCGGACGGACGTGGCGAGGACAGGGGGCTGTCGATGCGGAAGGTCAGGTCGATCGCCTGCACGTCCAGCAGGTCCGGGACGACCGTCCACTCCTCCTGGGTCTCCAGGGTCAGGCTGACGAAGTCGACCGACAGGGTGGCCGGGGTCACCTGCATCGAGACTTTGGTGAGCGCCACCGGGCTGGTGACGGAGAGGTCGAACGGGACCGGCAGGGCGGACTGACCGGCGAATCCGGCCACGTCCGCGAGGCTGATGGCGCCGAGCGCGCTGAAGTCCCCGGAGAACAGCAGGCTCTCGCCCCAGCCGAAGATCTTCGTGTCGACGAGCACGTCGTGCCGCGTTCCGCCCACGGTGATCGGGACGGCCGCGGTCACCGTGACCGAGCCCCGCGCCGACCAATCGATGCGGTGATAGTTGAAGACGGGATCCGAGGTGATCTCGTACCGCAGATCGGTGAGAGTGAACAGGCCCAGGCCGAGGGTCAGCTTCTCAGGCCCGTACAGCAGGATGTCCGGCACGGGAGTCGTGGGGAAGCCCAGCGCCTCCGGGCCGCTCACCATGGTGATCTTCCCGGTGAGTGTGTGGGTGACTCCCGGCATCAGCAGGTCCAGCGGCGCCATCGGCGTGGTGATGACCAGGACGCCGTCGAAGGTCATGGCGGTGGCCGTCGAGTCCAGGATCAGCACCGGCGACCGGAATCGCAGGGTGTCGAAGATCGAGCGGCGAAGGGGCGGGAACGCCTGGGAGAACGTCCAGTCCGCGGCGCCGGCGGCCCGCACCACGACGTGCACGGAGCCGGGTGCGGCGCTGAAGGTGACATCCAGAGCCATTCCGGTGAACGGTCCTGACGCACCGGTGCCTGTCACCCTGACGCCGTCGGCGGTCTCCGTACGGGCCGTCACCGGTTCGATGACGAAGCTGCCGTCGGGGAAGAACGAGGCGAAGAGATCGCCCACGCCGGTCAGCGCGCCGATCGCCACATCGATCCTGGTGCCGGTCTGCCGCACCACGGTCCGGATCTCGTCGGGGGTCATGTGCTCGCCCCGAACTTACGGATGAAGGTGCCCCGGGAGCCGGTGGAGAACACGTTCTGGGTGCTCTTGTAGGAATAAGGCTTTCCCTCTCCGAGCCCTGGCCAGACGTAGGTGGTGTGTGAGGAGATCTCGGGGCGTTCGCTCGTTTCGAGCCGCTCCACGTAACGCTTGATCACATCGTCACTCGGGTGACGGTGCTTCGGGATCTTCCGTCCGGCGCTCGCGACGGCCTCGGCCGGGTCCACCAGGTCGACGAATTCCTGGGAGGACGAGGTCAGGACGCTGCCGTGGTGGGCGGCCTGCACGAGGTTCAGCTTTGTGAGCCGTTTCGCGGCCGTGTTCAGCAGGAACTGCTCGGTGTTCTTGGTCGCGTCGCCCATCATCAGCACTTTCGCGCCATTGGCCTCGACGAGTGTGACGATGCTTCCCCGGTTGGTGTCGTTGCTGCCGTCGTTCTTGTATTCATACGTGATACCGGCGGCGATGATCGATATCTGGCAGCTCTTCCCTTCGTCCAGGATCAGGATGCCGCCCTCGTCGTCCAGCCGGTCGACGGTGTTCTCCTCGTCCTTGGCCTGGACGGGCCTGCCTTGAAGGGTGACCTCTCCCGCCGCCTTTTTCTCGATCGGGTCATGGCTCTTGACGACCTTTTGGACGATCCTGGTGATGGGGTCCAGGAAGGCGCTCGTCTTGGCCACACTGTATTTGTCGAAATTACCGCTGTGATAACACTTGTCGATCGTGTATCTATCGCCCAGCACCGCTGCGAGCTTGTTGTAGTGGTCGGAATCCGGGTGGGTGAGGATCAGAATGTCGATCACGTTCCTGTTGCCGAGGAACTTCTCGTCAGTCAGGACCGAGTGCAGCCTCTTGGTGAAAGCGGTTTTGCTTTCGGGGTTCATTTTGCCCCCCGCGTCCTCGTCGTCCGTGCTCAGTGAGCCGCCGTCGAAGACGATGACCTTTCCACCCGGTGTGGACATCACAGCGAAGTCACCTTGGCCGACTTCGACGAAGGCGACATACAGGTTGCCGTCGCCGCAGTCGCCCACCGGATCGGGGTGGCGCCCGCGTATCTCCGCCTGTCGCTCTTCCCAGAGCCTCTGGCGTTCCTTCACGGCATCTTCCTCCTCCTTCGCTTTCTTCGCCTTCCGCTCACCCTCCAACTGCGACCTCGTGACACGCTTCTCGTACAGGACGGGCGTGTCCTCCGTGCGTTGCCGCTTTTTGCCGGGCATCGGTCACCTCAACTCGGGTAGGCGATCTGCCAGCGCCCTTGGGTCACGCGCTCGCCCTTGGTGGCCCAGGTGGCCATGGCGCGCCGGTTGTCGCCGATGAAGTTGAAGCCGGCGAAGGCGTATTCGTCGTGCACCACGTTCCGCAGGTCGAACTCCAGGTGCCCGTCCGCCAGTTTCTTCAGGATCTGGAGTTCGCCGGCGCCGATGGTGACGTCTCCGATCCGCAGGCTGTTCACGACCACGGTGCCCGCGTACACGTCGGAGAAGGCGTCGCTGCTGAGGTCGCCGGTCTTGAACGTGAACCCTTCCTGTCTGGCCTCGATGCGGTGCCAGAAGCGTTGGTGCTGGTGGAAGCGCAGTACCGGGAAGGTCATGGGACTCGTGCTGTCCTGGAAGAGTTCGAGGTACAGCGTCTTCCCGTCGACGGTGTCGGCCGTCGCGTTCTGCCGGCGCACCTGGAGGTGCCCGCTGCCGGTGTCGGCGACCAGCGGAGTGTTCGCGGGCAGCCCGCTGCGCAGGCCGTTCACTACCGCGGTGTTCGCGTACACGTCGCAGAGGTCGTCGCTGTTGAGGTCGCCGTTCTTGAACATGAGCCCCTCGGGTCTGGCCTCGACGCGCTGCCAGAAGCGGTTGCCGTGGTGGAAGCGCAGCGAGGGGTAGACCGTGCTGGAGCTGCTGTCCTGGAACAGTTCGAGGTAGAGCTGCTTGCCGCCGCTCGCGTTCGACTCCCGGCGCAGTTGCAGATGGGAGGAGTCGGCACTGACCGTGAGCCTGGCGCCGGGCGTCGTGGTGCCGATGCCGACGTTGTTGCCGAGCGGGTTGACGGCCAGCGGTTTCGAGCCGTGCGACTGCACCCAGCTGTAGTCCTGGTGGTAACCGAGCCGCAGGTTGGACTGGCCGGTGGGGCCGAGGATCAGGGTGTTGCCGTTCGCGTTCTGGTTGGTGTTGACGATGTGCAGCTTCGCCTCGGGGGCGACGGTGCCGACACCGGTGTTCACGGGGTCGTACAGCAGCGGCGACTTCTCGGCGAACAGCGTCACCGAGCCGTCCTGGTATCCCGGTACGTTGCGGTAGCCGATGACGATCGGAGCCTGGCCGAGTGACGCAACCGCGATCACCTGGGACAGGGTGACCACCAGCGTCCCGTCGGGCCCGAACGCAGTGGCCGACCGGGGGGTCAGCGTCCATTCGACACGCTGCCCGAGTCTCTCCGAGGCGACCGCCCAGTCGGAACCGACCCCGTTCGCCCGCAGATCGCCCAGTACCGCGCCCGCCGCCGCGGCCGCGTTCACCAGCGCCCACTCGTGGGTCTCGCCGGCCTCCTGAAGGTCGTACGAGAGGGTGAACGAGGCGCCGGCCAGGGAGAGCGCGGTGTCCCGCGACCGGTTGGCGATCCGGAAACGCAGGGTGTTCGGGGTGACGCCGTCGCTCAGTACCCGGTTTCCACCGACGAACCCGATCGCGAGCGGGATGTCACGGCGGCCCCGCCGGTTGACGATGTCGAGGAACGCGGTGCGCTGCCCGGTCAGTTCGCTCTGCTCACCCGCGTACCGCATCCGCTGGTGCGTCAGCTCCACCCGGGTGCCTCGGGTTCCGCGGCTCCCGTCGGCCGTCAGCCCGCGCAGCGACAGGTCGAAGGACGTGCCCCGTCCGATGACCATGGCCTTGGGCGCCCCCAGGTACAGCACCGTACCGCCGGTCGCCGGGTCCGGGGCCCGCAGCAGCGTCCACCCCGAGGTGGCGACGGCCGGTTCGGGCGGGAAGGCGAGGGTTCCCTGGCGCAGCCGCAGCGCGACGTGGTGCTCGGTGGCCGACACGGGGCCCGTGAGGGTCCGGAGTTCGATGTCCTGGCGGGAGGTGTTGGTGAGCCGCAGGGTCATCGGCTGCCCCGCGGGGGCGTCGTCGATGAACAGCACCGGCTGCTGGTCCACGTCGAGCAGGGCGAAGTCCAGCGGATGCGCCCGGACGAACGCGGCCAGCAACGCCTCGTCGTCGGCCATGTCCCGCTGGATCTCGGCCTGGCTGAGCGCGTTGTCGTAGATCCGTACGTGGGACAGCAGCCCTGTGTACCGGCCCGTCCCGTCCGTGCCGACCAGCAGCGGGCTCAGGGCGGCGGCCCGGTCGCCGGCGAACGCGTACTCGCTCGCCTTGACCCCGTCGACGTAGATCCGGGCGGTGTGCCCGTCGTTGACGCAGGCCACGTGGTGCCAGGTGTCCGTGGGTACGGTCCCGGGCGCGGTGGCGTGCCCGTCGCCCGGCTTCACCGAGGTGTCGAACCGGTGCCGGAGCGTGCCGTCCGCGTCGAGTACGACGGCGAAGTCGCCCTTCGCCTTGGCCACGATGCCCACCCGCGCGGCCCTCTTGGCCGACGGGTTGACCCATGCCTCGACCGTGTACGAGCCGAGTCGCAGCAGGGGTGTGTCGGCGCCGGTGACCTGGACGGTGGTGCCGTCGAACGCCAGCACGCTGCCGAACCGGTCGTCGGGGCGGGTCCCCGGTTGCCCGGAGACGGTACCGGCCAGATGGTTGTCGGAGCTGTCCGTGACCTGGTTGTTCGAGGTCAGGGCGTCCAGGTGCCAGTGCAGCACCAGGTTGGCCGTCATTCCGCGATTCCGTCCTGGGCCTCGGCGGACTGCTCCGCCTGCTGGTGAATCTTCGCTATCAGTTCGTACACCTGCGCGTACGGCCGGGTGCCGAGCGCCTCCAGCAGGACGTTCGTCTCGGCGAGCGTCAGCTCCAGGTTGATCATCGTGCTCCTTGTTCGGGCTGCGGGTCGGACACCGGACGCAGGGTCAGCCAGCCTTCGCGCAGGGTTGCCCGGGCCGGGAACCTCGCGTCGGGCCGCGGCGGATCGGCCTGTTCCACCAGGTCGGTCCGGACCTGTTCCTGCCAGGACCAGGCGTAGCCGGGCTCGTCAGGCAGCGGTACGGCGATCCGGTCCGCGTCGGTGAGGACCGGCGCGGCACGGAAACTGACGGCCATGCCCTCCAGCGCGTCCCGGAACATCCCGGACGGGATCCGCAGCGAGTGGGTCGGCAGGATGCCCGCCGTCGCGTGCACCGTGCCTCGCGGGTCGATGAGCATGGTCAGGTACTGCGGAGGCGCGTCGAGCGCCTGGACCAGTGGGTCCTCGGGAGAGCGGACGTCGTGCCAGAGGGGGCCGAGGCGCTGCGCCGAGTCCTCCAGCCAGAACCCGAGGACCCCGTCGTCGAGGAGCTGGTGCTCGCCGATCCTGACCGGGAAACGGACCGACGGGAAGTCGTTGGTCTCCCGGTGGGTGCGGCCCATGTCCTGCCGGAAGACGTTCCAGTCCTGGTGGGTGGCCGGACGGCCCATCAGCTCCAGCGACACCCGCGCGCGGACGACCGCCAGCGGCCGGCCCATCAGCACGGCCCGGCCCCGGTGCTGGGCGTAGTCCTCCGGCTCGATGTACTGGAGGGTGGCGTCCAGGTCCTCCAGGAACGTGCCCAGATCCGTCGGCCCGGTGTCACGCAGACGTTGCACCACCGCCCGCAGAGGGGAGTTGGCGATCGCCTCGATCGGGGCGGGGACGCTTCCGGGCAGGTTCCGCCACTGGGCGAACTGTGGCTGGGCGGCGTCCGCGAGAGCGTGCAGTTTGCCGATGGCCGAGCCGTCGGCGGCGTACACGGCGAGACCGGCGTCGAGGTGGTCGGGCACCAGCCAGCCGCAGATCGGGGAGGTGTCCGGCAGACCGTTGGTCTGCCGGATGTCGTCCTCCGCGTCGAGCCACTCGAACGACAGCCGTGCGGGCTGGGCCAGCCGGGGCGGCATCGCCACCCAGTCCGGGTGCTCGGGCATCCGCAACTGTGTGGTGGTCCGGATCCGGCTGACGTCCACATTCCGGGCGGTGCCGAAGTTGTCCAGGATCCGCAGCCGCAGCACCCGCAGCGCACCGGCCCGGATCGGGTTGAAGTCGCTGAGGGGCTGCGGCGCGTGCCGCGTCTCCGCGCCCACCGCCTGGGCCACGTCGGCGGCGAACCGCTGGTGGTCGGGGAAGCCCAGCGGATCGGCGATCGGGAGCTGACGGGTGAGCTTGCGCATGAGCAGGGCGTCGTTGAACCCGCTCAGGACGGCGGACAGATTGCTGTCCTCGTGCACCGCGAGATGCCGGTAGATACGGACCAGCAGGGCCAGCCGCTGGTCCGCCCCGTGGGAGTCGAACCAGTCGAGCACGCGGGCGGGGTCCGCCAGGAACGCCTCGCGGGTCACCTCGGGCTGCCCCGACCCGTTGTACAGCGGCAGCACAGCGCCCTGCAGGTAGCGCAGCACCCGGGAGGACAGCAGCGGCCGGGCGCTCGGCGACAGGATCGTCGTACCGGTGTAGACGTTGGCACCCTTGTCCGGTATCTGGCGGATCGGCTGGAGCTCCACGTCACGGGGCGGCAGGACATAGTTGCCGGTGACGAAGTCCTCGCTGTAACTGCGGTCGCGCGGATCGTTGTTGTTGCCGATCGTCGCGGGGAAGAACTCCACCTCCCATTCCAGCACCGTGGGATGCCAGGACGGGCCGGTCCACTCGGTGATCGCGAAGTTCGGCACCGGCAGCTTCGCCACGGCGGCGACCGCGGTCGCCCGCAGGGCCCGCACGGCTTTCGGCGTGCTCAGGTCCGGGTGACCCTCGGCGGACAGGGCGCACTCCAGCAACCCCTGCGGATGCAGCGCCCCGTCCTGGCCGTGGCGGTCACTGGGGGTGGCCGCCTGCCCGGTGAGCAGCACCACGGGCTCATTGGGGAGCCGGTACGACGGTGCGGGAATCTCGTGCAGGACGAAGGTGCTGCGGGCGTGCAGGGTGACGGCGTTGAAGTCCTTGAGCGAGAGGTCGACGGCCGCGCGCGCGTCGCGCAGGCGCTGGGCCAGGAGTTCGGCCCTGCCCGAGTCCTGGTCGAGCAGGCCCATCGTGCGTCGGAGAAAGAAGGCCACCTGGTCCTGGTTCGGATACGAGTCCACCAGGGCGTCGTACGGATAGGCGCAGAGCTGGTACTTGTACCAGTCCGCGAAGAGTTGCTCGCGGAGCGAGATCAGTTGGTGGCGCGCCCGGTCCAGGTCTGCCTGGGCGACGTTCAGGAGATTCAGCAGGTCGCTCAACGCATGGGGCACGGTGAGCCGTTCGCGTGCCTGCTTGTCCTCGGCGGTGACGCCGTCGGTGTCGTCCTGTCTCCGGAGCGTCCACAGGATGCCGGAGGGGACGTCGTGGAAGGTGGCGGAGTGCCGGGCTTCGCTCAGGCCGAAGCCGAGGTCCAGCGGCTTCGACTCCAGTTCGTCGGCGAAGGCCAGCGCCTCGAGGAGTTCCTCCACCTGGTCGGCCCGCTCCTCCTGACTCCTCGGGGCAGCCGGGCCGGTCTTGTCGGCGGGCACCGTGGGCAGGACGGTTCCGAGGTGTGCGGCGAGCGCCTCGGTGGCGGTGTTCCCCACGCAGACGCCGGTCTCGTCGTCCGTGTCGGACAGCGGTGGACCCGGCGTGCCGGTGGCCGCGAAGGTCAGCTGGGCGTAGCAGACCACCCGGCCCGGAGGCGGAGCGTCGGGGCCGGCCGGGGACGCGGTCCAGCCGAACCGCAGTCGGGCCCCCTCCTGCCAGCCTGAGCCGCCCGGCGCCGCGGAGCCGTCCCCCAGCGCGGCGGCGGGATCCTGGCCGGGGTCGTCGAACCAGCCGAGCACCTCGTACCGCAGGCCCTTCGGCGGGGCGCCCGGGTAGTCCGGGTCATGGAAGCCGAAGACGCTGTGGCAGTTGGCGTACTGCGCCGCGAAGGTGGGCTCCCCGTAGCCGACCGCGGTCAGCCGGGGGAGGTACCGCGAGCGGTCGGTGGAGCGGCTCCAGACGTCGAGCGGCAGCTTCCGGCCGAGCCTCCGGTACGGCCGTCCCGCTCCGGGTACCGGATAGCAGATCCCGGCGGGGTTGTCGTCGGCGAGGTAGTCGCTCTCGACGATCCACTCCTCCTCCACCCGGCCGTCCCTGCTCCGGGTCACCAGCCAGCGGTTCGGCACCGCCGGGACGGCGGTGGTGCCGTCCGCCCGCTGGACCATCCGGGTCAGACCGTCCGGCAGCGCCCAGTGGAGATGGACACCGGCCCTGAGCCGGAAGTCCTCGTCCTGGAAGGGGCTCCGCACCATGATCTCGCTGATGTACGGGAGATCCTCGTTCTGGTCCAGACCGGTGGCCGTATCGCGGTAGGGAAGCCGGGTGAAGTCGTTGGCCGGCCCCCTCACGTCAAGATCGTCGGCCAGGCACAGCGCGTCGAGGTGGACCGGTACGACCAACGGTCCGCCGATGCTCACCGGTCTTCCGCCGTTGCGGTCGGACATGCGACGGCCATCCCATGCAACACGGTTCTCCCAAGGTCCAGCTGCTGGTCGAACGGTGTCTCTCCCAGGTCAGCGAGCGCCACCGTAGTGGGCAAGCAGCCGTGGGGAGCGCGCAGTTGATTGAACGCGGCACTACTGGCGACGGCGGGTTCGGAGCGTCTCCGGGGGAACGCGGGCCAACGCGCACCTTCACGACTGTGCGACCGCAACGACCGTAGGAAACGGGGTGTCCGGCCCGCCGGAGGCCGTGTCGGGACGAGAGCCGGCAGCTCGCCGCGGCTGTTCCGGCAGCGGGCTCACCATGAGAGTTCCCTGTGAACGCCGACGCGATCGAGCGCGACGAGAGCGGGGGACAGGACCTCGGGCGGAACTACGGGTGCGGCCGTCGTTCCTGCCGTGGTGGGGTTCCCCCTTCGCACAATGAGGGCGGCCCGATCGCTGTCCCTCGGGCGGGCCGCGGTCTCCGGTCCGGCCGGCCGGGCGAGAGGACCGGCTCCGGCACCGGAAGGTTCCCGCGCGGTTCTTCCGGTGGTCCGTCCGGTTGTTCTTCCTGGTGCCCTGTCCGCCGCGCGCGTCCGCGCCGGGCCGGGCCGGGCCGGGCGCCTTGCCCGCGGTGCGGGCGCCGAGGCGCTCGCCGGCGGATCACACGTGTTCTTCCGGCGAGGTTTACCGGCGTCTCACCGACCCTCCTGGCCGAAGGGGAGGGTGGTCGGCAAGCAGCGATCGCCGGTGAGTACCATCCGCTGAACGGCGAGGTGTCGGAGTCCTGGCCCGGATGCTTCGGGCCGGACTCGAAGGGGATCGTCCCGTGCGGCGGGGCGGTGCGGGGGGCGGGCAGTTGGCGACATTCGGTGAGATGCTGCTGGTCTTTCGCCGGGCCGCGGGGATGACACAGGAGGAGCTGGCCGAGGCCGCCGGGATGGCGGCCCGGTCGATCCGGGATCTGGAGCGCGGTCGGCGGGCGCGGCCGCAGCGCCGCACGGCGCAGTTGCTGGTGTCGGCGCTGGGGCTGGGTGACGCCGACGCCGCCGCGCTGCTCGCGGCGGGCCGCCCCCGCCGGCAGACGATTGCTCCTGCCGACGACGGCACGGCGCCGTCCGGCCTGCTCGGTCGTCAGGACCAGCTGGCGGTGCTGGAGCGTGCGGCCGGCGAGGCACGGGCGGGCCGGGGCGGCGTGGTGCTGGTACGGGCGGACGCGGGGATGGGGAAGACCGCGCTGCTGGATGCGTGGGCAAGCGTCCAGCAGTCGCGGGAGATCCTGGTGCTGTCCGCGAGCGGGGCGGAGCTGGAGCAGGGCTTCGCCTTCGCGGTGCTGCGGCAGCTGGTCGAGCCCTTGCTGGCCCGAGCCGGTGACGACAGGCGCGCGCGGTTGTTGTCGGGTCCGGCGCAGCTGGCGTCGCACGCACTGCGTGTGGAGGGGACGGGTGAGCTGTCGCCCGAGGCGTCTCTGGGCCTGCTGCACAGTCTGTACTGGCTGATGGTGCACGTCGCCGACGAGGGGCCGGTCGCCCTGGTGGTCGATGACGTGCACTGGGCGGATGTCCCGTCGGTGCGGTGGCTCGAGTACCTGGCGCGACGTCTGCGGGGTCTGCCCCTGCTGCTGGTGCTGGCGGGGCGGCCGGACAAGGGGTCCGGGGTCGAGCCGATGCTGGAGCGGATCGCCGGACAGCCGTACTGCCGTCCGCTCGGCCTGCCCGGACTGGACATCGACAGTGTGAGCCACCTGGTACGGGCGAACCTGGGGCCCGGCGAACCACGGTTCGTCGCCGCGTGTGCCGCGGCCACCGAATGCAATCCGCTGCTGTTGCACGAGTTGCTGCGGACCCTGTCCGACAACCAGGTCGGGGCCACCGACGAACAGGCCCATCTGGTGGCGGAGTTCCGGGGCCGGATCCTGGCCGGAACCGTGGTCAAGCGGCTGGCCGACGAGCCGGAGCCGGTCCAGCGCCTGGCGCGGGCCCTGGTGGTGCTGGGGGACGAGGCCCCCTGGAAGGTCGTGGCGGAGCTGGCGGGGCTGGGCGAGTCGACGGCCCGGGAGCTCTGCGGCAGGCTGCGGCAGATCGGTGTGCTCGCGCCGGGTGAGCCGGTGCGGTTCGGGCACGCGCTGATCCGCACCGATGTCGCCGAAGCCGTCCTGGGGCCGGTGGAACTGGCCGCCGGTCACGCGCGGGCAGCCGAACTGCTGCGGAGCGACGGCGCGGCCGACGATCTGGTGGCGGCCCATCTGCTGCTGGCCGAACCGGGCGGTGAGCGCTGGTGGGTGGACGCCCTGCGGGAGGCGGCGCGGGCGACTCGTGGCCGCGGGGCTCCGGAGGTCACCGCGGCCTATCTGCGCCGGGCTCTGCGCGAGCCGGTGTCCGTCGAAGAGCGTGGTCCCCTGCTGCTGGAGTTGGGCAAGGACGAGATACAGATCGATGTCGGCGCGGCCAGACACCACCTCACCCAGGCCTCGACGGCGTTAGCCGACCCCTACGCGCTGGCCGAGGCGGCCTCGCTGCTCGCCAGCGCGCTGTTCCTCAGCCATGAGCACGAGCGCGCCGTGGACATCCTCGCCCGCGCGGTGGACGATCTGAACCGAACCGACGACGGCATCGGCCTCGCTCGTGAGGTGTCATGGTTCCTTCAAGCGCAGATGCTGTTGATCGGTTACGACCAGCTGTCCACGCTCCCCGCCGCACGCCTGCACGCGCGACGGCTGTGGGACCACAAGCTGGCCGGTGACACCCCTGGCGAGTGCATGGTCCTGGCCGCGCTGTCCGCCTCGGCCACCACCGGGGAGGCCGGCGCCCAGGTGACCAACGACCTCCTCGACCGGGCCCTGCGAGGCGGCCTGGTCGCGGCGGACACGTCCCACATGCTCGTGACCCTCGCCGGGCTGGCCTTCGTGGCCACCGACCGGCTCGACGACGCGGTCGCGCGATTCGACCGCATCGGCGACATGGGCGGCCGATGGGGCTCGTTCCTGATGGTCTCGTCCGCGATGACCTGGCAGCTGCTCGTCCAGGCCCGCCGTGGCCGACAGCTCCCGCTCACCGCTGACTTCGGACACCCCGCCACCACGGCCGACCAGGGCTTGGAGCCTCGGGTCAGGGTGGCGACGGCAACCCTGGTGGGCGAGTCGCTGATCGAGCGGTGCGACCTGACCTCGGCGACGGAAGTACTCACCGGGGACGCCGACTTCGACCGGGTGGGCTGGACCTGGCAGGGCCCGGCGCTCCTCGCACGCAGTCGCCTGCACGCGGCGCGGGGCAACCCGACCGCCGCCCTCGCCGTCCTGCACGAGTACGGCGCGGAGGAGAACCGGGTACAGGTCATGAACCTGGCCGGGGTGCCGTGGCGGTCGCGGGCGGCCTTGCTGCACCTCGCGCTCGGACAGCGGACGGACGCGCTCCAACTGGCCACCGAGGAACTGGAGCTGGCCCACCGGTGGGGCACCGAGCGGGCGATCGGGGTGGCCTCACGCTGTCTGGGCGTCATCCACGGCGGCCGCAGGGGACAGGCCCTCCTGCGCGAGGCCGTGGCCCTGCTGAAACGGTCCCCCGCCCGACTGGAACTGGCCCGCGCCCACTACGGGCTGGGAACCGCCCTCCTGCGCGCCGGCGAGGCCGACGAGGCCCGCCAGTCCCTCACCCAGGCGCTCCACCTCGCGGACACCTGCGGCAGCGTCCTGCTGGGCGGCAGAGTACGCGGAGCGCTCGCCACGGCAGGAGTGCGCCCCAAACCGGCACCACCAGCGGCCCCGAGCCTGTCCCCGACCGAACACCGGCTGGTCGAACTGCTCCGCGCAGGCCACAGCGACCGTCAGATCGCCCAGGCCCTGCTCCTGACCCCGCACGACGTGACCGGACTGACCGAGCAGGCAGCCCGCAAACTGGGGGTGACCAGCAGGGCGGAGCTGGCATCCCCGGCCTAGTGCCGTGACCGGAAAGGTTCACCGGCTCGCGACGCCCGGCACGGCACCTCGCCGCGTTGTCGCATCACCCGAGTACATCCGGTACGCGGGCGACGCTCGGCCTTGCGATGCACCGCACCGGACGCCGCGAGCTTCCTCCTCGACGGCAGCCACTTCCTCCTGGAGAGCGCGCTCGACGAGGCGGCAGCGCTGATCCGCGCCTTCCTGACGGCCGACGTCCGAACCGGGCGACGGATCAGGTGACCGCGCTCCACTATCTGGTTCTGGGCGCCCGTGCAGGTCCAGAGCCGGAGCGGTGTGCGGTTGCTTCCGCGCGGGTCCGTGGCCTCCACACACTTGTGAGCCTGGAGGTTGACCAGGTCTGGCAGCGGGGCAGCGGGGACACCCTGGTGAATCCGGCCTCGGGCAAGTGCCTGGACGTCACCGAGATGTCCACCGCCAACAACACCCGGCTGCAGATCTGGTCCTGCACCGGTACGGCCAACCAGCAGTTCCACCTGCCGGTCTGACCCGGGTCATCCACGGCTTCCTATACTTCGGTTGTGTCTGATGCGTCGCACTTCTTCCACGTCTCGTCCGTCCTCAATCGGCGGTCGATCACCCGGCATGGCCTGGACTGGGCCCGTATGGGCGCCGCCCGGGGAATCGCCGGCAGCCGCCGCCCCGAGGTGGAGGGGGTCTTCGTCTGTCGGGGTGAGGAAGAAGTGGGGTTCTTCCTGCAGATCAACAACACCGGTGGGCCGGTCGATCTGTGGTCCGTGGACGGCATCGACGAGGGGCTGCTCCTCGACAACGGCAACGGCTTCGTCTATGTCCCCTCCCGCATACCGGCCGAGCGAGTCCGGCTGGTGCGAGCAGACGTTCCTCCTCAGCACGGCATCTGAGTTCGCCCGGCGAGACGGCAGGGGCCGGGCCCGCGCCGTCACGCAGGTCCGCCTTGCGGGCGTCGGGGTGGACGTCCATCGGTTCGTCGATCTCCTCGCGCAGGTGCCCGGGGACCCTCGGGCCGCCGGCTGAGTTGAACTCGCGGGCCTCGCCGCGGCGTTCGCACAGCAGCGCGGCGTACCCGGGTCGCCTCGACGAACTGGAAGCGGCTGGCCACATACGCCTGCTGTGTCAGCGGACCAGGGGTTCGGGTGACAGTGAAGGGCCGGACACCGTCATCCGGAGCAGGGGCAGCGAGGCGACGAGGGTGCCGAGCGCCAGGACGAGGCCGAGCACCCCGGCCCCGGCGGTGTCGAGCACGGCACCGACGGCCAGGGGTCCGACGCCGGTGCCCAGGGCGCCCGCGCCGCTGAGGGAGGCGACCAGGCGTCCGGTCGGGTCGATGAGCGCCGCGGCGGCGAGCATCTGCACCAGGACGGCCAGCTGGCAGGCCTGCCAGAGGACGGCCGCCACGGTGAAGAACACGGGGTCGTGGGTGAGGATCAGGGCCGCCATCGCGAGGGCCTGTGCCGTGACGAAGGCGGCCATCGACCGCAGGCGCCCGAAGCGCCGCGCCGCCACCGGACCCACCACCGCGCCCACGAGCGCCACGACGCTCGAGACCGCGAGGACGGCCGACACCGCCGAGGGCGACATCCCGGTGTGCTGACGGCCCAGGACCGAGGCGTAGGACCACGCGCCCTGGGTGACGGTCCACAGGAGGGCGGTCCCCAGGAGCAGAACCGCCGTCGGCCTGACACCGGTGGTGCCTCCCGTGCCGGCGGAGGCGGCGGCCGGCGTCGCGGGACCGTCCGGGAGCCGGTGCACCAGGGGCCAGGCGGCGAGACAGCACGACGCCATGAGCAGGAAGCCGGTGCCCTCCCCCCAGTGGTGGTTGGCCGCGGGGACGCCCATGATCAGCAGTGCCGTCACGCCGACCGTGCCGGAGATGGTGACGGCGGACGCCTTGTCGGCGTCGTCGGTCGCGGCGAGCGCCGCCGTGGCCGCCGCGTAGACCGCGCCGAGTCCCGCGCCGACGACCAGGTTGGCCAGGACCAGGGTCACCGGGTCGGTGGCCGCCGCCGCTCCCAGGAAGCCGGCGCCCGAGAGGGCGAGTCCGATCCGGGTCATCCGTACCCGCCCCGGCCGCGCGGCCGCCTTGGCCAGCAGCAGCGTCACCATCGCCGTCGCCATCAGCTGGGTCGCGGCCACGAGCCCGGCCCCGGAGTCCGACAGCCCGAAGCGTGACGAGAAGTCGTCGACGAACACGGGCATCACGTTCGCGCCACCGTTGCCGAGCGTGACTCCGGCGACGAGCGCCACCGCCACACCGAAGGTCAGGGAGGAGGCGCTTCGCGCGCTCATCGGCCGCTCCTCAGCGGTGAGCCGGGGAGGACCGCCGGTCCTCGGCGGGGCGTCGGGGGCATAACAGGCATGGAGAACCTCATGGGTGGGGAGAGGGGGCGGGCGGGAGACGTCCGGGCGGGGGCGGTCAGCCGGCCCAGACGTCCTCGACGTACGTGCCGGACTCGGTCAGGGCGCTCAGCCAGGCGCTCGCCTCGTCGTCCCCGGCACCCGTCCGTGTGCGGTAGATCGCCATGAACGCCTCCCGCACCGCCGGGGCCATGCGACGGCCGTCCCCGCAGACGTGGACGCGTCCGCCGGCCTCCAGCACCGCCCAGACCTCGTCGCTCTCCTTGGCGATACGGTCCTGGACGTAGCGGACCCCGTCCTCGGGAGCGCAGGAGAAGGCGGGCCGCATGCTGACGGCCCCGGCCGCCTCGGCCGCCTCGAACTCCGTACGGTGGAGGTAGTCGACGTCGGGGTGGTCGCAGCCGAAGTAGCACAGCAGTGTTCCGGTGGACCGGGTGTGGTGGCGGTCCAGGACCGCGCCGCGGAAGGGCGCCACACCGGTGCCCGCGCTGACGAGGATCACCGGCACGGAGTCGTCCTCGGGCAGGCGGAAGGCCTCGGCGCAGGGCAGCACCCTCGCCTGGACGGTGTCGCCGGCGTTCACGGTCTGCAGGTAGTGCGAGCCGATGCCGTGGAACATGCCCTCGCCGGCGCGGTGGGGTGCGGCGAGCAGCGACACCATCAGGTCCACTTCGCCGGGTGCCGCGGCTGCGGACGAGGAGATCGAGTAGGGGCGCGGGCGCAGCACGGGCAGCAGTTCCAGGAAGCGTTCGAAGGGCAGTTCGCAGGCCCGGTGCTGCTCCAGCAGGTCCAGGACGCTGCGTCCGGAGGCGGTCACCTCGTCGTGGAAGTCCTCCGGAGCGGCCGCCGCGAGTGCGGCCAGGGGCCGCTTCTCGGGCGGGCAGGCGGTGTGCTCGGCGAGCACGGCGACCTGCTCCTGGGTGGCGGTGGCCTGCAGTTCCACGAAGTCGGTCAGCAGACGGCGCACGGTCAGCGGCCGGTCGACGGGCAGGCTGTTGCGGCTGCGGCGACGGGCCCGCAGTCGCACGGTGCGGTCCAGGTCGAGACCGAACCGGTCGGCCACCCGCCGCACGAGGGCGTCCGGGTTGCTCGGGAGCACGGCCAGGTGGTCGCCGGTGCGGTAGGTGACGCCCTCGGGCAGGCGTAGCCTCAGGAAGCGCTTGGAGCGGCCCAACGTGTGCTCCATGTCGACCAGTTCGTATGCGTCGAGCACCTCCATCGGTGCGACGCCGTGTCGTGCCGTGAGCCCGCCGATGACCGAGTCGGTCGCGTCCTGGAGCTCGTACAGTCCGCCGTCCGGGTCGGCGGCCGGCTCGGCCTCCCGCTCGGGTGCGGCGGCTCCGTACCGTTCCAGCAGGGCGGTCCACAGGTCGCCGGTCCACCGGTCCACCGTGCCGGCGAAGTCGCCGGCGGCGTCCGCGGCGCCGCGCTGCAGCAGTGAGGTGGCGCCCGCGGCGGCGAGGCGCTCGTCGATGAGGGTGGGGACGCGCTGGTAGGTGGCGGCCCAGTTGCGGTCGCCGACACCGAGCACGGCGTACTGGAGGCCCTCCAGCGCGCCGGGCGCCAGGCCCTCCAGCCATGCGACGAAAGCCGTGGCGTCGTCGGTGGGCCTGCCGTTGTAGGAGGCGGCCACGATCACCACCGGTCCGTCACCCACGGGGAGTGCTCCCACGGCGTCGTCGAGGGGGGCGACGGACGGGGCGAAGCCGTGCCGGTCGCCGTCCGCCGCCAGGTCGCGTGCGATGCCCGCGCAGGTGCCCAGGTTGGAGCCGTGCAGGAGGGTCAGCGCGGTACCGGCGGCACGCCGGACGGCGGGCCGGTCCAGGCTTGAGGGGGCGCTGCTCGCGGCGGCCGCGGCGGTGGGCAGGCGGCGCTCCCCGCTGGTGCGCCGGGCGAGGTCGAGCGTGAACGCGTCGGGCTTGAGGGTGAGCGACTGCTTGATCTTCAGCTGGTAGTTGGCGTGGTCGATCAGGCGGTAGCGGTGGATCACCAGCGCGAGGACCAGTGTCGCCTCGTGCAGCGCGAACTGGCGCCCGATGCAGGCGCGTTCACCGTTGCCGAACGGCTTGAACAGGTGGACCGGCCGCTCCTCCTCCCGCTCGGGCAGGAACCGGTCGGGGTCGAACAGCTCGACGTTCTCGCCCCAGGCGGGATCCCGGTGCAGCTGCGGGATGAGCACCTGGATCGACTCACCCTTGCGCACGGCGTACTTCCCGCCGATGACGGTGTCCTCCAGCGGCTCCACGGCATACGCGGGGGCCGTCGGCCACAGCCGCAGGCCTTCGTTGAGCACCTGGCGGATGTACGTCAGCCTGCCGATGTCCCCGTAGTCCGGCTCGGGGGCGTCGGAGTCGCCCCACAGCGCGTCGACCTCGGCCTGGGCGCGGGCGAGTACCTCGGGGTGCTTGGTCAGGTAGTAGAGGGCGAAGGACAGGGCCCCGCTGGTGGTCTCGTGCCCGGCGATGAGGAAGGTGATCGCCTGATGGCGGATGTTGACGTCGTCCAGGGGTTCGCCCGTGACGGCGTCACGGGTGTGCAGCATACGGCCGAGCAGGTCGTCGGTGCTCCGGTCACCGGAGGCCCGGCGCTCCCGGATCACGTCGTCGACCAGGTCCTTCATCAGGGTCACGTCGGTGCGGAACTGTTCGGCCTGCTTCCACTTGAACAGCTCCGCGCCCGGAATGGACTCCCCCTTGGCCTGGGCGAAGCCGAGTGCTCGCGACAGGGCGGTGACGAAGGGGTGCGACTCCTCGCGGCCGAAGGAGTCGAAGTCGTAGCCGAAGCCGCACAGGCCGATCGTGTCGAACGTCAGCCGCGTCATGTCGGCGGAGACGTCCACGGGCTCGGCACCCGCCGCGCGGTCCCACTTCCCGATCAGCTTGCGGGCCACCTCGAGCATGGTCGCGTGGTAGCCGCGCATCGCGCCGAGCGAGAACGCCGGCATCAGGATGTCGTGCGCCTTGCGCCAGTTGGGCTCGTCGTCGAAGGCGGTGAAGAGTCCGTCGCCCCCGATCTCCCGGAGGATCACGAGGTCGGCGTGCACGTTCTTGCGGAACCGGCTCTCGTCGGCCAGCTCGGCGACCAGGTCGAGGCCGGAGGCGAAGTTCATCTCGTTGCCGAAGACGCGGAGCTTGAACAGCGGGCCGAGCTCGCGGGCCTCCTTCATCACGTAGTGCAGACCGTCGGCGCCCCCCGGGATGTCGAACGCGTGGCCGACCAGGGGCAGG
The DNA here is from genome assembly GCF_037993025.1 of Streptomyces sp. SS7. NCBI lineage: Bacteria > Bacillati > Actinomycetota > Actinomycetes > Kitasatosporales > Streptomycetaceae > Streptomyces > Streptomyces sp. SS7. The sequence goes on from NZ_CP141223.1 coordinate 903,384, forward strand.
GCGGGACGCTGCGGGATCGGCTCGGTTCCGCTCAGGGTCTCGTGAGTCATGGGCTTGCCTTTCGTCCGGGCGCGGCTGTCGCTGCCAGAACCATACAAGCGACTTTGTCACCCGACCATGTCGCTCAACTGTGTTGAGTGACACAGTCAATTGAAGGAACCGCGGGAGTCCTGTGAGCGTTCGGCCGAGCCGGGGCCGCGGCCCGTCTTGTCGAGCGACCTGTTCGGCAGACTGAGTCGCATAGGATGCCGTCATGGCTCATGTATCCGCGGCGGAGCGCCGCCCCCAACTCATCAAGGCGGCCGTGGACCTCATGACCAGGGAGGGCGTGGCCGCCGGAAGCACCCGTGCCATCGCCGCCGAGCTGGGCGTGGCCCAGGCGACCGTGCACTACACCTTCGGCACGAAGGAAGATCTGTACCGGGCCGTCATGGAGCAGCTCACCCAGGACCTGATCACCCAGGTGGAGCGGGCGGCGCCCACGGACGCGGGCTTCGAGGACACGATCGTCACACTCGCCGAGGCGCTGTGGCAGACCGTGCTCGCGCAGCCGACCTCGTACCAGCTCCTCACCGAGCTGTCCCTGTTCGCCCTGCGCATGCCACGTCTGCAGGAGTCCCTGCACAGCCACTACCGCGGCATCACGGCCGTGACGACCAAGCTGATCAGTGAGGCCGCCGAGCGCGCCGGGCACGAACTCGCCCAGCCCGCCGAGACCATCGCGAGGTTCTTCCTCGCCGGTTTCGACGGGCTGACGATGCAGCACCTCTCCCTGCCGGACGAAGAGGCCGAGAGGATCTGCCTGCGCGCGCTGATCTCCGCCGTCCTGGCCATGGCCTGACCCCGGGTGCGCCTACGCCGCGCCCCGGTGCGGTGGCTTCGTCACGCACGATTCCACTTCTGGCCCGCCTGGCCGTTGCACGTCCACAGGACCAGCGGGGTCCCGTTCGCGGTACCCGCACCGTTGACGTCGAGGCACAGCCCGGCGTGGACGTTGCGGATCGTCCCGTCGGAGCCGACGGTCCACTTCTGGTTGTCCTGGCCGTTGCAGGGCCAGGTGATGACCCGGGTGCCGTTGGTGGTGCCCTGGTCGTAGGCGTCCAGGCACTTGTCGCCGAAGACGCGGATCTCGCCGCCGGCCCACGTGGTCCACAGCTGGTCGGCGGCCGTGTGGCAGTCCCGGATCAGGGCCGTGGCCCCGGCCGCCGTGGAGGCGTTCTCGACGTCCAGGCAGCGGCCTGACGCGGTGCCGCGCAGACGTGAGGTGGTGGCGGCCAGCGGGCTGCCCCCGCTCACCCGGAACGCGGCGACCCCGTGCGCGGGGACGCTCGCCGAGATCTGCCCGGACGTGCTCGACGTGCCCCCGGTCCACAGGTCGGTGAGGGTGAACGAGCCGCCGGACAGACCCGCCTGCGCGGCCGTCGTGGTGACGGTCGCGGTGCCCCCGCCACGGTTGAACAGGCCCACCGCGACGGAGCCGTCCGACAGGGGCTTGGCGAACACCTCGGTGCTGCCGTCGTCACGCACCCTGCGCCCGCCCGCGCCCAGCGTGTCCTGGTTCACCGCCAGCAGACGCGGGTTGCGCAGGATCGCACTCACGTCGGCGGACATGGTGCGGATGTCGTTGCCGGCCATGAGCGGGGCGCCCATCAGCGCCCACAGGGCGAAGTGGGAGCGGGACTCGGTCAGTGACAGGCCGGGACGGCCGACGACCAGCATGTCCGGGTCGTTCCAGTGTCCCGGGCCCGACTGCGCCGCCAGCGGCGCGGTGATGTCCAGGACGTTGCCGACGCCCATCGGATAGCTGTTCGTGTTGCCGTTCTGCCAGATGTCGAGCAGGTCCTCGGTCGTCCGCCACAGGTCGGCGACCTCGCCCCAGTTGTAGGTGGCCCCGGTGATGGCGTGGAAGCTGTTGGGGTTGATGCTGTAGACGATCGGCCGCCCGGTGGCGCGCAGGGCGTCGCGCATCAGCGTGAACCTGGCCACCTGCTCGTCACGGGTGCCGCTGGAGGAACACCAGTCGTACTTGAGGTAGTCGACGCCCCACGAGGCGAACGTGGCGGCGTCCTGGGCCTCGTGCCCCTTGCTGCCCGTCGACCCGGGATAGGCGCCGCTGGTCTGCGCGCAGGTGCGTTCGCCCGGCACCTGGTAGATCCCGAACTTCAGTCCCTTGCCGTGGATGTAGTCGCCGAGCGCCTTCATCCCGCTCGGGAACTTGGCCGGATCGCCCCGAAGGCTGCCGGCCGCGTCGCGCTGCGGGGCGAACCAGCAGTCGTCGACCACCACGTACCGGTAGCCGGCGTCGCGCATGCCCGAGGACACCATCGCGTCGGCGGCCTGGCGCACCTGGGCCTCGGTGATCCCGCACCCGAAGCTGTTCCAGCTGTTCCAGCCCAACGGTGGAGTGAGCGCCGGACTGCCGGGCGCGGCCGTGGCGGTGGAGTGAGCGGAGGCCGTCACCGACGCGGTGACCGAGAGCGCGGCGGCGGCGAGAAAGCGGAGCAGTCGTCCGCCGGGTCGTGTGGGCACCAGGTCTCCTTTGACCGAAGGGCGCGTTGGAAGTTTCGGTCCCCATTCGGAAACTGAGGGTGCCACGGATAATCAGAGAGGCACCCGAGCATGTCAACACCCCCCGGGGAAATGACCCGTCAAACCCTCCCGGCAGGCCGACAACGCGCCATTTCCGCCTCAGCCTGCACCGAACCGCAGGGCCTCGCCGCCCCCATCGGTTCGAATGTTTCGAGACGCAATTCGAATCATGCGTGAGGTATTGACGGCACTTCAGGACTCCCCAATCATCCAGATGCCCGGCAAGTCGAGCATTGTTCGGCATCACGAACAGAGCGTCGGCGACCGGTGTGTCATGTACTGATCATGCACGCACGGCGCACCCGGTGGCGCGGTGCGCGTTCTGCGGTGCGACCTGCCGCGCCGTGATCCGGTCCGATCCCCCGCACCACCCACCCGCACCCGCCCGTACGAGGAGAAGCATGAACCCACTGAAGCGGCTCGGCCGTCGCCGAGCCTCGGTCTTAGGCCTGCTGGCCGCGACCGTCCTGGTGACGCCCGGGGTCGCGACCGGCGCACCCGACGCCGTCAGAGCCTCCACCCTGGGGGCCCAAGCGGCCCAGACCGGGCGGTACTTCGGAGCGGCCGTGGCCGCCGGAAGGCTCGGCGACGGCACGTACACCGGCATCCTGGACCGCGAGTTCAACTCGGTCACTCCCGAGAACGAGATGAAGTGGCAGACGACCGAGCCGTCCCGTGGCTCGTTCAACTTCGGCCCCGGCGACCAGATCGCCAACCGGGCGGCGTCCCACGGGCAGCGCGTACGCGGCCACACCCTGGTCTGGCACTCCCAACTGCCCGGCTGGGTCGGCTCCATCAGGGACGCCAACACGCTGCGCAGCGTGATGAACAACCACATCACCACCCTGATGAACCACTACAAGGGCCGGATCCACTCCTGGGACGTGGTCAACGAGGCCTTCGCCGACGGCGGCAGCGGCCAGCACCGCCCCTCGGTGTTCCAGAACCTGCTGGGCGACGGCTTCATCGAGCAGGCCTTCCGCACCGCGCGCTCCGCCGACCCTGCGGCCAAGCTCTGCTACAACGACTACAGCATCGAGAACTGGAGCGACGCGAAGACCCAGGGTGTCTACCGCATGGTGCGCGACTTCAAGGCGCGCGGCGTGCCCATCGACTGCGTCGGCTTCCAGGCGCACTTCGGCACCGGCGGACCGCCCGCCAGTTTCCAGACCACGCTGGCGAACTTCGCCGCCCTCGGCGTGGACGTCCAGATCACCGAACTGGACATCGCGCAGGCCTCGCCGACCGCGTACACGAACACGGTCAGGGCCTGTATGAACGTCGCGCGCTGCAACGGCATCACGGTCTGGGGCATCCGCGACAGCGACTCCTGGCGGTCTTCGGAGAACCCGCTGCCGTTCGACCGCAACGGCGGCAAGAAGGCCGCGTACAACGCCATCCTGACGGCGCTGGGCGGCCGGCCCGCCGCCACCCGCGGCACGTCCGCCGCCACGCTCGGCACGCCGGCCGCCTCGCGCGGCGCCGCCGACGCCGCCGCGCTGCCCGGTCGTTACTCGTGGAGCTCCAGCGGCACACTGATCGCGCCGAAGCCGGACTCGACGCACAACATCGCCGGGATCAAGGACCCGACGGTCGTGCAGTACAACGGCAAGTACCACGTGTTCGCGAGCGTCGCCAGTCGCTCCGGCTACAGCCTGGTGTACCTGAACTTCAGTGACTGGTCCCAGGCCGGCTCGGCCACCCACCACTACCTGGACCGCACCGCCGTCGGAATCGGTTACCGGGCCGCACCGCAGGTGTTCTACTTCGCGCCGCAACGCCTGTGGTACCTCGTCTACCAGACCGGCAACGCCTCGTACTCCACCAACCCGGACATCAGCAATCCCAACGGGTGGAGCGCACCGCGCAACTTCTACCCCTCGATGCCCGACGTCATCCGGCAGAACATCGGCAACGGCAACTGGGTCGACATGTGGGTGATCTGCGACAGCGCCGACTGCTACCTGTTCTCCTCCGACGACAACGGACACCTGTACCGCTCCCGGACCGGCGTCAACCAGTTCCCGAACGGCTTCGCCAACACCGTCATCGCCGCCCAGGACGCCAACAGGAACGCCCTGTTCGAGGCCAGCAACGTGTACAAGGTGCAGGGCAGCAACCAGTACCTGCTGCTCGTCGAGGCCATCGGAACGGACGGCCGACGCTACTTCCGCTCCTGGACCTCGGGCAGCATCGCCGGTTCCTGGACGCCCCTGGCCGCGTCCGAGAGCAACCCCTTCGCCCGGGCGAACAACGTCTCCTTCCCCTCGGGCGCCTGGAGCCGGGACATCAGTCACGGCGAGATGATCCGCGCCGGCTACGACCAGACGCTCACCATCCCCGCCTGCCGGTTCCAGTACCTCTACCAGGGCCTGAACCCCAACGCGGGCGGCGAGTACAACCTCCTGCCGTGGCGGCTCGGCCTCCTCACCCAGACCAACTCGACCTGCTGAGCGACCGCGCCGTGGGAAGCGCCTCCGACGGGAGCGCTTCCCTCGCTCGCCGCCGACCTTCGGACGCACCCCTGTCAGAAAGCCGAGGTACCCGTCATGCGCCGCAGACTCCTCGCCCTGGCGGCAGCGCTCTGCTCGCTGCCCTTGGCGCTCGCCGCCGCCCCGTCCGCCCACGCGGCCGACCCGACGACCATGACCAACGGGTTCTACGTGGACCCCGACTCCAGCGCCAAGCGGTGGGTCGCCGCCAACCCCGGTGACGGCCGGGCGTCCGCGATCAACGCCTCCATCGCCAACACGCCGACGGCGCGTTGGTTCGGCTCCTGGAGCGGCACCATCGGCACCGCCACCGGCGCGTACGCGGGCGCCGCGGACGCCCGGGACAAACTGCCCGTCCTCGTCGCCTACAACATCTACAACCGCGACTACTGCGGCGGGCACTCGGCGGGCGGAGCCTCCTCGCCGTCCGCCTACGCGAACTGGATCACGCAGTTCGCGGGTGGGATCGCCGGCCGCCCGGCCGTCGTCGTCCTCGAACCGGACTCCCTCGGGGACTACGGCTGCATGTCCCAGGCCCAGATCGACGAACGCCGGGGCATGCTGAGCGGAGCGATCGCCGCGTTCAACCGCCAGGCCCCCAACACCTGGGTCTACCTCGACTCCGGCAACCCGGGCTGGGCGAGCGCGGCGACCATGGCGCAGCGCCTTCACGAAGCCGGCCTCCGGCAGGCCCACGGATTCTCGCTCAACGTCTCCAACTACCTGACCACGGCCGAGAACACCGCCTACGGCAACGCCGTCAACAGGGAACTCTCCGCCCGGTACGGCTACACCAAGCCGTTCGTCATCGACACCAGCCGCAACGGCAACGGCTCCAACGGCCAGTGGTGCAATCCCTCCGGCCGCCGGATCGGCACCCCCACCCAGCTGGGCGGAGGCGCCGAGATGCTCCTGTGGATCAAGGTCCCGGGTGAGTCCGACGGCAACTGCGGCGTGGGAAGCGGCTCCTCGGCCGGCCAGTTCCTGCCGGAGGCCGCCTACAAGATGATCTACGGCTACTGATCCGCAGCCGCCACCCGTCCACCGGTCGGGCCGGTCCCGTCGCAGCGGGACCGGCTCCGTCATCACCGGCGGCACCAACGGACGCGGCTCGGCCCGTCCGTCAGCCGCGCCCACCGTGACCGCTCCCCGGCCCCCGGTCAACGGGCGGCCGTACGCAGTCCGCCGGTGCACGCGGTGTGGGGGCGCCGTCCGGGCCGTAGCCGAACCGGATCACGACCTGGGGGCAGCACCGCGGCCTCGGCCCGGCCGTCGCCGCCCGCAGGTCCGGCCACTCCATCGCCTGGTGCAGCATCGAGGTCCGCACCCCGTGCGCGGTCGCCGTGAGCAGCACGCGCTGGAGCGCCTGCCCCGCGCGCAGCCAGTCCTCGGGCCGGTCGTGGGACGTCCACAACAGGGCCACCTGGACATGCCGTTCGAAGGGCAGGGTGGGCAGCCGCGGCGCGGGCAGCGCGCCGACGAAGTCCCGCACGGGCACCCGACCGGAGGCGTCCCGCGGCCCCAGGGCCGTCACGGGGATGCCGTACGCCGCAGGGGCTCCCGGGACGGTGAGCCAGGTGCGCGCCTCGGACGCACGGGCCGGGTGCACGGCGTTGCGGGACTCGGCCGCCGCCGTCAGGCGCAGCAGGCGCCGCGTCGCCACGATGTCGGGAACGTCCAGGTGCGCGCCCTCGGCCCGGGCGGCGACGGTCATCTCGTGCACGACCGTGTCCGGCACGGTGCGGCCGGTGAACGGCAGCCGGCTGGTGTGGCGTCGCTCGATCTGCCGGTACAGGTCGCGCAGGGACGCCTGCCCGCCCGCGGTGGTGCCGGTCAGCTGCACCGAGGCCAGCAGGTCCGGATCGTCCGCGGCGGAGCACAGCCGGACGGCGGGGTCCCAGCCCAGGTGCTCCGCGGCCACCCGGAGGTTGAGGACGGCCGCGCCCACGGAGAGGTACTGGGCGCGCCGCCGGGGATCGGCCTCCGGCAGCTGTCGCTCCCGGTCGAGGCGGACCAGGACCGACCTGGTGTCCGGGTCCAGGCCGAACCGCCAGGGCTGCGTGTTGTGGATCGACGGCGCGGCCACCGCAGCGGCCAGCAGGGCCTGGACGGCCGGGGCGTCGACTTCCCGGGTGTGCATCACGGCTCCTTCACCAGGTTGCCTTCCGTGCCGTCCACTCTGCGCCGCCGTCCGGTCCGGGAGGAGGGTTGACCGGCCCCGGCCACGGGCCGTACGGCCTCGATCGCACGCCGGCCCTGGGGGCGGGTCCTTCCGCGTTCGCGTCGCCGACCGGGGCACGTCCCCGGGGCCGTTGGGCCCTGCTCGCGGCGGCCGGAGAGGGCCGGAAGGCCGTCGGGCCGGGGCCGACGGCCCCGGGTCGCCGCAGGGGTGTGCCGCCTAGCGTTCCGGCCATGGAGAACGATCGCAACGCCGGACGCCGGGAGCCGCACGCCGGTGAGGGCTGGCCGCTCGCGGCCCGCAGACTGCTCACGCGCGGCGAGGTGTCCGCGGACGGCCGCGCGGTGTTCGGCACGGGCGACCCGCACTGGGAGGGCTTCTACCGCGACCGCTGGGCGCACGACAAGGTGGTCCGCTCCACGCACGGGGTGAACTGCACCGGTTCCTGCTCGTGGATGGTGTACGTCAAGGACGGCATCATCACCTGGGAGCACCAGGCCACCGACTACCCGTCGATCGGCGCCGACTGTCCCGAGTACGAGCCCCGGGGCTGCCCGCGCGGCGCGTCGTTCTCCTGGTACACGTACTCCCCCGGCCGGGTCCGCCACCCGTATGTGCGCGGGGCGCTGCTCAAGCTGTGGCGCGACGCCCGGCGGCGGCTCGGTGACCCGGTGGCGGCCTGGGCCGAGATCACCGGCGACCCGGCGAAGGCCCGCGCCTACAAGCGGGCCCGGGGCAAGGGCGGCCTGGTGCGCGCGGACTGGGACGAGGTGTCCGAGCTGGTCGCAGCCGCCCAGGTCCACACGGTCAAGACGTACGGCCCCGACCGCGTCGCCGGTTTCTCCCCGATCCCGGCGATGTCGATGGCGTCCTTCGCGGCCGGCGCCCGGTACACCTCGCTGATCGGCGGCACGCTGCTGTCGTTCTACGACTGGTACGCCGATCTGCCGGTCGCCTCGCCGCAGGTCTTCGGCGACCAGACCGACGTACCGGAGGCCGCCGACTGGTGGAACGCCGGCTATCTGATCATGTGGGGGTCGAACATCCCCGTGACCCGGACGCCGGACGCGCACTTCCTCACCGAGACCCGCTACAACGGCACCAAGGTCGTCGCGGTCAGCCCCGACTACGCGGACAACGTCAAGCACGCCGACGAATGGCTCGCCCCGCACCCGGGCACGGACGGCGCGCTGGCCATGGCCATGGGGCATGTGATCCTGCGCGAGTTCCTCGTCGACCGCGAGGTGCCGTACTTCCGGGACTACCTGCGCAGTTTCACCGACGCCCCGTTCCTGGTGACGCTGCGCGAGCACGGGGAGCGGGGCCTGGTCCCGGACGGGTTCCTGACCGCGGCCGATCTCGGGCACGAGACGGAACACGCCGGGTCGAAGACCGTGCTGCTCGACGCGGCCACCGGTGAGCCGGTCGTGCCGAACGGCTCGCTCGGCTTCCGCTGGGCGCAGCACGACCCGGGGCACTGGAACCTCGAACTGGGCTCCACGGTGCCCGAGTTGAGCCTGCTCGGGCGCGCGGAGGAGACCGTGGCCGTGGCCCTGCCCCGGTTCGACGAGGGCGGCACGGAGGGCGGCTCGGTCATGGTGCGCGGGGTGCCCGTGCGGCGCGTCGGCGGACGGCTCGTCACCACCGTGTTCGATCTGCTGCTGGCGCAGTACGGGGTGGAGCGGCCGGGTCTGCCGGGCAGTTGGCCGTCGTCGTACGAGGACGCCTCCGAGCCCTGCACCCCGGCCTGGCAGGAGACGATCACCTCGGTGCCGGCCGAGCAGGCGGCCCGGATCGCCCGGGAGTTCGCCCGCAACGCCGAGCGCACGAACGGCCGGTCCATGATCGCACTGGGTGCCGGCACCAACCACTGGTTCCACTCCGACACCATCTACCGCGCCTTCCTGGCGCTGCTCACCCTGACCGGCTGCCAGGGCGTCAACGGCGGCGGCTGGGCGCACTACGTGGGCCAGGAGAAGGTCCGCCCGGTCACCGGCCAGCAGCACCTGTCGTTCGCGTTCGACTGGCAACGGCCCACCCGGCACATGGCGGGCACCTCGTACTGGTACCTGAACTCCGACCAGTGGCGCTACGAGGCGTTCGGGCCCGAGGAGCTGGCCTCCCCGCTGGGGGAAGGGAGGTTCAAGGGGAAGGGCTTCGCGGACTGTCTTGCGCAGGCGGTCCGGCTGGGCTGGACGCCCGGGCACCCCGGTTTCAACCGCAACCCGCTCGACCTGACGGACGAGGCGGCGCGGGCCGGCCGACCGGTCGCCGAACACATCGTGGACGAACTGACGTCGGGGCGGCTGCGGTTCGCCGTGGAGGACCCCGACGACCCGGCCAACTTCCCGCGGGTGCTCACGGTGTGGCGGGCGAACCTGCTCGGCTCCTCCGGCAAGGGCAACGAGTACTTCCTGCGGCATCTGCTGGGCACCGACGCGGCGGTCCGCTCCGCGGAGACCCCGCCCGAGCGCCGCCCGAAGGACGTGGTGTGGCGGGAGGAGGCGCCCGAGGGCAAGCTCGACCTCCTGGTCTGCATGGACTTCCGGATGACGTCCACCGGGCTGCTGGCGGACGTGGTCCTGCCGGCCGCGACCTGGTACGAGAAGGACGACCTGTCCAGCACGGACATGCACCCGTTCGTGCACGCCTTCACCCCGGCCATCGCGCCGCCCTGGCAGGCCCGCACCGACTACGACGCCTTCCTGACGATCGCCGACCGGTTCAGCGAGCTGGCCGTCGAGCACCTCGGCACCCGCACCGACGTCCTCGCCGTGCCGCTGCTGCACGACACCCCGGACGAACTCGCCCAGCCGGGCGGGGTGGTGCGGGACTGGAAGACCGGGGCGTGCGAGCCTGTCCCCGGGCGCACCATGCCGAAACTGGTCACGATCGAGCGGGACTTCACGGCGGTCGCGCAGAAGATGCGTGCCGTCGGCCCGCTGCTCGACACCCTGGGCACGACCACCAAGGGCGTCACTGTCCACCCCGACCGGGAGATCGAGGACCTCAGGCACCGCAACGGCACCGTCCGTGACGGTGTCGCCGCCGGGCGGCCCTCGCTCGCCACCGCGAGCGACATGTGCGAGGCGATCCTCGCGCTGTCCGGCACCACCAACGGGCGTCTGGCCACCGAGGGCTTCCGGGAGCTGGAGCGGCAGACCGGGGCCGAGGGGCTGGTCGCGCTCTCCGCCGAGCGCGAGGCGGAGCGGATCACGTTCGCCGACACCCGCACCCAGCCGCGCTCGGTGATCACGTCGTACGAGTGGTCGGGGTCGGAGACCGGCGGGCGCCGCTACTCGCCGTTCGTCATCAACACCGAGCACAAGAAGCCGTGGCACACCCTCACCGGTCGGCAGCACTTCTTCGTGCAGCACGACTGGATGGCCGAACTGGGCGAGCAACTCCCCGTTTACCGGCCCCCGTTGAACGCGTCGAGGCACTACGGCGACGAACACCTGCACGACGGGGACCGCGCGGAGGTCACCGTCCGCTATCTGACCCCGCACTCGAAGTGGTCCATCCACTCGAACTACCAGGACAACAAGTACATGCTCGACCTGTCCCGCGGCGGACCGGCGATCTGGATGTCCACCGCCGACGCCGAGAAGATCGGCGTCAAGGACAACGAGTGGATCGAGGCGTACAACCGCAACGGCGTCGTCGCCGCCCGTGCGGTGGTCACCCACCGGATGCCCGAGGGCACCGTGTACATGTACCACGCCCAGGACCGCACCGTGAACGTGCCGAGGACCGAGGTCGGCGGCCGGCGCGGCGGCATCCACAACTCGCTCACGCGACTGCTGCTCAAGCCCACCCATCTCGCGGGCGGCTACGCGCAGTTCACCTACGCCTTCAACTACTACGGCCCGACCGGGAACCAGCGCGACGAGGTCACCGTCATCCGCCGTCGCTCGCAGGATGTGGAGTACTGAGATGCCCCGTGGTGAAGCCGGTGTCGGACGTGTGATGGCCCAGGTGGCGATGGTGATGAACCTCGACAAGTGCATCGGCTGCCACACCTGTTCGGTCACCTGCAAGCAGACGTGGACCAATCGCACCGGCGTCGAGTACGCCTGGTTCAACAACGTCGAGACCAAGCCCGGCGTCGGCTACCCGCGCCGCTACGAGGACCAGGAGCACTGGAAGGGCGGCTGGATGCTCGACCGGCGCGGACGCCTGGTCCTGCGGTCCGGCGGACGGGTCAAGCGGCTGCTGTCCCTGTTCTCCAACCCCGACCTGCCCTCCATCGAGGACTACTACGAGCCGGTCACCTACGACTACGACAACCTCGTCGGCGCCCCCGCCGGGAAGGACATGCCGGTCGCCCGCCCCCGCTCGGTCCTCACCGGCCGGCCCACCGCCCTCACCTGGGGCGCCAACTGGGAGGACGGGCTCGGCGGAGCCCCCGAGAACGCCGGCGCGGACCCCAACCTCAGCGGGGCGTGGGCGGAGAAGGTGCGGTTCGAGTTCGAGCAGACCTTCCTCTTCCATCTGCCGCGGCTGTGCGAGCACTGCCTCAACCCGGCCTGTGTGTCGGCGTGTCCGTCCGGCGCCCTGTACAAGCGGGTCGAGGACGGCATCGTCCTGGTCGACCAGGACCGCTGCCGGGGCTGGCGGATGTGCGTGACGGCGTGCCCGTACAAGAAGGTGTACGTCAACCACGCCACCGGCAAGGCGGAGAAGTGCACCTTCTGCTTCCCGCGCGTCGAGGCCGGCCAGCCCACCGTCTGCTCCGAGACCTGCGTCGGCCGGCTGCGCTACCTCGGTCTCCTGCTGTACGACGCCGACCGCGTCGGCGAGGCCGCCGCCACCCCCGACGCGCGCGACCTGCTCGACGCCCAGCGCGGTGTCTTCCTCGACCCGCACGACCCCGAGGTCCGCGCGGCCGCACGGGCGTCGGGCATCCCCGAGGACTGGCTGGACGCCGCCCGCCGCTCCCCGGTGTACGACCTGGTCATGCGCTACAAGGTGGCGCTGCCGCTGCATCCGGAGTACCGCACGCTGCCCATGGTCTGGTACGTCCCGCCGCTGTCCCCCGTGCTCGACGCCGTCGACGCGGCGGGCGGCGACCAGGACGACCCCGACCATGTCTTCGCCGCCGTCACCCGGCTGCGCATTCCGCTGGAGTACCTGGCGGAGCTGTTCACCGCGGGCGACACGGACGTCGTCGCCGGTGCGCTGATGAAACTCACCGCGCTCCGCTCGTACATGCGCGGCCGCGCCCTCGGCGGGACGGGGGACGAGACGGCGCTCCGGGCCGTCGGCCTGACCGCCCGCGAGGCGGAGGACCTGCACCGGCTGCTCGCCGTCGCCAAGTACGCCGACCGGTACGTCGTCCCCGCCGCCCACCAGGAGGACGCGGCGGCGCTGACCGCCCTGGAGAACCGCTGCCCGGTCGAGACCTCGGGCGACCCCGCACCCCGAAGGACCATGCTCGGCCTGCCCACCGTGCGCCGCGACACCACCGCCGGAGACCCCCGATGAGCCCGCTGCCCGCCACGATCCCCGCCCTCGTCCGCACCCGGGTCCGGGCCGCCGTGCGCCGCCCCGCCCGGCTCACCCCCGAGGAGACGGCGGACCGGGCGCTGACCCTGCGGCTCATGTCGCTGCTCCTCCAGTACCCGGACGCCGAACTGACCTCCGCCCGAGCGGAGTTGACCGGCGCGGTGGCGGCCCTGTCGGCCACGCCCGCGGCGGAGCGGCTGGCCCGGTTCACCGACTGGTTCGCCGACCAGGACCCCGAGGCGCTGGAGCGGCACTACGTCGAGACGTTCGACCTGCGCCGCAGGAGCAGCCTCTACCTCACCTACTACCTGCACGGGGACACCCGCCGCCGGGGCATGGCCCTGCTCGCCCTCCACCAGCGCTACCGGGCCGCCGGCTGGAACAGCGCCGGTGGCGAACTGCCCGACCACCTCCCGGTCGTGCTGGAGTTCGCCGCGCTGGCCGGCCCCGGCGGTGGCGAGGCGCCGCTGCGCCTGCACCGGCGCGGGCTGGAGCTGATCCGGCGGGCGCTGACCGACGCCGACTCACCGTACCGGCATGTGCTGGCCGCGCTGCTCACCCTGCTGCCGCCGCCGACGGAGGCGGACCGGGCCGCGGTGGACCTGCTCGTCGCCGAGGGCCCGCCGAACGAGGACGTCGGCCTGGACCCGTACGGCGCGCACCCCGCCTACGGCCACGGCGAGTTCGCCCCGCCGGACACCTTCGTCCCGCCCCTCACCGCCCCGACCGTCGCCCCGACCAGTCGTGAGGACCACCAGCGATGAACGATCTGCTGCTGTGGGTCGCCGTGCCCTACGTGTGCCTCGCCGTGTTCGTGACCGGGCACGCCTGGCGCTACCGGCACGACCAGTTCGGCTGGACCACGCACACCAGCCAGCTGCTGGAACACCGCTGGCTGCGCTGGGGCAGCCCGCTGTTCCATCTCGGGGCCTTCCTGGTGATCGCCGGGCATGTGGCGGGGCTGGCGGTCCCGGCGTCCTGGACCGGGTCCGCCGGGATCAGCGAACACGCCTACCACACGACGGCCGTCGGGGCGGGTTCGGTCGCGGGGCTCGCCATGGTCACCGGGCTCGGGATGCTGTGCGCCCGCAGGCTGCTGACCCGGCGGATCCGCCTCGGCACCGACCGCAGCGACAAGGTGCTCTTCCCGCTGCTGTCCGCCACCGTCCTGCTCGGCATCTGCGCCACCGCCGCCCACAACGTGTTCGGCTCCGGATACGACTACCGCGCCACGGTCTCGGTCTGGTTCCGGGGACTGTTCGTCCTCCGGCCGCAGCCCGAGGCGATCGCCGGGGCGCCCCTGCTGTTCCAGCTGCACGCGCTGACCGCCTGCCTGCTCTTCGCGGCCTGGCCGTTCACCCGGCTGGTGCACGTCTGGAGCGTCCCGGTCGGCTATCTGGTCCGGCCGTACCTGGTCTACCGGCGGCGCGCCGCACCGGCACCGGGCCGTACGGCCCTCACGCGACGTCCCGTTCGGCCTCTGCCACCATCGAACGCCGATGCGTCACCGTGAGGAGGTGACGGTCCGGCACATCGCGCACGGAAGGGTGCACACATGCCGAAACGCGGGGGCAGGGTGTGGTTCTGGCACTGGCGGCGCAACCCGCTGCGGCGGCGCTCCGACATCGCCGAAGCGTGGATCGGCGCCACGGCGGCGGCGACGCTGCTCCTGACGGTCCCGGTCGTGGGCGTGGCGATGGCCGGGGTCGGCGAGCGCTCCGCCCTCGGCCAGGCGCGGGGCCTGCACCGCACCGCCGCGCATCTCGTCGAGGACGCGCCCACGGCACCGGCGCGGTTCCGCGGGACGGCGGACGCGTCGGTGCGGGCGACCGTACGCTGGACCGGGTCCGGCGGCTCGTCCGTGACGGGTGAGGCAAAGGTGCCGTCGGGCAGCAGGGCGGGCTCCCCCACCACGGTGTGGCTCGACGACACGGGCCGCGTCCGGCCGGCCCCGCCCACCCCGGCCCAGGCGGCATCCCAGGGGGCGGCCCTCGGCGCGACCGCCGCTGCGGGCGCCGGCCTGCTGGTCGCCGGCGGCTGGTGGGCCGCCCGGAAAGGGCTGGACGTGCGTCGCAGGCGCCAGTGGGACCGGGCCTGGTCCGAGTTCGACACCGACCGGGGCCACCGGCACGCGTAGGTCGCGGGGGTGCGTCGTCACAGGAACACGCTCGCCGTGACGCGCCGGCCACCGGGTCCTGCCCGCGGCCACGGGCACTGCGGGAAACCGGAATCGCGGACGCGCGTCAGGGGACGCGGCACGCGGGGCACAGGTCACCGGTCACGGGAGGGGTCAGGGAACGCGACACACGGCACACGGGTCACGGGGCACGGGTCACAGGACGCGGGTGGGGCCGGTGCGTGCGTAGGGCTGCTGTGTACACGTCCACCGTGGCCTTCGCCGTCGTGGTCCAGCCGAAGGACCCGGCGTGGCGGACCGCGGCCTCGCCCATCCGGGCCGAGCGGGCCGGGTCGTCGGCGAAGGCGGACAGCGCCCGCGCGTAGTGCGCCGGATCGTGCCCCCGTACGAGGACGCCGCTCACCCCGTCCCGCACGGCCACCGGCAGACCGCCCACCGCGGCGGCGATCACCGGGGTGCCACAGGCCTGCGCCTCGACGGCCACCAGGCCGAAGGACTCGCTGTGGGACGGCATGACCAGCACGGACGCCGCCCGGTACCAGTCCGCCAGCCGGTCCTGGCCGACCGGCGGTCTGAACAGCACGACGTCCGACACCCCGAGCCGGGCCGCCAGTTTCTGCAGACCCTCCGGCCGGGTCAGACCGCTGCCGCTGGGGCCGCCCACCACCGGCACCACGAGCCGCTCCCGCAGGCCCGGCCGCTCCCGGAGCAGCCGGGCCACCGCGTGCAGCAGCACGTCCGGTGCCTTCAACGGCTGGATACGGCCCACGAACAGCGGGATCAGGGCGTCCGGCGGAAGACCGAGCCGGGACCGGGCCGCGGCGCGCCCGGCGTCGACCCCGCGCGCGTCGGGCCGGAAGCGCTCCAGGTCGACCCCGGGGTGCACGACGGCGACCCGGCCGGGGTCGGCGCCGTAGTGACGCTGCAACTCCCCCGCTTCCTCGGCGGTGTTCGCTATCAGCCGGTCGGCGTCCCGCACGACCTCCGCCTCACCGGCCACCCGGGCCGCTGGTTCGGGCGTGTCGCCCTCGGCGAGGCCGGCGTTCTTGACCTTGGCCATGGTGTGCATGGCGTGCACCAGCGGGACTCCCCAGCGCTCGGCGGTGAGCCGGCCGACGTGGCCGGAGAGCCAGTAGTGGGAGTGGACCAGGTCGTAGTGGCCGGGGCGCTCCCCCGCCCAGGCCTGGCTCACCCCGTGCGCGAAGGCGCAGAGCCGAGCGGGCAGTTCGTCCTTGGCGAGCCCCTCGTAGGGGCCGGCGTCCACGTGCCGGACCAGGACTCCGGGCGCGAGGGCGACGCGGGGCGGCAGCGCGGCCGAGGTGGTACGGGTGAAGATCTCCACCTCGACGCCCAACGCGGCGAGCCGCCCGGCGAGTTCCACGATGTAGACGTTCATCCCGCCGGCGTCGCCGGTGCCGGGCTGGTGCAGCGGCGAGGTGTGCACGCTGAGCATGGCGACCCGGCGGGGGCGGTGCCGGCCGTCGGGCGGCCACGACTCGGGCCGGGCGACCGCGGCGCCGGCCGGGGCGCGGCCGTACCCGCTCATCCGTCCCGTCCCCCCGCCGCGGCGCGGGCCCGCAGGTCGATGCGCTCCTCGCCGGTGTACACGTTCATGGAGGCGCCGCGCAGGAAGCCGACGAGCGTGAGACCGGTCTCGGCCGCCAGGTCCACCGCGAGGGAGGACGGTGCCGAGACCGCCGCGAGCACCGGGATGCCCGCCATGACCGCCTTCTGCGCCAGCTCGAAGGACGCCCGGCCGGACACCAGCAGCACGCTCCGGGACAGCGGCAGTCCGCCGGACCGCAGGGCGCGGCCGATCAGCTTGTCGACGGCGTTGTGGCGGCCGACGTCCTCGCGCAGGTCCAGCAGGTCGCCCTCCGGTGAGAACAGCGCGGCCGCGTGCAGCCCCCCGGTCCGGTCGAACACCCGCTGGGCCGCCCGCAGCCGGGCGGGCAGCACCGCCAGCAGTTCGGGGGCGACCCGGACCGGCGGTGTGTCGGCGATCGGCCAGCGCGCCGTGGTCCGTACGGCGTCCAGGCTCGCCTTCCCGCACAGACCGCAGGACGAGGTGGTGTAGACGTTGCGTTCGAGCGTGATGTCGGGCAGCGGCACACCGGGGGCGAGCCGTACGTCGACCACGTTGTACGTGTTCGAGCCGTCCCGGGTGGCGCCCGCGCAGTACACGATGTTCGCCACCTCCTCGGCACGGCCCAGGACACCCTCGCTCACCAGGAACCCGGCGGCGAGCGCGAAGTCGTCGCCGGGCGTGCGCATGGTGACGGCCAGCGGCCTGCCGTTCAGACGGATCTCCAGCGGCTCCTCCGCGACGAGCGTGTCCGGACGCCTGCCCGGCACTCCGTCGCGGATCCGCAGGACGCGCCGTCGCTCGGTGACCCGTCCCATGACGTCAGCACTCGATGACGTTGACGGCGAGGCCGCCGCGGGCGGTCTCCTTGTACTTGACCTTCATGTCGGCGCCGGTGTCCTTCATCGTCTTGATGACCTTGTCGAGGGAGACGTGGTGCCGCCCGTCGCCGCGCAGGGCCATCCGGGCGGCGGTGACCGCCTTCACCGCGGCCATGCCGTTGCGCTCGATGCAGGGGATCTGGACCAGGCCGCCCACGGGGTCGCAGGTGAGGCCGAGGTTGTGCTCCATGCCGATCTCGGCGGCGTTCTCCACCTGTTCCGGGGTGCCGCCGAGCACCTCGGCCAGTCCGCCGGCCGCCATCGAGCAGGCGGAGCCGACCTCGCCCTGGCAGCCGACCTCGGCGCCGGAGATGGAGGCGTTCTCCTTGAAGAGCATGCCGATCGCGCCGGCCGCGAGCAGGAAGCGGACCACGCCGTCCTCGTCGGCGCCCGGCACGAAGTCGAGGAAGTAGTGCAGGACGGCGGGGATGATGCCCGCCGCGCCGTTGGTCGGGGCGGTGACGACGCGGCCGCCCGCGGCGTTCTCCTCGTTCACCGCCATCGCGTAGAGCGTCACCCACTCCATCGCGCGGACCGCCGGGTCGCCCTCGCTGCGCAGCGCCCGGGCCGCGGCGGCGGCGCGCCGACGGACCTTCAGACCGCCCGGGAGGATGCCCTCACGCCCCAGGCCCTTGGCGACACAGGCCCGCATGACGTGCCAGATCTCCAGCAGACCGGCGCGGATCTCGTCCTCGGTGCGCCAGGCCTTCTCGTTCTCCAGCATCAGCGCGGAGATCGACAGTCCGGTCTCCCGCGTCAGGCGCAGCAGCTCGTCGCCCGTGCCGAAGGGGTACCTCAGGACCGTGTCGTCCAGCTTGATGCGGTCCGCGCCCGCCGCCTCCTCGTCCACGACGAAACCGCCGCCGACCGAGTAGTACGTCCGCTCCGACAGCGGCGCCCCGTCGGCGTCGTACGCGAAGAGGATCATGCCGTTGGCGTGGTAGGGCAGCGAGCGCCGGCGGTGCAGCACGAGCTGGGTCGCCGGGTCGAAGTCGATCTCGTGGGCGGGGCCGATCTCCGCGCCGAGGAGGCGGATGCGCCCGGTACCGCGGATCCTCTCCACGTCCAGTTCGGCCTGTGCGACGTCGACCGTGTGCGGCTGGTACCCCTCCAGGCCGAGCAGGACCGCCTTCGGGGTGCCGTGGCCGTGGCCGGTGGCCCCCAGGGAACCGAACATCTCCGCCCGGACCGCCGCGGTCTGCGCCAGCAGGCCGTCCTGCTTCAGCCGGGTGACGAACATCCCGGCGGCGCGCATCGGGCCGACGGTGTGCGAGCTGGACGGCCCGATACCGATGGAGAACAGGTCGAAGACGCTGATTGCCACGCCATACTCCGTGAGGTCGAAGGGGCATGCCGGGCAAAGGCCGGCATGCCCCCGTGGAACGTTGTCGGTTACAGGCCGGGGTAGAGCGGGTGCTTGTCGGCGAGGGCCTCGACCCGGGCCTTGAGCGCCGCGGCGTCGTAGACCGGCTTGAGGGCCTGGGCGATGACGTCGGCGACCTCGGCGAAGTCCTCGGCGGTGAAGCCGCGGGTGGCGAGGGCCGGGGTGCCGATGCGCAGGCCGGAGGTGACCATCGGCGGGCGCGGGTCGTCGGGGACGGCGTTGCGGTTGACGGTGATGCCGACCTCGTGGAGGCGGTCCTCGGCCTGCTGCCCGTCCAGCTCGGAGGCGCGCAGGTCGACGAGGATCAGGTGCACGTCGGTGCCGCCGGACAGCACGTCGATGCCGGCCTCCCGGGCGTCCGGGGCGGTCAGGCGCTCGGCCAGGATGCGCGCGCCCTCCAGGGTGCGCTGCTGGCGCTCCTTGAACTCCGGCGAGGCGGCGACCTTGAAGGAGACGGCCTTGGCGGCGATCACGTGCTCCAGGGGGCCGCCCTGGAAGCCGGGGAAGACGGAGGAGTTCAGCTTCTTCGCGAACTCCTTCTTCGCCAGGATGATCCCGCCGCGCGGGCCGCCGAGGGTCTTGTGGGTGGTGGAGGTGACCACGTCGGCGTAGGGGACGGGGCTGGCGTGCAGGCCCGCGGCGACCAGGCCGGCGAAGTGGGCCATGTCCACCCACAGGTGGGCGCCGGCCGCGTCCGCGATACGGCGGAACTCGGCGAAGTCGAGCTGGCGCGGGTAGGCCGACCAGCCCGCGATGATCACCTTGGGGCGGTGCTCCAGGGCGAGCTTCTCCACCTCGGCCATGTCGACCAGCCCGGTCGCCGCGTCGACGTGATAGGCGACCACGTTGAACTGCTTGCCGGAGAAGTTCAGCCGCATGCCGTGGGTGAGGTGGCCGCCGTGGGCCAGGTCCAGGCCGAGGATCGTGTCGCCGGGCTGGGCCAGCGCGAACAGGGCGGCCTGGTTGGCGGAGGCGCCCGAGTGCGGCTGGACGTTGGCGTACTCGGCGCCGAACAGCTCCTTGACCCGGTCGATCGCGATCTGCTCGGCCACGTCCACGTGCTCGCAGCCGCCGTAGTAGCGGCGGCCCGGGTAGCCCTCGGCGTACTTGTTGGTCAGGACCGAGCCCTGCGCCTCCATGACCGCGAGCGGAGCGAAGTTCTCCGACGCGATCATCTCGAGCGTGGACTGCTGACGGTGCAGCTCGGCGTCGACCGCGGCCGCGATCTCCGGGTCGAGCTCGTGCAGGGACTGGTGGAGCAGAGTCATCGACGTTTCCTCGCTGGGGCTCAGTGGGCGGCGGCCGGGACGGCGGGGACGAGGGTGCGGCGGAGCCGGTTGAAGAACTTGGGCTGGTTCAGGGAGAGCACCGCGACGGGGGTGCCCTCGCGCCGGTAGACGGCCGTGAAGGAACGGCTGCCGAGGTCGCCCTCGACGACCTCGGGTTCGGCGCCGGGAGCGACGTACCCGGCGAGCTGGATGCGGACCCCGTACTGGTCGGACCAGAAGTACGGTGCGGTGGCCGCGGCGGGGGCGGACACTCCGGTGAGCAGGGTGCGGGCGGCGGTCCTGGCCTGTTCACCGGCGTTGGTCCAGTGCTCGATCCGGGCGTGCCGCCCGGTGAACGGGTGGGGGCAGCGGGCGACGTCGCCGACGGCGACCACGCCCGGGACACCGGTCGCGCAGCCGGCGTCGCACACCACCCCGTCGTCCACCGGCACTCCGGACCCGGCGAGCCAGTCGGTGGCGGGCCTGACCCCGACGCCGGCCACGACGACGTCGGCGGGCAGCACCCGCCCGTCGGCGAGCCGCACGCCCGTGACCCGGCCCTCGCCGAGAAGTCCCGCGACGCCGGTCCCGCACAGCAGCCGGACACCGTGGTCGGAGTGGAGCGAGGAGCACACGAGCCCCATCTCGCGCCCCAGTTGGCGTTCCAGCGGGATGCCGAGCGATTCGACGACGGTGACGTCCAGGCCGAGTCCGCGGGCGGTGGAGGCCACCTCGGCTCCGATGAAGCCGGCGCCGATGACGACGAGCCGGGGCCGGCCGTCGGTCAGCTCGGCGCGCAGCGCCAGGGCGTCGTCCAGGGTGCGCAGGGTGTGGACTCCGGCCAGGCCGTCCGTGCCGGGGAGCGTGCGGGCGGCGGCGCCGGTCGCGACGACGACCCCGTGGGTGCGCACGTGCCGGCCGCCGGCCAGGGTGACGGTCCGGGCGGCCGGGTCGAGACCCACCGCCCGCTCGCCGAGCAGCCACTGCACGTCCAGGTCCGCGTACTCCTCCGCGTCGCCGAGCGCGAGCGCGGCGGCGTCGACGTCCCCCTTGAGGAAGTCCTTGGACAGCGGTGGCCGGTCGTAGGGGGTGTGGCGCTCCTCCCCCACGACGACGATCTCGCCGTCGTAGCCGTCCGTCCGCAGCGCGCGGACCGTGCTCAGGCCTGCCAGCGATGCTCCGACGACGGTGATGCTCCTCATGCGGGCTCCAGACAAGCTGTCTCACATGGCACAACGACATCCGTTATGCGCAACATGGTTTGGGTGGGGAGCGGCGGTTGTCAAGAGGCGGGAGGGGGCGGTCAGCGCGCGGGGCCCACGTCGAGCTTGTTCTGGAGCCAGGCGTGGAACTCTCCGATGTGGTGCTCGCTGGGCACCAGCACACCGCCCTTGGCGTACATCCGCGAGCTCATGCCCGGCTGGGTGCGCTCGCAGGCGTCGAAGTCCTGCACGTTGACCCGGTGGAACAGCTCCACCGAGCGGCTGACGTCCTTGCCGCTCTCGACGACGTGCGGCAGGTAGAGCCAGTCGCACTCGACGATCGTGCGGTCGACGGCCACCGGGTACATACGGTGGAAGATCACATGGTCGGGGACGAGGTTGATGAAGACCTGCGGCTTGACGGTGATCGCGTAGTAGCGGCGGTCCTGGTCCTCGGCCACCCCGGGGATGCGGTCCAGCCCCTCGGAGCCGTCCACCGTGAAGCCCTGGATCTCCTCGCCGAACTCCGCGCCGTGGCCCACGTAGTACTGGGCCGCGTAACCGTCCGCGAACTCCGGCAGCACCTCGGTCAGTTCGGGGTGGATCGTGGCGCAGTGGTAGCACTCCATGAAGTTCTCGATGATGAGCTTCCAGTTCGCCTTCACGTCGTACGTGATGCGCCTGCCCACGGACAGGTTGTCCACGTCGTAGCGCTCGATGGAGGCGAGGTCGCCGAGGCGTTCGACGGCGGCGCCCATCACGTCCGCCTCGAAGGACGGCGGCTCGTCGGCGAGGCACACCCACACATAGCCGAGCCACTCCCGGACATGGACGCCGGTCAGGCCGTACTCGGTCCGGTCGACGTCCGGCATCGAGGTCAGATTGGGGGCCGCGACGAGCTTGCCGTCCAGGCCGTACGTCCAGGCGTGGTACGGGCACTGGAAGGCCCGCTTGACCTCGCCGGACTCCTCCGTGCAGAGCCTGGCGCCGCGGTGCCGGCAGATGTTGAGGAACGCCTTGACCGAGTTGTCCCGGGCCCGGGAGACGAGCACGCTCTCCCGGCCGACCTGGTACGTGCGGAACGCGCCGGGCTTGGCCAGATCGGAGGCGCGGGCCACACAGAACCACATGGCCTCGAAGACCCGCTCCTGCTCCTGGGCGAAGATCCCGGGGTCGGTGTAGTACTCGCCGGTCAGCGTGGGGATCAGGCTGGGCGGCAGGTTCGTGCTGGTCATCGTGTCACCTTCGGAGAGGGCGAGGGTCGATTTCTTTGTTGCACATATCGCAACACTCTTCGCCATAAGCAACGTCCGCCGAAACTGTCCCCTCGCGGACATCCACTGTCAAGGGTTTCGGCACGCTCGGCCATGTTGCATAATGCGATGCCTGTTCTCCATAGGGAAACACCGACAGGGAAACAACGGCGGAGGAGCGACAGCGGCAATGAGCGACGGCACGGACGCTCCGGCGCCCTCCGAGTCCCCGGTGCAGTCGGTCGACCGGGCGGCGGCCATCCTCGAACTCCTCGGCCGGCACGACGAGGCGGGCGTCACGGACATGGCCGCCGAACTCGGGGTGCACAAGTCCACGGCGTCCCGGCTCGCCACCGCCCTGGAGATGCGCGGACTCATCGAGCAGACGGAGGAGCGGGGCAAGTACCGCCTGGGCCTCGGCCTGATCCGCCTCGCCGGTGCCGCCACGGCCCGGCTGGACCTCTCCCAGCAGAGCCGCCAGGTGTGCGAGAGACTGGCGCACCGGATCGCGGAGACCATCAACCTGGCGATCCTGGACCGGGACGCCGCGATCAACATCGACCAGGTACTCGGCCCCTCCGCCCTCACCACCCACAACTGGCTGGGCCGGCGCACCCCGCTGCACGCCACGTCCAGCGGCAAGATCCTCCTGGCCCACCTGCCCGAACCCCACCTCGCGGACCGGCTCATGGAGCCCCTGGAGCGCTACACCCCGCACACGGTCACCGACCCGTCGACCCTCCGGGCCCAGATCGAGCGCGCCCGCGCGGACGGCGTCGCGTACAGCCTCGAAGAGCTCGAACCGGGCCTGAACGCGGTGGCCGCGCCGATCTTCGCCTTCGACGGACGGGCGGTCGCCGCACTCAGCGCCTCGGGGCCGTCGGTCCGGCTGACCGCGCAGCGGCTGCCGGAGATCTGCGCCGCGGTGCGGGCGGCCGCCGAGGAGATCTCCGACCGCCTGGGCCATCTCCGTCGGCCCTGACCTCTTGACCACCGGGTCACCGACACTGGAGCATGTTGCGTATAGCCCACAGCGTTGCGCAATACGAATCAGACGAAGACGCGCGGGACGCCGGCGCGCCAGACGGATTGCGCACCCGATCACGGAGGATGGCCATGTCTCCCCGACCGCAGCCCGGCCGCGAGTTCGTCCTCACCTTCTCCTGCCCCGACCAGGCGGGCCTGGTCCACGCCGTGACCACCTTCCTGCTGCACCACTCCGGCAACATCCTGGAGAGCCGGCAGTTCGACGACCGGATGTCCGGACGCTTCTTCATGCGGGTGCACTTCGACGTCTCGGACCCCGGCATCTCGCTGGAGGACCTGCGGACCGGCTTCGGCCCGGTCGGGCAGGCGTACGGGATCAGCTGGCAGCTGCACGACGCCTCGACCCCCACGCGCACCCTGATCATGGTGTCGAAGTTCGGCCACTGCCTGAACGACCTGCTCTTCCGCAGGTCCACCGGGTCGCTCCGCATCGATGTCCCGGCGATCGTCTCCAACCACCGCGACTTCGAGCCGCTGGCACGGAGCTACGGCATCCCCTTCCACCACATCCCGGTGACCAGGGAGACCAAGGCCGAGGCCGAGGCGCGGCTGCTGGACCTGGTGAGCGAGCTGGACGTCGACCTGGTGGTGCTGGCCCGCTACATGCAGGTCCTCTCCGACGACCTGTGCAAGCAGCTCGACGGCCGGGCCATCAACATCCACCACTCCTTCCTCCCCAGCTTCAAGGGCGCACGGCCGTACGTCCAGGCGTACCAGCGCGGGGTGAAGCTCGTCGGGGCCACGGCGCACTACGTCACGTCCGACCTCGACGAAGGCCCGATCATCGAACAGGACGTCGTCCGGGTGGACCACTCCCGTGACCCCGACGAAGTGGTCACCATCGGCCGGGACGTCGAGGCCCGGGTGCTCGCCCGCGCCGTGGAGTGGCACAGCGAGAGCCGCGTCCTGGTCAACGGGAAGTGCACCGTGGTCTTCCGCTGACGAACCACCGGCCCTAGGGTGCGGGGAACGCTCGGCGGTCAAGTGTCCGATCGGCCCCTTATCCGGTCGCTGTGGCCCCTCGCACCCCGTCAGCCTGTGCGTATAGTTGCGCTATGAGCAACTACGCGGCAGAGGGCGCAACGACAGGTGGGGTGAACGGCGTGCAGTCCGTCGACCGTGCCGTCAGCGTCCTGGAGATCCTCGCCCAGCGCGGCGAGGCCGGTGTCAGCGAGGTCGCCGCCGAGATCGACGTCCACAAGTCGACCGCGTTCCGCCTGCTCGGAGCGCTGGAGGCACGCGGCCTGGTCGAGCAGACGGCCGAGCGCGGCAAGTACCGGCTCGGTTTCGGGCTGGTGCGGCTGGCCGGAGCGGTGACGGGCCGGCTCGACATCACCCAGCAGGGACGGGTGGTGTGCGAGCGGCTCAGCGACCGGATCGGCGAGACCGTCCACATAGCGGTCCTCCAGGAGCACTACGCCGTCAACCTCCATCAGGTACGCGGCCCCGGCGCCGTCGGCACGCACAACTGGGTGGGGCAGCTCACCCCGCTGCACGCCACGTCGAGCGGCAAGATCCTGCTCGCCCATCTGCCCCCGCAGGCCCGCGCGGAGGTGCTCACCGCCTCCGGGCTGCGCAAGCTGACGCCGCACACCCTGACGGTGCGGTCCAAGCTGGAGAAGAACCTCACCGAGGCGCTCGACCGCGGGTACGCGATGACGCTGGAGGAACTCGAGATCGGGCTGCACGCCATGGCGGCCCCGATCCGCTCCCGGGACGGCGAGGTTGTCGCCGCGCTCAGCGCCTCCGGTCCCGCCTACCGCTTCACCGAGACACGCATGCGGGAGCTGGCCCCGCTGCTGGTCGAGGGCGCGGCGGAGATCAGCCGCCGGATGGGCCACCTGGGCTGAGCCCGGCAGGTACGGAACGGCTCGGCTCAGCGGCCGACTACAGCACAGGAGCCGGAGCCGGCACGGGTGACCCGGCGCTCTCGGCACCCCAGCGGGCGGTCACCCGCACCGCGTCCAGCGTCGAGGCGACATCGTGCACCCGCAGACACCACACGCCCTGTGCCGCGGCCAGCACGGACACCGCCGTGGTCGCGGCGTCCCGCTGCGCCGCCGGTCGGGGCCGTCCCGTCACCGGGTCCGCCAGCAGGGCACCCAGGAACGACTTGCGCGACGCCCCCACGAGCACGGGACAGCCCAGCGCGCGCACTTCGTCCAGCCGGCCGAGCAGTTCCCAGTTGTGCCCGGCCTCCTTCGCGAAGCCCAGGCCGGGGTCGACGACCAGGCACCCGGGCGCGACCCCCGCCGCCAGCGCGGCGTCGATCCTCGCGCGCAGCTCGCCGAGCACCTCGGTCACGACATCGCCGTAGCGGGCGTTGGCCTGCATGCCCGCCGCGTGTCCGCGCCAGTGCATCACGACGTACGGCACCTCGGCCCGCGCCATCGACGGCAGCATCGCGGGATCGGCGAGCCCCCCGGAGACGTCGTTGATCAGCCGGGCTCCCGCGTCCAGCGCACGGGCGGCGACCTCGGCCCGCATGGTGTCGACGCTGACGACCGCGCCCGCCGCGGCCAGTTCCCGGACCACGGGCAGCACCCGGCGCAGCTCCTCCGCCACGGGCGGACGCACGGCTCCGGGCCGGGTGGATTCACCGCCCACGTCCACGATGTCCGCGCCCTGTTCGACCAGGGCGAGTCCGTGCGCGACGGCCGCCTCCGGGGCGAACGCCAGCCCGCCGTCCGAGAACGAGTCGGGCGTGACGTTGACGACGCCCATGACCAGCGTCCG
Organism: Streptomyces sp. SS7; assembly: GCF_037993025.1. Classification (NCBI taxonomy): domain Bacteria; kingdom Bacillati; phylum Actinomycetota; class Actinomycetes; order Kitasatosporales; family Streptomycetaceae; genus Streptomyces; species Streptomyces sp. SS7. Next base: position 929,645 of record NZ_CP141223.1, read on the forward strand.
GCCGGGCCGCGGAAGCCCGTGCGGGTGGAGCCCGGGTGCACCCGGGCGGGAAAGGGTGGGGTGGGCCATGACGGTCACAGGGGTCCAGCCTCGGTCGGTGACATGTCGGTGACGTGCGGGTTCATGCCGAGGCGGCGTTCCTCTCGGCGGCCTCGACGACGTTGGCGAGCAGCATGGCCCGTGTCATGGGGCCCACCCCGCCGGGCATGGGCGCGAGCCGGCCTGCGACGGTGGCGGCGTCCGGGTGGACGTCACCGACCAGGCCCTGTTCGGTGCGGGTGATGCCGACGTCCAGGACGGCCGCGCCGGGGCGCAGCATGTCCCTGGTGACCATGCCCGGCGAACCGGCGGCGGCGATGACGATGTCCGCCTCCCGGACGTGCCAGGCCAGGCCCTTGGTGCCGGTGTGGCACAGGGTCACGGTGGCGTTCTCGGACCTGCGGGTGAGCAGCAGCCCGAGGGGACGGCCCACCGTGATGCCCCGGCCGATCACGCACACCCTCGCTCCGGCGAGGGGCACGTCGTGACGGCGGAGGAGTTCCACGATGCCGCGCGGGGTGCACGGCAGCGGTGCCTCGACCCCGAGGGCGAGCCGGCCGAGGTTCACCGGGTGCAGTCCGTCGGCGTCCTTGGCCGGGTCCATGCGTTCCAGTACGGCGTTCGCGTCCAGGTGGGCCGGGAGCGGCAGTTGGACGATGTATCCCGTGCAGGCCGGGTCGGCGTTGAGTTCGTCAATGACGTCCTCGACCTGCCGCTGGGTGGCGTCGGCGGGCAGGTCCCGGCGGAGGGAGGCGATGCCGACCTGCGCACAGTCCCGGTGCTTGCCCGCGACGTAGGCACGGCTGCCGGGATCGTCGCCGACGAGGACGGTGCCCAGCCCCGGCGGACGACCGCCCGCGGCCGTCAACTTGGCCACGCGCTCCGCGAGTTCGCGGCGTATCTCGGCGGCAGTGGCCTTGCCGTCAAGCAGTTGTGCGGTCACCGGCGGTGCTCCTTGCCTCGGAGTGGACACTGTTCGCTCAGCCGCGCAGGCGGGACATGGACGGGTCGAACAGGGGTTCCTCGGCGACGACTGCGTCGACGCGCTGGTCGAAGTAGCCGATGTGGAGTGCGGTGCCGGGGACGGCGAGGTCGGCGGGCAGCCAGGCGTAGGCGATGCCCTTGCCGATGGTGTAGCCGTAGGCCGCGCTGGTGACGTAGCCGACCGGGCGGTCGCCGTCGTAGACGGGTTCCTTGCCCATGACGACCGCGTGCGGGTCGTCGACCGTCAGACACGCGAGTCTGCGCCGCACCTGGTCCTTGCGCCGCTGCAGCGCCTCACGGCCGATGAAGTCGCCCTTGTCGAGCCGGACCGCGAAGGCGATCCCGGCCTCGTAGGGGTCGTGCTCGTAGGTCATGTCGGTGCCGAAGGAGCGGTAGCCCTTCTCCAGCCGCAGACTGTTGAACGCGCCCCGCCCGGCGACGATCCCGCCCAGCGGCTCGGCCGCCGCCCACAGCGTGTCCCACAGCTTCTGCCCCTGGTCGGCGGTCGTGTACAGCTCCCAGCCCAGCTCACCGACATAGGACAGGCGCATCGCGGTCACCGGGACACTGCCGATGTAGGCGTGGCGGGCGCGGAAGTACTTCAGGCCGTCGGCGGAGAAGTCCTCCTGGGTCAGGGGCTGCAGGACCTTGCGGGCCAGCGGGCCCCACAGGCCGATGCAGCAGGTCCCGGCGGTGATGTCACGGACCTGGACGGTGCCGTCGGCGGGCAGGTGACGGGTCAGCCAGTCCAGGTCGACATTGCCGTTCGCGCCGATCTGGAACACGTCCCGGCCCAGCCGGGCCACCGTGACATCGCTGCGGATGCCGCCGTCGTGGTCGAGGAACAGGGTGTAGGTGACCGAGCCGACCGACTTGGCGACCTTGCCGGTCGTCAGCCGCTCCAGGAACTCGGCCGCACCCGGACCGGTCACCTCCAGGCGCTTGAGCGCGCTCATGTCGTACATCGCCACCGTCTCGCGGGTGACCTGGGCCTCCGCGCCCACGATCGGCGACCAGAACTGCGCCGCCCACGCGTTCGGGGTGGGGATGGTACGGCCCTCCACCAGCGGGGCGTTGGCCTCGTACCACTGCGGGCGCTCCCAGCCGTTCGCCTCCAGGAAGAACGCGCCCTTCTCCCTCTGCCGGGTGTGGAAGGGGCTGGTGCGGATCGGGCGCGGGTCACCGGAGGGCTGCAGCGGGTGGAGGATGTCGTAGACCTCGACGAAGTTCTGGCAGTTGCGCGCCAGCACGTACTCCGGGGCCAGCTGGTGCGGCTCGAACCGGTTGACGTCGCACTCGTGCAGGTCGAAGGAGGAGCAGTAGCCGTCCACCAGCCACTCGGCCATGGCGCGGCCCACCCCGGCGGAATGCGTCACCCAGACGGCTTCGGCGACCCAGAAGCCCTTGACGTCCCGGGACTCGCCCAGGAGGGGGAAGTTGTCGGTGGTGAAGGAGAACAGGCCGTTGATGCCCTCCTCGACCTTCGCCTCCCGCGTCGCCGGCAGCAGGGCCTGGGTCTCGCTCCAGGCGGTTTCGAAGTCCTCCTCGGTGAACTTCAGCACCGAGGGCATCGGCTCGGCCTCGTCGAAGGAGAGGATGTCGTCGGCGGAGACCGGCATCGGGCGGTGGCCGTAGTAGCCGATGCCCAGACCGTCGAAACGGTCCCGGTAGTACAGGTCCGCGTCCTGGTGGCGCAGGATCGGACGGACCGCCTCCTGTGTCTGCCCGGCCAGCGCCGGAACCGGCCCCGTCCAGGCGAGCTGGTGCGCCAGCGGGGTCAGCGGCAGGTTCATCCCCACCATCCGGGCGATCTTCGGACCCCAGATCCCCGCACAGCACACCACGATGTCCGCCGGGATCTCACCTTGGTCCGTGAGGACGGCGGTCACCTCGCCGTCGGTGTGCAGGACGTCGAGGACCTCGTGCCGGGCCAGGAACGTCACACCGCGTTCCGTCGCCCGGCGGATCTGCGCCTCCACCGCCAGGACCGCCTTGGCCAGGCCGTCCGTCGGCACCAGCAGACCACCCAGCACCCTGGCAGGGTCCAGCAGCGCGTGCTGCTCGACGCACTCCTCGGCCGTCAGCAGCCGGGCCTCCACGCCCCACGCGGTCACCCAGCCGTGCCGGCGCCGCAGCTCCGTCAGCCGCTCGGGGGTGGTGGCCACCTCCAGGCCGCCGACCTGGAGGAAACACGGCTTGCCGTCCACGTCCAGCGAACAGAACTTCTCCACCGTGTAGCGGGCCAGCTCCGTCATCGTCTTGGAGGAATTGGTCTGGAAGACCAGACCCGGGGCGTGTGAGGTCGAGCCCCCGGTGGCGGGCAGCGGCCCCTGGTCGACCACCGTCACCTCGGTCCAGCCACGCGCGGAGATCTCGTCCGCCAGCGCCGCACCCACGACACCCGCACCGATGATCACCACTCGGGGTCCCGCCATCGCCGCACCTCCGAATCGAACCGGCCCAGCCGGTTCAGTTGCTGTCCACGCAACACGGTTCAGGTTGCGCAACTCAATGTGCCCGCCGTCCCAGTGGGTGTCAAGGGTTGCGGAACCCGGGAAAACGGGCCCGGACACGGCGATGCCCGGTGGGCGGGCGCGGAGATCGCGCCCCGCCCACCGGGCGGGTTCCGACCGGTTTGCGAGCCTCAGGAGGCCGGGGCTACTTCAGCCAGGCCTTGACCTTGTCCGGGTTGGCGTCGACCCACTTCTTCGCGGCCGCGTCGGGGGTCATCTTGTCCTCGGCGATGTACTTGGCCACGGTGTTCTGGTCGTCGTTGGCCCAGGTGAAGTTCTTGACCAAGTCGTAGGCGGGGCTGCCGGACTTGGCGAACTTCGCGCTGACGATCTTGTCGAGCTTGTACACCGGGTAGTCGCAGGCGACCTTGGCGGCGTCGGCGTCACAGCCCTCCGTGTACTTGGGCAGGTTGACCTTGACGAGCGGGACCTCGGAGAGGAACCACTGCGGCTCGTAGAAGTAGCCGATCACCCATTCCTTGTCCTTCTCCGCCTTGCGGAAGGCCTGGATGAGCGCCGTCTCACTGCCCGCGTACACCACCTTGAAGTCCAGCTTCAGGTTCTTCACCAGCGCCTCGTCATTGGTGACGTACGACGGGTCACCGTCCAGGAGCTGACCCTTGCCGCCCGACTCCGAGGTCTTGAAGTTGGCCGCGTACTTGTTCAGGCTCTTCCAGTCGGTGATGTCCGGGTGCGCCTTCGCCAGCCACGGCGGCACATACCAGCCGATCAGGCCTTCGTTACCGGTGGGGCCGGCGTCGACCGCGGTCTTCTGGTCGGTCATGTACTTCTTCTTGAGGTCGTCGTGGCCCCAGTTCTCGACGACGGCGTCGACCTCACCCGTCCCGAAACCCTGCCAGGCGATCTCTTCCTTGAGGTCCTTCTTGTTGACCGTACAGCCGAGCTCGTGCTGTGCGACGTACGCTATGACCGCCGCGTTGGCCTCGTAGCCCACCCAGGGGTTGACCGCGAGGTTGAAGGTCCCGCACTTGCCGGAGCCGCCCGAACTGCCGGCCTGCGAGGAGCTGTCACCGACCTTCGTCCCGCCGCAGGCGGTGAGCGTGAGGCCGAGGACGGCCAGGCCCACCACGCCGGCTCTCCAGTGTGTCGCTTGTCCTGCCATGGTCAGTTGCTCCTTACGCGCTGGTACGCCGCGCCGCTGCCTGAGTGATCCGGTCGAACATGACGCCGAGAAGGACGATGGCGAGACCCGCCGCCAGACCCTTCCCGTACAGCTGGCCCTGCGAGAAACCGGCCACGACGTCGTAGCCGAGGGCACCCGCCCCCACCAGGCCGCCCACCACAACCATCGACAGCACGTAGATCAGACCCTGATTCGTCGCGAGAGTCAGAGCACTGCGTGACATCGGCAGTTGAACCTTGGTGATGATCTGCCAGGTGTTGCACCCGGCCGAGGTCGCCGCCTCCACCGTCGCCTCCGGCACCGCCCGCACCCCATCCGCGATGATCTTCATCGCGACCGGCGCGGCGTAGACGAGGGCGGCGACGATCGCGGTGAACCGGGTCGCACCGAACAGTGCCAGGAACGGCACCAGATAGACGAACGGCGGCATGACCTGCGCCGCGTCCAGAGTCGGCCGCAGCACCCGGTCCACCATCCGGCTGCGCCCCATCCACACCCCGAAGACGATCCCCAGCACCATCACGAGCACCGTCGCCACCACGGTCGAGGCCAGGGTGGTCATCGCGTCCGACCACATGCCCGTCCCCACCAGCAGGCCCACGCACACCACCGTGGTGACCCCGGACCGCCACCCGCCGAGCACGACCGCGAGGGCGACCAGCACCCCGGCCACCACCCACCACGGCGAATCGGTCAGCAGCGTCTGGAACGGATTGAGCAGACCATTGGTGATCGCGTCCCGGAAGGCGTTCGTCAGACCGGACAGGTCGTCCTGCGCCCAGGTGGTCGCGGAGTCGGCCGCGCTCGCGATCGAACTGCCGAGGCTGCCCTCGCCGGGGAACTCGGCCGCCCAGAGGTAGGTGTGCGACAGGTAGACGAGGATCGCCGTGATCGCCGCACCCGCGCCGAGGAGGTGCTTGCGCCACTTCAGGAAGCGGTTCTTCGCGTTCCGGGCGCTCTCCTCACGGGCGCTGGCCGCGGTCGTCACCCGGTCCAGCACGATCGCCATCACCACGATCGCCAGGCCCGCGTTGAACGCCGTACCCACATCCAGCGACTGCAGCGCCTGCACCACCGTCTTGCCCAGACCCGGAGCGTCGATCAGCGCCGCGATCGTGACCATGGCGAGCGCGGCCATGATGGTCTGGTTGACGCCCATCACCACGGTCCGCTTGGACATCGGGAGCAGGACCTTCAGCAGGGCCTGCCGGCGGGTGGCGCCCAGGGAGTCGGCCGCCTCGACCGTCGTCGTCGGCACGGAGCGGATGGCGTGCGCGGTGATGCGGATCGCCGGGGGCGCGGCGTAGATGAGTGTCGCGATGGCCGCGGAAGCGCCGCCGATCAGGAAGAACAGGGTCAGCGGGGCCAGGTAGACGAAGGTCGGCATCGTCTGCATGAAGTCCAGGAACGGCGTCACGACCCGGTTGAACCGGTCGGACAGTCCTGCCCACACCCCCAGCGGGATCGCGAACAGCAGCGCCACCAGGACCGCCGAGAGGGTCAGCGCCAGGGTGTCCATGCTCTGCTGCCACAGCCCCTGCAGCCCCATGAACGTGAACCCGGCCACCGCCAGCAGCGCCACCCGCCAGTTCCCCACCGCCCACGAGACGTACCCGGCGACGCCCACGACCCCCAGCCACCCGATCTGGGGCACCGGCCGCACACCGGACGGCTGGGAGATCAGATCCCGGACGAAGGTCACCAGGCCGTCGATCACCAGCCGGATCTCGTTGAAGAAGTACAGGAACAGCGGACTGGAATTGCGGTTCGCGCCGATGGAATCGTTGACGTCGTTGAACCAGCGGTGCAGACCCGTCAGATCGGCGGCCGCCAGGGTCAGGGTCTGCCTGCCCCGCAGCACCACGAAGAGCAGCAGCCAGACCGCCAGGATCACACCCAGCACCACGGGCCGGCTGACCTTGAACGCGCTCCTGGCCGGAGCGGCCGGGCCCGGGGACACGGTCTTGCGGGGTTTCTCGATGGCGACGGTCATCACCTGCCGCCTTCCTGCCCCGCGACGACCGCGAGGATCTCCTCGTCCCCCACGATCCCGAGCAGCTTGCCGTCCTCGACGACCTTCACCGGCTTCTCCGCCGCGAGCACCGCCCGCGTCGCCTCCCGCACCACCACGTCCGGACCCAGCTCCGGCCCGTCCAGAGCGTCACCGTCCACCGGCGCCCGCATGATCCACCGCAACGTCAGCACATCACCGCGCGGCACGTCCTTCACGAACTCCCGCACATAGTCGTCCGCCGGAGCCCCCACCAGCTCGTCCCCCGTACCGCACTGGACCATCTTCCCGTCCCGCATGATCAGGATCCGGTCCCCCAGCTTCAACGCCTCCGACAGGTCGTGCGTGATGAACACCATCGTCTTGCCGACCTCGTGATGCAGCCGGATCACCTCGTTCTGCATGTCCCGCCGGATCAACGGATCCAGCGCCGAGAACGGCTCGTCGAAGAACAGCACGTCCGGATCCCCCGCCAGCGCACGCGCCAGCCCCACCCGCTGCTGCATACCGCCCGACAGCTGGTCCGGATACGAGTTCTCATAACCCGCCAGCCCCACCAGCTCCACCACCTCCAGCGCCCGCCGCGTCCGCTCCGCCCGGCCCATCCCCCGGATCTCCAGACCGAACGCCACGTTGTCCACCACCCGCCGATGCGGCAACAACCCGAAATGCTGGAACACCATCGAGAACTTCCGCCGCCGCAACTCCCGCAACCGCGCCGCGTCCGCCTGCCGGATGTCCTGCCCCTCGAACAAAAGCTCACCCGACGTCGGCTCGATCAGCCGCGTCAGACACCGCACCAACGTCGACTTGCCCGAACCCGACAAACCCATCACCACGAACACCTCGCCGCGACGGACGTCGAAATTCACCTCACGCACCGCGGCCGTACACCCGGTGCGGTCCATCAGCTCACGCCGGGTCAGGCCGCACAGCTCCGCGTCACCCGGCACCCGCTCGGCCTTCGGCCCGAACACCTTCCACAGATTGCGCACGGATATCACCGGAGCGCCGTCGGCGTCCTCGGGCGCACCCCGTCGCCGGGGTGCCTCGGTCTGTGTGGGGGTCACGATCGACCTCTTTTCGGCGTTCAGCCGCGGAACCAGTGCTGCGGCCGAGATGGATGGCACCGTGTTGCGCATCGCGCATCGAATTGCTTGTGGTGGAACACCCTGGCCGCCTCACGGACGGGCGTCAAGGGGTTGGCGGATGACGATTCAACAAGCGACTTCGAGTTGCGTATGACTGATTCCGAACGCGCAATGCGCAACGGAAAGCCCGGAGCATCAGGTCCGGCGCCTACCGTTCTTCACGGAATGAACACACAGAGCACATACCTCGATCACATTCGGTATGCTCCAGTCGCTCCAATCGCACCTTTGAGGGGGGATTCCTCATGCCCACGCGCATGCGTCACGTTCTGGCCGCCGCGTCCCTGGCGGGCGCGCTCGCCGTGTCGACCGCCGGTCCGGCCGGGGCCACCGAGTACACGTCCGCAGTGAAACTCAAGGGCGTGCAGTACGACGCGCCCGGCGCGGACTCGAACCGCTGCTCCGGCGGCAACACCAAGGACGAGTACCTGACGATCAAGAACTACTCGCGGACCGCGACGGTCGATCTGCGGGGGTACGTCGTCAAGGACGCCACGGGCAACACGTTCACCTTCCCCGCCGGCCACCGGCTCGAGCCGGGCGACTACGTCAAGCTGCGGGGCGGCCGCGGCACCGACTCCGACGCCGGCAACGTCGTCTACCGCCAGAACTGCAACTTCATCTGGAACAACGACAAGGACACCATCTACCTCGTGAAGCCGAACGGCTCACGGGCCGACGTCCACTCCTACACCAAGCGCGCGAACGACGCGGACGGCAACGGCTACATCACCTTCCACGGCTGACGCCCACGGGTCCCCGGAGCCGGGTCGGTGCGGCTCGGGGACCCGTCGGCAGGACTGCCTCAGCCTCTGATCCGGTCACGGACCCAGACGCCGTTGGGCGAGAGCGAGGCGGTGCCGAACCTGCCCGTGCTGCACGCGCCCTTCTTGAACACCGACAGGTCCTTCTGGTTGTCGGAGAGGCTCCAGTTCGTCCAGCTGATCTTCTTCCTGGCCATGAGGTCGACGAACTTCTGGGCCATCGGGTAGTCGGTGCCCCAGCCGTTCCAGGAGGCGACCGCCCACTCGCTGACGAAGACGGGCAGCTTGTCCGAGGCGCGGTCGAGAAGCTTCAGGAACTGCTCCCGTCCGGCCGTCGCATAGAAGTGGTACGTGTACATCACGTTCTTGTCGCGTACGGGGTCGGCGATGATGATCTTCTCGTTGGTCGCCTCGGCGGCGCCGAGCGTGGACCAGCCGCGCGTCGGGACGAGGATGACGCTGTGGGGGGCACGGGAGCGGATCACCGGCATGATCTTCGCGGCGTAGTCCTTGATGGTCGACCAGCTCACCCCGTGGGGCTCGTTGGCGATCTCGTAGAGGACGTTGTCCTTGCCCTTGTGCTTCTCGGCGATCGCCGTGAAGAACGCGCGGGCGTTGTCGAGGTCCTCGTGCGGATCGCCCGGGTGGATGGTGTGCCAGTCGACGATGACGTACATGCCGCGGGCGCTCGCCATGTCGACGAGCCGGCTCGCCAGTTCGGTGTACTTCTTCGGATCGTTGCGGTAGGCGCCTTCGCGGGCGTACGTGGAGACCCGCAGCACGCTCGCCTTCCAGTCCTGGGCGACGGCGTCCAGCGCGGCACCGGTGAGGCACTGCGGATACCACTGGGTGCCGTGGGTGCTCATGCCGCGCAGCTGGACGGGCCGGCCGGACCGGCCGCACAGCTGGGTGCCGCAGACATGGAGCCTGCCGTAGGTCTGCACGGGCGTCCTGGCCTTGGGGGCCGGTCCGGAGCCGGCCGCGTGCGCGGGGTTCGCGGGGAGGAAGCCGACCGCCGCCGCGAGGGCCAGTGAGGTCCAGGCGACGCGGCGGGCGCGGGAATGCGTGGGGGGCATGGTGCCTCCGGTTCCTGAGGAGTGGGGACCAAAGGCAAATATGACGATACGACAGCTGAGAGGTGATGCACCGTCACCGCGATTCGTCCGAGTCCCGATCGAGGTTCACCCGAGTGCAGAGACGGTGTACCGCCGCCCGCCCGGGCCCGCACGGACCCCGTCCGGCCACGCTCCCCGCCGGGTGCCACTCCGGCGCATCCTTCCTTCGAGCGACCGGTGCAGCAATCAGCCCAGCGGAAGGCGCGGCTCACACCCTGCCTGGCTATCGGTTGGAGGTGACCGACCCCCTTCAAGGAGCACATCTGGCGAGGAGCACGCCTTGAGCCTGGATTCCTTTGACCTGACGCTGGAGACCGACCGACGACAGTCCGTCCCGCGGATAACTCCCCGATCCGGGCAGCAGCCCGGCACCGTGCTGCCCCGGCCTCCGGACGACCAGGAGAAGTACTCCTACGTCCGACGCCGTCTCTGGGTGCTCACCGGCGCCTCGATCATCAGCATGGGCTGCCTCGTCCAGAGCCAGTTCCGGCTGATCCAGTCCACGCCCTGGCTGTCCGTCCTGCTGCCGTGCCTGGTCTTCAGCATCCTCTACTACCTGGCCTCGCTGCGGGTGAACGGCTTCACCCCCGACTTCGACCTGGAAGCCCACCGCGATCTGGTCCGCGCCTGGCGCCCCGCGACCCATCCGACGGTCGCCGTCTTCCTCCCGGTCTGCGGCGAGCCCGCCGACGTCCTGGAGAACACCTGGCGGTATGTGCGCCGGCTCACCGAGCGCTATCCCGGCAGGGCCACCGCTTATGTGCTCGACGACTCCGCCTCCGCCGAACTCGCCGCCATGGCGAAGGAGTTCGGCTTCGAGTACGGGAGCCGGCCCAACCCGGGATGGTTCAAGAAGGCGGGCAACCTGCACTACGGCCTGGGCATCTCGGACGAGGAGTACATCCTCATCCTCGACGCCGACTTCGCCCCGCGGGCGGATCTGCTGGAGGAACTCCTGCCGTACATGGACCACGATCCGACGACCGGCATCGTCCAGTCGCCGCAGTTCTTCCGCGTGGCCCGGCGGCAGACGTGGATCGAGCGCGGCGCGGGCTCCGTGCAGGAGCTGTTCTACCGCGCCGTCCAGGTGTCCCGGCAGCGCCACGGCGGCGCCATCTGCGTGGGCAGCTGCGCGGTGTACCGGCGGACGGCCCTGGAGGCCAACGGCGGTACGACGCTGATCGAGCACTCGGAGGACGTGCACACGGGCTTCGACCTGGGGCGCCTGGGCTGGAAGCTGCGCTACGTGCCGATCCCCCTCGCCACCGGCAACTGCCCCGACAACGTCAGCGCCTTCTACCACCAGCAGTACCGCTGGTGCTCGGGATCCATGAGCCTGCTGGGCAGCAGGAAGTTCTGGAGCACCAGGCTCCGGCTCACCACCCGGCTCTGCTACTTCTCCGGCTTCCTCTACTACCTCCACACGGCGCTCTTCACCTTCGTGGCGCCCCTGCTGCCGATCGTCCTGCTGGTGGCCACACCGGAGAAACTCAAGGTCGACTATCTGCTGCTGGTACTGCCCAGCGTCGTCTACACCCTCCTGGTCTTCCCGTTGTGGCACCGGAGCCCCTACCGGATCGAGGCCTGGGCCGTACGCCTGCTGTACGGCTGGGCGCATCTGTTCGCCGTCTGGGACATCGTCCGCGGCAGGCGCCAGTCCTGGCGGCCCACCGGCTCGGCGTCCGCGGGCCGCACCACCCATCGGCGCCTGACCATCGGCGTCCGGGTCTGGAACGGCGGTACGGCCGTCCTGTGGGTGGGCGCCGCAGCCTGGCGCATGCTCACCCTGTACCCGCCGGACTTCGTCCTGGTCATGGCCTCCGGGCTGTTCTACGCCGTGGTCGTCGGACGGGTCCTCCTGCCGGAGCGGGCCCCCCGGAAGGAACCCGTCGCCACGGCCGCGCACAGACGGCCGGCGCCCGCGGAGGGCCACTGAGGCCCACCCGCGCGACACTCCGACGAGGTCCCCGCAGCCAGGCCGACGTGGCTGCGGGGACCTCGTCCGTGAGCCTGTGTAAGTAAACGTCAAGACTTGCGCTCGAACGCTTGTGGGTATTTGGGACGACGGCTCATCATTGGCCGGATCCCGCCCGTACCACGAGCATCCAGGAGCCTCCGGTGGCCGCTGGCCAGATCCTCTCCGAGCCGGCCGGCGTGCCGGCGGCAGCCCAGGCCGAGCGGCGGAAACTGCGCAAGCACTTCGGCCGCTTCGACATCCTCTTCTTCCTCCTGTGCACCATCGTCGGCGTGGACACCATCGGCACGGTGGCCTCCTCCGGCGCCGAGGCCTTCACCTGGCTGATCGTGCTGGCCGTGGTGTTCTTCGTACCGTCCGCGCTGCTGATCGCCGAGCTGGGCGCCGCGTTCCCCGACGAGGGCGGCCCCTACATCTGGACCAGCCGGGCCTTCGGGCGGCTGGCGGGCGCCGTCAACAACTTCCTGTACTGGATCACCAATCCGGTGTGGCTCGGCGGCACGCTGTCGGTGTCCGCCGTCACCGCCTTCACCACGTTCTTCCACGACGGCAAGGACCTGAGCACCCCGGCCTTCTACGTCTTCACCCTCGCGTTCGTCTGGGTGGGCGTGCTCGCCGCGATCCTCTCCTTCGACGTCGGCAAGTGGATCCCCACCATCGGCGCCTGGAGCCGGTTCGTGCTGCTCGGGCTGTTCACCGTCACCGTCGTCCTCTACGGCGTCCGGCACGGCCTGCACGGCTTCGGGCTCGGCGACTTCTCCCCGACGTACGCCGGATTCGTCGGCCTGGTGCCCGTCCTGATGTTCAACTACGTCGGCTTCGAGCTGCCGAACACCGCCGGCGAGGAGATGACGGACGCCCAGCGGGACGTGCCCTTCGCCATCTTCCGCAGCGCCCTCCTCGCCGTCCTGCTCTACGCGCTGCCGATCCTCGGCATCCTGCTCGTCCTGCCGGTCAAGGCGGTCACCGGCCTCGGCGGGTTCATCGACGCGATCCGCCAGGTCTTCACCGTCTACGGCGGTTCCGTCGCCGGTGACGGCACCGCCACGCTCAGCGGCGCGGGCAGCGTGCTCGGGGATCTCGCCGCGATCCTCTTCATCCTCACCGTGCTGTCCTCGGGCGTCACCTGGGTCATGGGCTCCGACCGCGCCCTCGCCGTCTCCGGCTACGACGGCGCGGCGCCCCGCTTCCTCGGCGTCATCTCCAGCCGGTTCGGCACCCCGGTCCGGGTCAACATCCTCAGCGGGCTGGTCTCCACCGTCGTCCTGGTCCTGGCCCACCAGCTCACCGGCGGCAGCGCGGCCAAGCTCTTCGGCGCGGTCCTCGGCCTCGCCGTCTCCACCACCCTCGTCAGCTACCTGGGCATCTTCCCGGCCCTCGCGGTCCTGCGCCGCAAGGCCCCCGACACCCCCCGCCCCTACCGGGCGCCCCTGCCCCGCACGATCAGCGCGGTGCTCACCCTGCTCGTCCTGTTCGCGAGCGTGCAGCTCATCGCCCCCGGCCTCGGCGACCACTGGTTCGGCTCCGCCTACGCCCCGGACGGCTGGACCCACGCCGAACGCTGGAAGTACCTGCTGACCGAGGCCGTGCCGCTGGCCGGTTTCATGCTCCTCGGCGTCCTCTTCTGGGCCCTGGGCGCACCGACCCGCGCCGCGGCCGGCGGTGAGCGCTGACCCGCCGGTCGCCCACCGTGCCGGTCCGACCGCGCCCGGCGACGTTGACGGCCACCGTCCGGGGGTACTCGGCCACCCGGCCGGGGAACCCGGTCGTCATCGACGGGGCGCGGGGGCCGGAGGCACACCATGAGCGCGACAGCAGGAGGTCCGGACCGGCGCACGGTCCTGGACGTCTACCTCAACGACCACCTGGCCGGCGCCACGGCCGGCGCCGAGCTGGCCCGGCGCATGGTCCGGGAGCACGACGACCCGGCCTACGCGGAGGACCTGCGGCGGCTGGCGGCGGAGATCGCACAGGACCGGCGGTCCCTGCTCGGTGTCCTGGCCGACCTCGGGATCCCGGTGCGGCACCACAAGGTGTACGCCGCGTGGCTCGGGGAGAAGGCCGGGCGGCTGAAGCCCAACGGACGGCTGCTGCGCCGCTCCGGCCTCGCGGTCCTGGTCGAGTGCGAGGCCATGCGGCTGGGCGTGCAGGGCAAGGCGCTGCTGTGGCGCTCCCTGCTCGCCGCCTCCCCCCGGGAGCCGCGGCTGGAGCCCGTGCGGCTGCGGGAGCTGCTGGAGCGCGCGGAGGGGCAGCTGAGGGCCGTTGACGAGCTGCACCGCAGGGCGGCGACTGCGCTGCTGTCCGCGCCCGGTGTCACCGTGTCCGCGTGACGGGCAAGTCCCCGCCGCACGGGACGGGTTGGCCGGTACACTGGTGGCTTGACCTCCTCCCCCGGCACCCCGCACCCGCTCCTTCCGTACGGCTGGAGCGACACCGTCGCGGCCGGCTTCGCCGCGCAGGAGGCGCGGCGGGGGCTGAGCCCCGGGCGGGTGGTACGGGTCGATCGCGGGTCGTGCGAGGTGGTGACCGTCGACCGGAGCGGGCGGGCGGTGTGCGTGCGCGCGGGGACCGGGTCGCCGGTGTCCGCGGATTCCACGGCCCAGCTCTGCACCGGTGACTGGGTGACGGTCGACGCGGAGCAGCACGTCGTACGGGCGGTGCTGCCGCGGCGTACGGCGTTCGTCCGGGCGGTCTCCTCGCGGCGGTCCGACGGCCAGGTGCTGGCCGCCAACGTGGACCGGGTGCTGATCGCCGTGTCCCTGGCGGACGAGCTGGACCTCGGGCGCGTCGAGCGGTTCCTGTCCCTGGCGTGGGAGAGCGGCGGGGAGCCGGTGGTGGTGCTGACCAAGGCCGATCTGGTGCCCGACGCGACGACCCTGTCGTATCTCGTGGAGGACACCGAACGGGTGGCCCCCGGGGCGCGGGTGCTGCCGGTCAGCGCGGCCACCGGGCAGGGGATGGGCCTGCTCGCCGACGTCCTGCGCGAGGGCACGGCCGCGCTGCTCGGCATGTCCGGTGCCGGGAAGTCGACCCTGGCCAACGCGCTCACCGGGACGGATGCGCAGCGGGTGGACGCCACCCGGGACGGCGACGGCAAGGGGCGGCACACGACCACGGCCCGTGATCTGCTGCCGCTGCCGGGCGGCGGGGTCCTCATCGACACCCCGGGGCTGCGCGGGGTGGGGCTGTGGGACGCGGACGGGGGGCTCGCGCAGGCCTTCACCGATGTCGAGGCCCTCGCCCGGGGCTGCCGCTTCCAGGACTGCTCGCACCGGGCGGAACCGGGCTGCGCGGTGCTCGCGGCTGCCGAGGACGGGACCCTGCCGCTGCGGCGGCTGGAGAACTACCACAAGCTGGTCCGGGAGAACGAGCGGATCGCCGCCCGCAGCGACGCGCGCCTGAGCGCGGACCTGCTGCGGGACTGGAAGCGGAAGAAGGCGCTGGGCCGGCACATGATGGAGCGCAAGCGGGGGCCCCGGCAGGAGGGTTGAGACGGACGCCGTCGGGTTCCGTCAGGCCTCGTCGAGGTGCCGGGCGTCGTCGAAGCGCCCCAGTCTCCAGCGGGTGCCGTCGTGGACGAACTCGTTGATCGAGGTCGCCGCCGGGCTGGTGTCGGTGAACAGGGTCTTCGGCACCCTGTCCAGCAGTGCGGACATCACCGCGACGATGAGTCCGGCGTGACAGACGACGAGGGCGGTGCCGCCCCGGTGCCGGGCGAGCAGCGCGTCGGCGGCACGGCCGGCCCGGATCCGGAACTGGTTCCAGGTCTCCCCGCCGGGCGCGAAGGGCCGGTCGGGGTCGGCCGTCATGTCGAACGAGCCGTGCCTGCGCAGGTGTTCCTCGACGGACAGACCGTCGGCAGCCCCGAAGTCGAGTTCCCGTACCTCGCGTTCGACGTCCGGCGACCCGACGCGCAGCCCCCTGGCGAGGATGTCGGCGGTCTCACGGGCCCTGCGGACGGGACTGGTCAGCAGCGCGTGCGGCCGCAGCCGTTCCGCCGCCAGCCGGGCCGTCAGGCGCGCGGCCTGGTCCCGGCCCCGCTCGGTGAGCCCGCGGCAGGTGCGGGAGCCCGCGAGCAGCTTCCGCACGCTGGCGTGCGACTGCGCGTGCCGCACCAGCAGGACATGGGTGGAGGGGCCGTGTGCGCTGTGTTCCATGCGTGTCGTGGTCCTTCCGTCGGCCTGCGGGGCAGGTCAGTCGAGATCCCAGCCCCCGTCGACGGTCAGGCTCTGGCCCGTGATGAATCCGGCTTCCGGGGAAACCAGGAACGCCACGGCCGCCGCCACGTCCTCGGGACGCCCATGCCGTTTGATGCATTGGCGGGCGAATTCCCGTTCACGCCAGGCCGGGTAATCCGGATGGGACCGCTGGCGCGCATCGAGTTCGATCGGCCCCGGTCTCACGGAATTCACTGTAATCCCATACGGGCCGAGTTCACGGGACAGGGCACGCACGAATGCCTCGAGACCGCCTTTCGCGGCGATGTAGGGGGCGAGTTCCACGCGTCCGATCCGGGTGAGCACGGTGGAAACGGCAACGATCCGGCCAGACCCGCGCGCCACCAAATGCGGAGTGGCGGCCCGTGCGCAGGCGATATGCGCGACGAGATTGACATCGACGGCCGATCTGACCTCCTCCCAGGTCGTTTTCTGCCATGGCGCATATGTGTATGCGCCGGCATTGCAGACCAGGACGTCGAGTCTTTCCCGGCACCGCGCCATGACCTCCCCGAGCCGTTCCACGGTCTCCTCGCGGGTGAGGTCCCCGGGCACGGTGGCGACCACGTCCGCACCCGCCGCCCTCACCCGCTCGATGGTCCTGACCAGGCCGGAGTCCTCGGTCAGATGGGTCAGCACCAGGTCATGGGTGGCGGCGAGGCGCAGGGCGACGGCGGCCCCGAGGCCGGAACCCGACCCCGTGACCACGGCGACGTCCCGAGAAGACATCACATTCCCCCTGTGCAACGCGGCCTGATCACCTGTCCGATCCTGCCACCCAAGACTGGCCGATCACCCCCCGTGATCCGGCCATTCCCAGAACGGCCGCTGTCGGCCTCCAAAGCTCTGCGGCATTCTGTGGTTTCGGATCAGGCCGACGAAGCTGGAGGTTTTCAGTGGGTGCCATGGACGCCGAACGTCGGACGAATACTGATTACCTGAAAAGCATCAAGGAGGTCATCGCCGGAGGCGTCAGCAGCAGCATGCGGGCCGCGGCGGTACCCGTCCCGCTCGTCGTACGGCGCGCCCACGGCTGTTCGATCCGGGATGTCGAGGACAGCGAGCTCGTGGACTTCAACATGGGCTACGGTCCCCATCTCTTCGGCTACGCGGACCCCGATGTCGCCGAAGCCGTGGCCGATCAGTTCACCCAAGGTCATATGACCGGTCTGCCGCACGCCCTGGACGCCGAGGCCGGCGGGCTCGTCGCCGAGCTGGTGCCCGGCGTGGAGCAGATCAGGTTCGCCAATTCGGGCACCGAGGCCGTCGCCTCCGTCCTGCGTCTCGCCCGTACCGTGACGGGCCGCTCCCTGGTGCTCACCTTCGAGGGGCACTACCACGGCTGGAGCGAGACGGTGCTGCGTGCCGGGAAGACCACGCTCCACCTCGCGGGCACCCGGCCGACGGACGTCGTCCCCGGCGCGCCCGGGATGATCCCCGAGGCGCTCGCGCACACCGCGCAGCTGCCGTGGAACGACGCCGACGCCCTCCGCGAGTTCTTCGCCAGGGACGGCGACCGGACGGCCGCCGTCGTCCTGGAGCCGGTGCTGGCCAACGCCGGGGTGATCCCCCCGGCCCCCGGCTTCCTGGAACTGCTGCGCGACCTGACCGCGCGCAGCGGAGCGCTCCTCGTCTTCGACGAGGTGATCACCGGCTTCCGGGTCGCCCGCGGCGGGGCGCAGGAGCGGTACGGCGTCGAGCCCGACCTGACCGTCCTCTCCAAGGTGATGGGCGGCGGTTTCCCCGTCGCGGCGTTCGGCGGCCGCAAGGAGGCGATGCGGCTGCTCGCCACGAACGAGGCCCACCACGCCGGTGTCTACGCCGGGAACCACGCCGCCCTGCGCGCGGTCGTCGCCGTGCTCACCAAGATCCGCGCCCGCCCCGGGCTGTACGACGAGCTGGAGGCGATCGGCGCCGACGCGGAGGCGGCGCTGCGCGAGGTGTTCGCCGCCGAGAAGCGGCCGGTGCACATCAGCCGGGTCGGCACCCTGATGTGCGTGGCGCTGCTGCGCAGGCCGCCCGAGCGGCACGGCACGCTGCGCGACCTCGCCGACGCCGTCGACTTCTCCCGGCACCGCCGTCTGCAGACCCTGGCCCAGCGCGAGGGCGTCTACTTCCACCCCAACCCGCTGGAACCGTGGTTCCTGAGCACCGCCCACACCGGAGAGGTCCTCGACAAGGCGGCGGGGGCCCTGCACCGAGCGCTGACCGAGCTCGGATGACGGCCGCGCGCACGGAACTGCTCTCCCTGCTGCGCGAGCGCGCGGCCCGGCTCGGGAACACCCCGCTGATCAGCGACGAGACCGGCAGCACGGGCGCGGAGGAACTGGTCGAGCGGGTCGACGCCAAGACGCGGGCGCTGCGGGCGGCGGGCGCGGGCCCCGGGGTCCTCGTGGGGACGCTGGGCGGGCCGGCCGCGGAGTTCGTCAGCGAGGTGTTCGCGATCCTGGCCGCCGGGGCGGTCGCCGTACCGCTCTCGCGTCGGCTGACCCCGTGGGAGCTGGAGCGGCTGCGCGAGCGCTGCCCGCTGGACCTGCTGTGGGCCCCCCGCGACGCGCCGTCGGCGCTCCCCTTCCCGGCCGAGGACTGCGGGGCGCGCCGGCTGACGGGTCACCGGCATCCGGCACGCCGGTCGCCGGGGCCGGGGGCGCTCGCGCGCCGGCCCGCGTTCGAGGCGGCGGCGACGGCCCAGCTCACCTCCGGCACCACCGGGCACCCCCGGGTCGCGCTGCGGTCCGCCGCCGCGCTGCTCGCCGAGGCCGAGAACTACCGCGCGGCCCTCGCCCTGGGCCCGGACAGCCGGCTGCTGTGCCCGGTGCCGCTCCAGCACGCGTACGGCTTCGGACTGTGCGCCCTGGCCGCGCCGCTGGCGGGCGCCCACGTCCGTTGCACGTCCCCGGACCGGCCGCGGATGCTGCTGCGGGAGATCGCCGACGACGGGGTGACGCTGTTCGTCGGGGTGCCCCCGCTGCTGCGGCTGCTCGCCCGCTCCGCCCGCTCGCTGCCCCGCCGGGGGCGCGCGGTGGGGTACCTCTCCGCCGGGATGGCACTGGACGCGCACACCGCCGAACTGGTCGCGACCCGGCTCACCGGACACGTCGGCCAGGTCTACGGGACCACCGAGACCGGGCCGATCTGTGTGACCCGTCCGGCCCCGTGGCACCCGGACGCCACGGGCCCCGGGGCTCCCCTGCCCGGGGTGGAGGTCCGGCTCTCACCGGTACCGGACGCTCCGGTACCGGACGCCGCCGTCCCGGACGCCGCCGTGCCTGACACCGGCCCGGACACCCGCCCGGACACCGGGATCGGCGCGGCGACGGCCACCGGCACGGGACTGGTCACCGTCGTGTCGCGGTCGGCGATGCTCGGGTACGCCGAGCGGGACACCGTCGACACGGCACCGCTGCGGGGCGGGTTCACCACGGGCGACCTGGCCCGCTGGGAGGACGGACGGCTCGTCCTCACCGGGCGGTTGTCCACCAGCATCAACGTCGCGGGCGTCAAGATCGCCCCGGAGGAGATCGAAGCGGTCCTGCTCGCCTTCCCGGAGGTCGCCTCCTGTCTCGTCTCCGGCGCCGACGACCCGCTCCTCGGGCAGCGGATCGTGGCGACGGTGACACCGGAGACGGTCGACCCGGAGAAGCTGGAGCGCTTCTGCCGGGAGCGCCTGTCGCCCTCCTGGGTCCCGCATGCCTTCGCCTCCGTGGCGCATCTGCCCACGACCGAGACCGGGAAGGTCATCCGACCGAGGACCGGACCGCCGGGACAGCCCGGGCGTCCGGACAGTTAGGACAAGTGAGCGTGCGAACAGAGAACCTCTTCCTGGCAGGCACCGGCGCGTACATCCCGCCCAGGGCGAGCGTGGCCGAGGCGGTGCGGCGCGGGGCGTACGACAGGGAGCGGATGGACTCCTGCGGCTGGCGCAACATCGCCGTGTCCGACGGGGTCTCCGCGCCGGACATGGCGGTGGCGGCCGTACGGCAGGCGGTGCGCCGCTCGGGCCTCGGGCCCGAGGACATCGACCTCCTCGTCCATTCCTGCGCCTACCACCAGGGGCCCGACGGCTGGTCCGCGCCGCACTACATCCTGCGGTCGACCCTCGGCTCCACCGTGCCGGCGCTGACGGTGGAGCAGGGCTGCAACGCGTTCCTCGCCGCCCTGGAGATGGCCGCCCAGTACCTGCTGTGCGCCCCCTCGCGCACCGGGGCCGTGGTGAGCGCGGCGGACAACTTCGGCGCCCCGTCGGTCGACCGGTGGTACGCGCACCGGGACGCGGTGCTGGCGGACGCGGCGACGGCGGTCGTGCTGTCGAAGCAGTCCGGCTGGGCCGCCCTGCGCTCGGTGGAGTCGGTCTCCCTGCCGCACTTCGAGATCCTCAACCGGGGCCACGAGCCGATCTTCCCGCCGGCCGTCACCACCGGACGGCCGCTCGACATGAACGAGCACCTGGAGGCGATGATCGAGGAGCTGGGCCCGAAGGCCTCGGAGATCGTGCAGGAGTACGGGGCGAGCGGGACCAAGCTGGTCGAGCAGGTGACGGCCGAGGCGGGGATCACCGTGGCCGACCTGTCACGGGTGCTCCATCTCGGCGCCGCCACGGCGGACTTCCTGGACAGTCATCTGCGGCCGATGGGGCTGGACGCCGCGCTGGGCGCCGTCGACTTCTTCCGCGACGTGGGGCACGCGGGCGCCACCGACGTGGGACTCCAGCTCAACCACCATGTGGAGGCCGGTGACCTGGGCGCGGGCGACCATCTGCTCCTGCTGAGCGCCGGACCCGGGCTGATGATCACCGCCGCGGTGGTCACCGTGCTGGAGACGCCGGGTTCCGAGGGGGGCAACGCGTGACGGGGGCACGGGTCCACGTCCCGCCCGCGGCCGGGGCCGAGGAGCCCGTCGCCGTCGTCGGGCTGAGCTGCCGCTACCCCGGCGGCGCCGACTCCCCCGCCGCGTTCTGGGACCTCCTCGTCGAGGGCCGGGACGGCATCGGCGACGGGGCGGAGCGCTGGGCGCCGTACGCGCAGGCGGGGCCCGAGCAGGAGGCCGTCGTCCGGGCCACCACGAGCCGGGGCGGTTTCCTCACCGACATCGCCGGGTTCGACGCGGAGTTCTTCGGGATCGCGCCGCGCGAGGCCGAACTGATGGACCCGCAGCAGCGGCTGGTGCTCGAACTGGCCTGGGAGGCCCTGGAGGACGCGGGCATCCCGCCGCTGGGCCTCGGCGGCGGCGACTGCGGGGTCTTCGTGGGCGTCGGCTCGGACGACTACGGGCGGCGGCTGCTGGAGGACCTCCCCGGCATCGAGGCGTGGACCGGGATCGGCGCGGCGCTGTGCGCCACCGCGAACCGCGTCTCCCACAGCCTCGATCTGCGGGGCCCCAGCCTCGCCGTCGACACCGCCTGCTCGGCCTCGCTGGTGAGCGTCCACCTGGCCCGGCGGAGTCTGCTGGCCGGGGACTGCGACCTGGCGCTGGCGGCCGGGGTGAACCTGATGGTCGCGCCCGGGCTGTCGGTGACCCTGGACCGGGCGGGCGCCACCTCGTCGGACGGCCGCAGCAAGCCCTTCGACGCCTCGGCGGACGGCTATGGACGGGGCGAGGGCGCGGGCGTCCTCGTCCTGAAGCGGCTGACGGACGCCGAGCGGGCGGGCGACCGGGTGCTGGCGGTGATCCGGGGCAGCGGGGTGAGCCAGGACGGGCGCACCGC
The DNA here is from genome assembly GCF_037993025.1 of Streptomyces sp. SS7. Classification (NCBI taxonomy): domain Bacteria; kingdom Bacillati; phylum Actinomycetota; class Actinomycetes; order Kitasatosporales; family Streptomycetaceae; genus Streptomyces; species Streptomyces sp. SS7. The sequence goes on from NZ_CP141223.1 coordinate 951,262, forward strand.
CGGCATCATGGCGCCCAGCGGCGAGGCGCAGGCGGACCTGCTGCGCAGGACGTACGAGAGGTGCGCGATCGCGCCCGCCGGTGTGGACTACGTGGAGGCGCACGGGACCGGCACGGTGGCGGGCGACCCGCTGGAGGCCGGGGCGCTCGCGGCGGTCTTCGGCGCGGGCCGGCCGGCCGGCCGCCCCTGTCTGATCGGCTCGGTGAAGGGCAACATCGGGCATCTGGAGGCCGGTTCCGGGATCGCCGGGATGATCAAGACGATCCTCGCCCTGGTGCACGAGGAGATCCCGCCCAGCGGGCACTTCTCGGTGCCCAGCCCGCGCATCCCGTGGGAGGAGTCGCGGCTGCGGGTGACACGGGAGCGCACCCCGTGGCGGCGCGGGGAGCGGCCCCGCCGGGCCGGCGTCTCCAGCTTCGGCTACGGCGGCACGATCGCCCACGTCGTCCTGGAGGAGGCACCCACCCGGCCCGTACCGTCCCCTGCCGGGCGCGACGCCCGACCCGTGGCGTCCCCAGCCGGGCAGGACGGCCGGCCTGTGGCGTCCCCAGCCGGACACGACGACCAACCCGTACCGTCCCCAGCCGGACACGACGACCAACCCGTGTCGCCCCCCGCCGGGCAGGAGGGGCCGCCCCTGCTGTTTCCGCTCTCCGGGCGGTCCGAGGTGGCCCTGCGGGCGGACGCGGCCCGGCTCGCGGACTGGCTGGCCGGGCCCGGCGCGGACGTGGCGCTCGACGTCCTCGCCCGGGATCTCGGGGCGCGGCGCAGCCATCTGGACCGCCGGGTCGCCGTCGTCGCCGCCGGTGCGAAGGAACTCGCGGGCGGGCTGCGCCGGTTCGCGGCGGGCGCGTCGGCCCCCGGGGTCGTCGAGGGCCCGCCGGTGGACGGGGCCGGCGACAAGGTGGTGTGGGTGTTCTCCGGCACCGGCGCCCAGTGGCCCGGCATGGGCCGTGAACTGCTGGCCACGGAGCCCGTGTTCGCCGAGACCGTCGACCGGATCGGACCGGTGTTCGCCGAGGAGATCGGCGCGACCGCCCGGGAGCTGATCGAGAACGGGGACGTCGGCCGTGTCGATGTCGCCCAGACGATGATCTACGCCGTCCAGCTCGGCCTGGCCGCCCTGTGGCGGTCGCTCGGGTTCACGCCGTCGGCCGTCCTCGGCCACTCGATGGGGGAGATCGCGGCCGCCGTGACGGCCGGAATCCTGTCGCCGCTGGACGGTGCCCGGCTGGTGTGCCGGCGCAGTGTGCTGCTGCGGCGGGTGGCCGGTGCGGGCGGCATGCTGATGATCGGTCTGCCCGCCGAGGAGACCGCGGCCCGGCTGGGCGGCACCGAGTCGGTGGTGCCGGCGGTGCTCGCCTCGCCCACGTCGACCGTGGTGGCCGGCGGGCGGGCGGAGATCGACGCACTCGCCGCGGACCTGGCGGCGGACCCGGCCCTGCTGGTGCGCCGGGTGGACAGTGACGTGGCCTTCCACAGCCCGCAGATGGACCCCCTGGCGAAGGAGCTCGCGGAGGCCGCCGCCCACCTCGCCGTCCACGCTCCCCGCCTTCCCGTCTACAGCACCGCCTCGGCCGATCCCCGGGACCCGGCTCCCCGGGACGGCGCCTACTGGGCGGCCAACCTGCGCGACCCGGTGCGGTTCGCCGGGGCGGTGACCGCGGCGGCCGAGGACGGGTTCCGCACGTTCCTGGAGGTGTCGGCCCATCCCGTGGTCCGGCACTCCGTGCAGGAGACCCTGGAGGCGGCGGGGGCCGACCGGCACTGTGTCGCCGGGTCGCTGCGCCGGGACGCCGGCGGGCGCGCCCAGCTGCTGGCGAACGCGGGCCTGCTGTACTGCGCGGGAGCGGCCGTGGACTGGCCCTCCGGCCCCGGCGTCCCGCCCCTGTCCCTGCCGCCGCGCAGCTGGCGGCGGCAGCGCCACTGGCGCGAGCCTGCGGTCCGCCGGCCCGACCGGGGCCGGCACGACAGCACGCGCCGCACCCTGCTGGGACCGCGCAGCACCCTGGCCGGGAGCAGCCCGCTGGATCTGTGGCGCACCCGAGTCGACCTGGCGTCACGGCCGTATCCGGGCCGGCACGCCCTGCACGGCGTCGAGCTCGTCCCGGCGGCCGTCGTCCTGCAGACCTTCCTGGACGCGACGGGCCGGCCCGCCCTGTCCGGGGTGTCGTGGAGGCTTCCGCTGACCCTGGCCGCGCCCCGGGACGTCGACGTCGTCGCCCAGGACGGCGTCGTACGCCTGCTGTCCAGGACCGTGCAGCCGGACGGTGCCGGTGCCGCCCCGGACGAGGACGGCGGGCCCTGGCTGACCCACGCCACGGCCACCGCGTCCGACGAGGCGGCGCCACCGGCCCTGCCCCCGGCCGGCGGGCCCGGAACGCCGCTCGCCGCGGACCGGATCACCACCGAGCTGGCCTCGGTCGGGGTGCCCTCGATGGCCTTCCCCTGGCGTGTGGACCGGCTGGAGCGTCTCGACGCGGGGCTGCGGGCGGACGTGGTCGCGGCCGACGAACCGGACTCCGCGGCACGCACCTGGGCCCCGCTGTTCGACGCCGCCCTGTCCATGGCGGCCGTCGCCTTCCCCGGACCCGCCGTCCTGCGCGTGGTGGCGGGGGTGGGGCGGGTGTGGACGACGGACGAACCGCCGGTCCGCGCCCGGATCGAGGCGCTCGTGGAGGAGCCTGCCACCGGCACCGGCACCGGCACCGGCACCGGCACCGGGCGCACGGTGGGCGTGCGGATCTCGGCGCAGGACGGACGGACCGTGGCCGCGCTCGCCGGGGTCCGGTACGCGGACGCGGAGTCGGAACCCCGCCCTCCCGGCGCGCCCGGACAGCTGCTGTTCCGGACCGACTGGCGGCCCCTGCCCACCGAGGGGCCCGCGCTTCCCCGGACCCTGGTGGCGATCGGCGCGGCCGGCGGACTGACCGCCGAACTGCGCACCATTGCGGACCAGTTGGGCGTCGCGTGGCTGTCGGCGGAGGATCCGGACACGCTCGACGGGCTGCGCGGCCGGGTGTCCGGGCCGGTCGACGTCCTCGTCCTGCCCTGCGCCGAGCCGCTCGCGGCCGGGGATCTCGCCGTGCGGGAGGCGTGGCGGCTCGCGTGGGCGGCACAGCGGCTCGGTGTGTGGCCGCCCGGTACGGCGCGGCTGTGGTCGCTGACCACGGGTGTCCGGGAGGCGGACCGGCTGGAGGCGGTGGCCCAGGCGTCCCGTTGGGGCCTCGGCCGGGTGGTCGGGGGCGAGCACCCCGGTCTGTGGGGCGGCACCCTCGATCTCGCTCCGCGGCCCACGCGGGACGACCTCGTCACCGCGGTGCGGGTGATCGCCCGAAACCCGGGCGAGGACGTCGTCGCGGTCCGCGGGGGCGAGGCCTTCGTCAACCGGCTGGTCCCCCTCGGTCCGGGCGCCGACCACGCCCCGCCCCGGTGCCGGCCGGACGGCACCTATCTGGTCACCGGCGGTCTGGGCGTCCTCGGGGGCGAGATCGCCCGGTGGCTGGTGGAGCGGGGCGCGCGCCGCCTCGTGCTGGCCGGACGGGGTGGTTTGCCGCCCCGGTCGCGGTGGGACACCGTGACGGATCCGGCCCGGGCCCGCGCCGTGGGGACCGTACGGGCGCTGGAGTCCCTCGGGGTGACCGTGCGGGTGGTGGCCCTCGATCTGGCCGACCCGGAGGCCGCGGCGGCCGCGCTGTCGCCGGACGCGCTGGGCCTGCCGCCGGTGCGCGGCGTGGTGCACGCGGCCGGGGTCCTGCACGACCAGCTCGTCGACCGGCTGGACGCGGCGACGCTGTCGGCGGTGCTGCGGCCGAAGGCCGGGGGCGCCCTGACGCTGCGCCGGCTGTTCCCGCCGGGGTCCCTGGACTTCCTGGTCCACTTCTCCTCGTGCGGTCAGTTCCTGGGCCTCACCGGTCAGGCGGCGTACGCCTCCGCCAACGCGTTCCTCGACGCCCTGGCCGTCCACGACCGCGGTCAGGGTGCGGCCGGCAGTCTGAGTCTGGCGTGGACGTCCTGGCGGGGGCTGGGCATGGCGGACAACGCGGCGGTGGACGCCGAACTGCGGGCCCACGGTGTCGGGGACATCACGGCCGCCGAGGCCTTCGGCGCCTGGGACCTGGCGGGCCGGTCCGGGGCCGCCGCCCTGGCCGTGCTGCGGCCGGTGCCGCTGCCGCCCGGGGTGCGGCGTGCGGGCCTGCTGAGCGGCCTCACCGACGACGCGCCCGCGGAGCCGGCCGGGCCCGCCGGGCCGCCGCGGGCGGCGGACCTCACCGAGGAGGCGCTGCGGGAGCTGCTGCACGAGCAGACGGTCGCCGTCATCGTGAGTGAGATGAAGCTGGACCCGGCGGAGCTGGACCCGGACCGCTCGCTGCTGAAGACGGGGCTCGACTCGGTGATGGCGATCGTCATCCGGCGGCGCCTCGAACGGCTGCTGGAGCGCCGGCTGCCGGCCAATCTGGTCTGGCACCAGCAGACGGTCACGGCCATCGTGGACTACCTCGTGACCAGTGCGCGCTCCTGACCGCGCGGTGACGCTGGCCTGCCGGATCACGGGGGATCCGGCGGGGCGGCCGACCGTGCTGCTCCACGCGCTGGGCGACACCGGGCGCGGCTGGGACCGGCTGGCGTCCGCGCTGCGGCCGCTGGGGCGCCGGGTGTTCGTGCCGGACCAGCGCGGGCACGGCCTGAGCCCGAGGGTCCGCCCGGAGGCGTACACCTTCGAGCTGATGTACCGGGACGTGACGGCGCTGCTGGACCGTCACCGTCTGGACGACGTCGACCTGGTGGGGCATTCGATGGGCGGTCATGTGGCCTGGCTGGTCGCGCAGCGGCAGCCGGGGCGGGTGGGCCGGCTGGTGATCGAGGACACGCCTCCGCCGCCGCGCGACACGGCGGCGGAGGCGGCGCTGCGGGCCCGGTCCCGGACCGCCGCCGACCGGGCGCCGGTGGTCTCGCTCTACCGGGAGCTGCGCGCACTGCTGCGCGCGGGGGAGCTGGACGGGGCCGCGGTCCGCCCCGTCATCGACGATCTGCGGCGGGCGGATCCCGGCTGGTGGCGGCGGCTGCCCGAGGTCACCGCCGAGACCCTGGTGATCAGCGGGGGTCTGTCCAGCCCGGTGCCCCGCTCGCTGCTGGCGGAGGTGGCCGCGGCGGTGCCCCGGGGACGGCTGCTGGCGCTCGACGCGGGCCATTACGTGCATCGCGCGCGGCCGGAGCGCTACTGCGCCGAGGTGGCCCGCTTCCTCGGCTGCCGGGCGTGTGCGTAGGCGGACTCGACGAGGAGCTGGAGCGCCAGGGCGTCCCGGACGCCCACCTTGGCGTGCGGGCCGCCGGGCGCGCCCGTCACCCGGTCGAAGTAGGCCGAGACGGCGGCGAGTTCGGGCCGGTCGCCGGCCTGTTCGACGGTGCCGTCCGCCCTGCGCAGTTCGCCCCGGCGCAGATCGAGGACGTGGTCGCCGTCGGCGGTGGTGACGGTGACCGACGTCTCCAGCCGGCGCGCGGCCCGGTCGATGTCCAGGCGGGCCGGCAGGCCGCCGAAGGACAGGTCCAGCCGGACCCGCTCCTCGACGTCCGGCGCGTCCGGCGCGTCCGTCGCGCACGCCTCGACCTCGGCCGGGCCGAACACCGTGGTGAGCAGGTCGAGGGCATGGGGTCCCAGGTCCAGGAGGGCGCCGCCGCCGGCCCGGCGGGCGTCGCCGTACCAGGGGGTGCGGGCCCGCCAGACCCGGTTGCCGGGGGTGGCGAAGGTGAACGTGACGCGCCGTGCCCCGGCGCGGGCCGCCTCGGCGAACGCCCCGAGGAGCGGATGGAACCGGAAGGGCATGTTCACCCCCAGCAGTTCCTCGGCGGCGGGATGGGCGGCGATCCGGCGCGCGTCCGCGACCGTCGCGGCGAGGGGTTTCTCGCACAGTACGGCGATGCCGGCGTCCAGCGCCGCCAGCACCGGTGCGGCATGGGCGTCGTTGGGGGTGCAGACGCTGATCAGGTCGGGCCCGGTCTCCTCGATCAGCCGGTCGACGCGGGTACCGGTCCACACGTCCGGCCGGTCCGCCGTCAGCTCCTCGGCGCGCTGGACGTCGGTGTCCACCACGCCCACCAGGCGCATCGCGTCGCGGGCGTCGGCGCAGGGCAGGTGGTAGCGCTCGAACACCCTGCCGCACCCCACCGCCGCGAAGCGGATCCGTTCGTCGGTCATCCCCTCAGCCCCTCACCTGGGCCAGGGCGTGCTCGCCGCACGCCCGCGCGGTCTCGACGACGAAGTCCGGGAAGGCCCGGCCGAGATGCTCGCGGTCGTACGCGACGATCATGGCGCGCAGTTCGGTCTCCAGCCGTTCGGCGAGCCCGGGCGGGTTCTCGTCGGCGAGCAGCAGCCCCGCGTTGAGGAAGGCCACGAGCAGCCCGGCGAGCCCCTGGTCCCAGCGGCGCAGCCGGCCCAGCAGGGGGCGCAGGGAGGCGGCGCCGGTGCCGCGCCGGGCGCGTACGGCGTCGGCGATGCTCTGGGCGAGGAACGGGACCTCGTTCTCCTTGCGGTCGTTGATCTCGGAGGACACCCTGCTCCAGGCCGTCCACAGGTGCTCCACGCGCTCGTCCTCGACCCGGTAGTCGCGGCGGGCGTGCCGCAGGACCTCCCGGGCGGCGCCCTCCACCCCGGGGATGTCGGGTTCCTCGTACCGGGTGGCCTTGTCGTAGATCTCGGTGCCGCGCAGGGCGATGGCCCGGTTGATCAGGAAGAACGGGTTCTCGCTCTCGTGCACCCGGGCGGCCACGATGAACTTGAGGTTCTCCCAGAGCTCGTCGAGGGTGGTGCCGGGCTCGATCATGATCCAGCCGGGTTCCAGCTCGATGCGCTCCTCCTTGAACAGGCGGGCTGCGTCGAAGTTGTACTCGACGGTGGTGCCCTTGCGGAAGCGCTTCATCATGCCGGGTGAGCCGGTCTCCATGCCGAGCAGCGCCAGGTCCATGCCGGCACGGCGCAGGGTGCGCAGCGCCTCCCGGTCGATGAGGCCGGTGTCGACGCGGAACTCGCAGTGGAAGTTGATCTTCAGATCGCGGCGCAGGACCTCCTCGGCGAAGCCGACGGCGTGGCTGTAGCCGTCCTGGAAGGCGCCGCCGAAGTTGTCGTCGTTGAACCACAGGAACCGGGTGCCGAACTCCCGTTGCAGGTACTCGATCTCGTCGACGGCGTCCTCCACCGGCCGCACCCGCCAGGGGCCGTCGACCACTCCGGGCTGCCGGGGGGCGTAGCAGAAGGTGCACTTGGCGTGGCAGCCGCGACTGGTGTACGTCGACGCGCGGGGCGTGGGGATGCCGTTGCGGCGGTGGTGGACGAGCAGGTCGCGGGCGGGCCAGGGTTCGTTCGCGAGGTCGGGGAGTTTGGGCGGGCCGCTGCTGCGGACCCGGCCGTCCTGCCAGAACCACAGCCCCGGCACACCCCGCCAGTCCCGACCGGCCGCCAGACACTCCATCAGCCCCTCGACCGTCAGCTCCCCCTCCCCGAACGCCACACAGTCCGCCTCCGGGATCCGCTCCGCGATCAACTTCGCGTTGTACGTGCAGAACGCCCCACCGATCGCCACGAACACCGACGGATCGGCCTCACGCACACACCGCAGCAACCGCACCGCATCGACGATGTGCAGGTCGTACATGATGCTGATCCCGACGAACCGCGGCCGCTCCCGCCGGATCAGATCCGTGATCGCCTCATCACTCGGATTGCGCCCGTGCAGATTCAACGCCCGCACCGCATACCCGCACGACCGCAGATGACCCGCGATGCACGCCACACCCAGGTTCTCCCGCACCCGCTTGTAGAACAGGCGCATCGCGGGGTCGAGGGACAGGTACTCCTCGTCGTTGATCATGACGTTCTGGTTGTTCAGGCTCGCGGCGCCGGTGGGGATCTCCCGGGGGGTCAGCAGGACCACATCCGCCATGGCCGTCTCCTCTCTCCTTCTGATGTGCCCATCCCGAGAACCGGGCGCGTCACCCGGCCATGGCCTGCTCCCCGCACAGCCTCCTCGTCTCCGCGACGAACACCGGATAGGGATCGCCCAGGACCCTGCGGTCGTAGGCGTCGACCAGGGCGCGCAGTTCCGTCTCCAGCCGCTCGGCGAGCCGGGGCGGGTCCTCGTCGGCGAGCAGCAGCCCGAGGTTGAGGAAGGCGACCAGCAGTTCCGCGAGGCCGTCGGCCCAGTCGCGCAGCCGGCTCAGCAGCGGCCGCAGTCCCGGTTCGCCCCGGGTCCTGCGGGCCCGGGTGGCATCCACGATGAGCTGGGCGACGAACGGCAGCTCCTCCTTGCGGTCGGCGACCTCCGCGCTGACCGTGCTCCAGGCCGCCCACACGTCCTCGACCCGCCGGTCCGGGATCCGGTACTCCCGGCGTGCCTGCAGCAGCACGGCCCGGGCGGGCCCCTCGACGTCCGGGAGCTCGGGCGGCATGGGGTCGGCGATTTTGTCGTACATCTCGGTGCCGCGCAGGGCGATGGCGCGGCTGATGAAGGAGAACGGGTTCTCGCTGACGGCGATGTCGGCGGCCACGATGAACTGGAGGTTCTCCCACAGCTCGTCCAGGGTGGTGCCCGGCTCGACCATGATCCAGCCGGGTTCCAGCTCGATGCCCTCCGCCTTGAACAGGCGGGCTGCGTCGAAGTTGTACTCGACCATGGTCCCCTTGCGGAATCGTTTGGCCATGCTCGGTGCCCCGGTCTCCATGCCGAGCAGCGCGGAGGCCATGCCGGCCCGGCGCAGGGTGCGCAGCGCCTCCCGGTCGACGAGGCCGGTGTCGACCCGGAACTCGCAGTGGAAGGAGATCTTCAGATCACGCCGGAGGATCTCCTCGGCGAAGCCGACGGCGTGGCTGTAGCCGTCCTGGAAGGCGCCGCCGAAGTTGTCGTCGTTGAACCACAGGAACCGGGTGCCGAACTCCCGTTGCAGGAACTCGATCTCGTCGACGACGTCGACCGGTGAGCGGACCCGCCAGGCGTTGCCCGCCGTGACGCCGGGCGCCCTCGGGACGTAGCAGAAGGTGCACTTGGCGTGGCAGCCGCGACTGGTGTACGTCGAGGCCACCGGGGTGGGGATGCGGTTGTCGCGGTGGTGGACCAGGAGGTCGCGGGCGGGCCACGCCTCCTTGGCGAGGTCGGGGAGTTTGGGCGGGCCGCTGCTGCGGACCCGGCCGTCCTGCCAGAACCACAGCCCCGGCACACCCCGCCAGTCCCGACCGGCCGCCAGACACTCCATCAGCCCCTCGACCGTCAGCTCCCCCTCCCCGAACGCCACACAGTCCGCCTCCGGGATCCGCTCCGCGATCAACTTCGCGTTGTACGTGCAGAACGCCCCGCCGATCGCCACGAACACCGACGGATCGGCCTCACGCACACACCGCAGCAACCGCACCGCATCGACGATGTGCAGGTCGTACATGATGCTGATCCCGACGAACCGCGGCCGCTCCCGCCGGATCAGATCCGTGATCGCCTCATCACTCGGATTACGCCCGTGCAGATTCAACGCCCGCACCGCATACCCGCACGACCGCAGATGACCCGCGATGCACGCCACACCCAGGTTCTCCCGCACCTTCTCGTAGAACAGGCGCATCGCGGGGTCCAGGCGGAGGTACTCCTCGTCGTTGATCAGCACGTTCTGGTTGTTGACACTGGAGAATCCGGTGAGGATCTCGCGGGGTGTCATCAGCACCGCGTCAGCCATCCGTACTCCACTCCCCGCGCCCGGTCGTGTCGTCTGTCAGGAGCAGGGCGGCGTTGTTGCCGCCGAACCCGAAGTTGTTCACCAGCACGGAGCGCGTCCCGTCACCGGGCTCCGTATCGCGCAGCACCCGCACGTGCCGTGCGTCGAGGGGCTTGCGCAGTCCGGGCGTGCCCGGCAGGACCTGTTCGCGCAGCGCCCGGACCGCCGCGACGACACCGGGGAACACCGAGGCGTGCAGCAGATGACCGGCGGCGCCCTTGTACGAGCTGACCGGGACGCCCCGCCAGTCGTGCTCGGCGCCGACCCGGTCCAGGGCGAGCAGTTCGGCCTCGTCGCCCTGGCGGGTGCCGGGGGCGTGGCCGTGGACGAGGTCCACCGTGGTGAGCCCGGCCATGGCGAGGGCCTCGCGCACGCAGGCGACGCCGACGTGCGCGTCGAGCCGGCTGACGCCCTGGCCCGCGACCCGGCAGGAGATCCCGCTCAGTGTCGCCCGGGGGAGGTGTCCACGGGCCGCCGCCCGCTCCGCCGTCTCCAGCACGATCGCCCCGGCGCCCTCCCCGACGGTGACGCCGGAGCGGTCCTCGTCGAAGGGGCGGGCGACGGACGTGCTCGTGGCGCGCAGGGTGTCGAGGCAGGCGTAGTCGTAGGTGTTGAGGGACGACACCCCGGTGACGACGGCCAGATCGGCGAGCCCGCACAGCAGCCACTCGCGGGCCAGGGCCAGCCCGAAGGCGCCCGACGCGCAGGCGTGCGCCATCAGCACCGCGTTGCGGGCGGGGATGCCGAGGCCGTCGCCGTCCCAGTCGGGCTCCAGGGCGATCTCCTCGATCCGGGGCGCCCCCGCGACCTGCGGGAGGTGCGGGACCACACCGGCGAGGACGAGCAGGGTGCGGGGCGGCGGCTCGGCGACACCGGCCTCGCGCAGGGCCTCGGCGCGGGCGCGGTCCAGCAGGGTCCGCCGCAGCGGCTGCCCGGGCGTCGGCTCGAGCGGGGTCTGGCAGACCGTCCGGCCGCGGAAGCGGGACGCGTCGAAGCGGGTCGGTGCGGACAGGGCCCGGTTGCCGGCCAGCAGATTCCGCCAGAACGCCTCGCCGCCCTCGCCGAACGCGGTGACCAGGCCGGTGCCGGAGACGACCACCGAGGCGTTTTTCGCCCGGACCGCACCGGCGGCCGTGGCCGCGCCGGTCACGGCGACGGCCGTCACGCGGTAGCCGTCGCCGTGCGGAGCGCGCAGGAGTTCGCAGACGACCATCGCCCGGTGCATCCCCGCCGCGACCGTCCCCCAGGCCCAGCGCCAGGCCTGGAGGGCCGCCGCGCGCGGGCTGATCAGCACCTGGCCGCGCCCGTCCCAGTCGGCGGCCGCGGCCAGTTCCTGGAGCAACTGGGCCGGTTCCGGGGTCATGGCCTCGGTCGGCCGCAGCCTGCGTCCGCCGGCCTCCGCCTCCGCACACCGGGCGACGTACCGGGAGGTGGCCGCGACACAGTAGTCGGTGGCCGCCAAGACCACGGGCGCGGTGCCGCGCAGGTCGGCGGGGAGCCGGTCCAGGGCGGCGCCCAGCACCTCGACGAAGGCGGTGGTGAGGGCGTCGCGGGTGGGGAGGACGACGAGATCCGGACGGAGCTCGCGCGACGGAAACGGCACGGTGCCTCCGACGACCACGGCACTCACGGTCGGCGCGGTCACGAGCCCACCGTCCCGATCGCCGGGGGGCCGGCCGGTGGGGGGCCGACCGTTGGCACGTCGGCCGGTGGGAGGTTGGCAGTTGGCATGCCGGCTGGCGGGAGGCCGGCCGGCGGCGGGACTGCCGGGGGCAGGCCGACCGACGGGGGGACGGCCGACGGGAGACCAACCGGCGGGGAGACGGCCGACGGCAGGACGGCCGGCGGGAAGACGGCCGACGGCGCGCCGACGGGTGAGGGGCCGGCCCATGGCACGCCGGCCGGTGGGAGGGCCCTCGTCGGCAGGCCTGCCGACGGGGGGACGACCAGCGGAAGCTCGGCCGACCGGAACCCTGCCGGGGACAGGCCGACCGACAGGGGGACGGCCGACGGGAGACCAACCGGCGGGGAGACGGCCGACGGCAGGACGGCCGGCGGGAAGACGGTCGGCGGGAAGACGGCCGGCGGGAAGACGGCCGACGGCGCGCCGACGGGTGAGAGGCCGGCCCATGGCACGCCGGCCGGTGGGAGGGCCCTCGACGACAGGCCTGCCGACGGGGGGACGACCAGCGGGAAGCTCGGCCGACCGGAACCCTGCCGGGGACAGGCCGACCGACGGGGGGACGCCCGACGCGCGGCCGACTGGCGGCAGCGCTGCCGGTGGCAGGCCAGCCGGCGCGGGGTCGGCCGACGGCAGGACGGCCGACGCGGAGAAGGCCGACGCGCGGCCGACTGGCGGCAGGACTGCCGGTGGCGGGCCAGCCGATGGGATGCCAGCCGACGGGGGGTCGGCCGGCGGCGCGCCAGCTGGTGACACGCCGGCCGATGGCACGCCGGTCGGTGGGGGGCCCGCCGGGGGCAGGCCCGCCGGTGGCGCGTCGGCCGGGGGGCCGAGGCGGTGGGCGAGGTCGGCGAGGGGGAGTTGGCCGGTGAGGTAGGTGCCCACGTCGGCCAGCCGGGGGTCGCCGTGCCGGTCGGCGACCCGTCGCCAGAAGCGGGGCAGGAGGTCGCCGGTGTCCCGGCGGGCGGTCGGGAGGTGGTACGAGACCGGGTCGAGGAGGCCGAAACGGGCGCCCGCGGCCGCGAGCCGCAGCCCCAGTTCGAGGTCCTCGCCGCCCCACAGCTCGCCGTAGTGCTCGTCGAAGCCGCCCACCCGCTCGAAGAGGGTCCGCCGGACGCTGGTGGCGGTGCCGATGCAGACGAGCCAGCGCAGCGCGGGGTGGCCGGGCGAGCGGATCACCCGGCGGGCGGTGCGCTCGATGAAGGAGCGGCGCGGCCCGAGGAGGGGGACGGCCGTGTCGAGGCCGGCGAGGGTGGCGGGCTCGATCCGCCGTCCCCGCGCGCCGACGAGGGCCGGCCGGAGCGGGTGCGGGTCGGGGGTCAGGGCGAAGGCGGAGAGATCGGTGACGGCGCTGTGCAGCACGGCCGTCTCCGTGCGCGCGTGGGCCGCGAGGTGTGCCTCCAGCAGCCCGGGACCGGCCACGGTGTCGTCGTCGAGGAACAGCAGGAGCTCTCCGCGGGCCGACCGCGCCCCGGTGTTGCGGGCGTGGGCGGCGCCGCGCCCACCCGTGGCGGCGGTGCGGATGGGCAGCCCCGGCGGGAGGGCCGACAGCACCTGGGCGACGGCACCGGGGCGCGGGGCGTCGTCGACCAGGACGACCTCGAACCGCTCCCGGCCAAGGGTCTGTCGCCCCAGGGCGGTGAGCGTGAGCAGCAGGCGCGTGGTCCGGTCACGGGTCGGTACGACCACACTGACCGCGGTGTCACCGCTCACGTCAGGGAGGGGCTCTCGCCGGTCCTCTGGTCCAGGATGTAGGTGGCGAGCCCCTCGATGGAGAAGAGGGTCTCCTCCGTCAGGTCCTCGTCCTCGAACACGACGTCGAACTTCTCCTCGAGGATCAGCAGGTACTCCAGGGCGTCCAGGGAGCTGAACCCGTACTGGTCGACGAGGCTGGCGTCGCCCTCCCCCGGCGGCTGCCCGTGCTCGCCCTTGGTCATGCCCGCCGCTATCTCGTGGAGGTCCCGAATGAGCCCGGCGCGGTCCATCGTCAATGTCTCCCGTGAGGTGGGGTGCTGGGTCAGGCCTGGCTGAACTGCTGCTCCAGCTGCTGCTCCGTCAGTCCGCGGAAGCGGTCCATGCGGAAGTAGTGCTGGAGGTCACCGCCGAACTCGGTGCGGTAGTAGAAGTCCGCGGTGTGACGCTCGGGTCGTGTGCTCACGCTCTCGCCGCGCCGCAGCGCGGCGATCAGCCGGGGCACGGGGTGGGTGAACTCCGTGTCGCTGCGCAGGTACCAGCGTTCGCCGTGCCGGGTGACGACCGGGAGGTCCTCCTCGGGGCCCGAGCCGTCGGGCAGCGGGCGCACGGGCTGGCACATCAGGTCGTAGCGGAACACCTCGTCGAGGAGCGGCAGCAGCTCCTCGGGCAGGCCGGGGCGCAGGGCCTCCTCCCACCACAGCCGCAGCAGCCGTTTGGTGAGCAGCCGCCAGACGTTGGGGTCGACGTTCTCGCTCGCGGAGCCGGTGGGCCGGGCCAGCGCGTGCAGCTCCCGGGCCTCGGGGTCCTCGCTCGTGTCGATCCAGTCGGAGAAGCTGAGGATGACGCGGGACTGGGGGACGTCGGCGAGTTCGCGCAGGGCGACCCAGATGTTGTGCAGCCACAGACTGCGGGCCAGGACCCGGTTCCAGCAGATGAAACGGAGCATGCGCTCGTTGTCCGCGAGGGTCATCGTGCGGTGGGCGAGCACATAGTCGAAGTCGTCCTGCTCGCCGCGCACGGTCACCATTCCGTGCTGTTCCTTCTTGTCGTGGTATTCGGTGTTCGGCAGCAGCATGAGCGGGTGGACGGCGATGAACGGGGTGTGCCGGGCGGCCCGGTCGTACCCGTCGAGGAATGAGGCGACGGTCTCGCCCGGCGCTCCCCAGATCAGCTCCAGATACGGGGTGATGCCATGGTCGGTGAGCCAGCCGACCAGGCTTTCCCAGTCGTTCAGCTTCATGTTCCGGCGGCGCATCAGATCCAGCACGGAATCGTCCATGGTCTGGAGCGCCAGGATGAACGCGCTGTGCATCCCGGACTGCTTCATCTTTTCCATGATGCGGTAGAAACCGGGCGACTTGTTCTTGGCCCAGGAGGTTTCCAGCCGCCTCGGGAAGCCGTATTTACGCCGCACCCGGAGAAGATCGTCGAGGAATTCCTCGTCCTGGCGCAGGAGTCCGAAATTGGAGTCGGCGAGCATGAGGATTTCCGCGCCGCGCCGGCCCAGCACCTCCAGTTCCGCGCGCAGCCGTTCCCGGGAGAACGCCCGCATCTTCTGCCCGGTGGCACCTCCCCAATAACAGAAGGCGCACTTGTACGGGCAGCCCCGGTTGGTCTCCATGAGGGCGTAGTCGTAGAGGAAGCGGCCCTGCCGGTCGACGAGCGGGATCGCCCCGGTGAGGATCGGCGAGGGCAGGATCTCCAGGTCCTTGATGCGTTCGCGCTCGGGGGTGGTGACGAGGTCTCCCCCGGCCTCCCGGAAGGAGATGCCGGCGATCCCGTGGAGTCCGTCGCGGGTCGCGCCGTCGAGGCAGGCGTTCATCAGGTCCCGGAAGACCAGTTCCCCTTCGCCGTTCACCACGACGTCGACCTGCGGGAACGTCCGGAAGACGCGCTCTCCCTGGTGGGCGACGTGGTTGCCGCCGAAGACGACCCAGCCGTTGGGGTTGAGCTGTTTGAAGGTCTCGGCGAGGGCACCGAAGGCGCGGAAGTTCCAGCCGAGCACGGAGAAGCAGAGGATGTCGGGGCAGCCGTCCCGGACGAGATCCCGGGCCATGGCGTTGAGTCCGGCGTCGCCGGGGTAGTTCCTCAGGGAGATGTCCATGCGCCGTCGAATGCGTTCGTCGGCCTCGGCGTAGGCCTTCAGGTAGCCGATCGCCAGCGGCATGGAGACCGCTGAATTCCCCCACACTCCTTGCTGAACGAGTAGTACGCGCGTCGCCATTCCCTGCCTCGTCCTCTAATCGATCCGACAGGCCAAATCGCCCTTCGAGGCTACAGGAGAAGATCCCCGGTGCAATGGGGCCGCGGCAACCCGGCCGGAGTCGTGGCCAATCGTTCCGCCCCTGTTCGGCCAGGCCGCGCGCCTGACCGAGGGCCACCGCACGGACCCGGTGCGGCGCCGCGCAAGGCCTCCCGGTGCAGGGTGGTTGACGTGGGAAATCAGTGAGGGAACCGCGCCGCACGGTCGGCACCGGGTACGGAGGTCGGGGCGCCGGGCGATCAGGTCTCGGGGGCGCAATGAATGACCGGAAACCTATCGCCCCGCCGCACGCAGAAAAAATGATCAGAGCAACGCGTCCGGAATACTTTCGGCCACCGGTCCCCCATTTTCTGCCGCTCTGGAACGCGCCCTGTGCGGGCCTGGCGGTGATCGGTATGCTCCCGCCTTATTACGGCTGTCATTCCTCACCGCCCGGGCTCGGAGATACATGACAGAGATTCCTGACACGTGGTGCCCGATCACTCTGCCGCATGTCGAGACGGTCGACGGCCGGCTGTGTTTCCTGGGGCACGAGGTGGACGCCGACACCGCGCTGCTCTCCCGGTGCGACGGCCGGCGCCCCCTCGCGGCCTTCACCGCGGCGGAGCGCGAGCGCCTCGCCCGCTGGCGGCGGCTCGGGCTGCTGCTCATGGCCCCGCCGGCCGCACCCGCCGATCCCCTGGCGCCGGTCGTCGTGTCCCCGCACCCGGACGACGCCGCGCTGGCGCTGGGCGGCACGGTGGCCCGGCGCGGCGGCCGGTTCGTCGACGTGTTCAGCGTGGAGACCTGGACCAAGGACCCGTACTACGCCGTGCGCCCGGAGCTGACCCGGCGTCTGCTGCTCGCCGAGGAGACGGTCGCCGCCCGGGTGCTGGGGGCCGGGGTGGAGCTGCTCGGCTTCGTCGACGCCGCCGACCGCGAGCTGAGACGGGAGGCGTTCTTCACCGACCCGGCCTGGTCCGACGGCTTCACGCGCGAGGAGCCGGAGCTGTTCGACGCGGTCACCGCCCGGCTGGGCACGGCGCTCGCGGGCGCCGGCCTGGTCTGCGCGCCGCTCGGCGTCGGCGGGCATGTCGATCACCTCGCCTGCCGGGAGGCGGTGCTCGCACTGGCGCGTGGCGGGCGGCTCGGCGGGGCGCGGCTCGTCTTCTACGAGGACCAGCCGTACGCGCTGTTCTCCTCGGCTGAGGAGACCGCGCGCGCACTGGGCGCCCGGCTGGCCGAGGCGGGCCTCGGGGAGCTGCGCCCCGAGCTGTGGCCGGTGGACGGGACGGCGGCGCTCACCAAGTCCGAGGCGCTGGGCGCCTATCGCATCCAGGTGCGCCGGGGCATCGTCCGGCGCATCCACCGGCACGGCACCCGCCTGGCGGAGGGCTCGGACGGGCCGGCCGCCGAGCGGATCTGGCGGCTGCACGGCTGACCGGCCCTCCCAAGAGAACTCCGTGAAGGGTTTCCCATGTATGCACTGGCTCAGTCCCTGGCCCCGGCGGACCTGGAGGTCCTCGCGGACGCCTGCGCCGAGGTGGGTCTCACCCTGGCGGTGACCGATCCCGACGCGGGGGGCCACGCGGCGCCGCCCGGCGCCCGGTTGGTCGCCTTCCACCGGATCGCCGCCGCCGGGCCCGACGAGCCCGCGGCGGCGGAGCTGAAACGCGGCGGCGGTTACGCGATCGCGGTCCTGGACCGCATCTCCGCCACCGAGGTGCTGGCGGCGGTCTCGCGCGGGTACAGCTTCACCCTGGCCAGCCCGCTGCGGCGGGAACGGCTGGTGGAAACCCTCGGCTACCTCAAGACCGTCACGCCGCCCGAGAACACGCAGGTGCTCACGCTCGACGGCAGGGGGACGCTCAGCTCCCCCGCGAAGTCGGCGCCGGTGACCGAGGCGGAGGCGGGGCTGCTGCGGCTGCTGGCCGGGCGGCCGGGCCAGATCGTCTCGCGCGAGGAGCTCGGCCGGGCGGCCGGCGGGGAGGACGTGAACAAGGTGACGTCCGTGCTGAAGCAGAAGTTCCTGGACATCGACTCCGGGGCGAAGCTCCTGAAGATCCCTCACCTGGGCTTCCGCCTGGTGGGCACGGTCCGTGAGGACACGCACTGATGCGCGTCGTGGTGATCACGGGGGCGCCCGGGGTCGGCAAGACCCGGCTCGGGCATCAGCTGGTGACGCGGTACGGCGTCCCGGCCGCGGCGATGGACTGCGACCCCGTCGTCCATCCCTGGGACGGGGGCGAGGAGTTGTACGACCTCATGGCGGCGAGCCTGCGCGCCGCCCTGCCGGTGTACCGGGCGTGGGGGGCGCGGGTCGTTGTCGTCACCGGGGTGGTCCTGGCGGGCCGGGCCTACGAGCGCTTCCACCGGGTGTTCGGGGAGCTCGGGGCGCACCCTGTCTACTACGGGCTGCGGGCCGACGCGGACGCGCTGGCCGCCCGGATCCAGGGCGACGCGGGTGGGCGGCTGTTCGTCGAGGGCCGGCTGGCGGAGCGGCACCTGGACGGGGAGGTGCCCGACGTCCCCGGCATCCGCCTGGTCGACACCACCCGCCTGACCCTGCTGGAGGCGACGGACGCGGTCGCCGCCCTGGAACACGCCGACCTGGGCCCACGATGGCTCGACCGGACGACCACGTGACCCGCCGGGCCCGCCCCGACCCGGCCTCCACCACCCGGACCCGCCCCGACCCGGCCTCCACCACCCCCACACGGCCCACCGACCCTCGGCCAACCCCTGCCACACCCCGGCCCACGCACCACCCCCCCTCGATCAACCACCGCCACCGCACCGGCACCGGCGCCCTCCCGACCGGCCACCGCCACCCGACGCACACCGCCACGCCGCCCCTACCAGCCCGGCATTCACCGGCCCGGTATCCCCCGGCCCCCCGCCCATGTCCGGTGGGCGGGGGGCCGGGGGCCCGGCGGATCGGGGTCGTTCAGCGGAAGCGGCCGACCTCCAGGCCCTCGCCGGTGCGGTGCGCCGAGAGGACGAAGCCGTAGTAGTGGGTGGCGCCGATGCTGGTGACATAGGCGCGGACCTCGTCGCCGAGGGGGCCGGTGAGCTGCTGCTGCGCGTCGCGCGGGGCGAAGGCCGGCCAGCGCGGGGGCGTGGAAGGACGCAGCAGGAGCCGGCCGGAGAGGTTCAGCCGGCGCAGTTCGGCCTCGAGTTCGCGGACGAAGAACGGGCCGTGCTCGTCGCCGTAGGCCGCCGCCTGGAGCAGTGCCTCGCCGCCGCCGGTGAGGAGTGCGGGCACCTGGCGCAGGAGTTCCCAGAAGAACTCCAGTCCGTCCAGGCCGGCTTCCCCGGCGAGCCAGCCGAGCGAGCCGCGTCGCAGCGGCAGGCAGGGCGGGTTGGAGACGACGAGGTCGAAGCGGGAGCCGAGGGAGAGGGACATGATGTCGGCCTCGGTGGCGGTGACCCGGCCGGCCAGGCCGTTGAGGTGGGCGTTGAGGGTCGTGGCCGCCGTGCACTCCGGGTTGACGTCGACCGACAGGACCTCGGCGCCGCCCCGGGCGGCGGACAGCCCGAGGATGCCGGTGCCGCAGCCGAGGTCCAGAGCCGAGCGGATCCCGCTGCGCGCGGCGACGAGCCGGGAGAGGGTGATCGAGTCGGTGCCGACCCAGGGCGCGTACGACCCGCTGTCCCGTCCCGCCGCCCGCCAGGCGGCCAGCAGCACCAGGCCGTCCCCGCGGACCAGGCAGTACTCGGCCGACAGCTTCCCGGCGTCCTCGCTGAGCACACGGGCGCGCAGCAGCAGGTCGAGCAGCGGCGCGGGGACCTCCGCGCGGGCCTCGGACTCGGCGACCTGGTCGCCGAAGACGAAGAGGGAGGACAGCACCGATTCGGCGGACAGGCTGGTGGAGATCGCCGCGAGGCTCTCGGCGTCCCGCCAGGGCGCCAGTTCACCGAGCCAGTCCCCGGCGAGGGTGAGCAGATCGTGCTGTGGAAGGGCGCGAAGCCGCTGCGGTCCGGCGGCCGCGATCTCGTCGGCGGAGATCCCGTCCAGGGAAATCATCACGTCTCCTCACGGCCCGGGAGGGCCGGCTCGAAAACCGGTGCGAACGCCGATTTCAGCTCCCGCAGCCGCTCCAGTGCGCGGGGTCCGGCGTACGGGGCGCAGCGCGCGATTTCCTCCTCGGTGATTCCGCCGAAGAGATAGAGATTGACCACGTCGATCGGCCCGGTGCAGCTCTTGCAGTACGGAAAACGGGGTCGGGGCTGCATGAACATGTCGTAGTGCTGGTGTTCTCCGAACTGCTCGGGTATGAGGTCGGGATTCTCCTTGATGTTTCCCATGGGTTTGAGCCAGGCGTACGGGCAGCAGGAGACGTCCCCCTGGCCGAAAAGCTGGACCATGGTGGCCGTGGCGTAACAGCGCAGGGTACGGACGCCGGTGCGCAGTTGATTCCCGATGTGTTCCACGAACGCGCGTGGCGGGAGGACCGCGGACAGTTCGTCGTAGCGTTCCAGTAATGGCGCGAAATGGTCGCCGAGCGGCGGTGCGTGCGTGGCCCTGGTCTCACCGCGCACGGGAAAGAAGTAGAGCATCACCCCACGCCCGTAGCGCTCCGCCAGGAACTCGGCGAAGTCGGCCTGCCCGGTGGCGTTCAGGTCGGTGATGACCGACTGGATCTCGATCGGGATGCCGAGTTCCACGGCGTGGTCCAGGTGCCGCATGATCACGTCGAAGAGGCGGTGCTGCTTCGGCGGCAGGCGGTGGCCGTTCATCTCCAGCGTGTGGCCGTCGAGGGACAGGCAGAGCTGGACGTTCCCCAGCTCGGCGAGGGCCTGGAGCCGGTGCGGCGTCAGGAAGGCGCCGTTGGTGATGACCTGCACCACCTCGTACTTCTCGCTGCATTCCGCGACGAACTCGGTGGAGCCCTTCAGCCAGAAGAACTCGCCGCCGCTCAGCCGCATGATCGGGCTGTCGACGTGCCGGTGGTAGGCGTCGAGGATCTCGTGCCAGTCGGCGCGCCGGTCGGTGGTGAGCCGCAGCCGCGCGTCGGGTACCTGCATCAGGAGATTGAAGTCCTCGGTGAGGCAGTAGGAACACCTCATCTGGCACAGCTGCTCCTCTATCACCATGTCATTCATGAGGAGCTTGAGACGGTTTTGGCCGTCGCGATGCGCGAACATCGTCTCGCGATAATCACGTTTCAGGGCCATGCCTTATCCCCGCATCCAGGTCGTCCGGCGCATGACTCTTCCGTTGACCGCGAGTCTAAGTTCACCCGGAAGACAGGGTCAATGTGGCCCACGTCTGTCGGCTGCCTTCGTCCGGATCGCGACCCGATCCGTCCGGAGGATGGCTCATATGCGTCTGACGACGGCCCGGTTGGTACGGGGTAGCGTTATGCCGACGTACTCGCCAAATCAGTGTGCCGGAACTGGGAGTAAGGACGGCAGTATGCTCGCTCTGGGACTCGGCGGTTCCAACCACGACTTCTCGGCCTGCCTCGTCGAGAACGGTGAGATCGCCGTCGGTATTGAAGAGGAACGGCTGACGCGGCGCAAATACGCGGTCAATGTGAATTCTCTGGCGAACCAGTGCTGGCGTTACTGTCTGACCGCGCGCGGGGTCCGGCTCGGTCAGGTGGAGGCGATCGTCGCCGACGACACCCTGCTGCCGAGCTGCTACTTCCCCTTCCGCAGCCGTACGACGCTGATCCGGCACCATCTGGCGCACGCCGCCAGCGCCTTCCACCCCTCGCCCTTCCCGGAGGCCGCGATCCTGGTGGTCGACGGGGCGGGCAGCCTCTTCGACGGGCAGGGCGTGGAGACGCTCACGATGTCGGTGGGAAGCGGCACCGGGATCACCGAGATCTCCAAGGTGTTCGGCACCAACTGGAGCACCGACGGACTGCGCGACACCCGGGTCTACCAGGCCGGCGACAGCGACCACTCGCTGGGCTTCCTGTACAAGGCCGTCAGCAGGGCCATCGGCTTCACCCTCTACGAGGAGGGCCGCTGGTACCTGACCGAGGACGGCAAGACGATGGGCCTCGCGCCCTACGGCACCGACCGCTGGCGCGGCGAGTTCCACCGCCATCTCGACCTGCTGCCGGAGGGCCGCTACCACCTGCACCTCAAGGACGGCGGGCTGCTGGACTTCGTCGAGCACGCGCTGGACGGGTTCGAGGGCGACGAGCGGTTCGCCCGGGGCGCCGATCTCGCCTGGGCGGCCCAGGACCTCCTGGAGACGGCCGTCCTGCACGCCGCGCGCTGGCTGCACCGGGAGACCGGGCTGACCCGGCTGTGTCTGGCGGGCGGGGTCGCCCTCAACTCGGTGGCGAACGGCAAGATCCTGCGGGAGACGCCGTTCACGGAGATCTACGCCCAGCCCGCCGCGGGCGACAACGGCTGCGCGGTCGGCTGCGCCTACTACGGCCACCACGTCCTCGGCGGGCACCCCCGCCCCCGGGCCCCGCGGGCCGGCGGGGCCCGGGGACCTGCGGCGCCGCGCGCCGGCGGCGCGGCACCGCGCCCGCAGACCCATACCTACCTGGGCCGTTCGTACGGCACCGAGGAGATCCGCGCCGCGCTCGACGCCTCGGGCCTGCCCCACCGCCGGGTGGCGCGACCGGCCCGGGTCGCGGCCGAACTCCTGCCGCGGGGCGCGCTCATCGGCTGGTTCACCGGAGGGTCCGAGTTCGGGCCGCGGGCCCTCGGCCACCGCAGCATCCTGGCCGACCCGCGCCGCGCGGAGATGAAGGACATCCTCAACAGCAAGGTCAAGCACCGGGAGGCGTTCCGGCCGTTCGCCCCCGCCGTCCTCGCCGAGCGGGCCGCCGACTACTTCGACCTCGACATCGAGTCGCCGTACATGCTGATCGTCGCGCCGGTCCGCGAGGACAGGCGGCGGGAGATACCGGCCGTCACCCATGTCGACGGCACGGCCAGGGTGCAGACGGTGACCCCGGAGGCGAACGGCGCCTTCCACGAACTGGTGGCCCGGTTCGGGGAGATCACCTCGGTGCCCGTGGTGCTCAACACCTCCTTCAACGACCGCGGGGAGCCGATCGTGGAGACCCCCGGGCAGGCGCTCGCGTTCTTCGGGCCGAGCCAGCTCGACTATCTGTTCCTGGAGGACTTCCTGGTGGCCCACAGCGTCACGGACCTGGACGCGGTGACCGAGGAGGCCGGGTGAGCGACGGGACCGGGATGCGGTACGAGACCTGGCGGGCGCTCGCCCTGTGGGGGGAGGAAGAGGAGGCCGCCGCCCTGGAGGTGATCCGGTCCCGGTCCCCCTTCCGCTACTACGGGCCGGACCTCGCGCACCGCACCGATGCGTTCGAGACCGCGTTCTCCGAGGCGATCGGGGTCGCGCACACGGTAGCGGTGTCCTCCGGCACCGCCGCGCTGACCGCCGCGCTGATCGGTCTGGGCATCCCGGCCGGCGCGGAGGTGATCGTGCCCGGCGTGACCTTCGTCGCCAGTGTCGGCGCGGTGGTCGGAGCCCGGGGCGTTCCCGTCTTCGCCGAGGTCGACGACTCGCTCACCCTGGACCCGGCGCGGCTGGAGGAGCGGATCACCGGGCGGACCTGGGGGGTGATGCCGGTCCATCTGCACCACGCCGCCGCCGACATGGACCCGATCCTCGAGGTCGCGCGCCGGCACGGGCTGCGGGTGGTCGAGGACGCGGCGCAGGCCGCCGGCGTCCGTTACCGGGGCCGGCCGGTCGGTGGCCTCGGTGACGCGGGCGCGTTCAGTTTCCAGCTCGACAAGAACATCACCGCGGGCGAGGGCGGCGCGGTCACCACCTCCGACGCCGACGTCCACGACCGGGTGGCCCGCTACCAGGACCAGGGCGGCCAGTTCACCACCGCCAAGGGCGCGACGCGGGGCACCGCCGACGCCCCGCCGTTCATCGGCACCAATCTCCGCATGACCGAGCTGGCCGCGGCGGTGCTCGGGGTCCAGCTGCCCCGGCTGCTCCCGATGTGCCGACGGCTGCGGGACGTGGCCCGCCGGGTGCGGGCCGAGACCGCCGATCTGCCGGTGCGCTGGCGGCGCCTGCCCGACGAGGAGGGCTCGGGCGGCGATCTCACCCTGTTCGCCGGCTCGCGTCTGCAGGCCCGCGCCGTCGTCGCCGACCTCAACGCCGCCGGCATCCCGGCGCACACCCTGTACCAGGGCCAGCCGGTCACGGCCAACCGGGCGGTGCGCGAAGGGCGTACGCCCTGGGGCGTGGAGTGGGAACGGCCACCGCGCCTGCGCACCAGCGAGGCGCTGCTCGGCCGCTCCGTGACCATCGCGCTGGGCGCGGCCATGACGGACGACGACGTGGACGCCGTGGTCGCCGCCGTCCGCAAGGCCTGCCAGGGCATCGACGCGGCCGGCTGACCCGTACGGACCGACCGGAGCGGAGCGAGACACCGACATGAGCCTGTACGACATCCCCGTCCGCACCCTCGCCGGTGAGCCGGGCGATCTGAGCCGCTACCGGGGGACGGCCCTGCTCGTGGTGAACGTGGCCTCGCGCTGCGGGCGCACCCCGCAGTACGCGGCGCTGGAGGAGCTGCACCGGCGGTACGGACCGCGCGGGTTCGCCGTCCTCGGCTTCCCCTGCAACCAGTTCGGGCAGCAGGAACCGGGCACCCCGCAGGAGATCCGGGAGTTCTGCTCGACGGAGTACGACGTCACCTTCCCCCTCTTCGAGAAGGTGGACGTCAACGGCGTACGGCGGCATCCGCTGTACGCGCTGCTCACGGCCGCGCCCGACGAACGGGGGGTGGCCGGGGACGTCGAGTGGAACTTCGAGAAGTTCCTGGTGTCGCCCGAGGGCACGGTCGCGCACCGCATCCGCTCCCGGGTGAAGCCGGACACGCCCGAGGTCACCGGGCGGATCGAGGCGCTGCTGCCCGCGTCAGGACGGCGTCAGGCCGCCGTGTAGCCCAGCTGGCGCCGCATGAACGGGGTCATCAGGGTCTTCGCCTTGGCCAGGGTGGTGGTCCGGGTGCCGAGGACGGCGGTGTCGCCGCCCGGCACGGGCAGGACGGTCACCCCGTCGGACGGACCGAACGGCACGATGAGCGGGGTGCGGTGGACCCCCCGGTAGGAGCGCGACCGCTTGCTGTGCCGGCCCGGACTGCGCAGATACGCCCCGATGTTGTGGGCGGCGGTCTCCGCCTGGGAGAGCGCCGCCGGGGTGACCTTCAGTTCGCCCACGTCGTTCACGTCACCGACCGCGAACACGTCCGGCCGCCCCACCACACGGAGCATGCCGTCGACCTTGACGTGCCCGGTGCCGTTGAGCCAGTCGCCGTGTCCGGCCAGCCGCAGCCAGAGCGTGTTGGGGGTGGTGCCGGTCGCCCAGAAGGAGAGGTCGGCGGAGAGGACGGCGCCGCGGCTGTCGCGGTAGGTGGCGAAGTCGTTGCCCGGCGAGACGAAGGAGCCGAGCCGCACCTGCACCCCGTGCGACTCCAGCCAGGCGCGGGCCCTGCGGCCGGCGCGGGCGCTGCCCGTGGAGGTCAGCAGTTCCGCTCCCGAGTGGGCGAGCGTGACCCGGGCGTCCGGCCGGGCCAGCCGGATCTCGGCGCTGAGCTCGACCCCGGAGGGCCCGCCGCCCACGACCAGGACGTGCTCGGCACCGGCGATCTTGCGCTGGTGCTGGCCGAACACCCGCGCCGCCTCCTCCGCCGTCCCGCCGCTGAAACGGGCCGGTTCGGGGTAGTCGGCGCCGGTGGCGATCACCAGGACGTCGTACGGCAGCCGTTCGCCCGCCGCGAGGACCACCTCCCGCCCGACCGGGTCGATCCGGACCGCCTTGCCGACGACCAGCCGGCCGTGGCGCAGCAGCCGGTCGTACGG
This sequence comes from Streptomyces sp. SS7, assembly GCF_037993025.1. NCBI lineage: Bacteria > Bacillati > Actinomycetota > Actinomycetes > Kitasatosporales > Streptomycetaceae > Streptomyces > Streptomyces sp. SS7. The sequence continues at coordinate 976,455 of NZ_CP141223.1, forward strand.
GATGAACGGGGTCACCGTCCATTCGGGGCGCACACCGGCGCGCAGGGACGCGATGCGGTGGAAGAAGACGTCCTTGCGGTCCACGAGCGTGACGTTCGCCGTCGCGTCCAGGCGTTTCGCCAGGCGGACGCCCGCGTAACCGCCGCCTATCACCACTACGTTGCCGTCTCGCACAACGAGTCTCCTGTGCTGGGTGGGGGGATGGACGGGAGCGTAGCCCTTTGAAACCTAAAGTACTTGGAGAGTCGGTGAAGGTTCCGTGAAGACGTGTCCCGGCCGCGGCCCGCGGCCGTCGCCACCGGCCCGCTGATCCGCCGCACCACCAGCCGGGAGGCAACACCGCCTCCAGTGTATGGAGTTGACGGCACATCACCGACCGGCAGGCGCGCCTCCGCGGGACCTGTGCGTCGGTCCGGTCATCGTCGCCGCGGCCTTCTTCAACCGTCTGGTCGGGGGGAGGGCGAAGTGAGCGCCGCCGAGCCCACCGCCGGAAACGGAGCGACCATGTCCCCCACCGCCACCGCGGACGCCACGGGAGCGGCCACCGGCGAGGTCCTGCTGGAGCTGTCCGACATCAGCAAGCGGTGCGGAGCCAACACCGTCCTGAACGGAGGGCATCAAGAACCCGCGACAGCTGGTCGGTTCCGCTCTCCGGCGGTCAGCAGCACCACGGCCGCAAGAACCTCGTCACCCGCCCGACCGGCGGTGCCCGGAACGCCGACGGGGCCGGACCCGCCGTACGAGAGGCGGGTCCGGCCCTCCGGCCGGTTCGGGGGGTCACTCCTTCGCGGAGGTCACCGCGTCGGGCACGGCGCCCCGGCCGAGGCGCTGGCGGACCACGGCCACGACCACCACGCCCACGGCCACCAGGGTGGACAGGACGACCTGGTCACGGCCGCCGCCCTCGGCGGTGTCGGTGAGCATGTAGAGCAGGACGAAGGCGATCAGACCGATGGTGGCCCAGGTGAGGTAGGGGTAGAGCCACATCCGCACGACCAGCTTCTCGGGCGCCTCCCGCTCGATGATCCGGCGCATCTTCAGCTGGGAGAAGCAGATCACCAGCCAGACGAACAGGGCGATGGCGCCGGAGGCGTTGAGGAGGAACTGGAAGACGGTGTCGGGCCACAGGTAGTTGAAGGCGACCGCGACGAAGCCGAAGACGACCGAGGCGAGGATGGCCGAGCGCGGCACACCGCGGTCCGTGGTGCGGCCGAAGGCGGCCGGGGCGTCGCTGCGGCGGCCGAGGGAGAACGCCATGCGCGAGGCCGTGTACAGACCGGAGTTGAGGCAGGACAGCACCGAGGTGAGCACGATCGCGTTCATGATCTGCGCGGCGTGCGGGATGCCGATGGAGCTGAGGGCGGCGACGTACGAGCCGTCCTTGAGGATCGCCGGGTCGTCCCAGCGCAGCAGGGAGACCACGATGAGGATCGAGCCGAGGTAGAACACGGCGATCCGCCAGATCACGCTGTTGGTGGCCTTGGTGACCGCACCCTGCGGGTCGGCGGACTCGCCGGCCGCCAGGGTGACGATCTCGCTGCCCATGAAGGAGAAGACGACCATCAGGACGCCGGTGAGGATGGCGCCCGGCCCGTTGGGCAGGAAGCCGCCGTGCGCGGTGAGGTTCGAGAAGCCGGACGCCGGGTGGTCCGAGCCGGGCAGCAGGCCGAAGATCGCGAGGCCGCCGATCACGATGAACGCGGCGATGGCGACGACCTTGATCCCGGCGAACCAGAACTCGAACTCGCCGTAGGAGCTGACCGAGGCCAGATTGCTGGCGGTCAGCACGACCATGACGATCAGGGCCCAGCCCCACTGCGGGACCGCGGGGATCCAGCCGGCCAGGATCTTGGCGCCGGCGGTCGCCTCCACGGCGAGGACGACGACCCAGAAGAACCAGTAGAGCCAGCCGATGGTGAACCCGGCCCAGCGGCCGAGCGCCCGGTCGGCGTAGGCGGAGAAGGAGCCGGAGGTGGGGTTGGCCGCCGCCATCTCGCCGAGCATCCGCATCACGAGGACGACGAGGACGCCGACAAGGGCGTACGAGATCAGGATGCCGGGTCCGGCGGTGGCGATGCCGGAGCCGGAGCCGACGAACAGACCGGCACCGATGACTCCGCCGATCGCGATCATCGACAGATGGCGGTTCTTCAGTCCGGCCTTGAGACCGGGCTCTGCGGGAGGGGCTTCGGGAAGGGTTGTGGTCATCTCGACATCCGGTGAGGAGGGGACGGGCTGTCGAGGCGCGAAATTAGTTCACTACGATCGAAAAGAACAAGGCTTGTTTAAGTGTTCACCTTGCTCTATTTTGCAGGCAACGTGGAACCCTCGCTTCCGGGAGCCCTCCGTGCACCACGCCGTGACCCCGCTCAGCAGGCCGTTAGGGTGGCGCCGTGGTGAATCCAGCGGGCAAGTTCGGCCCCTACGGCGGCGGGGACGCCCGCCTGCGCTCCGGCGGGACCCAGACGGGGTCGGACCTGGTCCGTTCCCGGGTCGCGCTGCGGGTGCGCCTGAAGTCCGTGACCCCGGGTGACCGGCTGCCGGACGCCGGCGTCCTCGCCGAGGAGCTGGGGATCGGTGAGATCACCGTGCGCCGCGCGCTGGAGGGCATGTGCCAGGACGGTCTGCTCGACCGGCGCCGCGGCCGGGCCGGCGGCACCTTCGTCGCCGCCGACTGGGACACCGTCGTCGCCCTGATGCACGACGCCGAGGAGGCAGCCCTGCTCGACTCCTTCCACCTGCTGCTGGAGTGCGGCCTGGTGGCGCACGGCGCGGGCGAGGTCCCCGAAAGCTCCCTCGAAGGGCTGCGGTCGCTGGTCGCGGAGATGGACCTGGCCGAGGACCCGGCCCGGCTGGTCGAGCTGGAGACCCGTTTCCACCTCGACCTCGCCGAGCTGCTCGGCGGCGCCGGCATCCGCGAGTTCGCCGCCGATCTCCTGGGCCGCCAGTGCCTGCTGCTGCCCCCGCCCGGCCCGGCCGTGGTGCGGGCCCGCAACCGCTGCCACGCCGAGCTGCTCACCGAACTCGGCCGCGGCGCGATGGACCCGGCCGTACGGGCCGTGAAGGAACACCAGCGGGCCCGCCCGAGCTGACGGCCGGCCCCGCCCGCCGCGCCCCTCGCCCCGCCACCGTCCCCGAAGGAGCAGTCGCCATGTCCGACCCCGGAGCCGTCGGCCCGCCGCCGACGTCGGGCCCCGCCGGCGGCCCGCCCCAGCGGCTGCGCGGCGGTGTGCTCGGCATGGCGGACATCGCCGCCGCCACCATGGCCAACGTCGGCCCGGCCATGAGCTTCTTCTTCGGCTTCGCCTTCCTCGCCGCCACGGCCGGCATCGCCTCCCCGCTCACCATCGCCGCCGCGGGCGTCGCCGTCGCGCTGCTCGGCAACACGCTCGCCGAGTTCTCCCGCGCGCACCCGTCGGCGGGCAGTTTCATCACCTTCGTCGGCAAGACCTTCGGGCCGGTCAGCGCCGTGACCACCGCGCTGCTCGCGGGACTCGGCTACATCATCGCGATGGCCTCGGTGATCGCGATCTCCGGCGGGTTCGTGCAGATCACCCTGCACCACTACACGGGCATCGACCTGCCGTGGATCCTGTGGACGCTGCTGCTGACCGGGGTGTCGGTGGTGCTGATGCTGCGCGGGATCGTGGTCTCCACCAAGTGGGCCGGCTATTTCTTCGGCGTGGAGATGCTGGTGCTGGTCGTGGTGTCGGCGGCGGCGCTCTTCGAGCACCGCGGCAGCCTGTCCGCCGCCCCGTTCCTGCCGGGCCACCTGCGCCACGGCCTCAGCGGCCTCGCGGCCGGGTTCCCGCTGGCGGTGTACCTGTTCATCGGCTGGGAGAACTCGGCGGCGCTGGCCGAGGAGACGGAGAATCCACGGCGCAACGTCGGGCGCGCGGTGCTCTTCTCCGTCGCGATCATGACGGTGAGCTACATCCTGTTCTCGTACGCCACCGTCACCGGCTTCGGCTACGACACGGCGGCGCTCGGCGACTCCCCCCTCCCCTTCATCGACGTCGCCCACCACACCCTCGGGGCGCTGGCGGTCCTCGCCTACGTCGGCGGGCTGACCTCCACCCTCGGCGTGCTGATCGCCGGCATCAACTCCCAGGCGCGGCTGATCTTCAACGCCGGACGCGAGGGACTGCTGCCGTCGTTCTTCGGGTACGTCCACCCGACGCGCCGTACGCCCAACAACGCGATCGTCACCTTCGCCGTCACCTCGCTGCTGATCATCGGCGGCTGGGGGCTCGGGCACCTGCTCGGCCCCGACGGCGGCCGGATGGACCCCGTGGTCTTCTTCACGGAGTCCTCCAGCCTGGGCGCGCTGCTGATCCTGCTGGTGTATCTCGCCTCGAACATCGCGCTGCCGCTGTACTACCGCCGCTACCGGCCGCAGGAGTTCCGGACCGTACGGCATCTGGTGCTGCCGGCGATCGGGGCGCTGGCGATCCTGGTCCCGCTGTACTACCTCGCCAAGCCGGGGCAGCCGGCGCCGTACAGCTGGTTCCCGTATGTGGCGCTGGTCGCGCTGGTGGGGTCCGTCGGATATGCCGCGGTGTTGGTGCGGCGGGATCCCACGTTGGCGGAGCGGGTGGGGTCGGTGGTCGCGGACGTGGAGTAGTTCCCGGGTGCGGCGCCGTTGGGGCCGGTCGCGCCCGCGCGGCGGAGCCGCACGGCGACACGGCCCCGCGCCCCGTCAGGACACGGACGCTCCCGGGCGGCGATAGGTGTACGGGGGGGCGGGTGGCCGCGGTCTCCGGGGCCACCAGGGTCTGCAGGAGGGGGTGGTCCGGGGACAGGGCACAGGCCGGGTCCGTGCGGGCCGGGTCGCCCGTCAGGGCGTGGGCCTGGCAGCGGCAGCCGCCGAAGTCCTCCTCGCGGCGGGGGCAGGTGCCGCAGGGACCGGTCATCCGCCAGTCGGTGCCGCGGTAGCGGGTGAAGGCGGGCGATTCGTCCCAGATCCAGGCGAGCGGGTGGTCCCGTACGTTGGGCGGGTCCAGGCCGGGCAGGGCGGCCGCGGCCGGGCAGGGCAGTGCGGTGCCGTCGGGGGTGACGGTGAGCGAGACCGCTCCCCAGCCGCCCATGCAGGGCTTGGCGATGCCGTCGAAGTAGTCGGGGACGACCCAGACGAGGTCCATGCGGCCGGCGAGCCGCTCGCGCCGGTGCTCGACGGTCTCCCGGGCACGGGCGAGCTGCTCGCGGGTCGGCAGCAGGGCCGCCCGGTTCAGCAGGCCCCAGCCGTAGAACTGGGTGTTGGCCAGCTCCACGCGGTCCGCGCCCCAGGCCTCGCCCAGGTCGATGAGGTCGCCGACGGAGTCGAGGTTGTCGCGGTGCAGGACGACGTTGAGGCCGAGCGGGAGGCCCGCCGCGCGGATCAGGGCGGCGGCCCGCTCCTTGGCCGCGAAGGCGGACGGGCGGCCGGCGATCCGGTCGTTGGCCCGGGCGTCGGAGTGCTGCACCGAGAGCTGGACGCTGCGCAGGCCGGCCTTCCGAAGGGCGGTCAGGCGGGGCTCGTCCAGGCCGGTGCCGCTGGTGACGAGCTGGGTGTAGACGCCCGCGGCCTCGGCGGCGGCGACGATCCGCTCCAGGTCGGGCCGGAGCAGCGGTTCACCGCCGGAGAGATGCGTGTGGACGACGCCCAGCGCGGCGGCCTGCCGCAGGACGTCCGCCCACTCGTCGGTGCTCAGCTCGCCCGAGCGGCGGGCCAGTTCGAGCGGGTTGGAGCAGTACGGGCAGTGCAGCGGGCAGGCGTGGGTGAGTTCCGCGAGCAGCGCCCAGGGGCGGGCCGGCGACGCGTCGGCGGTCATCGGAGCCAGCCCTCCCCCCGCAGCCGGTCGAGGAAGGCGGGCACCTCGGCGGCGACCGGGGCGCCCGGGAAACGCGCGGCGAGTTCGCCGACGATCCCGGGGACGGTACGGGTCCCGTCGCACAGGCCGACGACCTGGCTCGCATGGCCTTCGAGCACGACCACCCGTTCGGGCAGGAGCAGCAGGTCGGCGCCGCGCACCGGGTCGTGCCGCAGCATCAGCGCCGGCGCGAGGGCGGGGCGCCAGGCGGTGACGTCCGCCGCCGTCACCCCCGCACCCGCCAGGGCCGGCTGTCGGTCTCCGGTCGCTCGGCGGAAACCGCTCGCCCGGGGCGGGGGGCGCGGTGGCCGGTGCCGGCCTGTTGGACCGCGTCGAGCAGGGCCCACAGCACCTCGCACTTGAAGGTGAGCGCGGCCAGGGCCCGCCGCTGGTCCTCGCGGGTGCGGGCCCAGTCCAGGACGAGGGCGAGGGCCTCCGTGCTGTCGCGCCGGCCCTGGTCGACACGGGTGCGGAAGTAGCCGAGGCCATCGGGCTCGATCCAGGAGTAGTGGCGTGCGAAGGCGTCGATGCGCACCCGCATCAGATCGGGCGCGGTCAGCTCGGTGAGGGAGGCCGCGACGGCCTCCAGCGGGGACCGCAGCCGGCAGAAGTTGACGTATCCCTCCACCGCCAGGCGTACGCCGGGCAGCACCGAGTCGCCGCTCAGCAGCGCGCGGCGGTCCAGGCCGGCCGCCTCGCCGAGCCGCAGCCAGCGCTCGATGCCGCCCTCCCCGTCCGCGCGGCCGTCGTGGTCCTCGATGCGCCGCACCCACATCCGGCGCAGCCGGGGGTCGTCCAGCTTGGCGGTGATCAGCGCGTCCTTGACCGGGATGTGCCGCTGGTAGTGGAAGCGGTTGGTGATCCAGGCCCGCATCTCCTCGGGGCACAGGTCGCCCTCGTGCATCCGGAGGTTGAAGGGGTGCCGGTCGTGGTAGCGCTCCCGGGCCACCGCGCGCAGGCGGTCCTCGAACGCGGCGCGGCCCCAGGGTGCGGCTTCGGCCCGGGGGGCGAGGGTCGTGGTCACAGCTCGATCACCAACTCGTCGTCGGCCACCTCGATGCCCATCCGGGCGAGCCGCTTGTGCTGCGCCGCGGTCGGGTCGACCAGGGGGTTCGTGTTGTTGAGGTGCGTGTAGTAGCAGCGGGCGGACAGCGTGGCGAGGATGCCCGCGGTGCCGCCCGGACCGTCGATGGGCAGATGCCCCATCCCGGTGGCGGTGCGGGAGGAGATGCCGGTGCGGCGCGGCTCCTCGTCGTCCCAGAAGGTGCCGTCGACGAGGACGCAGTCGGCCTCGGCCACGACCTGGTGCAGGGCATCCGACCAGGCGGCGACGGCGGGCGCGTAGACCGCCGTACGGCCGGTGGACGGTTCGTACAGGCGCAGCGCCACCACCCAGGCCTCGTCCTCGGGGGCTTCGGCGGCGTACCGGGGACGCTTGGCGGAGACGGGGACGGCGGTGATCCGCAGGCCGTCGTCGGACGGGCCCAGCGGGTGCGCGCCGTGGCAGGTGAGGTCCCGCCAGGTGAGGGAGGTGTAGGGGCCGAGGACGTCGCCGAGGCGCAGGCGGTCCTGAAGGGCCCGGCGGACCGGGGCCGTGGCGTGGATCTCCAGGGCGTCGGCCTCGCGCAGCCGGGCGATGCCCAGGGTGTGGTCGAGTTCGGCGTCGGTGAGGACGACCCCGGCGATCGGAGTCTGCCGGGGGCCGGGCCCCGGGTGGAGCGCGGGGTGGGCCTCGATCTGGTCGCCGATGTCGGGGGTCGCGTTGACGAGGTACCAGCGGCCGTCGTCCGTACGGACCGCGAGGGAGGCGTGACGGCGGCGGCGCTCGGGATGCGCGCGTGCCCCGGAGCAACCGGGGCACGCGCAGTTCCACTGCGGGATGCCGCCGCCGGCCGCGGTGCCGAGCAGCTGGAGCAGCACGGCGGCGGGCTAGCGGGCCGCGAGGGAGTAGGCGGTGACTTCCAGGGCGGTGTCGACGACCGTGTAGCCGGGGGTCCGCCAGACGGCGCTGTCGGACGCCTCGGCCGTGGTCGTGGGCCGGTGCTCCGCGCGCTCGGTGGTGTCGTTCATGATGGGTGCCTTCCTTCCGGAGGGACGGGCATGGATGGGTTCACCCCTCGGTGAGGGGAGCCTGGGGGGCCGGGGCGGCAGTCGGTCCGAGGGTGACCTTCAGGAGGGAGTCCTTGTCGGTGCCCCGGTCGCTGGTGCCGAGCCAGAGTTCGTCGGCGCCGGGCACCTTGGCGAGGGCGCGCAGCCGGCCGTAGGCGCCGGTGTAGTACGCCACGGCGGTGCCAACGGTGACGGCGGCTGCCGCCATGCGGCGGCTCGGGCTCATTTGACGGTGACTTCGAGGATGCGGTCCTTGCCGTCGCCGCCGTCGGTCGTGCCGACCCAGAGCCGGTCGGTGCCGGGCACCTTGGCGAGCGCGCGCAGCCGGCCGTAGCTGCCGTTGTAGTACGACTTCCCGGCCCCGACGGCCTTGCCGGTGCCGTCGATCGGCAGCGCCCACAGCCGCTGGCCGAGCAGCGTCGTGACGTAGACGACGTCGTTCTTGACGGCGATCTGGGCGGGGACACCGCCCTGGTCGGGGTGCCAGACCTTCTTGGGGTTGGTCATCCCCGCCTTGGCGCAGGACCCCTCGCAGCTGGGCCAGCCGTAGTTGCGGCCCGCCTCGACGAGGTTGAGCTCGTCCCAGGTGTTCTCGCCGATCTCGGTCTCCCAGAGCCGGCCGCGGCTGTCCCAGGCGAGGCCCTGCGGATTGCGGTGGCCGAGGCTGTAGACCCGGGTGCCGAACGGGTTGCCGGGCGCCGCGGCACCGCTCTTGGTGATGCGCAGGACCTTGCCGTTGAGGGAGTGCTTGTCCTGGGCGAGATTGCGCTTGAGGGCGTCGCCGACGCTGACGTAGAGATAGCCGTCGGGGCCGAACGCGAGCTTGCCGCCGTTGTGGTCGCCGCCCCGGGTGATGCCGCCGAGGACGACCTTGTAGTCGCTCAGCTTGCTGCCGTCGAAGTGCATGCGCACGACGCGGATCTCGGAGGCCGCGGTGTGGACGAAGAAGACGTCCCGGTCCGTGGTGCCGTTCCAGGTCGGTGACGGGGCGACACCGAGCAGTCCGCCCTTGCCGCCGCTCGGCGAGGGCGCCACGGTGTTCGGGACGGTGCCCACCTTCTTCTTGGTGCCGTCGCTCGACTGGAGCCATACGCCGGCCGTGAAGCGCTCGGTCACCAGGGCCCGCTTCCCGCCGGGCAGGAAGGTGATGCCCCAGGGCCTGGTCCAGCCCCGCGACAGGACTTTGACGCCCGTCGGTGCGCCGGCCGCGCGGGTGTCCGCCCGGGCGTCGGCGGCCGCGGGAGGGGCGGGCTGGAGGAGGCAGGTGCCGAGGACAGCGGTGAGGGCGACGACCGCGGCCCGGCCGCGCCGGACTCGATGCGGCACCGGTTGCGCCAAGCGTGACATTCCGAAGCCTTTCCTGTCGTGGGGGCGTGGAGGCGACCGGCCCCGTCGAGGAAGGAGGGCGCCGCCGGATCGGAGAGCGCGGGGAGACGGGAAGCGTGTGCCGTCGCACGGCACCGGCTCTCCCGGATCGGCTCCCTCAAGGAGTATCGGGGCATGATTTCCGGCCGGGCCACCGGAGATCGTCCATCGTGCTGACGGGCCGGGCGGCAGGGTGAACCCGGGACGAATACGTAATCGGATACGTGGTTCTACGGAGGTGTCCGGCTTCCGGGGGCGACTACGTTCGGTGTGTCGAACGCAGTGAGCCGTGTTGAGGGGACCGAGTGACAGGCAACGCCCGAGGCGTGCGGGGTACGGGGGTGACCCTGCTGGTGGCGGGGAGCCTGCTGGCCGGGTGTTCGGCCCAGGGGGCGGACGGCGGGGCGGCCCGGAAGAGCGCTTCGCCGTCGGCCGGCGCCGGGACGGGGGCCACGGCCGGGGCGGGGGCCACGGCCGGAACCACGGCGCCCCCTTCCGGCTCCGCCCTCTTCACCGCCGACCCCGCGCTGGTCCCGCGGACCGCCAAGGACGGCGCGGTCCTCGCCGACGCGGTCGTGCTCGCCGCCGACGACTGGGGCCGGGGCTACGTCGCCCAGCGGCCGGCCGCGAGCACCCCGGGCACCTGGGCCGTGCTGGACGACGACTGCCGCTGGGAGCGGGAGAAGCTGCCGAGCGGCGTGCTGGCCAGTTCGTCCCGCTACAGCCTGCTGCCGGCCGCGGGGGGCAAGGGCGCGGTCAGGGTGACGGCGGCGACCACCGTGCACGCCTCGGTCCTCGGTGCCGACGAGCAGATCTCCACCACCCTGGAGGAGGTGCTGCGCTGCCCGGAGCAGCAGCCGCGCGCCGACGCGCGGATCACCGGCCTCAACTCGATCGGCACCCCGTTCGGCGCCCGCGAGCAGGGGTACGCCGACGACTCCGTCATGGAGACCGGCCGGTACACCCAGAACGGCGGCGCCGCCCAGTCGTACTCCTGGATGGTCGCCCGGCTGGGCACGGTCGTGGTGGCCGTCTCCGTGACGGGCGGCAAGGGCAACACCGACGAGGAGCTGAACCAGGTGGGTGCCGAGGCCGTGGCGAAGATGCTGGAACGGATCCAGCTGCGCCTGAAGGGGAACTGATGGAGCCGCTGCGTACCTCCGACCCGTCGCGGCTGGCGGGCCACCGGCTGCTCGGGCGGCTCGGCGCGGGCGGCATGGGGGTGGTGTACCTGGGCCGTTCGGCCGGGGGCACCCTGGTCGCCCTCAAGGTGATCCAGGCCGAGTACGCCGAGGACCCCGGCTTCCGGGAGCGGTTCCGGCGCGAGGCGGACACCGCGCGCCGTATGACCAGCCCGTGGGTGGCACCCCTGGTGGACGCCGACCCGGAGGCGGAACAGCCCTGGCTGGCGACCGTGTTCGTGCCGGGGCCCTCGCTCGCCGAGGCCGTCGCCGCGCACGGGCCGCTGCCCGCGGGGACGGTGCGCGTGCTGGGGGCACGGCTCGCCGAGGCGCTGCGGGAACTGCACGCGGCGGGACTGGTGCACCGGGACGTCAAGCCGGGCAATGTGCTGCTGGCGCTGGACGGGCCGCGGCTGATCGACTTCGGGGTGGCCCGGGACCCCCAGGACACCTCCCTCACCTCGACCGGGGTCGTGGTCGGCACGCCCGGGTTCCTCTCCCCCGAACAGGCGCGGGGCGCGCGCGAGTCGGGGCCGGCGGGGGACGTGTTCTCGCTGGGCTGTGTGCTGGCGTACGCGGCGACCGGCCGCCCTCCGTTCGGCACCGGCGCGCTGGACGCGCTGCTGTACCGCACGGCGCACGACGCGCCCGATCTGGAGGGGGTCCCGGAGGAGATCGCCGGGCCGGTGGGCGGCTGTCTGGAGAAGGACCCGCAGCGGCGGCCCACGGCCGAGGCGCTGGCCCGGTCCCTGTCGGCCGCCGCACCCGCCGCACCCGCCACGCCGCCCGACCCGCGCGAGGCGCTGCGGGCGGTGCGCCCCGAGGCGGCGGACGGGTCCGCCGCGTCCCCGCCCGTGCCGGAGGGGACGGCACCCGAGGACGCGGTCGCCGGTGACGAGGCGTGGCTGCCGGAGCCGCTGGTCCGGCTCATCGCGGAACGGTCGGCGGCGGGACTCGCGCTGCCCGGCGTCGACGACACCGAGATCGACACCTCGGACGCGACGGTGCCGTCCCCGGCCGCACCCGAGGAGCGCGGTACCGGCCGGCGCCGCTTCCTGCTGCTGGCCGGGGGCGCGGCGGCGGTGGTCGCGGCGGGCGGGGGCGCGCTGGCCGTGTGGGGGACGCCCTTCGGCGACGGCGGGGGCAAGGGGGCCGGCGCGGCGCCGGACGACAGTCTGCCCCGGTACACCATCGGGCTGCACGCCGATCTGAGCGGTGACCAGAAGGCGGTCGGGCGGGCCCAGGAGCGGGGGTTGCGCGTCGCGGTCGACGAGTTCAACGCCCGGCGCGACGCGCGGTTCGCGCTGGCCGTGAAGACGGTCGACGACGGCGGTGATCCGGCGCGGGCGACCGAGGCGGCCAAGCGGCTCGTCGCGGACCGTACCGTCCTCGCCGTGGTCGGTCCCACCACGGACACCACCGCGCTGGCCTCGCTGGCGACGTACGACGCCGCGTCGCTGCCGCTGATCGCGGTGTCGCCGGGCGCCACCGTGCTGGACGTGACGGGCAGCCGGTCCTTCCTGCACGCCCGGGTCACCGACACGATCCTGCCGTTCTACCTCAGCGCGTATCTGCGGGGCACCGCCAAGTCCCGCACGATCGGGATCGTGGACGACCGGGCGGCGGACACCTACGGCTGGGAGATCAGCAGCACGCTCAGCCGGATCCTGCGCGACGCCCGGCAGCCGGCCGTGCCGAAGGTGGTGAGCGCGTTGCGGACCGACTTCGCGCCGACCATGGACGCGCTGCTCGACAAGGGCGCCGACTCGGTGGTGTTCGCCGGCTACTACGAGCGGGCCGCCCTGCTGGCCCGGGAACTGACCCGCCGTGACTTCCCGGGCGCCCGGGCCGGCGCGCAGGGGGTGCTGGACGCCCGGTTCCTGTCCGCCGCCGGGGACGCGGCCGAGGGCTGGGCGATCCTCGCCCCCGTGATGGACGCGGCGACGGCGCCCGAGGCCAAGGCGTTCGCCGCGGCCCACCGCAAGCGTTACGGCGCGGAGCCCGAGCGGTACTCCGTCGAGACGTACGACGTGGCGCAGCTCGTGCTCAGGACGCTGGGCTCGCTGGCGGTCGGGGAGCGCACCCGGGCCCGGCTGACGACGGCGCTGCGTTCGGCCTCGTACAAGGGGATCAGCCGGAATCTGGCGTTCGACAAGACGACCGGGGCGCTCGTCGTCGACGGCAGCGGTATCTACTTGTGGAAGGTGACCGGCGGCCGGTTCGTCTACCAGGGCGTGGCCCCGTACCAGGTCACCGCCTGAGGGGGTGTCGATGGAGCCGTTGCGCGGCGCCGATCCGGCCGGGATCGGGGGCTACCGGCTGCTGCGCCGACTGGGCGCGGGCGGCATGGGCGTGGTGTACCTGGCCCGCTCCACGAACGGTTCGCTCGCGGCGCTGAAGGTGATCCGCGCCGGGCACGCCGACGACCCCGGGTTCCGGGCCCGGTTCCGCCGGGAGGTGGAGACGGCGGGCCGGGTCGTCAACCCCTGGGTGGTGCCCCTGCTCGACGCGGACCCGGACGCGGCCTCGCCCTGGCTGGCCACGGCGTTCGTCCCGGGGCCGTCACTGGCGGAGGCGGTCGAGGAGTGCGGGCCGTTGCCGTACGCGACCGTCCGCGTTCTCGGGGCCCGGCTCGCCGAGGCGCTGGACGCGGTGCACGGGGCGGGGCTGGTGCACCGGGACGTCAAGCCGGGCAATGTACTGCTCGCGGTCGACGGGCCCCGCATGATCGACTTCGGGATCGCCCGGATGCCGGAGGACACCGCGCTCACCGCGAGCGGCATGGTGGTCGGCTCGCCGGGGTTCCTCTCCCCCGAGCAGGCCCGGGGGCGGGGCCGGGAGATCGGCCCGGCCAGTGACGTGTTCTCGCTCGGCTGCCTGCTGGCGTACGCCGTCACGGGCGAGCGTCCCTTCGGTCCGGGCTCCGCGGCCGAGTCCCTGATGCGCACGGTCCACGACGAACCGGACCTGAACGGCGTACCGCAGCCCTTGCTGCCGCTCCTGCGCGCCTGCCTGGAGAAGGAGGCCGGGGCCCGGCCCGGGGTGACGGAGATCCGTCGGGCGTTGGAGGACACCGGGACTTGGGGCGCGGGTGGCGAGCACGGGGATGATCCTCGGGGCGGGGGCGGCGAGCACGGGGATGATCCTCGGGGCGGGGGCGGCGAGTACGAGGGTGATCCTCGGGGCGGGGGCGGCGAGCACGGGGATGATCCTCGGGGCGGGGGCGGCGACCCCCGGGAGGGTCCGTGGGGCCGGGGCGGCGAGCGCGGGGCGGGGCCCCGTGGCTCGGCCGACGCGCACGGGGACGGGCCGCGCGGTGGGACCGGCGACGGATCGGCCGGAGGGCACGGCCGCGGTGAGGGCGGGCCGCGCGGTGGAACCGGCAGCGGCGGGGCCACCTCAGCCGCAGACGCCCGCGACGACGGGGCCGCGCCGCACGCACACGACCGCGGCACCGGGGCCGAAACCCCGCACGCAGACGCCCGCGACGTCGGCGCCGCGTCGCGCCCCGAGGCCGGAGACGGCAGCGCCGCGCGACGCGTGGAACCCCGCGACGGCGCGGCCGAGCCGCAGGAACAGCACGGCGCCGGCCAGGCCACTCCCCGCGCTGAAGCCGCCGACGGCAGGACCGCGCCGCGGACAGCGCCCCGCGACGGATCGGCCGGAGGGCACGCCCCCGGTGGGGACGGGACGGGCGGTGAGGTCTGGTTGCCGGAGGTACTGACCCGGCTGATCGCCCGGCGTTCGGCCGCCGTGCTCGCGCTGCCCGACGTCTCCGCCACCGAGGTGCCGGTCACCGCCGGCGACGACGGTGAGGCGACGGCAGGGGCTGAGGGGGGCGGCGGGACGACGGCGGCCGGGTCCGGCGGCAGCCCGACGCGACGGCGGTTCCTGGTGCTGGGGTCGGCCGCGGGGGTGCTGGCCGCGGCCGGCACGGCGGCCTGGTGGACCACCGGACGCCCCGGCGGGCCCGCGGACCACGGTGGCTCCGCCGCGCTGCCGCGCCTGACGCTCGCCGTCCACGCCGATCTCAGCGGCGGCGGCCGGACCACGGGCCGGGCCCAGGAGAACGGCGTCCGGCTCGCCGTCGACCGGCTCAACTCCCGTACGGGACGCACCTTCCAGCTGGCGCTCCAGGTGCACGACGACCGGGGCGAGCCGAGCCGGGCGCAGGAGATCGCCCGGCGGCTGGCGGCCGACGACCGGGTGCGCGCGGTGCTCGGGCCGAGCACCGACGCCTGCGCGCAGGCCACCCTCGCCCTGTACCAGAAGGCCCTGCTGCCGATGGTGTCCGTGTCGGTGGGCCTCGACGACGTCTCCGCCTTCACCTACCGGGTGTACGCCGCCACCCGCCCGAACGACGCGACGCTCGTGACGCCCTTGCTGGCGTACCTGGTGCACACCGCCGACGCCCGCCGGACGGTGCTCGTCGACGACGCGGCCGAGGGGGACTTCAGCTGGCGTCTGTGCTCGGGGCTCGCCGAGTCCCTGGGCGCCGTGCGCACGGTGATCCGGCGCACCCTGGCCGCCGACGCCGCCACGGACGGCGCGTTCCGGGCCCTCGCCGAGGCCGTGACGGCCGCCGGGGCCGACGCGGTGGTGTTCGGCGGGGGGTACGCGCGGGCCGCGCGGCTGGCCCGTGCGCTGCGCAAGGCCGGCTTCTCCGGTGCCCGGTTGGCCACCGAACGCGCCTGCGACACCCGCTTCCTCCGCGCGGCGGGCGACGCCGCCGACGGCTGGGTGTTCGCGACCTCCTACCTGGACCCGGCCCGGGTGACGGCCGCGAAGCCGTTCGTCACCGCCTATCGCGCGCGCTTCGGCACCGCCCCGCCGCCGTACGCCGCCGAGGCCTACGACGCGACCCTGTTCGTGGCCGGCGCCCTGACCGCGCTGGGGCCGGACCGAGCCGAACGGGGCGCCGTCGTGGGCCGGTTGCGGGAGACCGACTACCGGGGGATCACCAAGCAGCTGCACTACACGGCGTCCAGCACGCGCTACAGCCGGGACGCGATGTATCTCTTCCGGGCGTCCGGGAACGCGTTCCGCTATCTCGGTCAGTACGCGGACGCCACCGCCGCCTCCACGTCCACCCCCAGCTCCACCCCCACCTCCACGGCCGCGCCCTGAGCGGGGCATTCAACCGCTGAACGCGGTCCCCGGCGGGCGCGCCGCGATCAGTGCGGCGAGGGCGGCGCGCGAGGAGACCCCCGTCTTGCGGTAGATCCGCGAGACATGGGTCTCGACCGTGCGCCGGCTCAGACAGAGGCGGGCGGCGATCGCGGGGCTGGTCAGTCCCTCGGCGACCAGGCCGGCGATCTCCCGTTCTCGGGTGGTCAGTTCGGCGAGCCGGCGCTCCGGGCCGTCGGCGGCCTCCGCCACGGCGGGGCCGACCGCGTCGGCGAGTCCGGTCAGCATCGCGGAGCCCCCGGCGGCGGCCACTCTGCGCCCCCGCTGCCAGGCGGCCCGCCCCTGCCGGGGCCCGTCCGGGGCCGCCGCCAGCAGCGGGGCGCCCAGGAGCAGGGAGAACGCCTCCCAGAACAGCGCACCGCTGCGGGTGCTCTCCTCGGCCGCGGCCACGAACAGCTCCGCCGCGGCCCGGGAGTCGCCGAGGCCGAGGGGGATGTGGGCGCCGCTGCGCAGGGCCGAGGCCCGCTGCACGGGCAGCCCGAGCCGCTCGGCCTCCTCGTGGGCCCGCCGCGCCCAGTCCTTCGCCGCGTCCACCTCGCCGAGCGCGAGGGAGGCGGTCACCAGGATCTCCAGGAACAGCGGGCGCATCGACGGCTGGAGCCGGCGCAGGTCCGGGCCGCCCGCGTGCAGTACCGCCTCGCGGGCGCGGGCCGGGTCGCCTGCGGTGAGTGCCGCGTAGCCGAGCATGCAACGGGCGATGGAGGCCCACCAGTTGACGCCCAGTCCGGCCGCGGCGACCGCCTCCTCGGCCACCGCCAGGGGCCGCGGGTCGCCGGGCGGGCAGGCGGCGACCATCGCGTGCGCCTTGGTGCCGAGGACGAAGGCGAGGAGTTCGTCGCTGCCGATGCCGCGGGCGATGTCCTCGGCCTCGTCGGCCAGTTCCACCGCCGACACCGGACGGCAGATCTGGACGTGCACATGCGCCTTGCACAGCAGCAGATGGGGCAGCAGGGCGAGCTGGCCGGTGCGGCGGGCGATGGTCAGACCCCGGTCGGCGTGCCGCTCGGCGTCGGCGAAGCGCTCCAGGAACGCCTCGGCCCAGCCCAGCCGGGCGAGTTGCTCGCACAGGCCGGTGAGGTCGTCGTCCGGCAGCGAGTCCACCAGGGCGGCCGCCTGGCGGGCGTACCGGTCGGCGTCGGCCGTCTCGCCCTCGTAGGCCTCCCCCAGCGCGGCGACGGCCAGTGCGCCGGCGACGCCCACCTCGTCACCGAGGGAGCGGGCCACCGCGAGGGTGCGGGCCATGTCGGCGCGCACGGTGGGGTACGAGGTGTCGTGCGGGGCGGAGGAGCCCAGCTCCAGGCCGAGCGCGACCTGGTCGGCGGGTGAGGGCGCCGGGTCGGTGCGGTGCAGTTCGCGGCGGAGCAGGGCCACCGCCTCCGAGTAGCGCCCCAGATGGCGTTCCATCACGGCGCACAGCACGACGGCGGAGACGCGCGATCCGCCGGCCCTCTCGACGGCCCTCTCGACAGCGTCCTCGACGGCGCCCTCCACGAGGCCGTCACCGGGTGCCTCGAAGGCCGGGTCCGGCATGGCGATCACCTGGTGCAGCAGGTCGCGGCTGGCGCGGAGTTCGCCGCAGGCGCCGAGGGCGCGGGCCCGGCGCAGCATCAGGTCACGGCGGCGCACCGCCCGGTCCGGGGTGTGCGGCAGGTGCCGCAGCACCACGCCGAGCCAGTGCGCGCAGCTCGCGGGCGCGGTGTGCGCGGCCTGTTCGGCGGCCCGGACCAGCACGTCCGCCGTCTCGGGGTCCCAGCCGGACAGGGAGCGTTCGGCGTGGTGGGCACGCTCGGCGGGCGGGGCTCCGGCACGGGCCAGTGCGGCGGCGGCGAGCCGATGGGTCTCGGTGCGCAGCCAGGGGTCCGTGCCGTCGTGGACGAGACTGCGCAGCACGGGGTGGCGCAGGGTCAGCCGTCCGTGCGGCCCGGGGCGCAGCAGGTCGCGGCGGGTCAGCTCGGCGAGGTCGGCGGCCAGGTCGGCCGGGGTTCGGCCGGTGACCGGGGCGAGCAGGGCGGGGGTGGCGTGGTCGCCCAGCGCGGCCACCACCTCGACCAGTCGGCGCTGTCCGGCGCCGAGCGGGGTCAGTTCGTCCAGCAGCAGCGCGCCGAGTCCGGTGGTGGACAGCCGGCTGACCGGGGCGCCCTCGCGGTGTGCCTGGAGCAGGGCCAGCAGGTAGAGGGGGTTGCCCTCGCTCGCGGCGAAGAGCCGGACGGCCTCCTCGCGGTCCAGGCCGGGCGCGAGCCGCTCGAGGCACGCCTGCTCGTCCAGCGGCCCGAGGACGGTGCGGCGCACCGCTCGGCTGTCGGTGCCGCGCTGGAGTGTCGCGGTGAGCGGGGCGGGGCTCTGCCGTTCGCGGCGGGCGACGGCGATCAGGACCCGGGCGCGCGGGGGGTGCCGTACGAGATGGTCGAGGAGTTCCAGGGAGGCGGGGTCGGCCCAGTGCAGGTCGTCGAGCACCATGACCAGCGGTGCGGTGGCGGCGTGGGCGAGCAGGGCGGCGGTGGCGCGGTGCAGGCCGAAGCGGTCGGCGCGACGGGCGGCGCCGGTGAGCACCGGGGCGACCTCGGCGGCGGGGAAGGACGCGGGCACGGCGGGGTCGAGGTCGGCGAAGGCGTCGGTGAACGGCTGGAAGGGGATGTGCCGTTCGTACTCCGTGGCGCGGCCGCGCAGCACCGTGGCTCCGGCGTCTGCCGCGCGCCGGCACAGCTCGTGGGTGAGGCGGCTCTTGCCGATGCCGGCCTCGCCGGTGATGTCCAGCACCGCCGGGCGGCCCGCCGCGTCCGCGACGAGGTCGGCCAGCAGCCCGTCGAGCAGCGCCAGTTCGGCGTCCCGGCCGGCCAGCGGCATCGGTTCCGTCGTCATGTCCGCGCCCCCTGCGCCCCGTCCTGCTGATCATCCTGCCGTACGCCACCGACAGCGCGGGCGGGGAACATACGTAGGCGATCTACGTAACACCACGGTTGCCGCCGCCCGGGCACGGCTCGAAGGGTGGCCTCATGACCACACCCGTCCCCTCTCCCGAGGTCTCCGCACTGGCCGCCCGGCACGGACTGGGCGCGCTGCGGGCCGTGTTCGCGCCGAAGCGGATGAGCAGGTGGATGTTGGCCGCCCACCTCTTCAACACCTTCTACCTCTCGCTGCTCTTCCTCGTCCCCGGGGTGCTGTACTACTGGTGGCAGGCCCGCCGCCATCCCGGCTTCACCCCGCGGCAGTCCCGCAAACGGCTGCATCTGTTCGAGCAGGGGCTGGTGGTGGACCCGCCGGTTGGCAGGGGGGCGGTCGTCCTGCGCTGGGACTCCCTGCGGCTCCAGCAGGACATCACCCAGCTCGTCGTCAACGGCCGCCCCGCCCCGACCCGGTACGTGTACACGGCGAGCGTGCCGGGCCAGGGGTCCGTACGGATCACCGAGTTCTACGAGGGCCCCGACGTCTGGGGCCCCTTCCTGCAGGAGGCGGTCCTCGCGGCCCAGGGCCCGGCGGTGCTGAAGACGCTCCAGGACGGCGGGACGGCCTCCTTCGGGGTGCTCGAACTCTCCCGCGAGGGGCTGTCCGCCCCGAAGAAGGGCCGGCTCCCCTGGCCGGAGGTCCAGGAGGTCCGGGTCTCGGGAGGCCTGGTCTTCGTCACACGGGCCGGCGACTCCGCCCGCTGGTCCCACCACGCCGTCAAGGACGTCGTGAACCTCCATCTGTTCCTGGCCGCGGTCGCGGCCCTGCACGGGGAACCCGTCTAGGTTCTGTCTCTTTGGTCCTGGTCGAGGGCGGGTGTCCGGGGCCGCCTCCACGAGGCCGTGCTGCACCGGCTTGACGACGCCGGCCTCATCGATGTCACCCACGTCGCCCTCGACACCGCCCACGTGAGGGCTAAAAGGGGGCGAACACACAGGTCCGAGCCCCGTGGACCGCGGCAAGCCGGGTTCCAGGATGCACGTCCTGCCGGACGCGAACGGACTGCCCCTCCTCGTCGGCGTCTCGGCCGGCAACACCCACGACAGCGAGGGGCTCAAGCCCATGATCGAGGGTCACCAAACGAGACACGACCCCGATCGCGGCCGGTACTTCAAGCCTCGGCGCCTGCACGCGGACAAGGCCTACGACCGATGTCGTGGCTGTCGGGCTACCGCAGACTCAGCCCCGCTACGCACGCAATCCCCGCAACTACTCGGCATTCAGAATGCCCGGTTGGCCATGAATATGGCAGGGGATCACGAAAATCTCCGTCACCGCCGTGGGGCCGCCCCGGCAGCGTCGCCGAGGGGTACCGCCAGGTGTGCGTGACCTCGGGGCGACTCCACACTTCACCGGAAGAGTCGGTCACGGCACCTACGGCGTCACGAGGAGGAGAGTCCGCAGTTGGGCCGCGTGGCTTGCCATGTCCCCGTCCAAGACCCGGGATCCGCACCGGCGATCAACTGCGCACCCTCGCCACCGCCCGCCACGGCCACCGCCACCCCAGCTACGGCAGCTCCGCATCCGCGGGCATGTTCGCGCGGACAAACATAGGGACCAGGACGTAGGTGAGAGCTCGGCGCACCGAGGCGGCCCGGCTGATCGGCGAGCTGGAACAGCTCCTGCTGGACACGTCCGAGGGGTGAGAGCCGTACGACGGGTGTCCGCAAGACCCGCCCGGATACTGCGATATCAGCGGCGCCTGCGCCGGAGCGGGCGCGTCGGCGGCGTGCTGCGATCCGGAGGTGTCGGTGGAGGCTGATTAGATGTGGGTATGTCCGATGATCTGAATGTTGACGGGTTCGGTGCTGTGCCTGCGGGTGCGGACGTGCGGTTGGTGGATCCGGGGTTCCTGGTACATGCCGACCCGGGTGAGGTGCTGGGCCTGGTGGATGCGGCCTCCGGGCCTGCGGCGCGGTTGGCGGGGGCGGTGTACCGGGCGTCGGCGCACCTGCACCGGGATGCTGACGCGGGGGTACGACGGCAGTTGCTGGCGCTGGATGCCGCCCGGTACAGGGACCGGGGGTTGGCGGCGCAACTCACTGCCGTATCGGTGGACGGTCGAACCGATGCGCGGTGGGTGGTCGAGTGGGCCACCGGCAGCACGGTCGACCACCGGTTCCGGCAGGTCCTCATCGGGCACATCGACGTGGTGCAGGCGGTGGCGACGACGGTGGTGGACGGGCGCCCCGCAGCCGTCAGCGGCAGTATGGACGGGACGGTACGAGTTTGGGATCTGACCACCGGACAGCCTGTCGGTGAACCCCTTACCGGCCACACCAGCGGGGTCGTGACAGTCGCGACGGCTGTGGTGGATGGCCGCCCCGTCGCTGTCAGCGGCAGTGAGGATGCCACGGTTCGGGTGTGGGACCTGGCCGCTGGACAACCCGTTGGTGAACCCCTCACCGGTCATACCGGCGGGGTGGTGGCAGTGGCGACCGGGATGATGGAGGGCCGCCCGGTAGCTGTCAGTGGCAGTTCCGACGAGACGGTTCGGGTGTGGGACCTGACCACCGGACAACCCATCGGCGAACCCTTCAGCTGCTCGGCGTACGCGGTAGCGACGGGGGTGGTGGAGGGCCGCGCGGTCGCCGTGACCGGCAGCTGGGACAGGACGGTGCGAGTCTGGGATCTGACGACTGGGCAGCCGGTTGGTGAACCCCTCACCGGCCACACCAGCGGGGTGGTGACGGTGACGACCGGGATGGTGGAAGGCCGCCCCGTCGCCATCAGCGGCAGCCACGACAAAACGGTCCGGGTGTGGGACCTGACCACCGGACAACCCGTCGGCGAACCCCTCACCGGCCACACCAGCACGGTGGGTGGGGTGGCGACCGGGATGGTGGACGGGCGCCCCGTCGCCATCAGCGGCAGCCACGACAAAACGGTCCGGGTGTGGGACCTGACCACCGGACAACCCGTCGGCGAACCCCTCACCGGCCACACCAGCACGGTGGGTGGGGTGGCGACCGGGATGGTGGACGGGCGCCCCGTCGCCATCAGCGGCAGCGACGACGAGACGGTCCGGGTGTGGGACCTGGCCACCGGACAACCCGTCGATGAGCCCCTCACCGGCCACGCCGGCAGGGTGTACGCGGTGGCGACGGCGGTGGTGGACGGCTGTCCGGTCGCTGTCAGCGGCAGTGGGGATGCCACGGTTCGGGTGTGGGACGTGGCCGCTGGACAACCCGTTGGTGAACCCCTCACCGGCCACACCGATGCGGTGCGAGCGGTGGCGACGACGGTCGTGGACGGCCGTCCGGTCGCCGTCACCGGCAGTGCGTACGAGGATGCCACGGTGCGGGTGTGGGACCTGGCCGACAGCCGACAGATCGGCGACCCCCTCACCGGCCACATGGACGGGGTGGTGGCGGTGGCGACGACGGTGGTGGAGAACCGCCCCGTCGCCGTCACCGGCAGCTACGACAGGACGGTGCGCTTGTGGGACCTGACCACCGGCCAGCAGCTCCGGGAACCCCTCACGGACCGGATGGAAGAGGTGTTCGCGGTGGCGACAACGGTGGTCGACGGCCGTCCGGTCGCCGTCACCGGCAGTGAGTACGGGACGGTGGAGGTGTGGGACCTGACCGCCGGCCAGCTGGTTGGCAAACCACACACCGACCACACCGGCTACGTGGCGGTGGCGACGACGGCGGTCGTGAACAGCCGCACCGTCGCCATCACCAACAGCAACGACAAGACCGTGCACGTGTGGGATCTGACCACCGGTCAACCCGTAGGCGAGCCCCTCGCCGACCACACCGGCTACGTGGTAGCAGGGGCGACGGCGGTGGTGGACGGCCACCCCGTCGTCGTCATCGGCAGCATGGACGGGACGGTGCGGGTGTGGGACCTGGCCACCGGCCGGCAGGTCGGACCGGAGTTGGTGTTTCCTGCGGCTGTGTACGCGGTGGCCGTCAGTTCGGATGGCCGGCTGGTGGTGGGGTTCGGCCGGGACGTCGCGGTGCTGGCCCCTTGCTGACCAGGCCCCTGCACGGTGTGCCCTGGGCACGGGCGACTCCCGAAGCCGCCGCGACGCAACATGAAGGCCACCTGGCGCGAGGACGTGTTCACCCGCACCTACCTCTCCCCCGCCCCCAACGGCCCGGCCAAGCCGCAGCTCCCCGGCCCGGAGACCGCGCCGTACGACGACATGAGCCGGGAGGACTGCCAGGCCTGCGCCGAGGCAGCCGGTTTGGTCGGACGGCTGCGGGATGACCACCACCGCGGGCTGACCTCGCACCAGGCCCCTTTCGCCACAGGCGCCATATCCGCCAGCCGTCAGACTCTGTCGACCCGGAGCCACCCGCAGCCGAAGCCGAGGACGAACGGCCTTGACAGAGTCTGGCGGCCAGCCGTCATCACGGCGCCCACGCTGACTCAGTCACGCTGCCCGGTTCGACGCTCGTAGTCGGCGAAGCCGTCCTCGACCGTCGGCAGTACAAGCTCCACCCGGAAGTAGGGCACGCTCCATAGCGGACTGTCGCGAAGCCCCTCGAACAGATCGGACCACGAGGTCAGGTCGTTGGTCGTTGCCACTAGAACATCGGACGGAGCGGCGGCCCAGGCTTCAGCGTCGAACCATCGGACCTGGACAGTGTCATGTTTGTCCAGCAGCGGTTGCACATGATCGACGATGATCTGCTGACGCTCGGGGCGCCCCAGCGCGAGCCACGAGGGCAATGCCGTGAGGTGCACGAATATGGTGAACCGCGGCTTTGGTTGGATGGCAGTCATAGCCCCATTGTGGATCAGCCAACGTCGGCGAACACCCCCTCAGCGAATCGCCGCCAGGGCATCAACACGGCGTCGAAGGGGAACCCTCCGTCCACAGCGGTGTCAGTTCTCATCGATCATTCACGGCTCTGCGATCGACAAGTGCTGCCCAAACTCGTCGAGATGTGGTGTCGGTTCTCAGGTCTGGCGAGCAATGCTCGAAACCTGTGGATCGGCCTCGGGTTGGCACGCGAAGGGCGTACCTTCCCGAGTGATCGATTGATGGTCATCGAGTAGGCCGGTGTTCGCAGCGTCGGCCGGGAAGGCACGCCCGTGCTCGGCGTCGTCAACGAAGACGGCTCCACGCCGAACGGTTCCCTGGTTGACGAGATCGTCCGCGAGGGCGCACGGCGGATGCCGGCCACCGCGCTGGAAGCCGAAGTCAACACCTGCATAGCCGAGTTGGCCGACCAGCACGACGACAATGGCCGACGCCTGGTGGTCCGCAACGGCTACCACCAGCCACGTAAGGTCACCGCCGCTGCCGGGACGATCGAGGTCAAAGCCCCGCGCGTCAATGACAAGCGAATCGACGAGGCCACGGGTGAGCGCAAGCGGTTCTCCTCGGCGATCCTGCCGCCCTGGACACGGAAGTCTCCGAAGATCAGCGAGGTCCTGCCGCTGCTCTACCTCCACGGCCTGTCCTCCGGCGACTTCGTGCCCGCACTCGAGCAGTTCCTCGGCTCCTCGGCGGGCCTGTCCCCGGCCACTGTCACCCGCCTGACCGCGCAGTGGCAGGCCGACCACACCGCCTTCAACTTGCGCGACCTTTCGGCCAGCGACTACGTCTACGTCTGGGCCGACGGCATCCGTCTGAAGATCCGCCCGGAGCAGGCCAAGGCCGCGGTCCTGGTTCCACGCCGAGGACCGCGAGCAAGCGGCCCGGGCCATCACGGCGTTCGCCAAGCAGTACGGTGCGAAGTTCCCCAAGGCCGTCAAGAAGATCGCCGATGACGAGGACGCGCTGCTGGCGTTCTACGACTTCCCCGCCGAGCACTGGATTCACCTGCGCACCACGAACCCGATCGAGTCCACTTTCGCGACCGTCCGCCTGCGGACCAGGGTCACCGAAGGCGCCGGCTCACGCGCGGCAGCCCTCGTGATGGTGTTCAATCTCGTCGAGTCCGCCCAGACCCGCTGGCGGGCCGTGAATGCACCCCGCCTCGTCGCCCTGGTCCGTGCCGGAGCCCGCTTCGAACGAGGCCACCTCGTCGAACGCCCCGACGAGGACCTCGTCCCCACAGCCGCTTGAGTCGATCGCTGGAACGGAACCATGAACGACATTGCTGGGAATGGCGCCTACTTCACCGCATCCATCAACGGTCAGGAATGCCGCGTTGCGTGGTATCCACCTTCTGACCCGCCGCCGGGTACGCCACACGGCGCGGAGGCGGTGTGCGTCGCCGACGATCGGATCGTCGTGGTCAGCCCGGATGGACAGCAGTGGGGCCTGCCCGGCGGTCGCCCCGAGCGGCATGAGCAGTGGGTCGACACGATGCGCCGCGAGGTCGGTGAGGAAGCCTGCGCCGAGGTGACGGACTGCCGACTCCTCGGGTTCAGCCGGGGCGTCTGTGTGCGAGGCCCAGAGGAAGGGCTGGTGCTGGTCCGGTCGATGTGGCGAGCAGAGGTACGTCTGGCTCCGTGGGACCCACGATTCGAGATGGCCCACCGCCGCCTTCTGCCGGCGGAGGAGGCGTTCCAGTCCCTGGCCATCCCCGACGGCCTCGGCCCCTTCTATCGCCGACTGTTCGCCGAAGCTGCAATCTCCCGCCCCAGCATCCACGACCTCTGACCACCAGATCACTCATGCGACGAACGCACCGAAAGATCTTGATCCACAGATCGTGACTGTTCCTCCGTTCTGGCACGAGTTCCGTGAAGCGGTCACGATTAGTGATCAGCGGATGTTTCGAGTGCTTGGAGGATCTGTCGCACTTCCTGGCGCCACCGATCGGCTTCGGCGCTGTCCACCCAGCCGGTGCCGTCGGTCATCCCGCAGCCGTCCGACCAAAACGGCCATCGCCTGCGGCGAGGCCGCCTCGGTGGCCGTCCACCCGGCTTCGACAGCCAGGCATACAAGCAGCGGAACACCGTCGAGCCGTGCATCAACCGCCTCAAGCAGTGGCGCGACCCGGCCACACGAACCGACAAGCTCGCGATCGCCCACCAGGCTGCCCTCCACTCGCGGGCATCCTCATCTGGAC
The DNA here is from genome assembly GCF_037993025.1 of Streptomyces sp. SS7. NCBI lineage: Bacteria > Bacillati > Actinomycetota > Actinomycetes > Kitasatosporales > Streptomycetaceae > Streptomyces > Streptomyces sp. SS7. The sequence continues at coordinate 1,002,069 of NZ_CP141223.1, forward strand.
CCGACCCTGACCGAAGAGACAGAACCTAGGCGACCGGCTCCGGATCCGGCTCCGGCTCGGATTCCTGCCCGGGCACCGGCTCCTCGAACTGGGTGCGGTAGAGCTCCGCGTAGCGTCCGTCCGCCGCGAGGAGCGCCTCGTGGGTGCCGCGTTCCACGATCTGTCCGGCCTCCACGACCAGGATGAGGTCGGCGGCGCGCACGGTGGACAGGCGGTGGGCGATGACGACGGCGGTGCGGCCGGCCAGCGCCTCCGTGAGGGCCTCCTGGACGGCCGCCTCCGAGGTGTTGTCGAGGTGGGCGGTGGCCTCGTCGAGGACGACGACCTGCTGGCGGGCGAGGAGCAGCCGGGCGATGGTCATGCGCTGGCGTTCGCCGCCGGAGAGCCGGTAGCCGCGTTCGCCGACGACGGTGTCGAGGCCGTCGGGCAGGGAGCGGACGAGGCCGTCGAGGCGGGCGCGCAGCAGCGCGTCCCACAACTCCTCCTCCGTGGCCTCGGGCCGGGCGAGGAGCAGGTTGGCGCGGACCGTGTCGTGGAAGAGGTGGCCGTCCTGGGTGACCATGCCCAGGGTGGCCCGCAGCGAGCCGGCGCTCAGGTCGCGGACGTCGACCCCGCCGATGCGGACGGCGCCGCCGTCGATGTCGTACAGGCGCGGCAGGAGCTGGGCGATGGTCGACTTCCCGGCGCCGGAGGAGCCGACGAGCGCGACGGTCTGGCCGGGTTCGGCGCGGAAGGTCACGCCGTGCAGGACCTCCTCGCCGCCGCGGGTGTCGAGGGTGGCGACCTCCTCCAGGGAGGCGAGGGAGACCTTGTCGGCCGACGGGTAGCCGAAGCGGACGTCGTCGAACTCGACGGACACCGGGCCCTCGGGGACCGCGCGGGCGTCGGGCTTCTCCTCGATGAGCGGCTTCAGGTCGAGCACCTCGAAGACCCGCTCGAAGCTGACCAGGGCGCTCATCACCTCCACGCGCGCCCCGGCGAGCGCCGTGAGCGGCGCGTACAGACGGGTCAGCAGGAGGGCCAGGGCGACCACGGCGCCCGGTTCGAGGGTGCCGTTCAGGGCGAGCCGGCCGCCGAGGCCGTAGACGAGGGCGAGGGCCAGGGCGGAGACGAGGGTGAGGGAGGTGAGGAAGACCGACTGGGCGGTGGCGGTGCGGACGCCGATGTCGCGGACGCGGGCGGCGCGGGCGGCGAACTCGGCCGACTCCTCCTCGGGGCGGCCGAACAGTTTGACGAGGGTGGCGCCGGGCGCGGAGAACCGCTCGGTCATGCGGGTGCCCATCGCGGCGTTGAGGGCGGCGGCCTCGCGCTGCATGCCGGCCATCCGGCGGCCCATCCGGCGCGCCGGGATCACGAAGACCGGCAGCAGGACCAGTGCCAGCAGGGTGACCTGCCAGGACAGGGTGAGCATGACGGCGAGCGTGAGCACCAGGGTGACCAGGTTGGACACCACGCCGGAGAGGGTGTTGCTGAACGCGCGCTGGGCGCCGATCACATCGTTGTTGAGTCGGGAGACGAGCGCTCCCGTACGAGTACGTGTGAAGAACGCGACCGGCATTTTCTGCACATGATCGAACACGGTCGTGCGCAGATCGAGAATGAGTCCCTCCCCGAGCGTCGCCGACAGCCTCCTGCCGAGGATGCCGAGCGCCGCCTCCAGGACCGCGATGAGCGCGATGAGCAGCGCCAGCCGCACCACCCGGTCGGGGTCGCCGTGCGACACGATCGCGTCGACGACCCGGCCGGCCAGTACGGGAGTGGCGACCGCGAGCAGCGCGGTCACCACCCCGAGCACCACGAACAGCGTCATACGGCGGCGGTGCGGCCGCGCGAACGCGCCGATGCGGCGCAGTGTGGCGGGGTCGAAGGGGCGGCGTTCCTGCTGGGAGTTCATGACGCTGTACAGCTGCGTCATGGCTACGACGTCCATGCTCATGGGAGGCACCGTAGAACCTCGAGCTCTGTTGAGGTCAACCCGTATGCGAAGGCACCCCCGAAGGACCCGATGACCGTACGTAATGCGCCGTCCCCGCTTCCGCAACCCGCCGTTGGGACCGCGCGGAAAACCTCTCTCCCTGTGACAGCGGTTCCGCTCCCCTCGCCCCGTCGGCGCCTCCCCCTGCGCCGGATCCTGTGTCTGCTCCCGCTCCTGCTGGTCACCGTGGTCGCGGTGCGCCACCGCTCGGTGCTCGCCGAGGGCTTCGGCCATCTGCGGACCGCGGAATGGCCCTGGCTGCTGGCCGCGGCCGGGGCCACCTGTCTGACCTGGGTCGCCGCCGCCGTGACCCGGCAGGGGGCGGTGGTGCAGCCACTGCCCCGGCTGCGGCTGCTCGCCACGCAGTTCGCGGCCGGCGCCGCCAATCATCTGCTGCCGACGGGGCTGGGCGCGAGCGCGGTCAACCTGCGGTTCATGACGGTGTGCGGGGTGCCGCTGGCCCGTTCCTCGGCCGCCCTCGCGCTGTATCTGCTGGCGGAGGGCGTGGCCCGGGTGGGGCTGCTGGCCACGCTGCTGCTGCTCTTCCCCGACGCGCTGCGGCTCGGTTCGCTGCTGCCGCACGGGGCGGTCGGGCCGCTGCTGGGCGCGCTGGGGGCGGTCGTGCTGCTGGCGGTGGCCGCGCTGGCTCTCGTACGGCGGCTGCGGACGGCCGTGTTCTCGTTCCTGCGCACCGCGCTCGGCGAGGCCCGTTCGGTGCACACCTGCCCGGCGAGGGCGGCGGCGCTGTGGGGCGGCTCGCTGGCGTTCCCGGTGCTCCAGGCGGCCGGACTGGCGGCGGTGGGGCAGGCGTTGGGCCTGCCGGTCCCGCCCGCCCACATGGCGGTGGCCTACCTGGCGGCTACCGTGGCGGTGGCCCTGGTCCCGACCCCGGGCGGCATCGGCTCGGTGGAGGCGGCCCTGATCGTGGCCCTGGTCGCGGCGGGCGGCCCCCTGGCCCTGGCCACCGCGGTCGTCCTCACCTACCGCGTCATCACCGTGTGGCTCCCCCTGGTGCCGGGGGCGGTGACGCTGGGGGCGCTGGTGCGCTGGAAGGTGATCTGACAGCGCCCCGTGCGGCGGGCTCGGGCCGGTGCCCGGAAGTCGCCGCCCGGTCGTCCCTGGCGCGCGAAGTGCCGTGCCCCATACGGCAGGATGGACGACCGTGCCCGTTCGCGGACGGGCGCGACCGCACATCCCGTGAGCAAGCAGGTGACTTCGTGACGAGACTTCACATCCGGCCGTCGGCGGGCGTATGCGCCCTCCCCGCGGAGCGAACCGCCGGAGGTGACCGGTGAACCGCGCGCTGACGCTGGACGACCTCGTCCTCGCCGGGATCGCCCTGGCCACCGGGTTCCTCGTGGCCTTCCTGTCGCGCACGCTGCTGCGCTGGCTGGGCAAGCACGCCAAGCGCACCCGGTGGAGCGGCGACGACGTCATCGTGGACGCGCTGCGCACGGTGGTGCCGTGGGCGGCGATCGCGGGCGGCGCGGCGGCCGCGGCGGCGGTGCTGCCGTTGACGAAGGCGGTCCAGCACACCGTGAACCAGTGCCTGACGGTGCTGCTGATCTTCGTGGTGACGGTGTCGGCGGCCCGGGTGATCGCCGGTCTGGTGCAGGCGGTGACCCAGTCCCGGTCCGGAGTGGCCGGTTCCGCCACGATCTTCGTGAACATCACCCGCGTGCTCGTGCTGGCCATCGGCTTCCTGGTGATGCTCCAGTCGCTCGGCATCTCCATCGCGCCGATGCTCACCGCGCTGGGCGTCGGCGGTCTGGCCGTGGCCCTGGCCCTCCAGGACACCCTCGCCAACCTGTTCGCGGGCATCCACATCCTCGCCTCGAAGACCGTGCAGCCCGGTGACTACATCAAGCTGAGCAGCGGCGAGGAGGGATACGTGGAGGACATCAACTGGCGTCAGACCACGGTCCGGGCGCTGTCCAACAACCTGATCGTGATCCCCAACGGGCAGCTCGCCAAGGCCAACATGACCAACTTCATGCGGCCCGAGCAGCAGTTGACGGTCCTGGTGCAGGTGGGCGTGGCCTACGACAGCGATCTGGAGCACGTGGAACGGGTGACCATGGAGGTGGTCGCCGAGGTGATGACGGAGATCGCCGGTGCGGTTCCGGACCATGAACCGGCCGTGCGCTTCCACACCTTCGGCGACTCCCGGATCGGCTTCACGGTGATCCTGGGCGTCGGCGAGTTCAGCGACCAGTACCGGATCAAGCACGAGTTCATCAAGCGGCTGCACCGGCGCTACCGCGACGAGGGCATCCGGGTGCCGGCCCCGGCCCGCAACATCTCGCTCCAGCAGGGCGCGGTCGTCATCCCGCAGCAGCGGACCGGCGCCGTCGAGGCGGACGGCGCATCCCCCGCCCGCCTCGACAACTGAGCCAGGGGGTGTCCCGAAAGTCCCGCACAGCACCCACGGCGCCCGGCACGTTCCCCCGGAGGGGGCACCCCCACTCGCCGCACCGGCCGAAATCCCCAGTACGTCCAGTACGAGGGCTTTCGTCCGGCACTCCCCCAGCCTTCGGCCGGGGGGACCCCCAGAGCACGCACCGGACACCGCGGGCACCGCACAGGACGTTCGCAACACCTGCTAGAGCGTCGCCGAGTTCTCGTGCCGGCGCGCCCCGGACTTCCGGCGCGGGGCGGTGAGGGACGGGGGCACCGGGGTGACCGTCCAGTCCGGGTGGCCGGGCATCCTCGGGGTGCTCGTGCCGTACAGCCAGTCGCGCAGGAATCCGGAGACGTCCTGGCCGGAGACCTTGCAGGCGACGGCGATGTAGTCCTCCGTGGACGCGGAGGAGTTGCGGAAGCGGGCGAGGAACGCCCGCTCCACCGCGTGGAAGGCGCCCTCGCCGATCAGTTGCCGCAGGGCGTACAGGACGAGGACGCCGCCCAGGTAGCGCTGGCTGTCGAAGAGGTTGGCCGCGTTCGGGGCGGCGACGGGGCCCGAGCTGCGCCGCCACTGGTCGCCGCGGGCGTACGTGTCCTTCATCCGGGCCTCGAACGTGGTCAGGCCCAGCGAGTCCGGCCAGCCGCGCTCGTAGCGGTAGAGCAGTCCGTAGAAGTCGGCGTGGCCCTCGTTGAGCCAGAGGTCGGCCCAGGTGGCGGGCGAGACGCTGTTGCCGAAGTAGGAGTGGACCAGCTCGTGCATCATGTGCGAGCCGATCTTCGGCTCCGCCTGGAGCAGGAAGTTCGGCTTGTACAGGGTGAGGGTCTGGGTCTCCAGGCCGGTGAAGTCGAAGGCGGCCGGGTCGTCCGAGTTGCACGGCAGCAGGCCGTACGTCTCGAAGGGGTAGGCGCCGAGGCGCTGTTCGAGCCACTCCACCAGACCCGGGGTCAGGGCGAGCGCGGGCTCCAGGGCCTCGGCCCGGGCGGTGGGGACGACGTCGCGCAGCGGCAGCCCGTGCGGGCCCTGCCGGTTCTTGACGACGTAGTCGCCGACCGTGATCTGCACCAGCTCGGTGGCGATCGGGGAGCGGGAGCGGTAGGTGTACGCGGTCCGGTCGCCGGCCAGGTCCTCGGTGCACACCAGGGTGCCGCTCGCCACGGCCTTCAGCGCGGCGGGGACCGTGATGCGGACGGTGAGGCCGGCCTTGTCGGACGGGTGGTCGTTGCAGGGGAACACGGTGTGCGCCGAGTCGGGCTGCGGGCACAGCGCGAACCCGTCGGGGGTGGGCACCCAGGCGGTGTGCGGGAGGGCGCGGCGCGGGTCGGCCCTGTAGGTCACCCGGACGGTGGCCCGGGCCCGGTCGCCGAGTGCGCGGGCCGGCGTGATCCGCAGCTTCTCGTCCACCTGTTCGAACTCCGCCGTGCGGCCGTCGACGCTCACGGACGCGATGTCCAGGCCGAGGGCGTCCAGGGAGAGGCGGGACAGGCACTGGGTGGTGCGGATCTCCAGCGTCGCCGTGGCGTCGACCAGTGCGGTCGTGGCGTCGTAGGAGAGGTCGAGGTGGTAGGAGGTGACCCGGTAGCCGTCGTTGCCGAGGGCCGGGAAGACCGGGTCACCGAGGGTCTCGGGGGACGGGGCGGGTGCCGTCCCGGCCCCGTCCGTCCCACCGCCCGCGGGTGCCGCCTGGGCCGTGTTGCCCCCGACAACGACGGCCGCGGTGCCGATGAGGGCCGCGGCGGGGCCCGTCACTCTGGTGCGATATCTCATGATCCGCTTTCGCTCGGGCGGCCGGATGGTCGGTCCGGCCGGTGGAGGAGGTCGACTCTCTACCCCCTGGACCACCGGATCCGGCCGATCGGTTGCCCGTACGGCGGACGTCATGGCGGGAAATGTGAGCGGACCCCCGGCGGACCCCTGTCGAGCCCGCCCGCGTCACGAGATATCTTGATGTCGAGCAATGTTGCAGACGTGGAGCGGAGCACCCGGTGACTGACTCGACCATCATCTATACGCACACTGACGAGGCCCCGGCCCTGGCGACGTATTCCTTCCTGCCGGTGGTCCAGGCGTACGCCTCGCAGGCGGGTGTCGCCGTGACCACGCGGGACATCTCGCTGGCCGGGCGCATCATCGCCGTGTTCCCGGAGTACCTCACCGAGGACCAGCGCATCCCGGACGCGCTGAGCGAGCTCGGCGCACTGGCCAAGACGCCCGAGGCCAACATCATCAAGCTGCCGAACGTCTCGGCGTCGATCCCCCAGCTCAAGGCCGCCGTCGCCGAGCTGCAGAGCAAGGGCTACGCGCTGCCGGACTACCCGGACGACCCGAAGACCGACGAGGAGCGGGAGATCCAGGCCCGCTACGACAAGGTCAAGGGCTCCGCGGTGAACCCGGTCCTGCGCGAGGGCAACTCCGACCGCCGCGCCCCCGCGTCGGTCAAGAACTACGCCAAGACCCACCCGCACCGCATGGGCGCCTGGACCTCCGAGTCCAAGACCAACGTGGCGACGATGGGCGAGAACGACTTCCGCTCCACCGAGAAGTCCGTGGTGATCTCCGAGGCCGGTTCGGTCCGGATCGAGCTGGTCGCCGAGGACGGCACCACCACCGTCCTGCGCGAGTCCGTACCGGTCCTCGCGGGCGAGGTCGTCGACGCGTCCGTGCTGCACGTGGCCGCGCTGCGCGAGTTCCTCACCGCGCAGATCGCCCGGGCCAAGGCCGAGAACGTGCTGTTCTCGGTGCACCTGAAGGCCACGATGATGAAGGTCTCCGACCCGATCGTCTTCGGCCACGTGGTGCGCGCCTTCTTCCCGAAGACCTTCGAGCGGTACGGCGCCGTGCTCGCCGCCGCCGGCCTGTCCCCGAACAACGGTCTGGGCGGCATCCTGGGCGGCCTCGCCTCCCTCCCCGAGGGTGACGCGATCAAGGCCTCCTTCGACGCCGAGCTCGCCGAGGGCCCGGCCCTCGCCATGGTCGACTCCGACAAGGGCATCACCAACCTGCACGTGCCGTCCGACGTCATCGTCGACGCCTCGATGCCGGCCATGATCCGCACCTCCGGCCACATGTGGGGCCCGGACGGCCAGGAGGCGGACACCCTCGCGGTGCTGCCGGACTCCTCGTACTCCGGCGTCTACCAGGCCGTGATCGACGACTGCCGCGCGCACGGCGCCTACGACCCGTCGACCATGGGCTCCGTCCCGAACGTCGGTCTGATGGCGCAGAAGGCCGAGGAGTACGGCTCCCACGACAAGACCTTCGAGATCAAGGCCGCGGGCACGGTCCGCCTGGTCGACCAGGCCGGCGACGTCCTGATCGAGCAGCCGGTCGCCGAGGGCGACATCTTCCGCGCCTGCCAGACCAAGGACGCCCCCATCAAGGACTGGGTGAAGCTCGCCGTCACCCGCGCCCGCGCCACCGGCGACCCGGCCGTCTTCTGGCTGGACGAGACCCGCGCGCACGACGCCAACCTGATCGCCAAGGTCAACGCCTACCTGCAGGAGCACGACACCGAGGGCCTGGACATCCGGATCCTCGCCCCGGTCGACGCCACCAAGCTGTCGGTGGAGCGCATCCGCCGCGGCGAGAACACCATCTCGGTGACCGGCAACGTGCTGCGTGACTACCTGACGGACCTCTTCCCCATCCTGGAGCTGGGCACCAGCGCCAAGATGCTGTCGGTCGTCCCGCTGATGGCGGGCGGCGGTCTGTTCGAGACCGGCGCCGGCGGTTCCGCGCCGAAGCACGTCCAGCAGCTGGTCAAGGAGAACTACCTGCGCTGGGACTCCCTCGGTGAGTTCTTCGCGCTCGTGCCGGCCTTCGAGCAGTACGCCACGGCCACCGGCAACGCCCGCGCCCAGGTCCTCGCCGACACCCTCGACCGCGCCACGGCGACCTTCCTCAACGAGGACAAGTCCCCGACCCGTCGCGTCGGCGGCATCGACAACCGCGGCAGCCACTTCTACCTGTCCCTGTACTGGGCGCAGGAGCTGGCGCGCCAGAGCGACGACGCGGAGCTGGCCAAGGCCTTCCAGCCCCTCGCCGAGACGCTCGGCGCGGCCGAGCGGACCATCGTCGAGGAGCTGAACGCCGTCCAGGGCGAGGGCGCCGACATCGGCGGCTACTACCAGCCCGACCCGGCGAAGGCGGCGGCGGTCATGCGTCCGTCGGCCACCTGGAACGAGGCGCTCGCGACGCTGAGCTGACCCGCTCCCGCTCCCCCGCGCCCCGGCCGGCAACTCCCGGCCGGGGCGCGGCTTTTGCAGCGACCGTGCCGACTGTGTCAGTCGGATGTCAGGTTTTTTGCAGATCGGTTCGGACCCGTCCGGCCGTGCTTTCCTCCTCGCACGTCCCCCGCTCTCACCCCGCACGCAGAGCACGAGGAGCACCATGAGCACGCAGCCCGACACCTCGGCATGGTCGTTCGAGACCCGGCAGATCCACGCCGGCGCCGCCCCCGACCCCGTCACCGGCGCCCGCGCCACCCCGATCTACCAGACCACGTCCTTCGTGTTCCGGGACACCCAGCACGCCGCCGACCTGTTCGCCCTCGCCGAGCCGGGCAACATCTACACACGGATCCACAACCCCACCCAGGACGTCCTCGAACAGCGGATCGCGGCGCTGGAGGGCGGCGTGGCCGCCGTCGCGCTGGCGTCCGGGCAGGCGGCGGAGACCCTCGCGATCCTGACGGTGGCGAGCGCGGGCGACCACATCGTGTCCAGCACGTCCCTGTACGGCGGCACGTACAACCTGCTGCGGCACACCCTGCCGAGGTACGGCATCGAGGTGTCGTTCGTGGACGACCCGGACGACGCGGAGGCCTGGCGGGCGGCGATCCGGCCGAACACCAAGGCGCTGTTCGCGGAGTCGCTCGGCAATCCGCGCGGCAACGTCCTCGACATCCGCGCGGTCGCGGACGTGGCGCACGCGGCGGGCGTCCCGCTCATCGTGGACAACACCGTGCCGACGCCGTACCTGGTGCGGCCGATCGAGCACGGCGCGGACGTCGTCGTGCACTCGGCGACCAAGTTCCTCGGCGGACACGGCACCACGATCGCCGGTGTGGTGGTGGACGGCGGCACCTTCGACTTCGGCGCCCACCCGGAGCGCTTCCCCGACTTCAGCGAGCCCGACCCCAGCTACCACGGGCTGCGCTACTGGCCGGCGCTCGGCCCGGGCGCGTACGCGATCAAGCTGCGGGTGCAGCTGCTGCGCGACCTCGGTCCGGCGCTCTCGCCGCACTCGGCGTTCCTGCTGCTGCAGGGCGTGGAGACGCTGAGCCTGCGCATCGAGCGGCACTCGGCGAACGCGCTGGCGCTCGCCCAGTGGCTGGAGCAGCGCGACGATGTCGCCGTCGTCCACTACGCGGGCCTCACGTCCAGCCCGTGGTACGAAGCGGGCCGGAGGTACCTGCCGCAGGGCGCGGGCGCGATCGTCTCCTTCGAGCTGCGGGACGGCATCGAGGCGGGCCGGCGGTTCGTGGACGCGGTGGAGCTGTTCAGCCATCTCGCGAACATCGGCGATGTGCGCAGCCTGATCATCCACCCGGCGTCCACGACCCACAGCCAGCTCGACGAGGAGCAACTGGCGGCGACCGGGACCTCCCCGGGCCTGGTGCGGCTGTCGGTCGGCATCGAGAACCTCGCCGATCTCAAGGCCGACCTGGAGGCCGGTTTCCGCGCGGCCAAGGGCGCCTAGGTGACGCTGCCGAAGGAGGTCTCCCTGCCGCCGGCCACCGGGGCCTGGCGGGAGGGGGACCCGCCGGGGCGGCGGCGCTGGTACCGGGCCGAGCGGCCCCTCGCCCTGGAGGCGGGCGGTGAACTGCCGGGCGTCCGGCTGGCGTTCGAGACCTGGGGCCGCCTCGCCCCCGACGCCTCCAACGCCGTCCTGGTCCTGCACGCGCTCACCGGGGACAGCCATGTCGCCGGGGCGGCCGGACCGGGGCATCCGACGGCCGGCTGGTGGGACGCCCTGGTCGGTCCGGGGCGGCCGCTGGACACCGACCGGTGGTTCGTGGTCGCGCCCAATGTGCTCGGCGGCTGTCAGGGCAGTACGGGCCCGGCCTCGGCCCGGCCCGACGGGCGCCGCAGCTGGGGCGGGGCCTTCCCCTTCCTGACCCAGCGCGACCAGGTCGCCGCCGAGGCGCACCTCGCGGACGCCCTCGGGGTGGCACGCTGGGCGCTGGTCGTCGGCGGCTCGATGGGCGGGATGCGGGCGGTGGAGTGGGCCGTGTCCCGCCCGGAACGCGTCGGCGCCCTGCTGCTGCTCGCGACCACGGCGGCGGCGAGCGCGGAGCAGATCGCCTGGGCGCAGATCCAGACCGGGGCCGTGCGCGCCGACCCGCACTGGCAGGGCGGCGACTACCACGACACCGGCCGCGGCCCCCACGCCGGGCTCGGTCTCGCCCGCCGGCTCGCCCATGTCACCTACCGCAGCGAGCCGGAGCTGCGGACCCGCTTCGGCCGTGCGCCCCAGGGGAGCGAGGACCCCTTGCGGGGCGGGCGCTACCAGGTGGGCTCCTATCTCGACCACCACGCGGCCAAGCTGGTACGGCGGTTCGACGCGGCCAGCTATGTGGTGCTGTCCGAGGCGATGAACGCGCACGACGTCGGCCGGGGCCGGGGCGGTGCGCGGGCGGCCCTGCGCCGGGTGGGCGCGCCCACCCTGGTGGCCGGGGTGGACTCCGACCGGCTCTATCCGCTCGCCCAGCAGGCCGAGCTGGCGACCCTGATCCCGTCCGCCGACCGGCTCCGGGTGATCGGCTCGCCGTACGGCCACGACGGCTTCCTGCTCGAGACGGACCAGGTCGCCGCGCTCGTGCGGCAGATCCTCGGTCCGGCGGTCACCAGGCCCGGGGGGCGATGAGCCTCCCCACCGCCGTGCCCGTCCCCGCCCTCGCGTCCCGTCGTGTTGTGATGGCCTCTGCGCGGGCCTCGGCGCCCGTGCCACCGATCATGCACCACGCCTCCGACAACGCCCCGGGAGCCGCCCGATGACCCCTGCCGCCCCCTCCTTCGCCCTCCTCCCCGGAGCGGCCGCCTCGCCGGTGATCCTGCACGTGCCGCACGCGGCGCGGGAGATACCGGCCGGGGTGCGGGCGGCCCTCGTGCTGGACGACGCGGCGCTGGAGCGGGAGCTGGACCACATCACCGACGCGCACACCGACGCGATCGCCGAGGAGGCGGCCCGGCTGGCGGAGGTGACGCCCTGGCGGTTCGTCAACCGGCTGTCGCGGCTGGTCGTCGATCCGGAGCGGTTCCCCGACGAGCGCGAGGAGATGCGCGCCGTGGGGATGGGCGCCGTGTACACGCGGACCACGCACGGGGAGGTGCTGCGGGGCGAGGGCCACGACCCCGGGCCGCTGGTCGAGCGCTACTTCCGGCCGTACGCCGACGCCATGACCGAGGCGGTGCGGGAGCGGCTCGCGGCGGTCGGGCGGGCGGTCGTCGTCGACGTGCACTCGTATCCGACCGAGCGGCTGCCCTACGAGCTGCACGGCGCGGGGCCGCGTCCACCGGTCTGTCTGGGCACCGACGCCTTCCACACCCCGCCGGAACTGCTCGCCGCCGCGCGGGCCGCGTTCGCGGGCATCGGGCGGACCGGGCTGGACAGTCCGTTCGCCGGGACGTACGTCCCCCTGGAGCACTACCGGCGCGAGCCCGCGGTGTCCGCGCTGATGGTCGAGATCCGGCGGGACACCTACATGGGCGAACCGGGCGGGCCGGCCGGGGCGGGACTGCCCCGGCTGGCCGCGGCCCTCGCGGCCCTGGTGGACGCCGTCTCCTGAGGGCCGTCCCCGGTCAGGCCCGCATCCACTCCGTGACGACCACCTCGCCGCCGGTCCGCAGCCGCAGGGCGAACGGGCCGGCGGGCGGGGTGGGGCAGGCGAACCGGCCCATGGCGTCGGCGGTGAGCGCGGCCCCCGCGCGCGGGCCGTGCAGGACCTCGACCGACGCGGACTGCGGCGGCAGCAGCTGCCCCAGCAGGCCGTCCTCGGACACCTCCACGTCGACCGTGAGCCCACCGCTGTGGAAGGTCAGCATGCGCGGTACGTCCCCGGCTCCCCTGACGGGGATCGCGTCGGTCAGCGAGTCGAAGGTCAGCTCGGCGACACGGGCGTCCAGGTCGTGCAGCGCGTAGGCCTCGACGGCGATCCGGCACAGCTCCGCCGGGACCGGATCGAGGATGGCCACGGTCTGACGCAGCTCCTCCTCCAGGCTCCCGAGGTCGAACTCGTCGTCCTCGAAACCCTCCTCGAACCCGTCGTTCAGCCCGTCGTCCACCCTGCCGTCGGCCCGGTCGCCGAACCTGTCGTCGCTCATGCCGTTCACAGTGCTCCCCGTGCGTCGAGTCGGGCCCGCAGACGGCGCAGACATCGCTGGCGCATCGGCCCGATGCTGCCGACGGCGATGCCGAGCGCGCTCGACACCTCCTGGTAGCTGGGCGGCGGCGAGGAGACCAGCACCCGCAGCAGCTGCCGGCAGCGGTCGCCGAGCGCTTCGAGCTCCTGCCACAGGAAGCGGACGCGCTCGCTCTGCGCGGCCGCCTCCTCCGAGTCGAGGACCGACTGCTCGGGCGTCGGTTCGTCGCTGGCGCGGTCCAGCAGCTGGGGATCGTCGGTCGGTGTCAGCCGTCTCGAGCTCTTGAGCACCTTCAGGCACTCGTTGCGCGCGGTGCTCGCGAGCCACGAGCCCGCCTTCTCCGGTTCCCGGATCCGGCCGAGGTGCTGGGCGAAGCGGAACCACACGGTCTGGTAGACCTCGTGCCCGTCGGCCTCGGAGAGCCGGTGGGCGCGCACGACCGACCACACCAGCGGACTCAGCCCTTCCACGAGCGCCTTCCAGGCCGCCGTTTCCCCGTCGACGGCCGACCGGACGAGCGCGCCGACATCTGTACGGTCCACGGCCCCACCCCTCGTGTACGGCCTGTCATCGTACGCCGTGACGGGTGCTCCTTCGGACCTCACGCGGTTCCCGCCGGCCCGCTCAGGACGGGCCGACCGGGGCCGGACGCCAGCCGGCCGGGCGCAGCGCCGGGACGTGCGCCCCGCGCACCTCGGCGAACTCGGCGTTGTTCTCGAGCAGTTGTCGGGCGGCGGCACGGGGATCGGTCTCCTTGTTCGCGGTCATGTGGGCGGCGACGAGCCCGGCGACCAGGGGGGTGGCGAAAGAGGTCCCGCTCCAGGAGGCGAACCCCTCGAACATCACCTGGTCCGGCTTGCCCGAACCGTCGCTCAGCACGCCGGTGTGGCGCGGGGAGCGGCAGGTGCAGGCGTACCCGAAGCCGTAGCGGCAGCTGTCGTAGGTGGAGTGCTGGTAGACGTACGGGACGGGGGTGGCGAAGCCGGTGAGGGCGCCGGTGAGGCGCTCGCCGGGGGCGTAGACCCGTACCCAGGGGCCGTGGTTGCTGAAGCAGGCGCCGAACTCGCCGTCGGCGCGCAGCGCGCCGACCGACAGCACGGCGTCGGCGTACTCGGGCAGGGAGCCGTAGGCGGCCGGCCAGAAGGGGGTGGCGCTGGCGTTGTTGCCGGCGGCCGCGACCAGGAGGGTGCGCTGGGCGCGCAGGGCCCGCAGGAAGGCGTCGAGGCCGAGGAGTCCGTCGGGCCGTCCGTTGGAGGTGCCGGCGGAGAGGCTGAGGATGTCCGGCCAGCCGCCCTGCTCCACGGCGTCGAAGAGCTTCTCGCCGAACTCGTCCTCCAGAACGGCCCCGCAGTCGTCGAGCGTGTTGCGCACGGTGACGTCGGTGTTGGGCGCGACGGCCGCGACCAGTGAGGCGATGAACGTGCCGTGGCCGACGTACTGCTGGAGGACGCCCTCCTCGTCCCTCTCGCGGACCTGGAGGTCGCCGTCGGTGTGGGCGAGCGGCGGGTAGGAGCGGTAGTCGTGCATCAGGCCGGTGTCGACCACCAGGACGCCGACCGCGGAGTCCGGGTCGTGAGCGCCGTCGGCCGGGGCGGGGTTGGGCAGACCGGCGGCCGGGGCGGGCACGGGTTCGTCGCCGGGGCAGGCGTTGACGGAGATCGACACGACGTGGTTGCGGCTGACCAGGCGGCGTCCGGTACGGCCCTCCGCCTCGCGCAGGGCGCGCACGGCGCCGGCGACGGCGTGGTCGGCGGTGCGGTCGCCCCGGCCGGGGTCGCCGACCCGGATACGGGTGATGCCGGACCGGTTGGTGCGCGGTCCCGCGCGCCGGACGTCGTCGGCGGTCAGGCCCTCCGTCGCGGTGAAGTGGGCGCGCACGGTGTCCTCGACGACCTGGGCCTCCTCTCCGTCGCGGGCGAGGACGACGCCCTTCTCGTAGATGAACTCGGCGGAGTCGTCGGGTCCCATCGCGAGCGGTACGCCGGGCAGCGCGCGCTGGATCTGGTCGAACTGTTCGTGGAATCGCCGTGGTGCCATGCCGTGTCCTCCCCCTGGCCGGTGTGTCGTCAGTGTGATCCGCCGGCCGGTCCGCTGATACAGGTGGTGCGACGGCGTGGGCGGTGGTGCGGTTGCGGGGCGGGGTGGCGTACTTGTGTGCGGCCGATACCGCTCCCGACCGGTGTGGCCTGCCGTGCGGAGCACTACCATCCGTGGAGTGACAGCGGGAAACGACCCGGTTCTCGAACTGCTGCCGATGGTGTTCGCCGCCCCCAACGACGCGTTGTCGCGGGCGCGGGGGGTGCTCGACACCGATCCGACGCCGTTGCGTGCCTCGGTCGCGCATCAGGTGATCGGCATCTGGCAGCGGGACTGGGGCGACATGCGGCTCGCCCTGGACCATCTGCGGCGCGCCCGTGCCCTGGCGGCGCGCGCGGACTCCGCGGAGCGCGAGGCGGACGTGCTGGCCACGCTCGGGGTGGCGCTGGTGCACGCCGGCCGCACCCGGCAGGGCCTGACGGCCTTCGAGCGCGGGATCACGCGCGGGACGGGCCACACCCGCGCGCGGGTGCTGTACCGGCGGGCCTACTCGTGGTGGGTGCTCGGGCACCACCCGGAGGCGCTGGAGGACGTACGGCGGGCGATCCCGGTGCTGCGGCAGGCGGACGACGTGATCTGGACGGCGCGCGCGCTGACCCTGCGGGCCACCGTGCACCTCGCGCTCGGGGCGGTGGAGCGGGCGGAGGCGGACTTCACGGCGGCCGAGGCGCTGTGGGACACCACCGGCCAGGAGCACGACAAGGCGGACGCGGTGGAGAGCCGGGGTCTGGCCGCGTTCCGCTCCGGGGACGTCCCCGCGGCGCTGCGGCTCCTCGACGAGGCCGAGGAACGGTACGCCAAGCTCGGCACACCCACCTTCATGCTCAACATCCGCCGCTGCGAGGTGCTGATGGCGGCCGGGCTGGCGCCGGAGGCCCTGGCCGAGGCGGACGCGGCCACGGCGGTCCTGGACGGCATCGGCGGCCAGTCGACCCGTAAGGCGGAACTGCTGCTGGCCGCCGCCAGGGCCGCACGGCTGGCGGGCGATCCGGGTACGGCGATCGCGCGGGCGGCGGTGGCGGTGCGGCTGTTCGCCGGGCAGCGGCGCACGTGGTGGGAGGCGCACGCCCAGCTCGTGCTGATCGACGCCCGCGTGGCGGCCGGGCGCGGTTCGGGGCGGCTGGTCGCCGACACGGTCCGGGTGGCGGAGCGGCTGTCGTCCTTCGGGGCGCCGGCGGCGCCGGAGGCCTGGCTGCTGGCGGGCCGGATCGCGCTCGGCCTCAACTGGTCGGCGGACGCCGAACGCTATCTGGAGGTCGCCGCGCGCAGCCGGCGCAGCGGGCCGCCGCTGGCGCGGATGACGGGCTGGGCGGCCCAGGCGCTGCGGGCCCGGGCCACCGGGTCGGACCGGGGGGTGCTGGAGGCCTGCCGGCGCGGACTCGCCGTCCTCGACGACCACCGTACGACGCTGGGCGCCTCGGAGCTGCGGGCCCGGGCCACCGCGCAGGGGGCCGAACTGGCCGCGCTGGCCCAGCAGGTGAGCCTGGAGCGGGGCGGCCCCCGGCGGCTGCTGGAGTGGAGCGAGCGCTGGCGGGCGACGGCCCTGTCCACGCCGCCGACCCGGCCGCCCGCCGATCCGGCGCTGCTGAGCGGGCTGACCGCGTTCCGGGTGATCGCGGCGCGTGCGGAGGAGGCCCGGATGGACGGGCGTCCGGTGCCCGCCCTGGAGCGGGAGCAGCGGCGGCTGGAGCGGGAGATCCGCTCCCGGACCCTGCACATCCGCGGGCATGCGCCGGGGTACGGCGGCCGGTTCGACGCGGGCCGGCTCCTGGACCGGCTCGGGGCCGGGCGGCTGGTCGAACTCGCCGTGCTGGACGGGCGGGTGCAGGTACTGCTGTGCGGCGGGGGGCGGGTGCGGCGGTTCACCGGCGGGCTGCTCTCGGAGGCTGAGCGCGAGGCCGAGTACGTGCAGGCGGCGTTGCGCCGGCTGGCCCACCCGGGTGGGGAGGCACGGCTGCCGGTGGCCGAGGCGGCGGGGCGTCGGCTGGAGGAACTGCTGCTGGGCGGGGCGGCGCGGCTGCTGGGCACGGGGCCGGTGGTGGTGGTGCCCCCGGCGCGGCTGCACCGGGTGCCCTGGGCGCTGCTGCCCTCGCTGCGCGAGCGGGTGGTGAGCGTGTCGCCGTCGGCGAGCGCCTGGCTGCGGGCCCGGGACACCGAGCCGCCGCCGGGCGGCCGGCAGGTCCTGGTGCGCGGCCCGGGGCTGGCGACCGGGGGCGCGGAGGTACCGGAGGTGGCGGGGCGGTACGGCCGGGCCACGGTGCTGGAGCAGGCCGACGCGCACGGCAACCGGGTGCTGCGGGAGCTGGACGGGGCCGCGCTGGCGCACATCGCCGCGCACGGCACCTTCCGTGCCGACAGCCCGATGTTCTCGGCGCTGCGGATGGCCGACGGCCCGCTGATCGTCCATGACTTCGAGCGGCTCGCCCGCAGCCCGTACCGGATCATCCTCTCCAGCTGCGACACCGCCCGGCTCGCCTCGGTCGGCGCCGACGAACTCCTCGGTCTGGTCACCGCGTTGCTGCCGCTCGGCACGGCGGGAGTGGTGGCGAGCAGTGCGCCGGTGAACGACGCGGCGGTGGTGCCGCTGATGCTGGCGCTGCACAAGGGGCTCAGCGACGGTGCGTCTCTCGCCGAGGCGCTGCGCGACGCCCGGGCCGCCCTGCCGGGGGACGCGCTGCACCAGGCGACGGGGTGGGCGTTCACGGCGTTCGGGGCGGCGTGAACGGCCGCGTCCGCGAGGACCTTCGCAACACCTTCTAGGCGGGCTGTTCCAGCAGGCAGGGCAGGGACGCCCGGTCGCCGGCGCCGAGGCGGGTGTAGGCGCCGTAGAGGTGGTTGCCGACCGTGCGGACGGACAGGGTGAGCCGCTCGGCGATCTGACGGTTGCTCAGACCTGCGGCGGCGAGGGTGACGATCTGCCGTTGCCGGGCGGTGAGTTCGCCGAGGGCCGGGCCGGACAGCGCCGGGGTGCGCGCGCCCGGGCAGCGGCGGGCCAGGGCGACGGCGCGGGTGCGGGCGGTGCGCGCGGCCGTGGGGTCGCGGTGGACCCGTACCGCCTGGGCGTGCGCCTCCGCCGCGAACAGCAGGAACCCGCGCTCCGCCAGGTCACCGGCGACCCGGTCCAGGGCGGGGCCGTCGGCGTCGGCGAGGGCCCGGGCGTGCCGGGCGAAGACACTGCCGGGCGGCAGGAGACCGAGGGCTTCGCCGGGTGTGCCGAGGCGTACGGCGGTGTAGGGGTCGCCGTCGCGGACCAGTTCCGCGCGGCCCGACTCCGCTGCCGCCAGGTCGAGTTCGCGCAGGCAGGCCGCGTCCCGCGCCGCGCCCGCGAGGCCCTCCCGCGCCCAGGCCGCCGCCTCGCGGGGTCGGCCGCGCAGGCGGGCGTGGCGGGCGCGGACGGCCGCGTACCCGGGCGGGACGGTCTCGCCCTCGGCGACCAGCCACTCCCCCACCGGGGCCCGCCCGGCGCGGAGGTCGGCGCGGGCGATGCCGTCGGCCAGGGCGGCCGCCTCCGCGTCGAGGGCCTCGTCCAGGGGCCGGCGGCCGGCGGCCAGCCGGCGTGCGCGCAGCCGGCCGGCGGCGGCGCGCAGCACGGGGCCGTGCAGCGGGTCGGCCAGGCGTACGGTCGCGGGCTCGCCGTCGAACGTCCCGATCAGGCCGTCCCCCTCGGCCGGGCCGTCCGCCTCGATCAGGCCCTCCACCTCGATCAGGCCGTCCGCCTCCAGACGTTCGAGGACCCGCAGATCGAGCGTGTCCACGGGCAGCGGCAGGGGTTCGGCGAAGGCGAGCCGGTCGAGGGTCTCGCGTTCCTGCGGGCAGGGACGGGCGAGGACGGGGGCGGCGCGTTCGCGGAGGGTGGGGGTCAGCGGGACCCGGCCGCGCCAGGCCTGTTCCTCGGTGCCGGGCACCGCGGTGAGCAGGCCCTCGTCGCGTACGGCGGCCAGCAGGTCGCGCAGCAGACGCAGGTCGCCCCGGCACAGACGGTGCAGCCGGCCGACGGTGAGCGGGGCGAGGGGACCGCCCGCGTCGGCGGTGAGCAACTGGGCGACGTCCTCCGCGGGGAGGGGCTCCAGGACCAGCCGGGGCAGCAGGTCGCCGGTCCACAGCCGGGTGACGGCGTCCGGGGCGCCCACGCCCTCGGTGACGACGACCAGGAGCCGGGTGCGGCCCAGGACGGCGAGCTGGTGCAGCAGCGCGGCGGAGGCGTCGTCCAGCAGGTGGGCGTCGTCGACCAGCAGCAGCCGGGTGTCGGACAGGAGCCGGACGGCCCGGTGCAGGGTGACGCGTTCGGGGAGCAGGTGGGCGAACGCGGCGAAGGCGGTGCCCCGGGCCCCGGGGGTGCCGGCCACGCGGACGCAGTCGCTGGCGCGGACCGCCTCGGCCGCCAGCCGGGTGCGGCCGCAGCCCGTCGGCCCGGTGAGCACGAGGCCCGGCCGGCCCGCCGCCAGCGCACGGCGCACCAGCTCCCGTTCCTCCTGCCGGCCGGTGAACGGCAACGGCAGGCGCAGGGCCCCGGCATGCGTCTCGATCGTCGTCACGTCATCAGGAGTCGGGTTGCTCAGCCCTGATACAGGGCGACTTGAGTAGCCCCCGACTCAGGCGTCCGGCCGGGCCGTCACGGCAGGCTGGGGCCCATGACCGCCCGCTACTGCTCGCTCGCGCCGCAGCCGGCCCCCGCCTTCGCGCCGGGGCTGGCCGCCGAGCGGCTGGGCGCGCTCATGAGCGCGCGCCGGATGTGGGTCAACGGCACGGTCCTGCACTACCACTTCTTCGCCGGTGAGAGCGATGCCTCGGTGATCCCGGTGCCGGGTTCGGGGGACATCCGGCGGGTGTCGTGGGTCGGCGGCGAGGACCAGCGGGACGTGGTGCGCGACTGCTTCGGCGAGTGGGCCGGCCTGGGGCTCGGGGTGTCGTTCGCCGAGGTCGCCGACCGTTCGGAGGCGGAGCTGCGCATCGGCTTCCAGCAGGGGGACGGGTCCTGGTCGGCGGTGGGCCGGGACGCGCTGTCCGCGGGGCTCAACGAGCGGACCATGAACTTCGGCTGGGATCTGACCGCTCCCGGGGAGCGGGCGACGGCCCTGCACGAGATCGGGCACGCGCTCGGCATGCAGCACGAGCACCAGAGCCCGTTCGCGGGCATCCACTGGGACGACGAGGCGGTCTACGCCGACCTGGCGGGCCCGCCGAACCACTGGAGCCGGGACCGCACGTTCTTCAACGTCCTGCGCAAGCTGGATCCGGCCGAGGTCAACGGCTCGGTGTGGGATCCGCAGTCCGTGATGGAGTACCCCTTCGCTGCGGGGCTGATCCTGGAGCCGGAGCAGTTCCGGGGCGGGGTCCGTCCGCCGGGGGCGCTCTCCCCGCTGGACAAGGAGTTCGTGCTGCGCTGGTACCCGCCGCCGGACGTGCCGCGGCCGCCCGCGCTGGTGCCGTTCCGCTCGGTGGCGCTGTCGCTCGGGCCCGGTGAGCAGGCCGACTTCACCGTGGAGCCGCGGGAGACCCGCACCTACACGGTGGGCACCTTCGGGGAGGGCGACGCGATCGTGGTGGTCTTCGAGGAACGGGACGGCGAACCCCGCTTCCTCGCCGGCCGGGACGACGGCGGCACCCCGCTCAACGCCACGCTCAGGGCCCGCCTCGTCAAGGGCCGCCGCTACTTCGTGCGGGTGCGCCTGTACTCCGGCTGGGGTTCGGGAGAGACGGCGGTCATGTGCTGGTGAGCGGCACGGGACCGCGGAGGACCACTGTCCGGCGCCGGGGGAAGGGCCGGGGCTCGTCGCCTTCGGGGGAGGGAGACGAGCCCCGGCCGCACGTGCGGTCGGATCAGCGGCCCGTGACGTGGCCTACGCCACCGACCGCGGGCGGTCCAGGCCGAGGTGGTCGCGCAGGGTGGTGCCCTCGTACTCGGTGCGGAAGACGCCCCTCTCCTGGAGCAGCGGGACGACCTTGTCGGCGAACTCGTCGAGGCCGCTGGGGGTGATGTGCGGGACGAGGATGAAACCGTCGCCGGCATCGGCCTGGACGTACGCGTCGATGGTGCGGGCCACGGTCTCCGGCGTCCCGACGAAGTTCTGCCGGTTGCCGGTCTCGATGACCAGGTCGCGGATGGACCAGTTGTTGGCCTCGGCGAGCGCGCGCCACTCGCGGGCGACGGCCAGCGGGTCCCGGTACATGCGGACCTGGGCGCGGCCCCGGGAGATGTGCTCGTCGCCGACCACCGGGTCGACGTCGGGGAGGGGGCCTTCGGGGTCGTACGAGGAGAGGTCCCGGTTCCAGACGAACTCCAGGTGCTTGAGGGCGGTCGCACCGCTGACCTGGCGGCGGCGCACGTCCTTGGCGATCTCCTCGGCCTCGGCGTCGGTGTCGCCTAGGACGAAGCTGGCGGCCGGCAGGATCAGCAGCTCGTCGGGGCGGCGGCCGTACTTGGCGAGCCGGGACTTGACGTCGGTGTAGAACGCCTGGCCGGTCTCCAGCCGGGCGTACCGGCTGAAGATCGCGTCGGCGCTCGACGCGGCGAACTCGCGGCCCTCGTCGGAGTCGCCGGCCTGGAAGATCACCGGGCGGCCCTGGGGGCTGCGCGGGACGTTGAAGCGGCCGTGGATGTCGAAGTGGTGGCCCTCGTGGACGAAGGCGCCCGCCTTGGCGTCGCTCAGGAAGGTGCCGGTGGCTCGGTCGGCGACGATCTCGTCGCCCCGCCAGGAGTCGAAGAGTTCGGTGGCCGTGGCGAGGAACTCCCTGGCACGCGAGTAGCGCTCCTCCTGCGGGAGGAAGCCGCCGCGCCGGAAGTTCTCGCCCGTGAAGGCGTCCCAGGAGGTGACCACGTTCCACGCGGCGCGGCCGGCGGAGAGGTGGTCGAGGCTGGCGAACTGGCGGGCCACCTCGTAGGGCTCGTTGAAGGTGGAGTTGATGGTGCCGGTCAGGCCGAGGCGGTCGGTGACGGCGGCGAGCGCGGCGAGGACGGTGAAGGTGTCGGGGCGGCCGACCACGTCCAGGTCGTAGATGGTGCCGCCCTGTTCGCGCAGGCGCAGGCCCTCGGCGAGGAAGAGGAAGTCGAACTTGGCGCGTTCGGCGGTGCGCGCGAAGTGGGCGAAGGAGCTGAACTCGATGTGGCTGCCGGCCTTCGGGTCGCTCCACACGGTGGTGTTGTTGACGCCGGGGAAGTGGGCGGCCAGATGGATCTGCTTCAGGGGCTTGCTCATGGTGGTCGGCTCTCCGTCCGGCTCAGGCTGCGGCGTAGCGGTTGGCGGGGCGGGACAGGCCGAGCAGTCCGCGCAGGGTGTCGGCCTCGTAGGCCTGGCGGAAGACGCCGCGGCGCTGGAGTTCGGGGACCAGGCCGCGGGTGATGGCGGGCAGGTCGTGGCCGACGACGGCGGGGCGCAGCCGGAATCCGGTCAGCCCGGCCTGCGCCAGCTCCTGGAGGAGGTCGGCGAGCTGGGCGGGGGTGCCGGTGAAGATCCGGGCGTCGCTGGTGTACGCCTCGCCGGCGAGGGTGTCGAGGCGGTCGCGGCGGGCGGCGGCCTCGGCGGGGTCGTCGTCGAGGAGGACGACGAGGTCGCCGAAGACGTGCAGGGGTTCGGCGGCGCGGCCGGCGGCCTGCTGCTCGGCACGGATCTCGGCGACGACGGCGCGGGCCTGGTCGTTGTCGTGCGGGGTGACGAAGCCGACGTCGGCGGCGCGGGCGACCAGCCGGTACGGGACGGTGGCGTGGGCGAGCGCGGCGACCACGGGCTGGCCCTGCGGCGGGCGGGGGGTGATCGAGGGGCCCTTGACGCTGAAGTGGCGGCCCTCGAAGTCGATGTAGTGCAGCTTGTCGCGGTCGATGAAGCGGCCCGTGGCCACGTCCCGGATCTCGGCGTCGTCCTCCCAGCTGTCCCAGAGGCGGCGCACCACCTCCACGTAGTCGGCGGCCTCGTCGAAGAGTTCCGTCACCACCGGGCCGTGGAAGTCGTCGACGCGCGGGACCGTACGGCGGCCGAAGTGGCCGGCGTCGCCGGGCCGGGCCGTGATCTGGACGCGCAGTCCGGCGCGGCCGGTGCTGACGTAGTCCAGGGTGGCGATCGCCTTGGAGAGGTGGAACGGCTCGGTGTGGGTGGTCACCGCCGTCGGCACCAGGCCTATGTGCCGGGTGAGCGGGGCGACGCGGGAGGCGACGAGCACGGCGTCGAGGCGGCCGCGCACCTGGTCGGTGCGGTCGTCCGGGTCGAGGGGGTGGGAGGACTGGGGGCCGAGGCCGTCCTCCAGGGTGACGAAGTCGAGCAGGCCGCGCTCGGCCTCGGCGACCAGGTCGGCCCAGTAGCCGGCGGTGAACAGCTCCTGGGGACGGGCGACCGGCTCGCGCCAGGAGGCGGGGTGCCAGCCGGTGCCGTCGAGGGCGACGGCGAGGTGGAGGGGAGAGACGGGGTTCGAGGACACGGAGGTGCCTTCCTGGAGGTCCGTACGGGGGCGCACGTCACCCGTGCGAGGGTGCGGCGGGAGGGGAACCGGTCAGGAGCAACAGAGCGCGCCGGCCACGCGACGGAGGTCGATGTGGGGCCGGGAGTGAAGGCGCACGGCCTGGCACAGGAGCGTCACGGCCGCCGCCTCCCCCGTCGGGCGCCCCGCGACGCCGTCCACACCTCGTCACGCGTCACAACGCCCCCACCGCGCCGGGTGTTCCCGGGGGCGCGCCACGGATCGCCGTGGTGCGCCCGTCGAGGCTGGTGCGGTGGGGTCGCCGACATGTCGTGACGATGCGTCAGGAGTTGTCCAGCGGCAGGCCGGGCGGGTTGATCTCCGACTTGGTGACGGCCTCGTTGGAGAGGTTGTAGGCGGCCAGCCACTTGGCGTACTGCCCGTTCTCGATCAGGTGGTTGATGGCGTCGGCGAGCGGCTTGGCCAGACCGCTGTCCTTCTTCGCGGTGGCCGCGATCAGGCCCTGGAGCGTCTCACCGGCGCCGGAGAAGGTGCCCGCGTTGCGGGTGGCGTTGGCGGTGCCGGCGGTCTGGGAGACGTTGTAGGCGATGCCGGGGTTGGGCCCGAAGTAGGCGTCGATCTTGCCGCTGCCGAGGGCGAGGTAGAGGCCGTTGCGGTCCGGGTAGTACTTGATCGTGAGCTTCTTGCCCTCGGCCTCGAGCTTCTTCTTCCACTCCAGGAGGATCTTCTCCTGGTTGGTGCCGGAGCCCACGGAGACGGTGAGGCCGGCGAGGTTCTCGTAGTCGCCGTCGAAGTTCCAGCTGCTGGACTTCTTCACCTCCCAGCCGAGGTTGTCCTGCCGGTAGGAGGCGAACTCGTACTTCTTCTTGCGCTCCTCGGTGTCGGTGACGTTGGAGAAGGCGGCGTCGACCTTGCCGCTGTCGATGCCGACGAAGAGGTTCTCCCAGGTGAAGTTCTTCGTCTCGGGCTTCAGTCCGAGGACGGCGGCGACCAGGCGGCCGAGGTCGGGCTCGGCGCCGGTGAGGGTCTTCTGGTCGTCGCCGATGTAGGCGAGCGGGGCGAATCCGGAGGGCAGGGCCCCGATCCCGATGGTGAGCCTGCCGCTCTTCCTCACCGCGGCCGGCAGTTCGGCGCTGATCGACTCGACCTCGGAGACCTTCAGGGTGGTCTCCTTCGCCGCGCCGTTGGAGACCCGGCCGATCGTCACGCTGCCGGAGGCGGCGGATCCGGCCGTGGTGGCGGCGTCGCTCTCACCACCGCAGGCGGCGAGCCCGGTGCCGAGGGTGGCGACCGCGGTCGCCGCGGTGATGCCGCGAATCAGGCTGCGTCGGGTGAAGTGGGTGGCCATGGCCGTTCCTTGTCGCTGGAGGTGATCAGGGTGGCGTGGGGGGAGGTCTGAAGGGTGCGGCGGGTCAGAGGACCTTGCTGAGGAAGTCCCGGGTCCGCTCGTGCCGCGGCTGGTCGAGGACCTCGTGGGGCGGGCCCTGCTCGACGATCTTGCCGCCGTCGATGAAGACGACCTTGTCGGCGACCTCGCGGGCGAAGCCGACCTCGTGGGTGACGATGACGAGGGTGGTGCCGCCGGTCGCCAGGTCCTTGATGACGGCGAGGACCTCGCCGACCAGCTCGGGGTCGAGGGCGGAGGTCGGCTCGTCGAAGAGGATGACGCCGGGGCGCAGGGCGAGGGCGCGGGCGATCGCGACGCGCTGCTGCTGGCCTCCGGAGAGCTGGCGGGGGTAGGCGCCGGCCTTGTCGCCGAGGCCGACCCGGCCGAGCAGTTCGCGGGCCAGCTCCTGGGCCGCGGACTTGCCGAGCCGGCCGGTGGCGACCGGGGCGGCGGCCACGTTGTCCAGCACGGTCAGGTGCGGGAAGAGGTTGAAGTTCTGGAAGACGAAGCCGATCCGCCCGCGCTGGGTGAGGATGGCCCGCTCGCTCAGCTCCTTGAGCCTCCCGCCCTGCCGCTTCACGCCGATCGGCTCGCCATTGATGCTCACGTGGCCGATCTCGGGCTTCTCCAGGTGGTTGATGACCCGCAGCAGGGTGGACTTTCCGGAGCCGGAGGGGCCGAGGATCACGGTGACCTCGCCGGGCCGGACGGTCAGGCTGACGCCGTCCAGCACCCGGTGGGTGCCGTACCACTTGTGCACGTCGTGCACCTCGACGGTGGCGGCCTCTGCGTCCGCCAGGGCCTCGATGGTGTCGGCGGTCATACGGCGGCCTCCCGGCGGATGCGCTCCCGCAGGCCGGTGAGCCCGGTGCGGAGCTTCTGCAGCGGTGTCGGCGGCAGGGAGCGGGTGGCACCGCGGGCGTAGTACCGCTCGACGTAGAACTGGACGACGGAGACGACGCTGGTCAGGATCAGGTACCAGACGGTGACGACCAGCAGCAGCGACACGATGTCGCCGGGATAGGTGGCGCCCATGGTCTGCGCGGTGCCGAACAGGTCGAGCAGCGAGACGTAGAACACCAGCGAGGTGGACTTGACCAGGCCGATGAGCTGATTGACGTAGTTCGGCACGATCGAGCGCAGGGCCTGCGGGAAGACGATCCTGCGGAACTGGTAGACCTTCGGCAGGCCGAGGGCGGCGGCCGCCTCGTGCTGGCCCTGGTCGACGGAGAGGATGCCGCCGCGGACCACTTCGGCGGCGTAGGCGGCCTCGTTGAGGCTGAGACCGACGACCGCGATCACCATGTCGGTGGCGAGCCGGGACTCGTCGAAGGTGAAGAACGCGGGGCCGAAGGGGACGCCCACACTGAGCGTCCGGTACAGGGCGCTGAAGTTGTACAGGAACAGCAGGACGACGATCAGCGGGATGGAGCGCAGCGCCCAGACGTAGGTCCAGCTGACCGCCCGCAGCACGGGGGACCTCGAGAGCCTGGCGAGGGCGAGCAGGACTCCGCCGAGCAGGCCCAGCACCGCGCTGTAGGCGGTGACTTCGAGGGTGATGAGCAGCCCGTCGAGGATCACGGGCCGCAGGAACCAGTAGCCGAACCGGTCCCACTGGTAGAACGGGTTGGACACCAGGCCGTGCACGAACTGGGCCACCAGGACCAGCACCACGGCGGTGGCGATCCAGCGTCCCGGGCGGCGCAGGGGCTGAACGCGCTGGGCGGTGAGCTTCTCTGACGGGGTGTCGGCGGCGGGTGCCTCGGCGAGGGTCACGGCGCCTGGGGGTTCACTCATGGTGGGCTCCGGCGGGAGTCGGGCACCCCGGACCGACGCAGGAGTGACGAGCCGGCGGGGATCGGCGCGCGGCGCACGGGTGCGTACGGGGGAACCGGGGTGGGGCGGCGGGCGGCACACCGCTTCGGCGGTGTCCGTCAGGAACGCGGGGTCGGGGCGAGGGGCGAGAGGGAGGAAGCTCAG
Organism: Streptomyces sp. SS7; assembly: GCF_037993025.1. Taxonomy (NCBI): domain Bacteria; kingdom Bacillati; phylum Actinomycetota; class Actinomycetes; order Kitasatosporales; family Streptomycetaceae; genus Streptomyces; species Streptomyces sp. SS7. The sequence continues at coordinate 1,028,681 of NZ_CP141223.1, forward strand.
CCCCGACAGCGGGCACGGCCCGGTGCGGTACACAGTGCGCTGTTCACGCGGAGCAGATCGACGGCGCGGTTGGCGGCGAACAGGTTCGACAGGTTCGCGTACGGCTGTACGCAGCCCTGGGGACGGCGTGCGGCCGTCCTGGGAGCTGCGTACATCTCGTCACCGTCACTGTCCGGCCCCGAGGGCCTCGCGCTTACCGAAACGTCATCCGGTCCGGTCGTCACCTGGGGCACCCCACCGCGGAGCGAGGGTTGCCGGTCAGCCAGCCAGGGCTTGTCGCTGACGCTCATGACCATTCGGCTTCCAAGTAAGGCAGTTGACCAGTCGAATGTCAACGGCCGTCCAAGGGATGGACCGGCTCAGGGCCGGTTGACCTGCGAAGGAAGGCTGTTGCCCTCCGCCGCGTGGGCTGCCCAGTCCAGGATCTGGACAGCGGCTCCGGCGGCTTCCAGGCCCTGACAACGGGCGTGGTGGCGGCGGGCGATGCCGTCCAGGTCGAGGTGCGCACCGAAGGCCGGACGGGCGGCCAGCCGGCGGGCGTAGGCCCACAGGGCGGGGTGTCCGGCGATGCGGCGCACGGCGTCGGCGTCGAGGTGGTGCCGGTGCACGGTGTCCAGCCGGACCAGCGCCACCCACAACTCGACGTCCGCCGCGGTGATCTGATCGCTGATCAGATATGGCTGGGCACCGAGCCCTTGTTCCAGGACGCCGAGGGTGGCGAGCAGCGCGTCGAGCGCGGCGGCCCGCCCGGCCGGGTCGGCGCCCGCTTCCCCGGCGCGCTGGGCCGCCTCCTCGATGCCCTGGGCGCACATGCGTTCCACGGCCTCGATCTCCGACTCCGAGCCGCACGGGTACAGCACGGCCCGGCCGCCGGCGAACCTCCGGGCCAGGTCGCGGGCGATGTCGGGGCCGTGGGTGGAGACGATCCGGCCCGACCAGTCGTCACTGAGCACCGGCGCGAGGGCCGGGCCGGTGTAGCGGTGGGCGCTGGCCTCGTAGAGCGGGCGCAGTTGCGCATGACCGCCGTCGGGACAGTCGGGGACGGCGGGCAGGAACGTCACCGGACAGGCCCGGTCGAGGCCGAGGAGGGCGTGGGTGACGGCGATGCGCAGTCCGTCCGGGTCGGCGGTGGACAGATGGAGCCGGTAGCGGCGCGGCACGGCGTAGTGCCCGCTGCGCGCGTCCCGGCCGATCCTGCCCCGGAAGGCGGGAGCGGGGCGGGCGGACGGGTGGGCGGCCAGCGGTGTGACGGACATGACTCTCCCCGGGGGCGGGCGCACGGGCGGACGTGCGCGCGGCGGATGCGACGGCGAAAAGGGAGACGGCCCTCGTCCTCACACGCGGGACGGGGCGGTGTCGGCGGACACCGCCGCTCGGTCCGGCGCGGGAGGGGCCCGGCTCAGCGCGGCAGGCTGATGGCGCTGCAGACGCGCTGCAGGTCGATGTGACGGCGGGAGGTGAGGAGGGGCGAAGACCAGGTCGTGCGGCTTGTGCGGCCGGCGGCCGGATGCAGGCGCCCCATGTTTCCCTACCTGTTCACTAGGATTCCCTGATCGAGTGTCGATCCACCCCTGGCGGACGTCAAGAGGGCGTCCACCAGGTGAGTACGGCGGGTGAGACGGATCGGTCCGGGACCCTGTCGCCGGCGTGCGGCACCTTCGGCGTGGAGCGCGACGCGGCCCTCCCCGGCGGAGACGACCGCGCCCGACCCCCGGCCCCGGCACGAAGCGAACGCCCCCCGGCCCCGGACCCGGCCCCGCCGGCCTGGAGCGCGACGCGGACCTCCCCGGCCGAGACGGCCGCGCCCGACCCCCGGCACGGAGCACGTGCCAAGAGGGCGACCGCCGCCCGACGGACGGCGAGCCGGGAGGCGATGTACGCGGACTTCAAGGCCTCCCGGCACGCCCCGCCACCCCTGCTTCTGCGGATGGTCGAGGCGGGTGGCCCTGTTCCTCAGCGGTCCCAGGGGCGCCGCACCCACTCACTCACGCACTCACTCACTCACTCACTCACTCACTCACGCATGGGACTTGGCGGAAGAGGCGAACGCATCCGCACCGGCCAGATCGAAGTCACCGTGATCGCTGCCGAGCCCCTGCGCGACCAGCGCGGCAGCCGCACTGCCCAGCACCGCCGCGTCACTCGGCGTACGCCCCAGCCCGATCCCCCTCAGGTACCCCGCGGAGAACGCGTCCCCGCACCCGGTGGTGTCGACGACGTCGACGACGAACGCCGGCACCGGCTCCGCCCCGTCCGCGCTCACCACCAGCGCCCCGTCACCGCCGCGCGTCACGGCGACCACGCCCACCCCCGCGGCCAGCAGCTTCCGCGCGCCGGTCAGCAGGTCGTCCTCGCCGGTGAAGCCGAGGACCTGGTCCTCGTTGGGCAGGAAGTGGTCGACGTAGGGCAGCGCCGCCTCGATCTGCTCGAAGCTGCCGAGCACCCCCGGCGCGAGCAGGTCGACGGAGGTGACGACCCCGTGTTCCTTCGCGTACGACAGGATCCGCGCCGCGGTGTCCACCCCGATCAACTCGGGCCCGCCCAGGTGCAGATGGGTGGCCTCGGCGAGGGCGTCCCAGGGCACGTCGTCCACGCCGTAGGTGATGTTCGCGCCGAGCAGGTGCAGCGAGGGCCGGTCCCCGTTGGGGCGGATGGGCAGGACGCTGGCGGAGGTCGCGGTGTCGGTGCGGCGGACGAGGAACCCGGTGTCGATGCCGGCCCGGTTCAGCAGCTGCACCAGCATGTCACCGGTCGGGTCGCTGCCGATCGCGCCCGCGCTGAGCACCTCGGCGCCGAGCTTGGCGAGGGTGAGGGCGGTGCCGCCGGCCGTGCCCGCGGCGGTCATCCGGATGTCCTCGACCAGGGTCGCGCCCTGCCCCTCGGGTATCTCCTCGACCGGCCGGACCAGGACGTCCAGGACGTGCACGCCCATCGTGAGGACCTTCATCTGCTCCCCCTGTTCTCCTCGTGCGCGGGTGGCACGGGACGGGTGGTTCCGTAGTTGCGGGCGACGGCCGCCTCGATCACCGCGAGTTGCTGCTGTTCGTCCAGGAAGCGGGGGGTGCCCATGGAGGCGGCGCGCTGGTAGACGCCGCAGGCCCATTCGAGGAGCAGGGCGTGTTCGACGGCCTGGTCGAGGGTGACGGCGTGGGTGAGCGCGCCGTGGTTGGCCATCAGGGCGGCGCTGCGTCCCTCCAGGGCGGTGAGCACCGACTCGGCGAGTTCCGGGGTGCCGAAGGTGGCGTAGGGGGCGACCCGGACCGTGCCACCGAGGGCGAGCAACTGGTAGTGGATGCAAGGGAGTTCGTCGAGCACACAGGACACGGCGGTGGCGTGCGGCGCATGGGTGTGGACGACCGCCCCACTGCCGTGGCGGCGGTAGACGCCGAGGTGCAGTTCGAGTTCCGAGGTCGGCTCGTAGGTCCCCTCGATGTGCTTGCCGTCGAGGTCGACCACGGTCACCTGGTCCGGGGTCAGCGTGGCGAGGACCGCTCCGGTCGCGGTGATGGCGACCCGGTCGTCGACGCGGACGCTCACGTTCCCGGCCGTGCCGATGAGGAGGCCCTCGGCCCCCAGGCGCCGGCAGACGTCCGCGACGGCGGTCCGCTTCTGGCCCGGCGTCGAGCTTGAGGCGGTCATGGGCGCGAAGGTAGCCTAAACATGAAACAAAGTCACGTTCACGTTCGGAGCCGGTTCTTGGACACTCCTCTGCGCCGCACCCCCCGTCAGGCCCGCAGCAGGGCCCGTCTGGCGCTGCTGCTGCGGGCCGCCGAGCGCATCCTGGTCGAGGAGGGCGTGGAGGCGCTGACGACGACCCGGGTGGCGGCCGAGGCGAAGGTCTCCGTGGGGTCGCTGTACCAGTACCTGCCCGATCGCGGCGCGATCATCGACGCCCTGGCGGCGGGGTGGTTCTCCCGGCTGGAGGGCGTCATGGACGACCTGGTCCGGGCCGCGGCCGTGGAGCGGTGGGAGGATCCGGTCGGGGTGCTGATCGACGCGTACGCCGGGATCTACCGGACGGAGCACGGTTTCCGGGCGCTGTGGTTCGGCAGCGGGCTGACCGAGCGGACCCGGGCGGCGGACCGTGAGCACAAGCGGCGGATGGCCGACGGGATCCGCCGGGTGCTGCTCGCGCTGGACGTCGTACGCGACGACGAGCCGCTGGCCCGCGCCTGCCACGCCGCCGTCCTCACGGCCGACGCGCTCGCCCAGGAGGCGTTCCGCCGGGTCCCGGACGGTGACGCGGCCCTGCTGGAGGAGGCGAAGGTGATGCTGCGGGGCTATCTCACGGAGGTCGTGGCCCGTTACTGAGACAGGGCCCGCATCCACGGTGTGGATGCGGGCCCTGCTCTGCGACGACGGAGCGGACTCCTTGTCGGGACGACAGGATTTGAACCTGCGACCCCTTGACCCCCAGTCAAGTGCGCTACCAAGCTGCGCCACGTCCCGTCGCGCTGCCGCGGCGGTGAGCTGCGGGAACGCGCAGGTAAACCTTACCGTACGCGGACGGGTGCGGGCGTCGGGCCGGCTGCGACCGGTCAGCCGGCCAGCGGGTGCCGGGGGGCGAGCCGTTCGGCGATCCGCTCGGTGACCGTCTGGGCGGTGTTGCCGCCGGGCGCGTCGGGGCCCACCGTCGTGGACACGGCGATGGTGAGCCGCTGGTGCGGCTCGTACGCCATCACGGCCGCGTAGCCGAAGAAGGACGGGTTCTGCACCACCCAGCCGTTCTTGACGACCACGCCGACGCCGAAGTGGAAGTCCTCGGTCATGGGCAGACAGACGGTGGCCGGGCAGGTTCTCGTGGGGTGGCCGAGGCCGACCGTGCCCGGGTCGAGCTGGGTGCGGAAGGAGCTGCGGGAGAGCAGTTCGCCCGCGCCGACGCCCTTGCCCGAGCGGGCGAGGTCGCAGATGTCCTGGGTGATGACCGCGCCGGGGGCGGTGGTCCAGGACGGGTTGAAGTAGGTGGACTCCTCGTAGGTGCCGCGCTCGTCGTCGTAGGCGTGCAGGACGGGCTCCGGGATCACGGCCGTGTCGGCGGCGGCGGTGTTGCGCAGCCCGAGCGGGCGGTACACACGGGTGCGCAGCAGCCGGTCCAGCGGGGTGCCGGTGATCTTCTCCAGGGCGCGGCCGAGGAGCTGGAAGTTGGCGTGCGAGTAGCTCCAGTTGGTGCCGGGCCGGTACCAGAGGGGGTGGCTCAGCGAGATGCCGACGACCTCCTTGGGGGTCCAGTGCCGCCACGGGTCGGCGTACAGCCTCTTCAGGAAGACCGGGTCGGGGACGTAGTCGTGGATGCCGGAGGTGGAGTCGCCGAGCATGCGCAGGGTGATCCTGTCGCCGTGCGGCAGGTCGGGGAGCCAGCGGGAGACCGGGTCGTCGAGGCCGACCTTGTGCTCCTGGGCGAGCTGGAGGAGCACCGTACCCATGAAGGCGATGGCGACCGAGCCGGTCCTGAAGTGCATCGCGGGGGTGGCCGGCACTCCGGTCATGGACTCGCCGACCGCGCCGGTGTAGAGGGTGCGGCCGCCGACGGTGACCTTGACGAGGGCGGCCTTGAGACCGAGGTCCTTCCTGGCCTTGCGGACGACGGCGAGGACCTCGCGCGCCCGGCCGTGCGGGTTCTCGGTGGTGACGCAGGCGCGGTGGGGGCGGTCGGGCGCCGCGGTCGCGACCGCTGTCGGGAGGGTGGCGGCGAGGAGGGCGGCGGCGCACAGCACCGCCGTACGGGTACGCGTCATAGGCGCACTCTGGGTGGCCGGCGGTGTCCCCCTGCATGCCAACACTCCGGGCACCGGGCCCGCGGACCCGGACGGAGGAGTTGCCCTCGCTCCGGTCCGACCGGCCTGCGGCAGACCGGGGAGCTCTGTCGCATTCCCGTGTGACTGCGCAGTCAGCCCGATCCACGACCTCCCGAGGGGAGCCTGACTGCGCAGTCATGTCAGTTTTGGCGGCGGATCCCCGCATGTCAAGACCCGTCCCGACCTTTCCCGGACACTCGTCACGCGACACACAGATTTTCCCGGCCCGTCATCCACGGCCCGCCGGGGGCGGGAAAAGCGCATTCCGATCCGGACAAGCGCTCCAAAGGAACCCATTTTCCTTTCGGCTGTCGACGCCTCGACATGACGAGCGGAGAGGGGGCGGGGCCGGGCCCGAAAGGAATTCATCCGATTTCCTACCCCCTGGCCGTTCACCGACGACTGACCGAATCATTGCGGCTGGTTACCAGCCGATCGTCCGATCGTTGACCGGTGAGTAATAACGGCACTACCTTTCAACGCGTTTCGAGCAAGCGTTTTGAATCCCGCCTTCCGCGGTGACCTGTGCCCGCGCGAATGCGGTGCACCGCCTTTGCTGTCCTGAACCCCCCACCCTGCGGTTTCACGTTGATTCGGAGAATCATGGCGTCCGCTGCGCGTTCCGAGGACATGATCATCGGCATCACCCCGTTCGGCGAGCCCGACGCCCCGCTCGCCCTGGCCGTCGGCCGGGCCGGCGGCCCTCGGCGTGCTCGACCTGGGGCCCGGGGACCGAAGAGCGCGCGAGGCGCTGGCGCGACTGCGTCGCGCCTCACCGGGCGCCTACGGGGTGAGGGTCGGGCCGGGCTGCCGGCTCACCCCCGCCGACCTCCCCTCGGGAGACGCCGGGCCGCACACCGTGGTGCTCGGCGCGGACGCGCCCTGGTCCGTGGCGGAGGTCGCGGGCCGCTACCGCGTGCTGGCGGAGGTCACCGATCACGCCGGGGCCGCGGAGGCGGCGCGCGCGGGGGCGTACGGACTGATCGCACGGGGCTCCGAGTGCGGCGGCCGGGTCGGCGGGCTCGGCACCTTCGTCCTGCTCCAGCAGCTGCTCGCGGCCCGGGATCCGGAGCTGCCGGTGTGGGCGTGCGGCGGTATCGGTCCGCGCACGGCCGCCGCCGCGGTGGCCGGCGGGGCGGCCGGTGTCGTCCTGGACAGCCAGCTCGCCCTGCTCGACGACTCCGCGCTCCCCGGACCGGCGGCCGCCGCCCTGCGCGCGATGGACGGCTCGGAGACCGTCGTCCTGGCCGGGCACCGCGTCCTGCGCCGGCGCGGCCCCGACGCCCCCCTGGTCCCCGAGGACGCCGGGCCCGAGGCGGTGGCGGCGCTGCTCGGCGCCCGCGATCCGCGGACCGAGCTGCTGCCGGTGGGCCAGGACGGCTTCCTGGCCGCCCGCTTCGCCGACCGGTGGGGCGACGCGCGGCGTACGGTACGGGCCCTGCGCGAGGCGGTGCTGGACGCCGTGCGCGACGACACCGCCGTACGGGCGCTGGGGCCGGGGTCGCCGATGAGCGCCGCGCTCGGCACCCGGCTGCCGCTCGCGCAGGGGCCGATGACCCGGGTGAGCGACGAGGCGTCCTTCGCGGCGGCGGTCGCCGCGGAGGGGGCGCTGCCGTTCCTGGCGCTGGCCCTGGCGGACGGGGCGCGGACCCGGGAGCTGCTCGCGGCGACCCGGGACGCGGTGGCGGGGCGGCCCTGGGGCGTGGGGGTGCTCGGTTTCGCACCGGAGGAGGTGCGGGCGGCGCAGCTGGAGGCGGTACGGGAGCTGCGGCCGACGCACGCGATCATCGCGGGCGGACGCCCCTCCCAGGCGCAGGCCCTGGAGCGGGACGGCATCCGGACCTTCCTGCACGTGCCGTCGCCGGGGCTGCTGCGGCAGTTCCTGCAGGCCGGGGCGCGCCGGTTCGTGTTCGAGGGCTCGGAGTGCGGCGGACATGTGGGACCACGCGGCAGCTTCCCGCTCTGGGAGGCCCAACTCGCCGTGCTGGAGGACCATGTGGCCGGGGCCGGCGGCTCGGACCTGGAGGTGTTCTTCGCGGGCGGGGTGCACGACGAGCGGTCGGCGGCGATGGTCGCCGCGCTGGCCGCCCCGCTGACCGCGCGGGGGGCGGCCGTCGGGATGCTGATGGGAACGGCCTACCTCTTCACCGAGGAGGCCGTGACGCACGGCGCGATCCGCCCGCTGTTCCAGCGCCAGGTCCTGGCCGCCGAGGGCACCACGCTCCTGGAGTCGGCGCCGGGCCACGCCACCCGGTGCGTGCCGAGCCCGTTCGCCGCCGACTTCCGCGCCGAGGAGGCGCGGCTGCGCGCCGAGGGCGTGCCCGAGCGGCAGGTCTGGGAGGAGCTGGAGCGCCTCAACGTGGGCCGGCTGCGCCTGGCCAGCAAGGGCGTGACCCGCGACGGCGAGGGCGCGCTCACCCCGGTCGACGAGCGACGCCAGTACGCCGAGGGGATGTTCATGGCCGGGGAGGTGGCCGTGCTGCGCTCGGCCACCACCACCCTCGCCGCACTGCACGCGTCCGTGACGACCGGCGCGGCCGAACATCTCGCGCTGCGCGCGGCCGAGTTGGGGGCGACCTCGGAGGCGCTCACGGAGCCCGAGCCGCCGGCGCCGCTGGACATCGCGGTTGTCGGCATGGCGTGCATGTTCCCGCAGGCCCCCGATCTGCCCACCTTCTGGGCCAACGTGGTCGGTGGCGTCGACGCGGTCGGCGAGGTCCCGGCCGACCGCTGGGACCCGGCCGTCCACCACGGCGAGTCCACCCCGTCGAAGTGGGGCGGCTTCCTGCCGCCGATCCCCTTCGACCCGCTGCGCTACGGCATCCCGCCCGCCTCCCTCGGCAGCGTCGAACCGGTGCAGCTGCTGTCCCTGGAGGCCGCCCGGCGAGCCCTGGAGGACGCCGGATACGGCGACGGGGGGCGGGAGTTCGACCGGGCGCGGACCTCGGTGGTGTTCGGCGCGGAGGCCGGCAGCGACCTGTCGAACGCGGCCACCCTGCGGGCCGTGCTGCCCTCCTACTACGGCAAGGTCCCGGCCGGACTGGAGGAGCAGCTCCCCCGGCTCACCGAGGACTCCTTCCCCGGCATGCTCGCCAACGTCATCTCCGGGCGGATCGCCAACCGGCTCGACCTCGGCGGCGCCAACTACACGGTCGACGCGGCCTGCGCGTCCTCGCTCGCCGCGGTGGACGTCGCGTGCAAGGAACTCGTCGGCGGCACCTCCGACGTGGTGCTGTGCGGCGGCGCGGACCTGCACAACGGCATCAACGACTACGTCCTGTTCTCCTCCGTCCACGCCCTGTCCCCCACCGGGCGCTCCCGCGCCTTCGACGGCTCGGCGGACGGCATCGCGCTCGGCGAGGGCGTGGCCTGTGTCGTCCTCAAACGGCTCGCGGACGCCGAACGCGACGGCGACCGGATCTACGGCGTCATCAAGGGCCTCGGCGCCTCCAGCGACGGCCGCTCCCTCGGGCTGACCGCCCCCCGCCCGGAGGGCCAGCGCTCGGCACTGGAGCGGGCGTACCGCAACGCGGGCGTCTCCCCGGCCGACGTCGGACTCGTCGAGGCCCACGGCACCGGAACGGTGGTCGGCGACCGCACCGAACTGCGCATCCTCGGCGAGGTGTTCGGCGAGGCCGGGGCACCGGCCGGCGCCTGTGTGCTCGGTTCGGTGAAGTCGCAGATCGGGCACACCAAGTGCGCGGCCGGACTGGCCGGGATGATCAAGGCGCTGCTTGCGCTGTACACCGGCGTCCGGCCACCGACCCTGCACGTCGAGGCGCCCAACGCCGCCTGGGAGGGGGACGGCAGCCCGTTCGCCTTCCACGCCGAGGCCCGGCCGTGGGCGGTGCCCGCCGCGGAACGGCTCGCCGGGGTGAGCGCGTTCGGGTTCGGCGGCACCAACTTCCACGCGGTGCTGAGCGCCTACGCGGACGGCGCGCCGCCGGTGCGGGGCCTGGACGCCTGGCCGGCCGAGCTGTTCCTGTTCCGGGGACGGGACGAGGCCGCGGCCCACCGGGCGGTCGGGGACCTGCTGCGCGCCGCGGAGGCCGAAGGCCGGCCGTGGCGGCTGCGCGACCTGGCGCTCGGCGCGGCCCGACGGGCGGACGCGAGCGGCGATCCGGTGCGGATCGCGGTCGTGGCGACGGACGTCGACGACCTCGTCGGCAAGCTCCGGCGGGCGCTGCGCGGCGCGTACGACCCGCGGCACGGGCTGCACGCGCACGACCCGCAGGACGGCGCGGTCGCCTTCCTCTTCCCCGGCCAGGGCAGCCAGCACCCCGGTATGCTCGGCGAACTCTTCGTCGCCTTCCCCGCGTTGCGCCCCTACCTGGAGCTCGGCCGGGCCCACGCGGACGCGCTGTACCCTCCGGCGGCCTTCGACGAGGCCGCACGGGAGCGGCAGCGGGCCGCCCTGACCGACACACGGGTCGCCCAGCCCGCCCTCGGGGTGGCCGGGCTCGCCGCGCACGCCGTGCTCACGGCGGCCGGGGTGCGCCCGGACATGGCCGCCGGGCACAGCTACGGCGAGCTGGTCGCCCTGTGCGCGGCCGGCGCCCTCGATCCCGACACCCTGCTGGACCTGAGCGCCGAGCGGGCGGCGGCCATCCTGGACGCCGCCGCCGGCGCCGGTCCGGAACCCGGCACCATGGCCGCCGTCTCGGCGGGCGCCGAGGAGACCGCCCGGGCCCTGCGGGCGGCGGGCGCGGCGGACGCGGTCGTCCTCGCCAATCGCAACTCGCCCGAGCAGACGGTGATCTCGGGCCCGACCGACGCGGTCACGGACGCCGTACGGCTGCTGCGTGAGGCGGGCCTCGGGGCGAAACGGATCCCGGTCGCCTGCGCCTTCCACAGCCCGCTCGTCGCCGCGGCCGGTGACCGCTTCGCCGAGGTGCTCGCCGAACGGCCGGTGCACGCGCCCGAGTTCCCGGTGTGGGCCAACCGCACGGCCGCCCCCTACCCGGCCGGCCCGGACGCCGTACGGGCCGAACTCGCCGCGCAGATAGGGGCGCCCGTCGCCTTCGCCGAGCAGATCGAGGCGATGTACGCGGCGGGCGCGCGGGTCTTCGTCGAGGCCGGTCCGGGGTCCGTGCTGACCCGGCTGGTGGGGCGCATCCTCGGTGACCGGCCGCACCGGACGGTGGCCTGCGAGCCCCGGCCCGGCGCCGGGCTGCCCGGCTGGCTGGACGCGCTGGCGCGGCTCGCCGTGGCGGGGCTGCCGGTGCGCACCGGAGAGCTGCTGCGCGGCCGGGACGCCGTCGACGCCGTCCACGCCCCCGCTCCGAAGCGGCCCGGCTGGACGGTGGACGGACACCTGGTCCGCACCGCCTCCGGCGCCCTGCTGCCCGGCGCACTCGCGCCCGCCCGACGCGTCGCGGACCCCGCCGAAAGGACTGTGCCGACTGTGACGACGAACCCCCCGCACGGCGTCCCCTCCGACCGGGACGCGCTGATCTCCGAGTTCCTGCGCACCAGCCGGGAGATGATCGCGGCCCAGCGGGACGTGCTGCTCACCTACTTCGGGGCGACACCGGGGGCACAGCTTCCGGCGCCGCTCGCGCCGCAGACCGGGGCCCGGCCCGAGGTGCTCCCGGCGGTGGCGGCCCTCGCGGCGGTCCCGGCCGTCGTCGCCGTCCCGGATCCCGCTTCGGCGGCCGGCGGTGACCCTGCCGCCGGTGACACTCCGGCCGGTGGCACTCCCGCCGGTGACACAGACGTCCAGCAGGTGGTCCTGGAGATCATCAGCGAGCGCACCGGCTACCCCGTCGACATGATCGAACCGGACCTCGATCTGGAGGCGGACCTCAGCATCGACTCCATCAAACGGGCCGAGATCGCCGGGGAGCTGGCCAAGCGCCTGGGCGGCGGGGGCTCCGCGGACCTCAGCGCCCTGGAGGACGCCGAACTGGAGGAGCTGGCGAAGGCCCGGACGGCCGCCGCGGTGACGGACTGGCTCCGGTCCCGGCTGGACGGTCCGGCCCCGGCGGGGACGGGATCGGAGCCGCGGGACACGTCCGGTCCCGGGGCGGTGGAGCCGTCCCGGCCGGCCGACCCGGGGACCTCGCGGCCCGCCGCCGCGAGCGCGCCCGGTCCTGTCGACGAGGTCACCGGTGAGCCGCCCCGGCGGCATGTGCTGCGGCCGGTCCTGCTCGACTCCGCCGCGGCCGACCCGGCCGCCGTCCTCGCCGGTACCCGCTGGGTTCTCCTCGGCGACGCCCCGGAGGCCGCCGCGCACCTCGCGGCCCACGGCGCCGAGGTCGTCGTCCACGCCCGGGACCACGCGCTGACCGAGGCGGACGGGCCGGTGGACGGGGTGCTGTACCTCGGCGCGCTCGCCGGGCCCGGGGACGACGTGCCCGTACTGCCCGACGCGTTCGGCGTGCTCAAGGCGGCCCTCGGACGCGGTCCCGGCCGGCTGCTGGCCGTACGACACCTGGACGGCGGGGCGCCCGACGCCCGCTCGGCAGGTCTGCGCGGCCTGTTCCGCACCGTGGCGCGCGAGTACCCGGGGACGCTCGCCCGGCTGGTCGACCTGGCCGACGCCGCGCCGGACGCGGTCGCGCGGGCCGTGGTCGAGGAGGCGGTGGCAGCCGACCGGACGCCGGTGGTGGTGCGGACGGAGGGCGGACGGTACGGCTTCGAGCTGGTGGAGGAGCCGCTGGGGGCGCTCGGCAGCACCGGCGCGGGACCGGCCGGGGACGGGGTCGCGGAGGCGGCCGCGCTGGGCCTGGACCAGGACTCGGTGGTGGTGCTGACGGGCGGGGCGCGGGGCATCACCGCGCAGTTCGCGGCCGCGCTCGCCGGCGCCGCCCGCTGCCGGCTGGAACTCCTCGGCCGGACGCCCGCGCCGGACGGCCCCGAGTCCCCCGACACGGCCGGCGCGCGCACCACGGCCGAACTGCGGTCCGTGCTCGCCGCGCGCGGCGGACTGAAGCCGGCGGAGATCAACCGGACCGCCGAACTCCTGCTGGCCCAGCGGGAGATCACCGCGACGCTCGGCGAACTCGGCGCGCTCGGCGCCCGGGTGCGCTACCGCTCGGTCGACTTCCGGGAGCCGGAGGCGGTGGTGCAGGCGGTCAAGGAGATCCACGCCGAGCACGGCCGGCTCGACGGCGTGGTGCACGCGGCCGGGATCATCGAGGACCGGCTGATCGAGGAGAAGAGCGCCGAGTCCTTCCAGCGGGTCTACGCGACGAAGGCGACCGGCGGGGACGCGCTGCTCACGGCGCTGGAGGACCTGCCGTCCGCGCCCGCGTTCACGGTGCTGTTCGGGAGCATCTCGGCCGTCCTCGGCAACCGGGGGCAGGTGGACTACGCCGCCGCCAACGACGCCCTGGAGACCCTCGGCGCAGCCTTCGCCGCCCGCACCGGACGGCGTGCGGTGACCGTGCACTGGGGCCCCTGGGCGCCCGCGCCCGGTCACGGCGGGATGGTCGGGGCGGACCTGGCCCGCGAGTACGCCCGGCGCGGCATCCGGCTCATCGACCCCGAGGAGGGCACCGCGGCGCTGCTGCGGGAGCTGGCGTGGGGCGACCCGTCGGTCACGGCCGTGGTCCACACCGCTTCGGGCTGGTGACCGGTGACGTCATCCCCCGCGCCCTCGGCGGCGCGTCACGTGCCGGTCGCCATCGTCGGCATGTCGGTGCTGCTGCCCGGGTCCGCCGATCTGGACGCCTACTGGCGGAACCTGCGGGACGGCGTGGACGCGATCGGCGAGGTCCCCGAGGGGCGCTGGGACGCCGACTACTACCGGCCCGGCACGGCCGCCGAACCGGCCCTCGCCGACCGGGTCTACGCCCGCAGGGGCGGGTTCGTGGACGGGCTGGCGCAGGTGGAGGTCACCCGGTTCGGGATCATGCCGAATTCGGTGGCCGGCACCGAGCCCGACCAGCTGATCGCCCTGCACGTGGCCGCCGCGGCCCTCGACGACGCGGGCGGCACGGACCGGCTCCCCGACCGAGGGCGCGTCGGCGTCGTCCTCGGCCGGGGCGGCTACCTCACCCCCGCCCTGGCCCGGCTCGACCAACGGGTACGTACGGCGGGACAGCTGGTGCGGACGCTGGGCGAGCTGCTGCCCGACCTCACCGACGGCCAACTCGCCCGCGTGCGGGAGGCGTTCACCGAGCGGCTGGGGCCGGACAGCCCCGAGGCGGCGATCGGTCTCGTACCCAACCTCGCCGCCTCCCGGGTCGCCAACCGGCTCGATCTGCGCGGCCCGGCGTACACGGTGGACGCCGCCTGCGCGTCCTCGCTGGTCGCCGTGGACCAGGCGGTCGGCGAACTGGCCTCGGGGCGCTGTGACCTGATGCTCGCGGGAGGCGTCCACCACTGCCACGACATCACGTTGTGGAGTGTGTTCTCCCAACTGCGCGCCCTGTCCCCGAGCCAGCGGATCCGCCCGTTCCACCGGGACGCCGACGGCATCCTCATCGGTGAGGGCACCGGGGTCGTCGTCCTGAAACGGCTGGCCGACGCCGAGCGGGACGGCGACCGGATCTACGCCGTGATCCGGGGCACCGGGGTGGCGAGCGACGGCCGGGCGGCCGGGCTGGTCAACCCCGATCCCGGCGGCCAGGCCGCGGCCGTACGGCAGGCGTGGCGGGCCGCCGGGCTCGACCCCGCGGCGCCCGGCGCACTCGGGCTGCTGGAGGCGCACGGGACCGCGACGCCGGCCGGTGACGGCGCCGAACTGAGCACCCTGGCGGAGGTGTTCGGGCCGAACGACGGCGAACGGGACGCGGTCGTGGGCTCGGTGAAGTCGATGATCGGGCACACCATGCCCGCCGCCGGTGTCGCCGGACTGGTCAAGGCCGCCCTCGCCGTCCACCACGCGACCCTGCTGCCCACCCTGCACTGCGACGACCCGCACCCGGGCCTGGCCCGCACCCGCTTCCGCACCCTGGAGAAGGCGGCGGAGTGGGAGACCGGCCCGCGGCAGCCGGTCCGCCGGGCCGCCGTCAACGCGTTCGGGTTCGGCGGGATCAACGCGCACGTGGTGCTGGAGGAGGCGCCGGGGGCACGGCGGGGAGCCGGGGCGATGCCGGCCCTCGCGACCGCAGTCCATGCCGCCTCCCCCGCCTCCCCCGCCTCCCCCGCCTCCACGTCGTCCATTTCCTCCGCCTCCTCCGTCTCCCCCACCGCCCCCGCCGCCCCCTCGCGCGCCGAGGTGGCCGAGCCCGAGCGGATCCTCCTGCTCGCCGCCGACTCCCCGGCAGCGCTCGCCGCCCTGCTGGACGCCGACGACGTCACCCTGCGGGCCGCCGGGCTCGACGCCGCGCGCCCGCAGCCGGGCGCGGGCCCGGCCCGGGTCGGGATCGTGGACCCCACCGCCAAGCGGCTCGCGCTGGCCCGTCGCGCCGTCGGCAAGGGGCGCGCCTGGCACGGCCGCACCGACGTCTGGTTCCGGCCGGGACCGCTGCTGGGGGCCGGAGAGGGAAAGCTGGCGTTCCTCTTTCCCGGTCTGGAGGGCGACTTCACGCCCCGGGTCGACGACATCGCCGCCCACTTCGGCCTGCCCGCCCCCGAACTGGCCGCCGGGGACGCCCAGGACGTCGGCCGGCACGGCTTCGGGGTCGTCGCCGTGGGCCGGCTCCTCGACACCGCGCTGCGCCGCACCGGGATCGTGCCGGACGCGGTCGCCGGGCACAGCGTGGGCGAGTGGACGGCGATGGCGGCGGGCGGACTGTACGCGGGGGACGAGGTCGACGCCTTCATGGCGGGCTTCGACCCCGACACGGTGACGGTCCCCGGGCTGGCCTTCGGCGCGATCGGCGCCTCCGCCGAACGGGTGCTGGCGGCCCTGCGCGAGGAGGGCCGGGCCGGGGCGGGACTCGTCCTCTCCCATGACAACGCGCCCGGCCAGTCCATGGTGTGCGGGCCCCAGGCCGCGGTCGAGGACTTCGTCCGCGCGTTCCGCTCCCGCGGGGTGCTCAGCCAGGTGCTGCCGTTCCGGTCGGGCTTCCACACGCCGATGCTGGCGCCCCACCTCGGCCCGATCCAGGAGGCCGCCGGCCGGTTCCGGCTCCAGGCACCCCACACCCCCGTCTGGTCCGGGACGACCGCCGCCCCCTTTCCCGAAGGGGAGGCGGACGTAAGGGAGTTGTTCGTACGGCATCTGCTGGAGCCGGTGCGTTTCCGGCAGCTGGCGCAGGCCCTGTACGCGGCCGGACACCGGGTGTTCGTCCAGGCGGGGCCCGGTCAGCTCGGCTCCCTCGTGGGCGACACCCTCGGCGGACAGGACCACCTGGTCGTCGCCGCCAACTCCCCCCACTGCTCGGGCCTGGCGCAGCTGCGCCGGGTGGCCACGGCGGTGTGGACGGCAGGGGCGGACGTGGCCCCCGCGCTGACGCACCGTCCCCGGCGGACACCGCCGAGACGGTCCCCGGTGCGGCTGGACCTGGGCGGCGCCCTCGTGTCGCTCCCGCCGGACCGACTCGCCGGGCTCCGCGCCGGGCTCGGCACCGGCACCGGCACCGGCACCGGCGGCCCGTCGCCGCTGGACGCGCTCGCGCGGCACTCGCCGCTGGCGGCCGAGTTGACCGCCCTCATGCGCGAGACGGCGGACACGGCCGCGGCCCTGCTGGACCCCTCGGCGCGGCGCTCCGCCCCCAGGGCGCTCGCCCCCCGCCGCACCACCGTCCGGGTCTCCCCCGACACCATGCCGTACCTCCTCGACCACTGCTTCTTCCCGCAGCGGCCCGGCTGGCCCGACGTGGCCGACCGGTGGCCGGTGGTGCCGGCCACGACGATCGTGCGGCACCTCATGGACGCGGCGGCCGAGGCGGCACCCGGCACGGTGCCGGTGGCCGTGCACGGCGCGCGGTTCGAGGAGTGGCTCACCGCCACCCCGCCCGTCGACGTACCGGTGACGGCGGTCCCGGAGGGTCCCGACCGCATGGCCGTCTCGTTCGGTCCGCGCGCCCGTGCCACGGTCGAACTGGCCGCCTCCCACCCGTCGCCGCCCCCGGTGCCGTGGCCGGCCGGCCCCGCCGAACGCGTCCCCGAGCACACCGCGGCCCAGCTCTACGACGAACGCTGGATGTTCCACGGCCCCGCGTTCCAGGGCGTGAGCGAGCTGACCGCGATCGGCGACCGGCAGGTGCGCGGGGTCATCACCACGCCGCCCGCGCCGGGCGCGCTGCTGGACAACGTCGGTCAGATCCTCGGCTACTGGATCATGGCGACGCGGTCGGAGCGGACCGTGGTGTTCCCGGTCGGCATGCGGGAGATGCGCTTCTACGGGCCGCACCCGGCGCCCGGCACGGAGGTCGCGTGCCTCGTCCGGATCACCTCGCTCACCGACACCTTCCTGGAGGCCGACGTCCAGCTCACGGTCGACGGCACGGTCTGGGCCGAGCTGTACGGCTGGCAGGACCGCCGGTTCGACAACGACCCCAGCACCCGTCCCGTCGAGCGCTTCCCGGGGCGCAACACCCTCTCGGAGTTGCGGCCGGGCGGCTGGACGCTGCTGCACGAGCGCTGGCCGGACCTCGCCTCCCGCGAGCTGATCATGCGCAACTCGCTCGGCGGCCGGGAGCGTGACGCGTACGCGGCGCACCCGCCGCGCGGGCGCCGGCAGTGGCTGCTCGGCCGGATCGCCGTCAAGGACGCCGTACGGCGGTGGCTGTGGGACAGCGGCGAGGGCCCGGTCTTCCCGGCCGAACTCCGGGTGGAGAACGACGCGTCGGGCCGCCCGTTTGTCACCGGGGTGCACGGCAGGGACCTGCCCCCGCTGGACGTCTCCCTGGCGCACTGCGCGGAGGCGGGCGTGGCGATCGTCCGCCCGCACACCCCCGGACCGGGCCCCGGCATCGACGTCGAGGAGGTCACGGCGCGCACCCCCGAGACGCTCGCGGCGGCCCTGGGCCCGGACGAACTCCGGCTGCTGCGCGCGCTGTCGTCGGCCCCGGAGGACCCCGCGGGCCCCGGGGACCCCGAGGCGCTCTGGTTCACCCGCTTCTGGGCGGCGAAGGAAGCCGTCGCCAAGGCGGAGGGCACCGGATTCGGCGGCCGGCCACGGGACTTCACCGTGCGGGACGCGAGCGCGGACGGCCGGCGGCTGACGGTCTCGGGACGTCTGGAGCGCGCCTACACCGTGCACTGCGAGCCCGTCGCCAACCCGCCCACCCTGCCCGCCCGGCAGTACGTCGTCGCCTGGACCGCGGGCCCCGCCCCGGCGCCCGCGGAACCGTCCCCACCGAAGGAGTACGACCGATGACCCCCGTCACCGCCGACGAGGAGCACGTCCTCGCCGACCTCACCGGCATGCTCGCGCGGCTCCTGGAGGACGAGTACGGCCTCGACGACGTCGAGATCGGCATGCAGACCACCTTCAACCGCGACCTGGAGCTGGAGAGCATCGACCTGGTGACCCTGGCGGGACTGCTCCAGGAGCGGTACGGCGACCGGGTCAACTTCGCCGAGTTCCTGGCCGGGATGGAGTTCGACGAGATCATCGAGCTGACCGTGGGCCGGCTCGTCGAGTACGTGGTGACCAGCCTGAAGGCGGCGGGGGAGAGCTGAGCCATGGCGATGGTCGACACCGGCGCCGTCCGGTTGCACGTCCAGCGGCTCGGTCCCGGCGGGGGCCGCCCGGCCGACGCCACCGTCGTCCTGGTGCACGGTCTGCTCACCGACAGCCTGGCCAGCTACTACTTCACCGTTGCCCCCGCGTTCGCGGCGGCCGGCCTCGACGTCGTCATGTACGACCTGCGCGGTCACGGCCGCAGCGGGCGCCCGGCCGAGGGCTACACCCTGGACGACAACATCGACGACCTGGCGGCGCTGCTCGACCGGCTGGGGGTGTCCGGGCCGGTGCATCTGGTCGGCAACTCCTACGGCGGCACGGTCGCGTTCGGCTACGCGGCCCGGCATCCGGAGCGGGCGGCCTGCGTGGCCCTGATCGAGTCCGAACCGGCCACCGCCGCCTGGGCCCGGAAGCTGGACGGCATCCTGCGCCGGGTCATGACCCAGCTCGCGCACAACGAGCCCGACGCCCTCGCCTGGATCAGCGCCCACCGGGGCCACAACACGGCCCGGCTGGCCAGGGGCGCGGCCCGGCTGGCCCGCGAGACGACGCTCGGCCGGGACATCCCCGCCAGCCGGGTGCTGAGCGCCGACGAGCTGGCGGCGGTGCGCTGCCCGGTGCTCGCGGTGTACGGCGGCGACTCCGACCTCGCCGAGCAGGCGGCGTGGCTGGAGCGGGCGCTGCCGGACTGCCGGACGGTGATCGTGCCGGGACACGAGCACTCCGTGCTCGTGGAGGCGTCGGGGACGGTGGGCGGGCACGTCCTGGCCCTGGTGGAGCAGACCCTGCGGGCGGCGGCCCGGTGAGCCGGTTCCTGTTCGTCGTGCCGCCGCTGGTCGGACATGTGAACCCGACGGTGGGGGTCGCCGCCGAGCTGGTCGCGCGCGGACACCGGGTGGCGTGGGTGTGCCCGGAGCCGGAGCTGGTGGCGCGGCTCGCGGGCGCCGACGCGCTCGTCCTGGCGTGCGCCGGGACCGGGCGGGGCGAGCGGCCCGCCGAGCTGCGGGGCCCCGAGGCGCTGAAGTTCCTGTGGGAGTGGTACCTGCTGCCGCTGGCCGAGGCGATGGCGCCGGGCGTGCGGGCGGCCGTCCGGGAGTTCCGGCCGGATGTGGTGGTGGCCGACCAGCAGGCGTTCGCGGGGGCGTTCACCGCCGAGCGGCTGGGTCTGCCCTGGGCGACCTCGGCGACGACCTCGGCCGAGTTCACCGACCCGCTGGCCGGACTGCCCAAGGTGCGGGAGTGGGTCGACGGGCGGCTCGCCGCACTGCGCGCCGCGATCGGCGATCCGCTGCGGGTGACCGACCCGCGGTTCTCCCCGTACCTCGTGCTCGCCTTCAGCACCCCGGAGTTGGCGGGCCCGGCCGAGGGCGTCCGCTGGGTCGGCCCCTCGGTCACCGCGCGCCCCGAGACGCCCGGGTTCCCCTGGGAGTGGCTCGATGCCGGCCGGGCCACCGTGCTGGTGAGTCTCGGCACCGCCAACACCGAGGTGGGCGGGCGATTCCTCGACGTGTGCCGCACCGCGCTGCGTGAACGGGCCGACCGGGTCCAGGCCTTGATCGTCGACCCGGGCGGCACGCTCGGCGCCGCCACGGACGACAAGGACGTGCTGGTGGTGCCGTCCGTGCCCCAACTCGCCCTGTTGCGGCGGGGGGTGGACGCGGTGGTGTGTCACGCCGGGCACAACACGGTGTGCGAGGCGCTGTGGCACGGCGTCCCTCTGGTCGTCGCGCCCATCCGGGACGACCAGCCGGTGGTCGCCGGGCAGGTCGTGGACGCCGGTGCCGGGGTGCGGGTGCGCTTCGGCCGGGTCACGGCGGAGCGGCTGGGCGCCGCCCTGGACGCCGTACTGCACGGGCCGGCCCACCGGGCGGCCGCCGAGCGGATCGGTTCGGCGTTCCGCGCCGCGGGCGGCGCACCGGCCGCCGCGGACCACCTCGACGAGCTGGCAAGGGAGTCCGCATGACCGACGAGACCCGGCCGGACGAGCGCGTCGCCGCGCTGCGGCCCGGCTACCAGGCCGACATCGCCGCCGGTGTGGAGCGGTTCCTGGAGCCCCGCCGCACCAGCTGCCCGTGGTGCGGCGGCGAGGAACTCACCACCCGGCTGCGCACCACCGATCTGCTCCAGCACAAGCCGGGCCGGTTCGTCCTGGACCGCTGCGCGGGGTGCGGGCACGTGTTCCAGAACCCCCGGCTCAGCGCGGAGGGACTGGAGTTCTACTACCGGGACTTCTACGACGGTCTCGGCGAGAAGAAGCTCGGGGACACCTTCGGGGCGCGGACCGCGATGTACCGGAACCGGGCGGAGTCGATGCTGCCGTACGACTCCGCGCCGAAGGCCTGGCTGGACGTGGGCACCGGGCACGGGCACTTCTGCGCGGCGGCGCGCGAGGTGCTGCCGGACACGGTGTTCGACGGACTGGACTTCACCGACGGCGTCGAACTCGCCGAGAGGGAGGGCCGGGTGGCGCACGGCCACCGCGGCAGCTTCCCGGAGCTGGCGCCCGAACTGGCCGCCCGTTACGACGTGGTGAGCATGTTCCACTACCTGGAGCACAGCACCGACCCCGACCGTGAGCTGCGGGCCGTGCGGGAGGCGGTGCGGCCGGGCGGGCACCTGCTGATCGAGGTCCCCGACCCGGAGAGCCGCTACGCCCGGCTGCTGGGCCGCTGGTGGCTGCCCTGGCTGCAGCCGCAGCACCTCCATCTGGTGCCGGTGGGCAATCTGCGGGACCGGCTCACCGGGCTGGGCTTCACGGTGGTCGCGGAGCAGCACGCCGAGCCGCACGACCCGGTCGATCTGCTGGCCGCCGTCTGGCTGGCGCTGGACCACACGGCGCCGCGCGAGGACGCGCCCTGGCTGCCCGCACGGCCGGGCGCGCCGCGCCGGGCGCTGCGGGCCGCGCTGCTGCTCGCGGGGGTCCCGGCGCTGATCGCGGCCACGCTGCTCGACCGGTTCGCCGTCCGGCCGCTGGCGCACCGGCTGGGCGTGTCCAACGCGTACCGGATCGTCGCCCGCCGCGACTGACGACTGGGCAGACGGGTTCCGCCGTGCTAGCTTCAGGCCCATCGGATCAACAGGAATCCTGGCGATTGACGGTACCGGCCCGACGAACGGAACCCGCATGTCCCTCCTGGCCAGACCGGCGGTGGCGACCCGCGCCGCGAAGACGATGCAGGGCCTCACCAGGCTGGCGAGCCGCCGCTCGGGCGGCCCCGGTTCCATGGCCACCTGGCGGGCCCGGTTCCCCGAGTACCCGCGGGACGCGACCGAAATGACGGTGGCGACCTCGGTCGCCCCGGCGCCGGTCACGGTGTACCTGCCGCCGGCCGGGACCGCCGGCCGGCCACCGGTCCACGTCAACTTCCACGGCGGCGGCTATGTCATGTCGATGCCGATGATGGACGACGCGCTGTGCCGGTTCCTCGCCGTCGAGGCGGGCGTGGTCGTGGTGAACGTGCAGTACGTGGTCGCGCCGCAGCACCCGTTCCCGGCGCCGACCACCCAGGCGTACGAGGTCGTGCGCTGGGTGGCCGGGCACGGCGCGGAGCACGGCTGGGACGGCGCGCGGCTCACCGTGGGCGGGCAGAGCGCGGGCGGCGGACTCGCCGCGGCCGTGGCCCGCCAGGCCCTGGAGCGGGGCGAGCCGTCGATCGCCCTCCAGGTGCTGCACTATCCGCCGCTGGACCTCGCGACCGCCGGCCGGGACAAGAAGGCGGCGGTCGCCCGGCCGATGCTGCGGCCCTGGATGGCGGACGTCTTCGACACGTCGTACGTGCCCGACCCCGAGGAGCGCGCGGACCGGCTCGTCTCCCCCGCGCACCCCGGGGACTCCGCCGATCTGCGGGGCATCGCCCCGGCGCTCGTGGTCACGGCCGAGTACGACCTGCTGCGCGCCGAGGGGGTCCGCTACGCCGAGCGGCTGCGCGCGGCCGGCGCCCTGGTCGAGCACCACGACGTGGCCGGGGCCGACCACGGCTACGACGGGAGCGACGACGAGAAGGCCCGGAGCACCTACGCCCTGATGGCCCGTCACCTCCGCAGCGCCACCGCGCCCGACGCCTCCTGAGAGGCCCGGGCGCCGCGGTCCCGCCGGGAGCCGCCGTCCCCCTATTCGGCGGCTCCCGGTGGGGCGACCCCTGCCGGGGTCCCGGCCGGGGAACCGGCCGGGACTCAGCGCACCCCCGCCTTCACCGCCTCCAGGACGACCTCGGCCACGGCCTTCGGCTGTTCCACCAGGACCGCGTGTCCCGCGTCGGGGACCGTCACCATCCGCACGTACGGGCAGGCCTGGAGACCGGCGCGCTCCTCGTCGGTCAGGCCGATCTCGTCGTGGTCGCCCCGCACCACCCAGGACGGCACGCCGGCCCCGCACAGCCGCTGCACCAGGGAGGGGTGGCGGCCGAGGTAGACGTAGTACTCGTGGAGGATCCGGCGGCAGGCCGCCGGGTCGTTGTCGGCCATCACCGCCGCGAGCGCCTCCGCGCGCAGCGGCGGCAGTTCGCGTTTCATCGCCCGGGGCAGCAGCCCGAGCATGCCGGCCCAGACCATCGCGCCGAGACCCGGTACCCGGCCCACCGCGTTCAGCACCGCCAGGGACTTCGTCTCGTCCCCGCGCGAGAAGCTCGGCGAGAGCAGCACGAGCGGGCCCCGGAACAGGCCGAGGGCGGCCATCTCCAGCGCCACGTTGGCGCCCAGGCTGTGCCCCACGACCGCCTCGCAGCCGGCCTCGGCGGCGAAGTCGGCCATCAGCCGGGCGTAGTGCTCCATGGACACGTCCTCGGGCGGATCGGTGCGGCCGAAGCCCGGCAGGGTCACCGCGACCGTCCCGAGGCCGGCCACCGCGGGCTCGGCCATGACGTCCGCGCAGAACTCGGTCGTGCACAGTCCGCCCGGGATCATCAGCACCCGGTGCGCGGCGTCCGCCGGTCCGCCGCGGCGGACCTCCCAGCGCTCACCCATACAACGAGCGTGACCCCGTACGACGCGCTCCGCACCCCGAACGCCGGCCACCGCACACGAGGTGCGGGGACGGCCTGACGGTGTCCCCGGGGTGCCGGTGCGCGCCGGTCGGTGCGCGCCCGCGGGCTCCTGGCCGACCGGGACGGGCGTCCGCCGCGTGCCGCGCGGGGCCGCGGTCCCGCTGAAGTCGCCGTTGCCCGCGCCGAGCAACCGGCCGCCGGGCCAGGGGCCGGGGACGGCCGCCGGAGCGGCCCCTGCCGAAGTCCCCGGCGCGGGCGGTGACGACGAGGCGTGACACCGGGCACGTGCCGGGCACCGGTCACTTGATGACGGCGTTGGCCACGACCACGACCAGCCCGAGCAGCGCGTCCAGCATCCCGACCAGCAGGGCGGCCGCCCAGGAGCGGTGTGCCCGGCGGGCGGTGACCAGACCGAGGGCGAACAGCAGGGCGATGTTGAGGGCGAAGGCCGGGTACTCCACCCCGTTCGCCGGCCACCAGCCCCAGCCCGCGCCCGCCAGCACCACCACCGTCGGTACGACCGCCGCGACCAGGGACCATTCGTCGCGCAGGGCACGCAGCGCGTCCCAGCGGCGGTGCGGGGCGCGCTCGGCGATGTAGTGGGCGTAGCCGTGCGCGAGGGCGGACGCCCCGGCGGTGACCAGCAGCCACAGGGCGTCGTAGCGGCGCCTGGCCGGGGAGGCGTACCCGTACTGGGTGAGCGCGGCCACCATCGAACTCGCGAGGACGGCGCCGTAGACCCCGCCGAAGAGCATCGTCTCGTGGGCGTCGTGCCCGTGGGGCCGGACCGCGTCCGCCGTGTCGTCCGCCATGCGCTCCACGATCACCCGGCCCCGCCCCGCCTGCCAGTCACGACGAACCGTCCGCCGTGATCAGCGGCTCGCCGACCAGCGGGATCGAGGGCGGCCGCACCCTGACCGTCGGCCCCGGCGACTGGCTGAGCCCCTCCCCGGTCAGCCGCCCGCCGCCGGGGGCATGTTGTACGGGGTCACCACCTGGATCGCGGACGGCAGGGTCGGTCCGGCGGGCGGCAGGGCCCCGTGGGCGCGCATCACCGTGTGGCAGGCCTCGCGCATGTCCTGGCGCAGGTCGTGGTGGAGGACGGCGGACAGCCGGTGGTCGCGCAGCAGCCGGGTGTTGTCGTGGTCGAGGTCGTGCGCGACGAACACGGCGCACTCCCGGCGGGCGTCGGCGAAGGCCCTGAGGGTGGCGAAGTTCCCGCCGCCGATCGAGTACACCGCCCGGATCTCCGGGTCGCGGGCCAGGGCGGCCCGGACGAGGTCGTACTGGGTGGCGTCCAGGCCCTGCCCCTCGGTGATCTCCACCAGGGCGCGGCCCGGGTGCCGGGCCCGCATCACCCCGCGGAAGCCCATCTCGCGCTCCTCCTCGTTGCGGAAGAACCCGCTGGACAGGCTGGTGAGGACATTGCCGGGGCGCTCGCCGAGCCACTGCCCCATGAGGTACGCGGCGGTGGCGCCGGCGGCCCGGTTGTCGATGCCGACATAGGCGAGCCGGGCGCTGGCGGGCAGGTCGGTGACGAGCGTGACGACCGGGATTCCGGCGGCGACCAGCCGGCCCACGGCGGCCGTGACCTCGGGGACGTCCGGCGCCTTGAGGATCACGCCCTGCGAGCCGCGCCGCGCTATCCGGTCCAGGACGGCGATCTGCTCCGCGACCGGTCCGGTCTCCCGGAAGTGGAAGCGGGAGCGCAGGACCGCCGGGTGCAGCGAGGGCAGTTCGGCCTCCAGGGCGGCCCGTACGGCGGTGGTGAACCGTTCGGGCGCCTGCATCACGATGTCCACCATGAAGGTCCGGCCGACGAGCCGGACCTGGGTGCGCTGGCGGTGCAGTTCGGCGATGGCCCGCCGCACCTCCTGGGCGGTGGACTCGCGCACCCCTCCCCTGCCGTTGAGGACCCGGTCGACGGTGGCCTCGCTCAGGCCCGCCTGACGTGCGATCTCACGGAGGGGGAAGGGGTGACCCACGGCAGGCTCCTCGTAGTCGCTCGACGGTCCGCCTGAGGGGTTTTTGATGGCCGCCTGCTGGTTGTTCGAAGGGTTTGTCATGACAAGAATGGCAGTGCTGAGCCGCCATTGTCATCGAAGGGGACGACGATGTCCTTCACGTCCGTGCGGGGGCGACGCGGTCTTCCTCCCCCCCGGCCGCGCCGCACGCCCGGGGCCGCACCGCACCCCGGAGGCCGTCGCGCATCCGGTCCTCCCCGTCCGGCGGGCACCGCGGGCGGGCGCCGAGCGGTGCGCCGACTGAAAGGACATGCGCTCCATGGGACTTCTCGACGACAAGGTCGTTCTCGTCAACGGCGGCAGCCAGGGGGTCGGCGCGGCCGTCGCGCGCGCGGCGGCCCGCGAGGGCGCCCTGGTCGCCGTCACCGGGCGGCGGCCGGAGCCCGGTGAGGCCCTGGCGGCCGAGCTGACCGGGGCGGGCGGCAGGGCGCTCTTCTTCCGGGCCGACCTCGCGGACGCCGACCAGGCGAAGGCGTCGGTGACCCGTACCGTGGCCGCCTACGGCCGGATCGACTGCCTGGTCAACGCGGCCGGGCTGACCGCCCGGGGCACGCTCCTCGACACCACGCCCGAGCTGTTCGACCAGCACGTCGCGATCAACCTGAAGGCGCCGTTCTTCGCCATGCAGGCGGCGGTCGCGGACATGGTGGCCCGCGAGGCGCCCGGCACGGTCGTCAACATCATCACCTCCTCGGCGCACGGCGGGCAGGCCTTCCTCGCGCCGTACGTCGCCGCCAAGGCCGGGCTGGTCGGCCTGACCCGCAACGCGGCGCACGCCCACCGCTTCGACCGCGTCCGGATCAACGGACTGAACATCGGCTGGACGGCGACCGAGGGCGAGGACGCGACCCAGCGGGCCTTCCACGGCGCCGGGGACGACTGGCGCGAGGAGGCGGCCGCGCGGCTGCCGATGGGCAGGCTGGGCCAGCCGGACGAGATCGCCGACTTCGTGGTGTTCCTGCTGTCCGAGCGGTCCGGCGTGGTCACCGGTTCGGTGATCGACTGGGACCAGAACGTGCTCGGCGGCCTCGACTAGACCTCGCTTCCTTCGTCCCCGCGTCCCTTCGTCCCTGCGTCCCCCTCCTCCGTAAGACCCCTCAAGGAGCTGCACCACCATGCGCATCGGAATCCTCGGCCTCGGCCGCATCGGCGCCTTCCACGCCGAGACCCTCTCCGGACTCGACGCCGTCGAGTCGCTCGTCGTGACCGACCCCTTCGCCGAGGCGGCCAAGGCCGCCGCGGAGCGGTTCGGCGCCGAGGTCGTGGACTCGCCCGAGGCCCTGCTGGCGGCCGGGGTGGACGGCATCGTCGTCGCCGCCGCCACCGACGCCCACCCCGCGCTGATCCTCGCCGGTGTCGAGGCGGGCATCCCCGTCTTCTGCGAGAAGCCCGTCGCGAAGACCATGACCGAGGGCGTCGAGGTCCTCGAGGCCGTCCAGGGCAAGGACGTGCCGATCCAGATCGGCTACAACCGCCGCTTCGACACCGGGTTCGTCGCCGCGCGGGCCGCCGTGCAGTCGGGTGAGCTGGGCAAGCTGCACACCGTCCGCTCCACCACCCTGGACCCGGCGCCGCCGCCGGCCGCGTACGTCGCCGCCTCCGGGGGCATCTTCCGCGACTGTTCGGTCCACGACTTCGACATCATCCGCTGGGTGACGGGCCGCGAGGTGACCGAGGTGTACGCGGTGGGCGGCAACCGGGGCGCCGACTACATCAAGGAGGCGGGCGACGCCGACACCACCGGCGCGCTGCTCACCCTCGACGACGGCACGATCGCCGTGATCTCCAACTCCCGTCACAACGCCCGTGGTTACGACGTCCGTATGGAGATCCACGGCTTCGCGGACTCCATCGCCGTGGGCCTGGAGGACAAGCTGCCGCTGCGCTCGGTGGAGCCCGGGGTCACCTTCCCGGCCGGCACCCCGCACGACTTCTTCATGGACCGCTTCACGGCCGCCTACCGCGCCGAACTGACCGCGTTCACCGAGGTCGTGGCCGGCACCCGGCCCTCGCCCTGCACGATCGAGGACGCCCTGGAGGCGGGCTGGATCGCCGAGGCCTGCACGCTCTCGCTGCACGAGCACCGCCCCGTGACGATCGCGGAGGTGCGGGCCTCCTGACCTCGCTCACCCCTGTGAGGGCGGCCCCTGCCGGGGCCGCCCTCACAGGCAGTAGCGGACCATCCACTCGTCCGGGTCGTAGGCGTCGCGCGCCGGGTCCCGAGGGACGGCCGGGCGCTCCTCCACCGTGTCCTCCGGGCGCACCCGCTCGGGCAGCGCCCCGAACCGGACCCTGCGCCGGTCCTCCTCGGTGCCTTCCCGCCGTTCCTCCTGCATCTCACTCTCCCCGTACAAGGCTCAGCACACCTTCCTTCTTCTCCAACGTCCTTGCGGCGCTGCCGGTTCCGGGAACGGCGATGCCCCGGTGGGAACCCACCGGGGCATCCGTCGCATCCGTCACGTCCGTGGGGCGGGGCTCCTCACGCCTCGCGCAACCGCGGGGAGCCGTCCTCTCAGGACGTCCCCTCGCCGCCGCCCGCCACCGGGGCGGTGAGGTCCGCCTCTTCCGGCAGCTCCTCCACGTCGACACCGCGGACCTGGGACAACTCGTGCTTGAGGGCCGCGAGTTCGGCGCCGCCTGCCATGTGGTTGGTCAGCTCCTCGAGGCTGACCTCGCTGCGGTCGGCGGAGAGTTCCAGGGTGCCGAGGCGCAGCACGCTGAAGTGGTCGCCGACCATGTAGGCGTGGTGCGGGTTGTGGGTGATGAAGATGACGCCGAGGCCGCGGTCGCGGGCGGCGGCGATGTACTTCAGCACCACACCGGACTGCTTGACGCCGAGGGCGGCGGTGGGCTCGTCCAGGATCAGCACCCGCGCGCCGAAGTAGACGGCGCGGGCGATCGCCACGCACTGGCGCTGGCCGCCGGAGAGCGTGCCGATGGGCTGTTCCAGGTCGTCGAGGACGATCCCCATGTTGCGCAGTTCCGCGTCGGCGGTCTTCTTCATCCGCTCGATGTCGAGACGGCGCACGGGCCAGGGGCCCTTGGTCATCTCGGAGCCGAGGAAGAAGTTGCGCCACACCGGCATCAGCGGGACCGTCGCGAGGTCCTGGTAGACGGTGGCGATGCCCTTGTCGAGCGCCTCGCGCGGGGTGGAGAAGCGCACCGGGGTGCCGTCGACGAGGAACTCGCCCTCGGTGTGCTGGTGCAGCCCCGAGATGATCTTGATGAGGGTGGACTTGCCGGCGCCGTTGTCGCCGAGGACGCAGGTCACCTTGCCGGGGTACACCTTCAGGTCCACGCCGTGCAGGGCGCGGATGTTGCCGTAGGCCTTGCCGGCGTTGCGCAGTGCGACGATCGCCCCGTCCGCCCGGTCGGCGGTGTCCGCGACGACCGCCCCGTGGGTGCCGGTTCCGTTGGTGGATGTCATGGGGGTCACCTCCGGGTCGCCGTACGGCTGACCCACAAGTTGATCAGGACGGCGCCGAGCAGCATCACGCCGAGGAACGCCTTGAACCAGTCGGGGTTCCAGCCCGCGTAGACGATGCCCTGCTGCACCATGCCGAACATGAAGGCGCCGAAGACCGGGCCGATCGCCGAGCCGGCGCCGCCGGTCAGCAGACAGCCGCCGATGACGGCCGCGGAGATGTAGATCAGCTCCTGGCCGACGCCCTCGCCGGACTGCACGGTGTTGAAGGTGAAGAGCTGGTGCATGCCGATGAACCAGGCACCGAAGCCGACCAGCATGAACAGCGAGATCTTGGTGAACGTGACGGGCACGCCGACCGCCCGCGCGCTCTCCTTGTTGCCGCCGACCGCGAAGATCCAGTTGCCGTACCGGGTGCGCAGCAGCACCCAGGTGGCGAGGGCGGCGAAGGCCAGCCAGTAGAAGATCGTGATCTTCACTTCGACACCGCCGATGTCGAAGGAGGAGGCGAAGATCTTCTTCGCCTGGTCGAAGCCGTCCATGTCGCTGATGTCGTCGGTGGCCACGTTGGTGGTGACCAGCTTGGTCACCGCGAGGTTGACGCCCTGGAGGATCAGGAAGGTGCCCAGGGTGATGAGGAAGCTGGGCAGTCCGGTCTTCACCACCATCCAGCCGTTGAGGAAGCCGATGCCGAGGGAGACCGCGAGGGCGACGACCACACCGACCCACACGTTCGCGGTGAGCTGGTAGCTGAGCATGCTCGCGGTGAGCGCCGAGGTGATCACGGCGACACCGGAGGACAGGTCGAACTCTCCGCCGATCATCAGCAGGGCCACGGGCAGCGCCATGATCCCGATGGTGGACGACTGGTAGAGGATGTTGGCCATCGAGCCGGCCTCGCGCACCGGCGGGGCCGTGATGAGGAAGAACACGTAGACCGCGACGGCACCGAGGAAGACACCCACCTCGGGGCGGGCCAGCAGCCGGAGGGCGAGGGGACGTCGGGCGGTCCGGCCGTCCGTCTCCTTCGGGCCGGGGGCCGGCGGTGTGGTCACCGCCGGCTCGGCGTGGTGGGTCATGCTGATCACCGGGTGCCCTTCGCGGCGAACGCGGCGACCTTGTCGACGTTGGTCTTGTCGACGAAGGCCGGACCGGTCAGCACCGGAGCCTCGCCGCCGCCCATGTAGTTGCCGTTGTTCTTGTAGAGCCACAGCGAGTCGATCGCCAGGTAGCCCTGGAGGTAGGGCTGCTGGTCGACGGCGAACTGGATGGTGCCCTTGCTGATGGCTCCGGTGAGGTCCTTGTTGAGGTCGAAGGTGGCGATCTTCGCCTTGGAGCCGGCGTCGGAGGCGGACTGGACGGCCGTCAGGGCGAAGGGGGCGCCGAGCGTGACGACGTAGTCGATGGACTTGTCCTGGGTGAGCTTGGCGGTGATCGTCGACTTCACCGACGGCATGTCGGTGCCGTTGACGTTCAGTACCTCGGTGGTGCCCGAGAAGGTCTTCTTCACGCCGTCGCACCGCTGGGTCAGGCCGATGTTGCCCTGCTCCTGGATGACACAGACGGCCTTCTTGGCGCCTTCCTCGTTGAGCCGCTTGCCGAGCGCCTCACCGGCGACGGTCTCGTCCTGGCCGAAGAACTCCATCAGACCGAGCTTCTGCCACTCGCTCACACCGGAGTTGAGGCCGACGACGGGGATGTTCGCGGCCTTCGCCTTGGCGACGACGTCCTTGAGCGCGTCGGGCTTGGCGAGGGTGACGGCGATCCCGTCCACCTTCTGGTCGATGGCGTTCTGGACCAGGTTGGACTGGTTGCCCGCGTTCGGGTCGGCCGAGTAGATCAGCTTGACGTTGTCCTTGGCCGCCGCGGCCTCGGCGCCCTTGCGGACGATGTCCCAGAAGGTGTCGCCGGGCGACTGGTGCGTCACCAGCGCCACCGTCATCTGCGGGGTGCTCGCCTTGCCCGCCGAGGCGCCGTCCGCGCTCTCCTCGGCCTTCTTTCCACCGGAGCTGCTGGAGCAGCCCGCCAGGGTCAGGGCCACCGCCGCGGCCATGGCCACGACCGGGGCGATTCTGCGGGAACGGGGCGAAGAGCTGTCCATCTTTCCTGCACCTCACTGTGCGACGGGAGAACGACCGGGAAAGGGTGGGGGGATCTCTGGGATCAGGGCCCGTTACTGCTCAGGGTGGGGCCATGGGGCCGGGTCCGCGAAGGTTCGTTTTCTGTTCGACTGAGGGACTCGGCCCGTGCACTGCTGGGACCGGATCAAATCCCCTCCCAGGCCCGCTGTCAATACTTTGTTAAGACATCATCTCAGGATCAGGTCCGAATGTAAGAACAAACCATTGACAGCGGAGGCCATCGGGACCTACACCTGGGGGACGCCAGATCACCCGACCACCATAGAAGCCGATCATCACCCCTCGCACACAGGCGTACCCCTCGCACGTGTGGACGATTCGGGGAGGTTCGTCGGACGATCCGCTCCCGCGGCCGACACAGGAGGTGCCCTCGATGGCGAAGACCGGTGAACGTCCCCGCGCGGTGGCCGCCTCGGCCCTGGAGGGGCTGCCCTTCGCGCTCGACCGGTCCAGCCCGGTACCGCTCTACTACCAGCTCGCCCAGCAGCTGGAGTCGGCGATCGAGCACGGCGCGCTCGCCCCCGGCAACCTGCTGGGCAACGAGATCGACCTGTCGACCCGGCTCGGCCTCTCCCGCCCCACGGTCCGCCAGGCGATCCAGTCGCTGGTCGACAAGGGGCTGCTGGTGCGCCGCCGCGGCGTCGGCACCCAGGTCGTGCACAGCCAGGTCAAGCGGCCGCTGGAGCTCAGCAGCCTCTACGACGACCTGGAGGCGGCCGGACAGGGACCCACCACGCACGTCCTGTGCAACGAACGGGTCCCCGCGGGCCCCGACGTGGCGGCGGCCCTCGGGATCGCGGAGGGCGCCGAGGTCACCCGGCTGGAACGGCTGCGCTCGGCACACGGGGAACCGGTGGCCCATCTGCGCAACTACCTGCCCCCGGCCCTGTTCGACCTGGACACGGAGCGGCTGGAGGCGACCGGCCTCTACCACCTGATGCGCGCGACGGGCATCACCCTGCACAGCGCCCGGCAGACCGTCGGCGCCCGCGCGGCCACCGCCGAGGAGGGCGGGCTGCTCGGCGAGGAGGCGGGCGCGGCCCTGCTGACCATGCAGCGCACGGCGTACGACGACACCGGCCGGCCGGTCGAGTACGGGACGCACATCTACCGCGCGTCCCGGTACGCGTTCGACTTCCAGCTGCTGGTCAGGGGCTGAGGAAGCGGCTCGAAGGCTACTTCGGGGCCATCCGCAGGGCACCGTCCATGCGGATGGTCTCGCCGTTGAGGTAGTCGTGGTCGATGATCGACAGGGCGAGCTGCGCGTACTCCTCGGGCCGCGCCAGCCGCTGCGGGAAGGGCACTCCGGCCGCGAGGCCCGCCCGGTACTCCTCGGAGACCGTGGCCAGCATCGGCGTCTCCACGATCCCCGGGGCGATGGTGCAGACCCGGATGCCGTACTGCGCCAGGTCGCGCGCGGCGGGCAGGGTCAGTCCGACGACGCCACCCTTCGACGAGGAGTAGGCGGCCTGGCCGATCTGGCCGTCGTACGCGGCGATCGACGCGGTGTTGACGATCACGCCGCGCTGGCCGTGCTCGTCGGCCTCGGTGGCGGCGACGGCCTCGGAGGCGAGCGCGAGGACGTTGAAGGTGCCGATCAGATTGATCTGGATCACCTTGGCGTACAGGGCGAGGTCGTGGACGCCCTTCCGGCCGAGGATCCGCGCGGACGGGCCGATGCCCGCGCAGTTGACGACCGTGCGCAGCGGGACCCCCGCGCCCGCCGCCGCGGCGACGGCGGCCCGGACCTGCTCGGGATCGGTGACGTCGGCGGGGACGTAGGTGACGCCGTCGACCTCGGGGGCCCGGTCGACGCCGTCCTTGAGGTCGAGGGCGAACACCTGCGCGCCGCGCTCGGCGAGGGCCTTCGCGGTGGCCGCGCCGAGGCCGGAGGCACCGCCGGTGACGAGGGCGGCGGTGTGGGCGAGCTGCATCATCACTCCTTGCCGAGGGCGGTGAGCACACCGCCGTCGTTACGGTCCAGCGCACGGGAGATGATCATGCGCTGGATCTGGTTGGTTCCTTCGAAGATCTGCATGACCTTGGCCTCGCGCATGTAGCGCTCGACGGGGAAGTCGCGGGTGTATCCGTATCCCCCGAGGACCTGCACGGCGTCCGTGGTCACCTTCATGGCGTTGTCCGTGGCCACGAGTTTGGCGATCGACGCCTCGCGTGTGAAGGGCAGACCGAGGTCCTTCAGCCGCGCGGCGGACAGGGTGGTGGCCCGCGCCGACTCGATCGCGGCGCCCATGTCGGCCAGCACGAACGCCAGCCCCTGGTGCTCGATGATCGGCTTGCCGAAGGTCTCCCGCTCCCGGGCGTAGCGCACCGCGTGGTCGAGGGCGCCCTGGGCGAGACCGCAGGCCACGGCGGCGATGCCGAGGCGGCCGTGGTCGAGGGAGGCGAGCGCGATCCTCAGCCCCTGCCCCTCCTCCCCGATGAGCCGGTCGGCCGGCACCCGGACGTCGTCCAGCCGCATGGTGGCGGTGGCCGAGCCGGTCAGCCCCATCTTGCGCTCCGGCGGATCGGCGCTGAGGCCCGGGGCGTCCGCGGGGACGAGGAAGCAGGAGATGCCGCGGCTGCGGTCCTCGGAGGTGCGGGCCATGACCGTGTAGAAGTCGGCGTGTCCGCCGTGGGTGGTCCAGGCCTTGGCGCCGTTGAGCACATAGGTGTCACCGTCGCGCACGGCGCGGGTCAGCATGGCCGCCGGGTCGGAGCCGGCGTGCGGCTCGGACAGGCAGTACGCGCCGAGCAGTTCCCCGCCGAGCATGTCCGGCAGCCACCGGCGCCGCTGCTCCGCGGTGCCGAAACGGGCGAGCGGGAAGCAGGACAGGGCGTGCACCGAGATGCCCACCGCGACGCTCGACCAGACCGCGGCGACCTCCTCCAGCACCTGGAGGTAGACCTCGTACGGCTGTCCCGCACCGCCGTCCTCCTCGGCGAACGGCAGACCGAGCAGGCCGCTGCGCCCGAGGGTGCGGAACGCGTCCCGGGGGAACGCCCCGTCCGCCTCCGCGTCGGCGACCCGGGGAGCGAGTTCCTTGGCGGCGAGGGTGCGGGTGAGCTGGATGAGCTCCACGGCCTCGTCGGTCGGCAGGGCGCGCGTGGCAGGCATGGTGACCTCCCCGGAGTAGTACGGAAAACGATACTGGCGTGCGTACGAACGTATCATTCACAGTACGGCACGCGGGCGTGCCGAAGCACCCCGGAACGGGGATCGATCAGCGGGTGGGCCGGAGCGGTGGCCCGGCCCGGTCAGGAGGAGACGGCGTGCACGATCAGCGAGGCGAGCTGTTCGTAGGCCTCCGCGTCGGTCAGCCCGGTGCGCGTCTTGAGCTCGCCCTGCTGGATCTGGCGCATCGTCGCGGCGGCGACCTCGCCGACGAAGGCGGTGTGCACGTCCCGGAAGGCACCGCCGGAGACCCCCTCGGCGATCAGCTGCCGCACCCGCTCCGCGGCCATCCGCGTATTGGCCTCGTACACCTCGCGGGCGGGCGGGAAGTCCGCCACGTCGTCGAGGAAGGCGCGCGAGAGCGGGCGCAGCTGCTCGGCCACGGTGGTGAGATACACCCGGACCCGGTCCGAGGGGTCCACGGTCTGCGCCACCCGCTTCT
Source organism: Streptomyces sp. SS7 (assembly GCF_037993025.1). NCBI lineage: Bacteria > Bacillati > Actinomycetota > Actinomycetes > Kitasatosporales > Streptomycetaceae > Streptomyces > Streptomyces sp. SS7. The sequence continues at coordinate 1,063,187 of NZ_CP141223.1, forward strand.
CCACTGCCTCCGTCGCACCGCGGAAGTAGTGCTTGACCGCCTCGACCACCAGCCCCTGCTTGCTGCTGGCGAGCTGGTAGAGCGTGGTCTTCGAGCAGCGCAGCCGCTCGGCGAGGTCGTCGAGGGTGAGGGCGGCGAACCCTTCCGCCGTCAGCAGCGCGACGAGTCGTTCCAGCAGGTCGGCCTGTCGGGCGGTGCGGCGGGTGGACGGCATGGGCCCAGCGTAGTCCCCTTGTTACCGCCCGGTCAGCAGTGCCCGGCGTCCGTGACGGGGACGGCGAAAAGGCCGTACCGGATGCTCCGATACGGCCTCTGACCTGCTGTGCCAGCAAGTCGGGACGACAGGATTTGAACCTGCGACCCCTTGACCCCCAGTCAAGTGCGCTACCAAGCTGCGCCACGTCCCGGTGCGCGACCCTCGCGAAAGTTCCGCGTGATCGCGCGAACAGCACTTTACCCCACGACGGGCGCCACACCGAAAGGGAGCCGGGCGCGGGACAATCGGGCGCATGGACCGTACGGACCGCAGGGAGCGCGTGGACGGCATGGAGAGCACTCGGAGCGGCGCGAGGGACGGCGCGACCGGCGGGGCCCGGGACCGGGACGGCGCGGGGCGGGCGCGCAGTGCGCGGCCCCGGGACGGCCTCGGGCGGCCCCTGCCGTACGGGGCACGAGGGGTGGCGCGCCAGCCCGAGGGGGTCGTGCGCGGCCCCCGGCAGACCGTCACCGAGGCGCAGGCGCTGCTGGACGCGGGGAAGCCGTTCCACGCGCACGAGGTCTTCGAGGACGCCTGGAAGACCGGCCCGGAGTCGGAACGCGGCCTGTGGCGCGGGCTCGCCCAGCTCGCGGTCGGCCTGACCCACGCGGCCCGGGGCAACCTCACCGGCGGTCCCCGGCTGCTGCGGCGCGGCGCCGGGGCCGTGGAGGAGTGGGCGGCCGGCACGGGGGCGGCGCGGCCGCACGGGATGGATCTCCCGGGGATCGTCCGGTGGGGACGGGCGCTGGCGGACGAGGTGGAGCGGACGGGGGCGGCCGTGGACGCGGGACGGTGTGCGCCGCGGTTGCGGTGACTCCCGGCCCCGTCACGGCCGGTGGCGTACGGCAGACTCGGTCGCGTGCGAAAGATTCATGTCATCGGTATCGGCGCGGGCGACCCCGACCAGCTCACCCTCCAGGCCGTGCGGGCCCTGCGGGCCACGGACGTGTTCTTCGTCCTGGACAAGGGCGAGGTGAAGAGCGACCTGACGCGGCTGCGCCGGGACATCCTCGAGGCCCATCTGCCCGAGGGCGGCTACCGGGTGGTCGAGGCGCCCGACCCGGAGCGGGACCGCGGGGCCGGCGGGGCCGCCTACTCCCCCGCCGTCGGCGACTGGCGCAGCGCCCGCGCGGACATCTACGAGCGGCTGATCACGCAGGAGCTCGGCGAGGACCAGAGCGGCGCGTTCCTGGTGTGGGGCGACCCCGCGCTCTACGACAGCACCCTGGGCGTCCTGGAGGAGGTGCTGGCCCGGGGCACGGTGGCCTTCGACCATGACGTGGTGCCCGGCATCAGCAGCGTCTCGGCGCTGGTCGCCCGGCACCGCACCGGTCTGAACCGGGTGGCGCGCCCGGTGCAGATCACCACCGGACGACGGCTCGCCGAGGGGTTCCCCGAGGGGGTGGACGACGTGGTGGTGATGCTGGACGCCCACCAGGCCTTCCGGCGGTACGCCGAGGAGGACATCGACATCTACTGGGGCGCCTACATCGGCACGCCGGACGAGATCCTGGTCTCCGGCCCGCTGGCCGAGGCCGGCCCCCGGATCGAGCGGGCGCGGGCCGAGGCGCGCGAGCGCAAGGGCTGGATCATGGACACCTACCTGCTGCGCCGCAACCCGGGCGAGCGGTGACCCGGCACGGCGTCCTCCCCTCCCGCCTGCGCGGGCACCCTCCGGCCGCGCCCCGGGGGCGCGCCTTCGCCGCGGGCGCGATGTTCTCGTCCTCTCGCCGGGCATGTCCACCCGCGTGCGTGCCCCGCTGAGCCCGCGGGCCGCGCACGAGGCCATGGTCACGGCCCGCAGCCACGGCGGCCATGAGGCGCCGGCCGCCGGCCTCGTGGACCACGCGGTCGACGAGGACGCCGTACGCACCACGGCCGTCGGCCTCGCCGTGGCCCAGTGCGGCGAAGGCGGGCGACGCCCTGCGCACCGCACCGTCAAGTCCCCTCACGTCCCCCTGTACGTCCACGTGCGGCGCCCCTGCGCGAGCGGCAGAACCCGCTCGGCGACTGAGCACCCCCGCCGTACGGCGACACCGGCAAGCCCTCGAAAGGACCCCCGCGTGACCACCACCGACCCCTCCGCCCTGTCCGGCCTCGAACTCCTGCGTCTCGTCCGGGACGGACGGCTCGGCGACCGGCCGTCCATCGGGCGGCTGCTCGGGATGCGCTTCGACGAGGTGGAGCAGGGGCGGGTCGTGCTCTCGCTCGACACCCGCCCCGACTTCGCCAACCCGCTCGGCACCGTGCACGGCGGCATCGCCGCGACCATGCTGGACTCGGCCCTGGCCTGCGCGGTCCACACCACCCTGCCCGCCGGCACCGGCTACACCACGCTGGAGCTCAAGGTGAACTACATCCGGCCCGCCCGCACGGACGGCCAGACCCTGACCGCCGAGGGCACCGTCGTCCACGCGGGCCGCCGCACCGCCACCGCCGAGGGCAGGGTCGTCGACGAGGAGGGCCGGCTGATCGCCCACGCCACGACCACGTGCATGATCCTCGGGCCGGGCGACTGACCCGGCCGGCCCGCGGGCGCGAACACCCCCTACGGCCGCAGCAGTTGCAGGCCGCCCAGCACGGTCGCCGCGATGACCAGCCGCTCGAACAGCCGCTGGTCGATGCGGTGGACCGCCCACCTGCCGAGCAGGGCGCCGGGGACGACGAACAGGGCGAGCGCGGCGTCCAGGAGCAGCGAGGGGCCGTCGATCAGGCCGAGGCCGGCGCTGAAGGGCACCTTCGAGAGGTTGACGACGAGGAAGAAGAAGGCGGAGGTGCCCAGGAAGCCGAGTTTGCGGAAGCCCGCCGAGAGCAGGTACATCGACATCACCGGGCCGCCCGCGTTGGCGACCATCGTGGTGAAGCCGCCGAGGACGCCGTAGGAGCGGGCCTTGACGCGGCCCGCCCGGGTGACCACCGCGTCCGGGTCGACGGGCGTCTCGGCCGTGCGGCGGCGCCACACGGTGACGGCCGCCATCAGCAGCAGGATCGCGCCGATCGAGGTGCGCACCACCCGGTCGTCGGCCCACAGCAGGAACACCGTGCCGAGGACCACCCCGGCCGCGACCGCCGGGAACAGCCGCCACAGGGTGGGCCAGTGGGCGTGCCGCCGGTAGGTGAGGACGGCCAGGACGTCCCCCGCGATCAGCAGCGGCAGCAGGACACCGGTCGACGCGCGGGCCGGCAGGACCGCCGCGAAGATCGCCAGGCTGACCGTGTTGGCGCCGCTGACCGCCGTCTTGGAGAAGCCGACCAGCAGCGCCGCGAAGGCGAGGGCGGCGAACTCCCAGCCGGTGACGTGCCACAGATTCATCGTGTTCATGCGGGGACCGATGCTATGCGCACGTATCCGACGTCGTAAGAACCGTCTCGCCAGATGGCGGGGGCACCGGCCGGGGGCCTGAGAGGATCCCTGGGTGGCGGCACCCGATCCAGTTGGAGGAGCCATGGCCGAGCACGTCCTCGCGGGCACACGCGGCGCGATCACGGCGCACGTGTGGCCGAACCCGTCAGCCCGCTACCTGGCCCTCGTCGCGCACGGCTACGGCGAGCACGCCCGCCGCCACGAGCAACTCGCCGGTGTCCTGACCGCGCACGGCGCCGCCGTGTTCGCACCCGACCACATGGGGCACGGCAGGTCGGACGGCGAGCGGGTGCGGATCGAGGACTTCGAGGACGTGGTCACCGACGTGCGGGCCGTCGTGGAGCTCGCCCGGGCCGCCCACCCGGACCTGCCGCTGGTGATGATCGGGCACTCCATGGGCGGGCTGATCGCCGCCCGCTACGCCCAGCGGTACGGCACGCCTCTCGCCGCGCTCGTCCTGTCCGGGCCGGTCATCGGCACCTGGGAGCTGCCCGGACGGCTGCTGGCGCACGCGGAGATCCCCGACGTCCCCGTCAGCCCCGCCGCCCTCTCCCGTGACCCGGCGGTCGGGACGGCGTACGCGGCGGATCCGCTGGTCTGGCACGGGCCGATGAAACGGCCGACGCTGGAGGCCTTCGTACGGACCCTGGAGACCGTCGCCGCCGACGGCCCGGCCGGCACACTGCCGCTGCTGTGGCTGCACGGCGACGCCGACCGGCTGGTCCCGCTGCCCGGCAGCCGCATCGGCGTCGAGCGGCTCGCCGGGGGCCCGCGGACCGAGCGGATCTACCCGGGCGCCCGTCACGAGGTGTTCCACGAGACGAACCGGACGGAGGTCTTCGCCGACCTGACCGGCTTCCTGGACGCGGTCCTGGACGGGTCCTAGACGGCCGCTCGACGGCACCGTCGGCGTCGCCCCCCGGCGGGGCCCCGACCGGGCGCGGCGGACGCGGCCCGCCCGCTGGGGCCCGCGGTCAGCCGGTCATCCCCCGGCCGTCGCCAGCCGGGACAGCGCCGCCGACACCAGCGTGCGCACCCCCGGCACCAGCACCGCGGTATCCGGCGCGAACAACGGGCTGTGGTTTCCCGGCACGTTGGCGAACTTCTCCGTCAACTCCTCACCCGGCGCAGCCTCCCAGACGGCGGCCGGGGTGGAGGTGACGTACCAGTAGTCGTACGGCACGCCCTGCGGCGCGAGGAGCGAGAAGTCCTCGCTGCCCATCGTCCCGCCGAAGTCGAACACCGTGTGCTCGCCGAAGAGTCGCCGGTGCACGGCGGCGATCTCGCCGTCCAGGACGGGGTCGTTGACGGTGGTCGGGCAGCCGGGCAGGACCGTGACCTCGGGCGGCACCGGGCAGCCCGCGGCCGCGCACTCCGCCTCGACGATCCGGCGGACCGCGGTGAGGACGCGCTCGCGCACCCGGTGGTCACGGGTCCGTACGTTCAGCGAGAGCCGTGCCTCGGCCGGGATGATGTTGGGTTGCGTCCCGGCGTGGAAGGAGCCCACCGTCACCACCGCCGACTCGCCCGCCGCGACCTCCCGGGAGACGACCGTCTGCAGCCGGGTGACCACATACGCGGCCGTGACCACCGGGTCGACGGTCGACTCGGGCCGTGAGCCGTGGCCGCCGACCCCGTGCACGACGACGTCGACGTCGTCCGAGGCCGCCAGGGTCGGCCCGGGGGTGTGCGGGTAGAAGCCCGCGAGCCCGGGCGCCGCGTGCTGCCCGAACAGCACGTCGGGGCGCGGGAACCGCTCGTGGACGCCGTCCGCGACCATCGCGGCCGCCCCGCCCTCCGCCTCCTCGGCCGGCTGCCCGACCACGACGAGGGTGCCGGACCAGAGGTCGCGGGCGGCGGCGAGGGCCTCGGCCGCCGCGGCCAGCCAGGTGATGTGGAGGTCGTGGCCGCAGGCGTGCATCACCCCGTCGACGACCGAGGCGTACGGCAGCCCGGTCGCCTCCCGCACCGGCAGCGCGTCCATGTCGCCGCGCAGCCACACCACCGGCCCCTCCCCGTGGGCGAGCACCCCGACCACACCGGTGCGGGCGACGCCCTCGGTCACCTCGTACCCGGCGGCCCGCAGCCGGCCGGCGAGCCGCGCCGCGGTGCGGTGCTCCGCGAAGGCGAGTTCGGGGTGGCGGTGCAGGTCCCGGTAGAAGTCCTCCAGGTCCCCCTGGCGCAGACCCGAGGTGATGTCCCGGGTGAGCCGGGCGACGACGGCCGGATCGGTCATAGCGGGAGGGTAAGCGGTGGTCGGCCGAACGGTCGAGGAACCGGCCCACCCGATCCCGGCCGTTCGGCCGAGGCGCGGGGCGGCCCCGGACGGCGAGGCCGGAGCCGCTCCTCCCCCTCCCCCTCCCCCTCCCCAGGAGTACGCGATGCTGTCCAGCACGTTCGCCGTGGGCGCGATCGGAGGCGCCGCGGCCGTGGTGGCCGTCGGCGGCCTCGGCACCCGTCTGCTCTCCGGTACCGAGTCGAGGACCGGACTCGACTCCCGCACCACCGTCCTCGTCGACGGTCACAGGGCGCTGGCCGCGAACATCGTCGCCGGCCGCGCCGAAGGCCTCTACCACCCGCTGCCGTGGGTCGGCGGACGTCGCGGTGACCTGTCCGCGCGGTCTGCAGGCGGTGGCCGGCGCCACCCTCACCTGCGTCGGCAGGAAGAGCGGCGGGCGGGCGGTCGACATCCCCGTCACCGTGCTGAAGGCGTCCGCCCACTGCGTCACCTGGAAGTTCACGCGATGAGCACGGTCCTGGCCGCCGACGCCGGGATCGTCCGCCCCGACGGCGGTCAGGTGCTGCTGCGGGGCAGGCGGCGGGAGGCGGCGGGCGCCCCGGCCGCCGGCTGGGAGCGCATCGACACGCTCGGGAGAACCGGCTCAGCGCGCTGCGCCGCTCCCGCTTCGGGTTCGTGTTCCAGTTCGGCCAGTCGCTGCCCGAACTGCCGGCGGAGGAGAACGTGGCGCTGCCGCTGATGCTGGAGGGCGTCCCGCGCCGGAAGGCCGCCCCGCGCCCGGCCGCCGCCGAGCCGCTCACCGACCGTGAGCTGGACGTCGTCCGCCTGGCTCCCTGGGCCGGACGAACGCGGAGATCGCCGCCGGGCTGTACGTCTCGCTGTCGACGGTGAAGACGCATCTCTCCGGCGTCCAGCCGAAACTGGGCGCCCTGAACCGCGTGGAGATCGCGGCCTGGGCCCGGCAGCACGGCCACGCCGGGCCGCGCTCCTGAGCCGGACCGCGGTTCAGAGGTCCAGGAGGCGGGTGATGGTGCGCAGGACCCCGTTGTCGTTGTTGGAGGGCGCGAGGTGGCGGGCGCGCTCGACGACCCGTGGATGGGCGTTGGCCATGGCGAAGGACCAGTCGGCGGCGTCCAGCATCTCCAGGTCGTTGAGGTAGTCGCCGAACACCATGGTCTGCGCGGGGGTGATGCCCAGCTCGCGCTGGAGGCTGCGCAGGGCGGCTCCCTTGTTCGCGGTGCGGTTCATGACGTCCACCCAGTGCTCGCCGGAGACGACGACCTGGTGGGTGTCCGCGAGGGGGGCGAGCCCGGGGGCGGTGGTCTCCTCGGCGGCGCCGAAGTCGAACAGGGCGACCTTGATGACGTCGTCGTCGACGGCGGTGAGGTCCTCGACCGGCTCGCAGCGCAGGTAGTACCGGCGCACCTCCGCCAGGAAGGCCTCGTCGGCCCGCTCGACGTACGCCGACCGCTTCCCGCAGACGACGGCGCCCAGGTCGACCCCGTCGGCCGCGAGGCCCCGCGCGGTGTGCACGATCCGCGCGGTCACGGCCGGCTCCAGCGGATCGGAGCTGAGTTCCCGCCCGTCGCGCACCACATAGGTGCCGTTCTCGGCTATGAACACCATCCCGTCGGCGACCTCGGCGAACTCCGCCGCCAGGGTGGCGTACTGGCGTCCGCTCGCCGGGCTGAACAGCACCCCGCGCTCCCGCAGCCGCGCCAGCGTGTCCCACAGCCCGTCCGGGACGCGCTTGTCGTCGTCGAGCAGCGTGCCGTCCATGTCGGTGACGACGAGCCGGATGTCGAGGGGACCGGCCGGGAGCTCGGGGGCGGGCGGCCGGGGGGCGTGCGAGTAGGGCATGTCCTGCTTCCTGTGCTGCGGGCGCGCGCGCCGCGACGGGGGTGACCGGATTGTCACCCTACCGGGGGACCCCGCGAATCCCGGGACAGCGATGATCATGGGCGGCACAATGGACAGCCGGACGGTCGGTCGTACGAAGGAGCGGTGACGTGGGCGGTGCACGGCTGGACACCAGCGTGGCGCACAACGCGCGGGTGTGGAACTACTGGATCGGCGGCAAGGACAACTACGAGGTCGACCAGCGGGTCGGCGAGCACGTGGCGGGCATGTTCCCGCTGATCCGGGACATCGCCCGCGCGGACCGCTGGTTCCTGGGCCGGGCGGTGCGCTTCCTCGCCGAGGAGCGCGGGGTGCGGCAGTTCCTGGACGTCGGCACGGGGCTGCCGACGGCCGACAACACGCACGAGATAGCGCAGCGGATCGCACCGGACTCGAAGATCGTGTACGTCGACAACGACCCGATCGTGCTGGCGCACGCCCGCACCCTGCTGACGGGCACCTCCGAGGGCGCCACCGACTACATCGACGCCGACGTCCACGACCCGACGGCGATCCTCGAACGGGCCTCCGGCACGCTCGACTTCGACCGGCCGGTCGCGGTGATGATGCTGGGCATCCTGAACTTCGTGCTGGACTACGAGGCGGCCCGGGACATCGTCCGCAAGGTCATGGCGCAGGTCCCGGCCGGCAGCTACCTGGTGCTCACCCACCCCACGCACGACGCGGAGGTGGGCGGCGAGGGCCAGATCCCCGCGATGAAGTTCTGGAACGAGAACGCCACCCCGCCGATCACCGCCCGCTCCGGAGCGGAGATCACCGCGTTCTTCGACGGCCTGGAACTGCTGGAGCCGGGCCTGGTGTCCTGTGCGCGCTGGCGTGCCGACGACGCGGCGGCGACGGCGGTGCCGCAGTACGGCGCGGTGGCCGTGAAACCCTGAGCACACGGCACTCCCCCCGTGCCGGTACCGCCCGACGGACGAGCCCGCGGAGGACGTATGACCACCCTTGCCGACCCCGTCCCCGGCGGGCGTCCCTCAGACGTGGAGCGGGCCTCGGCGCTGAGCGGGGAGCTGTCCGGCGCGGGCGTGCACGGGATCGTCCTGTCGTACGTCGACACCGCGGGCGTCGGCCGGGTGAAGGCGGTCCCGGCGACGGGGCTGGCGTCGGCCGTGGCATGGGGCGTCGGGATGTCGCCGGTGTTCGACACCTTCCTGGCGAACGACCACATCGTCACCACGGACGTCCTCGGCTCCCCCGACGGCGATCTCAGGCTGTTCCCGGACCTGGACCGGCTGGTGGCGCTGGCCGCGCAGCCGGGGTGGGCGTGGGCGCCGGTCGACCGCCTCACCCAGGACGGCGAGCGGCATCCGGGCTGCTCGCGCACGTTCCTGCGCCGGATCGTCGCCGACGCCGCCCGCGACCACGGACTGCGCTTCCGGGCCGCCGTCGAGATCGAGTGGGCCGTGGGACTGGACTCCGCGCCCGCCGGGGAGTTCGTCCCGGCGACCACGGGACCGGCGTACGGCGCGACCCGCATGGTCGAACTGGGCGACTACACCGCCGATCTGCTGACGGCGTGCGAGGCACAGGGCGTGACCGTCGACCAGATCCACCCGGAGTACGCGCCGGGCCAGTTCGAGATCTCGGTGGGCGCGCTGGACCCGGTGGCGGCGGCCGACCGCAGCGTCCTCGTCCGGCAGACGATCCGCGCGGTGGCCCGCCGGCACGGGCTGCGGGTCTCCTTCTCCCCCGCCGTCGCCGCGGAGGGCGTCGGCAACGGCGGGCACGTCCATCTGTCCGCCTGGCGCGACGGCCGCAACCTGCACTCCGGCGGCGAGGGGCGGCACGCACTGACGGCCGAGGCCGAGTCCTTCGCCGCGGGCGTCCTCGCCCGGCTGCCCGCCCTGACGGCGGTGACCGCGCCCAGCCCGGCCAGCTATCTGCGGCTCAAACCCTCCCAGTGGGCGGGGGTGTTCACCGCCTGGGGCCTGGAGACCCGCGAGGCGGCGCTGCGGGTCGTACGGGGCACCGCGGGGCGGCGGGCGGAGCAGGCGAACCTGGAGGTCAAACCCGTCGACCTGGCCGCCAACCCCTATCTGCTGCTCGGCTGTCTCATCGCCGCCGGACTGGACGGGCTCGCCGCGCGGGCCGAGCTCCCCGAGGAGATCACCGGCGACCCGGCCCGCCTCACCGCCGAGGAGGCCGCCGCCAAGGGCGTCCGACGGCTGCCCACCTCGCTCGCGCAGGCGGTCGCGGAGTTCCGGGAGGACGAGGTGCTGCGGGCCGCGCTGGGGCCGGTCCTCGCCGACGCGGTGACCGCCGTACGGCAGGGCGAGATCGACGCGACCTACGGGCTGGACGACGCTCAGGTGGCCGCCGCCTACCGGTGGGTGTACTGAGGTGGGCGCCGGACCGGTCCACGAGGAGCTGGCCGCGCTGGAACTGGTGGACCACCACTGCCACGGGGTGACCACCGGCCCCCTGGACCGGGCGGGCTTCGAGTCGCTGCTCACCGAGGGCGAGTCCTGGCCCGGCGTCTCCTCCTTCGACACCCCCGCCGGGATCGCCGTGCGCCGCCACTGCGCACCCCTGCTCGGCCTCGACCGGCACGCCCCCGCCGACGCCTATCTGGCCCGGCGTGCCGCGCTCGGCCCCGAGGAGGTGAACCGGCGCTTCCTGACGGCGGCCCGCACCGGGGTGTTCTGCGTCGACACCGGTTTCGCCCCGCTCCCGCTCACCCCGCCCGCCGCACTGGGCCGGGCGGGCGGCGGCGCCGCGCTGGAGGTCGTACGGCTGGAGTCGCTCGCGGAGTCCGTGGCCGCGCGGGGCGTCGACGCCGGCGGGTACGCCGACGCGTTCCGGGCGGCCGCGCTGGAGGCGGTGCGGCCGCCGGGCGTGGTCGGGGTGAAGTCGGTGGCCGCCTACCGCACCGGCTTCGACCTGGACCCGGCCCGCCCCGCGGACGCCGAGGTCACCCGGGCGGCCCGGCGGTGGCTGGCGCGCGGCGGCCGGCTCGACGCACCGGTCCTGGTACGGCACCTGCTGTGGACCGCCGTCGACCTCGGCCTGCCGCTGCAGCTGCACACGGGCTTCGGCGACCACGACATCCGGCTGCACCGGGCGGATCCCGCACATCTGACGGACTGGCTGCACCTGATCGCGGGAACGATCCCCGTGCTGCTCCTGCACTGCTGGCCCTACCAGCGGCAGGCCGCCTACCTGGCGGCCGTGTTCGAGCAGGTGTATCTCGACGTGGGGCTGACCCTGCACCACGTCGGCCCGGTGCGGGCGCGGACGGTGCTGGAGGAAGCGTTGGAGATCACACCGTTCCGCAAACTGCTGTACAGCTCCGACGCCTACGGTGTGTCGGAGTTCTACGCCCTTGGAGCGCTGGCGTTCCGCCGCGGTCTCGGAGACCTCCTCCAGGACCGGGTGGACGCCGACGAACTGAGCCTGCCCGACGCGCTGCGCCTGGCGCGCTGGGCCGGAGCGGACAACGCCCGCCGGGTCTACCGGCTTCCCGACGGACACTGAAAGTATGATCAAGCAATGTCAGACTTGACCGAGACCACGCCCGGCTGGCTGAGCGCAGACGAGCTCGAGATGGCCCGCGCCCGCATGCCGATCCTGTACGTCGAGGCCGTGCCCGTGCGCGTCGACGACAGCGGCGAAGTCGTCAGCATCGGACTGCTGCTGCGCATCGGACCCGACGGAAACGTCAGCCGGACCCTGGTCTCCGGCCGGGTCCTGCACCACGAGCGGGTCCGCGACGCCCTGTTGCGGCACCTGGAGAAGGATCTCGGACCGGTGGCGCTGCCCCGGCTGCCGGCCTCCCTCCAGCCGTTCACGGTCGCGGAGTACTTCCCGACGCAGGGCCTCACCCCGTACCACGACCCCCGTCAGCACGCGGTGTCGCTGGCCTACATCGTGCCGGTGACCGGTGACTGCCAGCCCCGCCAGGACGCCCTGGACCTGGTCTGGTTCGACCCGCAGGAGGCGGCCTCCCCGGCGGTGCAGAGCGAGATGCCGGGCGGTCACGGGTTCCTGCTGCGGCAGGCGCTGGCCCACGTGGGTCTCTCGGCGTCCTGAAGCGCCGTGGCCCCGCCGCCCGGTCCGCGGACAACTGGCCCCGGGACGAGTCGAGTTGGTCGCCCGGATCTTGATGTCGTAGCTTGACCCGATGGGGGCTACGACACAGGAGCGGGTCGCAGGACGTTCCGGCGGGGCGGCGAGGTCGTCGGCGCTGATGGCGCTGGGCACCGTGGTGTCCCGGGCGACCGGGCTGATCCGGCAGGTGCTCCAGGGCGCCGCGCTCGGCACCGGTCTGCTGGCGACCACGTACAACACGGCGAACACCGTGCCCACCAGCCTGTACACCCTGCTGATCGGCGGCGCGCTGAACTCGGTGCTGGTGCCGCAGCTGGTGCGGGCCCGGTCCGCGCACGCCGACGGCGGCCGGGCGTACGAGCAGCGGCTGGTGACGCTGGTGCTGTCGGTGCTGGCCGTCGGGACCGCGCTGGCGGTGTGGGCGGCGCCGCAGATCGTCAGCGTCTACCTGCGCGACACCCCGGACCGGCACGCGGCGTACGAACTCACCGTCGTCTTCGCCCGGTTCCTGCTCCCGCAGATCTTCTTCTACGGGCTGTTCAACATGTACGGCCAAGTCCTCAACGCCCGCGAGAAGTTCGGCGCGATGATGTGGACACCGGTCCTCAACAACATCGTGCTGCTGGGGATGTTCGGCGCCTACCTCGGCCTGCTGACCGTGCCCACCCGGGTGCAGGACATCACCGAGGCGCAGGTGCGCCTCCTCGGCATCGGGACCACGGCCGGGATCGCCGTACAGGCGCTGGCGCTGGTGCCGTTCGCACGGGCGGCCGGGTTCCGGTTCCGGCCGCGCTTCGACTGGCGCGGCTCGGGTCTCGGTTCGGGCGTGCACGCCGCCAAGTGGACCCTGCTGTTCGTCCTGACGAACCTCGTCGCCCTCACGGTCGTCACCAACTACGCGAACGAGGCCGACCAGGCCCTGCCGGACGCCGGCGCGGGCTACACGGCGTACACCTACGCGCAGACCGTCTGGATGCTGCCGCAGTCGGTGGTCACGGTGTCGCTGGTGACCGCGCTGCTGCCGCGGATGAGCCGGGCGGTGGCCGAGGGCCGGATCGCGGACCTGCGCGCCGATCTGTCCCGGGGGCTGCGGGTGAGCGGGGTCGTCGTCGTGCCCGCCGCGTTCCTGTTCCTGGCGCTCGGTCCGGGGATCGCGACGCTGCTGTTCGCGCACGGGGCGGCCGACGCGGCATCCGCGCAGCCGCTCGGGCAGATGCTCCAGGCGTTCGCCCTGGGTCTGATCCCGTTCTCGGCGCAGTATCTGCTGCTGCGCGGTTTCCACGCCTTCGGGGACACCCGGACGCCGTTCCTCATGGCGGTGTGGATCGCGGCGGTGAACATCGCGCTGGCCACCGCCTGCCATCTGCTGCTGCCGGTCCGCTGGGCGGTGACCGGCATGGCCGGCGCCTACACCGTGTCCTACCTGGCCGGACTCGCCCTGACCGCACGGCTGGTGCGCCGGCGGGTCGGCGGCCGGCTCGACGACGGGGCGCTGCGCCGGACGTACACCCGGCTGATGTGCGCCTCGGCCCTGGCGGCGGCCTGCGGCTGGGCGGCGGACCGGGCGTGCGGCGCGTGGCTGGGCGGCGGCACGCTCCCCACCGCGCTGGCGCTCACGGCGGGGACCGTCACCCTCGGCGCGGTCTATGTGACCCTGTCCCGCCTGCTGAAGGTGGAGGAGCTGCGGCAGCTGGGCCGGCTGCGCTGACGCCTCACCGGGTGACCTCTGCGGCGAGGGCGGCGCGGGCGCGGGCCACCCGGGAGCGGACCGTGCCCACCGGACACCCGCTCACCCGGGCCGCCTCCTCGTAGGGCAGCCCCAGCATCTGCGTCAGCACGAAGGCCTCCCGCCGGTCGGCGGGCAGCGCCTCCAGCAGGGCGCGCAGGACGATCCCGTCGTCGAAGCCGGGCAGCCCGCGCGGCTGGGCCAGCTCCACGGCGGACCGCCAGTCCGGCAGGTCCGCGAGGCGGGGGCGGGTCGCGGCGCAGCGGTAGCCGTCCATCACGGCCCGGCGGGCTATCGACAGCAGCCAGACCCGCGCCGAGCACCGCCCCTCGAACCGGTGCAGACTGCCCAGCGCCCGCAGGAAGGTGTCCTGCGCCAGGTCGTCCACCGCCTGCGGGTCGGCGCACAGATGGGCGACGTAGCGCAGCACGTCCCGGTACAGCGCCTGCACGAACTGCTCCACCGCCCCGGCGTCCCCCTGCCGGGCGGCCAGGGCGAGAGCGGTGGTTCGCTCGTCGGCGAGGTCGTCCCGGTGGCCGCGGCGGCGGGTGCCGTGCCGCGCGGACTTGACGTGGTCGCGGTGGCTCTCGTGCCTGCCGGTCTTCTTCTCGCGTGGCCTCACCCCGGGATTCATGGGGCCTGATCCTGACAGCGCGCCCACGCGTGATGACCGGGGTTGGGCGAATCCACAGCTCCCCCCGGGCTGCTCACAGGCGCGCGGCGGGCGGGCGCAACGCGAAAAAGGGCCCCGCGGGCTCTCACCCGCGAAGACCCTTCGCTCTGTCGGGACGACAGGATTTGAACCTGCGACCCCTTGACCCCCAGTCAAGTGCGCTACCAAGCTGCGCCACGTCCCGTTGCCCGTCTGACCTGGGGTTTCCCCTGGGCGGACGTGCAGGGAAACAATACCGCACTCGGGTCGGTGGTCGCGCACCCGTTTCCGTACGGGGCGGGTCAGGCGCGGGGCAGGCCCAGGTCGGGGTAGGCGTCGAGGAGGCGGGGCGGGGCGGCCTGGCGCCAGGAGTCGGCGAGGATGTCGCGCAGCTCGTCCTCGTCCTCGACGGCGGCGAGCCGGGCCCGCACCCAGGCGAACTGGGCCTCGTGGGCCGCGATCCAGAACTTCTCGGGCTCGGCGAGGGCCAGCTCGTCGCGCTCCTCCTTGGGGCAGCGCACGGCGAGGGACGTCTCGTCCTCGGGCAGCGTGGCGAACATCTTCCCCGCCACCCGGAACGTGGGCATGTTCCAGGCGACCTTCTCCGTGGTGTCCGGCAGGGCGAGGGCGATACGGCGTACGTCTTCGGCGTCGGGCATGCTCCGCACCGTAACCGCTGCCACTGACAGTCAGCCGCTGGTGAGACGTTTGTAGTAGAGGGTGGTGGGGCGCAGGACTCCGGCCGGGTCCGCCGCGTAGTCGGGGATCACGCCCGCCCTGGTCCAGCCGGCGGTGCCGTAGAGATGCTCGGCGGGGCTGTCGGTCTCGGTGTCCAGGTGGAGCAGCGTGACACCGGCGGCGCGGGCGGCCCGCTCGGCGGTGGCGAGGAGGGTGCGGCCGAGGCCCCTGCCGCGGGCGTCGCGGTGGACCATGAGCTTGACGAGTTCGGCGCGGTGGCGGCTGTTGGGTTTGTCGGGAAAGGCGAGGCTGACCGTGCCGATCACCCGGTCCGCGTCGTACGCCGCCCAGACCGCGAGGCGGCCGGCGTCGGCGCCCTCGGCCCGCTCCCGCCACCAGGCGAGTGCCTGGGCGGTGTCCAGCGGTGCCAGGAAGCCGATCGACGCGCCGTCCGCCACGGTGTCGACGAGCAGGGCGGCCAGCTCCTCCGCCGCGCGGAAGAGATCGGCGCCGGCAAGGAGCCGCACGGTCGCCGTCACGGCAGCACCACCGCCAGCGCATAGCGGACCTCGGTGTCGCCGGCGCAGCGGAACCGGGTCGGCCCCCACACCCGCAGGCGCAGGCAGTCTCCGGTGTCGAGGTGGTGCTCGTCGTCCTGGACGGTCAGGGCCAGGGCGCCTTCCAGGACCCAGACGTGCTGTTCGAGGCCCGGTACGGGCGGGCGGTCGTAGGCGAGGTCGGCGCCCGGCGCGAGCCGTCCCTCGACGAGTTCGCCGCGCAGTCCGCGGTGCGGCGGGGACACGGACCGGCGGACGAAGCCGGCGCCGCGGTCGTGCCACACCTGCTGGTCGGCGGCCCGCACCAGGAGCGCGGGCTCCGTCTCGACCTCGCTGAGCAGCTGGGACATCGTCCGCCCGTACACCGCGCACAGACGGTTGAGGAGCGAGGCGGTCGGGCTGATCTCGGCCCGTTCGGCGCGGGAGAGGGTGGAGCGGCTGATCCCGCTGCGTTGCGCCACGTCCCCCAGGGACCAGCCGTGTTCGGCGCGCAGGGCGGCCAGGCGGGCGCCCAGCCGGGCATCGACGGCGTCCGGGGCCGCCTCCTCGGTGTGTCTCATATCCGGGAAGTTATCCCGGATATGAGACGGGCGCGTTACGGACGGCTCACACCCGCGCCGCCTCCCGCAGCGCGTCCAGCACCGGCAGGATCAGCGGGTGCTCCTCCGCGCCGCGCCGTACGGCGGCGAAGACGCGGCGGGTCGGGGCCGCGCCGTCTATCGGGCGGACGACGACCCCGGTGAGGTCCATGCCGCGCAGGGCCGAGCGCGGCACGAGCGCCACCCCCGCGTCGGCCGAGGCGAGGGCGACGACCGCGCGGAAGTCGTCGGAGGAGTGTTCGAGCCGGGGCTGGAACCCCGCGTTCTCGCAGGCCAGGACGACCACGTCATGGCAGGGGTTGCCGGGGTAGGGGCCGATCCAGGCGTCCTTGGCCAGCTCCGCGAGGGGGACCTCCTCGGCGTCGGCGAGGCGGTGGGTGACCGGGACGACCGCGTCGAAGGGCTCGGCGTACAGCGGGACGTGCACGAGCCGGGGGTCGTCGGCGGCCGGGGCGCCCCGGTACTCGACGGCCACGGCGACGTCGACCTGGCGATCCAGGACCATCGGCAGGCTGGCGTCCCCCTCGGCGTCCTGGACGCGGATTCTTATCCCGGGCGCGCTGCGGGCCAGCCGGGCCACCGCGGGTGCCACGACCAGGGCGATCCCGGTCGCGAAGGCGGCGACGGTGACCGTGCCGGCCTCACCCGAGCTGTAGGCGGCCAGCTCCGCCTCGGCCCGCTCCAGCTGGGCGAGGACCGCGTGGGTGTGGGTCAGCAGGATCTCGCCGGCCGGAGTGAGCCGTACGCCCTTCGCGCCGCGCTCCACCAGGCGGTGGCCGGTCTCCTGCTCCAGCGCGGCGAGCTGCTGGGAGACGGCGGAGGGGGTGAGGTACAGCGCGGCGGCAGCCGCCGTCACGGTGCGGTGGTCGGCCACCGCACGGAGGATGTGGAGCCGCCGCGCCTCGATCATGGGACCGATTATCGCAATATGTCGGGGCTCCTCAGCCCTCCAGTTCCGCGCGCGCCGCGACGAAGGCGTCCACCGCGCGGTCGACGTCCTCGGTGGAGTGCGCGGCCGACAGCTGGACCCGGATCCGGGCCTGGCCCTGCGGGACGACCGGGTAGGAGAAGCCGATCACGTACACCCCGCGCTCCAGCAGCAGTTCGGCCATCCGGCCCGCCTTCGCGGCGTCGCCGATCATCACCGGGGCGATGGCGTGGTCGCCGGGGAGGACGTCGAAGCCCTCCTCGGTCATCCGGCGGCGGAACAGGGCGGTGTTCTCCCTCAGCCGCACGCGCAGGTCGTCGGCGGACTCCAGCAGGTCGAGGACCTTCAGGGAGGCGGCCGCGATCACCGGGGCGAGGGTGTTGGAGAACAGGTACGGGCGGGAGCGCTGGCGCAGCAGGGCGACGATCTCCGCGCGGGCGGCGACATAGCCGCCGGAGGCGCCGCCGAGGGCCTTGCCGAGGGTGCCGGTGACGATGTCGACCCGGTCCATGACGCCGTGCAGCTCGGGGGTGCCGCGGCCGCCGGGGCCGACGAAGCCGACGGCGTGCGAGTCGTCGACCATGACCATCGCGTCGTAACGCTCGGCGAGGTCGCAGATCTCGCCGAGCGGCGCCACATAGCCGTCCATGGAGAAGACGCCGTCGGTGACGACGAGCCGGCGGCGCGCGCCCGACGCCTCCTTCAACTGGCGCTCCAGGTCCTCCAGATCACGGTTGGCGTACCGGAAGCGGCGGGCTTTGGACAGCCGGATGCCGTCGATGATCGAGGCGTGGTTGAGGGCGTCGGAGATCACCGCGTCCTCGGGGCCGAGCAGCGTCTCGAAGACGCCGCCGTTGGCGTCGAAGCAGGAGGAGTACAGGATCGTGTCCTCCTGCCCGAGGAACGCCGACAGCCGGGCCTCCAGCTCCTTGTGGACCTCCTGCGTACCGCAGATGAAGCGCACGGACGCCATGCCGTAGCCCCAGCGGTCCAGCGCCGCGTGGGCGGCGGCGACGACCTCGGGGTGGTCGGCGAGACCGAGGTAGTTGTTGGCGCAGAAGTTCAGGACCTCACCGGGACGGCCGCCCGCGGTGACGGCGACGGTCGCCGACTGCGGGGTGCCGATCACCCGCTCGGGCTTGTGCAGTCCGGCGGCGCGGATCTCGTCGAGGGTGGTGCGCAGGTCGTCGCGCACGGAGTCGAACATGGGGGAAGCTCCTTGGGTGCCTTCGCCGAAAGGGGTTTACGCGGTCCAGTCGAGGATGACCTTGCCGCCGCGGCCGCTCGCCGCGTCGGCGAACGCCGCCTCGAAGTCGCGGTACCCGTACCGGCCGGTGATCACGGGGGCCAGGTCGAGGCCGCCCTCCAGCAGGACCGACATCGCGTACCAGGTCTCGAACATCTCCCGGCCGTAGATGCCCTTGATCGTGATCATGGAGGTGACGATCCGGGCCCAGTCGACCGGGAACTCCTCCGCGGGCAGCCCGAGCATGGCGATCCGGCCGCCGTGGGTCATGTTGGCGATCATGTCGCGCAGGGCCTCGGGCCGGCCGGACATCTCCAGGCCGACGTCGAAGCCCTCGCGCAGCCCGAGCTCGCGCTGGCCGTCGGCGACGGACGCGCGGGAGACGTCGAGGGCGAGGCTCGCGCCGATCTTGCGGGCCAGGTCCAGTCGCTCCTCGCTGACGTCGGTGACCATGACGTTGCGGGCTCCGGCGTGCCGGGCGACGGCGGCGGCCATCAGACCGATCGGGCCGGCGCCGGTGATGAGGACGTCCTCGCCGACCAGCGGGAAGGACAGCGCGGTGTGCACGGCGTTGCCGAACGGGTCGAAGATCGCGGCCACGTCGAGGTCCACGGGCACGCGGTGCACCCAGACGTTGGAGGCGGGCAGCACGACGTACTCCGCGAAGGCCCCGTCGCGGCCGACGCCGAGGCCGACGGTGGCCCGGCACAGATGGCGGCGCCCGGCGAGACAGTTGCGGCACTTGCCGCACACCAGGTGTCCCTCGCCGCTCACCCGGTCGCCGACGGCGATGTCGGTGACGTCCCGCCCGGTCTCCACGACCTCGCCGACGAACTCGTGGCCGAGGACCAGCGGGGTGCCGATGGTCTGCTGCGCCCAGCCGTCCCAGGCCCGGATGTGCAGATCGGTGCCGCAGATGCCGGTCCGCTGCACCTTGATCAGTACGTCACCGGGGCCGGCCTCCGGCTCCGGGACGTCCCGGAGCCACAGCCCGGGCTCCGCCTTCTCCTTGACCAGCGCCTTCAAGCTGCGGCTCCTGTGGTGAGGGCCCCGGGGGCGCACGGGCGGGCCGGGGGCGCCCCGCTGCCGGGGAGGGGGGGTGGATTCGCTCAGCAATCTGCCGCATGCCACCGGCCCCGGTCCATCGAGCTTTTCTTAAGCGGAGCAACAGCTTTCCTTCACGCCCTGATCTTGGACCCGGCGTGCGCACCGGTGCTACGGCCGTGCGGTGCCCGTCTCCAGCCGTACGACGAGGTCGGCGGCGCTCGCCTTGATGGTCTCCAGGCCGGGCGTGCCCCAGCGCCGGGGCGCGAGGTCGGCGACGCACACCGTGCCGAGGACCGTGCCGGTCGTGTCGATGAGCGGGGCGCCGAGGTAGGAGCGGATGCCGTACTCGTCGACGACCGGGTTGCCCGCGAAGCGCGGGTAGTCGCCGACGTCCTCCAGGACCAGCGCCTTGCGCCGGACGGCGACGTGCGGGCAGTAGCCGTACTCGCGCGGCAGGCGCCGGCCCACCTCGGGCTTTCCGCCGCGGGCCGGCTCGCCCCCGGGCGGGGTGTGCAGCCCGGCGAAGAACTGGCCCTCCGCCCGCAGGAAGTTGACCATGGCGTAGGCCGCGCCGGTCAGCTCGGCGAGGTGCTCGGCGAAGGTGTCCAGGGCGGGCTCCGGCCACTCCCCGAGGCCGAGTCGGCGCAGCCTCTGGGTGCGGGCGGGGGCGTCCCGGTCCTCCGGGGTGAGCAGCAGTCGACCGGCCGGGCGGGACGGCTCGTAGCTCATGGGCGTGCTCCGGGCGGGCGGCCCGGGGCGCCGGGGCGGTGGGCGTGGGTCGTCATCTGCGGCTCCATGACAGGGGATGCGGGGTCACATGGTGGCGCCGCGGCTCGGCTGGGGTGCCCCCGGTGCGTGGGCGATGAGGTGCCGGACGAGGGTGAGCAGGGTCTGCACCCCGGAGGCGGAGATCCGGGCGTCGCAGCGCACGATCGGGATGGCCGGGTCCAGGTCGATGGCGGCGCGCACCTCCTCCGGGTCGTAGCGGTGTGCGCCGTCGAACTCGTTGACGGCGACGATGAAACCGAGGCCGCGCTCCTCGAAGAAGTCGACGGCCGCGAAGCACTCCTCGAGGCGGCGGGTGTCGGCGAGGACGACCGCGCCGAGGGCTCCCTCGGACAGCTCGTCCCACATGAACCAGAACCGCTCCTGTCCGGGCGTGCCGAACAGGTACAGCACATGCTGCGGGCCCAGGCTGATGCGGCCGAAGTCCATGGCGACGGTCGTCTCGACCTTGTTCTCGATGCCGTCGAGGTTGTCGGTCGCGGCGCCGGCCGTGGTGAGCAGTTCCTCGGTGCTGAGCGGGGCGATCTCGCTCACGGCGCCCACGAAGGTGGTCTTGCCGACCCCGAAGCCGCCCGCGACGAGGATCTTCAGGGCGGTCGGAAAGGGGTCGGCGCGGCCGTCGTCGTAGCGCCCGTACGTCTCCCGCGCGTCGTACGCGTCGCTCTCAGAGCTGTCGTCGTAGTCCATCGAGCACTGCCTCCAGTAGGGCCCGGTCGGTGGGGTTGTGGTGGAACTCGGGGGGCTTGGTGGTCAGGGCCCCGCAGTCGACGAGGTCCGACAGGAGGACCTTGGTGACCGCCGCCGGCAGTTTCAGATGGGCGGCGACCTCGGCGACCGGGACGGGGGCCCGGCACAGGTCGAGGGCCTGTGCGTGCTCGGGGCCGAGATAGCCGAGGGGTCTTGCTCCGGTGGCCATCACCTGCGACATGAGGTCGAGGGTGACGGTGGGCTCGGTGCGCCCGTTGCTGACCGTGAAGGGGCGCACCAGCCGTCCGGCCGCGTCGTCGAGCCAGGGCCCGTCGCCGGCCGCCGCCACGCTCAAGTTCCCGTCACCGACGCATCGACGGCGTGCTGCCGGGGCGCGGTCGTCAGGTACGGCCGCACGCTCTTCACCAGCATCGCCATCTCGTAGCCGAGGACGGCGGCGTCGGCCTCCCGCCCGGCGAGCACGGCGAGACAGGTTCCGGAACCGGCGGTGGTGACGAACAGCAGCGTCGCGTCGAGCTCGACGACGACCTGGCGTACGTCCCCGCCGTCGCCGAAGCGGAGGCCCGCACTGCGGCCGAGGGAGTACAGGCCGGAGGCCAGGGCGGCCATGTGGTCGGCGCTGTCGGCGTCGAGGCCGTGGACCGACTTGACCAGTCCGTCGCAGGACAGCAGTACGGCGCTGCTGGTGTGCGGTACGCGCTGCACGAGGCCGCTCATCAGCCAGTCGAGATCGGTTGCCTGGCCGGTCGGCGCGTCGCTCGCCATGGTGGATCGACTCCTTGGGTTACGAAGGTCTGCGGGAGCGCGGGGGGCGGGGGTGGGCGTGGGGCTCATCCGGCGGGTGTGCTCCCGTCGCGCCGGGGGGTGGGGTGGTCGGAACCGGGATCGGAGCCCTGCGCGGCCCCGGCCGCCTCGTCCATCACGCCGTACGCCCAAGGGGCCCCGGAGGCGTGCGCGGAGGGCACCGCGGCTATCCGGGAGGGGGCGCCGGGGGGTGAGACCGGGGCGGACCGGGGGGACGGGGCGGTGGAACCTTCGGGGGCGGACTCGGGGGCCGCCGCGCGTCGGCGAACCGGGGCGGCGGAGCCGTCCCAGGCGGACGCGGACGACGGAGCGGAAGACCTGCCCACGGCCGAGTCGGACAGCGGGACGGCGGGCCCGGCCCAGGCGGTCGCGGGGGCACCGGTGGCGGACGCGGACGACGGAGCGGAAGACCTGCCCACGGCCGAGTCGGACAGCGGGGCGGCGGGCCCGGCCCAGGCGGTCGCGGGGGCGCCCCCGGTTGTGGACCCATGGGACGTAGCGGTGGAGCCGTTCGGGGCGGACCCGGGCACCGGGGCGGCGGACCCGCGGAGCAGGGTGGCGGAGCTGTCCCACGCAGTTGCGCCGGCCCTGGCCGCAGACCCGGGCGACGGGGTGGACCTGTCCAAGGCGGAGTCGGGCAGCGGGGCGGCGGGCCCGGCCCAGGCGGTCGCGGGGGCGCCGGGGGCGGACGCGGACGACGGGGCGGAGGACCCGTCCCCGCCAGACTCGGGCACCTGGGCGGCCGACGCGCGGGACGAGGCGGCGGAGCCGTCGGGGGCGGACTCGGGGGACGCGGCAGCAGGTCGGTGGGGCAGGGCGACGGGTGACTCCGGCGTTCCGGGCCGGTCGAACGGGCCCGGGGCCGGGTAGGCGCTGCGCTCCAGGGGCTCCCACTCCGGGAGCGGTACGGCAGACCGCGGCACCTCCGCCTCCAGGCTCTGCTGCGCCTCGGCGAGGCCGATGCCGCGCTGGAAGGCGGCCATCAGCCCGGGGTCGTGCCCGACCACGGGCTGCTCGGCGTCCGGGCGGGGCGCGGGGCCGCCGCGCAGCTGGGGCACGATGTGCTCCTGGGCACGGCGCCGGGGCAGTCGCGGCTTGCCCATGGCGCCGCGCACGTCACCGGAGCGCGGGACCGGTGCGACGCCCGCGTTCTCCTCCACGACCCTCCGGTCGGCCGGCCGGATGCCGGGCACGGCGTCGGCGGGATTGGGCCGGTCGTGCCGCTCCCCCCGCACGGGCAAGGGCCCGGTTCCTCCGGGGAAGCCGGAATCCCGACGGTGCTCGGAGGCGGCTTCGGACGAGGGGAGGAGAGGGGATCCGCCGGCAGCCGGCGCGATCGGGTCGGTGCCGCCGCGGAGCCGGGCCGATCCGCGGGAACCCTCCGTGGCGGGGTTGTTCCGCGAGGAGTGCGGTGCGGCGAGCGGGTGCGCCGCCGCCGTGGTGGTGACGGTGCGCTGCGGCTGCGCCGACCCCGGAAGCCGCTCGGTACCGCCGGTGTTCCGCTGTGGCGAAGCCACCGGAGGACCCGCCGCGCCCCCGGCGGTCGACGGCCGTTCCGGAACCGCAGCCCCCTCCGCACGGGGCTCCTGCCCAGCCGCGGCGTGCGGCCGCCGAGGCGGAAGCGGAAGCCGCTCCGTACCGGACGGATTCCGGTGCGGCGCGGCCACCGGAGGACGCTCCCTGCCACCCGTGCTCTGCGGCTGCGAAGCCGCCGGAGGCCGCACCCCGCCCCCCGCGTCCTGCGGGCGAGGCGGAACCGGAAGCCGTTCCGCACCGGACGGATTCCGGTGCGGCGCGGCCACCGCAGGGTGCCCCGTACCGCCCGGGGCCGGCGGGCGGCTCGTGTCGTGAGCGTTCCGCGGGCGGGCCGGCGCCTGGATGCGGTCCCAGCCGCCCGTGTCCTCCCCCTGCGGCGGAGCCGGCCGCTGCGGTGTCGTGCCCTGCGGCCGGGGCGCCGGCGGCCGGGGCCCGGCGCCCGGCTGCGCCGGTCGGCGTCCCGTGTCCCCGCCCTGGCGCGGCAGTTGCCGCGCCGCCGTGGCATCCGTGGCCGGGGCCTGCCGCTGGTCGGCGGTGGCGAAGGGGTCCGGGGCGAGGGGATCGCGGGCCGGTACGAGGGCTCCGGCGGCGCCCCCGAGCAGGGCCTGCGGGACGACGAGAACGGCCTGGACACCGCCGTAGATGTTGGACTGGAGCCGGACCCGGATGCCGTGCCGCCGACCGAGCTGGGAGACGACGTACAGACCGATGCGGCCGTCGGCCAGCAGGCGGCCGACGTTGACCTGGTCGGGGTCGGCGAGCAGCGCGTTCATCCGGTCCTGCTCCTCGACGGGCAGGCCGAGGCCCCGGTCCTCCACCTCGACGGCGAGCCCGGAGGTGCACAGGGTGGCGCGCAGCAGCACCTGGGTGTGCGGGGCGGAGAACACCGTGGCGTTCTCGACGAGTTCGGCGAGGAGATGGATGACGTCGGCGACGGCGTGCCCGCGCAGCTCGCCGTCGATCGGCGGGACGAGCTTGACCCGG
Organism: Streptomyces sp. SS7; assembly: GCF_037993025.1. NCBI lineage: Bacteria > Bacillati > Actinomycetota > Actinomycetes > Kitasatosporales > Streptomycetaceae > Streptomyces > Streptomyces sp. SS7. Next base: position 1,087,264 of record NZ_CP141223.1, read on the forward strand.
GAGTACTGCTCGACCTCGGCGATGGCGGAGCGCAGCACCTCGGTCATGGAGACGGGGTTGCTCCACTGCCGCCGGGAGACGGCCCCGCCGAGGACGGCGAGGTTCTCGGCGTGGCGGCGGATGCGGGTGGCGAGGTGGTCGACGTGGAAGAGACCCTTGAGCAGCTCCGGGTCCTCGATCTCGTTCTCCAGCTCGTCGAGGATCGAGATCTCGCGGTGCACGAGGGACTGAAGCCGCCGCGCGAGGTTGACGAAGACCTCCAGTTTCTGTTCGCTGCCCGCCTGGCTGGAGAGCTGGGAGGCCTGTACGACGGCCGTGACGGCGCCCGAGTGCGCGCGGGCGAGGTCGGCGGCGAGCAGTTCGAATTCGTCGGCGTCCGCGGGCGGGGCGCCGCGCGACCTGCGCCGTTCCGGCACCTCGCCGCGGCGCAGCGACTCGACGAGCGCGCACAGGTCGGCCTCGGCGCGCGCGCTGCTGCGGCGCAGGGCGGCGACGCGGTCGCCGACCGAGCGGGCGGCACGGTCGGCGGCGACGGCGGCGACGAGGATGCCTACGCCGGTGACGGCCACCGCGCCGGCCAGCACCGTCCACAGGACGGGGCCGGGCCGGGTGCCGGTGGAGCGCACGGTGAACAGCACGACCGCGCAGGCGCTGAGCGCGACGGCGGTCGGCGGCAGCACGGCGAGTCGTAGCAGCTGGGGCCTGAGGTGCGTCTCGGCCGGCACGGGGGCGGTGCGGGCCACCGGCCGTCCGTGCCGCCCGCCCTCACGGCGGTCTGCGCGTGCGACGGGTGCGCGGAGGTGAGACATCGGTGTCCTCGTACTGGTCCGTGGGCCGGTTTTCTGGCGCGGGTACGCACGGCGGGCATACGCCGGCGGCCACTCACAGTAGTCACCAAGGCATCATGTGCGGCGGGCAGTTGACAAACTCCCCCGGGGAACGTCCCGCTCTGGTATGAGGCCTCGCACAGGGGGCCGATAAGCCCTGGATTCACCCGTTCACGGATGACACCGAAGAGATAAGAGAACGATCAGCGACCGTCAGAAATGGTCACTGTCGGTGAGGGGGCTCCCGGGGACGCGCCGGTCTTCCGCCCGCGCCCCCGGTCCGCTCGGACGGACGTCAGCGGTCGCCCGCGAAGTCGAGGTCGCCCTCGCGGGTCTCGGGACCGGCCGGCGGCGCGCTCGGCCCGGTCGTGCGCCACGGTCGGGCGATCGGGCGGGAGACCGCCGTCCACCACGCGTCCGTGGGGAGTTCGCCCGTGGGTTCGAAGGGCTCACCGGGGCGCGGGGTCGCGACGGGCTGGCCGGCCGCCTCGCCCGCGTCCTTGGTCCACTGGCCGGGCTCCGCCCACGCGTGCGTGGCGAGGTTGAAGGTGCCCCAGTGGATCGGCAGCAGGACACCGCCCGGCGCGCCGCCCTGGAGGTCGAGGTGGGCGCGCACGCCCTCCTCCGGGGTCATGTGAATGTCGGGCCAGAAGTCGGAGTAGGCACCGATCTGGATCATCGTGGCGTCGAACGGGCCGTGGTCGGCGCCGATGTCCCGGAAGCCGTCGAAGTAGCCGGTGTCGCCGCTGTGGTAGATCCGGTGCTCCTCACCGGCGACCACCCACGAGGCCCACAGGGTGTGCTGGGTGTTGCGCAGACCGCGGCCGCAGAAGTGGCGGGCCGGGGTGGCCGTGAGGGTGAGGCCGCCGACCTTGGTCGTCTCGTGCCAGTCCAGCTCGCGCAGCCGGTCCGGCGAGACGCCCCAGTGCTCCAGGTGGGCACCCACGCCGAGCGGCACCGCGAAGAGGGTGTCCGTGCCGGCCAGCGCCTTGATGCTGGGCAGGTCGAGGTGGTCGTAGTGGTCGTGGGAGATGACGACGACGTCGACCGGGCCCAGCGCGGCCAGCGGCAGCGGCACCGGGTGCAGCCGCTTGGGTCCGGCGAAGGAGAACGGGGAACAGCGCTCGCCCCAGACCGGGTCGAACAGCACCCGGTGCCCGTCGATCTCCGCGAGGACGCTGGAATGGCCCATCCAGGTCACCCGGAGCCCCGTGACGGGCGGCTTGGCGAGGTCGGCGAGGGTCGTGGGGTGCACCGGGACCGTGCCGGAGGGGGCGCGGCGGGGCCGCTGTTCCTTGTCGAAGAACACCTTGGCGAAGTCGAGCGCCGAACCCGAGGGGCGGGTGCGCGCGGGACCGCCGGGGTTCTGGAAGACCCCGTCCTTGAAGTGGGGGGATCTGCGGATGCGCGCCATGCGCTCACCGCTCGGGTCCGCGCCGAAGCCCTCGGGCTGCAGTGCGCGGAGCCCGGAGCTCAGGGAACGGAAACCGGACACGGTACCTCCAGGTGGAGTCGCTGAGGCATTCCATTATGGTCGCCCCCTCCTGCGGCGCGTTGACAGCCCGTGCCCGCCCTCCCGATACTGACCCACTGTTCAGTAGCGGTCCGTCCTGACCCGTCCGAGGAGTGCCCATGCCCGCCGCCCCCCTGTTGTCCCTCACCTGGACGGACGAGGTCACCGGGCGCCGGGGCTTCCTGGTGGTCGACCGGCTGGTGCGCGGGGTGTGCAGCGGCGGTCTGCGGATGCGCGAGGGCTGCACCCTTCAGGAGGTGACGGGCCTCGCGCGCGGGATGAGCCTGAAGGAGGCGCTGCACTACGACCCCGAGGCGCGGTACGTCCCCCTGGGCGGGGCCAAGGGCGGCATCGACTGCGATCCCCGGGACCCGGCGGCCTACGGCCTGCTGGTCCGCTATCTGCGGGCGGTACGGCCGTACGTGGAGAGCTGCTGGACCACCGGCGAGGACCTGGGGCTGAGTCAGGACCTGGTGGACCGGGCGGCCGCCGAGGCGGGGCTGGTCTCGTCCGTGCAGGCCGTGTACCCGCTGCTCGACGACGAGACGGCGGCCCGCGCGCGCCTGGCGGAGGCCTTCGCCCTCGACGTGGACGGCATCGGGCTGGACGAACTGGTCGGCGGCTGCGGGGTCGCGGAGTCGGTGCTGACCGCCCTGGACCGGGCCGGGGTGCCGTACCCGGGGACACGGGTCGCGCTGCAGGGGCTCGGCACCATGGGCGGTGCCACGGCCCGCTTCCTCACACGCGCGGGGCTCACCGTCGTGGCGGTCGCCGACGTCAAGGGCACGATCGCCAACCCGGACGGGCTGGACGTGGAGGCGCTGCTCTTCGCGCGCGACGCCCACGGCACGGTGGACCGCTCGGTGCTGCGGCCCGGTGACCGCGAACTGCCGGGCGACGCGTGGCTGTCCGCGGAGGCGGAGGTGCTGGTGCCGGCGGCGGTGTCGTACGCGATCGGCGCCGCGGAGCAGGGGCGGATCCGGGCCCGCTGGATCGCCGAGGCGGCCAACATGCCGGTGCTGCCGGAGGCGGAGGCGTCGCTCCACGCGCGCGGGGTGACGGTCCTGCCCGACGTGGTGGTCAACTCCGCGACGAACGCCTGGTGGTGGTGGACGCTGTTCGGGGACGTCGGCGCGGACGCGGACGAGGCGTTCGCGCACACCCGCCGGTCGATGCGCGCGCTGGTGGAACTGGTCCTGGCGCGCGCCGCGACGGAGGGGACGACCCCGCGGGCCGCCGCGCACGCGGTCGCGGCGGAGCGGCTGCCGGTGATCGCGGAGCGGTTCGGCAGCCACCGCTGAGGGCGTCGGCGCAGGTCGAGCGGCTGTGCCGGGCGGTGCCCGGCAGGGCCCCTGTGTAGGGTGACGCCGTGGCGAGGGTCCGGTTGAGTGTGGCCGAGCGGCGCGGGGAACTGCTGCGGGCCGCCATCGAGCAGATCGAGGCGCGGGGCGTGGCGGCCGTGAGGATCGCCGACGTGGCCGCGGCGCTCGGGGTGAGCAACGCACTGGTCCTGTATCACTTCTCGACGAAGGAGAAGCTGGTCGCCGCCGCCTTCGCGCACGCCGCCGAGGACGACCTGGCGCATCTGCGCGGGCTGCTCGGCCGCCGTACGACCGCGCTGCGCCGGCTGCGGGCCGCCGTGCGCTGGTACGCGCCCACCGGCCAGGCCAAGGGCTGGCGGCTGTGGATCGAGGGCTGGGCGGTGTCCCTGCGGGAGCCCGCGCTGCGGGAGGTCGCCCGGGACCTCGACCGGGCATGGAAGGCCGCGCTGGCCGAGATGATCGACGAGGGGGTGGCGGCGGGCGAGTTCAGCTGCCCCGATCCCGCCGCGACGGCCCTGCGTCTGACGGCCCTCCTGGACGGTCTGGCCGTCCAGCTGACGTCGTACGGCGGCACGGTGTCCCGGGTGAGGGCGCAGGAGTGGGTGGAGGAGGCGCTGGCACGGGAGCTGGGCACCCCCGTGGAGCCGGCGCGGGCGGCCGGCGAGGACGAGCCCCGCTGAGGGCCCGCCCCCTCCCCCGTCCCCTTTCCGTCAGGCCACCGAGGCGATCCGGTTCCGGATGTCCTGCGGCGACAACGCGCCCTTCGCCGTCACATGGTCCCCGGACGACTCGCCCCGCAGCCGCCGTCCGATCCACGGCACGAGGTACTCGCGGGCCCAGTGCACGTCGTCGCGCCGCACCTCCAGCGTCCCGCGCGGCGGCAGCGGCGGCCACGCCTGTTCGGGGTCGGCCGGCACCTGGAGCCCGAGGGTCTGCCCGGCCCGCAGCGCCACGCGTGTGTGCCCCTCGGGGGACAGGTGCAGCCGGTCGCCGTCCCAGGCCCGGCGGTCCTGCACGGACTTCAGGGACCACAGGTCGAGCACCGGGCAGCCGTAGCGGTCGGCGACGGCCCGCACATGTCCGTTGTAGGTGGCGATCTTCCCGCGCAGGTGCTTGAGCACGGGTACGCCCCGGGTGTCGAAGCCGGTGGTCACCATGACCGTGCCGGCGACGGCGGTCAGCGAGGCGATCGCGCGCTCGAAGCGCTCGGCGACCTCGTCGGGATCGGTGCCCGGACGGATGATGTCGTTGCCGCCCGCGCAGAAGGAGACCAGGTCCGGCGCGAGCTCGACGGCCCGCGGCAGCTGGTCCTCCATGATCTGGTCGAGCAGCTTCCCGCGCACCGCCAGGTTGGTGTACGCGAAGTCGCCCTCGGGGCGCCGGTCCGCGAGGAGTACCGCGAACCGGTCCGCCCAGCCGACGAACGCCCCGTCGGGGCCGGGGTCGCCGACGCCCTCGGTGAAGCTGTCCCCCACCGCCACGTACGACCCGATCACTGATCTGCTGTCATTCTTCGAATCGTCTGCCACAGCGGTTCATGATTCCTCTTCGAATGTGACCTACGCGACCGTAGGAAGGGGTTGACTGGCGGTGAGATAAGCCACGCCGGAAGACTGTGCCCTTCAGGGAATAAGCGACCACGCCCGGAAGTTGCCGATCCGGAAATGGCTCCAGGTGGTACGGAACCCGAAGTGGCCCCCGGTGTACGGCTGCGGGTCCGTGCAGTCGAAGACGAGCCGTCCGTTGTTCCACCAGCGCTGGGTGGAGCCGTCGGAGACGATCCGGACGCGGTTCGACTCGTTCGCCACCAACAGCGGCTCGGTGTAGTCGTAGACCAGCGGCCGTACGCCCGCCTCACCGACGTAGCGGCGCAGCCGGGTGGTGGTGTTGGTGTTGGCGCCGTAGCCGACGTAGTACGTCCTGAGGTGGTCGTACTCGGCGAGCGCGCCGCCGCGCGGGGTGGCGAAGAGGTCGTCCGGGGAGCGGACGTCGACGGCGTTCCAGAAGTTGTTGAGGTCGGAGACACGGTCGTTGACCCCGCCCGCGGAGACGGGTGTGGCCACGTACTCGAGGACGTACGGCCCTTCGAACGGCCGCCTGAACCAGAGGGTCGCCCCGGCGGGCACGTCGGCCTCCAGGACGCCGTGCGAGGCCGTGACGGTCCCGCCCCGCTCCAGCTCCACGGCCCACTGGCCGAGGCCGTGGCAGAAGTCGTCGCGGGCGATCAGCCGGCGGTGGCGGGGGCCCCGGGCGTGCGCGACGGCAGTCGTCGGCCCGAGGGCCGCCAGGGCGGGGGCCGCCGCCAGTGCCCCGAGTACGGCTCTGCGTGGAAAGCGCTTGCTCGTCATGGGGATCACTCTGTCCCCACCCCGGACCGGCTGTCGACGGGGCGAAAAGGGATGCCACGACGAAGGCCGGGCCCGGGGCTCGGGTCCGGCCTTCGTCCTGCGTGTCAGGCGTGCACGGCGGTCGTCGTCGGCGGGGTCAGCCGACGGCGACGCCGTGGGAGCGGAGGTAGCCGACCGGGTCCACGTCGGATCCGTAGTCCGGCGTGGTGCGGATCTCGAAGTGCAGGTGCGGGCCGGTCACGTTGCCGGTGGCGCCGGAGAGGCCGATCTGCTGGCCGGCGGTCACGGTCTGGCCGGCCGAGACCGAGAGCTGCGACAGGTGGGCGTACTGGGCGTAGTAGCCGTCGGCCAGCTTGATGACGACCTGGTTGCCGTACGCACCGCCCCAGCCGGCGGAGACGACGGTGCCCGCCGCGACGGCCTTGAGGGAGGTGCCGGTCGGGACGACGAAGTCGACGCCGGTGTGGTAGCCGCTGGACCACATGCTGCCGGCCACGTGGTAGCCGGTGCCGATGGTCGCGCCGGACACCGGGAGGGTGTAGCCGCTGGAGGAGGTGGCGCTCCCGGCGGACCGGGCGGCCGTGTCCGAGGACGACGAAGAGGACGACTGCGTCGGCTGTGTCGACTTCGACGAGGAGGACGAGGAGGACGAGGCCGAAGAAGAGGAGGACGAGGAGCCGGTCGACGACCGGGTGCCGGTGCTCGCGGCCCGCGTGCCGAGCGACAGCTTCAGGCCGGGGTGGATCAGCGAGGGGTTGCTGCCGACGGCCTCGCGGTTGTCCGCGTACAGCTTCTGCCAGCCGCCGCGGACCTGCTGCTCGTCGGCGATCCTGGCCAGGTAGTCGCCGGCCCGCACGGTGTAGCTCCGGGCGTGCGCGGCGGACTTCCGTGTCGTCGTCGCGGAGGCCCGGACGGCGTTGTCCGCGACCGACTGGGAGACGGTCTGCGCCACGGCCTGGGAAGCACCCTGGGAAACGGACTGGGGGGGTGGCCGCGTGGGCGCCGGTGGCCCCCATGAGCGGGAGGGCGAGTGCGGCCCCGCCGGTTCCGGCGACGGCGATGGAGCGGGTGAAGCGCTGGGTCTTCGGGCGGCGGTGCTTACCCTTCGCGGGCATGGCGAATTCCTCTCCGGCGCCTGCGAGGTGAGCTGTCGGGTGCGGACTGGAGATGCCCGGCCGCGACGGGTCGCGGCTTTACCCCGAGCCTGTTCCGGAGACCGGGACAGGCGGTTCTGCCTGTGGGTCCCCCGCTCCTGCCGTGCACGGGTGAGTGTGCGGATTCCGGACGGCGGCAGGATTCGGCGTCCGTCCGGATGGGTCTGGAACGTAAGCGACCAGGACGCACAGGAACAAGCAGTGGTTGCCCTGTTCACGCCTTTCTCTTGATCCGCTGTGCGAATTCCCTGTGACGCTCCGTGCAACCACCACGGGGAATTTCGCCTAACGCCCTTGAAACGCCCTTGGATTACGTGAGCATGACGGGCGACGCAGGGTCACGGATATGACCCTGCTCACGTAATACCCTTGCAGGATCCCTTATTCCAGAGCGAGTTGGAACGAAGGATTCAATTCGGACAGATCCCTCAGATGCGACGCAGGCGGATAACCGTCGCATCGAGGTCACCGCGCAGCCCGGTCCGCAGCCCGTGGTGCAACAGCACCGCACCTCGGTGGACTTCACCCGTTTCGCGGCATTCGTACGACGCCGTCGGGTCCAGGCCGCGCAGACGCAACGCCGGGACCGGCTCGCCGTAGCGCTGGGCCTGGAGCCAGGCGAGGACGACGGTCTCGTCGCCGCGGACGTACTGGACGGCGCTCAGCCCGCCCGCCGGAGGGCGCAGCCGGTACTGGTCGCCGCGCTGGACGAGGGGCCGGATCTCCTTGTAGAGGTCCACCCAGCGGCGGGCCTCGGCGAGCTCCTCCTCGGTCCACTCGGAGAGGTCGCCGCCGACGCCGAGCACCCCGGCCATGGCGCTGACGAAACGGAAGCGCAGCGAGCTGATCCGGCCGTTGAGCTGGGTGTTGGGGCTGTCGGTGACCCAGGCGGCCATCACGCGCGCGGGGTGGATCTGGCTGAAGCCGTGCTGGATGTCGAGCCGGTCGAGCGGGTCGGTGTTGTCGGAGGTCCACACCTGGTCGGTGCGGGCGAGGATACCGAGGTCGATCCGTCCGCCGCCGCCCGAGCAGGACTCGAAGGCCACCCCCGGGTGGGCCGCCCGCAGCCGGTCCAGCAGGGAGTACAGGGCGCGGACGTGGTCCACCCACAGGCGCTGCGGGTAGGGGTCGTCGGGCCAGCCGGCGTCGGTGAAGCAGCGGTTGAAGTCCCACTTGACGTAGTCGACGGGGGCGCTGGACAGCAGGCCGTCGAGCCGTTCGAAGAGGTACTCCTGGACGTCCTCGCGCGCCAGGTTCAGCATGAGCTGATTGCGGAACTCCGTCCGCTTTCGTCCCGGTTGGAACTGGACCCAGTCGGGGTGCGCCCGGTACAGATCGCTGTCCGGGTTGACCATCTCGGGCTCGACCCAGATGCCGAACTGCATGCCGAGGGCGTGCACGTGGTCGGCGAGGGGCTTCAGCCCGTTCGGGAAACGGTCCGGGTTGGGCCACCAGTCGCCGAGGCCGGCGTGGTCTCCGGTGCGGGCGCCGAACCAGCCGTCGTCGACGACGAACAGCTCGACACCCATCGCCGCGGCCCGCCGGGCGAGGGTGGCCTGCTGCTCCTCGGAGATGTCGAAGAAGGTGGCTTCCCAGGAGTTGAACAGCACCGGGCGGTCCCGCTCGGCGTCCGGGATCACATGGGCGCGCTGGTAGGCGTGCCAGGCGCGGCTGGCCCCGCCGAAGCCCGCGTCGCTCCACAGACCGGCGAACAGGGGCGTGGTGAAGGACTCCCCCGCCGCGAGCCGCAGCAGACCGGAGTCGTCGTGCCCGGCGCCGCCGGTGATCTGCACGCGCGCGTCGGGGAGTTGGGCGACGGCGATGCGCCAGGAACCGGACCAGCCGAGGGCACAGCCGTAGACCTCGCCGCGCTCCTCGGTGGCGTCGGTGTCGAGGGCGACCCAGGGCAGGTACTGGTGACCGGTGTGGCCGCGCCGGCTGCCGATGATCTTCTCGCCGTAGGTCAGCGGGGCCCGCACCAGCCGGGACTCGGCGGCCCAGCGGCCGTGCAGATGCGACAGCCGCCAGTCCTCGCGCTCGGGCAGGGTCCAGGTGGCGGAGTCGGCGCGCAGCAGCTCCAGCGGCTCCTCGCCGTCGTTGCGCAGGGTCGTCCAGCGCTCCACGACGTCGCCGCGCATCCGGTAGTGCAGGGTGATCACCAGGGCGCCGTCGCGGAACCGCAGCCGCAGTTCGGCACCGCCGGCGTCCCGGCCGTCCTCGGCGTCCGCGCCGTCCCGGCCGTGCTCCGTCCGGAGCTCGCGCGGGTCCTGTATCTCGTACGACTCGAAAGTCCACTCGGTGCCGCGGCGTCCGGTGCCGGTGCGCACGGACAGCGCGGGACGGACGAACCGGGGGCCGCCCTCCACCGGGTACTCCTCGTGCCCGTCCAGCGCGGCCTCGAAGGACGCACGGCCCTGGAAGGGCACGGCGGCCAGCGCCTCGGCGTCGGCGAGCGCGATCCTCGCGCCCCAGTGCAGATGCACCAGTTCGTCGGCCTCGGTGAGGTGGAGGGCATAGCTGCTCGCCGGCCCCGAAAGGAGCCAGGTACGGCCGCCCGCGGCGATCTCGGGCTTCACGGTCTCGGGCATCAAACCCCCACTAATTCGAACAGGTGCGATCAAGCCCCAACATCATGAGCTGCGCGTGCCCCGCCCTGCAACGTCTGTGGACAAACCTTTCACCTGGGGAGACGAAGGATTCGTCCGGCTGTGGACAACCCGTTGCCCAAGGAGTCAGTGCCGTATGGTCGAATCGGTTCCTTCGGTCACCCGAGCCGCACCGGTGGAGCCCTACCCTGGAGGGAGCCCCCGTGACGCAGCAGATCCCGTCGACCGAGCCCGAGCTGGCAGGTGTCCGCAACTTCCGCGACGTCGGGGGTCTGCCGACCGCCGACGGACGGCGGGTGCGGCACGGCGTGCTGTTCCGCAGCGGCCATCTCGCGCACGCGACCGACGAGGACGCCGCGTTCCTGTCCTCCCTGGGTCTGCACACGGTGTTCGACTTCCGCAACGCGGCGGACCAGAAGCTGGAGGGCCCCGACGTCGAGCTGCCCGGGGTGCTCAATGTGAACCTGCCGCTGTCGGACCCGGCGGACGGCGCGGAGTTCTGGAAGATGGTCCGCGACGGCGACATCGAGCAGCTGCGCGTCCTCCTCGGCGACGGCAGGGCCGCGGGCCGGATGATCGCCTCGTACCGCACGATCATCAAGGGGCGTACGGCCGAGCACTCGCGCGTGCTGCACGCGCTCGCCGAGGACAGCGTCCCGGTGCTGATGCACTGTGCGGCCGGCAAGGACCGCGCCGGTCTGTCCGTCGCGGTGACGCTGCTCGCGCTCGGGGTGGAGCGCGACGCGATCCTCGCGGACTACCTGGAGTCCAACGCCACGCACCGCCGCTACAAGGTGCGGCGCGGCGGCTCCGCGGCGACCGCGTACACCCCCGAGGTGATGGAGCTGCTCAGTCCCCTGTTCGACGCCCGTGAGGAGTACCTCGCGGCGGCGCTGGACACCATCGACGCGACCTGGGGCGGGGTCGACCCCTATCTGGAGAAGGGGCTGAAGCTGGCTCCGCGGACCCGGGAGCGGCTGCGCGAGCGGCTGCTCGACTGATTCCGCCCGCCGCCCCGTCGCGGGTCGCGGGTCGCGGGTCGCTACTGCTTGGCCCCCACCTCGAAGAGGAACCAGATGAAGGCCGCGAGGACGTGCCCCACCGCGATGTAGATGATCAGCCGGATCCAGAGGCTGCGCGGGAACCGCTCCTCCATGTCGGTCATGGTGTCTCTCCAGGGGTGGGGCCCAGGCACAGGGCGGCCGTGGGACTCTGCAGCAGGGTGTGGACGAAGAGCAGGTCGACCCCGTCGGGGTCCTGCGCGGCGAGGCGGTGCGGGGTCAGCGAGTCGAAGTGCGCGCCGTCCCCGGGGCCGAGCAGATGCACGGTGTCGCCGAGGCGCAGCCGCAGCCGCCCCGTCAGGACGTGCAGCCACTCCTCCCCCGGGTGCACCCGCACGATGTCGCCCTGCGACCCGTACGGCACGTGCACCCGCAGGGCCTGCATCCCGCGCCCGGACGCGCCGGCCTGCCAGTACGTCCAGCCGCCGGCCCGGGTGGGTTCCATGTCGGCGGCGCGGATCACCGCGTCCCGGTCGGCGACCGTCTCGCCGAGCAGTTCCGAGACCGTCGTACCGTAGACCCTGGCGAGCGCGAGCAGCATCGGCAGCGAGGGCTGGCGCTGCCCGGTCTCCAGCCGGGAGAGATGGGCGGGCGAGAGCCCGGCCGCGCGGGCGGCGGCCTCCAGGGTGAGGGCGGCCCTGCGGCGCAGGGACCGCAGTCGCGGTGCGACGGCCGGCAGGTCGTCCGCGGCGGACGGGGAGTCGGGCGAACTCATACGTCCATTCAGCCCGAGTCTTGCCTCTGGGGCAAATTTCTTGCCTCAGAGGCAAAACGTGCGGTGCGCGCCGGTCAGCGGTTGGCCACCGCCTGCTTGATCAGCGTCTTTCCGAAGTCCCACATCAGCCCGCCCCCGCCGTGGGCGTCGTCCATCACCTCGGTGAAGGCGTCGACGAACCGGTCCACGTCCCGCTCGTCGACCACCAGCGGCGGGATCAGCTTGATCACCTCCAGGTGGTCGCCGGAGACCTGGGTGAGGATCCGGTGCCGCTGGAGGAGCGGGACGACCACCATCTGGGCGAAGAGCCCCTTGCGGGCGGTCTGGAGCACGGTCCAGCGGCTGCGCAGCTTCAGCGACTTCGGGCGGCCGAACTCGATACCGATCATCAGACCCCGGCCCCGGACGTCGGCGAGCAGCTCGTAGGTGCCGGTGAGCGCCGCGAGCCGGGACTTCAGCCGCTCGCCCATGACGCGTGCGTTCGCGACGATCTGCTCGTTCTCCATGACGGACAGGGTCGCCAGGCCCGCCGCCATCGCCTGGGCGTTGGAGCCGAAGCTCGCCGAGTGGACCAGGACGCGGTCGATCGAGGAGTAGACCTTCTTGAAGATCCAGTCCTTGCCGAGGGTCGCGCCGACCGGCACGTATCCGCCGGAGAGCGCCTTGGCCACGCACACCAGGTCCGGTTCGACGCCCTCCTCGTGCTGGTAGGCGTAGAAGTCGCCGGTCCGGCCGAGGCCCGTCTGCACCTCGTCGGCGATGAGCAACGCCTTGTGCCGGTGCAGCAGCTCCTGCGCGGCGCGCAGATAGCCGGGCGGGGCCTCGTGCACGCCCTTGCCCTGGATCGGCTCGACGATCAGGGCGGCGACGTCGCCCTTGCGTAACTCCCCGGCCAGCGCGTCGAGATCGCCGAGCGGCACGGCCGTGTCGGGCAGCAGCGGGTCGAAGCCCTCGCGGAAGCCGTCCTCGCCGTTGACCGAGAGCGAACCGGTGGTCAGGCCGTGGAAGGCGTGGTCGCAGTAGAGGATCCTGGGCTTCCCGGTGGCCCGGCGGGCGAACTTCAGCGCGGTCTCGACCGCCTCGGTGCCGCTGTTGCCGAAGAACACCCGGTCCAGGTGCGGGCTGTGGGTGAGCAGCCGTTCGGCGAGGAGGCCCGGGAGCGGCTGGCAGTCGAAGCGGGTGAGGTCGGCGAGGGAGGCGTCGAGGACGTCGTGCAGCGCCTTGCGGACGACGGGGTGGTGGCGGCCCAGTCCCATCACCCCGAACCCGGCGAGCATGTCGAGGTGGTCGTTGCCGTCGGCGTCCCAGAAGTGCGCGCCCTCCGCCCGCTCGTAGACCTTGTCGAAGCCGATGGTGTGCAGCATGCGCGGGAGCTGGTGGTTGAGGTACTTGCTGTGCAGCTCGTAGCGCTCGGCTCCGCGCTCGGCCAGGAGGGCGCCGAGGTCGAACTCCTTGGTCATACGTGTCTCTCCTTCACTGGCCCGGCTCCTCCTTGAGCGCGAGGCTCGCGCCGATCCGCCCGGCGATCTCGACCGGGGTGAGGCCGATGTCGGCGAGCACCTCGGCACGTTTGGCGTGGGCGAGGAACTGCTCGGGGATGCCGAACCGCCGGACGGGCACGTCGACCTCGGCGTCCCCGAGAGCGAGGGCGACCGCCGAACCCACGCCCGCCGCACGGCTGTTGTCCTCGACGACCGCCACCAGCCGGTGTCCGGCGGCGAGCACGGGCAGGGCCGGGTCGACGGGCTTCACCCAACGGGGGTCGACGACCGTGCAGTGGATGCCGCGGGCTTCGAGCAGCGCGGCGGCCTGGAGACAGACCGGCGCCATCACGCCGACGGCGACGAACAGCACCTCGGCCGCCTCGGTCCGGTGCAGCACGTCCAGGCCGCCCACCCGGTCGACCGCCGGGATCACGGGTCCCACCGACTCCTTGGGGAAGCGCACCAGGGTCGGCGCGTCGTCCACCGCGACGGCCTCCCGCAGCTGGGCGCGCAACTGCTCGGCGTCGCGCGGGGCGGCGATCCTGAGCCCCGGCACGACCTGGAGCACCGACAGGTCCCACATACCGTTGTGGGAGGCCCCGTCGACACCGGTGATCCCGGCCCGGTCCAGGACGAACGTCACCCCGCACCGGTGCAGCGCCACGTCCATCAGGAGCTGGTCGAAGGCCCGGTTGAGGAAGGTGGCGTAGACGGCGACGACCGGGTGCAGCCCGCCGGTGGCGAGGCCGGCCGCGCTGACGGCGGCGTGCTGCTCGGCGATGCCGACGTCCCACACCCGGTCCGGGAACCGCTCGGCGAAGGCACCGAGTCCCACCGGGTGCAGCATGGCCGCCGTGATCGCCACGACGTCGTCGCGCTCCTCGCCAATGCGGACGATCTCCTCGCCGAACACCGAGGTCCACGAGGGGCCGCCGGAGGGCGTGAGCGGGGCGCAGGTGAGGGGGTCCATGGCGCCGACGGTGTGGAAGTGGTCCTCCTCGTGCGCGAGCGCCGGCTCGTAACCGCGGCCCTTCTCGGTCAGGCAGTGCACCAGCACCGGCCCGTGGAAGCGTTTGGCACGCCGGAGCGCGGACTCGACGGCCTTGATGTCGTGCCCGTCGATCGGTCCGACGTACTTCAGCCCGAGGTCCTCGAACATGCCCTGCGGGGCGAAGGCGTCCTTGAAGCCCTTCTTCGCGCCGTGCAGCGACTCGTAGAGGGTGGCACCGACGACCGGGGTGCGCAGCAGGACGTCCTTCCCCCAGGCCAGGACCTTCTCGTAGCCGTCGGTGGTGCGCAGGGTCGCCAGATGGTTGGCGAGCCCGCCGATGGTCGGGGCGTAGGACCGTTCGTTGTCGTTGACGACGACGATGAGCGGCCGGTCCCTGGCGGCCGCGATGTTGTTGAGCGCCTCCCAGGCCATGCCGCCGGTCAGCGCCCCGTCGCCGATCACCGCGACCACATGACCCTGCTCGCCCTGCACCTGGCGGGCCTTGGCGAGACCGTCGGCCCAGCCGAGCGCGGTGGAGGCATGGCTGTTCTCGATGACGTCGTGCTCGGACTCCTCACGGGAGGGGTAGCCGGACAGGCCGCCCTTCCCGCGCAGCTTGGAGAAGTCCTGACGTCCCGTCAGCAGCTTGTGCACATAGCTCTGGTGGCCGGTGTCCCACAGGATGCGGTCGACCGGCGACTCGAAGACGCGGTGCAGCGCGACGGTGAGTTCCACCACCCCCAGGTTGGGCCCGAGGTGTCCGCCGGTCCTGGCGACCGCGTGCACCAGGAAGTCCCTGATCTCTTCGGACAGTTCACCGAGCTCCGGCTCGGACAGCGCCCTCAGGTCGCTTGGTTGCCGGATGTTCTCCAGGATCGTCACGATCGGGCCCCCTTCGGTCCGTGCAGTTCCGTGCTGATCAGCTCACGGTGACGGCCGGCTCCCCCGCCGCGACGCCGTCCCGCTCCATCCGCTCGGCGATCTTCATCGCCTCCTCGATGAGGGTCTCCACGATCTTCGACTCCGGGACGGTCTTGACGACCTCACCCTTGACGAAGATCTGGCCCTTGCCGTTGCCGGAGGCGACCCCGAGGTCCGCCTCCCGGGCCTCGCCGGGGCCGTTCACCACACAGCCCATGACGGCGACCCGCAGGGGCACCTCCATGCCCTCCAGACCGGCGGTGACCTCGTCGGCCAGCTTGTAGACGTCGACCTGGGCGCGGCCGCAGGACGGGCAGGAGACGATCTCCAGCCGCCGTTGCCGGAGGTTCAGCGACTCCAGGATCTGGATGCCGACCCTGACCTCCTCGGCGGGCGGCGCGCTCAGCGACACCCTGATGGTGTCGCCGATGCCCTCGGAGAGGAGCGCGCCGAAGGCGACGGCCGACTTGACGGTGCCCTGGAAGGCGGGGCCCGCCTCGGTGACGCCGAGGTGGAGGGGGTAGTCGCACTGGGCGGCGAGCCGGCGGTACGCCTCGATCATCACGACCGGGTCGTTGTGCTTGACCGAGATCTTGATGTCGCGGAAGTCGTGCTCCTCGAAGAGGGACGCCTCCCACAGGGCGGACTCGACGAGGGCCTCCGGGGTCGCCCTGCCGTACTTCTGCAGCAGGCGGCGGTCCAGCGAGCCGGCGTTGACGCCGATACGGATCGGGGTGCCGTGGTCCTTCGCCGCCTTGGCGATCTCCCGGACCTTGTCGTCGAACTGCTTGATGTTGCCGGGGTTCACGCGGACCGCGGCGCAGCCCGCCTCGATGGCCGCGAACACGTACTTCGGCTGGAAGTGGATGTCCGCGATCACCGGGATCTGCG
Source organism: Streptomyces sp. SS7 (assembly GCF_037993025.1). NCBI lineage: Bacteria > Bacillati > Actinomycetota > Actinomycetes > Kitasatosporales > Streptomycetaceae > Streptomyces > Streptomyces sp. SS7. The sequence goes on from NZ_CP141223.1 coordinate 1,103,097, forward strand.
ACTTCCGCGCGATCGTCGCCAGCGCGTCGGCGTCGTCCTGGGTCGGACACGCCACCCGGACGATCTGGCAGCCGGACGCGGTCAGCTCGGCGATCTGCTGGAGCGTCGCACCGATGTCCGACGTACGCGTCGTCGTCATCGACTGCACCGACACCGGGGCCCCGCCCCCGACCGCCACCGGGCCGACCTGGATGCGCCGCGACACACGCCGCGCGGCGACCGGCCGGACCGGTACCTCGGGGACGCCCAGGGGGACGGCGGTCACGGCCTCACTCCCGGTTCCCGGAGACCGTCTCGCGCATCGCGCGCAGCGACTCCTTGAGCGAGCCCATGGTGGCGAGGACGGCGGTGGGCTCGTAACCGCAGTGCGCCATGCAGTTGGCGCAGCGCGGGTCCTTGCCGCGGCCGTACTTGTCCCAGTCGGTCTTCTCGATCAGCTCGCGGTACGTGGGCACGTACCCGTCGCTCATCAGGTAGCAGGGGCGCTGCCAGCCGAAGAGCGAGTAGTTGGGGATCGCCCACGCGGTGCAGGGGAAGTCGACCTTGCCCTCCAGGAAGTCCAGGAAGAGCGGGGAGTGGTTGAGCCGCCACTTGCTCCGGTTGCCGCCCGCGAAGGCCTTCTTGAACAGTTCGCGGGTCTGCTCCACGCCGAGGAAGTGCTCCTGGTCGGGGGCCTTCTCGTAGGCGTAGGCGGGCGAGATCATCATCTCGTCGACCTTGAGGTCGTCGTTGAGGAAGTTCAGCACCTCGATGATGGTCTGCGGGGTGTCGGTGTTGAAGAAGGTCGAGTTGGTGGTGACCCGGAAGCCGCGCCGCTTGGCCTCCTTGATGGCGGCCACCGCCTCGTCGAACACGCCCTCCTTGGCCACCGACTCGTCGTGCCGCTCGCGCAGCCCGTCGATGTGCACGGCGAAGGCGAAGTACGGCGAGGGCGTGAACTTGTCCATCTTCTTGCGCAGCAGCATGGCGTTGGTGCACAGGAAGACGTACTTCCGCTTGGCCACCAACTGCCGCACGATCTCGTCGATGTGAGGGTGCATCAGGGGCTCGCCGCCCGCGATGGACACCATCGGCGCACCGGACTCCAGGACCGCTCCGACGGCCTGGGCGACCGGCATGCGCTGCTTGAGCACCCCCGCCGGGTGCTGGATCTTGCCGCAGCCCTCGCACTTCAGGTTGCAGGCGAAGAGGGGCTCCAGCTCCACGATCAGGGGGAACTTGTCCCGCTTGCGGAGCTTCTGTTCAGCGAGATATGTAGCGACCTTGATGGACTGGCGCAGCGGCATGGCCATTCGGCTCACCTCCGGGGGAGCAGCACATTACGGTGCCATTCGAAGAATGCAGGCAGGACGGAACGAAGGACACGGAAAGCCGATATTCCACCGCGCACCGTGCCGATACGGACGAGTTCATGTTCTGGAGCGTCCACGACCACCCGGACGGCCGCAACCGGGCGTCCGTCCGCGCGCACGGCGCTCAGGAGCGTGGCCGCCGACTCCATGTCGACGGCGATCGCGCCGGTCGCCAGCAGATCGGCCCGCTCATGACCGCGGACGACGTGGTCGGAGCCGGTCAGGGGGCCGGTGTGGACGGTGCGCCCGGGCAGGGTGCGTACGAGTTCCTTGACGAGCAGTTCCGTGCCCACGCAGGGCACGGTGCCGCGCGGGTCGCGGGTCTCCTCGGCGACGACCAGGTCGCCGGGGTGCATACCGGGGGCGAGTCCCGCGCAGAAGCCCGTGGCGAGCACGGCGGCCCCGCCGAGCACCGGGTCGGCGAGGACCCGGGTGACGGAGCGCTCGGCCGCCCTGGGCCCCATGCCGGTGCGCAGGACGGTGACGGGCCCGCCGGCCCCGCTGCGGTCGCCCAGGCGCAGGGCGAGGTGCTCGATGCCGAGGGCGCAGGCGATCAGCAGCGGGGCCGGGACGGGCGGTGTGCTCATTCAGCTTCCCTTGGCCTCGGCGGGAGCGGCCTCCGCGGGAGCGGCCTCCGCGGAGGCGGTCCGGGCGGCGGTCACGGAGGAGGCGGTCGCGGAGGAGGCGGCGGAGGGGCCGGTCACGGCGGCGGCCGTCTCGGCGGACGCCTTCGTGGCGAACGGCTCCCCGTGGACGTACCGGCCGAGCGCGGTCAGCGGGAAGACCTGCCGGTAGAGGTGGTAGTTGATGGAGAAGTCCCAGGGGAAGCCCGTGCCGGTGAAGTACGGCTCGTCCCAGGAGCCGTCCTCGCGCTGGGTCCGGGCCAGCCAGGCGATGCCCCGCTCGACGGCCGGCGAGTCCCGCTCCTCCGCCGCCAGCAGGGCCATCAGCGCCCAGGCCGTCTGCGAGGCCGTCGAGGCGCCGCGGCCGCTCCAGCGGGCGGGGTCGTGGTAGGAGCGCAGGTCCTCGCCCCAGCCGCCGTCGTCGTTCTGGACCCGCTCCAGCCAGGCGACCGCCCGGCGGATCGCGGGGTGGCGGGCGGACAGTCCGGCCGCGGTGAGGGCGGGCACCACCGAGCCCGTGCCGTAGACGTAGTTGACGCCCCAGCGGCCGAACCACGAGCCGTCCGGCTCCTGTTCGGCCAGCAGCCAGCGGATGCCACGCCGGGTGCGCGGGTCGTCGGCGAGGCCCTCGACCGCGAGCATCTCCACGACGTGCGCGGTGACGTCGGCCGACGGGGGGTCGATGACCTCGCCGAAGTCGCAGAACGGCAGCCGGTTGGGGAACGGGCTGGTGTTGTCCACGTCGAAGGCGGCCCAGGCCCCGCCCCGGGACTGCATCCCGAGGTTCCAGCGCACCCCGCGCCCGATGGCCCGCTCCACCCGCTCGGGGTCGTGGTGGCGGACCCGGCGCAGCGCGAGGACCACCTCCGCGGTGTCGTCGATGTCCGGGTAGTTGTCGTTGTGGAACTCGAACGCCCAGCCGCCGGGCGGGAGGTTCGGGCGGCGCTCGGACCAGTCGCCGGGCCGTACGATCTGCTCGCCGAGCATCCAGTCGGCGGCCTTGACGAGCTGGGGATGGTCCGCGGGCAGACCGGCGTCGGCGAGCGCGATGGTGGCGAGGCAGGTGTCCCAGACCGGGGACTGGCAGGCCTCGATCATCCGGGCGCCGTCCTCGCGCCACACGGCGTAACGATCCAGCGACTTCAGGCCCTCGCGCATCACGGGGTGTTCGAGGTCGTAGCCGAGCAGGTGCAGGGCGATCATCGAATACACGGCCGGGGGCTGGATGCCGCCCCAGCAGCCGTCGTTCTCCTGCCGCTCGATGATCCACCGGGCGGCGGAGTTCATGGCGGCCCGGCGCAGCCGGCGCACCGCGACCGTGCGGTAGCCGCGGACCACCTTGTCGAGCCGCTGGAAGAGACCGTCCCAGGTGTGCAGGGGCGCCAGGGGCTGCGGGGGGTTGGGGCGGTCGGGGTCGGTGTGCAGCTCGTCGAGGGGGAAGGGCGCCGGGCGCACCGGGCGCTTCGCCGAGACGACGGTGAGCGGGACGATGGTCTGGCGGGCCCAGCAGCCGAAGTTGTAGATGCTGAGCGGGAACCACTTGGGGAAGTACAGCAGTTCCGGCGGGAGTTCGGGCAGGTCCTCCCACTTCCACCAGCCGAACAGGGCCAGCCAGATCCGGGTGAAGACGCGGGCGGCGGCGATGCCCCCCTGGGCGCGGACCCACTCCGAGGCCTTCGCCATGTGCGGGGCGTCGGGGGCGTCACCGGCCAGCCGCAGGGCGACGTACGCCTCGACGGTGGCGGACAGTTCGGGCGGGCCGCCGTGGAAGGTGGCCCAGGTGCCGTCCTCGCGCTGCTCGCCCCGGACGAAGCGGGCGGCGGCCTGGGTGGTGGCCTCGTCACGGATGCCCAGGAACTGGCGGAGGAGGAGGTCCTCGGCGTCCATGGTGACGTTGGTCTCCAGGTCGCCCTTCCACCAGCCCTCGGGGTCCTGGCGGGCGAGCAGGAAGTCGGTGGCGCGCCGCATGGCGCGTGCGGCGGCTTCTTGTCCCCCGGCCGCCACGGGGATGGTGATGTCGGTGTCGCTGGCCGCGGCCGCCCGGGGCGGCAGGGCCGCCCCGGCGCTTCCGTCGGTCGTCGCTGTCATGGCTTCCCCTTCGTGCAGTCGTGCGAGTCGTGCTGCTGTGGGAACGCCGTCGGCCGGTACGCATCTCGCCTCGCTGCACCGGCCGGCGACTACGCGAGGACTATTCGACCGATAGTGATCATCTCTTTCGTACGACGACGAAGTCGGCGAGCGCCGTGAACCGGTCCCGCACCTGCTCGGGCATGTCCACGGCGTTCAGGGCCTCGATGGCGACGGTGTGCTGACGGCGGGCCTCCTCGGCGGTCCAGTCCCGGCCGCCGGCCTCCTCGATGAGCGCGGCACGGGCGGCGAACTCCTCCTCGGAGAAGGTCGCGAAGTCGCTGCTCTTGGCATCGGCGGCGAGGATCTCGCCGAGCCGCTCGGAGGCGGGGCCGCCCGCCGCGAGGGCCGCCACGACCGGCAGGGACTTCTTGCGCTGGCGCAGGTCGCTCCAGGTCTGCTTGCCGGTGGAGACCGGATCGCCCCAGATGCCGAGGAGGTCGTCGACGGCCTGGAAGGCCAGGCCGAGGTGGTAGCCGTACTTCTCCAGGCGGTCGGCGCTGCGCTCGTCCGCACCGCCGAGGACGGCGCCGATGGAGCTGGCGCAGGCCAGCAGGGCGCCGGTCTTGTTGCCCTCCATCTCCAGGCACTCCTCGACGCTGACGCGGTCGCGGTGCTCGTAGGAGATGTCCTGGGCCTGCCCGTCGATCAGGGCGCGGGTGGCGGTGGTCAGCCGGCGGGTGGCGCGGCCGGCCTCCGCGGTGCCGAGTTCGAGGAGGATCTCGTTGGCGAGGGCGAACAGGGCGTCGCCGACCAGGATCGCCTGGGCGGGACCGTGCACCTTCCAGACGGTGTCGCGGTGACGGCGCTGCTCGTCGCCGTCCATCAGGTCGTCGTGCAGCAGGGAGAAGTTGTGGACCAGCTCCACGGCGACCGCGCCGGGCACCCCGGTCTGCGGGGCGGCGCCGGTCACCTCGGCGGAGAGCACCGCGAGGGCGGGACGGACCGCCTTGCCGCCGTCGCCGTCGGTCGGGTTGCCCTGGGCGTCGATCCAGCCGAAGTGGTAGGCGGCGACCGTGTCCATGGGCGGCGCCAGCCGGTCGACGGCCGCCCGGAGCACCGGAGTGGCCAGGGTGCGGCCGCGCTCCAGGAGCGCGGTCACGTCCACCGCGGTCCTGCGAGCGGCCGGCGAGGCCGGGGGCACAGTGGGCACAGTTTCTCCTCTTGTTGCGGTACCGGAGGGGGTGCGGGGGTGTGCCGAGCCGTGCTGATCGAGCATCAGGCCGCCTCCTCGAACGCGAAGAGCCGGTGGGGTCGGGGCCGGCCGAGGGCGCCGAGCGCGGCGTCCGCCGCGTTCACGCCGCTGCGGACCGCACTCTCCATGGTCGCGGGCCACCCTGTGGCGGTCCACGCTCCGGCCAGGTACAGGCCGGGGGCTTCGGTGCGGGCGCCGGGACGCAGCCGCCCGACGCCGGGGGCGGGAGCGAACGTCGCGTGGCGCTCCCGGGTGACGAAGAAGTCCCTCACCCCGGCTCCGCGCGCACGGGGCAGCAGCCGTTCCAGCTCGGGGAGGTAGCGCGCGCGCAGTGCGGCGACCGGGGTGTCGATCTCGTCCTGGGCGGTGGACTGGGACAGGGCGAGGTACTGGCCCTCGCGCAGCCCGGAGGCGTCGGTGCGGTCGAACACCCACTGCACGGGGGTGCCGAGCGCGGCGAGGAAGGGGGCGTCCAGCACCTTGCGGTCGTAGACGACATGGACGTTGAGGATGGGCGCGGTGCCGATCTCCCGCAGCCGTCCCGGCTCGTCGAGCGCTCCGGCCGGCAGCAGGTCGTGGGTCTCGCCCTGCGGTACGGCGAGGACGACGGCGTCGGCGGTGAGGGTCTCGCCGGGGACCCGGACGCTCCAGCGTCCGTCGCCCTCCGCGGAGACGGAGGTGACGCGGGTACGGACCTCGGTGCGCACGCCCGCGGAGTCGAGCGCCCGGCCGGCCAGCCCGTCGTGCAGGTCGCCCAGGGGGACATGGGCCCAGCCGATGTCGGCGGCGCCGGGGTCGGAGAGCAGTCCGGTCTTGAAGACCATCGCGGCGAGCGCGAGGGAGGCCTCGCCCGCGACCGCGTTGAGGGTGGCGACCCCGACCAGGTCCCACAGGGCCTCGACGGCGCGCGCCGACTGGCCGTGCGCGGTCAGCCAGCTGCCGAAGTCCTGGGCGTCCAGCGCCGGGTCGGCGAGGTCGAGCCCCTTGAGGGCGAGCGCGGCCCGGCCCACCCGGGCCCGTTCGGCGAGGGAGAGGTGCGGGTAGGCGGCGAGGCTGCGTCCGAGGTGCAGGGGCACCGGCAGGGCGTCGCGCCGGAGCCTGCCGAGCCGTCGTCCCGCGGGGCGCGCGACATCGACAACGGGCACGTCGAGACGATTTTGCAGAGGGGCCAGGGCGGCGCCCCCGATGCGGTCGAGGAACCAGCGGTAGGCGGTGCAGCAGCGCAGATAGACATGCTGGCCGTTGTCCACGGTGAGGTCGCCGCGGCGGAAGGAGAAGGCCAGTCCGCCCAGGCGGGGGCGGCCCTCCAGCAGGGTGACGCGCACGCCCGCGTCGGCGAGCGCGAGCGCGGCGGTGATGCCGGCGAGCCCGCCGCCGACGACGACCGTGTGCCGTCCGTCGGCGCCCTGCCGTCCGTCGCTCATCGTGCGCCCTCCCCTGCCGCCCTGCCGTGGTAGGTGAACTGTGCACGGCCTGCGGTCGCACTCAGGGACGCCGCGCCGCAGCGGAGGGTTGCGTGCCGCCTTCCGTCGGTTCCGGTGGTTTCCGCGGCGGCGGCACCCCGTCCCGCGGCGCCCATCAGGCATGCCTCCTGACGGTCTGCCGGGAGACGTGCCGGGCGTCCAGTCCGGACAGCCCGCGCACGGCGACATAGGCCTTCTCGCGGCCGGGCAGCGAGACCCGGCCGCGCAGCACGGCGGCGGGGTCGCGTTCGATGCGGTCGAGCAGACGCCGGTAGATGCCGGCCATGGCGGCGACACAGGCGCCGCTGCGCCGGTCGAGCAGGGGCAGCAGCCGGTAGCCCTCGGCGAACAGGGTCCGGGCCCGGCGCACCTCGAAGTGCACGAGCCCCGCGAAGTCGGAGCCCTCGGGCGGCGTCGGCCCGTCGAACCCGGCCGAGCAGCCGAACTTGGCGAGGTCGTCGGCGGGCAGATAGGTCCGGCCGCCGGTCGCGTCCTCCCGGACGTCCCGCAGGATGTTCGTCAGCTGGAGCGCGAGCCCGAGCGTGTCGGCGTACTCCGGCGCGCGCTCGGCGCCGCGCGCCCCCGGTTCCGTACCGAACACACCGAGCGAGAGGCGCCCGATCGCGCCCGCCACACAGCGGCAGTACGCCTTGAGGTCGTCCCAGGTCTCGTACGTCTCACCGCGTACGTCCATCAGGACGCCGTCGATCAGTTCGTCCAGGCCGCCGAGGGGGACGGGGAAGACACGTGCGGTGTGGGCGAGGGCGACCGCGACGGGGTCGGTGTCGTCCTCGTCGACCTCGCCGTGGCGGACCCGGGCGAGCAGGGCCCGGGTGTCCTCCAGGCGGGCGGCCTTGACCTTGTCCTCCAGGGTGCCGTCGCCGATGTCGTCGACGCGGCGCGAGAAGGCGTACAGCGCCGACATCGCGCGGCGTTTCGGTGTGGGCAGCAGCCGGATCCCGTAGGCGAAGTTACGGGCCTGCGCTCCGGTGACGGTCTCGCAGTAGCTGTAGGCGGCGAGTACCGGTGCGGACACGTGCGGTGACGACTCCACGGTCCGGATCACCCCCTCTCCTCGCAGGATCACGCCCACCTCGCGCAGCAGCCTGAGCTTGCCGGGCTTGGGCGGGCCGGGAAGGACGTCGTACTCGGCGGCGGCGATCGCGTGGACCGCCGCCCTTCCCCCCGCCACGAATCCCGCGAGCAGCAGCCTCAGCCTGCCGTGGACGCTACCCACGAGGGGGGCGCCTTCATTCAGCAGATCGCGGGCGCGTTGCGCCTCGAACGCGACCAGGGCGCGCACCGAGGCGCCCGCCGTGGGCGCGGCGAGATCCGCCTCCCGCACATGAAAGCGCTTCATGTCGGAGGCGGGCAGGTAGACGCGGTCGCGGCCGAGGTCCTCGGCCACGTCCTGGAGGTGTTCGACGATCTGGAGTGCGGTGCAGATCGCGTCGGAGCGGCGGATCCGCTCGGGGGTCGCGGCGCCGGTGACGGCGAGCACGAGACGGCCGACGGGGTTGGCGGACAGCTCGCAGTAGGCGAGCAGGTCGTCGTAGGTCTCGTAGCGCTTGACGAGCTGGTCCTGGCGGTTGGCGGCGATCAGGGCCAGGAACGGCTCGGGGCCGAGGCGGTGGCGGCGGACCGTGGGCAGCAGACCGCGCAGCAGGGGGTGGCGGGGCTCTTCCGGGGAGCCGGGGGAGCTCTCGAAGACGCGGCGCAGATCGGCCTCGAAGGCGTCGAGGAGGAGCAGGCGGTCCTCGGCGTCGGCGGCCGGAACGCCGAGGAGGGCTGCGTCGGCGCCACCGGGGGCGAGGTCGCCGTCCCCGATGTCGTCGACGAGCCGCGCGAAGCCGTAGACGGCCATGAGGTCCGCGCGCCAGGCTCGGGGGAGGAAGAACGGGGCGACCGGGAAGTTCTCGTCGGAGGCCTTGTCGAGGGTGCCGCGTCCGGGACCGCCGGTGCGGGGCACGGCCGGCGCCGTCATCGTTCGCTACCAAGGGCAGGGACGGCACGTACTGCGTTGAGCTGGGGAGTTTCCGTAGCCATTGCCGTCACATCTCCCGTTCTACACCGCCGACCCAAGACACACTATTTCGGACACGCCGCCCGGCTGTCCGCACGGCAGCCTCGACCGAGGGTGTCGCGCATTATCGCCCCACTTGACGCGTTTCGGGACCTGTCACAGCTTACGTTGTACAACGCAGCGAGGTTCGCGCGGGTGTCCCGCAGATCACAACAACACACCGATTGGCGTCAAGATTCCTACGCGGTCCCGGAGTTGACGCTTCCTTTGCGGACACGTGGGCCCCGCCGGACCGTTCCGGCGGGGCCCGGTCGCCACGCGCTACTTGCCCGTGAACTTCTCGTACTCCTTGAGGACCTCTTCGGTCGGTCCGTCCAGGCGCAGTTCGCCGCGCTCCAGCCACAGGACGCGGTCGCAGGTGTCGCGGATCGACTTGTTGCTGTGGCTGACCAGGAACACCGTGCCGGCGTGCTTGCGCAGCTCGCGGATGCGTTCCTCGGAACGTTTCTGGAACTTGCGGTCGCCGGTGGCCAGGGCCTCGTCGATCATCAGGACGTCGTGGTCCTTGGCGGCGGCGATGGAGAAGCGCAGCCGGGCCTGCATGCCGGAGGAGTAGGTGCGCATCGGCAGGGTGATGAAGTCGCCCTTCTCGTTGATGCCGGAGAAGTCGACGATCTCCTGGAAGCGCTCCTTGATCTGCTCCCGGGACATGCCCATGGCGAGCCCGCCGAGGACCACGTTGCGCTCGCCCGTGAGGTCGTTCATCAGGGCCGCGTTGACGCCGAGCAGCGAGGGCTGGCCGTCGGTGTAGACCTTGCCGCTCTCCGGCGGCAGCAGACCGGCGATGGCCCGCAGCAGGGTGGACTTGCCGGAGCCGTTGGAGCCGATCAGGCCGATGGCCTCGCCGCGGTGGGCGACGAAGGAGACCCCGCGGACCGCGTGCACCTTGCGCACACCGCGGTCCTCGTCGCCGGGGCCCCGCCTGATCATCCGGCTCAGCGCGGCGGTGGCGCTGCCCTTGCCCGTCCTGGCGCCGTTGACGCGGTAGACGATGTGCACGTCGTCGGCGATGACGGTGGGAATGTGCCGCCCGGGTACCTGGTCAGCCACGGCCGTACCTCTCCTCGGCCTTCCAGAAGTAGAGGAATCCGCCGACCGCGAGCAGCAGGGCCCAGCCGCCGGCGACGGCCCAGACGTGCTCGGGGAGGTTCTCGGCGCCGTACTCCTCGATGAGCGCGAAGCGCATGAGGTCCATGTAGATGGCGGCCGGGTTCCACTGCAGGACGTTGGCCACCCACTGCGGCTTGTCGGCGAGGAAGACGGGGATGGAGAACATCACGCCGGAGGCGTACATCCAGGTCCGCATCACGAACGGCATCAGCTGGGCGAGGTCGGGGGTCTTCGCGCCCGCCCGGGCGAACACCAGCGCCAGTCCGGTGTTGAAGGCGAACTGCAGGATCAGCACCGGCACGATCAGCGCCCAGGAGGCGTCCGGGTAGCTGCCGAAGCCGATCACGACGACGAACATCACCAGCATCGAGTACAGCAGCTGCTGGAGCTGCTGGAGCGCGAAGGAGATGGGCAGCGAGGCGCGCGGGAAGTGCAGGGCGCGCACCAGGCCGAGGTTGCCGGAGATCGCCCGGACCCCGCTCATCACGGAGCTCTGCGTGAAGGTGAACACGAAGACGCCCGTGACCAGGAACGGGATGTACACGTCCTTGGGCATGCCCCGGCTGGCGTTGAGCAGCACGCCGAAGATCATGAAGTACACGAACGCGTTCAGCAGCGGCGTCGCCACCTGCCACAGCTGGCCGAGCTTGGCCTGGCTGTACTGCGCGGTCAGCTTCGCCCGGGAGAACGCCAGGATGAAGTGCCGGCGTCCCCAGAGCTGGCGGACGTACTCCCGCACGGGGGGCCGGGCGCCGCTCACGGCCAGCCCGTACTTGGCGGCCAGCTGGGCTGCCGTCAGGCCCTCGTCGGGCGACGGAAGCGCGCTCACCGCGACTCCGCCGTCATGCGTTGTCTCACTCACAAGTAGGAAACTTTCGTCTTCGCGATGCACGGCCTTGACCGGGCCGGCATGAGCCGGGGGGCTCCCGGTGCGGCCGGGAGCCCTCTGGGACGAGCTTGTCAGATGACCGGGGGGCGGCCCAGTCTGGTCAGCCGCCACACCGTACGCCACCTGATGGGCCTGCGTGGCCCGCACGGTGTGGTCCAGCCTTCCCGGAAGCCTCCGAACCACGCCTTCAGCGCGGACCGCGAGGGCCGCCGGGCCAGGGTGAGCAGCAGCCACACCCCGAGATAGACCGGAACGAGCACGGCGGGCAGGTTGCGCCGGGCCAGCCAGACCCGGTTGCGCGCCACCATGCGGTGGTAGACCGCGTGCCGCGAGGGCGCGGTCGTGGGGTGGTACAGCACCATGTCGGACCGGTAGTCGATCATCCAGCCCGCGTCGAGGGCCCGCCAGGCGAGGTCGGTCTCCTCATGGGCGTAGAAGAACTCGTCCGGCAGTCCACCCACATCTGCGAAAACCTGCGTACGGACGGCATTGGCGCCGCCGAGGAAGGTGGTGACCCGGGAGGACCGCATCGGGTCGGAGGCCCGCAGCCGCGGGACGTGCCGCCGCTGGGTGACGCCGGTGTCCGGGTCCGCGATGCGGAAGCTGACGATGCCGAGCTCCGGGTCGGCGGTGAAGGCCCGCCGGCACAGCTCGGCGGTGTCCTGCCGGGCCAGCAGGCCGTCGTCGTCGAGGAAGAGCAGCACGTCGGCGTCGCGGCCGGCCGGGCCGAAGGCCTCGATGCCGACGTTGCGGCCGCCGGGGATGCCAAGGTTCTCGGGCAGCTCGACCGTGCGCACCCCCTCGGGGACGTCCGGGACGGGCGAGCCGTTGCCGACCACGACGACCTGGACCGGGTCGCCGTCCTGCCCCGCGACCGAGTCGATCAGGGCCCTCAGCTCGTCGGGGCGGTTGCCCATGGTGATGATCACCGCCCCGACCTTCAGAGCGCTCACTTGAGCCTGCTCGACGCGAGGATCGAGACCAGGTGCAGCAGGGTCTGGAGCACGGCGATGCCGGCGAGGACGGCGACGCCGAGGCGGGTGAAGAAGAGGTCGCCGCGGAGCTGGTCGGCTATCGCCAGGGCCAGGATCAGCAGCGACGCCTCGATGCCGAGGATCAGCCGGTGGAACTTCAGCGCGGCGGCGGCCCGGCGGGCCAGCGCCATGCCGGAGGAGCGCATCTCGGCGGCGGCCTCCTTGACCGGCGGCTTGCCGGCCTGGTGGCGGGCGACGCCGACCAGGTCGGTCTCGGCCTTGATCAGGATCGCGCCGAGCGCGGCCAGGGTGCCGAGGAAGGCCCACAGCCAGTCGATGCGGCCGCTCCCCCACAGGTCGGCGGCGCGCAGCCCGAGGCCGACGAGCACGGCGGCGTCGGTGAGGTACGCGCCGACGCGGTCGAGGTAGACCCCGTTCAGCGAGTACATCTTCTTCCAGCGCGCGATCTCACCGTCCACGCAGTCCAGCAGCAGGTACAGCTGGACGCAGAGGACGCCGAGCACGGCGCCCGGGATCCCCGGCACGAGCAGTGCCGGGGCCGAGAGCACGCCGAAGACCGTCATCAGGTACGTGAGCTGGTTGGGCGTGACCCTGGTGTTGACCAGGTAGCGGTCCACCCGCAGGGACACCTCACGCATGTAGAGGCGTCCCATCCAGTGCTCACCGCTGCGCCGGTCCTTCACCCCCGGGGGGTGGACGACCGGTCTGAGTTCAGCTACCGATGGCCTTGACATAGTCGGCGTAGATGTCCTTGATCTGTTCGGTCTTGAGGTCGAGGTGTTCGAGGATCGTGTAGCGGCCGGGCCGGGTCTCGGGGGCGAACTCCACGGCGCGGACGAACTCGTCCACGGTGAAGCCGATGTCCGTCGGCAGGACCGGCAGTCCGTGCCGTCGCAGCACCTGGGCCATGTAGGCCGACTCCTCGTGGGCTCCGCGCAGGTACATCGCGAAGGCCGCGCCGAGTCCGCACTGCTCGCCGTGGGCGGCTGCCCGCTTGGGGAAGAGCAGGTCGAAGGCGTGGTTGATCTCGTGGCAGGCGCCGGAGGACGGGCGGGAGTCGCCCGACACCGACATGGCGATGCCGCTCAGCACCAGCGCCTCGGCCAGCACCTGGAGGAAGTCGGTTTCCCCGATGCCGCCCGGGTGGCGCAGCACCGCCTCGCCGGCCTGGCGGGCGATCGCGGCGGCGAGGCCGTCGATCTTCTCGCCCTTGACCCGGTTGGCGAGCTCCCAGTCCGCGATGGCGGAGATGTTGGAGACGGCATCACCGATACCGGCCCGGACGAAGCGTGCCGGGGCCTCGCGGATGACGTCCAGGTCGATGACGACGGCGATCGGGTTGGGCACGCCGTAGGAGCCGCGGCCCGCGTCGTTGTCGAGGGTGGCGACCGGGGAGCACAGGCCGTCGTGCGCGAGGTTCGTGGGGACGGCGACCAGCGGGAGGCCGACCCGTGCCGCGGCGAACTTGGCGCAGTCGATGATCTTGCCGCCGCCCAGGCCCACGACGGCGTCGTAGTGGCCGGCCTTTATGTCGCCGGCCAGCCGGACCGCGTCGTCGAGGGTGCCGCCGCCGACCTCGTACCAGGTGGCGCCGGGCAGCACGGGCGTGAGCCGCTCGCGCAGCCGGGCGCCCGAGCCGCCGCTGACGGCGACGGCGAGCCTGCCGGAGTGCGAGATGCGCTCGTCGGCGAGGACGCATCCCAGGTCGTCGAGGGCACCCGGGCGGATGTCGACGACGACCGGTGAGGGGATGAGCCGGGTCAGTACTGGCACGCGATCTCCCGTCCCCGGGCGAGATCGTCGTGGTTGTCGATCTCGACCCACCTGACGTCGCCGATCGGCGCGACGTCGATCCGGAAGCCGCGGTTCACCAGTTCCTGGTAGCCGTGCTCGTAGAACTGCTGCGGGTCGGTCTCCCAGACGGTCTTCAGCGCGTCGGCCAGCTCCGGGGCGGCGTCGCCCTCGATGAGCGTGACGCCGATGTACTCGCCGGTGGCCTCGGCCGGGTCCATCAGCTTGGTGATCTTCGTCATGCCCCGCTCGGGGTCGACGACGACCTTCATCTCCTCGTCGGCGAGGGACTTCACGGTGTCCAGGGCGAGGATGATCCGCCGGCCCTCGCCGCGGGCGGCGAGCAGGGTCTTCTCGACGGAGACCGGGTGCACGGTGTCGCCGTTGGCGAGGATCACGCCGTCCTTCAGGGCGTCACGGCCGCACCACAGGGAGTAGGCGTTGTTCCACTCCTCTGCCTTGTCGTTGTCGATCAGGGTGAGCTTGAGGCCGTACTTCGCCTCCAGCGCCTCCTTGCGCGCGTACACGGCCTCCTTGCGGTAGCCGACGATGACCGCGACCTCGGTCAGCCCGATCTCGGCGAAGTTGCCGAGGGTCAGGTCCAGGACCGTGGGCTCGCCCTCTATGCCCGCGGGCCCCACCGGCACCAGCGCCTTGGGCAGGCTGTCGGTGTAGGGGCGCAGACGGCGTCCGGCGCCGGCCGCCAGCACGAGGCCGATCATGCGGGTTCTCCTTCGTCGTGTACGGCGGGGGCCCCTGCGGACACCCAGAAGCGGATGCTCTCGACGAGCACCACGAGGGCGACGGCCACGGCGAGAACCGTGAGCGCGACCGTGAACTGCGTGGCGGTGAGCAGGGCGGCCAGCACCGCGACGAGCAGCGTCCGCCCCTCCTGCCCCCCTACGGCGCGCACCAGCCAGGCCGGCGGCGCTCCGGCGTTGCCGCGGATGCGGTACACCGTGTCGTAGTGATGGTAGGCGACGGCGGACACCAGGCCGAAAGCCGCGGGAAGGGCTCCGTTCACCTCGGACTTCGCCGCGAGGATCAGGACGGTGAGGTATTCGCCGGCCCGGAAGAGCGGGGGGACGAGCCAGTCGAGGGCGCCCTTGAGGGGGCGTGAGACGGCTTCGGCCGAGGCCAGGACGTAGGCACCGGCCATCAGGACGGTCCACCAGCCCGGCCCCCACAGCCAGGACCCCGCCACGACCAGGACGAGGCCCACGGCGGCGCTGAGCGGTGCCAGGTGGCCGCCCCTGCCGCGCAGGACCCGGGCCGGGCCCTGGGCGAGGGGGCCGCTGTCGGTCAGGTCCGCGAGCGCCTGCGCGGCCCGGTCGGTGCGCCGCGCCCTGCGGGTCACCGAGCGCAGCACCCGGCCGGCCGTGGTGTACGTCGCCGCGAAGGCGCAGCCCGCGAGCAGCGCGTAGAAGGTGATCCGGGGGGTCGTGGCGGCCGTCAGGACGGCGATCATGGCCCATCGTTCACCGATGGGCAGGACGATCATGCGCCGCACCCAGACCGTCCAGCCGACGCTGTCGAGCCTGTCGGAGAGGGCGGCGGTGGGACTGGTGTTGGCGGTGGCGTCGTGGTTGGCCTCGTTGAAGGAGAAGTCGACCACGTGCCGGCAGGTCTGCAGGATCATCGCGCCGAGCGCGAGCGCCCACACGTCGTCGCCGCCCTTCGCGGCGCCGAGCGCGAGGCCGGCGTAGTAGGCGTACTCCTTGATCCGGTCGAAGGTGGCGTCGAGCCAGGCGCCGAGTGTGGAGTACTGCAGGGAGTAGCGGGCGAGCTGGCCGTCGGTGCAGTCCAGCACGAAGGACGCGATGAGCAGGACACCGGCCGCGACGAAGCCGCCCCGGGTGCCGGTGACCGCGCACCCGGCCGCGATCAGCGCGGTGATCAGGGAGGCGGTGGTGACCTGGTTGGGGGTGAGGCCCCGGCGGGCGCACCAGCGGGCGAGGTAGCGGGAGTACGGGCTGATGCAGTACGTGGTGAAGAAGCCGTCGCGGGCCTTCACGGCCGACCTCAGCCGTACGGCCTCGTCGTCGACGGAGGCGACGGCCTGCCGTGCCTCGTTGCGGGCCTGGGGGTCGGCGGGGACCTCGGCGACCAGGCTGCCCAGCTCGGGGCGGTGGACGCCCTCGCCGTCGGCGTCGAGGCCGGTGACGACACGGTCGGCGAGGCTGTCCACGGCGACCGCGGTGCCGCCGCCCGCGCCGTTCTCCCGGGCCAGCGCGCGGGCGAGGGCCGGGCGGCCGGCGGCCTGCGCGGTGAGCGCGCCGGGGATCGCGGCGAGCGGGAAGCGCGGGTCGGTGAGGCCGAGGCGCAGGGCGTGCAGATGACCGACGAAGCGGGCGTCGACGACGGCGACCCGGTCCTGGGCCGGCACCTCGGCGAGCAGCGCCTCGGTGTCGGCGCCGCCGGCGGCGAGCCGGACGTCGAAGCCGAGGGAGCGCAGATCGCCCTCGATCGACGATCCGGGGACCGGCTGACCGGTGAGGATGGCGGTCGGCAACCGAACTCACTCCCTGGGTCCCGACGCGTCCGCGCCGGTCGTGTACACGATGGAGGCGCCCTGGGCCTGCCCCGGTCGGGGCCGGGCGGGCGGCATGTCGGCAGAGGCTATCGGATGCCGGGAAGGCCGCGTTCACCGGCCGTTCAGCTCCGATCGACGCGGTCGGGCGGCACGGCTCGAACCGGCCTTTGCCGAGATCATCATCGTCGATCGGCGGCCCGCCCGACAAACCGCGACGGCCGCCGGGCGCGCACCTCGGGGTCGGGTGTCCGACATGGAGGACATTGCGGGCGGCGCGGGGCCTCGGCATAGGGTGGGCGGCCATGACGTGGCTGATCACCGGCGGAGCCGGATACATAGGGGCCCATGTGGCGCGGGCCATGGCGGGCGCCGGGGAGCGCGTCGTCGTCCTGGACGACCTCTCGGCCGGCGTCCCGGCCCGGCTGCCGGCGGACGTCTCCCTGGTGCGGGGCTCCGCGCTGGACGCGACCCTGCTCAAGGAGGTCCTGGCCGGGCACGCCGTGACGGGTGTGGTGCACCTGGCGGCGCACAAGCAGGTCGCCGAGTCGGTCGCGCGGCCCACCCGCTACTACCGGGAGAACGTCGGCGGTCTGGCCACGCTCCTGGAGGCGGTGGCCGAGGCCGGGGTGCGGCGGTTCGTGTTCTCCTCGTCCGCGGCCGTCTACGGCAACCCGGCCGTGGACCTCATCACGGAGGACACCCCCTGCGCCCCGGTGAACCCCTACGGCGAGACCAAGCTCGCCGGGGAGTGGCTGGTGCGGGCCGCCGGGCGGGCGCACGGCATCACCACGACATGTCTGCGCTACTTCAACGTGGCCGGCGCCGCCGCGCCCGAGCTGGCCGACACCGGGGTGTTCAACATCGTGCCGATGGTCTTCGACCGGCTGACCCGCGACGAGGCCCCGCGGATCTTCGGCGCCGACTACCCGACGCCGGACGGCACCTGCGTACGGGACTACATCCATGTCGCGGACCTGGCCGAGGCGCATCTCGCGGCGGCCCGCCGGCCGGCCGGCGACGGGGGCGACCTCACCGTGAACATCGGGCGCGGCGAGGGTGTCTCGGTGCGCGAGCTGGTCACGCTGATCGGCGAGGTGACCGGCGACGCGCGGCCCGCGGTGGTCGAGGGGCGGCGCCCGGGTGACGCGCCGCGCGCGGTCGCCTCGGCCGGGCTGGCCGCACGGGAACTGGGCTGGACGGCGCGGCGCGGGGTGCGCGAGATGGTGGAGTCGGCCTGGCGCGGCTGGTTGCTGCACCGGGCCGGACCCCGGCCGGACGGCGACTGAGGGTGTCCTGACCTGCATTTCGTTTCCGCAGGTCAGGGCACATGACAACGGTGTTCAGTGCCGCGTTGCCGGATACCCCCCACCCGTAGTTCACTGTGATCCCGGGCGACCACAGGAGGGTGCTTCCCATGGGGGCTGGGCACGACCACGGCCACGGACACACGCACGCGCCGACCACCGGTACGGCCGCGGCGGCGTACCGCGGCAGACTGCGCGTCGCGCTGGGCATCACGCTCGGCGTCATGGTGGTCGAGATCGTCGGCGGGCTCCTCGCCGACTCCCTCGCACTGATCGCGGACGCGGCGCACATGGCGACGGACGCGCTGGGCCTGGGCATGGCCCTGCTCGCGATCCACTTCGCGAACCGGCCCGCGAGCACCAACCGCACCTTCGGGTACGCCCGCGCCGAGATCCTGGCCGCGCTCGCCAACTGTCTGCTGCTGCTCGGCGTCGGCGGGTACGTCCTGTACGAGGCGGTGCAGCGGTTCGTCACGCCGGCCGGCACCGAGGGCGGGCTGATGATCTGGTTCGGCGCCATCGGTCTGGTCGCGAACATGATCTCGCTCACGCTGCTGATGCGGGGCCAGGCGGAGAGCCTGAACGTGCGCGGGGCGTTCCTGGAGGTGGCGGCGGACGCGCTGGGCTCGGTCGCGGTGCTGATCTCGGCCGTGGTGATCCTGACCACCGGCTGGGAGTACGCCGACCCGATCGCCTCGCTGGTGATCGGTCTGATGATCGTGCCGCGCACGGTGAAGCTGCTGCGGGAGACGCTCGACGTGCTGCTGGAGGCGGCGCCCAAGGATGTCGACATGGCGGAGGTGCGGGCCCACATCGTCGCGCTGGACGGGGTGGAGGACGTGCACGATCTGCACGCCTGGACGATCACCTCGGGGATGCCCGTGCTGTCGGCGCACGTGGTGGTGCGCTCGGACGTGCTGAACGCGATCGGCCACGAGAAGATGCTGCACGAGCTCCAGGGCTGTCTCGGCGACCACTTCGACGTGGAGCACTGCACCTTCCAGCTGGAGCCGGTCGGCCACGCGGAGCACGAGGCGCGGCTCTGCCACTGAGGCGGCGATCCGGACACCAGTTCAGTACGGTTCCCCGCCCGGGGCCCCGGGCAAGATCACCCGCGGGGGCCCGCCGTCGGGCGCGGGGGGACGGGCGCGGCGTTCGTGCGAAGCGCCGGGCCGACCGGGCTCGTACGGCAGACTGGGGACGCGAGGACCGATGCTAAGGATGGGTATGCCGATCACACCTGCCACCGCGACGCACAGCTCGTCGAGCGGCACCGCGGAAGCGATTTTGCTGGAACTGGTCGACGAGGACGGTGTGACGATCGGCACCGAGGAGAAGCTCGCGGCCCACCGGCCGCCGGGTCTGCTGCACCGCGCGTTCTCCGTGTTCCTCTTCGACGAGCGGGGCCGGCTGCTGCTCCAGCAGCGGGCGCTCGGCAAGTACCACTCCCCCGGTGTGTGGTCCAACACCTGCTGCGGCCACCCCTACCCGGGCGAGGCGCCCTTCGCGGCGGCCGCGCGGCGCACGTTCGAGGAGCTGGGGGTGTCGCCGTCGTTGATGGCGGAGGCGGGCACGGTCCGCTACAACCACCCGGACCCGGCGTCGGGCCTGGTGGAGCAGGAGTACAACCACCTCTTCGTCGGGATGGTGCAGTCGCCGCTCGGTCCGGACCCGGAGGAGGTCGGCGACACGGCCTTCGTGACACCGGAGGAGCTGGCCGAGCGGCATGCGAAGGACCCGTTCTCGGCCTGGTTCATGACCGTGCTGGACGCGGCCCGGCCCGCCGTGCGGGAGCTGACGGGACCGTCGGCCGGCTGGTGAGCCGACGGGCGGTCAGGGGAGCCGTACGGGCTTGAGCGGCAGGGCGGCCCAGATCACCTTGCCACCGCCGGAGGTGTGCTCGACGTCGGCGATCCCGCCGGCCTCCCGGGTGATCTCCCGCACCAGGAGCAGTCCGCGGCCGTTGGTCTCCTCGTGATCGGCCTCCAGGGCCGTCGGGCGGTAGGGGTGGTTGTCCTCGACGGCCACCCGCACCCACTCGGCCCCCACGGCCACCTCCACCGCGAGTGTCGGCGACAGCAGCGCCGCGTGCCGGACGGCGTTGGTGACCAGTTCCGAGACGATCAGCAGCAGCCCCTGGACCAGGTCGTCCGAGACCGGCACCCCCTGGCGCAGGAGCAGGTCGCGCACGGCGTGCCGGGCCTGCGGGACGGAGGCGTCCACGGCCGGTGCGGTGAAGCGCCAGACGCCTTCGTAGGGCAGCGGCCGCGGCCCCGGATCGGCCGGGGACTCGAGAGGTGCGTCCGCGCCGCCCTCGGGGCGTGGGTCGGGCCCGCGCCCGTGGTTGTCCATCGTCCGGTCGCCACCCTCGCGCTCGATTGTCACCACACGTCGAGTGTTGGCAACGAGCCGCGCCACACCTCCTGACTGACCAGAAGTCAGCCATTATCGAACCTTCCCGACCGCTCCCGTCCCGACGGGTCGTGGCCGCGACCGATATCGATCCGATGATGCCGCTTTCGCGCACTCTTCGGGTTGTACGGGTACGGCGACCCCCTCGGCCCCGCTCGCCCGTTTCGTCCCCCGGGCCCGCTGTGACCGGGCCCGGGGCCCGGCGGCTAGCATCCGGGCCATGGAGCCCGAACTGCTGCACGGCGTCACCGACGGGGTCGCCACCGTCGTCCTGCACCACCCGGCCAAGCGCAACGCCATGACCGCCGCGATGTGGGCCGCGCTGCCGCCGCTGCTGGAGGGGCTGGCCGCCGATCCCGAGGTCCGGGCGCTGGTGCTGACCGGCGCGGGCGGCACCTTCTGCGCGGGCGCCGACATCTCCACGCTCCAGGGCTCGCCGGACGAGGCCCAGACCCTGGCCGTGCGGGCCGAGGAGTCCCTCGCGGCGTTCCCCAAGCCGACGCTGGCCGCCGTGAAGGGGCACTGCGTGGGCGGGGGCGCCCAGCTCGCGGCGGCCTGCGATCTGCGGTTCGCCGAGGAGGGCGCGCTGTTCGGGGTGACACCGGCGCGGCTCGGGCTCGTCTACCCGTCCACCGCCACCCGCCGGCTGGTGGCGCTGATCGGTCCCGCCGCCACCAAGTACCTGCTGTTCTCCGGTGAGTTGATCGACACCGAGCGGGCGCTGCGCACCGGTCTGGTCGACGAGGTGCTGCCTGCCGACGCACTCGACGAGCGCGTCGCGGAGTTCACCCGGACTCTCGTCTCGCGCTCCCGGCTGACCCAGGCGGCCGCGAAGGAGTTCGCGAACGGCCGGACGGACCGGGACGCCCACTGGGCCGCGCAGGCCCGGCTCGCCGGCGACACCGCGGAAGGGGTCGCCGCCTTCCTGGAGCGCCGGGAACCGCGCTTCACCTGGAGTGTCACGGCCGGGTGACCGTCGCGGCGCGACGACCGCCACATCCGCCGACCGTCACGGCTCCCCCGGGCGGGATGTCGTCGGGGCAGCCACGGGTTGTCGGTGTCACCTGCCACAATTGCGGCGCAACCTCAGTGGAGAAGGCGGTACGGGCTCGTGACGACACCGGGATCCCTCGAAGCAGGGTCCATCGAAGGCAGGATCGCCGAGGAGCTCGGCGTACGGGAACGGCAGGTCAAGGCCGCCGTGGAGCTGCTCGACGGCGGCTCGACGGTGCCCTTCATCGCCCGGTACCGCAAGGAAGCGACCGAGATGCTCGACGACGCGCAGCTGCGCACGCTCGAGGAGCGGCTGCGTTATCTGCGGGAGCTGGAGGAGCGGCGCACGGCGATCCTGGAGTCGGTGCGCGAGCAGGGCAAGCTCACCGAGGCGCTGGAGGCGCAGATCCGCGGCGCCGAGACGAAGGCGCGGCTGGAGGACGTCTACCTCCCGTACAAGCCCAAGCGGCGCACCAAGGCGCAGATCGCGCGCGAGGCGGGTCTCGGACCGCTGGCCGACGGCCTGCTCGGCGACCCGGGCGTGGAGCCGCTCGCGGCGGCGGCCGCGTTCGTCGACGCCGACAAGGGCGTCGCCGATCCGCAGGCCGCGCTGGAGGGCGCGCGGGCGATCCTGACCGAGCGGTTCTCGGAGGACGCCGACCTGATCGGCGAGCTGCGCGAGCGGATGTGGGGGCGCGGGCGGCTGGCCGCCAAGGTGCGTGACGGCAAGGAGGAGGCGGGCGCCAAGTTCGCCGACTACTTCGACTTCGCCGAGCCGTTCACCGAGCTGCCCTCGCACCGGATCCTGGCGATGCTGCGGGGCGAGAAGGAGGAGGTCCTCGATCTCGTCCTGGAGCCGGAGGAGCCCTCCGAGCAGCCCGGCCCCTCGTCGTACGAGGGGATCGTCGCGTCGCGGTTCGGCATCGCCGAGCGCGGCCGTCCGGGCGACAAGTGGCTGACGGACACCGTCCGCTGGGCCTGGCGGACCCGCATCCTCGTGCACCTCGGCATCGATCTGCGGCTGCGGCTGCGCACGGCCGCCGAGGACGAGGCGGTGAACGTGTTCGCCGCGAACCTGCGGGACCTGCTCCTCGCGGCGCCCGCCGGGACGCGCGCGACGCTGGGCCTCGACCCCGGTTTCCGTACGGGCGTGAAGGTGGCGGTGGTCGACGCGACCGGCAAGGTCGTCGCGACGGACGTGATCTACCCGCACGTCCCGGCCAACAAGTGGGACGAGGCGCTCGCCAAGCTGGCGCGGCTGGCACGGGAGCACGCGGTCGAGCTGATCGCGATCGGCAACGGCACGGCGTCCCGCGAGACGGACAAGCTCGCCGGAGAGCTGATCACCCGGCACCCGGAGCTGAAGCTCACCAAGGTGATGGTGTCCGAGGCGGGCGCCTCGGTGTACTCGGCCTCCGCGTTCGCCTCGCAGGAACTGCCCGGCATGGACGTGTCGCTGCGCGGTGCCGTGTCCATCGCGCGCCGGCTCCAGGACCCGCTGGCCGAGCTGGTGAAGATCGACCCGAAGTCCATCGGGGTGGGCCAGTACCAGCACGACCTGTCCGAGGTGAAGCTGTCGCGCTCGCTGGACGCGGTGGTGGAGGACTGTGTGAACGGCGTCGGGGTGGACGTCAACACGGCGTCGGCCCCCCTGCTCTCCCGGGTCTCCGGCATCACCGCCACCCTCGCCGAGAACATCGTGGCGCACCGGGACGCCAACGGACCGTTCTCCTCCCGTACGGAGCTGAAGAAGGTGCCGAGGCTCGGCCCCAAGGCCTACGAGCAGTGCGCGGGCTTCCTGCGCATCCGGGGCGGAACCGACCCGCTCGACGCGTCCAGCGTGCACCCGGAGGCGTACCCGGTGGTGCGGCGCATGGTGAAGACCTCCGGGCAGGAGGTGGCCTCCCTCATCGGCAACACGGGTGCGCTGCGCTCCCTGCGCCCGGCGGACTTCGTCGACGACACCTTCGGTCTGCCGACCGTGACCGACATCCTCAAGGAGCTGGAGAAGCCGGGCCGCGACCCCCGGCCCGCCTTCAGGACCGCCACCTTCAAGGAGGGCGTGGAGAAGATCTCCGACCTGGCGCCCGGGATGGTCCTGGAGGGCGTCGTGACGAACGTGGCGGCCTTCGGGGCGTTCATCGACGTCGGCGTCCACCAGGACGGTCTGGCGCATGTCTCGGCGCTGTCGAAGACGTTCGTCAAGGACCCGCGGGACGTGGTCAAGCCGGGTGACATCGTCAAGGTGAAGGTCCTCGACGTCGACATCCCGCGCAAGCGGATCTCCCTCACCCTCCGGCTGGACGACGAGGCGGCCCCCCAGGGCCAGGACCGGTCCTCCGGCGGCGGCCGGCCGCAGCGGGGCGGCGGACGCCCGCCGCAGCAGCGCCAGCAGCAGGGCGACCGGCGCGGCGGGAACGGCGGCCAGCGCGGGGGCGGCGCCGCGCGCCAGGCGCCGCCGCCGGCCAACAGCGCGATGGCCGACGCCCTGCGCAAGGCGGGCCTGCTCGACCCGAAGAAGGGCCGGCGCTGACGTGACGGTGCCGGGCCCCGGTTCCCGGGAGGGCGCCGGGGCCCGGCCCGCTCGTACAGTGACGGTATGAGCACTTCCCGTGTCCTCACCTGGACCGTCGCGGCGAGCGGCGGCTACGAGACCGCGTGGACCGAGACCGGCGACGGGCTGCTGCGGGCGCGGGGGCGCGCGGTCGGGACGCTGCCGGAGCCGTACTGGGTGTCGTACGACCTCGACACCGACGGCGGCTACGTGACCCGGCGGCTGCGGGTGACCGTGGAGACGGCCGAGCGGACCCGGTCGCTGGACCTGCGGCACGACGGCCGCGGCGGCTGGACGGCCGACGGTGAGCCGCTGCCGGGCTTCCAGGACGCCGTCGACTGCGACCTGGGCCTGTGTCCCCTCACGAACACCCCACCGGTCCTCCGGCACGGGCTGCACCGGACCCCGGGCGAACACCGGCTGCTGACGGCGTGGGTGTCGGTGCCGGCCCTCACCGTGCGCCCCTCCTGGCAGACGTACACCCACCTCGGCCCGGGCGACCGCGGCACCCGGGTGCGGTTCGTCTCCGGGACCTTCCGCGCCGACATCGAGTTCGACGCGGACGGATTCGTCACCGCCTACCCCGGCCTGGCCGAACGCCTCGCCTGACCGCCCGGCCGCCGCCGCTCTCGGAGGTCGGCACTAGCGTTCCGTCACCTTGCCGGCGGCCACCTCCAGGCGGCGGGTGACGTGGACCGCGTCCAGCATGCGGCGGTCGTGGGTGACGAGGAGCAGGGTGCCCTCGTAGGCGTCGAGGGCCGACTCCAGTTGCTCGATCGCCGGGAGGTCGAGGTGGTTCGTGGGCTCGTCGAGGACGAGCAGGTTGACGCCGCGGCCCTGGAGGAGGGCGAGGGCGGAACGGGTGCGCTCCCCGGGTGACAGGGTGGCCGCAGGGCGCAGGACGTGGTCCGATTTCAGCCCGAACTTGGCCAGCAGGGTGCGGACCTCGACCGGCTCGGTGTCGGGGACGGCCGCGCAGAAGGCGTCCAGCAGGGACTCCGGTCCGTGGAACAGCTGGCGCGCCTGGTCGACCTCGCCCACCAGGACCCCCGAGCCGAGCGCCGCGTGCCCGCCGTCCAGGGGGAGCCGGCCGAGGAGCGCGGCGAGCAGGGTCGACTTGCCCGCGCCGTTCGCACCGGTGACCGCGACCCGGTCGGCCCAGTCGATCTGCAGGGTCACGGGGCCGAAGGTGAAGTCGCCCCGACGCACCTCCGCGTCCCGCAGCGTGGCGACCACCGCCCCGGAGCGGGGGGCGGCGGCGATCTCCATGCGCAGCTCCCACTCCTTGCGGGGCTCCTCGACGACGTCCAGGCGCTCGATCATCCGCTGGGTCTGCCGGGCCTTCGCGGCCTGCTTCTCACTGGCCTCGCTGCGGAACTTGCGGCCGATCTTGTCGTTGTCGTTGCTCGCCTTGCGGCGGGCGTTCTTCACGCCCTTGTCCATCCAGGAACGCTGCATCTGGGCGCGGTCCTGGAGCGCGGCCCGCTTGTCGGCGTACTCCTCGTAGTCGTCGCGCGCGTGCCGGCGGGCCACGTCCCGCTCCTCCAGATAGCCGTCGTAGCCGCCGCCGTAGAGGTTGACCTGCTGCTGCGCGAGGTCGAGTTCGAGCACCTTGGTGACGGTGCGGGTGAGGAACTCGCGGTCGTGGCTGACGACGACGGTGCCCGCGCGCAGCCCGGTCACGAAGCGTTCGAGGCGCTCCAGGCCGTCGAGGTCGAGGTCGTTGGTGGGCTCGTCCAGGAGGAAGACGTCGTAGCGGGAGAGCAGGAGGGAGGCGAGGCCCGCGCGGGCGGCCTGCCCGCCGGACAGGGCGGTCATCGGCTGGTCCAGCCCGACGCCGAGGCCGAGGGAGTCGGCGACCTCCTCCGCGCGCTCGTCGAGGTCGGCCCCGCCGAGTCCGAGCCAGCGCTCCAGGCTCGTGGCGTACGCGTCGTCCGCGCCCGGGGCACCGTCCACCAGGGCCTGGGTCGCCTCGTCCATGGCCCGCTGGGCCTCGGCGACACCGGTGCGGCGGGCGAGGAACTCCCGGACGGTCTCGCCGGGGCGCCGCTCCGGCTCCTGGGGCAGATGGCCGACGGTCGCGGCGGGCGGGGAGAGCCTCAGCTCGCCCTGCTCGGGCACGCCGAGCCCGGCGAGCAGCCGCAGCAGGGTGGACTTGCCCGCGCCGTTGGCACCGACCAGCCCGATCACGTCACCGGGCGCGACGACGAGGTCCAGCCCGGAGAAGAGGGAGCGGTCGCCGTGGCCGGCGGCGAGGTTCTTGACGACGAGGGTGGCGGTCACAGGTCGTAGATCCTAGTGGTCGCGCGGCCGGGCGGGCGCGCGGGTTTCCCGGCGGTCTCGCCGCGGCCCCGTCCCTTCGGTTACCGTCCGCCCGTGGACAGTGGCGAGCGGGACGACGTGGTGGTGGTCGGCGGTGGGGTCGTCGGGCTGACGACGGCCCTCGTACTGGCCGGGCGCGGGCGGCGGGTGCGGCTGTGGACGCGGGACCCGGTGGAGCGGACCACCTCGGCGGTGGCCGGTGCGCTCTGGTGGCCGTACCACATCGAGCCGCTCGCGGCGGCGCGCCGGTGGTCGCTGCGCTCGCTCCAGGTGTACGAGGAGCTGGCGGGCCACGCCGAGGAGACCGGGGTCAGGCTGGTCGAGGGCGCGATGGGCGGTGTCGACCCCGACGAGGTCCGCGGGTGGTCGGCCGGACGGCCGGCCGGGATGCGCCCGGCCACCGAGCGGGAGTACCCGGGCGGGGCCGCGATGTGGGCCCGGCTGCCGCTGATCGACATGGCGGTGCATCTGCCCTGGCTGCGGGAGCGGCTGCGGCGTGCGGGCGGCTCGGTCGAGGAACGCACGGTGACCGACCTGGCGGAGGTCCGGGCACCGGTCGTCGTCAACTGCACGGGCCTCGGGGCGCGGGAACTGGCCGGCGACCTGTCGGTGCGTCCCCAGCGCGGGCAGCTGGTCGTGGTCGAGAACCCCGGCATCGACACCTGGCTCGTCGCCGGGACCTCGGGCGGCGAACTCGCCTACCTCTTCCCGCAGCCCGGCCGCCTGCTCCTGGGCGGCACGGCCCAGGACGACGACTGGTCCACCGAGCCGGACCCGGCCCAGGCCGAGGCGATCGTACGGCGGTGCGCGGCCCTGCGCCCGGAGGTCGCCGGAGCCCGCGTGCTGGGCCACCGGGTGGGACTGCGCCCGGTCCGGCCGCGGGTGCGGCTGGACCGGGAGCCGCTCCCTGACGGCCGGCTCCTGGTCCACCACTACGGCCACGGCGGCGCGGGCGTCACGGTGGCCTGGGGGTGCGCGGAGGAGGCGGCGACCCTGGCCGTGGCCCCCTGAAGGGGCGCGGGGGCCGCGCGCCCCTGCCGCCGGACCGGCGGAGCGGTCAGGGAATCCGGTACGTACCGCCCGGCACCCGCACACCGTTTGACGGGCCGGAGCCGAGCGCACCGCCGGCAGCCCCGGACGTGGCCGCCGCGAACGCGGCCGCACCCCCCACGAACGGCACCCGGGCCGACGTACGGGCCAGATCCACCCTCAGCGTGGGCGTGTCCGCGGGCGGGTCGATGAGGTCCTTGTCCGTGCCCGCGACGATCAGTGCGAGCCGGTGGCCGGCGGGCACGACATGGTCGGTGGCGGCCAGGTCGAGGGTGATCGTGTACCGCCTGCCCGGGGTGAGCGGGGCGCCCCTGCCGGGGTCGGCGTAGGTGCCGAGGTCGGCCCAGCCCCGGCTGAGGACGGTGAAGCCGACGTCGGCGGTCTGCGCCGCGGTCTCCTTGAAGCAGGCGCTGTCGCCGGCCGTGCTCTCGCCCCAGCAGGTGCGCTCGGTGAGGGTGGTGATGCCCTCGCCGGCCGCCGCGTAGTCCCGGACGGTGTCGGGGCCGAGGTCCACGAGGACGGCGCTGAGGTGGGCGGTCGCCGTGGTGGGGGTCGCGGTGACGGTGACCTGTGAGGAGCCGGACAGGCGCAGGTCGCGGGTGAGCGGCCCGGTGGCGAAAGCGGCCTTGGCGGGCGTGGGGGTGTCGGTCGCCGCGGCCCAGTCGGTCTCGCCGAGCCGCGGGTCGTCGGTGAAGGTCTCGGTGCCGGTGCCCCGGCGCAGGCCGAGCGTGCCGACGCCCGGCTGGACTCCGGCGGCGGGTCGCAGGGTCGTGGGCCGGGTGCCGCTCGGCGGCCAGGTCGTCGAGGTGGCCCACCGGTCGGGGTGGCGTTCGACGTCGGCCATGGGCTCGCGGTCGATCCCGTTGTCGTAGCCGAGGAGTTCGTGGTCGAACCAGCGGTGGAGGGTGTCGACCCAGGCGGCGCGCCGGAAGTCGAAGGGGTCGACATGGCCGGTCTGGGAGAGCCAGATCTTGCGCTCGACGCCGTTCTTCGCGAGGGCGTCCCACCAGCGGCCGAAGTGCCGGGTGCGGACGTTGAGGTCCTGCAGACCGTGGACGACGAACACGCTCGCCCGGACCTTGCGGGCGTCCTTGACGTAGTCCCGCTCGGTCCACAGGGACGTCAGGTCGCCCGTGCGCGGGGCCTCCTCGACGAGTCTGCGCTGGACGGCGGCGCACCGGGCGCGGGCGTCGGGGCTGTCGACGTAGTCGGCGAGCCAGTCGGGGCCGGAGTCGTAGAGGGGGGCGCCCTGGGAGAAGTAGTAGTCGTACCAGGAGGAGATCGCCGAGATCGGGACGACGGTCCTCAGGCCCCTGACCCCGGTGGCGGCGACGCCGTTGGCGATGGTGCCGTCCCAGCTCTTGCCGATCATCCCGGTTCTGCCGTTGGTCCAGCCCGCCGTGGCGGGGGTGGTGCCGGTGCGGGTGGTGTAGGCCCTGGCGCGGCCGTTCAGCCAGTCGACGACGGCCTTCGCGGACAGGATGTCGGAGCGGCCGCCGATGTCCACGCAGCCGTCGGAGCGATTGGTGCCGGCCAGGTCGACGCCGACGACGGCGTAGCCGCGCGGGACGAAGTAGTTGTCGTAGAACAGCGGCATCCGGACGACGTTCCCGGCCGGGTCGTACGTCTTGCGCTGGCTCTCGTTGCCGCGGCCGCAGCAGGAGTAGTAGGGGCTGGCGTCCATGATGACGGGCACCTTGCGGCCCTGTGCGGCGGGTTCGCGGGGGCGGACGATGTCGACGGCGACCCGGTCGTGCCGGCCGTCGCCGTCGCCGTCGAGTCCGGTGTCGACCCAGACGGCCTCGCGGATGGCCTGGGCGTAGGAGTAGACCGGCCGGCTCTCGCGCGCGGCACCCTGGGCGGTCACCGGGGTGAGGAAGCCTGCCACCAGGAGGGTGAGGGCGGCGGTCGCGAGCGTTCTCCAGATCGTGAAGCGCGTGCGTGTCGGCATGCGCGGGACGGTACCTCGGTCAACTCCCTTGCAGAAGAGGGCCTTTGTGAGCCGCCTGGGACCGCCGGGGCGTGTGGCCGGAACTGGGGAGAAGATCGAGGCGACGGACGGGGTGCACCGGCACTGAGCGGGGGCGGGCGTGGGTAGCACCGGGGGAAGGAGTCGGGGAGACCGAGGGGAGAGGTCATGGCAGGCGGGCAGAGCGGCAACGAGGGTGTGTGGCGGGTGTTGACCGGTGTCGGCGCGCTGTGTGTCGGCATCGGGCTGATCGCGGGGGCGCCCTTCCTGAATCTGCTGGGGGCACCCCTCGTCATCGTCGGTGTGATCGGCCTGACCGCGGCGCGCCGGAAGGCGCGGTAGGGGGAGGAGGGGAGGGCTGCGCGGAGCGGGCGCTAGAAGCGTCCTGAAGATCTTGAAATTGCGCCCGACTTGCACCGGTTCATAGTGATTGACATTTACTGGCAATCCGGGGCGAGTCAGGCGGCCGGAGCAAGATCTTCATCAGACTCCTAGCCCTCGCCGTGGTCGTACACCGTCACGGCTATGCCACGGCGCACGAGCCGCTCGGCGACGAGCGGCTCGACGCGCGACCACTTGCCTCCGGCGAGACCGCAGCCTATGCGCGGCATGTGGACGGAGGCGTCGAGGTCGAGGGCACGGTCGGCCAGCCGGGCCAGGGCCGCGTCGATGGCCTCGTAGCGCACGGGGACGCCCTTGCTGCCCGTGCGCACGCCGCGCTGGCCGACCATGTTGGCGACCCACACGTCGGGCCTGACCCGCACCAGTTGGAGCGCGCCCAGGCCGAAGTCGTTGGAGGCGCGCTCGCGGTGCCAGGCGCGGTACGCCGCCTCCGGCTCCGGCCAGCGGCGGGAGAGGGACAGGACGAAGCCCTTGCCCCAGCCCCCGATGTCGTTGCAGACGTGGGCGATCACCTTGGGGCCCTTCGCCGACGGCACGGTGGCGTCACCGCGGATGTAAGTGATCTCCGACATGACGCCACCGTAGGCGATACCTCTGACAGTGGCTCTGACCTGCTACTTCGTAAGGTCGGCCAGCTCGGCGTCCGTGGTCTTGGAGACTCGGCCGCGCACCGCGAACCAGCCGCCGACGAGGGCGGCCGCGATCACCGGCACCAGGAGCAGGGTCTTGCGGCCGACCTCGGGGTCGTTGCCCATCAGGCCGAGGACGGCGAGCAGGAAGGCGATCGTGACCAGTTCGGTGACCGGGCTGCCGGGGAGGCGGAAGGAGGGCCGCTCGACGAGGCCCGCCCGGGCGCGGCGGACGAACACCAGGTGGCAGATCATGATGATCACCCAGGTGCTGATGATGCCGAGGGAGGCCACGTTCAGCACGATCTCGAAGGCCTGGCTCGGCACGAGGAAGTTCAGGCCGACACCGAGGACGCAGACCGCGCAGGTCAGCAGGATGCCGCCGTAGGGCACCTGGCTGCGGTTCATCCGGGCGGTGAACCGGGGCGCGGAGCCCGCCACGGCCATCGAGCGCAGGATGCGGCCGGTGGAGTACAGGCCGGAGTTCAGGGACGACATCGCGGCGGTGAGGACGACCAGGTTCATGACGTCACCGGCGCCCGAGACCCCGGTCTTCGACAGGACCGTCACGAAGGGGCTCTCGCCGGCCGAGTAGACCGAGCCCGGCAGGAGCAGGGCGAGCAGGACGACCGAGCCGACGTAGAAGAGGCCGACGCGCCACATGATGGAGTTCACCGCGCGCGGGACGACCTTCTCGGGCTCGGCGGTCTCGCCGGCGGCGACGCCGACCAGTTCCAGGGCGGCGTAGGCGAAGATCACGCCCTGCATGACGAGCACGACCGGCATCAGGCCGTGCGGGAGGACTCCGCCGTGGTCGGTGATCACGTGCAGTCCGGGGGTCTGGCCGCCGACCTGGTGCCGGGTGGCCAGCAGGAAGACGCCGACGCACATGAAGGCGACGAGGGTGGCGACCTTGACGATGGCGAACCAGAACTCCATCTCGCCGAAGATCTTCACCGAGATCAGGTTCACCGCCAGGACCACCGCGAGGGCGATCAGCGCCAGCACCCACTGGGGGATGCTGGTGAACATGCTCCAGTAGTGCGTGTAGAGCGCGATCGCGGTGATGTCGGCGATCCCGGTCGTCGACCAGTTCAGGAAGTACATCCAGCCGGCGACATAGGCGCCCTTCTCGCCGAGGAACTCGCGCGCGTACGACACGAACGAGCCGGACGAGGGCCGGTACAGGACCAGCTCGCCGAGGGCGCGGACGACGAAGAACGCGAAGACCCCGCAGACCAGATAGGCCAGCGCGAGGGCCGGGCCCGCGGTGTGGAGGCGTCCTCCGGCGCCCAGGAAGAGGCCGGTGCCGATGGCGCCGCCGATGGCGATCATGTTGACGTGGCGGGGCTTGAGGTCCTTGCTGTAGCCGGCGTCGCCCGCGTCCGCGGGCGTCGCGGTCGCCTGGGGGTGGGCGGCGACTTCGGCCGTGTGCACGGCGTCCTTGCTCACGGGTGTTTCCACTCTCTGGTGCGCCCGGACCTCGTGGGTCCGGGTGTCCGTACGGTCGTGGCCAGCGGCTCCCGGGTAGGGGCGCGGACCAGTGCAGCAGCTTCCCAGAGGCCTCCGCGAACACACGTGTCCCAGGTCACAGAGCGTTCCTTCTCACACGGCCGCCCCCGCGGCGGCGATACTGCTGCGCATGACGATCGAGACCGACGAGCCGCCCCTCACGGTCGACGAGCTGGCCGCACGCGCGGGGATCACGGTCCGCACGGTCCGCTTCTACGGCACCAGGGGTCTGCTGCCGCCGCCCGTGATCGGCCCGCGCCGGGTCGGGCACTACGGCCCGGAGCACCTCGCGCGTCTGGAGCTGATCGAGGAGCTGCAGCGGCAGGGCATGACCCTGGCGGCGATCGAGCGCTACCTGGGGCAGCTGCCGCCCGGCCTCGACGCCCACGACCTCGCCGTGCACCGGGCGGTGGTGGCGTCCTGGGCGCCGGACACCGACGAGCCGGTGAGCGGCGAGGAGCTGCGGCGGCGGGCGGGGCGGCCGCTGTCCGAGGAGGACGTACGGCGGCTGGTGGCGATGGACGTCGTCGAGGCGGCGCCCGACGGCGGCTACCGGGTCGACTCCGGTCTGCTGCCGCTCGGGGTGCGGCTGCTCGACGTACCGCTGTCGCAGGAGGTGATCCTCGCGGCGCGCACCACGCTGATCGAGCACTCGCGCGCGGCGGCGCAGGAACTGTCCGGGCTGCTGCGGGAGGCGGTGGCGGAGCGGGACGCGCGGGACGTGCGCTCGCTGACCGCGCAGATGCGTCCGCTGGTCGTCCAGGCCCTGCTGACGACGTTTCAGCGCTCGCTGCGGGACGAGCTGCGGCTGTGGCTGTCGCAGGCGCAGCCGGGCGGCTGAGGGACGGCCGGCGCGCGGCGGGCCAGCCGGCGGCCCCAGGCCTGGCCGGGCGCCTCGATCCAGCGGTACGTCAGCGCGCACAGCGGCAGCAGCACCGCGAGGAAGGCCACCAGGAGCAGAGGTGCGTCGCGCCGCTGCCGGCCGATCGTGCCGTCGACGGCGGTGAGCAGCACCGGATGCAGCAGGTAGACCGAGTAGCTGATCACGCCCAGGGCGGCCGGCGCGCGCGGGATCCGCCGCCGGCGCACGGCGAATCCGGCGGCGAAGGTGAGCAGGGCCAGCAGGAACGCGGTGATCCAGCCGCGCCGGGTGAAAAAGTGGCCGTCGCCGTACCACCAGGCGCTGCCCACCGCGCAGAGCACCACCACGCCCGCCGCGCAGACCGCGGCCCGCCGGCTGCTCTGACCGTGTTCGGCGCGGTGGACGGCGGTGCCGAGGAACATCACGGCGAGGATCACCAGGCTCTCCCACTGCGGCACGGTGCTGTCGAACGCCACCAGGGCGAGCGCCAGGAGCCCGCCCAGCACTCCCCCGGCGACCCGCAGCGCGGGCGGTCCGGCGCTCGCGGCGCACACGGCGACGGCCAGGACGGCCGCGGCGGCGGCGACGAGCGGGCCGGTGCCGATGAGGCCGGCCAGGGCGGAGACCGGCAGCCCGCCGCCCGTGAGCGCGCCGACGGCGGCGCACAGGGCGAGGGTGGCGGCGACCGTCGCCGAGCGCCGGTGCCGGCGGACCGTGAAGAGGGCGACGACCAGCAGGTAGAAGGCCATCTCGTACGACAGCGTCCACAGGACGAGCAGCAGGCCGGGTGTCCCGAGCAGTTCCTGGAGGAGGGTGAGGTGGGCGACGGCCACGGCGACGGCGCTCGGGCCGCCGCGCATCCGGGTGACCCCCGCGAGGTCGAGGACGAGGACGGCCCCGACGGCGAGCGCCCACAGCGGGTAGAGACGGAGGATCCGGCCGGTCCAGAAGCCGCGGACGGAACCCCGGCGTTCCAGCGAGGCGGGGATGACGTAGCCGCTGACGAGGAAGAACACCGTGATGCCGTAGCGGCTGGTGTTGAAGTGCGGCATGAGCTCCCGCCGGAACTCGGGCAGGAAGGTGGCGGACGCGTGGTCGAACACCACCACGAGGGCCGCGACGGCACGCAGCACGTCCAGCCAGTCCAGCCGTGACCGCCTCGTGCCGTCCACGCGCGTCCCTTCCTCACCCGGTCCCTGCGGCTGTTCTTGGACCGGGGCGCGAGGAGCGTTACGCGGCGGGGCCCACGGGGCGAACCCCGTGAGCCCTTGGAAGGTCACGGGGTTCGGCGCGCGGGGTGTCAGCGGGCGTCGGTGAAGGTCTCCCCCCGGTCCGCCTTCTCCACCAGCAGGGCGGGCGGGGTGAAGCGGTCGCCGTAGCGTGCGGCGAGCTCACGCGCGCGTGCCACGAATCCGGGCAGTCCCCCGTCGTAGCCGTTGATGTACTGGAGCACACCGCCGGTCCAGCCGGGGAAGCCGATGCCGAACAGGGAGCCGATGTTGGCGTCGGCGACGGAGGTCAGGACGCCCTCCTCGAGGAGCCTGACGGTGTCGAGGGCCTCGGAGAAGAGCATGCGCTCCTGCATGTCCCGGAAGGGGATCTCGCTGCCCGCGCGCGTGAAGTGCTCGCGCAGGCCGGGCCAGAGGGCGCCGCGGGAGCCGTCCTCGGTGTACTCGTAGAAGCCCGCTCCGCCGCTGCGGCCGGGGCGGCCGAACTCGTCAACCATGCGGTCGACGACGGCCTCGGCGGGGTGGGCGGTCCAGGTGCCGCCCGCCTCCTCCACGGCCCGCCGGGACTCGCGGCGGATCTTCTGCCCGAGGGTCAGCGTCAGCTCGTCCGTCAGCGAGAGCACCTTGGCCGGGTAGCCGGCCTGGGCGGCCGCCTGCTCGATCGAGGCGGGCTCGATGCCCTCGCCGACCATGGCGACGCCCTCGTTGATGAAGTGGCCGATCACCCGGGAGGTGAAGAAGCCGCGCGAGTCGTTGACGACGATCGGCGTCTTCCTGATCTGCCGGACCAGGTCGAAGGCGCGGGCGAGCGCCTCGTCGCCGGTGCGCTCGCCCTTGATGATCTCCACGAGCGGCATCTTGTCGACGGGCGAGAAGAAGTGCAGGCCGATGAAGTCCTCCTGGCGCTCCACGCCCTCGGCGAGGGCGGTGATGGGGAGCGTGGAGGTGTTGGAGCACAGCAGCGCGTCGGGGGCGAGGACGTGCTCGATCTCCTGGAAGACCTTGTGCTTGAGGGCGGCGTCCTCGAACACGGCCTCGATGACGGCGTCGCAGCCCGCGAGGTCGGCCGCCTCGGCGGTGGGGGTGATGCGGGCGAGCAGCGCGTCCGCCTTCTCCCGGGTCGTACGGCCCCGGGCGACGGCCTTGTCGCAGAGCTTCTCGGAGTAGCCCCTGCCCTTGGCCGCGGCTTCGGGGGTGACGTCCTTCAGGACGACGTCGATGCCCGCGCGGGCGCACGCGTAGGCGATGCCGGCGCCCATCATGCCCGCGCCCAGGACGGCCACCCGGCGGACCTGGCGGGGCTCGATCCCCCGCGGGCGGTTGGCGCCGGAGTTGACGGCCTGGAGGTCGAAGAAGAACGCCTGGATCATGTTCTTCGAGGTCTGGCCGGCGGCGAGTTCGACGAAGTAGCGGGCCTCGATGACCTGCGCCGTCTCGAAGTCGACCTGGGAGCCCTCGACGGCCGCGGCGAGGACGGCCCGCGGCGCCGGGTAGGGGGCGCCGCCCGTCTGCTTGCGCAGGGTGGCCGGGAAGGCGGGCAGGTTGGCGGCGAACTTGGGGTGGGCCGGGGTGCCGCCGGGGATGCGGTAGCCGGGCCTGTCCCAGGGCTGGTGGGACTCGGGGTGCGCGTCGATGAAGGCGCGCGCCTTGGCGAGGAGTTCCTCGGGGGTGGCGGCGACGTCGTCGATCAGGCCGTTCTGCAGGGCCTTGCGCGGGCCGTACTGGGTGCCCTGGAGGAGGACCTTCAGGAGCGCGTCGGCGATGCCCAGCAGGCGGACGGTGCGGACGACTCCGCCGCCGCCGGGGAGCAGGCCGAGGGTGACCTCGGGGCAGCCGATCTTGGCGCCGGGGACGTCCAGCGCGATCCGGTGGTGGCAGGCGAGGGCGAGTTCGTAGCCGCCGCCGAGGGCCGCGCCGTTCATCGCCGCGACGACGGGCTTGCCGAGGGTCTCGATGCGGCGGAGGTTGCGCTTGATCTCCAGGCCGCCCTCGAAGAGTTCCCGGGCGGTCCCGGGGGTGACACGGATCAGGTCGCGCAGGTCGCCGCCGGCGAAGAAGGTCTTCTTGGCGGAGGTGAGGATGACACCGCGGACGGTGTCCTTCTCCGCCTCCAGACGGTCGGTGACCGCGGCGAGGGAGGCGCGGAACGCCGCGTTCATGGTGTTGGCGGACTGGTTCGGGTCGTCGAGGACGAGGGTGACGAGGCCGGTGCGGTCCTGTTCCCAGCGGATGGTGGTGCTCTCGGTCATGACGGGGTCTCCGTAGAAGTCTGTGGGGTGCCGCCGGGAAGGGTCAGACGCGCTCGACGATCGTGGCGATGCCCATGCCGCCGCCGACGCAGAGGGTGGCCAGGCCGTACCGCTTGTCCTGGCGCTCCAGTTCGTCGACGAGGGTGCCGAGGATCATCGCGCCGGTGGCGCCGAGGGGGTGGCCGAGGGCGATGGCGCCGCCGTTGACGTTGACCTTGTCCAGGGACAGGCCCATGTCCTTGACGAACCGCAGCACCACCGCGGCGAAGGCCTCGTTGATCTCGACGAGGTCGATGTCGTCGATGGTCAGTCCGGCCTTGGCGAGGGCCTTGCGGGTGGCCGGGGCGGGGCCGGTGAGCATGATGGTCGGCTCGGATCCGGAGACGGCCGCGGAGACGATCCGCGCGCGCGGGGTGAGGCCGCCCCGCTCGCCGGCCTCCTTCGAGCCGATGGCGACCAGGGAGGCGCCGTCGACGATTCCGGAGGAGTTGCCCGCGTGGTGCACGTGGTCGATCTTCTCCACCCAGTGGTACGTCTGGAGCGCCACCGCGTCGAAGCCGCCGAGCTCGCCGATGTCGGCGAAGGACGGCTTGAGCGCGGCGAGGGAGTCGGCGGTGGTGCCGGGGCGCAGGTGCTCGTCGTGGTCGAGGACGACGAGGCCGGCGCGGTCCCTGACCGGGACGACGGAGCGGTCGAAGCGGCCCTCCTTCCAGGCCGTCGCCGCCCGCTCCTGCGACAGCGCCGCGTACGTGTCGACGTCCCGGCGGGAGAAGCCCTCGATGGTGGCGATGAGGTCGGCACCGATGCCCTGCGGCACGAAGTTGACGGCGAGGTTGGTCATCGGGTCGTTGAACCAGGCGCCGCCGTCGGAGGCCATCGGCACCCGGGACATCGACTCCACGCCGCCCGCGAGGACCAGGTCCTCCCAGCCGGAACGGACCTTGGCGGCGGCCAGGTTGACGGCCTCGAGACCCGAGGCGCAGAAGCGGTTCTCCTGCACGCCCGCCACCGTGTCCGGCAGCCCTGCCGCGATCGCGGCGATGCGCGCGATGTCGGAGCCCTGGTCGCCGACGGGGCCCACGACACCGAGGACGATGTCGTCGATGGCGGCCGGGTCCAGGCCGGGGAAGCGGTCGCGGAGTTCGTGGATGAGGCCGACGACGAGGTCGACGGGCTTCGTGCCGTGCAGGGCGCCGTTCGCCTTGCCGCGCCCGCGCGGGGTGCGGATCGCGTCGTACACGTACGCTTCGGTGCTCACTGGTCAAGCCTTTCGGGGAAGGTGGGCCGAACGGGGTCAGTCGCCCTGGCGCGGGAGGTCGTTCACGGGGGTCTTCACGAGGTCGTTCACCAGCCCCGGTACGTCCCAGTCGCGGGCGACGCGCGCGGTGTCGGCGCCGGGCCGCGCGGGGCCGGAGCGGACGGCCGTGGGGGTGACGGAGAAGCGGGGGGCGGGGGCCGGCTGGGTGATACCGCCGTGGTCGGTGAAGGTGCCGCGGGCGGCGAGGTGCGGGTGGTGCGGTGCCTCGCTCAGTGAGAGCACGGGCGCCACGCAGGCGTCGGTGCCCTCGAACAGGGCCGTCCACTCGTCCCGGGTGCGGGTCCGGAATCGGGCGGCGACCGCCTCGCGCAGCTCGCCCCAGCGGGTCCAGTCCCTGCGGGCGTCCCGGAAGTCCCCGAGGCCGAGGAGGCCGGTGAACTCGTCGTAGAACCGCGGTTCCAGGGCGCCGACCGCCATGTACCCGCCGTCGGCGGTCTCGTAGGTGCCGTAGTAGGGGCAGCCGCCGTCGAGGAGGTTGGCGGCGCGCCGGTCCCGCCAGCCGCCGGCCGCGAGCATGCCGTGGATCATCGTGGAGAGATGGGCGGTGCCGTCCACGATCGCCGCGTCGACGACCTGGCCGGTGCCGCTCACGCGCGCGTGGTGCAGTGCGGCGAGGATGCCGACGACGAGGTAGAGGGAGCCGCCCGCGTAGTCGCCGAGCAGGTTGGCGGGGGCGGGCGGCGGGGTGTCCGGGGCGCCGATCATGCCGAGGGTGCCGGTCAGCGCGATGTAGGCGATGTCGTGGCCGGCGCGGTGGGCGAGTGGGCCGTCCTGGCCCCACCCGGTCATCCGGCCGTAGACCAGCCGGGGGTTGCGGGCGTGGCAGTCCGCGGGGCCGACGCCGAGCCGTTCGGCGACGCCGGGCCGGTTGCCCTCGATCAGCACGTCGGCGCGAGCGGCGAGGTCGAGCACGCGCGCGGGGCCGTCGGGTGCCTTGAGGTCGACGACGACCGAGCGCTTGTTGCGGTTGGTGACGTCGTGGGCCGGGTCGACGGCGAGGGAGGGGCCGCCGGGGCGGTCCACGCGGACCACGTCGGCGCCGAGGTCGGCCAGCAGCATCGCGGCGAAGGGGCCCGGGCCGATGCCGGCGAGCTCCACCACGCGCACTCCGGTGAGCGGGCCGTGCCCGGACGTGTGTGCCGTCGTCATCCAGCCCCCTTGCTGTGACACAACCGATGTAACACCCGTGATGTTAAGAACGTGTTCCAGTGGGCACAAGAGCCGAGCGAGCAAGCGCTTAGCCAGTCTAGGGCCGATACCCCCGGCCGGCACCGGCTCAGCGGGCGTCCAGCTCCGCTATGAGCCGCTTGGGTGCGATGGTGCGGTAGCTCTCCTCGACCCAGTCGCACAGCAGGTCGGCCGACGGGGCGCCCTTCTCCTGCAGCGGGAGGCTCACCCAGCCCGCCTTCCCCAGGCCGTACCCGGTGGGCTCGGCGCCCGGGGCGGCCAGCGCGTGCGCGTGCGCCGTCTCGTCCCGGAGCTTGACGGTGACGCCCAGGGGGTGACTGCCGTCGTCGACGCCGAGGAAGACGAACACCTTCCGGTTGACCTTGGCGACCGACCCGCCCCAGGGGAACTCCTCGGTCGCGCCCGGCAGCCCGAGCGCGAACTCGCGCACTTTCTCCCACTTCTTCAGGGCGTTCCGGTCCACCGCCACCTGCTGCCTCCGGGCTCGTCGTCGGCCTGCGCACTCCTCACGCTAGCCTCAGCCACCGACAGCGGCGCGGGCTGCGGGACCAAGAGGTGTCCTGAACGGGCAAGGGGTGACATGAACGAGCAAGGGGTGTCATGGGCAGGCTAAAAAGGACGGACCGTCCGTACGACGTCGTGCTCTTCGGCGCGACCGGATTCGTCGGGACGCTGACCGCCGAGTACCTCGCCGCCCACGCGCCCCCGGACCTGCGCTGGGCGATCGCCGGCCGCAGCCGCGAGAAGCTGGAGCGGCTGCGCGAGCGGCTCGGCGTACCGGCCGGGGTGCTCACCGCCGACGTCGCGGACCCGGCGTCGCTGCGCGCCCTCGCGGAGCACGCGCGCGTGGTGGCCACGACCGTCGGCCCCTACATGGAGTACGGCGAGGAACTGGTCGCCGCCTGCGCGGACACCGGCGCCGACTACCTGGACCTCAGCGGCGAGCCGGAGTTCCTGGACCTGATGTACGTCCGGCACGACGCCCGCGCGCGGGAGACGGGCGCACGGCTGGTGCACGCCGTCGGCTTCGACTCCGTCCCGCACGACCTCGGCGTGTACTTCACCGTCCGGCAGCTGCCCGAGGGCGTGCCACTGACCGTGGACGGCTTCGTGACGGCGAACGCCGCCTTCTCGGGCGGGACGTTCGCCTCGGCGCTGGGTCAGTTCGCGCGCCGGAGGCAGATGGCCTCGGCCGCGCGGGACCGGCGCCGGCACGAGCCGCGGCTGATGGGCCGGCGGGCCACCGCGCCCGCGGGCACCCCCCGGTTCGCCCCGGAGGTCGGCGCCTGGGCGCTGCCGCTGCCGACGGTGGACCGCCACATCGTGTGCCGGTCGGCGAAGGCGCTGGAACGGTACGGCCCCGACTTCCGCTACCGTCACTACGCGGCCGTACGGCGGCTGCCGGTCGCCGTGGGCGGGGTCGCGGCCGTCGGGACGGTCGTCGCGGCCGCCCGGTTGCCGCCCGCGCGGCGCTGGCTGTCGGGCCGGCTCAGGCCCGGGGAGGGGCCGAGCGAGGAGACCCGGGCCCGGAGCTGGTTCTCGGTCCGGTTCGTCGGCGAGGGCGGCGGCCGACGGGTGTTCACGGAGGTCTCGGGCGGCGACCCCGGCTACGACGAGACGGCGAAGATGTTCGCCGAGGGCGCGCTGGCGCTGGCCTGCGACGACCTGCCGCCGACGGCGGGACAGGTCACCACGGCGGTGGCGATGGGCGACGCGCTGACCGAGCGGCTGATCCGCGCGGGCATCCGCTTCCGGGTGGCGGCGAGCCGCTGAGCGGACCTGGGCGCCTGGCTCATCGGCGACGCCGCCCATCCCCTCGGACCGGTCGCCGGGGGAGCCGCGCCCTCCCCGGTGCCGTACGCCCCCATCGTCCGCGCCTCGTCCGCGCCACCGGGCACGAGGCGCCGCGGGGCCCGCGGGGCGGGATGCCGCTGTGCGGGGGCCAGGCGGCGGAGCGGGTCGACCGGGCCCCGCCCGGCACCGCGGCGCGCCGGCTCACCCCGGCCACTCGACGAGCGTGCAGGTCATGCCCACGATCCAGCCGAGGCCCGCGAGCACGGCGAGGATCAGGGCGGCGTTCACGGCGCGCTCGACGGGCCGGTCGGGGTCGGCGAGGGGCTTCGGGGCACGGTGCGTGGTCATGGCCCCAGCCTCGCGGCGGGCGGGCGGCGCCCGCATCCGTACGGATACTCAGACCGCGTACTCGGCCCCGGTACGCGGGCCGAGCACGCGGGCCGGGTGCCCCGGCGGTCCGTCAGGGGCCGCCCGTGGCCTCGCGCAGGGCCCGCCGGCACAGCGCGTCGGCCCTGCGGGTCGTCTCCGGCAGGCGGAACCGGGGCGTCAGGGCGAGGGTGTGGGCGCAGGCGTCCGCCAGGGTGGTGCGGTGGCCGACGGAGACGAAGACCGGCTTGACATCCCGTCGGGTGCGCAGGGCCCGGCCGACCTCCTCGGTGCCCGCGAGGAGCGGCGAGGAGGCTCCGCGCGGCGCGTCCGGGTCGTCGTACGTGAAGGTGAACGGGTTCTTCGCGACGCCGATCGTGGGCAGGCCGGTGAGGACGCCGAGGTGGCTCGCGAGGCCGAAGCGGCGCGGATGGGCGAGGCCGTAGCCGTCGCAGACGACCAGACCGGGCGGCACGGGCAGGGCGTCCAGGGCCGCCAGCAGGGTCGGGATCTCGCGGAAGGCGAGCAGACCGGGCACGTACGGGAAGGAGATCCGGCCGACGGCGGTGGCCTCTGCGACGACGTCGAGGTTCGCCGCGTCCAGCACGACGGCCGCGGCGGCGACGACGTCCCGTTCGTCGTCGTAGGCGACGTCCACCCCCGTCACCAGGCCGGTCCCGGCCGGCGGGCCCGGCTCGTCGAGCACCACCCGGACCCGCAGCTCGTCCTGGACGGCGCGGGCCTCCTCCTCGGTCGCGGGCCAGCCCGCGGGAATGTCTGCGGTCGTCATGGTGGTGACGAGCGTACGGCTCCCGCGCGCGGGCCCGCGATCGGATTCCCCGGGGCCCGGACCGGTCAGTTCTCCAGCCGTGCCGCCCGACCCTGTTCGCCCGCCGCCCAGCAGCCGC
This sequence comes from Streptomyces sp. SS7, assembly GCF_037993025.1. NCBI lineage: Bacteria > Bacillati > Actinomycetota > Actinomycetes > Kitasatosporales > Streptomycetaceae > Streptomyces > Streptomyces sp. SS7. Next base: position 1,144,319 of record NZ_CP141223.1, read on the forward strand.
CGTCGGGGGCGCAGTCGACGGTGTCGTAGGAACCCGTGTCGAGGGTGCGCCAGGTGCGGCCGGCGTCGGTGGTCAGGTCGGTGCCGGTGGGGCCGACGGCGAGGGCGGCGGCGCGGCGGTGCGGGAGCCAGGCCACGCCGGAGCGGTAGGCGGGCGGCGGTCCGGCGGCGGGGCGCCAGCTGCGGCCGGCGTCGCCCGTGGTGGCGGCGGAGTCCGGGGAGGGCCGGCCGGCCCGGTAGTCACCGCCGACGGCGAGGCCGTGCGTCCGGTCGCGGAAGGCGAGCGCGAACACCCCGCGCGCGGGGTCGCCCGCCGGGACGGGCGTGTCGGCGGCGGTCCAGGTCAGTCCCCGGTCGGCGGAGTGCAGCACCCGCGCGCGCGCCGCGCCGCCGGTGGCCAGCCACACGTCCCTCGGCCCGGCGGAGACCAGGCACTGGCCGCCGGCCGCGAAGCCGGCCTCGCCGTCCAGGGCGGCCGGCATGCCGGTGTCCGGCAGCACCGTCCAGGAGCGGCCGCCGTCCGCGGTCGACAGGATGCGGAACCTGCCGTCCACCGGGTCGCTCACCGCCAGGCCGTGGCGGCGGTCGAAGAAGGTCATGCAGTCGTAGAACGCCCGGGCGTCGGTGTTGCGGAAGGACTCCCTCCAGGTCGCCCCGCCGTCGTCGGTGCGGTAGACCCGCGAGGCCTCGCCCTCGCCGATCGCCAGCACCACCGCGCGGCGCGCGTCGAACGCCTCGATGTCGCGGAACTGCAGGTCGGCGGCGCCGGGCGGCGAGACGTCCCGCCAGCCCGCCCCGCCGTTCGTCGTGCGCAGCACGGTGCCCTCGGTGCCGGACAGCCACGCGGTGTGCCGGTCGACCGCGGAGAGCCCGCGGAAGCGGACCGAGGGACTGCCGGTGTCCCTCGGCGCCCAGTGCGGACCGTCGTGCGCGCGGGCGGGCGCCGCGGGCAGCGTGGCCAGCGCCGCCGCGCAGACCGCCGCCGCGGCGGCCCACGCCCTTCTTCGCGCAGTTCTTACCGTCCTTACCGTGCGTCGCGTCTTCCCCAAGCGCCTCATGGCGCGGGAAGCTAGTCCACGGCCCCGATGGCGTCCAGAGGGCCTCGGCCGCCTCGGCCTCCCCGACCGCCGTGCCCGCAACGGCGGGAGAGGTGTGTCACTCCGGCGCATGAAGGCGGTGACCGAGGTCACTCGTCATCGGTGGGCACGGATCGGCCGAATCCAGCGTCTCTTCCTGTATCCGGTCCCCGTCCGGCCGGAAGTCCGTCCTCGTCAGCAAGGGAGCAAGGCGTTGTCCACCGTCATCGAGCAGCCCGTTGAGGCCCGCCTGGTCGCCGCCGCGCCTCGGATGCCGAGCATCCCCGCCATGCTGCACTACGACCGGAGCGATCCGTTCGCCGTCCGGATGACCTTCCCGGCCCCCGCGACCCTGGAGGGCGTCGAGGTCTGCTGGACGTTCGCCCGTGAGCTGCTGGCCGCGGGGCTGGAGCGGGCCGAGGGCCACGGCGACGTCCGCGTGCGCCCGTACGGGTACGACCGTACGGTGCTGGAGTTCCACGCCCCCGAGGGCACCGCCGTCGTGCACGTCCACTCGTCGGACATCCGCCGGTTCCTGAGCGCCAGCGGGGAGCTGGTGCCGGTCGGTCTGGAGCACCTCCAGCTCGATCTGGACCACGACCTGGCGCAGCTGATGCGGGACGCCTGCTGAACCGCGGGCGGCCGGTGTTAATCCTTTGACGGCGCCGCCGGCCCCTCCTATCGTCTGAAGCGGTCCTGTTGCCGCCGATTGGAGAAGGACGTTGCTCGTCTGAGGTCCTGAGACACCATGCCCCGCACCCGTGCGGGCGCTGCGTGCGACCTCGGCGTCTTCGAGCCGTCCTCGAGCGACAGGGCTTTCCTGTGCCCGCGCTCCCCCCACCCGCTCCCGCGGTGGTCGCCGCCCTCCGGTGTCTCGACACGCGTCTGCCCCTGACCGCACACGCACACCGCGAGGCCCCTTTGTCATCATCCATCACCTGCTCCTCCCTCTCCTTCTCCTGGCCCGACGGCACCGCCGTCCTCGACGGCCTCGACGCCTCCTTCGGCCCCGGCCGGACCGGGCTCGTGGGCGTCAACGGCACCGGCAAGTCGACCCTGCTGGGACTGGTCGCCGGGCTGCTCACCCCCACCGGGGGCACCGTGCGGGTCTCCGGCGAGGTCGGCCACCTCCCGCAGAACGTCACGCTCGACACCGCCCGGCGGGTCGACGACGTCCTCGGCATCGCCGTACAGCGGGCCGCCCTGCACGCCATCGAGGCCGGCGACGCCGCGGAGGAGCACTTCGAGGCCCTCGGCGACGACTGGGACGTGGAGGAACGCGCCCTGGCCACTCTCGGCGAGCTGGGCCTCGGCCACATCGGCCTGGACCGCACCGTCGGCGAGGTGTCCGGCGGCGAGTCCGTCCTGCTGCGGCTGGCCGCGCTGCTGCTGCGCCGCCCGGACGTCCTGCTGCTCGACGAACCCACCAACAACCTGGACCGGCACGCCCGTCGGCGGCTGTACGCGGCCGTGCAGTCGTGGCCGGGCATCCTGGTGGTGGTCAGCCACGACCGTGAACTGCTGGAGCTCGTCGACCAGATCGCCGATCTGCGCGCCGGGGAGATCACCTGGTACGGCGGCACCTTCTCCGCCTACGAGGAGGCGCTCGCCGGCGAGCAGGAGGCGGCCGAGCGCATGGTGCGCGTCGCGGAGGCCGATCTGCGCCGGCAGCAGCGCGAACTGGCCGACGCCCAGGTCAAGCTCGCCCGCCGCAAGCGCTACGGGCAGAAGATGTTCGAGCAGAAGCGCGAGCCGAAGATCGTCATGGGGGCGCGCAGGCGGGCGGCGCAGGAGTCCGCGGGCAAGCACCGCATCCTGCACGAGGAGCGCCTCACCGAGGCCAGGGAGCGCCTCGACGAGGCGGCGGAGGCGGTGCGCGACGACGACGAGATCCGGGTCGAGCTGCCGTTCACGGCCGTCCCGCCGGGGCGTGACGTCCTCACCCTGCGGGACCTGGAACTCGCCTACGGCGCGCGCGTGGCGGGCGGTCTCGATCTGCGCGGGCCGGAGCGCGTGGCGCTCGTCGGGCGCAACGGCGCGGGCAAGACGACCCTGCTGCGCACCGTCGCGGGGGAGCTGGCGCCGGTCGCGGGAGAGGCGCACGCGCACGTGCCGCTGCGCTTCCTGCCGCAGCGCCTGGACGTCCTCGACGACACGCTGACGGTCGCCGAGAACGTGGCGCGGTTCGCGCCGGGCGCCACGAACAACCGGATCCGGGCCCGGCTCGCCCGGTTCCTGTTCCGGGGCGCCCGCGCGGACCAGAACGCGGGCACCCTGTCCGGCGGGGAACGCTTCCGGGCGGCCCTGGCCGCGCTGATGCTCGCCGAGCCGGCCCCGCAGCTGCTGCTCCTGGACGAGCCGACGAACAACCTCGACATGGCGAGTGTGCGACAGCTCACCACGGCCCTGGAGTCCTACGAGGGCGCCCTCGTCGTCGCCAGTCACGACCTGCCGTTCCTGGAGTCGATCGGGATCACCCGCTGGCTGCTGCTGGACGGGGAGTTGCGCGAGAGCAGCCTGGAGGAGGTGACGGACCCGGCGTAGGCGGGGCCCTCCCGGCCGAGGGGCGGGCGGGAGCCAGGGGTTTTGTCCTGGTGGGCCCGCGCTGCATGATGGCGGACCGGCGCCGTGTCAGGGGCGCCGGTCGGACCGTCCGGCGCGACCCGCCGGCCCGGCCCGAGCCACCGCTGATTCGGAGACCCGTCCGTGCCCAGCAGGAAAGCCCTCGTCCGCCGCCCCGGCCCCCGTCTCGCCGAAGGGCTGGTGACCCACATCGAGCGCGAGAAGATCGATGCCGACCTCGCCCTCGACCAGTGGGAGGCGTACACGGAGACGCTGCGCGCGCACGGCTGGGAGACGATCGAGGTCGCCCCGGCCGACGACTGCCCCGACGCCGTGTTCGTCGAGGACAGCGTGGTCATGTACCGCAACGTGGCCCTGATCGCGCGCTCCGGCGCCGAGTCCCGGCGCCCGGAGACCGACGGGGTGGAGGAGGCCGTGGCCCGCCTCGGCTGCTCGGTGAACTGGATCTGGGAGCCGGGCACCCTGGACGGCGGCGACGTGCTGAAGGTCGGCGACACGATCTACGTCGGCCGCGGCGGGCGGACCAACGCCGCCGGGCTCCAGCAGGTGCGGGCGGCGTTCGAGCCGCTCGGGGCGCGGGTGGTCGCCGTACCGGTGAGCAAGGTGCTGCATCTGAAGTCGGCGGTCACCGCGCTGCCCGACGGCACGGTGATCGGGCACATCCCGCACGTGGACCGGCCCTCGCTGTTCCCGCGGTTCCTGTCGGTGCCCGAGGAGGCCGGCGCGCACGTGGTGCTCCTGGGCGGCCCGAAGGTGCTCATGTCGGCCGCCGCGCCCCGGTCCGCCGAGCTCTTCGCCGACCTCGGCCTCGAACCCGTCACCGTCGACATCGGCGAGTTCGAGAAGCTCGAAGGCTGTGTGACTTGCCTCTCGGTGCGGCTTCGGGAACTGTACGCCTGAGCGGGTGAGCGGATCACCCCTTCGGCCCTGGGACCTGCGGCTCCCGGAACTGCTCGGCACCCCGGGAAAACCCTTGGGGAGCCTGGCTGATCAGCAATCTTTACAGCGCCCTTAACCTACGGCTTCGTAACCTACGGTTTCGTAGCCTACGATCCCGTAGGTTCCGGCATTCGCTCGCCGGAGTGTTCCGCTCCGTTTTTCTGTCCCCCTGGAGTACCTCGTGACGATCACCTCCCCTCACCTCGGCAGCCCCGCCGTCTGGACCGACGCCAAGCTGCTGTACGCGCTCGAGGAAGTGGTCGAGACCGAGCTCAACCGGCATCTGAAGGTCGCCAAGGACTGGATGCCGCACGAGTACGTGCCGTGGAGCGACGGCCGTAACTTCCCCGGCTTCTTCGAGGACGGTGAGGCCTGGGACAAGGAGCAGTCCAAGGTCACCGAGATCGGCCGGATCGCGCTGGTGGTGAACCTCCTCACCGAGGACAACCTGCCCAGCTACCACCACGAGATCGCCTCCCTGTTCGGCCGCGACGGCGCCTGGGGCACCTGGGTGCACCGCTGGACCGCGGAGGAGGGCCGGCACGGCATCGTGATGCGCGACTACCTGCTCGCCTCGCGCGCGGTGGACCCGGACAAGCTGGAGCGGTTCCGGATGGAGCACATGAGCGAGGGCTTCGAGTCGGACAACCGCCACTCGATGCTGCACTCGGTCGCCTACGTCGCCTTCCAGGAGCTCGCGACCCGCATCTCGCACCGCAACACCGGCCACCAGTCCGGCGACCCGGTCTGCGACCGCATGCTGGCCCGGATCGCGACCGACGAGAACCTGCACATGGTCTTCTACCGCAACCTGCTGAAGGCCGCGTTCGAGCTGGCCCCCGACCTCACCATGCAGGCCGTGCGGGACGTCATCGTGAACTTCCGGATGCCCGGCCACGGCATGCCCGGCTTCGAGCGGTTCGCCGCGCAGATGGCCATCGGCGAGGTCTACAACCTGCGCATCCACCACGACGACGTCCTCCAGCCCGTGCTGCGCCACCTGAAGGTCATGGAGATCGACGGCCTCGGCGCCGACGGCCGCCAGGCCCAGGAGGAGCTGGGTCTGTTCCTCGGCGGCCTGGACTCGGAGGCGGCGAAGTTCGACGAGAAGCTGGCGGCGCGCAAGGCGCGCATGGCGGCGCGCGCCGGGGCCTGACGCCCGGGCTCGGGCCATCGAGGAGGGGCGCGCCGAAACAGCGGTGCGCCCTGTCGGGGGGTGTGCGGCATCATGCCGCCATGCTCGACGACACCACGCGCCCGGCGGTCGGCCTCCTGCCGGGCCTAGTCGTACTCCTCGTAGATCACGCCCTCGGCGGCCGTCGCGCAGCCGCATGCGCCGGACGCCGGTCCACGCACTGAGCAGGGGGCGGGGCGGCTGGATTCGAACCAGCGTGTTCCGGTTCTGGAGACCGGTGCGGCTGCCACTGCGCTACGGCCCCGCCCTTGTCGTGGAGTTTAAGCCTGGCCCGGAAGGGGCCGGGAAGCCGGGCCCACGCAGGGGACCCGCGGGGCGGGCCGGTCAGTCCTCGGGGAATCCCTCCGGTGCCGCCGGTGCCGTGCGGTGGACGCTGCGTACGGCGGTCACGTCCGGGGAGACCGACGGGGGCGGGACGTGGGCGCTGAGTGCCGCGAGGCGGCGTTTGACGCTGGTGGCGATGGACTGGCCGAGGACCAAACGGGTGGCCGTGGCGGCGCGGGGGGCGTGGTCGAGCAGACGGTGGGCCTCCGGGCTGCGCAGGCCGGTGTGGCGCAGGTACAGGTGGGCGAGGCGGTGTTCGCCGGCGGCCAGGGTCCGGCCGATGCGGTCGGCGGCCTCGAGGTCGAGCCGGTTGTCGGCCGCGCCGAGCACGGCGGCGGCGCGTACCCGGCCGAGGTCCAGCAGGGTCACCCCGGCGGCCGTGGCCGCCTCCACCAGTACGGCGGCGGCCCGGGGTCCGATGCCGTTGCTGGCGACGGACAGCCGGGTGAGCCGCCCGTACGGCGCCCGGGACAGCGCGTCGGCGAGCCGGAGGGCGCCGGGGTCACCGAGCCGGGCCGCGGACACGTACAGCTCGTCGACGGCCCCCGAGGCGATCACCGCGGCGAGCGCCTCGGCGCCCGGCGGGCCCAGCGGGTTGCCGCCGACGAACAGCCGCTCGATGCGCCGGCCGCCGTCGGCGGCGGCCAGGAGCGCGTCGGCGAGCCGGGCCGCGCCGGACGCGGTGAGGCCCGTCTGGACGAGGTCGAGGGTGCGCAGGGTCCGCGCGGACTCGATGAGTTCGGCGGCCGCCCGGCCCGCCCCGCCGCCGAGCGGGTTGCGCTTGAGCCAGACACCGGTGACGACCTGCGGAGAGGCGCGCAGCTGGTCGGCGATCCGGCAGGCGCCGCCGGCGGTGATGCCGTTGCACCCGAGGTAGAGCGTCTCGACCGGCGCCTCGGTGCCGGCCACGGCCGCGGCCCCGTCGTCGCCGAGGGCGTCGGTGCCCAGCAGCAGGTGCCGTACCGGCGACGGGCCGTCGCCCAGGGCCTCGGCGATCAGCGCCGCCCCCTCGGCGCCCAGCGCCTGCTTGCACAGGTCCAGACGCCCGTCCGGCAGCGCGGTCCCCGCCGTGAAGTCCAGCCGCTCCCCCGCCGGCCGCCCGGCGCGCAGCCAGTCGAGCAGCGGGGCGAGATCGGCGAGCGGCCGGGGCACGACCGGGGGCACTCCGGCGAAGCCGGCCGGCCGGTTCTCCTCGTTCACCACTCCGCCTCCCGGTAGTCCTTCAGGAACACGCCCGACACCGGGTCCCCGGCCTCGCCGCGCACGATCGGGTCGTACACCCGGGCCGCGCCGTCGACGATGTCGAGCGGGGTGCGAAAGCCGGCGTCCGCCATCCGGGCCTTCTTCGGCGCGGGGTTCTCGTCGGTGATCCAGCCGGTGTCGACGGCGCACATGTGGACGCCCCGGGCGGCGAGTTCGGCGGCGCTGGTGCGGGTGAGCATGTTCAGGGCGGCCTTGGCCATGTTGGTGTGCGGGTGCCCCGGCATCTTGTTGCGCACGGTGAACCGGCCCTCGACGGCGGTGACGTTGACGACGTACCGGCGCGGGTGCGGGGAGGCGAGCAGCAGCGGCAGCAGCCGGTCGCACAACAGGGCGGGGGCCACGGCGTTGACGAGCTGGGTCTCCAGGACCTCGGCCGCATCGAGCGCTCCGAGCGTCGCCGACCAGGAGTTCTCCGGGGAGGGGTCGGGCAGCAGACCGGCCTCGTCGGCCTCGCGCAGGGCCGCGGGCAGCGCGGCGGCCCCGCCCGGGAGCATGCGCATCGGCGTGAACCCGGGGGCCCTGCGCGCCCCTCGGGGCAGCGCGTCGACCTCGCCGGCCGCGAGCAGGGCGTACGCCTGCGGAGGGCGGCGCACGGTCTGGGCCGCGTTGTTGACGAGGATGTCGAGGGGCCGGCCCTCGGCGCGCAGGTCCTCGCACAGGCCCAGCACCTGGCGCGGGTCGCGCAGGTCGACGGCGAGCACGGTGAGCCGCTCCAGCCATCGGTCGCTGCCCGGCTCGGCCCGGAAGCGGCGCACGGTGTCGTGCGGGAACCGGGAGGTGACCTGGACCTCCGCGCCGTCGCGCAGCATCATCAGCGCCAGCTGGAAACCGATCTTCACCCGGCCGCCGGTCAGCAGGACGCGCCGCCCGCGCAGATCGGTGCGCAGGGCGCGGCGGGCGGTGTTGTCGGCGGCGCAGCCGGGGCAGAGCCGGTGGTAGAACGTGTCGACCTGTCGATACGGCGACTTGCAGACGTAGCAGGTGCGGGGCCGCAGGAACACGCCTCCCGCGCCGGTGTCGGCGCCGGTCAGGGGCGCGTCCTCGCGCCGGTCCGGGGCTCCGGTGGCGGTGGCGGCCATCGCGGCGGCGTCGGCGGCCGACAGCTCGGCGCCGCGGGCCTTGCGGCGGCGCAGCCGTCCGTCGCGCGTGAAGGACGCGGCGACCTGCTCGGCGCGCAGCCGTACGGGATCGTCGACGGGCAGCGCGCGCAGTCTGCCCACCAGCGCGTGGAAGGCGGCCAGTTCCGTCTCGGTGACCGGCGCGGTGACCGCCGCCCGTCCGCTCTCCTCGCCCATCCGTCCCCGCCCCCGTGCTCGCCCTACCGCGGTCCCGGCCGGATTCGAACCGGCGTCTCCACCTTGACAGGGTGGTGAGTCTGCCTCTGCTCTACAGGACCCTCCGCGCCCGGACGACCGGATTCGAACCGGCGTATCCGGCTGGGCAAGCCGGCGCGACTGCCTCTGCGCTACGTCCGGTGGCGCCCTCGGATCCTAACCGCACCCCCGCGACGCGGTCTCCGGATTTTCGCGGCGGCCCTGCCCGGCGCGCCCGGTGACGGGTCAGCAGGACGCGCGCCTGATCTGGAGGCGCTCCTTCTCGGACAGCCCGCCCCAGACACCGAAGCGCTCGTCGTTGGCCAGGGCGTACTCGAGGCAGGCCACGCGCATGTCGCACATGCCGCAGATGCGCTTGGCCTCGCGCACCGAGCTGCCGGGCTCCGGGAAGAAGAAGTCCGCCCCGGTCTGCGCGCACAGCGCCTGGCTCTGCCAGCCGAGGTCGGACGTGGGGATCGTGTCGGTATGCATGGCCAGGATCGTGCCGCGCGGCGAAAAACGTTCGATCAACGCCGGATATACGCGGCGGGCGCTGGCCTCCGGCCGCCCCGATGATGACGCCGTGAGGGGCCTCGGCGCACGGCGGCGCGCGGAACGCGCCCTGCGGTTGTCGGGGGGCGGTGCAAGACTCGGCAGTGCAGGCAACGGGACCCTTGTGAGGAGGGCGCAGATGCTCACCACGCGTTTCGTCGACGGCGCTCCGAACTGGATCGATCTCGGCACGCCCGACATCGACGGCGCCACCTCCTTCTACGGCGCCCTGTTCGGCTGGCGCTTCGAGTCCGCGGGTCCGGACGCCGGCGGTTACGGCTTCTTCCGGTCGGAGGGCAGAACCGTCGCGGGCGGGATGCAGACCACGCCCGCGCAGGGGCCCCCGTCCTGGACCGTGTATTTCCAGTCGTCGGACGTGGAGGCCACCGCCCGGGCCGCCGAAGAGGCCCACGGCCGGGTGCTCTTCGCTCCCATGGACGTGATGGGGCAGGGCACGATGGCGATCGTCGCCGACTCGGCGGGGGTGCCGTTCGGGCTCTGGGCGCCCGCGCGGAACAAGGGCGTGGACCTGGCCGGCGAGCCCGGTTCGCTGTGCTGGGTGGAGCTGTACACGCCGGACGTCGCGGCGGCGGCCGCCTTCTACTGCACGACGCTGGGTCTGGAGACCTCCGCGGTCCCCTTCCCCGGTGGCGTGTACACCAGTGTCAACCCCGCGGGCGCGGGCGAGGACGCCATGTTCGGCGGGTTCGTGACGCTGGCCGACGATCCGATCGAGGCGCGGGACGGGGCGTACTGGCTGCCCTACTTCGAGGTCACGGACGTGGACGCGGTGGCCGCCGAGGCGGAGTCGCGGGGCGGCCGGGTGCGGATGCCGGCGGCGGACGTCGAGGGCGTGGGCCGGATCGCCCGCCTGGCCGACCCCTACGGGGCACGCTTCGCGGTGATCAGAAGCGCGCAACGCGACGGCTGAGACAAGACCGGCCGACGGCCCCGCTCCAGCGGAGACACGGGGCACCCGGGAGCAGCCGACGCCCGCGTCGGACGCCGACGGCGGGGCTGCGGGGACCTGAGAAACCGGGGCGGTGGGCCGGCTCGGGCCGAGGCGCGAGGTGGCCACGTGCGGGCGGGCCGACGGCCGGGCGCAGGCCGAGGGGGTCGCCTGCGCGCGCGACCCGGTTCAGGCCGAGGCGCGGTGTACCAGGGTGGTCGGCAGGACCACGCCGGCCGGGGGCTCCTCGGGGGTGCGCGGGTCGAGGCGGCGCAGCAGGAGGCGGGCCATGATGCGGCCCATCTCCTCGATGTCCTGACGGACCGTCGTCAGCGGCGGGTCGGTGGCCTCGGCGACCGGCAGCATGTCGTCGAAGCCGACCACCGCCACGTCCTCGGGCACCCGCCGCCCCCGCTCGCGCAGCACCCGCAGCGCGCCGGAGGCGGTGAGGTCGTTCGCGGCGAACACCGCGTCCACGTCCGGGCGTCGGTCCAGGAGGGCGCGCATCGCGCGCTCGCCGCCGCCGGGCGTGAAGTCGCTCTCCACGACGAGCCGAGGATCGGCCTCGCCCATGACGTCCCGGTAGCCGTCGAGGCGGTCGGCCGCCGAGGTCTGGTCGAGCGGGCCGGTGAGGTGCGCGATCCGGGTGCGGCCGAGGCCGAGGAGATGGCGCACGGCCTCGCGGGCCCCGCCGCGGTTGTCGCTGTCGACGTACGCCACCCCGGCGTCGCCGTCGCTCCAGCCCGGGCGGCCGCCGAACACGGTGGGCAGACCGGCGCCGCGGATGAGGCCGGGGAGCGGGTCGTCGAGGTGGAGGGAGAACACCAGGGCGCCGTCGACATGGCCGCCGGCGAGATAGCGGGCGACCCGGGTGTGGTCGTCGCGGCCCTCGGTGAGCAGCAGGACGAGCTGGTTGTCCTGGGCGGTCAGCTCCTTGCTGATGCCGCGGAGCTGGAGCGCGAAGAACGGGTCGGCGAAGACCCGGGTCTCGGGTTCGGCGATGACGACGGCCACGGCGCCGTGCCGTCTGGTCACCAGGGAGCGGGCCGCCTGGTTGGGCACGTACCCGAGTTCCTCCACGGCCCGCCGGACCCGCTCCACCAGGGGTTCCCGGACCCCGTCCCCGCCGTTGACGACCCTCGACACGGTGGCCCTGGACACCCCGGCGCGCGCGGCCACGGCCTCCAGGGTGGGACGCTGCGCGGTCTCGGTCACGTCGGGGCTCCTCCTCGGACCTCAATGGGTGCGGATCAGGATAGCTCCGCGAGGTGGCCGGTGAGAGCGCTCTCGGATCAGGGGGCCGTCGGCCCGGGCGGCGGGGCGTCCTCGCCGCGGGCCCGGCTCGGCTGGACCCGCTTCGGCTCGCCCGGCATCTTCGGGTACTCCGGGGGGTACGGGAGGTCGCCGAGGCCGTGGTCGTGCTCGTCGCGGCGGGCGAGTTCCAGGAGGGGCTCCAGGGAGAAGGCGTGCTCGTCCATGTCGGCGTGGACGTCGCCGACAGCGGCGAAACGGGCCGGCATCGTCGCGAGGTCGAAGTCGCGGGGGTGCGCCTCGCCGACCTCCTCCCAGCGCAGGGGCGCCGAGACGGGGGCGTGCGGGCGGGGCCGTACGGAGTAGGCGGAGGCGATGGTGCGGTCCCGGGCGGTCTGGTTGTAGTCGAGGAAGATGCGCTCGCCGCGCTCCTCCTTCCACCACTTGATCGTCACCCGGTCCGGCATCCGCCGCTCCATCTCCCGGCCGACGGCGATGGCGGCGCGCCGCACCTGGGTGAAGGTCCACTCCGGCCGGATCGGCACGAAGACGTGCAGGCCCCGGCCGCCGGAGGTCTTGGGCCAGCCCCGCAGGCCGCCGAACTCGTCGAGCACGGCGCGTAGTTCGTGGGCGGCTCGGACGGCGTCGTCGAAGTCGGTGCCGGGCTGCGGGTCGAGGTCGATGCGCAGTTCGTCGGGGCGGTCCACGTCGTCGCGGCGGACGGGCCAGGGGTGGAAGGTGAGCGTGCCGTACTGGGCGGCCCACAGCACGGCCGCCTCCTCGGTGGGGCACATCTCGTCGGCGCTGCGCCCGCTGGGGAAGGTGATGTGGGCGGTGGGGATCCAGTCGGGCATGTTCTTCGGGGCCCGCTTCTGGAAGAAGGACTCGCCGGTCACGCCGTCGGGGTAGCGCTCCAGGGTGGTGGGGCGGTTGCGCAGGGCACGCAGGACGCCGGGCGCGACGGCCTGGTAGTAGCGGGCGAGGTCCAGCTTGGTGAAGCCGCGCTCCGGGAAGAAGACCTTGTCGGGACTGGACAGCCGTACGGTCCGGCCGCCCGCTTCCAGTTCCACCGCATCAGCCATGCGAGCCACGGTAGGCGCACCCCCCATGACGCGCATACCGGGCGATCCGCCCGCCGCGTTCGCCGTTTTCGCCGTGGGGGACGGTCGACCGCCGCCGTTTCCGCCGTGGGGGACGGTCGCCCGGCCGGAGCGTCGGCTACGGCCGGGCGAGGGACGAGGGCGCAGCTTCGATGGCCCTCGCCCCCTCTTCGGAGCCGTCGCCCGCGCGGATGGGTGCGGCGTGCGGGTGTCCTGGGCGGCTCGTAGAGTCGAAGCCATGGATCTTCCGGTGATGCCGCCCGTGAAGCCGATGCTCGCCAAGTCGGTGGCGGCGATCCCGGCGGGGATGCAGTACGAGGCCAAGTGGGACGGGTTCCGGGCGATCGTGTTCCGCGACGGCACCGAGGTCGAGCTGGGCAGCCGTACCGGGAAGCCGCTGACCAGGTACTTTCCCGAGCTGGTGGAGGCGCTGAAGGAGCGGCTGCCCGAGCGGTGCGTGCTGGACGGGGAGATCGTCGTCGCGCGGGAGGGGCGGCTGGACTTCGACGCGCTCACCGAGCGCATCCACCCGGCCGAGTCGAGGGTGCGCACGCTGGCGGAGCGGACACCGGCCTCGTTCGTGGCGTTCGACCTGCTGGCGCTGGCCGACACGGCGCTGCTCGACGTACCGCTGAGCGAGCGGCGGGAGCTGCTGACCAGGGCGCTGGCGGGGGTGACGCCGCCGGTGCACGTGGCGCCCGCGACGACCGACGTCGAGGTGGCCCGGCGATGGTTCGAGCAGTACGAGGGCGCGGGCCTCGACGGGGTGATCGCCAAACCGCTGACCCTGCTCTACCGGCAGGACGAGCGGGCCATGTTCAAGGTGAAGCACGAGCGCACCGCCGACGTGGTGGTCGCCGGCTACCGCCTGCACAAGAGCGGGCCGGTCGTCGGGTCGCTGCTGCTGGGCCTGTACGACGACGGGGGCGCCCTCCAGCACGTGGGCGTGTCCGCCGCCTTCCCCATGAAGCGCCGGGCCGAACTGATCGAGGAGCTGGAGCCGTTGCGGATGGCGGACGTCACCGGGCACCCGTGGGCGGCCTGGGCTCAGGAGGCGGCCCATGAGACGGCGCGGCTGCCGGGGGCGCCGAGCCGCTGGTCGGGCAAGAAGGACCTGTCCTGGGTGCCGCTGCGGCCGGAGCGGGTGGCCGAGGTGGCGTACGACCACATGGAGAACGGGGCGCGCTTCCGGCACACGGCCCGCTTCCGCCGCTGGCGCCCGGACCGCACCCCGGAGAGCTGCACGTACGGCCAGCTGGAGGAGCCGGTGCGCTACGACCTCGCGGAGATCCTCGGGACGCCCCCGCAGCCTCCGAAGGCGCCCCCGCCGGCCCGCTGACGCACCACGCCGACTCACGGCGTCATGAGGATCTTCACCGCGCCGTCCTGCTTGCGCTGGAACATCTCGTACGCGTGCGGCGCCTCGGCCAGCGGCAGCCGGTGGGTGGCGAAGTCGTCGACGCCGAGCGGGTCCTCGTCGGTGAGGTACGGCAGGATGTCGTCGGCCCAGCGGCGCACATTGGCCTGGCCCATGCGGATCTGGACCTGCTTGTCGAACAGGGTGAGCAGCGGCAGCGGGTCGGCCGTGCCGCCGTAGATACCGGTCAGGGAGAGGGTGCCGCCGCGCCGCACCAGCTCGATGGCGGTGCGCAGGGCGGCGAGCCGGTCCACGCTGAAGCGTTCCGCCAGGGGACCGCCGAGCGCGCGCGGCAGCACCGCGGCGGCGTTCTGGACCAGCCGGGCGGCCGCGCTGCCGTGCGCCTCGGTGCCGACGGCGTCGATCACGGCGTCGGGGCCGCGCCCGTCGGTCTCGTCGCGCAGGGCGGTGACCAGTTCCTTCTCGCTGTCGAAGGCGCGCAGGTCGTACGTCTCGACGCCGCGCGCCCGCGCCCGGCGCAGCCGCTCGCCGACCAGGTCGACGCCGAACACCCGCCCGGCGCCGCGCAGCCGGGCGATCCGGCAGGCCATGTCGCCGATGGGGCCGAGGCCGAGCACCGCGACACTGCCGCCGGGCGGGACGTCGGCGTAGGCGACGGCCTGCCAGGCGGTGGGCAGGACGTCGGAGAGGTACACGAACCGGTCGTCGGGCGGGCCCTCGGGGACCTTGATCGGGCCGAACTGGGCCTGCGGGACGCGCAGATACCCGGCCTGGGCGCCGGGCACCGCGCCGTACAGCCGGGTGTAGCCGAACAGGGCGGCGCCCATGCCCTCGGCGCTGACCTGGGTGGTCTCGCACTGCGTGGGCAGGGAGTTGAGGCACATCCAGCAGGTGCCGCAGGCGATCTGGAACGGCACCACGACCCGGTCGCCGGCCTTCAGATCGGGCACCGCGGCGCCGACCTCCTCGACGATGCCGATCGGCTCGTGGCCGAGGATGTCGCCGGGGGTCATGAACGGGGTGAGCACCTCGTACAGGTGCAGGTCGGAGCCGCACAGCCCCGTGGACGTGATGCGGACGACGGCGTCCGTGGGTTCCTGGATCTGCGGGTCGGGCACGGTCTCCACCCGGACGTCCCGCTTGCCCTGCCAGGTCACTGCCTTCATGGTGCCGCGCTCCCTCCGCCGGTCCGGCCCGTCCCGGCGGGCCCGGGGCATCCGGTTCCCGGCTGGGCCCCGGGTACCCGGACCGCGGGCCCCGTCACACCGGACCCGTCCACGCGCAGGCGCGACCGGTCGGACGAGCGCACAATCGAGGGACGGAGACGGGGTGGCGATGGTGGGTGAGCGACGCGGGAGACGCTCCAGGGCGGCGGTCCGGGCGACACCGGCCGGGGTCCTGCTCGCCGCCGCCCTCGCCGCCTCCCTGTCCCTCACCGCGGGCTGTACGACGTCCCGCTCGCCCGCGCCAGACGACGGGCGCAGCACGTCGGGGCGGCCGGAGGACACCGGTCCGCCCGCCACGTCCCTCGGCCCGGTGCTCGCCGTGAAGATCGACAACGCGGACGCGGCCCGCCCGCAGACCGGGGTGGACGCCGCGGACGTCGTCTACGTCGAGCAGGTCGAGGGCGGGCTGAGCCGGCTGATGGCGGTGTACGCGAGCAGGCTCCCGCAGGCGGTGGGGCCGGTGCGCAGCGCCCGCGAGTCGGATCTGGAGCTGCTGGGCCAGTTCCGGCGGCCGCTGCTGGCGTTCTCCGGTGCGCAGCACAAGCTGCTGCCGCTGATCGACCGGGCGCCCCTGGACGCCGTGACCCCGGGCGACGCGTCGAGCGCATACTTCCGCGGCCCGGACCGGGCCGCCCCGCACAATCTCTACCTGCGCCCGGACCGGCTGCTGTCCTCGGCGCCGGGCGCGGCCGCGCTGACCACCGGTTTCCGTTACGGCCCCGCGCCCTCCGGCGGCCGGACGCAGGCCGCGCGGACCGTGCGCTATCCGGCGGCCCGCTTCACCTTCACCTGGTCGGCGGACCGGGCCCGCTGGCTGGTCTCCATGGACGGCACGCCGACGGTGACGGCCGACGGGCAGCGGGTGGCCCCGGCCACGGTGGTGGTGCAGTACGTGCGGACGCGCGCCTCGGCGTTCCACGACTTCCTCGGCAACAACACGCCGTACACCGAGACGGTGGGCTCGGGGACGGCGGAGGTGCTGCGCGACGGACGGGCCTACGACGTGCGCTGGAAGCGGCCGACGGCGCGGGACGGCACCG
Source organism: Streptomyces sp. SS7 (assembly GCF_037993025.1). Classification (NCBI taxonomy): domain Bacteria; kingdom Bacillati; phylum Actinomycetota; class Actinomycetes; order Kitasatosporales; family Streptomycetaceae; genus Streptomyces; species Streptomyces sp. SS7. Next base: position 1,160,507 of record NZ_CP141223.1, read on the forward strand.
ACTTCACCACCGCCGACGGCAATCCGGTCGACTTCGCGGAGGGGCAGGTGTGGGTGGTCTTCGCGAAGGCTCCGCCGGACACCCCCTAGACGGGTCGGACACCCCCCGGATACGGGGGGGAGACGGGGCCTGGGCGGTCAGCCGTGCGGCACGAGCCGTTCCGGGGGGTTGCGCAGGCCTTCCGCCGCGTCCGAGACCCTGCGGATCAGATCGAGGAACTGCTCCTGCTCCGCGGCGGAGAGCGGGGCGAGGAAGACCTGGTTCATCCGGGCCGTGCGGACGCTCAGCCTGCGGTGGGTGCGCAGGCCGTCGTCCGTGAGGCGCAGCAGGGAGCGGCGGCCGTCCCGGGGATCGCGGACCTTGTCGAGCAGCCCGCGGCGGCCGAGCCTGCTGATGACCTCGGCGATGGTCGACCGGTCGAGACCGACGCGCTCCCCCACGGTGCGCTGGTCCAGTCCCGGCTCGGCGACGAGCGCGTTGAGGACGGCGAACTGCGGGGAGGTGATCTCCTCGGAGACCATCGTGTTCCACAGCAGGTAGTGCGCCTGCTGCAGCCGCCGGGCGAGGTGCCCGGGGTGGGTGGTGAGGTCCAGCGCGGCCATGTGCACTCCCCGTCCGAATCAGTCCGTGCACTGAACAATACGCGCCCGCCTGCCCGCCTGCGCAAGCGGCCCGACGTCTTCCCAGCTCTTGACGCTCTTCAGGCACCAGTGGCAGCGTGGGCCACCTCGCTGGAATACTCAGTGCGCTGATTAATTCGCAGAGATGGAGCTCCACGGATGGACAAGGTGGTCGCCACGGCCCGGGAGGCGGTGGCCGATATGCCGGACGGCGCGTCGCCGGCGGACCCGCGCCGCCGAGGACGGCTCGCCGCAGATCCTCGACGCATGCGCCCTGCCGTTCACCGGCAGGCGGTGCGTGAACCGGGTCGTCACCGACCTCGGGGTGATCGACGTGACCCCGGACGGGCTCCGGCTGACCGAGGTCGCGCCCGGGGTCGGTGTCGAGGAGGTCGTCGCCCGGACCGGCGCCGAGCCGACCGTCCCGGAGGACCTGCGGTGCACCAGGTCCACGTCGTCGACGCCCTCCGTGAGCCGCTCCCCCGGACGGCCGCACTCCTCGCCGGTCTGCGCACCTCGTGGCCGGGCGTCACGATCAACCGGCTGTGCGCCTCCGGCGCCCGGCCCGCCGGCACCGTCGCCCACCGGCTCGCCCGCCGGGGCGGCGGGACCGGTGTCACCGCCCTCCGCAACGGCGTGGGCCAAGGCCTCGCCCTCGCCCTCGTCCTCGTCCTCGTCCTCGTCCTCGAACGTTAGGCCTCCAGGAAACGTCATGACACTCACTCAGCACGACATCGACCAGGAGATCGCGGCCGAGCGCGCCGCGTACGACAAGCGCCTCGCCGACGGCGCGCCCGTCGAGCACCAGCCGCGCCGCGACTACGCGCCGTACCGCTCCTCGGTCCTGCGCCACCCGAAGCAGCCGCCCGTCACGATCGACGTCTCGAAGGACCCGGAGCTGGTGGAGCTGCACTCCCCCGCCTTCGGCGAGCGCGACATCACCGAGATCGACAACGATCTGACGCGGCAGCACGCCGGCGAGCCGATCGGCGAGCGCATCACCGTCTCCGGACGGCTGCTGGACCGCGACGGGCGCCCGATCCGCGGCCAGCTGGTCGAGATCTGGCAGGCCAACTCGGCGGGCCGGTACGCCCACCAGCGCGAGCAGCACGACGCCCCGCTGGACCCGAACTTCACCGGCGTCGGCCGCACCCTGACCGACGCCGACGGCCGGTACCACTTCACGACCGTCCAGCCGGGCCCCTACCCGTGGCGCCAGCACCTCAACGCCTGGCGGCCCGCCCACATCCACTTCTCGCTCTTCGGCACGGCGTTCACCCAGCGGCTCGTGACCCAGATGTACTTCCCGAGCGACCCGCTGTTCCCCTACGACCCGATCATCCAGTCGGTGACGGACGACGCGGCCCGCCAGCGGCTGGTCGCGACCTACGACCACAACCTGTCCGTGCCGGAGTTCTCGATGGGCTACCACTGGGACATCGTGCTGGACGGCCCGCACGCCACCTGGATCGAAGAAGGACGCTGACCTGCCATGACGAAGATCGACACAAGCCGTCCGGAGACCGTGCTCCCCACCCCGTCGCACACGGTCGGCCCCTTCTACGGCCATGCCCTGCCGTTCCCCGGCGGCGGCGACATCGCCCCGCTCGGCCACCCGGACACCGTCGCCCTCCAGGGGTACGTGTACGACGGCGCGGGCGACCCGCTGCCGGACGCGTTCGTGGAACTGTGGGGCGCCGACCCCGACGGCCGGGTGCCGCGGGTCGACGGCTCGATGCGGCGCGACCCGGCCACGGGCGGCTTCCTCGGCCGCAACGGCGTGGAGTTCACCGGCTGGGGCCGCGTCCAGACCGACACCGACGGCCACTGGTCGGCCCGCACCCTGCGGCCCGGGGCGCGCGGGAACAGCGCCCCCTATCTCAGCGTGTGCGTGTTCGCCCGCGGTCTGCTGGTGCACCTGTACACCCGGATCTACCTGCCGGGCGACGAGGCCGCGCTCGCCGCCGACCCGCTGCTGGCACGGCTCGACCCGGCGCGCCGGGCCACGCTGATCGCCACGGACGGCCCGCTGGGCACCTACCGTTTCGACATCCGCCTTCAGGGCGAAGGCGAGACGGTGTTCCTGGAGTTCCAGTGACGGACGCCCGACCCGAGTCCGGTCTGCTCTCCCCGGGGTGGACCGGCTCCCCCGCCGCCCTCACGACGAGCGACGCCGCCTATCTGCGGGCGCTGCTGGACGCGGAGGCCGCGCTGACCCGTGCCCAGGAGGGACTGGGCCTGGCCCCCGAGGGCGCCGGCGCCGCGGTCACCACGGCCGCGGCCGGCGCGTTCGACGCGCACTCCCTCGCCGTACGGGCCCGCGACGGCGGCAACCCGGTGATCCCGCTGGTCGCGGACCTCACCCGGGCCGTCGGCGGCACCTTCGGCCCGTACGTCCACCGGGGCGCGACCAGCCAGGACATCATGGACACGGCGACGATGCTGGTCGCCGTGCGCGCCCTCGGGGCGATCCTGGCCGACCTCGGCCGTACGCAGGAGGCGCTCGCCCGGCTCGCCGCCGCGCACCGGGACACGGTGATGCCCGGCCGGACCCTCACCCAGCACGCCGTACCGACGACGTTCGGGCTGAAGGCCGCCGGCTGGCGTTCCCTCGTCCTGGACGCGCGCGACCGGATCACCGCCGTACGGGGCTCCCTGCCCGCCCAACTCGGCGGCGCCGCCGGGACCCTGGCGGCCTTCACGGCGTACGGCGCCCCGGACGCGACGGCACTGGTGGGCGCGTACGCGCGGGAACTCGCGCTCGCCGAACCGGTGTTGCCGTGGCACACGCTGCGCACCCCCGTCGCCGACCTGGCCGGCTGTCTCGCCTTCGCCGCGGGCGCGCTGGGCAAGGTCGCGGCGGACGTCCTCACCCTCGCCCGCACCGAGATCGCCGAACTGGCCGAGGGCAGCGGGGGCGGCTCCTCCGCCATGCCGCACAAGGCGAACCCGGTGCGCTCGACGCTGATCGCGGCCGCCGCCCTGCGCGCACCGCAGCTCGCGGCCGTGCTGTTCGGGGCGCTGACCGCCCCGGACGAGCGGCCGGCCGGGCCCTGGCACGCCGAGTGGGAGCCGTTGCGGGACCTGCTGCGGCTGGTCGGCGGCGCCGCCCGGGACGCGGCCGAACTGACCGAGGGCCTGCGGGTGCGCCCCGAGGCGATGCGCGCCGGCCTGGACCTCACCCACGGACTGATCGTCTCCGAACGGCTGTCCGCCGAGCTGTCCGCGGTGCTGGGCCGGGCCCGGGCCAAGGAGCTGCTCACCTCGCTCGCCCCGCGCACCTACGCCGAGGGCCGCCCGCTCGCCGAACTCCTCGCCGAGGAACCCGACGTGCAGGACGTCGGCCTCGGCGACCTCACCGACCCCGCCCGCTACACCGGCTCCGCCGGTGTCCTCACCGACCGTGCGCTGGAGCGACGTTGACCGAGGAACTGCTCAACCACCGTGCCGAGGGCCCCGCTTCCGCGCCCGCGCTGCTGCTCGGCCCCTCCCTGGGCACCTCGTACGCCCTGTGGGACAAGGTCGCGCCCGAGCTGTCCGTCACCCACCGGGTGATCCGCTACGACCTGCCCGGGCACGGCGGTTCCCCCGCCTCCCTGATCGGCCCGGGAGCCACCGTCGGCGACCTCGCCGCGCTGGTGCTCGCGCTCGCCGACGCGCTCGGCCTGGAGCGGTTCGCCTACGCGGGCGTGTCCCTGGGCGGTGCGGTGGGTCTGCATCTCGCGCTGCACCACCCCGAGCGGGTGTCGAAGCTCGCGGTGATCTGCTCCTCGGCCCACTTCAACGGCAGCAGGCCGTGGCAGGAGCGGGCCGCGCAGGTGCGCGCCGAGGGGCTGGAGAAGCTCGCCGCGAGCGCCGACGCCCGCTGGTTCACTCCCGGGTTCACCGTGCCGGAGCTGGTCGCCGACCATCGCGCGGCCGACCCCGGGGGCTATGCCGCCTGCTGTGACGCGCTGGCCGCGTTCGACCTGCGGGAGCGGCTGGCGGAGATCGACGTGCCGACCCTGGCGATCGCGGGGCGCCGGGATCCGGCGACCCCGCCCGCGCATCTGCGGGAGATCGCGGACGCGGTGCCGGACGCGGCGCTCGTGGAGATCCCGGGCGCCTCGCACCTGGCGCCCGCCGAGCGGCCCGAGGCGGTGCTGACCGCGCTGCGGAGCCACTTCGACGGCGGGGCCAAGCGGGGCATGGAGGTACGGCGCCAGGTGCTGGGCGACGCCCATGTGGACCGGGCGCAGGCCCGGCAGTCCCCGTTCACCGCCCGCTACCAGGACTTCATCTCGCGCTACGCGTGGGGCGAGATCTGGACCGACCCCACGCTCAGCCGCCGGGAACGCAGCATGATCACGCTGACCGCACTGGTCGCGCACGGCCACTACGACGAGCTGGCCATGCATGTGCGGGCCGCGCGGCGCAACGGGCTGACGCCGGACGAGATCGGGGCCGTGCTGCTCCAGACGGCCGTGTACTGCGGGGTCCCGGCGGCGAACTCGGCGTTCGCGACGGCACAGCGGGTGCTGGAGGAGGAGGACTGACCCCGACGGCGGCGCGGCCGGCCACCACGCACGGGCGCCGGCACGCCCCCTCCCCCGGCCGGCACCCTCACCCGGCCCCGGACCAGCACCCCCACCCGGCTTGCACCGGCACCCCTGCCCGGGCCCCTCACCGGCACCCGGCCCACACCCAGACCGGCACCCGCACCCGGCGCCGCGCCCACACCCCTCACACCGCTCCGCACCCACCCGGGCACCCTCGCCCGGCCCCACACCCACATCCTCACCCAACCTGCACCCACACCCGGCCCCGCACCGGCACCCGCACCGCGCCGAAAGGACTCAGCCCGTCCCCAACGCCCTCTCCGCCTGCTCCACCAGTCCGTCCGCCCCGCAGGTCCGCGCCAGGGACAGCCCCCGGTTCAGTTCGGACACCGACCGCGACAGAATGCCGTACTCGATCCGCGCGGCCGCATGCTCGTACTGGCTCGGCGAGGACTCCAGCAGCGTGACGGCCTGGTGGGCGAGCCGGACCGCCCGCTGACCGGTCTCCAGCGCGGCGGCGCACCGCAGCGCCTCCCCGATCGCGGTGTCGGTGCCGAACCGCTCCGCCCGGCGGCGGACGTCCGCGGCGAGCAGCGCCGCACGGGCCGGGTCGACGGTGGCGAGGGCCCGGGCGAGGTCGGCCGCCCAGGGGACCATCACCGGGTTGAGGTGGCCGCGGACGGCCGCCGCCTTCTCGGCCTCCTCCAGTTCGTTGATCCCCTCGGCGGTGCGGCCCACGGCGAGCAGCAGCCGGCCGCGCACCGAGCGGGGGTCGGGCAGCACGATCGTGGACGGGTAGGGCGGGGCGAAGCCGCACTCCTCCGCGACCTCCCACGCCTCCTCGACATGGCCGCGGCAGAGCAGCACGTCGACCAGGTTGCAGGTGGCCGACCAGTACAGCGGCAGTCCGCGGCCGACGCGCTCGGCGAGCCGGAGGGACTTCCGCAGGGACTCCTCGGCCTCCTTCAGCCTGCCGCGGCGGCGCAGACCGAGTCCTAGGTAGGCGTGCGCGAGGGCGAGATGGCCGCCGCTCCAGCCGGCCGACTCGTAGGTGCGCAGGGCCTCGTTGAAGAAGGTGTCGGCCCGGTCGAGCCGGTCGGTGTAGGCGTAGGAGCTGGAGAGCATCATCAGCAGTTCGATGCCCCAGACCTGGTCGGTCCAGCCGAGGCCCGGGGCGAGACCGCCGTTGACCAGGGCGCGGTCGCAGTACTCGACGACCTCCTCCGCGTTCTCCCCGCGGGTCACCGCGTCGAAGCCGCGCAGGATGAGCAGGGCCCGCTCGGCGTTGTCACGGCCGGTGCAGGTGGCGGCGAGGGCGGTGAGCTGCTCCGAGCGGTTCGGGGAGATCGCCTCGCCCGCGTGCACGCACTCCCACATGAACTGCACCGCCTGCAGCCGCATCTTCGCCGGGCCCGGGTCGAGCCGGTTCGCCTCCGCCTCGACCGTGCGGACGGCCTCCTCCATCTGGTCGTTGTGCAGCAGGGCCTGGGAGAGGCGGTAGACGGCGTCGATCCGCAGGTCGCCCTCCAGACCGGGCAGGGCGAGCGCGGTGCGCAGGTGCTCGACGGTGCGGGCGGGCGCGGTGAGGAGGGTGGCACAGCCGAGGTCGTACAGCACGTGCGCGTGGACGTCCGGGTCCGGCGGTTCGGCGAGGGCGCGCTCCAGACAGCGGCGGGCCGCGTCCGGGGCGCCGACCGCGAGGTGTTCGCCGGCCGCTCCGCGGAGCTGCTCGACGAGTTCCTGGTCGCCCTCGGGGTGGACCTGGATGAGGTGCCGGGACGCGGCCGCGAGTCCCTTGCCGGCCTCGGTGACGATCTTGGCGGCGATGCCGTGCATCGCGGTGCGCAGGCTGGCGGGGATGCTGTCGTAGACGGCCGTGGCGATGAGCGGATGGACGAACTCCAGGTCGCCCTCGGCGGCGGGCAGGGCGGCCGGGTCGGGTTCGGTGAGGATACGGGCGGTGCGCAGCAGTTCGGCGCAGCGCACCGCGGTGTCGCGGCCCATGACGGCGAGCCGGGACGCCTCGTCGATGGAGATGCCGACGCCGCCGAGGATGGCGGCCGCCATGGCGAACCGGGTGGCCTCGACGCCCAGTTCCTCCAGGCGGTCGACGAGTCCGCCGCCGCGGGCCGCCCGGTTCAGGGGCCGCAGTTCCGCGGCCGAGGCCTCGGTCGGTTCCAGGCCCTTGTCCTTGACCTTGGCGAGGAGTTCGACGGTGTCGTAGGGGTTGCCGTCGGTGACGGCCCACACCTCGCGGCAGAACGCGGCGTCCGCGTGCTCGCCGAGGGTGGCGCGGGTCAGTCCGGCGACGGAGGCCGGGGTGAGGGTGGTGATGCTGGTGACGCGGGGGCCGGCGGCCTCGCCGATCGTGTCGAGGTAGCGGCCCCGGTCGCCGCCCACCTCCTCGGGCCTGCGGGCGACGACGACCAGGACGGAGAGGCGGTCGAGGCGTTCGGTGAAGGCCGCGAGCCAGCGCAGGGTCTCCTGGTCGGCCCAGTGCGCGTCGTCGATCAGCAGGACGAGGGGGTAGCAGCGGGTGGCGAGCCGGCTGACGGCGGCCACGAGTCCGTCGCACACGTGCTGCGGGTCGGCGGGGGTGTCGCCGGGTTCCGCCACGCCGAGCGCGGGGCCCGCGATGTCGTACCAGTCGCCGAGGTACTCGCGGGCCTCCTCGGGCAGCAGGGACAGCAGCGCGGGCTGGAGCAGCTGCCGTACGACGTTGAAGGGGACGGACCTGAGCGTCTCGCCGCCGCGGGCCGACCAGATCGCGCAGCCGCGGTCCTCGGCGATACGGCGGGTCTCGGCCAGCAACGCGGTCTTCCCGACCCCGGCCTCGCCCCGGAGCACCAGCAGGTGGCCCGAGGAGGACCGGTCGGCGCAGAGCGCGTCCACCGCCCGCGTGATGGCGGCGATCTCCTCGTCGCGCTCCCACAGGGAAGCCGAGGCGGCCCCCGCCGGCCGTGCCTCCGTCATCCCGCTACCTCCCCGAGTATCGCCCGGACGACGTACAGAACTCGAGCGTAGCCGTCCGGAGGGCGCCGTGTAGGCAGTCCGCGCAGGTCTTGCCTCCACGAGTGACACGACGGACCCCGGCCCGGCCGGACGGGCCTGCGGCGCGGGCCCCGAAACGTCAACGACCGTCGACGTACCCCGATTTGACGTCGAATTCACGCCAAGCGCGGCGCCGGGCCGGTGCGGGCCCGGGTGACGGATTCCCCTCCCTCTCATCCGCCTTTCACCGATGCCTCATACGGTTAGGGCATGACGCAGGTGACTCCTCCCGGGTGGTACCCCGACCCGGGGCAGACGAATGACGGTCCCGCCACCGAGCGCTGGTGGGACGGCAAGGCGTGGACGGACCAGACCCGCCCCGCGGGCTCGGCCGCCGCATGGGGTCCGCCGGCGCAGGCGCCGACCGACGGCGCGTATGCGGCGTATCCGGCCTATCCGGTGTACCCGGCCCCGCCGGACGGCACCGGCCCGCGGCGCGGGCTGCGCACGGGCATAGCCGTCGCGGTGGCGGTCGCGGTCCTCGCCAGCATCGGGGTGGGCGTGTACGCGCTGTCCAAGGGCGACGGCGGCAGCGGTGGCGGTACGGCGCAGGGGCCGGGGGGCCAGGGCGGACCGGGCGGGGGCGGCGGGTCGGACGGCGGACCCGGCGGCTCGGGCGGCTCCGGCGGGGCCTCGCCGTCGCCGCGGGAGTCGGAGGCGCCGAAGATCAGGAGCGGGTCGGTGACCGACGCGCTCAACGGGATCAGCATCCCGATCCCGAGCGGCTGGTACGGGCAGGAGGGCAGCTCCGGCGCGGCCGTGACGTCCGATTCGTCGTACAAGTGCCCGGGCGACACCTCCAAGTCCTGCACCAAGGGCGGTGTGTACTCCTCGCCCGTGGAGCTGCTGGGCACCAAGGGCGACACCGCCGAGGAGGTCGCCAAGGCGGACATCGCCGAGAACGCGGAGCAGTCCTACGGCGGCGACACCTACGGGGCGATCACCTCGCACCAGGTGCTCGCCTCCAAGGCGGTGACCGTCGCCGGGCAGAAGGGCTATCTGGTGCGCTGGAAGGCGATCACCAGCAAGGGCGCCGACGGGTACGTGGAATCGCTGGCGTTCCCCTCGCCGGCGGACGCCAAGCGGCTGGTGGTGCTGCGGTTCGGCCTGGACGCCGACCAGAGCGTGTCCGTCATCGACACCATCACGAAGGGCATCAAGGTCGCGTCCGGCTCGGGCAGCGGCACCGACGTGTGAGGCCCGGGCGATCGGCCGGGTGGGGCGCCCCTCCGCTCAAGGGGAACCCCACCCGGCCGGTGGGCGCGCGCCGCCCCCGTCCCCACGGTGCGGCGCGAGCAGGTCACCGTCCGGTCATCCCGTGGACGGCGGCCTGGGTCCTGGCGGCGACGGGCTGTCGAGCCCGAGCGCGGGCAGTACGGCGGCCTCCACGAACCGGACCAGGTAGTCCGGGTCGGCGAACTCCCCGTCCACGACGGGCCGGGCGCGGACGACGCCGAACATCTGCGCGGGGATGTACTCCAGGGCGGGGTGGTCGGCCGGGACCTCCCCCCGCTCGACGCCGCGCCGCAGGATCGCGCGCAGCGCGTCGATCTCCGGGTCGATCAGCGCCTCGCGCAGGGCCCGCGCGAGGTCCTCGTCGCCGTGCACCGCGTGGCCGAGGGCCTGGAGCAGCGTGCCGTCGTGCGACGACCAGCGGCCCGTGGCCCGCGCGGCCTCGCACAGGTCGCCGGCGAGGGAACCGGTGTCGATGCCGGCCAGCCGCCCGGTCCTGCGGGACCGCAGCGCGGCCACGACGAACTGGGGCTTGGTCTTCCACTGCCGGTAGAGCGTGGACTTGCTGCACCGGGTGGTGGCGGCGACGCCCTCCATGGTGACCGCTTCGTATCCGCAGGCGCGGATCTGTTCGAGGACGGCGTCGAAGAACTCCTTCTCACGCTCGGGCGTGATCTTGGAGCGGCGCGTTGCGGCGACCGGCTCCGGTCCCTCCGCGGCCTGCGACGTCATCGCCTCTGCCTCGCTTTCTCTCGCTGTCCTTCTCGCTGTGCTTCCAGTGTGTCGTATCTCAATCGATACGCAAGTGTACCGGTACTCGCTCGTATCGGTACAGTACCGTATCGGTACGATGCCGTATCGATCGATCAAACGCACCACCGTCCAGTGAAGGGGCCGGGGATGAATGCCCGCACCGAGCCTGAAACAGCGGAGCCGGTCCAGCCGGCCCGGCCGCCGATAGTCAGGGAGCTCCTGCTCGTCGCAGGGCTCTTCCTCGTCTACAAAGTGGGGCGGCAGCTGGCCACGGGCCACACCGCCGAGGCCTTCCGCAACGCCGCTGACGTGTGGCACGCCGAACGCCGGCTGCACCTGCCGGGCGAGGGCGCGGTGCAGTCCCTGCTGCTGCACGGGGACGTCCTGGTTCGGGTCGCGAACACCTACTACGCGACCGTGCACTTCCCGGCCACGCTGGCCTTCCTGGTCTGGCTCTACCTGCGGCGCCCGGCGCACTACGTGTGGGCCCGGCGGGTGCTGGCCGCCGTCACCGCGGCCGCCCTGGTGCTGCATCTGACGTTCCCCCTCGCCCCGCCCCGGATGCTCACGGCGGCGGGCCTGACCGACACCGCGCGCGTCTACGGCCCCTCGGTGTACGGACCGCCGCAGACGGACCAGTTGTCGAACCAGTTCGCGGCGATGCCCTCACTGCACTTCGGCTGGGCCCTGATGGTCGCGGTCGGGCTGATCGTGGCGACCCGGTCGCGATGGCGCTGGCTGTGGCTGCTGCACCCGCTGGTGACGCTGCTGGTGATCGTGGGGACGGCGAACCACTACTGGCTGGACGCGATCGTGGCGGGCGCCCTGCTCGGCGCGGCGCTCGCGGTGATCCGCGTGCCCGTCCGGACGGCGGCCACGACCGGCCGCGGCGGCCCGCGCCCGGTCCGGGCGAAGGCCGGGGACCACGTCCTGGTGGGGGCGGGCCGATGAACGCCACCCTCGTCGCCGTCGTCCTCTCCCTGTTCTCGGCCGTCGCCTACGCGGCCGCGGCCGTCGCCCAGGAGCGGCTCGCCTCCCGCTCCCCCGGCGCCGGGCTGGTGCGCATGCTGGGCCGGGGCGCCTGGTGGGCGTCGGTGGGCCTGAACGCCGCGGCGGCGCTGCTGCACGTGGTGGCCCTGAAGTACGGTCCGCTGACCGTCGTGCAGCCGCTGGGCGCGCTGACGCTGGTGGCCGCGGTGCCGATGGGGGCCCGGGTCGCCGGACGGCGGGTCACCGCGGCCGAGTGGCGGGGCACCGCCTTCACCCTGGCCGGGCTGGGCGCGATCCTGGTCACGGCCTCGGGCCCGGCCCCGGAACACGCGCTCAGCGGCTCCGAGGCGGTCGCGGTGGCGGGGGCCACGGCGGCACTGATCGGCCTGCTGGCCCGGCCCGGCACCCGGCCGGGACTGCGGCACGCGAGCGCGTCCGGCATCGTCTCCGGGGTGGCCTCGGCACTCACCCAGACGGTGACGGTGGCCGCCACCGACCGCTCCGGCTCGCTGCTGAGCGTCCAGGTGATCGGGGTGGCTCTGCTGGTCGCGGCGTTCGCCACGGCCGGGCTGCTGCTGTCGCAGACCGCCTACCGGGGTGGGCTCGGCGCGCCGCTGGCGATGGTGACGCTGGCCAATCCCGTGGCCGCGGCGGCGATCGGGCTGGTACTGCTCGGCGAACGGCTCCAGGGCGGGCCGGCCGGGGTGCTGCTCGCGCTGGCGGGGGCGGGGCTCGCCGGACGGGGCGTGGTGCTGCTGTCGCGGGCCACGCCGGAGCCGCTGCCGGTCCACGACGAGGAGCACCCGGTGGCCGCCGTGCTCAAGCTGAAGCCGGAGACGGCCTCCGCCGAGCCGGCCCTGCTGCCCCGGCCCCTGACCGGACCGGAGCACCTCACCCCGCTGTGACCGGGCGTCAGCCGAGCCCGCGGGCGTCCTGCTTGAGCGCGGTGTCGACCGTCAGGGCGGTGGCGACGACCAGGCTCAGCAGCGGTTCGGGCAGCTGGTAGTGGATCTGCAGGACGTAGTTGTCGGCGGTGGTGAACATCGTCTTGGCGAGGCCCTCCCAGGTCTTGGTGATCCGGGCGACCTCGCTGCCCGCGTGGTCGACGACGGCGAAGTTCCACGCCCGCCAGTTCTCCGCCTTGATCGCGCCGATCTGCTGACCGCCCGCGTTGATGGCGAAGTTGATCTTCCCGAAGACGTTCTGCTGGACGATCTCGCCGACCTGCTGTCCGTCCGGGCGCGTCACGATCACCCGGGACTTGAATATCTTCGCCGGCCGGGTGAGGAGCAGCACGGGCTGTCCGTGGGCGTCGCGGATCTCCAGCCGGTGGGTGAGGTACTGGTCGATGCTGGCGACGAACCGAATGATCTTGCGCAGGGTGCTCTGGCCGACCTGGACGACCGAGCCGAGCTGGTCGCCCTGCTGGTCCATGACCTTGTACTCGTTGGTCAGTTCGATGAGCTTGGCCTTCTGGTTCACCACCAGGACCGGCTCGCTGAACAGCGTGCCGCCGCCGGGGCCGCTCGGGGCGACCCCGGCCTCCTGCTGCACCTGGCGCTGGACACGCGGGTTGGGCCCGCTCTGCTGGGCCGGGACGGCCGGCGCGGGCTTGCCCTGCTGGTCGGCGTGCGTGTGCTCGGTCCACTGGGTGCCGTCCCAGTAGCGCAGCGTCTGGGCCGCACCGTGCGGATCCGGGTACCAGCCTGCAGGTGTGTTCGAATGCGTGGTCACCGGGGCACATTACCGCGAGCCCACCGACACCCGACCGGACCCGCCCGCTCCCGGACGCTCGCCCTACTCCGTGACGATCGCCGGGTCGCTGACGCCGGGGTGTCCGTTCTCCACATGACCGGCGAACCGCCGTACGAAGTCCGCGTCGCCGTCGGCGGTGACGGTGACGTCGTACCAGCGCCGGCTCCGCGTCAGGTCGACGCGGTGGCGGACCAGGGCGCCGGGGCGCACCCGTACGGAGGCGGGGTGGCCGCCGTAGCCGTCGGTGAGCCTCAGCACGGCCGCGTGGGCGGTCTTGTTGGTGAAGGTGAGCTCGAGGCCGTCGCCGCTGTGCCGGGCGATCGCCTCCAGCCCCGCCTCCTTGCCCCGGAAGGTGCGCAGGAACCCGTTGGGGCCGTGCACGGTGAGGTCGTAGGAGCCGCCGGAGGCGGCCGGGTTCCAGGTGTCGGAGACCGTCCTGCCCGAGCCGGTGGTGTAACTCCAGGGCCCGTCCGCGCGGTTGCCGGAGGTGACGAGGAAGGCGGCCCCGGCCTTGGCGCCGGAGGCGAAGGTGAGCGTGATCTCCCCGGCCGCGCCGTGCGCCGAACCGTCCACGAACGGCGCGTACTTGAGGGGGCGGGTCGGGCGGTGGCCGGGCTCCTGCTTGGGCAGGGCGGGGTGCGCGGGCGGCGTGGGGACGTAGTCCGGGTGGCGGTCGCGGTCCGGCGGCGCGTAGCCGTCGGTGCCGGGCAGCGAGACCGGGCGGGTGTCCTTGCGGCCGAAGTCGAACGCGGAGGTCAGGTCGCCGCAGACGGTGCGCCGCCAGGGGGAGATGTTCGGCTCGTGGACGCCGAAGCGGCGCTCCATGAACCGGATGACCGAGGTGTGGTCGAAGGTCTCGGAGCAGACGTAACCGCCCTTGCTCCAGGGGGAGACGACCAGCATCGGCACCCGCTGGCCGAGGCCGTAGGGGCCGGCGACATGGCCGCTGTCGCCCTTGAACACGTCCGGCCCGGTGTCGACGGTGGACCGGCCCTGGGCGGCGGAGGCGGGCGGGAACGCCGGGACGACGTGGTTGAAGAAGCCGTCGTTCTCGTCGTAGGTGAGGAACAGGGCCGTTTTCGACCACACCTCCGGGTTCGAGGTGAGGGCGTCGAGGACCTGGGAGACGTACCAGGCGCCGTAGTTCGCCGGCCAGTTGGGGTGCTCGGTGAAGGCCTCGGGGGCGACGATCCAGGAGATCTGCGGCAGCTTCCCGGCCTTGACGTCCGCCCGGAGCCGGTCGAAGAAGCCCTCGCCCCTGCGGGCGTCGGTGCCGGTGCGGGCCTTGTCGTAGAGGGCGTCGCCCGGCTGGGCGTCCTGGTACTGGGTGAAGTAGAGCAGTGAGTTGTCGCCGTAGTTGCCGCGGTAGGCGTCCTGGATCCAGCCCCAGCCGCCCGCCCGGTCGAGGCCGTCGCCCACGTCCTGGTAGATCTTCCAGGAGACGCCCGCCTTCTCCAGCCGCTCCGGGTACGTCGTCCAGTGGTAGCCGGCCTCGTCGTTGCCGAGGACCGGACCGCCGCCCTTGCCGTCGTTGCCGGTGTAACCGGTCCACAGGTAGTAGCGGTTGGGGTCGGTGGAGCCGATGAAGGAGCAGTGGTAGGCGTCGCAGACGGTGAAGGCGTCGGCGAGCGCGTAGTGGAACGGGATGTCCTGACGGTTGAGGTACGCCATCGTCGTCGCGGACTTGGCGGCGATCCAGCCGTCGTACTTGCCGCCGTGGAAGGCGGCGTGGCCGTCGTTCCAGCCGTGCGGGAGGTCCTGGAGGAAGGCCATGCCGAGGTCGTCGGCGTCGGGGTGGAAGGGCAGCACGTCCTTGGTCCCGTCGGACTGGTGCCACACCGGGCTGCCGTTCGCGAGGGTCACCGGACGCGGGTCGCCGAAGCCGCGGACGCCTCTCAGCGTGCCGAAGTAGTGGTCGAAGGAGCGGTTCTCCTGCATCAGGACGACGATGTGCTCGACGTCCTCGATCGACCCCGTGCGGTGGTTCGCGGGCAGCGCCGCGGCACGCTCGATGCTGCCGGAGAGCGCGGTGAACGCGCTCGTGGCGCCCGCGAGTTGGAGGAAGCGGCGCCGGTTGACCTCGGACATGGGTGAGGGACCTCTCGTGCGGAAGGTGTGTCTCACGTGACGGGAATCGAGTGTTCCAAGGGCATCGAACGTGAGGGAAGGGTGCGGTGGCGCCCGCGTGAAAGTCGCCGGTACGCGAGATGTGCAGCCCCTCAAGAGCGCGCCAAGCACAAGAGGTCCGGCGCGGCACTACTCCCTTAGGGTGACCTGATTCCGGCCTGATCCGGACCAACCCTCCCGGTATGGACCACCGGTGGTGCGGCCGGGCCCCGCCGGGGACCGGCGGCACGCCCCGCGGGTCCACGACCAGCACATGAAGCGCTTGCGTCCACGGCGCCCCACCCATACCCCGGACGGAAAAACACATGATTCGGTTGTCTTCCGAATCAAGGGATCAAGAGCGCTTTTCCGTCATCTTTCACGGCAAGATCACAAAACCCGCACAGACACCTCACTAAGTTGACGCCGACAGATGCGGAGACGACCGGCCTCGGAGGGGGAGCCGGCGTTCCGCGAGGGGGGTGCGCCGGCTCCGGGGGAGCCGCGCCCGCCCCTGCCCGGGGGAGGGGACTTCACCGCATGCAGCGGACCACACGCACCACCACGCCGACGGCCACGCCACCGGACACCCGGGCCCCGGCCCGCTGAACGGCCCACCCACCGACCGGAACACGAACCACCCCACACCTCGGCCGTGGAGCCCACCCATGCACG
This sequence comes from Streptomyces sp. SS7, assembly GCF_037993025.1. NCBI lineage: Bacteria > Bacillati > Actinomycetota > Actinomycetes > Kitasatosporales > Streptomycetaceae > Streptomyces > Streptomyces sp. SS7. The sequence goes on from NZ_CP141223.1 coordinate 1,176,228, forward strand.
TTCCCCACGGCGCGCGCCGCTCCGGCGCGGCGCGCGTCACCCTGCTCACCGAAGGCACCTACCCGCACAGTCACGGCGGCGTCAGCGTCTGGTGCGACCAGCTCGTCCAGGGCATGCCCGACCTCGACTTCGACGTCATCGCCGTCACCGGCACCGGACGCGAGCCGCTCGCCTGGGAGTTGCCCGCCCAGGTCGCGCGGGTGCGGTCCGTGCCCCTGTGGGGCGACCCGCCCGCGGGCCGCCCGCCCCGCGGCCGCGCCCGCAACCGACTGGCCTGCGCCTACGAGGAGTTCCTCGCCGCGCTGCTCGACCCGCGCGCCGAGGGCGGCTTCGGGCCCGCCCTGTACACACTGGCGCGGGCCGCGGCCGACGGCGGGCTCAGCCCCTTCCTGCGCGGCGACCGGGCGGTCGCGGTCCTCACCTCGGTGTGGAACCGGCCGGGCCTAGCCGTGCGCGAGGCGCGCCCGACCCTGCACGACGCGCTCACCGCGACCGCGCTGCTGGAGCACGCCCTGCGCCCGCTCACCGCGCCCGCCCCCGAGAAGGGCGTGGCGCACGCCGTCAGCGGCGGCCTGGCCGTCCTGCCGGGCCTCGCCGCACTGGACCGGCACGGTGTGCCCCTGCTGCTCACCGAGCACGGCGTGTACCTGCGCGAGCGCTACCTCGGCCACCGCACCGCGCCCTACCGCTGGCCGGTGAAGGCGGTCGTCCTCGGCTTCTTCCGGCTGCTGGCGGAGGAGACCTACCGGCGGGCCGCGCTGATCACCCCCGGCAACCGCTACAACCGGCTGTGGGAGGAGGAGGGCGGCGCCGCCCCGGAGTCGATCCGCACCGTCTACAACGGCGTGGACCCGGCCGCGTTCCCGCCCGCCGGACCCGAACCCGAGGACCTCACCCTCAGCTGGGCCGGCCGGGTCGACCCGATCAAGGACCTGGAGACCCTGATCCGGGCCTTCGCCCTGGTCCGCGCCGAACTCCCCGGCTGCCGCCTGCGGTTGTTCGGCGGCACCCCGCGCGGCGGCGAGGCCTACCGGGAGCGGTGCGAGGCGCTCGCCGCCGAGCTGGGGCACGCGGACGCGGTCACCTTCGAGGGCCGGGTCGACGACATCAAGGACGCCTACGCGGCCGGCAACGTCGTGATGCTGTCCAGCATCAGCGAGGGCTTCCCCTTCACCCTGATCGAGGCCATGTCGTGCGGGCGGGCCACCGTCTCCACCGACGTGGGCGGGGTGCGCGAGGCGGTGGGCGACACCGGGCTCGTGGTACCGCCCCGCGACCCCCGGTCGATGGCCTCGGCCGCCCTGCAGCTGCTCGGCGACCCGGTACGCCGCCGCGCGATGGGCGAGGCCGCGCGGCTGCGGGTGATCGAGCAGTTCACCCTGCGCCGGACCATCGACACCTTCCGCTCCATCTACCTCGAACTGGCCGCGCCGGCCCGGGAACCCGCGGCGATACCCGTGCCGCCCCGGCCGCTCGCGCCGGTCGGCACGGTGGCGGGATGAGCGGGCCGATCTCCCTGGAACCCGGCGGCTCCGAACGGGACACCCTGGCCCTGCGCCTCGCCGAGACCCGCCCGCCGCGCCGCCGGCCGCGCCGGCCCTCCGACGAGACCACGCTCACCCTGCGGCTGCCGCGGCGGGGGCCCGACGAGGAGGCGGTGAGCGAACTGGCCGCCGAACTCGCCGACCGCATCGGGCCCGCCGTCCACCCCTACGAGGTGGCCGCGCTGCTGGAGGCGGAGGGCCTGCCGGCCGCCCTGATCAAGGAGCGCTACGGCCACCCGGGGCTGTTCTCCCTGGCCGCCGCGCTCTACGAACGGGTCCCGCGCACCTTCCCCGACCCCTCCCCCGCGGCCGACGTATGGCGCCCGGACACCGTGCGCTGTCTGCTGCGCGGCGTGCTGTTCGCCCTGCCGGGGCTCGCCTTCCTGCTCACCCGTCCGCTGTGGAACGCCGCGGACCACGCCCCCGCGCTGATCGTCGCGGGCCTGCTCTCCTGGGCCTGGGGGCAGGGACTCGGCCACCGCGCCCACCTGAGGATGACGGCCGGCCGGCGCGCGGCGGGCCGTGCGCTGCTCACCGGCGCGCCCGTCGGCGCCGCCCTCGCCACGGCGGCGGCCGTGCCGTTCGCCGGGAGCCTGCCGGTGCTCCTGGCCGCCGCCGCGCAGTCGCTGTACCTGGCGGCGGCGGGCGTCCTGCTGGTGCTGGCGCGGGAACGGCTGCTGCTCGCCGCGCTCTCCCCCCTGGTCGTGGGGGCTCTCGTCCTGCCGTGGGCGGAGCCGGGCGAGGCACTGCGGGCCGGACTGCCGGCGCTGGCCCTGCTGGCCACGCTGACCGCGACCGCCCTGGCGCTGCGCACGGCCCTCGCCGCGACCACAGCGCCCCCCGCGCCCACTTCGCCAGCCGGAAACCGTCCGCGGCTCAGGTGGTCGGTGCCGTACGGTCTGTTCGGACTGGCCGCCGGGGTGCTGGTGCTCCTCGAGGGGCGCGAGGAGCCGTACGCGGTGATCGTGCTGACCGTCAGCATGGGGCCCGCGGAGTGGCTGCTGTACCGCTACCGCGGACTGTCGGTGGCGGCCCTGCGCGCCACCGCGACCCCGGCCGGGTTCCTGCTGCGCTCGGCCGGCGTCCTCGCCCTCTGTCTGCTCGCCTATCTGCTGCCCCTGGTGCCGGCGGCCCTGGCCACCGGGGTGGCGCCGGCCGCGCTGCTGCTCCTGGCGGCCACCCTGTGGACCGCGCTCCTGCTCCAGGCCTTCGGTACCGCCTGGCCGTCCGCCGTCGTCTGTCTCACCGCCGCCGCTGGCGCCGGGGCGGCCGCCCTCCTCGGTCTGCCGCCCGGCCCCGCCGACGCGCTCCGCCTGGCCTGCGCGGGCGCCGCACTCTGTCTGACGGCGTACGCGCTGTGGCAGCTCGGCCGCCCCGCACCGCACGCCTGAGCGCCCCCGCGCACGGGCCGCACGGCTCCCCACCCTTCCCCACGCCCCACGCCCCACGCCCCCCACTGCACTCCCGCACACACGCACACACGCACACACGCACACACGCACACACGCACAACCAAGCGGAAGGAACCCGGAGTTGACCTCCACACCGCTCGCCGCCGTCACCGGAGCCGAGGGATTCATCGGCTCGCACCTCACCGAGGCGCTGGTCGCCTCGGGGCACCGGGTGCGGGCCATGGCCCAGTACAACTCGTTCTCCTCGTACGGCTGGCTGGAGACCCTGCACCCGGACGTCCTCGACCAGGTGGAGATCGTCCTGGGCGACGTCCGGGACCCCGGCTCGGTGCGCGGCCTGCTCGAAGGCGCCGACACCGCCTACCACCTGGCCGCGCTGATCGCGATCCCGTACTCCTACCGGGCGCCGCACAGCTATGTGGACACCAATGTCACCGGCACGCTGAACGTGCTGGAGGCGGTGCGCGCCCTCGGCACGCCCCGGCTGGTGCACACCTCCACGAGTGAGACGTACGGCACCGCGCAGACCGTGCCGATCACCGAGGACCATCCGATCAACACCCAGTCCCCGTACGCCGCTTCGAAGGCGGGCGGCGACCGGCTGGCCGACAGCTACCACGCCAGCTTCGACACCCCCGTGGTGACGCTGCGGCCGTTCAACACCTTCGGGCCGCGCCAGTCCATGCGCGCGGTCATCCCCACCGTCATCGGCCAGGTGGCCGCCGGGGAGCGCACCCTCACCCTCGGCGATCTGCGCCCCACCCGCGACTTCACCTTCGTCAAGGACACCGCGCGGGCGTTCCTCGCCGTCGGCACCGCGCCCGCCGGGCGAGTGGTGGGACGCACCTTCAACGCCGGCACCGGCGGGGAGATCTCCGTCGGCGACCTGGTCGCGCTGATCGGGAAGGTGATGGACACCCCGCTCGACGTCCGCGAGGACAGCGCCCGGGTCCGGCCCGCGAACTCCGAGGTGATGCGGCTGGTCGCCGACGCGAGCCGGCTCGCCGCCGCCACCGGCTGGCAGCCCGCGCACACCCTGGAGGAAGGGCTCGCGCAGACCGTGGAGTTCTTCCGCGACCCGGCCAACCTGGCCCGCTACAAGACCGGCATCTACAACATCTGACCGTCCGGCACGAACACGCACCGAGTACCACACCAAGGGGGAGACCCATGCACGCAGTGATCCTGGCCGGGGCAAGGGCGTCCGGCTGAGGCCGTACACCACCGCGCTGCCCAAACCGCTGGTGCCGATCGGCGACCAGCACGCCATCCTGGAGATCGTGCTGCGCCAGCTGGCCACGGCCGGCTTCACCAGCTGCACCATCGCCATCGGCCATCTCGGCGAGATCATCCGCGCCTACGTCGGCGACGGCGCCGCCTGGGGCCTGCGCATCGACTACGCCACCGAGGAGAGCCCGCTGGGCACGCTCGGCCCGCTGCTCACCCTGCGCGAGGACCTGCCCGAGTCGTTCCTGGTGATGAACGGGGACGTCCTGACCGACCTCGACTACGCGGACGTCCTCGGCGCGCACCGTGCCGCGGGGGCGCCGCTGACCATCGCCACGTACGCCCGCAAGGTGCACATCGACTTCGGGGTGCTGACCACCGACTCCTCGAAGGTGGTCGCCTTCACCGAGAAGCCCAGCATGGACTACCGCGTCTCGATGGGCGTCTACGGCCTGTCCCGCTCGACGCTGGAGGGCTACACGCCCGGACTGCCGCTCGGCTTCGACGAGTTGGTCATCGACCTGATCAGAGCGCAGAACCCGCCGCAGGCCTACGAGTTCGACGGGTACTGGCTGGACATCGGGCGCCCCGACGACTACGACCGCGCCAACGCGGAGTTCACCACCCGCAAGTCCCATCTCCTCAAGGGGGCCTGAGCACCCCATGCGCATTCTCGTCCTGGGCTTCACCGGCTATCTCGGAGCCCATGTCGCCGCACGGCTGCGGGCCCTGCCGGGCGCGCTGGTCCTCGGCGCCGGCCGCTCACCGGACGCGGACCACACGGTTGATCTCGCCTCGGTCCGTCCGGCCGAGCTGGCCAAGACCCTGGCCCTCGCCGCGCCCGACGCGGTGGTCAACTGCGCGGGCGCGACCGGCGGCGAAGCGGTGACCCTCGCCGAGGTCAACGCGCGCGGCCCGGCGGTGCTGTGCGCGGCGCTGCGGGAGGCGGCCCCGGGGGCCCGGCTGGTGCAGCTGGGCTCGGCCGCCGAGTACGGTCCGGGCGTCGCGGGCAGCCCGGTCACCGAGTCCGACGCGACCTGCCCGGCCGGCCCGTACGGCGCGACGAAGCTCGCGGGCACGGCGGTGGTGACCGCGTCCGGTCTGGACGCGGTGGTGCTGCGGGTCGGCAACCCGGTGGGTCCCGGCGCGCCGCCCGCCGGACTGCCGGGCCGGCTGGCCGCGCTGCTGCGGGAGGCGGGCCGGGACCCGGACGCGGTCCTGCGCCTCGGTGACCTGTCCTCCTACCGGGACTTCGTGGACGTCCGGGACGTGGCGCACGCGGTGGAGCTCGCGGTCACGGCGCCCGGCCCCCTGCCGCGCATCCTGAACGTCGGCGGGGGCCGCGCCGTGCCGGTGCGCGAGGTGGTGCTCGGGCTGGCCTCGCAGGCCGGGTTCCGGGGACGGGTCGAGGAGGGTGCGGGCGGCGGACGGTCGGTCCGCTCGGGCGAGGTGTCCTGGCAGTGCTCCGACGTCACGGCCGCCGAGCGGGCCCTGGGCTGGCGGCCCGCGCACACCCTCGACGACGCGCTGGCCGCGCTGTGGGAAGGCGACGGCACGCCGTGAGCCTGCTGATTCCGCTGTACGTGCACCCCGTCGACGATCCGGGCGCCTGGCACCGTCTGATCCAGGGTGCGGGGCGCACGTACGGCGTGATCCTCAACCCCGCGAACGGGCCCGGCGCGGGCCCCGACCCCGCGTTCGCCGCGGCGGCCGGAGCCCTTCGGGAGGCGGGCACGCGCGTCCTCGGGTACGTCGACACCGACTACGGGGTGCGTCCGTGCGCCGACGTGGTGGCCGACGTCCGCCGGCACCAGGCGTGGTACGCGGCCGACGGCTGCTTCCTCGACCGGGTGACGGCAACCCCGGACGGGCTGCCCGCCTGTCGCCGGCTGGTGCACGGCGTGCGCCGGACCGGTGCCGGGACGGTGGTCCTCAATCCGGGGGTGCACCCGGCGCCCGGCTACGCCCGCCTCGCCGACCTGACCGTGACCTTCGAGGGGCACTGGTCCACGTACGTCTCGGCGTTCACCCGGCCGGCGTGGACCACCCGGCACGCGCCCGAGCGGCTCTGCCACCTCGTGTACGGCGTCCCGGCGGCGCTGGTGCCGCTCGCGGTGCGCACCGCGGGCGAGCGGGGCGCGGCCGTGTCCGGTCCCGTCACGGGCGTACTTCCCAATCCTGGGGGTGAGTTCGACCCCCGCACTGAGCGGAACAGGACGATGAGGCACACGGCAAGGGCACTCCTGCTGGCCGGCGCGCTGGCGCTGGCGGGCTGCTCCGGCACGGGGGGGGCGGGGACGGCGGGTCACCGCCGGCCTCCGGTTCGCCCTCCGGTACGGCGGACTCCTCGACCGGGGCGCGGTGGCGGCCGCGGCCGGGGCTGGCCTGGCAGTGGCAGCTCAACAGCCGGGTGGACCCGTCGGTGGACGTGCCGGTTTACGACATCGACGGCTTCGAGAACACGGCCGCGGACGTGGCCCGGCTGCACCGGGACGGGCGCAGGGTCATCTGTTACGTCAACGTCGGCGCCTGGGAGGACTTCCGGTCCGACAAGGGCGCCTTCCCGAAGTCGGTGCTGGGGCGGCAGAACGGCTGGGCGGGCGAGCGCTGGCTGGACATCCGGAAGATCTCCGTGCTGCGGCCGATCATGGAACGCCGTTTCGACATGTGCCGCGACAAGGGCTTCGACGCGGTCGAGCCGGACCTGGTGGAGGGGTACGGCAACAAGACCGGCTTCCCGCTCACCGCGCGCGACCAGCTCCGCTACAACCGCATGATCGCGGAGCTGGCACACGACCGGGGCATGTCGGTGGGCCTGAAGAACGACCTGCCGCAGATCCCGCAGCTGCTCCCCCACTTCGACTTCGCGGTCAACGAGGAGTGCGCCCAGTACGGCGAGTGCGCGCGGCTCACTCCGTTCATCGAGGCCGGCAAGGCGGTCTTCCACGTGGAGTACGCCGAGCCCACGAGCAGCTTCTGCGCCGAGTCGCGGCAACTGGGGCTGTCGTCGATGCAGAAGAAGCTGGAGCTGGGGGTCTGGCGCAAGCCCTGCTGAACCCGCGGCAGGCGCTCCGCGGTCCGGGTTCCTCAGCCCGTACGGCCGACCGCGCTGCGGTCCCCGCGGTCGGACCGCGGGGGTGTGGTCGAGGTGGCCTCGGCGACCTCGCGTTCGAGGGCGTCGAGGGCCTCGCGGGCGGCGGCGATCCGGGCGAGCAGCAGCCCGCGGTCCTGCGCGGGCGGGGCGGGCGGCCGGCGGGTGTCCTCCATCTCGCGGGCCCGGCAGACTGCGGGCGACCGCGGTGAGCAGGACACGGAGCTGGGGCAGGAAGCGGGCGGTGCGCAGGACGCGGGCCAGCCGGAGCAGGCGCAGCACGGTGGTGTTCTCGCGTACGACCGGCAGGAAGGCGCACAGGACCACGGCCAGGTCGAAGAGGTTCCACGGGTCCTGGGGAAAGCCCCGGGGGCGGTCGGCGTGCGCGCCGATCCGGACGAGGATCTCGACGGTGAACACGACGAGGCAGGCGTGCTCGGCGAGCCGTAACCAGCGGTGCCACTCCTCGACCAGACCGGAGTACGTCTCCACGCCGAGCAGTGCCGCGTTCAGGAGGATCACGGCGAAGACGGTCAGCGCGAACCAGCGGGCCTCGGTGACGGTGCGGCAGCGGTGCGCGAGGTCCCGGCGGGCCGCCCCGGACGCGCTGACGGTCGCCTGGTGGTACTGCTCGGACATCCTGCTGCCGACACTCCTCGGATCGTACGGTGTTTCCGCCAACGCGGCCGGAAGGCAGGCTTGTTGAACGATCGCCTCCCGGGGGATACTTCTACAGAACTGTAGACGACCTCGGGAGAGAGCGGACCCGTATGTTCGGCATGAGCGAGCTGGCACTGATCCTGGTGGTCGTCGTCGTGATCCTCGCGATCAAGAAGCTGCCCGAGCTGACCCGTTCGGCGGGCAAGGCGGCCCGCATCCTCAAGAGCGAGTCCGGGGCCCTGAAGGACGAGGACGCCCCCGGCCGGGCCCCGTCGGCGGCCCGGATCGTCCCCGGCGCGGTCGTCGACCGGGACGACTCCGCCCCGCGTCCCTGACCGCTTCGCCGCTCGGTCAGTCGTCCGAGTCGGGCTTGCCGCGGGCCGCCGCGTAGGCCTGGGTGGGCGTCATGGGGACGCCGTTCAGCTCGACCGTCCGGTACCGGCTGACCTCGGCGCAGGTCCTGGCCTCGTCGGCGGTCTGGGCGTGGGCGTGGGAGACGGCGGCCCCGGTGTCGGCGGGGGCGGGCGAGGAGGTCCCGCCGGGGTAGGTGGTGCCGCTCGGCCAGTCGCTGCCGATGACCAGGGTGACGCCCGTTCCGCTCCCCTGCCTCAGATGGGAGGACGGCAGTCCGAGCGCCTTCGCGGCCGTCCGCGCCGCGCCCTGCTGTCCGGTGCCGTAGGTGAGGGTCGTGGTGGTCGCCGGGCTCGGGGCGTTGGCGGTGGTCGTGGCGGAGTCGAAGCCCGCGTCGGTGAGGGCGCCGGCGACGGCGGAGGCCCGGCCGGTGATGGTCGTGCCGTTCTCCACGGTGACGGCGACCTCGGACGCGGGGACCGCCGGACCGGTGGCCTTGGCCGTCGCGGAGGCCGCCGCCGACTTCCCGCCGGAACCGGTGGTGAGCGACTGGTCGTTGGCGATGGTGGAGAAGAGCGTCTTCGCGCCCGCGCCCACCACGACCCGGTCGCTGTCCGCCGGATCGGGGGCCGTCTGCATGGTGGTGAACGTCATCCGCTTGGTGGGGACCTTGTTCAGGTCGGCCGCGAGCCCGATCAGCTTCTTCACGCTGCCGAGGCCGTCGTCCACGGTGAGCGCCTTGGTGGCGGCGTCGGCGAGGCCGTAGACCGCGGTGGGGTCGGTGAGCGTGCCCGCGCTCTTGAACTTGCGGATCATCGCGCTGAGGAAGATGTGCTGGGAGACGGTACGGCCGAGGTCGCTGCCGTCGCCGAAGCCGTGCCGCGAGCGGACGAACTCCAGCGCGGCGACGCCCTTGAGGGTGTGGGTGCCCTTGGACAGCTTCAGGTGCGAGTAGGTGTCGTAGACGTCGGCGTCCACGCACACGGAGACACCGCCGACCGCGTCGGACATCTTGACCACGCCGGAGAAGTCGAGCTTGACGAAGTGGTCGATGGGGATGCCGGTCAGCTCGTGGATGGTGGAAACCTGGCAGGCCGGGCCGTACTGCAGGGCGCTGTTGATCTGGCCGTAGTAGCCGGACGTGGACTGCCCGGTTTCACTGTCCTTGCAGGCCGGGACGTTCGTCATGGTGTCGCGCGGGATGCTCATGACGGTGGCGTTGGAGCGGTCGGCCGCTATGTGGACCACCATCTGCACGTCCGCGTTGCCGTTGCCGGACTGCACCCCGGTCCGCGAGCAGCCGCCGCCGAGTCTGCAGTCCGCCTTGCTGGTGCGGCCGTCCGAGCCCATGACCAGGATGTTGATCGGGGTGCGGCCGAAGGCGTCGGCCTTCTCCTTGCCGCCCTTGCCGTCGATCGAGACGCTGTTGATGTTGCCGTTGAGGTGCTGGTAGAACCACCAGCCCGCACCGGCCGTCCCCAGCACCAGCAGCGCCAGGCACAGTCCGGCGATCCGCAGCACCCGCCGGCCGCGCCGCACCGGCCGGCCGCGGCGTGTCCCCCGGCCGGGGCGTCTGCGCGAGGCCGCCCGTGCCGCGGTCCGGCCGCCCGTCGGAAGCGGCTCGTCGGGCCCCGCCGTGCGCTGCCCGGGCACCCGGTCGGTGCGGCTGCGCGTGGCCTGGCCGGCCGGACCGTCCCACGGGTCGCTCATTCACCACTCCTCCGAACGGTCCGACAGATGCACACAGGTAGAGGCGGCAATCGGGATCGAGGTTGCTTGCGTAGTTGCGCAATCTAACAAAGCCCTGACCGGAGCAGCCCCGGTCCCGGGCGAATTCACAGGTGAGGGATCTCATGCAACCCGAGGAGCGGGTTTCGCCTCAGGGGGCCCGGGGGCGGGCCTCAGTCGCCGGCGCCGGGCAGTCGTCGTACCGGCACGGCCCTCTGGTGGGCGCGGGCGGTCAGCTGGCCGACCATCACGCGCACCACGGTGACGACGTCCGGGTCGTTGAACGTAGTACACCTGCCGCCGCCCCTCGCGGCGCGAGCCGACGAGTCCGGCGAGCTTCAGTTTCGCCAGATGCTGGCTCACGGCGGGCAGCGCACCGCCGACGCGGTCGGCGAGCCGGGTGACGTCGCTCTCGCCCTGCGACAGGGCCCACATGAGGTGCAGCCGGGCCGGAGCGGCGAGCAGGCCGAACGCGGCGGCCGCCTCGTCGAGCACCTCGGCGGACGGGTCCTCGAAGCGACCGACGCTGGTTGCCACAGCCCTCTCCCGTCCCCTGCGCGTCACCGCCGACGCACGTGCGGGTACCCAGTGTAGGCGTCGGCGGCGGCACCGGGAGCCGCCGAAGGACCCACCTCCGCTTGACGGTTTGCGCAATGTCCTGAACGAGTGACAGAACCGCGACGACTCGAACGCAGTGACCTGTGCGGGCTCGCCCGCCACCCCGTCGCGTCTCTAGGGTTGCGCAAACAGGCAACTCACCATGGGGCCGGTGACCCCGGGGAACGGGTGCCGCCCGAGCGACTCGACTGGAGACACGACGACATGGGCATCATCGGCTGGATCATCCTCGGCCTGTTCGCCGGAGCCATCGCCAAGGTCCTGCTGCCCGGCCGCGACCCGGGCGGCCTGATCGGCACCACCCTCATCGGCGTCGCGGGCGCCTTCGTCGGCGGCTGGCTCTCCTCCCGGTTCCTCGACCGCCCGGTGGAGAACCACTTCTTCGACCTCTACACCTGGGGCGCGGCCATCGGCGGCTCGCTCGTCCTCCTCGTGGCCTACCGGCTGCTGTTCGGCAACTCGCGGAACTGAGCGGGGCACGGCGGGAACTTGTCCGACCACCCGTTAGTTTCTACATTGTTGTAGATATCGAAGAGGCGGCGACCGCCTCCGGAGCGGCCGTCGCCGACCGACCGTACGACCGTATGGAGTTCTCATGGCCCTGTGGGACCGCATCAAGGAATCCGCGTCGTCGATGCAGACGCAGCTCGTGGCGAAGAAGAACGACCTCAAGAGCGGCGCCTTCCGCGACGCGAGCATGGCGATGTGCGCCCTGCGTCGCCGCCGCCGACGGCACCATCGATCCGTCCGAGCGGCGCCGCGTGGCCCAGCTCATCGCCACCAACGAGGTGTTGCAGAACTTCGACGCCACGGATCTTCAGCGCCGTTTCGACGACAACCTGAACAAGCTGACCGCCGACTTCGACTTCGGCAAGGTGAGCGTGCTCCAGGAGATCGCCAAGGCCAAGAAGAAGCCCGCCGAGGCCCGTGCCGTCATCCAGATCGGCATCGTCATCGGGGGCGCCGACGGCGACTTCGACAAGACCGAGCAGGCGGTCGTCCGCGAGGCCTGCTTCACCCTCGACCTGCCGCCGCACGAGTTCGACCTCTGACGGACCGGCGCAGGGGGCCTTGCCGTCGGCCCGGCCGGCCTGATCGGGACGACGGGCCCTACAGGGGTGTCGCGGCGTACAGGATGAGGAACATGCTCACCGCGGAGTTCGCCGAGGACATCGCGGAGACGGCCGTGCCGGCGGCGGCGCCCCACGCCGCGAGGCCCACGGCGGTGAACGCCGAGGGCCAGCCGCGTCCGACCGGGGCCGGGCCGAGCAGGGCCGCCCCCCGGCGCGGCACCGGTCCCGCCGCGGCGAAGCCCGCCAGCGTCGGCACGGGGGTGCCGCGGGAGACCAGGGCCGCCTTGCCGATCGCGCGGGCCACGGTACGGCGGCTGCCCACGGCCTGGGCCGCGTCCTCGTCGGCCCACCGCTCCGTCGTGTAGGAGACGGCGGTGCGCAGCGGCCGCAGGAACGGGTTGGCGCGCGCGGCGAGCCGTACCGCCAGCAGGAACCGGTGGTGCCCGGCCGTCAGATGGGCGCGCTCATGGGCGAACAGGGCCCGCCGCTCGGCCGGTTCGAGGCCGTCCAGCAGGGCGGTGGTCACCACCACCCGGCCCCGCCGGCCGCCCGGCAGCGCATAGGCGTACGGCACCCCGTCGGGCAGGACGACCACCTCGGTACCCGGCAGCCCGGCCAGCGCGCGATGCGCCCCGCGCCGTACCCGCCCGTGCCGCCACAGCGTCCGCCCGCAGGCCGCGAGCACCGCGACCAGCGCGGGGATGGCCGCCTTCCCGGCGACCTCGTCGTAGGGCACCGCCGCCCGCACCTCGGGGTCCGACCACCCGTCGGGCAGCGGATTGCCCGGCAGCTGGGCCGTGCCCACCACCATGACCAGTCCCAGACACACGGTGCTGCACACCGCCATCACCACCGCCACGCCCGACAGCAGCCGGGTCGCCGCGCGCGGATGCAGATGCTGCTCCGCCAGGCGGGCCACCGGCCATGCCGTCAGCGGCAGCACCAGCGGCAGAAAGACGAACACCCCCATCGGGTTCGGGCCTTCCCCTTCACTCGCCGTCGGAACGGCCGAGCAGCTCCCGCAGCAGCCGCTCGTCGTCCGGACCCAGACCGGTGACGAAGCTGGCGAGCACCGCCTCGCGGTCGCTCTCCGCGTCCAGCACCCTGCGCATCCGGTGCGCCGCGAGACCCGCCTGGTCCCGGCCGGCGTCCAGGCGAAGGACCGGCCCGCCCGTTCCCGGGTCACCACGCCCTTGGCCAGCAGCCGGGTCAGGATCGTGATCACCGTCGTATAGGCGAGGTCGTCACCGAGGCGCTCCTGCACCCACCCGGCGCTCACCGGCCCCTCCGCCTCCCCCAGCACCGACAGCACCAGCGCCTCCAGTTCGCCCTGTCTGCGCCGCCGCGGACCCTGCCGGTCGTCCGTCACGCCCTTGTCTCCCTTCCGCCGCCGACGCTTTTGCGGCCCGCCATCGTATCGACGCCCCCGGTTCACCCGACGCACCGCGCACCGCCGCTCCGGTCGACTACACCAGCGTAGAAGAACGGCCGGAGAAGGGCACCGGGCGGGCGGCCGGGGCCGCCGGACGCTCCCGGCGACGGACGTCACGGGACATCAAGTCCTGTGCCTGGCAAGGGAGTTGTTCGACCAGCCGGACACACAGAGTCTTCACACAATGGCCGATGTGAAGGTATCTGAAGATTAAATCAACGGGCGTAGGGTGTCCGATCATGCAAGGCCCGAACGACCTCACACGGTCCCCCCGTCTCGCCGATCTGGCGGCCCTCGTCCGGCTGCCCGCCGCCCTGAGCGTGCCCGGTGACGTACTCGCGGGCGCGGTCGCGAGCACCGGACGCGTCCGGCCCCGTACCGTCGCCACGATGGCGTCGTCCGTCGCCCTCTACTGGGCCGGCATGGCGCTCAACGACTACGCGGACGCCACCGTGGACGCGGTCGAACGCCCCGAACGCCCCCTGCCCTCCGGCCGCGTCGCCCGCCGCACCGCGCTGGCCACCGCCGGCGGGCTGACCGCCGCCGGCCTCGGTCTCGCCGCCCTGGCCGGCGGGCGCGCCGCACTCGGAGTGGCGATACCGCTGACCGGACTGGTCTGGGCGTACGACCTGCGCCTGAAGTCCACCCCCGCCGGGCCCGCCGCGATGGCGGGGGCACGCGCCCTGAACGTACTGGCCGGCGCCGACCCGGGCCGCCGTACGGCGGCGCTCCCGGCCGCGCTGCTGGTCGGCGCCCACACCTACACCGTCACGGCACTGAGCCGCCACGAGGTGACGGGCGCGCCCCGCTCCGTACCGGCCGCGACCCTGGCCGGCACCGCGGCCACCGCCCTCGCCGCCGGCGCGCTCCCCTACGCAGGGGCGCTCGCCTTACCACGGCCGCCACGGCTCACCGGACGCGGAAGACCCGCGGGGCGGGCGGCCCGCATCGGTGCCGCCGCCGGAGCGCTCGCCTATCTGACCACGTACGGCGGCGCGCAGGCCCGGGCGGCCCACCGCCCGTCCGCGCGACACGTCCGGGAGGCCGTCGGCGCCGGAATCCTGTCGCTGATGCCCCTCCAGGCGGCGCTGACCGCCGGCGGCGGCGCCCCGGCCCTGGCCGGTCTGCTCGCCGCGGCCCACCCGACGGCCCGCCGACTGGCCCGGAAGGTGTCGCCCACATGAGCACCCTCCCCGCCCCGCCCGCGCGGCTGCGCTACGGCTTCGGGACCAACGGCTTCGCCCACCACCGTCTCGACGACGTCCTGACCGTCCTCGCGGACCTGGGCTACGACTCCGTCGGGCTCACCCTGGACCACGGCCACCTCGACCCCTTCGCCGCGGATCTGCCGCGCCGGGTCGGCCAACTGGCCTCCCGCCTGGACCGGTTGGGTCTCGCCGTGATGGTGGAGACCGGGGCGCCCTATCTGCTCGACCCCTGGCGGGGGCACGTCCCCACCCTGATGTGCGCATCCGGCGCCGAACGGCGCCTGGACCTCCTCGCGCGGGCCGTGCGCGTCGCGGCCGACCTCGGCGCCCCGGCCGTCCAGCTGGCCAGCGGGCCGGCCCCCGAGGGCGTCCCCCGGGAGGAGGCCCTCAAGCGGCTGACCGGGGGCTGCGAGGAGGTCCTGGAGATCGCCCGCGAGCACGGGGTGGCCCTCGGGTTCGAACCCGAGCCGTACATGTTCGTCGACACCGTGCAGCGCGTACTGGAGCTGCGCCACCGGCTCGGCGACCCGGATCTCTTCGGTGTCACCCTCGACATCGGCCACGCCCACTGCGTCGAGGACGCCCCGCTGCTCGACTGTGTCGCGGCGGCGGCACCTCATCTGGTCAACGTGCAGATCGAGGACATGCGGCGCGGGGTGCACCGGCACCTCGAACTCGGCACGGGCGAGATCGACTTCCCACCGGTCCTGGCCGCGCTCAAGGCCGCCGGCTACCGCGGACCCGTCTCGGTGGAGATCCAGGGCGCGGCCCTGAACGCGCCCGAAGTCGCCCGCACGTCACTTGAGTTCCTGCGGGCCGCCGAGCCGCACTGACGGCTCGTCGGCGCCGACGTCTCGTCATCTCCGTTTTCCCGGTACGGCGGTCGCCGTACGCACGCCCGACGAAGGAGGCATGTGCCGTGGACCCTCGCATCCCGACCGCCCTCGACCAACGGCTGACCGCGGACGCGGCGGCCTGGCTGACCGACGCGGTCGCCCGGATCGGCCAGGACCCGGCGGCGGTACGGGGCCTCTTCCCGGCCGTGGGCCGGCGCTGCGGCCGCGACCCGCTGATCGCCGGCTGGACGGTGGCGGACGCCGCCCGCGCCCGGCTCCTCACCGCCCTGCCGCTCGCCGGCGCGGCGCTCGGCGAGGAGATCACCGCCCTGCACCGGTACGGCGACCCCGCCGAGCAGCGGGCGGTGCTGCTCTGTCTGGCCCTGCTGGAGGACGCGGACGCGTCCTTCGCCGATCGGGGGCTGCCCCTGGTGCGGGCGACGCTGCGCGGCAACGACACCGATCTGATCGAGGCGGCCCTCGGACCGTACGCCGCGCGTCACCTGGACGCCGAGGGCTACCGGCAGGCCGTGCTGAAGAGCGTCTTCTGCGGCATCCCGCTCGCCCGGATCGCCGGCCTGACGGACCGCGCCGACCGCGAACTCGCCCGGATGCTGGCCGACTTCGCCCATGAGCGGGTCGCCGCGGGCCGAGATGTGCCGGCCGACGTCTGGCCCGTGCTGCGCGCCCACCCCGGCACGCTGGAGGCCTCCGGGCTGTCTGCGGAGACCGGGTCCGCCTCCCCCGGCCGCCGCGACGCGGCCGTCCGGGCCCTGGCCGCCTTCTCCGCCGCCGCCGTCTCCACCTCTCCCGAGACGGCTCCCTGACCGGACGCAGACGCAGACACGGACACAGGCAGAGCCACAGCCACAGCCACAGCCACCGACACAGACACAGACTCAGACACGGACACAGCACCCGCAGGAGCGGTCTGATGCGCATCTTCGACCCCCACATCCACATGACCTCCCGCACCACCGACGACTACGAGGCCCTCTACGCGGCCGGGGTCCGGGCGGTGGTGGAGCCGTCGTTCTGGCTCGGCCAGCCGCGCACCTCGGTGGACAGCTTCACCGACTACTTCGACGCGCTGCTCGGCTGGGAGCCCTACCGCGCCGCGCAGTTCGGCATCCGGCACCACTGCACCATCGCCCTCAACCCCAAGGAGGCGAACGACCCGCGCTGCGCCGGGGTCCTGGACGTGCTGCCGCGCTATCTCGCCAAGGACGGGGTGGTGGCCGTCGGGGAGATCGGCTACGACTCCATGACGCCCGAGGAGGACGAGGCACTGGCCCGTCAACTGGCCCTCGCCGTCGAGCACGCGCTGCCCGTGCTGGTGCACACCCCGCACCGCGACAAGGCCGCCGGCACCCGCCGCACCCTCGACGTGGTCCGGGAGTCCGGCATCCCGCCCGAGCACGTCCTCGTCGACCACCTCAACGAGCTCACCGTCGCCCTGGTGGCCGACAGCGGCTGCTGGATGGGCTTCTCCATCTACCCGGACACCAAGATGAGCGAGGACCGCATGGTGCGGATCCTCCAGGAGCACGGCACGGCGCGGATGCTCGTCAACTCCGCGGCGGACTGGGGCCGCAGCGACCCCCTGAAGACCCGCAAAACCGCCGACGCGATGCTGGCCGCCGGTTTCGACGAGGACACCGTCGACCAGGTGATGTGGCGCAACCCGGTGGCGTTCTACGGGCAGAGCGGGCGGCTGGACCTCGCCGACGTCGAGGCCGACGGAAGCGCCCTGTTCGAGGGCAACTCCGTCAAGCGCGGCGGGGAGTGAGCCCGGGGTGCGTTTCCGACACGGCGACGGCACCACCGTCCACCTCGCCTACTGCAGCAACGTCCACCAGGCGGAGGACCTGGACGGGGTGGTGGGCCAGCTCGCCTCCCACGCCGAACCGGTCCGTCAGGCCCTCGGCGCCGATCTGCTCGGCATCGGGCTGTGGCTGGCCCGGGACGTGGTCACCGAGCTGTCCGCCCGGCCCGCGGCGGTGCGCCGGCTGCGGGCCGAGCTGACCTCGCGCGGCCTGGAGACCGTCACCCTCAACGCCTTCCCCTACGAGGGTTTCCACCGCGAGGTGGTCAAGAAGGACGTCTACCTCCCCGACTGGACCGACCCCGCCCGGCTGCGCTACACCGTCGACTGCGCCCGGATCCTCGCCGGGCTGCTCCCCGACGACGCGCGGCGCGGCAGCGTCTCCACCCTGCCGCTGGCCTGGCGCACCCCCTGGCCGGCCGCGGCGCGCGACACCGCCCGCCGGTCCCTGGACCGACTCGCCGCCGAGCTCGCCGAGTTGGAGCGGGAGACGGGCCGGGCCATCCGGGTCGGCTTCGAACCGGAGCCGGGCTGCGTGGTGGAGAACACCGTCCAGGCCGCCCGGGAACTCGGCGGGCTGGACCCCGAGCGGCTCGGTGTCTGCCTGGACACCTGTCATCTCGCGGTGCAGTTCGAGAACCCGGCGCATGCGCTGCGCCGCCTCGCCGACGCCGGCCTCCCCGTCGTCAAGGTGCAGGCCTCCAGCGCCCTCCAGGCCGACGACCCCACCGCCCCCGAGGCGCGCCGGGCCCTCGCCCGCTTCGCCGAACCGCGCTTCCTGCACCAGACCCGTACGGCCCCGGGCGGCGTCGTGAGCGGCGTGGACGACCTCCCGGACGCCCTCGCCGGCGGCCTGGACCCCGGCTCCCCCTGGCGGGTGCACTTCCACGCGCCCCTGCACGCCGCACCCGAACCGCCGCTGAGCACCACGGCCGCCGAACTGAGCACCGCGCTCAGGGAGTTGCTCGGCGGCCCGCAGGCGGTCTGCGACCACGTCGAGGTGGAGACCTACACCTGGTCCGTCCTGCCCGAACAGCTGCGGCCACAGGACCGCGAGGGTCTCGTCGCGGGAATCGCCGCCGAACTGGCCTGGTCCCGCGCCCGTTTCGAGGAACTCGGCCTCGTCGCGACGACCGACACCGCCCGCCCCCGCAAGGAGCCCGTCCCATGACACGCCTCGTCGTCCTCGACATCGTCGGCCTCACCCCCCGCCTGCTGCGCCACATGCCGGCCGTCTCCGCCGTCGCCGCACAGGGCTTCAGGGCCCGGCTGGACCCCGTCCTGCCCGCCGTCACCTGCTCCGTGCAGTCCACCCTGCTGACCGGCGCACCGCCCGCCGAGCACGGTGTCGTCGGCAACGGCTGGTACTTCCGCGACCTCGGCGAGGTCCTGCTGTGGCGCCAGCACAACGCCCTGGTCGGCGGCGAGAAACTCTGGGACACCGCCCGCCGCTCCCGGCCCGGCTACACGGTCGCCAACGTCTGCTGGTGGTACGCCATGGGCGCCGACGTGGACTACACCGTCACCCCGCGCCCCGTCTACTACTCCGACGGCCGCAAGGAACCCGACTGCTACACCCGGCCGCCCGCCCTGCACGACGAACTCACCGACCGGCTGGGCCCGTTCCCCCTGTTCACCTACTGGGGTCCCAACGCGGGCCTGCCCTCCAGCCAGTGGATCCTCGCCGCCGCCCGCCAGATCTTCGACGAGAAGCAGCCCGACCTCACCCTGGTCTACGTACCCCACCTCGACTACGAGCCCCAGCGCTCCGGCCCCGGCTCGTCGCGGTCGGCCCGCGAGGCCCGTCGCCTCGACGACGCGCTGCGGCCCTTCCTCGAGCATCTGCACCGCGAGGGCGCCACCGTCGTGATCCTCAGCGAGTACGGCATCGCGCCCGCGTCCCGCCCGGTCGACATCAACCGCGCGCTGCGCCGGGCCGGACTGCTGGAGGTCCACACCCAGGACGGAATGGAGTACCTCGACCCGATGACGTCCCGCGCCTTCGCGGTCGCCGACCACCAGATCGCCCACGTCTACGTCCGCGACCCGGCCGACCTCGCGAAGGCGGCCGAGGTCGTCGCCGGACTCGACGGGGTGGACGAGGTGCTCGACGAGCAGGGCAAGGCCCGGCACGGACTCGCGCACGAACGCTCGGGCGAACTGGTCGCGGTGGCACGGTCCGACGCCTGGTTCACGTACTACTACTGGCTGAACGACGCGCGCGCCCCGGACTTCGCCCGCCAGGTCGAGATCCACCGCAAGCCCGGCTACGACCCCGCCGAGCTCCTCTACGACCCCACCGTCCCCGGCGTCAAGGCCCGTGCCCTGGGCCAGGTCGCACGCAAGAAGGCCGGTCTGCGGTACCGCATCCGGACCGTCCCGCTCGACCCCTCGGGCGTCCGGGGCAGCCACGGCCGGCTCCCGGAGGACCCCCAGGACAGCCCTGTCCTGCTGTGCTCACGGCCCGGCCCCGCGCGCGACCGGATCGCCGCGACCGAGGTCAAGGACCTGCTCCTCGACCTGGCCGGCCTCACGCACTGAGCGGCCCGCGCTCCCCCTGCGGTCCCCCGCCCCTGCGGTCCCTGCCCCTCTCCCCCACCTCCGCCCCCGGAAGAGCCCCCCGCCATGCACCCCACGGACACCCCACCGCCCCTCCCCCGCCACCGCCCCCTCCTCGACCCCGCCGCCGAGTACGGACGCTGGATCACCGAACGGCCCCTGGCCAGGATCACCCTGTGGGGCGACACCCACCCCTGGCTCGTCACCCGGCACGAGGACGCCCGGGCCGTCCTCGGCGATGCGCGCTTCAGCGCGCGCAACGTCCGCCCGGGCTTCCCCGGCCTCCAGCCGACGCCCCCGCCGCCCACCCCCGGCCAGCTGTTCTCCATGGACCCGCCGGACCACACCCGGCTGCGCCGCATGCTGATCCCCGAGTTCAGCTTCCGCCGGGTCGAGCAACTGCGCCCGGCCGTACGGCGGATCACCGGCGAACTCCTCGACGGCCTGGCCGCGAAGGGCGGTCCGGCCGACCTGGTGGAGCACTTCACCCTGCCGCTGCCGCTCCTCGTCATCTGCGAACTGCTCGGAGTGCCGTACGCCGACCGGGAGTTCATCCACCGGCACGCCGCCGCCTTCGCCACCGTCTCCGCCGGACCCGAGGCGATGCGGGCCGGCTGGGCGGCCCTCTTCGGCCACCTCCGGGAACTGCTGGCGGCCAAGGCGCGCGAACCCGGCGACGACCTCACGAGCAAGCTCGCCGTCGAGCGGGTGGCCACCGGCGAGGCCACGGCGGAGGAGGCGGCGGGCATGCTGGTCCAGCTCCTCATCGCCGGTCACGAGACGACCGCGAGCATGCTCTCGCTGGGCGTCGTCGCCCTGCTGCGCCACCCCGACCAGCTGGCCGCCCTGCGCGCCGACGACGGCCTCGTCTCCGGCGCGGTCGAGGAACTCCTGCGCTACCTCACCATCGTCCACATCGGGCTGCGCCGCGTCGCCGTCGAGGACGTCGAGGTCGGCGGGGTGACGATCCGCGCCGGCGAGGGCGTGGTCGTCGCCCTCCAGTCCGCCAACCGGGACCCCGCGGCCTTCGAGGACCCCGACACCCTCGACCTCACCCGGGACGCCGGCCGCCAGCTGGCGTTCGGCCACGGCCCGCACCACTGCCTCGGCCAGTCGCTCGCCCGCGCCGAACTCCAGATCGCCCTGCCGATGCTCTTCGACCGTCTGCCCGGCCTGCACCTGACCGGCCCGCCCGCGGAGGAGCACGCGTTCGAGGGCCGCGCGGTCCACGGCGTGTCGAGGCTGCCGGTGGCCTGGTGACCCGGGTCCGGCCACGAACCGGACCGGCCCGGGTCGGCGGGGTGCGCACCGCCGGCCGGCGGTCTTCGCGCCGGTCCCGAGGCCCGTACGGCCTCAGCCGCGCGGCCAGTGCAGCGCCGTGGCCGCGGTCGCGGCGGTGACCACGGCCAGCCGGTCGTAGTCGAGGAGGTCCGCCGTGTCCGTGGGGCGGTGGTAGTGCCGGTTGCGGAAGTTGGCGGTGCTGGTCAGCATGAGCGCCGGGATCCGGCGGTTCCAGAACGAGGCGTGGTCGCTGCGCCCGAGATGGTTCGCCGGTGGCACCGCGAGGCCGATGAGCAGACCCAGCGGCCCTTCGGGACGGCGGTCACGGAGGGCGATCGACGGGAGGGCCGGCAGTGCCGGACCCGCGCACGCGGCCGCCCGCTGCCACAGGGCGGCCGCACCCCGTGTGGAGCGCCGGTGGACCACGAGGGTGAAGTCCCCGCGGAAGCGGTGCGCTCGGACCTCGCGGGCGGCCGTGGGGAAGGCCAGTCCGAAACCCGCGGGCAGCCGCTGACCACCCGGCTCGGGCGCGAAGTACCCGACCGACTCCAGACAGATCATGCCCGCGACCCGTTCCCGCCGGTCGGTGAACCGGCGGGCGGCGTACCGCGACCCGATCAGTCCCAGTTCCTCCATGTCGAAGCACATGAGGGTGACGGGCGGCGGCTCTTCCAGCGCGCCGAGCAGCCGGGCGGTTTCCAGCAGGACCGCCACACCGGAGGCGTTGTCGTCGGCTCCCGGGCTCGCGTCCACGGAGTCCAGGTGCGCTCCGATCAGCACCGTCGGCCGCCGCGGGTGCCCGGGGAGTCGCGCGAGCAGGTTGGCTCCCGTCAGCCGCCGGTGCAGGCGCAGCTTGAGGGGGAGGAACCGGTGCCCCTGGCGGTCGGTCGCGCCCGGCTGCCAGCGCAGGTCGAACGGCTGTCGCTCGACCTGCCATCCGGCGGCCGACAGCTCGTCCGTCACATGGCGCTCCGCCTCGGCCATGGCGTCCGGCGTGCGCGTACGGCTGCGTGGGGACGCCGCCAGGACGTCGACGTCACGCCGGAGCCGTGCCGGGTCGACCTGCCCGGCCAGCCCCCGCATCGTCGACTCGATCATGTGGAGACTCCGTCCTCGTGCCGGGCACCGCAGCCCGTTCCGGTCAGTGCGGCGGAGGCAGCGTAGGCGGTGAGCGGCGCCGGTGTCAGGGCCGCGACAGGTACCGACAACGCCTCGACGAACCCGGTTGACAGGCCACGAAACCGCACGTGACGCTTGCAGGGCCGCTCTCCTGCCGGACACCGACCGCACGGGCCTTGACACCCAGGCGCACGACGCCGAACAATTCCGGCTGCAAGCAGCCGAATGAAACGATTCAAAACCTCGCGTCCCCCGGACCTCTCTCTTCCGCGGTCTCCAGGGCGCCCCTCCTCCCCGCCCTCACCGCACATCGACAGCAGGAGCCCGCATGTCTTCAGTAACGCGCCGGTCTGCCCTGCGCTCGGCCATAGCCGTGGCGCTCACGCCCACCCTGGGCTCGGTGCTGCTGCCGGGGCTTGCTCCCGTGGCATCGGCCGCCGTCTCCTGGACCGCGAAGTGGATCTGGGCTCCGTCCAGTTCCACGAACCAGTGGGTCGCGTTCCGCCGGTCGTTCACTCTCGGCTCCGCGCCGTCGACGGCGGTGACGCGGATCGCGGCGGACTCCAAGTACTGGCTGTGGGTCAACGGCACGCTCGTCGTCTTCGACGGGCAGCTCAAGCGCGGTCCCCACCGCACCGGCACCTACTACGACGAGATCGACCTCGCCCCGTATCTCACGAGCGGCCGCAACTCGGTGGCGCTGCTGGTGTGGTACTTCGGCAAGGAGGGCTTCTCGCACAGCAGCAGCGGCAAGGGAGGTCTGCTGTTCCAGTCCGACATCACCACCGGTTCCACCACCACCCGGGTCGTCAGCGACACCGGCTGGAAGCACATCGTCCACCCGGGCTACTCCCACGACACCAGCGGCACCCAGGTCAACTTCCGCCTCCCCGAGTCGAACATCCACTACGACGCCCGCAGCGCCACCGCCATGACCGCCTGGGAGACGGCCGGCTTCGACGACAGCGCGTGGAGCGCCCCCACCGATTTCGGGGCCGCCGGTGGCGCCCCCTGGAACGACCTCGTCCAGCGGCCGGTCCCGCAGTTCCGGTACTCGGGCCTGAAGTCCTACCGCAACGCCTCCTCGTTGCCGTCCACGGGACAGGGCTCCACCGCCATCACGGCCACCTTGCCGTCGAACCTCCAGGTCACGCCGTATCTGAAAGTGGACGCTCCGGCCGGCGCGGTGATCGGCATGCAGACCGACCACTACGCCGACGGCGACGGTCTGACCGGCCTCACCCCCGGCGCGGAGAACAACGTGCGCGCCACCTACGTCTGCGCGGGCGGGGTACAGGAGTTCGAGGCGCTGGCCTGGATGAGCGGCACGGCGGTCAAGTACACGATCCCCGCCGGCGTCACCATCCTGGACCTGCAGTACCGGGAATCGGGCTACGACACCGACTTCGCCGGCTCCTTCAGCAGCAATGACGCCTTTCTCGACACCCTGTGGGGCAAGGCGGCGCGCACCATGTACGTCAACATGCGCGACAACTACATGGACTGCCCCACCCGTGAGCGCGCCCAGTGGTGGGGCGATGTGGTCAACCAGCTCAAAGAGGGCTTCTACACCTTCGACACCCGCTCCCACGCCCTTGGTGCCAAGGCCATCGCCCAGCTGACCGCCTGGCAGAAGCCCGGCGGTGTGCTCTACTCGCCGATGCCGTCCACCATCTGGACCGCCGAACTGCCCGTCCAGATGCTCGCCTCGGTGTGGGCCTTCGGCACGTACCACCTCTACACCGGCAACACCGGCGCCGTCTCCGGCACCTACCCGGCGGTGAAGGCCTACCTGAACCTGTGGAGCCTGGACTCGGCCGGGCTGGTCAGCCACCGCGCCGGAGACTGGGACTGGGAGGACTGGGGCACCAATGTCGACGCCCGCGTCCTGGACAACTGCTGGTACTACCTCGCCCTCGACACGGCCGTCACCCTCGCCGACCTCAGCGGCAACAGCGGCGACGTCGCGGGCTGGCAGGCCAAGCGCGACAGCATCAAGGCCAACTTCGACCGCGTCCTGTGGAACACCTCCCGCAACGAGTACCGCTCCCCCGGCTACACCGGCGACACCGATGACCGCGCCAACGGTCTCGCCGTCGTCGCCGGCCTCGCGCCCGCCTCCCGCCACCGGGCCGTCACCGACGTGCTGCGCACCCACCTCAACGCCAGCCCCTACATGGAGTTCTACGTCCTGGAGGCGCTCTACCTCATGGGCGCGGCCACCGTCGCCGAGGAGCGGATGCGCAACCGCTACGCCGCCCAGGTCGCCGACCCCGCCTGCCACACCCTGTGGGAGATATGGGACAAGGCGGGTGGCACCGACAACCACGCCTGGAACGGCGGCCCGCTGTACACGCTGTCCGCCTACGCCGCCGGCGTCCGTCCCACCAAGCCCGGCTGGGAGACGTACGACGTCGTCCCGCAGACCGGCACCCTCACGAGGATCGACACGGTCACGCCGACCGTCAAGGGCGACATCCGCTTCGGCATCACGCGCGACGGCACCCAGGTGACCCTGACCCTGACGTCCCCGAGCGGGACGACCGCGCGGGTCGGGGTGCCGACCTACGGCGGGTCCGCGCCGGTCGTCAGGGCCAACGGAACCACCGTCTTCACGGGCGGCGCGGCCACCGGCAGCGTCCCCGGCCTCGGATACGCGAGCAAGGACTCGTCCTACGTCTACTTCACCCTCCAGCCCGGCAACTGGACGTTCACCGTGACCGGCGCCGGACGCCTGGACAACCTCGCCCTCGGCCGACCGGTCACCAGCAACAGCAGCCTGGAGAACGGCGACTGGGGCAAGAACCGGCTCACCGACGGCAAGCTCACCGGCGTGACCGGGGCCAAGGGCTACACCAGCATCGACTTCCCCTCCGCCGACGTCAGCGCGAACCCCGTCTGGGTCGAGATCGACCTCGGGTCCGACACCGATCTCGACGCCGTACGCCTCTTCCCCCGCACCGACACCCCGGCGGTCGGCGGAGGCACAGCGGGCTTCCCCGTCGACTTCACGATCCAGACCCGCCCCGACGGAGCCGGCACCTACACCACCGTCCGCACGATCACGGCCGAGCCCAACCCGGGCGGGCTGGTGCAGACATACGGCTTCAGGACCACCACCGCCCGTTACATACGGCTCCAGGCCACCAGACTGGGTACGCCCCCCGTGGACGAGACCACCCGGTACCGCCTCCAGCTCGCCGAACTCACCGTCCCCACCGCCGCGACCGTCGTCACCGCCAACTACACGCTGGAGAACGGCGACTGGGGCAAGACCCGCGTGTTCGACGGCACCACCACCGGCGTGGCCGGCTCAAAGGGCTTCACCAGCATCGACTTCGCCTCCGCCGATGTCACCGCCGACCCGGTCCGGATCGAGATCGACCTCGGCGCCGACCGGTCCATCGGCTCCGTCACCCTCCACCCGCGCAGCGACACCGGCGCGGCCGGAGGCGGCACAGCGGGCTTCCCCGTCGACTTCACGATCCAGACCCGCCCCGACGGAGCCGGCACCTACACCACCGTCCGCACGATCACGGCCGAGCCCAACCCGAACGGAGCCGCTCAGACCTACACCCTCACTTCCACCACCGGCCGCTATCTGCGCCTGAAGGTTTCCAAGCTCGGCAAGCCCGCCTCGGACGAGGCCACCAGGTATCGTCTCCAACTCGCCGAGATCCGCGTCAAGTAGCAGGCCGTTCCGAAACGGGCGGACCCTCGCACCTTCGTCGGTCTCGTCGTCCTGGGTGGCGGGGGTCTTCTGCTCGCTCCGTCGCCTCAGGAGTGTGCGGCGAAGTGCCGGGCGATGCCCGCGATCCCCTCGCTCACGGCTCGCTCGACGACGGGTGCCAGGGCCTCCGGAACGATCTCCTGGCTGTAGACCACGCGTGAGCCGTCCGCGTCGGGAAGCACGTCGATGGTGCCCCGGTGGAAGTCGATGGGCTGGGGCATGCCCTCGACGAACCGGTACTGGAAGCGGCGCAGTGCGTCGTCCTTCGTCACCACGACGGACTTCAACGTGCCCTCGGACGTGCTCAGGTGGCGGTGCGTGCCGTCGAAGTGGGCCTCCCGTACGGCCGGGAACCACTGCGGAATCATGCTCACGTCGGTGAGGACGGCCCAGACGCGGTCGGGGTCCTGTGCGACTCGGGTGTCGAAACGGAACGTTGCCACAGGGACTCCCCGGTGGTGGTGATGACGGCTCCGGTCAGGCGCCGTACGCGGCAGGATCAGAAGGGGTAGTGGGAGTGCTCGGTGGAGAGGGTGCCACCGCCTCGTCGGTGTTCGGCCGCCGACCTCCTTGATCCGGGCGACCGTCTTCTCGGCTCCGGCCGCGGAGCTGCGGTAGTGGACGGCGACCCGGGCGCCCTCCTGGGCGGCTCGTACGGCGATCTCGGCGCCGTAGCCGGTGCCTGCACCGGTCACCAGGACGGTACGGCCTTCGAAGCGGCGGGGAATGCTCTGCTCTGTCATGGGGCGTCCCTTCAGGGGTGTACGGCCGTGAAGCGCTGGCGGATCTCTCCGATGCCCTCGATGCGGCCGACGAGTTCGTCGCCCGCGGCGAGACGGCGGGGTGGATCCATCCGGTTGCCGACCCCGGCCGGGGTGCCGGTGAAGACCAGGTCGCCCGGGAAGAGCGGCACCACGGCCGACAGACGGGCAACGAGCTCCGGCACCGGGAAGATCAGGGACTTGGTGCGGTCGTGCTGGACGGTCTCGCCGTTGAGCAGTCCGGTGATCTCCAGGTCGTCGGGGTCGGCGAACTCGTCCGGGGTGACCAGGAGCGGTCCGGCAGGTCGGGCGGTCCGCCCGAGCGCAGGGCGTCCAGCTCGGGTTCGGCGAGGCCGTGCGTCCGGCCCACGGCCTCGTGCGCCGCCCGCTCGAAGGCACTCCCCCAGTGGGCGGCGACGACCAGGACGGCCATCTCGCGGACCCGGCCGGTCAAGGCTGACTGACAGCGCACCGCCGCCCCGACCGCCTGGACGGCCAGTCCGGCTAGGGCCTGCCGTTCGGATCGGGTCGGCTGGGCCGACGTAGCCTCTGGGTCGACCCGCGCGTGCCACACCTCGCGACGGTACGAGGCGCGGGCGGAGGCGAGGAAGAGCACCGCTCCGACCACGTCCTCCGGCTGCCCCAGGCGCCCGGCGGGGACCAGACCGGTCATCTCCTCACGCATGCCGGGCTTCGCCAGATACGCACGGGTCAGCTCGGTCTCCGTGCAGCCCGGGGCGACGGTGTTGACGG
This sequence comes from Streptomyces sp. SS7, assembly GCF_037993025.1. Classification (NCBI taxonomy): domain Bacteria; kingdom Bacillati; phylum Actinomycetota; class Actinomycetes; order Kitasatosporales; family Streptomycetaceae; genus Streptomyces; species Streptomyces sp. SS7. The sequence goes on from NZ_CP141223.1 coordinate 1,203,436, forward strand.
TGACGCCGTCGGCGGCTCATTCGCGGGCCATGACCATGGTCCGGTCGACCGGAACATGGCTTCGCGGCGCGGCCACCCGGCCGTGCCGTGAAGCCGTGCAGTCCCTGCGACAGCAGCTACGCGTCCTCCACCACGACGATGTCGACAGTCCTGGGCCCGTGCACGCCCTCGACCCGGTCCAGTTCGATGTCACTGGTGGCCGAGGGGCCGGAGATCAGGGTCAGCGGCCGGTACGGATCGAGCAGCCTCAGCGCCTCGGGCACGTCGGGAGCGATCTGGTCCGCACGGACCACGCAGATGTGCTGGTCCGGCAGCAGGGTCAGAACCCTCCGCCCCTGGCCGGGACCGTGGTCGAGGGTCACGGTGCCAGTGACGGCGATGGCGATGGCGACGGTGGTGACCACGGCGTCCGCCGCGTCGAGCTGCCCGACGGACAGGGGCGGGACCTCCGTCAGCAGCGACCAATCCCCCTCTGGAACCAGGTCCTCGGGAAGCCCGGGCGGCACCACCACGGAACGCGCTCCGGTGCGCGCCAGCGCGCGAGCGACGGCGGCCGCGGCACCGTTCGCCGGGACGCGGACGACCGTGGCGCGGTACTCGGCGGCACGCTCGGCGAACAATCCAACGATGTCCGGTCCCGCGTGGTCGGCACGGGGACCGGACGGAAGGGGTTTGTCGTCAGGACACTCGGAATCGGGAACACCGGACAGCCCTCCCCGGATCGCCCTCAGCACGGTCTCACGGCCGTTCGTCATCATCCCTTCCTCTCCGCCGTCGTACGGCTGTCCTCGCTCGCGGGTGGTCGCGTACGGCGCCACCAGGCGCGCAGGGGCTCCCGGGCCGGCGCCGGGGTGTCCCGGGTGCCGGACCAGCGGGCGAACGGACCGGGCAGGGCACCAATGCGGCCGTCACGGGCCATTGGTCGGGCGCCTGCGGCGGCCAGGCGCTGTGCGGCGGCCAGGCGCCGGGGTGAGCCCAGGACGGCTCCCGCGGCCTTCATGGCGAGCGCCTCGGGCGTGGGAAGCAGCCGGTCCCGCCGTTTGGCCTCCACGGCGTCGGCGCGCAGATGGAGCAGCACCTCGGGAATGTTGATCTTCACTGGGCAGGCGTCGTAGCAGGCGCCGCACAGGGTCGAGGCGAAGGGCAGCGAGGCCGCGTTCCCGATGCCCACGAGCTGCGGGGTCAGCACGGCGCCGATCGGCCCGGGGTAGACCGAACCGTAGGCATGCCCCCCCGTGCGCTCGTACACCGGGCACACGTTGAGACACGCTGAGCAGCGGATGCAGGCGAGGGCCTGGCGGCCCACCTCGTCAGCGAGGGTGGCGCTGCGGCCGTTGTCGAGCAGCACCAGGTGGAAGTTCCGGGGACCGTCGCCCTCCGTCACGCCGGTCCACAGCGAGGTGTAGGGGTTCATCCGCTCGCCGGTCGACGAGCGGGGCAGGAGCTGGAGGAACACGTCCAGGTCGGCGAAGGACGGCAGGACCTTCTCGATGCCCATGACGGTGATCAGGGTCTCCGGCAGCGTCAGGCACATCCGCCCGTTGCCCTCCGACTCGACAACCGCCACCGTGCCGGTGTCTGCGGCCGCGAAGTTGGCGCCGGAGACGGCGACCCTGGCGCGCAGGAACTTCTCCCGCAGGTGGAGCCGCGCCGCCTCGGCGAGGTCACCGGGGTTGTCGGTGAGGTCCTCGGGGGCGGGCCTGCCCCATCCTCCCATCTCCCGGCGGAAGATCTCCCGGATCTCGGAGCGGCCCCGGTGGATGGCGGGTACGAGGATGTGGGAGGGGCGGTCGCCGCCCAGCTGCACGATGAGTTCCGCGAGGTCGGTCTCGTAGGCGCGGATGCCCGCTTCCGCGAGCGCCTCGTTGAGGCCGATCTCCTGGGTGGCCATGGATTTGACCTTGACGACCTCGTCCGCGCCTGTCGCCTGCACCACATGGGTGACGATGCGGTTGGCCTCGGCGGCGTCCGCCGCCCAGTGCACCACTCCCCCCGCAGCGGTCACCGCCCTCTCCAGGCGCAGCAGATGATGGTCCAGGTGGCGGAGGGTGCGGCGTTTTACCGCGGCGGCCGTCTCCCTCAGTTCCTCCCAGTCCTCCAGTTCGGCGGCGGCCGCCAGGCGCTTGTCCCGGATGGTGCCGGTCGCGCGGCGCAGATTCGCCCGCAGCCGGGTGTCGGTGAGCGCCGTGCGCGCCGCCTCGGGAAAGGCCGGGGTCCCCAGCCATACGACGTTGTCGACACCGCTCACGGCAGGTCCCCTTCCTGGGAGGCCAGGATCTCGGCGAGGTGCCTTGTGCCGACGCCGGTGCGCAGCCGGGACAGGCCACCGCCGATGTGGGTGAGGCAGGAGTTGTCGCCCGCGCACAGGAACTCAGCGCCGGTGTCCTGCACGTGGCGCATCTTGTCGGCCAGCATGGCGTTGGAGACCTCCGCGTTCTTCAGGGCGAAAGTGCCGCCGAAGCCGCAGCAGGACTCGGCGGCGGGCAGTTCCACGAGATGGATGCCGCGGACGGCGCGCAGCAGCCGCAGCGGCCGGTCGCCGACGCGGAGCATGCGCAGCGAGTGGCAGGTCGGGTGGTAGGTGACACGGTGCGGGAAGTAGGCGCCGACATCGATGACGCCGAGGACGTCGACGAGGAGTTCCGACAGCTCGTACACCGTCGGGACCACGTGCTCGACCGCCTCGGTGAGGGCGGCGTCGCCGTATTGGGCGGCCACCACGCGGTGGTGGTCGCGCACCATGCCGGCGCAGGACCCGGACGGGGCGACGACGGCGTCATAGCCGGCGAAGACCTCGGCGAAGCGGCGGACCATGGGGAGGGTCTCAGGGCGGTAGCCGGTGTTGAAGTGCATCTGACCGCAGCAGGTCTGGGCCTGCGGGAACTCCACGGTGTGGCCGAGGCGCTCCAGCAGTTCGGTGACGGCGCGACCGGTGCGGGGGAACATGGTGTCGTTGAAGCAGGTAATGAAGAGGGCTATGCGCATGGGGTTTCCTGAGGCGGGGCCGGTCGTGCGGTGACGGGCAGGTCGTAGGTCCGCACGGCGGTACCGGTGAAGACGTCGTGGCGTTCGGCCGGTCCGAGCCCGGCCGTCAGCTCGCGAGCGACGGTGACCACTTCGGCGTAGGTGGCGGCGAGTCGGCAGACGGGCCAGTCGGAGCCGAACATCAGCCGCCCGGGCCCGAAGGCGTCGAGCGCGGTGTCGGCGTACGGCGCGAAAGCCGCGGTAGTCCACGAGCCCCAGTCGGCTTCGGTGACCATGCCGGAGAGTTTGCAGACGGTGTTGGGGAGGGCGGCGAGGCGGCGGATCTGCTGCGCCCAGGGGACGAGTTCACCGGATTCGACGGGCGGCTTGCCGAGGTGGTCGAGGACGAAGGTCAGGCCTGGCAGGCGCTCCGCGGCCGCGACGGCCGCCGCGAGTTGGTGGGGCTTCACCACGAGGTCGTAGACGAGTCCCGCCTCGGCGACCGAGGAAAGGCCCCGGAGTACGTCGGGGCGTACGAGCCAGCGCGGGTCGGGCTCGCTCTGCACCTGGTGGCGGATGCCCACCAGGTACTCCCCTCCGGGGCCCGCGCGCAGCCCCGCGAGGGTCTCGGCGATGCCGGGGGCGGTCAGGTCGGTCCAGCCGACGACCCCGGCGACCAGGTCGCTGTCGGCGGCCAGGGCCAGGAACTCCGGGGTCTCCTCCGGCACGGTGATCGTCTGCACCAGCACGGTGGCGGTGACACCGGCCGCGCGGGCCTCCGGGGCCAGGTCGGCGAGGGTGAAGTTTCTTCGCAGCGGGGCGAGTTCTCCTTTGCTGATCCAGTCCTGGTCGCGGACGGACAGGTCCCACACATGGTGGTGGCTGTCCACGATGCCGGGCACGGGCTTGGAACCGGTCACAGTTCCCACACCACCGGCAGCGAGGCGTCCGCGCCCCGCGCGGAGTAGTCGTGGACGACGTCGAGCAGGTCGCCCATCCGGGCCTGCCAGGCGATGTTGACGGGCAGCTTGTCGAGTTCGGCGATCATCGCCCGGTAGTCCTCGACCTCCAGCACATGGAACAGGTCGGTGCCGCTGCGCCAGATCGTCCAAGCGCTCACCCCTGCGGCGCGGATCGCGGCGGTGAGTTCCCCGGGCACCTTGCGGTGCGCGGCCTCGTACGCCTCGATGCGGTCGGCGCGGACCTTGGTGTGCAGAGCGACCCTCATGACGGCTCCTTGGACGGCATGGCTCGCGCGAGCAGCGCGGCCTCTGCGATCGGCACGGCTGCGGGGACCGGGGTGTTCGGGTGCAGCAGTCCCTCGGCGTGCAGTTCGCCCCACAGGGCGTGCGGAATGGGGCGCCGCAGTTGCTCCACTGTGTCGCGTACCTCCTCGGGTGTGCGCGCGCCGGTCAGGACGCTCGCGACCGCGGGATGGCCGAACGGGAAGCGCAGTGCGGCGGCACGCAGCGGCACGCCGTGGCGTTTGCAGACCGCGAGGAGCCGCAGCGCCCGGTCGAGGACCGGCTGCGGCGCGGGGGCGTAGTCGTATGTGGCGCCGGGCCGGGGGCCCGTCAGCAGCCCGGAGTTGAACACTCCGCCGATGACCACGCTCCGGCCGCGGGCCGCTGCCTCCGGGAGCAGTTCGGTGAGCGCGTCCTGTTCCAGGAGCGTGTAACGGCCGGCCAGCAGAACCATGTCGATGTCGGTCTCGCGCAGGAACCGGGCGGGCAGGGCGGACCCGTTCATCCCGACGCCGATCGCTGTGACCACGCCTTCGGCGCGCAGTCGCTCGAGCGCCGGGTACGCCTCACGCAACGCCTGGTCGGCGTGGTCGTCGGGGTCGTGCAGCAGGGCCACGTCGACGCGGTCGAGACCGAGGCGTTCCAGGCTGGCCTCCAGCGAGCGCAGGACTCCGTCGGCGCTGAAGTCCCAGACCCTGCGACGGGCGGCCGGGACGGCGAAGCCGTGGGCCAGGTCGTCGCCGGCGCTGCCCTGCGGATTCGGCACGAGGAGCCGGCCCACCTTGGTGGAGAGGGTGTAGGTGTCCCGGGCGCGGTCGCGCAGCGCGGCGCCGAGCCGCCGTTCCGACAGGCCGAGACCGTAGTGGGGCGCGGTGTCGAAGGTCCGGATGCCGGCGTCCCAGGCCGCCTCCACCGTGGCGTGGGCGGCCTCGTCGGTGACCGGGTGGAAGAGGTTGCCGAGGGCGGCACAGCCCAGCGCCAGTTCCGTGACCGGTACCGTGCCGCCGCCCAGCGTGGTGGTCCTCACGGCCGCTCCACCGGGCGCAACCGCAGGCCCTGCATGCCGCCGTCCACCGCGAGCGCGGTGCCTGTGACGGACGCCGCGGCCGGACTTGCCAGGTAGACGATGGCGGCGGCGACCTCGTCGGCCGTCACCAGGCGTCCGAGAGGCTGTCGGGCGTTGAGGGCCGCGCGCTCGGCCTCGGGGTCGTCGGCCGCGGCCAGCAGCCGGGAGACCCAGGGGGTGTCGGCGGTGCCGGGGTTGACGCAGTTGACGCGGATGCCCTCGCGGACGTGGTCGGCGGCCATGGCAAGAGTCAGGGAGAGGACCGCCCCCTTGCTGGCGCAGTACAGGGCGCGCTGCGGCAGGCCTGCGGTGGCGCCGATCGAGCAGGTGTTGACGACCGCCGCGTGCGCGGAGCGGCGCAAGTGGGGCAGGGCGGCCCGGGTGGTGCGCACCATGCCGAGGACGTTCACGTCCATCACCCGGTGCCACTGCTCGTCCGGGTTGTCCTCGATGGTGCCCACCGCGCCGATGCCGGCGTTGTTCACGAGGATGTCCAGGCCTCCCAGCCGCGCCGCGGCCTGTTCCACGGCGGCGCGTACGGAGGCGTCGTCGCTGACGTCGGCCCGCAGACCGAGCAGCGGTTCGCCGACGCCGCTCGGATCGAGGTCGAGCACGGCCACCGCCGCGCCCTGCGCCGTGAGGGAGCGGGCCGTTGCCAGTCCGATGCCGGACGCGCCGCCGGTGACCACCGCCCTGAGCCCTGACAGACCGGTCATGCCGTCTTCTCCGGCCCGGCGAGGTCGGCGGCCCAGAAGGTGCCGCCCGGGTAGCGGTACTCACTGAGGGACTCGTGGTGCATGGTGGCGGAGAAGCCCGGGGTCAGCGGCGCGGTGTAGTGACCGGCGCGCATCACCACGGGGGCCGTGAAGTGCTCGTGGAGGTGGTCGACGAACTCGATGACGCGGTTCTCGGTGGTGCCGGACAACGCCAGGTAGTCGAACATCGACAGGTGCTGCACCAGCTCGCACAGGCCCACTCCTCCGGCGTGCGGGCACACCGGCACCCCGAACTTCGCGGCGAGCAGCAGGATCGCGAGGTTCTCGTTGACCCCTCCGACCCGGGCCGCGTCGAGCTGGAGCACGTCGATGGCATCGGCCTGGAGGAGCTGCTTGAAGATGATGCGGTTCTGCACGTGTTCGCCGGTGGCCACCTTCACGGGGGCGACGCCCCGGCGCACGGCGGCATGGCCGAGGATGTCGTCGGGGCTGGTGGGCTCCTCGATCCAGTACGGGTCGAACTCGGCAAGCGCATTGGTCCACTCGACCGCCTCACCGACGTTCCAGCGCTGGTTGGCGTCGATGGCGATGCGGATCTCCTCGCCGACGGCGGCGCGGGCGACTCGCATGCGGCGGACGTCGTCGTCGAGGTCGGCGCCGACCTTGAGCTTGATCTGGGTGAAGCCGTCGGCTACGGCCTGCTTGGCCAGCCGGGTGAGCTTGTCGTCGGAGTAGCCGAGCCAGCCCGGGGAGGTGGTGTAGCCGGGGTAGCCGCGCTCCAGCAGGGCGGACTCTCGCTCCGCGAGACCGGTGCGGCCCTCTCGCAGCATTCGCAGGGCTTCCTCGGGGGTGAGGGCGTCGACGATGTAGCGGAAGTCAACCTGCGAGACGAGCCACTCGGGGTCGGCGTGGGCGAGCAGCCGCCACAGCGGCTGCCCGGCGCGCTTGGCGGCCAGGTCCCACACGGCGTTCACCACGGCCCCGATCGCCATGTGCATCACGCCCTTCTCGGGCCCCAGCCAGCGCAACTGGCTGTCCCCGATCAGGTCGCGGTTGACCGAGCCCGGGTCGGCGCACAGCTCCTGCACGGAGCGGCCCACGATGTGGTGCCGCAGGGCGCCGATCGCGGCGACCTGGACATCGTTGCCGCGTCCGATGGTGAAGGTGAAGCCGTGGCCCTCGTGCCCGTCAGCGGCGTCCGTGCGCAGCACGACATAGGCGGCGGAGTAATCAGGGTCCGGGTTCATCGCGTCGGAGCCGTCCAGTTCCCGCGAGGTGGGAAAGCGGACGTCGTAGGTGTCGAGGGCGGTGATCCGGGCGGAGGTGGTAGTCAAGGGGGGGATGCCTTTCACGCTTGGGCGAAGGTCTGGCGCTGGCTGCCGAGGCCGTCGACGGAGAGCTCGACGGTGTCGCCGGGGCGCAGGAAGGGAGTGCCGGGGAGACCCAGGGCCACGCCCGCGGGAGTACCGGTGTTGATCACGTCACCGGGCTCCAGGACCATGTACTGGCTCAGGTACGCCACGATGTGGTCGACGGGGAAAATCATGTCGCCGGTGTGGCCGTCCTGCCGCTTCACCCCGTTGACGCTCAGGTGCAGGCTGAGGTTCTGCGGGTCACCGGCCTCGTCGGCGGTGACCAGCCACGGGCCGAGCGGGTTGAAGGTCTCACAGGACTTGCCCAGGTCCCACTGCGAGGAGTACTCCAGCTGGAACTCGCGCTCCGAGACGTCATGACTGACCGCATAGCCCGCGATCACGGACCGCGCGGTCTCGGGGCCGTCCAGGTAGCGGGCCCGCCGTCCGATGACGACCGCCAGCTCGACCTCCCAGTCGGTCTTGCCGGAGCCCCGGGGGATCAGAACCTCGTCGTACGGGCCGACGACCGTGCCTGGGTCCTTCATGAACACCACCGGACGGGACGGGATCGCGGCGCCGGTCTCCGCGGCGTGGTCGCGGTAGTTCAGACCGACGCAGACGACCTTGCCCGGGCGCGCGAGGGGGGCGCCGATCCGCAGGCCGACGGTGTCGAGCTCGGGCAGTCCGCCCGCCACGACGGCCGCGCGGGCCCGGTCCACTCCGCCGGAGACGAGGAAGTCGCCGTCGATGTCCCGAGTCACGGAGGACAGGTCCAGCAGCCGGCCGTCGTCGGTGCGGACTGCGGGTCGCTCCTCGCCGGGGGCGCCGACTCGTAGCAGTTTCACTGGAGGCTCCCTTGCCATGCGGGATCGACTGGGTGATGTCCAGCCGTAGGTCTGTGCCGCCTGGGGTGCTCCTGACAGGACCTGCGGTGGGGCTACGCTCATCCACATCGACAGTCATCGGATGTATGGCGGCACAGCGACCTTAGATGCGGAGATGGGGCCTGGCAATGGATTCCTCGGATGTATTTCCTCAACGCTGTCAGACAAGCACCCGCAACACCGGCTTCACCGTGGTCATGTATCGCCACGAGATCGACCCGCGAGCCCATCCTCCGATGAATCCGGGGTGAGCCAGGCGGTCACCTCCGCTCACGGGAGCGACACCGACAGGCATCCCGCCCGGCCGCCCGAGGCTGAATCAGCCCACCCGGTACCCGCCTTCCGCCCCGCCCCTGCGCGGTCAAGGCAGCTCCGTTGTCGAATCGTGAGCTGCCGAAGCACCTCGCCCGCCGCACGCGACCGTCGAAAGTCCGCAGGTCATGACGGGTGGCAACACGGAGTCGCGTGGTCGGGTGGTCACCTCGGCGCCCCGCGGCACGAGGTCCCACAAATCCCCGGCGGCGAACCCTTGTCAATGTCGGCAACGTCGTCGTAACGTCCTCGACGTCCGAGATACATCGGAGGAATGGTGCACCCTCCACTGCACTCCATTCGGCTCACATCCGTGCGGTCCCTCAGCCTCCGTAGCCTCGGTCGCCGGCTGCCCCTCACACCCACCCTCAGGACATGATCCGCGCGTTCTTCGCGCCGGATCGGAAACTGCCGGGGCCCGGGACCTCGCCCGTCCCTCGCAGGCAGGCGCCCTCCCCACCGTCACCCTGCGGCCCTACTGCCCTCGCTTAGGAGAGAACACGGCCATGAACCTCGCTCACACCCGCTCCACCGCGGCAGTCGCCACCGCAGTCCTCGCGGTCCTGTCCCTCGCCACCGCGTGCAACCGTGAGAGCACCGCCTCAGCATCCTCGGGCGGCGACAACTCGGCCATCGGGATCGACCTGCCGCGCTCCGACTCCGACTTCTGGAACTCCTACGCCGAGTACGTGAAGAAGGACATCAAGACCGACGGCATCAACGCGCTGCCGCTCAGCAACTCGCAGAACGACGTCACCAAGCTGGTCGCCAACGTGCAGGTGTTCCAGAACACCGGTGCCAAGGCCGTGGTCATGGCCCCCCAGGACACCGGCGCCATCGCCTCCACCCTCGACACCCTCGCGTCGAAGAAGATCCCCGTGATCAGCGTCGACACCCGGCCTGACAAGGGCGACGTCTACATGGTCGTGCGTGCCGACAACAGGGCGTACGGCACCAAGGCCTGTGAGTTCCTCGGCAAGCAACTCGGCGGCAAGGGCAAGGTCGCCGAGTTCCAGGGCGCCCTGGACTCGATCAACGGACGCGACCGCTCCGAGGCGTTCGCGGAGTGCATGAAGACGAAGTTCCCGCAGATCAAGGTCTTCGAACTGCCCACCGACTGGAAGGGCGACGTGGCCTCCGCCAAGCTGCAGTCACTGCTCGCCCAGAACCCGGATCTGAACGGCATCTACATGCAGGCCGGCGGTGTCTTCCTGCAGCCGACCCTGGCGCTGCTCGAGCAGAAGAAGCTGCTCAAGCCGGCAGGCCAGAAGGGCCACATCACGATCGTCTCCAACGACGGCATCCCGCAGGAGTTCGACGCCATCCGCAAGGGCCGGATCGACGCCACCATCTCCCAGCCCGCCGACCTCTACGCCAAGTACGCGCTGTACTACGCCAAGGCCGCGGCCGAGGGCAAGACCTTCAAGCCCGGGGCGACCGACCACGACTCCACCATCATCAAGCTGCCCAACGGCCTGGAGGACCAGCTGCCCGCGCCGCTGGTGACCAAGGACAACGTCGACGACAAGTCCCTGTGGGGCAACAACATCAGCTGACGAACCAGCGCCCGCCCGCCACGTCGGGGGGGCGCACAGCCTCGTCCTCCGACGCCCGACCCGCCGGCCGGGTGCACCACCGCACGCCACAGCCCCAGCCCCAGCCCGTACACGAAGGACGGTATCCACCATGGCGGAGTCCGCGACCGCCCCGGCGACCGGCCCCGGCACCCCGGCCCCGGTGGCCGAGGCGACCGGCATCAGCAAACGATTCGGCGCGACCGTCGCGCTGCGCGACGCCCGCATCGCCGTCGCCCCGGGCGAGTCGCACGCCCTGGTCGGCCGCAACGGCGCCGGCAAGTCGACACTCGTGTCCATCCTCACCGGCATCCAGCAGCCCGACACCGGAACCCTGCGCTTCTCCGGCGAGCCCGCCCCCGCCGTCGGCGACATCGACGCCTGGCGCTCCCGCGTCGCCTGTGTCTACCAGCGCTCCACCATCATCGGTGAGCTGACCGTCGCCGAGAACCTCTTCCTGAACCGGCAGAGCGCCGGCGCGCTGCAGCCCATCCGCTGGAAGCACATGCGCCGACGTGCCGAGGACCTGCTCGGCGAGTACGGCGTGGCCGTCGACCCCGCCGCCAGGGCCAGGGACCTCACCGTCGAACAGCGGCAGTTCGTCGAGATCGCCCGCGCCCTGTCCTTCGGCGCGCGCTTCATCATCCTCGACGAACCGACCGCCAAACTCGACGCCCGCGGCATCGACAGGCTCTTCGACAAGCTCCACGACCTCCAGCGTCAGGGCGTCGCCTTCCTGTTCATCTCCCACCACCTGCAGGAGGTGTACGACCTCTGCACCACGGTCACCGTCTACCGCGACGCGGCCCACATCCTCACCTCGCCCGTCGCCGAGCTCGGCCACCAGGCCCTGGTGGAGGCCATGACCGGCGAGTCGGCCGCCACGGTCACCACCACCGCCGGCCGGTCTCCCGTCGTGCGGGCGGACGCCCCGCAGCTGCTGTCGATCGACGGTCTGACACTGCCCGGCGTCTGCGAGGACGTCTCCCTCTCGGTCCACTCCGGAGAGGTCGTCGGGCTCGCCGGCGCCACCGCCAGCGGCAATGTGCAGGTGGGTGAGGCGATCGCAGGCCTGCACCGCGCCAAGGACGGCAGAATAACGGTCGACGACACGCGCGTGCGCACCGGCAGTGTGCCGTCCGCGCTCACGGCCGGAGTCGGTCTGGTCCCCGAGGACCGCCACCTCCAGGGGCTGGTGAACAACCGCAGCGTGGCGGAGAACGCGACGCTCACCGTCACCGACCAGCTCGGTCCGTTCGGCACCGTGCTGCCGGCTCGCACCAGGGCCTTCGCGGCACGCATGATCCGGGACCTCGACATCAAGACCCCGGGAGCCGCCACCCCGGTCTCCGCCCTCTCGGGCGGAAACCAGCAGAAGGTCGTCGTCGCTCGTGCCCTGGCCACCGATCCCCGGGTACTGGTGGCCATCCGCCCCACCAACGGAGTGGACGTCAAGTCCAAGGAATTCCTCCTGGGTCGCATCCGGCAGGTCGCGGACGGCGGCAGGGCCGCGCTGATCGTCTCCGACGAACTGGACGACCTGAAGGCCTGTGACCGGGTTGTCGTCATGTTCCACGGGCGCGTCGTCGCCGAGTTCCACCGCGGCTGGAAGGACGAAGTCCTCGTCGCCGCAATCGAGGGCGTCAGCAGCGACCCGGCCCCCGCCACCGCGTCCCCCGCATCCGCCTCGACCGGCGCAGACGAGCACGGAAGGTAGTCATGTCCGCCACCACAGATCTCACCGAGCCCGCAGTGAGCAAGGCCGAGCAGGCCGCCGACGGCACCGGTCGCCGCCGGGTCGACCTCGGGCGCTTCCGTGAACTGTCCTTGGTCCCCGCGATCCTCGTCCTCGGACTGATCGGGTTCATCGTCTCCCCGGCCTTCCTCACCGCCGACAACCTCATAGGTGTGGCCCAGCAGTCCACCGAACTGAGCCTGCTGGTGCTCGCCACGACCTTCATCCTGATCGCCGGACGGATGGACCTGTCGCTGGAGTCCACCATCGGCGTGGCTCCCGTCATCGCCGTGTGGCTCGTCCTGCCGACCAGCGGCAGCCGGTTCAACGGGCTCGGTCTCTTCCCCGAGTGGATGGCCATCCCCCTCTGTCTGCTGGTCGGCGCGGTGATCGGTGCCGTCAACGGCTTCCTCATCCTCAAGCTGCGCCTCAACGGCTTCATCGTGACCCTCGGCGCCCTGACCATGCTCCGCGGCCTGCAAGTCGCCCTGTCGGAAGGCCAGTCGATTGTCGAACTGCCCTCCTCCTTCACCTACCTGGGCAAGGCGTCCTGGCTGGGCGTGCCCGCCGCCATCTGGGTGTGCGCGCTGCTCTTCGCAATCGGTGGCAGCACGCTGGCCTGGCTCCGTCACGGCCGGGCGCTGTACGCGATCGGCGGCAACGCGGAGGCGGCCCGCACCGCCGGCATCCGCGTCGACCGCATCGTGTGGACCGTCCTCATCCTCGGCAGCGTCCTCGCCGCGTTCGCCGGCATCCTCTACAGCGGCCACTACGGCTCGATCTCCGCCACCCAGGGCAGCGGCTGGATCTTCCAGGTCTTCGCCGCGACCGTCATCGGAGGGGTCAGCCTCAACGGCGGCAAGGGTTCCGTGTTCGGCGCCCTCACCGGCGTCCTCACCCTTCAACTGGTCGTGAACGTCATGACGCTGGCAGGCGTACCTCCACTGTGGAACCAGTTCCTCAACGGCGCCATCATCATCGTCGCCCTGATCATCTCCCGGTTCGCCTCCGGCGAGAAGCAGGAATAGCCAGGTCACGCGGTTCTGCCGGCCCCGAGCCGAAGCCCGGCAGAGCCGCTGCCCCCTCACCCCCCCAGCACGGAGAGACACGCTCGTGGCACTGACGGACGACGCAATCGACAAGATCAAGGCGATGATCGTCGCCGGCGAACTCGCCCCCGGCTCCCGGCTGCCCAAAGAGGAGATCCTGGCCGCACAACTCGGCCTGTCCCGCAATTCCCTGCGTGAGGCTGTGCGGGCGCTGACCGCCATGCGGATCCTGATCACCCGTCAGGGCGACGGCACGTACGTCTCCAGTCTGGAGCCCCATCTCCTGCTGGAGACCCTCTCCTTCGCCGCCGACGTCTCCCAGGGCGCCACGGCTCTACAGTTGCTCCAGGTGCGACGACTGCTCGAACCACAGGCGACCGGGCTGGCCGCCACGCTCCTCAACCAGCAGGACCTCCAGGAACTGAGCAACATCCTCGAGCAGTCCCAGGCGGTCGCCACCGTGGAGGAATTCGTCGCCCACGACATCGCCTTCCACCTCAGGATCGTCGAAGCCGTCGGCAACCCCGTGCTGTCGATGCTGCTGCAAGTCCTCTCGACCCGCACCCAGCGAGTCCGCATCGTCCGCGGCAGCCAGACCAGCCATGCGCTCAACAATGCCCACGACGACCACAAGCAGATCCTCAGCGCACTTCAGTCACGCGACGCCCTGCTCGCCTCCGCCGCGGCGGCCGTCCACATCACGGCCGTGGAGCGTTGGCTGGCCGCCAGCCTGATCGACAACCCCCTGCAAGGAATCGACGGCTGAACTCAGTTTCCCCACCACTCGCTCCCCCTCCCACACACCGACCGGCCGGCGGCCGGCTGTGCGCGCGGAGGGTCCGGCGGCGGGGTCGGGTCCGTCCAACCCGTGGGTGCGCCGGTCGGCCCCGCCACCCGGGCCGCGCGCGAGTGGCAGGTGTGGTCCGGAAACCTGGGCCCAACGACGTGCTGTCGTTCGTCGCACCGTCGGCGAACAGCAACTGGAACTTCGACGTCATGGACTTCGCCCGGCAGGCAGTCTCCCGTGGACCGCCGAGAAAAACTGGTACCTGACCAGTGTTCAGGCGGGCGTCGAACCCTGGCAGAACGGCACGGGCCTCGCCCTGACCTCGTTCTCCTCCGCCGTCGACAAAGGCTCCTCGGGTGCCCCGGGCGGCCCCGGCGGCTCCGCGGCCTGCAGGGTGGCGTACACCACGAGCGCCTGGCCGGGCGGCTTCACCGCCGACCTCACCGTCACCGACACCGGCTCCTCCCCGATGAACGGCTGGAAACTCGCGTTCACCCTGCCCACCGGGCAGCAGATCACCAGCGCCTGGAACGCAAACGTCTCCCCTCCTCGGGAGCCGTCACGGCGAGCAGCGTCAGCCACGACGAGCAGATCACCGCCGGCGGCCCGGCGTCCTTCGGCTTCCAGGGCACCTACGGCGGCACCTTCGCCGAGCCCTCCGGTTCCAGCCTCAACGGCACCGCCTGCACCACCGCTTGATCTGCGCCCTCCCACACCGGGGCCCGCCCGCTCCTGGCCGACTCCGTCGGCCGGCGCCACGCGACCCAAGGCTTCCGCGGCCAGGCCAGCGGCGCGGTCATCGGCCACCCCGCGGACGGCTCCGGCGAGCCACTCCTGGAGCTCGAAGATCGCCATCGTGAAGCGGCGTCGGCGGACGGCTCCGTGCCATTGCACGCCCGCGAGGCGTCAACCGCAGGTGAACGGAGGACTCTTGTGGAACCGGCGCCCGGTCAGCGTCTTGATCCGGGCCAGCGTCCACGTCCGGTCCGGCCAGCCGTGCGCGACCGGCCCCTTGGCGAGCTCCCGCTCGAGCACGGTGAACAGGGCCTCGCTCAGCCTGGGCCGTGACACGGGCCCGGCAGAGCGCAGTCCCTGGGGGCCGGCGTCCTGCCAGGCCCGGCGCCGGCGCTGCGCGACGATCACACATCGTCAGCCTCAGCGACACCACGCCGCAAGAATCAGCAACAGAACCCGCCATAGATCCGATGTATGGCGGGGATCCAGTCATGTTGGTCCTTCATATGGGCGCTTAAATCGATTGAACCGGGAGGAACTCTGGACAAGCAGGGTTGCGGTGCCTGTTAATACATCCGATGTCCAACGAGGTCACTTCGAGCTCGGCTGGGCACGAGCCGCTGCAGACCGCTGTCGGTGCTGTGCGCACCGAGCAGCCAGCCTCCCTCGCTTCAGGAGCCGCACCATGTCTTCCGCACCCCTCAGCCGACGCTCGCTGATCAAGGCCGCCGCGCTCGCCGGCGGCACCATGGCATTCGGTCTGCCGCAGGCCCTGTGGCCCACCACCGCCGAGGCCTATACCGTCAACTCAAAGCTGGACTGGTGGTACCAGGCCCGCTTCGGAATGTTCATCCACTTCGGGTCCTACTCCCACCTCGGGAAAGGCGAGTGGGCGTTCAGCGGTGGCTGGAGCAAGTCAGCCTGGCAGACGCAGGTCACCAAGGGATTCAACCCGGTCAGCTTCAACGCCACCCAGATCGCCGATCTGGCCAAGAACGCTGGCATGAAGTACATCGTGATCACCGCCAAGCACCACGAGGGCTTCGGCATGTGGGACTCCAACGTCCCCGGCTTCACCGACACCACCGGCACCAAGCTGTACAACCTGCACGACTACATCGGCTTCCAGCGCGACCTGCTGGGCGAGCTGAAGGCCGCGTGCGACGCCCGGGGCATCAAGTTCTGCCTCTACTACTCGATCATCGACTGGAACCACCCCTCGCAGACCATCGACAGCCACTTCTCCACCATGTCGTCGATGACCGCCCGCACCAACTACATCAACGACATGAAGGCGCAGCTGACAGAGCTGATGAACGCCTACAACCCGGCCCTGCTGTGGTTCGACGGCGACTGGTGCGGCAACCCCTCCACGCCCACCCTCACCGACTGGTGGACCCAGACCGACGGCCAGAGCCTGTACAACTGGCTGACCCAGACCTGGCCGAACGTCATCGTCAACGAACGCGTCAAGCGTGACTGCGGCCTGGGCGACTACGCGGTCGCGGAGTTCGGCTTCCCCAGCGCGCCGATGGACCGGCAGTGGGAGTACTGCGCCACCATGAACAACGCATGGGGCTACAACAAGGACAAGGAAACCCTCTACAAGTCGTCCCAGTACTTCATCCAGGAGATGGTCACCTGCGTCTCCCGGGACGGCAACTACCTGCTGAACATCGGCCCCGACGGCGGCTTCAACGCCGATGGCACCGCGAACGACGGCCACGTCACACAGGGCTCGGTGAACATCCTCAACGACCTGGCCTCCTGGATGGCGATCTACTCCGACAGCGTCCACGGCACCAGCGGCAGCCCCTTCGCCACCGAGCCGTCCTGGGGCAAGATCACCAAGAAGAGCGGCAAGCTGTTCGCCCACGTCTTCACCTGGCCCACGAACGGCACCCTGCAGATACCTGCGGTGTACAACACGATCAATCGCGTCTATCTGATGAACAACCCCTCCGTCTCGCTGAACTACTGGGTCAGCGGCGGCCAGATCAATGTCCAGTTGCCCACCACCGCGCCCAACGCGAACGACTCCGTGGTATGCGTGGAGGTCACCGGCATGCCGGCCGTCCTCGCGGGCGGCGTCTACACGTTCGTCTGCGCCCAGAGCGGCAAGGCCCTCGACAACGCCAACGCCACCACCGAGGGCAACCAGTGCGTCCAGTGGACGCCCAATGGCGGCCCCACGCAGCAGTGGACGGTCACCGACCTGAGCCACGGCTACTACAAGCTGGTCTCCGTCCGCAGCAGCAAGGCGCTCGACAACAACAACAGCACCTCCGACCAGTCAATTGTGGTGCAGCGGACCGACAACAGCAGCTGGCAGTGGCAGCAGCAGTGGGCCATCACCTCGCTCGGCAACGGCGGGTACCAGCTCGTCAACCGGGCCAGCGGCAAGGCGCTGGACAACGCCAACACCACCCTTGAAGGCAACCCGGTCATCCAGTGGACCAAGGGCACCGGCCCCACCCAGTGGTGGACCGCGACCAAAGTCGGCTGAGCACCGGTGAACGGATGACGGAGCCGGTCGGGGCCGCGAGTCGGCCGCGACCGGCTCCGTCAGTGCGCGCACGCGGCGACCCCCGGCTGAGAAGCCGTGTCGCAGCCGCGACCGGACAGGTCGATCTCGAAGAACAGCTCGCCCAGCCGCTGCGGGGCCAGGAGCCATGGGGCGGGTCTGCCCGCCCACATCCACGGCCAGGCGGTACGCAAGGCTCTTCGGGGACGCGGCCGGCGGGGCTGACGCTCCCGCGGCTGTGCCGGGCCAAGCGCACGCCGTCGCAGGTCTGGGCAGGTCTGAGGTTCCTGCGGAAGGTCGCGGTCGGGGGAGGCTTTCCGCCGCTGATGCACAGCCTGCACCTCTCCCGGTCTCGACCGGAGCGGTGAAGCGAACTGACCACCACGTGGCAGGCAGCAAGCGGCTGACCAGGGAGTTTCCGTCCGACGGACGTCCTATTGCCGGAGTGGAAGCGACATCGTCAAGCAGTACTTCGTGGCTTGCCCTGGGGGAACGTCGAGCGGTGGGAGTGTAGCGGGCGGGCAGTTGTCACGGGCGGTTTCTGCCTGCCCGCCCCTCGAAGTGCGCGGACCGCTCGCGCCGATGGCCCGCAGAATCAGCTGGCAACTGGCCGAAAGCGCTGGCCACTCAACGCCCAACGGGCTGCAGCACCTGCTCGGTCGCGCCCGCTGGGACTCCCGACGGGATCCGCGACGACCTGCAGGTCTTCGTCGCCGAACGGCTCGGCCGTCCCGACGGGGTACTGATCGTGGACGACACCGGGTTCCTGAAGAAGGGCACACCACCTCCGCCGGCCGCGCTCTGGTGGACCGGGTGCTGTACCTGCCCAAGTCCCGGACCGACGACCGTGGCCTCTGCAGCGCGGCGAAGGTCTCCGACGAGCGGGTGTTCGCCACCAAGAACACCCTCGCGGCGACGATGGGCCGCAGGGCACTGTCCTCGCCGCTGCCGGTCGCCTGGGTGACCGCAGACGCCGCCCACGGACAGGACAACCGCTTCCGCCGGATGCTGGAAATATCCGGCGTCGGCTACGTCCTCGCCGTCCCGAAGTCCCAGTTCTCGCTGGCCGGACCACGCATCGACGCGGTGTTCGCGCAAGCCCCCGACCAGGCGTGGGAGCGCCTGATCCACCGCGGCCGTGCGGCTCACGCAGGACCGCGATGCGGTAGCTGTACGGGTCCCACCGGTTCCCGCACAGCGAGTAGTGCCGGACCGTCCCCTCGGGCAGCACGAGTTCGATGTGGGAGCCGGGAGTCCAGTCGGGCAGCCGGGCACCCGCCGGGTGGACGAGCGTCAGCGCGGCCACGCCTTCGGCCACGATCTCCTTGGCGGAGATCTCCAGAGTCACGTCCACGTCGTCGCCTCCTGTCGTCGGGTTCCCGGAAGGATGCGCGCGGGCCGGCAGGAGGCGCGACGGCACTCTCATTCGGTGAGAGACGAAGTTGCGAGCGGGAGGTCATCTCGTAGGGGCCGGTGGCCGCGAGGGAGGCGTGGGCGGCGATCCATGTCCGCACCTCGTGGGCGGATCCTCCGCCCTCCTTGGCCATGTCCTCGACACTCCAGGAGGTCTGCTGCCTCTGCCGGGGTTCGGGTTCGCCCGTCCCGATGCCGATGGCGGTCCCACCACGGCCGGCTGCCGGCGTGGGGCATGTTCGGCATCCCACCGGACGACGACGGCGAGGTCGGGCAGCGACCACTGCCCGACCTCGCCTGACGGGCCTCCCGCCCGTAACGCCTGGGACCGACCCGGATCAGCAAAGGTCGGCCTGCCGGACGCCGAGGTGCCTCAGTGCGGAGCGTGCGGCCCCGGCACCGCACATGCCGTGCGCTCCGGGGCCCGGCGGGGTGGCGGCCGAGCACAGGAACACTCCGGGCAGGCCGGTGGCGTACGGGTCGCGTGCGAGGCGGGCGCCGAGCACGAGCCGAGGGATGGTCTCCGCGCCGGTGAGGATGTCGCCGCCCGCGAAATTGGGGTTGGCGGCCGCGAAGTCGGCGGGCCCTGTGGCGTGCAGGCCGACGACGCGCTCGCGGGTGCCGGGGGCGAATCTCTCCAGCTGGCTCAGGATCGCCTCGGTGGCGTCGCCGTCATAGCCATGGGGAACGTGGGCGTAGGCCCAGACCGGGTGTACATCGCCGACCGACCGCGACGGATCGGCCAGATACTGCTGACCCACGAGAACGAACGGGCGCTCCGGCATCCTCCCAGCCGCCACATCCCTCTCCGACTGCGCGACCTCCTCCAGAGGACCGCCGAGGTGCACGGTCCCGGCGCTGCGCGCGTGGATGTTCCTCCAGGGCACACCGCCCGCCACGGCCAGGTCGATCTTGAACGCGGCGGGGCCACGGCGATACCGCCCGTAAGTGGCGCGCACGCGGGCCGGGAGACGGTCGCCGTAGATGCGCGCCACCTGGCCGGGGTCGAGATCGAGGAGGGTCACGTCGGCGGGCGGGATCTGGGTGACGTGCGTGACGCGTACGCCGGTCTCGACCTTGCCGCCGTGTTCGCGCAGCACCTTCTCCATGCTGAGGGCGATACTGCGCGAGCCTCCCTCGGCGACGGCCCACCCGGCGGCGTGGCCGGCGGTGAGGATCCCCAGGCCCACCGCCGAGCTGAGCGGGAGGGACAGCGGGCGGTAGGCGTGTGCCGCGACTCCGGCCCACAGGGCGCGGGCCTGGGGGGTTCGGAAGACACGGGCCAGGACGGTGGCCGGCAGGAGCGTCGGCAGACCGAACCGTGCGAGCAGCAGCGGGTGTGCCGGGACTTTCAGCAGGGGCCCCATCACGTCAGCGGCGAGCGCATCCCAGCGGCGCACCGACGGTTGAAGGAGGGCGAGGTAGCGGTCGTGGTCGGCGCCGAGCAGGCGTGCTGTCTCGGCCACGGAGCGCAGGAGCACCCCTGCCGATCCGTCATCCAGGGGGTGCACGCAGTCGATCTCCGGCAGCCGCCACCGCAGCCCGTGACGTTCGAGGTCCAGCGACCGCAGAGCCGGTGAGGTGACCGCCATGGGATGGATGGCCGAGCAGTGGTCGTGCACCAGCCCGGGCAACAGCGCCTCGTGGCTGCGGGTGCCGCCCCCGGCTTCCGCCGCGGCTTCCAGGACGGTGACCTTCACTCCGGCCTTGGCGAGCAGGGCCGCGGCGGCGAGCCCGTTGGGCCCGCCGCCGACGACGACGGCCGTCGTCATGACGCCGGGTCCGCGGACAGGTCGCCGGTGCCGGACTTCCCCGTCACCGCGGGCGGCAGAGCACTGGGCGTCGGACAGAGCGGGCCGAAGGACTCCACGTCGTGGACGGGGTAGCGCGGGCCGTCGGTGGGCCAGGGCTGGCGGTCCAGCATGTCGCGCACCTTCACCTGCCCCTTCTCGAGCAGGCCGAGGGCGGCGTCGTGGACCTCGTAGGCCTGGGTCTGCCGGTGGAGGGGCTGGCCCTCCAGGGCGATCAGCCTCACCTCACCGGGTGCAAAACCGCACCGGGCCTGCACGGCGCGGAGCAACTGGGCACCGTGGAAGTGGCCTTCGCCGAAGTTCCAGCCGATCGCGAAGCCGGCGATGAGCTCCCCGTCCACGGCGACCGTGTCGGCCTGGCCGTCGGTGACGCGGTCGACGAGTCCGTTGTGGGCGCGGCCGTGGGAATGCATGGACCTCCAGGCCGGCGTCTTCTGCCCCATGATCAGAGCGGTGTCGGCGTCGTAGAGGCGCTCCAGCTGGCGGCTGGGAAGCCGGCAGGCCGTGGTGAGTCCTGCCTCCAGGCGGTCGAGAGCGTCGCCGGTGAAGATCCAGGTGCTGGTCGCCCAGTTGCCGGCGTAGTAGCGCATGGCCGGCAGGAACGACACCAGGTCGGGTCGCATGTTGCCGAGCAGGGGCACGAACAGCAGGCTCGGCAGGAGGACGGCGAGCAGCCACGGGGAGTCCAGCTGCCACACGGTGACGTCGGTGTGGGCGCCGAAAAGGTAGAACAGCGAGAAGATGAAGAGGATGTTCCACTCCAGCGGCACTCCCATCGGCACGGTGGACAGGATGTTGAGGTGGAAGACCGCCATGTAGATCAGGGCCACCCAGCTCCCGAGGCCGCCGTCGGCGAAGAAGACCAGGTAGAGGGGAACAAGGTACTCGGTCGCCGTACCGGCATGGGCGAGCAGGAACGGCACGCGCGAGGGACGCAGGTCGTGCGGCGGGTCGCGGTACAGGAGCCGCTTGGCGCGGCGCGAGCGCAGAACGGGCGAGTTGCTCATCATCGTCGCCACCACGTAGGGGAAGTGGTGGTTGAGCTTGGAGGTCGCCGCGCCCCACCAGATCGCCAGCATCACGAGCTTGAACCCGATGAACATGTCGCTGTAGGGGAAGAAGAAGATCAGCAGCGACAGCCAGTACTGCTCGCCGCGGGCCGCGAGGAAGACGGTCTTGTCGCGCAGTCCCAGCACCGCCAGGCAGGCGATGAGCGGGACCGCCGCCAGCGGGTCGAGCAGACCGACATGGCCGAAGCCCTCGACGGCGCTGCCGTCACCGGGCCGGCTGAGCAGCCATACACCCGAGACGAGCACGGCGGCGTACAGCAGGACATCGGCTCCGGTACGACGGTCGCCGCGCGTCAGCGGCACCTTGTCCGGCCACGGTGGGAGCCGGATGGTGTTCGGCCGGAGCCAGTACAGGATCGAGCCGATCGGGGGGTTGAAGCGTGCGGTGAGCGGGCCGGACCCGCAGCCCAGGCCGATCACCTCCCACAGGAGGGTGAAGACCACGAGCTTCTGGTAGAAGATCGGGTCGGACCACCAGGAGGAGAGGTCGGCGAGAGATCCGATGCCGGGCGTGAGTGAGATGACGTACGCGGCACCGGCCGCGTACAGCAGGCACTTGGCCACATAGAACAGGTAAACCGCGGACGGGACGCCGAAGCCGTGCTCGACCCAGTGCCGGGTGAGCACCTTCAGCCGCTCGCCGCGCGGCATGGTGCGGAAGAGGCCGGCGTCCACGCTCGGCAGGTCGGGTTCGGTGAATCCCACGAGAACCTCACATGTTGTGTCGAAGGGCCGCTGCGCGGCTCAGCTGGCGCTCCGAAAGGCGGCGGCGCAGAGCCGGCTTGTCGATCTTGCCCACGGGGTTCTTGGGCACCTCGGGGACGATGACGATCTCGTCCGGGATCTTGCAGGGGGCCAGCCGGGCGGCGAGGAACTCCCCGACCTCGGCAACGGAGGGTCCGGCGCCCTCACGGACCGAGACGAAGGCGACCGGGATCTCGCCCATCACCTCGTCCGGACGCCCCACCACGGCGGCCTCCAACACTCCGGGGTGGTCGTGCAGGACGGTCTCGATCTCCTTGGGGTAGATGTTCTCCCCACCCCGGATGATCATGTCCTTCACCCGGTCGACGAGGACCAGGTAGCCGTCCTCGTCGAGTCGGCCGATGTCCCCGGTGTGCAGCCAGCCGTCCCGGATGGTCTTCGCGGTCTCCTCGGGCCGTCCCAGGTAACCGCGCATGACCGTGGAGCCGGAGATGACGACTTCGCCGACACCGCCGTCGGTGACCAGCCGGCCGTCCCTGCCCATGATCGCCACGCTCTGGCCGGGCAATGGGAGTCCGACCGTGCCGGGCTTGCGCACGCCGTCGACCGGGTTGGCCGTCGAAGCGCAGCTCGCCTCGGACAGGCCGTAGCCCTCGACGAGTTTCACCCCGTAGCGCTGTTCGACCGCCTTGATGAGCTGCGGAGGCATCGGCGCGGCGCCACAGATGACGACCCGCAGCGAGGACGTGTCGGGCCGCACCTCGGGCGGCAGGTTCGCCAGCATCGCGTAGATCGCCGGGACCGCGGAGAAGTACGTGGGGCGGGCCGCCTCCACCGCCGCGAAGAAGTTTCTGGCGCTGAACCGCCCGACGATGGTGGCCCGGCCCCCGGCGCGCAGCGGCGACAGGACGCTGACGATAATGCCGTTGACATGGAACAGGGGCAGGATCAGCAGACTGTGGTCGTCGGCGGTCAGCTTCATCGACTCGACCATGGCCGCCGTCATCGCGTCGATGTTGCCGTGCGTGAGCTCGACGCCCTTGGGACGCCCTGTCGTGCCGCTGGTGTAGACGACCAGGGCGAGGTCGTCCAGGCCGGCGTCCAGGTCCGCGGGAGTACTCGGCAGGTCGGCATCAGGAGCCCGCCCGGCGAGTTCGTCGAGGGTGAGCACGGCGGCGGAGTCGGGCAGCTCGCCGTGGGGTGCCGTCGCCTCGACGATGACGAGCTTCGCCCGCGAGTCCTTGAGCTGGTAGCCCGTCTCCACGGCCGTCAGCGCCGGGTTGACCGGGGTGAGCGCCGCTCCCACGCGCCAGGCGGCGAACATCGCGACCACGAGCTCGGCCCGGTTGGGCAGCTTGACGGCGACGACATCGCCCCGGCCCACACCCCGGCCGGCGAAGTGACGGGCGTAGTCGTCGATCAGGTCGTCGAAGGCGGCGTTGGAAAGGCGGCCGTTGGCGTCGTCGCCGACGGCCGGGGCATCCGGGTCTTGTGCGCGGCGCACGGCAGGCAGACGGCTCAGATTCATGGGCATTTGTCCCTTGAGGGTGATTTGATCAGCGAAGCTCAGGCGAAGGTAGACCCTCCGGTGTGACGACAGCCACGGGTCCGCGCCACGAGACACGTGCGACTTTTCGTGCTCCGGGCATGAACACGCTGCCGGGGCCGCGTCCTAGCATGTGAGGTATGGCCGCAGAACAAGTGCTGGTCGCCCGGGTCGCGGACCGCCTGTGGGAAGCGCGTGACAGCCTCATCGCAGGCATCATGCAGATGACGCGTGACCAGATCAGCGTGCTCCAGCACGACGCCGCCGCGCGGTCCCTGCTCGAGGCCAGCATCACCGAGAACGTCGTAGCCGGACTGAACTTCCTGCGCCAGGGCATCGACGTCGCGTATGTGGAGGCCCCGACCGCGGCACTGGCCTACGCGCGCATCCTGGCCCAGCGCGACGTCTCCCTCTCCGCACTGCTGCGGGCCTACCGCATGGGCCACTCCCAGGTCCTGGACCTCGCCTTCACTGTCCTGGACGACCTCCCCGCCGAACAGCGAGTCCCCGCGCTCGTCGCGGTGGTCCAGCGGTCGGCGGAGTTCATCGACCAGGTCACCGAACAGGTGGGCCGCGCCTATGAGCTCGAACGCGACCGGTGGGTGGCCAGCCGAAGCGGGGTCCGTCAGCAGTGGGTCAACGAACTGCTCGGCGGCGGCCCAGCCGACCGCGGCGCGGCCGAACGGGCACTGCGCTACCCCCTGGACGCGGTCCACCTTGCCTGCGTGCTGTGGCCGGCCGGAAGAATGACGTCGTTCGACCTGGTCCCCGCCGTCGAGGAAGCCCGTGCACACCTGGTCTCCGTACTCCGCGCCCGCGCCTTTCTGGTCGTCCCCACCGACGAGCGTGAGGCACGGCTGTGGCTCGCACTGCCCGAGGGAGCCGACGTCACACTCGGTGCCCTGGCACCTCCGGCGGAGACGCCTCTCCACGTGGCCATCGGACGGCCGGGCACCGATCTGGCCGGCTTTCGCGCCTCGGCGCGCCAGGCCGCCCGGGTCAAGGAGATCACTGTCATGCGCCTCGGCCAGTCCGAGCTGAAGGGAGCCACGGCCCGCCGTCCCGTAGAGCCACAGTGGGTGCGCTACGACGACATCGCACCGGTTGCCCTCATGGCCGGTGACGTGGAGGCCGTCCGGGACTTCACGGCCACGGCGCTGGGAGACCTGGCGGAAATCAGCACGCGCAATGCCATGCTGCGCGAGACGCTCCGGGCGTTCCTCACCCATCACCGCAGCCACGCTGCCACGGCAGAGGCGATGAACCTGCACCGCAACTCGATCCAGTACCGGGTGCAACAGGCGACGGAACTGCTGCCGGGAGGAGCCCGGAGCCTCGAAGACGACTTCAACGTCCGCGCCGCACTCCTGGCCGCGCACTGGCTCGGGGAGTGGGCGCTGGCCTGACGCCCCCACGGCCTGAGTCAGCTTGTGGACAGCTCCTGTTCCGCCCAGATGGTCTTGCCGTACGAACTGTGCCGGGTCCCCCAGCGCTGGGTGAGCTGGGCGACGAGCAGCAGTCCACGGCCGCCTTCGTCGAAGAATCGGGCACGGCGCAAGTGGGGGGCGGTGCTGCTGGCGTCGGAGACCTCGCAGATGAGGCTGGTAGCTGTGCTTCCGGACGGCCCGTCGAGCGTCTGTGGAAGGATCAGCCGCAGCTGGATCGGGGGCAGGCCGTAGCGGATCGCGTATGGCCTACGAGTGGCAGGACACCCGACCGGGACGGTCTGCGAGCGGCGAGGGCGGGCAGCGGCGGTCGCGTCCCGCGAAGTGGTGTAGTGATGTGGAGTTCACGACTCCGCAGGTCGCGAGCACTGACAGGACCGACGTCCGGGCAGAGGCCGCTCCGGCGGCAGGGAACAGCATTGACACCACCCGAGGGTCCTCGACGGTGCTTGCCGCAGAGGCGGTCGCCGGAGCGAAATGGTCCGGATCCCTACACCACTTGGCGGGACACCATCTCCAGTTCGGCGTTGGTGACGGCGAGCCGACCGAGGCTGTACTGATGTCGGCGCCGAGAAATGGCGGTTCCGGTGGTGTACCGGATGTTGCGAGAGCGCTGGCTGCCGCGCGAGGCAGCGGGGCCTCTGCCACGTGGCCCGACCACCGTGCGGCTCCTGGACGGCCCCTGAAACGCTCGGCAGGTCGGTTTCGGCCAGGAACCGTCAATCCCGCGGCGTCTCGCATCAGCCGTCCCGCCTGAAGATATTTCCGCAGGACATGATCACGAAGGGCGATCGCAACCAGCAGCGAAGAATCTGCTGGTCAGCCCCCACCCCTGAT
Source organism: Streptomyces sp. SS7 (assembly GCF_037993025.1). Taxonomy (NCBI): domain Bacteria; kingdom Bacillati; phylum Actinomycetota; class Actinomycetes; order Kitasatosporales; family Streptomycetaceae; genus Streptomyces; species Streptomyces sp. SS7. Next base: position 1,229,208 of record NZ_CP141223.1, read on the forward strand.
AGCCGACCACCGCCACTCAGTGCCTCTTCAGCGGCTCATCGGCCAGACCGCTCGCCGCGCCACCCCCATCCGTCGACCCGGATTCGACCCGAGGGCCCCAGACTCCCAAACGAACAGTAATTGACCTGCAGTGATGCCGATTCTTGCCGGTATACCGAGCGTCCACCGACAGAGGAGCATCACAATGGAAATCAAGTGGACATTATTGGGCGATTAACGCCACGCTGTGAGTAGCCGCACTCGCCGTCGCCGCCTCCGGCTCCCCCGAGCGCGAACCGGATGGCCGCACCACGCGGCACTCCACCCTGGCGACCAGAGGTTGACAGCACAAGGCTCTGACCAGCCTCGTTACAGAAGTTCTTCCGCCTGACGGAAGCCGTCTTGCCGAGCCGATGCAAGCCTCACGACCCTAATCCCAACCACGGCACGCGGGGCGAGGACGCCCCGCCGACAGGGACGGGTACTGCCATGCCGCACATCACCGCTTTTGCCAGGAACCAGTGGTACGTCGCCGCCTACAGCCACGAGGTCGGGCGCGAGGAGCTGCTCGGCCGGACCATCCTCGGTGAGCCCCTCGTGTTCTACCGGACGGAGGCGGAGGGGACCCCGGTCGCGCTGGCCGACCGCTGTGTGCACCGCCGCTTCCCGCTCCACGAGAAGCCGAGCCGCCTCGACGGCGACCGGGTGGTGTGCGGCTACCACGGCTTCACGTACGACACGAGCGGCACCTGCGTGTACGTGCCGGGCCAGAAGCGCGTCCCGCGCACCGCCCGGGTCGCGTCGTACCCGGTCGTCGAGCAGGACGCGCTGGTGTGGGTGTGGATCGGCGACCCGGCGCTGGCCGACCCGCTGACGATCCCGCGCGCCCGGCACCTCGACTCCCCCGGCTGGACCACCGTGCGCGGCATGGAGCCCATCGACGCCGATTACGGCCTCCTCGTCGACAACCTGCTCGACCTCTCGCACGAGACGTATCTGCACGGCGGCTACATCGGCACCCCCGAGGTCGCCGAGACGCCGATCACCACCGAGGTCGACGAAGGCGCGGGCATCGTCCGGGTCAGCCGGCACATGGCCGACGCCGAGTGCCCCCCGTTCTACGCCCGTTCCACCGGCATCGAGGGCCGGATCACCCGCTGGCAGGACATCGAGTACCACGCCCCCTGCCTGTACCTGCTGCACAGCCGGATCGCGCCGGTGGGCGTGCTGCCGGAGGCCGACGGCACCGACCCGGGCGGCTTCCACACCGAGATCACGTACGCCATCACACCGTCCGCCGACGGCAAGGTGTACGACTTCTGGATGGTCTCCCGGGACTGGGCGACGGACGACGACGAGGTCACCGAGTTCCTGCGGACCAACAACCACACCGTGGTCATGCAGGACGTCGACGCGCTCAACCTCCTGCAGCGGACGCTGAGTTCGGAGCGCGCGGGCTACCAGGAGCTGAGCATCAACATCGACACCGGCGGTCTGGCGGCCCGCCGGATCCTCGCCCGGCTGGTCGAGGAGGGCGACAAGCCGGTGGAGAGGGCCCTGTGAGCACCGGCCCCACCGGCGAGATCTACCGCATCGACTGGCTGCCGGGCACCGATGTGCTGCACGGCACCTGCCACTGCGGCGCCGAGCACTCCGCCCAGGACCCGGTCGGGATGTGGGAGTGGATGCTCGGCCACCCCGAAGGACACGAGCCGCGAGGAAACGCATCATGACCGACGTGTACGAGGCCGAACTCGTCGTCGAGCGGCGGGAGTCGGCCGCCGACGGGGTGCTCGCCCTCACCCTGCGCCACCCGCTCGGCGCGGCGCTCCCGGCCTGGGAGCCCGGCGCCCACGTCGACCTGGTCCTCGGCCCGGGTCTGGAGCGCCAGTACTCGCTGTGCGGCGACCCGGCGGACGTCATGTCGTGGCGGGTGGCGGTCCTGCGGGAGCCGGCCGGACGGGGCGGTTCCGCCCATGTGCACGAGCAGTTGGGGCAGGGCGACAAGGTGCGGGTGCGCGGCCCGCGCAACCATTTCGCCCTGCGTCCGGCCCCCCGCTACCGTTTCATCGCGGGCGGCATCGGCATCACCCCGGTCCTGCCGATGGTGGCGGCGGCCGAGGCGGCCGGCGCCGAGTGGACCCTGCTGTACGGCGGCCGCAGTCGTGACTCGATGGCGTTCACCGGGGAGTTGGCGCGCTACGGCGACCGGGTGACCGTCGCCCCGCAGGACGAGACCGGGCTGCTCGACCTCGGGTCGGTGCTGGACGGGCTGCCCGAGGGGACGCTGGTGTACTGCTGCGGTCCGGGGCCGCTGCTGGACGCGGTGGAGGCACGCTGCCCGGCCGGGGCGCTGCATCTCGAACGGTTCCAGCCCAAGGAGCAACAGGCGGGCGAGGACACCGGGTTCGAGGTGGAGCTGGCGCGGAGCGGCCGTACGCTCACCGTCGCGCCCGGCGTGTCCGTCCTCGACACCGTGCGCGCCGCCGGTGTCGAGGTGCTGTACTCCTGCGCCGAGGGCACCTGCGGCACGTGTGAGACGGACGTGCTGGAGGGTACGCCGGACCACCGGGACTCGGTGCTCTCGGCCGAGGAGCGGGAGGCCGGCGAGACGATGATGATCTGCGTGTCGCGGTGCGCCGGCAAGAGGCTGGTCCTGGACCTGTGAGAGGCCCGTTCCCAGGCCGTCCGTCATCGAGCGGGTGCCCCTCTGTCAGGTGTCCCCCGTCTCGTCCCCCGCTCACGCCGTGTCCACTATCGTGGCATCACCTGCTCATGGACGGCTGAAATTGGCCACAGTTGTGGCGAGAGCTGGATGTGAGTTCGAAAGACCGGCTACTCTCCACGCAGTTCACGGCGATCGCCTGTGCGGTGGGCCTGTGCCGGTGTGAGCGACGTGAGAGACGTAGGAGACCTGTCGGTGTCGGATGGCTTCGAGGTTCCGGGCGCCACGGCGACGGTACTGCTGTCGGCCGTCGTCGCCCGTGTCGCCGTGACCGCCGACCGGCTCGGTGTGCCGCACACGGAGGTCTTCGACACCGGGCGGCTGTCCGTGGCCTCCGGTGTCCCCGAGTCCGTCGTCAAGGCGCTGCTGAGCGGCCGCCCGGCGGGCGAGCCCGATGTCCAGGCCCGCTTCCTGCAGCGCCTGGACCTGCTGCGCCGCACCCGGCTCAAGCCCAACGGCCGCAAGTACACCCAGCAGGAGATCGCCGACGGCGCCGGCATGTCACGGCAGCAGGCGGGCGCCCTGATCAACGGCGACCGCCGTCCCACGATGGAACACTGCGACGCCATCCAGCGGTTCTTCCGGGTGCACGCAGGCTTCCTGACCGCCGAGGACCCCGAGGCCCTCGCGGGCGCCCTGCAGCACACCGAGCAGGAGCTGCTGCAGAAACTCGCCGCGCGGGAGGCGGCCGCGGCCGCCGAGGACCCGTTGGAGCGGCTGCTCCAGGACCACGGCGTGCGCGGGATCGCCTGGCGGGCGGCCCAGCTGCCCACCGACCAGCACCGGGACAAGGTCGCGGAGTGGCTGGACATGCTCCTGGAGAGCGTGAAGCGGCCCGAGTCGTGATCCGGGGGAGAACAGTGGGCATCGCCAGGGAAATGCGCCGTCTGTGCGGCGGACTCGTCTCCGAACTGACCCTGCCGGCGCCCGCCGCGCCGGCCGACCTGTACAGCGCGCTGTGCGACGGGATGAGCAGACGCCGCGGCCGGCCCGTCCACTTCCGCATGGCGGCCTTCCCGACCGACACGGCGAGCGGGCTGTGGGTCGACATGGCCGACCAGGACCTCGTCGTCATCGAGGAACGCACCGCGCCCGACCACCAGTTGGTGATCCTCGGGCACGAACTGTGGCACATGAACGCCGGCCACTGCGGCCACCACGTCGAGGGCGCCTCGGTCGCGGCGCGTTTACTCACCGACGGGGCCGACCTGCAGGCCACGGTCCGCCGGGTCGCCGCACGCACCCGCTTCGACCTCTCCGACGAGAAGGACGCCGAGAACTTCGGCCTGCTCCTCGCCAGCAAGTGCCGTGCCTGGCTGGCCGGTTCGTCACCGCGCGGCCGCGGCCGGGACGACCTGGCGGGCCGCATCGAGACCTCACTCGGCTACCTGGGACCGAAGAGCTGACCTCCGCGCGCGCCCCTCAGGTCGCGCTGCGACGGCTCGCCTCACGGAGTTCGCGCACGGCCGCGTCCGGCACATCCGGGCGGGGCCGGGGGCGGCCCTCGCGCAGGAGCCGCCGCCAGTGGTCGCGGCTCCAGTCGGCCGGGGCGGTGGTGCGGGTGAACTCCTCGACCAGGGCGAGGAACCGGGCCGGGTCGGTGTGGAACGGGAAGTGTCCGGCGCCCTCGAAGATCTCCAGCCGGCTGCCCGGCATCGCCTCGTGGGCGCGGTGCGCGTGCCGGACCGGCACCACGCTGTCCCGGTCGCCCCACAGCAGCAGGGTCGGCATCCCGGCGGTCAGATAGCAGCGGTCGAGCATGGTCACCACCTGCCCGCGCCAGTCGACGACGGCCCGCAGCGTGCGGACGAAGGCGTCACGCGAGGTGGTGTCCGGCAGCGCGTCGACCAGATGGAGCAAGTCGGGCGCGTCCTGCCCGAGATCGGTGTCGAGCAGCTGCAACAGCCGCGCCGCCAGCCCGACGTGCAGCCGCATGCCGGGCAACCGCAGCGCGGACAGCGCGAGAGGGGCGCCGGGCAGGGAGACCAGCCGCAGCGCGGGGGTGACCTCACGGCCCACTCCGCCGGCGCTGACGAGGACGAGCCGTTCCGTGCGCTCGGGGAACTGGTAGGCGAACTGCATCGCCACTCCCCCGCCGAGCGAGTGGCCCACCAGGGTCGCCGACTCGATGCCGAGCGTGGTCAGCAGGTCGCGCAGTCCGTTGGCGTACGCGGCGACCGAGTAGTCGGCGCGCGGCTTGTCGGAGGCGCCGTGGCCGAGGAGGTCGGGGGCGACGACGGTGTGGGTGCGGGCCAGAGCGGGGATCAGCTCGGCCCAGGTCGCCGAGGAGTCGCCGATGCCATGGACGAGGACCAGCGCGGGGCCCTGTCCGGCCCGGCGGAAGGCCCGCCGGTGACCGTGCACGACCCGGTACTCCAGGGCCGGCTCCCCCTCGCCCGCGGGGCGCGGTCCGGCGGCGCGCGCCGGGCGCCGCGCCAAGACGTCGAACACCCGTCCTCCTCCCTGTTCGGCACCGCTTCCTCCCAGCGTAGGGAGCGTTTGGGCCGGGGGGTTTTCGCACAGGTTTCACCTCCGCTAAGCGGGCGAACCGGCGGGCGGCGCGACCGGATTGTCAGTGGTGGGCGGCAAGCTGGGGGGTGCGCCGTCGCAGGGCGGCGTCCGTGCCGCCCCGGCGGCAAGGAGACGACGCCGACACGGGGAGAGCCGACCGATGCCCACTGCCGTACTGACCGACCGCGAGCGCACCGCCGTCCAGGCCTATCTGCGGCTGCTGCACACCGTCCGGGCCGCCTTCGGCGAGGACTTCGGCGGCGAGCGGGGCGGCGCCTTCGGCCCGCCGCCCGTCCGGCAGCCCCCGGTGGTCCCGCCCGCCGTGCTGGCGGAGGCGGAGCGGGCGCTGGCGGAAGCGGGACTCATGGGCAACGAGGAGGAGTTCTTCCGGCTGCTGCGAAGCTGGTGCCCGGCCCCCTGACGGGGCCGCGGTCCGGGCTCCTCAGCGGTGGTGGACGACGACCGCCGTGGCCACCAGCCCCCTGCGGACGGTCCAGGAGCCGTCGAAGTGCCCGACCCGGTGACCGCCGAGCACCGGTCCGGGCACCAGCAGCCGGGCGCGGAAGGTCCCGCGCCCCTCCCCGTCCGTCCCGGCCGAGACGTCGATGTCGGCCTCGCTGAAGTCCAGCCACTTACGGGTGAGGGGGAACCACGCCTTGTAGACGGATTCCTTGGCGCTGAACAGCAGCCGGTCCCAGTGCACCTCGGGCCGCAGGGCGTCCAGCCGTGCGAGCCGCTCCTGTTCGGCGGGCAGGGCGACGGCCTTCAGCACCCCCTCCGGGAGCGCCTCGTGGGGCTCGGCGTCCAGCCCGAGGGAGGCCAGGTCTGCGGCCCGGACCAGGGCGGCGGCGCAGTAGCCCGCGCAGTGGGTCATGCTGCCGGTGAGGCCGTCCGGCCACTGCGGCGCGCCGCGCTCGCCGGGCAGCACCGGCTGCGGAGGCACCCCGAGCTTCTCCATCGCGCGCCGGGCACAGGAGCGTACGACGGTGAACTCGCGGCGCCGCTTGGGGACCGCGCGCGCCACCAGCGCCTCCTCCTCGGGGTACAGCGGCGCGTCCCCGAACTCCCGTACGCCCTCCTCCCCGAAGGCCTCGACGGCCACCACGGACTCCGGAAGCAGTTCCTCGATCACCGGTCCTCGCTCTCCGCGGGCGTCTGGCGCCGTGTCAGGATCGTGTCCTCGGCGGGTGCGGGCAGGATGCGGCGCAGCCGGCCGGGCGGCTGGACGCGCTGCCGCCACTCGCGCGGGTAGCCCACCGAGACCTCCTCGAAGCGGACGCCCTCGTGCCAGGTGGTGCGCGGGATGTGGAGATGGCCGAAGACCATGGTCGCCACCCGGAAGCGGCGGTGCCAGTCGGCGGTCAGCCGGGTGCCGCACCACATGGCGAACTCCGGGTGCCAGAGCACGTCCATCGGGTGGTGGTGCAGCGGGTAGTGGTTGACGGGGACGACTGGGAGATCGGCCGGCAGTTCGGCGAGTCTGCGTTCGGTCTCGGCGACCCGGGCCCGGCACCAGGCCTCGCGGCTCGGATAGGGATCGGGGTGCAGCAGGTACTCGTCGTTGCAGACGATGCCGGTCCCCTCCGCGTACGCGAGTCCCTCCGCCTTGGTCGCGCAGCCGGCCGGCAGGAGGGAGTAGTCGTACAACAGGAACAGCGGCGCCACCACCACGGGGCCGCCCGGGCCCTCCCACACGGGGTAGGGATCCTCGGGGGTGAGGACGCCCAAGTCCCGGCACAGGCCCACGAGATGCTCGTAGCGGGCGACGCCGCGCAGGGTGACGGGGTCGGAGGGGTGGGTCCACAGCTCGTGGTTGCCGGGCACCCAGACGACCTTGCGGAAGCGGCCGGCGAGGGTCTTCAGCGCCCAGCGGATGTCGGCCACGTTCTCCGAGACGTCCCCGGCGACCAGCAGCCAGTCCTCGTCCGACTCCGGCACCATCCGCTCGACCAGCGCGCGGTTCTCGGGATAGCCGATGTGCAGATCGCTGATGGCCAGCAGCTGCCCGGCACCACCGGCCCTCGACGTCACCTCGTGTCCTCCCGTCCACCACCCACGAAGGTCACCACGACAGCACATTCCCGGGCACGGAACAAGGCCGCACCTTTCGTGTCACGCAGGTGCACCCCACGGTTACCGATTGGTCACTTCCTTACCGGACAGGATGACATGAGTGAACAAGATCAGAAAATCCGTAACACGCGCGTTGCACGCGGCACGGCTGGGAAGCCGTATGATCGCCCCAACACCACCGCCATGGATGCCCCTTCAGCAGGGCGGTTTGGTGACCCTCCAATCCCCCTGCCCGGGCACGGGCCTGCTTTGCCGTGCCCGCGACCCCTGAAAGGCGGCCTCGCATGGTCTCTCGCGTACGCGTCTGGCTCAACCGCACGTACGCGGAGAACGTGTTCTTCATGGATCAGCTGCGGAGAAATCCGAGCGACCGCGCGGTCGAGATCCATGCGACGCACGGCGACGCGGACTCGCCCGTGCTGGCCGCCGCCGACACCGCCGACCTGGAGCCCGAGGGCCTGTCCCCCGCCGCCTACGTCGAGTACGCGCTGGACCAGTGCCAGCGCCGCGGCATCGACGTGTTCGTGCCCCGGCTGGAGCAGGCGGCGATCGTGGCGCACCGCGCCGACTTCGAGGCGATCGGCACGGCCCTGCTGGCGCCCACGCCCGAGGCCGTCGCCGTGTTCGAGGACAAGATCGTCGCGTACGAGGCCGTCCGGGCGATCGGTGTGCCGGTGCCGCCGTGGTACCGGGCCCGCAACGCCGACGAACTCGTCGCCGCCGTCGAGGAGTTGGAGGAGGCGGGACACCGGGCGTGCTTCAAGCCGGCCTCCGGCGCGGGTGGGGTGGGCTTCCGTGTGATCACGCGCGCCCCCTTCTCGCTCGTGCACCTCAGCGGCTTCCCGACCCCGTACGTCCAGCTGGACATGGTCGTCGAGGCACTGCGGCAGGCCGACGAGGCCGTGGACTGGCTGGTGATGCCCCGTCTGGAGCAGCCGGAGGTCTCGGTGGACTGCCTCACCGGCCCCGACAACCGGGTCCGGATGGCCATCGGCCGCAGCAAGAACGGCCGTCGGCGCGGTTTCACCCTCCAGGAGCAGTGGCTGGAGCCGGCCCGGCGTATCGCCGAGGGCTTCGGGCTGCACTACCTGTCCAACATCCAGTTCCGCATGTTCGGCGACGAGCCGGTGCTGATGGACGTCAACACGCGTCCGGCCGGCGGACTGCACCAGCTGTCGCTGTGCGGGGTCAACGCCCCTTGGGCCGCCGTGCAGTTGGCGCTCGGCGAGGACCCGGGCGAGGTCGTGCCGCCGTTCCTCGGGCAGGACTACACGGTGGTGTCGGGGCCGCGGCCGCTGCGTGCGGTGTCGCTGCCGCACCAGCGGATCGAGGACAGCGCCGAGCCGCTGCTGCCCGCCGTTCCTGCGCAGGCCGAGGCCGTCGTCCCCGTCTCGGCCGAGGCCGTCGAGGTGACACCCGCCGGCGCGGCGGAGGCGCTGCCGCTCTAGCGGACGCCCCTCCCGGCATTTCCCTCACCGGTATGGACCAATTCCGTCTCTCACCTTGACAGGCGGATTGGTCCATACCAACTTTGTTGCGCACCCCCTTTGGCGGTTCAGCACTCCCGAACGCCCCCATACCTTCAGGGAGATCGCGTGCGCACCACACCCCACCGACGCCCCTGGCGTCGAGCTCTCGCCCTACTGGGCTCCGCGGCACTCGCACTCGCCGGAGCCATCGCCCTGCCCGGCACCGCCGAGGCCGCGAACGTCCTCACCAACCCCGGTCTCGAATCCGGCTCCCTCTCCCCCTGGTCCTGCACCGGCACCCTCGGCCGGGTCGTCTCCTCACCCGTGCACGGCGGCTCCAAGGCCCTCGCGGGCGCGGTGAGTTCCAGTGACATCGCCCGGTGCAGCCAGACCGTCCCCGTCCAGCCCAACACGACGTACACGCTCTCCGGTTGGGTCCGGGGCAGTTACGTCTACCTCGGCGTCGACGGCGGCGCCTCCACCTGGACCTCCTCCCCGTCGGCATACAGCCGGCTGTCGGTGGCCTTCACCACCGGGTCCGCACAGACCAGTGCCACCGTCTACGTGCACGGCTGGTACGCCCAGGGCACCTACTACGCCGACGACTTCACTCTGGACGGCCCCGGCGGTGGCGGCCAGGACACCCAGGCACCCAGTGCGCCGACCGGGCTGACCTCCACCGGCAAGACCTCCTCCAGCGTGACGCTCTCCTGGGGCGCCTCCTCGGACAACACCGGCGTCACGGCGTACGACGTCTACAGCGGCGCCTCGCGGGTGCTGAGCGTCTCCGGCACCTCCGCCACCGTCGGCGGGCTCTCCCCGAGCACGGCCTACACCTTCACCGTGCGGGCGCGCGACGCCGCCGGGAACGTCTCCGGAGCGTCCGACGCGGTGTCCGTCACGACGAACGCGGGCAGCGGCGGGACCTCGTTCAAGCAGGCGGCGCCCTATCTGTACGAGGGCTGGGGCGATCCGCCGAACGTGTCCACGGTGATGAGCGCGACCGGCGTCAAGTGGTTCACGATGGCGTTCATGCTGGACGGCGGCGGCTGCACCCCGATGTGGGACAGCACCCGTCCGCTGACGGGCGGAGTCGACCAGAGCGTCATCAACCAGGTCCGCGCGGCGGGCGGGGACGTCGTGCCCTCCTTCGGCGGCTGGCAGGGCAGCAAGCTCGGCGCCAACTGCTCCTCCGCGAGCGCCCTCGCGGCCGCGCTCCAGAAAGTCGTCGACGCCTACGGTCTGAAGGCGATCGACATGGACATCGAGAACACGGACGAGTTCGAGAACGAGGCCGTGCAGGCGCGGATCCTGACCGCCCTGAAGACCGTCAAGGCGAACAACCCTGGGCTGCGGACCATCGTCACCTTCGGCACCTCGACCACCGGGCCGACGTACTACGGCAACCGTCTCATCGAGCAGGCCAGGTCGATCGGCGCCGACATCGACGTCTTCACCATCATGCCGTTCGACTTCGGCGGCGGCTCCGACATGTACGGCAACACGGTCAACGCCACGGAGGGGCTGAAGGCCAAGCTGAAGTCCACCTTCGGGTGGGACGACGCCACCGCCTACGCCCACATCGGCATCTCCGGTATGAACGGCCTGTCCGACCAGCAGGAGAACACCACCCCGGCGATCTGGACGCAGATCCGCGACTGGGCCAACACCCACCACATCGCCCGGCTGGCCTACTGGGCCGTCAACCGGGACCGGTCCTGCCCCGGCGGCGGCGTGGTGAGCAACTGCTCCGGCATCAGCCAGGGCACCTGGCAGTTCACGTCCATCACGGCGGGCTTCACCGGCTGAGCCACGGACTCCCTTCACCGCCACTGTCGCAGTTCCCGTCGTCACCTCTGCGCGGCCCGGCCCCGCTCCCGCGCCGGTTCCCCGGATCCCGTTCCCGGATCCGGGGAAATTTCTTTCGCCCGGGGTGTATCACGGCGCGAGCTGCGGGCTCTCCATGGTGTAACCGTGAAGGCCCACCGGGGACTACGGGGGAACGTGAGGTCCCGGTGGGCCGGCGCGGAGGCACCGCGGTACAGGGTTCACCGTTCATTCCGGTGCACGGGGGATCGGGGAAGCACCACCCCGGGAGTCATGGGGGACGCCCGGGTGCGGGGGGTACGGGGGATCGGGGCGGACGGCCGCTGTCACGGGGAGCGGCCGCCCGCTCCCGCCCCGCCCGCTCCCGCCTCGACGGTCTCCGTCCGATGGGCTCCGTCCGATGGGCTCCGTCCGATGGGCTCAGAACCGGCCCGAGCCCCGGTAGAGCTCCAGCTCACCGTCCAGTTCCACGGCGAGCACGGTGGCGTAGGGATCGAGGTCGTCCCCGGCCGGCGGGTCGATCCACAGCACCCCGACCGCCTCGTGCAGTCCGCCCACGACCCGGTGCCCGAGTTCGGTCCCGGTGCCGAGGACGCTGACCCGGCGCACCGGCGTCGCCAGCCCCCGTACACCGATCTCCGCGCGCGGGGCGTCGAACAGGGTGAGGTAGAGGGTGCGGCCGTCGGCGGAGAGGGTGCTGGGACCGTAGTGGTGCCCGGCCGGCAGCCCGCGGACCGTCCCGTACACGGCATCGGCGTGCCTGCGGATCCAGTCCCCCAGCCCCTCCAGCCGTTCGACCTGCGGCTGCGGGACGGTACCGTCCTCCATCGGGCCGACGTCCAGCAGCAGATTGCCGCCCCCGCCGATGGTCTCCGTGAAGTAACGGATCAGCTGGGCCAGGGACTTGTGGTTGTGGTCGTGGTGCTGGTAGCCCCAGGAGTCGTTGATCGTCAGGCACAGCTCCCAGGGGCCGTCCGGCGGCACGATCGGGGCGCCCTGCTCGGGGGTCGCGTAGTCGCCCTCGCTGAGCATCCGGGCGTTGAAGACGACGTCCGGACTGTACGACCGGATGAGCGCGGCGAGTTCGGGGATGCGCCACTGCTCCTCGCTGCGGTCCCACTCCCCGTCGAACCACATCAGGTCGGGCCGGTAGCGGGAGGCCAACTCCTCGACCTGGCCGTCCCGGTAGGCGATGAACCGCTCCCAGGCCTGCAGGTCCTCGTCCTCGGCCGCGCACTCCGAGTAGCGGTTGTCCTCCAGCTCCGGCGGACGGCCCGGCTTGCGGGTGCTGGCGTAGTCGGGGTGGTTCCAGTCGGAGTGGGAGTAGTACAGACCGACCTTCAGGCCCTTCTCCCGCAGCGCCTCAGCGTAGCCGGTGAGGTAGTCGCGCCCGAGACCCAGATCGCCGTATGCCGTGTCCCACAGCGCCACACCGTCGTGGTGACGGCTCGTCAGCACCGCATAGCGAGCGCCGGCCCGGGCGAACAGGTCGGCCCAGACCTTCGGGTCGTAGCGGGATCCGGTGAAGCGGCCGAGCTGGGACATGTACTGCTCGTGCGGCACGATGTCGTCGTAGAACGACCACGACTCCTGGACGCCGTCGACGGCGTAGATGCCCCAGTGGACGAAGATCCCCAACTTGGCGTCGGTGAACCAGGGTTGCATGGGCACGGCTGAACTCCTCTACGAAGAGGGGGACTTCGGGGGGAAGGGCGGGCACGGTTGTGCAGACCGTGCCCGCCCGGCAGAGGTCCGGGCGTGCCCGCCCGGAGCTTTCGCCCTACGCGCCGCGCCGCAGCCGGAGCGTCAGGACCTGGAAGGGACGCAGGCTCACCTCGACGGCGCCGTCGGCGTCCGTGGCCGCCTCCGCGTCCTCCTCCCGGGGCCGCTCCAGCAGGTCGGTGACCTCGAAGCCGGCCAGCGGGAACCCGGTACGCACGAGGCCCCGGGCCCGGCCGCCGCGCGACTCGTACAGACGCACCACCACATCGCCCGACCGGTCGTCGGCGAGCTTGACCGCCTCGACGGTCACGCCGTCGCCCTCGACGCGCACGACCGGCTCCGCCGCGCCCGCCGACGCGGCCACCCGCAGCGGCAGGTTGAGCGCGTAGCCCTCGGCGACCGCGTCGCCGATCGTGGCGCCCGGCAGCAGGGAGTAGGTGAAGCGGTGCCGGCCCTGGTCCGCCTCGGGGTCCGGGATGCGCGGGGCGCGCACCAGGCTGAGGGCGACCGTGGTCGTCGTACCGCCGTCCTCACGGACCGTGCGGGAGACGTCGTGGCCGTACGTCGAGTCGTTGAGGACGGCGACGCCGTAGCCGGGTTCGCCGATGTGCACCCAGCGGTGGCCGGAGACCTCGAAACGGGCCGACTCCCACGTGGTGTTGGTGTGCGTGGGCCGCTGGACGTGACCGAACTGGATCTCGGCCGAGGAGTGCGCGGCGCGCACGTCGACCGGGAAGGCCGCCTTGATGATCTTCTCGGCCTCGTGCCAGTCGATGTCGGTCTCGATGTCGATGCGCGGGCTGCCGGCCCGGACGGTGATCGTCTGGGTGAGGGTCGAGCCCTTGCCGAAGGTGCGGGTGACGCGGATCGCGCCGAGCAGCGGGTCGTCCTCGACGACGGTGACCGAGTCGGGGTCGAGCAGGTCCGTGAAGCGGTTCTTGTAGTGCTTGTCGATGTCCCAGGCGTCCCAGTAGTTGGGCAGGTCGGTGTGCAGACGGAGCAGGTTGCCCCGGCCCGCGAGCACCTCGCGGCCCGCCCGGACGTCGTATACGGACGACAGTGTGCCGTCTTCCGCGACCTCGACCCGGACCAGCCCGTTGTCGAGCACCCGCCCGGTCACCGTCACCGGCTGCGGCGAGGCGTCGGCCGCGGCCAGCGGCGCGCTGCCGCTCCCGGCCACCTCGACGTACGCCGGCGCGCCCGCGGAGGTGCGGATCACCTCGGCACGGTCGTAGGGGCTGGTGTTGAACACCCGCGTGCCGCCCGCGCCGAGCGCCGCGACCGCCTCGGCCGTCAGCGCCTCCAGTTCCCCGGCCACCCGCGCATACTCGGCCTCGGCCTCACGGTGGACCCAGGCGATCGAGGAGCCCGGCAGGATGTCGTGGAACTGGTGCAGCAGGACCGTCTTCCACAACCGGTCCAGCTTCTCGTACGGGTAGGCGTAGCCCGGCGCGTGCAGCGCGGCCGTCGTCGCCCACAGCTCGGCCTCGCGCAGCCGGTGCTCGCTGCGCCGGTTGCCCTGCTTGGTGCGGGCCTGGGAGGTGTAGGTGGCGCGGTGCAGCTCCAGGTAGAGCTCGCCGACCCAGACGGGGGCGTCCGGGTACTCCTCGCGGGCCTTGGCGAAGAACTGGTCGGGGTGCTCGATGACCACCTTGGGCGAGCCCTCGAGGTCGGCGAGACGGCGGGCCCGCTCCATGATCTCGCGGGTGGGACCGCCCCCGCCGTCGCCCCAGCCGAACGGGGCGAGCGAGCGCGTCCCGGCGCCCTTCTCCGAGTAGTTGCGGACCGCGCGGTCCATCTCCTCGCCGCTGAAACGGGCGTTGTAGGTGTCGACCGGCGGGAAGTGGGTGAAGATGCGGGTGCCGTCGATGCCCTCCCACCAGAAGGTGTGGTGGGGGAACTTGTTGGTCTGGTTCCAGGAGATCTTCTGGGTGAGGAACCAGTCGTTGCCGGCGAGCTTGGCGAGCTGCGGGTAGGCGGCGGTGTATCCGAAGGAGTCCGGCAGCCAGACGCCCTTGGTCTCGACCCCGAAGTGCTCGATGAAGAACCGCTTGCCGTGGATCAGCTGGCGGGCGATGGCCTCGCCGCCGGGCAGATTGCCGTCGGCCTCCACCCACATGCCGCCGACCGGCGCCCACTGGCCCTTCTTCACCGACTCCTGGATGCGGGCCCACACGTGCGGGTAGTTGTCGCGCACCCACTCGTACTGCTGGGCCTGCGAGCAGGCGAAGATGAAGTCCTCGTACTCGTCGGCCAGCGACGTCACGTTGGAGAAGGTGCGGGACGTCTTGCGCTTGGTCTCGCGGATCGGCCACAGCCAGGCGGAGTCGATGTGCGCGTGCCCGACGCCCGAGATCGTGTGGGCGCTGGCGTGCGCGGGACGGGCCAGGACGGGCGCGAGCACCTCACGGACGGCGGCGGCACTGCCGGAGATGTCGTCCAGGTCGACGGCGTCCATGGCGCGGTCGAGGGCGTGCATGATCTCGTGGCGGCGCGGCTCGTGCTCGCCGAGGTGGACCATCAGCCCGCGCAGCACCTGGAGGTCCAGGTCGAGGTGCCAGACCTGCTCGTCGAGGACGGCGAGGTCGGCGCGGCGGAATGTATACAGTGGACGGTCGCCTGCCGTCAGTACATCGCCGAGCAGCGTCGGCTCGGCGAAGTCGTTCGCCAGGATGTCGGGGTTGGAGGCCGCCTCGACCAGGTAGTCGATCCGCTCCCCGCCGACCGCGGGGTTGCCGACGGCGACGTACTGGTTGAGCGGGTTGACCGCCTTCAGCGGGGTGCCGTCCGGGCGGTGCACCAGGGCCTCGGCCTGGTTGCCGGGCCAGTCGCCGACGAAACCGAGGTCGATGACGGCCTCGACGCGTCGGCCCGCCCACTCGGCGGGCACCTGCCCGCTCATCCGGAACCAGGTGGTCCCCCACGGCGGGCCCCAGGGGGTGCCCATCGCGAAGGGCTCGTAGGCGGCGGCCGCGGCCTCCTCGAACGGGACGGGCTCTCCCGGCGCCTGCCAGGCCTCGACCTCGAAGGGAACGGTGGCCGCGTAGATCGCGGGCTTGATGCGCTGGTGGTGGACGCGCTCGACGCGCTCCTCGATGCGGCGGCGTTCGTCGTGCATGGGTTGTCTCCAGGAAACCGGGGAGTAGGAACCGGATGGGGAGAGCCGTCGGGCTCGGAAAGCGCTTTCTCTCTAGGTCAGCGCCTAAGGTACGCGAGCCCCGGATGGACCTCGGTGTAGCCCTCCACGAGCCGGCGGGCGACGTTGACGGAGTCGACCAGCGGATGCAGGGCGAACGCCTTGACCGCCGTCGCCCACGAACCGGACTCGGCGGTGGCCAGCACCTCGCGCTCGACCGCCTTGACCGCGCACACCAGACCGGTGGCGTGGCCGGGCAGCGGGTCGACCGCGACGGGGTGGGCGCCGTTGGCGTCGACGAGGCAGGGGACCTCGATGACGGCGTCGGCGTCGAGCGCGGACAGGGTGCCCTGGTTGCGCACGTTGAGGATGAGCGTGGTGCGCTCGTCGCGGGCGATGGCCCGCATCAGGGCGAGGGCCACCTTCTCGTAGCCGCCGGAGAGGTCGTCGGCGTCGCGCTCGCCGGCGCCGGCCGTCTCCCGGTTCTCCGCCATGTAGGTGGCCTCGCGCTCGGCGCGGGTGCGGTCCCAGGCGGCCAGGGCCGCCGTGCCGGGGTCGCGCATCTCCTCGTAGAAGTGGGCCTGCTGCTCGCGCAGGAAGGCTCCGCGGGTCTTCTCGGCCTGCTGGTAGGCGTGGACGGCCTCACGGTTGAAGTAGTAGTAGTGCAGGTATTCGTTCGGGATCGCGCCGAGCGAGCGCAGCCAGTCGACGCCGAACAGCTTGCCCTCCTCGAAGGAGCCGAGCAGGTCGGGGTCGGCGAGCAGGCGCGGCAGTTCGTCACGGCCCGCGACGCGCAGGCCGCGGACCCAGCCGAGGTGGTTGAGGCCGACGTAGTCGATCCACGCGTCCCGCGGGTCGGCGCCGAGGACCCGGGCGATCCGGCGGCCGAGGCCGACCGGCGAGTCGCAGATGCCGATGACCCGGTCGCCGAGGTGGCGGGACATGGCCTCGGTGACCAGTCCTGCCGGGTTGGTGAAGTTGATCAGCCAGGCGTCGGGGGCGAGCCGGGCGACCCGCCGGGCGATGTCGGCGGCGACGGGGACCGTCCGCAGACCGTAGGCGATGCCTCCGGCGCCCACGGTCTCCTGGCCGAGGACACCCTCGGCGAGGGCGACCCGCTCGTCGTCGGCGCGGCCCTGCAGACCGCCGACGCGGATCGCGGAGAAGATGAAGTCGGCGCCGCGCAGGGCCTCGTCGAGGTCGGTGGTGGCCGTCACGGTGGGGGCGTCGGGAATGCCGGCGGCCTGTTCGTCCAGTACACGGGCGACTGCATACAGTCGACTGTCGTCGAGATCGTGCAGAACGACTTCGGTGACCCGCCCCTCCGCCCGGTCACCGAGCAGCGCCCCGTACACCAGCGGCACCCGGAACCCGCCGCCGCCCAGAATCGTCAGCTTCACGCCTGCACCTTTCCTGCCACGACCACCTCGACGCCCGCCTCCTCGAAGGAGGTGCGGGTCACCGGGTCGACCGGCGCGTTCGTCACCAGCACGTCCAGGTCCTCGGGACCACAGACCCTCGCCATCCCGGTACCCGGGAACTTCGCCGCGTCGGCCAGCAGGACAACCTTGTCACCGGCCTTGATCATGGCCCGCTTGACCGGCACCTCGACGACGGTCGTGTCCATCACCTGCCCGCCCGGCCGCACCCCGCTGGTGCCGAGGAAGAGCCAGTCGGCATGGAGCTGGCGCAGGTTGTCCTCGGTGAGGAAACCGACCAGGGAGCGGTACTCGCGGCGGACCATCCCGCCGAGCAGCACCAGCTCGATGCCCTCGTCGTCGGCGAGCTCCTCGTAGACCACCAGATTGCTGGTGATCACCGTGAGGCGGCGGCCGTGCAGCTGCCGGGCGAGGCGGTAGGCGGTGGTGCCGATGTCGAGCAGCACCGACTGGCCGTCGGCGACCATGGCCGCCGCGTGCGCGGCGATGGCGTCCTTCTCGGCCACGCGCACCTCGGCGACCTCGGCGAAGGGCTGGTCGCCCTCCTCGACGACGGCACCGCCGTGGACCCGGGTGAGCAGGCCCTCCTCCTCGAGTTTGACCAGGTCACGCCGGACCGTGGCGGGGCTCACGCCGAGTTGTTCGGAGAGATCCGTCACTGCCGCGGGACCACCGGAGCGCAGGGCCCGCAGGATGAGTTGATGTCGTCGTTCTGCCAGCACGCCGCGAACACTACTCGTCATCTTCAATCATTTCTATGCTCAGTTCTGCTCGGGTATTGACCAGAGGCCGCGGGCGTCGCACGATTCCGGTCACGAAATGAAGAACTTTGACGAGCCCCCCGGCATCCCGCACCGACATCCCGCCCGACGAGAGGACGCCCCCGTGGACGACGACCGGCCCGACGTACTGCTGACCGGGCTGCTCTTCTACGACCTCGTCCTGACGGGCCTGGGCAAGCCGCCGACGCCGGGCGAGGAGATCTGGACCGCCGGCATGGGCTGCGGCCCCGGCGGCATCGCCAACCTCGCGGTCGCCGCCTCGCGCTTCGGCCTGCGCACCTCCCTCGCCACGGTCTTCGGCGACGACTTCTACGGCGGCTACTGCCAGGAGGTCATCGCCCGCCAGGAAGGCGTCGACCTCTCGCGCTCCCGGGTCGCGCAGGACTGGCCCACCCCCGTCACCGTCGCCCTCGCGCACGGCCACGACCGGGCGCTCGTCACCCACGGCCAGGAGCCGCCGTACTCCCAGGACGTCCTGATGGGCGACCCGCCCGAGGCGCGCACCGCCCTCGTGCACATCGAGTCCGAGCCGCAGGCCTGGCTCGCCAAGGCCGCGGCGAACGGCACCCGGATCTACGGCGACGTCGGCTGGGACCCCAGCCAGCAGTGGTCCACGGAGTTGCTCGAGCAACTGACCCTGTGCCACGCCTTCCTCCCGAACGAGACGGAGGCGATGGCCTACACCCGCACCGACAGCGCCCTCGCCGCCCTCGGCACGCTCGCCGAACTGGTGCCGGTGGCGGTGGTCACCCGGGGCGGCGACGGCGCGCTCGCGGTGGACCAGACGACCGGCGAGTACGCGGACGTCCCGGCCCTTGACATCGATGTCGTGGACGCGACGGGAGCCGGGGACGTGTTCGGCGCGAGCTTCGTCGCCGCCTCGCTCGGCGGCTGGCCGCTGGAGGAACGCCTGCGGTTCGCCGTCCTGGCCGCCGGACTGTCCGTACGCCACCACGGCGGGGCGCTCGCCGCGCCCGGCTGGTACGGCGTCGACCGGTGGTGGCGATCACTGCGGGACCCGGAGCTGAAGCGGGCGTACGGGTTCCTCGCCGACCGCATCCCGGCGGACGTCGGGCCACCGGTGCGCCACGCGCCGGTCACCCCACCCGCCCGGCTGCCCTGATGTCCCTTGCCTGAAGCTTTGCCCTGGTTGTGCATCACGTCTGTGAAGACGCGAACAGATCCGAAAGGCGGTGGGAGCAGTTGCGGCTCTCACGTAGAGGCCTGCTGCGCGCCGGTCTGGCCGGTACGGCCGCGACCGCGCTCGGCGGTCTGGCGTCCGGCTGTGCCGTTCCGACCGGTTCGACCGGCCGGAACATGGTCCTGTGGTACTGGGACGGCGGTCTGGGCGACACCGTCGTCGAGAAGGCCCGGGCCCGCTACGGCGGCTCGGTCGACCTCAGGGCCGTCAAGATCGGCGGCTACTACCGTTCCAAGCTGATCACCACCATGGCCGGCCGCGCCCACGTCCCCGACGTCGCGGGCCTCAAGGGTGAGGACATGGCGTCCTACCTGCCCAACGCCGACCAGTTCGTGGACCTGCGCACACTGGGCGCGGAGCGGTACCGGAGCCGCTACCTGGGCTGGAAGTGGGACCAGGGCATCGCCGACGACGGCTCGATGATCGGTTTCCCGATCGACTGCGGCCCGGTCGCCCACTTCTACCAGTACGACGTCTTCCGCAGGGCCGGGCTGCCGTACGAGCCCGAGGACGTGTCGAAGGAGCTCGACACCTGGGAGAAGTTCTTCGCGGCGGGCGAGCGGCTCAAGCGGCGGCTCCCGGGCACCTCGCTGCTCACCGACGTGAACTCCGTGTTCGAGAACGCGGTGCAGCAGGGCAGCAGGCGCTACGTCGACAAGGACCGCCACTTCATCGGCGACCAGGAGCATGTGCGCGCCGCCTGGGCGCTCGCCGTGGAGGCCAAGCGGCGCGGGATCGTCTCGGACCTGGTCAACGGCACCCCCGACCAGCTCTCCGCCGTCCAGGAGGGCAAGCTGCCGAGCCAGCTCGGCGCCTCCTGGGCGACCAACGACCTCAAGACCGGCGTGCCGAGGACCAAGGGCCGGTGGCGGGTGGCCGACATGCCCGTCCGGCCCTCCAACAACGGCGGTTCGTTCCTCGCGATCACCAAGGCCTGCCGGGAGCCCGAGCAGGCGTTCGCGATCATCACCTGGATGCTGGACGCGGCCAACCAGGCGCAGGGCTACGTCGACGCGGGACTCTTCCCGTCCACGCCCGCCTCGTACGGCCTGGCACAGCTGCGCGAGCCCGACGCGTTCTTCGGCGGCCAGGTCACCATGGACGTCTTCGGGCCCGCCGCGCAGAAGATCGCCGTCGCCTACAACAGCCCCTACGACGTGGCGCTCGGCCAGCCGATCAAGGACGAGATCAAGAACGTCGGCGTCCTCGGCAAGAACCCCGAGCGGGCCTGGAAGGACGCCATGAGCAAGTGCCGGCGCATCGCCGACCACCTGGGGGTGAGCCACTGATGGCCACCGCGCTCGACGAGCCCACGGTCACCGTGGAGTCCGCCCCCGCTCCCGCGCCCCGCACCGGCCTGCGCAAGTACTGGCATCTGTACGCGGCGATCTCGCCGTTCTATCTCCTCTTCCTCTGCTTCGGCCTGGTGCCGGTCGGCTTCTCGCTGTATCTGTCCTTCCACCGCTGGGACGGTCTCGGTCCGATGGAGTGGGCCGGACTGTCGCAGTACCAGTACCTGCTGGGCGACAGCGACTTCTGGAGCTCGATCGGGAACACGCTCGTCATCTGGGCGCTGGCCACCTTCCCCATGATCTTCCTGGCGATGGTGACGGCCGTCCTGCTGAACTCCGCGGTCCGGTTCAAGAACGCCTACCGGTTCGCCTACTTCCTGCCCAACGTCACCTCGGTCGTGGCGATCGCGATCATCTTCGGCTCGGTGTTCTCCACCAACTTCGGCCTGGTGAACGCGCTGCTCCAGGCCGTCGGGCTGGACCAGGTGGCCTGGCTGAACACCCCCTGGGGCATCAAGGCCGCCGTCGCCACGCTGATGACCTGGCAGTGGACGGGATACAACGCGATCATCTTCCTCGCGGGACTGCAGACGATCCCCGGTGAACTGTATGAAGCAGCCCGTATGGACGGGGCCGGTCCGGTGCAGACGTTCTTCCGGATCACGCTGCCGATGATGCGGCCGGTGGTGCTGTTCGTGCTCGTGATCTCCACGGTCACCGGTCTGCAGAGCTTCTCCGAGCCGCAGGTCCTGCTGCAGAACACCTCCAACGACTCGACGTTCTCCGGCGGGCCCGGCCACGCCGGCCGGACGATGGTCCTCTACTTCTTCCAGCAGACCTTCGACAACAACGACTTCGGCTACGGCGCCGCCGTGGCGTGGGGCATCTTCCTCGTCGTCGTCCTCTTCTCGATCATCAACTGGCGTCTGGTGCAGCGCCGGGGCGAAGACTAGGAGGCCCCACCCCATGGCAACGATCAAGGGTTCCCGGCGCCGCGCGCTCGCCCTGCACACGACCCTGGCCGTCGGCGTGCTCCTCTCGGCCTTCCCGTTCTACTGGGCCGTGATCATGTCGACGCACACGTCGAGCGAGATCTTCTCCTACCCGCCGAAGCTGCTGCCCGGCACCCACTTCCTGGAGAACCTCCGCCATCTCCTCGACGCGATCGACTTCTACGGCTCGATGGCCAACTCGCTGCTGGTGGCGGGCTCGGTCACGTTCCTGGTGCTGTTCTTCGACTCGCTGGCGGCGTTCGTCTTCGCCAAGTTCTCCTTCCCGGGAAAGCGCTTCCTGTTCGCCTCGCTGATGATCATCTTCATGGTGCCGGCCCAGCTCTCGGCGATCCCGCAGTTCGTCATCATGGCCAAACTCGGCTGGATCGGTTCGATGACCTCGCTGGTCGTGCCGGCCGCCGCCAACGCCTTCGGCATCTTCTGGATGCGCCAGTACATGAAGAGCGCCATCCACGACGAACTCCTCGACGCCTCCCGCATCGACGGCGCGAGCTTCCTGCGCCAGTACTGGCACGTGGCCCTGCCGGTGGTCCGCCCCGGACTGGCCTTCCTCGGCATCTTCACCTTCATGGGCCAGTGGAACGACTACGCCTGGCCCCTCATCGCCCTCACCGACCCGGACAACGTCACCCTCCAGGTCGCGCTGTCCCAGCTCAACGGAACCCACGGGACGACGGACTACGGAATGGTCATGACCGGCGCGCTGCTCGCGCTCATCCCCCTGCTCCTCGTGTTCGCGGTAGGCGCGCGCCAGATCATCGGTGACCTCGCCAAGGGAGCGATCAAGTGAACGACCCCCTGCTGACGCTCCGCCCCTGGACCGCCCCCGAGGTGACCTCCTGGGGGCGGCTGCCCATGAACGCCGTCGACCGGCGCACCGGAGCACACTCCCTGGACGGCGACTGGCGCTTCCAGTTGCTGTCCGCTCCGGACGCGCCGGTCGGCGGTGCCTGGTCGACGACGGCCGTGCCGGGCGTATGGACCATGCAGAACACGGACGACCCACTACGGTCGACGGTCGACCGTCCGCAGTATCTGAACGTCCGTATGCCGTATACAGATGTCCCGCCACTGTCGCCGGTCGACGACAACCCGACGGGTGTCTACGAGCGCGAGATCGACATCCCCGCCGACTGGGCCGGCCGCCGCGTCGTCCTCCAGGTGGGCGCCGCCGAGAGCGTGCTGCTGGTGCACGTCGACGGGCGTCCCGTCGGCATCTCCAAGGACTCGCACCTCGCCGCGGACTTCGACCTGACCGACGCGGTGCGCCCCGGCGGCCGGCACACGCTGCGGCTGACCGTCGTCAAGTGGTCGGACGCCTCGCACATCGAGGACCAGGACCACTGGTGGCACGGCGGCATCACCCGTTCGGTGCTGCTGTACACGACGGACCCGCTGCACCTGGCCGACGTCACCGTGCGCGCCTCCCGGGACGGGGAACTGCGCATCGACTGCCAGGTGCGGGACACCGGCGGGGAACTCCCCGGGGGCTGGTACGTCAGCGGGGAGCTGGACGGGCTGGAGCTGGCCCAGGACACCGCGTTCGACCGGGCCAACGCCGAGGACGAGCGGGTCTCCGCCTTCCTCGGCGAAGCCCGCATCCACACCCGGGTGCCCGAGGTGCGCACCTGGACCGCCGAGACGCCCGAGCTGTACGGCCTGACGGTGCGGCTGCACCGCGCCGACGGCAGCGTCGCCGACATCTCACGGCACCGCGTCGGTTTCCGGGACGTCGAGGTCGTCGGCCGGGACCTGCTGGTCAACGGCGAGCGGATCTACGTCCGGGGCGTGAACCGGCACGACTTCCATCCGCTGACCGGGCGGACGGTGTCGTACGACGACATGCGCGCGGACCTCGTCCTGCTGAAGCGTTTCGGCTTCAACGCGATCCGCACCGCGCACTACCCCAACGACCCGGCGCTGTACGACCTCGCGGACGAGCTCGGTCTCTACGTGGTCGACGAGGCGGACATCGAGTCCCACGACCACGCCCATGAGATCGCCGACGACCCGCGTTATCTGAACGCGTTCGTGGACCGGGTCTCGCGGATGGTGCTGCGGGACAAGAACCACCCCTCGGTGATCATCTGGTCGCTGGGCAACGAGTCGGACTACGGCGCCAACCACGACGCGGCGGCCGGCTGGGTGCGCCGCCACGATCCGACCCGCCCGCTGCAGTACGAGGGCGCGGCCAAGCGCGGCTGGGCGGACCCGGACCTCGCCACCGACATCGCCTGCCCGATGTACGCGCCGCTGGAGGACTGCGTCGCGCACGCGCTGTCCGGGGAGCAGACCAAGCCGCTCATCCAGTGCGAGTACTCGCACGCCATGGGCAACAGCAACGGCACGCTGGCCGACCACTGGGCCGCCATCGAGGCCACCCCGGGTCTTCAGGGCGGGTTCATCTGGGAGTTCTGGGACCACGGAATCCTTCAGTCCGTGAACGACGGAAGGCCGGTCGGGCGTGGGGGCGCCGGGCTCTACGACAACGGTGTCACCGCCCCCGGCTACCGCTGGGCGTACGGCGGTGACTTCGGCGAGAAGGACCACGACGGCGCGTTCATCGCGGACGGCGTGGTCCTCCCCGACCGCACCCCCAAGCCCGTCATGTTCGAGCACCGTGAACTCGCCGCGCCCGTACGGCTGGAGCTGTTCCGGCACGAGGGGCTGGTCGTCTCCAACCACCAGCACTTCCAGGGCCTTCAGTGGCTCACGGGCGGATGGGAACTGGCGCTCGCGGACGGCCGTACGCTGACCGCGCCCGCCGAACTGCCCGCGCTGCGCCCCGGTGAGACGACGGTGGTCCCGCTGCCGCTGGAGCTGCCCGAGGACGGCGGCGAGGCGTGGCTGACGCTGCGGGTGACGACCGCCGAGGACCTGGCGTGGGCCCCGGCGGGCACCGAGGTGTGCGCCCCCCAGGTGCAGCTGCGGGCGGCCGTCGCGGCCGAGGACCAGCCGGTTTGCGGTGCCGTGGAGGTCGACGCGGACGGACTGCTGGTCCATCCGCTGCTGACCGCCGGGCCCGTGCTGTCCCTGTGGCGGGCGCCCACCGACAACGACGAATTGGGCGGCATGGCGCTGCGCTGGCGGACGTGGGGCCTGGACGCCCTGGTGCGCAAGGTGGTGTCGGTACGGCGCGACGGCGACGCCGTGACCGTGCTCGCGGAGTACGCCGGCACCACGGGCGTGGTCCGGCACCGGCAGGTGTTCACCCCCGTCGAGGGCGGTGTCCGGGTGGACGAACTCGCCGAGCTGCCCGCGGAGTTCGACGACGTGGCGCGGGTCGGGACGGTCTTCGAGACGGTCGCCGGGCTGGACCGCCTGGAGTGGTTCGGGCAGGGCCCCTGGGAGTCCTACCCGGACCGCAGCGGCGGCGCCCCGGTGGGTCATCACGCCCTGGACGTCGACGCGTTGTTCACCCCGTATCTGCGTCCGCAGGAGAGCGGCGGCCGGCACGGTGTGCGGCGCTTCGTCCTCTCCGGTCCGGACGTGCCGGGTCTCGCGGTCACCCCGGACGAGCCCCGGCAGGTCTCCGTCACGCGCTACCGCGCCGACGATCTGACGGCCGCCGCCCATCACGACGAACTGGTGCCGCGCGCGGGCTGCGTGGTGCACGTCGACGCGGCACACCGGGGCCTCGGCACGGCCTCGTGCGGCCCCGACACCTTCCCCTCCTACCTCGTCGCGCCGGGCGTCCATCGCTGGAGCTGGACCCTGCGCACCCTGTAACCCCCCATCACCGCAAGGACACTTTCCCGGCTCTTCCCCAACGGAGCACACGTGTGTACTTCGCATGCCCAAGAACCGTGCGAGGCCGAGCAGGCCGGCGCCGGACGACGCAGCTTCCTGCGGGCCACGGCGCTGCTCGGCGCCGCGGCCACGGCCTCGGTCGCACTGCCCCCGGCCGCCGCCGAGGCGGCCCCCGCGCAGGCGGCGTCGGGCGCCTGGCGCCCGGACACCGCGAGCCGCCGCTTCACGCTCGCCGTGATGCCCGACACCCAGTACCTCTTCGACGGTCCGAGCATCGACAAGGCGCCGGTCGAGGCGTCCCTGCGGTACCTCCTGGAGCACGGGGGCGAGAAGGGCGAGAACATCGTGTTCCTGTCCCACCTCGGCGACCTCACGCAGAACGGCGCCGCCGCCGAATGCGCAGCGATCGGGGAGGCGTTCGAGCTGCTCGACCGGCGGGGGGTGGGCTACAGCGTCCTGGCCGGCAACCACGACGTGAAGTCCTCGACGACCGACCAGCGCGGGTCGACCCCGTACCTGGACACGTTCGGTCCCCACCGGTTCCGGGGCAGGTCCACCTTCGGCGGAGCCTCCCCCGACGGCTACAACACCTTCCACCTGTTCCGGGCCGCCGGGCGGCAGTGGATGGTGCTCGCCCTGGACTGGCGGCTGTCGGACCAGGGGTACGCCTGGGCGAAGGGCGTCCTGGCCGCCCACCCCACGACACCGGTCGTCCTCACCACGCACGAACTGGTCGTCGAGGACGACACCCTGTCGGAGTACGGGCAGCAGCTGTGGGACCGGCTGATCAACGACCACGACCAGATCTTCCTCACCCTCAACGGGCACTACTGGCCCGCCGGACGGGCCACCCGCAGGAACGCGGCGGGACACGACGTCCATCTGCACCTGACGAACTATCAGAACCGTTACTTCGGCGGTGCGGCGATGATCCGCCTGTACCGCTTCGACCTCGACCGCGACGTCATCGACGTGGAGACCGTCTCCCCGTGGATCCTCGGCCGGGCCGCGAAGGGGCTCAACGAGCTGGAGCGACAGGAGATCGAACTCAGCGGTGCCGCCGACCGGTTCTCCGTCGGTATCGACTTCGCCGACCGCTTCTCCGGCTTCGCCCCGGTCCCGGCCCGCCCCGCGCGCCCGGCGTCCAAGGTCCTGGTCCGCGACACGGTCGCCTACTGGCGCTTCGACGGCCACGCCGACGGCGCCGCCGTCTCCGGCACCGTCCGCGACCTGTCCGGGCGCGGCAACGACCTCACCCTCGTCACGGTCGGCGGCGGCACCCTGGGCTGGTCCTCGGACCACCACCCGGACCAGCCCGGCCACGGCAGCCTGGAGTTCCGCGGCTACAAGTCGCCGCTCGAGGGCGCCTGTCTGCGCACGGTCGACGGCGCACCGCTGAACTCCGCCACGTTCGAGGACGGTTACACCATCGAGGCGTTCTACCGTCTCCCGGCGGACTGGGACCCGGCGCACCACGCCTGGTCGGGGCTGGTCGGCCGGACGGGGACCGGTGGCGCGGCGGGGAAGACCGGCGACGACCCCGACGAGCCGCTCGCCACGCTGTCGCTGTCCAACGACCGGGAGCCGCAGTGGGCCATGCGCCCGCTGAACCAGGAGGGCATCGCCACCAACTGGGGTCAGGAGACCCCGCTGGAGACCTGGTGGCACCTCGCGGTCGTCAACGACGGCAGGCACACCACGCTGTACGTCGAGGGCTGCCCGGTCGTACGCAACCCGAAGGCGAAGGCCGTGGGCATCGCCTCCGTCGGACTGCCGTGGCTGCTCGGCGGCTACGAGTACGGCGGGAAGATCGACCAGATCCTGCACGGCCGGCTCGGCGACGTCCGGATCGTCGCACGGGCGCTGCCCGTCACCTCCTTCATGAACCACTGACGCCCTTCCCCGCACCGCTGACGCCCTCGAAGAGGACTCACACCACCATGACCGAGCAGCAGCTCCCCGAGTGGGCCGACCCGGCCGTCTCCCCCACCTCCCTCGACGCCCAGGGCGTCTCCCGCCGCGGACTCCTGCGCCGCGCGGGCCTGTTCGGCGCCGCGTTCGCACTCGGCCCGGCCGCCGTGCCCGCGTTCGCCGCCTCGGACCGCGGCCTCGGCGGCCACGACCCGCGCCTCGCGTACCTCGTCGGCGACCACCACGTCCACTCCGTCTACAGCCACGACGCCAAGTACACGTTCTCCCAGCAGGCCAGGGCCGCCGCCCGGTACGGCCTGGACTGGATGGTGTTCAACGAGCACTCCAACTTCGGCCACGCCCACTACGGCGCCGCGCTGGAGCACCAGGAGATCGTCAAGGCCCGCGCGGAGAACCCGCGCCAGCTGATCTTCCAGGGTCTGGAGTGGTACATCCCGGCCGCCGAGCACTGCACGGTGTTCGCCGCTCCGGGCCCCCACGAGGTCGACCTCCTCACCCGGTTCGAGCTCGCCTACGACGGCAAACTGCTCGGCTACACCGAGGGCTCGGCCGGCGCCGCCGACACCGCCCGCAACGAGGCCCACGCCGTCAAGGCGATCAAGTGGCTGGCGGAGCAGCGCCGTTCGGGCTACGTCGACGACGTCCTCGTCCTGGCCAACCATCCGCTGCGCCTCGGCATCGACTCCCCGCACGAGATGCGCAACTGGCGGGACGCGGCTCCTGAGATCATGATCGGCATGGAGGGCGCGCCCGGCGCCCAGGGCGCGGCCATCCCCGGCTGGCGCAGTGCCACCTCGATCCGCGGCGAGTACGAGAACAAGCCGTCGGCACAGTCGTGGCCGGGCTACCCGGCGGACGCCTACCTCACGTACGGCGGCTTCGACTGGGCGACCGCGACCGTCGGCGGTCTGTGGGACGCGATGCTGGCCGAGGGCCGGCTGTTCACGATCACCACCAATTCCGACAACCACCGGACCGTCTTCGACACCTGGAAGAACGGCGACTGGCCGGCGGGGCAGAACTTCGACAACACGGGCAAGCTGCCCGACCCGGTGAACACCGACACCGCGCAGCCCGGAAGCGACTTCTGGCCCGGCGAGTTCAGCCGCACGCACGTCGGTGTGACGCGCTACGGCTACCGCGCGGTGATGGAGGGACTGCGGGCCGGCCGTGTCTGGCTCGACCACGGGCATCTGCTGGACGGCCTCGACGTGCGGGTGAAGCGGGACTGCGACGGCGGCCGGGGCGTCACCCTCGGCGGCCGGCTGCGGGTCCGCAAGGGCGAGCGGATCACCCTGTACGTCACCGTGACGACCGCCTCCCGGGTCAACTCCCAGGGTGTGGTGCCGCAGTTGGCGCACGTGGACGTGATCCGGGGCGCGGTGCGCGGCCCGGTGACCGACCGGGACACCTGGCAGGCGCCCGACACCAGGGTCGTCCACACGGACGACGTCTCGGGCCGCAGGGGGACGTACACCCTGCGCGTCCCGCTGACCGTCGGGGACGAGTCCTTCTACGTCCGGCTGCGCGGCAGCGACGGCAACCGGCACGGGGCGGGCTACCTCGGCGCGTCCGTCGACCCGCACGGCCCGATCCCGCACCGGCCGGGCGACGGCGACCCGTGGGCGGACACCTGGTTCTACTCGAACCCGGTCTTCGTGGACGTCGTGCGCTAGGAGCGCCCCGACAGGGGCGCGGGGAACCGCGCGACCGGCCACGACGGTCGCGCGGTTGCCCGCCGCTTCGGCCCTACGGCTTCACCGGCGGAGCCGTGCGCGCGGAGCCCTACGCGTAGAACCGCGACAGGCTCTGGAGCACAGCCGCCGGCTTGGCGCCGCCCTCGATCTCGATCGCGCCGTCGACGGTGATCTGGACGCCTCCCGGCACCTCCTCGACCTCGGCGAGCTTGCCCACCAGGCGGATCCGGGAGCCGACCTTCACGGGCGAGGGGAAACGCACCTTGTTCAGGCCGTAGTTGACCTTCGTGGTCACTCCCTGGACGTCCAGCAGCTCGGTGAACAACGGGATGAAGAGGGAGAGGGTCAGGTAGCCGTGGGCGATCGGGGCGCCGAACGGCCCGGCCGCCGCCTTCTCCGGGTCCACGTGGATCCACTGGTGGTCGCCGGTCGCGTCGGCGAACGTGTCGATGCGCTCCTGGGTGACCTCGATCCACTCGCTGGTGCCCAGGTCGCTGCCGGCCAGCTTCTTCAGCTCGTCGAGGCCGTTCACCGTGATGCTCATATCGCTGTCCTTCGCTAGGAGTTGGTGCCGAAGCGCTGGCGCACCCGGGCTTTGAGGAGCTTCCCGGAGGCCGTGCGCGGAAGGTCGTCCGCGACCACCACCGACTTGGGGATCTTGTACTTGGCGAGTCGTCCGGCCAGGGAGGCCAGCACCCCGTCGGGGTCCAGCGCGGCGCCCTCGCGGAGCACGACGACGGCGCGCGGTACCTCGCCCCACTTGTCGTCGGGCACCCCGATGACGGCCGCCTCGACGATGTCGGGGTGGGAGAGGAGGAGGTCCTCGATCTCGGCGGGGTAGATGTTCTCCCCACCGGAGATGATCATGTCCTTCATACGGTCGACGATGTACACATAACCGTCGTCGTCGACCTTCGCCGCGTCGCCGCTGCGGAACCAGCCGTCGGCGAAGGACGCGGCGGTCTCCTCGGGCAGCCCCCAGTAGCCCGGCATGACGTGCGGACCGCGGACCAGGACCTCGCCCGTCTCGCCGGGTCCGACGGGGGTGAGGTCGGGGGCGAGGACCCGGACGTCGCTGAAGAAGTGCGGCACTCCGGCCGAGCCCGCCTTGCTGATCGCGTGCTCGGCGTCCAGGTACAGCGTTCCGGGGGACGCCTCGGTCATGCCGTACCCCCTGGAGGAACGTGAGTCCGCGTTCCTGGTAGGCGGCGATCAGCGGCGTCGGCACCGGGGAGCCGCCGCAGGTCAGGATGCGCAGGCTGGACAGGTCCGCGCCGGCCCAGCGCGGATGCCTGGCCACCTGGTCGAACATCGTCGGCACCCCGAACATGAAGGTGATCCGGTGCCGTTCGATCAGGTCGAAGGTGGCGTCCGGGTCGAAGGCCTCGACCAGGACGCAGGTGCCGCCCTTGAGGAAGACCGGGAGCGTCAGCATGTTCAGGCCCGCCGTGTGGAACAGCGGCGCCGAGACCAGGGCGCGCTCATCGGCGATCAGGTCGGTGTCGACGAGGACGTTGATCGCGTTCCAGGTGAGGTTGCCGTGGGTGAGCATGGCGCCCTTGGGCCGGCCGGTCGTGCCCGAGGTGTACATGATGATGCAGGTGTCGTCGGCGCCGACGGGCTCGTCGACCGGCTCGTCGGAGGCCGCGGCCAGCACGTCCTCGTACTCGGCACCGACCTCCAGGTACGTCCGTACGTCCGTGCTGCCCGGCAGTCCCGCGACCAGACCCGCGTGCGAGGGACCGTAGACGAGGGCCTTGGCCCCGGAGTCGGCGAGCTGGTAGGCGATCTCGGGGCCCGCGAGACGGGTGTTGAGCGGCACGAAGACCGCGCCGAGCGTGCCGGCCGCGAACAGGCTCTCCAGGTAGGAGGGGTGGTTCGGGCCGAGGTAGGCGACCCGGTCGCCGCGGCGGACGCCCCGGGCGCGCAGGGCGTGGGCCAGCCGCGTGACGCGTGTATGCAATGTGCCGTAGTCCGTCGACTGTTCACCGTGGACCAGGGCGGTGCGGTGCGGGGTCTTGCGTGCCCGGCGTGCGGGCCACGACCCCAGTCCCTCGTTGCGCATCTGCCACGCCCCCTTATGGTCTCGTCAGCCCGAGCAGCCGGGCGGCGTTCTCCTTGAGGATCTTCGGCTTCACCTCGTCCTTGATCGTCAGCTTGTCGAAGTCGGCGAGCCAGCGGTCGGGGGTGAGGACGGGGAAGTCGGAGCCGAAGAGGACCTTGTCCTTGAGCAGGGTGTTCGCGTACTGCACGAGCTGCGGCGGGAAGTACTTCGGCGACCAGCCGGACAGGTCGATGTGGACGCCCGGCTTGTGGGTGGCGACCGCGAGGGCCTCGTCCTGCCAGGGGAAGGACGGATGCGCCAGGATGATCTTGAGGTGCGGGAAGTCGGCGGCGACGTCGTCGACGTGCAGCGGGTTGGAGTACTTCAGGCGGATGCCGCCCCCGCCCGGCACCCCGGCGCCG
This sequence comes from Streptomyces sp. SS7, assembly GCF_037993025.1. NCBI lineage: Bacteria > Bacillati > Actinomycetota > Actinomycetes > Kitasatosporales > Streptomycetaceae > Streptomyces > Streptomyces sp. SS7. The sequence goes on from NZ_CP141223.1 coordinate 1,260,222, forward strand.
ATCCCCGTCTGGCCGGTGTGGAAGAGGGCGACGGTGCCGGTCTCCTCGATGACCTCGTACAGGTCGTACGCCACCGCGCGGTCGTTGGGGAAGAAGCCCTGGATGCTGGGGTGGAACTTGAAGCCCTTCACCCCGTACTCCTCGACCAGCCGGCGCGCCTGCCGCACGCCCGCCTTCCCGCGGAAGGGATCGATGGAGGCGAAGGGGATGAGGACGTCGGCGTTGGCGGCGGCGGCCTCGGCGACCTCCTCGTTGGGCACGGGGGCCGTGCCGGTCGCCGACTCGGCGTCCACCGTGAAGATCACGGCGGCCATCTTCCGCTCGCGGTAGTACGCGGCCGTCTCCTCGATGGTCGGCTTCCGCTTGCCCTCCACCTTGAAGTAGGCGGAGGACGCGTCGTGCAGGTCGTCGTCGAGCGAGGAGTGGCCCTTGGAGGACACCTCCGCGTGGGTGTGGACGTCGATCGCGACGAGTTCCTCGACGTTGAGGGTCGTCATGGCTCAGGCCTCCGGGAACTTCGGTGCCGGGATGCCGACGGTCTGCAGTTCGGCGCCGACCGAGGTGGGGAAGGCGGCGGCCAGGCTCTCGGGGGTCCAGCCGCCGTCGGCGTAGGCCGCCCTGACCTCCTGCGGATGCGACCAGAGTGCCACCTTGTCGCCGCCGATGCCGATGGCCTGGCCGGTGATGCCCCGGGCGGCTTCGGAGGCGAGGAAGGGCACGAGCGCCGCGCAGTCCTCGGGAGTGCCGAAGCCCTCGCCCTTGCGCAGGAAGTCCGGCAGCGGCTCGCCGCCGCGCATGGCCTCGATGTACGGCGCGAAGGCGGGGATCGTCTCGGTCATCGCGGTCGCGGCGACCGGCACGATCGCGTTGACGGTGATGTTCGCGCGGCCCAGCTCCATGGCCCAGGTGCGGGCGAAGGCGGCGATGCCGGCCTTGGCGGCGGCGTAGTTCGTCTGGCCGAAGTTGCCGCGCTGGCCGGCCGGCGAGCCGACCAGGACGAGGGTGCCGCCCTCGCCCTGCTCGCGCATCCGCACGGCGGCCGCCCGGGCACAGGTGAAGGTGCCCTTGAGGTGGGTGGTGATCACCGCGTCGAAGTCGTCGTCGGTCATCTTCCAGAGCACCTTGTCGCGCAGGATGCCCGCGTTGGTGACCAGGACGTCGAGCCGTCCGAACTCCTCGACGGCCCGGTTCACCAGCCGTTCCGCGGCCTCGGTGGTGCCGACCGGGACCACCTCGGCGACGGCCGTGCCGCCGGCTTCCGTGATGGCCTTCACGGCCGCCTCGGCCACGGCCTCGTCGACGTCGTTGACCACCACGCGGGCGCCGTGCGCGGCGAGGGCCTGGGCGTACGCGAGACCGAGGCCCCGGCCGCTGCCGGTGACGACGGCGACCTTGCCGGTGAGATCGATGCTGGTCACGAGCGAGTCCCTTCAGAAAGAGCCATGACCACGAGGGGGTCACGTGGAGCGGCGGGAGATGCGGCCGCGAGATCGAAGCTAAGAGCAATAATTGTTGACGTCAATAGTTGTTGTCCACCTGCGGGTGGGTCATGCTGGAATCTGTACGACACACCGCCCCCGCCGGCCGACGGGGGCCGAGACCAGGGAGCCCGCCATCGCCCGCCAGGACAACGCAGTGAACGCCACCGCCCCGATCGACGGGAACGAGCCGTGGATGCGGGAGCTGCACGCGGACACCGGCTATCTGCTCTACCGACTCGGCCTGCGCTCCGGCCAGCTCTTCAACTCCTTCCTCCAGGAGTCGGGCCTGCGCCTGCGCCACTACGCCGTGCTGCGCTTCCTGGCCACCGCCGAGGGCGCGCTGCAGCGCGAGCTCAGCACACGGCTCGGCTACGACCCGAGCGCGATCGTCGGCCTGGTCGACGACCTGGAGAAGCTGGGTTTCGCCGCACGCCGGCCCGCCCCCGACGACCGGCGCAGCCGGATCGTCGTCCTCACCGAGGACGGCCGCGCCTTCCTGCGCGGCACCGACGAGGCCGGACTGCGCGTGACCAACGAACTCCTCGGCCCGCTCGGCCCCGCCGAACGCGAGACGCTGCACGCCCTGCTGCTGCGGGTGACCGAGGACGGGCCGCACTGATGCCACGGTCCCGCGTTCCGGCGCCGCCATGACCTCCCGTTCCGCGCCCGACCGGCTGCTGGCCGTGCTCGCCGCGTTCGACCACGCCCATCCGGCGCTGTCCCTGAGCGACATCGGCCGGCGCGCCGGGCTGACCCTGACCACCGCCCACCGGCTGGTGGGCGCGCTGACCGCATGGGGCGCGCTGGAGCGGGACGCGTCGGGCCTCTACCACGTGGGGCTGCGGCTGTGGGAGATCGCCGCGCTCGCACCGCGCGGACTGGCCCTGCGGCAGGTGGCGCTGCCGTATCTGGAGGACCTGTACGAAGCCACGCACGAGAACGTGCAGCTGGCGGTGCGGGACGGATCCGAGGTCGTCTACACCGAGTGGATCTCCGGGCGGTCGGCCGTCGGGGTGCACATCCGGGTGGGCGCCCGCTGGCCGCTGCACGTCACCGGGGTCGGCCTCGCCCTCCTGGCCCACGGCGGCACGGCGCTCCAGGAGGCCTACTGTGCGCGGCCCTTGGCGTCCTACACCGCGCACACCGTCACGGATCCGGCGCGGTTGCGCCGGATGCTGGCCGAAGTCCGGCGCACCGGCGTCGCGGTGAGCAGCCGTCAGGTGACCGACGACGCGCTGTCGGTGGCCGCCCCCGTGCGCGGGCCGGGCGGCGCGGTGGTCGCCGCCGTGTCGGTGGTCGTCCCCCACGCCGACGCCCAGGTACCGGTCCTCGTTCCTGCCGTACGGCTCGCGGCGCGCGGAATCTCCCGGGCGCTCGGGTGGCAGCCGGAGGGGGCGCGGGACTGACCCCCGGCGGGCCGTCTCCCCGCCCGGCCCCCCTACGGGAACGCGCCGCCGTCCCGTCTCCTCACGGAAATCTCAGCCCGCGGCACGGATTTTCACAGGAGCGCCCCATGTGCGGGGCGCAGGATGCCGGTGCAAAGGTGGACAACTCAGGAAGGCCTGCCGTGGGCGTCTCGCACATACCGAACCGGTCCGAGCGACGGACAAAGGGGTGGTCCCGACGCGGGATCCTCGCCGTCCTGGGGGTCGCGCCGGCCGCCGGGCTGACCGGCTGCAGCACCGGGTCGGCGGACGCCTCGCCGGGCTCGGGCGGTGCCCGGGCGTCCGCCGCGGCGAAGGCCTCCACGGCCGCGAGGACACCGGTGATCACCGTCTCCCCCGCGGACGGGACCAGGAAGGCCGCGTTCGGCAGCCCCGTCGAGGTGGCGGTGACCGACGGCACCCTGGCGTCCGTGACGGTGACGGGCAACGACGGGTCCGCGCTCGACGGCACCCTGAACGACGCGAAGACCCGGTGGACGTCGTCGAGGAACCCGTACTCGGGCACGAAGTACACGGTCACCGCGCAGGCCGAGGGCGCCGACGCCGAGACGACGACGTTCACGACCAGGTCGCCCGGCGAGACCTTCGTGGGCTATTTCACCCCGGAGGCGAACTCGACCTCCGGCGTCGGCATGCCCGTGTCGATCAACTTCACGAAGGCCGTCAAGGACCGGGCCGCCGTGCAGAAGGCGATCACGGTGACCGCCGAGCCGGCGGTGGAGATCGTGGGCCACTGGTTCAGCGACACCCGGCTGGACTTCCGGCCGGAGACGTACTGGGCGTCCGGGACCACGATCACACTCGGTCTGCGGTTGAAGGACGTCGAAGGACAGGATGGTGTCTACGGTATCCAGTCGAAGGACGTCACCTTCCACATCGGCCGCGCGCAGATCAGTACCGTCGACCTGTCCGCCAAGGAGATGGTGGTGAAGCGGGACGGGGCGACCTACGCCACCTACCCCGTCTCCGGCGGCGACGCCGAGCACACCACCTGGGCCGGGATCATGGTGATCAGCGAACGGTTCCAGCAGACCCGCATGGAGTCCTCGACGGTCGGTCTCGGCGACGAGTACGACATCTCCGACGTGCCGCACGCCCAGCGCCTGACCACCTCCGGCACCTTCGTCCACGGCAACTACTGGGCCGCCCCCTCCGTCTTCGGCAGCCGGAACACCAGCCACGGCTGTGTCGGCCTGCGCGACACCAAGGGCGCGAGCGACAGTTCGGCCGCGGGCTACAGGTTCTACGAGAGCTCCCTGCTCGGCGACGTGGTGATCGTGAAGAACTCGGGCGACAGGACCGTCGAGGCGTCCAACGGCCTCAACGGCTGGAACCTGTCGTGGGCGGACTGGAAGGCGGGCAGCGCGGTTTAGCCCGTTTGCGTGCTTCACTCCCTGAACTTCCGCGCAGAGATAGGACTTTCCTCGCTTTAAGTCTTGACGCCTCTCGGGACGGAGAGCACATTGGGCGCACTTTGAGAGCGCTCTCAAGCGGCGCTCCCACTGTGTCACCCGCACCTCACCCCTCCGTACCCGAGAGGTCCCCCCATGAGTGCTTCCTCCGGCATGTCCAGACGGCGACGCGCCCTCGTCGCCGTCCTCGGCACCCTCGGTCTGGCGACCGCGGCGGCGACCGCCGTCACCCTGCCCGCGAACGCCTCCGCTCCCACGCCCCCCTCGGGCTGGAGCCAGGTCTTCCTCGACGACTTCAACGGCGCCGCCGGCACCGGCGTCAACACCTCCAACTGGCAGTACAGCACCGGGACCTCGTATCCCGGCGGCCCCGCCAACTGGGGCACCGGCGAGGTCGAGACGATGACCAGCAGCACCGGCAACGTCTCCCTCGACGGCAGCGGCAACCTGCGCATCACCCCGGTGCGCGACTCCGCGGGCAACTGGACGTCGGGCCGGATCGAGACGGTCCGCACCGACTTCCAGCCCCCGACCGGCGGCAAACTCCGCGTGGAGGCCCGGCTGCAGATGCCGAACGTCACCGGCACGGCGGCCGAGGGCTACTGGCCGGCCTTCTGGATGCTGGGCGCCCCCTACCGCGGCAACTACCAGAACTGGCCCGGCGTGGGCGAGCTGGACATCATGGAGAACGTCCAGGGCCTCAACAAGGTCTGGGCGACGATGCACTGCGGCACCAACCCGGGCGGCCCCTGCAACGAGACCACCGGCATCGGCAGTTCCACCCCCTGCCCCGGCACCACCTGCCAGTCGGGCTTCCACACCTACACGATGGAATGGGACCGCTCGGTGTCCCCCGAGGCGATCCGCTTCTCCGTCGACGGCGTCACCTACCACACGGTGACGGCCAGTCAGGTCGACGCGACCACCTGGGCCAACGCCACGAACCACGGCTTCTTCGTCATCCTGAACGTGGCGATGGGCGGCGCCTTCCCCGACGCCCTCGGCGGCGGCCTGGACAGCGCCACCGAGTCGGGCCACCCGATGGTCGTCGACTACGTGCAGGTGCTCCAGGCCGGGGGCGGTGGGAGCGGTACCACCCCGCCCCCGACCGGCAGCCGCGACGCCTACGCCACGATCCAGGCCGAGTCCTACGACAGCCAGTCCGGCGTCTCGACGGAAACCACCACCGACACCGGCGGCGGCCAGGACATCGGCTACCTCGCCAACGGCGACTGGGCGCTGTACAAGGGCGTCACCTTCGGCTCCACGGCGGCGACCCAGTTCCGGGCGCGGGTCGCGAGCGGAGCGGCCTCAGGGGTCAGCGGGCTGGTCGAAGTACGCCTGGACAGCCCCACGAGCACCCCGGTCGGCAGCTTCGCGGTGGCCAACACCGGTGGCTGGCAGACCTGGAAGACGGTTCCGGCGAACATCGGCTCCGTCACCGGCACGCACGACGTGTATCTCACCTTCACCAGCGGGCAGCCGGCGGACTTCGTCAACGTCAACTGGTTCACGTTCGGTCACTGACCCAGCCCCCTGCCGGTGCCGGGCCAGCCGTCCGGTCACGAACGGGCCCGGCACCGGCCGGCCGACACGCGGACAGGGCCAGCCCTCAGAGCGATATGACGGAACGCCACCAAGACCATGGCTGTCCGTCGCGGAAGTAGCCGCCGGTGGGGTCGGCGCGCACGTCGCCCGCCAGCAACCAGGGGAGCGCGTTCAGCGCGGCCTTGGAGACCGAGTAGGCGGGCGTTCCACATTGATCTCCATGGCCTCCCGTACGACGTCCAGGTCGGCGCCGACGGCCCGTTGCCAGGTGTCGTACGTGATCGCCGCGTTGTTCACCAGCACGTCGAGCCCGCCGAACCGCTCCCGCAGCGACCGGGCCGCCTCGGCACTGTCGTCCGGACTCGTCACGTCCAGCCGCAACGGGTGCACACCGCTGCCGAGCCGAGCGGCGGCGTCCTGCGCGGCCCGCTCGGACCGGGCGGTGACGACCCGTACCGTCCAGCCCAGGCCGAGAAGTCGCCATGACACCTCGTGCCCGATGCCCCGGTTCGCACCGGTCACCCATACGATCACCGCACACCTCTTCACCACTCGGCCCGTGCCAGGCAGGAGCCTTGCAGAGAACGGCACCGGATCAGTGACGCCCCGCCTCCGGCACGACGCTGAAGGCGCCGTCCGTGAGCACGGGCACGGCGACGGACACGTCCACCTCGGTCGCGATCGCCACGTCGTCCGGGAAGCCGCCCCGGGTCAGCTCCCGCCCCGAGGCACAGTCGGCCACCGCGTCCGCCACGTCCGCGGTCCCCATGAACGCGGCCCGCGCGGCGGACGCCTCCGGCGACAGGGGGCCGGCCCCCTGAGCCCGCAGTTCGGCGATGATCGCACCGGCCCCCAGCAGGTCCTCCAACGCGGGCCGCAGACTGCCGTCCGGCCAGCGCTCACCGGCGGCGACCACACCGACCGGCCGGTCCTCCGTCCCGTACCCCTGCGCGGCCAGCCGCCGGCCCACGGCCGTGGCGTTGCGCAGACAACCCGCGATCACGGTCGTGCCGCCGGCCGCCGCGGCGATCGCCGAACCGTTCGGCGACGGCAGCACCAGCCGGGCCGTGAAGGGAGCCCGACGGAGAGCGGCGGGCGAGAGCGACCAGGGCGCCTCCACCGTCATGGCCCTGCGGCCGACCGCGAGTTCGGCCTTCTGCGCTTCGGCGAAGGCACGTGCGGTGGCGTCCCGCCAGGCATAGGGGAAGACCTGGGTTCCGCGCTCCGCGACGACGGTGACCGAGGTGGTGAAGGAGAGGACGTCGACCACCACGAGACACACGACGTCCCCGGCCAGCACCCGCGCACCGACGGAACCCCACTCGAACCGGACGCCGTGCCCTTGCTGAAGGAACCAGTCAGTCATGAGAGGGCAGTCTCACCGCATGCGGTCGCCGGGATCAACCCCGCCGGGGCGACGGGAGACTGTCTACGATCATCCGCCGGCTGCCCACTGCCCACCGCCGACTGCTCACTGCCGACCGTCGACCACCGACCATCCCCCGTCACCGCAACTCCGCCCGAAACCCCACGGGCGTGACCCCCGTATGCAAGTGGAAGAACTTCGAGAAGTTCGCCGGATCGGGGAACCCCACCGCCGCCCCGACCCGCCCGATCGGCAGATCCGTGTGGGCCAGCAGCCGCTTCGCCTCCAGGACGACCCGTTTGTCGATGAAGCCCTTGGGCGTCTCGCCGGTGGCGGCCCGGACCGCGCGGACGAGGGTGCGGCGGGAGTAGCCGAGGGCGTCGGCGTAGGCGCTGACGCTGTGCTGGCTGGCGAAGTCCCGTTCCACGGCGTCCCGGAAGAGGGTGAAGGTCGACTCGCTCCGCCGTCCGGCCTCGGCGGAGCTGGTCGCCAGGTGGGCGAGGCGCAGCAGGAACGCGGTGAGGGAGTGCCGGAGCACGGCCGTGTGCAGGGCGGGAGGCAGCGACACGCTGTCTTCGTACTCCCGTCGGAGGTGGCCGAGGGCGGCGCGCAGGGAGGCGAGTCGGGGGCCCTCCGGGCGCAGCAGGGGCGGCAGGTCGTAGCGGTAGAGGCCGGTGGCCTCGACGGTGGCCCGGGGGAGGAAACCGGGCTGCATGGTCAGGACGGTGCCGCGGTACTCGCTCGACCGGGAGAAGCGGTGGACCTGGCCCGGCCGGATCCACAGCAGCTCGCCGGCGGTCGCCTCGTACTCCGCGAAGTCGATCATGTGGTGCACGGGGCCGTCGTCGAACAGCATCACCACGTGGAAGTCGATGCGGTGGACACGGTCCAGCGGGGCGTCGCCTGCATGCCAGGTGCGGCCCGCGCCCATGGGGCCGACCTGCATGCCGACGCCGCCGAGGCTCAGCTCGACCGGGAAGGGGAGGGTTCTGATGCCGTCGTCGGCAGTTCCGTCTTGGGGTCGTCTGTCCGCCATGTCCTTCTCGTGCCGTCCTGCCGCTACTGCCGGTGTCCCACTTTCACCACAGGCTGACACAAGAAGACCTTCCCCCGTAAAAGTCAGACTTTTAAGTTTGAACGCGGCAGCCCCCCTTCCCCCTCCCAACGAGGACTTCTTGAAGATGAGCACGCATCCTCCGAACCGTCTCGAGTGGACCGACCTCGACCGGCGTGCCGTCGACACCGCCCGCCTTCTGGCGGCGGATGCCGTACAGCGGGTGGGCAACGGCCACCCCGGCACCGCGATGAGCCTGGCTCCCGCCGCGTACACGATCTTTCAGAAGGTGATGCGTCACGATCCGGCGGACCCGGAGTGGACGGGCCGTGACCGCTTCGTCCTCTCCCCCGGCCACACCTCGCTGACGCTCTACACGCAACTGTTCCTCTCCGGCTACGAGCTGGACCTGGAGGACCTGAAGCGCTTCCGGACCAAGGGGTTGAAGACGCCGGGGCATCCCGAGTACGGGCACACGGCGGGCGTCGAGACGACCACGGGCCCGCTCGGCCAAGGGGTCGCCAACGCCGTCGGCATGGCGATGGCCGCCCGCTACGAGCGCGGCCTGTTCGACCCCGAGGCGCCCGCGGGCGAGTCCCCGTTCGACCACACCGTCTGGGCGATCGTCTCCGACGGCGACCTGGAGGAGGGTGTCTCCGCGGAGGCCTCCTCCCTCGCCGGGCACCAGCGGCTCGGCCACCTCGTCCTCCTCTACGACGACAACCACATCTCCATCGAGGGCGACACCGCGACCGCGTTCTCGGAGGACGTGCTGAAGCGGTACGAGGCCTACGGCTGGCACGTGCAGCGCGTCGAGCCCGCGGACAACGGTGACATCGACGTACACACCCTGTACACGGCCCTGAAGGCGGCGCAGGCCGAGACCACCCGCCCCTCGATCGTCGCCCTGCGCACGATCATCGCCTGGCCCGCCCCGCACGCCCGGAACACCGAGGCATCCCACGGTTCGGCGCTCGGCGCGGAGGAAGTCGCCGCGACCAAGCGCGTCCTCGGTTTCGACCCCGAACGGTCCTTCCAGGTCGACGACGACGTCCTCGCCCACACCCGTGGCGCGCTCGACCGGGGCGCCGAGGCCCACGCCGCCTGGAACAAGCGGCTCGCCGAGTGGCGCGCCGACTCCCCGGAACGGGCCGCCCTGTTCGACCGGGTGGTGGCGGGACAGCTCCCCGAAGGGTGGGAGGACGCGCTGCCGGTGTTCGAGCCCGGCACGTCCGTCGCCACCCGTGCCGCATCCGGAAAGGTGCTCCAGTCCCTCGGCGCGGTGCTGCCCGAGCTCTGGGGCGGTTCCGCCGACCTGGCGGGCTCCAACAACACCACGATCGACGCCAGTTCCTCCTTTCTCCCCGAGGGCAATCCGCTGCCAGGGGCCGATCCGTACGGCCGCACGGTCCACTTCGGCATCCGTGAGTTCTCGATGGCCGCGGAGATGAACGGCATCGCGCTGCACGGCAACACCCGTGTCTACGGCGGCACGTTCCTGGTGTTCTCCGACTACATGCGCAACGCCGTGCGGATGTCCGCGCTGATGCAGCTGCCGGTGACCTACGTGTGGACGCACGACTCCATCGGCCTCGGCGAGGACGGCCCGACGCACCAGCCGGTCGAGCACCTGGCCTCGCTGCGCGCCATCCCCGGGCTGAACGTGGTCCGTCCGGCCGACGCCAACGAGACCGCCGTCGCCTGGGCCGAGATCCTCCGGCGACACGCCACCCGCCCCGCCCCGCACGGACTGGCGCTGACCCGTCAGGGGGTGCCGACGTACCCCCTCAACCCTGATGCGGCCAGGGGCGGTTACGTTCTGCACGAGTCGTCGACGGGGACCCCTGACGTCGTCCTCGTCGCCACCGGCTCGGAGGTGCGGCTCGCCGTCGCCGCGCGGGAGCGGCTGGAGGCCGAGGGGATCGGGACGCGGGTGGTGTCGGTGCCGTCCGTGGAGTGGTTCGAGGAACAGCCGCGGGAGTACCGCGAGAGCGTGCTGCCGCCGGCGGTGAAGGCCCGGGTCGCGGTCGAGGCCGGGATCGGTCTGACCTGGCACCGGTACGTCGGGGATGCCGGCCGTGTCGTCTCCCTGGAGCACTTCGGCGCCTCCGCCGACGTCGACACCCTGTTCACGGAGTACGGCTTCACCCCCGAGAACGTCGCCGCCGCAGCCCGGGAATCCCTTGCTGCCGCGCGTGGTTGATCCGAACGCCGGAAAGAAGATGATCACAGTGACCGAAGCGACCGCGCCCACCGCGGAAGCCCTGAAGCGCCTGTCCGAAGCGGGCGTCTCCATCTGGCTGGACGACCTGTCGCGCAAGCGGATCCGGTCCGGCAACCTCGCCGACCTCGTCGCCACTCGGCACGTCGTCGGCGTCACCACCAACCCGGCCATCTTCCAGGCCGCCATCGGCTCCGGCGAGGGCTACGAGGAGCAGCTCGCCGAGCTGGCAGTGCGGGGTGTGACGGTCGACGAGGCCGTGCGGCTGATGACGACGGCCGATGTGCGGGCCGCAGCCGACATCCTGCATTCTGTATACAGAACATCGCATGGTGTCGACGGTCGCGTGTCGATCGAGGTCGACCCCCGCCTCGCCCACGACACCGCGGCCACCGTCGCCGAGGCCCAGCAGCTCGCCCGGCTCGTCGACCGCCCCAACGTGATGATCAAGATCCCGGCGACGAAGGCCGGCCTTCCGGCGATCACCGAGGTCATCGGCGCCGGTATCAGCGTCAACGTCACGCTGATCTTCTCGCTGGAGCGCTACCGCGAGGTCATGGCCGCCTACCTGGCGGGCCTTGAGCAAGCGCTTTCCAACGGGGTGGACCTCTCCACGGTCCACTCCGTGGCCTCCTTCTTCGTCTCCCGTGTGGACGCCGAGATCGACAAGCAGCTGACGGCCGTCGGCACGGACGGGGCGCTCGCGCTGAAGGGGCGGGCGGCGCTGGCGAACGCACGGCTGGCCTACGAGGCGTACGAGGGCGTCTTCGCCGGTGAGCGCTGGGCCGCGCTGGCCGGGGCGGGGGCGAACCGGCAACGGCCACTGTGGGCGTCCACCGGTGTGAAGGATCCTGCATACAAGGACACGCTGTATGTGGACGACCTGGTCGCACCGGGCACCGTCAACACCATGCCGGAGGCCACCCTGGCTGCCGTCGCCGACCATGGCTCCGTCACCGGCGACACGGTGACCGGCGGCTACGACCGGGCCCGCGCCGACCTGGCCGCCGTAGCGGCACTCGGCATCTCGTACGACGAGGTCGTCACCCGTCTGGAGGAGGAGGGTGTCGCCAAGTTCGAGGCGGCATGGGAGGACTTGCTGAACACGGTCACGAAGTCGCTTGAGAGCAAGGGAGCTGACGCGGAATGAGCACCATCCCTGTCTGGGACAACCCCCTGCGGGACCCCCGTGACCGGCGCCTGCCCCGTATCGCGGGCCCGTCGGGCCTGGTGATCTTCGGGGTGACGGGCGACCTGTCCCGCAAGAAACTGATGCCGGCCGTGTACGACCTCGCCAACCGCGGGCTGCTGCCGCCGGGCTTCTCGCTCGTCGGGTTCGCCCGCCGGGACTGGGCGGACCAGGACTTCGCGCAGGTCGTGCACGACGCGGTGCGTGAGCACGCGCGGACCCCGTTCCGCGAGGAGGTCTGGCAGCAGCTCGCGGAGGGCATGCGGTTCGTGCCGGGCGACTTCGACGACGACACGGCGTTCAAGCAGCTCAAGACGGCCGTCGAGGAGCTGGACGCCTCGCGCGGCACGGGCGGCAACTTCGCCTTCTACCTCTCGGTGCCGCCGAAGTTCTTCCCCAAGGTCGTCGAGCAGCTGAAGAAGCACGGCCTGGCGAAGGCTCCGCAGGGGTCCTGGCGGCGCGCGGTCATCGAAAAGCCGTTCGGCCACAATCTGGCCAGCGCCCGGGAGCTGAACGCGGTCGTGCACGACGTGTTCGAGCCGGACCAGGTGTTCCGCATCGACCACTACCTGGGCAAGGAGACCGTCCAGAACATCCTGGCGCTGCGGTTCGCCAACACCATGTTCGAACCGATCTGGAATCGGTCGTTCGTCGACCATGTGCAGATCACCATGGCCGAGGACATCGGGATCGGCGGCCGCGCCGGCTACTACGACGGCATCGGCTCCGCCCGTGACGTCATCCAGAACCACCTGCTCCAGCTGATGGCGCTCACGGCCATGGAGGAGCCCGCCTCCTTCGACGCGTCCTCGCTGCTCACCGAGAAGCTCAAGGTGCTCAGGGCGGTGAAGCTCCCGGAGGACCTCGGCAACCACACCGTGCGGGCGCAGTACGCGGGCGCCTGGCAGGGCGGCGAGAAGGTGCGCGGATACCTGGAGGAGGAGGGCATCGACCCGGCCTCGACGACGGACACGTACGCCGCCGTGAAGCTGAACGTCGACAACCGGCGCTGGGCGGGCGTCCCGTTCTACCTGCGCACCGGCAAGCGGCTCGGCCGCCGGGTCACCGAGATCGCGGTCGTCTTCCAGTCGGCGCCCCACTCCCCCTTCGACTCCAGCGCGACGGAGGAGCTCGGCAAGAACGCGATCGTCATCCGCGTCCAGCCCGACGAGGGCATCACGGTCCGTTTCGGCTCGAAGGTGCCGGGCACCTCGATGGAGATCCGGGACGTGACGATGGACTTCGCCTACGGCGAGTCCTTCACGGAGTCCAGTCCGGAGGCGTACGAGCGCCTCATCCTGGACGTACTGCTCGGCGATGCCAACCTTTTCCCTCGCCACCAGGAAGTGGAAGAGTCCTGGAAGATCCTCGACCCGATCGAGGAGCACTGGGCGGCCGACGGAAGGCCCGCGCAGTACCCCTCGGGCAGCTGGGGACCCGAGGAAGCCGACGAGATGCTCGCACGAGACGGACGGAGCTGGCGCAGGCCATGAAGATCGACCTGACCGACACCACGGCAAGCAAGATCAACAAGGCGCTGGTGCAGGGTCGCCGCGCCATCGGCACACCCGCCGTGGGCATGGTCCTGACGATGGTGATCGTCACGGACGAGGAGAACGCCTACGACGCGATCAAGGCGGCCGAGGAGGCCTCGCACGAGCACCCCTCGCGCACCCTGGTCGTCATCAAGCGGCACGCCCGCACCCCGCGGGAGCGCACCCGGTCGCGGCTGGACGCGGAGGTCCGCGTCGGTTCCGAGGCCGGCACCGGCGAGACCGTGATCCTCAGGACCTACGGCGAGGTGTCCGACCACGCCGACTCGGTGGTCCTGCCGCTGCTGCTGCCGGACGCGCCGGTCGTCGTGTGGTGGCCGGTGGACGCACCCGAATACCCCGCGAAGGACCCGCTGGGCGCGCTCGCGCAGCGCCGGATCACCGACCTGTATGCAGTCGAGAACCCTCTGCAGACGATGGAGACCCGCAAGCGTTCCTACGCGCCCGGTGACACCGACCTCGCGTGGACCCGGCTGACGCCCTGGCGTTCGATGCTGGCGGCGGCCCTGGACCAGGCGCGGGTCCCGATCGTGTCCGGGGCGGTGGAGGCCGAGGCGGACAACCCGGCCGCCGAGCTGCTCGCCCGCTGGCTGGAGGCCCGGCTGGCGGTCCGGATCGACCGGGTCGTCACCGCCGGACCGGTCGTCACGGCCGTACGGCTGGGCACCGAGGGCGGCGAGATCGTCATCGACCGCCCCGAGGGCCCCCTCGCCACGCTCACCCTGCCGGGCCAGCCCTCGCGCACCCTCGCGCTGAAGGTCCGCACCACCTCCGAACTGATCGCCGAGGAGCTCAGGCGCCTCGACGCGGACGAGATGTACGCCATCGCCCTCAGGGGCGAGGGCACCAAGGAGAACGCCTCTCATGTCTGACTCACCCCAGCTGTCGGAGCGGCCCGAGTGGGCCGCCCTGGCGGCCCACCGCGCGCAGGGAACCCCGGGACTGCGTGAGCTGTTCGCCACGGACCCCGGGCGCGCGGAGCGGTACGTGGTGCGCGTCGGCGACCTGCGCATCGACTACTCGAAGAACCTGATCACCGACGAGACGCTGGCCCTGTTGACCGAACTGGCCGTGGCGGCGGACGTGTTCGGGCTGCGGGACGCCATGTTCCGCGGCGAGAGGATCAACACGACCGAGGACCGTGCGGTCCTGCACACCGCGCTGCGCGCCCCGGCCGACGCGGTGATCGAGGTCGACGGGGAGAACGTCGTGCCCCAGGTGCACGCCGTGCTCGCGAGGATGGGCGACTTCGCCGACCGGGTCCGCTCCGGGGCGTGGACCGGCCACACCGGCCGGCGCATCCGCAACGTCGTCAACATCGGCATCGGCGGATCGGATCTGGGCCCGGCGATGGCGTTCGAGGCGCTGCGGGCCTACACCGACCGCGGCCTCACGGTCCGTTTCGTGTCGAACGTCGACGGCGCCGACCTGCACGAGGCCGTCCGTGACCTGGACCCGGCCGAGACATTGTTCGTCATCGCGTCCAAGACGTTCACCACGATCGAGACGATCACCAACGCCACCTCGGCCCGCGGCTGGCTCCTCGACGGCCTCGGCGGCGACGAGAAGGCGGTCGCCCGGCACTTCGTCGCCCTGTCGACGAACGCCGCGAAGGTCGCGGACTTCGGCATCGACACGGCCAACATGTTCGAGTTCTGGGACTGGGTCGGCGGCCGCTACTCCTACGACTCCGCCATCGGCCTCTCCCTGATGATCGCCATCGGCCCGGACCGCTTCCGCGAGATGCTCGACGGCTTCCGCCTCGTCGACGAGCACTTCCGCACCGCCCCCGCCGAGGCCAACGCCCCGCTCCTGCTGGGCCTGCTGGGCATCTGGTACGGCAACTTCCACGACGCCCAGTCCCACGCCGTCCTGCCCTACAGCCACTACCTGTCGAAGTTCGCCGCCTACCTCCAGCAGCTCGACATGGAGTCCAACGGCAAGTCCGTCGACCGCGCCGGACGGCCGGTCCACTGGCAGACCGGCCCTGTCGTCTGGGGCACCCCCGGCACCAACGGCCAGCACGCCTACTACCAGCTGATCCACCAGGGCACCCGGCTGATCCCCGCGGACTTCATCGGCTTCGCCCGCCCCGTCGACGAACTCGCTCCCGCCCTCAGGGCCCAGCACGACCTGCTCATGGCGAACTTCTTCGCCCAGACCCAGGCACTGGCCTTCGGCAGGACACCCGAGGAGGTACGGGCGGAGGGCGTGCCGGAAGAACTCGTGGCCCACAAGACGTTCCGCGGCAACCACCCCACGACCACGGTCCTCGCCACCGAACTGACCCCGTCCGTCCTCGGCCAGCTCGTCGCCCTCTACGAGCACAAGGTGTTCGTCCAGGGCGCCGTGTGGAACATCGACTCCTTCGACCAGTGGGGCGTCGAACTCGGCAAGGTCCTCGCCCAACGCGTCGAACCCGCCCTCACCGACGGCACCGACGTCCCCGGCCTCGACCCCTCGACCGCCGCCCTCGTGGCCGCATACCGCGAACTCAGGAAGTAGTGAACTGACATGCAGCTCGGTCTCATCGGTCTCGGCAAGATGGGCGGCAACATGCGCGAACGGATCCGCCGCGCGGGCCACACCGTCGTCGGTTACGACCGCAACCCCGAACTCTCCGACGTCAAGGACCTCGCCGAACTCGTCGAGCAGCTCGAAGCGCCGCGCACCGTCTGGGTGATGGTCCCGGCCGGCGCCCCCACCCAGTCCGTCGTCGACGAGCTGGGCGACCTGCTCCAGGCGGGCGACGTCGTCGTGGACGGCGGCAACTCCCGCTGGACGGACGACGAGAAGCACGCGAGCGAACTCGGCGCCAAGGGCATCGGGTTCGTCGACGCCGGGGTCTCCGGCGGGGTCTGGGGGCTGCAGAACGGCTACGCCCTCATGGTCGGCGGCGACAAGGAGCACGTCGACCGGCTCCACCCGATCTTCGACGCGCTCAAGCCCGAGGGCCCGTACGGCTACGTCCACGCGGGCAAGGTCGGCGCCGGGCACTTCTCGAAGATGGTCCACAACGGCATCGAGTACGCCATGATGCAGGCGTACGCCGAGGGCTGGGAGCTGCTGGAGAAGGTGGACTCCGTCACGGACGTGCGGGAGGTCTTCCGCTCCTGGCAGGAGGGCACCGTCATCCGGTCCTGGCTGCTCGACCTCGCGGTCAACGCCCTCGACGAGGACGAGCACCTCGACAAGCTGCGCGGCTGGGCCCAGGACTCCGGCGAGGGCCGGTGGACCGTCGAGGCCGCCGTCGACCACGCGGTGCCGCTGCCCGCCATCACCGCCTCCCTCTTCGCGCGGTTCACGTCCCGCCAGGACGACTCCCCGCAGATGAAGATGATCGCGGCGCTGCGCAACCAGTTCGGCGGCCACGCCGTCGAGTCGGCGAAGGAGTAGCCGGCCGTGGGGGATCTGCTGCTGGTCCGCCACGGCGAGACGGAGTGGAGCAGGTCGGGGCAGCACACCAGCTGGACCGACCTGCCGCTCACCGAGACCGGTGAGCTCCAGGCGAAGTCACTCGCCCCGTTCTTCTCCCGCCGGACCTTCTGCCTCGCCCTGACCAGCCCGCTCGGCCGCGCGACGCGCACCGCCGAACTCGCCGGCATCGGCGGGGCGGTCGCCGCACCCGACCTGCACGAGTGGGACTACGGCGCCTACGAGGGCATCACCACCGTCGAGATCCACCGCGACCGGCCCACCTGGGACCTGTGGACCGACGGGGTGCCGCCCGGCACCGACGGTCACCCCGGCGAGTCGCCGCAGGACATCGGGCGGCGTGCCGACCGGGTGCTGTCCCGGGTCGACGCGGCGCTCGCCGACTGCGGTGGGGACGCCGTGCTCGTCGCCCACGGGCATTTCCTCCGGGTCCTGACGGCCCGTCGGCTGGGACTGCCGCCCGCACAGGGCCGGTTGTTCCAGCTGGCGACGGGAACGTACAGCAGGCTGTCCACCGAGCACGGGTGGCCCGTGATCGCGGAGTGGAACGTCAGGCCGTAACCGGTTGACACCGTTCAAGGGGCCCGCCAGAGTCGCGGCTGATGGAGATCGACGATCTGACACCGGCCGAACAGCGTGTCTGGCGGGCCTTCGCCACCGGCGCGGAGGTCGACTTCCGCGACGGATCCGACGACTGGGGACCCGAACGGACCGTACGGGCCACGGTGTTGCGGGCCCTGCTCCTCAACGGCCCCCGGCAACAGGGAGAGACAGCGGCCCTCAAGGTACGGGGCGCCCGTGTCACCGGTGCGTTGGAGCTGCGGTACGCGACCGTCGACAGCGTCGTCCATCTCACCCACTGCCGCTTCGACGAGGCGCCCGACCTCATCGGCGCCCATCTGCGCTACGTCAGCATGCGCGACTCGGAGATGCCCGCGCTGTCGGTGACCCGGGCCCGGATCGACGGCAGTCTGCGGCTGACCCGCTGCCGTTTCGCCGGGCCGGTGCGCCTGGACGGGGCGCAGATCGCCGGTGCGCTGTTCCTGGAGGAGGCCGAGGCCGGCGACGCGGACACGGACCGGCCGGCCCTCCATCTGCACCGGATCGTCGTCGAGGACGACCTGTGCGCCCGCGGTCTGCGCGCCCGGGGCCTGATCCGGCTCGACGGGGCCGCCGTCGCCGGGTCGCTGGACCTTCAGGACGCCGAACTCACCAACCCCGACGCCCATGTCCTGCAGGCCGACGCGCTGGAGGTGGGCGCCAACCTGCTCGGCAGGCGGCTGAGCACGCGGGGCCGGATCGATCTGCGCGGGGCCCGGATACCCGGCCGGGTGGATCTGCTGCACGCCCGGCTGTCCAACCCCGGCGGCACCGCCCTGCGGGCCAGCAGCTGCGTGATCGGCGAGCTGTGGCTGCGCCGAGGTCCGCGGATGGAGGGCCTGCTGAATCTGCGGCGGGCCGAGATCACCCAGCTCAGCCTGGAACCGGAGATGCTCCCCGACCAGGTGCGCCTGCTCGACCTCACGTACACGTTCCTCACCCCGCACGTGCCGGCCGAGGAGCGGCTGCCCATGCTGGAGCGGGACGGCCAGGGCTTCGACCCGCACGCATACGAACAACTGACGGCCGCATACAGGAGGACGGGCGACGACCAGGCCGCCCGGGTCGTGCAGCTCGCCAAGCAGCGCCGCCGCCGGTCCACGCTCCCCTGGCACGGGCGGCTGTGGGGCCACCTCCAGGACGGGGCCGTCGGCTACGGCTTCCGTCCGCTGCGCGCCGCCGTCTGGCTGCTGTCGCTGCTCGCCGCCGGCTCGATCGCGTACGCCGGGCACCCGCCGCCGCCGCTCAAGGCGGGTGAGGCGCCCGAGTTCGACCCCGTCTTCTACACCCTGGACCTGCTGCTGCCGGTGATCTCGTTCGGGCAGGAGGGCGTGTTCGCGCCGAGCGGCTGGTACCGGACGCTGTCGTACGTCCTCGTGGTCACCGGCTGGATCCTGGCCACGACGGTCGTCGCGGGCGTGACCCGGACCGTCAGCCGCCAGTGAGCCGGCCGGCGGCGGGTCAGCGGGCGGTGTGCTGTGCGGCGAGCCGCACCGGTGCGTTGGCGGCGCCGTAGCCCCGGTAGCCGGCGTCGCGCTGGACGAGTTCGAAGAAGACGCGGCCCACGGTGCGGGTGTAGCAGTGCCGGAAGGTACCGTGCGCGTCCCGGTCGTAGAGGATGCCGAGCTCCCGGTAGGTCTCCAGCTCCCCGTCGGCGAACTCGAAGCGGGCGGCGAGGTCGTCGTAGTAGTTCGCGGGGATCGGCAGCAGACGTCCGCCGGCCGCGGTGAAGCGGCGGGCGGCGGCGACCACGTCGTCGGTGGCCAGCGCGATGTGGCGGGCGTGCGCGGTGTCGTCACCGGGGGCGGCGCCGACGGTGAGCGGGAAGCGTACGGCACCGTCGCCGCTGGTCACGGCCCGGCTGCGGAGCAGCCCGTAGGGGTCGGCGACGTCGACGCTCTCCTGCGCGTCGAGGCCGAGGACGCCGCGGTGGAAGAGGACGGCCTCGTCGAACTGGTGCCAGGGCTGGGTGAGCGCCACATGGTCGACGCGCAGCGCGCCGGGGGGTGCCGTGGTGTGCGGGTCGTCCTCGAAGTCGGCGCGCCAGTCGGGCAGGCCGGGGCGGTGTGTGGCGCACAGGAAGAGTTCGGTGCCGTCGGGGGCGGCGACGGCGTCGAGCGGGGCGTCCTCGGCGGCCCGGCGGCGCGGCAGGACGGGGGCGAGGAGGGCCTCGGCGCGGCGGGCGGCGGCGGCCGGGTCCGGGGATTCCAGGCCGATCGCGGCGAGCGTGGTGCCGTCGGCGGGGGTCCCGCCGCGCGAGCGGAGCCGGGAGGGGGTCAGGGCGGCCGGTCCGGTGTTGACGAGGATCCGGGCGTCTCCCTGCTCCCAGAGGTCGACGGGCTTGCTCCGGTGGCGGGCCGTGCGGGCGAAGCCGAGGCGGCCCAGGAGCGCGCCGACGGGTTCGGCGTCGGGGGTGACCAGCTCCGTGAAGGCGATCCCTGTGGGGGTGACCGGGGCGGGGAGGGCGGCGACGCCGAGTTCCTCCTGGAGCAGCAGCAGGGAGCGGCGCGCGTCGACGGCGGTGGGGCCGGCCTCGGCCTGGCGGAGGACGTCGTTGAAGACTTCGAGCGAAAGCGGGCCTTCGTATCCTGTATGCAGTACACGGCGTACGAGATCCACCACATCGAATCCGCCCTGCCCCGGGAAGCAGCGGTGGTGACGACTCCACTGGAGCACGTCCATGCCGAGCAGCGGGGCGTCGGCCAGCTGAAGGAAGAAGATCTTGTCGCCGGGGATGTCCTCGATGCCCTTGGGATCGGAGCCGCGGGACAGGATGTGGAAGCTGTCCAGACAGGTGCCGAGGGCGGGATGGCCGGCGGTGTCGACGATGTGCCAGGCGTGGTCGTACGTACTGACGTGCCGCCCCCAGGCGAGCGCCTCGTAGGCGACCCGGACGCCGAAGTCCTGGGCGAGGTCGGCGAGCCGGGCGAGCTGCTCGGCGGCGAGGGCGTCGTCGTCCTCGGCGAGCGGGGAGACGCTGGAGCAGACCAGGACGGTGTCCGCGCCGAGCCGGCCCATCAGCTCGAACTTGTGGCGGGCGCGGCGCAGACTGCGGGCGAACTCGGCCTCGGGGACGGCCTCGACGTCGCGCATCGGCTGGTACAGGTCGACGGTCAGCCCGAGGTCCGCGCAGCGGGCGCGGACGTCCTCGGGAGTGAGGGGGCTGGCGAGCAGGTCGTTCTCGAAGATCTCGACGCCGTCGAAGCCGGCGCGGGCGGCGGCCGCCAGCTTCTCGGTGAGGGTTCCGCTCAGGGAGACGGTGGCGATGGACGTACGCACCTGGGCACCTCATGGTTCGTTCTGGTCGCTTCGCGGGGGGGGCGGGGCGGCGGCGGGACTGCCGGGGCGGGGAGACGGGGAGGCAGGGGCAGGGAGACAGGGGGCAGGGAGGCAGGCCGTGGCTACTTGGGGGCGGGGACGGCGCCGGCCAGTTCGGCGATGTCGGCGAGCATGCGCGCGCTGTCGGGTTCCCGCCCGGTGAACAGGCGGAACGCGTCCGCCGCCTGGAAGACGGCCATGCCGCCGCCGTCGAGGGTGGCGCAGCCGAGGGCGCGGGCGGTGTGCAGCAGTTCGGTCTCCAGAGGACGGTAGACGACCTCGGCGACCCACAGCTCCGGCCGCAGCAGCGCGGCGGCGAAGGGCAGGCCGGGGTGGGCGGCCATGCCGGTGGGGGTGGCGTGGACGACGCCGTCGGCGTGCGCGAGCAGCCCGGGCAGCCGGTCGGGTCCCGACGCGGCGGCCCGGCCCTCGCCGAAGTGACGGTTCAGGGCGGCGGCGAGCCGCTCGGCCCGCTCGGGCAGCGCGTCAACGACGGTGACCCGGCCGGCGCCGAGGGTGAGCGCGGCGTGCGCGACGGCCGCGCCCGCGCCGCCCGCGCCGAGCTGCACGACCCGCTCCAGCGGGACGTCCGGCAGCCCTCGGGCGAACGACGCGGCGAAGCCGGTGACGTCGGTGTTGTGGCCCACGGCCCGGCCGCCGCCCTCGAAGACGACCGTGTTGACCGCACCGAGCGCCTCGGCCTGCGGGGACAGCGCGTCGAGGTGCTCGATGACCAGCTGCTTGCACGGGTGGGTGATGTTCAGCCCGTCGTAGCCCAGGTCGCGGGCGGCCCGCACCAGGTCGCCGACCGCCTGCGGCGCGGCCCCGAGGACGTCGAGGTCGATCAGCCGGTAGAGATAGCGCAGCCCCTGCCGGTCGGCCTCCCGTTCGTGCAGCGCCGGGCTGAGCGAGGGGCCGATCCCGGAACCGATCAGACCCACGAGATACGAGTCCTTGGTCACGTCCTTGGTCACGGAGGACCTCCTGAGCGGCTGGCTAATGTACGAACTGGTGAGTTAGTCATAGCACCCTGTCGGCCCCGCGGGGAAGCCCCTCTCGCCTCGCGGGACGGGAACGGCTCCTAGAATCGCTGCACCGCAGCCACGCCGCCCGAAGGAACCCGATGACCAGCGTCGACGAACCGGCACGACCCAACGGGCGCACGCGCGACGCCGCCCGGACCCAGGCCGAGATCCTGGACGTGGCGACCCGGGAGTTCGCCCGCGTCGGCTACGCCGGCGCCCGCGTCGACGACATCGCCGCCCGCACCAGCACCACCAAGCGGATGATCTACTACTACTTCGGCGGCAAGGAGCAGCTGTTCACCGCCGTGCTGGAGCGCGCGTACGGCGTGATCCGCGAGGCCGAGCAACAGCTCGACGTCGAGCACCTGGACCCGGTGGCGGCGATCCGGCGCCTGGCCGAGCTGACCTTCGACCATCACGAGCAGCACCCGGACTTCATCCGGCTGGTCAGCATCGAGAACATCCACGAGGCCGAGCACATCGCCGCCTCCGAGGCACTCGGCCGGATCGGCTCCCCCGCACTCGACGTCATCCGCCGCATCCTCGCCGCGGGCCGGGAGTCCGGGCTGTTCACCGCCGAGGTGGACGCCGTGGACCTGCACGCGATGATCAGCTCGTTCTGCTTCTTCCGGGTGGCCAACCGGTACACCTTCGGGGCGCTGTTCGGACGTGACCTGGTGGATCCGGCGCAGCGGGAGCACTACCGGACCATGCTCGGGGACATGGTGATCGCCTATTTGACGGCGGAGCGGGCGGGGGGCTGAGACCGGGCCGCCGACCGCGGACCTACGGCGGTCGGCGGTCGGCGGTCGGCGGTCGGCGGTCGGCGGTCGGCGGTCGGCGGTCGGCGGTCGGCGGTCGGCGGTCCACAGTCGACTGCAGCAAGACGGCAGTCGGCGATAGCCGACAGCCCGCATACGGCAGATCGCATACCGCCGCCCCACCCACTTCCCCCGAGACCTATTGACAGCGGCGAAACAACGGCGCAACATCACTGGCCATCCGCTACTAACTACCCAGTGGGTTAATTAGCCGGGACGATCTACCCGGCGCAGCCGCCCCGCACCCCAGGGATCCGGCCCTTCTCCCCTTTTGTCCCCCTCCTGCGTACGTTGGAGTCCCCCGAAGGAGCACGCCGTGTCCGTCCCCGCCGCAGCACCCCCCGGCCAGCCGAAGAAAGCCGCGACCGCGGCGTGGATCGGGAGCGCCCTGGAGTACTACGACTTCTTCATCTACGGCAGCGCGGCCGCGCTGATCTTCCCGAAGGTCTTCTTCGACGAGTCGGACCCGGCCACCGCGACCCTGCTGTCGCTGGCCACCTTCGGCGTCGCCTACGCGGCCCGGCCGGTCGGGGCGCTCTTCCTCGGGCACTTCGGGGACCGTCTGGGCCGCAAGAAGATCATGGTGTTCACGCTGATCCTGATGGGCGTGTCGACGTTCCTGATCGGCTGTCTGCCCACCCGCGCCCAGGTCGGCACCCTCGCCCCCGTCCTGCTGGTCCTGTGCCGTGTACTGCAGGGCGTGTCCGCCGCCGGCGAGCAGGCCAGCGCCAACTCCATGACGCTCGAACACGCGCCGCCGCACCGGCGCGGCTTCTTCACCAGCTTCACCCTGAGCGGCACCCAGGGCGGGCAGCTGCTGGCCACCCTGATCTTCATCCCGGTCGCGGCGCTGCCCGAGGACCAGCTGCTGTCGTGGGGCTGGCGGGTGCCGTTCTGGATGAGCATCGGCGTCGCCGTGGTCGGCTATGTGATCCGGCGGAAGCTGGAGGAGACCCCGGCCTTCGAGGCGCAGCAGGCCACCGGCGAGGTGGTGAAGCTGCCGCTGGCGGTGCTGCTGCGGGAGCACTGGGCGGATGTACTGCGGGTGATCGGGGGCGCGCTGATCGCCTCGGTCAGCACCATCTTCACCGTGTGGGCGCTGGCGTACGCGACGAGTGACGCGGTGGGCATGGACCGTTCCTCGATGCTGTGGGTCGGCGCGCTCGCCAACCTGGTCGCGCTGGGCGCCATCCCGGCGTGGGCCACGCTCTCCGACCGCATCGGCCGCCGGCCGGTGTATCTGATCGGCGCGGTGGGCAGCGCGGTGGCGATGTTCGGGTACCTGTGGGCGATCTCCACCGGCTCCTACCCGCTGATCCTGGTTCTCGGCATCGTCGCGTTCGGCGTCGTCTACAGCGCCGCGAACGGTGTGTGGCCCTCCTTCTACGGCGAGATGTTCTCGACCCGGGTGCGGCTGTCGGGCATGGCGATCGGCACCCAGATCGGTTTCGCCGTGGCCGGTTTCGCCGTCACCTTCGCGGCGCAGATCGCCGGCCCGGGCGGGGACGACTGGTCCTCGGTCGCCCTGTTCACGGCGGCGCTGTGCGTGCCGCCGGTGATCGCGGCACTGTCGGCCCGGGAGACCGCGAGGATCCCCACCGAGCAGCTGGGCGAGCGGGGCGCCCGCGAGGTCCCCCAGCCGGAGACGGTCACCGCCTGACCGCCTGACCGCACCTCCCGCCCCCGGACTCACGAGCCCCCGGACGCCACCACGGCCCCGGGGGCTCGGCCGTGCCGTCGTACCGTCGCACGCTCATACCGTCCCCACGCCCATACCGTCCCCACGCCCATACCGTCGTACGCCGTCAGGGCCCGTGGAGTGCCACCGGGTGCCGTCAGCCGGCGTCCGACGGCCGGGGGATGCCGTACGCCCGTTCCACCCTGAGCCGGGCGACCAGGCGCCGGTCGCGGACCATGGCGGTGCGGAAGTCGTGCCAGTCGGGGTGTTCGCCGAGGACGTCGCGGTAGAGGCGGACGAGTTCCTCGACGGTGGCGTCGTAGGGGTCGGCGGCGACCGGCGTGAGGTCGGCGACGGCCTCGACCACGGTGTAGGCGCGGCGGTCGGCCGTCGTGACGTGGTAGGAGGCGCGGGGGTCGCGGCGCAGGTTGCGGGTCTTGGCGCGGTCGTCGGTGACGGAGATCCGGATCACGCCCTCGTCCGGGTAGTAGTGGTGGCTGACGTTCGACAGCTGGGGGCGGCCGTCGCGCTTGAGGGTGACCAGTACGCCGCTGCGGCCCTCGGAGAGCAGGGCGAGCAGGGCGGGACCCTTCGTGTCCCGAGTCATGCTCCGTACAACCGGCGCACCTCCGCGGCGCATTCCCCCGCCCCCACTCCCCTGCCCGCACTCCGTCGCCGCACCCCGGAGAGCCGCAGGCCTCCGCCGTAGACACTGTCTACCCACCAGTGGTAGACAGTGTCTATGAGCGAATCCGAGAAGCCGGACCCCGACCTGCGGACCCGTCTCGTCGACGTCGGCGTGGATCTGGTCGCCCGGGAAGGGGCCGGTGCGCTGACCCTGCGGGAGATCGCCCGCCGGGCCGGCGTGTCCCACGGTGCGCCGCGCCGATACTTCCCCACCCATCTGGAACTGCTGTCGGCCATCGCCCGCCGCGGCTTCACCGAGCTGGGGATCCGGGTGACGGCGACGCTCGCCGACGGCGACGCGGCCCCGCGCGCCCAGCTCACCGAACTGGGGCAGTCCTATCTGGAGTTCGCCCTCGACAACGCCGGAATGTACGAGCTGATGTTCCGTCATGATCTGCTGGAGAGCGGGCATCTGAGGCTGCGGGACACCAGTCTCCCGCTGTTCGGCGTCCTGGTGGACCTGGTGGGCCGGGCCCGTCCCGGCGCCGACGCCCGTGCGGTCGCGGGTGCGCTGTGGGCGAACCTGCACGGCATCGCCCAGCTGTGGGGGTGGGGCAGCCTCCAACTCGCCACGGGGGCAGCCGACTTCACGCCCCTTCTCCGGACCGCGTTCGACGCGCACCTGGGGCCGGAGGGCGGCCGGTGAACCGTCCGCTGACACTGGCGAGCAGCGTGGCGGGTGCCGTGGTCGTCGCCCTGGACGGCACCGTGCTCACGGTCGCCCAGCCGGTCCTGCGTCATGACCTGCACGCCTCGCTCGCCCGGGCGCAGTGGACGAGCACCGGGTATCTCGTGGCCGTGGCGGGCCTGTTGGTGTTCGCCGGGCGGCTCGGCGACCGGTACGGGCACCGCCGTGCCTTCGGGGTCGGCATGCTCGGCTTCGGCGCCGCCTCGGCGGGCATCGCGGTGGCGCCGGGCGTGGGCTGGGTGATCGGACTGCGCGTCGTCCAGGGGGTGTTCGGGGCGCTGCTGCAACCGGCGACGCTGGGGATGCTGCGGTCGTCGTTCCCGCCGGACCGGCTGCGCACGCCGATCGCCGTGCGGACGGCGGCCATCGGGGTGGCGGCCGCGGCGGGGCCGGTGGTGGGCGGGGCGCTCGCCACGTCGTTCGGCTGGCGGGCCGTGTTCCTGCTGAACGTGGTGCCCACGCTGCTGTTCGGTGTGCTCGCCCTGGCCGCGCGGGAGGAGCGGCGGCCTCCGTCCGGCACCCCGCTGGACGTCCCCGGCGCCCTGCTGCTCGCCGTGGCACTGGCCTGTCTGGTGCACACCCTCGTCACCCTCCCGGGCGCGACCTGGTCCGCGCCGGCCGCGCTGCTCGCCGCGGTCGCCTTCGTCCGGCACGAGCGGCGGGCGCCCGCACCCCTGCTGCCGCCGGACGTCGCCTGCTCCTCCGCGGTCCGCGGCGCGATCGCCCTGCTGGTGACCGCCTCGGCCGCTCTCCACGGCGCCCTCTTCGCCTGTGTCTACGTCCTCCAGGACGGCCTCGGGCTGACCGCCCTGCGCAGCGGGCTGCTCAGTCTGCCGCTGGCGGTGTGCCTGATCGGGGCGGCGCCCGTGTCGGCGGTGCTGCTGCGCCGGGCGGGTGCGCGGGCCGCGGTCACGGGGGCGACGGCGGTGCTCGGCACCGGTCTGGTGGTGCTGGCCCGGGCGCCGGGGGAGTCGGCCTTCGCCGCCGGGTTCGCGCTGGTGGGCGCCGGGTTCGGCACCGTGATGGTGGCGGCCACCCATGTCGTCGTACGGCAGACTCCCGCAGCGTCGGCGGGGGTGGCGGGCGGCCTCCAGCAGACGGCGATGAACGTCGGGCCGGTGCTGGGCGTCGCCGCGGCGGCCGTGCTGATGGGCCTCGGTCCGGACCGGGCCCCGATGGCCGTGCTGGGCGTGGCGGCCCTCGCGGCGCTCCCGGTCTGCCGTGCCCTGCCGGGACGCCCCGCGCCCACCGGCTCCTCCGGCTCTCCCGGGCCCGACCACACCGACGCACCCGCCCTCACCCGTGCCGGCCCGGTGGCCGGCCGAAGCGACACACCCCACACCGCTCACGGCGTGGAAAGCGGTCCGTACGCCCGTTCCCTGGGCGACCATGAGCACTGAGGTCGTGCCGGAGGGGCACCCCGGACCGCACCTCGCACGAACGCACCGGAGGAGAACGATGGCACTGCTGCGACAAGAGGCCGACCCGAGCGAGGTCGGACTGGACGCGAAGGCGCTGGACCGCCTCGACCAGCACGTCGCCCACTACGTCGACGAGGGGCGGCTGCCCGGTTTCCTCCTGGCGGTCTCCCGGGGCGGCCGCGTCGCGCACCTGACCACGCACGGCCACCGTGACATCGCCGCCGGACTGCCCGTCGAGGCCGACACCCTGTACCGGATCTACTCGATGACCAAGCCGGTCACCTCCGTCGCCGCCCTGATACTGGTGGAGGAGGGCCGGCTGCGACTCGACGACCCGGTCGCCGACCACCTCCCCGCCTTCGCCGGCCAGCGCGTCTACGCGGGCGGCTCGGGCGCCGGCCTCACCACCCGCCCGGTGGAACAGCCGCTGCTGGTACGGCATCTCATGACCCACACCTCGGGCCTGACGTTCGCCTTCTACCACTGTCACCCCGTCGACGCCCTGTACCGCGAGGCCGGGCTGGAGTCCGCGGTGCTGCCCGGCTCCACCCTGGCCCAGACCGTGGAGGCGTACGCCCGGCTGCCGCTCCAGTTCGAGCCGGGCACGCAGTGGAACTACTCGGTGTCCACCAACGTCCTCGGCCGGATCATCGAGGTCGTCTCCGGGCAGCCCCTCGACGAGTTCGTCGCCGAGCGGATCCTGCGCCCGCTGGGCATGACCGACGCCGGTTTCCAGGTCAGCGACGAGCAGGCGCCCCGGCTGGCCGAGCTGTACGGCGGCACCGACGGCGGCGGCATCGAACCGATCGCCGGACTGCCCCTGTTCGGCCGCCCCCGCTTCCTGTCGGGCAGCGGCGGTATGGTGGCGACCGCATACGACATCCACCGCTTCAGCGAGCTGCTGCGCCGCCGCGGCGAACTCGACGGGGTGCGGCTGCTCGCCCCCGAGACCGTGGACCTCATGACCCGCAACCACCTCCCCGGCGGGGCGGACCTGCGCGCCTTCGGCAGCCGTCCGGCGCACGACGAGCCGGGCAACGACGGTGTCGGCTTCGGCCTGGGCGTGTCCGTGGTCGTCGACCCGGACCGCACCCAGGCCCCGGCGGGCCTCGGCACCTACGGCTGGAGCGGTGTCGCCACGACCACCTTCTGGATCGACCCGCAGCACGACCTGAGCGTGCAGTTCCTGACGCAGGTGCGGCCGAGGAGGTCGCTGAAGCTGTACCCCGATCTCAAGCGGCTGGTGCACGAGGCCGTGCTCGACTGACCGTCAGCCGTCCCCGGTCCGGGTGAACTCCAGTCCCTCCGCCGCCAGTTCATCGAGCCAGCGCGCCGACCGGGCCGCCGTCTCGGCCGCCCGGCTCAGCCCCGGCGGCAGCGCGCCGGCCAGGATCTGCCGCACGCCGAGCGCGAGCGTGCGCGAGACACACCGCGCCATCGCGCTCTCCGCCTCGTCACCGACCAGGTCCAGCAGGTAACTCCCCGACCAGGACGCGCCCCCGCCCCCGGCCGAGCCGGCCGCCGCCCCCGTGTCCACCGCAGGGGAGGCGGACGAGACCTCGGGGGACACCTCCAGGGAGACCTCGAGGACCACCCGGTCACGGTCGGTGTCCGTCGTCGGGTAGGCGGCCGCCAACTCCCGCGCCAGCGCGGCGATGCGGGAGTCGTCGCCCGCCTTCAGCTCCTCGAACACCGGCTGCCAGGCGTGCAGCCAGCCGTCCAGGCGCAGGGTCCCGCGCACGAACCCGTCCGCTCTCCAGGCCGGCGGCAGCCCGTACTGCTCGACGAAGGGCACGCTGTCCCGGTTGGGGTACACCTCGAAGGGTTCTCCGTCGACGACGTGCCGCCGGGTCGCCTCCCAGGGCCGGACGGCGACGGTCTCGGCCCCTCCCTCGAGGTAACGGGCTGGAGAGCGCAGGGCGTTGAGGACTCCGAGGGGAGCCCAGCTGAAGCGGTAGCGGAAGTCGTTGGGGACCGCGGGGATGCCTCCGCAGTACGAGGTGAGGCGGTACGAGGCCGCCGTGTCCGCGCCGATCGCCTCCCGTGCGCGGGCCACCAGGGCGTGGGCGAAGAGGTGGTCGATCCCGGGGTCGAGCCCGGCCTCCGTGAGGACGACCAGACCCGACTTCGCGGCCGCCGGGACCTGTTCCAGCACCGCGTCCGAGACATAGCTGGAGCAGGCGAAATGGGCCTGCCGGGCGACGCAGGCGGCGAGCAGCGGGGCGTGGTCCGGGGCGGGCAGCATCGACACGACGACGTCACCGGGGGCGAGTGCGGCCGTGAGCGCGTCGAGCGTGTAGGCGCGGGGTGCGGCGCGTCCGGTCATTCCCAGCCGGTCCAGGGCCTCGGCGGCGCGGTCCGCCGTACGGTGCCAGAGGCGGACGCCGTCGGTGCGTGCGCACAGGTCGGCGAGCCCACTGCCCGTGGACAGTCCGGCGCCCACCCAGTGGACGGCACCGCTCGCGGGAACCACCACCGCCTCACTCATCGCCGAACACCCGTCCCTCGATGCCGAGTTCACGTCCCGCCCGGCGGAACCGTGCCAGGCAGCGCGCCCATGCGTCCCCCGTGGGGAGTTCCAGCAGCTGCGGCAGCAGGGCCGCCGAGAAGTCGGTGCTGGACTCGCGCGGCAGCAGCGAGGGCAGGTTGTCGATGGCGATCAGGTCCAGCGGGGGCTCCTTGCGCAGGGTGCGCACGGGGTCCGTCCACTCCGTGGTGCGGTCGTAGACGGGCAGGACGTTGAGGGGGGAGCCGACGTCGCAGGTGACGTCGGAGAGGGTGCGCAGCCTGCGGGCCGGGTCGTCCAGGTCCTCCTCGCGCACGAACGGCGGCACGGGGGTGGTGGCCAGGACGCAGTTGACGAGCAGATCGTGGTCGAGGAGTGCGCGGCGGTCGAGGTCCCGGGTCTCGGCGAGGTCCCAGCAGGTGGGGCCGACACCGGCCGTGGCGAGCGCGGCACGGGCGCCGTGGCCGCTGCGGCCCAGGGCACCGACCACGAGGGCGGTGAACTCGCCGTCTCCGGGGCGCGGCCGCAGGATCTCGTCCAGCGCGTCCCGGTCGGTGGGGAGCAGCGGCGCGGTGAGCCGGCCCCGGTGGTGGAGCACCGCGAGGGCCGCGCCGAGATAACCGGCCCAGAAGCCGAACGCGGCCAGCCTGCGGCCCTGTTCGTCGACCAGGTACTCCAGGTCCAGCAGTGCCCCTCCCCCGGCGGCGAACCGGCGGAGCAGGCCGGCGGCACCGGGCTGCTGCTTGTAGGCGTGCCCGAAGAAGACATGGCGGTGCGTCAGCTCGGTCGGCTGGTCCGGGAGTTCCTTCAGGCCGAGGACGACCGTCTCGGGCGGCGCCGACACCCAGGAGCCCGCGGGGGCGACGCGGGCACCCACCGCCTCGTACTCCTCGACGGGGAAGATCCGCTGCGGGGACTCCTCGACGGTGAGCCGCGCTCCGGCCTCGACGAGGCGGCGGGCGTCGTCGGGGACGACCGGGGTGCGTCGTTCGGTGGAGCGGGCCTCGTGGCGCAGCCACAGGTGGGGGGCGGTCGGTGCCGTCATACGCAGTTGACCTCCGGACGCGGGGCGTCGGCCGCGAACCGGCCGGCGCTCAGGGGGGTGACGTCCACGAAGGGTACGCGGCCCAGGTAGAGGTCGCGGACGACCTCGCCCACGGCCGGTCCCTGGAGGAAACCGTGCCCGGAGAAACCGGTCGCATACAGAAAACGGGAGACCGTATGCGCCTCGCCGATCAGGGCGTTGTGGTCCGGGGTGATCTCGTACAGGCCCGCCCAGCCGCCCGTGCGGCGCAGCTCCAGGATGTCGGGGGCGCGGTGCTCCAGCGCGGCGGCGAGACGGGGGATCCAGCGGTCGTGGGTGTCGGTGGCGAAGCCGGGACGCTCGTCGGGGTCTGACATCCCGACGAGCAGACCGGGGCCCTCGGAGTGGAAGTAGAGGGTGGTGCTGAAGTCGATCGTCATGGGCAGGTCCGGCGGAAGTCCGGGCACCGCCTCGGTGACCGCGATCTGGCGGCGCAGCGGCTGTACCGGCAGGTCCACGCCCACCATCGCGCCGACCGACCGGGACCAGGCGCCGGCCGCGCAGATCACCGTGTCGGTGGTGATCGGGCCGAGGGTGGTGGTGACGCCGGTGACGGTGTCGCCGCGGGTCTCGATGCCGGTCACCGCGGTCCGGCGCAGGATGCGCGCGCCGTACCGGCGGGCGGCGTCGGCGTACCCCTGGACGACGGCCTCCGGCGTGCAGTGCCCGTCGTCGGGCGAGAACGCGGCGGCGAGCAAGCCGTCGGTGGTGATCAGCGGGGAGAGCCGGCGGGCCTCGGCGGGGTCGATCATGCGGCTGGGCACCCCGAGCGCGTTCTGCAGCCGCACGCTCGCCTCGAACGAGGCGACCTCCTCGGGGGTGGAGAGCAGGAAGAGGTAGCCGACCCGGTGCAGTCCGATGTCGTGCCCGAACTCCTCGCCGAACCGCCCGAACGCCTGCAGGCTGCGCGCCCCGAGCTGGACGTTCAGCTCGTCGGAGAACTGTGCGCGCACCCCGCCGGCGGCCTTCGAGGTCGACCCGGCGGCGAGGTCGTCCCGCTCCACCAGCAGGACGTCCCGTACGCCCGCGGCGGCCAGGTGGTAGGCGATGCTCGTCCCGATCACTCCACCGCCGATGACGACGACCGAGGCATGCGTGTTCACGCGAGCGGCTCCTTACTGTGCGGCGGCCCCGGCCCGAGTACCGAGGCCGGGGCTGTCACCTGCACGGACCGTCGTGATCCCTACCCGCCGGGCGGCGCGGGGATCCCGGCCGGGCGCGCTCAGGACCAGTGCGCGACGGCGTCCAGGTGCGGCAGCCGGTGGTCCATGCGCTCCCGCTTGGTGCGCAGGTAGGTGATGTTGTTCTCGCACGGCTCGATGAGCAGCGGCACCTCCTCGGCGACCTGGATGCCGTTGTCGACGAGCGCCTCGCGCTTGCGCGGGTTGTTCGACATCAGCCGCACGGACCGTACGCCGAGGTCGCGCAGGATGTCGGCGGCCACCTTGTAGTCGCGGGCGTCCACCGGGAAGCCGAGCGCCACGTTCGCCTCGACGGTGTCCAGCCCCTCCGCCTGGAGGGCCATCGCGCGCAGCTTGCCCAGCAGGCCGATGCCGCGTCCCTCGTGGCCGCGCAGATAGACGACGATGCCGCTGCCGGCGGCGACGACGGCCCGCAGCGCCGACTCCAGCTGGTCGCCGCACTCGCAGTGCTGGGAGCCGAACGCGTCGCCGGTCAGGCACTCCGAGTGCAGCCGGGTCAGCACGTCCTCGCTGCCGATCTCGCCGTACACCAGGGCGACTTGTTCGTCACCGCGGTCGTGGTCGAGGTAGCCCACCGCCTGGAATTTCCCGTACACCGTGGGCAAGGGGGCATTCACCACGCGTTCCACACCGGTGCGCTGCGCGGTCTGCTTGCCGAGTACGCCAATGTTCTCTGTCATGATCTGATTCCTAAGCGGAGACGAAAGGCCGGGAAAAGATGAGTGGTTCGGAGATAGGGACGGCGGCGACGGCGGGGGCGGGGGCGACGTACGGCCTGCTTCCCGTGGACACCACCGAGGACGTCCGCTCCCGGGGCGCGGGCGTCACGACGCAGGTGGCGGTCCTGCCGGTCGGCAGCTTCGAACAGCACGGTCCGTACCTGCCGCTCGCCACCGACACGCTGGTCGCGTGCGCCATCGCCCGGGAGATCGCCGGGGCGTACCCGGTGCACCTCCTTCCGCCGGTGACCATCGCCTGCTCGCACGAGCACGCGGCCTGGCCGGGGACCGTCAGCATCTCCTCCGTGACCCTTCACGCGGTGGTACGGGACATCGCGGCGTCGTTGCG
Organism: Streptomyces sp. SS7; assembly: GCF_037993025.1. Lineage (NCBI taxonomy): Bacteria > Bacillati > Actinomycetota > Actinomycetes > Kitasatosporales > Streptomycetaceae > Streptomyces > Streptomyces sp. SS7. The sequence goes on from NZ_CP141223.1 coordinate 1,293,024, forward strand.
CCGCTCGGGCGTCGAGGCCCTGGTGCTGGTCAACGGACACGGCGGGAACTACGTCCTGGGCAACGCGGTCCAGGAGTCCTCCGCCCGCGGTGAGCGGATGGCGCTCTTCCCGGCCCCGGAGGACTGGGAGGCGGCGCGGGAACGGTCCGGGGTGGTGACCTCGCTCCTCACCGACATGCACGCCGGGGAGATCGAGACCTCGATCCTGCTGCACGCCCATCCGGAACTCGTCCGGCCCGGTTTCGAGTCCGCCGATTTCACCGCGGACGACCGTCGCCATCTGCTCACGCTGGGAATGTCCGCCTATACCGATTCGGGCGTCATCGGCCGTCCTTCCCTGGGGTCCGCGGAAAAGGGGAAGGAACTCCTGGCGAGCCTGGCGGATTCCTTCGGCGCGTATTTCTCGCTGCTGACCTCGGAGGCCTCCGGGAACACCGGCTCCGAGGAGACCGGCTCGCTGTAGGCCGCCCCGGCCGCGAGGCCGGAAACGGTCTCACCGGCCCCAGCAGGCTCACCGGCGTCTGCGGCCTCAGGGGCCTCACCGGTCTCCGTCCTGTCCGCCCGTACGGCCGTGTACCAGCGCACCACGAGGACGACGGCCCCGGGCAACGCGGCCACGAAGCTCAGCACGCCGTACACCACCGCCACCGACAGGCCGGTGTCGGCGCCGAGGCCGGCCGCGCCGAACGCCCAGGCGGTGACGCCCTCCCGGGGGCCCCAGCCGCCGACGTTCAGCGGCACGGCCATCGCCAGCAGGGCGAGCATCGCGATCGGCAGCAGGGCGAGCACGGAGGCGCCGGAGCCGGCCACCCGGGCGGCGACGACGAACATCGCGACGTACCCGGCGAGCACGACCAGCGACGAGACGGCCACCCCGGGCCCGTTGCGCCGCGACACCAGCCCCTCGCGCGCCTCGGCCAGCGCCTTGCCCAGGCGTCCGGCGGGGCGCGGCCGGGAGGAGTTCATGCGCAGCGCGAGCACGACGGCGAGTGCCCCCGCCCCGGCCAACAGGACCAGCGGGGCGAGGCCGCGCAGCCGGCCCATGACCGGGGACGGCAGCACCAGCAGGACCGTGACGCCCGCACCGGCCAGCGCGAGCTGTCCCGCCGTGCGCTCCAGCACGACCGCCCGTACACCGCGCCCGACGTCACCGGCGCTCTGCCCGTGCCGCACGGCGCGGTGCACGTCGCCGAGGATGCCGCCGGGCAGGGCCGCGTTCAGGAACAGCGCCCGGTAGTAGTCCGCGACCGCCGCGCCGAACGGCAGCCGGATCCGCAGCCCGCGGGCCACCAGCGCCCACCGCCAGGCGCTGAAGACGGTGGTGACGGCGCCGATGCCGAGCGCGACCAGCACGGTCGGCAGGTCGATCCGGCGCAGCCCGTCCAGGAACACGCCCGTCCCCATCCGCCACAGCAGCACCGTGAGGATGGCGACGCCGGCGACGCTCCCGAAGTGGGTGCGCAGGGCGCGCGAGGCGAACACCCTGCGCCACGCCGACGGCGGGCGGTGCGGCTCGGTCACGACGACCCCGATGCGGGCCTCGGACACGGCGGGCCCGGTGCGCACCGCCGACGGGGCACGCGGTGGCCGCCGTACGGCCGGGGTGCCCTCGCCCCGCACGGCGGGCGCGGCCGTGCCGGCCCGCGCCCCCGCCGTCTCGGCGCTCATCAGACGCGCCCCGTCGGCCGGGCCAGGGCGAGCAGGTCGCTGTGGTGGACGGTGACCCTGAGGTCGCCCGCCTGGCAGGCCGTGAGGCGGGTCGCGAGGTAGCCCTCGGCGCGTTCGGCGAGTTCGGGGCGCTGCTCGACGGCCGCGCCGACCCAGCCGCGCAGCCACTGGGCGGTGAGCGCGGCGTGCTCGGGGCCGAGCCGCCAGGGGCTCGGGTGGACCTTGACGGTGGCGCCGTGGTCGGCGAACGCCTCGCAGGCGGCACCCACCGCGTCGGGGCCGAGGAGGCCGCCGCGCCGCTGGTGGTCGTTGAAGGCGGCGGCGAGCTCCTCGTCCAGCGGGTCCGGCGCGGAGAACTCGACCCGGCCGGCGACGGACAGCGTGAGCAGCGCCGGACAGCCGGCGCCCGCGCAGGCCGCGGCGAGCGTCTCGACCTCCTCACGGGTCAGGACGTCGAGGAGGGCGGAGGCGGTGACGAGGGAGGCGCCGGTCAGGGCGTCCGGGGTGAGCCGGGCGACGTCGCCGCGCCGGGTCTCGACGGTGACCCGGCTGCCGTCGGCGGCCGCGCGCGGCGAGGCGACGGCCGCGAAGTGCAGCAGGTAGGGGTCGCGGTCGTGCAGGATCCAGTGCTGTCCGCCGTCCAGGCGGGGCGCGAGCCAGCGGCCCATCGAGCCGGTGCCGCAGCCCAGGTCGTGCACGGCGAGGCCGCCGCTGCGCCCGTTCGGCAGGTTCGCGAGCCGGATCCGCAGCGGGTCCAGCAGGTCCACCGCGCGTGCCGCGGCGTCCGCGGGCTCACGCAGCTGGAGCCACTCGGGCGCGTACCGGGGCTGGTCCTCGGGACCGGCCTCCCGCAGGCGTACGGTGGGCCGCTCGCCGGGGCGGGTGACGGGGCCCGCGCCCGCTATCACCACGTCGGGGTCGGCCGCGCCGTCCGGCCCGTCCAGGGCCACGCCGTCCGTCACATCCGGGACCGCGCCGTCCGCCGCGTCCGGCGCCACGGTGCCGGTCGCGACGCCGGTCACGTCGTGGGCCATGGTGCCGGTCACGATGTCCGTCATGGTGGAGGCCTCCTTCGGGCCCGGCTGGGTGGGGATGGCCCCCACGCGCCGCGCCATGTCCGCCGGGCTCGCCGTCGTCTTCCTCATGCCGCCCTCCGGGGTTCGCCGGGAAGCCGGCCCAGCACGCCGGCCAGGCTCTGGGCGGTGGACGCCCAGCCGTTCAGTGCCGCCCGGCGGCTGCGCGCGGCCGCCTTCAGCCGGCGTCGTACGTCCGCCTCGCCGAACCAGCCGCGCAGTTCCGCGGCAAGGGCGGCCGGGTTCTCCGGCGGGACGAGGATGCCGGGCATCCCGCCGTCGGGGGCGCGGCCGACGGCCTCGGGCAGCCCGCCGACGTCGGTCGCGAGGACCGGGATGCCGCGGGCGAGGGCCTCGGTGACCGCCATGCCGTAGGTCTCGGCGTAGGAGGTGAGGACCATCAGGTCGGCGGAGGCGTACGCGGCGTCGAGGTCGGCGCCCGCCTTCGGGCCGGCCAGCTCCAGCCGGTCCTCGAGGCCGTGGCGGCGGATGAGGCCGCGCAGATGGGCGACGTACTCCGGGTCCTGGGTCAGGCCGCCCACGCACACGCAGGACCACCTGAGGTCGGTCACCGCGGCCAGCGCCTCCACCAGCCGGTGCTGCCCCTTGCGCGGGGTCACGGCGGCCACGCACAGCAGCCGGGAGACACCGTCGGTGCCCGAGGCGAGCGGCGCGATGTCGGCGCCGGGGGCGGCGCAGTGCACCTTCTCCGGGGCCAGGCCGTGGTGCGAGACGAGGCGGCGCACCGCCCAGTCGCTGGTGGCGATCACCGCGGGCACCGCCCGCAGCACGGCGCGCTCCTTGGCGTCGAGCTCGGCGGCCACCTGCGGTTCGAGACCGGTCTCGTCGCCGAGCGGCAGGTGCACGAGGACCGCGAGCCGCAGCCGCTCCGCCTCGGGCACCACGATCTCCGGGACGCCGCAGGCGACGAGCCCGTCGAGCAGGACGACCGTGCCGTCGGGGAGTTCGGCCAGCGTGCGCGCCAGTTCGGTGCGGGCGGCGGTCTCCGGGCGCGGCCACAGGCCGTTCACCAGGTGCTTGTGGACCTGCCAGCCGAAGCCCGGCAGGTCCAGGCAGACCCGGCGGTCGTAGGCGTTGCCGCCGCTGGGGTTCACGGTGTCGTAGACGCCGCCCGGCATGACGAAGTGCACGGAGCGCAGGGACATGGGGATGAGGTCACCCGCCTTCCGGGGCGTCGGAGCCGTGGGGGTCTTGGGTGCCGCGGTCTGGGCGGGCACGTAGGCGAGGGGGGCCTTCGCCAGGGTCACCTCGGTCACAGCGCACGCTCGTAACTCGCCCAGGCGATGTGCGACTCGTGCAGGGTGACGGAGAGCGAGGCGATGCCGCGCGCGCCCTCGCCGAGCGCGCCCTTGTGGATGCGCTCGGCGAGCCGGTCCGCGACGACCTTGGCGAGGAACTCCGTGGAGGTGTTGATCCCGGCGAAGTCGGGCTCGTTGTCCAGGTTGCGGTAGTTCAGCTCGCTGACGACGGCCCCGAGCTCCTGGGTGGCCAGTCCGATGTCGACGACGATGTTGTCGTCGTCCAGCTGCTCGCGGCGGAACGTGGCGTCCACCAGGAACGTCGCTCCGTGCAGGCGCTGCGCGGGTCCGAAGACCTCGCCGCGGAAGCTGTGGGCGATCATGATGTGATCGCGGACGGTGACACTGAACAACGGACGACCCTCCAGGTGCGGCGCGTCTGGTCCCCCGGCCGTTGGCCGCCGGGGGATGCCGTGTAGTACGGCTCTCGACTTCCCCGTGTTCAGTGCGATCTCACTCTTTTCTCAGGTCAGGCGCTCCTGCTGGTCGTCGACGGGTACCTGACACGGTGGCAGAGTGCGGGGATCTCGCCCGACGCCAGCCCCGGCATCACCTCCGGCAGCTCCTCGAACGCGCTTTCCCCCGTGACGAGCGCGTCGAGCGCCGGATCGGCCAGCAGGTCGAGGGCGAGCGCGAGCCGGTCGGCGTAGCTGCGGTCGGCGCGGGCCGGGGAGACGGTGCCGACCTGGCTGCTGCGGATCACCAGCCGGCGCGAGTGGAAGGCCTCGCCGAGCGGCAGCGCGATCCTGCGGTCGCCGTACCAGCTCAGTTCGAGGACGGTGCCCTCGGCGCGGAGCAGTTCCAGTGACCGGGTCAGGCCCTGCTCGGTGGCGCTGGCGTGCACGACCAGGTCGCAGCCGCCGAGCGCGTCCCCGGGCGGCGCGAAGCCGACGCCGAGCGCCTCGGCGGTCTTCGCGCGCGCCGGGTCGGCGTCCACCAGCTGTACGCGCACACCGGGGAAGCGGGCCAGCAGCGCGGCGACCGAGCAGCCGACCATGCCGCCGCCGACCACCGCGATCCGGTCGCCGACCAGGGGTTTCGCGTCCCACAGTGCGTTGACGGCGGTCTCCACGGTGCCGGCGAGCACGGCCCGCCCGGCGGGCACGGAGTCCGGTACGACCGTCACGGCCGTCTCGGGGACGACGTACCGCGTCTGATGCGGATAGAGACAGAAGACCGTCCGCCCGACGAGCCGGGCCGGGCCCTCCTCCACCACCCCCACGTTGAGGTAGCCGTACTTCACGGGCGCCGGGAAGTCGCCCTCCTGGAACGGCGCCCGCATGACCGTGTGCTGGCTCTCGGGCACCTGTCCGCGGAAGACGAGGGTCTCCGTGCCACGGCTGATCCCGGAGTACAGCGATCGGACGACGACCTCGCCCTTCGCGGGCTCCGGCAGGGCCACGTCCCGTATCCCGCCCCGGCCCGGGGCGTCGATCCAGAACGCGCGTCCGCTGCGGTCCATCGCCATCCTCCTGAACGATCTGCTGAACGATCTGCAACCGGTGCACGTACCGAGGTGTGCACAGGTCGCGCACAGTACGCGGCACTGATCATCTCTGTCACCTGGCCGGAGGAATGTGCGGTGGCCCTGAACAACACTTACGACGCAAGGCTGGTCCAGCAGGAGACCGCTGTGGGGGCGGGCGTCCAGATCCTGCTGCTGGCCCTGCTCGGCTCGGCGATCGGCATGGGGCCGGCGGGCTGGGTCACCGGCCTCGTCTTCGCCGTCGCCACCTGGGCCGTCCTCTCCCGGGCACTGCACCGCTCACGACTGCGCTCCTTCGGGCCCGCCAACCGGGTCACCCTCGGCCGCGCCACCCTCGTCGGCGGGGTGACCGCCCTGGTCGCCGACTCCTTCGAGTCCGCCCCGCCGGTGACGCTGCTGGTCGCCCTCACCGCCGTCGCCCTGATCCTCGACGGCGTCGACGGCAAGGTCGCCCGCCGCACGGGGACCTCCACCGCGCTGGGCGCGCGCTTCGACATGGAGGTCGACGCGTTCCTCATCCTGGTCCTGAGCGTGTACGTCTCCATGGCGCTCGGCCCGTGGGTGCTGCTGGTCGGCGCGATGCGGTACGTCTTCGTCGCCGCCGCCCGCGTCGCCCCCTGGCTCAACGCCCCGCTCCCGCCGAGCATGGCCCGCAAGACCGTCGCCGCCCTCCAGGGCATCTGCCTGCTGGTGGCGGGCGCCGACCTCCTCCCCCGCGGCGGCAACGTCGCCGTCATGCTGCTGGCCCTCGGCACCCTGCTCTGGTCCTTCGGCCGCGACGTGCTGTGGCTGTACCGCACCTCCAGGGTCCGCGCGGCCCGTCCGGCGGAGCAGCGGGTGCTGGAACTCGCCTAGACCGCACAGGGGTTCACCCCCTCCCCCACCGCCCCCCACGGGAAAGGGCCCGCACCGTCGCGGACGGTACGGGCCCTTCCGTACGGCCTCTTCCGGGCCGGTTCGGCCTGGGCACCCGGGCAGATGCCCCACCTGCGTCTACGGCCGTGTCGTGTCCGGTCGTACGGCGGCGTCGACGGCGTCGGCTGGGTCGGCGGTGTCTACGGCGTCGGCGGCGTCGGCTGGGTCGGCGGTGTCTACGGCGTCGGCGGCGTCGGCAGTGCGGGCGGCTTCGGCGGCGTCAGCCGGGTCGGCACGGGGGTGCGGGCGGTCCCGGCCCGGCAGCAGGGCGATCGCGGCGACCGGTACCGCGGCCAGCAGCAGCCAGGGCACGGCCGGCGGGAGCCGGGTGTCGAGGAGTGTGCCGGTGGCCGCGCTGCCGAGCAGCACGATCAGCCCGGAGACCGAGGACAACGCCCCGGTGTAGAGGCCGAGCCGGCCCCGCTCCGCGAGGTCGGGGACCCAGGCGCGGACGGCGGGCGCGACCAGCATCTGACCGAGGGTCAGCAGCACGACGAACCCTGCGGCGGGCAGCAGCCCCGTCGTCCCGGTCAGCCCGGCGGGCAGCGCCGCGGCGACCACCGTGAACCCCGCGGCGATCAGCCCGAGCCCGGCCGCCGCCGAACGGCGCGCGCCGATCCGTTCCCCCGCCCAGTGGGTGACCGGCAGTTGGGCGGTCACCACCAGCAGCGACGACAGCGCGAACAGCCAGGCCAGCGGCGCCTGCGAACCCGCCGCGCGCTCCACCTCGGCGGGCAGGGCGAGGTAGAACTGGTTGTAGGCGAGGAGGTAGGCGCCGTAGGCGCAGCACAGGGCGAGGAAGCGGCGGTTGCGCAGCAACGGGCCGATGCCGCCCCGGACTTCGACGCGCTCCCGGCCGGGAAGGTGCTGCGGCAGCAGCACGGCGTGCGCGGCGAGCACCAGGACGAAGACGCCTGCGCCGGCGAGGCACACGGTCCGGAAGTCGACCGCCAGCAGCAGCGCGCCCAGCAGCGGTCCGACGAACGCCCCGGCCTGTCCGGCGACCGTGAACAGGGCCAGCACCCGGGTGCGGGACCCGCCGCCCGCCGCCTCGTGCACGACGGCCTGCCGGGCCACCTCGGACTCGACCGCGGGCGAGAAGAGCGCGGCGGCGAATCCGACGAGCAGCACGGCACCGGTCACCGCCCACACCCGCTCGGCGTACCCGAGCCAGACGAACCCGGCGATCCGCAGCGCACAGCCGGCCAGGACGACGGGCCGCACGCCGTAACGGTCGGTCAGGGCACCGCCGACCACGAACAGTCCCTGCTGGCTGAAGGTCCGCAGCCCCAGCACGAACCCCACCAGCCACCCGGCCATCCCGACGGCCCCGCCCAGATGTCCGGACAGGAACGGCAGCACCGCGAAGAAGCCTATGTTGAAGGCGAGTTGGGTGAGAACGAGCAGCCGCAGGAGCGGCGGGAGCCGGAGCGGGTTCATCGGTCCTTCCCGACGCGCCTGCCCGCGGCCTCTGTCGCGGTGACCGCCAGGGCACCCAGCAGGGCGAGGACGGCGGCGGGGGCCAGTACGGTCCAGGGGGCGCGTTCGACGTAGGGCTGGTTCTCGGCGAGCAGCAACCCCCATTCGGGTGAGGGTGGTGGGGCGCCGAGCCCGAGGAAGCCGAGCGACGCGAGCGCGAGGGCGATCCCGGGCAGCCGCAGCACGGCGTGGCGGACCACCGGCGGCACCACGGCGGGCAGGACACCCCTGCGCAACAGGTACCAGCGCCCGGCGCCGAGAGCACGGGTGGCGGCCAGGTGCAGGGTGGCCCGCTCCTGCCGCACCAGCGCGGAGGTGTGTGCGGCGAGCGGCGCCCACGCCACGACGGCCACCGCGACCGCGGGAGTCGTCGCACCGCCGCCCCACAACGCGGTGACGAGCAGCGCGGCCGCGACGGGCGGCACGGCGTTGACGGTGTCCACGAGCGGCCCGGACAACCGGGGCAGCAGGCCGAGCAGCACACCGGCGACCAGGGCCGCCGCGCTGACGGCGAACGCCGACAGGAGCGTGTCGAGGGCACCGTGGGCGACACGGGCGAGCAGGTCCCTGCCGAGGGCGTCGGTACCGAAGGGGTGGGTGGGGGTGGGTGCTCGGAGGCGGTCGGTGGTGTCGACGGCGAGGGGGTCACGGGGGAGGCCGAGGGCGACGACGACGGCGAGAAGAAGGCCATGGGCGAGGGCTGGGCCGTGGGCGATGGACAGGATCCTGCGGGCGGTCGACGGTGGTCCGTGGACCGTATGCGATGGCCGGTGGAGTGTATGCAGCGCCCTGTCCCGCAACGCGGGACCGGCGAGCCGCCCCACGGCGAGGCGGGCGGCGGCCGTCGTGACGGCGGCGAGTGCGACGAGCGCGAGCGTGCCGGCCTGGAGGACGGGGAGGTCCTGGGCGAGCGCGGCCTGGAGGGTCGTCCGGCCCAGGCCGGGAATGTCGAAGATCTGCTCGACGGCGACGGCCCCTCCGGTCAGGCCCACGGCGAACAGCCCCAGGTTGGGCAGCAGTCCGGGCAGGCAGCGGCGCAGCGCGTGGCGGGCGACATTGCGGCCCGGGAGGCCGCGCGCGGCGGCGGCCGTCGCCCAGGGTTCGGCGAAGGCGGCGGGCAGCTGGTCGTCGAGGAGGCGGCCGAGGACGGCACCGGCGGGCAGGCCGAGGGCGAGGGCGGGGAGGACGGTCCACTGCGGGCCGTACCAGCCGAGGGCGGGCAGCCAGCCGAGGTGTACGCCGACGACGGTGGCGAGGACGGACGCGGTGAGGAACTCGGGCAGCGCGGCGAGCGCGGCGGGGATCGAGCCGCCCGGGGTCCGTACGTGGAGCCGGCGCCGGGCGCCGAGGTACAGGGTGCGGGCGCACACCGCGGCGGCCGTGCCGCAGGCGACGACGAGGGACACCGCCATCAGCAGCAGGGACGCGCCCAGGGCCTGGGTGACGGCGGGGGTGACCTCGGCACCGGAGATCCAGGACCGTCCGGCGTCCCCCCGCCACAGCCCACCGAGCCAGCGCCACAGGAGCGTCAACGGGCCTTCTTCCAGACCGAGTTGAGCGCGTACGGCGGCCAGCGCCGCGGGGTCCGGGTCGCGGTCGGCGGAGCGGGCCTTGAGGACGGTGAGCTCCGGGTCGGTGTGCGAGATCCAGGGCAGCAGCCCGATCCCGCAGAGCAGCGCCGCCGTCAGTCCGGCCCGCCACAGCGGGGTGCCCGCCCTGCCCATCCTGCTTCCCATGCGGTTCAGCGCCGGGTGCCGGTGCCGACCAGGGTGCGCTCGTACGGGTCGAGGAGTACCCCGCCGACGGTGTCCGCGACCCCGGTGACGACACGCTGGTGGACCAGGGGGACCACGGCGTCGGTCGCGAGGATCACGGCCTCCGCGGCCAGGGCGGCGTCCTGGCGCTTGTCGGTGTCGGCGACCGTCCGGGCCCGCTCGACGGCCCGGTCGACGTCGCTGTCGCACAGCAGGGCCAGGTTGTAGCCGCCGTCGCAGGTGAAGTCGCTGTCGAGCAGGGAGACCGGGTCGCCGGTGTCGAGGAGGCTGTTGCGGGCGCCGATGACGGCGTCGAACGTTCCGGCGAGCGCGTCGCTCTCCAGCCGTGCGTACTCGCGCACCTCGAGCTTCACGGCGAACCCGGCCTTCTCCAGCTGCTGCTTCAACACCTGGGCGGCTTCGGGGAGTTCGGGCCGGTTGTCGTAGGTGGCGAGGGTGATGGATGCGCCGTCGGGCCGCCCCGGCCGCGCGCGTCCGCTGGGGGTGACCCGCTTGGCCTCCGCCCAGGTGACGGCGGGACCGAACAGCCCGGCACCGGGGTCGGCGTGCCCTTCGTAGACGCCTTCGGCGAGGGCTTCGGTGTCGACGGCGGCCCGGGCCGCGGCGCGCAGTGCGGGGTCCTTGAAGAGGCCCGACTTCGTGTTGAGGTGGAGGCTGGTGGTGCGGGTGGTGGCGGTCTCGCGGCGGCTGTCGGCATCGAGCGCGGCGGCCTGGGAGACGGGTATCGCCTCGGCGATGTCGACCTGCCCGGTGCGCAGGGCGTTGGCGCGGGCGGTGCCGTCGGCGATGAAGCGGGCGTCGATGCCGGAGGCCTGGGCGCGGCCCGCCCAGTGGTCGTCGAAGCGGTCGAGCGTGGCGGAGGTGGTGCCGGTGATCTCCGTGAGGGCGAAGGGGCCGGTGGCGGTGCCGACCGGGTCGACGGTGTCCGCGTCCGCGTAGGCCTTCGGGGCCAGCACGGCGAGGCCGGGCCCGGCCAGTCGCAGCGGCAGTGCGGGGTCGGGTGCGGCCGTGGTGATCCGTACGCCCGTCGCGCCCTGGGCACGGGCCGTGAGGGTGACGCCGGTCAGGGCGGCGGGGGCGGGGGCGGCACGGCCGGCGCGGGTGAGGGCGGTGACCACGGCGGCGGGCGTGACGTCCGTGCCGTCCTGGAAGAGGGCCTCGCGCAGGGTGAACAGCCAGGTGCGGTCGTTCTCGCGGCGCCAGGAGGAGGCGAGGGCGGGTGCGGCGGAGCCGTTGGCGTCGAGGGCGGTCAGACCCTCGGTCACACCGAGGCGGCTGAGGATCGTGGCGTCGGCGCCGTACGGGGAGAGGTCCTGGGTGGGCGGGAAGGCGAGGGCGACGCGCAGCCGTGCGCCGACCTTGGCGTCGGGCGTCGTCGCGGCGTCGCCGGTGGCGGCGAAGCAGCCGGTGAGCAGCGGGGCGAGGAGGAAGGCGGTGAGCCGGCGAGGGCGGCGGGGAGGGCGCATGGGGGCAGACCTAGGGGGTGAGGGAGGGCAGAGGGATCTCGAAGTGGACGACTGGCTGGCCGCCGTCGGGGTCCTCGCGTTCGTCGTGCACGACCTTGCCCAGCGACCGCCAGAAGCCCTCGGCTCCCTCGACGGTCGGGTCGGTGTGCAGGTAGACGGAGCGGTATCCGCCGTCGGCGGCGGCGAAGGCGAGGAGTTCCGCGACGAGCCGGCGGGCGAGTCCGCGCCGCCGGTGCGCGGGACGGACGTACACCCGGCGCAACTGCGCGCTCTCACCGGACGGGAAGCGTGCGGCGACGTGTTGCGGGTTCGGCGGATGGGCGGGTCCGCGGGAGTCCAGCGCGGCGGTGGCCACGACGTCGCCGTCGACGCCGTCCAGCGCCACCAGCAGGGTGTGGCGGACCGGGGTGAGGTAGGCGGCGGCCGGATCGATGATGTCGCCGTGCCAGCGGGGGACGTATCCGGTGCCGAAGTCGCGGTAGACGGTGTCGAGCATGACGACCCGGGCACCGTCGAGGTCGGCGGGACCCGCGGTCTTTATGCAGTAGGTACGCACTTGCACATCATATGCATTAAGACCTCTGCCGATGATCGCTACCCGACCCGACACGGCACCACACCCCCCGACTCCCGACTTGACAGTGATCACGGCAGAGCCCTAAACCTAGCAACATGACATTCATTTTCACAACGGCGGTCCGGTAGATGCGCGTCGCGTTCGTCGGCAAGGGCGGCAGTGGCAAGACCACCCTGTCGGCGCTGTTCGCCCTCGAACTGGCACGGTCCGGCGCCCCCGTGCTGGCCGTCGACGGCGACATCAACCAGCACCTGGCCGAGGCGCTCGACCCCGGCGCCGGCCCGTTCACCGCTCCACCCCTGGCCGCGCACACGGGTGAGATCAAGGACCTCCTGCGCGGCACCAACCCGCGGATCCCCTCCCGCGAGGCGATGGTCAAGACCACTCCGCCGGGCCGGGGTTCACGCCTGCTGCGCCTGCTGGGCGAGGACGCGTTGCACACCCGCCACGTCCAACGGGTCGGCGGCGTACCGCTGATGGTCACCGGCGCGTTCGACGAGAGCGACCTGGGCGTGGCCTGCTACCACTCCAAGCTCGGAGCCGTCGAGCTCTACCTCGGGCATCTCGTCGACGGCCCCGGCGAGTACGTCGTCGTCGACATGACCGCGGGAGCCGACGCCTTCGCCTCCGGTCTGTTCACCCGCTTCGACATGACGTTCCTGGTGGCCGAACCCACCCGCAGGGGCGTCTCCGTCTACCGCCAGTACCGCGACCACGCGGCCGAGTTCGGCATCCCGCTCGCCGTGGTCGGCAACAAGGTGACCGGCGAGGACGATCTGCTCTTCCTGAAGGAGCAGGTGGGCGACGACCTCCTCACCCACCTGGCCCTCTCCCCCTGGGTCCGCTCGGCCGAACGCGGCACGCCGCAGGGTGAGTTGGAGGTGGACAACCGGCACGCGCTCACCGTCCTGCGCGAGACGGTCGACGCCCGCCCCAAGGACTGGCCCACCCTCCACCGGCACGCCGTCGAGTTCCACCTGCGCAACGCCCGCGCCTGGGCGGACACGGCGACGGGCCAGGATCTGGCGACCCAGGTCGACCCGGATTTCGTCCCCGGACCCGCGTCGCTCCTCTGACCACCCCGGCGGGTTCCCCGCCACAGGAACAACAGAAACAGGACACCCATGTCTCTCGACGTCTCCCCGAAGCTCCTCGCCGAGGCCGAAGCCGGTGACATCCGCGAGGCGGACTTCATCGACACCGTCCGCACCTCACTCCCGTACGCCTACGACCTCGTGGAGTCCCTCTCCGTGCGACTGCACGCCGGCATCACCGAGTTCACCGACAACCAGACCCCGCCGCCGTCCGAGCGGGAACGCGGCCAGCTGCTGCGGGCCCTCGCCAGCGACGCGATCCGCGGCAGCCTGGAACGCCACTTCGGCGTGGCTCTCGCCTTCCAGAACTGCCACCGGGTGGCCGCGTTCCGCCCGGAGGCCCGCGACGGCCAGGCCTACACCCGGTTCACCTCGACCAGGGCACAGGTGCTGAACCAGTCGGCCGAGCTGCGGGACTGCTGACCGGCGGAGCCAGCGGGGGGGGGGCGCTCGGGGAACTCACGTGCCACCACTTGACTTACGTGTTCGGGTAGTTGAAGCATTCAGCGACGAGAGAGCGCTCTCAACACCGCTGTCGTTCACTTCGTGAATCAGCAGTCTCCGTCCCGTGTGTCAGCCGTTCGCCACGAGCCGCCCGAGCCGCCCCACCGAGGAGAGCCGCCCATGACCCACACCCCCGAGTCATCCCCCGCGCAGCCCGCCGGGCAGTCCCCGGCACGGTTTACGGGGCAGTCCATGGCACAGTCCGCCGGTCTGCCTGCCGCTCCGCGCCGCAGAGCCGTCCTGGCGGCGGCCGCCGTGGCCGCGCCCGCCCTCGTCGGGGTGTCGGCCGCCCCGGCCACGGCCGCCCCGCTCACCCCCCGCACCCGGCGCCCGCGCCTGCTGCCGGGCGGCGGCGACCTCGGCCCGAACGTCCTGGTCTTCGACCCGACGACCCCGGACATCCAGGCCCGCCTCGACGAGGTGTTCCGGCAGCAGGAGTCCGCCCAATTCGGCAGCGGACGCTACGCGTTGCTGTTCAAACCCGGCACGTACCACGGCCTCAACGCCCAACTCGGCTTCTACACCTCGATCGCGGGCCTCGGGCTCTCCCCCGACGACACCACCATCAACGGGGACGTGACCGTCGACGCGGGCTGGTTCGGCGGCAACGCCACGCAGAACTTCTGGCGTTCGGCGGAGAACCTCGCCCTCGTCCCCGCGAACGGCACCAACCGGTGGGCGGTCGCCCAGGCGGCCCCCTTCCGCCGGATGCACGTCCACGGCTGCCTCAACCTCGCGCCCTCCGGCTACGGTTGGGCCAGCGGCGGCTACATCGCCGACAGCCGGATCGAGGGCCAGATCGGACCGTACTCCCAGCAGCAGTGGTACACCCGGGACAGCGCGATCGGCAGCTGGCTCAACGGCGTCTGGAACATGGTCTTCTCCGGTGTCGAGGGCGCCCCCGCCCAGAGCTTCCCCGACCCGCCCTACACCACGCTCGCGACGACCCCCGTCTCCCGCGAGAAGCCGTTCCTGTACGTCGACGGCGGCGGCGCCTTCCGGGTGTTCCTGCCCGCCAAGCGGACCGCCGCGCGCGGGGTCAGCTGGGGCAACGGCACCCCGCGCGGCACCTCCCTGCCCCTGTCTAGGTTCTACGTCGCCCGACCCGGCGTCCCGGCGGCGACCCTCAACCAGGCTCTGGCGCAGGGTCTTCACCTGCTGCTCACCCCGGGCGTCTACCACCTCGACCGGCCGATCCGGGTCGACCGTCCCGACACCGTCGTCCTGGGCCTCGGGTACGCCACCCTCATTCCGGTGGGTGGCGTCACCGCGCTGCAGGTCGCCGACGTCGACGGGGTCCGCCTCGCGGGGTTCCTGGTGGACGCCGGTCCCGTCAACTCGCGCACCCTGCTGGAGATCGGGCCGCGCGGAGCCTGGCGCGACCACTCCGCCAACCCCACCACCGTCCAGGACGTGTTCGTCCGGATCGGCGGCGCGGGTGCCGGCCTGGCCACCACCAGCCTGGTCGTCAACAACCGGCACACCATCGTCGACCACACCTGGGTCTGGCGCGCCGACCACGGCGACGGAGTCGGCTGGGAGACCAACCGCGCCGATTACGGCGTCGTCGTCAACGGCCACGACGTGCTCGCCACCGGACTGTTCGTCGAGCACTTCAACAAGTACGACGTGCAGTGGTACGGCCAGCGCGGCCGCACCATCTTCTTCCAGAACGAGAAGGCCTACGACGCACCGAACCAGGCCGCTGTGCAGAACGGCCCGCTCAAGGGGTACGCCGCCTACAAGGTCGGCGACGACGTCACCACCCACGAGGCGTGGGGCCTGGGCAGCTACTGCTACTACAACGTCGACCCCACGATCGTGCAGCACCACGGCTTCGCCGCCCCGAACACCCCCGGCGTGAAGTTCCACGACCTGCTGGTGATCTCCCTCGGCGGCAAAGGCCAGTACGAGGCGGTGATCAACGACACCGGGGCGCCGACGTCGGGGACCTCGACCGTGCCGTCGACCGTGGTGTCGTATCCCTGAGCCGGGTTCCCGCATATCGCGTACCGCATACAGCACACCGCAGACCGCAGACGGCAGACGGCAGACGGCAGACCGCAGACGATCGGCTCCGGTGTGGCCCTCGGGGACTCCGTGCACAGGAGCCCCCGAGGGGCGGCAGGACCTACGGCGTCATCGCCGCCGCGGGCGCCGGGGCGTACCCGGTCGGCCGGGCCGTGAAGGTGCCGCGGCCCTGGGTACGGCTGCGCAGCCGGGTGGCGTAGCCGAACAGTTCCGCCAGCGGGACGGTGGCGGTGACCACCGCGGACCCGCCGCGGACCACCGACTCGGTCACCCGGCCGCGCCGGGCGGCCAGGTCGCCGAGGACCCCGCCGACCGCGTCCTCGGGCACGGTGACCGTGACGTCGACGACCGGTTCCAGCAGGACCATCGCGCAGGCGCGCAGGGCCTCCCGGAGCGCGAACCGGGCCGCCGTACGGAAGGCCATGTCCGAGGAGTCCTTCACATGCGTCGCCCCGTCGGTCAGGGTGACCCGCAGCCCCGTCACCGGGTGACCGCCGAGGGGGCCCTCGGCGAGGGCGTCCCGGCAGCCGGCCTCTACGGCCCGCACGTACTCCTGCGGCACCCGTCCGCCGACGACCGACGACCGGAACGCGAACCCGTCCTCCAGCGGCTCCACATCGAGCACGACGTGCGCGAACTGCCCTGCTCCGCCGTCCTGTTTGACATGCCGGTACACCACACCGGACACCCCGCGGCCCACCGTCTCCCGGTAGGTCACCCCGGGACGGCCGACGTTGACGTCCAGCCCGGGGGAGCGCCGGATCTTCTCCACCGCCACCTCCAGGTGCAGTTCGCCCATTCCCGACAGCACGGTCTGCCCGGTCTCGGGATCCGTCCGCACGACCAGCGACGGATCCTCCTCCGTCAGCCGGGCGAGCGCCGAGGCCAGCCGGTCGGTGTCGGTACTCCGGGACGCCTCGACCGCCACCGACACGACCGGGTCGGCGACACCGGGCGGCTCCAGGACGAGCGGGTCACCGGGGGCGCAGAGGGTCGAGCCCGGCCGGGCCGACTTCAGCCCGACCACGGCCACGATGTCGCCCGCGACCGCACGGTCCACCTGCGCATGCCGGTCGGCCTGCACCCGCAGGATGCGCCCGATCCGCTCGACGCGCCCTGTGCCGGACTCCCACACCGGGTCTCCCTTCTCGATCGTTCCGGAGTACACCCGCAGGTAGGTGAGCCGGCCGGTGGGGGTGGCGCCGACCTTGAAGGCGAGGGCGGCGAAGGGGGCGGCCGGGTCGGCGGGTCGTCGCTCGTCGGCGGTGTGCGGCATACGGTCGACGGAACCGTGCATACGGTCCACAGTGGGCCGGCCACCGTCGACCGTCGCCCCGCCCCGACCGTTCCGCACACCGTCGGCACCTTTCCGGATGCCGCAGACCGCCGGCACGTCCAGCGGCGACGGCAGATAGTCGACGACGGCGTCCAGTAGCGGTTCGATCCCCCGGTTACGGTAAGCCGATCCGCACAGCACGACCACCCCGTCCCCCGTGCGGGTCAGGTCCCGCAGGGCGGCCGTGAGGGTGCCGACGGAGAGCGTCTCGCGGTCGCAGAACTCCTCCAGCGCGGCCGGGTGCCGTTCCGCGACCGCCTCCTCCAGGAGCCGGCGCCTGCGCAGCGCCTCCTCCCGCAGCCCTTGCGGCACCTCCCCCTCGACGGCGGTGTCGCTGCCGTCGCCCCAGGTCAGTGCCCGCAGGCGGAGCAGGTCCACGACGCCGGTGAAGGTGCCCTCGCTGCCGATGGGGAGGTGGACGACGAGCGGGACGGGGTGGAGGCGGGCGCGGAGGGAGGCGACGGCGGTGTCGAGGTCGGCGCCCGCGCGGTCCATCTTGTTGACGAAGGCGATCCTCGGTACGCCGTGCCGGTCGGCCTGCCGCCACACGGACTCGCTCTGCGGTTCCACGCCGGCCACGGCGTCGAACACCGCCACCGCCCCGTCGAGGACCCGAAGGGCACGCTCCACCTCGTCGGCGAAGTCGACGTGTCCGGGGGTGTCGATCAGGTTGACGCGGTGGCCGTTCCAGTCGCAGCTGACGGCCGCGGCGAAGATGGTGATGCCGCGGTCGCGTTCCTGGGGGTCGAAGTCGGTGACGGTCGTGCCGTCGTGGACCTCGCCGCGTTTGTGCGTGGTCCCGGTGGCATACAGGATCCGCTCGGTGACGGTGGTCTTGCCGGCGTCGACGTGGGCGAGGATGCCCAGGTTGCGCACGGCGGCGAGGTGACGGTGGTCGAGGTGGTTGCGCACGGCCCTTGGCCTTTCGGTGTTCTCGGGGAACGGGCGGCGCGATGGGCTGATGCCGTGTGAGGGGCGCGCCGTCGGCTCGGTCGAGCGGACGGGGCGTCGGTGTCTCCGGACGGGCGTCAGCGCATCCGGTGTCCGGCGCGCAGCGGACACCGGACGGACCGGGACACGAGGATCACCTCGTAGCGTGCGCGGGGAGCGACGGCGGCGGTGTGGTCTCGCATGGCCGTGCTCCCTTCGTTCGTCATGGTGCCGGTTCGTCCGGTGGGCCGCGGCCCGGTCGTGGGCGGCGCTCGGCCTGCGGTGAGTGTAGGAGCGAGGCGGTGCGCCCCGCATCGCATTTACCTCACGCCGGTGGGGTCGACTCCGTGTAGAAGTGCCGTCGCACCCGGCGCAGCCAGGCATCCGCCGCGCGCTCGTCGGGCTGTTCGGGCAGCACGCTCGGCGTCGCGGCGAACTTCTCCTCGAAGTCGCGCAGCAGCGGCTGGGCGGCCGCGGGGTCGGCGGCGACCTGTTCGCCGAAGCGGTGGTAGCTCTCCGGGTCGTCGACGCGGATCGTCAGCCGGCCCTCGGCGTACAGCTCGTAGCCCTGGGTGCAGAGCCGCTTGAGGTGCCGGGCGTGCTTGGCGATGCGCTTCGTGGTCGGTTCGGTGGGTGTGCCCTCGCCGCGGTTCTGCAGCTTGCGGAACTGCTGGGTTGCGTAGCCGAGGTAGGCGTCGCGGACCCGTCGGGAGCCGAGCAACGTGGCGCGGATGTCGCGGAGTTCGTCGCCGAGGGGCGTGCGGACCTCGTACAACTCGTCGGGGAGCCAGACAAGTTCCATGACGGTGGGGTTGCCGGCGAGGGCGAGACGGCACCACTTGGCGGCCTCGTGCAGGGTGCGGTCGGGCGCGGTGGAGACGTGGGACTCCTTCGGCGTGTGCAGGCCGTGCAGGTCCACGGTGGGGGCGGCGAACATACCGAGGCGGTCCACGTCGGATCCCGCGTGGGCGAGCCCGTAGGCGGTCGAGCCGACGACGCCGGACAGAAGGATGTTGCTGACGGTCACTGGTGCCCCCGTTGCTGGGCGCCCGGCGAGGTGCCCGGGCGTCGGAACCGCCATGATGCCCCGGCGCGCGCTTCGCCCACCTCACCTTTTCGGCGGACGGCGGCCGGTGACCGGCCCGCCGCTCCGGCCGCGTCCGATGGCTCCATCCGGTCCGAGCCGCAGCCGGTCCGGCCTTCTTCCTCGCGGCAGAACCATGTGACATATTACTGCAGTGACCAAGCGACCTTGCGGTGACGTGGTGGTCGTCGGCGCCGGGATGGTGGGCGCCGCCTGTGCGTTGTACGCGGCCCGTGCGGGCCTCGATGTCGTCCTGGTGGACCGCGGTCCGGTGGCGGGCGGCACCACGGGAGCGGGTGAGGGCAACCTCCTCGTATCCGACAAGGAGCCCGGTCCCGAACTCCGACTGGCCCTGCTGTCCCTGCGGTTGTGGGCGGAACTCGCCGAAACGCTGGGCGCTGCGGTGGAGTACGAGCCGAAGGGCGGACTGGTCGTCGCGTCCACACCGGAGTCGCTCGCAGCCCTCAGCGACCTGGCCGCCGGACAGCGGGCGGCCGGGGTGGAGACGGTCGCCGTCGACGCGGGTCGACTCCACGACCGTGAGCCGCACTTGGCGCCCGGTCTCGCCGGTGGTGTCCTGTATCCCCAGGACGCCCAGGTGATGCCCGCGCTGGCGGCCGCCCATCTGGTGCGGAGTTCGGGCGCGCGTGTGGAGACGGGCCGGACCGTGACGGGCGTCCTGCGCGGATCCGACGGCGCCGTGCGCGGGGTGCGCACCGACCGGGGCGATCTCCTCGCGCCGGCCGTGGTGAACGCGGCCGGCACCTGGGGCGGTGAGATCGCGGCGCTGGCGGGGGCGGGCCTGCCGGTGCTTCCCCGTCGCGGGTTCGTGCTGGTCACCGAGCCGTTGCCGCCCCGGGTGCGGCACAAGGTGTACGCGGCCGACTATGTGGCGGACGTGGCCAGCGACTCCGCGGCGCTGCAGACCTCGCCGGTCGTCGAGGGCACCGCCGCCGGGCCTGTGCTGATCGGCGCGAGCCGCGAGCGGGTGGGCTTCGACCGGTCGTTCTCCCTGCCGGCCGTACGGCAGCTCGCCGCCGGGGCGACCCGGCTCTTCCCCTTCCTGGCCGACGTACGGGTGATGCGCACGTATCTCGGCTTCCGCCCCTACCTGCCGGACCATCTGCCCGCGATCGGGCCCGACCCGCGGGTGCCGGGGCTGTTCCACGCCTGTGGTCACGAGGGCGCCGGCATCGGGCTCGCCACCGGCACCGGTCATCTCCTCGCGCAGGCGCTGACCGGCGAGAACCCGGACCTGGACCTGACGCCGTTCCGTCCCGAGCGGTTCACCGAGACGACCGAGGAGGCCGCACCGTGACCACACTCACGTCCCTTTCCGGGGGACGTTCTTGAACCCGTTGCGGCTGGTGCGGGCCCGGCCCGGCGGACCGTTCACCGTCACCTTCGACGGCCGGGAGATCGAGGCGCTGCCGGGTCAGACCCTGGCGGCCGTGCTGTGGTCCGCGGGCGTCACCGCCTGGCGGGACACCCGGGGCGAGGGCCGGCCGCGCGGGGTGTTCTGCGGGATCGGCGTGTGTTTCGACTGCCTGGTCACCGTCGACGGCCGCCCCAACCAGCGGGCCTGCCTGGTCCCCGCCGTGCCGGGCGCGGACGTCCGTACGCAGGAGGGGACGGGCCATGGCGACTGAACGCAGTCCGGTGCTGGCGGTGATCGGGGCGGGGCCGGCCGGTCTCGCCGCCGCCCTGTCGGCGGCCGCGCGGGGTGTCCGGGTGACGCTGGTCGACTCGGCCGCGGAGCCGGGCGGCCAGTTCTACCGGCAGCCCGCGCGCGGCCTCGGCGCCCGCCGCCCCGAGGCGCTCCACCACCGGTGGCGTACCTGGCGGCGCCTGCGCGCCGGGCTGGACGCACACGTCGCCGCCGGACGGGTGACGCACCTGGGTGAGCGTCATGTGTGGTGCGTGGAGCGGGAGTCGTCGGGTTACACCGTCCATGCGCTGCTCGGCCCCGAGCAGCGGGAGTCCGTCGCGCTGGGTGCCGACGGGGTGCTGCTGGCGACCGGCGGATACGAGCGGGTCCTGCCGTTCCCTGGCTGGACGCTGCCCGGTGTGGTGACCGCGGGGGGTGCGCAGGCACTGCTGAAGGGTGGACTCGTCCTGCCGGGCCGTACCGTGGTCGTGGCGGGGACGGGTCCCCTGCTGCTGCCCGTCGCGACCGGTCTCGCGGCGGCGGGTGCGACGGTGGCCGCCCTGGTCGAGTCGGCCGACCCGAGGGCCTTCGCAAGCCGCGCCCGTTCCCTCGCCGGGGCCCCGGACAAGCTCGTCGAAGGTGCGGGCTACGCCGCTCAACTCTTGCTTCGCCGAGTTCCAGTGACGGTCCGTCATACCGTTCTGGAGGCGCACGGCGTCCAGCGCCTGGAGTCCGTGACCGTCGCCGCGCTCGACTCGGAGGGGCGCCCGGTGCCCGGCAGCGTACGCCGTGTCCCCTGCGACACCCTGGCCGTGAGCCATGGGCTGCTGCCGCACACCGATCTCGCGGACGGTCTCGGCTGCGCTCTGGACGGGGGGACCGTACGCGCCGACGAGGAACAGCGCACCGACGTCCCCGGCGTCTGGGCGGCCGGTGAGGCCACGGGGATCGGGGGCGCGGCCCTGGCGCTGGCCGAGGGCCACATCGCCGGACGCTCGGCGGCGGCCCGGCTGCGGGGCACCACCCCCGACCCGGGCGCATGGGCGTCGGCGGCCTCCACCCGTACGCGGCTGCGCGCCTTCGCCGCCGCGCTCGACGGCGCCTGCGCCCCCGCGGCCCACTGGGCGGAGCAGGTGACCGACGGGACGGTGGTGTGCCGGTGCGAGGAGGTCACGGCCGGGGCGGTCCGTGCGGCGGTCGGTTCGCTCGGCGCCGGTGATCTGCGCACCGTGAAGCTGCTGACGCGGGCCGGGATGGGCTGGTGCCAGGGCCGGATGTGCGAAGCCGGGGTGGCGGGCGTGGCGGGCTGCGCTGCGACGCCGGCCCGCCGACCGCTGGCCCGCCCGGTCCCCCTCGGCGTCCTGGCCGCACCCCCGCCCCGCCGCGAACCGCCCCCGTCGTGAACCGCTCGCACCGGGCCCCGCCCGAGCGGTGAGCCGTACCGCGCCCACCGCCGCTCCCCCTCCTCAGTGCCATGTCACATGCCAGACGGCGAACGACCGGAAGAGGCCGTCGGCGAAACGACCGGAAGAGAGGCTCGTTCCATGACCAGCTCCGAGCACCGCCCCTGGCGAGGCGTCCTCGTCGCCACCGCGCTCCCCCTGCGCGACGACCTCTCCGTCGACCACGACCGCTACGCCGAGCACTGCGCCTGGCTGGTGGCGAACGGCTGCGACGGCGTCGTGCCGAACGGCTCGCTCGGCGAGTACCAGGTCCTCACCGCGGAGGAACGCGCCCGGGTGGTGGAGACGGCCGTGTCCGCGATCGGCGGGGACCGGGTGATGCCGGGCGTGGCGGCGTACGGCTCGGCGGAGGCGCGGCGCTGGGCGGAGCAGGCGCGGGAGGCGGGCTGCGGGGCGGTGATGCTGCTGCCGCCCAACGCCTACCGCGCCGACGAGCGGGCGGTGCTCGCCCACTA
Organism: Streptomyces sp. SS7; assembly: GCF_037993025.1. Lineage (NCBI taxonomy): Bacteria > Bacillati > Actinomycetota > Actinomycetes > Kitasatosporales > Streptomycetaceae > Streptomyces > Streptomyces sp. SS7. The sequence continues at coordinate 1,315,327 of NZ_CP141223.1, forward strand.
CGCGGAGGTCGCCGAGGCGGGGCTGCCGGTGGTGGCGTACAACAACCCGATCGACACCAAGGTCGACCTGGTGCCGGAGTTGCTGGCCCGGCTGCACGCGGAGGGGCTCGTCCGTGCGGTGAAGGAGTTCTCCGGAGATGTGCGGCGCGCCTACCGGATCGCCGAACTCGCTCCGGAACTGGACCTGTTGATCGGGGCGGACGACGTGCTGCTGGAGCTGGCGGTGGCCGGGGCGAAGGGCTGGGTGGCCGGTTATCCCAACGCGCTGCCGAGGGCCTCGGTGGAGCTGTACCGGTCGGCGGTCGCGGGGGATCTGACCACCGCGCTGCCGCTGTACCGGCAGCTGCATCCGCTGCTGCGCTGGCACTCGCGCGTCGAGTTCGTCCAGGCCATCAAACTGTCGATGGACGTGGTGGGCCGGCACGGCGGCCGGTGCCGTCCGCCGCGGGTCCCGCTGCTGCCGGAGCAGGAGGCGGCGGTCCGCGCGGCCACCGAGAAGGCCGTTGCCGCCGGCCTCGCCTAGCCCGGCGCGTCACCGCACACGGCAGGGAGAAGGGGACAAGGGGATCTCATGCGCAGCAGACTCGTCCTGCACGCCGTCGACTCGCACACCGAGGGCATGCCCACCCGGGTGGTGACCGGCGGGATCGGCACCATTCCCGGCGCGACGATGAACGAGCGGCGGCTGTACTTCCGTGAACACCGCGACGACATCAAGCAGTTGCTGATGAACGAGCCGCGCGGCCACTCCGCCATGAGCGGTGCGGTCCTGCAGCCGCCGAGCCGGCCGGACTGCGACTGGGGTGTCGTCTACATCGAGGTCTCCGGTTATCTGCCGATGTGCGGGCACGGCACGATCGGGGTGGCGACCGTACTGGTGGAGACCGGCATGGTCGAGGTCGTCGAGCCGGTCACCACCATCCGGCTGGACACGCCGGCCGGGCTGGTCGTCGCCGAGGTGGCGGTCGAGGACGGTGCGGCCACGGCGGTCACCCTGCGCAACGTGCCGTCGTTCTCGGTGGGCCTGGACCGCAGGGCGACCCTGGCCGACGGCCGGACGGTGACGTACGACCTGGCGTACGGCGGCAACTTCTACGCCATCCTGCCGCTGGAGGAGTTCGGGCTGCCCTTCGACCTGGCCCGCAAGGACGACATCCTCGCGGCCGGGCTGGCGCTGATGGAGGCGATCAACTCCGCGGAGGAGCCGGTCCATCCGGAGGACCCGTCGATCCGCGGCTGCCACCACGTGCACCTGTACGCGCCCGGCGCCACCGCCCGGCACTCCCGGCACGCGATGGCCATCCATCCCGGCTGGTTCGACCGCTCCCCCTGCGGTACGGGGACGAGCGCGCGGATGGCCCAGTTGCACGCGCGCGGTGAACTCCCCCTGCACACCGAGTTCGTGAACGAGTCGTTCATCGGCACCCGGTTCACGGGGAGGCTGCTCGGCACGACGGAGGTGGCCGGCCGCCCGGCCGTGCTGCCCAGCTTCACCGGGCGGGCCTGGATCACCGGAACGGCACAGTACTTGCTGGACCCGACGGACCCGTTCCCGGCGGGGTTCGTGCTGTGACGCCGGGGAGTCCGCCGCCGTAGATACTGGTGGTACGTGATCCGGTGATACGTGATATGGCACCGCCCTGACCGAGGAGATCCGCCATGGCCGCCCCGCCTCCGAGCAGCAGCCCTACGCCCGCGGTGCCGTCTCCGCTCTCGCTGCCCGTGCTCGGCGGAAGGCGCAGCAGCTACCGCGAGCGGGTCGCCGACGCGCTCAGGGCGGCGCTGATCGCCGGCGAGCTGGTGCCCGGCGAGGTGTACTCTGCGCCGGCCCTGGCAGCCCGCTTCGGTGTGTCGGCGACGCCGGTGCGCGAGGCGATGCTGGACCTGGCCAAGGAGGGCCTGGTGGACGCGGTGCCCAACAAAGGGTTCCGGGTCACGGAGGTCTCCGACCGGCAGCTCGACGAGTACACGCACGTCCGGGCGCTCGTCGAGATCCCCACGGTGGCGGGGCTGGCGACGACGGCCGACCCGGTGTCGCTGGAGGCACTGCGGCCGGCCGCCCGGGAGATCGTGGCCGCCGCGGTGGCAGGTGACCTGATCGCGTACGTGGAGGCCGACACCCGTTTCCACCTGGGCCTGCTCGCCCTGGCCGGTAACGCCCATCTCGTGGAGGTGGTACGGGACCTGCGTGGGCGGGCCCGGCTGTACGGGCTGACGGCGCTGTCCGCGTCGGGCCGGCTGCTGGCCTCCGCCGAGGAGCACCTGGAGCTCCTGGACGCCCTCCTGGCCCGCGACGAGCAGGCCGTGCGCGAGGTCATGACTCGGCATCTCGGGCATGTGCGGGGCCTGTGGGCGTCGGGCCACGGATGACAGGCAGCGGCCGGGGGTGACCGCTCGTACCGCTGATCACACCCTCTTCACCGGCGCTCGCCTGTGATCCTTGTCGCGGGCGGGTGGCGCGTGGCGGAGGCGCCGGATGGGCATTCACTTGCCCGTGCGTGAAAGGATGGCGTCTCTTTTGTGGGGGAATTCGTGCGGTTGTGTGTGATCGGTGCGGGTCTGTCGGGTCTGGCGACGGCGCACGCCCTCAAGACCGCGGGGGTCGACTTCGTCTGCCTGGAGCAGGCGAGCGACGTCGGGGGGCTCTGGCGCCGGCCGGGGGCGGGCGAGCGCGGTCCCGGCTATCTGTCGCTGCACCTCAACACCGCGAAGAACCTCACCGGTTACGCGGATCATCCGATGCCGGCGTCCTACCCGCTGTATCCGAGGCACGATCAGGTCGCCTCGTATCTGGGCTCGTTCGCGGACTGGGCCGGCATACGGGACCGTATCGAGCTGGGGACGACCGTGGAGTCCGTACGGCGGGACGCCGACGGCGAGTGGACGGTGGTCAGCCGCGACGCCGAAGGCACGCTCTCGTCGCGCCGCTTCGCGCATGTGGTCGTCGCCTCGGGGCACAACTCGGAGCCGTCGATGCCGGAACTGCCCGCGGGCGCGGACACGTTCACCGGGACGATCCGCCATTCCCTCGACTACCACGACGGCAGTGAGTTCGCCGGGCAGCGCGTCGTCGTCGTGGGGCTCGGCAACTCGGCGGTGGACATCGCTGCGGACCTCTCCCGGCACGCCGGGCTGACGGTCCTCTCGGTGCGCCGCGGCCTGCACATCATGCCCAAGCAGTTGTTCGGCATGGCCCTCGACCAGATCGCCGAGGCCGCGTGGTGGGTCAGCATGTCCCTGAGCGAGCAGCGCCGATTCATCGAACAGGCCCTGCTGGTGGCCCGGGGCAAGCTGCGCGACCACGGGCTGCCGGAGCCGGACCATCCGGTGTTCTCCTCCGCCGTGACCATCTCCGACGAGATCCTCAGCCGTATCCGCCACGGCGCGGTCACGCCGAAGCCGTCGATCGACTCCCTCGACGGCGACCGGGTCACGTTCACCGACGGATCGTCCGTACGGGCCGACGCGATCGTGTACTGCACCGGGTACCGGATGTCCTTCCCGTTCCTGGAGCCCGGCTCCCCCGTCGGTGCGCAGGGTCTCGTCGAGCTGTACAAGCGGGTGGTCCCGCCGGGTCTGCCGGGGCTGTACTTCGTCGGCCTGGTCCGCCCCGTCGGTTCGATCACCCGGTTGGTGGAGGCGCAGGCCCGGTGGATCACGCGGCTCGTCACTGGGGAGGCGGTACTGCCGGACGAGGAGCTGATGCGCAAGGAGATCGCGACCTACCTGAGCGGCGTCGCGGGTCAGTACGGGCGGCGGGAGGGGGCGTCGACGCAGGTCAACGTCGCACCGTACCTGCAGGAGTTGAGGGAGGAGTACGCCTCCCGGTGACCGGCCAGGGACTGTGGCGGGGCAAGGGGGCCAGGGGAGGCAAGGGGTCCAGGGGAGGCAAGGGGTCCAGGGGAGGCAAGGAAATGCCCGCCCCGGAGGGCGGGCATCGTCTTCCCGTGGGTGCGGCCGGTGCTTCAAGGAGCCGGCGCGGCCACGGGGTGGCTCACTTGGTCAGCCAGTTGAGGAACTTGCTCCACACGCCGGACTGCTCCGTCTGGCGTACGCCGTGCGGGGCGGGGCGCTGCGGTGCCTGCACGGTGGTCTGCCGGGCCGGCCGGGTCACCGGCTTGATCGGGGTGAACCGCGTGGGCAGCGTGACGAGACCACGGCTGAACGCGCCCGGACGCCACGACAGGCTCTGCTCGGGCACGCTGATCTCGACGTCGGGCAGCCGGTTGAGGAGGTTCTCCACGGCCGACACGACGATCTGCCGGGCGGGCTCCTTGGAGGGGCAGGCGTGCGGGCCGGCACTCCAGGCCAGGTGAGCGCGGTTGCTGCCGGCCTTGCGGGCCGCCGACAGCGTGGGGCCGGTGTTGGCGGCGGCGATACTGACCAGCATCAGGTCGCCGGCCGAGAGCTTCTGCCCGGCGAACTCCATGTCGGACACCGGGTAGTGGGCGGCGAAGTTCGTCATGGGCGGGTTCTCCCACAACGTGTCGTCCATGGCCTCCTCGATCAGGCCGCCCTCGTGGGCGTACCGGTCGTCGGTGAGGATCCGGTGCAGGGTGTTGCCGATGAGGTTGACCAGCGGCTCGGCGCCCGCGCCCAGCAGCAGGGAGACCTGGTGGACCATCTCCTCGTCGGTCAGGGCGGTGTGGTGCTTCAGCAGCCAGGAGGTCACGTCCTCGCCGGGCTTGCGCCGCTTGAGGGCGATCAGCTCGCCGACGGCCTGGAACAGCACCTCGCTGGCCTGTTCGGCGTTGATTCCGTCGAACATGCCGGAGATGCCGAAGAAGACGCGGTCGCCGATGTCGGCGGTGCAGCCGAACAGCTCGTTGAACACGAACAGCGGAAGCTGCTTGGCGTAGGAGCCGACGAGATCGGCCGAACCGCGTTCGCTGAACTGGGAGATGAGGAAGTCGGAGATCCGTTCCACGCTCTGGCTCAGCCGCATCGGGTCGATGCGCGCCATGCTGTCCGTGATGGACTGACGCAGCCTCAGATGCTCGGCGCCGTCGGAGGACATGCAGTTGGGCCGGTAGGCGAGGACGGGGAGGACGGGGCTGTCGGGGGCGATGCGGCCCTCGTTGAAGTCCCGCCAGCGGCGCGCGTCCTTGCGGAACGAGCCGGAGTCCTGCAGGAGTTGGAGGGCGGTGGCGTATTCGGTGACGAGGGTGGCCTCGACTCCCGGGGCTATCTCCACGGGCGCGGTGGGCCCGTAGTGCCGCAGGTAGGTGTAGTAGGCCTGCGGGTCTGCCGCGTACTCAGGCCCGTACAGCGGCACTCTGCCGCCGGGCTGGTGCGCCGGGCAACCCGGAGGGGGCACGGGGGCGGTGGGTCGGGCGTCCATTTCTGCTCCTAGTGGGCACGGTCCTGCAAGTGACGGACGAGGGTGATCAGCGCGCGCGCCGAGGACTTCTCGTCCCGTGCGTCGCAGGTGACGACGGGGGTGTCGTCGAGCAGGTCCAGTGCTTCGCGCAGGGCCGCCACATCACGCGGGGGCGCGCCGTCGAAGTGGTTGACGGCGATGGCGTAGTCAAGTCCGTACTGCTCGATCAGGTCGATCACGGCGAAGGAGTCGGCGAGCCGCTCGGGGTCGACCAGCACCAGCGCGCCGAGCGCGCCGCGTGCCATGTCCTCCCACATCTGGACGAAGCGCTGCTGGCCCGGTGTTCCGAACAGGTACAGCACGACGCGGTCGCTGATGGTGAGGCGGCCGAAGTCCATGGCGACCGTGGTGGTGGTCTTGCCCTGGACTCCCTTGAGGTCGTCGACCGCTTCGGCCGCCCGCGTCATCGTCTCCTCGGTGGACAGCGGCTGGATCTCGGAGATGGCCCCGATGAACGTGGTCTTGCCCACCGCGAAGTGGCCGACCACGAGGATCTTCACCGCTGTCTGCGTCGCGCCCTCCCGGACGTACGCCGTCTCATCCAAACTTGGCCCTGAGACCATTCAGCACCTCCTCCAGGATCTCCCTGTCGGCGAGCGGGGCCCGCTGTACGGGCGGGCGAGTGACGAGGTAGCCGCCCTCGGTGAGGGCGGCGAGGAGGATCTTGACCACGCCGAGGGGCAGTTGGGTGTGCCCCGCGATCTCGGCGACCGAGAGGTAGCCCGCCGAGCACAGGTCGAGCAGGTTCTGCTCCTCCGGGGACAGCCGGGTGGGCCGCTGCTGCCGGTCGGCGACAGCGGTGACCAGGGTGATGAGGGAGAGCTTGTCCTCATCGGGCAGTCCGCGTCCCTTGGTGATGACGTACGGACGCACTAATTCCGGTGTCTGGGGCTCCAGTTCGTCGAAACCGGTCATGACCGTACGCCGAGGTTCTCGCGCGGCGGGGTGGTGAGGGCCTTGCCGAGCTGGCCCACGAGCTGCTGCATCCGGAAGGTGATGTCCTGCATGTCGACGTCGGGCGAGGCGGAGACGCCGAGGTAGGCGCCTTCGCCGGCGGAGATCAGGAAGACCCAGCCCCCGTCGAACTCGACGAGCGTCTGGCGCCACCGCTGGCCGGCGTCCTCGCAGAAGAAGGCGAGCGAGCGGCTGAGCGACTGCACACCGCTCATCGCGGCCGCCACCCGGTCCGCGTCGTCCTTGCCGAAGTCCTGCGTCCGTGCCATCAGCAGGCCGTCGGCGGAGATCAGGACGGCATGCAGGGCCCCGGGGATCTCCAGGGCGCTGTCAAGCATCCATGACAGGTCGTCGTTCACGAGAACTCATGCCCTTCGCTGCTTGCACCACGGGTGCTGCTCGACTGTTCCGCGGGGTCCGTCTGCGTGGCCCGGCCGGAGCGGGTGCCACGCTGGAAGGCGCCCATGATCGCTGCCGTCTCCGCGCCCGAGCGGGCGGGGCCGGTGCCGTTCGAGGCGCTGCCGGGCACGATGGCCATGGGCCGCTTGCGGCGCCGCTTGGGCAGCCCGTCGGCGGTGGTGGCCATGGTCAGCGGGGCCTCGGGGCCGCCAGGGGCAGGCGCAGCGGTCACGGCGGGCGCGGCGGGGATCGGGTCCTTCTGCTCGGGTGCGGTGGTGAGCAGGTCGTGCGGCAGGAGGAGCACCGCGCGGACGCCGCCGTACGGCGAGGAGGAGTCCACGGACACCTCGAAGCCGAAGCGCTCGCTGAGCACGCCGATGACGGCGAAGCCGAACTGCGGCGGGTTGCCTAGTGCGGAGACGCCGGAGACGCGCTCGCTGGACAGAAGCCTCTCGGCGCGGGCCCGTTCCTCGTCGTTCATGCCGACACCGGCGTCGTCGACGACGATGCAAATGCCCTTGGGCACGGTGCGGATGTTGATTTCGACGACGGTGTCCGGGCTGGAATAGCTGGTGGCGTTGTCGAGGAGTTCCGCGAGGGCCAGGGCGACGGGCTCGACGGCACGGCTGGTGATGCCGAAGTCGACCTGGGAGAGAATTTCCACCCGCCGGTAATGACGGACCCTGCCCTGGGCGCTGCGGACGACGTCGTAGACCGAGGCGACATCGCGCTGACGTCCGAGCCAGCCGTCGCACAGGACGGCGATGGACTGGGCACGTCGGCCGAACTGGGAGTTGGTGTGGTCGATCTCCAACAGGTCCTGGAGGATGACCGACTCACCGTATTTGTTCTGCAGCCGGGAGACGATCAACTGCTGTTCCGCGGCGAGGCCCTGGAGGGTCCGCATGGCGGACTTCAGGACCGTTTTCGTAGCCTCTTCGGCTCTTTCCTGAGCTGCCTCGACGGATTTCGCGTACCCGTTCTCGAGCTCGGCATGGCGAGCCCGGACTTCTGCGAACTCCTGCCTTAACGTCCGCGCCGCCCTGCGCTGGCGAACAATGACGGCGACTGCGACGAGTACGGCGACGAGGAGAGCCCAGAGTACCGGGTTCTGTATGTAATCAGTCATAAGACTCTCTTCAGGCGGCCTCGACTGACGGCCAGTTGCTGAATTCCCGTCAATATGCGGGTGGACCGGCGGACCGCCCGCATCGGGGTTGCCGCCCGGACTGTCCCCGTAGTCGGAGATGTCGTCTTGCACCCATCCGCCCGCTCTACAAGCGAGCGTGATCGTATCACCACAAGATGGCGCTACAGACCGTCAATATGCCCACCCAGATGAACATTGACGGACTGTCAGCCGTTTCGGGCTGCGACCGCGCAACGACCCACCCGGGGACCACCACAGAACAAGTGATAAACGGGCTTCCGCGACATTCGGGTGAGATGCAAACAATTACTGCGCGGCAGGAAGCGGCGACAGCGACGGCAGCGGCGACGGCAGCAGCGAGCGACAGCACCCCGGGCACGGCCGGCCGGGTCCGGTCGGTCCCGGTCCGGTCGAGTTCGATCGGTGCGGGAACGAGAAAGCCCGTACCGGAAGGAACCTGGTACGGGCTTCACATACTCACCGAGCGGATTCCGCACCGCACGGGGAGTGAGAGTGTCCGAGGGGGGACTTGAACCCCCACGCCCGATAAAGGGCACTAGCACCTCAAGCTAGCGCGTCTGCCATTCCGCCACCCGGACAGGGTGTGTGTCGGCCGGCGGGGGCGTTCCCCCGCGGCGACATGGACAACAATACCAAGCTTTCGGAGTGCGTTTCACCTGCATATCCGCACGCCAGACGGCTGCGGCGGGGGCGGGCCGCAGGGGTCACCCTGGGCGACGGGTCGGTGACGCGTGATGGGGGGCGCCGGCGTCCGGACGGGCGTAGCGGATCGGGGCCTGCCGTGTCGTGGCGGGCCCCGGTCGGCGTGCCCGGGGAGGGGGATCAGGACTTGGCGCGGGCGTGGTACGAGCGCCGGGTGTGCTCCGTGTGCTCCCGCATCAGCCGGGCGGCGAGCTGTTCGTCGCGGTTGAGGATCGCGGTGATCAGGTCGCGGTGCTCGATCCAGGACTGCTCGCCACGCTGGCGGGCGACCGGCGTGTAGTACCAGCGCACACGGCGGTCCACCTGGGCCGCCAGCTCCGCCAGGACCGCGTTGCCCGCCAGCTCCATGATCTTGGCGTGGAAGCGGGAGTTGAGGGCGACGGCGGCGTCCACGTCGTCGTCGGCCACGGCCTGCAGCCCGAGTGCGAGGATCTCGTCCAGGTCGTCGACGTCGTGCGTCTTCGCCTGCGTGGCCGCGAGGCGAGCCGCCTCGGCCTCCAACAGTGCGCGGACGGTGAGGAGTTGGTCGGCCTCCTCCTCGGTCGGCTCGTGCACGAAGGCGCCCTGTGCGGGCCTGAGGTCCACCCAGCCCTCGGTGCTGAGGCGCTGCAGTGCCTCGCGCACGGGCTGGCGCGAGACGCCCAGGTGGTTGGCCAGCTCGCCCTCGACGAGGTGCTGACCCGGCTGGAGGGCACGGGTGGTGATGAGCTCGAGCAGCGCCTCGTAGACGCGGTCGCGCAGCGGGCCTGGCCGTTCGAGCTTGGGTACCGCACCCTGCGGCAGTCCTGTCGACAACATCGGTCGGTTCCCCTCCTGGGCAGCGCCGGGCAGCAACGGCCGACCGGGGTAGCCACGAATGCGAAAGACGTAGGGAGTCAGACTGTATGGGGCCAGACTGGATGAAGTCGGCTGTCCGTCGCCTCCTGCATACCGTCTACAGCCGACCGGATATCGATGAGTATCGATTGTTTTTCGTCTACGTCTACGGCGCGCCGTGGCCGGCCCTCCTGGCCGTCGAACGCGTCACACCGCCGCCGACCGGGCCGTTCAGGGGCAGCGTACGACCTGTCCGGCGTACGACAGGTTGCCGCCGAAGCCGAACAGCAGCACCGGATCCCCGGTGGAGATCGCGCCCTGCTCGACCAGCTTGGAGAAGGCGAGCGGGATGCTGGCGGCGGAGGTGTTCCCCGAAGCGGTGACATCGCGGGCGACCACCGCGTTGACGGCGCCGATCTTCTGGGCCAGCGGTTCGATGATCCGCAGGTTCGCCTGGTGCAGCACGACGGCGGCGAGGTCCTCGGGGCGCAGTCCGGCCCGCTCGCAGGCCTGGCTGGCGAGGGGCGGCAGCTGGGTGGTGGCCCACCGGTAGACGCTCTGCCCCTCCTGCGCGAACCGCGCCGGCTGGCCCTCGATGCGGACCGCGTGCCCCATCTCGGGGACCGACCCCCACAGCACGGGTGAGATCCCGGGCTCCGCGCCGTCGGGACATGCCTCGACGACCGCGGCGCCCGCTCCGTCACCGACGAGGACGCAGGTGGTGCGGTCGGACCAGTCCGTCACCTCGGACATCTTGTCGGCGCCGATGACCAGGGCGCGGGTCGCGGCGCCCGCCCGGACGGTGTGGTCGCCGGTGGCCAGGGCGTGGGTGAAGCCTGCGCACACGACGTTGACGTCCATGGCGGCCGGGCCCGGGATGCCGAGGCGGGCGGCGACCCGGGCGGCCATGTTGGGCGAGCGGTCGACGGCGGTGGAGGTGGCGACCAGCACGAGGTCGATGTCGGCGGGGGCGAGACCGGCGGCGGCGAGGGCCTTGGCGGCGGCGTGCGCGGCGAGCTCGTCCACGGGCTCGTCGGGGCCGGCGATGTGGCGGGTGTGGATGCCCACCCGGCTCCTGATCCACTCGTCACTGGTGTCGACCATGCCCGCCAGTTCCTCGTTGGTGAGCACCTTGGCGGGCTGGTAGTGGCCGACGGCGGCGATGCGCGAGCCGTTCATGTGGGGGTCCCCCTCGTTGCCTTGGGTAGCGGGATCCACCAGTCTGATCAGTGACTCGCGGGTACGGAGACAGGTGTTGCGACAGGAAACGGGTGCCGGGGTTGTCGGCTTCCCTCTAACCCTCGGACGCCCGAACACTTCCCGAACGCCTGCCCGTGAGCAGCACGAACGGCTATCCGGTGAACAGTTTCGCCGCCTTCTGCACCAGCTCGTAGAGTCCGTAGGCGAGCGGGGCGCCCACCCACAGCCAGGCGAGCGCGATGAGCGGCCGGCGGTCCGGCTCAGGCGGACTCGGGCTGCTGTCGGGCTGCGACATCGGCGGCCTCCTTCGTCGGGGCGGGCAGGTGGTGGCGGGCGGCGACGGGGCGGACCAGTTCGTTGGCGACGAAGCCGACGGCGAGCAGCCCGATCATGATGAACAGGGACAGGGAGTAGAGGTCCGCGCCGTGCTTGCCGGCCTCTTCCTGGCGGTCGGCGATCCAGTTGACGATCAGCGGTCCGAGGACGCCGGCCGTGGACCAGGCGGTGAGCAGCCGGCCGTGGATGGCGCCGACCTGGTAGGTCCCGAAGAGGTCCTTGAGGTAGGCGGGGATCGTCGCGAAGCCGCCGCCGTAGAAGGAGAGGATCACGAGGGCGCACAGGATGAACAGCGGCTTGGAGGAGTCGCCGAACAGCGCGATGAGCGCGTACATGAGGGCGCCGACGCCCAGGTAGAGGCGGTAGACGTTCTTGCGGCCGATCAGGTCGGACGTGGACGACCAGCCGATGCGGCCGGCCATGTTGGCCGAGGACAGCAGGGCGACGAACCCGGCGGCGGCCGTCATGGACACCGGGGTGGAGGTGTCGGCGAAGAAGTCCGTGATCATCGGGGCGGCCTTCTCCAGGATGCCGATGCCGGCGGTCACGTTCATGCAGAGCACCACCCACAGGCACCAGAACTGCGGGGTGCGCACCGCGGAGCGGGCCGAGACCTGCACGCCCGTGCCGCCGCTCGGCCCGCCGCTCGCCTCCTCGGGGACCGCCTGGACGGTGCGGGGGACGCGGACGAGGAGCACGCCGAGGGTCATGAAGACCGCATACGATATTCCGTGGACGAGGAAGGCGAGCGCGATCCCGGAATGGTCGGCGCCGAACGACTCCAGCATCTGCGCGGACCAGGGCGAGGCGATGAGCGCGCCGCCGCCGAAGCCCATGATCGCGATGCCGGTGGCCATGCCGGGCCGGTCGGGGAACCACTTGATCAGGGTGGAGACGGGCGAGATGTAGCCGATGCCCAGGCCGATGCCGCCGACGAAGCCGTAGCCGAGGACGATCAGCCAGTACTGCTCGGTGGCCGCGCCGAGCGCGGAGATCAGGAAGCCCGAGGAGAAGCAGAGCAGGGCGACCGTCATCGCCCAGCGCGGCCCGTTGCGCTCGACGAGCGTGCCGCCGAACGCGGCGGACAGGCCGAGCATGACGATGGCGAGCTGGAAGGGCAGCGCGCTCTGGGTGCCGCTGAGACCGAGCGCCGACTCCAGCGGGGGCTTGAAGACGGACCAGGCGTAGGCCTGGCCGATGGAGAGGTGGACGGAGAGGGCGGCCGGGGGCACGAGCCAGCGGCTCCAGCCGGGCGGTGCGACAGGGGGACTCATGAATCCCGAACGGTAGGAAGGGGAGAGGGCGTTGAGAAGGCGGCGCGTCGACCGTATGCGGTGAACGGTATGCAGTCTGCGCCGAACGGTCGGACCGGCCGGTTTCCACGAGGCGGAGCCGCACCCGTTTCGGCCCGGACGGCGACGGTGGGCGCCCACCGCGGAGTGGGCTGCAGCGTGACCCTGCCCGTACAGGACAATGAATCGGTGAAGGTCACCCAGCCGCTCGACAATCCGGTGACCCACGGCATTCTCTGCATCAAGGGCCGCTTCGGCTACCAGCACGTACAGAACCGGGGCTGATCACCACATGGGACGAGTGACCGAACGACGCAAGGTGCTCCGCATCCGCGACGGGGCGGTGTCCACCCGCCCGGACACCCTCGTCGCCGAGGAGCCGATGGAGATCCGGCTGAACGGCAAGCCGCTCGCCATCACCATGCGCACGCCGGGTGACGACTTCGCGCTGGCGGCCGGGTTCCTGGTCAGCGAGGGCGTGCTGGCCGACGTGTCCGATCTGCAGAACATCGTCTACTGCGCGGGGGCGACCGCCGACGGTTCCAACACCTACAACGTCGTCGATGTGAGGACGTCCCCCGGGGTGACGCTTCCCGACATCACCCTGGAGCGGAACGTGTACACCACGTCGTCCTGCGGTCTGTGCGGGAAGGCCAGCCTGGACGCGGTGCGGACGACGGCCCGCTGGCCGATCGCCGACACTCCCCCGCTCCGCGTGGACGCCGGTCTGCTCGCGGCGCTCCCCGACCGGCTGCGCGCGGCCCAGCAGGTCTTCGACCGGACCGGAGGGCTGCACGCGGCGGCCCTGTTCGGTGAGGACGGCGAGCTGCTGGACGTACGCGAGGACGTGGGCCGGCACAACGCGGTCGACAAGATCGTCGGGCGCGCTCTGCACAACGGTGACCTGCCCCTTTCCCGCACGATCCTGCTGGTGTCGGGGCGTGCCTCCTTCGAGCTGGCGCAGAAGGCCGTGATGGCGGGCATCCCGGTGCTGGCGGCGGTCTCGGCGCCGTCCTCGCTGGCCGTGGACCTGGCCGTGGAGACGGGACTGACGCTGGTGGGCTTCCTGCGGGGCAGTTCCATGAACGTGTACGCGGGTGAGGACCGCATCGCCCTGCAGACCACGGCCGCCCGGGGGTGACCCGTCCCGCCGTGGCAGGGCGGTGGGCCGGAGGGCCCCGAACGGCGGGGGGCGCCCTTGCGCCGGGGCCCGCCGCGCCTCAGTCCGCCGCCAGGCGCAGCCGCGCCGCCGGTACGACGGTGCCGAGGCGCGGGAAGTCCAGTTTCACCGACGCCTCGTGCTCGGCCTCGGTGAGGGCGGCCATGGCGTCCTCGACGAAGACGAGGTCGTAGCCGAGGTCGCCGGCGGCACGGGCGGTGGACTCGACGCCGAGGTTGGTGGCGATGCCGCCGAACACGACGGTGGTGACGCCCCGGGCGCGCAGCGCCTCGTCCAGGCCGGTGCCGTGGAAGGCGCCGATCGTGCGCTTGACGATCTCCACGTCGCCCGGGGCGAGCAGCCCGTGGACGAGTCCGCTGCCGGGGGGCTGTTCGGCGACGCCGGGGCGTTCGACGCGGACGAGGACGACCGGGGCGCCGGCCGCGCGGAAGGTGCGGGCCAGCTCCTCGGCGACGGACAGTACTTCGGTGCCCTTGCGGGGTTCCAGGGGCAGGGCGACGATCCGGTCCATCAGGTCGACGAGGACGAGGGCGGTGCGCGCGGGGGCGAGGGTGAGAGGTGCGGTCATGACGGAACGTTATCCGTCATGAGCGTTCCGTGCCCGGTATCCGGATCAACGGGCCCGTACGGCGGTCGCGTTCGGGTGTCTCACACCGCCGCCGAGGTCTGCTGCGCGGGGTCCGTCCGTGACTCCTCCAGCGGGTCGCGCGCCCGCCGCTTGGCGATCACCGCGCACACCATCAGCTGCATCTGGTGGAACAGCATCAGCGGCAGCACGGCGAGGGAGGCGTGCGCGCCGAACAGGACGCTCGCCATGGGCAGTCCGGCGGCGAGGGACTTCTTCGAGCCCGCGAACTGGAGGGTGATCCGGTCCTCCCGGCCGAAGCGCAGGGCCTTGCCTCCGTACCAGGTCAGGGCGAGCATCACGGTGAGCAGCAGGGCCTCCGCAACGAGCAGCCCGCCGAGGCGCAGGGGGCTGACCTGGTGCCAGATGCCCTGGACCATGCCCTCGCTGAACGCGGTGTAGACGACCAACAGGATGGAGCCGCGGTCGACCAGGCCGAGGACCTTCTTGTGCCGGGCGACGAAGGGGCCGATCCAGCGGCGCAGCAGCTGTCCGGCGACGAACGGCACCAGCAGCTGGAGCACGATCTCCACCAGCGAGTCGGCGGAGAAGCCACCGGTGCCGCTGCCCAGGAGCGCGGCGGCGAGCAGCGGGGTGACGACGATGCCGACCAGGGAGGAGAAGGAGCCGGCGCAGATCGCGGCAGGAACGTTCCCTCGGGCGATCGAGGTGAAGGCGATCGACGACTGGACGGTCGAGGGGACGAGGGTGAGGAAGAGCAGTCCCTGGTAGAGCGGCTGGGCGAGGAGGACCGGCACGAGGCCGCGGGCGGCGAGGCCCAGCAGTGGGAAGACGACGAAGGTGCAGACGAGGACGGTGGTGTGCAGCCGCCAGTGCGTGAGGCCGTCGAGGGCCTCGCGGGTGGAGAGGCGGGCGCCGTAGAGGAAGAAGAGGAAGGCGATGGCGGCCGTGGAGGCTCCTGAGGCCACGTCCGCGGCGGTGCCGCGGGCCGGGAACAGTGCCGCGAGCCCCACCGTCCCGAGCAACAGCAGGATGTAGGGGTCGACCGGCATCCGGCGCGGCCACTGCAGGCGTTTCACGGTGCTCCACGTACGTTCGACGGTGTGCGTCGGGGCCGGAGGGCCCCTCTCCATCGTCCACGTCCGGCCCGTGATCGGGAATCCGTCATACCGCTCTGACTGTGATCGCCGTATGCGATGAGCAGTACAGTGCCGACTGTGTACGATCCGTCCCACCTGCGAACCTTCCTCGCGGTCGCGCAGACGCTCAGCTTCACCCAGGCCGCGCGTCGGCTCGGGGTGCGCCAGTCCACCGTCAGCCAGCACGTACGGCGGCTGGAGGGCGCGACCGGGCGGGCCCTGTTCACCCGGGACACGCACTCCGTGGAACTCACCGAGGACGGCGAGGCGATGCTCGGCTTCGCGCGCCGGATCCTGGAGGTCCACGAGCAGGCAAGCGCTTTCTTCACGGGGACGCGGCTGCGCGGCCGGCTCCGCTTCGGCGCCTCCGAGGACTTCGTCCTGACCCGGCTGCCGGAGATCCTGGAGGGCTTCCGCCACGACCACCCCGAAGTCGACCTCGAACTGACCGTGGAGCTGTCCGGCACCCTCTACGAACAGCTCGCCGCCGGAAAGCTCGACCTGGTCCTCGCCAAACGGCGCCCGGAGGACCCGCGCGGCGAACTCGTCTGGCACGACGACCTGGTATGGATCGGCGCAGAACGACTCCGTCTGGACCCCGAGCGCCCGGTGCCGCTCATCGTCTTCCCGCCGCCCGGCATCACCCGCGCCCTGGCCTTCGAGGCGCTCGAACGGCAGGGGCGCGCCTGGCGGATCGTCTGCACCAGCGGCAGCCTCAACGGCCTGATCGCCGCCGCCCGGGCCGGGCTCGGCGTGATGGCGCACTCCCGGGGCCTCGTCCCGCCGGGCCTGGTCCGGATCCCCGACCGGGCGGGACTGCCCGAGCTGGGCCGTGTGGACTTCGTCCTGGTGCACGGGCGGCGGCGCCCCTCGGCCCAGGGAGCGGCGGACGCGCTGGCGGCGGCGATCCTGACGGGCGGGGACCGGCTGCAGCGACGGCCGGCGGCGGGGCGCGGGGGCGGTCGGGGCGACTGAGGGGTGCGTGCGTACGGGATGCAAAGAGGCACAGACTGCACACCGTATGCCGCATATCCCACGCCAGGCAGGGGGCCGGGCGGCGTAAGCGCCGCGGGCAGATTCGGTGGAGATTACGGCACCGAAACTTACTCAAGCGTCAGTTTTCTGTCCGACCCTTCCCCATGTGAGCCCATTTTGCGGCACCGACCAGGGCAGACAAGAGCATCGCTCGCTTTCCGGCCCCCTCCCGCCCCGCCCGGGCGTGGGGTAGCTTTCACGGCGCTGCGCGGCCTTGAGAAGCGGGGTGCTGGTTTTGCGCGAGTTCACCAACCCTCCGTTGGCGTTGGCGCCGCCGGTCGGCGGTCTGGCCGACGTCGTCTTCCAGCACGCCCAGGAGGACCCGCTCCATGTGGCGCTCGGCCGCAAGGACGAGGACGGCCGGTGGCGGGACGTGACCTCGTCCGAGTTCCGCGACGAGGTCCTCGCCCTCGCGAAGGGCCTGCTCGCGCGCGGTGTCCGGTTCGGCGACCGGGTCGCGATCATGTCCCGCACCCGCTACGAGTGGACCCTGTTCGACTACGCGCTGTGGACGATCGGCGCGCAGGTGGTGCCGGTGTATCCGACCTCGTCGGCGGAGCAGTGCTACTGGATGCTGTACGACGCGGAGTGCACGGCCGCCGTGGTGGAGCACGAGGACCATGCGATGACGATCGCCACGGTCATCGACCGGCTGCCGCAGCTCAGACAGCTGTGGCAGCTGGACGAGGGGTGTGTGCAGGAGCTGTACGACGCGGGTGCCTCGGTGGAGGACGAGGTGGTGCACCGGCACCGGGAGGCGGTCACGCCGGAGTCGGTCGCCACGGTGATCTACACCTCGGGCACCACGGGCCGCCCCAAGGGCTGTGTGATCTCGCACGGCAACTTCATGTTCGAGGCGGACACGGTCATCGAACGCTGGGAGCCGGTGTTCCACTCCCGCAAGGGCGACGAGGCGGCGACGCTGCTCTTCCTGCCGCTCGCCCACGTCTTCGGGCGGATGGTCCAGATCGCCGCCATCCGCGGCAAGGTCCGTTTCGGCCATCAGCCCCAGCTGAACGCGGCGGCGCTGCTCCCGGACCTGGCCGCGTTCCGGCCGACCTTCTTCCTGGCCGTGCCGTACATCTTCGAGAAGGTGTTCAACGCGGCCCGCCGCAAGGCCGAACGGGAGGGCAGGTCCGGGCCGTTCGAGAAGGCGGTGGAGGTGGCGACGGCGTACGCGGAGGCGGTGGAGGCGAAGGCCTGGGGCACCGGGCCGGGGCCGTCGGCGGGGCTGCGGATGCAGCACCAGTTCTTCGACAAGGTCGTCTACGCGAAGGTGCGCGCGGCGATGGGCGGCCGGGTGCGGCACGCGATGTCGGGCGGTTCGGCGATGGACCGCCGGCTCGGGCTGTTCTTCGCGGGCGCAGGGGTGCAGGTGTACGAGGGGTACGGGCTGACCGAGTCGACGGCTGCCGCGACCGCCAACCCGCCCGGCCGCACCCGCTACGGCACGGTCGGGCAGCCGATCCCCGGGACGACCGTGCACATCGCGGACGACGGGGAGATCTGGCTGCGCGGTGACAACGTCTTCCAGGGCTATCTCAACAACCCCAAGGCCACCGACGAGAACCTGCACGACGGCTGGCTCGCCACCGGCGACCTGGGCTCCCTCGACGAGGACGGCTATCTCACCATCACCGGCCGCAAGAAGGAGATCCTCGTCACCTCGGGCGGCAAGAGCGTCTCGCCGGGGCTGCTGGAGGAGCGGGTGCGTGACCACCCGCTGGTCGGCCAGTGCATCGTCGTCGGCAACGACCGGCCGTTCGTCGCCGCGCTCGTCACGCTCGACCAGGAGGCGGTGGAGCACTGGCTGCAGATGCGCGGCAAGCCGCGGACGACACCCGCCGAGCTGGTACGGGACCCGGATCTGGAGGCGGAGGTGCGCCGGTCGGTGGTGGCCGCCAACACCCAGGTCTCGCAGGCGGAGTCGATCCGCACGTTCCGTATCCTCGCCCAGCCGTTCACCGAGGAGCACGGGCTGCTCACTCCGTCGCTGAAGCTGAAGCGCAAGGCCATCGAGAAGGCGTACGCGAACGAGGTCGACGCGCTGTACCGGACGTGAAGCCGCGGGTCCGAACCGGGTTCCGGTATCGGTATCCCGTATCCGGTTCCGGGTATGCGGGATCTTGACGCCGGGATCCGGGACAACCGATCCCGGGACACCCGATCCCGGATACCGGGGTCAGGAATGCATCACGGCGTGTGATCGTTGACGATGGGAGTACGCACATGACGGACAACCGAAGGATCAAGAGCTCGTGAGCAGCAAGGTCCCCCCGATCATCCTCAACAACGGCGTGGAGATGCCCCAGCTGGGCTTCGGCGTCTGGCAGGTGCCGGACGACGAGGCGGAGCGGGCGGTGACCACCGCGCTGGAGGCCGGGTACCGCAGCATCGACACAGCGGCGATCTACGGCAACGAAGAGGGCACCGGCAAGGCGATCGCCGCCTCCGGGGTGCCCCGCGAGGACATCTTCGTCACCACCAAGCTGTGGAACTCCGACCAGGGCTACGACGCGACGCTGCGCGCGTTCGACACCTCGCTCGGCAAGCTGGGGCTGGAGTACGTCGACCTGTACCTCATCCACTGGCCGCTGCCGGCCCGCGACAAGTACGTCGACACGTACAAGGCGTTCGAGAAGCTGTACGCCGACGGCCGGGTCAAGGCGATCGGTGTCTCCAACTTCCCCGTCGAGCAGCTCGAGCGGCTGACGGGTGAGACGGCGGTCGTCCCGGCCGTCAATCAGATCGAGCTGCACCCGCACCTCCAGCAGCACGCGCTGCGGGAGTTCCACGCGGAGCAGGGCATCGCCACCGAGGCCTGGTCGCCGCTGGGCCAGGGCAAGGGGCTGCTGGAGGTCCCGGCGATCGTCGCGATCGCCCAGAAGCACAACCGCACCCCGGCCCAGGTGGTGCTGCGCTGGCACCTCCAGATCGGCAACGTGGTGATCCCGAAGTCCGTGACGCCCTCGCGGATCAGGGAGAACATCGAGGTGTTCGACTTCAGCCTGGACACCGAGGACCTGGCGGCGATCAGCGCGCTGAACGAGGACCGGCGGATCGGTCCGGACCCGTCGACGTTCGACATCGGCTGAACCCGGGAGAGCGCCGGGACCGGCAGGGGGAAGGGGCGTCGCCACGGGCCACGCCCCTTTCTCGGCCCCGGCCCCTCCCCCTCACAGCCGGGCCTGGCTGACCGGAGCCGCGCCGTCCACCGACTCGGAGAGGATCACGGGTACGGCGGTGGAGGGCGGGGAGATGGGCGGCGACACCGTACTCCCGCCTGCGGCGAGATCACGGACGCACGCGTCGAACGCGGGGTCGGAGAAGTAGTCGGAGTGTCCCTTCGGGGGCTGGTAGCAGGTGTCCCCGGGCTGTCTGCACAGCTTCATCGGGTCGAGCAGTTGCCGGTCCCCGCGCTCCGGCCGCGCGCCGGGCCGCAGCGGCTGCGCATCCCGCACGACCCACCCGCCGATGGGGTCGCTGGCGCGGTACAGGTTGTACCAGCGGGTGTCCTCGGCGAGGCCCGGTTGTCCTCCGGGTGCGGGGAGGGGCCCCGCCCGGTGGGCCAGGATCTGCCCGAGGCGGTGGACGGAGTCCGCGTTGAAGTAGGCCGGGAAGAACCGCGCGTAGAGCCTGGTCAGTGGGCAGCCGTAGGTCAGCAGGGCGGTGCGGACGCCGGCGGCGGTGTTCGCCTGCAGCAGGACGGCCGCCCCGATCACGGAACCCTGCGAATGGCAGGACAGCAGCACCCGGCCGCCCGGCGGCACCGGCTGCTCACCCTGCTCGGCCTGCTCACCGGCGCTCGTACCGGTGAGGTATTCCAGGCGGGTCAGCAGGTCGGGCACGGTCCGCTCGGCGTAGCAGGGCGGGGCGAAGGGGTGGGTGGCGCGCGGCCAGAAGGTGCCGACGTCCCAGAGGATGCCGACCGTGCGCCGGAAGCTCTCGCTGCGGTAGGCCTGGCGTCCGGCCCAGAGCAGTCCGGCGACCAGGCCGGTCAGGACGAGGTTGGCGGCGGTGGTCAGCCAGCGGGAGCCGTCGGTGACGAGCCGGGTGCCGAGGACCAGGTCCAGGCCGACCCCGGCCGCCGCGATCACGACGGCGGCGAGCAGGAGCAGTCCGAGACCGCCCTCGGCGGCGGGACCGAGTCCCCGCGCGCGGGCC
Organism: Streptomyces sp. SS7; assembly: GCF_037993025.1. Taxonomy (NCBI): domain Bacteria; kingdom Bacillati; phylum Actinomycetota; class Actinomycetes; order Kitasatosporales; family Streptomycetaceae; genus Streptomyces; species Streptomyces sp. SS7. The sequence continues at coordinate 1,335,681 of NZ_CP141223.1, forward strand.
CATACGCCGGCGATGTGCCGGCGCCGCCCCTGCGGTGCCCTCGCGGCGTCGTCGGCAGGGTAGAACTCCTTGACGTGGTGGAGGGCCGCCGCACGGCCGCGGCGCATGACCGCCCAGGCGCGGGCGGCGAGGAGCAGCGCCACGGCGACGAGCGCGAGCGCGCACACCGCCGCCCAGAAGTAGGCGGTCGGGACCACCAGGGGTCGCTGGTTGCCGGTGGGGTGTCCGGGGACCGTGGGCGCGCCGAGGATCTCCGCCACGCGGAGCGTGACGCCCGCGGCGAGGGCGGTCGCGAGGAGGGTGGCGAGGAGGGCTACCCCGGCCATGCTCATGCCGCCCCAGGCGGGGCGCGGGAAGCGGGGGTTGCCGAGGGCGTCGCCGTCGGGCGGTGTCGTTCTCGCCGTGCCGCGTACGACGTGGGAGGCGGCGAGGAGCAGCAGCAGCGCGCCTTGGGCGACGAGCAGCCAGCGCACGGCGCCGGTCTGCCAGGGCAGGGCGTGCAGCCCGGCCGTCGTGTCGGGCGGACCGGCTTGTGCCGCGCCTCCGCAGGCCACGGCGAGGGCACCGGCCACGAGCGCGGTCACGAGCCAGGGCAGGACGCGGTAGCCGTCGAGTTCGTCGGCCCCGCGGGTCGCGTCCTGTCCGGGCCGGTCCCGGTCCTTGACCAGCGGCACCTGGATCACGACCAGTGCCAGGACGAGGAGCAGGGCGAGGAGCAGGAGGTTGCGGACGACGGCCGCCGCCGGGTGCCAGGTGTCGCCGTGGGACAGCTGGTGAGGTCCGCGCCGGGCAGCAGCGGCGCGAGCAGCAGGACGCCGACGACGGCGAGGGCGCCGGCGACGTGCAGGGCGCGCAGTTCGCGCACGGGTCCGCGGCCGTTCCACAACCGGCGGTCCTCCAGCGGCAGTCGGACGTCCGGGGTGCCCTTGATCTGCGGGACCTGCTGGGCCTCCATGGTGGCCCAGGTCCTGCGGGCGGTCCACCACAGCAGTGCGACGAGGGCGAGCGGTACGAGGGAGGTGACGGCGAGGTGCCGGCCGGTGGAGTCCAGCCAGCTGTAGTGCAGCCAGTTCAGCCAGAACCCGCCGCTGGAGCAGGCCGGTCGGGACGGCCCGGCGTGCGCCCCGCACTGCCAGCCGACCAGGTCCATCGACACGGAGGTGGCGGCCAGGACGTAGGTGCCGGTGAGGGAGAGCGCCAGGAGCCGCTGGACGGCGTTGCGTTCGGGTACGACACGGGTGCGGTTGCCCACGACGCGGTGTTCGGGGTCCATGTAGTAGGCGAGGTTCAGGAACATGAAGGGCAGCAGAAGCAGCCACAGGGCACGGGAGTTGTCGCCCGAGGTGAGCTTGCCCCAGGAGTATCCCTCGCGGCGGAAGCCCGGCCCGTCGGGGGCGCCGCGGGCGCGTTCCCAGATCCGCCGGTAGAAGCCGGCGAGCCGGTCGCCCGCGACCAACGCGACGGCGGGGTGGCAGAGTTCGGCCTCGGGCGGGGTCCCCGACACCCCGTGGACGCGCAACTCGGTCCAGCCGCTGATGTCCTGACTGACGTAACGGTCCATGGCGGCCCCCGTCTTCCCCGCACGGCCGCGTCCGGGATGCCGCGTCCGAGCGGACCCGCTCTCCCATCCTACTGCCGAAATGTGACACAGGTCACTATCGATGACGGAGGGGGCGAGGCGGGAACGCCGGGAGGGGGACGACGGCGGGACACGGATGCGCGGAGCGGGTCGCCGTCCGGGCTACGCGGGCTTCACCGCCGTATGCACGGTGTGTGCGGCCAGCACGAACACATCGGACCTGCGCTGGACGCCGGCCGGGTCGGCGGGGTCGAGGAGGCGGTCGAGCACGGCGCGGTCCTCGGGGTCGAGGATGTCGCCGTAGATCTCGCGCAGCCGGCCCAGTGAGTCGGCGACGTAGGCGCGGGCCCGGTCGGAGGCGGGGGCGGGCAGGTCGAGCAGGAAGCTGCGGCTGCGGGTGTGCTTCAGGCCGGCGGAGCCGAGCAGCGCCGGCCAGTCCTCGGTCACCTCGACGGTCCCGGGCAGGTCGGCCCGCATCTGTGCGAACCACTCCTCCTGGAGCGCGTCGAGCCGTGCCTCCAGGCCGGGGCGGCCGATGCCGATGTCACGCGGCAGGAACCGGCTCGGCAGGCCGCCCTCCATGATCGCCAGCGTACCGCCGGGCGCGAGCCGCTCGGCGAAGGCGGTGAGGGCGGCGCGCTGGTCGCCCAGGTGGTGCAGACTGCGGCCCGCCCAGAGCAGGTCGGCAGGGTAGTCCAACTCGTCCAGGATGCCGGGGAGTTCACCCGCAAGGGTGCCGAAGCGGTCGGCGTACCCGAGCCGGGCGGCGCGCGCCTCGGCCTGCTCCAGGAGGGGCCCGGAGCCGTCGACCGCGAGGACCCGGGCGCCGGGGAAGGTCTCGGCGAACAGTCCCGAGACGACCCCCGGACCACTGCCCAGGTCGACGATCAGTCCCGGTTCGGTCACCTCTTTGCCGAGCCAGGCGAGGGCCCGCTCGTACAGCGGCGTGAACAGTTCCGCCTGGGCCACGAGGTGCGGGGCCATCTCCGCCCAGTCGATGTCGGTGTGGTGGCCGTGGCCGTGACGGTGCTGGTGGTCGCCGTGCTCGTGATCGCCGTGCTCGTGCGGGTGGTGCGCCATGGTGGTCAGCCTCTCGTCGGTGTGCCGCAAGCGTGCTCCGGCACACCGCGCGAGGGCCATGATTATTGCCGGGACGGCAAAAATTTCGCTCCTCCGGTCCCGGATTCCGCCGCATCCGGCCGCTCCCCCGGCAGGGGAGCGGCCGGACGGGACGCCGCGCCGGCCTACAGCGGCGGGTAGGCGTTCTGCATCAGCTGCTGGAACTGGGCCGAGAACCAGTGCCCGGACAGCGGAGCGTTGGGCAGGGCTCCCGACATGCTGTTGCCGTTGCGGGGGTTGCCCGTGTACGTCGGGTCGCACATGCGGTCGAAGCCCTTGCCCTCGTCGTTGGCGATGGCGGAGCTGGAGCCATCGGACTCACCCGGCGGCTTCATCCACACGTACGCGTCGATCCCCGTGGCCGGTGCGGCCTGGGGGCGCTCACCGAGGCCGGCACCGGACTGGTTGCACCAGTTGCCGACGTGGATACGGCGGTCGTAGCGGCCGCCGTTGACATAGGTGTCGACGCTGGTCATGGCGCCCGGACCGGTGGGCCGTGCGGTGCCGCCCCAGCCGTTGCGGGAGGTGTCGATCAGCATGCCGATGCCCGGCCGGAAGCCCGTGGACACCAACTGGCTGCGCAGGGCCTGTGCGTACGACAGCTCGTCGACGTACCGGTTCCAGTCCACCCACTTCGACTGCCGCACGGTGGTGCCGTTGACGGAGTCGTTGATGGTGAAGTTGTTCTCCTTCAGGGCGCTGTAGTTCGCCGTGTTGGTGATGAAGCCGTGCACATCGTCTACAGTCGCCCCCTCCGCGTTGGCGGCCTCGTACAGGATCTGCGCGGTGGGCCCGAAGTTGTCGTCCCAGCCGAGCCAGCCGTGGTGACCGGCGTCGACGTAGTTGTAGACGTTGGGGATCGCGCCGAGCTTCTTGAGCGCGTAGCCGACGCCCTTCACGTAGTTGCCGTTGGCCTTCATGGTGTCGCAGGCCGCGGTGGCGGTGGGCCGGCTGCCGGTGTTGGTGACCAGGTTGGGCAGTGAGTCGATCTCGACAGCGGTGACGATCCGCAGCGAGGCGTACTTGCTGTCCGCGAGGATTGCCGCGATCGGGTCGATGAACTGCGTCTTGTACTTGTCGATCTCCGTCGGGCCGAGCTCGCCGTTGGAGGCGAGGGCGGAGCAGTCACGGCCGGGCAGGTCGTAGACGACCAGCTGGACGACCTCCTCGCCGCTGCCCTTCTGGGCGAGGGCCGCGTCCAGGTGGGCGCGCAGGCCCCTGCCGGTGCTGGTGCCGGTGATCGCGGCGATGCGGTCGAGCCAGATGCCGGTGGGCTGGTTGGAGACCCGGGAACCGCCCGGCTCGGCGGCCGCCTTCGCCGACCAGTCCGGGTTCACGTACACCTTGGCGCCCGCGTAGGGGTTGTCGACCTTGGTGGACGGCGTGCCCGGACCGGTGGGGGTACCGGGGTCGGTGGGGGTACCGGGGTCGGTGGGCGTGCCGCCGCCGCTGTCGACGTTGCAGGTGACCCCGTCGAGCGTGAACGAGGCCGGGACCGCGTTGCTGCCGCTGTAGGAGGCCTGGAAGCCGAAGCTGACCGAACCGCCGTTCGGCAGCGTCCCGTTGTAGGTCTCGTTGTTCGCGGTGACGGCCGTACCGGACTGGGTGATCTTCGCGTTCCAGCCGCTGGTGATCTTCTGGTTGCCGGCGTACGCCCACTTCACCGACCAACTCGACTTCGCGGCGGAGTTGTTGGTGACGGTGACGTTGGCCGTGAAACCGGTGTCCCACTGGTTCTGCACGGTGTAGGCCACGGTGCACGGGATGGCGGCGATGCCCGGATCGCCCGGGACCACCGCGAGTGCCGTCCCGGAGGCGCCGGCGACAAGCGCCAGCGAGGCGAGCATCGCTGTTCTGCTACGGCTCATGAGTGCGGGTTTCCTTGTCCGTCGCGGATGTTGTCCGTTCTGTCCGTTCCTGACGTCCCTTGCTGCTGTTGGCGCCTATCCGTCGAGGGCGCGCAGATGATCGCGCAGCCCGGTGCCGTACGCGGTGGGGGTCCCGTCGTAGCTGGAGATCAGCGACGGTCCCGAGGAGCAGTCCCAGGTGTTCCAGGTCCAGCCCAGGTAGGACAGCTGCCGGTCGTCGAACCACTTCATGACCTGGTCGACGAACGCGTGCGAGCAGGTGTTCTCCCCGATCTCGCCCGCCACGAGCGGCACCTGGGCGGCTACGGGGGCGAGCGTGGAGTTCCAGCAGCCTGCGCCGGCACAGGAGTTGAAGTTGTAGACGTGGTAGGCGGCGGCGAGATTGCCGGTCGGGTCGGTGGGTTTGTAGGTCAGCCACTGGCTGAGGTCGTTGGAGTAGGCGAGACCGCCGGCGAGGATCACGTTGCGGGCGCCGGTCGACCGTATGGAGTCGACGAGATCCTGCATACCGGCGACCTCGTACCCGATGCCGGGGCAGGTGCCGCCGTCCCGCCAGCACTGCCAGGCCTGGGTGACGGTGGAGGTCGCGCGGTCCGGGTAGGGCTCGTTGAACAGGTCGAACACGACGGTCTGGTCGCCCTTGAACGTGCTCGCGACCGACGTCCAGAACGCGGGGGTGTACTGCATGTCGGGCATCGGCTTCTGGCAACTGGCGTGCACGTCCGGGCAGCCGGCCGAGTTGCCGGTGTACTGGCCGTAGGTCCAGTGCAGTTCGACGATCGGGGTCATGCCGTGGGCCTCTACACGGGCCACCAGGTCCTTGACGGCGTTGATGTAGTTCGCTCCGCCGTAGGCCGGGGCGATGTTCGACAGGCCCAGCCAGCACTCCTCGTTGAGCGGGATGCGGACCGTGTTCACCTTCCAGTCGGCGATGGCGCGGACGGCCGCGTCGTCGACCGGACCGTCCCAGATGCCACGGCCCTGGACGCACATGAACTCGCCGCCGGACCGGTTGACGCCGAGCAGCCGGCGGGTGCGGCCGTCGGCGTCCGCGAGCTTGTTGCCGGACACGTGCAGCCGGGGCGGTGCCTCACCTGTGCCGGGCGGGGTGGTCGAGGTCGCCGTGGGCGTCGGGGTCGGGGTGGAGCCGCTGTCGACGTTGCAGGTGGTGCCGTTGAGCCGGAACGTCGTCGGTACGGCGTTCGTCGCGCCCTTCGACGCGACGAAGCCCGCGTCGACGCTCGCGCCGGTGCCGAGCGAGCCGTTCCAGCTCTCGTTCACCGCGGTGACGGCCGTGCCCGACTGGGACCATTTGGCGCTCCAGCCCTGGGTGACCTTCTGCCCGTTCGCGAAGTCGAAGGTCAGGGTCCAACTGTTCACGGCGGCGGCGTTGTTGGTGATCCGCACCGCGCCCTGGAAGCCGGCGTCCCACTGGCCGGTGACGGAGTACTCCACCGTGCACGCGGGGGTGGCTCCCTGTGCCGTCATGACCGGCAGGGCCGCGCCCGCCCCGAGGGCGACCGTGCCGGCGACGGCTAAAAGGATTGAACGAGGGGGGTGTCGCATGAGCGACTCCTTGCAGATCAGCGCGTCGTGACGGACGCGTCGACTGATGGAATCGCTCCCACTGGTGTCTCGAAGCTAGCGCCAAGCCCTGGCAAAGAACAGGGGCGACGCTGACTTTCCCTCAACTTTTCGAGTCGAATGTTTTCGACTCTTCAAGCACCTTGACCGCCTTCACCCCCTTCCCCACTATGGGAGCGCTCCCACTGGTTCAGAGCTTGTTGCTCCTCCCCCACCGCTTAGAGCCGCAAGGAGGAACCGGATGGATCCCGTACGCAGACGTCGCACGACGCGGCGCCTGTGGACCGCCGTAGTCGCGGCCCTCGTGCTTCCGTTCGCCATGCTGAGCACGCTGCCGACGCCCGCCCAGGCGGCGGCGCTCCAGTGCAGCGTGGACTACAAGACCAACGACTGGGGCTCCGGCTTCACCGCCGACCTCACGCTCACCAACCGAGGCACCGACCCCATCAGCGGCTGGAGCCTGACGTACGCCTACACGGGCAACCAGACGCTGTCGAACGGCTGGAACGGCACCTGGTCGCAGTCCGGTCGGCAGATCACGGTGAACAACGCCTCCTACAACGGGACCATCGCGGCGGGCGCCGCGGTGAGCACCGGCGCGCAGTTCACCTACAGCGGCACCAACAGCGCTCCCGCCGCCTTCGCGATCAACGGCACCCCCTGCACCGGTGCGCACCAGCCGCCGGCCACCGTGCTGACCAGCCCCACGGCGGGCGCCGTCTACACCCAGGGCGACGCGGTGCCGCTCGCGGCGACCGCCGCAGCCGCTGACAGCGCGACCGTCACCAAGGTCGAGTTCTACGACGACACGACCCTGCTGGGCACGGACACCACCGCGCCGTACACCCTGTCCGCCTCCGGCTTGTCGGTTGGCAGTCACTCGCTGGTGGCGAAGGCCTACGACAGCCTGGGCGCGTCGGGCACGTCGACGCCGGTCGGTATCACGGTCGCCTCGGGACCGGCCGTGGTCGCCTCCGCCAACCAGCTGGCGGTGCAGCAGGGCAAGACGGGCACCTACGAGCTGAAGCTGTCGACCCAGCCGTCGGCCAATGTGACCGTCACGACCGCCCGGGCCAGCGGCAACACGGGCCTGACGGTGACCGGGGGCGCCTCGCTCACCTTCACCCCGTCGAACTGGAGCACCGCCCAGAAGGTGACCGTCACCGCGAACGCCTCCGGCACCGGCGCGGCCGTCTTCGAGTCGACGGCCACCGGGCACGCGAAGGCGTCGGTCACGGTCACCGAGATCGCCGGAAGCAAGATGTACGACGCCCGGTTCCTGGACCTCTACGGCAAGATCACCAACCCGGCGAACGGCTACTTCTCCCCCGAGGGCATCCCCTACCACTCGGTGGAGACACTGATCGTCGAGGCGCCGGACCAGGGCCACGAGACCACGTCGGAGGCCTACAGCTACCTTCTCTGGCTGCAGGCCATGTACGGCAAGATCACCGGCGACTGGACCAAGTTCAACGGCGCGTGGGACATCATGGAGAAGTACATGATCCCCACCAAGGCCGACCAGCCGACGAACTCCTTCTACAACGCGTCGAAACCGGCGACGTACGCACCCGAGCTGGACACGCCGAACGAGTATCCGGCGCGGCTGGACACGGGCGTGTCGGTGGGATCGGATCCGATCGCCGGTGAACTGAAGACCGCATACAGCACGGACGACGTCTACGGTATGCACTGGCTGCAGGACGTCGACAACGTCTACGGCTACGGCAACGAGCCCGGCAAATGCGAGGCGGGCCCGACCGCGACCGGACCGTCGTACATCAACACCTTCCAGCGCGGTGCGCAGGAGTCGGTGTGGGAGACGGTTCCGCAGCCGACCTGCGACACCTTCAAGTACGGCGGCCCGAACGGGTATCTGGACCTGTTCACCGGCGACTCGTCGTACGCCAAGCAGTGGAAGTTCACCAACGCCCCGGACGCCGACGCGCGAGCGGTGCAGGCGGCGTACTGGGCGGACGTCTGGGCGACCGCGCAGGGCAAGGGCAGCGCCGTGTCGGCGACCGTGGGCAAGGCCGCGAAGATGGGCGACTACCTGCGGTATGCGATGTACGACAAGTACTTCAAGAAGATCGGCAACTGTGTCGGGCCGAGCGCGTGCCCGGCCGGCACCGGCAAGGACGCCTCGCACTATCTGCTGTCCTGGTACTACGCCTGGGGCGGCGCCACGGACACCAGCGCCGGCTGGGCCTGGCGCATCGGCTCCAGCCATGTCCACGGCGGCTACCAGAACCCCCTGGCCGCCTATGCCCTGAGCAGCTACGCCGACCTCAAGCCCAAGTCGGCGACGGGGCAGGCCGACTGGTCGAAGTCGCTCACCCGGCAACTGGAGTTCTACCGCTGGCTGCAGTCCAGCGAGGGCGCCATCGCGGGCGGTGCGACCAACAGCTGGGCGGGACGTTACGCCACTCCGCCGGCCGGCACGTCGACCTTCTACGGCATGTACTACGACCAGCAGCCCGTCTACCACGACCCGCCGTCGAACCAGTGGTTCGGGTTCCAGACCTGGTCGATGGAGCGGGTCGCCGAGTACTACCAGCAGACGGGGAACGCCGCCGCCAAGGCGGTCCTCGACAAGTGGGTCGACTGGGCGCTGTCCAAGACCACGATCAACCCGGACGGCACCTTCCGGATCCCCTCCACCCTCCAGTGGTCGGGCCAGCCCGACAGCTGGAACGCCTCGAGTCCCGGTGCCAACACGGGACTTCACGTCACCGTCGCCGACTACACCAATGACGTCGGCGTGGCCGGCTCGTACGCCAAGACCCTGACGTACTACGCCGCCAGGTCCGGTGACACGCGGGCGAAGACGACCGCGAAGGCGCTCCTGGACGGCATGTGGACCAACTACCAGGACTCCCTCGGTATCGCGGTCCCCGAGACCCGCACCGACTACAACCGCTTCGCGGACGGCGTGTACGTCCCGAGCGGCTGGAGCGGGAAGATGCCGAACGGCGACACGATCAGCTCGTCCTCGACGTTCGCCTCGCTGCGTTCCTTCTACAAGAACGACCCGGCGTGGTCGAAGATCCAGAGCTATCTCGCGGGCGGTGCCGCGCCCGTGTTCACGTACCACCGGTTCTGGGCCCAGGCCGACATCGCCCTGGCCATGGGCTCGTACGCGGAGCTCCTCGAATAAGTCCCCGCTAACGCTCCGCGTACCGCGCCGGGCGGCCCCCTTCCCGCATGGGGGGCCGCCCGGCAGTGGCGCATCCCGCGCCCGGCACGTCGCACTTCCCGCACCTCCCCCCGCATACATGGCTTCGCGAGGAAGGACCCCCACCGTGCGAAGAAAGCGCATTCTGACGGCGGTGCTGGCGCTCGCCGCCGGCCTGCTCTCCGCCGGCCCGTCCGCACTGGCCGCCGACGCGAGCCCGAAGGCGACGCTCGCGGCAGAGTCGTACACCTGGAAGAACGCCCGGATCGACGGCGGCGGCTTCGTCCCGGGCATCGTCTTCAACCGCAAGGAGAAGAACCTCGCCTACGCCCGCACCGACATCGGCGGCGCCTACCGCTGGCAGGAGTCGGGCAAGACCTGGACGCCGCTGCTGGACTCGGTCGGCTGGGCGCAGTGGGGCCACACCGGCGTGGTGAGCCTGGCCTCGGACCCGGTCGATGCGAACAAGGTGTACGCGGCGGTCGGCACGTACACCAACAGCTGGGATCCGACCAACGGCGCCGTGCTGCGCTCCGGCGACCGGGGCGCCAGCTGGCAGAAGACGGACCTCCCGTTCAAGCTGGGCGGGAACATGCCCGGCCGGGGCATGGGCGAGCGGCTCGCCGTCGACCCCAACCGCAACAGCGTGCTGTACCTCGGCGCTCCGAGCGGCAAGGGGCTGTGGCGGTCGACGGACTCGGGGGTCACCTGGTCGCAGGTGACCAACTTCCCCAATGTCGGCAACTACGTACAGGATCCCAGCGACACCAGCGGGTACGCCAGCGACAACCAGGGGATCGTCTGGGTCACCTTCGACGAGTCGACGGGCACGTCCGGTACGGCGACGAAGACGATCTACGTCGGCGTCGCGGACAAGGACAACGCGGTGTACCGGTCGACGGACGCGGGAGCGACCTGGTCGCGGCTGGCCGGACAGCCTACGGGGTATCTGGCGCACAAGGGTGTACTGGATACCGTCAACGGCTATCTGTACATCGCATACAGCGACAAGGGCGGTCCGTACGACGGCGGCAAGGGCCGGCTGATGAGGTACGCGACGGCGACCGGGACCTGGACGGACATCAGCCCGGTGGCGGAGGCGGACACCTACTACGGTTTCAGCGGGCTGACGGTCGACCGGCAGAAGCCCGGCACCGTGATGGCGACCGCCTACAGTTCCTGGTGGCCCGACACCCAGATCTTCCGCTCCACGAACAGCGGCGGGACCTGGACGAAGGCGTGGGACTACACGTCGTACCCCAACCGTGCCAACCGGTTCACGATGGACGTCTCCTCGTCGCCGTGGCTGACCTGGGGAGCGAACCCGTCGCCGCCGGAGCAGACGCCCAAACTCGGGTGGATGACCGAGGCGTTGGAGATCGACCCGTTCAACTCCGCCCGCATGATGTACGGGACGGGCGCGACGATCTACGGCACGGAGAACCTCACCAACTGGGACAGCGGCAGCCAGTTCACCGTCAAGCCGATGGTGCAGGGGCTGGAGGAGACGGCGGTCAACGACCTCGCCTCTCCGCCGACGGGCGCGCCGCTGCTCAGCGCGCTCGGTGACGTCGGCGGTTTCCGGCACACGGATCTGACGAAGGTGCCGTCGATGATGTTCACCTCCCCGAACTTCACCACGACGACCAGCCTGGACTTCGCGGAGACGACCCCGAACACGGTGGTCCGGGTCGGCGACCTGGACTCGGGCCCGCACGTGGCGTTCTCGACGGACAACGGGGCCAACTGGTTCGCCGGGACGGACCCTTCGGGGGTCAGCGGCGGCGGGACGGTGGCCGCGGCGGCGGACGGCAGCCGGTTCGTGTGGAGCCCGGCCGGCACCGGGGTGCAGTACACGACCGGTTTCGGTACGTCGTGGCAGGCCACGAGCGGGATTCCCGCCGGCGCGATCGTCGAGTCGGACCGGGTGGACCCCAAGACCTTCTACGGCTTCAAGTCCGGCAAGTTCTACGTCAGTACGGACGGCGGGGCGTCCTTCAGCGCGTCGTCGGCGGCGGGACTGCCCAGTGGGGACAGCGTGCGTTTCAAGGCGCTGCCCGGAACCAAGGGCGATGTGTGGCTGGCCGGCGGGGCGAGCGACGGGGCCTACGGGCTGTGGCACTCCACCGATTCCGGCGCGACGTTCACCAAACTGTCGAACGTCGAACAGGCCGACACGATCGGCTTCGGGAAGGCGGCGACCGGTGCGTCGTACCAGACGCTCTACACCAGCGCGAAGATCGCCGGTGTGCGCGGGATCTTCCGTTCGACCGACAAGGGCGTGTCCTGGACCCGCATCAACGACGATGCCCACCAATGGGGTTGGACGGGTGGCGCGATCACCGGTGACCCGCGGGTCTACGGCCGGGTGTACGTGTCGACGAACGGCCGGGGGGTCATCTACGGCGACACCTCCGACACGAGCGGCGGCGGAGGCGGGGGCGGCGGAGGTGGAGGCGGAGGTACGGATCCCGCCCCGACCGGCGCCTGCGCGGTGACGTACACGATCACCACCCAGTGGTCCGGCGGCTTCCAGGCGGACGTGAAGCTCGCCAACACGGGCACCGCCGCGTGGTCCGGCTGGAGCCTCGCCTGGTCCTTCCCCAACGGCCAGACGGTCTCCCAGCTCTGGAACGCCGACTACACCCAGTCCGGGGCGGCGGTGACCGCGAAGAACATCACCTGGAACGCCAATGTGGCGGCGGGCACCTCAGTGAGCTTCGGCTTCACGGGCAGCTGGACCGGCACGAACGCGAAACCGACGGCGTTCAAGCTGGGGGACCAGAGCTGCACGGTGGTGTGAGGCCGGCACACGCCAACCGGATGATGTCGTTCAGCGCCAGGGCCCGGTTTCCGCTCATACGATCGATCCCGCCTTCGCTCCGGAGGCAGGAGAGTGGGGAGGGGAACATGGGAGTGTCCAGACGTGCCCTGCTGGTCTCTTCGGGCTCGGCGGCGGCGGGCGCGGCACTCGCGTCCGCCGGCGCGGCCCGGGCCGAGGAGGGCCAAGTCGTCGAACAGGCTGACGAGTCGACCGAGACGTGGGGGAACAACGTCCCGTTCCACGGGGTCACCCCGCCGGGCCCGGACGAGGGGTACGTCACCGTGAACTTCACCATCGACCTGATGCCCGGTTCGACGGCGCAGGACGTCACCGCGCTGGACGTCGCCGACGCCATCAACGCGCTGCTCACGTCCCGTGGTTGGCCCGCCATCCAGTTCTACGGGAACGTGCCCCGGGCCCTGAACTGATCCACCGTGCGGCCGTGTGTCCGTACGGAGGCCCCGGCCGTGGTCGGACGCTGTTGGTAAATCCGCCCCGCTGGATCTCATCCAGCGGGGCGGAGTGCTGCGAAGGGTGAGACTCGTGTGCGGGCAAGGGGCCGGCCGGTGAGCCAGGCGTCGAGTCGTGCCAGGTTGATCGCAGCGCCGGTGAAGTGGTGTTGCAGCCGGGTCTTGGCAAGCCCGCGGTAGCGGGATCTGCGCAGGCCGAACGCCTGGACGCCTTGGGAGATCGTGCCCTCGACGCCGGCGCGGTGTCCGTAGCGACGGCGCCAGTGGTCGGTGTCCTGCTCGCTGCGGGCCTGCCGGAGGATCTCGTGTTCGGCCTTCGGCCGCAGGGTCAGGTTGCGGCCGGTTTCGGCGGTGGTGCAGGAGGTCCGCAGTTCGCAGGGTCCGCAGTGGCGTTCGGCGAAGCGGACGCGGGTGACCGGGGTGCCGTACTGGCTCCGGGCGTCTCGCCACTGGACGCTGGTGTGGCCGCCGGGGCAGACGGCCTGGCGCTGGTCCCAGTCGACGGTGAAACGGGTGCTGTCGAAGAAGCCGCCTGCCGTCTGTTGCCGGATGGTGTTCTTCCCGACCGGTCCGACGAGGTTGATGCCGTGATCGCGACGGGCGTGGTGGATCTGCTCGGCATCGACGTATCCGGCGTCCACCAGGTGTTCGTCCGGCACCAGCCCGCGGCCGGCCAGAGCGGTGTGGATGTCCTCCAGGGCGGCGTCGTCCCTCACCGGCGCCGTGGTGGTGTGGATGTGGGTGATCAGGTGCGGGGCGTCGGGCTCGCAGGTCTCGCTGAGATGGACCTTGTAGCCGGACCAGCCCAGATCCCGCTTCGCGCCGGTCCTGGCCTCGGGCTCGTGCGGGGTGCGTAAGCGGATCAGGCCAGGCGGTGTGTTCTTCGGCTCGCGCCAGCGCACGACGCCGTCGACCTGGTGGAACTGCTGCACCCATGTCTGACGCAGGAACTCCACCGCGGGCAGGTCACGCAGGGCGGGCGGAGCCTGGGGCGATCGGATGGCGCGCAGCAGCACCATCCCGTCGGCTCCGCACTGGTCGCCGTGCTCGACACGGGCAGCCCACCGAGAGGGGAAACGGGTGTCCTCCGGCCGGGCGGAGTAGCGGTCGAACCACTGCGGCGCCGCCATCGTCACCAGCCACTCCCCGGCCACCTCGGCGACCTGGTTCAGTGCCGCCCGCAGTGTCTCGACCACGAACTCCAGCCGGTTCAGATCCCTCGTCGCGGCCAGTACGTGGGTGGCGTCCGTGCGCTGGCGCTTGCCCGCCTTGACCAGGCCGGCCTCACCGGCCGCCCGCAGCACCGCATCGAACACGGCCCCGCCCGCGTCGCCCTCGATGAGCCGCGCACGGAACTCACTGAGCACCGAGAAGTCGAAGCCCGTGTCGGTCAGCTCCAGCGACAGGGCGTACTTCCAGTCCAGCCTCGAGCGCACCGCGTGCGCGGCCTGCCGGTCGGTCAGCCCCTCCGCGAACTGCAACACCGACACCAGCGCCAGCCTGGCCGGCGACACCACCGGTCGCCCCCGCACCGGGAACAGCTCCTCGAAGTCGGCATCGGCGAAGACCGGCCCGAGCGCATCCCGCACCCGCATCGCCAGACACCCCTTCGGGAACACCGCGCGAGCCACCCGCGCCGTCTCCTCAGGAATCTCCGCAAGATCCACCCCACGCAACGACACGAACCCACCCCAGAAACACGACGACGGCCTGCACAACCCCAACGGGGTCATGCAGGCCGTCGTCACTCAGGCCCCCGCATTTACCAACAGCGTCCGTGGTCGGACGGGGCCTCCGCGCGGTCCGGTCAGGAGGTCACGGGGTGTACACCGTCGGCCGGGGTGCCGTCGCCATGCCGTCGCCGATGAAGAAGCAGGGGTGCGGGGGCTGGTTGTATGCAGTGTTCTGCCAGGCCAGGCCGGTGCGGTACATCGTGTCGTGCAGGAGGGTCGTGATGCGCGTCGCGGTCTCGTACGGGGTCGAGTAGATCCGCAGGGCGGTGTTGTCGGTGGTGGGCCAGACGACCTCCTCGCGCCAGTCGCCGAGGATGTCCCCGGACAGCGACGGGGTCGCCTTGGTGCTGTTGTTGGAGTGGACGCCGGAGCCGGTCAGCAGGCGGGTGTCGGAGGTCGTGCCGTACTTGTCGATGTGGGTGCCGTCGAGGAGTTCACGGGTGGTGTCGGCGTCCCACCAGGACAGGAAGTTGACGGAGGACGGTTCGCGGCCCTTCGTCGCGCCCGCCTCGTCACGGATCGAGGAGTCGGAGGCCGACCACGCCTCCGCGCCGTCGTTGCCCGCCCAGATGTCGCCCGCGACACCTCGGCCGTTGTCGCAGCAGGCGGCCAGCCGCCAGTCGATCGTGCCGTCGGCCGGATCGATGTACAGCTCGGCGGGCTGACTGCTCGACTCCGAGACCTTGAAGTACTCCAGGCCCGCGTGGGACGGGTCGAGGTCGCCGAGGTGCTGGGCGTCGCCGTGGCCCGTCCTCGTCGTCCACAGGCCGCTGCCGTTGTCGTCGACCGCCATCGCCCCGTAGACGATCTCGTCCTTGCCGTCGCCGTCGACGTCACCGACGGAGAGGCTGTGCGAGCCCTGCCCGTCGTAGCCCTTGCCGCTGTTGACGGAGGAGTTGGTGTCGAAGGTCCAGCGGCGGGTGAAGGCGCCGTTGCGCCAGTCCCAGGCGGCGATCACGGTGCGGGTGTAGTAGCCGCGCGCCATGATCAGGGAGGGGCGGGCGCCGTCGAGGTACCCCGTCCCCGCGAGGAAGCGGTCGACGCGGTTGCCGTAGGAGTCGCCCCAGGACGAGACCGTGCCGCGGGCCGGGACGTAGTCGACGCTCTGCATCGCCCTGCCCGTCTGCCCGTGGAACATGGTCAGGTACTCGGGGCCGGACAGGACGTAGCCGCTGGAGTTGCGGTGGTCGGCCGAGGAGCTGCCGATCACGCTGCCGGTGCCGTCGACCGTGCCGTCGGCGGTCTTCATCGCGACCTCGGCCTTGCCGTCGCCGTCGTAGTCGTACACCTGGAACTGCGTGTAGTGGGCGCCGGAACGGATGTTGCGGCCGAGGTCGACCCGCCACAGCCGCGTGCCGTCCAGTCGTATGCCGTCGACGATCGTGTTGCCGGTGTATCCCGACTGCGAGTTGTCCTTGGCGTTGGTCGGCTGCCACTTCAGGACGAAGTCCAGAGCGCCGTCGCCGTCGAGGTCGCCGACGGAGGCGTCGTTCGCCTCGTAGGTGTACGCGACGCCGTCGGGGGTGGTGCCGCCGGCCGGCGGGGTGATCGGGACGTCCTTGTAGCCGGTGCGGAACTGGATCGCGCGGACCGAGTCGGCCTGTTCGACACCCCCCACGATCGCCCGGACCGTGTAGTCGGCCTGGGCGGGGGCGCCGGAGTGGAAGTAGTTGGTGGAGCCGGTGATCGGGGACGCGTTGACCTTGGTGCCGGCCCGGTAGACGTTGAAGGAGACGTTGTCGGGATCGGTCCCCAGCCAGCGCCAGCCGACCAGGTTGCCGGTGTCGGTGTGGACGCTGACCACGCCCCGGTCGAGAGCCTCGACCTGCCGGGCTGTGGCCGCCGCGGCGGTGCCGGTGCCGAGCGCGGTCAGACCGGCGGCGACCAGGGCCACGGCGGCTGTCGTCGCCGAGAGGAGAGCTAGGCGTCTGCGGTGCCTGCGCGGGTGCTGCACGGGACGAACCTCCAGGAAGGACGGACGGGTTCCGCCTCTCAGTCGCCGTGGGGTCCGGGCTCGTTGCCGTGTGTTTCGGCCACTTCGACGGCCGGATCACGGCCGGTTGGGGCGTGTTCGACGGGGCCGCAGAGTTCAGCCGTCCGAGCCCGGCTCCGGCAGCGCGCGCGGTGGTTTACGGAAGGCGCGCAGGGTGAACTCCGGTTCGGGCCGCGGGCGTTCCTGGTCGGGCAAGGCGGCGAGGCGGGCGGCGAACTCGTCGGCCAGCGGGTCTCCGGGCGGCAGGGTGACGAACCAGCCGCGTCTGAGGTCCGCGATCGCCCGGCGCGGGCTGCGGCCCTGCCCCCGGCCCGCGAAACGGGCCTGCCCGGCGGGGACCAGGCCGCAGTCGGCGGCGTACGACTCGACGAGCGCCGCGGCGTCCGAGGCGGGTCGGCGGGGGCGGGACGAGAGGACGCCGTCGATGTCGCTGCCCACGTTGTGCGAGGCGCCCTTGTCGACGGTGGTGACGTACACCCCGCCCGGCCGCAGCACCCGGGCGCACTCGGCGACGATCCTGCGCACGTCCCCGGGGTCCTCGACGAGGTGCAGCAGCCACACACTGCTCACCGCGTCGAACCGGCCGTCGGGGAAGGGCAGTCGACGGCTGTCCGCGCGGACGATCGCGCCGGGCAGCCGGGCCCCCGCGTGCCGGGCCATCTCGGGAGACAGATCGACGCCGGTCACCCGAGGGGCGCCGGGACCTGCGGCCAGCCGGCGGGTGACGATGCCCGTGCCGCAGGCGACGTCCAGCAGACTGCGGGCTCCGGGCGGCAGCAGGCCGAGGACGGCCTCCGCAGCGGCGGCCGCGCGGGGTTCGCCGCCGCGGGAGGCGTCGTAGCGTTCGGCTTCCTGGTCGTAGTCCAGCACGCGCTCCCCCGTCCGCCCGTCGGGCTGTATGCGATGTGCGGTGTTCGACGTGTGATGTGCGGTGCGCGGGACACTGTATGCGGATGGCCGCATACAGTCGGCCGTATGTCGTCTCTCGCATACTGTCGACCGGATGCCGCCCACATCGGCACCGCATAGGGGCGACCAGCGACCGGATCCTGTCCGCAGGGGTTCGCAGATTGCATACCGTTGCCCGCCCCCGACGGTCTCACTCCGCCCCGTGCACCCCCGCCGCCGTCTCCACCCGCCGCGCCAGCTCGAAGTCCAGCGCGGTGACGGCCCCGCCGACGCTGTGGGTGTTCACCGCCAGGGAGACCGTCCGGTAGCCGAGGGTCAGGTCCGAGTGGTGGTCCAGTTCGTCCTGGATCCGCGCCACGTGGACGACGAGGGCCGTCGCGGCGAAATGGGAGGCCAGGCGGTAGGAGCGGGTGAGGCGGTCGCCCTCCACGGCCCAGCCGGGCAGTTCGGACAGGCGGTCCTCGATCTCCTTCTGGGAGAGCGGTTCCACAGCCACGGGGAGACTCCGTTCGTGGGGGGCGCGTACGCGTCCAGCCTGCCACAGCGCGACGGCGGCGGCCCTGGTCAGGGGACTAAGGTTGCTCCGCATGACGACCACCGGGACGGACACCGCCGAGGACATCACCGAGGACCTGGTCCGCGCTCTGCTGCGCGAGCAGTACCCCCGCCTGGCGGATCGGCCCCTGAGACTCGGGGCGCGCGGCTGGGACAACCAGGTGTGGCGGCTCGGGGAGGACCTCGCCGTCCGGCTGCCGTGGGCGACGCCGACCGCGGACGCGCTGCTGCGCAAGGAGCACGCCTGGCTGCCCCTCCTCGCCCCTGGCCTTCCGCTCCGGGTCCCCGTCCCGCAGCACCTGGGAGAGCCCTCCGCACGGTTTCCGCGGCCCTGGCTCGTCACCACATGGGTCCCGGGCGAGCCCGCCGACCACGCGCCCGCCATCCGTGCCGCGGAGTCGGCCGACGCCCTGGCCGCCTTCCTGACCGCCCTGCACCGCCCCGCCCCCGCCGCGGCGCCCGCGGGCCGGGACCGCGGGGGCCCGCTGGCCGACACCGCCGGACACTTCGCCCGGGGGCTCGACTCGGCCACCGGGCTGGGGCTGATCCCCGATCCGGAGGCCGTCCGCGCGGTCTGGGAGGACGCCGCCGCCGCGCCGGAGTGGACCGGGCCGCGGCTCTGGCTCCACGGCGATCTGCACCCGGCGAACGTCCTCACCTCGGACGGCGCCTTCTGCGGGGTGATCGACTTCGGCGACCTCTTCGCCGGCGACCCGGCCTTCGACCTCGCCGCCGCCTGGCTGCTGCTGCCGGACGGCGCCGTCGACCGCTTCCACGCGGCCTACGCGCCCGTCCCGGACGCCGCGACCCTGCGCCGCGCCCGCGGCTGGGCCGTGCTGCGCGCCCTCGCGCTCCTGCACATCGGCGACGCGGGCGTCCACGGCCGCCCCGGCGGCAAACCCACCTGGGGTCCGCCCGCCCGGGCCTCGCTGCGGCGCCTCACCGCAGCGGTCCGTCCCTGACCGTCGCGGTGAGGCGCCGGGTGGGCGTGAGGCCCGGTCGTCGACCCCCTCTCGCCCGCGCCCCCGCACGGGCCGCGTCGACTACGGTCGTACGTATGGCCATTGTCGCGCCCCGTACGAACGCCGCGTCCGCCGCTCCCGCCGAGCCGGGGGTGGGTCCGCTGCTGCGGGCCTGGCGCGAGCGGCGGCGGGTCAGTCAGCTGGAGCTGGCGCTGCGGGCGGGTTCCTCGGCGCGGCACATCAGTTTCGTGGAGACGGGCCGCTCCCGGCCCAGCGAGGAGATGGTGCTGCGGCTGGCGGAGCATCTGGAGGTGCCGGTCAGGGAGCGCAACGCGCTGCTGCTGGCGGCGGGTTACGCCCCGCACTACCCGGAGACCCCGCTCGACGACCCGGCGCTGGACGGGCTGCGGGCCGGTCTGGAGCGGCTCATCCAGGGCTACGAGCCGTATCCGGCGCTGGTGGTGGACGCCAGGTACGACGTCGTGGCGGCCAACCGGGGCATCGCGATGCTGCTGGAGGGGCTGCCGGAGTCGCTGCTCGCGCCGCCGCTGAACGCGATGCGGCTGACGCTGCATCCGTCCGGTCTGGCGCCGCGCATCCGTAATCTTCCCGAGTGGCGGGGCCATCTCCTCGCCCAGATGGAGCGTCAGATCGCCCTGCACCGTTCGGCTCCGCTGCGGGCGCTGTACGAGGAGGTCGCCGCCTATCCGGTGCCGCCGGAGAGGGGGTGTCCGGCTGCCGGACCCCCGGAGCCCGTACCGTACTTCGCGCTGCCGATGCAGATCGAGCACGCGGGGCGGACCCTGTCGTTCATCTCGTCGATCTCCACGTTCAACACGCCGATGGACGTGACCGTCGCCGAGCTGGCCGTCGAGACGCTGCTCCCGGCCGATCCGGCGACGGTCAAGTACCTGCATTCACTGATGGGTTGAGGCCTTCAGGGCGAAGTGCTGGAGTGCGGCGAAGCCGGCCACCGTCAGGGCCTGGAGCACGGTCCACACCGTGCCCGCCGCGGTCGGCGACAGCCACAGGGCGAGGGCGAGGCAACTGAGCACGCTCCAGGCGAGGTTGGCCTCCACCACCGCCCGCACCGGCAGGGCTGCCGGCCGGGCCCGTGAGGCCAGGACGCCGACGGCGACCGCGTAGCCGGTGAGGAACGCGCCGAGGGCGAGGAGCAGCGGGGAGTCGACGCCGAGGAGGCGGCCGAGGGGGCCGGACACGGCGAGGTAGGCGAGGCCGTTCACGCCGGTGACGACGGCGTCCGCGGCCAGGAAACGGCGCAGGGCGGTGTACGGCTCGGCGGTGCGGGCGAGCGCGGTGAGCGGGGCGGGCTGGGCTGCGGACATGGCGAATCACCCTCCGTCGAGGTCGGATCAGCTGGGGGCTCGGTCGTCCCGGGCGGGTTCCGGGCCGGAGTGCGCCGGCCCGGAACCCGGTGACTCAACGATCCCGCCCGGAAGGGGACGAGTCGATTACCCGGGACGTCATGGACGGCCGACCGCGGGTACGTCGGGTGCCACGCGTGGCGAGGACCTCATGCCGCACCCGTGAGACTGCGGCTGGAACATGACACACTGACCCGCGTGCCTCGACACGTAGGGGAGACGTGGCGTGAGTGAACGGCGGCCCGCGCCCACGGTGGGTCAGGTGGTGCTCGGCAGACGGCTTCAGGAGCTGCGCGAGGCGGCTGGTCTCGGCCGTGAGGAGGCGGCCCGCGCGCTGCGGGTGGCTCCGGCGACCGTACGGCGCATGGAGACGGCCGAGGTCGCGCTGAAGATCCCGTACGTGCAGGTGCTGTTGGACGCGTACGGCGTGTCCGCGGACGAGGCCGAGGCGTTCGTCCGGCTCGCCGAGGACGCGAACCTCCCCGGCTGGTGGCAGCGTTTCCACGACGTGCTGCCGGAGTGGTTCAGTCTCTACGTCAGTCTGGAGGGCGCGGCCCGGCTGATCCGTAGCTACGAACCGCACTTCGTACCGGGCCTGTTGCAGACGGAGCGGTACGCGCGTGCCGTACTGGAGGCCGGCACCGTCGGGCGGACCACGCCGGACGCGATCGAACGGCATGTGTCGCTGCGGATGGCCCGGCAGCGGCTGCTGGACGGCCCGAACCCGCCGCATCTGTGGGCGGTGCTGGACGAGACGGTGCTGCGCCGCCCGGTGTGCGAGGACCCCTCCGTCATGCGGGAACAGCTGGACAAGCTCCTGGAGTTGACCGAGCGGGACCGGATCACCGTGCAGATCGCCGAGTTCGCCGACGGCCCGCATCCGGGGACGGCCGCGCCCTTCTCGCTGTTCCGATTCGCCGAGCCCGAACTGCCCGACATGGTCGTCACCGAGTATCTGACGGGTGCGCTGTATCTCGACTCGCGGGGGGAGGTCTCCGCGCACCTGGAGGTACTCGACCATCTGACGACGCATGCCGCGTCCGCCCAGGAGACCCGGGGGCTCCTGGAGGACCTCCGCGAGACCCTCTGAGCGGCGTCTGGCCGCCCTGTCCGCCCTGTCCGCCCCGCGCGAGGAGAAGAGCCCATATGACGACCGGACCCGAGGACCGGAAGGCGCCCGCCCGTATCGATACCAGCAGACCGCATCCGGCGCGTGTCTACGACTGGTGGCTGGGCGGCAAGGACAACTACCCGGTGGACGAGGAGCTGGCCCGGAAGATCCTCGCCGTGGACGGCACGGTGCTGCGCGGGGCGCGCGGCAACCGGCGTTTCATGCAGCGGGCCGTGCGCGCCGCCGCCGAGGCGGGGATACGGCAGTTCCTGGACATCGGCACGGGTATCCCCACCGAGCCGAACCTGCACCAGATCGCCCAGGGCGTGGCGCCGGAGGCGCGGGTGGTGTACGCGGACAACGATCCGATCGTGCTGCGGCACGCCGAGGCCCTGCTGCGCGGTACCCCCGAGGGCTCCACCGAGTACGTGCACGCCGATGTGCGTGACCTGCCGGCGCTGCTGGAGCGGGCGGCGGGCTCCCTCGACCTCGACCGGCCGGTGGCGCTGTCCCTGGTGGCGCTGACGCACTACCTCGACGACGGCGCCTACGACCTCGTACGGGAGTACGTGGCGCGGCTCGCGCCGGGCAGCTGGCTGATCCTCTCGCAGGTGACCGCGGACCTCAGCCCGGAGGCCATCGAGAAGGCGGCGAACCACTTCCGGCGCAGCGGCACCCCGTTCTTCCCGCGCTCCCTGACCGAGTTCGCGCGTTTCTTCGAGGGGCTGGAGCTGCTCGGCCCCGGTCTCATCCCGGTCTCGGGCTGGCGGCCGGAGCCGGAGGACGTGGCGGCGCAGGCGGAGGGCATCGTGCCGGTGTACGCGGGGGTCGCCCGCAAGGCGTGAGCGGGGCAGGCCAGGGGCGTGCGGGGGGCGTGCCCGGCTGTCCCGGGCACGCCCCCCGCACGCGCCGGCTGCGGCTGCGGCTGCGGCTGCGGTGTCAGGCTCCCCTCGCCTGGTCGGTGTCGTCGTCGACGATCTCCGCGTCGACGACGGTCTCGTCGTCGGTCGCCCGATCGGTGTCGTGGCCGGTGTCGTGGTCCGCCGTGGGGGTGGCGGTCGGCGGCTGCTGGGCCTGGGCGTACATGGCCTGGCCCATCTTCTGGCTGACGGTGGCCAGGTGGTCGAGGCCGGTCCGCAGCGCGGCGGTGTCGGCCTGCTGCTGCAGCAGGTCCTTCAGGCCGGTGACCGCCGAGGAGACCTCCTGCCTGGTCTCGGCGGGGATCCGCTCCTCGTTCTCGCGGAGGAACTTCTCGGTCTGGTAGACGAGTTGCTCGGCCTGGTTGCGGGTCTCGGCGGCCTCGCGGCGGGCGCGGTCCTCGTCGGCGTACTGCTCGGCCTCGCGCATCATGCGGTCGATGTCGTCCTTGGGGAGCGCCGAGCCGCCGGTGACGGTCATCTTCTGTTCGCGGCCGGTGGCGAGGTCCTTGGCGAAGACGTGCATGATCCCGTTGGCGTCGATGTCGAAGGCGACCTCGATCTGCGGCACCCCGCGCGGGGCGGGCGGCAGGCCGGTGAGGTCGAAGACGCCGAGCTTCTTGTTGTAGGCGGCGATCTCGCGTTCGCCCTGGTAGACCTGGATGCCGACGGAGGGCTGGTTGTCGGCGGCGGTGGTGAAGATCTCCGAACGGCGGGTGGGGATCGTGGTGTTGCGTTCGATGAGCTTGGTCATGATGCCGCCCTTGGTCTCGATGCCGAGGGACAGCGGGGTGACGTCGAGGAGGAGGACGTCCTTGACGTCGCCGCGGATCACCCCGGCCTGGAGGGCGGCGCCGACGGCGACGACCTCGTCGGGGTTGACGCCCTTGTGCGGGTCCTTGCCGGTCAGCTCGCGCACCAGCTCGGTGACCGCGGGCATCCGGGTGGAGCCGCCGACCAGGATGACGTGGTCGATCGCGGACAGCTTGACCTTGGCGTCCTTGACGGCCTGGTGGAAGGGCGTACGACAGCGGTCGAGCAGGTCGGCGGTGAGCTCCTGGAACTGAGCGCGGGTCAGTTTCTCGTCGAGGTGCAGGGGGCCTTCGGCGGAGGCGGTGATGTAGGGGAGGTTGATGGTGGTCTCGGAGGACGAGGACAGTTCGATCTTCGCCTTCTCGGCTCCCTCGCGCAGCCGTTGCACCGCCATCCGGTCGGCGCCGAGGTCGATGCCGTACTGCCCCTTGAACTTCTTCACGAGGTGCTCGACGATCCGCTGGTCCCAGTCGTCGCCGCCGAGCAGGGTGTCGCCGTTGGTGGCCTTGACCTCGATGACGCCGTCGCCGATCTCCAGGAGGGAGACGTCGAAGGTGCCGCCGCCGAGGTCGAAGACGAGGACCGTCTGTTCCTGGCTGCGGTCGAGGCCGTAGGCGAGGGCGGCGGCGGTCGGCTCGTTGATGATCCGCAGCACCTTCAGGCCGGCGATCTCCCCGGCTTCCTTGGTGGCCTGCCGCTGGGAGTCGTCGAAGTAGGCGGGGACGGTGATCACGGCGTCGGTGACGTCCTCGCCGAGGTGGGCCTCGGCGTCCCGCTTGAGTTTCTGCAGGACGCGGGCGGAGAGTTCCTGGGCGCGGTAGCGGGTGCCGTCGACGTCGCCGTGTTCGGGGAAGCGCCAGTGGGCGTCGCCCATGTGGCGTTTGACGGAGCGGGCGGTGCGGTCGACGTTGGTGACGGCCTGCCGTTTGGCGACCTCGCCGACGAGTACCTCGCCGTTCTTGGCGAAGGCGACGACGGACGGGGTGGTCCGTGCGCCCTCCGCGTTGGCGATGACTGTGGGGTCGCCGCCCTCCAGGACGGCCACCACCGAGTTCGTGGTGCCGAGATCGATGCCGACCGGACGTCCCATCGTCGTCCCCTTCCGCCAGGGAGCCACCCGTGCCACCGGACTTCCAGCACAAATCGTGCGCGGGATTCTGTCAATGGGGCATGGGGGTGCAGGGGGGGACGCCCTCCGCGGCGGGCGTCCCGGCGGTCGGGGCCGGGGCGCGCGGCACCGGCCGGTACGCGGGGTGCGGACCGGCCGGTGGGCGTGGGTGTCGGGTCAGGCGAGCTTGGCCGACAGGGTGATCGTGGTGCCGGTGAGGGCCTGGCTGACGGGGCAGTTCTTCTTGGCGTCCTCGGCGGCGGCGGCGAACGCGTCGTCGTCGATGCCGGGGACCGTGCCCTCGACGGTGAGGTGGATGCCGGTGATGCCCTCACCCGGCTGGAAGGTGACGTCGGCCGAGGTGACGAGCTTGGTGGGCGGGGTGCCCGCCCCGGCCAGCCCGTGCGAGAGGGCCATGGAGAAGCAGCTGGAGTGGGCGGCGGCGATCAGCTCCTCGGGGCTGGTCTTGCCGTTCGCCTGCTCGGCGCGCGACGGCCACGACACCGGCTGCTGACCGATGCCGGAGGAGTCGAAGGTGACGACGCCGTTGCCCTCGAGCAGGTTGCCTTCCCAGACGGTGTGAGCGGAGCGCGTGGTGGCCACGGTTGTTCCTTTCGCGTGGGTTTCCCGTCGGACGGGTTTGTCGTGAGGCCCATCCGATCACATTCCGGCTCACCGCACGCGGAACACGGGCCCCTGAGCCGTGAACGGCAGCCGGGCGCCCTGCGGGATCAGGTAGGCGTGCTCGCGGCGGACGCGCAGGGTGTCGCACCAGCCGTCGGTGATGATCAGCACGGGAGCGTCGCGCGGGAAGTCGTCGGCGCGGTGCAGCAGGTCGATGCCGGGCTGCAGGACCGTACCGCCGCGGCCGCGCACCCTGACCCGGCCGGCGATCTCGGCGACGGGGAGGTAGCCGGCGTCGTGCGGTGCGGCGTCGCAGAAGACGACGCGGGCGGCCAGGACGTCGCGGGCCCCGGCGTAGGAGGCGATGGCGCCGAGGGCCTTGCCGAGGAGGGAGGTGTTCATGGAGGCGGAGGTGTCGAGGACCACGCCGAAGGTGCAGCGGGGCACCTCCTCGGGCGGGAACCAGCGGCCGGCGCGCGGGATGTCGGGGGTGGAGGCCTGGCGGCGCGCGGGACGGGCGTACGACCGGAGGGGCTCCGGGCGGGGGACGAACTCGTCGAACCAGCGGGCGAGGCGGGCGTCCCAGGGCAGCGGGGGGTGGCTGAGGGCGCGGATCTCCTCGACGAGTCCGCCGGGGAGGAGTCCGCGTTCCTCGCGTTGGTGCAGGTCGAGGCCGTGGGCGAGGCCGCGCCGGTAGAAGCCGTCGAGGTCGGCGCAGTCGCGGGGCGGGCCGAGGGGGCCGCCGAGGACGTCGCCGACGCCCTTGCCGCGCAGGGTGGACAGCCGGCGCAGGCGGCGCAGGTCGCCGGCGATGCGGTCGTAGATCTCCTCGGAGGACAGTCCGGCGAGCGCGGGGTCGTACAGCAGTCCGTCGGGCATGGTGCCGATCTGCATCTCGCGCAGCCAGCCGTTGATGACGTAGTCGCAGGCGACGTTGAAGAGGTAGGGGTCGCGGGTGCCGCAGCGGTCGCCGTGGCGCAGGGCGGCGTGCAGCATCTCGTGGGCGAGGACGAAGCGCCATTCGTCGTCCTCGAGGTGGTGGAGCGGGTTGAGGTAGATCTCGCCGGCCTCGGCGTCGACGGCGGCGATCTGGATGCCGTGGGCGCGGGCGAGCTCGGCGTCGGGGACGAGCCTGATGCCCGCGGCGATGCCGCCGAGGAGTGGGTAGGAGGAGATGAACCAGCTCAGGGCCCGTTCCCAGGGGCGGGTGGGGTCGAGGTCGTCGTCGAGGGAGGCGCGTCGGCCGCCGGCCATGTCCATGGCGGCGGACACGGTCCGGGTGAGGGCGGTGGCGAAGGCGAGCTGGCGGTCGGGGGGCCGGCCGTCGCGCCGGGTGTTCCAGGGCAGGAGCAGCTGGTCGGGTTCCGGGCCGGCGGTGCCGCAGTGCTGGTAGGCGGTGGGGAGGCCGTCGCGGCGCCAGCGGGCGGCGAGCTGTTCCTCGTCGCCGTCGGGGTGGGTGAGCGGCTGGTCCTCGGGAGGGCGGCCGACGGGGAAGGTGAGCAGGAAGCGGTTGACGACGGCGCAGCGGGCGGCGACGAGGTACCGGTCGGGCTGGACGCGGGGGCCCTCGGCCGCCGGGAGGTGGCCGAAGCCGTGGTGGAGGGCGGCGTGGGCGAGGGACCAGGCCCAGACGGCGGGGTCGGCGATCCGGGCCGGGTGGACGTGGGCCGTGCCGTAGGAGTCGACCCGGACGAGGCCGTCGCGGGGTGCGATGTCGCAGTCCTCCTCGCGGCACACGTAGAGGGCGACGGCGTCGAGGGCGGGGTTGGCGTGCAGCAGCCGCAGTCCCTCGGCGAACGCCTCGGC
Source organism: Streptomyces sp. SS7 (assembly GCF_037993025.1). NCBI lineage: Bacteria > Bacillati > Actinomycetota > Actinomycetes > Kitasatosporales > Streptomycetaceae > Streptomyces > Streptomyces sp. SS7. Next base: position 1,362,216 of record NZ_CP141223.1, read on the forward strand.
CGCCAGGTCCCTCTTCTTCCTGCCCCGGCCGCCCTTGCTCACCGCCGTGCCTCCGTCCGTTTCGTCGCCGCGCCCGTGTCGTGTGCGGCCTGTGTGTCCTGTGGGTCGACGGGTTCTCGTCGGCCGGTCCGGTGGTCCGGTCTCATCGCCGGGCCTCCACCAGCCGGGGCATGTCGCGGGCCGCCTCGACCAGGAACCAGGCGGGCAGGACGGGGTTGCCGTCGGGGTCGGAGGCGATGACGGTCTGGGCGACCTCGACGGAGATCTCGGCGAGCTGGACGAGGAGAGACTTGGCGCGGTGGGCGGTCTGCCGGCCGCCCACCGACATGTGCTCCTTGACGGCGGGAAGGTCCTTGATCAGCCGGCCGCGGAAGGAGTCGGCGAGGTAGTAGAGCAGGTCGCGGTCCTCGATGCGGCGCGGCCAGGGCGCCTCGCCGCGCAGGACGGCCTCGATGCCGTACCGGCTGCGGACGATCTTGACGTAGCCGCAGAAGGCGGTGGCGTGCGCGGGGGTGAGCGTGCCGTGGGCGAGGATCTTGAGGGTGTCCTCGTCGAGGTCGCGGCCGAAGGAGTGCAGGGCGTCGGAGAGCATGTGCCAGGAGCGGGGCGTGGAGAAGGGCTCCTCGGTCTTCGGCGGCTTGGACCACAGGTGGTCGGGCCGGTCGGTGAGGTGGTCGAGGACCCAGGGGTGGATGCCGTGGGCCGCCGCCCAGGCCAGCCAGTCCCTCGGGGAGGCCTCCAGGTGGACGTGGGTGAGGCGGTTGACGAGCGCGGAGGCGATGGGCCGGGCGAGCGCGTTGTCGGTGGCGCGGTTGCCGGCGCCTATGACGATCGAGCCCCTGGGGAGTTCGTAGCTGCCGATACGGCGGTCCAGGATCAGCGAGTAGAACGCCTTCTGCACGTCCGGGGTGGCCGCGTTGAGTTCGTCCAGGAACAGGCAGTAGGGCTCGTCGCGGGCGATGGCCTCGGGTGGGCAGAACACCGACCGGCCGTCCCGGATCTGGGGCACGCCGATCAGGTCCTCCGGGGCGAGCTGGGTGCCGAGGAGGCTCACGCACTCCAGGCCCAGGGACTCGGCGAACTCCCGGACCAGGGAGGACTTGCCGATGCCGGGGGCTCCCCAGAGGAAGACGGGCCGGACGGTGGCGAGGCCGAGGAGGAGGTCGGGGATGCGGGAGGGCGTGACGGTGACGGCAGCCTGCAACGCTGCTGCTCCTTGGGACCGGAGGGAGGGTGACTCGGCCAGTGTGGGTGTACGGCCGGGGCGGCGCAGCCGATTTTCAGGCGGCCCGTTCCTCGGGGGCCGGCTGCAGCGGTATCTGGGGTCCGTCGGATTCGCGGAGCCAGCGGCGCAGGACGCGGTGCACGTGTTCGGCGCCGGTGAGGGTCTCGCCGTCGTCGGCGGGGGCGGACAGGGCGAGCGGGGAGAGCAGGAAGGGCCGGGACTGGGCGCCGCCGAGGCCGCCGTGGGAGCCGATCTGCTCCTCGAAGGCGAGGACCTCGCCGTCGGCCGGGTCGTGGAAGGAGTTGACCATGATGTCGGCGGTGTGCGGGAAGGTGTGGGTGCGGCGCACGGCGTCGGCGGCGCCGGGCCCGAACGGGGCCAGCGGGCCGGGGTCGTCGTCGAGCCGGTCCAGGGGGGTCTCGGCGCCGTGGGCGGCGAGGACGACCCCGCCGTGCTCTGCGCTGCGGACGAGGAGGAAGCCGATGCCGGGGTGGTTGGCGAGGGTGGACAGCAGCGCGGGGTGCCGGGCGTCGATCTCCTCCTTGGTCATCCGGTGCGGGACGTCGGGGAAGGAGATCAGGCCGAGGTTCCCGGAGGCGAGGACGATCGGCTCGGAGCGGGGGCCGGCAGGGCGGTGCTGTGCGCCGCGCTCCTCGACGGGCCGGCGCAGGGCGGCGCGGACGGCCGCGCGGGCCTCGGCGCCGCTGTGCGTGCGTTCGGCGCGGCGCGGAACGGGCAGGCCGCTGCCGGCGCGCACCAGGTCGCCGAGGGTGAGGCCGTAGCGGGCGCGGAAGGTCTCGCCGGGGCTCTGGCCGTGGTCGGACAGGACGACGATCCGGTAGGGGCGGGGGGCGTGCTCGGCGGCCTTCTCGATCAGGGCGAGGGCGCGGTCGAGGCGGCCGAGCACCTGGTCGGTGTCCCGGCCGAGCGGGCCGGAGTGGTGGGCGACCTCGTCGTAGGCGACCAGGTCGGCGTAGACGGCGGTGCGGCCGGCGAGGAGGTCGCCCATGACGGCGGCCACGACGACGTCGCGTTCGACGACGGTGGCGAAGGCGCGGACGAAGGGGTACAGGCCGCCGCGGCTGACGCGCGGGCGCTCCTTGCGCAGCCGGGCGCGGGTGGACTGGGCGATCTCGCGGATCACCTCGGCGGCGAAGGACAGGGCGGTGCGCACGGCGTTGGCCGGGTCGGAGAAGTAGGCGAAGTAGCCGGCGCGGGAGCGGGTCTCGCGGCCTCGGCGGGTGGCGATGGACAGCACGAGGGCCTGTTCGTCGGCTCCGCCGCCGAAGAGGTTGCCGCGGCTGGCGCCGTCGAGGGTGAGCAGTCCGCCGTCGCCGGTGCGCTCGACCGCGCGGCGCTGGAGTTCGGCGGCGCTGGTGGGGCGGTTGCAGACCATCACCTCCCGGCTGTCCTTCTCGTACCAGCGGAAGGCGGGCACGTCGTGGTTGCTGCCGTGCAGGATGCCGAGCTGGCTGGCGCCGGTCTGGCTGGACCAGTCGGTGTGCCAGGGGGTGAGGCGGTGGGTGGGCAGGGGGGTGGGGCGGGTGCCGGGGGGGCCGGCCGGGAGGTCGGCGGCGGGGGCCGGGCCGGTGCCCGGGGTGCGGCCGAGCCAGGTGGCGATCGTCGGCATCAGGCCCTTGTCGACGGCGGCGGACAGCACGTCGTGGCCGACGCCGTCGAGCTGGAGGAACACGGTGCCCGGGGTGGTGGCGCAGGGCGGGCCGCCCCGGCGGCGGCGGTCGGCGAGGCGGTAGAGGCGGCGGCGGTAGGCGTCGTCGTCGCGGACGGCGAGGGCGCCGCCGGTCGCGGAGGCGACGGCGGACATCACGGCGGCGACGATGACGGCCGTCTCGGGCGCGGCCTCGGTCTGTCCGGAGGGCGTCAGCCGCAGCGCTATCAGCAGCAGGGAGCCGTTGAGGAAGAACACCAGCAGGCCGAGGACGAGCGCGGGCACCAGCAGCAGGAGACGGACGAGGAGGGGCCAGACCAGGGCGGAGAGGAGACCGAAGACGCCGGCGCCGACGGCGGCGGTGACGGCGATGGTGGTGGCGCTGTCGCCGTCGGCGGACTGGAGCCGGAAGTCGGGCAGGATGCCCGCGAGCACCAGCATGGTCAGCGTGGAGACGGCCCACACGGCGAGGCTGCGCCCCGCCTGGCTGACGGCCCCCCGCCACCGCACCCCTCGCACGCCCCGTCACCTCGCCCTTCCGGCCCCGACGCCGAGAGGAGGGGCCGTCGTCCACCCTGTCACACGGGGCTGACAACCGGTCCGGTCACCGTCCGTCGTAGCCGGCCGTGGGCATCGACAGCCGCCGGTGGACATGGGCTTTCATCTGGGCGTCGTAGGCGGGTTCCGCGTAGCCGACGGTCTCCACGCGCACCCCGCGGCGGGCGCACTCCTCGGTGAACTCCTCGACGTCCGACAGGGCGCTCTCGAGGACGCGGCGGCTGGGCGCGACGAACAGGTCGACGCCGGGCCGCACCCCGTCCCAGAGCACGCAGTGGTCGGCGCGCAGGCCGCGCACCAGCAGTTCGCGGCTGACGGTGTAGCCGCGCTGGGCGGCCCAGCGCGCGCACATCGCGTGCTGGCTGCGGGAGTCGACCAGGAAGGGATCGGCGTCCAGTTCCTCGAGCGGCGTCAGACTCGCGATCGCCGTGACCCGCACCGGTCCCATGGCGTCCCCCTCACCTCCGGGTTTCGCCGCCGACCCTACTCCTGCCCGTAGGCTTCGGGGGAGTCGCGCGAAGGAGGCAAAGGGGTGCCGGTGGAGATCACCTGGTGGGGTCACGCGACCTGTACGGTCGAGGATGCGAACGTGCGCGTGCTGACCGACCCTCTGTTCGCGCGCCGGCTCGCTCATCTGCGCCGTCGCCGGGGCGTGCTCCCTCCGCCGGACGCCTGGCGGGCGGACGTGGCGGTTGTCTCCCATCTGCACGCCGACCATCTCCATGTGCCGTCGCTGGCGCGCCTCGCGCCGGGTACGCGCCTGCTGGTGCCCCGGGGTGCGCCGCGTGCCGTGCCGGGGCTGCGACGGCTGACGCACCTCCGGATCAGCGAGGTGGAGCCGGGTGAGGTGACCTCGGTGCGCGGGGTGCGGATACGGGCGGTGCCCGCGCGGCACGACGGGCGGCGGCTGCCGGTGGGCCGGCACCGCTCCCCCGCGCTCGGGTTCGTCGTGGAGGGCGAGGCGCGCACCTACTTCGCCGGGGACACCGGGCTGTTCGAGGACATGGCGCGGGAGGTCGGGCCGGTCGACGTGGCGCTGCTGCCGGTCGGCGGCTGGGGGCCGTACCTGGGCGAGGGGCATCTGGACGCGGGCCGGGCGGCCGAGGCGCTGGCCCGGCTGGGGCCGGGGAGCGCGGTGCCGGTGCACTACGGCACGTACTGGCCGATCGGGATGGACGCTGTGCGCCCCCATGAGTTCCATGCGCCGGGCGAGGAGTTCGTGCGCCTTGCCGCGCTGCGTGCGCCGGGCGTGACGGTGCACCGGCTGGATCACGGCGAGAGCGTGCGCCCCGAGGTCGTGCGGTGAGGTGGTGGCTCGCCGCGGCCGCCGCGACGGTCGTGCCGACGGAGTCCACGCAGCAGGCGATCGGCTATCCGTCGCTGTTCCTGCTGGTGCTGATCGGGGCGCTGGTGCCGGTGGTGCCGACGGGGGCTCTGGTGAGTTCGGCGGCGGTGGTGGCGTTCCACCAGACGGCGCCGTTCTCGCTGGCGCTGGTGTTCGTGACGGCGTCGCTCGCGGCGTTCCTCGGGGACGCGACCCTGTACTGGCTGGGGCGGCGCGGGATGCGTTCGAGGAACGGCTCGCGCTGGCTGGAGGCGATCCGTGCGCGGGCGCCGGAGCAGCGGCTGGAGCAGGCGCAGACGCGGCTCGCGGAGCACGACGTGGCGGTGCTGGTGCTGTCGCGGCTGGTGCCGGCGGGCCGGATCCCGGTGATGCTGGCCTGTCTGATGGCCGACTGGCCGCTGCGGCGGTTCGCGCGGGGCAATCTGCCGGCCTGTCTGGCGTGGGCGCTGACGTATCAGTTGATCGGGATTCTGGGCGGTTCGCTGTTCCCGGAGCCGTGGCAGGGGGTGGTCACGGCGATCGCGCTGACCGTGGTGATCAGCGCGGCGCCGAGTGTGTGGCGGAGGTTCCGTCCGGCCAAGTGAGAAGGGCGGGGGCGGCCTTTCTCAGGGGCCTTGCAGGAGTCGTGAGCCCCCGATGGGGAGGTCCCACAGGTCCTCGCGGTCCAGACCCGCGTTCTCCCAGGCCTTGCGGACCCGTTCCAGGGGTTCCAGGACCGGTTCCGCGGAGAGGACGAAGGTCGCCCAGTGCATGGGGGCCATACGGCGGGCGCCGAGGTCGAGGGCGGCCCGGACGGCCTCCTCCGGGTCGCAGTGGACGTCGCTGAGCCACCAGCGGGGGTCGTAGGCGCCGATGGGCAGCAGGGCGAGGTCGATACCGGGGTGACGGCGGCCGATGAGGGAGAACCAGTGGCCGTAGCCGGTGTCGCCGGCGAAGTACAGGCGCTGTCCGTCGGGGGCGGTGAGCACCCAGCCGCCCCAGAGCGAACGGCAGGTGTCGAGGAGGGTGCGCTTGGACCAGTGGTGGGCGGGGACGAAGTCGAGGCGGACACCGGACAGTTCGGCCGCCTCCCACCAGTCCAGCTCGGTGACGGTCGTGAACCGGCGCCGCCGGAACCAGCGTCCGAGTCCGGCGGGCACGAACACGGGTGTGTCGCGCGGCAGTCGGCGCAGGGTCGGGGCGTCCAGGTGGTCGTAGTGGTTGTGGCTGACAACGACCGCGTCGACGGGCGGCAGGTCCTCCCAGGGGACGCCCACGGGGGTGATGCGGGCGGGGGTGCCGAGGATGCGTCGGGACCAGACCGGGTCGGTGAGGACGGTGAGTCCGCCGATGCTCAGCACCCAACTGGCGTGCCCCGCCCAGGTGACGGCGAGGGTGCCGGCGTCCGGGCGGGGCAGCGGGGCGGGGGCGAAGGGCAGCCGGGGGATGTCGGCGAGGCCTTCCCTGCCGGGGCGTACGGAGCCCTCGCGGGCGAAGCGGGCGAGGGCTTTGAGGCCGGGCAGCGGGGCGGTCAGCCGGTTGTGGAAGGAGCGCGGCCACACCCGCCGCTCGCCCAGCGGGCGGGGCTCGGCGAGCGGCGGAAAAGGGGGCGGCACCAGGGGGTCGGCGTCCCGAGGAAGCACGGGTCCGCCAGTGATGGAGGGGCCGACGGTGGTGACAGGGCCGGCGGTGGGGGTGGGGCCGGCGGTGGTGGGGGTGGGTGCGGTGGTGGTGGGTCCGGCGGTGGGGGAAGGTTCGGCGGTGGTGGGCGACTCGGACTGCTGCGTCATCGAGGAGGCTCCCGTCGCTGAGCGTCGTCACGGAGATCGTCGAAGACCGACCTCAGATGCGTCAACGCGCGTTGCACGTGTGGCAGTTCCAACGGCGTGCGCGAGGTGAGGCATTCCGCGCGCTCGGCGTCCGTAGCGCCCAGCAGGGGGCCGGTGGACAGCCGTACGCGCAGCGCGCCGAGGTCGTCCCCGAAGCGGTGGCCGCCGGGCGCGGGCATGCCGAGCCGGGCGCTGAGGTGGTCCTCCAGGTCCTGTGCGTCGCCCACCCCGCGCGCGGCGAGCGCCTCCCGCAGGGGGCCGAGGTCGGCGTACACATGGCGCCCGGCCTGCGGCGGCGCGGCGAGGGCTCCCGCGGCGACGACCGTGGCGTGCACGGCTCGGGCCACGCGCGCGTGCAGCCGTACGGTGGCGGCCCCGCGCGCGGTGACCGGTCCGGGCCCGGTCAGGGCGTACGCGGCGGCCGCGGCGACGGGTGCGGCCACGCGGGCGTCGAGCGCGGTGAGGACGTCGAGCACGCGCGCGTGCAGGTCGTCCCCGGCGGCCGAGGCGGGCAGCCGGGCGACGGCGGCGGGCCAGCCGCCGGGCAGCAGCGCGCCCGCCAGGTCGGTGACGACGGTGACCCGCTCGGGCAGCATCTCGGCGGGGCCGACCGGCACCGTCTCGTGCGGGGTGTGCAGGGTGTCGCGCCAGGTCTCGTCGCTGACCAGGTGCAGGCCCTCCCCGGCGGCGGCCTCGACGGCCTCGTGGAGCACCTCGGGCGGGGCGACGGTGGCGGTGGGGTCGTCGGCGGGGGACAGCACCAGCAGGCGCGGGTCCCCGCCCTCGGCGCGCACCCGGCGCACGGTCTCCAGCAGGGCGTACGGGTCCGGTACGCCGCCGCATTCGGCGGGGGTCGCCACATGGAAGACGGGCCGGCCGAGGAGGCGGGCGTACGGCGCCCACCAGGCCGCGCAGGGCCGGGGCACCAGGACGTCGCCGCCGAGCGCGGCGGTCAGCGCGACCAGCAGCACGGGCGCTCCGGGCGCGGCGACGGTACGGCCCGGACCGGCGGGGGCGCCGCGCCGTTCCAGGTGGCCGCGGGCCGCGTCCAGCAGTGCGGGGCCGCCGCCGACGGGTTCGCCGTACGCGCGCGTGGCCGCCCGGGCGAGGACGTCGGCGAGTTCGGGGAGGACGGGCAGTCCGTCGGGCGGGAGCGGGGGGCCGTAACGGACGGGCCCGTGGCCTTCCGGTTCCGTGCGCCGCATGGGGTCCTCCGCGCAGTCCGTCCCTGGTACCGGTGCCGGCGCCCGGCGGGGCCGCGTGGGTGCGGTGCCGGGGGTGCCGGTGGTGCGTGCCGTTTCCTCCGGGGCGGGTCGTGCCCCCGGGCTCTGTGTACCCCGTGGGTCCCGGCCCCATGGCCGCCCGTCCGCGTCGCGCCGGTCACACCGGGCCCGGACCGGCCGTCCGGCGGGGTCAGATGCCCGACGGGGTCCTGCGGCGGCGCAGCAGCCGGTGGGCGGCGGCGCCGCACGCGCCCGCGATCAGCAGCCCGCCGGCGACGAGGGCGGGCACGGAGTCACGGAAGGCGCCGCCCGCACCGGCCCGTACGCCGTGCCCGACGGAGGCCGGGCCGGTGGGGCGCTCCACGGGGTGCTCCGGGGGGCGCCCCGTGGGGTGCTCCACCGGGTGTTCCGTGGGACGGGCGGTGGGGCAGGGCTTGTCGTGGGGGCAGGGCGGCACACCGCCCCCGCCGACACCCGCACCGACACCCGCGCCGAGGCCCGCGCCCTGATCGGTCGCGAGATCCGCGGCCGGGTCCGTCGCAGGATCCGCGGCCGGATCCGCGGCCACGCCTGCGTCGAGACCCGCTCCCCCGCCCGCACCCCCGTCCCCGCCCGCGGTGGCGGGCCGGTCGACGTCGAAGGTGGCGCTCCAGGGGCTGCCCTGGCCGCCGGGGGGTGCCGGGCAGGTGCCGTCGACGGTCCAGGCGGTGTCCGGGCCGAGCCCGCCGTCGTCCGCGCCGAGGCCGGCGGCGACGACGGCGCTGCCGCGGTAGGCGGGTCCGGCGGCGGTGCCGGCGGTGCCGGGGACCTTGGCCAGCTTGACCGTCCCCTCGGCGAACGCCTGCGAGACGGCGTCCAGGGTGTCCGGGGCGGTGCCGCCGAGGGGGTCGCAGGAGACCGACACGGTGACGCTGCCCCCGGGTTCGACGCTGCCGGGGCCGACCTCGGCCGCCGGATCGGCGACCGCGACCGGCCCGGCGGCGACCAGCAGGGCGGCGGCGAGGAGGAAGGGGGCGGTGCGGCGCATGGGACGGCTCCTTCGGCCGACGGGGACGGGGCACGGCGTTCACGCCCCGCCCCCATCACAGCCGCAGACCCGCACGGCCGCGCGCGGCCGCGGTCCATTGGCGGGACGGGACCCGCCACACGGGTGATCCGCGGCCGACGGCCGGCCACCGAGCCCTGGGCGGCGCGGGGAACGCATCGGACGCGTGCAACCCCGTGTCGGCCCTCGCGCCCCGGGTACGCGGTGGGCCGAGCACCGACGATCTGGAGGGAGACATGCAGCGAGGCAGCGACCGGTTGAGCGTGCACCGGGACGAAGAGATGAAGCACGAGTTGCAGGGCCTGCTCCGCTCGGGACACCCCACGCGGTCCACGGAGTGGCACGATCCGGAACCGTCCGCCGAGGACGATCCGCAGATCTGGGGCGGTCCGGTGGTACCGGGCTCCCCGCAGGCGTCCCTGGCGACGGTCCGGCAGGAGCTGGGCCGGATCCTGGGGCGCGGTTCCTTCCCCGCGCATCCGCGGGAGCTGGCCCGGGCACTGCGCCGCAGGAACGCGCCCGATGCGCTGGTGGACGCCGTGCACCGGCTGTCGCCCGAGGCGCGCTACGCCAACGCGGCGGAACTGGCCGAGGCGGTGGTCGCCGGCGCCGGGTGAAGGCGGTGCGCAGCTCCGAACAGGCGACTGTCGGGGCGCCGTGTCCCCCGGACGGCATGCCAGTGGTTGCCGTGGATGGGTCGGCGTGTTGGGGTGCAAAAGGTGCAATCGTAACATACGGTGCACACTCGTAACGTTCAGTTACATCATGAGACACACCACCCAGAGAGCAAAGGGGATGTAATGCGCACGCTTCGCAAGGCCGGCCTCGTGGCCGCAATGATCGGCACCCTCACCCTGGCCGGTGCGGGAGTCGCCTCCGCGGGCGGCTCGGACGGCAACGCCCAGAACTGCACCCAGACGGGCGAGGTCAACGTCGGCCTGGTGAACCTGTCGAAGCTGAACCTTGGACTCGGAGCGCTTCTCGGCCTCGGGTCGGCCCACCAGGACAACGGCGCCCAGTACAGCTGCATCAACGGCAACGGCAACGGCAGCGTCCAGGCGGACGGCGGCGAGGACAGCCGCCGGTAAGGCACGGAGCTGAACAGGGCGGCCCCGGGATCCGACCGCGGATCCAGGGGCCGTCTCACGTCCGTCCCGTCCGGACGGCCGCCGTGGCCGTCCGCCCGGCTCATCCCGCCCCGGAGCCCCCGCCCGCCGAGCCCGGCCCCCATTTGCCGACCGGAGTCCGCCCGGCGACGGCCCCGCCCGCCGGGCGTGCACCCCGCCCGCCGTTCGCCGCGACGGGCCGCTCCCTGGCGCCCTCGCGGGTGCGGCCGGGGGCGACGAAGCGGCCCGGGTTGCGGCGCAGGTACTCGCCCTCCAGCTGGGCCATACGGTCGTTGTGGGCGCGCAGGGCGTCGTTCGAGCCGTACAGCAGGGTGTCGTGGCGCGTGCGGTGGATCGTCTCCAGCTCTTTCATGAGCTGCTGGTCGTCCAGCCGGTCAGGGTCGACTCCGGTCATGGTGGTGCCCCGCTCGTCGTTCCGCCTACTGCGTCCACTCCACTGTACGAACATTCGGGCCCCCGGGCCCCCGGGCGTCGTCTACCGGGCGCGCTCCACCCGTCGTTCGTCCCACACCGGCTCCGGCGTCTCGCGGACCCGGCCGTCGCTGCCGAAGACGAGGTAGCGGTCGAAGGAGCGGGCGAACCAGCGGTCGTGGGTGACGGCGAGGACCGTGCCCTCGAAGGCCTCCAGTCCCTCCTGGAGCGCCTCGGCGGACTCCAGGTCGAGGTTGTCGGTGGGCTCGTCGAGCAGGAGCGCGGTGGCGCCCTCCAGTTCCAGGAGGAGGATCTGGAAGCGGGCCTGCTGGCCGCCGGAGAGCTTGTCGAAGGCCTGTTCCGCCTGCTGGGTGAGCTCGTAGCGGCGCAGCCGGGACATCGCCGCGCCCCGGTCCTGGGAGTGCTCCTTCCACAGGATGTCGAGGAGGGTGCGGCCCTGGAGTTCGGGGTGGGCGTGGGTCTGGGCGAAGTGCCCGGCCACGACCCGTGCGCCGAGCTTCCACTCGCCGGTGTGGGCCACGCCGTCGCCGGCGAGGAGGCGCAGGAAGTGGGACTTGCCGGAGCCGTTGGAGCCGAGGACGGCGACCCGTTCGCCGTAGAAGACCTCCAGGTCGAACGGTTTCATCAGGCCGGTGAGTTCAAGTCCCTTGCAGGTGACGGCCCGTACGCCGGTGCGGCCGCCCTTGAGGCGCATCGTGATGTCCTGCTCGCGCGGCGGCTCCGGCGGCGGTCCGGCCTCCTCGAACTTGCGCAGCCTGGTCTGGGCGGCCTGGTAGCGGGAGGACAGCTCATGGCTGATGGAGGCCGCCTGGCGGAGGTTCAGGACGAGCTTCTTCAGCTGGGCGTGCTTCTCGTCCCAGCGGCGGCGCAACTCCTCGAAGCGGGCGAAGCGTTCCCGGCGGGCCTCGTGGTAGGTGGCGAAGCCGCCGCCGTGCACCCAGGCGTCGGCGCCGGTGGGCGAGGGTTCCACGGAGACGATCTTCTCGGCGGCGCGGGAGAGGAGTTCGCGGTCGTGGGAGACGAAGAGGACCGTCTTGCGGGTCTCCTTCAGCCGCTCCTCCAGCCAGCGCTTGCCGGGGACGTCGAGGTAGTTGTCGGGCTCGTCGAGCAGCAGCACCTCGTCGGTGCCGCGCAGCAGGGCCTCCAGCACCAGCCGCTTCTGCTCGCCGCCGGAGAGGGTCCGTACGAGCCGGAACTGCGCCTTGTCGTACGGCACCCCGAGCGCGGCCGTGGTGCACATGTCCCACAGCGTCTCGGCCTCGTAGCCGCGCGCCTCGGCCCAGTCGGAGAGGGCCTGCGCGTACTGGAGCTGGGCGGCCTCGTCGTCGACGGTCATGATCGCGTGCTCGGCCCGGTCGACGGCCTTCGCGACGTCCTGGATCCGGGGCGAGGACACCGACACCAGCAGGTCGCGTACGGTCGTCTCGTCACGTACGGAGCCGACGAACTGGCGCATCACGCCGAGGCCGCCGCTGACGGTGACGGTGCCGCCGTGGGGCTTCAGCTCGCCGGAGATCAGGCGCAGCAGGGTGGTCTTGCCCGCGCCGTTGGGGCCGACCAGGGCGACCACGGCCCCTTCGCCCACCCGGAAGGACACGTCGCCGAGCAACGCCCTCCCGTCGGGGAGGTAGTACTCGAGGTGCGCGGCTTCCAGGTGTCCCATGAGGAGGCATTCTGCGGGCCGCCCCCGCCGGGCGGCAAACCCTTAATCCCCGAGCCCCCCGGTGGCGGGCTCGCCCGCCGGGCCGCCCTCGCCCGCCGGCCGTACCGTGGCGCCCGCCCAGGTCAGGACCTGCCAGCCGGACGCGGGGTCGCCCTCCAGGATCACCGTGCCGGTGTTGGCGAGGCGGTGGGCGGCGGCGAAGGGGACGTCGACGTTGCGGGCGCGGGCGGCGGTCCAGGCGCGGATGGCGGCGCCGTGACCGACCAGGGCCGCGGCGGACGCGCCGGCGGCGGCCTCGGCGACGACGGCGTCGTAGCGGGCGAGGAACTCGGCGCCGCTCTCGCCGCCCGGCATGCGCAGGTCCAGGTCGCCGGCGGCCCAGGCGAACACGGTGCGCATGTAGAGCGCGGCCTCGGCGGACTCGCCGGGCCGCATCTCCAGGTCGCCGGCGAAGACCTCGCGGATGCCGTCGCGGACGTGGACGGCGAGCCCGCGGGCGGCGGCCAGCGGGGCGGCGGTGAGCCGGGTGCGCACCAGGGTGGAGGCGTAGACCGCGTCGAGGTCCTCGTCGGCGAGGGCGTCGACCAGGGCGGCCGCCTGCCGCTCACCCAGTGCGGTGAGCCCGGGGCCGGGGGCGGCGGTGTCGAGGAGGTGCCGGACGTTCGTGGGGGTCTGGCCGTGGCGGACGAGCAGCAGGCGCATGCGGGACCCTCCCGGTCGCGGACGCCGCCCGCGCGGGCGGCGGCGGCATCAGGGTAGCCGACGGCACCAGGGTGGCAGAGCCCAATTCTGACGAACCATCAGTCCACATTACGAAACAGATGGTCTCAAGATACGGTCGACGGGCGTACGGTGACGGGCATCGCCCCGGACTCCCGGAGCCCGGGGGCCGGTACGTCGAGCAGAGGGGCCGAGCCATGCCGAAGGCACAGGAGACCGCCGTCTACACGCACGGGCACCACGAGTCGGTGCTGCGTTCCCACACCTGGCGCACCGCCGCCAACTCCGCGGCCTACCTGCTCGGCGCGCTGAAGCCGCACATGCGGATCCTGGACGTCGGCTGCGGCCCGGGCACGATCACCGCCGACCTGGCGGCCCTGGTCCCCGACGGGCACGTCACCGGCGTCGACCGCGCCGAGGACGTCCTGGGGCCGGCGCGGGCCACCGCAGCCGGCCGGGGCCTGACCAACGTCGACTTCGCCGTCGCCGACGTCCACGCCCTGGAGTACCCGGACGACTCGTTCTGCGTGGTCCACGCCCACCAGGTGCTCCAGCACGTCGGCGATCCGGTGCAGGCGCTGCGCGAGATGCGACGGGTGACGAAGCCGGGCGGGTACGTCGCGGTGCGCGACTCGGACTACGCGGCGATGATCTGGTACCCCGCCTCGCCCGGCATGGACGACTGGCAGGACCTGTACCACCGGGTGGCGCGGGCCAACGGGGGTGAGCCGGACGCCGGGCGGCGGCTGAAGTCCTGGGCGCTGGCGGCCGGTTTCACCGACGTGACCGCGACCTCCGCCACCTGGACGTTCAGCAGCGCGCAGGAGCGGGCGTGGTGGAGCGGTCTGTGGGCCGACCGGACCCTGGCGTCGGCGTACGCGGACCGCGCCGTCGAGGGCGGGCACGCCACACCGGAGCAGCTGCGGGCCGTGTCGCGGGCGTGGCGGGAGTGGGGACGGCAGGACGACGGCTGGTTCGCGGTGCTGCACGGAGAGATCCTGTGCCGAAAGAACGCCTGAGGCGGGGATGATTCGCGGATTCCGGGAAACCCGGAATGCAGGAGGTTCACACTATGGTTCCCATTCTGCTGGTCCTGCTGCTGGTGCTGATTCTTTTCGGCGCCGGATTCGCGGTGAAGTTGCTGTGGTGGATCGCACTCGCGGTTCTCGTCGTCTGGCTGCTCGGATTCCTCTTCCGGGGGACCTCAGCGGCGGGAGGCAGGGGCCGTTGGTACAGGTGGTGAATTGAGCAGCACCCGCTAGGAAACACCCGGTAGGAAACACCCGGTAAGAAAGCCCCCGGGGGCTCATTCCCTGGGGAGCAGCGGTCCGAGCGGCCCGAGGTCCAGATTAAGGTCCTCGGGCCGCAGTCCGTAGCGCTCGCGCAGCTCGGTCATGCGGTCGTCGAGGAGCATGAGGGTGAGCCCGATGCGCTCCTCCTGCTCCTCACTGAGGTCCCCCTGGTCGACCCGGCGCAGGGCCTGGCGTTCCATCAGCTGGCGCACCAGCTCCACCACCGTGAGGACGAGTTTGACCAGGTCGCGTTCGACGGTGTCGGGTTCGAGGTCCATACGGTTGCGGCGGGTGGTCACCGTGCATCCCCCCAGGGCGACGGCACGTTGTCGTTGACGGAGCTGATCAGCGCGTTCAGGTCGATCCGGACGAGGTCGACGTCCGCGATGCGCAGGGTGACGTCCCCGGTGATGACGACCCCGCCGGCCAGCAGCCGGTCGAGGAGGTCCACCAGGGCCACCTCGCGCCGCTCGACGACGGTCATGGCGTCTCCTCCGGTTCACCGGAGCGCTCCGCGTCGCCCTGCTCGACGAACGAATAGGCGGCCCACGGCCCGGTGAGTTCCACTCGCATTCCGGATTCCTCGCCCTTGGTGCGGTCCACGATCTCCACGAATTCCTCCGACCGGGCGCGCGGTACGAGATAGGCGGCGTTCAGTACGTTCTGTCCCGCGCCCGCCGCGGAAAGCGAGGAGTTCTGCGGCGGGTGCAGCCGGGCGTCCTCGGCGTGCTCGCGAAGTGTCGCGTGCAGCCGGGTGGCGAAACGTTCGGCGCGCTGCCAGGTGTCCTCCCGCGTCCTCGCGTGCCGGCGGCGCTGCTGGAGATAGTCCCGCCCGGAGGCGGGCCGCGCGGGCGAGGGCGTGGCCCCGACCGGCTCGGGCTCCGGTTCGACGTACACCTTGACGCCCCACTCCACGCGCCCGGTCAGCCGGTCCAGGGTGCGGCGGAAGTGGTCCTCCTGCTGTTCCATCATCACGCGTACGCCGCTGTCGTCGCGGAAGACGGTCGCGAGCCGCAGCGGCAGCGGTGTCGTGACGGCGGTGAGCGCGTCGACGACCTGCTGATGGGCGCGGGCGGTGGCGGCCAGCCAGTCCAGGTCCTCCAGGTTGCGGCGCAGCGCCTGCTCGGAGAAGTCCCGTTCCGGTACATGGCTGACCACGGCGATCAGGCCGTGGTGGGCGAGCAGCCGGGGCGGATCGCCCGCGACCCCCGTCAGATCGGCCTGCAGGGGTGCGCCGAGCGGTCGGCAGACGGCATAGACGTAACGCAGTCCGGTCATGGAGACTCCTCACGGACGTCCTGCGGGGCACGGGCCGGGGCCAGTTCCTCGAGCCGGGCGAGCCGGGCACGCAACTCGGCGTTCTCCCGGGCGAGTTCGTCGCGGCGGGCGCGGGTGGACAGGCCCGGGTCGTCCTCCCACCAGTCGATGCCCATCTCCTTGGCCTTGTCGACGGAGGCGACGACCAGGCGGAGCTTGACGGTGAGCAGCTCGATGTCGAGCAGGTTGATCCGGATGTCGCCGGCGATGACGATCCCCTTGTCGAGGACGCGTTCCAGGATGTCGGCGAGGTTGGCGCCGCCACCCTGGGCGTACGGCTCCGGCAGCCGGCTCGGTACGCTCATCGCCTGCCTCCGCCCTCGTCGTCCGCGGTGTCCTCGGCGTCGTCGTACCCGCCCTCCTCGTCCTCGTAGGCGTCCTCAGGTTCCTCGTCGTACTCGTCCTCGGGCTCCTCCTCGTCGTACTCGTCCTCGTCCTCGGGCTCACCCTCCTCGTCCTCCCGGTCCTCCCGGTCCTCCCCGTCCTGCCCGTCCTCGGCGCGGGCGCCGTCCTCGCCGTCCGGGCGGTCCTCCTCTTCGTCCCGGTTCCCCTCATCGTCCTCCCGGGCGTCCTCCTCCGCGACCGCGTCCTCGTGGGAGCGCACGACCTCGCCGTCCCGGATCTCGCCGCGCCAGCCGTCGGCCGCCTCTCCCTTCAGGGTGATGAAGCGGGCGAAGTTCTTCAGGTCGAGCCGGGCCCGGCGGCCCTGGGCACGCCAGATGTTGCCGGTCTTCTCGAAGAAGCCCGAGGGGTAGTACTCGATGACGAGCAGGACGCGGGTGAGGTGGTCGGCGAGGCGGTGGAAGGAGACGACACCCTTCGTGGTGCCCTTGGCGCCCTCCGAGGTCCAGGAGATCCGGTCGTCCGGCACCTGCTCGGTGGTCTTCGCCTTCCAGCTGCGGCTGGACCAGAACACCTTCGCCTGCCAGTCGCTGCCGGTGTCGTCCGCGCGTGAGGCGCTCTTGACGCCCTTGGCGAAGGTGCTGAAGTCCTGGTAGCGGGTCCACTGGTCGTAGGCCGTGCGCAGTGGCACGCCGACGTCGATCTGCTCCATGATGACGGTCGGCTTGTGGCCGGCGCCGCCCTTTCCCTTGCCTTTCCCCTTGCCGCCGAGGTTCTTCAGGGCGCCGGTCACGCTGTCCTTGGCGCGCGAGGCGCCGAGCTCCAGGGCGGTGCGCACCGGGCCCTTGCCGTCGGCGAGCTTGCGGCCGCCGTCCAGTGCCAGTTTGGCGAAGCCGGGGCTGTTGCCCTCGGCGATGTCGTTGAGCTTGCCGGTGGTCTCGCCGAGCTTGCGGCCGACACCCGTCAGCAGGCGTTCGGCCTGGGCGGAGAGGTACTCCTGGACCTCCTCCTTCAGCCGGTCGGCGGCCTCGCTGTGGGCGACCCCGGCCAGCGGGTTCGCGCCGTCGCCGGCCGCGCCGGCCGCCTTGCCCGCGGTCTTGCCCGCGGTCTTGGTGGTCGCGGAGGTCGCGGATCCCACGGTCTCGGTCATCGGTCGTCGCCTCCCTCGCGTCGCCCGCCACTACGGCTGCCGCCTGCACCGCCGCGGGAGGCCGTGCGCGCCCCGGTCTTGCGGGCGGCGGCCGACTTGCGGTCCGCGGTCTTCTTCGCCGGAGCCTTCCTGGCCGGTGCCTTCTTCGCCGCTGCCTTCTGGGCGGTCTTCTTCGCCGGCGCCTTGCGGGCGGGCCGCTTGCGCGCCGCGCCCCCGGCCTCCCCGTCCCCTTCCTCGGCTTCCTCGCCGCCTTCCTCGCCTTCCTCTTCCTCCTCTTCCTCCTCGTCCTCCTCGTCCTCGTCGGCCGGGGCGTCCTCATCGTCCTCGGGGCGGTCCTCACGGTCCTCGGGCTCCTCGCCCTCGTCCGTGTCGTCGTACTCCCCCTCGGCCTCGGTGTCGTCCTCCCCGCCGTCGCCGTCGGACGCCACACCCTCCAGCCGGTCGCGCACCTCGGCGGTACGGCCGTGCAGACGGTCGGCGAGAGCCTCCATCTGCCGTTCCACCAGGGCACCGGTGGCGGCCTTGCCGACTCCGCGCAGGTCCCCGCGGATCTCGTCACCGATCTCCTTGAACTGCGGGTTGTCCTTGAGCTGCTGCGACAACAGCTCCGTGACGGCCCGCGGGCTCAGGTTGAGCCGCTTGCCGGCCGCGAGCGTGCCGAGGGCGAACGCCATTTTCAGCTTCTTCGTCCGTCCGAGGAGATATCCGGCCCCCAGCGCGAGGCCCAGTCCCATTCGGTTCATCGTGTCGTCCCGTCGTCCGTCGCCGCGCTCGTGCGCGTCGCGATCTCCAGCCGGTCGAGGAGCTCGTCCTCCAGCCGGTCGAACTCTTCCTCCGTGATCTCACCGGCCTCCAACAGCTCCTCCAGCCGGGCGAGTTCGGCCCGCACGGCGGTCGGGTCGTAGTAGATCCGCTCCGCTTCCCGCACCACCTGTCCGATCACCCACCCGCTCCCCCGCACGGGCGCGAACGGCAGCAGGAGCAGCTCAGAGATCAGTCCCATGGCTCACCTGCTCCCCGGCGTCGCCCGCGGGTGCGGACGGTCCCGGTTCGACGAAGCTGTAGGGCGGCAGCGGGCCGTTGACGCGCAGGTCGAGGTGCGGGCTGGCCTTGCGCAGTTTCTCGGCGGCCTCCAGGAAGTCGGCGGCCGCGTCCCGTTCCACCAGGAAGGAGACATTGGCCAGCCAGCCGGTGGACTCGGGGCCCGTGCTGGTGGCGGCGGCCAGCGGCCGCAGGGCCTGCTGCACGTCGGCCGCGTCCTCGGCCTCCCTGGCCCGGACCGCCGCGGCGACCACCTCGCCGAGCCGCAGCCGCTGCTCGTAGGTGCCGCCCCCGGCCTGCCGGTTGGCCTCGGCGAGGGTGCGCAGTTCGGTGCTGTCGGCCATGACCTGGTGAAGGACGACCTCCTCCACATGGGCGGCCTTGACGTTGTACTCGACCTTGCCGTCGAGCGCCTCCAGGCGTTCCCGGTAGTGCTCGGCGCGCTCGGCGAGGACGCCGGTGACCGTCTCGTCGTCGGGGGCCACGCTGCCGAACCGCATGGGCAGCACACAGCCGGCCGCGCCGACCTCGGACAGCACGTTCTGGTGGGCGAGGAGTTCCCTGCGCTTGGGGCGCAGTTCCTCGGGCGCGTCGCTGACCACGGCCGCCAGCTCGCCCTCCGTCAGTACGCGCAGCGGCCTCGGCGGATCGCCGACGCCCGTGAGGCCCTCGGGCGGGGCGGGGTGGGAACGGGCGGCGATGCCGTAGACGTAGGTGCTCACGCCTCGTCCTCCTTCCTGCGGGCCGCGGTGCTCTTGCGGGGCCGCGGCCGGGACTCGCGCTCGGGCTCCTTCGAGGAGCTCTCGTCACGGGCCTGCCGGAACGCGTCGGAGACGGTCTCGGCGGCGCCGGACAGCGCGCCCTTGGACTTGCCGCGCGCCCCGGACTCGGTGATCTCGCCGACCACGTCGGGCAGGCCGGGGGTCTTGTGCGGCCCGGACTCGAGGTCCAGCCGGTTGCAGGCCTCGGCGAACCGCAGATAGGTGTCGACGCTGGCCACCACGACCCGGACGTCGATCTTGAGTATTTCGATGCCGACGAGGGAGACCCGTATGAACGCGTCGATGACGAGACCCCTGTCTAGGACGAGTTCCAGAACGTCGTAGAGACTGCCGCTGCTGCCTCCACCGCCGGCCTGCTGTGCCGGGACAACGGTCATGTCGACCGCGCCTCCTTGTCTGGGTGTGCGTTCGGGTGTGCGTCTGGATGTGCGGGGCGGGCGTACGTGCGGCCTAGCGGCCGCCGCCCCGGTGTGCGTCGGACCGCCCCCGTTCGTACCGGCTCACCCGCCGGTAGCCGGTGAGCCGGCCCTGCGGGTCGAGATCGACGCGGTAGCTCGCCATCAGGCTCATCGTGTCGGGAACCCGGGCGAGTTCCAGGACCTCGATGTCCAGGGTCCAGCCGTCCTCGGTCCGCTCGAAGGACGAGACGGTCTCGGCGGCCCGGCCGGTCAGCTCCGCGAGCTGGGCGCGCGCCTCGCGCAGCACCTCCATGGGGCTCGGCCCCTTGTCGTCGGCCATGCTGGCGTCCTCGCCCTTCGTGTGCCGTACGTCGCTCGTCGTGTCCGGTCTCTCGCGTGCGGTCCGCATGCGCGGTGCGTTCTTCGTGTCGGACATGGCCACCTCTTCCCGGAAGGGCCACTTCTTCCCTCCGGGTGGCCTGAAGCCCCCTGGTCAAACCTTCACGACGCGCCGGAATCCCTCAGCCGGCGCGCAGGGCGTCGAGCCGGCGCCGGGCGGGTCCGAGGGAGCGGCCGCGCCGGGGCGTCGTGGACCAGGGGCGGGTGCGGGCCTGGTCGGCGGCGTCCGCGACGGTCCAGCGGCAGGGGCCGAGCCCGGGGTCGTCGAGCTGCTCCCGGCCCGCCCGGACGGTGCGTACGTCGTCGCCGGCGGCCCGGCTCACGGCACCACCGCCGTCTCCACGAGCAGCCGGACGGACGCCGCGATCGACTCGGCGTCGATGCCCGCGGCGTGCAGCTGTTCGGCCGGGGACGCGGAGCCCGGTGTCGTACGGACGGCGAGCCGCGCCAGCCGGGGCACGGGACGGCCGTCGAGGAACGCGTCGAGGACGGCGTCGCCGAGGCCGCCCTGCGGATGGTGGTCCTCCACCGTCAGCAGGCAGCCGGTCTCCTCGGCCGCACGGCGCAGGGTGTCCCGGTCGACGGGCTTGACCGAGTACAGGTCGACGACGCGGACCGCGATGCCCGCGCCCGCCAGCGCGTCGGCCGCCGCGAGGGCCTCGGGGACGGTGACCCCGGCGGCGACGATCGTGAGCCGGTCGCGGTCGGAGGCGCGCAGCACCTTGCTGCCGCCGACCGGGAACTCCTCGTCGGGTCCGTAGAGCGCCGGGCCGCCGCCGCGCGAGGTGCGCAGGTAGCGGACACCGTCGAGGTCGGCCATGGCGCCGACCAGCTGTGCGGTCTGGTTGGCGTCGCACGGGTAGAGGACGGTCGAGCCCTGCACGGCCCGGAACATCGCGAGGTCCTCCAGCCCCATCTGCGAGGGCCCGTCCTGCCCGATGGCGACGCCCGCGTGCGAGCCGACCAGGTTGATGCCGGCGCCGCTCACCGACGCCATCCGGACGAAGTCGTGGGCGCGCGTCAGGAAGGCGGCGAACGTGGAGGCGTACGGCACCCAGCCGCGTGTCGCGAGACCGACCGCGGCGGCGACGAGCTGCTGCTCGGCGATGTAGCACTCGAAGAAGCGGTCGGGGTGTTCCTTGGCGAAGTACTCGGCGCGCGTGGAGTCGCTCACCTCGCCGTCCAGGGCGACGACGTCGGGGCGGGCGGTACCGAGGGCGGCGAGGGCGTGTCCGTAGGCGTCCCGGGTGGCGACCTGCTCGCCGGAGTCCTTCTCCCAGCGGGGCAGGTCGGGCCGTCCGGTGGGGACGGAGTGCAGGGCGCGGGCGGCGGGCGGCTCATGGACCTCGACGCGCAGGTCGCGCGGCCCGCCCAGTTCCGCGATCGCCTCGTCGGGGTCGGGCAGCGGCTTGCCGTGCAGACCCTCGCGGTCCTGGACGCTTGCCACGCCCCGGCCCTTGAGGGTGCGGGCGAGGATCGCGGTGGGCTGCCCGCGGGTGGAGACCGCCTCCCCGTACGCCCGGTCGATCGCGTCGACGTCGTGGCCGTCGATCTCCACGGTGTGCCAGCCGAAGGCCTGGAAGCGGCGGGCGTAGGCGTCGAGGTCGTGGCCGTGCCGGGTCGGGCCGCGCTGGCCGAGCCGGTTGACGTCGACGATCACGGTGAGATCGTCCAGGTGTTCGTACGCCGCGTGCTCGGCCGCCTCCCACACGGAGCCCTCGGCGAGCTCGCTGTCCCCGCACAGCACCCAGACCCGGTAGCCGGTGCGGTCCAGGCGCTTGCCGGCGAGGGCGATGCCGACGCCCACGGGCAGCCCCTGGCCGAGCGAGCCGGTGGCCGTCTCCACCCAGGGCAGCCGCTGTGGGGTGGGGTGCCCCTCCAGCCGGCTGCCGAGCGTGCGGAAGGTGAGCAGCTCGTCGTCGTCGATCGCGCCGGCCGCCTTGTAGGCGGAGTACAGGAGGGGGGAGGCGTGGCCCTTGGAGAGGACGAAGCGGTCGTTGGCCGGATGGGCGGGACGGTCGAAGTCGTAGCGCAGGTGGTGGGCGAGCAGTACCGCCATCAGGTCCGCGGCCGACATCGACGACGTCGGGTGCCCGGAGCCGGCAGCCGCCGCGGCACGGACACTGTCCACGCGCAACTGCTGTCCCAATGCGTTGAGTTCGGTGAGTTCAGCGGTGTCCATCGGGCTACTGGCCTCCTTCGGAGAGGGTGCGGGGCGGGTCGCGCGGGCGTCGGCCCGGCGCCTGGCGACCTGCGGGGTCGGCGCCACGACGGCGGCGTGGGGGTGCTCCTCCGGGGCGCCGCCCGCCGGGCCGGATTCCGTCGGGCCGGATCGTGTCGGGCCGGATTGTGTGAGGCGGGATTCCGTGGGGCGGGCCCTGGGGCGGGATTCCGTGGGGTCCGGGTGCCGCCGGTCCTTCACGGCCTCGGGGGTCGGCGCCACCACCGCGGCGTGCCGGTCGTGGTCGCCGGTGCCGCCGGTCTTGCCGGTGCGAGGCGGTGCCACGGTTCACCTCCGGGCTGGGGTGGCGCGTGTGCGGGGCTTCCGCGTCCGCGTCCCCCCGGCCGGGGCGGCCAAACGTGCGTCATGCCCGGTGGTGCGGGTTCTCCGGGTCGATCCCGTCCGCGGCCGAGGCAGGCGGGGCGGGCGGTGCGGGCGGCATCGGCGGGTAGGGCGTGCCGAGACCGGCGGCCGGACCGGCCGGGGGCATGGCTCCGGGGACGGGGCCGTGTTCCGCGCTCCGGGCGGCGTGGCCGAGTTCCCTCCCTCCCCCGCTCCCCTGCCCGGAGGGGCGGTGAGGCCGGGCGGCACCGCGCAGGGCGTACGCCAGGGCGGCGAGGATCACGGCGGTGATCAGCGCGGCGGCCCAGCCGGGCAGCCCGATGTCGAGGGCGAGGCCCAGCGCCAGGGCAAGAGCCGCGCCGGCGTAGAGGGCGACGGCGCCGGATGCCGCGTAGAACGTGGCCCTGCGGCGCTGCCTGCGGGTCTGCTCGCGCAGTTCGTCGCGGATCGTCTCACGTGCCACCTGCGCGAGCTCGTCGACGAGATGCCTGTCCAGATGGTCCAGGTGTTCCAGGTGTTCCGGATGGTCGATGCGCTCCATGGCCGCCGGGTACCCGCCGTCACGGCGGCGTAACGCCCCGGTGCCGATGCCGGCGGGCCGGTCGGCCCTCGTCCCCGGCCGGGGCGAGCGCCGAGACCACCAGGTCGGCGAGGAGGGCGCCCGCGGTGCCCTCGGGGTCCAGGTCGGGGTCGTAGATGGTGACGTTGAGGCCGACACAGCGCGGGGAGTCGACCAACGGCCGCAGCAGGGAGAGGAGTTCGTCGGGCAGCAAGCCGTCGGGGTCGGGGCTGTCCACCGCCGGCATGACCGACGGGTCGAGCACATCGGCGTCCAAGTGCACCCAGAAGCCGTCCAGTTGGGGGATCTCGAAGCCCTGGGCGGTGGCGTCGCCGAGTGCCCCGGGCTCCCAGGTGCGCAGTTCGCCGACGGTGACGACGGGCACCTTCAGGGCGCGGAGTTCGACGACCTCGGGGTCCTCGGCGTAGGCGTCGCGGACGCCGAAGAAGCGGATGTCCTCGTCGCGGAGGTAGGGACCGAGCCCCTCCAGGTCGGTGAGGTCGCGCTGGCCCCGGCCGGTGGAGAGGGCCGCCTCCTCGCCGCCCGCCGCGCCGACGCGGTCGGAGTTGCCGGGGTGCCGGAAGTCGGGCGAGGCGTCCAGCACCGCGAGCCCGTAGCGGCCGAGACGGCGCAGCGCGAGCGACGCGCCGAGCTGGATCGAGCAGTCCCCGCCGAGGACGACGGGAAAGCCGCCGGTCCGCACAAGCCGCTCGATCCGGTCGGCGAGCCGGCGGGTGTACGCGGCGAGCGCGGCCGCGTTGAAGACGCCGTCGCCCTCCCGCCAGTCGCCCCGGTCGTACCGCGGCGGGACGACCACGCCGCCCTCGGCCGCGCCGAGCCGTCGCAGGATGCCCTGCTCGCGCAGGGCGCCGGCGAGCTTGTGGCAGCCGGGGACGGTGCCGGGCGCGGGCGGCCGCAGACCGAGGTTCGAGGGGGCGTCCACCACGACGAAATTCCGCATGCGCCGCATCCTCCCCGGCGTACCCTCGGCCGACCAAGGAGTTGAGCGAGGAGCGAACATGAGCGAGCGGCACACCTACCGGGTGATCGTCCGGGGTACGTGGGACGGTCTGACCGAGGAGGCCGGTGCCCGGCTGGTCGCCGAGGCAGCCGACCACGGCCTGGACAGCATGCGCTTCACCGAGGAGGGCACGCTGTCGTACGAGCCTCGGCCGCTGAAGCACTTCTCGATGCGGTTCGTGGTGGTGTCCGACCCGGCGGACAGCGCGGAGATGGCGGGCGCGCTCGCCGAGGACCGGGCGGAGACGGCCCTGCGGGAGCTCGGCTACGGGTTCGCCGGGCTGAGGTCGACGGTGACGGACCTCGACACCATGAAGATCAACCGGAAGTCCGCATCTCGGCGGTGAGCGCCCACCGTTCGTGGTCGCGCCACTCCCCGTCGACGTGGATCATCTTCGGGGAGAACCCCTCCAGCCGGAACCCGCACGCCCGGGCGAGGGCGATCGAGGCGGCGTTCCCCGGCTGCACGTTGATCTCCAGCCGGTGCAGGCGCATCGGCCCGAACGCGTACCCGATCACCAGGTCGAGCCCCTCGCGCATCAGCCCCCGGCCGGCCGCGTGCGCGAAGGCGCCGTATCCGAGCGCACCGCACTGGAAGCCGCCGTGCACGATGTTGTTGATGTTGACGAACCCGGCGACGGCCCCGGCCTGCGCCTTCTCGCACACGAGGAAGCCCGCCTTCGTGGGGTCCTCGATGAGACGTCCCGCGTAGGCGTCGTACGCCTCGCGGGTGGCCGGCGGGAACAGCCACGGCCGGTGCAGGTCCTCGCTCTCCCGGACCCGCGCGGTGAACTCGGCGCCGTCGGCGTAGGTGAAGTGGCGTATCCCCACGCGGGGGCCCTCGGCGAGGTGACGGGAGGCGGTGTGCGGCATCCCGTCAGCCTACGGCCGGTCAGCGACGACGGCGGCCCAGACAGAAGTACGCCCCGCACAGCGCGCCGATCAGCCCGGTGGCGAGCAGCGCCGCCCACAGCGGCATGGTCACCTCGGGGATCAGCAGTCTGATCTTCGTCTCCTGCGTGTTCTCGAAGATGAAGACCAGAGTGAGCGCGGCGAGCACGAGCACGGTGACCCGGCCGGCCGTCAGCGACGCGCGCCAGCCACCGGAACCGCGGTGGGTCCCCGAGGCCTTCCCGGACTTCCCCGTCTTCGCGGTCTTCGTGGTCTTCGCGGTCATACGTCCAGGGTGGGCCGGGAACGGCCGCCCCGCACGTCAGCGCAGGGCCGGCGCGTCCAGGGTGAGGGTGCCGGCGTCCGCGTCGAGCTCGGCGCCCACCCCGAAGGGCACGGTCAGCGCGCCCTCGCAGTGCCCGAAGCCGAGTTCCTCGACGACGGGCACACCGAGCCCGCCGAGCCGGTCGGCGAACACCGGCCGCAGCTCCTCGTACGGCCCGCAGCGGTCCCAGGAGCCGAGCGCGATCCCGGCGACACCGTCCAGCCATCCGGTGCGCAGCAGCTGGGTGAGCGCGCGGTCCACCGCGTACGGCGGCTCGGCGACGTCCTCGACGAGCAGCAGTCCGCCGCGCGCGCCGGTCCTGGTGTGCGGGGTGCCGAGTCCGGTGGCGAGGAGGGTGAGACAGCCGCCGAGGGTGACGCCCCGGGCCCGGCCGGGGGCGAGGGCTCCGCCGGGGGTGGCGGAGGTGAGGGTGCGGACGGTCTCGGGGGCGAGGAGGGTGGCCCTGAGGTGGTCCTGGGCGCGGGCGTTCTTGACGAAGTCGATGCCGGCGGCGACCGGGCCGTAGAGCGTGACCAGGCCGAGGCGGACCGCGAACGCCTCGTGGAGCGTGGTGCTGTCGCTGAACCCGACGAACGCCTTCGGCCCGGCCGCCCGCATCGCGTCCCAGTCCAGCAGGTCGACGACACGCTGGGCGCCGTAGCCGCCGCGGGCGCACAGCACGGCGTCCACGGACGGGTCGCACCAGGCCCGCTGCAGATCGGCGGCCCGGTCGGCGTCGGTGCCCGCGAGGTGGCCGAGGTCCGGGTGACGGTCCAGGACGTGGGGTGCGGCCACGGGGTCGAGGTCCCAGCCGCGCAGCAGGTCGAGCCCGGCCTGGAGCCGCTCCTCCGCCACCGGTCCGCTGGGGGCGACGACGGCCACCCGGGCGCCGGGGGCCAGCCGGGACGGCCGTACGAGGTCCTTCACTGCGTGAACTCCAGGGTGGGGATGCCGGGCGGGCGCAGCCCGAACACCTGAGCGTACAGGGACAGCTCGGCCTCCAGCGCCCGCACGGTGGTCTCCGCCCGCCGGAAACCGTGCCCCTCGCCCTCGAACGCGAGATAGGCGTACGGCACCCGCCGCCCCGCCAGCCGGGCCAGGAACCGTTCGCACTGCTCCGGCGGGCAGATCACGTCGTCCAGGCCCTGCAACAGCAGAAACGGTACGGTGATCCGCTCGGCGTGCTCGACGGGCGAGCGCTCGGTGTAGCGGGCGGGCACCTCGGCGAGCGGCCCGACCAGGGAATCCGGGTAACGGGACTCCAGGTCGTGGGTGCCACCGGCCGCCCAGCCCACCAGGTCCAGCACGGGATACCGGATGGTGGCGCACGCATACACCCCGGTGCCGGTCAGCGAGGCGGCGGCGGTCCAGCCGCCGGCGCTGCCGCCGCGGACCGCCAGCCGGGCCCGGTCGGCGGTGCCCTCGTCGGCGAGCGCCCGGGCCACGGCCGCACAGTCCTCGACGTCGACCACTCCCCACTGCTCGCGCAGCCGCTCCCGGTACTCCCGCCCGTATCCGGTCGACCCGCCGTAGTCGACCTCGGCGACCCCGATGCCCCGGGAGGTGAAGTAGGCGATCTCCAGATCCAGCACCAGCGGGGTCCGGTCGGTGGGGCCGCCGTGCGCCCACACCACGTAGGGCGGCAGCTCGTGCCCCGGGGCCGCGCAGGCAGGGTGGTGCGGGGGGTAGACGTGGGCGTGGACCTCCCGCCCGTCGGGGCCGGCGAAGGTGCGGATCTGGGGCTCGGGGTAGTACACCGGATCCACCGCGTCCGCGTGCGCGCCCCCGATCACCCGGGCCCGCCCGGTGCGGGCGTCCAGTTCCACCACCTCGTAGCCGGTCCTCGGGCTGGCCGCCACCGCGACCACCCGGTCCCCGCGCACGGCCAGGGTGGAGGCGAACTCCGTCCACGGCCCCGCCGCGTCGACCAGCTCCCCGGTCTCCGGGTCGAGAACGCCGAGCGCGGTGGTGCCCCGGCCGTGCACGACGGCGACGAGCCCGTTGTCCAGCGGGGCGAACCAGCGCAGGCCGAGCTTCCACAGGGCGCCGCCGAACTCCTCCTCGCGGGGGCAGAGGGGTGCGTGGTCGCGGTAGAGGTTCCACCAGCCGGTGCGGTCGCTCACGTACAGGAGGCGGTCGCCGGGAGACTGGTCGGGGTCGCCGGGATGCCGTGTGCGGTCGGCGGTGGACTGCATACCGTCGGCCATGGACGGGACATCGTCGACCGCGGATTGCATCCCGCCGCGTGCGGACCGGACACCGTCGACCGTGGACCCCATTCCGTCGCCCGTCGGCCGCTGCCAGTCCACCTGGGCGATCGACTCCTCCGGGCCGCCCGCCACCACCCGTGCCCCGGCCAGGGTTCCGTCCGGGGTGACCTCGGCGACGATCACCTCGGTGCCGTCCCAGGGCATCCGGGGGTGGTCCCAGACCAGCCAGGCGGCGTGCCGGCCGTCGGGCGAGAGTCGGGGGCCGGTGAGGAAGCGGTGGCGGTCGTCGGTGAGCTCGCGGACGGCGCCGCGGTCGTCGGCGGCCGAGCCGTCGAGGGGGACGGCGGCCAGGAGACGACGGACGTCGGTGGGGGCGGGGCCGGTGAACTCCTCCAGCACGCACCAGACTTCGCCCCGGTCCAGGAGCAACAGGGGTTCCGCCCAGCGCAGTCCGCCGCCGAGGACCGAACGGGGCGTCAACGGGCGCGGCTCGTCGCCGGGGCGGCGGACGTACAGACGTTGGTCGGTGTGGTGGACGAAGACCAGCAGCGGGCCGTCGGGGAGGGGGACGGCCGCCCAGGGGTGGCCGCCGTACTCGTGGACGCGGCTGCGGACGTTCCACGGCGCGGGCAGCAGCGACTCCTCGGTGCCGTCGGGGTGGCGGCGGACGAGGGTGCGGCGGCCGTCCTCGGTGGGGCGGGGCGCGGTCCACCACACCTCGTCGCCGACGAAGCCGACGTACTCGGGCCGCCCGTCGTGGGCGGCGGCGAGCCGGGCGTCGATGGGCGAGGGCCAGGAACCGTAGGGCAGGATCTGCACGTCTCCCCGCTCGTCTAGGCCGTGCGCAGGAACCGGTCGAGGACGCGGACGCCGAAGTGCAGGGCGTCGACGGGGACGCGTTCGTCGACGCCGTGGAAGAGGGCCTGGTAGTCGAAGCCCTCGGGCAGCCTCAGCGGGGCGAAACCGTAGGCGGCGTCGATGCCGAGGCGGGAGAACTGCTTGGCGTCGGTTCCGCCGGACATGCAGTACGGCACGACGTGCCCTTCGGGCGCGAACTCCCGTACGGCGGCCCGCATCTTGGCGAAGAGGGGGGCGTCGACGGGCGCCTGGAGGGCGACCGAGCGGTGGCGGAACTCCCAGTCGACGTCGGGGCCGGTGAGTTCGTCGAGGGTGGCGGCGAACTCGTCCTCGGTGCCCGGGAGATAGCGTCCGTCGACATGGGCGACGGCCTCGCCGGGGATGACGTTGAGCTTGTAACCGGCTTCCAGCATGGTGGGGTTGGCGCTGTTGCGGACCGTCGCCTCGACGAGGGAGGCGGCCGGGCCGAGCTTGGCCAGCAGGATGTCCACGGCGTCGGGGTCGTCGAGGGCGCTCTCCAGGCCGTAGACGGCGGCGAGTTCGGTGAGGGCGGCGCGGACGGTGGGGGTGAGGCGCAGCGGCCACGCGTGCTCGCCGATGCGGGTGACGGCGGCGGCGAGGCGGGTGACGGCGTTCTCCCGGTTGACCTTGGAGCCGTGTCCGGCGCGGCCGCGCGCGGTGAGGCGGAGCCAGCCGGTGCCGCGCTCGCCCGCCGCGATGGGGTAGATCTCGCGGCCGGCGCCGTCGTGGAAGGTGAAGGCGCCGGACTCGCCGACGGCCTCGGTGCAGCCCTCGAAGAGGGCGGCGTGCCGCTCGGCGAGGAATCCGGCGCCGTCCTCGGCGTCGGCCTCCTCGTCGGCGGTGAAGGCGAGGACGATGTCGCGGCGGGGGCGTACGCCCTGCCGGGCCCAGGCGCGCACCACGGCGAGGATCATCGCGTCCATGTTCTTCATGTCGACGGCGCCGCGGCCCCACACCACCCCGTCGCGGACCTCGCCGGAGAAGGGGTGAACGCTCCAGTCGGCGGCCTCGGCGGGGACGACGTCGAGGTGGCCGTGCAGGAGCAGGGCGTCGGCCGAGGGGTCGGTGCCCTCGACGCGCGCGACGACGTTGGTGCGGCCGGGGGTGCGTTCGAGGAGGACGGGTTCGAGGCCGGCGTCGGCCAGCTGTGCGGCCGTGTACTCGGCGGCGGGCCGTTCGCGGCAGTCGCCGCCGCCCCGGTTGGTGGTGTCGATGCGGATGAGGTCGGAGGTGAACCGGACGACCTCGTCCCCGGCCTGCGCGTCTGTCATCCCGCTCCTGTTCCCGCTGTACGGCCTGCCGCCGTGCCGCCCTGCCGTTCTGCCGAACTGCCGTTCTGCCGGTGTGCCGGTCTGCGGTCTGCCGTAGAGCCGCTCAGCCGTACTGCTCCTCGATCGCGGCCGAGACGACGGTGGTGACCGCCTTGAAGGTGCGGATGCACTCGTACATCGTGCCGCTGGTGTACGCGATCCTACGTTCGCCGGTGCGCCGTACGCCCGGTACGACGGTGGCGGCGAGGGCGAGGTGTTCGGCGTCGACCTCGACGGCGACCGTGTACAGTCCGCCGTCGACCGGATCCCGCCGTACGGCGAGGGCCGCCGCCTCCTTGGCCGCGGCGCGGATGTCGGCGGCGGTGCGGGCCGGCGTCCGGCACACGGCGGCGTAGCGGGAGACGTGGTCCTTGACGGCCACCTTCAGTGCCTCGGGGGCGTAGCCGAGGGCGTCCTCGCAGGCGACGTCGTCGCCGGTGACCAGGACGACGGGGACGCCGTACTCGGCGGCGACGCGGGCGTTGAGGAGGCCCTCGCTGGCGCGTACGTCGTTCAGCCAGACGCCGGTGAGGGAGTTGGCGAGGTAGGTGTGGGCGAGGACGCCCTCCGTGCCGGCGCCGGCGTGGTAGCCGACGAAGGCGATGCCGTCGATGTCGCCGTGCTGGACGCCTTCCACCATGGAGAGGGACTTGTGCCGGCCGGTGAGCATCTCGACGCGGTCGTCGAGGCGTTCGAGGAGGAGGTTGCGCATGGTCCAGTGGGCCTCGTTGACGACGACCTCGTCGGCGCCGCCGTCGAAGAAGCCGAGGGCGGCCGCGTTGACGTCGGAGGTGAACATCGGCCGGCACCGTTCCCACTGCGGGGTCCCCGGCAGCACGTCGGCCGGCCAGGTGACGCCGGTGGCGCCCTCCATGTCGGCGCTGATCAGGATCTTCACGTCCGGTTCCTTTCGCGCTGCGGGCTGCCGAGCCTAGTGGGCGGCCCCCCTCTCGCCCCGGCAGCGACTCCCGCGACAGTTCGCCGCCGGTCACGCGCCCGGCGCCGTCCACCTGCCGCTGTCCGTTCTGGCGGACGGAGCGGCGGGGCTGCCGGACGGCCGGGACCCGGTGCTGGTCTGCCGGTCCGGCAACCGCTCGCGGCAGGCGGCCGAGCTGCTGGCCGCGCGCGGTGTGTCCGTGCCGGACATGGTCGGCGGGATGCGGGAGTGGGCCGCCCTGGGGCTGCCCGTCGAGAGCGCGCGCGGGGCCGCCGGGACCGTGCGGTGAGCGCGTTCGCGGCGGCGCTGCTCGCCGGGGCCCTGGTCGGTGCGGCCCTGGGCGCGCTGGGGGCGGGCGGCAGCATCCTGACCGTACCGGCGCTGATCTACCTGCTGGGTTTCGACCCGGCTTCGGCGACCACCGCGAGCCTGGTCATCGTGATCGTCACCTCGGTCACCGCGCTGGTGGCCCACGCGCGTGCGGGGGCGGTGCGCTGGCGGGCGGGGCTGCTGTTCTCGGCGGCGGGTGTGCTGCCCGCCGCGGCGGCCGGCGCCCTCTCCGCGCGGATACCGCAGGCGGTGCTCACCGCGATGTTCGCGGTGCTGGCCGCCGTGGCGGCGGTACGGATGCTGCGGCGCGGCGCGCCCCGGGCGCGTACGTCGGTCTCGGCGGCCCGGGCGGCCGGGGCGGGGGCGGGTCTCGGCGCGGTGACCGGGTTTCTCGGGGTCGGCGGCGGGTTCCTCGCCGTGCCGGCGCTGGTGGGTGTGCTGGCCGTGCCCATGGGTGCCGCCGTGGGGACGAGTCTGCTGGTGATCGTCGCCAACGCGGTGGTGGCCCTCGCGGCGCGCGCCCACACCGCGAGCGGGCTGGACTGGGCCCTGATCACGCCGTTCCTCGCCACGGCGGTGCTGGGGGCGTGGGACGGGCGGCGGCTCGCCGCGCGGGTCTCCCCCGCCGCCCTCCAGCGGGTCTTCGGGGCGGTGCTGCTCACCGTCGCGGCGGGGATGGGCCTGACGGCCGTGTGGTGACCCCTGGAGCCACCGCTCCTCCCGGGGTCACGGCCGCTCAGGCCAGCGACAGGAACAGTTTCTCCAGGCGGGCGCGCATCTGGACGGAGTCCCGTACCTCCGGGTCCTCGCTGGTCATGCACTGCTCCAGGCCCGTGGCGATGATCGCGAAGCCGGCCCGGTCCAGGGCCCGGGAGACCGCGGCGAGCTGGGTGATGACGTCCTCGCAGTCCCGGCCCTCCTCGATCATCCGGATCACGCCGGCGAGCTGCCCCTGGGCGCGGCGCAGCCGGTTGAGCGCGGACTTCAGCTCCTCGGCCGACATGTCGAGTTGCACGTTTTCTCCTCCTTCATACCCCCGCGGGTATCCTACCCGTGCGGGACAACACCCCTGAGAAAGGTTCTGTTCCGTGCACTTCTCGCACACCACCCCGGCCGTCCCGGCCGCGCTGACCATCGCAGAGGCGGCCGCCCGGCTCGACGCGTTCACCGTGGTGGACGTACGCACACCCGGCGAGTACGCCTCGGGTCATCTGCCCGGCGCGCACAACGTGCCGCTGGACCGGCTCGACGAGGCCTCGGCCGCGCTGAGGGCGGCGGCCGGCCGACGCCCCCTGCTGCTCGTGTGCGCCTCCGGGGCCCGATCCGCGCAGGGCTGTGCCCGGCTCGCCGACCTCGGGGCCCCGGCGGCCACGCTGGAGGGCGGCACCGGGGCGTGGGCCGCGGCGGGGCATCCGCTGGAGCGGCGGGCGGGCGCCCGTACCCCGTGGCCGATGGACCGCCAGGTGCGGCTGGCCGCGGGCTCCCTGGTCGTCGCCGGGTTCCTGGCGGGCCTGGCCCTGCCGGCGGCCCACTGGCTGTCGGGGCTGATCGGCGCGGGACTGGTGTTCTCCGGCGCGACCGGCACCTGCGGCATGGCCGCGCTCCTCGCCCGGCTGCCCCACAACCGGCCGGGCCGGGACGCGCTGCCCTTCGAGGAGACACTGGCCCGGCTCACGACCTGACCCGGCCCGACGGCCGGACGGCCCCCTGGCGGGACACCGCCCTGACCGGTTCCACCACCCGACCGGAACCCGCACTGGCGGGCCCGCCCGGCGCGGCCCGGGGGTCAGGTCGCCCGGCCGGCCACCAGCCAGTTCGACGGCAGTTCTATCAGCGTGCCGTCCGCGCTGTACTCGGTGGTGATCAGCGGGAGGCGGCCGCTCGCGAGAACGGTGAGGCCGGCCGCCTCCAGGTGGGCCGGCACGGCGGCGTCGGCGACCTCGCCGGGCGCTATGCCGTGGCGGAAGATCGGGGCGAGCTTCGGGGGCGGGCCCGCCGGGCCGTGGGCGAGGCCGCCGAGGACCGCGCCGGCCGCCTCGGACGGTTCGACGAGGAAGACCCGGCCCCGCTCGCCGAGCAGCACGGCGATCCCGTCGGCGAGGGGCTGCCGGTCGGCCGGCTCGCACTGGTGCAGGACGCCCCGCATATAGACGTGGGCGTCGCCGAGTTCGGTGTGCAGGGCCTCGGCGGCGCCCCGTTCGGCGGCGTCCAGCAGCCGGTACCGGGCACGGCCCTCGGGGTCGGCCTGGCGGGCGTGGTCGAGGGCGGCGGCGGCCAGGTCGACGCCGAGGACCTGCGGGAAGCGGTCGGCGAGGAAGCGGGTCTGGGTGCCGTTGCCGCAGCCGAGGTCGATCAACGGCAGGGCGGTGTCGGTGACGTACGGCTCGAACAGGGCGAGGTGAGGGGCCGCGGTCACCTTCGGGTCCGCGTCCCAGAACACCGCGCCGGTGTCATCGGGGGCCTCGTGCCAGAAGCCCTCCCAGGCCTCCCGGTATCGCGTCGTCACGCTCATCCCAACTCCCCAGGGTGCGGCGCCGATCCGTCATGAGTGACGGGCGAGTACGGTCTACCGCGCCCGGGTTGTCGTCACAAGCAGGACGCGCGGTTCCGGCACGCCCGGTGCACACCCGCAACGCGCCTCTGCGGAGGGGGAGTTGTTCAGCGCCGCGGCAGGGTGAGTTCGAACCACACCGACTTGCCGGCGCCGGTGCGGCTGGTCCCCCACTCACGGGCCAGGGTGCTCACCACGCGCAGTCCGCGTCCGGCTTCGTCCTCGGGCCCGGCGCTCAGCAGGGTCGGCAGGTCGTGGTCGTCGTCGTCCACCTCGCACAGCAGCGTCTCGCCGCGCACCAGCCGCAGGGCGACGGGCAGCCGATGGGAGTGCCGTACGGCATTGGTGACCAGTTCGCCGACCATCAGCTCCGCGACGTACGCCAGTTTCGCGAGCCCCCAGTCGTGGAGTTGTTCGCGGACGGCCGCGCGGGCCCGCGGGACCTCCGCCGGGTCGAGGGCGAAGCGCCATTCGGCGACGTCGTCGGGTTCGATGCCGTTGAGGCGGGCCATCAGCAGGGCGACGTCGTCCTTGCGGTCGCCGTGGCCCGCTTCGGTGAAGGTCGCGGCGAGGGCGCGGATGATGGTGTCGCAGGCGTCGTCCATGGAGGCGGCGGGGTGGGCGGCGGACTCGCACAGGGTCGCCAGGCCCACGCCGATGTCCTCGCCGCGCACCTCCACCAGGCCGTCGGTGCACATCACGAGCCGGTCGCCGGGCTCCACCCGCACGGTGACCGTCTCGAAGGGCACGCCGCCGACGCCGATGGGGGCACCGGTGGGCAGGTCGAGGAGTTCGGTGCGGCCGTCCTCCGCGCGGACCAGCACCGGCGGGATGTGGCCGGCGTTGGCGAGGTGGAGTTCGCCCGCGATCGGGTCGTAGACCGCGTACAGACAGGTCGCGAGGTAGCTGTCGCCGAGGCGCTGGGCGAGGTCGTCGAGGTTGCGCAGGAGCCGGGCGGGCGGCAGGTCGAGGGCCGCCATGGTCTGTACGGCGGTGCGCAACTGGCCCATCATGGCGGCCGAGTTGAGGCCGTGGCCCATGACGTCGCCGACGACCAGCGCGGTGCGGGCGCCGGGGAGTTTCACGGAGTCGAACCAGTCGCCGCCGACCCGGCCGAGGAGGGTGCCGGGCAGATAGCGGGTGGCGATGTCGCAGCCCGCCATGCGCGGCGGGATGTGCGGCAGCATGCTGTCCTGGAGGGTCTCGGCGACGGACTCCTGGTAGGTGTACATCCGGGCGTTGTCTAGGACGAGGCCCGCTCGGGCGGCGAGTTCGGCGCCGGTGACCCGGTCCATGTCGTTGAACTCGACGCGCTCGGGGTGGCGCAGCAGGACCATGAAGCCGAGGACGACGTTGCGGGCCTTGAGCGGGACGACGAGCATGGAGCGGCCGGTGATGAGGGGCCGGATGTCGCGTTTCTCGAACTGTGCGGCGATGGCGTGGCCCATCTGCTCGCTGATGCGCGGCACGAGGACGGGCTGCCCGGTGGTCATGCACTGGAAGAACGGGGTGTGGGCGGGGAAGGGCATCGCCTCGCCGACGGGGACGACGTCGTCCCAGCGGCCGGGTTCGTCGGTGTGTTCGACGGCGACCCGGTGCCACATGGTGCGGGTGTCGGGCACACCGTCGGGGAAGCCCTCGCCGGCGACGACCTGTTCGCGCAGGTAGGTGCCGGCGACGTCGGTGAAGCGGGGGACGACGGCCTTGCTGACCTCGATGATGGTGCGGGAGAGGTCCAGGGAGGTTCCGATGCGTCCGCTGACCTCGTTGAGGAACTCCAGGCGTTCGCGGACGGCGGCGTGTTCGAGGTCCTCGCCGTCGTCGGCGGCGTCGTCGGGCAGGGGCAGGCCCGCGGCGGCGGCGCGGGCCGCCCGCTCCCGGCGGGCCTTGCGTTCGGCGCGGCGGGCGACGCCCCAGTCGGGAGTGACCGGGACCCGGTCGTTCTGACTGAACTCCAGGACGGGGTACCCGAGTTCGAGGACCTGGGCGACGATGCGGGCGCTCTCGCCGACGCTCATGCTGGGCAGGATGTCGGGGAGCCGGCGGGCGAGTTCCTCGGCGCCGGGGAAGTCGGTGTGCAGGGCGAAGCCGGGCGCGATGCGTTCGACGGCCACGGCGGCGGCCGAGGAGGGGGACTCCGGGGCGCTCGGCTCGGGGCGCAGTACGGCGGTGGCGTCGGCGGCGAGCACCAGGAGCCGTTCGCGGCCGGGGCCGACCAGCGGGTAGGCCCACCACAGGACGTCGGCGCGCTCGCGGTCGTGTCCGGGGACGGTGAGGCGGGCGCGTCCGGCGGCGGGGTAGCCGAGGCCCTGGTCGAGGGAGGAGTCCAGGCCCGGTCCCAGGCCGTCGTAGGCGCCGTACTCGCCGTAGGTGTCCTCGGGTTCGGGGAGGGCGCCGGAGACGGGGAGCAGATCGATGGCGGGCGCGCCGATCGCCTCCTCCTTGGCGACGCCGAAGAGCCGGCGTGCGCCGGTGCTCCAGTGGGAGATGAGGCCGTCGCGGTCGACGACGACCACGGCCAGGGGGACGCGTCCGGGATCGGCGGTGTCGTCCGCCGCCGCGCTGTGCGCTCCGCGGCTGGGAGGTGCGTCCCTCTCGGTGCCACGGTCCATGGCCCAGGCCCTCTCTCCCCAGAGCTGTGCAAGATCTGTCCGCAGCAACAACCGTACGGCGCGCGCAGGTCGGGATGTGCGGCAATTCTGTAATTGGTTTCACCGGAGCGCGCCGGGGTACGCCGCGGGGCGCGCGGTCCGGTCGGTCCTGGTGGCCGAGGCGCGGGCCGGGTGCGGCGCGGGCGCCGCCGGTGGCCTTCAGTACGGTGGCGGCGGGCGGGTGGCCGGTGGTCTCCGGGGAGGCCGTGACGGTGACGGGGAGGGCGGACGACCGGAAGGCGGGGGCCGGTGACCGGGAGGGCGCACCGGCCGGAAGGCGGGGGCTCACAGCCGAGGGCCGCCTCTGGCGGACGGCGGGGGGCGCCGCACCCGTGTGGTGGGGCCGCCCCCCCTCGTCGCACCTGCCGCACGGTTCCGGCATGCAGGGGGAACTCGGGGCAGGTGCGCGGGGTGGCGGCGCCGTCCCGGTCGCGGGCACGGGGCACCCGCACCGGTGAGGGGTCAACGGGCGGCCGTCGCCCGGGGGGCGGCTACTTCTCGACCTCGGCGGCGAGCTTGACGAGGATCTCGTCGTAGATCCGGGCGAGGCCCTTGGGCGCGAAGGTCCGCTCGAAGAAGCCGCCGATGCCGCCGGCGCCCTTCCAGGTGGAGGTGACGACCACGCGGGCCTTGCCCTCGCCGGCCGGGGTGACGCGCCAGACGGTGACCATGGAGGAGTTGCGGTCCTTCTCCACCAGTTCGCCGTCGGTGGGCTCGGTGACCTCCAGGAGGCAGTCGCGGACGCGCTTGCTGGTGGCCTGGAGCCTCCAGTGGACGAGGGTGCCCTCGCCGTCGCCGCCCTCGCGCACCTCGTACTCGCTGAAGTGGGCGGGCAGCAGGTTCGCGCGCGTGCCGGTGTAGTCGGCCAGCGTGTCGAACACCTTGTCGGGGTCCGCCGCGACGACCCGCTCGGTGGTGGCCTCGACCTGCGCCATGAAGTTCCTCCAGGTCCGTGTTGCTCAGGATTGCTCGGGGTTCCCGGGCAGGGCAAGCCAACCACCCCGCTCCACGGCCGCCCAAATCGGGGTGGGGGAAACGATCACGGGGTGCGCGAAACGCCGAGGCAGACGCCCGTTCGCACGATCATGGGAACAGATGTTCTATTGTGGGTGCAGGTGCAGGGCAGTGCTACGGAGGAGGCGTCATGCGCTGGGAGAATCTCGCCCCGGAGTCCCGCCACGACCGCCCGGCCGAAGCCGCGCTGTTCGGCGCGGACGCGGTCACGACCCGTACGTTCGACACGCCCGAGTTCGCCGGCATCACGTTCCACGAGGTCCGGGCCCGCACGGTCCTCAACCGGGTGCCGGGCGCCTCGCGGATGCCGTTCGAGTGGACCGTGAACCCCTACCGCGGCTGCACGCACGCATGTGTCTACTGCTTCGCGCGCAAGACGCACAGCTATCTGGACCTGGACACCGGGATCGGCTTCGACACCCAGATAGTCGTCAAGGTGAACGCGCCCGAGGTGCTGCGCCGCCAGCTGGCCTCGCCGCGCTGGCACGGGGACCACGTGGCGATGGGCACCAACGTCGACTGCTACCAGCGCGCGGAGGGCCGCTACCGGCTGATGCCCGGCATCCTGGCCGCCCTGCGCGACCGGGCGAACCCCTACTCGATCCTGACCAAGGGCACGCTGATCCTGCGCGACCTGGAGCTGCTGAAGCAGTCCGCCGCGGTGACCGACGTCGGCCTCTCCGTCTCGGTGGGGTTCACCGACACCGAGCTGTGGCGGACCGTGGAGCCGGGCACCCCGGCGCCCGAGCGGCGGCTGGACGTCGTCAGGACCCTCACCGCGCACGGTCTGGGCACCGGGGTGCTGATGGCGCCGGTGATCCCGTTCCTGTCCGACGAACCGGCGCAGCTGCGGGCCACCGTGCGGGCGATCGCGGCGGCGGGGGCGACCTCCGTCACCCCGCTCGTGCTGCATCTGCGGCCCGGGGCGCGCGAGTGGTTCATGGCCTGGCTCACCCAGCACCACCCGCACCTGGTGCGTCGCTACGAGCGGTTGTACGCCGACGGCGCGTACGCCCCCACGTGGTACCAGCGCCGGATCACCCGCCAGGTGCACGAACTGGCCCAGGAGTACGGCATCGGGCCGGCGCCCGCGGGGATGCCGCGCCGCATCCGGCCGCCGGAGCAGGAGGAGCACGGGCTCGCGGAGGACGAGTCCGGGCCGACCCAGCTCACCCTGATCTGAGCGCGTCCGGGCGCATCGCGCGCCCGAACGGGTCAAATCGCCCGGCGGTACGTATCTCCGGACGATCTTTCCGGGACGATGCCGCGAGGGCCGTGAGCCACGCGGCCCGGCCGCTTCGAGGCCCCCCTCCGTCCTGGGAGGACTTTCTTGAACACTCGCGCAGCCGTGCTGTGCGCCACCGCCGTCGTCCTGGCCGGGACCGTCACGGCCGTACCGGCCGGGGCGGCCCCGGCGCCCCCGGCCGCCGCCCGGGCGACGCAGCTCACCTGGAAGAAGTGCGCCACCGCCGACCAGCCGACGCTGCAGTGCGCGTCGCTGAAGGTGCCGCTCGACCACGACGACCCGGACGGGGAGCGGATCACCCTGGCGCTCTCCCGGGTCCCGCACACGGCGACGACGTACCAGGGTCCGCTGCTGGTCAACCCCGGCGGGCCCGGTGGCCGCGGTCTGTCCCTCGCCGGTTTCGTCGCCTCCGCGCTGCCGAAGGCGGTCGCGGCGCAGTACGACGTCATCGGCTTCGACCCGCGCGGGGTGGGCAGGAGCACGCCCGCGCTGGACTGCGCCCCCGGCCACTTCGCCCCCGTGCGCCCGGACTCCGTGCCGGCCGCCGAGGCGGTCGAGAAGGCGAACCTGGCGCGGGCGCGGTCCTTCGCCGAGGCGTGCGGCAGGAAGTACGCGCGCGTGCTGCCGTACATCGACACGATCAGCACCGTGCGCGACATGGACGCGATCCGCGCCGCCACCGGCGCGCCGCGGCTGAACTACTTCGGCTACTCGTACGGCACCTACCTCGGCGCGGTCTACGCCAAGCTGTACCCGCAGCGGGTGCGGCGCCTGGTCCTCGACTCCGTCGTCGACCCCACCGGTGTCTGGTACGACGACAACCTGACCCAGGACCTCGCGTTCAACGACCGGCACCGCGCGCTGATGGCGTGGATCGCCCGGTACGACGCCACCTACCGGCTCGGGAGCGACCCGGACGAGGTCGAGGCGAAGTGGTACGCGATGCGGGCGGCGCTCGCCCGCAGGCCGGCCGGGGGCACGGTGGGCGCCGCGGAGCTGGAGGACACCTTCCTGCCGGGCGGCTACTACAACGGCTACTGGCCGCACCTGGCCCAGGCGTTCGCGGCGTACGTCAACGACGAGGACACCGGTCCGCTGGTGCGGGCGTACCAGAACTTCGGTGCCGTGGACGCCGCCGGGGACAACGGGTACAGCGTCTACGCCGCGGTGCAGTGCCGGGACGCCCACTGGCCGCACGACTGGTCGCAGTGGCGCTCGGACAACTGGGCGACGTACCGCAAGGCGCCGTTCATGGCCTGGAACAACGCCTGGTACAACGCGCCGTGCGCGTTCTGGCCGACCCGCGCGCGGGGCCCGGTGAACATCGCCAACGGCGCCCTGCCGCCCGCCCTGCTGTTCCAGGCGACGGACGACGCGGCCACCCCGTACGAGGGCGGTGCCCTGGTCCACGCCCTGCTGCGCGGTTCCCGCCTCGTGGTCGAGCAGGGCGGCGGGAACCACGGCATCACGCTGAGCGGGAACAGCTGCCTCGACCGGCACCTGGCGGCCTATCTGACGGACGGCACGGTCCCGCGCGGCATCGGCTCGGTCGACGCGACGTGCCGGGCCCAGCCCGACCCCGAGCCGCTGACCGGCAAGGTCGCCTCACGAGCGGCCCACGGCTCGGTCCTGCACGGGCTGCTGGGCTTCCGCGGCTGAGCAGGGTTGCGCGACGGTTCCGCGAGGTCGCCGCGACGGTTCCGCGAGTTCGCCGTGAGGGCTCCGCGAGGTCGCCGTTGACCGCACGGAGCCGTTGCGCCGGTCCGGAGGGGCCCTGAAGGACCGTCACCTCACTCGGACGGGGCGCTCCGGGGTCAGGCCGGGAGGCCCGCCTCGCGCCCGGCGTACGTGCTGAACCGCAGGTACAGCCCGATGTCCGCGGGCGTCCGCGGCGAGATCGTCCGGTAGCTGCACAGCTCCTGGAGCATGCCGGTGACCCCCGGTCCGCCCGCCCCCAGTTCCCGCAGGACGCCGGCGAGCGGACGGGGGTCGACCCCCTCCAGGTCCATGAGCCGGGCGACGCGCGCGGCCGCCTCCGTGTCGTCGCGGGTGTTGTCCGGCAGGCGCAGATAGAGGTTGGCCTCCTCGGGGCCGGGCGTGCCCTCGCGGAACGCCAGGCAGGTCATCGGCTCGTTGCTGACGGTGCCGCCGTCCCGCCCGTAGATGACGGACCGCGCGCGGGCCGCCCGTTCGGGCTCGTGGCGGTGGGCCAGGGCCGCCACCGCGTCCAGTTCCTCCGTCTCCATCGGCAGGTGCCGGTAGTAGACCTTGACGCGGGAGGTACTGCCGGCGTCCAGGTCGAGGGCCATGAGCTCCAGTTCGTGGCCCTGCTTGGCGAGTTCCCGCCCGCGTTCGGCCACCGGCCGCCAGGCGTCCGCCAGGCCCAGCCGGTGCATGGCCTCGGCCATCACCTCGTACGCCCGGTCCAGGCCGTTGACCTGCGGGTTGAGGTAGACCTTGTAGTGGGGCCGGTGTCCCGGTCTCCAGGCCAGGGAGTGCCAGAGGGTGGCCCGGTAGCGTTCGGGGTCGGACGTGAGGAACAGGTCCTCGATGCTCAGGTAGCGCGCGATGTCCGTCCCGGGGCTCCCGGCGAGCCGGCGCGTCAGTGCCCGGCCGGCCTCCTGGCAGCCGAGCGGGGTGCCGTCGGAGCCGAGCGACTCGAAGAGGATGCGGACCTCGGGCCGGCCGGCCTTCCAGCTGACCGAGAGTTCCGCGGGGAAGCCGTCGGCCGAGACGAACGAGGGCGGTTCGCAGCGCGTCCCGACGGGCCGCGCGCCCCAGGGGTGGAGGACCTCGCGCAGGTCCCCGAGGACGGTCTCCGTCTGCCACGGGTCGATGCCGAGCCCGCGGCAGACCGCCGTCCACTTCTCCTCCAGGAATCCGCCGAACGTTTTTACCGGGTCTTGACGTAGGGCCAGGTCGGATATCTCGTCCATCTCGTCCGGGAGTTGCGCACTGGTCACTGTCTCTCACCCTCCGTAGCCGGAACGGTCCGGCCTTGTCCGCGGTCAGTTCGGCAGCAGCCCTGCGGGCACACCGAGCCGGATTTCGGCGGAAGGCGATCTTCCCCTCGAACGGGTATTCAAATCTCGAACTAATTGGCGATAAAACGCTGTTGACGGTAAGTCAGCACCGACGGGCCGGCACCGGCACGTCAGCGCTGCCGGGGAATCCGGGCCAGCGCGTGCACGGCCGCCTCGGCGAGCGCCGGATGGGCGAGGGCGTCGCTCAGGACGGGCCGGGCGCGGGCGTCGCCGAGCGCGCCGAGACCCTCCACACAGGCGAGAGCCACACGCCGGTAGGGGTCGTGCGGTGTCAGGCGCCTGCGGAGGGTCGTGATCAGCGCGGGCACCGACTCCGGCGCCCGCAGCTCCACCAGGAGGCGGACGGGATGCAGGGCGTAGGCGACCCGCAGTTCATTGGTGGCGAGGGCCGCCGCCGCACGGGCGGTCCGGGGGTCGCCGAGCCGGACCAGGGCACGGGCGGCGTCGGCACAGCGCGGCGGATCGCGGTGGTTGAGCAGCAGGACGAGCGCCTCGAAGGCGCGCCGGTCCCCCGCGACGCCCAGCCGGAAGGCGGCCAGCTCCCGGGCCCACAGCGGCCGCCCCGGTTCGCTGAGCACCGACGCCAGTTCGTCGGGGCCGGCCCGTACCGCCAGCCGCTCGAAGGCCGCCGTGCCGCCCGACTCCCGCCGTAAGCGCTCCGTGAGCGCCCGCAACTCCTCGTCCATGCGTCGAGCCTAGGGGGTGTTGCGAAACTCCTGTGCGGTGCCCGCGGTGCCCGGTGCGTGCTCTCGGCGTGCCGGACGAAAGCCCTCGTACTGGACGTACTTGGGGTTTCGGCCGGTGCGGCGAGAGTGCGTGCCGGGCGCCGTGGGTGCTGTGCGGGACTTTCGCAACACCCCCTAGGGGGTGGGCGGGGCGGCGCAGCGAGTCAGCTCACATGTCGGGGGCTGGCGCGCTCGTTACCCGCCGGTTAAGCTCAGAGGAGCGAGTCACCCACTCGCTTTCTCCTCGCGGCGGCCTGGTGACGCAGCCTCCGCGCAGGACGTCGGTTCGGTACCACGTACCGCTGTACGACCCGGCCACGGGACAGGGCCGGTCGGATCTCCCGTTCGTCCGCGGGGCGTTGTGCGCGCCCTGGGCGACCGGCACCGGGCGTGTGCGCTCGCAGCCCGGCACCACCCGCATCCCTTTTCCGCACCCGGTGCGCCCGGACCTCGCAGAGGTCGTCCCGGCGCACCCGGGGGCGTTCCCAGTCGTCACCCTCTTCTTCTGGAGTCCCGCGATGGCCACTCCCCTCTCCGACACCTCTCTGTCCCCGCTCCGGACGATCGCCGTCGTCGGCCTCGGCACGATGGGCACCGGCATCGCCGAGGTCCTGGCCCGGGCCGGCCGTGAGGTGATCGGCATCGACATCAGCGAGGAGCGCACGGCCCGTTCGCTCTCCGTGCTGGAGTCCTCCACCGCCCGCGCCGTGGGGCGCGGCCGGCTCACCGAGCAGGAGCGCGACGACGCCCTGGCCCGGATCCGCACCGCCACCGACCTGCGCGCGGCGGCCGACGCCGATCTGGTCATCGAGGTGGCTCCGGAGTCGTACGAGATCAAGCAGCAGATCTTCCGCGAGCTGGACGGGATCGTCCGGCCGGAGACGATCCTCGCCACCGGCACCAACGCCCTGTCCGTGACCCGGCTCGCCGCCGAGTCGGCCCGGCCGGAGCGTGTGCTCGGTCTGCACTTCTTCAACCCGGCGCCCGCGATGAAGCTGGTCGAGGTGGTCTCCTCGGTGCTGACCGCGCCGGCGGCCGTCTCCGCCGTCACCAACCTCGCCCTCGACCTCGGCAAGGAGCCGGTCGCGGTCGGCGACCGCCCCGGATTCGTCGCGGACGGGCTGCTGTTCGGCTACCTCAACCAGGCCGCCGCGATGTACGAGGCGCGCTACGCCTCCCGCGAGGACATCGACGCCGCGATGCGGCTCGGCTGCGGGCTGCCGATGGGCCCGCTGGCGCTGCTGGACCTGATCGGCGTCGACACGGCCCGTACGGTCCTGGAGGCGATGTACGCCGAGTCGCGCGACCGGCTGCACGCGCCCGCCCCGATCCTCAAGCAGCTCAGCGAGGCCGGTCTGACGGGCCGTAAGGCGGGCCGCGGCTTCTACACCTACGAGGCACCGGGCAGCGCGACGGTCGTCCCGGACGTGCTGACGCCCGCCGCCGGCGCGTTCGGCGTCCCCGGCCGCGAGGTCCGCAGCGTCGGAGTCGCCGGCTCCGGGACGATGGCCTCCGGGATCGCCGAGGTGTTCGCCAAGGCGGGCTACGACGTCGTCCTGGCCGCCCGCAGCGAGGAGAAGGCGCAGACGGCGAAGGCCCGGATCGGCAAGAACCTGGCGCGCTCGGTCGACAAGGGCCGGATGACCGCCGAGGCCGCCGCGCAGACCCTGGAGCGGATCACCCCGGCCGGCTCCTACGACGCGTTCGCCGACGTCGACCTGGCCGTCGAGGCGGTCGCCGAGGACCTGGAGATCAAGCGGCAGCTGTTCGCGGCCTTCGACAAGGTCTGCAAGCCGGGTGCCGTGCTGGCCACCACCACCTCCTCGCTGCCGGTCGTCGCCTGCGCCCGCGCCACCTCGCGCCCGCAGGACGTCATCGGGATGCACTTCTTCAACCCGGCGCCGGCCATGAAGCTGGTCGAGGTCGTCCGTACGGTGCTGACGGCCGAGGACGTCCACGCGACGGTGCACGAGGTGTGCGCACGGATCAGGAAGCACGCCGTCGACTGCGGGGACCGCGCCGGGTTCATCGTGAACGCCCTGCTGTTCCCGTACCTCAACAACGCGATCAAGATGGTGCAGGAGCACTACGCGTCCCTGGACGACATCGACGCCGCCATGAAGCTCGGCGGCGGTTACCCGATGGGGCCCTTCGAGCTGCTGGACGTCGTCGGGCTGGACGTCTCCCTCGCGATCGAGAAGGTCCTGCACCGGGAGTTCCGCGACCCGGGGCTCGCCCCGGCGCCGCTGCTCGAGCACCTGGTGGCCGCGGGCTGCCTCGGCCGCAAGACGGGCCGGGGTTTCCGC
Organism: Streptomyces sp. SS7; assembly: GCF_037993025.1. NCBI lineage: Bacteria > Bacillati > Actinomycetota > Actinomycetes > Kitasatosporales > Streptomycetaceae > Streptomyces > Streptomyces sp. SS7. The sequence goes on from NZ_CP141223.1 coordinate 1,406,313, forward strand.
GAATATGCCCGCCGCTGACGGCGCCGGCGACCGGCTCGCGGCCGAGCGGGACTGGGGCGGACTGCTCGACCCCGGCGGGCTCCCGGTGCCCGCCGGGCCCGGCTCTCCCCCGCTCACCGCGGGCGGGGGAAACCCCGGACCTGCGCGGAGAGCTGCGCGCATGCAGTACGTTCGGGGCATGTCCCAGCCCGCCAGGTCCCCACGTACACCAGCCACGCCCGACGTTTCGGAGAGTGCCGCGGGCAGCCGCGCGGCCGCCCAGCGGCTCAGGATGCGCCGCGAACTGGCGGCCGCGGCCATGGAACTGTTCGCCACGAAGGGGTACGAGGCGACCACCGTCGACGAGATCGCGGCCGCGGCCGGCGTCGCCCGCCGCACCTTCTTCCGCCACTTCCGCTCCAAGGAAGAGGCGATCTTCCCCGACCACGACGACACCCTGATCCGCGCCGAGGCCGTCCTCAACGCGGCCCCGGCCCACGAGCACCCCCTCGACACCGTGTGCCGCGGCATCAAGGAGGTCATGAAGATGTATGCGGCGCGGCCGGAGATCTCGGTCGCCCGCTACAAGCTGACCCGCGAGGTGCCCACCCTGCGGGAGGCGGAGATCGCCTCGGTGGCCCGCTACGAGCGGCTGTTCACCCGCTACCTCCTCGGCCACTTCGACGAGCACGCGCACGACGACGACGCCAACGACGACCCGCTGCTGGCCGAGGTCGCCGCCTCCGCCGTGGTCACCGCCCACAACCACGTCCTGCGGCGCTGGCTGCGGGCGGGCGGCCAGGGCGACGTCGAGACCCAGCTCGACCACGCCTTCGCCATCGTCCGCCGGACCTTCGGCACCGGCATCGGTGCCGGACGCAGCGGCGGCGCGCCGGCCAGGCCGGCCCCCGCGGCCGTCTCCGCGCAGGGCGAGGTGCTGGTGACCGTCGCCCGTACCGACGCCCCGCTCGACGAGGTCATGCGCGCCATCGAGCAGGCCCTCAAGGAGCGCTGACCGCGCGTTCGCCCTGTGATGACGGCCACCCGCCCGGGTGGCCGTTTTGGCATGTCAGGGCAGCTTTTCGGGCGGATTTCAGTCCCCGTTCGATCGATCATCGCTCATTTGTTACGTAAAGATTTCATCTGAGGAGAAGTTCTGGCACTCAGTGCCTTGCGGGGTGACACGCGGTGTCATACGTTGAAGGTGTCCGGGCGGCCGGCGTGCAGAGACCTTTCGTACGCCGGCTGTCCCCGCAGCGCATGGTCTGCGCGCCCGGACGCCTGCGTCACAGGCAACCTCCCGCGCCACAAAGCGCCGCCGAACAGCATCGAACCAACCCTCAGCGCCCCTCCCTCAGGGCGCTCACCGCCGGAGGCAACACCGTGACCACTCAGGACATCCTGGACGCGATCCAGTCCCCGGACGCGACGCCCGCCGACTTCGCGGCGCTGCCGCTTCCCGAGTCGTACCGCGCGATCACCGTCCACAAGGACGAGACCGAGATGTTCGCCGGGCTCGAGACCCGCGACAAGGACCCGCGCAAGTCGATCCACCTCGACGAGGTTCCGCTGCCCGAGCTCGGCCCGGGAGAGGCCCTGGTGGCCGTCATGGCGTCCTCGGTCAACTACAACTCCGTGTGGACCTCGATCTTCGAGCCGCTGTCCACCTTCGGCTTCCTGGAGCGCTACGGCCGGCTCAGCGAGCTCACCAAGCGGCACGACCTGCCCTACCACATCATCGGCTCCGACCTCGCGGGCGTCGTCCTGCGCACCGGCCCCGGCGTCAACGCCTGGAAGCCGGGCGACGAGGTCGTCGCGCACTGCCTCAGCGTCGAGCTGGAGTCGTCCGACGGCCACAACGACACGATGCTCGACCCGGAGCAGCGCATCTGGGGCTTCGAGACCAACTTCGGCGGCCTCGCCGAGATCGCCCTGGTCAAGTCCAACCAGCTGATGCCCAAGCCGGACCACCTCAGCTGGGAGGAGGCCGCCGCCCCGGGTCTGGTCAACTCCACCGCCTACCGGCAGCTGGTCTCCCGCAACGGCGCCGGGATGAAGCAGGGCGACAACGTCCTGATCTGGGGCGCGAGCGGCGGCCTCGGCTCCTACGCCACGCAGTTCGCGCTGGCCGGCGGCGCCAACCCCATCTGCGTCGTGTCCTCGCCGCAGAAGGCGGACATCTGCCGGGCGATGGGCGCGCAGGCGATCATCGACCGCAACGCCGAGGGCTACCGGTTCTGGAAGGACGAGCAGACGCAGGACCCGAAGGAGTGGAAGCGCTTCGGCAAGCGCATCCGCGAACTCACCGGCGGCGAGGACATCGACATCGTCTTCGAGCACCCGGGCCGCGAGACCTTCGGCGCCTCCGTCTTCGTCACCCGCAAGGGCGGCACCATCACCACCTGCGCCTCGACCTCGGGCTACATGCACGAGTACGACAACCGCTACCTGTGGATGTCCCTGAAGCGGATCATCGGCTCGCACTTCGCCAACTACCGCGAGGCCTGGGAGGCCAACCGGCTCATCGCGAAGGGCAAGATCCACCCGACCCTGTCGAAGACCTACTCCCTGGAGGAGACCGGGCAGGCCGCGTACGACGTGCACCGCAACCTCCACCAGGGCAAGGTCGGCGTGCTGTGCCTCGCCCCCGAGGAGGGTCTCGGCGTGCGCGACGAGGAGATGCGCGCCCGGCACGTCGACGCCATCAACCGCTTCCGCAACATCTGAGACACCCGGGGTCAAGATGACTGAGCGTCAGCCCGCCGCAGGCACGCGGGAGAAGGACCGGCCGTGGCTCATGCGCACGTACGCCGGCCACTCCACGGCCGAGGCGTCCAACGAGCTGTACCGGCGCAACCTCGCCAAGGGCCAGACGGGCCTGTCGGTGGCGTTCGACCTGCCGACCCAGACCGGCTACGACTCCGACCACGTCCTCGCCCGCGGCGAGGTCGGCCGGGTCGGTGTGCCGGTGGCCCATCTCGGTGACATGCGCCGGCTGTTCCAGGACATCCCCCTGGAGCAGATGAACACCTCGATGACGATCAACGCCACCGCCATGTGGCTGCTGGCGCTCTACCAGGTCGTCGCCGAGGAGCAGGGCGCGGACATCACCCGGCTCCAGGGCACGACCCAGAACGACATCGTCAAGGAGTACCTGTCCCGGGGCACGCACGTCTTCCCGCCGGGGCCGAGCCTGCGCCTGACGACGGACATGATCGCGTACACGGTCGCCCACATCCCGAAGTGGAACCCGATCAACATCTGCAGCTACCACCTGCAGGAGGCGGGCGCCACGCCGGTCCAGGAGATCGCGTACGCGATGTCCACCGCGATCGCGGTGCTCGACGCCGTGCGCGACTCGGGGCAGGTGCCCGCCGAGAAGTTCGGCGACGTCGTGGCCCGGATCTCCTTCTTCGTGAACGCGGGCGTCCGCTTCGTCGAGGAGATGTGCAAGATGCGGGCGTTCGGGCGGATCTGGGACCGGATCACGCGCGAGCGCTACGGCATCGAGGACCCCAAGCAGCGCCGCTTCCGGTACGGCGTCCAGGTCAACTCGCTCGGGCTGACCGAGGCACAGCCGGAGAACAACGTCCAGCGGATCGTGCTGGAGATGCTGGCCGTGACGCTGTCGAAGGACGCCCGCGCGCGTGCCGTGCAGCTGCCGGCCTGGAACGAGGCGCTGGGCCTGCCCCGGCCCTGGGACCAGCAGTGGTCGCTGCGGATCCAGCAGGTGCTGGCGCACGAGAGCGACCTGCTGGAGTACGAGGACCTCTTCGAGGGCTCGCACGTCGTCGAGGCGAAGGTCGCGCGGCTCGTCGAGGAGTCCCTCGCGGAGATCGCGCGGATCGAGGAGATGGGCGGCGCGATGGCCGCCGTGGAGTCCGGCTACCTGAAGTCGCAGCTGGTCTCCTCGCACGCCGAGCGCCGCGCCCGGATCGAGTCCGGCCAGGAGAAGATCGTCGGCGTCAACATCTTCGAGACGACCGAACCCAATCCGCTCACCGCCGATCTCGACACGGCCATCCAGACGGTCGATCCCGCCGTCGAGGCCCGGGTCGTCGCCTCCCTGCGGGGCTGGCGCGAAACCCGCTACCAGCCGCCCTTCAACCACCCCCGCCCCTGCAAGGCGCTGGAGCGGCTGAAGGAGGCCGCCAAGGGCACCGACAACCTGATGGAGGCCACCCTGGAGTGCGCCCGCGCCGGGGTCACGACCGGTGAGTGGGCCGGGGCGCTGCGCGAGGTGTTCGGCGAGTTCCGGGCGCCGACCGGGGTCTCCTCGGCGCCGGTGGCGGTCCCCGCCGAGGAGGGCTCGGCCATGTCGGAGGTGCGCCGCAGGGTGGAGACGACCGCGAAGGACCTCGGCACGGGCAAGCTGCGCTTCCTGGTCGGCAAGCCGGGCCTGGACGGGCACTCCAACGGCGCCGAGCAGATCGCCGTGCGCGCCCGCGACGCCGGCTTCGAGGTGGTCTACCAGGGCATCCGGCTCACCCCGGAGCAGATCGTGGACGCGGCCCTCGCCGAGGACGTGCACGCGGTGGGCCTGTCGATCCTGTCCGGCTCGCACGCGCAACTGGTGCCGGACGTGCTGGAGCGGCTCCGTGTGGCCGGTGCCACAGATATACCGGTGATCGCCGGTGGCATCATCCCGAATGGTGACGCCGAGCAGCTCAGGGCGGCCGGAGTGGCCGCGGTCTTCACCCCGAAGGACTTCGACATCACCGGAATCATCGGCCGCATCGTCGACGAGATCCGCAAAGCGAACAAGCTCGACCCCCTGGAGGTCCCCGCATGACCGTCAACCGTCTGCGTCCGCGCCGCTCGTGTCTCGCGGTCCCGGGCAGCAACCCCCGCTTCCTGGAGAAGGCGCAGGGCCTGGCGGCGGACCAGGTCTTCCTCGACCTGGAGGACGCGTGCGCCCCGCTCGCCAAGCCCGAGGCGCGGCACACCGTCGTCAAGTTCCTGAACGAGGGCGACTGGACCGGCAAGACGCGGGTCGTGCGCGTCAACGACTGGACGACCGAATGGACGTACCGTGACGTCGTGACGGTCGTCGAGGGCGCCGGCCCCAACCTCGACTGCATCATGCTGCCGAAGGTGCAGAACGCCCAGCAGGTCGTCGCGCTGGACCTGCTGCTGACGCAGATCGAGAAGACCATGGGCTTCGAGGTCGGCAGGATCGGCATCGAGGCGCAGATCGAGAACGCGCAGGGCCTGAACAACGTCAACGAGATCGCGCAGGCCTCCCCGCGCATCGAGACGATCATCTTCGGGCCGGCCGACTTCATGGCGTCGATCAACATGAAGTCGCTGGTCGTGGGCGAGCAGCCGCCCGGCTACCCGGCGGACGCCTACCACTACATCCTGATGAAGATCCTGATGGCCGCCCGGGCCAACGACCTCCAGGCGATCGACGGCCCCTACCTGCAGATCCGCAACGTCGACGGCTACCGCGAGGTCGCGCGGCGCGCCGCCGCGCTCGGCTTCGACGGCAAGTGGGTGCTGCACCCGGGCCAGGTCGAGGCGTCCAACGAGATCTTCTCGCCCTCGCAGGAGGACTACGACCACGCCGAGCTGATCCTGGACGCCTACGACTACTACACCTCCGAGGCGGGCGGCAAGAAGGGCTCGGCGATGCTCGGCGACGAGATGATCGACGAGGCCAGCCGCAAGATGGCGCTGGTCGTCTCCGGCAAGGGGCGTGCCGCCGGCATGCAGCGCACCAGCAAGTTCGAGATCCCGGAGGCCTGAGCGCGATGCAGTTCGGACGCACCTACGAGGAGTTCGAGGTCGGGGCGACGTACAAGCACTGGCCGGGCAAGACGGTCACCGAGTACGACGACCATCTGTTCTGTCTCCTCACCATGAACCACCACCCGCTCCACATGGACGTCAACTACGCCGAGAACACCACGGACTTCGGCAAGAACGTCGTGGTCGGGAACTACATCTACTCCCTGCTGCTCGGCATGTCGGTGCCGGACGTGTCCGGCAAGGCGATCGCCAACCTGGAGATCGAGTCGCTGCGGCACGTGGCGCCGACCTTCCACGGCGACACGATCTACGGCGAGACGACCGTGCTGGACAAGTGGCCCTCGAAGTCGAAGAACGACCGCGGGATCGTCCATGTGGAGACCAGGGGCTACAAGCAGGACGGCACGCTCGTGTGCGTGTTCCGCCGCAAGGTGATGGTGCCGACCGAGACGTACATCAAGGAGCGCGGCGGCGAGCAGCCGGGCCGCCCCGAGCTGAAGCAGCAGGAGAAGTAGCCATGGCGCGACTTGCCCAGACCGCCGGTCTGACCGACGTCCAGCAGGAGATCCTCTCCACCGTCCGCGACTTCGTGGACAAGGAGATCATCCCGGTCGCCACCGAGCTGGAGCACCGCGACGAGTACCCGCAGCAGATCGTCGACGGTCTGAGGGAACTCGGCCTGTTCGGCCTGATGATCCCCGAGGAGTACGGGGGTCTGGGCGAGTCGCTCCTGACCTACGCGCTGTGCGTGGAGGAGATCGCCCGGGGCTGGATGTCGGTCTCGGGGATCATCAACACGCACTTCATCGTGGCGTACATGCTCAAGCAGCACGGCACGCAGGAGCAGAAGGACCACTTCCTGCCGCGGATGGCGGCCGGCGACATCCGGGGCGCGTTCTCGATGTCGGAGCCGGGTCTGGGCTCGGACGTGTCGGCGATCACGTCGAAGGCGGTGAGGGACGGCGAGGAGTACGTCCTGAACGGTCAGAAGATGTGGCTGACGAACGGTGGTACGTCGTCGCTGGTGGCCGTTCTGGTCAGAAGTGACGAAGGACACCCCGAGGGCACGGCGCCCCACAAGTCGATGACCACCTTCCTGATCGAGAAGGAGCCCGGCTTCGGAGAGGTCCGCCCCGGCCTGACCATCCCGGGCAAGATCGAGAAGATGGGCTACAAGGGTGTCGACACCACCGAGCTGATCATGGATGGCCTGCGGCTTCCCGCCGATCGGGTGCTCGGCGGGGTCACCGGCCGAGGTTTTTACCAAATGATGGACGGCGTAGAGGTGGGACGCGTGAATGTGGCGGCGCGTGGCTGCGGCGTCGCTCAGCGTGCCTTCGAGCTGGGCGTCCAGTACGCGCAGCAGCGGCACACGTTCGGCAAGGCGATCGCCCAGCACCAGGCGATCCAGTTCAAGCTGGCCGAGATGGCTACCAAGGTCGAGGCCGCGCATGCCATGATGGTGAACGCGGCACGCAAAAAGGACTCCGGCGAACGAAACGACCTTGAGGCCGGTATGGCGAAGTACCTCGCCTCCGAGTACTGCAAGGAGGTCGTGGAGGACGCCTTCCGGATCCATGGCGGCTACGGCTTCTCCAAGGAGTACGAGATCGAGCGCCTCTACCGTGAGGCCCCGATGCTGCTGATCGGTGAAGGTACCGCCGAAATCCAGAAAATGATCATCGGGCGCCGACTGCTCGAAGAGTATCGGTTCCAGGGCTAGATGTCCGGGTTGGGGGTGTTTTCTTCGAGAAGAAGATCACACCCCGTCAACATCACCCGGCCGCCGACTCGGCTTCCTGGCTTACCCAGTTGCGCCCCCGAACCGCTACGATCGCCGGAAAGCCGCCGTCCCCCGTCGAAGCGCGGCATCGTCCGCTACGAAGGTCATCCATGCCCCACAGCCAAACCTCTGCACACCGCGACCGCCTGGTAGGCGCACGCCTCGCGCGCGGAGCATCGCCGTGGCTTCTGCCGACCGTCGCCACCGCAGCCGTCAGCCTGGTCCGCGCCCGCCGCTCGGGTGTCGCCAAGGCCGTCGCCGTCCCCGCCACCGCTCTGGCGGCGGGCATGCTGTGGTTCTTCCGCGACCCCGAGCGCGAGATCGCGCCGGGCCGGGTCATCTCCCCCGCCGACGGAGTGGTGCAGAGCATCATGCCGTGGAAGGACGGACGCACCCGGGTCGCGATCTTCATGAGCCCGCTCAACGTCCACGTCAACCGCGCGCCGCTCTCCGGCACGGTCACGTCCGTGGAGCACATCCCCGGCGGGTTCGTTCCGGCGTTCAACAAGGAGAGCGAGAACAACGAGCGCGTCGTCTGGCACTTCGACACCGAACTCGGTGACATCGAGATGATCCAGATCGCCGGTGCCGTCGCCCGCCGTATCGTCCCCTACCTCCCCGAGGGCACGAAGGTCGAGCAGGGCGACAGGATCGGCCTCATCCGCTTCGGCTCCCGCGTCGACCTCTACCTGCCCGAGGGCGTGGAGGTCGCGGTCGAGGTCGGACAGAAGACCGTGGCGGGGGTGACTCGCATTGACCGTGATTGACCCTGAGACCCAGGCGGGCTGGGTGCCCGAGGCCGACGACACGGACGACGAGGAGGAGATGCCCCTCTCGCTGCGTCTGTCGATAGCGGACACCCTCACCCTCGGCAACGCCACGTGCGGCTTCATGGCGGTGTACTTCACCACCACCGGCATCCTGATCCCGCACCTCACCGGGGACCAGGAGACCGGCATGGCCCGCCACAGCGCGGCCACCGCCGTCATCCTGATGCTGTGCGCGGCCGTCTTCGACCTGTTCGACGGTCTGGTCGCGCGCAAGCTGCGCAGCTCCCCGATGGGCGCGGAGCTGGACAACCTCTCTGACCTGATCAGCTTCGGTCTGGCTCCGGCGTACTTCGTCCTCGTCTACGGCATGGTCGCCGACGACGCCCACCAGCGGGTGGCGGCGGTCGGCGCGATCGTCGTCCTGCTGGCGGTGGTGCTGCGGCTGGCGAGATTCTCGTGCGTGACCCCGCCGAACGGCATGTTCCAGGGCATGCCCTCACCGTTCGGCGCACTGACCGTGGTCTCGATCGTGCTGCTGGAGCTGCCCTTCGTGGCGACGCTGCTGGCCATCCTGGGGACCGCCTGGCTGATGGTGAGCCGGGTCGAGTACCCCAAGCCGCGGGGCCGCCTCGCCGGCGCGGTGCTCGTCTGGATCGTGCTGTCGATGGGGCTGCTGGCGGCCTGGGCGTTCGACGCCCCGAGCGGCCAGCTGCTGCTGCAGACCGGCTGCGCGCTGCAGCTCGTCATGGGCGCGGTGATCCCGCTGTTCGCCACGGCCCGCCGGGTGAACAACTTCCGCGGCAACCGCCGCGAGGCACGGGCGGCCCAGCTGCCCTGACCCTCCCTCACCGCACACGGGTGTGGCCCGAGCCCCTTCCGGCTCGGGCCACACCCGTTTCGGCTTCAAGGGCGTCCGCCGTGTGCCCTTGACCTGTCAACTACCCGGGATCCGCGAGCGGTTGCACAGCGTGAGGAAGGAGAGGACGGTGGAAGGGGGTGGAATTTGCCAGGAATTGACCCATTCACACCCGCTCTGGGAGATGGTCATGTCCTCACTCGTCCTCACGGAACACAAGGTCCCGCACGTCTCCACGATCCCGGCGAACGACGGGGAGCCCGTGCAGCTCCCCGTACGGGAGTACGACGGCACCAACGGGAACAACCCGCGCAAGCCGGTCCTGATGCTGCACGGCCGGAGCGTGCCGGCGCTCCCGGGCTTCGACCTCCCGCCGGTCCCCGGCGGCTCCCCGACCCGCTACAGCTGGGCGCAGGAACTGGCGGGCGCCGGTTTCGACGTCTTCATCATGGACATCCAGGGATCCGGACGGTCGCCCCGCCCCAGGATGGACGACGCGTGCAACGCCAACCCGGCCCAGCAGGAGCAGCTCCTCGTCCCCAACCCCCTCCCGGCGAGCTGCCCGCCCCCGTACCCCCACCAGCTCGGCAACTCGGAGAGCGAGGAGGCGGAGCTGCACACGGTGGTGCAGTACATCAGGGGTCTGCCCGGCCGGGACAAGCCGGTCCGCTTCGTGGGCTGGTCCGCGGGCTCGCTGGTGATGGGCCCCTACACCCTCAAGCACCCGGAGGACGTCGAGAGCCTGTTCCTGCTGGCACCGGTCTTCCCGCCGAAGGGACGGTGGTCGGAGAACCCGGCCGACCCCTTCGGGCGCCCGCCCGGAGCCCAGACGCTGCCGGTGTCCGCACCGCCCTCCATGTTCGGCTTCCCGATGCACGTCGCGAGCAAGACCGGGGTCAAGGCGTCGCTCAGCAGCACCCCCAGCCTGTGGGAACCCGGCATCGAGGACCACGTGTGGGACGCCTGCATGCAGAGCGACCCGGTGGGCAGCAAGTGGGGCCCCGAGGAGGGGCCCGGCGACTACGAGGGCGTCCTGCGGTACCGGAACACCTACTGGTGGGGCTGGAACAACCAGACCGTTCCGTACAAGGACCCCGGCGGGACGTACGTGCTCGGTGACCGGGTTCCCGTGGCGATCGTCTACGGCCAGCTGGACCGGACGGCCAACAGCCCGGCGACCTTCCCCGACATCCTGCGCTTCTCCGTGCCGGACCTCTACACGGCCGTCAAGGGACCGAAGAAGCTGATGTTCTGCCTCGAGGGCGCCGGCCACTCCCTGGTCTGGGAGACCACCGCCAAGACCGTCCACCACGTCTCGAGGCAGTGGTTCAAGCACGGCAAGGCGTACGGCCAGGACAACGGCAGCTTCTTCAGGGACCTGAACGGCGAGCTCACCCCGCTGCCGTGACCCCGGCTCAGGTCAGGAAGTCGTGACCGATCCGCTCCGCGACCCGTTCCAGGATCGGGCCGGCGTCGGAGATGCAGGTCGCCACGTCCGGCTCGATCTCCGTCAGGGGGTACACCCGCCGGATCCCCGCCCGGCCGAGGGCCTCCGGTGGCAGGGCCAGGCGTCCGCAGACCGCGACGACCTCCTTGCCGGCGGCACGGGCGGCGGCCGCGACCCCGGCGGGGGCCTTGCCGTGCAGGGTCTGCTCGTCCAGCGAGCCCTCGCCGGTGATCACCAGCTCCGCCCGCTCCAGGGCCGGTGCGAAGCCCAGCACGTCCAGCATCACCTCGATGCCGGCCCGGAACCGGGCCCCCAGCAGCAGGGCGCCGTAGCCGATGCCGCCCGCGGCGCCGGCCCCCGGCGCGGCCGCGTACGCCGCGGCCCGCGGGCCCACCTCCGCCTCCAGCACCTTCGCGTAGTGCGCGAGCGCCTCGTCCAGTGCCTGGACGTCGTCCGGGGAGGCGCCCTTCTGCGGCCCGTACACCGCCGGAGCGCCCTTCGGGCCGGTCAGCGGGTTGTCGACGTCGCTGGCGAGGACCAGCTCCACGGACGACAGCCGCGGATCGAGACCGGACAGGTCGGCGCGGTCCAGGTCGGCGAGCCCGCCGCCGCCCGGCGCCAGCGGCTCGCCGTCCTCGTCGAGGAAGCGGGCCCCGAGCGCGGACAGCATGCCCGCGCCGCCGTCGGTGGTCGCACTGCCGCCGACCCCGAACACGATCGTGCGGACACCCGCGTCCAGCGCGGCGCGCAGCAGTTCCCCGGAGCCGTACGTCGAGGCGGTCAGCGGGGCGAAGACACCGGCGGGCAGCCGCTGCAGACCGCTCGCCTCCGCCATCTCCACCACGGCGGTGTCGCCGCGCAGCGCGAACGCGGCGGTGACCTCGTGCCCGAGGGGACCGGCGACCCGTACCTCCCGGCGTTCGAACCCGGCCGCGACCGCCGCGGCGACCGTGCCGTCGCCGCCGTCGGCGACCGGCAGGGCCTCCACCTCGACGTCCGGCACGGCCCGGCGCAGCCCGGCCGCCACCCGCTCGGCGACCTGTACGGCCGTCAGCGACCCCTTGAACTTGTCCGCGGCCACGAGCACCCGTCGTCGGGTGCCCTGCGCTGCAGCGTCCGCCACCGTTGCCATCCCCTCGCTCTCCGGGCCCCGCGCACGTCAGGGCCAGTCGCGCCGCAGCGACCTTATCCGGAGGACGCCCCCGCCGTCATGCGTTGCCCGCCCCCTGGGACAGGGTGAGGACCTCCTGTGGAAGCGGCCGGAAACCGCGCGAGGGCGCCTGGAATCGGGTAGACCGGAGCCATGACCGCCGTGGGGACCTCCCGGACCACCGGGCCCGCCCTCGCCGACCGTGTGCTCGGCGGCTGGCTGGGCCGGATCGCCGGAAACATGCTCGGCAAACCGGTCGAACAGGGGGAGGTGTGGACCCGCGAGCGCATCGACGGCTATCTGCGTCGCGCCGGCGCGCTCCCCCTCACCGACTATCTGCCCGAACCCGCCACCGAGGCGGACCGCGGGCGGCTGCGGCCCGAGTGGCGCAGCTGCGTGCGCGGCCGCGTGCACGGCAGCTGCCGCGACGACGACGTCGACTACGCGATCCTCGGACTCGACCTGCTGGAGACGCACGGCTTCGCCTTCACCACCGAACAGGTCGGCGACCTGTGGCTGCTGCGGCTGCCGTACCTCCAGACGTTCACCGCGGAACGCGCCGCCTACCGCAACCTCGCGGGCGGCATCAGACCGCCGCTGACGGCGACGTACGACAATCCGTACCAGGAGTGGATCGGCGCTCTCATCCGCGCGGACGTCTACGGCTGGACCAGTCCCGGCGCCCCGCGGCGCGCGGCGTCGCTCGCCCGCCGGGACGCGGTGCTCTCGCACACCGGGAACGGGGTCTACGGCGCGATGTGGTCGGCGGCGCTGATCGCGGCGGCGTTCACCGCGCCGACGGTGCGCGGCGCGCTGGAGGAGGCGATGGCCGTCATCCCGGCGAGCAGCCGTCTGGCCCGGACCGTCCGCCGGGTCACCGCCCTCCACGACACGGGCCTGGGCTGGGAGGACACCCTGGCCACGATCGGCGCCGAGACGTCCGGCCTGGGCTGGATCCACACCGTCCCCAACGCGGCCGTCCTGACCGCGGGACTGCTCTACGGCGACGGCGACTTCACCCGGACCCTCGCCCTCACCGTCCGCGGCGGGCTGGACACCGACTCCAACGGCGCCACGGCGGGCTCGGTGGCCGGCGTGATGACCGGGGCACGGGCGATCCCCGCGCACTGGACGGACCCGCTGGAGGACACCGTGCACAGCGCGGTGTTCGGCTTCGACGGGGCCCGCATCAGCGAGCTGGCGGAGCGGACGGTGCGGTTGGTGGAGGCACCGGGGTAGGAGGGAGGGGCGCAAAGGGGTGGGCGGGGGCGGGCGAGCGCACCGGGGTGTCACGGGCGGGCGCGTGCGGTGGCGGGCGGCGGGAACGGGTGGCGGGGCTGGATACCCTGCTGGGATGACTGCCTCCAGCACCTCCGACTTCGCCGCGTACATCGCCACCCTGCCACGCATCCTGGCCGGTGCCGCCGTCCTCTTCCGGGACATGGAGGGGCGGGTGCTGCTCGTCGAGCCCAACTACCGGGACGGCTGGGCGCTGCCGGGCGGCACGGTGGAGTCCGACCAGGACGAGACGCCCCGGCAGGGCGCACGCCGCGAGACGCTGGAGGAGATCGGCCTCGACCGTCCGCTCGGGCGGCTGCTCGCGGTGGACTGGTCGGTCGGACCGGGCAGGCCGCCGCTCGTGGCGTACCTCTACGACGGCGGGACCCTCGACGAGGACGACCTCAAGGCGATCCGGCTCCAGGAGGAGGAACTGCTGTCCTGGCGGCTGGTCCCGCGCGAGGAGATCACGGGCCATCTGCTGGGCTCCCTGGGTCACCGTGTCCTCGCCGCGCTCGACGCCCTGGCGGACGGCTCGGGACCGGTCGAGCTGGAGAACGGCCGCCCGGTGGGCTGACGCGCGGACGCCGCCGGCTCAGCCCTCGGGGGTGCGCGGTTCGCCGTCCGCCTCGCGCAGCGCCTCGTCGCGGGCGGCGACGCGGGCCTCCGTGCGGTGACCGCGCTCGATGTAGTCGCGGACGACGAGTTCGACGGCGTCCTGGGGATTGCCCACCCCGGAGAGAACCATGACCTCGACGACGAGCTGGGCATCGAGGGAGACGGTGACCTTGGCCATGCCGGGACGGTGGCACCGCACCGGGAGTCCGTCCGGGTCGGGACCGGACGGCACCCCGAATATCCGTTCGCCCCGAGCGGGCGGGAACCCTACCCTCGGGCCCATGAACAGGCCACTGGTCGCCCTCCTCAGCGGTGCCGGCATCTCCACCGACTCCGGGATCCCCGACTACCGCGGTCCGAACGGACTGTGGCGGCGGGACCCCGAGGCCGAGAAGCTCGTCACCTACGACTTCTACATGCGGGACCCGGAGATCCGGCGGCGGTCCTGGCTGATGCGGCGGGAGACCGGCGCGCTGCGCGCCGAGCCGAACGCGGCGCATCTGGCCGTCGCCGGGCTGGAGCGGTCCGGGATCCCGGTGCGGGTGATCACCCAGAACGTGGACGGCCTGCACCAGCGCGCGGGCCTGCCCGAGCGCAAGGTGCTGGAGCTGCACGGCACCGCGCACGGTGTCGTCTGCACGAGGTGTCACGCCCGCGGGACGATGGCGGACGCCCTCGCCCGCGTCGACGCCGGCGAGCCGGACCCGCCCTGTCTGGAGTGCGGCGGGATTCTGAAGACGGCCACCGTGATGTTCGGCGAGCGGCTCGATCCGGTCGTCCTCGGCGACGCGCTCGCGATCAGCAAGGCCTGCACGGTGTTCATCGCCGTCGGCACCAGCCTCCAGGTCCAGCCCGCCGCGGGCCTCGCCGGGGTCGCCGCCGACCACGGCGCCCGGCTGGTCATCGTCAACGCCGAGCCGACCCCGTACGACGAGATCGCCGACGAGGTCGTCCGCGAGCCCATCGGAGAGGCCCTGCCCCGGCTGCTGCAGGAGCTTCAGGAGCAACCGGTCTGACGCCGTCACCACTGGTGGCGGGCGCGGGCGGCGGCGTGGGCGGCGCGCAGGAGCCGCAGGACCAGCTCCGTGGTGGCTTCCGCGGGGTTGACCACCGCGATCCAGCCGAGCGCGCCGTACACGGGGTGGGGCAGCACGGTGTCGGCGGCCGCGTGGTCGCGGGGCAGGGCGAGGGCGCGCGGTTCCTCGCCGGTGAGGTCGAGGAAGGTGGAACGGTCGACCTTGACGTTGACCCGCCAGCGGTCCGGCGGGGCGAGGTCGGAGGCGGTGTCGCCCGGGTGGTCCTTGGTGACGATCGTTCCGTACGGCTGTCCGCGCGAGGGCATCCGGCCGTCGGGGGCGTGGTAGAAGTACGCGTCGCCCCAGGCGATCTCGGGAAGGCCGTCGCCCGGTGCGGGGACGACCACGAGCGCGCCGTCGAAGGAACGCACCGTCTCGATGATCTGCTCCATACTCATGGTTCGAGCATGACCTTCAAGTGCTTGTGTGGGGTTGAGGGACGGAGGGGGTGGGTCCGTCGCGTACCGTCGACGTCGCCCGGGAATCGGGGTACTCGGTGCAGCAGGTGCGGGACCTGGAGCGGCTGGGGGTGATTCCGCCGGCCGGCCGGGCCGCCAACGGTTACCGCTCCTACACGCCGGTCCATGTACGGGCGTTGCGCGCCTACCGGGGACTCGCGGGGGCCGTCGGGCCCGTCGAGGCACGGGTGTTGCTCGCCCGGGTGCGGACGGAGCCGCTCGTGGAGGCGGCCGCGGCGATCAGCGCGGTGCACGTCCGGCTGACGCGGGAACGCGAGGAGGTCCTGCGCGCCCAGGAGGCGCTGCGGGCGATCCGGGGGGAGGCGGCGGACGGCGGGCCGGAGGGCGGGGGCGACGCGATGACGATCACCGAGCTGGCGGGCGCGCTGGGGGTGCGACCCTCCACTCTGCGGTTCTGGGAACAGGAGGGCCTGGTCGCCCCCGAGCGGGTGACCTCGCTGCGGGCGCGCCGCTACGGTGTCGCGGCGATCCGGGCGGCCCGTGTCGTCGCCGCCCTGCGGGCCGGCGGGTACGGGATTCCCGCCGTGCGCGAGATCATGGCCTCCCTCGACCGGCTCGACGGGCTGGAGGCCACCGGGCGGGTGCTGCGGGAGCGCCTCGACCGGATCGCGGACCGGACCGTGGCGCTGCTGGTGGCGGGCGCGGACCTCGCGGCGGTGTGCGGGACGTGAGGGGGCGGTGTGCCGGACGGGGAGTCAGAACAGCGCCGTGCCGCTCTCGAAGTCCAGCAGGCGCTGCTTGCGGTCGAGGCCGCCGCCGTAGCCGGTGAGGCCGCCGCCGGCGCCGACCACACGGTGGCAGGGGACGATGATCCCGATCGGGTTCTTGCCGTTGGCGAGGCCCACGGCCCGGGAGGCGCCCGGATTGCCGAGGAACGCCGCGAGTTCGCCGTAGGAGCGGGTCTCGCCGTACGGGATGGCGCGCAGCTGGTCCCACACCTCGCGCTGGAACGGGGTTCCCGACATGCGCAGGGGGAGGGTGAACTCCTGCAGTCCGCCGTCGAAATAGGCCTCCAGCTGTTCCTCGGCCGCGCCGAAGAGGGTGTCGTCGCGCGGGCCGAAGTTCTCCTGCGGCGGCCGGTGACGCTGTTCGGTCATGTAGAGGCCGCACAGCACCCCGTCGTCGGCGACGAGGGTGAGGGGTCCGTACGGGCTGTCGACGACGGTGTGGTTCTTCATGCGCACGTCCCTAGACAGGAAGGAAGTTGATCGGGTGGCTGTCGGTCGCCCACAGGTACTGGACCGCGTACGCCCGCCAGGGACGCCAGGCCGCCGCGCGGGCCGTGAGGGCCGCCGGGGTGGAGGGCAGGCCCAACTCCTGGGCGGCCCGCCGGATTCCGAGGTCGGTGGGGAGGAAGGCGTCGGGGTCGCCGAGGGCGCGCATGGCGATGACGTCGACGGTCCAGGGGCCGAAGCCGGGGAGGGCGAGGAGCTGGGCGCGGGTCTCGGGCCAGTCGCTCTCCGGGCCCAGGTGGAGGGTTCCCGCGGAGAGGCGGCGGACGAGGGTGGTGAAGGTGGTGCGGCGCGTGCGGGGCATGGCCAGGGACTCGGGGTCGGCCTCGGCCAGGGACTCGGGGGTCGGGAAGAGGTGGGTGAGGCCGCCTTCCGGGTCCTCGACCGGGTCGCCGTACGCGGTGACCAGACGGGCCGCGTGGGTGCGGGCGGCCGCCGTGGACACCTGCTGCCCCAGCACGGCGCGTACGGCGAACTCGGCCTCGTCGACTGTGCGCGGCACCCGGCGGCCGGGCGCCTTGTCCACGAGGGGGGCCAGCAGGGGGTCCGTGCGCAGCCGGTCGTCGACGGCGACGGGGTCGGCGTCGAGGTCGAGCATGCGCCGGCAGCGGCTGGTGGCGACGGTGAGATCGCGCAGGTCGGTGAGGGTGAGCCGACAGCCGATGTGGTCGGGGTGCGGGGTGAGCGCGACGACCGCGTGGCCGTTCGGGAGGCGCAGGGTGCGCCGGAAGGCGCCGTCCCGCCACTCCTCCACGCCGGGGACACCGGTCGCGGCGAGGTGGCCGAACAGGTTGTCGGGGTTGAGCGGGGCACGGAACGGCAGCCGGAGCTGGAGGGTGCCGCCGGTGGCCGCTGCCCCGGGGCCGGGGGCCGGTGTCCGGTCCCGGTGCGGGGCACGGGCGCGCAGTTCGCTCGGGGACAGCGCGAACACCTCGCGCACGGTGTCGTTGAAGGTGCGCACGGAGGAGAAGCCGGCGGCGAACGCCACGTCCGCCATGGGCAGTCCGGTCGTCTCGACGAGGAGACGGGCCGTCTGGGCGCGCTGGGCGCGGGCCAGCGCCAGGGGGCCCGCGCCGAGTTCGGCGAGGAGCTGCCGTTCCACCTGGCGGGTGCTGTAGCCGAGGCGGGCGGCGAGTCCGGGAACGCCGTCCCGGTCGACGACCCCGTCGGCGATCAGCCGCATGGCGCGGGCGACGAGGTCGGCACGCTGGTTCCACTCCGGGGAGCCCGGGCTGGTGTCCGGCCGGCAGCGCTTGCACGCACGGAAGCCGGCCTGCTGGCAGGCGGCGGCGCTCGGGTGGAAGACCATGTTCCGCGGCTTGGGCGGCACGGCGGGGCAGCTCGGCCGGCAGTAGATGCCGGTGGTCAGGACCGCGGTGAAGAACCATCCGTCGAACCGTGCGTCCTTCGACTGCACGGCGCGCACACAGCGCTCGCGGTCGGTGTGCATCGCGTTCTGCATGCGTCCAAGCATCGGACACCCGCCGCGTCGGCGCTGGCGAGAATCCGACATGGACGTCATCCGCGCCGGCGGGCTCGGGGCGGGTCCGGTCGCGTCCGCTCCGGGAGCATGGCCAGGGACCAGATCACGAACACGTCGATCGCCATCACGGTGACCGACCACGGCGGTTCGTACGGCAGGAACAGCCACTGGGCGACCAGGCTGAGGGCGGCGAGGACGATGCCCGGGAAGCGGGCCCGGGCCGCGCCCCGCAGGAGGGCCGCGCCGGTAGCGGCGGCGAGGACGCCGAGCGTGAGGTGGATCGCGCCCCAGCCGGTGAGGCTGAGTGCGTAGACGTAGGAGCCGACACGGGCGTAGCCGTCGTCGCCGGAGAGGGCGACCACGGCCTGGAGGACGGCCAGGAGGCCGCCGCAGAGCAGCAGGACGCCGGAGAAGACCCTCCCGCCGGAGGCGAAGCCGTCGCGCGCGGCCGCCGCGGTGCGGCGCGGGCCGCCGGGCGGGACGGACCAGGCGGTGCCGATCTCGCCCCGGGTGGGGCCGGCGGGGCCGGTGGGGCCGTGGGGGGGAGGGGTGCGAGGTCATGGGCGGGCGTCCCTTCGGGTGCTGCGCCGCGCGCCGTCGCTCGGGTTCTGCGGCTGTTGCCAGGACATCCCGGGCGCCGGGGGGCGGCGAGCGCGGCGGGGCCGTTCGGATGAGCGCCCCGTCCGGCCCCGCCGCCGGGCTCACATGTTGATCATGTGTCCGGCGAGGCCGTGGACGGCTTCCTTGACGGCTTCGCCGAGGGTGGGGTGGGCGTGGACGTTGCGGGCGACCTCGTGGACGGTGAGGTCCCACTGCTGGGCGAGGGTGAGCTCGGGCAGCAGTTCGGTGACGTCGGGGCCGATGAGGTGGCCGCCGATCAGCTCGCCGTACCTGGCGTCGGAGATGAGCTTCACGAAGCCCGTGGTGTCGCCGAGGCCGTGGGACTTGCCGTTGGCGGAGAAGGGGAACTTCGCGACCTTGACGTCGTAGCCGAGTTCGCGGGCCTGGGCCTCGGTGTAGCCGAAGCTGGCGATCTGCGGCTGGCAGTAGGTGGCGCGCGGGATCATCGCGTAGTCGAGTTCCATCGTCTCGGCGCCGGCGAGGGTCTCGGCGGCGATCACGCCCATGGCCTCGGCGGTGTGGGCGAGCATCAGCTTGGCGGTGACGTCGCCGATGGCGTACAGGTGCGGGACGGAGGTGCGGCAGCGGCCGTCCACCTCGATCGCGCCGCGCTCGGTGAGGGCGACGCCGGTGTTCTCCAGGCCGAAGCCGGTGACGTTGGGGGCGAAGCCGATGGCCTGGAGGACCTTGTCGGCCTCCAGGACCCGCGGCGCGCCGTCCTTGCCGGTGACGGTGACCCGGACCTGCGGCCCGGACTCGTCGATGGAGTCGACGCGGGTGGAGGTCAGGACGTCGATGCCCAGCTTGCGGTACTGGCGGGCGAGTTCGGCGGAGACCTCGGCGTCCTCCAGGGGCGCGACGCGGTCCAGGAACTCCACGACGGTGACCTTCACGCCGTAGTTGTTCAGGACGTAGGCGAACTCGATGCCGATGGCCCCGGCGCCCGCGATGATCACGGACTGCGGGAGCTCCTCGGCGAGGATCTGCTCCTCGTAGGTCACGACGCGGGAGGTGCGGCGGGTGCCGGGGAGCAGTTTGGGGGTGGCGCCCGTGGCGATGACGCAGTCCTCGAAGCCGATCGTGCGGGTCTCGCCGTCGTAGCCGGTGACCTGGAGGGTGTGCGGGTCGAGGAAGGTGCCGCGGCCGTCGTACTCGGTGATCCCGTTCTTCTTCATCAGGTAGTGGACGCCCTTGACGCGGCCGTCGGCGACCTTGCGGCTGCGGCGGTGGGCCTCGCCGTAGTCGAAGGAGACCGTGCCGTCGACCTTGATGCCGAAGGTCTTCGCCTCGTGGGTGAAGATGTGGGCCAGTTCGGCGTTGCGCAGCAGGGCCTTGGTGGGGATGCAGCCCACGTTCAGGCAGACGCCGCCCCAGTACTTCTCCTCGACGACGGCGACGCGCTTGCCCAGCTGGGCGGCACGGACCGCGGCCACGTAGCCGCCGGGGCCGGCGCCGAGTACGACAACGTCGAATCGCTCGTCCTGCTCGGTCATGAGAGGTTCCTGTTCCCTGGGTAGCGTTTCGTGTTCCGTGGGGAAACGGTACCCAGGGAGGGCCGCGGACGGACCCCGGGAGGGGCGGGCCCGCTACTGCGTGGCCGTCGGCCGGCGCGTGGCCCGCGTCGCCCGGGCCGGGTCGGTCAGGGGGCGCAGCCGGTAGGTGTACGCGTAGTCGCGGTCGGCGAGGAGTTTGTACGCGTCGTGGGTGTGGGCGCCCCAGCTGTTGTCGCCGCCGACGCCCATCTGGCGGTGGTTCACCCGCAGGACGACGTCCCGCCGCGGGGTGAGCTGGTAGTCGTGGCGGGCTCCGACGGAGAGGTCCTCGGGGGTGAAGTGCGAGGCGTTGAACTCCAGGAGCGGCTCGCCGCTGACGAGCAGCCCGGTGCCGTCGCGGCCGGTGAGGGCGACCCAGCGGACGTCGGTCTTGTTGCCGTTCTCCTGGGGGCGCAGATAGGGGGTCCACTGGCCGGTGACGGTGCCGGAGTGCAGGCCCACGTCGGTGGCGTCGTTGCGGTCCCAGTGGTTCTCCTCGGGGCCGCGGCCGTAGTAGTGCAGGTGTTCCAGCCGGGCGGGCAGGAAGAGCAGCGTGCCCACCTCGGGGAGGTAGGGCAGGGTGGCGGCGCCAGGGTGGAGGGTGTGGTCGACCTTGATCTCCCCGTTGCCGAAGACGGTGTAGGTGGCGGTGTAGGCAGACTCGGTGGTGGTGGGCAGCGTGCCGGTGACGTGGATCTCCACGGCGCGGTCGCGCAGGGCCCGTACGGCGGTCCCGGTGACCCTGCGGCGGGCGCCGGCGTCGCGCCAGGTCTGGTTGCGGGTGTGCTGGCCGTTGCCGCGGTCGTTGTCGGTGGGCGCGCGCCAGTAGTTGGGGGTGGGTCCGGAGACGATGAGGGAGGAGCCGCCGCAGCGGTAGGAGGTGATGACACCGGTCCGCTTGTCGACGGTGACGGAGAAGTCCTTGCCGGTGACGGTGACGGACGTGGCGCCCTCCTCGTGGGTGAGGGCGGGGACGGCGGCGAGGGGCACGGGGGTGACGGCGGGGCCGCCGGCGTCGACCGGGATCTGGTGGCGGGCCACCTCGAAGCCCGCGTCGGCCCACGGGGTGCGCTCGCGGGTGGTGAAGGACAGGTTCAGGAAGTACTCGGTGCCGGGGGCGGGCCGGCGCGGCAGGCGGAAGGGGACGGTGATGTCCTTGGCCGACAGCGGGGGCAGCTTCAGCAGGTCCCGGCTCAGTCTGCCGCGCTGCACCGCCTCGCCGTCGGCGAGCAGCTCCCAGTGGCCGTCGAAGTCGCGCAGGTCGGTGAAGAGGTACTCGTTGGTGAGGGTGACGGGGGCGCCGGGGGCCAGCCTCCCGCCGGTCGCGGGGCGGGCCCGGACTGCCTGGTAGACGCGTTTGACCTGGGCGGACTTCCCGGTGAGGCCGCGGTCGGCCAGCACGATGCCGTCCCCGGAGAACGCGCCGTCGTTGGGGTTGTCGCCCCAGTCCCCGCCGTAGGCCATGAAGGTCTTCTCGCGGGGCTGCTTCCGGGTGACCTCGACGGTAGCCGCGTCGAACCAGAACCGTACGCCGTCGTCGCCGGGGCCCCGGTCGTCGGAGGCGAGTTCGGTGGCGGTCAGGGCGCGGGCGTAGACGCGGGCGGCGCGGATGGTGCCGCTGAACTCCCGGGTCGGGTTGTCGACGTCGGTGGCCAGGGACAGGGGGGCGGTGTTGACGGCGGGGCGCACGGTGGTGGTGCGGGTGGCGCGGACCGTGCCGTCGACCTGGAGGGTGAGCGTGCCCGCGTCGGCGTCGTACACACCCGCGACATGGTGTTCACGGCCGGTCCAGTCGTCGGGGACCGCCCAGCTCGCGCTGACCCACTGGCCGCTGCCGTGGATGAAGAACTCCAGGGTGCGGCCCGACTGCTTCAGGGAGTAGTGGGTGTCGCCCTTGACCAGGATCGGCTGGTGGTAGCCGGTCACGTGCGGGGTGACCCAGGCCTCCAGGGTGAGGGAGCCGGTGAGGTCCAGGCGCGGGTCGCGGGCGAAGACCGTGGCACCGGAGACACCCTTGTCGCGGTCGAAGCCTCCGCTGGGGTTGACGATCTCGCCGGTCAGCGCGGCGGGCCCGGACTCGGTGAGCAGGGTGCGGGCCGGGGTGGGCCAGCTCAGGGCCTGGTCGACGAAGTCCCAGATCCAGCCGCCCTGGAGGACGTCGTGCCCGCGGACCAGGTCCCAGTACTCGGTGAGGTTGCCGGTGGAGTTCCCCATCGAGTGGGCGTACTCGATCATCACGTACGGCCGGGTGTCGGAGGTGTCCTTCGCGCGGGCCTCGACGCGGGCCGGGGTGTCGTACATCTCGGAGCGGATGTCGCTGATGCCGGGGCGGTCGTCGCCCTCGTACTGGATGACGCGGGTGGTGTCGTAGGAGCGGATCCAGTCGTGCATGGCGGTGAAGGTGCTGCCGCCGCCCGCCTCGTTGCCGAGGGACCAGATGACGACCGAGGCGTGGTTCTTGTCGCGGTGGACCATGTTCTGGGCGCGGGCCACGCAGGCCGCGGTCCACTCCGGGTGGTCGCCGGGGTACTGGCCGCGGATGCCGTGGGTCTCCAGGTTGGTCTCGTCGACCAGGTAGAGGCCGTAGGCGTCGGCGAGCTCCAGCCAGAGCGGGTTGTTGGGGTAGTGGGAGGTGCGGACGGTGTTGATGTTGAGGCGTTTGATCAGCCGGATGTCCTCGACGAGGTCCGCGCGGGTGAGGGCGGAGCCGCGCACCGGGTGCATCTCGTGCCGGTTGGTGCCGCGCAGCGAGACGGGCTTGCCGTTGATGCGCATCAGCCCGTCCTTCAGGACGAACTCGCGCAGGCCGACGCGGTGGGAGAGGGTCTCGATCACCCGGCCGCCCGGATCGCGCAGCCGGAGCACGGCGGTGTAGAGGTACGGGTGCTCGGCCGACCACAGGCGCGGCGCCGGCACGGCCTTCTCGGCCTGTACGGTGCGCTCCTCGCCGGCGCCGAGGTCGACCGCCCGGCGCAGCGGCCGGGACCACACCGGGTGCCCGCCCGCGTCGTAGAGCTGCGTCTCCACGGCGTACCGGCCGGCGCCCTCGCCGCCGTAGTCGCGCACGCTCGCGGTGACCGCCAGCGCGGCCGTCGTGTGCCCGTCGCCGAGCGGGGTGTCGAGGCGGAAGTCGCGCAGGTGCACGGACGGGGTGGAGTAGAGGTACACCGAGCGGAAGATGCCGCTCAGCCGGATCATGTCCTGGTCCTCCAGCCAGTCACCGTCGGAGTAGCGGTAGACCTCGACGGCGATCTGGTTGGTGCCGGCTCTCAGGTGCGGGGTGATGTCGTACTCGGCGGGGGTGTAGGAGTCCTCGTGGTAGCCGACGAGTGCGCCGTTGATCCAGACGTAGTGGGCGGACTTGACGCCCTCGAAGTGGAGGAAGGTGCGCCGGCCCGCCCAGCCGCGCGGGACGGTGAAGGTCCGGCGGTACTGGCCGACGGGGTTGAAGCGGGTGGGGGCGGCCGGGGGCTGGGCGTCCTCGCCGAGTCCGTTGGGGCCCCACCAGGGGTAGGTGATGTTGACGTAGAGGGGGCGGTCGTGGCCGTGCAGCTGCCAGGCGGAGGGGACCGGGAGGGTGCCCCAGCCGCTGTCGTCGAGGTCGGTGCGGTAGAAGCCGGGGTCCCGGTCCTCGGGCCGGTCGGCGTGGGCGAACTTCCAGGTGCCGTCGAGGCTCAGCCGGTACGGGGAGCGGGTGCGGTCGGCGGCGAGGGCCTGGGCGAGGTCGGCGTACGGCATGAGGGTGGTGTGCGGGGCCTCGGTGCCGAGCCGGAAGACGTCGATGCGGCCGTTCCACTCGGGGTTGTCCACGACGGCGCCCGCGGCGGCCGCGCGGTGGGTGCCGGCCGGGGCGGACAGGGCGAGGGCGCCGAGGACGGCGGCCGATCCCTCGAGCAGACGGCGACGGCTGACGGCCACCCGCTCGGGGCGGTCCGGCCGGTCCATGGGCGACGCGTACGGGTGCGACATGACCACGACCTTCCTCTGGGGGACCCGTGCGACGGCACGGACGGAGGGTGCGTCAGATCTTGTCGGATAGTGTTGATAAACCGAACAGGGGCGCGCCGTTCTGGCCGGATTTCACCGGTCAGTAGACGTCTCGGAGGTAACGCTTGTCCGAGGCGAGCTGCTTGACATACGCCGCGGCCTCCGTCTCACCCAGCCCGCCGTGCACGACGGCGATCTCGCGCAGCGCCCGGTCGACGTCCTTGGCCATCCGGGAGGCGTCGCCGCAGACGTAGAAGTGCGCGCCGTCCTGGAGCCAGGACCACAGCTGGGAGCCGTGCTCGCGCATCCGGTCCTGGACGTACACCTTGGCGCGCTGGTCGCGGGAGAACGCGGTGTCGAGCCGGGCGAGGCCGCCGCCGGTGAGCAGGGCGGTGAGCTCCTCCTCGTAGTAGAAGTCGGTGGACCGGCGCTGTTCGCCGAAGAACAGCCAGTTGGGGGCCCGGTGGCCGCGGGCCCTGCGTTCCTGGAGGAAGCCGACGAAGGGGGCCACACCGGTGCCGGGGCCGACCATCACCATCGGCGTGTCCGGGTCGGCGGGCGGGCGGAAGTGCGGGGAGCGCTGGACGTGGACCGCGACCTCGGTGCCCGGTCCGGCGTCGGCCAGGAAGGGCGAGCAGACGCCCTGGCGGGGGCGGCCGGCCAGGTTCTCGTACCGCACGACGGAGACGGTCAGCGAGACCAGGTCCGGGTCGGTCAGCGGGCTGCTGGAGATGGAGTACAGCCGCGGCTGGAGCCGGCCGAGCGCCTCGGCCCACTCCTGGGCGCCGGCCCGGATCCCGAACTCGGCGGCCACGTCGACGGCCTGCCGGCCCCAGGACCACTTCGCCAGCTCGCCCTTGTTGTCGGGCCGCAGCAGCTTGCGCAGCTCGCGCGGGTCGCGGGCGCGGTCGGCGGTGAAGCGCAGCAGGGCCGGGGTGATCCGGGTGATGTCCAGGTGCCGCAGCAGGGCCTCCCCGAGGCCGAGCTCGCCGGCCCCGGCCACCTGTACGGCGGTGTCCGCGTCCAGTCCGGTGACGGCCAGCCACTCCTCGACCAGTGCCGGGGAGTTGAGGGGCCGGACGCCGAGGGCGTCGCCCGCCTCGTACACCAGGGGGGTCTCACCGGCGCGGGTGTCGAAGGTGAAGCGCCGCACCTCCTTGCCGGAACCGGGCCGGCTGAGCAGCCGGTTCCCGGTGAGGCGGGCGGTGACGGGAGCGGGCCGCTTCGCGCGGGGCGGGGCGGGAGCGGGAGCCGGGGCGGAGGGGGCCGGGGCGGCGGGGGCGGGCAGGACGGACACCGTGCCGTCGGGCGGGGCGAGCCCCGCGTCCGCGGCACCGTGCTCCGTGGCCTCCTTCAGCGCCCTGAGCACCTGGTCCAGCCAGGCCTCGGCCCGGGGCGCGTAGTCGGGTTCGCAGTCGGTGCGCGGGGCGAGCCGTACGGCGCCGAGTTCGTCCATACGGTCGTCCAGGCGCCGGCCGTGCCCGCAGAAGTCGTCGTAGGAGGAGTCGCCGAAGGCCAGCACGGCGTAGCGGCGGCCGGTCAGCCGGCCGGTGTCGAGCGCGCTGAGACCGTCCCAGAAGCCGGCCCCGTTGTCGGGGGCGTCGCCGTCGCCGAAGGTGCTGGTGATCAGCAGCAGGTCGGCGCCCGCGGGCAGGGCGGCGGGGTCGGCCTCGTCCATGGCGACGAGGGTGGCGGAGTGGCCCCCGGCGGTGAGCCGGTCGGCGGTGGCGGCGGCGAAGTCCTCCGCGGTACCGGTCTGCGAGGCCCACAGGATCACCACCCGGCGCCCGGCGGGCTCCTGCGGCGCCGGTGCGGGCGCGGTGCGGGAGTACAGGCCGGCGAGGGTGCCGTTGACCCACAGGGCGTGGTCGGGGCTGAAGGGCGCGTCCGGCGGCAGGACGGGGACACCGGGGGCGCCGGCCGGGATGCCGGCGAGGAAGCCGACCAGGTACCGGCGCTCGCGCTCGGTGAGGACCGGGGGCGGGGCGGGTTCCAGGCCGAACACGGAGGCGGCAGCGGGGAGCGCGGCGGTGGGCAGCACCGCGGTCGGCGCGAGCACCCGCGGCTCCGGCGGGTCCACCGGCACGGACACGCTCACCGGGGTCGACACCTTCGTCAGGGACACCGCGCACACCTTCAGCTCCGGCTGGAAGGAGAGCGGGTCGACGGCGTCGCTGGTCACGGCGTTGACGCTGAGGTATTCGCCGAACAGGTCGTTCCAGTGGAACGGCGCGAAGCAGGACCCGGGCAGCACCCGGTCGGTGACGACCGCGGGCAGCACGGCCCGGCCGCGCCGCGAGGCGACCTCGACGGAGTCGCCGTCGGCGAGACCGAGCGCGGCCGCGTCCTCGGGGTGCACCTCGACGAACGGTCCGGGGTTCAGCTTGTTGAGCCTGGCGACCCTGGCGGTCTTGGTGAGGGTGTGCCACTGGTGCGGGAGGCGGCCGGTGTTCAGGACGAACGGGTAGTCGTCGTCGGGCATCTCGGCCGGGTCGAGGTGCGGGCGGGCGTGGAAGACGGCGCGGCCCGAGGCGGTGGCGAAGGTGAGGGTGCCGTCGGGGTTCACATAGCGGACCGGGTTGCGGTCGGGGCCGTCGGCGGTGGCGGCGGGCCACTGGACGGGGGTCCGGCGCAGCCGGTCGTAGGTGACGCCGCGCAGGTCGTAGCCGGTCTGCGGGTTGTGGAAGCGCTTGATCTCCTCGAAGATCTCCTCCGCGCTCGTGTACGCGAAGCCGTCCTCGTAGCCCATCGCGCGGGCCACGTCGGCGATCAGGCGCCAGTCGGCGGTGGCCTCGCCGGGCGGGTCGGCGGCGGGCCGGGCCAGGGTGAGGTTGCGCTCGCTGTTGACGAGGACGCCCTCGGTCTCGGTCCACAGGGCGGCGGGCAGCACGACGTCGGCGTACGCATTGGTCTCGGTGTCGGCGAAGACGTCCTGGGCGACCACGAACTCGGCGGCCTCCAGGCCCTCGATGACGGTCCTGCGGTGGGCGACGGAGGCGACCGGGTTGGTGCAGATGATCCAGCAGGCCTTGATGGCGCCGTCGGCCATCCGCCGGAACATCTCGATCGTGCCCCTGCCGACGCCGTCGGCGCGGATCGTGCCGGGCGTGAGGCCCCATACCTCCTCCGTGAACGCGCGGTCGGCGTCGACGAGGACGGACCGCTGGCCCGGCAGCCCGGGGCCCATGTAGCCCATCTCGCGGCCGCCCATGGCGTTGGGCTGGCCGGTGAGCGAGAACGGGCCGCTGCCGGGGCGGCAGATCTTCCCGGTGGCGAGGTGCAGGTTGACCAGGGCGTTGGTGTTCCAGGTGCCGTGCGTGGACTGGTTCAGGCCCATCGTCCAGCAGCTGGTCCACTCCCCCGCCTCGCCGATCAGCCGGGCCGCCTCGCGCAGGTCGGCCTCGGGGATGCCGGTGAGCTCCGCGACGGCGGCGGGCGGGTAGTCGGCGAGGAACTCCCCCATCTGCTCCCAGCCCTCGGTGTACGCGGCGATGAAGCCCGGGTCGGTGCGGCCGTCGGCGTGCAGGAGGTGCAGCAGTCCGTTGAGCAGGGCGAGGTCGGTGCCCGGTCTGATCTGGAGGAACAGGTCGGCCTTGACGGCGGTGGTGGTGCGGCGGGGGTCGACGACGATCAGTTTCGCGCCCGCCTTGACCCGGTCCATCATGCGCAGGAACAGGATGGGGTGGCAGTCGGCCATGTTGGAGCCGATGACGAGGAACACGTCCGCCCGGTCGAGGTCCTCGTACGAGCCGGGCGGGCCGTCGGCGCCGAGGGAGAGCTTGTAGCCGGTGCCGGCGCTCGCCATGCACAGCCGGGAGTTCGACTCGATGGTGTTGGTGCGCAGATAGCCCTTGACGAGCTTGTTCGCCAGGTACTGGGCCTCCAGGCTCATCTGGCCGGAGACATAGAGGGCGACCGCGTCGGGGCCGTGCTCGTCGACGATCGCCCGCAGCCGGCGCGCGGTCTCGGCGACGGCGGCGTCCACGGGCGCGGGCTCGGCCTGCTCGCCCCGGTCGGCACGGACCAGGGCGGTGGTGAGGCGGCCGGGGGCGGCGAGCAGGTCGGCGGTGGTGCTGCCCTTCGTGCAGAGCCGGCCGGCGTTCGCCGGGTGCTCCTTGTCGCCGGACGCCTTCAGGACCGTACGGCGTCCGTCGGGGCCGCGGCCGATGTCGAGGACCATGCCGCAGCCGACACCGCAGTACGAGCAGACCGTGCGCACCTTCGTCGCGCTGTCGGTCCGCGGGTCCGGCACGGCCACGGGCGCCCCCTTCGTTCTGCCGCGTTCTGGTGAACGGCCCTGGTGGGGGCCTTGTCGAAGGTACGAAGTGTGCATTACGCAGGTGTCTCCCCGATGGGGCGCCGGGGGTTAAGCGTGCCGCACAGCGGGGGCGGGGCGGGTGTGAGCGGGGCCTTCGCGGGCGCTCGCGGCGTGATTCCTTTGCCGAATCCTGGGTGACATGGACGCGTCAGTACTGTCAGGCTTCCCCCACCCGTCGCACACCGCCGCTCTCCCTCCGGCACACCCCTGCCGGGGGTCCGGACGCCTCGAAGGAGCCACGTGTGAGACCCACCCCCCGCAAGGCCCTCGCCGCGAGCGCGCTCGCCCTCGCCGCGACGGCCGCCCTCGTCCTGCCCGCGGCCCCGACGAGCGCCGCGCCCGCGGCGGCCGCGGCCTGCACGCCCTCCCAGACCGTCGCGAACGGCGGCTTCGAGAGCGGTGCCACCTCCTGGACCCCGTCCTCGGCCACCGTCGTCACCAACCGCACCGGCCAGAGCGCGCACGGCGGCGGGTACTACGCGTGGCTGGACGGCACCGGCGGCACGCACACCGACACACTCACGCAGACCGTCACCGTCCCGTCCGACTGCGCCAAGGCCACGCTCACCTTCTGGCTGCACATCGACACCGCCGAGACGACGTCGTCCACCGCCTACGACAGACTCACCGCCAAGATCGGCTCGACCACCCTCGCCACGTACTCGAACCTCGACAAGAACACCGGGTACGTCCAGAAGTCCTTCGACGTGTCCGCGTTCGCCGGCCAGACCGTCGCCCTGTCCTTCACCGGCACCGAGGACTCCAGCCTCCAGTCGAGCTTCGTCCTCGACGACATCGCCCTGAACACCTCCGACGCGACCACCCCGCCCGCCGACGCGACCCGGACGCCCGCCGCACCGGCGTACACCGTCAGCCTCACCAGCAACGCCGCCGGCACGGTGTGGACCGGGCACGAGACCGCGACCTTCACCAACGCCTCCGCCACCGCGCTCAGCGAGGTCTACCTGCGGCTGTGGGACAACTACCACGGCACCTGCGCCGCACCGCCGATCACCGTCACCAACGTCACCGGCGGCACGGCCGGCGCGCTCGCCGTCTCCTGCACCGCCCTGCCGATCACCCTGGCCACGCCGCTCGCCCAGGGCCAGAGCGCCACGATCGGCTTCGACCTCGGCATCGCGGTGCCCAGCGGCGCCGACCGGTTCGGCTACGACGGCTCCTTCAGCTTCATCGGCAACGCGCTGCCCGTGCTGGCGGTCAAGGACGGCGCGGGCTGGCACCTGGACCCGTACACCAACAACGGCGAGTCCTTCTACTCCCTGGCCGCCGACTTCCGGGTGACCCTCGACCACCCGACCACCCTGCTGGTCCCGGCCACCGGCACCTCCGTCGACACCGCCGGCTCCAGCGGACGTACCGTCACCACGGCGACCGCCACCCGGGTCCGGGACTTCGCCTGGGCGGCCGGGCCCTTCAGCAAGATCTCCGGCACGTCCGCCGCGGGGACGCCGATCAACGTCTACTCGGTCTCCGGCATCAGCTCCAGCAGCGCCCAGTCGATGCTCAGCACCGCCAGGACGGCCGTCGACGCGCACGCGGCCCGCTTCGGGGCGTACCCGTACGGCGAACTGGACGCGGTCATCGACAACAACTTCTGGTTCGGCGGAATGGAGTACCCCGGATTCGTCCTCGACCTGGTCAGCACCACCGCGCTCACCCATGAGATCGGCCACCAGTGGTGGTACGGCATCGTCGGCGACGACGAGTACAACAGCCCCTGGCTGGACGAGTCGTTCACCGACTACGCCACCGACCTGGCCCTCGGCAGCACCGGCACGAACTGCTGGAACAGCGTCTCGTGGGCGTCGTCCGCCGAGAAGATCACCAACTCCATGGCCTACTGGGACGCCCACTCCTCCCGGTACAGCACGGTCGTCTACACCTACGGCAAGTGCGCCCTGCACGACCTCAGGCGGCTCATCGGGGACACGGCGATGGCCAACCTGCTGAAGAGCTACGCCACTTCGCACTGGTACGGCGTGTCGACCACGGCCGAGTTCAAGGCGGCCGCGCAGGCCGCCACGACCACGGACCTCACCTCGTTCTGGAGCACGCACCGCATCGAGGGCTGAGCGGGCGGCGGTTCGTCACGGGTGGCGCCGGTGCGGCGTCACCCGTTCGCCTGTGAGGGCGTCAGCACGGTGAATCGGGTGGGTCAAGCGGGTGAAGCGGCTGCGGCCCGAGGCGGTGTCCGCCGTGCGGGGCAATGCATGAAGACCGCGGACCCATTCCGGTGGAGTCGGCGGAATGAATGCCTGGAGGCGAGTGATGAAGGAATGACGAACGAGATGGCCGGCGAAGCCGGCGAGAGGGTCCACAGGGTCCCGGTCCTCATCGTCGGCGGTTCCCTGGTGGGCCTGTCGACGTCCCTGTTCCTGGGCCGGCTGGGGGTGCGGCACACCCTGGTGGAGCGCCACGCCGGCACCTCCGTCCACCCGCGCGGCCGCGGCAACAACGTCCGCACGATGGAGCTGTTCCGGGTGGCCGGAGCCGAACCCGGGATCCACCGGGCCGCGGCGACGCTGGCCGAGAACCACGGCATCCTGCAGACGCCCACCCTGGTCGGCGACGCGGGCGAGTGGCTGTTCAAGGACATCGACCCGGGCGGCGGCCTGGCCCGGTTCAGTCCGAGCGGCTGGTGCCTGTGCAGCCAGAACGACCTGGAGCCGGTCCTGCGCGACCGGGCGGCGGAGCTCGGCGGCGATCTGCGCTTCCACACCGAGCTGATGTCCTTCGACGCCGACGACCGGGGCGTCACCGCGCTGGTCAAGAGCCGGGACACCGGCGAGCACACCACCGTCCGCGCGGACTACCTGGTCGCCGCCGACGGCCCGCGCAGCCCCGTGCGGGAAGCCCTCGGCATCGGGCAGAGCGGCCCCGGCGACCTGTTCCACAACATCAGCATGACGTTCCGCTCCCGGCGGCTCGCCGAGGTGGTGGGCGAGCGCCGCTTCATCGTCTGCTACCTCACCGAGCCGGACGCCGACGGCGCGCTGCTGCCCGTGGACAACCGCGAGAACTGGGTCTTCCACGCCCCCTGGCACCCCGAACACGGCGAGACGATGGAGGAGTTCACCGACGAACGCTGCATCGCGCACATCCGCCGGGCCGTCGGCGTCCCCGACCTGGACGTGGAGATCACCGGCAAGGCGCCCTGGCACGCCGCCCAGCGGGTGACCCGCGCCTACCGGTCGGGGCGGGTGTTCCTGGCCGGAGACTCGGCGCACGAGATGTCCCCCACCGGCGCGTTCGGCTCCAACACCGGCATCCAGGACGCCCACAACCTCGCCTGGAAGCTGGCCGCGGTGCTCGGCGGCTGGGCCGGCGACGGGCTCCTCGACACCTACGACGCCGAGCGCCGGCCGGTCGCGGAGGCCACCAGCGCCCGCGCCGCCGCCCGCTCGGCCGAACACAGCCACCCCGGCTTCGCCCCGCCGCCCGGTGCCGGCGCCGGCGGACCGCAGCGCGGCATCCTGAACGTGGCCCTCGGCTACCGCTATCCGCGCGGCGCCGTCGCCGGCGCCGACCCGGCGGCCCCCGTCGTCCCCGACGGGCTCTCCCTGACCGGGGAGCCCGGCAGCAGGGCACCGCACCTGTGGGTACGGCGCGCGGGCGAGCGGATCTCCACGCTC
Organism: Streptomyces sp. SS7; assembly: GCF_037993025.1. Classification (NCBI taxonomy): domain Bacteria; kingdom Bacillati; phylum Actinomycetota; class Actinomycetes; order Kitasatosporales; family Streptomycetaceae; genus Streptomyces; species Streptomyces sp. SS7. The sequence goes on from NZ_CP141223.1 coordinate 1,438,326, forward strand.
GACCTGTACGAGCGCACCCTGGTCCTGCTCAGCGACGCCGACGACAAGGGCGGCGGTGAGCCGGGCGCCTGGCAGGAGGCCGCCGCCCGCCTCGCCGACCGGGAGGCGATCCCGCTGACCCCGTACCGGGTGGGCACCGCGCGCGACGCCGACCTGACCCCGCTGGAGGGACCCGCGGGCACCGACTGGCGCGCCGCGCACGGCGTCGGCCCCGGGGGCGCCGTCCTCGTCCGGCCGGACGGATTCGTCGCCTGGCGCTCCCCCGGTCCGGTCGCGGACCCCCAGTCGACGCTGCGTCAGGTGCTGGGCACCGTCCTGTCCTTGCCCTGACCCGAACCCCCGCACCACCTCGGCCGGCAGCCCCCGCGCTGCCGGCCGACTCGTTTGGCGGGCCCGTTCACCCGCGTGACCGCCCCGAGTGGTGGGCGGCGTCGGCGTGGCTGACGGTGGATCACGTCAGGGCCGGGTCATCTCAGCTGACGAAGCACCAGCTGCCCGGCCGTGGCGGAAGGATCCCCGCACATGCGTTCTGCTCGCATCATCATGGCCAGCGCGGCGGCCTCGGCCGTCCTCGCCCTCACCGCGCCCGGCGCCTACGCGGCCGACGGCGACTGGGAGAAGGGCGACTCGTCCTACAGCAAGAAGGACGAGTCGTCGACCAAGGAGGACTCCTGGAACAAGGACGACTCCGCCAAGGACGACTCCTCCTGGAGCAAGGAGGACTCCGGCAAGGAGCACGGCAAGCCCCACGGCGGCATGCACACCGGCGGCGGCGCCCTGACCCTCGTGACCGACGGCCACGAGAAGAGCGGCAAGGAGTGGAGCAAGGAGGACGGCTCCAAGGAGGAGTCCTGGAGCAAGGACGACTCGTCCAAGGAGGACTCCTGGAACAAGGACGACTCCGCCAAGGACGACTCCTCCTGGAGCAAGGAGGACGGTGAGGACTCCTGGAGCGGCAAGGACAAGCCCCACGGCGGTGTGCACACCGGCGGTGGCGCCCTGGCCGCTCCGGCCGTGACCGCGGGCGGTCTGGCCGTCCTCGCGGTCGCCGGGGCCGGCCTGTACGGCGTGCGCCGCAAGAAGTCGGCCCACGGCCTGGCCTGACCATGCCGGACGCGATAGAGCCGCGGCCGCCACCGGTGCATCGAGTGGCGGCCGCCCGGCCGCGTCCCGGCCCCGCCCGTCCGCCCCCGCAGACCTGCCCTGTCCGAGGTGTTGCCCGATGGCAGTCCCCCCTCCCTCCCCCGCCGCCGACGACGAGCAGGGCGGCCAGGAGTCCCGCTCCACGCTGACCGTGCTGTGCGCCGTCGCGCTGCTGATCGTGGCGGTGAGCCTGATCGGCGGCAACGACGCGTCGTCCTCCGGCTCCCCCTCGCTCCCGCCGCAGGCCCGGCAGGCGCCCCAGGTCTCCGGGACCGCCCTCGCCCCGGCGCCGCCGCGGGCCTCCGGCCCCGCCGCTGGCGCCGCCCAGCCGGTGGGCCGGCATCTGCCCCGTTCCCGGCCGGTCCGGCTGCGCATCCCGCGGATCTCGGTCGACGCCCCCTTCACGGACCTCTCCCTCACCGCCGAGGGACAGCTCCAGGCCCCGCCCCCGGACGACACCAACCTCGTCGGCTGGCACGCCGCCGGCCCCTCCCCGGGCGAGCGGGGCACCGCGATCATCGCCGGTCACGTCGACACCAGGACCTCCGCCGCCGTCTTCGCCGGGTTGCAGTACCTGAGGAAGGGCGACGTCTTCGACGTGGTGCGGGCCGACCGCAGCGTCGCGCACTTCGAGGTCGACGACACCGAGACGTTCGCCAAGGACGACTTCCCGAGCGAGCGGGTCTACGCCGACACACCGCGGGCCGAGGCCCGGCTGATCACCTGCGCCGGCACCTACGACCACTCGGTCAAGGACTACAAGGACAACCTGGTCGTCTTCGCCCACCTCCGATGAACCGTCACCCGGCCCGTCACCCCCAGGAGTGAGCGGTCACCCGCGTAGTCCCCACCGAATCGCGCGCCCGCGGGGAGCGGCCCACGATCGAGTCACGCCCACCGCGCGGACGGTGACCCCGCCCCGCGGCAGCGCGGGCGAAGTCCACCGCCAGCCCTTCCCGCGAAGGAGATGTGCCCCGCATGACCACCACGCCCGCTCCCGCCTCCGCCCCGCTCACCCGCCGTGTGTCGCAGCGGGTCTCCCAGTCCGTGTTCGACGGCTCCCGGCTCCGGGTCGTCCTGCTCGTGGACGTCCACGACGGCGCCCAGCAGCAGTTCCTGGAGGCCTACGAGCAGCTCTGCAACCAGGTCGCCTCCGTCCCCGGCCATGTCAGCGACCAGCTCTGCCAGTCGATCGAGAACCCCTCCCAGTGGCTGATCACCAGCGAGTGGGAGAGCGCCCCGCCGTTCCTCACCTGGGTGAACAGCGAGGAGCACGTCGAGATGGTCAAGCCGCTGCACAGCTGTGTCCGCGACACCCGCAGCCTGCGCTTCCACGTCGTACGGGAGACGGGCGGGCCGGCGTCGGCCGCCGCGCGCAGCCTGCAGACCGCGCCCCGGATGGGGGACGGCGTGATCCGGCACGCGCTCACCTTCACCGTGAAGCCCGGCAGCGAGGAGGCCGTGGCGAAGATCCTCGCCGACTACGCCTCCCCCGAGCCGAAGGTCGACGAGACCACCCGGCTGTGCCGCACCTCGCTCTTCATGCACGGCAACCGGGTGGTACGGGCCGTCGAGGTGCGCGGCGACCTGCTCGCGGCGCTGCGCCACGTCGCCCGGCAGCCCGAGGTGCGGGCCGTCGAGGAGGCCATCAACCCCTACCTGGAGCAGGACCGGGACCTCGACGACCCGGACTCCGCGCGGGTCTTCTTCACCCGGGCGGCGCTGCCCGCCGTCCATCACGTGGCGGCGGACCAGGAGGACCCGAAGGCCGAGCGGCACGCCCTGTACTACCCCGCGAAGACCGGCCAGGGCCTGGAGCTGGCCCGGCTGCTGGCCGAGCAGGACGAGGCCGCCGCGGACGACCCGACGTGCCCGGTGCTCAGCAGCACGATCTTCCAGCGCGACGACGTCGTGGTGCGCCTGGTGGACGTACGGCACGGCGTCCGCGCCGACGACCCCGCCCTGTCCCCGAAGGCGGCCGAGCTGAAGCGGCTGCTGGACGGCCGCGCCGCCCAGGGGGCCGCCGGGCCCACCCGGATGACCCTCGTCACCGACCGCCGCTCCCCCGGCGCCTGATCCGTCCCGCCCCCGCCCCGCCTCCTCGGCACAGCACAGCACACGATCGGAGCAACGTCGTGATCAATTCCCGTCCCAGAGTCGTGGATCTCAGCGAGGTCGAGCCCAACACCCGGCGCGGCGGCGACCTGCGCGCCATGCTCACCCCGGCCACGGTCGGCTCCACCAGCGGTTTCATGGGCGTGGCTCTCATCCAGCCCGGTGACCGCATCGGCGAGCACTACCACCCGTACTCCGAGGAGTTCGTGTACGTCCTGTGCGGGCAGCTGGAGGTCGACCTGGACGGCGAGCCCGTCCCGCTCCAGCCGGAGCAGGGCCTGCTGATCCCGATGCACATGAAGCACCGCTTCCGCAATGTCGGCAAGGTGGAGGCGCGGATCGTCTTCCACCTGGGGCCGCTGGCCCCGAGCCCGCCGCTCGGTCACGTCGACACCGAGGAGACCGCCGAGGTCGTCTCATGAGCAGGCGGGTGGCGGTCACCGGCATAGGCGTGGTCGCACCCGGCGGCATCGGCGCACCGGCGTTCTGGGACCTGCTCTCGCACGGGCGGACCGCGACCCGGGGCATCACCTTCTTCGATCCGGCCGGTCTGCGGTCGCGGATCGCCGCCGAGTGCGACTTCGACCCGGCGGCCTCCGGTCTCGCCGCCGAGGAGGTCGCCCGCAGCGACCGGTACATACAGTTCGCGCTGGTCGCCGGGGAGGAGGCGGTGCGGGACTCGGGCCTCGACCTGTCCCGGGAGAACCCGTGGCGCATCGGGGTGTCGCTGGGCACCGCGGTCGGCGGCACCACCCGGCTGGAGCACGACTACGTCCTGGTCAGCCATCACGGGCAGCGCTGGGACGTCGACCAGGAGCGGGCGGAACCGGAGCTGCACCGCGCGTTCACGCCCGCCACGCTCGCGGCCACGGTGGCCGAGCGGTTCGAGGCGCGCGGCCCGGTGCAGACGGTGTCCACCGGCTGCACCTCGGGGCTGGACGCCGTCGGGTACGCCTTCCACACGATCGAGGAGGGCCGGGCCGACGTCTGCATAGCCGGCGCGTCGGACTCGCCGATCTCCCCGATCACCATGGCCTGCTTCGACGCGATCAAGGCGACGTCGCCGAACAACGACGACCCCGCCCATGCCTCGCGCCCCTTCGACGCCGACCGCAACGGCTTCGTGATGGGCGAGGGCGGCGCCGTCCTCGTCCTGGAGGAGCTGGAGCACGCGCGGGCCCGTGGGGCGCGCGTGTACTGCGAGCTGGGCGGCTACGCCACCTTCGGCAACGCGTACCACATGACCGGTCTGACCAAGGAGGGCCTGGAGATGGCGCGGGCGATCGGCTTCGCCCTCGACCACGCCCGGCTCGACCCGACGGCCATCGACTACGTCAACGCGCACGGCTCGGGCACCCTGCAGAACGACCGTCATGAGACGGCCGCCGTGAAACGGGCCCTGGGGCAGCACGCGTACGCGACCCCGATGAGCTCCATCAAGTCCATGGTGGGTCACTCGCTCGGCGCGATCGGCGCGATCGAGGTCGTCGCCTGTGTCCTGGCCATGGCCCACCAGGTGGTACCGCCCACCGCGAACTACGAGACCCCCGACCCCGAGTGCGACCTGGACTACGTGCCGCGGGTCGCGCGGGGAACGGACGCTGGACAGCGTGCTCTCCGTGGGCAGCGGATTCGGCGGGTTCCAGTCCGCGGTGGTCCTGACCCGGCCGAGGGAGAGGACATGATGAGCGCACCGCGTTCACGGCGCGCCGTCGTCACCGGAATCGGTGTCGTCGCGCCGAACGGATCCAGCACCCAGGCCTTCTGGAAGGCCACGCAGGAAGGCATCAGCGTCCTGGACCGGATCACCCGCGAGGGGTGCGAGCACCTGCCGCTGCGGGTGGCCGGCGAGGTCCGGGACTTCGACGCGGCGGCCGCCGTCGAGGAGCGCTTCCTCGTCCAGACGGACCGGTTCACGCACTTCGCGATGGCCGCCGCCGATCTCGCGCTGGCCGACGCCGGGCTCGGCCAGGCCGACACCGCCGAGGCCCCGTATTCGGTGGGGGTGGTCACCGCGGCCGGCAGCGGCGGCGGCGAGTTCGGGCAGCGCGAGCTCCAGCAGCTGTGGGGCAAGGGCAGCCGGTTCGTCGGGCCGTACCAGTCGATCGCCTGGTTCTACGCGGCGAGCACCGGCCAGATCTCGATCCGCCGCGGCTTCAAGGGCCCCTGCTCGGTCGTCGCCGCGGACGAGGCGGGCGGCCTGGACGCCCTCGCGCACGCGGCGCGGGCGGTGCGGCGCGGCACGGACGTGCTGGTGACCGGTTCGACCGAGGCCCCGCTCGCCCCGTACTCGATGGTCTGCCAGCTCGGTTACGACGCGCTGAGCACCGTGGCGGAGCCGGAGCGTGCCTACCGGCCGTTCACCGACTCGGCGTGCGGGTTCGTGCCCGCCGAGGGCGGCGCCATGTTCGTCGTGGAGGCGCAGGCCTCGGCACTGGAGCGGGGGGCCCGGGTGCGGGCCACCCTGGACGGGCACGCGGCGACGTTCACCGGCGCCGGCCGCTGGGAGCAGTCGCGGGAAGGGCTCGCCCAGGCCGTCCGGGGCGCCCTCGACGAGGCGGGCTGTGCCCCGGAGGAGATCGACGTGGTGTTCGCCGACGCCCTCGGGGTGCCGGAGGCGGACCGGGCGGAGGCGCTCGCGATCGCCGACGCGCTCGGCGCGCACGGCCGCAGGGTGCCGGTGACGGCGCCGAAGACCGGCATCGGCCGGGCCTTCGGCGGGGCTCCGGTGCTGGACACGGCGGCCGCCGTGCTGGCGATGGAGCACGGTCTGATCCCGCCCACCCCCCATGTCTTCGACATCTGCCATGACCTCGACCTGGTGACCGGACGTGCCCGTGCCGCGGACATGCGCACGGCGCTGGTCCTCAGCCGGGGCCTCATGGGGTCGAACTCGGCGCTGGTGCTGCGGCACGGCGCCGCCCACGCCTCGTAGCGGGGCGCGGCACAGTACGAAGGAGAGGTATCGCATGAGTGACCGCATCACCCTGGACGAACTCGCCGGTCTGATGAAGAAGGCCGCCGGGATCACCGTGACACCGGAGCAGCTGACGGAGCACGCGGACGGCGAGTTCGGCGAGCTGGGCATCGACTCGCTGGGCATGCTCGGCATCGTGGGCGAGCTGGAGAACCGCTTCGGCACGCCCCTGGACCTGGACATGGAGGCCTGCCGGACGCCCCGGCAGTTCCTCGACCGGGTCAACAGCGCGCTGCCGGCGGGGGCGTGACGCCATGACCGGACACACGCAGAACGAGATCACCATCGGCGCTCCGCTCGACCTGGTCTGGGACATGACCAACGACCTGGAGAACTGGCCGCGGCTGTTCAGTGAGTACGCGTCCGTGGAGATCCTCTCCCGCGAGGGACGGAAGACCACGTTCCGGCTGACCATGCACCCGGACGACAACGGCAAGGTCTGGAGCTGGGTCTCCGAGCGCGAGCCGAACCGCGAGACGCTCACCGTCCGCGCCCGGCGGGTGGAGACGGGACCGTTCGCCCACATGGACATCCACTGGCGGTACGAGGAGGTGGCGGCCGGGGTGCGGATGATCTGGACACAGGACTTCGCGATGAAGCCGGACGCGCCGGTTGACGACGAGTGGATGACCGACAACATCAACCGGAACTCCAAGGTCCAGCTGGCCCTGATCCGGGACCGCATCGAGAAGGCCGCCGCGGAGCGCGGAACCACTCCCGGTCTGACCGACTGAGCCGTACGGAGGACACTCCCCCATGCACCAAGCACTGATCGTCGCCCGTATGGCCCCGGGCTCCGCCCCCGGCATCGCCCAGGTGTTCGAGGAGTCGGACCGGGGGGAGCTGCCGCATCTCGTCGGGGTCGTCCGGCGCAGTCTCTTCCAGTTCGGCGACGTGTACCTGCATCTGATCGAGTCGGAGCGCGACCCCGGCCCGGCCATCGCGAAGGTGACGAACCATCCCGAGTTCCGGGACGTCAGCGAGCGGCTGACGGCGTACGTCAGCGCGTACGACCCCGAGACCTGGCGTTCCCCGAAGGACGCCATGGCCCGGCGCTTCTACCTCTGGGAGCGCGAACCGGCCGGCTGAGTCCGCGCGCCGGTGTCACCGGTCGCCGGGTCCGCGACGCTGCGGACCCGGCGACCGGTGGTTCGGGGGTCAGCCGGGGACGTGGCAGTCGAAGGCGTGCAGATAGGGGTTGACGGGCCGGATGTCGTCGATGACGAGGCCCGCGTCGGTGAGCCGGCTCACCATGGACTCGGTGGTGTGCTTCGCGCCGCCGACGTTGAGGAGCAGCAGCAGGTCCATGGCCGTGCTGAACCGCATGGAGGGGGTGTCGTCGACGAGGTTCTCGATGACGACGACCCGGGTGCCGGGGCCGCCCGCCCCGATGACGTTGGCGAGGGTCCTGGCGGTGGACTCGTCGTCCCATTCCAGGATGTTCTTGATGACGTAGACGTCGGCCCGGACGGGGACGGCCTTGCGGACGTCGCCGGGGACGATCCGGGCACGGTCCGCGAGGTCGCCGCCCTCGCGCAGCCGCGGGACGGCGTTGTCGACCACGCGGGGCAGGTCGAGCAGGGTGCCCCGCATCGCCGGGTACTTGTCGAGCAGGCTGGCCACCACATGGCCCTGGCCGCCGCCGATGTCGGCGACCGAGGCGGCCCCGGACAGGTCGAGCAGGGCGGCGACCTCCCGTGCGGACTGCTCGCTGGAGGTGGTCATGGCCCGGTTGAAGACCTCGGCCGACTCGGGGGCGTCCTCGTTGAGGTAGGTGAAGAACTCCTTGCCGTAGAGGTCCTCGACGACGTTGTGGCCGGTGCGCACCGCCTCGTCCAGCTTGGGCCAGGCGTCCCAGGTCCAGGGTTCGGTGCACCACAGGGCGATGTTGCGCAGGCTGTGCGGGTCGTCCTCGCGCAGCAGCCGGGACATGTCGGTGTGGGTGAACATGCCGTCGGGGCGCTCGGCGAAGACTCCGTAGCAGGACAGGGCGCGCAGCAGCCGGCGCAGCGGCTTCGGCTCGGTCTTCACCGCGGCCGCGAGGTCCTCCACGGTCATGGGGGCCTCGCCGAGGGCGTCGGCGACGCCGAGCCGGGCCGAGGCACGCAGGGCGGCGGCACATGCCGCCCCGAACACGAGCTCCCGCAGCCGCATGGGTGGGGGCGGGGCGCTTTGAGCGGTCGTCATGTGCCGCCTTTCTTCTCGGGGGAACCTGTCAGGGGGACGGGTGTCCGGTCAGCACAGGCCCGCGGGCCGGGAGGCCTTGCAGGAGTTGCGCTCGAAGGTGTTGCCCTTGCCCTCGGTGTCGGTGACGACGAGGTCGGCCGGCGCGTTGCCGGACAGGGTGTTGTCGGAGATCCGGTTCCGGTCGCTGGTGGTGCCCACGAAGCTCTTCAGCAGGACGATGCCGCCGGACAGCGAGGAGGTGCCGGCGTTGTCGCGGATCACGTTGTGGGTGATCACGCTGTCCTCGGCGCCGGTGAGGACGATGCCGGTGCCCTGGAGTGCGTCGAGCCGGGCCGTCTTCGGGCAGGACTTGTTGTTGGCGACGATGCGGTTGTCGCGGACGGTGACGCGGCCGGCCTTGGGCTTGTTCTCGTCGCCGACGACGAAGACGGCCGCGCAGTTGCCGGTCATCTCGTTGCGGGCGACGGTGAGGTCGCGCAGCCGGCGGACGGTGACGCCGATCCGGTTGCCCTCCAGCTTGTTGCCCAGGACCCGGGTGCCGCGGGTGTCCGTGGCACCCTGCTCCTCCTTGACGGTGTTGGCGAGGAACAGTCCGGCGTCGCCGTTGTCGCGGGCGGTGTTGCCGCGCAGGACGGTGCGCTCGGAGGCCTCGGTGGCGATGCCCCAGACGCCGTTCTTCTCGGCGGTGACGTGACGTACGGTCAGTTTGTCGGTGGCGGTGGCGTACACGCCGTTCTTGGTGAAGCCGGTGACGGTCAGTCCGGCGACGGTGACGCCCTTGACCTTGTGGTTCTTGGTGCCGGTCACACAGATGCCGTTGCCGTCGGCGGCGCAGGTGCCGACGGCCTTCTTCTTGACCGGGGCCGGGCGCAGCACGGTCCGGGGGCTGCCGGCCAGCGTCACTCCGTCGGTGGCGACGGTGACGCTCTCGCGGTAGGTCCCGGCGGTCACGTACACGGTGTCGCCGGGGGCGGCGGCGTCCACCGCCTTCTGGATGGATTGTCCCTGCCGGACCACATGGGTCACGTGGTGGGGGTGCCCGGCGGCCGCCGGGGCGGCACCGAGCCCCGTCCCGACGATCGCGGCGGTGCACGCCAGGTACAGAACATGGCATTTCGTCATATTTCACAAGATATGTCCGGCGGTTGCGGAAGCCGTGGCATGCGCCGTCCGGCGGCGTGTCCTGTCATCCGGCCTGCCGTGCGAACGCCGCGAACGCCCGCTCGTCGAACAGCACGAACCTGATCTCCTCCACCCGGGTCGGCGTGGTGCGCGCCGTCTCCACCGCGATGCGGGCGGCGTCGTCCAGCGGCCAGCCGTAGATGCCGGCCGAGACGGCGGGGAAGGCGACGGTGCGGGCGCCCAGTTCGTCCGCGACGCGCAGGGACTCGCGGTAGCAGGAGGCCAGCAGGTCGGAGCGGTCCTCGTCGGCGCTGTACACGGGGCCCACGGTGTGGATGACCCAGCGGGCGTCCAGCCGGCCGGCGGTGGTGGCGACCGCCTGGCCGGTGGGCAGGCCCCTGCCGTAGTGCGAGGCGCGCAGGCGGCGGCAGTCGGCGAGGATCTCGGGGCCGCCCCGGCGGTGGATGGCGCCGTCGACACCGCCGCCGCCGAGGAGCGAGGAGTTGGCCGCGTTGACGAGGGCGTCCACGGACTGGCCGGTGATGTCGCCCTGGACGAGCGTGATGGTGGTCATGGCTGTGTATACCAACCGGCCGCCCCGGCCGCCCCGCGCATTTCTGCGGGTGTCAGGACTGGGCGCGCAGCCTGCGCCACACCGCCTTCGCCGCGTTGTGGCCCGACATGCCGTGGACGCCGGGGCCCGGCGGGGTCGACGAGGAGCAGAGGAACACCGCCGGGTGCGGGGTGGCGTACGGGCGCAGGGAGAGCTTGGGGCGCAGCAGGAGTTGAAGGCCGGTGGCGGCACCGGAGGCGATGTCGCCGCCGACGTAGTTGGCGTTGCGGGCGGCGAGTTCGGCCGGTCCCGCGATCGCGCGGGCGAGGACGCGGTCGCGGAATCCCGGTGCGAAGCGCTCCAGTTGGCGTTCGACGGCGTCGGTGAGGTCGCCGGTCCAGCCGTTGGGCACATGCCCGTAGGCCCAGAAGACCTGCTTGCCCGCCGGGGCGCGGGTGGGGTCGACGACTCCGGGCTGGACCGTGATCAGGAAGGGGCGCTCGGGTGCGCGGCCCTCCTGGGACGCGGCGCGCAGGGCGGTGCGGATCTCGGTGCTGTCGGCGGCGATCTGCACGGTCCCGGCCACGCGGGCCTCGGGCGCGGTCCAGGGGACCGGGCCGTCGAGCGCGTAGTCGACCTTGAAGGCGGCGGCGCCGTAGCGGAAGCGGTCGTAGTGGTTGCCGAATCCGGCGATACGGGCGAGGGCGGTGGGGGTGGTGTCGAAGACGTAGGCGCGGGCCGGGGGCAGGTCGTCGAGGCGCTTGACCTCGTAGTCGGTGTGGACGCTGCCGCCGAGGTCCTTCAGATACGCGGCGAGGGCGTCGGAGACGGCCTGGGAGCCGCCGCGAGCGACCGGCCAGCCGCGGGCGTGCGCGGCGAGGGCGAAGACCAGGCCGACGGCGCCGGTGGCGAGGCCGCCGAGCGGGGCCATGACATGGGCGACGAGTCCGGCGAGGAGGGTCCTGGCCTGCTCGTCGCGGAAGCGGCGCATCAGCCAGGTGGACGGGGGCAGCCCGGCCAGGCCGAAGCGGGCCAGGGTGACCGGGTCGCGCGGGAGCGCGGTGAGCGGCAGCGACATGAAGTCGCGGACGAGGGTGTCCCAGTGGGGCAGGAACGGCTCGACGAGCCGGCGGTAGGTGCCGGCGTCGCGCGGGCCGAAGGAGGCGGCGGTCTCGGCGACCGAGCGGGAGAGCACGGCGGCGGTGCCGTCGGGGAACGGGTGCGCCATGGGCAGCTCGGCGTGCAGCCACTCCAGGCCGTACCGCTGGAGGGGCAGGGCGCGGAACGCGGGTGAGTTGATGCCGAGGGGGTGGGCGGCGGCACAGGGGTCGTGCCGGAAGCCGGGAAGGGTGAGCTCCTCGGTGCGGCATCCCCCGCCCACCGTCTCGCGGGCCTCGAACAGCGCCACGGAGAAGCCGCGCCGGGCCAGCTCCACTGCGGCGGTGAGCCCGTTGGGCCCCGCCCCCACCACGACCGCATCGAGCATCGACGGCACTTCCGACCCCTTCGTCAGCGGGCGGCCCCCGCAGCCCGGCGGCCTCCGGGTTCAGGATATGCCGGGGGTACGACACCCCGCCGAGGGCACCCGCCCCCGGCCCCCGCCCCGACACCGACGGACGCCGCGCCTGCCGCCCCCGGCCCCGGTCAGCAGCGCCGGTCGCCCCGCCGCCGACGGCCGACGCCCGACCCACCGCCGACGGCCGGCCCGGCAGCGACGACTGCCCCGGCGGCGACGGTCGGCCCGGGGTCGGCCCACGGTCGACGATCGACCTGTGAAGGCCGGTCGACCCACCACCCACGGCCGGCCCGCGGAGGACAGTCAGCCCGCGCGGGCCGGTCGACCCACCGCGGACGGGCGGTCTGCCGCGGACGGGCAGCCCGCAGTGGACGGGCAGCCCGCAGTGGACGGCCGGCCCGTCGGCCGGTCAGCCCGCGGCAGCCGGTCCGCCCGCCAGGAGGTGTGCCACGTGGCGGGCGGTGGTCGCGTCGCGGGCGGCCGTGAAGGGCAGGGAGTTGCCGCCGGTGATGCGGAACGGCTCACCGCTGCGGGTCAGATGGGCGCCGCCCGCCTCCTCGACCAGCAGCAGTCCGGCCGCGTGGTCCCACGCGGCCTCCCAGCAGAAGGCGGTCGCGTCCAACTCGCCCCGGGCTATGGCGAGATACTCCAGCCCGGCCGATCCGCAGGGGCGGGGGGCGACGCCCTCCGTGCGCAGCGCGAGCAGGGCGCGCTTCTGGTCGTCGGTGGTGTAGTCCGGGTGCGACGTGGCCACCACCAGGTCGCGGCCGGGCGCGGGCGGTCCGGCGAACAGCCGCTCGCCGTCGAGGAAGGCGCCGCCGCCGCGCACCGCGGTGGCGAGCCGGTCCTGGGCCGGGGCGTAGGTCCAGGAGGCGAGGAGGACACCGCGGTGGACCAGGGCGACCAGGGTGCAGAAGCCCTCCTCGCCGCGGACGAACTGCCGGGTGCCGTCGACCGGGTCGACGATCCACACCGGTGCGTCGCGCCGGATCGCCTCGTACGACGCCGGATCGGCGTGGACCGCCTCCTCGCCGACGACCGCCGAGCCCGGCAGCAGGGCACCGAGGACCCCGGTGAGGAACAGCTCGGCGCCCCGGTCGGCGTCGGTCACCAGGTCGTGGGGACCGCTCTTCCGGTCGACCTCGTGGTCGGCGAGCTGCCGGAAGCGGGGCATGATCTCGGCCGCGGCGGCCTTGCGGACCGCTTCCTCCACGTCGGCCGAGTGACGGGCGAGAAACGCGCCGAAGCCGTCGAGGGGTTCGTTGTCTTGGATCATGCCTCCATGAGAGCACGCCCCACTGACAATCCGGACCCGGCCGGTGCACTCCGGGCGGAATCGGGATGAAGAACGGGTGCGGCCCGCACGGCTCACCCACGGCCGTCGGGCGGCAGTCGGCCGCGGTCAGCGGCCCACCGCGTACCCCTGCATCCCGCGCGGGTTCGCCGCGGCCGACAGGATGCCGGTCCGCGGGTCGCGGGCGACGGCGCACAGCCGCCCCTCGGACCAGGGCGCGCCGACGCCCACGTCGTGGCCGCGCCGGCGCAGGCCCTCCACCACCTCGGCCGGCGTCCGCGACTCGACGGTGACGCTGCCCGGCCGCATGCCGCGCGGGTAGAAGGAGGAGGGGAAGGAGTCGGTGTGCCAGTTCGGGGCGTCGATCGCGCCCTGGAGGTCGAGGCCGCCGCGCACGCGCGCGTGGTGGGCGAGGGCGAGGAAGAAGTGCAGTTGCCACTGGTCCTGCTGATCGCCGCCGGGGGTGCCGAAGGCCAGCACCGGCACCCCGTCGCGCAGGGCCAGGGAGGGGGTGAGGGTGGTGCGGGGGCGGCGGCCGGGGGTGAGGGAGTTGGGCAGCCCCTCCTCCAGCCAGGTCATCTGCAACCGGGTGCCGAGCGGGAAACCCAGCTCCGGGACGACCGGGTTGGACTGGAGCCAGCCGCCGCTGGGCGTGGCCGCGACCATGGTGCCCCAGCGGTCGACGACGTCGAGGTGGCAGGTGTCGCCCCGGGTGAGGCCGTCCCCGGTGACCTGCGGCTCGCCGCCGGCCGACAGCGCGACGGTCGGTTCGCCGACGCCCATCGGGCCGGACCCCGGGTCCGGGGAGAGCACCCTCAGCGCCTGCGCGCCGAGCCGGGGCGGGCGTCCGCCGGGGCTGCCCGGGCGCAGCTCGTACGACGCCTTGTCACCGACGAGCGCGCGGCGCCCCGCGTTGTAGTGGTCCGAGAGCAGGTCGGTCAACGGCACCTCGGCCGCGTCGCCGTACCAGGCCTCGCGGTCGGCCATGGCGAGCTTGCAGCCCTCGACCAGGAGATGGACGTACTCCGCGGAGCCGTACGGGGGCAGTTCGGGCGGGAGCAGGGCGAGCTGCTGGAGGAACGCCGGGCCCTGGCTCCACGGGCCGGCCTTGCACAGGGTCCAGCCGTTCCAGTCGTACGTCGCCGGTGTCTCGTAGGTCGCGGACCAGCCGGCGAGGTCGGCGGCGGTGAGGGTGCCGGCGTGGTGCGCGCCGCTGGTGTCCAGGGTGGGCCGGGCGGCCTGGCGGAGCAGCGCCTCGGCGACGAAGCCGGTGCGCCACACCTCCCGCGCGGCCTCGATGCGCGCCTCGCGGTCCCCGGCCCCGGCGGTCTCGGCGAGGAGCCGTCGCCAGGTGGCGGCGAGGGCGGGGTTGCGGAAGAGCGCGCCGGGCCGGGGCGCCCGGCCGCCGGGCAGGTACACCTGAGCCGACGAGGTCCACTCCGTCTCGAAGAGTTCCCGTACCGTCTCGACGGTGGCACCGAGGTTCTCGACGGGCGCGTGCCCGTGCTCGGCGTATCCGACGGCGTACGCGAGGACGTCGGCGAGGTCCTTGGTGCCGTGGTCGCGCAGCAGGACCATCCAGGCGTCGAACGCGCCGGGCACGGCGGCGGCCAGCGGGCCGGTGCCGGGGACGAGGTCCAGGCCGAGGCCGCGGTAGTGGGCGACCGTGGCGCCGGCGGGTGCGACGCCCTGCCCGCACAGCACGCGGACGCCGCCGCCGGCCGGGGCGAGCAGGATCGGGACCTCGCCGGCGGGGCCGTTGAGGTGCGGCTCGACGACGTGCAGGACGAACGCCCCGGCGACGGCGGCGTCACAGGCGTTGCCGCCGTCCTCCAGGACGGCCATCGCGCACTGCGAGGCCAGCCAGTGCGTGGACGACACCATGCCGAAGGTGCCCTGGAGGGTGGGGCGGGTGGTGAAGCTCATCGCGGCAGGCTATCCGGCCCGGGCCGGGATCACGCGGGTTGCGGGGTGAGGCGTTTGTGGCCCTTGCGGTCGTAGTAGCGGGTCATCGAGAAGCCGAAGACGAGGGCGAGGGCCGTGCCGATCGCGATCATGACCCAGGAGCGGGTCAGTCCGGCGTCGCCGCGCGCGTCGAAGAAGAGGATGGCGCGGACGCCGTCGCTGAGCTGGCGCATGGGCTCGAAGTTCGACAGGAAGCGGTAGAAGTCGGGCACCGCCTGGAGGGGGACGGTGGCGCCGGAGGACGGCAGGCCGAGGACGATGAAGACGAACAGGGACACCAGCTGGCCGATGCCGCCGAAGGCCGCGTTGATGGCCTGGACGCCGAGGCCGACGGCGAGGCTGGCGCAGTAGGAGTAGATCCACAGCAGGGGCAGGTGCGAGGCGTCCATGTCCAGGATCGCCACACAGGCGAGCATCACCAGCGACACGCTGACGAGGGTGATGCCGGCGGTCATCGCCATCTTCAGCAGCAGGGTCTGGGTGCGGTCGATCGGCACGGTGGGGCGGCGGGTGTGCCAGGGGCCGATCTCGTTGTCGGCGTAACCGAGGGCGGTGTCCACGCCGTTGCTGATGACGTTGCCGCCCATGAAGCCGGCGAGGACGAGGAGGAGGGTGTAGTAGAAGGCGGTCAGACCGAGACCGCTGTGGGTACCGATGGGGTGCCCGACCCGGGTGACGACGTTCACGGGGTCGGCGAGCAGCAGGGCGGTCGTGGAGTCGGCGGCCGGGGCGGCGGCGGTGAGTTGCCTGCCGATGGTCAGGGAGACCTGGTGGGCCGCCTTGGTGGTGATCTGGCTCGCCAGGGAGGAGCCGAGGCTGCCCTTGCCGGGGTTGGTGAGGGTGGTGATCGTCGGCCGCACGGTGGCGTGGGAGGTGGTGAGCGCGGTGAGGGAGTCGGTGAAGTCGGCGGGGATGACGAGCGCGCCGTACACCTTCCCGGAGTCCAGTTCGTCCTGGGCCTCGGCGCGGCCGAGGAGGCGCCAGTCGACCGAGCCGCCCCCGGTGTCGGCGGCGATGGCGGCGGCGACCTGGGTGCCCAGGTTCTGCCGCTGCCCGGCGGGCGGGGCGCCCGTGTCGCTGTTGACGAGGGCGACGGGCAGGTCGCGCAGGTCGCCGTTGGGGTTGACGATGCCACCCATGTAGAGGAGGGACAGCAGCAGGGCGAGCAGTCCGGTCAGGACCGTGGGCAGCAGCCACAGCTTGGGGCGGCCCAGCAGGGTGCGGGCGCGGGCCTCGGGGGCGGCGGATTCGGGCATGGCTCTCCGTGGGTGACTGGTCGTGGTGCCAATTTATCCCCGTACACCCGAAAAATCCGACGATATGTCAGGAGGGGCGTGCCTTCTCGTACCCCTTCGTCACCACGCAGGCACACTGCGAGTTTTCGCTTCCGCCCCACACGGAGTCGTGTGACACTGGCGTCCTTGTCCGCACTGCGGACTGCTGTCCGCACCGTCCCCCACGAAAGTGCGCCGTGCGTTCTCTTCCACTGCCGCTCGCCCTCACCGCGCGTCTGACCCCGGTGGCCGTGCTGGCCTGCGCGGGCTGGGTGCTGTCGTCCGGTCCGGACGCCGACGCCCAGGACACCGGGGCCAAGGGCACCCAGCAGACCCAGTCGGAGAAGAAGGCCGCCGACGGCGGCCCGTCCGACGCCGCCGCGTCCAGGAAGACGTACGACACCGCTCTCGCGCCCTGCACGAGCGTGGCCGCCAAGACGATCAGCTCGCTGGTTCCGGGCGCCAAGACGGCAGGCAAGGAGATCCCCTCCACGGACACCAAGCTGCGCCGCACCTGCTCCTGGAACGCGCTCAAGGGGTTCGACTACCGCTGGCTCGACATCTCCTTCGAGATCACGGACTCCGACGCCGCGGCCGAGTCGTCGTACACGGACCGGCTGAAGGAGAAGAGCGGCGGCGGCGCGGTGCCGGGCCTCGGCGACGCCGGGTACTCGGTGGTGAACCTGACCACGGAGGACAAGCAGCAGACCCGGGAGGGCACCGTCATCGCCCGGGTCTCCAACGCGCTGGTCGTCGTCACCTACAACGGCAGCGACTTCGAGACGAAGAAGGCACCCGGCACGGACGTGATCAACACGGGGGCGATCAAGGCGGCGAAGGAGGCCGTGGCGGCGCTCCAGAAGAGCGCCGGCTGAGCGGCCCCGTGCACGGCGACGGCCGGGAGGTCCAGGACCCCCCGGCCGTTCTCCGGTCCGGCCGTTCTCCGGTGGCCGGAGGTCAGGCCGAGCTCCGCTCCTTCCGCCCGGTGACGGTCATCAGGACCAGGTACACCAGGGTCGAGGTGCCGAGGCCGACCGCCCAGCCGTAGTCGGCCAGCGGCTCCAGGGCCGGGACGGGTCTGCCGTCGATGATCGGCTTGAAGCTGGCGCCGCCGATCGCGAGGACGCCGCCCGTCAGGAAGGCCACCACGGCGGGCCAGTTCCAGCCGCCGTCGTACCAGTAGCGGCCGCCCGCGCGGTACAGGTCGGTCAGGTCCAGTCTGGCGCGGCGCAGGATCCAGTAGTCGGCGATGAGGATGCCGGCGACCGTGCCGAGCAGACCGCCGACCAGACCGAGCCAGGTGAAGATGTAGCCCTGCGGGTCGGAGTACAGCTTCCAGGGGAAGATCAGCACCCCGATGACGCAGGTCGCGAGGGCGCCGGTGCGGAAGCTGATCCTGCGCGGCGCCACGTTGGAGAAGTCGAACGCGGGCGAGACCAGGTTGGCCGCGATGTTCACCGACAGGGTCGCCACCAGCACCGTCACCAGAGCGAACAACAGCCCGAAGACGTTGTCGGTCTTGGCGGCCAGCTGGACCGGGTCCCAGATCGTCTCGCCGTAGACGGCCTGCGAGCCGGAGGTGACCAGCACCGACAGCAGCGCGAACAGCGTCATCGTCGTGGGCAGGCCGAGCGCCTGGCCCCAGGTCTGCGCCTTCTGGGACTTGCCGTAGCGGGTGAAGTCGGGGATGTTCAGCGACAGCGTGGACCAGAAGCCGATCATGCCCATGAGGGAGGGCCAGAACAGCTTCCAGAAGTCGCCGCCCCAGCCGAGCTTGGAGGGCTGGTCGAGCAGCGGGCCGAAGCCGCCCGCCTTGTTGCTCATCCAGATCAGCATGACCAGCGCGCCGACGATGACGAACGGCGCCGCCCAGTTCTCGAAACGGCGGATGGTCTCCATCCCCCGGTAGATGATGGCGACCTGGATCGCCCAGAAGATCGCGAACGACAGCCACATGGTCCAGGGGTGGCCGCCGAACGTCCCGGCGTCGCTCCAGCCGTTGCCGATCAGCTTCCCGGCGAGGAAGTAGATCGCCTCACCGCCGATCCAGGTCTGGATGCCGAACCAGCCGCAGGCCACCAGCGCGCGTACGACGGCGGGCAGGTTGGCGCCGCGGATACCGAAGGAGGCGCGGGCGAAGACCGGGAAGGGGATGCCGTACTTCGGCCCGGCGTGCCCGGTGAGCAGCATCGGGACCAGCACGATCACATTGGCCAGGGCGATGGTGAACACCGCCTGCTTCCAGTCCATGCCGACGGCGATCAGACCGGAGGCGAGCGTCCATGACGCCGTGTTGTGGGCCATGCCGACCCACAGCGCGGAGAAGTTGTACGTGGTCCAGGTGCGCTTGTCGACGGGAACCGGCAGCAGGTCCTCGTTGGCGTAGGGACCACTGGGCGGCGGGGAGCCCGGGGCGAACTCCACGCGTCCGTCGGGGCGGGTCACTTGGTCGGACACGGGTATCGCCGTGGGAGCGGTGTGGGTCATGGGCAGGCCAATCAAACGAGGGCGGATCCGGAAAGGCCGTGCGGGGCCGGCGGGGCCGGGGAAGGGCGGGTGCGTGCCTGTCCTTCCCCGGCCCCGCCTCCCCCTCCCCCCGGGACGGCGAGGGAGGGGAGAACGGGAGTGGGGGGACGGGGGGGTCGGTCCTGGGGACTGCGAGGATGCGGTCAGCCGTTGACGGCGGGGATGACCGTCGTGCCGTACGCGTCGATGACCTTCTCGCGCGCGTCGTGCATGTCGTAGACGGCGAACTGGTCGACGCCCAGCGCGCGCAGGGCGTTCAGCTTCTCGATGTGCTTGTCGACGGGGCCGATGACGCAGAACCGGTCGACGATCTCGTCGGGCACGAACGCGGTGTCGGGGTTGTCGCTGCGGCCGTGGTGGGAGTAGTCGTACCCCTCGCGGGCCTTGATGTAGTCGGTGAGTTCCTCGGGCACCTGGGAGGAGTGCGCGCCGTACTTGGACACCAGGTCGGCGACATGGTTGCCGACCATGCCGCCGAACCAGCGGCACTGGTCGCGGGCGTGGGCGAGGGCCTCGGGCGAGTCGTCGTCGGTGACGTAGGCGGGGGCGGCGACACAGATCTTCACGTCACCGGGGTCCCGGCCGGCCGCGACCGCCGCGTCCTTGACCGCCTTCACCATGTACTCGGTGAGGTAGAGGTCCGAGAGCTGCAGGATGAATCCGTCGGCCTCCTCACCGGTCATCTTCAGCGCCTTCGGCCCGTACGCGGCCATCCAGACGGGCAGCTTCGCGCCCTGCTTGATCCAGGGGAACCGGATCACCGTGCCGCCGAGGTCCGCCTCCTGGCCCGAGCCGAGGGCGCGGATGACCTTCATGGCCTCGCTGATCCGGGCGAGGGTGTTCGGGGCGCGGCCGGCCACCCGCATCGCGGAGTCGCCGCGGCCGATGCCGCAGACCGTGCGGTTGCCGAACATGTCGTTGAGGGTGGCGAAGGTGGAGGCGGTGACCTCCCAGGTGCGGGTGCCCGGGTTGGTCACCATCGGCCCTACGGTCAGCCTGCTGGTGCCGGCCAGGATCTGGCTGTAGATCACGAACGGTTCCTGCCACAGCACGGCGGAGTCGAAGGTCCAGCCGTAGGTGAAGCCGTTGTCCTCCGCGCGTTGCATCAGCTCGACGACCTTCGAGGCCGGCGGGTCGGTCTGCAGGACGAGTCCGAAGTCCATGGGCACCCTTCCTAGGTGAGGTACTGACAGGTGGAGCGCGGGGTGTAGACGCCGTGGCCCGCGCGTCCGGTGTACTCCCGCTCGGTGATGACGAGTTCGCCCCGCGACAGGACCGTCTCGACCCGGCCGGTGAGCCGTCTGCCCTCGTACGCCGAGTAGTCGACGTTCATGTGGTGGGTCTCGGCGGAGACCGTCTGCTCGGTGTGCGGGTCGTAGATCACGACGTCCGCGTCGGCGCCGGGGGCGATGGTGCCCTTCTTCGGGTACATGCCGAACATCCGGGCCGGGGTCGCGCAGGCGATCTCGATCCAGCGGCGGCGCGTGATGTGCCCGTCGACGACGGCCTGGTGCAGCAGGTCCATCCGGTTCTCGACGCCCGGCAGACCGTTGGGGATCTTGGAGAAGTCCCCGCGCCCCAGCTCCTTCTGCCCCACGAAGCAGAACGGGCAGTGGTCCGTGGAGACCACCTGGAGGTCGTTGGTGCGCAGGCCCTGCCACAGCTTGGCCTGGTGCTCCTTCGGACGCAGCGGGGTGCTGCACACGTACTTCGCACCCTCGAAGTCCGGTTCGGCGAGGTTGTCCGTCGACAGGAAGAGGTACTGCGGGCAGGTCTCGCCGAAGACGTTCAGCCCCTCGTCGCGCGCCCGGGCCAGCTCGGCGACCGCCTCCATCGCCGAGACGTGCACGACGTAGAGCGGGGCGCCCGCGACCTGGGCGAGCCGGATCGCGCGGTGGGTGGCCTCGGCCTCCAGGAGGGCCTTGCGGACCTCGCCGTGGTAGCGCGGGTCCCGCTCGCCGCGGGCCAGCGCCTGCTCCACCAGGACGTCGATGGCGATGCCGTTCTCGGCGTGCATCATGATCAGGCCGCCGTTGTCGGCGGAGCGCTGCATGGCGCGCAGGATCTGGCCGTCGTCGCTGTAGAAGACCCCCGGGTAGGCCATGAACTGCTTGAAGGAGGTGACGCCCTCCTCCACCAGGTGGTCCATCTCCTTGAGCGTCTCCTCGTTCACATCGGAGACGATCATGTGGAAGGCGTAGTCGATCGCGCAGGTGCCCTCGGCCTTGGCGTGCCAGGCGTCCAGGCCGTCGCGCAGGCTCCGGCCGACGCTCTGCACCGCGAAGTCCACGATCGTGGTCGTACCGCCCCAGGCGGCGGCCCGGGTGCCGGTCTCGAAGGTGTCGGAGGCGAAGGTGCCGCCGAACGGCAGCTCCATGTGGGTGTGGGCGTCGACCCCACCCGGGATGACGTACTTCCCGGTGGCGTCGATGACCTGCCCGTCGGTCCAGGCCTCGGCGGCGGGGGTGCCGGAGGCGGCGAGGGCGGCGATACGGCCGTCCTCGATCAGGACGTCGGCGTGGATCTCGTCGGACGCGGTGATGACGAGACCGCCGCGGATGATTTTACGGCTGCTCATTTCCGGCTCCGGAGAGGTAGGGGGTCGGGTGCGGGACGTCTGTGGTGGTCGCGCTCACGCGGCGGAGCCGCAGATGCCGATGTCAGGGCCCCGCGCCCCGGGAGGAGAACCTGGTGCGCGGGGCAACCGCCCAGGTCACGGGGTCGTCAGCGGGCCGTACGCCTCAGGGCGGCGGTCGCGGTAGAACTGCCAGCGGTCGCGGACCTCGCGGAGCTTGGCCATGTCCAGGTCGCGGACGACGAGTTCGCTCTCCTTGTCGCTGGCGACCTCGCCGACGAACTGCGCCTCCGGGTCCACGAAGTAGGAGGTCCCGTAGAAGTCGTTGTCGCCGAGCTCCTCGGTGCCGACCCGGTTGATCGCGCCGACGAAGTACTCGTTGGCGACGGCCGCCGCCGGCTGCTCCAGCTGCCAGAGGTAGGCGGACAGGCCGCGCGAGGTGGCCGAGGGGTTGAAGACGATCTCGGCGCCCGCGAGGCCGAGCGCCCGCCAGCCCTCGGGGAAGTGGCGGTCGTAGCAGATGTAGACGCCGATCCTGCCCACGGCCGTGTCGAAGATCGGCCAGCCCGCGTTCCCGGGGCGGAAGTAGAACTTCTCCCAGAAGCCCTTGACCTGCGGGATGTGGTGCTTGCGGTACTTGCCGAGGTAGGAGCCGTCGGCGTCGATCACCGCGGCGGTGTTGTAGAGGACGCCCGGCTGCTCCTCCTCGTACATCGGGAGCACCAGGACGATGCCGTGCTCCCGGGCGAGGGCCTGGAAGCGCTGGACGATCGGGCCGTCCGGGATCCGCTCGGCGTACTCGTAGAACTGCGGGTCCTGGACCTGGCAGAAGTAGGGCCCGTAGAAGAGCTCCTGGAAGCACAGGACCTGGGCGCCCTGCGCGGCCGCGTCGCGGACCGCCTGCTCGTGCACCTGGATCATCGATTCCTTGTCGCCGGTCCAGGCCGTCTGGAACACGGCGGCGCGGATCACTCTGCTCATCGGGACCTCCACTCGCTCGGTGTGAGAGGACCTTAGAAAGCCCGCGGGCCCGCTTTGAGTTGCACGGTGTCACGTCTGGGGGAGCTGGGCGTGTCACCGTGTCACGTCCGCCAAGTCCCATGTTTCACCGCCGTTTTCGCAGGTCGTTCCATGTTTCGGGGCTGTTGCCCGGGGCTGCCGGGACCGATGGGGTCAGGCTTGCTGGGCGTCGTGCGCGAGCAGCGCGATATGGACCGAGGCGGCCTGTTCGAAGTCGTCCAGGTCCACCCCGAGCCGGGCCTGTATCGCCTCCAGGCGGCGGTAGAGGGCCGGCCGGGACACGTGGTGGAGCTGGGCGGTGCGGGACTTGTTGCGGCCGGTGGCGAGATAGGTGCGCAGCACCGCGAGGAGGTCGTCGCCGGCCGCGCGGAGCAGTCCGTCGAGCTCGCGCTCGGCGAAGGCCTGCACGTGCGGATCGTCGCGCAGCAGCCGGATCAGACCGCGCAGATGGACGTCCCTGAGGCGGACGACGGGCGGCAGGTCGAGGGCGGCCGAGGAGTCGGTGACGGCGTCGGCGACGTGCTGGGCCTCGCGCAGCCCGGCCGGGACGTCCTCCCACAGGGTGCGCGGTCCGGCCGAGGCGACGACCGTGCGGGCCTCGCCGGACTCGGTGCGCAGCCGGGCCGCGAAGTGCGCGGCGAGGGCCTCGGCGTCCTGGTCGCGGGCGAGGCTGAGCAGCACGGCGGTGGCTCCGTCGGCGAGCTCGGCGACCAGCCCGGGCAGGCCGAGGAGGCGCAGCATGCGGTCGAGCTGGTCCGGGTCGCCGTCGCGGACGACGAGGGGGACGAAGGTGCGCCGGTTGACGGGCAGCCCGGCGGCGCGGGCCCGGGGCAGCAGCTGCCGGGCCGGTACGACGCCGGAGGCGAGGTCGGTGAGCAGGCTCTGCGCGGACTGCTCCTCCCAGGTGTGGGCGGAGGCGCCGCCGAGCATGCGGTGCAGGACGAGCGCCTCGGCGGCCCGGTCGGCGAGCAGCCGGCCGCCGGCGGTGTCGCCGCGGTAGCCGCAGAGCATGATCTCGCCCCACCGTTCGCCGCGGCCGCCGAGTTCGGCACGGATCCAGCCGTCGCCCTTGCTGCCGCCGGCCTGCCGGGCGATGCGTTCCCAGTCCCGCAGCACGTCGTCGACCGCGGAGCGCTCGCCGCCGGTGGCCAGCACCCGGTGGGCGAGGTTGGTGACGACGACGGGACAGCCGGTGTGGTGGGCGATCTCGTCGAGCAGCCGCTGGAGCGGTGCACCGGCGGTCATGAGCCCGGTCAGGGCGGTGCGTACGGCCTCCGAGAGGCTGACGGCGGCGAACTTGCGGCGCACCAGCCGGGACTGGACCTCCTCGGTCAGCTCGGCGAACGGGAACGGCCGGTGCAGCACGACCAGGGGCAGGCCGCAGCGCTCGGCGGCGCGCCGCATCGCGTCGGGCGGGGCGGGGAAGGCGCGCCCGAGGCCTAGGACCACGGCCGCGGCCTCGGCGCGGTGCAGGGACCGGATGTACTCGGCCTGGGCGGTCTCGTCCCCGGCGAGCAGCACGCCGGTGGTGAGGACCATCTCGCCGCCGGTGAGCATCACGCCGACGTCCGGCGCCTCGGCGACGTGGACCCAGCGCACCGGCCGGTCGAGCCGGTCCGCGCCGGCCACCACCTCGGGGTCCCCGGCCAGGACGCGCTCCAGGGACAGGACCTGGCGGACCGACAGGGCGGGTTCCAGGGGCTCCACGGGGCCCCAGGTCTCCAGGGTGGTGGTCATGGCGGTGTTCCCTTGCTCGACCGGCGCGGTGGGCGCCGGGACTACGCGGCGGTGCCGGACTGCGCGGCGGGTCCCGCCGCTACTGCGTGTTTCTCAGCGCGCTCTCGAGGATCGCGGCGCCCTCCTCGGCCTCCGCGACGGTCAGCGACAGCGGCGGGGCGATCCTGAGGGCGCTGGTGTCGTGCCCGCCGCCCTTGCCGATCAGCAGGCCGCCCGCGCGGGCCGCCTCCAGCACGGCGGACGCCCGCTCCGGGTCGGCCCGGTCGGTGCCGGGTTTCGTCAGCTCCACGCCGATCATCAGACCGCGACCGCGCACCTCCCGTACGCCGGGGTCCTGGGCGGCGACGGACCGCAGCCGCTCGAGGAGCAGACCGCCGACGCGCCGGGCGTTGCCCTGGAGGTCGTGTTCCAGGAGGTAGGTGAGGTTGGCGAGACCGGCGGCCATGGTGAGCTGGGTGCCGCCGAAGGTGGAGATGCTGTTGGAGTCCAGGCAGTTCATGATCTCGGCGCGGGCGATCACCCCGCCGATCGAGGAGCCGTTGCCGATGCCCTTGGCGAAGGTGACGATGTCGGGCGGGCCGCTGCGGCCGTGCGCCTGCCAGCCCCAGAAGTGGTCGCCGGTGCGGCCCCAGCCGGTCTGGACCTCGTCGGCGATCCACAGGACGCCCCGCTCGTGCAGCACGTCCCGGAAGGCCGCGTACAGGCCGTCGGGGGGCGAGGTGAAGCCGCCCACGCCCTGGACCGGCTCGGCGATGAGGGCGGCGGGCGGGCGGGTGTGTCCCAGCAGGTCGCGGAGGTCCTCGACGCAGGCGGCGATGTACGCCTCGTCGTCCAGCGCGGCGAACGGGCCGCGGCCGCGCACGCCGCCGTGCACGTACAGCGTCTGGAGCGGGGACAGCGAGGTTGGGGACCAGCCGCGGTTGCCGGTGATGCCGACGGCGCTGAAGGAGCGGCCGTGGTAGCTGTTGCGCATGGCCAGGACGGTGTTGCTGCGCCGGTAGGTGGTGGCGAGCAGCAGGGCGGTGTCGTTGGCCTCGGTGCCGGAGGTGGTGAAGAAGACACGGGCGTCGGGGACGCCGCTGAGCTGGGCGATCCGCTCGGCGAGCTCGACCATCGGGCGGTTGAGGTACAGCGTGGAGGAGTGCACGATCCGGCCGGCCTGGTCGCTGACCGCCTTGGTGACCTCGGGCAGGGCGTGGGCGGTCATCGTCGTCAGGATGCCGCCGAAGAAGTCGAGGTACTTCGTGCCGTCGGCGCCCCAGACGTGCCGTCCCTCGCCGTGGGTGATCTCCAGGGGCTCCTCGTAGTAGAGCGCCAGCCAGTCCGGCAGGACGTTCCGGTGGCGCGCGTACAGGTCGCTCACGGCTGTACCAGCCCTTCGTAGGCGTCGGGGCGGCGGTCGCGGTAGAAGGCCCACTGCTGCCGCACCTTTTCGATCAGGTCGAAGTCCAGGTCGCGGACGACGAGTTCCTCGCTCCTGTCGCTCGCGACCTCGCCCACGAACTGCCCTCGCGGGTCGACGAAGTACGACGTCCCGTAGAAATCGTTGTCCCCGTACTCCTCCACTCCCACACGGTTGATCGCGGCGACGAAGTACTCGTTGGCGACGGCCGCGGCTGGCTGCTCCAGCCGCCACAGGTGGCTGGACAGGCCGCGGTGGGTGGCGGAGGGGTTGTAGACGAGCTGGGCGCCGTTGATGCCGAGCTGCCGCCAGCCCTCGGGGAAGTGGCGGTCGTAGCAGATGTACACGCCGACCTTCCCGACGGCCGTGTCGAAGACGGGCCAGCCGAGGTTCCCCGGCCGGAAGTAGTACTTCTCCCAGAAGCCCTTGACCTGCGGGATGTGGTGCTTGCGGTACTTGCCGAGGTAGGAGCCGTCGGCGTCGATCACCGCGGCGGTGTTGTAGTAGAAACCGCTCTGCTCGACCTCGAACACGGGGACGACGATCACCATGCCGGTCTCGCGCGCGAGATCCTGCATACGACGCACGGTCGGCCCGTCCGGCACCGGCTCGGCCCAGCGGTAGTGCTCGGGCTCCTGCACCTGGCAGAAGTAGGGGGCGTTGAAGACCTCCTGGAACCCGATCACCCGGGCGCCCTGCCGAGCCGCCTCGCGGGCGTGCTCCTCGTGTTTCGCCACCATGGACGCGGTGTCGCCGGTCCAGGTGGCCTGGACCAGTGCGGCACGTACGGCGTCGGTCATGAGCTGCTCCTTCGACGGGACGTCAGAGCCTCTACGCCCGTAGACGAAGGTCGTAGAGGGACGAACGTAAGCCTCCGGGGAGGG
Organism: Streptomyces sp. SS7; assembly: GCF_037993025.1. Lineage (NCBI taxonomy): Bacteria > Bacillati > Actinomycetota > Actinomycetes > Kitasatosporales > Streptomycetaceae > Streptomyces > Streptomyces sp. SS7. The sequence continues at coordinate 1,464,616 of NZ_CP141223.1, forward strand.
CTTGCCAAGACCATCGTCGTTAACCCGCGGAGTCGATCGCGTTTCACACTCACGTGGGTGAGTCGGGGGGCGTACGGCGTACCGCGCGCTGTCCCTCAGGCGCTGAAGCCGGCCACCCGCAGGGCGTGGACCAGGTCCCAGCGGCGCTGCTCCGAGACGCCCCGGGCGGCCTCCAGGAGCAGCGGGACGAGGGCCTGGGGGGCGGGGGCGGCGCTGCGGGCGGCCTCCTCCGGGGAGCGGACGCGGACGTAGGCGTCGAGCAGGGCGCGGGCCTCGCGGCGGCGGCCGCCCGTGTGCAGGCCGAGGACGGCCTGCCCGATCTCCTCGGCCGGGCGGGCGACGCCCTGCCGCAGGATCTGCTCGCCGTCGGCCGTGCGGCCCACCGCCACCAGGGCGTCCGCGGCCTCCACCAGCCGGTCGGCGGGCAGTGAGGCGGCCTCCCAGAGCAGGGTGGTCCAGTCGGCGCCGAGCCCGGCGCGCCGGAGCTCCGCGGCGAGCAGCGGGATCCGGGCGGCCGGCCAGTACGCCAGCTCCACGAGCAGTGCGTGCGCCTCGCCGCTGCGGCCCTCCGCGCGCAGCGCCACCAGCCGCTCCACGGCGTGCCCGGTCTCCCGCCGGGCCTCGGCGTCCAGCGGCTCCCGCTGCGGCTCCTCCCGCCGCTCCGCCCGGGCGGCCGCCCCCGCGAACCGGGCGCCGCGCAGCGTACGCCGGGCGGCGGGAGCGGGCTCGGGCGCCACCGGCCCGGCGCTCGGCGGTACGGCGACGGCGGCGTCCTCCTCCTGAGCCATCCCGGCGAACCGCGCACCGCCCCGCCGCCGCCTCTTCGGCCTGGCTCCCCTCTCGGGCCCGGCGGTGTCCCGCACGCTCCGGTCCTCCGCCGGATCGGCGTCCGCACCGGGACCGGGGCCGTCGCCGACCGGCCGGGCGGGGCCCCGCTCCGCGGGAGCGGGCGAGGCGGGCTCAGCGAGGACACCGGCAGCCGGCCCGGCGGCGCGGCCGGCGCCCGCCGAGGGCTCCCCCTGGCGAGCGGCGGCCGGGGAGCCGAGCGCCGTGCCCGTGCCGTACCCCGAGGGATCGGGGGCCGGCACCGTGTCGTCGGGCACGTACCGGGGCGCGGACACCGTCTCGCCCCGCAGGTGACCGTCGGACGACCGCACCGCCTCGCCCCGCACGTGATCGCCGGACGAGCGCACCGCCCCGGCGCGCAGGCGGCTGCCGTGCGTCGGTGCCGCCTCCCCCTGCCCGGGGTCGGAGCCCGGGTGGGCGTCCCGCGGCGGCTCGGCGCCGGCTTCCCGCGTGGGCCCGCCGGGGCCCGCCGTCGCCTCACCGCCGTGCCACGGGTCCGGGCGGGACGCGTCGGCCCGCGTGCCGTGACCGGGGGCCCCGGCGCCGCTCCCGCCTCCGCTCCCGCTTCCGCCGTACGTCGATGACGTAGGCCCGTACCCGGCCGGCGTCCGGCGTACCGCCCGGGTGTCGGTGCTCCGCCCCTCCCCCGCCCGGCGCTCCCACTCGGTCATCCGGTGCCGGAGCTCGGCACAGCGCGCGACGGCGCGTTCGTGGTCGTCGTGGGCCCAGGCGAGGTCGAGGCGGATGGCCTCGGCGTCCTCCTGCGTGGCCGCGGCACCGAGCAGGCGCCCCAACTCGGCCTGGCGGTCGGCGGCGTAGCGCTGCTCGCGGAGCATCACGTCGAGCCGGTCGCCGAGCGCCTCACGGCCGCCGGGGCGGGCGTCGTACGCGATGAGCGCGGCGGTGTGCAGGGACCGGGCGTGCTCGGCCTCCCGCGCGGCGGCCGGGGTGCCGTACTCGGCGGCGAGGTCCTGGAGCACGGCTTCCACCACGTCCCAGGGCGGCATCTCCCGCCCGTCGAGGCAGGCCTGCATACCGTCGGGGTCGCGCTGCCAGAACACCGCGCACCAGCCGGCCCCCTGATCGAGGCGCGCCAGCAGCCCGTTCAGGTAGTTCGCGAACTCCCGCACCCGGCCCGGGAGTTGATCCACACCCATCGCACAGCTCCCGCCCCACCGGAACACTCCGCCCGACAGAAAACACCAGCAGTGTTACAGCGGGGCTACGGCGAGTTTGCAAAGCGGACGCGGAGGGCGCCGCGCGCGACCTTGGCCGGAAAGAGCCCCCGCCCCGGCCGAGTTGACGTCCACCTCACGCACCGGCTCCCACCCCGGCCGGCGTGCACCGCCCGGCCAGCTCGTCCATGGACAGCCCCAGCACGACGGCCAGCGCGGCGACGGTGAAGAACGCCGGGGTCGGCGCCCGTCCGGTTTCGATCTTGCGGAGGGTCTCGGCGGAGATGCCCGCGCTCGCCGCGATCTCGGCCATGCTCCGGCCGCCGCGCGCCTCGCGCAGCAACCGCCCGAGCCGCTCGCCGCGCTCGCGCTCCTCGGGGGTCAACGGGTTACGCACCATGCCGTCATTCTAATACCGGTATAGTAATTGGCATGGTGGAACTCAAGACCCGGGCGTCGATCGACGCGATGTACGAGGCCGGACAGGTCGTCGCGCGGACCCTGACAGCGGTGCGCGAGGCGGCCGGCGTGGGTGTCTCCCTGCGGGAGCTGGACGAGGTGGCGCGGGACGTCCTGCGGGAGGCGGGCGCCGGCTCGCCCTTCCTCGGCTACCGCCCGTCCTTCGCGCCGACCCCGTTCCCCGCGGTGATCTGCGCCTCGGTGAACGACGCGATCGTGCACGGCATCCCCACCGGCCACCGGCTGCGCGACGGCGACCTCGTCTCCGTCGACTGCGGGGCACGGCTGGGCGGCTGGGTCGGCGACTCGGCGATCAGCTTCACCGTGGGCCGGGCGCGCCCGGCGGACCTCCGGCTGATCGAGACGGCGGAGCGGGCCCTGGCGGCCGGCATCGCGGCGGCGGTCCCCGGCAACCGCATCGGCGACATCGCCCACGCCATCGGCACGGTGTGCCGCGCGGGCGGCTACGGCATCCCGGACGGCTTCGGCGGCCACGGCATCGGCCGCCACATGCACGAGGACCCCGGGGTCCCCAACGAGGGCCGCCCCGGCCGGGGCCTGCGCCTGCGCGCCGGCATGGCGATCGCCATCGAGCCCATGCTCATCGGGAGCGGCCGGGACGACTGGCACACGGCCCCCGACGGCTGGACCCTCAGGACGAACGACGGCTCCAGGGCGGCCCACACGGAACACACGGTGGCCATCACGGAGGACGGCCCCAGGGTCCTGACCGAGAGACGGTAGAACAGCCGGCCTCAAGGGGCGCGGGGCTGTATCGACAGGCGGCTCCGCCGCGGGCGTGCGATCGGCCACGAACCACCCGCACCCGCCCCACCACCGCCCCCCGCAGGACATGCCGCGCCCTGCGGAACGTGCAATCGTGGTGTAGCCCGGCACGGCCAGGGCACCCGTCCGCCCGGCCACGCACGTCGATCGAACGGAACGCCATGACCAGCGGCTACATCGGCCCGGAGGGCGACCCCTTCGGTGAATTCCTGGCCCGCTTCTTCGGCGGACCCCGCCCCGGCCCCCGCCAGATCAACATCGGCCAGCTCCTGAGCCAGCCGGCCCGGGAACTGGTCCGGGGCGCCGCCCAGTACGCCGCCGAGCGCGGCAGCCGTGACCTGGACACCGAGCACCTGCTGCGCGCGGCCCTCGCCGCGGAGCCGACCCGGAGCCTGCTCAGCCGGGCCGGCGCCGATCCGGACTCGCTGGCGACGGAGATCGACAAACGGTCCGGGCCGGCGCAGCACCCGCCGGGCGAGGCACCCCCGCCGACCTCGCTGTCCCTCACCCCGGCCGCCAAACGGGCCCTGCTGGACGCCCACGACCTGGCCCGCTCCCGCGGGGCGGGGTACATCGGCCCCGAGCACGTGCTCAGCGCCCTCGCCGCGAACCCGGACTCGGCGGCCGGGCACATCCTGAACGCGGCCCGGTTCGCGCCCGCCGCCCTGCCGCCCGAAGCCACGGAGACCGCGCAGGCGCACCCCGAGCGGCAGCGCCCCACCGGCACCCCCACCCTGGACAAGTACGGCCGGGACCTCACCGAGCTGGCCCGCCAGGGCCGGATCGACCCGGTGATCGGCCGGGACGACGAGATCGAGCAGACCATCGAGGTGCTGTCCCGGCGCGGCAAGAACAACCCGGTACTGATCGGGGACGCGGGCGTCGGCAAGACCGCCGTGGTGGAGGGACTCGCCCAGCGCATCGCCGACGGTGACGTGCCGGACGTACTGGACGGCCGCCGGGTGATCGCCCTGGACCTGACCGGGGTGGTCGCGGGCACCCGCTTCCGGGGCGACTTCGAGGAGCGTCTGAACACCATCGTGGGCGAGATCCGCGCCCACTCCGACCAGCTGATCGTGTTCATCGACGAGCTGCACACGGTGGTCGGCGCGGGCGGGGGCGGCGAGGGCGGCTCGATGGACGCCGGGAACATCCTCAAACCGGCGCTGGCGCGCGGCGAGCTGCACGTCGTGGGGGCGACGACGCTGGAGGAGTACCGGCGGATCGAGAAGGACGCGGCGCTCGCCCGCCGCTTCCAGCCGATCCTGGTGCCCGAGCCGACCGTGCCGGACACGATCGAGATCCTGCGCGGGCTGCGCGACCGCTACGAGGCCCACCACCAGGTCCGCTACACCGACGAGGCGCTGGTGGCGGCCGTGCAGCTCTCGGACCGCTACCTCACCGACCGCCGGCTGCCGGACAAGGCGATCGACCTGATCGACCAGGCCGGGGCGCGGGTGCGCCTCGGTGCCCGCACCAAGGGCACGGACGTACGGGCACTGGAGCGCGAGGCCGAGCAGCTCGCCCGCGACAAGGACCAGGCGGTCGCGGACGAGAGTTATGAGCTGGCCACCCAACTGCGCGACCGGATCACCGAGTTGAAGCAGCGCATCGCGGACACCTCCGGCGAGGAGGAGGTCGACGAGGGCCAGCACCTGGAGGTCACCGCGGAGGCCGTCGCCGAGGTGGTGTCCCGGCAGACCGGCATCCCGGTGGCGAGCCTCACCCAGGAGGAGAAGGACCGGCTGCTCGGGCTGGAGGAGCATCTGCACGAGCGGGTGGTGGGGCAGGAGGAGGCCGTACGGGTCGTCGCGGACGCGGTGCTGCGCTCACGCGCCGGGCTGTCGAGCCCGGACCGCCCGATCGGCAGCTTCCTCTTCCTCGGGCCGACCGGGGTGGGCAAGACCGAGCTGGCCCGGGCCCTCGCGGAGGCCCTGTTCGGCAGCGAGGAGCGGATGGTCCGGCTCGACATGAGCGAGTACCAGGAGCGGCACACCGTCAGCCGGCTGGTGGGCGCCCCGCCCGGGTACGTCGGCCACGAGGAGGCCGGTCAGCTCACCGAGGTGGTGCGCCGGCACCCGTACTCGCTGCTGCTGCTCGACGAGGTGGAGAAGGCGCACCCGGACGTCTTCAACATCCTGCTCCAGGTCCTCGACGACGGACGGCTGACCGACTCCCAGGGCCGTACCGTCGACTTCACCAACACGGTGATCGTGATGACGAGCAACCTGGGCTCGGAGGCGATCAGCCGGCGCGGTGCCGGCATCGGCTTCGGACCGGGCGGCAGCGAGGCGGACGAGGAGGCGCGACGGGAGCAGATCCTGCGGCCGCTGCGGGACCACTTCCGGCCGGAGTTCCTCAACCGCATCGACGAGATCGTGGTCTTCCACCAGCTCACCGGCGACCAACTGCGGCAGATCACCGAGCTGTTGCTGCAGAAGACCCGGCGGCTGCTGCAGGCGCAGGGCATCGGGGTGCAGTTCACGGCGGGGGCGGTGGACTGGCTGGCCGAGCGCGGTTATCAACCCGAGTACGGGGCCCGGCCGTTGCGCCGCACGATCCAGCGCGAGGTGGACAACCGGCTGTCGCGGCTGCTGCTCGACGGCCGGGTCGGCAACGGGGACCGGGTCCGGGTGGAGGTCGAGGACGGGCAGCTCGCGTTCCGCACCGAGCCGCCCGTCCCCGCCCCGGAGCTATGACGCCGGGCGCACGACCTGGGCCGAGCCGCCGCCGCGGCGTACGGTCTCGGCGGCGGCGAGCCACTTGCCGCCGGGCAGCCGCTGCACGCCGGTCGCCGCGCCGATCTCGGCGTTCAGCTTGAACGAGTGCCCGATCGCCTCCAGTTGCGACCGGATGCTGTCCGGACCGGTGGCGTTGTAGAGGGCGGGTTCCATCTCGGTCTGGGCCGCGTTGCGCTGGCTGACGCGGGGCGCGGCGATCGCGTCGACGAGCGGCAGGCCCCGGTCGAGGAACTCGGTGAGGGTCTGCAGCACGGTGGTGATGATGGTGGCGCCGCCGGGTGAACCGAGCGCCACCACCGGCCTGCCCTGCCGGTCGAGGACGATGGTCGGGGAGAGGGAGGAGCGCGGCCGCTTGCCCGGGCCCGGCAGGTTCGGGTCGTGCACGGCCGGGTTGGCGGGGGTGAAGGAGAAGTCCGTCAGCTCGTTGTTGAGGAGGAAGCCGCGGCCCGGGACGGTGATCGCGCTGCCGCCGGTCTGCTCGATGGTGAGCGTGTAGGAGACGACGTTGCCCCACTTGTCGGCCACCGTCAGATGGGTGGTGTTCTCGCCCTCGTACGTCGTGGGCGCCGCCGTGCCGCCGGTGCCGCAGGCGGCCGGGTGGCGGGGGTCGCCGGGGGCGACGGGGCTGGTGAGCACCGCGTCGTCCTTGATGAGGCAGGCCCGCGAGTCGGCGTACCGCTGCGACAGCAGCTGCTGCGTCGGTACGTCCTCGAAGGCGGGGTCGCCGACCCAGCGTCCCCGGTCGGCGAACGAGATCCGGCTGGCCTCGATGTAGTGGTGCAGGTACTGGACCTCGCTCGCCTTCGCGAGGTCGGTGTTCTCCAGGATGTTCAGGGCCTCGCCGACGGTGGTGCCGCCGGAGGACGAGGGGGCGATGGAGTAGACGCCGAGGCCGCGGTACGTCGTCCTGGTGGGCGCCTGGAGCTTGGCGCGGTAGGCGGCGAGGTCGTTGGTGGTCAGGGCGCCGGGGCGGGCCTTCCAGCCCGAGGCCGGGTCGACGGGCGGGTGGTTGACGGTGTCGACGACGTCCTCGCCGAGGTCGCCCCGGTAGAGCGCGGAGACGCCCTTGCGGCCCAGTTCCGCGTAGGTCCGCGCGAGGTCGGGGTTCTTGAACGTGGAGCCGACCGAGGGCAGTCGGCCGCCGGGCAGGAACAGCTGCGCGGTGTCGGGGAAGTAGCGGAAGCGGGTCTCGTTGGCGGCGGTCTGGGAGCGGAAGGTGTCGTCGACGGTGAAGCCCTCGCGGGCGATGCGCTCGGCGGGCTTCAGGACCGAACCGAGAGTGCGGCTGCCCCACTGGTCCAGTGCGGTGGCCCAGGTGGCGGGGGTACCGGGGGTGCCGACGCTCAGACCGCTGCTGACGGCGTCGGCGAAGGCGAGCGGGGCGCCGTTCTCCAGGAACAGGTTCGCGTCGGCCGTGAGCGGTGCCCGCTCACGGCCGTCGATGGTGTGCACCGTACGGGACTTGGCGTCGTAGTAGACGAAGTAACCGCCTCCGCCGATGCCGGAGGAGTAGGGCTCGGTGACGCCGAGGGCGGCGGCGGTGGCGACGGCCGCGTCGACGGCGTTGCCGCCCTTGCGGAGCACCTCGATGCCGGCGGCCGAGGCGTCCGCGTCGACGCTGGCGACGGCACCGCCGTACCCCACGGCGACGGGGACCTTCGCAGGGGTCGTTCTCCCGGCGGCGGGCGGCGCTGCGGCCCCCACCGTGACCACGGCGGCCGAGACCGCCAGGACCGACAGTTTCCGCGCGACAGGGCGACGCATCCGTACCTCCAGTCGGGAACCGTCCGCGCAGCGTAGCCAGATTCGCAGGGCCCCGACAGGCGCCTTCCGGGCACTGTCATACGACCGCCACACCTCGAACACGGGTACGTCAAAGGCATGTCCGCCCGCTACCATGCGCGCCCATGAACGACGACGTGCGCAACATCGTCCTGGGGGTCATCGCGACCGGCCTGAGTGCCGTGCTCGGCTGGGCGGCCCGGACCTACCTGTGGCGCCGGAAACTCCGGCGCAAGCAGGCCTTCTTCGGGCTGCCGGAGCACTCCGAGTGCCTGCTCGTCGTCAACCGCGACGCGGGCGGCCCGGATCTCGCCGTGCACCGCCACGACGTCTTCGCACTGCTGGAGCTCGCCGCGCTCATCAAGGACTGCGGGGCGGGCGCCGAGGTGGTCACCCAGGACGCGGCCCGGCAGGGGTTCGGGGAGCGGACGGAGTTCTGCGTGGGCGGCCCGGGGTCCAACCGGCGGATGGCGGCCCATCTCCAGGCGATGCTGCCGGGGGTGCGGGTCAACACCGACCGGGAGCCGGGGCCGGACCGCCTCGCGTTCCGGATCGGCGACGAGCAGTACCGGATGGACGCGGGCGTCACCGAGTACGTGCTGCTGGCCCGGCTGACGGCGGGTCAGCGGCGGGAGGCGCGGCCGGTGTTCCTGTTCTGCGGCCAGCGCGCCATCAACAACCAGGCCGCCACCCGGTATCTCGTCCGGCACCACGAGCGGCTGGCCCGCAAGCACGGCGGCAACTCCTTCGTCCTGCTCCTGAAGGTGGTCAACTCACAGGCGTACGGCCCCGACGTGGTCGAGCTGGTCGAGGACGTGACCCGGGCGGCCCAGACACCGCTGCCCGCCGAACCAATCGTTACTCCCACGTAACTTACTGACGGGTTACCTCCGGTAGGGCCACCGGTTACCGTCGGGTCACTTTTGCATCGACGCATGCCGAGGAGTGCCCCGTGGGACGACGACCGCACCGCAGGACCCTGCGCACGACCGCCGTCGGCGCCGTGTCCGCCTCCCTGGTCGCCGGTGGTGTCCTGGGTCTCGCCCCCGCCGCGCGGGCCACCGCGGGCACGGTCCGCTACGTCGACATCGCCGGGGACGGCGGCACGGTCCTGAAGGCCAACGTGATCACCCCGGCCGGCGCCGACGCCACCCGCCGCTACCCGCTGATCGTGCTCCCCACCAGCTGGGGCTTCCCGCAGGTGCAGTACCTCGCCCAGGCGCAGCGGCTCGCCGACGACGGGTACGTCGTGCTGAGCTACAACGTGCGCGGCTTCTGGCAGTCGGGCGGCGAGATCGACGTGGCAGGTCCGCGCGATGTGGCCGACGCGTCCCGGGTGGTGGACTGGGCGCTCGCCAACACCCCGGCGGACGCACGGCACATCGGGATGGCGGGCGTCTCCTACGGCGCGGGCATCAGCCTGCTGGCCGCCGCGCACGACCCGCGCGTCAGGGCCGTCGCCTCGCTCAGCGGCTGGGGCGATCTGATCGACTCGATCTACTCCGGCCGCACCCAGCACCTCCAGGCGGCCGCCGTGCTCGACACGGTGGGCACGGTCACCGGTCGGCAGAGCGCGGAGTCGCGGACGATCTTCTCCGCCTTCTACGACTCCGACCTGTCGAAGGAGCAGGAGATCGTCGCCTGGGGGGAGAGACGTTCCCCCGCGAGCTACCTGGACCGCCTGGACAAGAACGGCACCGCCGTGCTGATGGCCGGTGCCTGGGACGACACCATCTTCCCGCCCAACCAGTCCGCCGCCTTCTATGAGCGCCTGTCCGGCCCCAAGCGGCTGGAACTGCGCCCCGGCGACCACGCGACCGCCGAACTCCCCGGCCTGTTCGGCGTGCCCAACGACGTGTGGACGGACACCCGGCGCTGGATGGACCACTACCTCAAGGGCGCCGACAACGGCATCGACCGGGAACAGCCCGTCCAGCTCAGGTCCCGCTCCACGGACGGCTACGAGGGCTACCCGGACTGGAAGTCGGTGGGTTCGGTCCGCGAGAGGATCGCCCTCGCCGGCACGACCACGGTCCACACGAACGTCGACTCGGGCGCCGACGGCGGGATCGTGTTCCTCTCCAGCATCCTCGACCAGGTGGCACGGGTCCCCCCGGTCGCCTCGATCTCCCTGCTCCCCCGGTACTGGGCCGCCGTATGGCAGTCGGGGAGGTACCCCACGGCACAACGCGTGCGCGGCACCGCCCGGTTGCACACCACGCTCACCCCGACAGAGGAGAGCGGCACCCTCGTCGCCTACCTCTACGACGTGGGGCCGCTCGGCCTCGGCAAGCTGGTCTCGCACGCGCCGTACACCTTCCACGGGCGGACGCCCGGAAAGCCGTTCGGTGTCGACCTGGACCTGTTCTCCACGGCCTACGACGTCCCGGCGGGGCATCGGCTGGCCCTGGTCGTCGACACGGTCGACCCGCTCTACGTCGAGCACAACCCGTCCGGCGCGCGGCTGACCTTCTCCTCGCCGGCGACCGACCCGTCGTACGTGTCGGTCCCGCTGCGCGAGCAGTGATCTGCGACCGGCGCCGGCCGGGCAGGGCTCTGTGACTTCCGCCCCCTACGGCCGGATTGCCGCGGAGAGTCCCCCACCACCTGGCAGCAGCGTCCCCGGTTCTGCCGCCGCGGCGGTCGCGACCCCGGTTCTGGGGGATGAACGGCCCATCCTAGTCGCCCCCTTCAGTGCTTGAGAATCTTGGAGGAAACTATCCAGGGCGGCACCACCCCGGGACACGACACGCACCCCCGGGACATAAGCCGTATTTACGTCGGGCTCCCCCGGTCGGCCCGGGAGCTCAGGCCTCGGCCACCTCGCCGTAGAGCTGGGACAGTTCGGGCACTCCGTTCGCCGCCCACTCGTGCCCGCACTCCACGACGTCGAACTCCCGCCCCGAGGCCAGCCGTACGACGGGCTGCCCGTCCGCCCGGAACTCCCAGGCGGCGCCGGGCACGGTCCGCACGATGACGGTGCCCAGATAGAGCCCGGCGTCGTTGCCGAGCCAGAGCAGGGTCTCCTCGTCGTCGCGCCAGCGCGGCACCATCTGGTCGAGCGCCTCCAACGAGGCGACGGTGTCGTCCAGTCCGATCCCCGCCCGGGCCGCCTGGGAACGCAGCAGCTCGCATTCGGAGAGGAGTTCCGCGACCCCCTCGGGGTCGGCGGCCAGGACCGCTTCGCCGTGCTTCTTGCGCTTGTTGCCCAGGAAAGGGATGTACATACGTCCAGCGTGTCATTCGCACCGGCGTACGCACCACAGGCGCGCGGGCGCGTACGTACGGTCGAAACCCCGGCCCGCGCCCGCATGGCGCGTTGACCGGGGCCCGCCCGCTGCCTAGTGCTGTGACCGGAGAGGTTCACCGGCTCGCGAGGCGCTGCCGGCCGTCGGGTGTGCGGGAGGGATCGGTTCGTGCGCCGAAGTGCGTGGGGGGTCGCCCTGGCCCTCGTCGGGTCCGGGCTGTTCCTCGCGCCCGCGCGGGCCGCCGCCCCACCCCCGCCACCCGCGCTCGACGCGTCCTACGACAACAGCTCCACCGCGGACCTCGACGGCGCGGGCAACCATCTGCCGGCCGCCGCCCTCGCCGCCGCGGGCTGGCTCCCGGGGCGCGCGCCGACCGTGCACGGCGCCCGGCTGGCCTGGCCGCCCCTGCGCCCGCCGGGCTCCCCCGACAACGTCCGCGCCGCGGGGCAGACCGTACGGGCCGAGGGGCACGGCGGCGCCCTCGCCTTCCTCGTCACGAGCACCGGCGGCGGGACGGCGGGCGGCCGGGGCAGCGTCACCTACGCCGACGGCACGCACTCGCCCTTCGCGCTGGCCGCCCCCGACTGGCGCACCGGCCCGCTCGCCACCCGGGCCCTTGCGCTGCCGTACCTGGGCACCCCCAGCGGGCCCGTCGCCGAGCGGCCCCGGCTGTACGTGGTGACGGTCCCGCTGGCGCGGGGGCGCGAGGTGGTCTCGGTACGGCTGCCCCGCGCGCCGCGGCTGCATGTGTTCGCGCTGGCCGTGCGTCCCGCGCCGGCGGACTGGACCGGCACCTGGGCGGCCGCGCCCTCCGCCCTGGCGGCGGTGGGCCCGTGGACCGACCGCACCCTGCGTCTGGTGGTGCACACCTCGGCCGGAGGGCCCCGGGTACGGCTGCGCTTCGACAACGCGTTCGCCCCGGTGCCGGTGCGGATCGGGACGGCGACGGTGGCGGTCCGGTCGGCGGGCGCGGCGCCGCGCTCGGCCCCGGTGCCGCTGTCCTTCGACGGCGCGCCGGGCATCGCGGTGCCCGCGGGGGCGCAGGCGGTCAGCGACCCGCTGCCCTTCGCCGTGCCCGCGGACACGGATCTGCTGGTGAGCTTCCATCTGCCCGGCACGGTGACCTCGCTGCCCTGGCACGGACTCGCGGTGCAGCGGTCGTACCTGAGCGGGCCGGGCGACCACACGGCGGACGCGGACGGGACGGCGTACCCCGCCACGATCGGGACCTGGCCGCTGCTGACCGGGGTGGACGTGGGCGGCGGGCCCGGCGCGGTGGTGGTGCTCGGGGACTCGATCACCGACGGCGACCGCTCCACGGTGGGGGCCAACCGGCGCTGGCCGGACGCCCTCGCGGCGCGGCTGCGCCGGCAGGACGCCCTCCCGCGCTACGGCGTCCTCAACGCGGGGATCGCGTCGAACCGGGTGGCGGCCGACCGGTACCCGGGCGACGGGATCGCCCGGGTGGGCGGCGGGGTCGCCGCCCCGCACCGGCTGGACCGGGACGTCCTCGCGCAGACCGCGGTCCGCACGCTGGTCGTGTTCGAGGGCGTCAACGATCTGCGGGACGGGACGGCGGCCGCCGAGGTGGCCGCCGGGCTGCGGGAGATCGCCGGCCGGGCGCGGGCGCACGGGCTGCGGGTGCTCGGCGCGACGCTGCCGCCCTGCGGGGGCTCCGCGCTCTGCACGCCTGCCGTGGAGGCCGAACGGGCCGCGCTGAACGCCTGGATCCGGACCACCGGCGCCTTCCACGCCGTCCTCGACCTCGACCGCGCCCTGCGCGACCCGGCCGCCCCGGAGCGCATGCTCACCGCGTACGACAGCGGCGACCATCTGCACCCCGGGGACGCGGGCTACGCGGCGCTCGCCGAGGCGGTCGACCTGCGGCTGCTGTGAGCGCCGGACGGGGGGATGAACCGTCCGGCCCGGACCGTCCGGCCCGGACCGTGCGGCCTAGTGCCGTGACCGGGAAGGTTTGCCGGGAAGCTCGCGGCGTCCGGTGCGGTGCATCGCAAGGCGGAGCGTCGCCCGCGTACTGGATGTACTCGGGTGATGCGACAACGCGGCGAGGTGCCGTGCCGGGCGTCGCGAGCCGGTGAACCTTTCCGGTCACGGCACTAGACGTCGAGGTCGACGACGACCGGCGCGTGGTCGGAGGCGCCCTTGCCCTTGCGCTCCTCGCGGTCGACGTAGGAGTCCTTGACGGCCTTCGCGAACGGTTCGTTGCCGTAGACCAGGTCGATGCGCATACCGCGGTTCTTGGGGAAGCACAGCTGGCGGTAGTCCCAGTACGTGAACGGGTGGTCGTACTTCAGGGGCCTCGGGACCACGTCGGACAGACCGGCCTCGCGCAGGGCGGCGAGGGCGGCGCGCTCGGCCGGCGTGACATGGGTGAGGCCCTCGAAGGCGGCCAGGTCGTACACGTCGTCGTCCGTCGGCGCCACGTTGTAGTCGCCGAGGACGGCGAACGGGCGGCCGCCCGCCGCGTCGCCCGCGACGGCCGCCTTCAGGGCCTCGAACCACTGGAGCTTGTAGGCGTAGTGCGGGTGGTCCACCTCGCGGCCGTTCGGCACGTACACCGACCAGACGCGGACCGGGCCGCAGGTCGCGGAGATCGCCCGGGGCTCGACCGAGCCCTCGTAGCCCGGGTCGCCCGGCAGGCCCTTGACGACGTCCTCGATGCCCACCCGGGAGATCACCGCCACGCCGTTCCACCGGCCGGTGGCGTTGACCGTCGCCTCGTAGCCCAGCTCGCGCAACTGGTCGAAGGGGAACTGCTCCTCGGCCAGCTTGGCCTCCTGGAGGCACAGCACGTCCGTGCCGCTGCTCTCCAGCCAGGCCAGCAGCCGCGGCAGGCGGGCGGTGATCGAGTTGACGTTCCAGGTCGCGATGCGCATGTCCCCCAACCTACCGGGCCCCACCGACACTCACAGTGCCGTGCTCTCCCCGGCCGCCAGGCGCGCGTGCGGCGCGCCGCCGAGGGCGCCGATCTGGTTGTCGTAGATCGGGCGGGCGAGGTCGGTGAGCAGGGCGTCGTGGATGTCGTAGGCGCGCCGCGGCCCCACCTCGCGGACGTAGTCGATGACCTCGGAGATCTTGCTCCAGGGAGCCATCACCGGGAGCATCAGCGTGTCCACGGAGCGGTCGGGGACGGTGAGGGCGTCGCCGGGGTGGAAGACGCGGCCGTCGTCGATCAGGTAGCCGACGTTGGTGATGCGCGGGATGTCCGGGTGGATGACGGCGTGCAGTTCGCCGTGGACCTCGACGTCGAAGCCGGCCGCGCTGAAGGTGTCGCCCTGGCCGACGGTGTGCACGCGGCCCGGGAAGGCCGCCGAGATCTTCTCCGCGACCGCGCGCAGGGTCCAGATCTCGGTGGCCGGGTCCGCCTCCAGGGCCGCCCGCAGCCGCCCCTCGTCGAAGTGGTCCGGGTGCTCGTGCGTGACCAGGATCGCCTCGGCACCCACGGCCGCGTCCGCCTCGCTGAACCCGCCCGGGTCGAGGACGAGGGTGCGTCCGTCCTTCTCCAGACGGACGCAGGAGTGGGCCTTCTTCGTGAGCTTCATGGTCGTCATGCTCGTCATGGCATCCATCCTCCCCCGTCCGCGGTCCGTCCTCCTGCGGTGCGGGCGGCGCGGCTCAGTCGACCGGGGTGGTCTCCTCGCGGATGATCTGCTGGGCCACCCGGAAGGCGCTGTTGGCCGCCGGTACCCCGCAGTACACCGCCGCCATCAGCAGCACCTCCTTGATCTCGTCGGGGGTGAGGCCGTTGCGCAGGGCGGCCCGGGTGTGGAACGCGAGTTCGTCGAGGTGACCGCCGGCCACCAGCGCGGTCAGCGTGACACAGGAGCGCGACCGCCGGTCGAGGCCGGGGCGGTCCCAGATCTCGCCCCAGGCGTAGCGGGTGATGAACTCCTGGAAGTCCCCCGAGAAGTCGTCGGCCTGGGACAGCGCGCGGTCCACGTGCGCGTCCCCGAGGACCTCGCGGCGCACCTTCAGACCGGTGTCGTACGGGTCCGGACGGCCCATCACCTGCGCCGGCTCCTCGAGCGGGGCGGGCGCGATCTCGGCGATGGCCACCGGCTGCGGCGGCGGGCCCGCGGTGGGGAGCGGGATCTGGGTCGTCACCGCGCGGACGGGGATGCCCGGCACGGCCGTCTGCCCGGTCGTGGACTCGTAGACGGGCTGCCAGGCCGTGGAGAAGTGCCGCACCAGCAGGTCGGTGACGGCGGCGGGCTGCTCCACCGGGACCAGATGGGAGGCACCGGGTACGACGGCCAGGCGGGCGTCGGGGATGCCGGCGACCAGGGTGCGCGCCTCGGCGGGCCCGGTCACCTGGTCGTCGGAGCCGACGAGCACGAGCGTGGGGACGCCGATCCGGCCGAGTTCGGCGCGGACGTCGAACGCGGCGAGCGCCTCGCACGCCGCGATGTAGCAGCCGGGGTCGGTGGTGCGCACCATCTGCACGGCCCACTCGGTGATGGCGGGCTGTGCCGCCGCGAAACCGGCCGTGAACCAGCGGTCGGGCGAGGTGCGGGCGATGGGGTCGAGCCCGTTCGTCCGCACGATCACCCCGCGCTGGCGGAACTCGTCCGCGGTGCCGAACCTCGGCGAGGCGGCGATCAGCCCCAGCGAGGCGACCCGTTCCGGGTGGCGCAGGGCCAGTTCCACGCCGACCGCGCCGCCGAAGGCGCAGCCCGCGTAGCCGAAGCGCTGCACCCCGAGCCCGTCGAGGGTGGCGAGCAGCCGCTCGGCGAGATCGGACACGGAACCGGCCGGATAGGCCGGGGCGCCACCGTGACCGGGCAGGTCGTACCGGAAGATCCGCCACTGCTGGGCCAGTTCGGGGACCTGCCGGTCCCACATGTGCCAGGTGGTACCCAGTGAGGGGCCCAGGAT
The DNA here is from genome assembly GCF_037993025.1 of Streptomyces sp. SS7. NCBI lineage: Bacteria > Bacillati > Actinomycetota > Actinomycetes > Kitasatosporales > Streptomycetaceae > Streptomyces > Streptomyces sp. SS7. Next base: position 1,480,549 of record NZ_CP141223.1, read on the forward strand.
CAGGACGGGAGCCTCTTCTGGCCCGTCAAAGCGGTATTGCAGGGTGTTCGACGGTGTCTCACTCACGCCTCAGACCCTCTCACGTATCACGGACGCCCCTATAACGCAGGGGTGCGGGAAATCGGTCTGACCAGGTTGAAGACCTCGCGGGCCGCATATCGCTTGAGGCATCGCACGATCTCACGTCGGGTCTTGCCCTCCTGGGTGCGGCGTTCGTAGTACGCCTGGGTGCGTGGGTCGTGGCGCAGGCGAGTGAAGACGATGCGGTGCAGAGCGGCGTTGGCCTGTCGGTCGCCGCCGTGGTTGAGCCGGCGCGTGCTGCGCCGACCGGATGAGTACTCGATGGGGCTGACTCCGCAAAGGGCAGCAAACGATGCCTCGGTGTTCAGTCGCTCGGAATTGTCTCCCATGGTGATCAGGAGAGTGACGGCGCTGTCCGGACCGATACCCACCGGTATGAGCAGCTGCGGGGCGTGGCGTTCGACGAGCCGGGTCAGGCGTTGCTTCAGCTCATTGATCTGAGCGGTGAGCTGCTCGATGCGCTCGGCGAGCATGCGCAACGTCATGTGGGTGGCCTGGGCCACCGCGTCCTCGTCTCCCCCACCGCCGGGTAGGCCGAGGCGTGCGCAGGTTCGGAACAGCTCGCGATTGCCCAGGCTGGACAGCTGTTCCCGTAGGGCGGGGTCGGCAATGACCAGAACGGCTTTGAGCTGGTTGATCGCCTGGGTGCGGGCCCTGACCGCGGAGTCCTTGGCGAGCTTAACAACCGGGCACTGTGCACCGGACTGTCGCCGGACTTGGCCCGGGCCCGGGCACGACCGCTGAGCACGGCCCGCGCGGCGGCCTGAGCGTCGAGCGGGTCCGACTTCCCCAGCAGCCGGCGGGCTGAGCGATCGGGCCGGTTCACTTCGTAGACCTTGACCTGCTGCGCCAGCAGGTAGCGGGACAGGCCCGCGCCGAAGGTGCCCGTGCCCTCCACACCGGCCCGGCGCACCGTACCCAGCTTGCGGGCCCACACGAGCAGCTGCCGATAGCCGGCCGCCGTCGCGGGAAAGGACTCCGTTCCCAGGATCTTCCCGAGCGGGGAGATCACGGCGGCATCATGCACCTCGCCGTGCGTGTCCACGCCCAGGACGACCTCGCGCCGAACGGGCGGATCCGTGCTCGAGGAGGTGCTGCGCTGTCTGGTCGTCATGATGGTTCGCCTCCCACGTAGTGACGTGCTGGCTAGGGTGAATAGCACCGGCCTGCTCGGGCGGTCTGAACCGTGATGGCGCCTGAACTCGGCAAGGCCCCTATAGGGACACGCCCTGTGGCTCGGTACCAGCAGGCGCCATCCCACAACGGCAGTCGACAAGCCCGTGCCTGGACACTTCGGTCATAGATCTCATGAGTCAGACCCCGTCCGGGATGTCACTGCACCACCGTCCCATCGATCCCGGCACAGCGGCTCGTCCCGACCACAGCCGGATGGCTTCGCCCGAACCAGTGCTCAACCTGGCCAGGATGGGCTGACAATGCGTTGACTCTCCGTCAACTCGTGACCGGCATTGACAAGCAGCCGGGCACTTGTCGCTGCACGCAAGGTCAATCGGACAATCCCCCTGGCACCAGTTCCCGACCTCTGTCAAGAGACAACGACCGCGGGGACAATCATCCCGCGCTCACCATCGCCCCGCAGGGGTTTGAGCACCGTTGACCGGAAGCGCGGTGAGGGTCGCCCGCTGTTCCCCCTCTGTTCGCGGGCGCTTACGGATCCACCGGCCCCGAACGCCACTACGGTGAAGGGGACAGCATCGCCGGGTTGATGAGGTGTGTGTCATGAGGACCGGGTGGCGGGACGACGCACGCGCGCTGACGGACGCCTTCGCCCCGAGCGTACTGCGGCGGGAGACCGAGCAACTGCGTCAACTAATCCACCGCAGTCCCGCCATGGACGTGGGCTTCCGGCCACTCGCGGTGCCGGGACAGGACGTGTCCGATCCCGAAACGACGCCCAGCGCCGGCATCGCTGACTTCTACCGGCGGACCGCAGACGCCCGTCTGGTCGTGGTGGGCGGGGGCGGAACGGGCAAGACCGTACTTCTCATCCGCATGGCCCTCGGGCTGCTGGACCTTCGCCAGCCAGGCGAGGCGGTGCCCTACCGGCTCTCCGCCGCTGGCTGGGACGTTGGAGAGGGCCTGGACCGGTGGATGACGAGGGAGTTGGCCAGGGACAGCGGTCTGTCCTTCGGCCAGGCCGATCTGCTCGTCTCGGAGGGGATGATCCTGCCGGTGCTCGATGGCCTGGACGAGATGGATCCTTCGGACGCGGAACACCCGTGCCGGGCCGCGGCCGCATGGCGCGCTCTCCATGAACGGACGCGAGAGGGCCAGTTGGCTCCCTTCGTGACGGCCTGCCGGGACGGTGTTCACCAGATACTGGCCGCGTCGGACGGTCATCCGGCCACGCCCGCCGTCGTCATGTCGGCGCTCGACACCGAGCGGATCCGCCAGTGCGTCGACGGCCTTCCGGGACACGAACGATGGCACGAGGTACTTGACGAGCTGGAGCAACGCCCTTACGGCAGGCTGGCCCGACAGCTGTCCGTCCCGTGGCACCTGGCCGTAGTAACAGCCCTGTACGAGGAACGGGACGACAACGGGGGCCATCTGCGGGACCCTTCAGATCTGATCCGGACACAGTCGGCCCCGACGGACGCCGGGCCGGTGTCCATGTACGCAGCCTCCTTGCTGCGCGCCGGCGGCTCGGACGAGAGCGAAGCTCGCCGGATCCGCAGAATGCTGAGCGAGCTCGCCGCCTACCTAGTGGACAACCAGGCGTTGCAGCGCCGGGCCGGCGGTGAACCGCTACCCCATGTGGACATCGTCGTTCACCGGCTGTGGCCGATCACGGGATCACGTTCTGCCCGCTGGCTGAGCGCCGCCCTGAGCATGGTGCTGTGGACGCCCGCAGCATTCGTCGTCTGGTGGGTCCTGGGACGGATGAACTGGCCCTCGGCGCTCGACGCGGGCATAGCCGTCGCGGCGTCCCTGCTGCCGCTGCGCTCCCTGTGGTCCAGCCTCGCCTGGTGGCCGCATCCTAAACGGATCGTGCTCGGCCGGCTGCGCACCAGGGCCGGTCGGGCGCGGCTGGCGATGACCCTCCCCGGCGCCCTCGCATTGGGCGTTGTGCTGGCGGCCACCGGGCGGCCCGACTACACCGTGGCGTTCGCGATCTCGTTCGCGGTGGTGTTTGGCGCCGGGATCGCGCTGGCCGTACGGGACACCGCGGACAGCCGACTGCTCGTTCTGACCGGCACAACGACGGGTCTGCTCCTGGGGCTGCTGGGGCGAGTGCTGGTCGGCTTCCTCGGTGCGGCTGGCGGACTGCTGTTCGGCACCGCCGGGGCGGGGCTAGCCCTCTTCGCCGCCGTGGCGGCCGCGTTGCGCTTGCCGGAGGCGACGCCCGGGCACGTGCGCAATCCCGTCTTCGGTGAATTCGTGAGCAACGACCTGCGCACCGGACTGGTCTCGGGCATACTGACCGCGGCGATCACCGCGGCCATGCTCGCGCTCCTGCCCGGGCTGGGGGCCTCACTGCTGCAGATCGCCGTGGCGGCTGGAGGGGTTGGCCTGTCCGTGGGCCTGGGCGCGGTCGCCGACACCTGGCGGAGGCATGTCGCCATGCTCCTTCTGGCGCGCGGGCGCCTTCCGGTCCGACTGGGCGCCGCCTTGGAGCACTCCTACCGCTCCGGTCTCCTGCGACGGGCGGGAATCGCCTACCAGTTCCGCCATCTCGAACTTCGGGACCATTTCGCGCACGGCGCACTACGCTGACGCCCGGGACGGCGGACGGCGCCGACGCGCCCTTCGGCGCTGGTGCGTCGCGACGGGGGAGACAGCAACGTGGACGCCGGGCAGATCATGGACTACTACGCGTCGACAGTGGTACCGCTGAGGTCGCGGATCCTCGACGAACACCGGGAATTGGCGGCGGACTTGCCCGAGCCGGCCCGTTCTTCCCTCATGGCCGTCATCGAGGAACTGCCGGTGCACCGGCTTCCCGCGCGCCCGGTTCTCACCTATCTGGGCTGGCTGCTGGCGGGAGGAGACGCGGAGTCGCAGGCGCCGGCGTTCGCGGCGATCGCCTCCGAGTTTTTCCACGAGGCCGGACTGATTTACGACGACATCGTCGACTCGTCGCACCACAGACGCCGGCAGCCGACGGTTTGGGCTGCGTACGCCTCACTGCACGCCGAGGAGCCGTGGGCCGGGTCGTTCGGCCGCGGTGTGGCGCTCTGGCAGGGAGCCCTCCTGCTGCGCTGGGCGGAGGACGCGTTCGCCCGCGCCCTGCTCGCAGTCGAGCCGTCGTGCGTGAGTGGCGCACAGCACGTGTGGCGAAGGTCAGCCGCCGACCTGTGGGCGTCCCAGCACATCGACCTGGTCGTCTCGGCGAAGGAGGGGAACACCGGTCCGCCGGGCTCCGCCGAGCGGGTCGTCACCCTCAAGGGCCGCTATGTGGCGCTGCTGCCCTTGCAGATCGGCTGCGCGCTCGCCGGGGGAGACCCTCCTCTGATGGCCGCGCTGAGCGCGTACGCCGAGCCCCTGGGCAGGGCCTACATCCTCAAAAATGACCTCGAGGGCGTCTTCGGGACCGCGCGCAGCAAGCCGCCGAACGACCTGCGCGAGCGGCGGCTCAGCATGCTGATCGGGTATGCGCGCACCACGGCGACTCCAGTGCAGGCGCGGGTCCTGGACCTGGCCGGCCGCGAGGACTTGTCCGACGCGCAGGTGAATGAGATCAAGTCTGTGCTGGAGGCGACCGGTGCCCGTGACAGGGCCGAACGTGCCGTCCTGATGCTCGCCGAGGACGCCCGGACCGCCGCCGGTTGGGGTGTCTTTCCCGACGGAGCGCGCTCTTTGCTGGAGCGGAATATAGACGCCGCGCTGAGCTTCCACGACCTGGCCCCTCAGAGCGACTCGGTGTCGATCTCGAAGCACAGATAGCCGGCCGGACCACTCACCAGCAAGGCGGGGCGCGGGCCGCTCGGCACGCCGGCGATTTGGACGGGAGCTCCGCACACCACGCTGAGCACGCACTCGCCGGTGCCGGGATCCCACACCCGCAGGACACAGTCGTCGCCCGCGGTGGCGAGCAGGGGCCGTTGCCGGGCGCTTGTGAAGGCCACCACACCGCTCACCTCGCCGCCGTGGCTGGTGATGACACCTTCCTCGGCCCCGGTCGACGCGTCCCACAGCCGTACGGTTCCGTCCGAACCGGCCGTGGCGAGGAGGGTTCTTGCCCGGTCGTCCCGGAACACCGCCACGTCGTTGACCGCGCCTTTGTGACCGGTCATCCGGTTTCCGGTGTCGCTGCCCGTGAGGGCGTCCCGGACCAGGACCAGTCCGTCACGGCCGGCCGTCACGAGGCGGGGGCGCCTGCCGCGCCCGGGGAAGACGGTCATGTCAGTGACGGCGGCCAGATGGCCGGAGGGGTACTTGTACGCCGTCCCGCCCAATGGATCGCACACGTGGACCGTGCCGTCGTTGACCGCCAGGGCGCACCGCGGGCTGCCGTCCGCGGCGGCAAACGCCGCCGACGCGGTCACCGTCGTCCCGGGCTCCCCCACCAATGCCAGGGGCACGGTGGTTTCCTGGCCTGTCGTCGCCACCGTGAATCGTACTCGGCGGTCCGCCGACGCGGCGACGAGGAGGAGGCGCCTTCCGAACGCCACGGCCGTGGCGGCGGTGACCGGGACGCGGACGCGGTCGCCCCACCGGCTGGTGAAGGCACCCGACCGGGCGTCACGGACCTCCACGATGCCGTCCCGGTCGGCCAGGACAGCCGTCGGGCGGCCCTCGGTACTGGTGACCGTCACGAGAGTCTGTGTCCGGTCGCGGTGCCGGGTGTGGGGTCCGGGCGCGTCCACGAAGGCGGCCGGATCCCACAGCCGCAGCGTCCGGTCGTCGCCAGCGGTGGCCAGCAGTTGGCGGTTCCGGCTTCCGGTGAGCACGGCCAGGGCGGTGACGGCGCCCTGATGCCCGCTGCGTGTGTGCCGGGCGGTTGCGGTGGCCAGGTCCCAGACCCGGATGGCGCCCGTGGCGTCTCCCACGGCCAGCAGGAGCCGGCCGTCCGCACTCTCAAACCCGCTCAGGGTAGTGATCTGCCCCGTGTGCGCCTCGTGGTCTTCTTGGCCGTCATTGCCCGCGTGGGCTCCGAGGACCCTCGGCACGTCGGACCGGTCGAGATCCCAGAGGCGCAGGACGCCCTCGCCGTCCCCGGCGGCCACCAACGCCCGCCCGTCCGCTCCCGTGAAGGCGGCGAGCACGTTGATCCGGGCGTCGCCGCCGCGCAGTTCCCGCACGGGCGCGTCCTTCGCCAGGTCCCACAGGCACACCGCGCCGTCGTGGCCGGCCGAGACGAGGAGCGTGCGCCCCCGCTCCGTCTTAACAGCCGTCAGAGCGCGCACCTGCGCGGCGTGTGCCGACCAGATGACGGCCTCCTCGGCGCCCGTCGCCGGATCCCAGACCCGGATGGTGCCCTCCCCGTCCCCTGACGCGAGGAGCGGGAAACCGTCTGGCGCTGGGAAAACTGTGAGCGCGTTGACCCAGTCCTCGTGGCCGGTGAGTTCCCACACCGCGGCCCCTGTCATCGGGTCCCACACCCGCACCGTGTGGTCCCGCCCCGCCGACGCAAGGAGCACGGGGCCGCCGGGCGGGGTGAGCGCCACCAGGGCGTCGACGCCGTCCCCGTGCCCGGTCATGGGCCCGCCCACGGCGGCTCCAGTCACGGGGTCCCACAGGCGGACGGTCCCCTCCGCATCCCCGGCGGCCAGGAGCCGCCGTCCGCCGGGGATCGGAACCCGGGCGAGGCCGCGCACGGTTGCGGCGGTCCGGGCCACCACATTGGCCGGCAGCTCCCACTCCGACCACAGGGGCCGCACAAGTGAGCCGGGCACCGCCTGCGTGGCGTGACGAGAATCCCGCCCACCCGAGAAGAGGGCCAGGTGCAGGCTGGAGGCGCGGGAGCGGTGGTCGGCGTCACCGACGAAGGGTTCGACACCCGCCCACGCCGCGAGTGCCCGCGTGTGTGGTGAGTCGGTCACCGGAAGCCCCATCAGCCCCCGCACCGCTGCGCCGGACTCCCAGGGCAGGAACGCCGGAGCGAGGTGGGCGTCGTCCAGCACGTCTCCCGCCGCCGCGTGACCGGCAAGATGGCGCCGGATGTAGGGGTGGGGACTGGCCTCGGACGAGGAGCCGGCGACCGTGTCCGCGAGGGCCCGGGCGATACGCCGGTGCGCCCGCGCGTCGGTGTCGTCCGTCATGAGCGTCCTCCCCGGCCGGCGAGGCGGACCGGCTCGATCCGTAAAAGCCGTCCGACCTTCGCAGACCCCTCTCTCTGGCATACAAGGGGCTATATTCTGGCACCAGTTGTGTCCGTGCAATCTCACGTTCGTCGGATGGAGCGCCGGCCGTGCACGACTACCGGCAGGCGTTCACCGCCCGAGCCGCCGCGACGTTCGCCGTCGCAGGTCTCTTGGTGCTGTCCCTGGCTGCGCTGCTCGCGCAGACCTTCTACGGCTGGAGCCCGCAGCACGTCGGACGTCCGGTCTGCGCCGCCACCGCGATCCTCGCGGCGGCCGCACTGGCCGCTCTGCACGCCGTGCGCGTGCTCTCGGCCACCGGGGAGGTACAGGATCTCTCCGCACCCGCGCTCGCCGACAGACTCGCCGAAATCTGCGCAGCTCGTGAGCGGCATCAGTTCGGCCAGTTGGTGGAGACCGGAGCACCGATGGACCTGCTGTTCCGGCGGTTACGTGACTCGGCGGGCCATCCGCAGGGAAGCGGCACCAGCCGACTGAGCGAAGTCGCCTCCTACTACCGCGGCTGCGAGAACGAACGCCTGATGTTCCTCGGCGAGGGCGGATCGGGCAAGACCGTCATCCTCGTCCATCTGCTCCTGCAGATGCTGGACGAGCGCGCGTCCGGGGGGCTGGTCGCCTGGAGATTCTCACTCTCACGGTGGGACACCTCACGGAGACTGTCCGCCTGGATGGCGGAGGAGATTTCCCGAGACACCCAGATACCGTTGGCCCAGGCACAGGACCTGGTGACCCGCGGACTCGTTCTGCCATTGCTGGACGGCCTCGACGAGATGGACCCCCCGCACACGCCGTTCCCAACCCGCGCCGCCGAAGTGGTCGAACAGCTCAACGAGGCCGAGCGCTTCGACAAGCCGATCCCGTTCGTGCTCACCTGCAGGACCGACACCCACGACCGACTCGTCAGTCGTGGGGCACGACTGACGGACACCGTCGCCGTCCAGATGCTGCGGCTAAGCCCGAAGCAGGTGCAGCGCCACATCAAGAGCATCGCGGACGAAGAGCGCTGGGCGGACGTGCTCTCCCATCTGGAGAAGGACGCCAACGGCCGCCTCGCCCAATACCTCAACCTGCCGTGGCGACTGGCCATGGCGGTCATCATCTACGACAAGAAGTCCGGCGACGGGTACGCGCGAGACCTCTCCGACCTCACGGCCCCCGGATGGTCCGACGACACACCACCCGTGAGCGTGGGGCGGTTCGTCGAGGAACTACTTAGCCGCCCCACCGTCGCCCACCGCCGCGACCCCACTCGCCGTACCCTCGTCACCCTCGCCGCGTACCTCCACGACAAGCGCGGCCACGGTGACGAGGCAAGGACGCTTCCGGGCATGGAGGAAGGCAAGACGCTCTCGGGTGTGGACCTGGTCGTGCACGAACTGTGGCCGGTGGGCGGGCCGCGCGCCCCGCGCTACGTCACCGCCGCGCTCAGCGTGCTGCTGTGGATGCCAGCCGCCGTGGCCGTGCTCTGGGTCGTCGGACACATGGCATGGTCCTTCTGGCTGAAAGCTGTGGTCTACGGCGTGCTCGGTCTCTTCCCCGCCTACTCCGCCCACACGAGCCTCGCCCGGTGGCCGCATCCCCGCAATGTCGTGCTGGGCAGATTCCGCACCCCAACGGGCATCAGACGGCTCTCGGCCGCCTCGGCGGTGGGCCTACTCATGTTGATCCTCCTCTCGGCCACCGGCGCCCCGGGATTTATCACCGCCTATGCGGCCATGTTCACGCTGATCTTCGGAAGCGGATCGGCCCTTGCGGTACGAGAGGGGGCGGACGTGCGGGTCCTGGCCGCCGTTGCTGCAGCCGTGGGACTGGTCTTCGGACTGGCCACCCGCCTCGCGCTGGGGTCGCTCGGCCCGGCCGCAGGCATGCTGGCCGGCACCGGCGGCGGCGGATTCGCCCTCGTGCTCGCGGTACGCGCGGCCCTGCGGGGCGGCGCCGAACCCGGTCACGTCCGCAACCCCGTGTTCGAGGACTTCATCGCCAACGACGTCCGGACCGCCTGCGTGTCGGGCTCCATGCTGGCGGCGATCGCCGCTGTCCTGCTGCAGTACCTGCCGCTCTCGGCGTCGGCGCTCCAGGTCGCCCTGGTGTCCGTCGCAGCCGGCTTCTCGCTCGGCTTCGGCTTCGTTGCCGACGCCTGGCGGCGGCACATCGCGCTGCTCATCTGCTGCCGGGGCGCGCTAGCTTTCCGCCTGACACATGTGCTGGCCCAGGCTCACGACGCCGGACTGCTCCGCCGTGCTGGCATCGCCTACCAGTTCCGCCACCTCGACCTCCGCGACCACTTCGCCGCGCTCTCCGCCGAACCCACCGGACACCGGCCGGGCCGACGAGGAGGCCGTTCCGCTCCTTCCGCACCATCCGCCAAGGAAAGGTAGGACCCCTATGGCAGCCGTCGTAGGCATTCACGGCATAGGCAAGGAACAACTCGGCCGCCGACAGATGCTCGCAGAATGGGGTCCCGCCTTCGGGGACGGACTCGAGCGGGCGGCCAGCGGGCCGGTCGCCGCCCCCGCGTTCGACCTCGTCTACTACGCCGACCTGTTCCTCCGTAAGCCCTCGGACGGCCCCGCCCGCAAGGGCTCAGGACCGGACACGGAGGACATCGCCTCCTGGCTCACGGACCCGGACGACGGCACCACCCAGGAGGAACTCCTCGACGCCCTCTCGGACATCGTCGGCGCACAGGACATCGCGGACGCCGAGGCGGCACCGGCCAAGGGCTACACGCGTGTTCCGACATCCGTCCAGAGAGTCCTGCGTGCCGTCGACCGCCGTTACGGCCCGGGAGCAGCCCTGCTGTACGTGGGCGCCTTCCGGCAGGTGCGCAGATATCTGGGGGATTCGGCGCTCAAGCAGGAGGTGGACGACCGCGTCGACGCCGCCGTCCCCGCTGACTGCCGGGTGCTGATGGGCCATTCCCTGGGCTCTGTTGTCGCGTTCGAGTACGTGCGTCGGCACGGGCGCCGACGCCTCGACCTATTGCTGACGATGGGGTCGCCTCTGGGCCTGCGCATGGTGCGGTCCCGGATGCCCAATCCCCGCTACGGCGCGGTGCACGGCCTCCCGGTGGGGGTGCGTTCCTGGGTGAACGTCCTCGATCCCCGCGACCCCGTGACCGGCGGCAGGCATCTGGCCGACTGGTGGCCCAAGGTGGACGACCGGCAGGTCGACAACCAGGCCGACGCGCACTCCGTGACCCGATATCTCGGCAAACGGGAGACTGGGGCGGCGGTGCGGGAGGTCCTCGCGGCGACGGCCCCGTGACGGGGGACGCCGACGAGGCGGTCCTCAGACGCCACTTCGTGGCGATCGCGACCGCCGACTACGACGACCCGCGCTGGCAGCCGCAGAAACTACCGGTGGACGACGAGGTCCGCGTGATGCGGGACTGGCTCTGCGCGAGGACGCTGGGCCGACGGCGCTTCACACCCCTCCACCCGCACCTCGCCGACAACCCGACCCTGACGGACATCAGCCGCGCCCTGCAGAACCCCGAGCCGCACGCGCGGTGGCGTGAGGCAGACGCCGCGGTGGTCTACATCACCGGTCACGGCACGGTCGCCGACGAAACGCACTGGAGTGTCCTGCGGCGCACGATGAAGGGCAGCCACGAGGGCACCGCGCAGCGCACCGGTCAGCTCATCGCCTGGCTCGCGGAAAGCGGGATCGAGCACCTGCTGGTCATCGTCGACGAGTGCTATGCCGAGAAACTAAGCGCCGATCTCGTCCAACAAGAGAGCACACTTCCCCCCGGGTGGCTCATCCTGCCGAGCGCCGCGCGTCACGAGGAGGCGGACAGCCGCGCGCTGACCACGGCCATCTCGGAGTTCCTCAAGGACGTCGTGGCCCGCCCGTACGCGTACAAGCCCGGCCCTCTGCTCCATGTCGAGGAGTTCGTCCTGGGCGTGCAGAGCAGACTCGGGCGGAGGCTCCACCCTCTCGGATCCCATCGTTACGGACCGCATCCCTGTCTGCCGCATCCCGCGTATTCCGATCTCCCGGGGGACGAGGACGACGAAGAGGACGAGGAGGACGCCTTCGGCCGCCGCGCACTCATGCACCGGCTGATCCAGGCCGCCGCCGGACCGCCGCAGGCGCTGGTGGTGACGGGATGCGCGGGCAGCGGGAAGTCGGCGGCCCTGGCACAGCTGACGGCGCATGGCGGTTCGTACCAGGTGGACGCGTTCGTGGACGCCGCGGGGCTGAGCGGCACCGAGGTCATGGCCCGGATCTTCGCGGCGCTGGCGATTCCCGCCCCTGGTCGGCCGGGAGGATCGCCCTCGCCTCAGGAGTGGCTCGAAGCCTGGGCGGACTGGCGCGACAGCGCGTCAGAGCCGGTCACCGTGGTGGTGGATGCGCCCGACGAGGCCGCCGACCCGGACCGCCTCCTCCAGGATCTGCTGGGCCGGCTCGAGCCACCACACACCAGACACCGCCGACTGCGGCTGATCGTCGGCATGCGGTCGCCGAGCGGGGCGGAGACGGCCGACTCGGAGCCCGCCGCCCACACCCTCGCGGACCGTACCGAAGCACTGCTGCACGCCGAGCGCGTACGGCTCGACGAACCCCCATACTTGCGGCGGGAAGACATCGCCGCCTGCGTACGGGCCATCCTGCTCGGCGACGAGAACTCCCCGTACGACGAGCAGGAGTTCCAGGCCGACCAAGTCGCCCTTGCCGTCGCCGACGCCGCCGGACCGTCGTACCTGATGGCCCGCGCGGCCGCCGGGAATCTCGCCGCCCGGGACCGTGCCGTGGACCCGCTCGACCAGGAATGGCGGGCCGTCCTCACAGAAGGGTTCGTGGGGATCTTCCAAGATGACCTGCTCCGGATCTTCCCCGACCGAGGGGACCGGCTCGTCGCGGTGGAACTGCTCCGCGCCGTGGCCTACGCGTACGGCCGGGGAATGCCGCGGCAAGGCATCTGGCCCGTGGTCGCCAACGCCCTGTCCTCCCGCTCTCCTTCGCATCCCTACGGCGACGAGGAGATCGCCTGGCTGCTCGCATCCCGCGCAGGGGCGTACCTCACCACAGACCAGGAGGACGGGGTGACGCTCTACCGGCTGTTCCATGACACGTTGCGCGAGGTGATCACAGGGCACTGGCGGGACCTGGTAGGCGAGGCCCCGGACCGCCAGAACTGATCAGGCCGACGGCCCGCATCGCCGACGGCCCGGTGTGAGGTAGGGCGCTTACGCCCGATGCGTTCGGCGGCCTCGACTCCGGACAGCGGCAAGACGGTCGACGGGGCGGCGACCGGCCATCAGGCCCGTCTTCCGTTCGGGCCCGACGGCTACTACCGGCCCTCCTCGGCGACGAAGACCTTGAGCTGCTCTTGGCCCAGGCCGCGCAGCCACCGCGCCTGCCGGTCCAGGCCCTCTGCGAGGGACACCCGGGGCCGGTGGCCGAGCAGCCGCCGGGCATGCGACGGATCAGACTCGGTGGCCCGAGCGTCACCCGGCCGCGCTCCGGACGCGTCCAGCAGAACGCGTCGTCCCGTGACCGCGGCCGCCACCGTGAGCACGTCGAGCAACGACACGCTCACGCCGCCGCTCACATTCACGATCTCGTCCCGGGCCTCTATCCCCGCCGCCGCCACCGTCGCGTCGACGACATCGCCGACGTACGTGAACTCCCGCATCTGCGTACCGTCGCCAAACATCCTGAACGGCACGCCCGAGTAGCAGGCGAACAGCATCCGGGAGAAGGCCATGTCGGGGCGCTGACGCGGCCCGTAGACCGTGAAGTAGCAACGCGACCACGCTGAGCGGGCTGCCGGGACGGCGCGCGTAGGCAAGGCACAACTGCTCGGCAGCCAGCTTGGTCACGCCATACGGCGACAGCGGCCGGCAATTGTCGCCCTCGGAACTCGGCCCCGTGATCTCACCGTAGACGCTCGACGAGGACGCGAACACGAGGCGCGGTACGCCGCCGTGGAAACAAGCGTTCACGAGCCGGTGGGTCGCGGCGACGTTGGCGGAGAGGTAGTCGCCGAAATCGGCTCCCCAGGAGCCTCGCACTCCCGGCCGTGCGGCGAGGTGGAAGACCACGTCGCGTCCTTCAACCAGCTCCTCGAGCGGGTCGGTCCGCAGGTCGACGTCGAGGGTGCGCACGCCGGGCCGCTGCCAGGGCTCTCCGAAGCGCGGTGGCCGGTGGTCGACGGCCAGGACCGACAGACCGAGCCCGGCCAGGTGCTCGACCAGGTGTGAGCCGATGAATCCGTTGCTTCCGGTGACGAGTACGCGCTCCACCAACGTCCTTCCCTCGTTCCGCGCACATCCTTCGGTCAGGCGGTGGTCTGCTCGTTCGAGACGGATCGGTGTGAGCCGCTGTAACCGAGCAGCATGCCCTCCAGCGTCTCCTCGATTCGCTCGCTCTCCCCGGCGGGCAGGTGCGCGCGCCCTGCCAGGATCCGATTGAGCAGCCACATCTTGTGCGGACCTTCTACCTCAGGAATCCAGTGGCTCACCCCGAGCCTCTTCTGCCACTCTCTTCTCGAGGATGCAAGGGACCTCTCGAATTCGTCCATCACCTCTCGGGCCTCGGGATCCCGGGGGAAGACGGACACGACACGCCTGACCCGGATGTGCTCGTGTCCCACCACAGGAGAATCTGTTTCAAGGGTGATTCCCTCGCCGCTTTCCTGCAGGTCCAGATCAATTTTCGTGCCGGGCAAACTAAAGAGCCGGTCATTAATGCGCATGACATGTCCGTCCGACAAGGAGCGTGTGATCCAGCGAACGTTCTGGGTCAGCGATTTTACTGTCGAGTACAGGCCGGACAGGATGATGTAGGAGACCACGTTCATCCCGTATCGCCGGCAGGCATGCAACGCCAACCGGTTGACCTCGGCCCCGCGGGGCCCGAGCTTCTTGTTGTACGCCTCCAACTCATCAGGATCGAAGGTCTCCACGCCCATGCTCACCCCGGTGAATCCTGCGCGCCGTGTGGCTTCGAGGAGGCGGGTGTCGACCGTGAGGGTCCTCGGGTCGACCCAGGTGTCAACCCGGGCCTTTCCGTGATAGGTGACGCCCCTGCCATCGAGGGCGTGAATCTCGTTTCGAACGTCCTCAAGGGCTTGGAGATCTTCCAGGAGATCGCTCCGCGAACCACCTCTGAGGAAGAACAGGTCGTCCTTGAACATCACCTTCCGGGCCTGCGGATTCTTCAGGAGCAGATTCCGCACATATGCGGCCAGGTCGTGTTTGCGGATGGCGATGACCTTGGCGGTCCGGCCGTTGCCGTCGCGGTGAAAGGTGGTCGTGCTGCAGAATGCGCAGCCCATGGGGCAGTAGTTACTCGTGTACGGCTTGATGGTGAGGATCTTCCCCAGCAGGACCGGATCACCGAGTTGCTCCGCGGAATAGTGGGCCTTCAACTGGTCCCAATACATATCCAGTCCCACATCCGTGAAGTCCACTGCGAGCGTGGCGCGCGTGAATTCTTCCACCGTGAACGGTTCGGAGTATCCGGTGAAGAATGACTTTTCACCGTCTCTGATATAAAATCCTCGGACTCGAGACAAATACTGCCGGGGGTCCCTTCCGATCGCATCGATCCCGTACCCGTGAACTTTTTCCAGCAGTTCAGTGAGAGGCTTTTCGCCTTCCCCGCGAGCGATCAGACTGAGATGCGGGACGTGCCGGAAAAGCAGCTCCCTCGAGAGTCCCGCTTGCTGGCCTCCCGCTATATGTAATGCCTGCGGGAGTATGTCACCGGCGTCCAGCATGTGGCCGATATCTCGCGACAGGGTGTCATGCAGAGGGCTGTACCCCACGATATCGAATCGCACTGCCTCGAGGAGACCATTGAGTGCCTCGCGGGCGTCCGTGTAGAGGTTGGGATCGAAGCAGGAAACTTCAACTCCGTCCCTGAATTCACTCTCCAGCCATTTTCTGATGCGGTGAATACCGAGGGGTGCTGAATTGAAGTAGGTTCCGTGATTCTCGCTGTCATCGGCCTGGATGAGGATCATTTTGATCTTGTTCATTCGAACCGCCTGTCCGGATCCGTATGAAGAAGAGCCCGACGACGTCGGAGGGCGACCTGCCTCGTGTCGGCACTGCGGCGCTCAGAACACCTGACGTTAGCCGCCGTTGTCGACGGTGGGTAGGCCCCCGGCGGCCGACGCCTTGGCGACTGCGCCCTGGCGTGAGGGCGGTGGGCTGCGCTGGCTGAACGGCCTCGGTGATCTCGCCGCCTGGCTCTGACCGAGGCAGTGGCCCTTACGGATGCGGTACAGCTCGTCGCGGCTGCCGATCAGGTATGGACTTTTTCCCGGATTGTTGTCCGCTGTTCTGTACAGAGTCGCCGGTGGGGCCGCCCGCCGACAGCCGCGACTTTCCGTGCAGCCAGTTCCACACGGTCTTTTCTGAGGGGAGTCGGCGCGTCGCGGCAGGCCCAGCCACCGCCTCCAGTGACGATGGCTCTTCGGATTCGGGCTCGTGTATGACCGGCCTGACCGTCACCACCCCACCCAACGACCAAGCGAGAACCGGCACCGAACCGGCCGCTGACGGAGCGACCGCCCGGGTCCTGGCCGAGCGGCTGGACGCCGTCCCCGGCATCGGACCGGCTACCGCACAGATCATCCTCGCCGAGATCCGCACGGACATGAGGCTTCCCCACCCCCGAACACCTCGTCTCGTGGGCGAAGCTGTGTCCCAGAACGATCCAGTCCAGAACGAAGAACGGCGCGGGCCCGGCCGGGCAGGGCAGCCCCTGGCTCAAGGGAGCGCTCGGGGAGGCTGCCAACGCCGCCGCCCGCACCAACACCTTCCTCGGCGCCCGTTACCGGCGCATCGTCAAGCGCCGCGGTCACGCCAAAGCCCTCGTCGCCGTCACCCGCTCGATACTCGTCATCGCCTGGCACCTGATCAACGACCCCGGCACCTCCTACCAGGAACTCGGCGCCGACTGGCACCAGCGTCACCTCAACCCCGCCCGCAGGACCCGCGACCTCGTCCACCAGCTCCAGGCCCTCGGCCAGCAGGTCGCCCTCGAACCGGTGACCACCCGACCAGCCCCACCCCGACATCCGGTCCGCAAGCGGCCCGAATGCTGCCGCCTGTCCTCCCGAAGATCGATTTTCCGTTCAGCATCAGCGCACTCCCGGAGTGCACGGACTCCTCCCGGCGAGTGCAATCGCAAAGTAGGCGCACCCTGGAAGCGTGACAGGAAACACGGATCGCATGAGGCGCCGACCGCATCGTGGCGCCAGCGCAGCTGATCCCACGACGAAGCCGCACCGGAGCGCTCCGGTGCGGCTTCGTCGTCTCACGGTTCAGCGCAGAGGTTCGGTCAGGAGGGACCCCGGCGGCCCTCGCCGTATCACCGACGCCCCTATAACACGGGGGCGCGGGAAACCGGTCTGACCAGGTTGAAGACCTCGCGGGCGGCATAGGGTCTGTACGGTCTTCGGTGTAACTCCCGATCATGGAAGTAGCACCTGATGAGCCACGTGACTGTCTCTTCCGAGGCGGTTGAAGAGGTCCGGCCGTCCGAGTTGTCGGCGGACGTGCTGGACGAGCAATTGATCGGGCAGTTGGTCGACCGGGCCCGCGCGAGCGGCCTGCAGCTGACCGGTGAGGGCGGCCTGCTGCAGCAGCTGACCAAGCGCGTGCTGGAGTCCGCGCTCGAAGGCGAGATCACGGACCACCTCGGCTACGAGAAGCACCACCCGGCCGGTGCCGGCAGCGGCAACAGCCGCAACGGGACCCGGTCCAAGACCGTGCTGACCGACGTCGGGCCGGTGGAGATCACGGTGCCACGTGACCGCGACGGCAGCTTCGAGCCGCAGATCGTCAAGAAGCGGCAGCGGCGCCTGACTGGTGTCGACGAGATGGTCCTGTCGCTGTCCGCACGTGGCCTGACGCACGGTGACATCTCATGCGCTTCTTCGCTTGTGCCACCGCCGACAGCCCGGGCCGCGCAGCCCGCGCGCTCACGAGGTGGTCCGACTACGCAGCGGTCTGGACGCCTGGAACGCCGAAACGACCGGTCGTCGCCTGGCCCGGTGCCGCTCCGGGTGATGGAGCATGACGGGCAGATGCCGGCGTTCATCCCGTTAATCGTCGAAGACGAGGCGGCGTTCATGTTCGCCCTGGACACCGGTCCTCCACCAGCGTCGTCGACGAGGACGTTGCCGACCGGATCAGGGTGCAGCACACCGACGAACGACGTTCGGTGAGCGGGATCCTGGGTACTGGACAGGTCCCCGTGGCCCAGGTGGACCAGCGGAGGGACCCGCGAGAGTCACGGTCATCGACTTCGGCCCTCCCAGGGGAGGCGCGACTACGGCTCGATCGCCGTCGGCTACGACGACGGCGTCCTCAAGATCCCGGCCCGTGAAAGTGACAGCCTGCGACGGCCCCCGCCCCAGGGTGACGTGGCGCTCTCGGCACGCTGCGGCGGGTGCCGGGGGCGACCAGTCGCCCCCTTCCGTACCGGCCGGCACCCGCCCTCGCACCTCCTCGGCGGCAGGCCCGTCTTCGAGAGATCTCCCGGGAGCGAGACCATGAACGTGAGACCCGTCATGGTGGGCGTCGACGACGCGGACGACCAGGACACTCTCGTACGGTGTGCGGCCCGTCAGGCCGCCCTGCGCAATGCTCCCCTCCACATCGTCCACGCCGTCCGACTGCCCGGACCCTTCGGGTACGCGGACGAGAAGGACGCCAGGAGCAGGATTGCCCTCGGGCGGGGTGCGGCGTCGGTGGCCCGCTTCGAGGCCGCGGCCCGGTCCGCGTTCCCTCGTCTGCCCGTCTCGGGAGAAGTGCGTCCGGGCGATCCCGCCCCGACGCTGGCGGAGCTGTCGGCGGAGGCGTCTCTCGTCGTGCTGGGTCACCGCCGCACCGGCGGATCCCCACGTCTGCCTCTCGGCTCGGTGAGCCTTCAGGTGGTGACGCGCGCCCGGTGCCCGGTGCTGGTGACGCGTCCTGGCGAACCGGTCGGGCACGGTGGCCGGCCCGTCCTCGTCGGTGTCGCCCTTGAGCATTACTCACCGGAGGCGGCGGAGTTCGCCTTCGCGGAAGCCGACCGCCGGGCAGCCCGTCTTCACGTCGCGCACGCCCTGCACCGGCCCGCGCGGCTGGCACTCCCGGGCAGCGGCACAGCGGCTCAGCGCTACAGACGCGAGACCGAGGACAGCGCCCGTGGCTTCCTTGGGGAGCGGATCGCCGGGCTCTGCCAGACGTATCCGGCCGTACCGGTCGGTCTTCTTCTCGACTGGACGCATCCGGCGACATACCTGAGGGAACTGTCCGAGGAGGCCGGTCTGCTGGTGGTCGGCTCGCGCGGTCGGGCTGGCCTGCGCAGGCTTCTCCTCGGCTCGGTGAGCGGTGAAGTCCTGCACACAGCGCGCTGCCCCGTGGTCGTCGTACCGGCAGCGGCCGACGAATGAGCTCGACGAGAGACACCACCGGCCCCGGGCGCCCGGCACGAAAACGGCGAGCCGACCACGCAAACCGTCAACCGGTTCCCGCCGCCATCCTCCCGTGCCCAACGGTCCTTGCGGTCCCCGGTGACAGCCGAAGGCGGGTTCACCCGCCGGACGGCTGCCCTCGGCGCGGCATCGCGGCCTCGGCCTCCGCCTTGGCGTCGCTCACTGCGGCGGCGGCCTGTTTCTCGGCCTCGTCAGCGGCCCTCGCCGCGTCGAGGGAAGCCGTCGAGCCTGCGTCGAGCTCCGGAACCCGGCTTGCCGACGGCGCATCGTCTGCTTCGGCGGTGGCTGTTTCCTCGGGTGGCGCAGGTCGAGGAGAACCCTCCGCCGACTGATCCCCGAACGCACGGGTGACGGTCCGAATCGCCTCGGTCAGCTCGCCCGGGATCACCCAGAAGGTGTTGTTGTCGCTCCTTGC
This sequence comes from Streptomyces sp. SS7, assembly GCF_037993025.1. Classification (NCBI taxonomy): domain Bacteria; kingdom Bacillati; phylum Actinomycetota; class Actinomycetes; order Kitasatosporales; family Streptomycetaceae; genus Streptomyces; species Streptomyces sp. SS7. Next base: position 1,499,777 of record NZ_CP141223.1, read on the forward strand.
CAGGTGCGGGAGCGTCTCCAGGTATTTGTAGGCCAGTATCTTCGGGTCGGCGTTGTTGCGGTGAACGGCCTGGAAGACGAGCTCCACCGCCTTTGCCTCGCCGTCCGCCCTCAGGATCATGGCCTGTTGAGTGCCCTGGGCCTCCAGGATGTCCTTCTGCTTCGTGCCTTCCGCGGTAAGGATCTTGGCCTGCCGCTCCCCTTCGGCGTGCAGGATGGCCGCACGCTTGTCCCGCTCGGCCCGCATCTGCTTCTCCATCGCCTCCTTGATGGTGGCCGGTGGATCGATGGCCTTGATCTCCACCCGGTTGACCCGGATGCCCCACTTGCCGGTGGCGTCGTCGAGGACGGCCCGGAGCCGGGAGTTGATCTCCTCGCGCGAGGTGAGCGTCTCCTCCAGGTCCATGCTGCCGATGACGTTGCGCAGCGTGGTAACGGTGAGCTGATCGATCGCCTGCAGGTAGTCGGCGACCTCGTAGGCCGCCGCCCGCGGGTCCGTGATCTGGTAGTAGAGCACGGTGTCGATGTTCACCACGAGGTTGTCCTCAGTGATCACCGGCCTGGGGTCGGACGAATAGACCTGTTCGCGCACGTCGAGTTTGGTGTTCACACGGTCCGCCACCGGCAGGACCAGGTTCAGCCCGGGCTGCAGCGTCCGCCGGTACCGGCCGAACCGCTCGATGTTGTAGCGGCGCGCCTGCGGGACGATCCGCACGGCGGAAGCCACCAGGAAGACGACGACGATGGCCGCCACAAGAAGAGGAATGACCACTGGATCCACAGTGCCTCCGTCGCGATGTCCTCAGCCGTTCACGGAAGGAGCTCACGGGGATAGACGATGGCCGTGGCGCCCTCGATCTCCATGACGTCCACCAGCGCTCCCACCGGGATCACCAGGCTTTCGTCGAGGGCGCGGGCGGACCAGTCCTCGCCCGAGAGTCTGATCAGACCGCGGGTCGCGGTGACCTCCTGCATGACCTCGGCCCGCTTGCCGATCAACGCGTCGCTGCCCTCCCGGATGAGGGGCTGCTGTTCCATATGCCGCAGCGCGACGGGACGGACGATGGCGAGACCGGCTACCGCCGCCAGCGCGAGGGCCACGAGCTGGCCGAGAATGCCGATGCCCACGCCCGCGACCACGGCGGCGACCAACGCGGCACCTGCCAGCAACCCGAAGACCAGCGTCAGGGTGAAGAACTCGGCAGCACCCAGTGCCGCGGCGGCGAGCAGCCATACGAACCACGGCATCGGATCGCCCTCCTTCGGGGGCCCTTCTCCTCCAAGTTACCCGCCGTAGCGCCGGGCAGAACAGAGGCGGGATCCGCAGTTCTTGATCATTAGAAGGACAGTCTCGGCCCGGGGCACGCGGAAGTCCCCCGCGGCTCGCTTCGGCGGGCCGTCCCGAAGGGTGGGGCGGTCTGGTGCGTGACTGTCCTGCCCCGGCGAGACTGGGGTCCCGTGCCGACCCGTCAGGTGAACCAGCCTCCCGTGGACAGCTCCGTGCGCACCCCACGAGCGGTACGAGCCAGAAGCTGCACCACAGGAACGGCGGACGCCTCCGGTCCACTCGACGACACACCGCCACGCCGCCGTGCCGAGCGACCTGTCAGGGGCGGGTTTCGCTCGGCATCCCGTCGCAGCAGGGCGAAGTCGTCGCCCATCTGCCGGTGTGGCACCGCCGCGGGATCCTGGGCGAGACGGGCAAGGAGGCCGAACTTCCCTGGGGGCAGGGCACTCGCGGCCGTCGGGACGAACCTGGCGTGTGCGCCGGTCGAGCTGCGGTCGGTCGGTCTGCCGCTGCACGAAGGGACACGCAGGCGCCACGAGCGTGGAGCAGAACATCCCGCCCGCCCCAAAGTGACGTTGCACCCGCACTCCATGGGCGGTTCCTACGTCCACCTTCCCGGCTCCTGAGCAATGCGGTCGTCTGCGGCATCGGGCGCCGCGTGGGGTGTACGGCGTTTCGCTGCTGGGATCGGGTGCCTCAGACCGCGGTCGCGGTGACCAGCCAGGTCGCGGAGGCGTATGCGACGCCGTCGGGTCCCTCGTGGGTCTCGACGGTTGCTCTGAGAGCGGCGAGCGCGCGGTCGCGGTGCGTGTCGTCGAGGTCGTCGAGCATCCAGCCGAGCAGACCGCGCACGAAGTCGTAGGCCCGATCGGCATCCGGACCGAAGCACATGGGGGCCTGAAGGGCCTCGAATCCCGGGTCGGTGAAGCCGGCCTCGGCCAGCAGGGCCCGGGTTCTGTCAGGGTCGGCCAGGGAGAAGGGCCCGGGAGCCTCGGGCGGTGGGGTGGGCAGGGTCCGGCCGGCGGCCAGCGCGTGGGTGAACGCACCGAACCACTCGTTGCGCGTCGGTGCCTGCCATACCAGTTGGACGAGGCGGCCGCCCGGGCGCAGGGCTCGGGCGATGTTGCGGAACGCGGCGACGGGGTCACCGAAGAACATGGTCCCCGTGCGGCTGATCGCCACGTCGAACGACTGGGCGGGGAAGGGGTGCCTCTGAGCGTCGGCCTGGAGGAACGCCGCGTGGTCCAGGTGTTCGGCTGCCGCCCGGCGGCGGGCGACCCGAAGCATCGGCGCGGACAGATCCACACCGAGGGCCCGGCCGCCGACAGCGCGACGCGCCGCCTCACGAGTGGTCTCGCCGGTGCCGCAGCCGATGTCCAGGACCCTCTGACCCGCGCCGACGGCCGTCGCCGTCAGAAAGCGCGTCCGATAGGACCGCAGTGCCTCGTCGAACAGTTCGGCGTGCTCGGCCCAGTAGGTGCCCTCGTCCCCGTCCCAGGCCCTGGCTTGCTCGGCGTTGGCCGGGTCGACCGAGAGTGTGCTGGTCATGGCCGTCACCACCTGCCATATACTCCCAATGGGACTATTTATCTGATTACACCCCAAGGTGGGTCATGTCAACTGATGCTCCCCTCACGACCACCTCGTACGCGCTCCTCGGCCTCCTGGGGGTGCGTCCGTGGACCACATACGAGCTCACCCGACAGATGGACCGCAGCCTGGGCCGCATCTGGCCGCGGGCGCAGAGCAAGCTGTACGAGGAGCCGAAGAAACTGGTCCGCCACGGCCTGGCCCGCGCCGAGAAGGAGACCGTGGGCAGGCGTCCTCGTACCGTCTACAGCATCACTCCCGACGGCCGGCGGGCGCTCGCCGAGTGGCTGGGCCACCCGGGCGCCGGCCCCGTACTGGAGTCCGAGCAGCTGTTGCAGGTCTTCTTCGCGGACTCCGGCAGCACCTCCGACACCCTGGCCACCCTCCGCGCCGCCCGGGCCTGGGCCGTCGAGCGCAACGCCGACAACCTCGCCACCGCCCGCGATTACGCCGCCGGCCGGGCCGCGTTTCCCGAACGCGCCGCGCAGACCATGGTCGTCGGGCGCTTCCTCACCGAGTACTACCGCCTCGTGGCCAACTGGGCCGACTGGGCCGGCCACATCGTCGAGTGTTGGCCCGACCAGCCCCGCGACGCCGAGGCCGACCCCGCCGAGATGGCCGAGACACTGAGACGGGCCGACTGGTCCCGCACACCTCCCGACGACTGCGAACCCGCGCCCGCGCGGCCCGCCCCAGGAACCGTCTGAGCGCGGGCCCCGTCAGTCGTCCATGCGCGCCCGCTCCACGTGGCGGGTTCAGCCGACGATGGCGACGGGCGCGTCCCACGCGTCGCGATCCACCGTGATGGTGTACCCGCCGCGCTTCTCCTTGCTGTTGACCAGGTACTGATGGCCGCGGCTGTGGTTGGCGAACTGCTCAGCCCACCACGGCCAGTCCGAGGTGGTCGTGTACTTCTTGTCCCGCAGCTGGACATCCCCACCCCAATCATGATCACGGCACAGCGCGGACGTCGCGCTTCAGCCGTGGACGACAACACGTACTCCGGCCCGGCGACATCCCCGTCACCAGTCACGCCGGGCGGAAGGCACCGTAACCGACGCAGGCCCACGATCCGGAAACACCTCCCCGTGATCACTGCAGGGCCCCACCAAGGAACCGCAAAACCTCGAACCGGGAGCACTCGACTCGGCATTGCTCGCCGACACCTGACCTGCGCCGCCGCCGGCGAGGACCGCCCGGACCATGCACGGCCGAGCCGGCCTCAGAACGACCCGCCGCATCGAGACAGCGGGCGTTGCGGATCAGCTGCCACGTAACGCCGCCAGACGTGTTCCGCGCGGCCATTCAGGTGTTTTCGACACAACTATTGCATAGAGCAAAATCTGCGGGGGAGCACCTTAGTGACGAGGCCAAAGCCACCGCCCCACCGCGCCCGCACCGGCACGACGCCAAGCGAGGCAGCCCCGGGAGCACCTCCGACCCACCCCAACTCCCGCCATCACCGGCGACAACCGGGCGATACGAACTCCAGAGGACGACCCCGTGCACCATATGACGGCCCGCAGACACGGACTGTTGGGCCAGAACGTACGAGCGGGCCACCACCGCCTCCCCACCCGGCGCCCGCCGCCACGCACCCGACCGACATCCGGAACGATCCCCACCAGTCCGCCCATACGGGCCAGGCCAGCGCCACCCATCGCCAACCGCCCGCCAGTGACCGAGATCCCCGGTCCACACTTGTCCGACTCTCGCGATCCGACCCGCGGTAGAGCCTCTCCCCCTGCCGGTTGGAGGCCCGGGCGGACAGAGACCACGCACATCACCCGGCTTCAGCCCCCGGCCACGATGGAACGCAGCCGAGCCCCGCCGACCGAACGGCCGTCGGCACCAACGTATCCACGCAGCGCAGGGGGGCCGCCCCAAGAGGTGGCCCCCCTGGGTGCATGCCTCACATGACGGAAGACCAAAGGTGCTCTCGGGCCGTCGACAGCCCGCATGCCGACCTCCCTCGGCAGTGAAGCGATGCGAGCGCGTCGGCTTCGTTTCGATAACGGTAAAGGGAGGGCAATGGTTCGACAGAGCAAAGATTGCATAGGCTCAAGATTGGAGGATCCAGACCGGCGCTCCCCCGTCCGAGCGGTGGGGCGACCACGCGAACGAACGTCCAGGGAGGTCCGCCTCATGGCGCATACCGTCAGTGTGTCCCGCAGAAGGTTTCTGGTCGGAGCGGCAGGTGTCGGCGGCCTCGTCGGTGCGCCGGGACTGCTGGCGGCATGCAGTACGACGGGCGGAGACGGCGACATCCTCGCCAAGCTGCGCAAGCAGGGGTACGTCCGGATCGGGTTCGCCGACGAGGCACCCTACGGCTACAAGGACGGCGGCGATCTCCTCGGCGAGGCACCGACCCTCCACCAAGTGATCTTCAAGGCTCTGGGTGTCGGTGAACTGCGGGCGAGCGTCGTGGACTTCGCCGCACTCATCCCCAGCCTCAACGCGAACCGTTTCGACGTGGTGAGCGCGGGCATGGCGATCACCCCGGAGCGATGCGAGAACGCGGCCTTCTCCGAACCCGAGTTCGTCTCGCCGACAGCGCTGATGGTGCGTGAGGGCAACCCCCACGACCTGTCGGATCTGAAGTCCTGCGCCGGCAAGGACGTCACGCTCGGTGTGCTGTCCGCCGCGGTGGAGAAGAACTACGCGACGGCCGCCGGAGTGAGCCGGGACCGCATCACCTCGCTGAGCGCTCAGCAGGACGGCCTGGACGCGCTCGTGGCAGGGCGGATCGACGCCTTCGCCCTCACTGGCATCTCCCTCAAGTGGCTGGCCCGGACGAACGAGGGCGCGCCGGTCGAGGTGCTGCCGGCGTTCGTGCCGGAGGTCGACGGCAAGAAGCAGTACAGCCCGGGCGGCGCCGTGTTCCGCCGGAGCGACACAGCGCTGCGGGACGCTTTCAACGGTGAGCTCACGAAGATCACCTCCGACGCCGACCGCTATGTGAAGCTGATCGGCGAGTACGGGTTCGGAGAGTCCGAGATCCCACCGAGCGGCATGACCACCCGACAGCTCTGCAAGGGATGACGGAGTTCCGCATGAGGGACTTCTACGCGACGTTCCTGCGCTCGCTTCCCGACGTGACGAGCGGACTGTGGACGACGGTCGAGGTCACCGCGCTCGGAGCCTGTCTCGCCGCGGCCCTCGCCTTCACGCTCGGTTTCATGACGGGGGCGCGTCACGTGGCCTTACGAGGTCCGGCCCGGCTGGTGATCGAGTTCTTCAGGGGGACCTCGCTGCTCGTCCAGCTCTTCTGGCTGTACTACGCACTGCCCATCCTCGGGATCACCCTTGAACCGCTCGCCTGCGCGGTGGTGGCCCTCGGGCTCAACTACGGGGCCTACGGGGCGGAGGTGGTACGGGGCGCGACGGCGGCGGTGCCGGTCGGGCAGCGGGAAGCCGCGCTGGCCCTGAGCATGTCCCCCTTCCAACGGATGCGCCTGGTGATCCTCCCCCAGGCATGGCCGCAGATGATCCCGCCGTTCAACAATCTGCTGATCCAGCTGCTGAAATGCACGCCGCTCGTCTCCCTCATCGCCGTTGCGGACATCACCTTCCAGATCGAGCAACTGCGGTCCACCACCGGTGAGACAGCGATGGCCTACCTGACCCTGCTGGTGATCTACTTCCTGCTCGCCTACGTCGTCACCCTGCTGATGCGCGCGCTCGAAGCCTCGGCGAAGGCCCGGATCGGCCAGAGTACGCCGTGGCGGAGGCTGTGGCGGCCGGGCATCCCGCGTACCACCGTGCCCATCCGGTCCGGCCGCCGGGGAGGTGAAGCATGATGTGGAACTGGGACAACGCAACCGAGTCGCTGCCTCTGGTCCTCGACGGTTTCCGCATCACTCTGCTGGCCACCGTGCTCGGATCAGCGATGGCCATGGTCCTGGGCCTGTTCATCGCGGTCGCCGACCGGGCGCCCCTGCGCCTGGTGCGTATGCCGGTACGCATGGCGACGGAGTTCATCCGGTCCACCCCGGTGATGATCCAACTGTTCGCGGCATGGCTCCTGCTGCCGGACCTCAGCGTACTCACCATTGGAATCGCCGTGCTCGGGGTCCACTACGCCGCCTACACCTCCGAGGTCTACCGCGCGGGGATCGATGCCGTCCCCCAGGGGCAGTGGGAGGCGTGTACCGCGCTGTCCCTGCCACGCCATCGGGTCTGGTACGCCGTCGTTCTTCCCCAGGCCCTGCGCAACGTGACCCCGGCACTGGGCAATTACGTGATCTCGATGTTCAAGGAGACACCGTTCCTGTCCGTCATCGGGGTGTCGGAGATGGTGCACCAGGCCAATGAGTTCGGAGCCGAACACTTCGCGTATCTGGAGACCCTGACGCTGACCGCCCTGGTTTTCCTGATCGTGAGCTACCCGACATCGATCATGATGAGAAGAGTGGAGAGGCGACTTGAGCATTGATCCGACGGACAAGAATGTGGTCACACGCCTTACGCACACCCCTCACGGAGTAGTTCAGGGGTTTCCCGGCGCGGCACCCATGGTCCGATTCGAACAAGTAGTGAAACGGTTCGGGGAGAACACCGTTCTGGACCACCTCGACCTTTCGGTGCAGCCGGGTAGGCGCGTCACACTCATCGGCCCCAGCGGATCGGGCAAGACCACGATCCTCAGATTGCTGATGGCCCTGGAGCGGGTGACCGAAGGTGTCATCCATGTGACCGGCCGACCGTACTCCCACATGGAGCGCGGCGGAAAGCTCGTACCGTCGAGCGAGAAATACCTGCGCCGGGCCCGCCGTAGGATCGGCATGGTGTTCCAGCAGTTCAACCTGTTCCCCAACATGAGCACGCTCAGGAACATCATGGAAGCACCCGTGCGTGTCCTGGGGGTGAGTAGGGACGAGGCGGCGGAACGCGCCCGTGAACTGCTCGGCATGGTGGGGCTGGGCGACCGACTGGACGCGTACCCCACTCAACTCTCCGGCGGGCAGCAACAACGGGTCGCCATCGCACGGGCCCTGGCCATGAACCCCGAGGTCCTCCTGCTGGACGAGGTGACCTCGGCGCTCGACCCGGAGCTGGTCGCGGGAGTGCTGGACCTGCTCCGTGACATCGCCGCGGGGACCGACATCACCATGCTGTGCGTCACCCACGAAATGCGGTTCGCACGGGACGTCTCCGACGAGGTGATGATGTTCGACGCGGGCCGTGTCATCGAGTCCGGCCCACCGGAGAAGATTTTCGGGGATCCGGAACGTGAACGTACGCGAGAATTCCTGAAAGCGATTCGATAAAACGCGACCGAGACTCCCAAAGTCATACCTGCAGAACTCCGGCGAGACCTCCCGCCGGAGCATGCAGGCATGCGCATTTTTCTAGGCCCACGGAGATCCTGATCCCATGCCTTCCCATTCCCGGTAATCAATGTGTCAAACGATTGGATTTCCGGATCGTTACCACAGCGTGACGCGGCACGATGTCACCCGAAATGCCGCCCCGATATGACAGGATTCGAGTGCTTCACATCCTCGGTCAGGCATCATGAATGAGCGTTCTGTGAGAAGCTCATGCGCTGCGCATTTCAACTTCTCCATCTAGGTTTGTCGCTCATGAAAGTCAGCAAGGAAATTGACTCGTCCTGCCCGGTACCGATCCTCGATCCTCCCGGTACGGCGGACGGTGCCGCGATGTGGCGCATCGCCCGTGACACAGGGGTCCTCGATCTCAACTCCTCCTACAGCTATCTGCTGTGGTGCCGCGACTTCTCCCGCACCTCCGTGGTGGCACGGGACGCCCTCGGTCACCCCATCGGGTTCATCACCGGATACGTACGGCCCGAGCACCCGCAGACCCTGGTCGTCTGGCAGGTTGCGGTCGACCACGCCCATCGCGGTCACGGGCTGGCCGGCCGGATGCTGGACCGCCTCGCGGTACGCGGCATGGCCGCGGGGACTCGACAGGTGGAGACGACGGTCACACCCGGCAACGAGCCCTCGCACCGGTTGTTCGCCTCGTTCGCTGGACGGCACGGAGCACGCGTCGAGCGCGAAGTCCTCTTCGGCCGGGACCTGTTCCCCAAGGACCACGAACACGAGCCCGAAATCCTGTACCGCATCGCCCCCTTGGCCTGCGCAGCCCCGAAGGACGTATCAGAGTGACTGTCACCGAGCCTTCCCTGTCCGTCTTCGAGACGCTCGAGTCGGAGGTCCGCAGCTACTGCCGAGGCTGGCCCGTCGTGTTCGACCGTGCCCAGGGCAGCCGTATCCACGATGAGGACGGCCGCTCCTACCTGGACTTCTTCTCGGGTGCCGGGGCGCTCAACTACGGGCACAAGAACCCCGTGCTCAAACGCGCTCTGCTGGACTATCTGGAGCGCGACGGCGTCACCCACAGCCTGGACATGAGCACGACCGCGAAGCGGGCCTTCCTGGAACGCTTCCAGGACCTCGTGCTGCGCCCGCGCGGTCTGGCTCACAAGGTGATGTTCCCCGGCCCCACCGGCACCAACGCCGTGGAGGCCGCGCTGAAGCTGGCCCGCAAGATCAAGGGCAGGGAGGCGATCGTCTCGTTCACCAACGCCTTCCACGGCATGTCCCTGGGCTCGCTCGCCGTCACCGGCAACTCCATGAAGCGTGCCGGCGCCGGGATTCCGCTGGTGCACGGCACCCCCATGCCCTTCGACAACTACTTCGACGGCCGCGTCCCAGACTTCCTGTGGTTCGAACGGCTGCTGGAGGACCAGGGCTCCGGGCTCAACCAGCCGGCCGCCGTGATCGTCGAGACGGTCCAGGGCGAGGGCGGCGTCAACGTGGCACGACCGGAGTGGCTCCGCGGACTGGCGGAACTGTGCGAGCGGCGCGACATGCTGCTGATCGTGGACGACGTCCAGATGGGCTGCGGTCGGACGGGGCCGTTCTTCTCGTTCGAGGACGCCGGCATCGTCCCCGACATCATCACCCTGTCCAAGTCCATCGGCGGCTACGGCCTGCCCATGGCGCTGACGCTCTTCAAGCCCGAACTCGACGTCTGGGAGCCCGGCGAGCACAACGGCACCTTCCGCGGCCACAACCCCGCGTTCGTCACGGCGACGGCTGCCCTGGACGCGTACTGGGCCGACGGCGACAGCATGACGAAGCAGACCGTCGCGCGCGGCGAGCAGACCGAGGCCGTCCTCCGCGAGATCGTCGCCGAGCACCCCGGGACCGGCGCCCGTTTCCGTGGCCGGGGACTGGTGTGGGGCCTGGAGTTCGACGACAAGGGATGGGCGTCGCGGGCCTGCGCCCGTGCCTTCGAACTGGGGTTGCTCGTCGAGACCTCGGGCCCCCAGGACGAAGTCCTCAAACTCCTGCCCGCACTGACCATCACCGCGGACGAACTCGACGAGGGGCTGCGCATCCTCGCCCGGGCCGTACGACAGACCGCAGGAAGGGAGACGACGACATCATGATCGTACGATCGCTGACGGACATCGACGGCACAGACCGCGATGTGACCGCCGAAACCGGCACCTGGCGCAGCAGACGCCTCGTCCTCGCCAGGGACGGTGCGGGCTTCTCCGTCCACGAGACCGTCATGTACGCGGGCACCGAGACCTCCATGTGGTACGCGAACCACGTCGAGGCCGTCCTGTGCATCGAAGGCGAGGGCGAGCTGACCGACGACGAGACCGGCGAGACCCACCGCATCTCCCCCGGCACGCTCTACCTCCTCGACGGGCACGAGCGCCACACCATGCGCCCCAAGACCGATCTGCGCTTCGTCTGCGTCTTCAACCCCCCGGTCACCGGCCGCGAGGTGCACGACGAGAACGGCGTCTACCCCCTGCTCTCGGAAGGAGCCTGACATGACCGACCTGTATCCGACGCGCGGTGCGGCCGAAGTGCTGACGCCTCGCCGGGACCCCGTGCTCTGGGGTGAACCGTCCGAGCGACTGCGCGACTTCGAACGTGACGGCTTCATGACCGTGGACGAGCTGCTCACCCCGACGGAGGTACTCGCCTACCGGGCCGAACTGAAGCGGCTGATCGCCGATCCCGCCGTACGCAACGACGCGCGCGCCATCGTCGAACCCTCCTCCAAGGAGATCCGTTCCGTGTTCGAAGTCCATCGCATCAGCGAGGTCTTCGCCCAACTCGTACGGGACCCGAGGGTTGTGGACACCGCTCGACGAATCCTCGGCTCCGACGTATACGTCCACCAGAGCCGGGTCAACGTCAAGCCAGGCTTCGGGGCCAGTGGGTTCTACTGGCACTCCGACTTCGAGACCTGGCACGCCGAGGACGGCCTGCCCCGGATGCGCGCGGTCTCGGTGTCGATCGCGCTCACCGCGAACCGTGACACCAACGGAAGCCTCATGATCATGCCGGGCTCCCACCGGACGTTCCTCGGCTGCGCGGGCGCCACACCGAAGGAAAACTACAAGCGGTCGCTGCAGATGCAGGAAGCGGGTACCCCGTCCGCGTCGGCGCTGACCGAGATGGCCCTGGAGCACGGCATCAAGCTCTTCACCGGCCGCGCCGGCTCGGCGACCTGGTTCGACTGCAACTGCATGCACGGCTCCGGGGACAACATCACGCCGTACCCGCGCAGCAACGTCTTCATCGTCTTCAACAGCGTCGAGAACCAGCCGGCGGAACCCTTCGCCGCCCCGGCCCGGCGCCCGGAGTTCATCGCGGCCCGAGAGTTCCTGCCGGTGGAGTAGGTTCCTCTGCGGCCCGGCCGACGCGCAAACTCCGAGGCCGGGCCGCCCGCCGTACCGCAAGCCCGGCCGCCGCAGGCGACGCCGGACGGCGGCCGGTCCCCGAAGCCACGGTCTGCCCCGCTCCCGGCCAGCACTAGGGACAGGGGCAGCACAGCCGGTCAGAGCGGAGGGGCCGACTGCGCTCGGCCTCAGGTGACCGGTGGACGGGTGGGCGGCAATGACGCGGTGCCCGGTGACTGCGGCGAGGCCCCTGGCTGATGCCTCCCCGCGGTCCGGCGGGCTCTCCACCACCGGCGCAACAGGTCGCCGGCCTCCCCCACGCCGACGAGGAACGCGGCCGAGGCCGCACACCGTGCCGGTGGGGCCGACTGGTCCAACGCCTTGCCCAGGAGCCAGAGCACAAGAGCGAGCGACAGCCACCAGAGGGAGAGCGAGACCGCGACGCGCCTCAGTCTTCGCAGACTGGTCATGGAACGTCCTTCCTGGCGCGGTCCGTGGAGCGGGCCGCGGCGCGAAGAGCGCCGGCCGAGGCGAGCGGAAGCGGCATTGACGGACGAGCGGCATCCTGCCATGAGGGCGGCGTGCTCTCATTGCTCTGTTCCGGCAGACTTCACGCGCGATCGATGCGGGTGTCGCGAAGGACTTGGCCTCACCGGGAGGGGCGCTGTGTTCCGGGGACTCGCCGGCCCTCACGACCTCTGCCGATCCCATGCGGGCGTCAGCGTGACGTCCGCCGGGCATGGATCCCCCCGCCCGGCCACTCGATGAGCGGCGTGATCGCCGCCTCCTCGGGGTCCAGCACGATGCCGATCCGGCCTACGACGGCCAGCAGGTACGCCACGTTCCGGGCCAGGGCCACCACCTCGCCCCTGACCGACACCGGGCGGCCACCGGTTCTGACGGGCGGGTGAGCGACCACGGGCGCGGTTCTTGCCCTGTCGGGCCCGGGAGGGCCCTGGCAGTCCCGGGGGCCGGGACCTGGCCCCCGGGTTCCGGACCGCCGCGGTGTCGTCAGATCCTGCACGCGCCGCTGCTCCGCCAAGGCCCTCACCCCCACCGCGATCACCTGTGGCCCACGTTTTGCACAGCGCAAAAGATGTTGGCGAGGGGTGGGGGGTTCCGGTCAGGGCCCGATCTGCACCGGCTGTTCAACGGTGACCTGGTCGATGTCCGAGACCCGCACGGTGACCCGCATCGTCCACGTTCCCTCCGTGGGAAGGGTGAGCGTGTCGCCGCCCCAGTAACCGCGCTCGTCGACTAGTCCCGCGTCCAGGGGGCCGACTCCCTGCCGGGCGAGAATGAACGTCAGACGCAGTTCGGGTACGGGCACGAGGCCGCCGTCGGCACCGTAGACGACCGCCTGGACCGCGTTGCGGCCGACGCGGCCCGGTTCCAGAACGATCTGCACCTTTCCGCTCCCCAGCGGGCCCAGTGTGCGGCTGCCGGTGTCGAAGGGGACCAGGGTCAGGGACTGGGTGGGCTGTCCGGGGACGGGAGCCCGCAGCGCCGCGTTCTCCTCGGCCGCGCGGCCCGGCTCGGTTCCCGTCAGCATCGTCGTGAGCGCGAGAACCACCACACCGACCACCACCTCGGCCAGCACACACCGACGCAGCCCGCGCCGACTCCCTTCGGCCTCGCCCGGACCGCCGGTCGCGGGCGCTGCCCCGCCGTTGAGGGCGTCCGTCTCCCCGCCGCCGACGGTGACCAGCACCGCATCGGGCTCGGGCACGGCCGCGAGCCTCCCCGTCCAGCGCCGAGACCGCGCGGCCACCGTCAGCACGACCAGCACGGTCCACACCTTGAAGGAGAGGATCCGGCCGTACTCGGTGTGCAGCAGCGCGTCCCAGGACCCCAGCCCGCGCCACGACTGGTAGACACCGGTCACCACCAGGACCGCCACCGCGCCGAAGGCCAGACGGGAGAAACGGGCGACCGCGGCCGGCGGAAGCGGGGCCTCCGCCGGTGCCCGGTACAGGGCGGTGAGCAAGGCGGCCAGTCCGCCCAGCCACACCGCCATCGCGAGCAGGTGCAGAGCGGTGGAGGTGACCGCCACCGCGACCTGGACACCGACGGCGGCGTGTTCGGCCACCACCCAGGTCGCGGCCAGGGCCAGGACAAGCAGGACCCCCACCACCCTCACGCGGCCACCGACGCCCGCGCCGACCCCCCGGCCGCGCACCAGCACCGCAAGGACGATCAGCAGCCCCAGCCGCGCCAACAGCGCGGTGCCCGGTCGGCTGTCCACCGTGCCGCGCAGCAACTGCGGGTCGAGCACGGCCCCAGGGCCCTCGCCGCCGTCGTACGGTCCGCGCAACAGCACCGAGGCGAGGGTGGACAGTGTCAGCACCCACCATCCGACCGCGAACAGCCGGAGTACGGCGCGCAGGGTGGCGGCCGCCGGCCAGCAGGTCGCCACGAACACAGCGATGCCGATGAGCAGGGCCAGTCCCGTGTAGGCCACGTATCGCGCGGTGTCGTACGGCAGGCTCGTGGCACGGGGCACGGACGGCGGGCCGGCGACGACCGCCCCGGCCGACGAACGCTTGCCGACGGCGAAGGTGAAGGCCCCGGTCACCGGGTGGCCGTCCGCCGACACCACCCGCCAGGAGACGGTGTACGTACCCTGGCCCAGCCCGCTCGCCAGCGGGACACGGGCCGTCTCGGCGTGTCCGTCGGCGTGCTCCGGATCTCCCGCCGTCGCAGGGCGGTTGTCGGGGTCGAGGACGCGCAGGGAGTTCTCCACGAGCGCGACGGCCTCGTCGAAAGTCACGGTGATGTGCCGCGGCGGGGTCTTCAGCACGGAGCCCTCGCGGGGGTCACTGCTCTTGAACACCGCGTGCGCGGTGGCCGGGGTCGCACCGGCGAGGAGCGTGAGCGCGAGTGCCGTCCCCAGCAGGAGCAGGGCCACGAGCGGGGAACGGCCGGGACGGTGGATGCCGGGGTCCCGCCACCGGACGGGGCGGGGATGTGTCAGGGGAACGCCGGAAGAGGACTCTCGGTTCATCGCGCACCGCCCCCTCCGGCCCGACGGCGCTTGAGTCGCCACGCGACGGCGCCCAGCGCGACGAGCACCGCGGCCGCACCGGCGGTGGTCAACTGTGCGGGAAGGCCCTCGTTCTCGGCGAGCGCCGACGTGTCGGCGCTCGCACCACTGGCGAGATCTGCTGACGCCGCGTCGGCCTTCCGTGCGGACGGTGAGTCGGCGGGCTTGGCGCCCTCGTCCGCGGGCTTCAACTTCAGCACCGGGGCGGGCTGGTCCGACTCGGCCTCCTGGGTGGGCAGTTCGACCCAACGCGCGACCTTGCCGTCTGCGTAGGTGTCGACGGTCCTGAACACGATCTCCTCGGCGTTCGGCAACCGCCGCACGCTGATCGCGTGTTCGGCGTCAGCTCCGGTCGCCAGGGCGGGGCCGACGATCGTGTAGCCGTCCGGGGCCGCCGTGAACTTCCATCCTCGGGGGGCGTGTTCGAGCGTCACGTCGTCCGGTTCGATGCCGTCCGGCAGGACGACGCGTACCTGGGTGAAGCCCGCCGTGTCGGACTCCGCCTCGTAAGTGAAGGTGAGGGTGACGTCACGGGCCAGGGCCGTCGGCGTGTCGGCCTCGATCTCCGTGTGGGCGGAGGCCGGTTGAGCCAGGCTCAGGGTGGCGGTCAGGGCGAGGGCACCAGCCAGGGGGACCCGGCCGAACGGGCGGGCATGGGGATAGAGGGGCACTGCGGAACTCCGGATGTACGGGACCGGGCGGGTTTCTGCCCGCTCGGCCGGAAGAACAGGGGGACCGGAACCTCTAGGCATCCCGGCGGCCCTCTGCGCGGCGCCGCGTGTTCCGGAGGGCAGGACACGACGGGCACCCGCAGCACATGGCACGGCACCCGGCGCGGGACGGAAGAGGCCCGGAAGGCCGGTCGCACCGACAGCCGACCCCACAGACGGCTCAGCCACCCACCTGTGGCCACAAGCACCCGTTCCGCCACGTGGACAACCCACTGAGCGGTCGCCGTCGCCGCGTCGGCACGGTGCAGCACCCAGGCGACGGCGAGTGCCGCGACCACGTGAACGACCGTCATGGCGGCGGACACCTGGTGCCAGGCATGGCCGTCGACGTGAGTCGGCACCGGATGGCCGCCCACTCCACGCGCGGCGCGAGCGACAGGGCCCGCGCCGACGGAGTGCCCGCGCGCTCCCCACGAGAGCACCAGATGCAGCACCCCTTGCACCGCCAGGGTGCATCCGGCCGTCGCCGCTGGGGCGAAACGTCGACGAGCGGCAGGCCAGGCACCGGCGAACTGGAGCAGGACCAGCGCCGCCACGCCCCGCCACGACGCCGTCGCGCCCCCGGCTGTGTGATGTCCCAGAGCCGCGAGCACGCTGCCCGCCAGGGCGAACACCCCCGCTCGCGCGCAGACACCAGAGGGGCCCGCCTTCCGCCCCCGCGACCGCTCCGTCAGGGATGCGGGGACGGCACTTCCCACGGCGGTCTCCCTCCCCTGGTCCGGATGCGGCCGGTTACCACTCACGGGAGGTACGGCGTCGAATGTCCAGGTGTTCACTCCGCTCGCCGGAGCCGTCCCGCCCGCTCGCAGGAGATCACCGTCGGACGTGCGTCACCCGGACCCCTTGACACGTTTTGCATAATGCAAAGATATGAAAGGGGCAGCAATGAGCGCCATCCAGACAGCCGAGGACGAACCGGCCGCAGGACACCGGACACCGGACACCCGCACACCCTCACCACGCCTCACCAGCCTGCGCTCCGCGTCCTGGCGGCTGTCCGTGCTGGCCATCCTGACCGGCGCCGGAGCCGGGGTCGGCTCGATCGTCTTCCGGTGGTGCATCACGACGTTCACACACCTCTTCTCCGGTCACGGCGACTACGCGGCCTCCCCCGGATCCGGAAATCCGCACGCACCGTGGCTCGGTCCGTACTTCGTGCTGCTCACGCCCGTGCTCGGCGGACTTCTCTACGGGCCCCTGGTGCATCGGTTCGCCAAGGAGGCCCGGGGGCACGGGGTGCCCGAGGTGATGCTGGCCGTCGCTCAGCGCGGCGGGCGGATCAGCCCCAAGGTCGCCGTGGTGAAAACCCTCGCCTCCGCGCTGACCATCGGCTCCGGCGGTTCGGTGGGCCGGGAGGGGCCGATCGTGCAGATCGGCTCGGCACTCGGCTCGACGCTGGGCCGGTTGGCGAAGGTGGCCGACGGACGCATGAAGCTGCTGGTCGCCTGCGGTGCGGCGGGCGGTATCGCCGCCACCTTCAACGCGCCGCTGGCCGGCGTGTTCTTCGCGATGGAGCTGATCCTGGGCACGTTCAGCGCGGAGGCGTTCGGGGCGGCCGTGCTGGCCAGTGTGACGGCTAGCGTCATCGGCCGGGCAGCCTTCGGCGACGTGGCGTTCCTGAACCTGCCGGACTTCCACGTGGACCATCTCGTCCAGTACGGCCTGTTCGCCGTCCTGGGCGTGGTCGCCGCCGTGGTCGGCGTGGGCTTCTCGCGGTTCCTGTACCTGGTCGAGGACGCGTGCGAATGGCTGTGGCGCGGCCCCGAGTGGCTGCGCCCGGCGGCCGGCGGTCTCGCGCTCGGTCTGGTGCTGCTCGCCCTGCCGCAGATGTACGGCGTCGGCTACCCGGTGCTGCGGAAGGCCACCGAGGGCGGCTACGCGGTCGGGTTCCTGCTGGTGCTGCTGGCGGGCAAGATGCTGGCGACCAGCCTGACCATCGGCATCGGCGGTTCGGGTGGGGTGTTCGCGCCCAGCCTGTTCATCGGGGCGATGCTCGGCGCGGCGTACGGCGTCGGTGCGCACGGTCTGCTGCCCGGCACGGCGGGCGCGGTGGGCGCGTATGCGCTGGTCGGCATGGGTGCCGTCTTCGCCGGCGCCTCCCGCGCGCCGATCACCGCCGTGGTGATCCTCTTCGAGTTGACCGGCGAGTACTCGATCATCCTGCCGCTGATGCTCGCGATCACCCTGGCCACGGCCACCAGCCGCCTGCTGTCCCAGGACACCGTCTACACACTCAAACTGCGCCGCCGCGGCATCGACCTCGACGGACCCGCCCCCGGCGCCCCGCTGGGGTCCCAGCGGGTCGAGACCGTCATGGAACCGCTCCCCGCGCCCCTGCCCTCCTCAACCCCCCTCTCCGACGCCGCCGACCTGCTGAGCCGTTCCGGCCACGGCGCCCTGCCGGTCGTGGACGAGGCCGGCTCCTACGCCGGCGTGGTCACCGCACAGGCGGTCGCGGAGGCTCTGGCCGAAGAGCCGGAAGCCGCACCCCGGCGGGTCGGGCAGCTCGCCGAGCCGCCCCCACCCGTCACCGCGGACCAGCCCCTCGCACTGGCACTGCACACCCTTCTCACGGCCGCGGGTACCGGAGTGCCGGTCCTAGGCCACGCGCACGGAGAACCGGTCGGCTGGCTCACCCACCAGAGCGCCCTGCGCGCCGTGCACACGGCGACCTCCTGACCACGCCCCCCAGTGTCACTCGAGAGGAGCGAGTACCTCCCCCACAATTTGCACTATGCAAAAGTGGGTAGACGTCCCCCGAGAGACACACAGCCCCAGGAGGCGACCACCATGGCCACAGAACACGTCCGGCGCGCCTACTCGTTCGTCTGCCTCGACTGCGGACACGGCTGGGAGGGCACGTACGACATCGACGTGACCGTGGACGAGTACGCGCGGATCAGCGCCCGCTACCGACTCGACGGCGAACGCGTACCGTCCCCGCTCCAGTCGCCGCAGTGCCCCGCCTGCGAGGGCCACAAGATACGCATCATGCGTCCGGGGCGCGTCGCCTCGGCCCATCTGTACGAGACATGACCGGTGCGACGTCACCCCCCCGGCCTGGCTGGAGGTGACCGGCTGGACGAGTGTCGGCCTGGCCTGCGTCTGCGGTCTGCGGTCTGCGGTCTGCGGTCTGCGGTCTGCGGTCTGCGGTCTGCGGTCTGACTATCGTCGCGGACATCGTGCCGCGCGGGGCCCTCAGCGCATGTGGATCATGCATCTGGTATCCAGTCACCGCCCTGTACTGGGGCCCTGCCGCGCTCTGGTTCTGCATCGCCCACGGGCGGCGCTCATCCCGTCCGGTCATCGAACGGGAGGGCGAGCCCGACCCGGAAAAGCACCCGCGGTGGACCACCTCCGCCAAGGCCATCAGCCACCGCGGCGCCGGGTGCGTGCTGGGCGACACAGCGGGTGAATGGCTCGTGCGCACGGGCGGCCTCACCATCGCGGGCAAGTCGCCGCATGCCGACTTCCTGATGCGCCGCCACCGCTGACCGCACGCCACCATCCAAAACACACTGCAGAGCCATGCCGCCTTCTTTGGTCAACCACTTCGTTTGACATCGCCGTGATACACATCACAGATCATCATGCAAAATTTAGCTGCTGCAATGATCGAGCGGCCCGACTTCTCCGTACCTCCTGATGGCCACCTTCCTCACCCTCGGAGGTACTCATGCCCCTCTCGCGCAGCACGATCGGAACCCTCTTCGTGGGCGGCGCCCTCACCCTGACACTCAGCGCTCTCGCCTATCCGGCCATGCTCGGCCTCCAGACCACGTCGAGCGACACCTCCCGGATCATCGCCAACACCCAGTTCGGTCCGCTCACCGAGGCGGACCGTGACTTCGTCGTCAAGGTGCGCGCGGCCGGCCTGTGGGAGTACCCGCTCGGTGAACTGGCCATGGAGAAGGGCGCGACGGCGGAGATGAAGGAGGCCGGCAAGCACCTGATCGTGGGGCACGCCGGCCTGGACGAGATGTGCCGCAAGATCGCCCCCATGCTGAACATCACGCTTCCGAACCAGGCCAGCCCTCAGCAGCAGCAGTTCGTGGCGACCTCGGCGGCGGAGTCGGGCCGGCAGTTCGACAGCACCGCCGCCAACATCATGCGCGTGACGCACGGCCAGATCTTCCCGGTGATCGCGAAGATCCGCGCCACCACCAGGAACACCCTGGTCCGTCAGCTCGCCGACCTGGCCAACGACACCGTCCTGGACCACATCACCGTCCTGGAGAACACCGGCGTGATCAACAGCGAGCAGGTGAACTTCCAGCAGACCACACCACCAAAGCTCCCCAAGGACCAGCTCACGCCTCCCCCGCCCCAGCCGGGTGCTCCCATAGTCGTCCTCACCCCGCGGCCCGACCTGAACATCAACACCGCATCCCCGACGCCCAGCCCGTCGGCCGGATGATCAAAGTCCACCGGTGCTCTCCTCCAGGCCCGCGGAGGGGGCGGTCAGCCGGTAGGAGCGCACGACCGCGACGACCGTGGCGAGGAAGAGGGCGGCCGCCCAGCCGGCGAGGCCGAGCAGCGCGTGCAGCACTCCCGCCCCGTTCTCCACGCCGCGTGGTGAGACCCGTCCCCGCGGGTCGTAGACGACGGCAAGAACATCCCCGGGCCGCACTGTCCGCCCGCAGCCGCGCCAGATGCGAACCGTCAGCGGCACACCGTCACGGTCGGTCACCGAGCAGAGGAAGCGGCTGCGGCCGCCCGTCGCTCCTCCGGTGTCCTGCACCGACGTCACCACCACGGACTGCACCCGCCCCTCCATCGCAAGAACGACGCCGGCCGCGGCCTGTGGTGCCTGCAGGGCGAGGCATATCGCGAGCACGGCGACAGCACCGACCAACGCCCGCCCCGCCCGCACGACGACCAGATGGAGTACCAGCGCGAGAGCACAGATCAGACCGACCGTGCCGTCGGCCAGCGCCGCCCGGTCCGCCCATGCTCCGACGACGGTCGCGCCGACGACACCCACGATGGCCAGCACCGCCGCCAGCGCTCCCTCCGCGACCAGCCACCACGGGGGCGGACCGACGAACTCGGCAGGCCCCCACACGGTGGCGCGAAGATGCCCCATGAGCCGGGGCTCCACATCGCGTGGCAGGTATCGCCACCGGCGCATTCCCCACTCACCCTTCCGTCTCCCCGGACAGCCGCGCCCACGTCGTCCCTTGCATTATGCAAGAAACAGGGAAAGCCCAGAGAGGAGCGGTGGGGCCGTGAGTCACCCCGGCACGGGGGAGGGGAGGTCGACGCCTCACACCTCGTGGGCCGCCACCGCGTCGGTCCCCCAACCGAGCGGATGCGCGTGCCGATCATCCGCCACCGGGGCGGGAGGCTCCCCACCCGCCTCGTTGAAGGCCGCAAGGGCCTCGACGAGGGCCAGCCGCTGCGTCGGCCTGAGCCGTGCCACGATCGACGCGATCTCCTCACGTCGCCGGGCGGTGACGTCGGCGACCGTGCGCTGCCCCTCCTCGGTCAGCTGCAGCAGGGTCTCGCGCCGGTTCCCGGGGTTGGTCTGCCGGTCGGCGAGTCCGGCGGCGATGAGCCGGTCCACCATGCGCATGGCCGTCGAGGGCGCCACCTGCAGCAGGTCGGCGAGGGCGACCAGCTTCGTGGCACCCCGGCTGGAGAGAACGACGAGCATCCGGAACTGCGCCAACGTGACCCGGTCCTCGACCGCGGCGAGGGATCTGGCGGAGACGGCCACCAGCAACCGGGACGCGGTCAGCACCGCCCGGGTGACCTCGTCCACATCGTCCATAGCCCCCTCGGGGGTCGCGCGCTCCGGCATGCATCCTTTCTATCGTGCCGAAGTGCCTGCTCACTCACGCGTCGGGAACAGATTTTCCTTTCCCATGACCGTGATAGCGCAGCAGGAGCATGGCCGCGTCGTCGTGGGGCGGCCCGTCCGCGTACCGCACCAGGTCCTCGCGGAGGGCTTCCAGGGCCAGTTGGGCGTCAGGCTCCTTGAGCAGGTACGCGCGGTCCGCGAGCGGGTAGAAGGCCCCTCCCGCGTCCCGGGACTCGCTGACGCCGTCGGTGTACAGCAGGAGTTGCTCGCCCGGCGCGAAGTCCACGCGGTAGGGCTTCGGCCCCTCGGCCTCGTGGAGGTCCAGCCCCAGCGGGGGCGTGTGGGTGGGCGGCTGCGGGAAGTCGACCGTGCCGTCCGTGCGTACGACCATGGGCGGCGGGTGACCGTAGTTGAGGAAGACCGCCCCGGCACCGGAGCCGATCTCGGCGAGCACAGCCGTGACGAACTTCTCACCCTCCAGCTCCCGGGCCACGCTGCGTTCCAGGCGCTCCCCCAGCCCGACCAGATCGGCTTCCTCGTGGGCCGCCTCCCGGAAGGCGCCGAGCACCACCGCGGCCGTCTCCACCGCGGCCAGCCCCTTGCCCTGCACATCGCCCACGATGACCCGTATCCCGTGCGGGGAGGCGACCACCTCGTACAGATCCCCGCCGATCCGCGCCTCGGCGACGGCGGAGGTGTACGACACCGCCGCCTGCAGAGGGCCGGCGGTGCGCGGCACCGGGCGCAGCAACACCCGCTGGGCCACCTCGGCGATGGACCGCACACTGGCCAGCTCCGCCTCCCGGCGCGAGCGCATCACGGCGGCCGCGACACCCGCGCCCGTGACACCGGCCACCGAGACCAGCGCGGTGAACCCGCGGCGCTCCTCGAACAGGCCGTCGTACAGACCGAGGACGAGGCAGAGCAGCAGGGCCAGCGCGCCGATCAGAGCGGTACGCCGCCAGCCTCCGACCAGCCCGGCGAAGGCGGGCCCCAGCGACACGAGCGGCAGAAACCCCACCCCGGGGCCCGCCACGACGTCCGCCACGGCCACCACACTCATCGCCGCCACGGGCATCCAGGACAACACCAGAGACGAGGACGCCTGTCTGCTCACGGTCATGACGTCCTCCCGAGGTGGTCGCGGCGCTCGAGAGCCGCCCCGTCCGTCCGCAGCAGGCGCCCTCCCGACTTTAGACTATGCAAAGGTTGTCCCAGTGAAGCGGCACTCACACCAGCCTTTTACCCATTCAATGCCGAGTACGGCCACCTACGACCCTCCTGGAAGGCGACGATGCCCCACAGAGAGACCTTCCCTACCCGACGCGACCCCCTCTCCGGCTGGCGACGCCTGGCCGCACGGTTGCCCATCCTGCTCTTCCGCGCCGGACTGGGTCCGGTCATCGGCAAGCGGTTCCTGCTCCTGCACCACGCCGGCCGGACCACCGGCTTGGACCGCCGAGCCGTCCTCGAAGTCGTGACCTACGACGCCCCGCACCGCGGCTGGATCATCGCCTCCGGCTTCGGCCCTGGGTCCGACTGGTACCGCAACCTGCGAGCGCAGCCCAAGACCGTCGTCCAGGTCGGGAATCGGCACCACGCGGTCACCGCCCGCTTCCTTACCCCTGACGACGGAGCCGCGATCATGACGGACTACGCCCGGCGCCATCCCCGCACGGCCCGCCGTCTGTGCGCGTTCCTGGGACTGCCCGCTGACGGCGGCGAGACGTCCTACCGCGAGGCGGGCCGCGCCATCCCGTTCGTCCGGCTCGAAGCCGCCGACGTACCCCGCCCTCGCGGTGGCGGACGAGGCTGACACCCCGGACGGGACGTGCAGTGAGCCAGGCATGACAGGTCAGTCACCTCTTGTCGGGAGTCGGCGGTTCCGGAACGGAAAGCAACTCTCCAGACCGGCGATCTCATTTTGCACTATGCAATGATATAAAGGGGAGCCGAGCCGACGGCCGACCACCGTTTCGGCGCCCAGGAGTGAAGCTGCCACAATCAATGGCCGCACGGAACGGCGCATCGGCCGTCGGCGGGTTCCCCTGCAGATCGGAAGGAACGGCGGACGGCGTGACCATCCAAGGGCCCAGCGATCCCGACAGCATCTGGATCAAGTTCCTCACCGACGCCGAGGAATCGATTCGGAAGTCCGCGCCGAAGGAACCCTCCGCACGGGACCGCGCACTGGATCCCGAGGTGCTGGTCGCGTACGCGATGAACGGCGCACCGCTGCCTTCAGCAGTCGGTGGCCTACCGCTACCGGCGGCGCCCGGACGAACCCGGTGAACCCGTCACCCGGATCGCCCCGCGGGCGTTGATGATCCCTCCGGGCTTTCCGGACTTCATGTCCCGCACGCGCGTCGTACGCCCCGGCCCCGTGCTGGTGGAGGGGCGGGCCTGGTCGGGCCACGCCCCGGTGACGAGAGTCGAACTGAGCACGGACGGCGCCAGGACCTGGCGCGACGCGGACCTCGCTCCCGCGCAGGGACACCGCTGGTCCTGGCGGAGGTGGCAGGCCAATTGGCACGCGACGCCCGGCCGCCCCACCCTGAGCGCCCGCGCCACCGACGCCGGAGGGCACACCCAGCCCCTCGACGCGCCCTGAACCAGGGAGGGTTCGGCAACAACCTCATTCAGCGCGTATCCGTCCTCTGCCTGCCGGACGAGGCCCCGGCATCATGACGAGGTCGCGGGACGGAGCGAGTCCAAGGCAGCGGTCACGCTGCTCGTCGGATCCCGCCGGTTCGGAACGCTCCCGCAGGTAACCCCAGCGCAGGGCGGCACGGTACAGCTCCTGATTGCCGCCGGACATGGCGTACAGGCCGATGACACCGCCAAGCAGTACGACCTGCCCGAGACCTCGCCGACGCCTACGACGAACCCGGCTTCGGTCTCCAACGCGTCAACAGCGGCCGCGCACGCACGCTCCCGTTTCCGGCCACGTACGTCATCGACCGCACCGGCACCCTACGCTGGACCTTCGCCGACGCCGACCGCGCCCAGCGTGCCGAGCCGACCGACATGCTCACTGATTACGAGAGTCTGACGCGGACCGCGTTCCCCTCTCGCCCCACTGCCCCCAGCGACCACTCTTGACCCGTCCACGGACAGGCACGAGGACACGGTCGCACCAGCGCCGCGAGAAGGCAGGGAGCAGAACATGAGCATGTACGGCGAGCGGAGCAAGCAGCAGCCGAGCCGGAAGGCCGGGGGACGCCGCGGTCACCGGGCGAAGTCCAGGACACGGCGGATCGTGGTCGGCGGCAGCGTCCTCGCCACCGTCGCGGCGGCCACCGTGGCCGTGTCCCTGGCCTCGGCGAGCCAGTACGGGTCCGGAGCCGATCGTGCCGTCTTCGTACAGGGCAACGAGCTGAACGGCAACACCATCCACGTCTTCGCCCGGGACGGCCAGGGCAAGCTGAAACCAGCGGGCACCTACGCGACCGGCGGCAAGGGCGGCGACCAGGTCGACGCCCCCACCGACTCGCTCGCCTCCCAGGGCTCCCTCGTCTACGACGACGCCTCCCGGATGCTGCTGGCGGTCAACGCGGGCAGCGGCACGCTGACGTCCTTCCGCGTCGAGGGAACCACGCTGACGAACCGCCAGACCATCGACAGCGGGGGCAGTTTCCCGTCCTCCATCGCGGTACGCGGCAAGATCGCGTACGTCATGAACGCGGGCGGCGAGGGCAGCGTCCAGGGCTTCCGGATCACCGCGAAGGGGCTCGTGCCGATACCGGGGTCCGTCCGCTCCCTCGGCCTGTCCAACGAGGACATACCGCGTTTCGACACCTCCCCCGGCGAGGTCGAGATCACCCCGGACGGCCGCAACCTCGTGGTCACCACCAAGGGAAACAACACGGTCGAGGTCTTCCCCCTGAAGAACAACGGCTTGCCGGCCGTCGACGAACCCGTCGTCAACAAGTCCGCCGGAAACGTGCCGTTCGCGATCACCTTCGACGCGTCCGGCAGGCGGATGCTGGTCGCCGAGGCCGAGAAGTCCACGGTGACCACCTACCGGGTCCGGCACGACGGCACGCTGAAGGTCCTTCAGCAGCCGCTCGCCAACGGCCAGGAGGTCCTGTGCTGGCTGGAACGCGCGGGCAACCACTTCTACGGCGGCAACACCGGCAACTCCACCGTCAGCGGATACCGTATGGACCGGCACGGCAGGCTCGCCTTGACCGACCGGGTGGGCATCGCCACCCCGCCCTCCGCGAAATCGCAGGGTGTCATCGACATCGCCGTGACCGGGGACGCGAAGTTCGTCTACGTCCAGAACGCCACCTCCGGCACGGTGGACGGCTTCCGCGTCGGGAAGAGCGGTGCCCTCACCAAGGTCACCACTGTCGAGGGGCTGCCCGCGTTCGCCGAGTCCGGCATGGAGGGCATCGCCGCGATGTGAGTTCGCAGAACCGGCGGAGGGCATGACGCCGGGCCCGCCGGAACTGGCGCGGAATGCCGTCAGACCCGGGCGAGTTCTGCGGCGCCGAAGGAGACGTCGAAGCGGTCGCACCAGATACTCACGCTGGTGAAGTCCGCCGGGTCCACGTCGGCGGGCACGGGGTAGTTCTGGCTGCCTCTGTTCCCCTTGAGCCTGCCGAGGCTGACGTACGCACCGTCATCGAAGACGTGCCAGCCGCCCCGTCCCTCCCGCACCGGGGCGTCGGTCAGCCACACACGCAGATCCGGTCCATTGCTCGTATCGAGATTCTCCAGCCGCACGACATGGGAGCCGTCGGCGAGCCGCACGAGCTTCACCGTGCCCGAAGTAGCGTGCTCATGACTGATGAGCACACCGCTCGCCAGCGTCCGGGGCTTCGGGGCCGGGGAGGGAGTCCCGGAGCGGGCGGGCCCGGCAGTGGGAGGGGCCGATGCCGCCACGGTGCCCGGCAGCGCCTCCTGCACGGTCTTGTCCTGCCACAGCTTCCACGGCTGGAACCAGTACAGCCCGAAACCGAGACCGGCGACGGCCACCGTCAGCACCCCGATGACCAGTGGCCTGGCCAGCGCCTTCCGTCGTCGCCCCATTCCCGCCTCACTTCCTCCAGAGCCTGCTGTCACCACCGGAGTCAACAGAACGGGGAGCCGTCGCGCAGCGTCAGGGAGGTGACGGAACTCTTACGTCTCGTACGCGGACGTCGAACACACAACAGGACCCTGGCCCTTCCGGCCCATTCGGTCCACGTGTGAGGAGCAGGCTGCGGCCGGTCATCATGGCCTGGAGGGGCCGTGCCGCGCCTGTTTCAATGTCCTTCGGTTGGCCACAGGGTCCATCACAGTCCCCGCCATTGGCGCGTGAAGCGACCAAAGTAGGGGCGGGGCCGGTAGGGATCATAGTCAGGGGTGGCGTCCAATTCGCGCAGTAGCTTGAACTGGTGGGGTGCGCGATGACAGTTGCGGATGAGGGCCCATTCGGCGGCGACGGGCCACTGGTTGAGCTGGGCTCGGATACCAGGGCGCCATTGCTCCCAGGTCTCGCCGCCGACCCAGCCCAACCCGCGCAGTTCCAGCTCGTCTTCACAAAGCCGCAAGTACAGGCGCACGGCTTTGAGTTCCTCGCTGCTGCATGCTGTGGCGTCCTCGGCGACGAGGGCCAGGGAGGGGAAGCCGTCGAGGATTTGCCAGTAGCGTGCGATATAGGCGTCTTCGATGGTTTTGACGCGGGCTCTGGCGGCGCTGACCGCGCTGCTGATCAGTGCGATGAGGGCGACGCCTGCGGCGAAGACGGCGACCCAGAATTCTGCGTTCACTTCGTGGAGTCCTCGGGGCAGTAGGAAAGAGAGGGTCTCTAATCTCGCCAACCCTTCTCCGCTCTCATCCGTTCGGCCAGTAGTGGGATGACCGGTATCCCCGTGGCAGCTCTTCTGAGCTGCCCCGAGTTTCGTGGAGTCCGGCGATCTTGTTTCAGGCGGACTGCGGGGTGGCCTCCTGCTGTCGCCACCAGTCGCGTTCGTACTCGGCGGGCGGTACGTAGTCGAGGGCGGAGTGGAGCCGTTCCTCGTTGTACCAGGCGACCCACTGGAAGATCGCCCGCTCGAGCTGGTCGACGTCCCTCCAGGGGCCCTGCATCTCGATCAGCTCGGCCTTGAAGGTGCCGTTCAGGGCCTCGGCCATCGCGTTGTCATAGCTGTCCGCGACCGAGCCGACCGAGGCCGAAGCCCCGACGTCGGACAGCCTCCCGGTATAGCGAATTGATACGTATTGCGCCCCGCGGTCGCTGTGATGAATGAGGCCGGAGTCCTTCTTGATCTTCCGTCTCCACAACGCCATCTCCAGTGCGTCCAACGGCAGTTCGGTTCGCATGTGGTTCGCGACCTGCCAGCCGACGATCGTCCGGGAGAAGACGTCCAGGACGAACGCCACATACACCCAGCCCGTCCAGGTGCGGACATAGGTCATGTCGGCCACCCAGAGCTGGTCGGGTCGGCTCGCGGTGAAGTCACGGTCGACCAGGTCCGGCGGCCTGGGTGCCGCCGGCTCCGGCACGGTGGTGCGGCGCCGCTGGCCGCGGATGACGCCTTCGAGGCCCAGTTCGGCCATCAGCCGCTCGACGGTGCAGCGGGCCACGTGGACGCCCTTGCGCCGCAGCGCGCGGGTGATCCGGCGGACGCCATAGGTGCCGCCGGACTCGGTATGGACCTGTTCGATCAGCGGCATGAGCTGCTCGTCCCGCAGTCGGCGGGCCGACTTCGGCCGCTTCTTGCGCGCGTAGTACGCCGACTCGGACAGCCCCAGCACCCGGCCGGCGAACCCGACCCCGAGGCCCTTGTCCCTGAGGTGCTCGATCACCTGGTCGGCCTCGTCCGGGGACGGTCGAGTTCCGCCGCAAAAAACGCGCTCGCGGCCTTCAGAATCTCGTTCGCCCGCCTCAACTCCGCGTTCTCCCGGCGGAGTTGTTTCAGCTCGTCCCGCTCTGCGGTGGTCAGCCGGTCGTCGCGTTCCCCGGTGTCCGCCTCGGCTTGGCGGACCCAGCCGCGCAGGGCCTCCTTGTGGATGCCCAGGTCCTTCGCGACATGCGCGATCGGACGGCCGGTGGTGCGGACCTCACGGACGGCACGCTCGCGGAGCTCGTCGGGGTATTTACGTGGTGCTGGCACTGCACGTGGTTCTCCTTCGGGCCAGGATCATAAGCCTGGCTTCAGGGACTCCACGAAACGGGGGTCAGCTCACGTCGGTGTCCTCGGGACGGCCGAAGTAGCCCTTCATCACCTGCGGCCCCCGGATCCACACCTCGCCCGGCTCGCCCGCCGCCACGTCCAGCCCGGTGACGGGGTCGACGAGCCGCGCCTGCGTCGACGGCAGCAGATGGCCCACGCACGCGACGGGCTCGTCACGGTTGCCGTCGGCGTGCAGGTGCGAGGCCGGGGACAGCTCGGTCATGCCGTACGCCTGCCCGACCTCCACGCCCAGCCGCTCGGCCACCGCCGCCTGTACCCCTGCGTCCAGCGGCGCCGCCGCGCAGATGACACGCCGCAGATGCGACAGGTCCAGGGTTCCGACCGCGGGGTGCTTGGCCAGGGCGAGCATGACCGGCGGAGCGACGTACGCATGGGTGATCCGGTCGCGTTCGAGGCTGGTCAGGAACGCGTCGAGGTCGAAGCGCGCGTGTACGTACACGGTGGCACCGCGGTGGAGCGCGTTGTTGACCAGCGCGGTCAGCCCGAAGATGTGGAAGAACGGCAGGATCGCGATGACGCGGTCGCCCTCGTCGACCCGATGCAGACCGTTCATCTGCGCGAGGTTGGTGCACAGGTTGCGATGGGTCAGCATCACCCCCTTGGGCACGCCCGTCGTGCCGCTGGAGTACGGCAGCACGGCGACGTCCACGGCCGGATCGATCTCGACGGTCGGCACGATGCCGTCGCCGAGCAGTCCCAGCACCGGAGGATGGCCGTCGGCCTTGTCACAGACCAGGATCTCGATCTCCCGGCCGGTCTGCCGCCGGACCAGCTCGACCGCGTCCCGCGCGGTCTCGATCAGCGCCGCCACACTCACCATCAGACGCGCCCCGGCGTCGATCAGCTGCTTGGCAATCTCGGCAGGGAGGGCCAGCGGCGACAGCGTGGTCACCGTCCCGCCCAC
Source organism: Streptomyces sp. SS7 (assembly GCF_037993025.1). Lineage (NCBI taxonomy): Bacteria > Bacillati > Actinomycetota > Actinomycetes > Kitasatosporales > Streptomycetaceae > Streptomyces > Streptomyces sp. SS7. The sequence goes on from NZ_CP141223.1 coordinate 1,528,999, forward strand.
GGCGGTGGTGGCGTAGAGCACCACCGGGAACAGGATCGTGTTCGGCGAGTGCAGCGCCACCACTTCGCCCTTGCCGATGCCCTCGGCGGCCAGACCCGCCGCGAGCCTGCCGACCATGGCGGCCAACTCCCCGTAGCTGAGCGTCTGCCCGCTGGAGGCGTCCACCATCGCGGGCAGAGTCCCGCGCAGGGCCGCCTCGCCCAGCACCCATTCATGGACGGGCCGGTTGACGACGGGAACATCCGGGTACTTGCTCTCGTAGATCACGGCAACCCCGTTTCGCAGTTCTTCCCCGTTGGTCGGAACCGCTGACCACCGCCCGCTGGAGGGATCGGTGCGCCCGAGCCGACCATGTCGATCATCTGATCGCCGCCGAACCACCGCTTGGTGAAACTCTGAGGCTTCCCTGAGGAGAAGATGAGGCTGGGCGGTCGCCGATGACGGCGAGGAACTGGGCGCGCCGACCCCGCCAAGCTGCAGCGCGGCCCACCACCGGGGCAACGAACATCTCCGCGCGTCTTCAGTCCTCGAGGAACGCGAGGCGCGGGTCTGTCAGGTTCGGAGCGATCTCGATGACCTCGGCCGCCACGACGTCGTGGACCACAAACGGGTCCTCGGCAACTCGCGCCTGAAGGTCCTCCCGGGTGATCGCCGTGGCGATCACTGCGCCGCCCTGCGCCGGCTGGATGCTCCCGACCAACAGGAAGACGCCGTCCTCCACGCCCTGGCGGATCCACTTCTGATGCCCGGGCATGTACTCGGAGGCCGCGGCCTTGTTGGCAGAGAAACGGAGCAGGACGACGAACACGAAAGTCTCCTCACAGATAGGGACGCGTACGAAGGAGGGAACCAGAAGCAACGGGAGCGGCTCAGCGCGCGGCGTCGCCGGATGCGTGAGAGGCCAGTCGCCCGGTCAGCCATGTGTTGATCCGCTCGACCTCGCGATACACGAAGTCGCTGTCGTGAAACGCGTTCGACAGCGTGGCAACCCCTTGGCTGAACGCCAGGACGTGCATGGCGAGGTCATCGGCTTCTGCCTCGAACCCGAGGTCCTCGAACTGCTCGCGCAGCCAGGTACGGAACAGCTCGAAGACGCCCACGGCGTGCGCACGGGAGGGATGGTCGAGCTTCGCAAGCTCGTTCGTCAGCGTCCCCACCGGGCAGCCGTAGCTCTCGATGTCACCGCGGTTGGTGATGACGATCTCAACGAACCGCCGCACGCGATCAAGCGGGTCTGCCGAGCCGTCAGTCCATTCGGCGAGCATCTTCCGCGTGCTCACCAGTCGGGCCTCGATCACCGCTTGAAGGATCTCGTCCTTGGTCTTGAAGTGGTAGTAGAAGTTGCCCCGGGAGATCCCCACCGCCTCCGCGATCGCCGCGAACGACGTCGGCTCGAAGCCCTGCTGGTAGAACAGGCGGTTCGCCGCATCGACGATCTGCTCGCGCGTACCCACGACAACACCTCACACCGGACGACCGCCCCTAGGACGACCGCCCTAAGCGACAGTCGACACATTAGGACATGCGTCCTAGCCTGGCAAGGCGGGCTGCGCGGCGGAGATCGTCGTACGCCGGGGTGCGGGGGTCGAAGACCAGCCGAGTGATCACAATGCGGTGCGGGGCGGCGTTGGGCCGGCGTTCGCCGCCCTGGTCGAGCCGACGCAAGGCCCCATGGCCCCATGGCCCCAGGAGTACGTGAGGGGACTGGCTCCTGCCCGAGCTCAGGCGCCTCCAGTGCAGGTGCCGTGCGATGGCTTGAAAGAGAGGCAGCAATTCGGTGAGCAGCGACAGCCACGGCGTGGGGAAGGCCGAGGTCCGGCTCAAATGGGACCCGAGTCCCTGGGATCAGCCGCCCCATCATCTCGACATCATCGCCACCACCTACTCGGCCGACGCCCCCTTCGGGCAGCCCGTGTACGTCGTGCACTTCGACAGCCGCTCACCGGACGGCACCATCAACATGAGCCGGCACAGTCAGACCGGGCGAGGCTTCGGCTACGTGGAAGCGATGACCCTGGAGCTCGATCGCCTCGCTTCCTCCTTCGCACGCGCGGTGGTGGGTGTCGCGATCCACCAGATCAGTGGCCCCAAAGTTTCCGGTGACATATCGAACGCCGGAGTCCTGGTCGTCGAGGAGTAAAGGGAACTACTGAAGAACGACTTCACACACGTCTCCGGATACACCGCCGCGACCGTCGCGGAGTTCACCAGGGACGCCTCGGGAACCTGGGAGTTCCACGAGATGGCCCGAGGGTTCGACAGCGACCCTGTGATCTTCACCGCCGAGATGGGCCGCACCCCACAGTCCTGACCAAACAGCGGCGCAGAAAGCGTACGACCGTCACGGTTGCGCCGCTCGCACACCCCTCGTGCGCAGTTCACTGCGCGAGGAGGCACTGCGCCATTGCTCCGTCGCACAACTGGGCGCTCTCGGTCGCGAAGGCTGTGGTGACGCACTGACCTCAGCTGTGGTGTCCTAGTTGCAGGACGCACGTGCACTCATGCGCCGGGTCTTGCCCTCCTGCGTGCGGCGTTCGCAGTACGCCTGGGTGCGCGGATCGTGGCGCAGCCGGGTGAAGACGATGCGGTGCAGGGCGGCATGGGCCTGGCGATCACCGCCGTGGTTGAGCCGGCGCGTGCTCCGACGGCCGGAAGAGCACTCGATGGGGCTGACTCCGCAAAGGGCAGCAAAGGACGCCTCGGTGTTCAGCCGGTCGGGGTTGTCCCCCATGGTGATCAGGAGAGTGACGGCGCTGTCCGGACCGATACCCACCGGTATGAGCAGCTGCGGGGCGTGGCGTTCGACGAGCCGGGTCAGGCGGTGGTTCAGCTCATCGATCTGCCCGGTGAGCTGCTCAACGCGCTCGGCGAGCATACGCAATGTCAGGTGGGTGGCCTGGGCCACCGCGTCCTCGTCTCCCCCACCGTCGTGCGGGCGAGGCGCGCGCACGTGCGGAACAGCTCGGAGTGGTGGGGGAAGTTGGAGGAAGCATCAACAGCGAGCGAGGCAATACTCGTCGCCGCGCCCTCAGTAGGTGGCCAGGGAGATGGCGATGTAGTGCGCGGTGAAGGCTGCCACGGTCAGGGCGTGGAAGACCTCGTGGTAGCCGAACCAGCGGGGTGAGGGGTCGGGCCGCTGCAGGGCGTAGACGACCGCGCCCGCGCTGTAGAGGAGACCGCCGACAACGATCAGGACGACTACGGCTGCTCCGCCGGTGTGCAGGAAGTCGGCCAGGTAGCGTACAGGTGCCCACCCCAACGCCAGGTAACACGGGGTGTACAGCCAGCGCGGAGCTCCGACCCACAGGACCCGGAACACGATGCCGGCCACTGCTCCCGTCCATACGATCCACAGCAGCATGGACCGCTGTTCCGGCGGGAGGAGCATCACGGCCAGAGGGGTGCAGGTGCCGGCGGTGATCAGGAAGATGTTGGCGTGGTCGAGTCGTCGTAGAAGAGCCTCGCCCAGCGATCCCCAGGTGCCGCGGTGGTAGACGGCGCTCGTTGCGAACAGCAGCCAGGCGGTGACCGAGTACACGGCGCAGGCCAGGACTGCCTGCGGAGTACGGGCCAGGCAGATGAGTACGACGCCCGCGATCAGTGCGGCGGGCACCATTCCGGCATGGAGCCAGCCACGCAATTTCGGCTTGATCGGTTCGGCCAGGTCGGCCGCCCGCTCCACCAGGGCGGAAACCGAGTGAGTCTTCTCCCCTGCGTGTCCGCCTCGCGATCCGTCGGGTGGCCCGTCTTCGCGGCGCTCTCCACGCGCTGAGGCAGCGTGACCGTATTCGACGTCAGCGGCATCACGGGACACAGCTTCTCGTTCTCCCTCGGGCAACTGGGTGTCACTGACAGCAATGCGGTAATGCTAAGAGACCTCACTCCGGCAGCATTCATGGGAGGTCGGTCCGGAGCCACGCCGTCGACAGCCGGGCCCGGGCCGGCTCGCCGCCGCGTGAACTTCAGCCCTGTCGCCCCTCCCGCCGATTGGGCCTGCCGAAGCGGAGTAGAACGACCGGCCATGGGAAAGACCAGGGGCTTCCGAACGGGCATCTCCGCTCGCCTGAGCGCAAGGATCGCCGATGCATCCTGAGGTCCGCCCGCACGTATCCACCGCCCTCGCAGACCAGTTGGAACACCAACTGGACCCGGCTCCACATCTCGAGGCCGGCCAGCTCGATGTGGAGCGCGTCGCCGGCATCGCAGTCGTCGCGGCCGCCCACTCCGACGGCTATGCGGCCACCGGCCATCTCCTCGGGCTGCAGGCCGCGCTGCCTGCCCCCACCAAGGCGGGAGAACGCTTCTGGTCGGACCTGTGGAGGTCGTCGGGCACCGCGTACCTGCTACCCGTCAACATGAAGGCTCAGGTGCTGCGTTCTCTGGAAGGAGAGGGAACCGCCCAGGCCAGGGCAGATCCTCTCGGCCATCGATGAGATGACTCCGCCCCGGCGCACAGCGGCCGGGGAAGTGATCGGTCAAGCCCTCGCCGAGTCCGACCATTTGCCTGACCTCACGACACAGGTCATCGGCGAGTTGCGGCTCCGAGATCTCGTTCTCACCGCCCGGCGCGTTCTGCATGCGGACCGCAGATGGGACGATCCGGATGTACGGCAAGCCTTCCTCGCCGCCTGGACGGGCACCTGACTGTCTACTGCTCCGGACTGCGCGAACCGAGGCGCAGGGCATACGGCACCCGAACCGTACGACGCTCGAAGCAACTGGGGTCAAGAGGTTCGGCCGAGGTCGCACTCGCCTCAACACATCAGGGGCCGCGCAGCCATGGCAGCGCGGCCCCTGATCCTGTACACGCCCGGCGCGAGAGCAGGCGCTTCGCCCGGTGGGCGGCAAAGCCCGCACGGGTGGCGTTCCCCGGACGCAGTGTGCGCGATCGCTCGGGCAGGTCTGCGAGGTCAGACCAGGTTGATGTTCTCGGCCTGCGGACCCTTCTGGCCCTGGGTGACGTCGAACGTCACGGCCTGGCCCTCCTGGAGCTCACGAAAGCCCGAGGAGTTGATCGCGGAGTAGTGCGCGAAGACGTCCGGGCCGCCGCCGTCCTGGGCGATGAAGCCGAAGCCCTTCTCCGCGTTGAACCACTTCACAGTTCCCGTAGCCATGTCTCATACCTTCCAGTCGATGAACGCCCCCCACTCCATGTGGCAGGCGGAGGTGATCGCCCTGGTTCCTGCGACACAGCACAGCAAAACGCCCACACCTAAGGCGCGGGCAGGGGGAAATTCCGAACCACGACAGCTGACACAGAACGCTACACGCCCACACGCCGCGTCACCACAGGAACGATCACGCCGCACGGCAGACCATGCGTGCGGTGCCCGCCGACGTGCACGGGCACGCTCGTCTCACGCTGCTGCGGTCGGGTTCGCCGACTCCGCGGCGCGGCGGTATTCGGCGTTGAGGCGCTGGGCTTCTTCGAGCTGGTCCTCGAGGATGATGATGCGGCAGGCGGCCTCGATGGGGGTGCCCTGGTCGACGAGTTCCCGGGCGCGGGCGGCGATGCGCAGCTGGTAGCGGGAGTAGCGGCGGTGGCCGCCTGCGGAGCGGAGTGGGGTGATGAGGCGGGCTTCGCCGATGGCGCGGAGGAAGCCCTGTGTGGTGCCGAGCATCTCGGCGGCCCGGCCCATGGTGTAGGCGGGGTAGTCGTCGTCATCGAGACGGCCGAATGTGTCGTCTGCTGTCATTGCACCTCTCTGTAAAACGCGTCGAGGGGCCCTGGCGCCGTACTGGCACCAGGGCCCCGAAGGAACTACTACACCATCTGCCGGCCCTGATACTGCACCGGCCCTCAGTTTCCGCGGACCCGACCGAGACACTGTCGGGGGCGCGGGGATCGCGGTTGCTCGACCGGAGACCACCTCACTATCGATGTCCTGCGGTACCCGGGTCCAAGACTTCCACCCCGGGCGATCCTGATGGCGCTCGGCTCCTCCGTTCTTCCCTCTTGATCAACTACTCACTTACGGAAACTGCGAACTGCTGGTGGCCTCGAAACAGAGCCACCCTTCGACAGCCGGCCCCGTCGCCTGTCCTGCGTCTGCTCTGGCTTGGAACCCCACTGCCGAACCTCCCGGTGCGCGCGCCCGCAGCCGACGCCTTCACCGAGGTACTGCCACTGCGGTGCTGCTCATGGCGGCCCCTGATCACCGCGGGCCACCCGGTCCGGTCGTCAGTCCCGTCGCCGTCCTGCGACCACTCTGGCTTCGGAACTCCACCACCGCACCGTCATGCCAACTGCAACTGGTGATACTGCCCGGCAGTTCGTGTCTGCCGGGCCTTGCTCGATCTCGGCTACGAGAGGAACCTTAACTACACCGCCGCCGAATGTCTACTCCGGCTGGGATAGATTTCCGCGCCCTCGAAGAGGAGGTAGTCCGCCTCGACCGGTCTGCCTCGACCGGCCCCCAGATGGTTCGAGCAGCTCCGAGGCTCGGTCCGGCGCACTCAGTGGCCCCCGCCGCGCAGCACGGCCGACTGAGCGTGGCGTCGCCGACCGGGACGGTGTCTCCAGCCGTGACGCCCAGCAAATCGGCCGTTGACAAGTGCGGCACGAGGCCCTGCGCCGCCCTCGACGATCCCGGGGCGGCGAACCCGCACGGCCCCTGACTTGAGCAGTCCGCGGGCTACGGAGACACGGGCTCACGGCAGCAGGTGCCGTCACGCGTCGGTTGTGGTCCTCCGCCCACTTCAGGCAAGCACTGGGGCTCTGCGGGGTTGGCAGGTGGAGTGTGGGGCACAGGGGTCGGGTAGCCAGGGCGGGGACATGGACGATTCAGAGATCAGGGTGACCCTGATGATCACGGTGATTGCCAGTGTCACAGCCGACCGTGGCTCCTGACGCGGCGGACACGGTGCTCTTGGTCGTGTCCGAGCTCGTCACCGATGCCTGGCGCCACGGCGGGAGCCGCTGGACACCGGAACTGACTGCGCACCCCGACACCATGGAGGTCGCCGTTCACGATCCCAGTCGGCATGTGCCGCGCAGAGCAATTGTCAAGACTTGTGGATGCCTCCAGGTGCGTTGCCCTCGCCAGTTGGGTGCTGGCGAGGCCAACGAGCTCATGCTTGGTCGCGGGCCAGGACGGCGATAGCCGTCAGTAGCAGGATCGATCCGAGTATGAGGGCCGAGTTGATCTGCTCGCCGAGCAGAATGGCAAGGAGCGCGGCCGTGACCGGTTCGAGGAGCACGAGGACGGCGGCGGTGGTGCTGGGCACCGTGGTCAGCCCGGCGAAGTACCAGCGGTAGGCCAGCAGGGTCGGCACGACGCCTAGGAAGATCAGCCAGCTGGTGGACTCGATGGTGTGCCCAGTCCGGGGCCAGACGCCTTGGGTCAGCGCAATTGGCAGGAGGCATAGTGCTCCTGCTCCCCAGGTGGTCGCGCCCGCGCTCGTGGTGCCCGCCTTGCGGGCCCACAGGGTGACGGCGCTGTAGCCGACGGCCGAGAGTAGGGCCAGCGTGACGCCCAGAAAGGGACGGGGCCCGGAACCTGGATGCGCAACCAGAAGCAACAGGCCCGTGAGAGCGATCCCGATCGCGACGGCACCGCGCTTACTGAGCCGTTCATCGAACAGGACGTGCGCTCCGGCACTGACCAGGATCGGGCTCGCGCCAAGTGTGATCAGCGTACCCAGTGCAAGTCCGGCGTCCTGCACGGCACCGAAATAGGCAGTCTGGTAAGCCGCCAGGGCGATGCCGGTCAGGACGGAGGTGCGCCAGTCCGGGACGGGTCCGGCCGGAGCAGAATGTCGGAGGTGCCGTGCGGCCAGGAGAGTAGCGGCGATGGCGAAACGCCAGAACGACACGGCTATGGGGCCGAGGCCGCTGGTGCGGAAGAGCTCCTCCGCCGCCGCGCCACCCGCTCCCCAGGCGATCGCTGCGGCTGCCACGAAGAGCAGGCCACGTCGAAGCGGCGTCATGGCAGATGTGGTCATGCGGTGCGTCTCCATGATGGATGGCCGAAAGGGGTCCACGCGGTGTGCGGACGGCATCCATCGCCCCGGCAACTCTGTGGCCGGGGTCGAAGCTGGTCTTTGTGCCGCCCGCTACCGGACGGGCGGCGGCAAGATCATGAAACGCATACGGGAACCCTAGCGCGCGGCTCCAGCGGGCGAGCCTGCTATCCACCCTGCCCTCGCTGCACGCCGGGCGTCAGGCTGCCGGCTTGGCCCTCCTCGGAGCGGGCCAACCCACGGAACCACCGCGGGACACAGCCTGCGGCGGTATTGGCGACGGCTGATGTCCACGCTCCTTCGCTGTTACTGTCGCGCCATGTCCAAGACCGAGATCGACGCGGTGACCGCCGAGTTCTTCGGCGCCTTTGACAACCGGGGTGGCAAGGCTGCCGAGGTGGCCCGGATCCGCCAGCTGGTTCTTCCAAGCGGTGTGATCGTCAAGACCGGACCGGAGTTCACGGTCTACACCGTGGACGAGTTCATCGAGCCCCGCCAGCGCCTGCTGACTGACGGTCGGCTGGTCGAGTTTTCCGAGTGGGAGGTCTCCGAACGGACCGATATCGCGGGCGATATCGCGTCGCGGTTCGGCGAGTACCGCAAGTCCGGGATCTTGGACGGTGAGCTGTTCGAGGGTGGCGGGACCAAGACCATCCAGTTCGTCCGCACCTCAGACGGCTGGCGGATCACAGCATTCGCCTGGTATGACCAGCCCTGAAGCCTGTCGAGCACGGGCTGGACCGTCAACCGCCACCTGTACCTCACGCCAGGTCGGTTCGGAAGTACCTGTGAGGCGACGGGCCATGACGTCGATCGCCTGACTCGGCGAGCCCACGGGCCTCAACGCTCAGGCGGACCGACGAGTAATTGTCAATACCTGTATTGGTTGAGCTCACCCTGGCTCGGTTGGACTGATGGCGACGGGTTCGATCTCGAAGCCGTCGTTGTTTCTCCAGGTAGGCGGCGTAGTGCTGTTCACCGCCGGCGTGCGGGTGGCGGTCTTCGAAGAGCAGGTGCCAGCCGTGCTGTGCCGCGTCAGTCGACCTCGGCCTCCAAAGCCGCGGCCAGCATTTCACGGGAGCGGGCGGGGCGGTCATTCGTGTACGTGCGGTTCATACGGAACCTTCCTCGATGTGGCACATATCAAGGAATTTCCGCTGCGATGAACGGCGCGGAGAATTACGAGTATGGACCGGTGGCAAAAGAAAGCAGATCTGGCCGGCCGAAATCCCGGGGGCGCAGGTGCTGAAATTAGTGACGCGATGGGGACTTTGCGATCCGGGCGCCGACTGCGGGGCAGCGCTTCAGGGTGCGCCTGCGTCCTGAGGGAGGAACCCTTGCGGTGGTACTGCGGATTCCTCCGGGGCGTCCCGCGGATGAAAGCCGCTCCGGGATACGCGTGCAGCTGGGGCCCGCACCCCGAAGGATGCGGGCCCCAGCTACGGATTGCGCGTGAGCGTCAGGCCGGAACGATGTTCTCGGCCGTCGGGCCCTTCTGGCCCTGCGCGATGTCGAAGTTCACCTTCTGACCTTCGAGCAGCTCACGAAAGCCCTGCGCGGCGATGTTCGAGTAGTGGGCGAACACGTCGGCGCCGCCACCGTCCTGCTCGATGAAGCCGAAGCCCTTTTCCGCGTTGAACCACTTCACGGTACCAGCAGCCATGTCATATCTCCTTTGGGGCAGTGCATCGGCGTCCGCACTGCGCGGGCGCCGTGTCGCCGCGATGATTACCCCGCCCGGAAATGACCGGAAATACAAAAGTGCTCCCGACCGACAGAGGCCCGGCGGGGGCGCTTGAAGTTTTGGGAACCACAACTGCAACCGAGATGGACAATAGCACACCGGACGGCCCGTGCACGTTGGATAATTCCGCTCTGCTCTTCGCGGCAAAAAGCTTCCGCTGCACGGCCCTCCAAAAACTGATCCCTCGGGGACAGATATGATTCACTCGGCGTTCAACGCCTCAGGAAGGGTGGCCAATCGGCACGCTGCGCGGCCCCTCTTCAGTGTGGGTGAGGCGCCTGGTCATGACGTTAATGGCGGCCCGGGTGATGAGGCTCTCGCAGTGCTGGATGAGCCGTTCGCACTCCCGCGCTCTCGCTCAGCACGTCCAGGTTGACCACGGCGTACACCGCCCCCTGGCGAGGCCGGAGTGGCCAAGCCGGTCAACGCTCTGTCGAAGTGTGAGGCGGCCCGAGGAGGAAGGACCGACTGTGCCTGCGCCCTGCCCCCGCCGGGCCCGTGCCCGTGGCACCGGCAAGGGAGGCCGTCATGCACTACGGCCCCCGGCTCATGCCCTGATCATCAACGCTTCGGCCGGGTCGAGCCCGTCATCGCGGGCACAGGCCCTCCGGCAGGAACAGGGCGGGCTGGACCGGCCCTCACGTCATTCGGGTCCGCGGCCACCATGCGGCCTCCCCTGAGAGCGCCCGCGGTCACGGATGCTTCGTACGGGCTGCTGAGGCTTGCCGGGTGTCCGCGCCGGAGCTGACGTGTCGCTGGGTGTGCTGGGGGCCGTGCCAGTCGAGGCACATCACGGTGGCGTCGTCCTCGAGGCGGCCGCCTGCCGCGTCGAGGACTGCGGAGGTCAAGATCAGCGCGGTCTCCCGCGGGTGCAGATCCCGGGTCCTCTCCAGCAGGTCGGCAAGGTCGACCTTGTCTCCTTGATGTTCGAGCATGCCGTCGGTCAGCATGAGCAGACGGTCACCGGAACGCAGATCGATGTCCTGGACGCGGTAGGGGTGGGGTAGGCGCACGGACAGCCCGAAGGGATGGTCCACCTGGCAGGTGATCGTCTCCGCGATCCCGTCGCGCATGCGCAGGGGCCAGGGGTGGCCGGCGTTGACGAGCCGGGCCCGCCCGGTGTGGAGGTTGATGCGCAGCAGCTGCCCGGTGGCGTGGCCGCGGTTGTGGTCGGCCAGGGCCTGGTCGGCGAGGTGGGCCTGCTCCGCGAGACCGGCTCCTGCGCGGCGGGCGCCACGCAGGGCGCCCACCAGGACGGTGGCGGCCAGGGCGGCGTCGATGTCGTGGCCCATGGGATCGGTCACCGAAATGTGCAGGGTGTCGCGGTCCAGGGCGTAGTCGAAGGTGTCGCCGCTGAGGGCCGCGGAGGGCTCCAGACTCCCGCACAGAGTGAACTGGGCGGCCTCGCACGAGAGCGACGGCGGCAGCAGCTGGTACTGGATCTCCGCTGCCAGGGTGGGTGGCCGGGAGCGTTTGCCCCAGGTGTACAGATCGGTGAAGCGCCCGTTGGCGATCACGACGTACGCCAGCACGTGGGCGGCTTCCCCGACCGCTTCCAGGACGTCCGGGTCGGGGGTGGCCGGCAGGAGCAGTTCCAGCAGTCCGATGGCGTCTCCGCGGTTGGTGACCGGCACGATCACCCGCTGCCCCTGGTCTGTCGCCTCTTGATAGGGCCGCTGGGTTCGGATCACGACCTCGTAGACGCTGCCGAAGAGAGGGATCCGCTCCGCCTCCCGCCCGTCCTCCACCGCCCCGGCTGTGGAGAGCCGCGCCACTGCCTTCCCCGTCAGATCGACGATGAGAAATGAGACCTTCGTGGCGCCGAAGCGCCGCAGCAGCTCCTCCGCGAACACGTCGACGGCCTCCACCGGCGCCGCCGTCTCCGCAGCCGTCAGCAGCTCGGGATACCCACTGCGCCCACCACTCACGACCGCGGTCCTTTCACCCCCCTAACAGGGTGGAAGCTGCCACGCCGCGCGTCAACCGCGGCCGATCACGGGCCGTGCTTCGACTGCACCGCCGCGATCAGGCGACGGCCTCGTTCGCTGACGGTCAGGATTCGACCGACGGCCGGCGTCCTCGAGTCAGGCTGAGGGTCTTCGGCTGCGCCCCGCCCTGGGTGCGCATGTGCTCGTTGATGCGCTGGGTTTCTTCGAGCCGGTCCTCGAAGAACGACGATGCGGCAGGCGGCTTCTCTGATCGACCTTGACGGACACCCGAGTGGCCCGCCGCACCGCACCGGTTGTCCCACGTCGACGCTCACACGAAAGGCTTCGAATCTTTATTTTGCACTCCTGCGGTTGCTGCGCGAGTTCCGCCTCGACCTGCTGAGATCTCCGCTGCGGTCCGGGGGCGCGAAGGCGGCATGGCGACTGAACGCCGCGTGTCGACAGAGCCCGCGGTGCGCTCCATGGCGTGCCGACGATCACCGACGCCGGGCAGGCTGACGATGCGGATGTGGTCGGCTCGGGCCGTGCCCCGCGACGTGGTGCAGGGGGTCAAGCGCTCCGCGTTCCGGTTCGAGGCCCGTGGCGATCTCCGCCGAGGCGGCCGTCCGCGACGCGCCCCGCCGGAGCAGGGCGAACGCCCGAACCCGCGTAGCCACCGTCTCCGACCTGCGGATTCCGGCGCCTTGATCCCCTACTCCACTTGGCGGGACGCCACCTCGGCTCGGGCCGGTTGAAGCCGTTTCCGGGCACCCCGGGCCACTTCCTTCTACGCCCGCCAGGTCTGGAACTACTGCGGGATGCCGGCGGTGCAGTACGCAAGGCCGGTCGCCTTGACGAAGCGATCGACCTCTTCCAGCACCTCATGAACGCGTGCCGATTGCGATGGCTTTGGAGTGCCGGAGGTGAGGAATCCGCCGGGGGGGGCAGGCCGCTGGCGCAGGCGATGACCACGCCGGGGCAGAGGCGACGGCACACACGAGCGCGCGGCTTCCAGCGCTCCTGCAAGCCGGCCACCCTGCAGGCGAAGCCGGTGCCCCGCCGACCGGCACACCGCGTCATTCCGACGGAATGCGAAACTCGAATTCGGGGCGGTCCCACGGCACGGCGGGCGGGTTCGCGAACGCGGTCCCGGTCCGCACCGCACCGACGCGGTGATAGAAGTCCTCGGCGGGAAGGTGCGACACGACTTTGAGACGGTCGAGCCCGGCGGCACGGGCCTCGGACTGCATGTGCGCGACGAGGCGCCGTCCAATACCCCGTCCTTGCACTTCGTCGGCGACGAACAGCAGGTCGAGCTCCGGTGGAGCGAGGACGAGCGAGTAGAACCCAAGGACCCGGTCTCCATACTCGGCGGACCCGACGGCCACGAAGACGCGGTGCGCCTCGATGTAATCAGGACCGACCCGGTAGCCCGCGACTGCGGCTGCGTACTTACCCTCGTAGGCGCTTGAGCCACGCACGAGCCGCGTGAGCCGTTGGGCATCCCGCGCGACGGCCCTCCGTATCGTGATCGGCTGGCTGACCGGGGAAGTACGTGAACTCATCGGAAGAGTATTTCCCACCGGGGAACGCCTTCCTGCGGCGGGTCGGCTGCTCCCGCAGGCGCTCCTGCACCGCTCCCGGGGAGAGATGAGGGCGTCGCCTCGGCAGGCCGGGTGACGGGCGTCCGCGTAGACCGACAGGTCACCGACGGCCATCACGAACCCGGCAAAAGCCCCGTCGGGATGGTTCCCGACGGGGCTCCGCCGTATCACCCGCCATCACGGACGCCCCTATAACGCGGGGGTGCGGGCGACCGGGCTGACCAGGTTGAAGACCTCGCGGGCTGCGTATCGCTTGAGGCATCGGATGATCTCGCCTCGGGTCTTGCCTTCCTGGGTGCGGCGTTCGTAGTACGCCTGGGTGCGCGGGTCGTGGCGCAGGCGGGTGAAGACGATGCAGTGCAGGGCCGCGTTGGCCTGGCGGTCGCCGCCGTGGTTGAGCCGACGCGAGTCCGACGGCCCGAGGATTACTCGATGGGGCTGACGCCGCACAGGGCGGCGAAGGACGCCTCGGTGTTGAGTCGCTCTGGGTTGTCTCCCATGGTGATCAGGAGGGTGACGGCGCTGTCCGGGCCGATGCCCACCGGTACGAGTAACTGTGGGGCGTGGCGTACGACGAGCCGGGTCAGGCGCTGGTTCAGCTCATCGATCTGCCCGGTGAGCTGCTCGACGCGCTCGGCCAGCATGCGCAGCGTCAGGTAGGTGACCTGGGCCACCGCGTCCTCGTCTCCCCCACCGTCGTGCAGGGCGAGGCGCGCAGGTGCGGAACAGTTCGGCATCGCCCAGGCCTGACAGCTGTTCCCGCAGGGCGGGATCAGCGATGACCAGGACGGCCTTGAGCTGGTTGATCGGCTGGGTACGAGCCTTGACCGCGAAGTCCTTGGCGGCCTTGAAGATCCGGGCGCTGTGCACCGGACCGTCGCCGGACTTGGCCCGGACCCGGGCGCGGCCACTGAGCACGGCTCGCACGGCGGCCCGAGCGTCGAGCGGGTCCGAACCGCCCAGCCCGGGCCGGATGCTGACCGGTGAAGGTCACGTCGACCTTGCGCAGCTTGGAGACGATCAGGGCCTTGCCCTGCTCCACCTTGCGGAACAGACGGGAGACGAGGAGCACGGCGAGCAGGATGGCGGCGACGAGCGCGCCGCCGCCCACGATGATGGCATTCATGGCATACGTCCTTGCGGCATAAGGGTGTTGAAGCGTGAGGAAGGGGTCCCGCTGGTGCTGTCGTTCAGGCGGCGCGTCGCCCTGCATGGCGGAGTTCGCGAAGACCGGGTTCGTCGGGGAAGAGCCGGTGCAGCGGCCGTACGAGCAGACACGTCAGCCGCCAGGCGGCGAGCAGCGCCGCGACCGGGACGACCAGGCGCAGAAGGCCGGTGGCCGGGCCCGGTGGTGCGAACGCCGTCAGCAGGAGGGGCGTCGCGACACTCAGGGACCAGGCCAGCGCCGGCAGCGCCGGCAGGGCGACCGCCACGGGGACACCGCCCATGCCCCAGGACCGGAGGTCGGCGTCCGCGTCGAAGTCGCGGGCCGAGGCGACCCCCAGGGCGACCGGCAGCCAGAAGCAGACGATCACGACGAGGGCGGCGGTCGGCAGGATGGTCGGCAGACCGGTGGCCGCAGCCAGAAACGTTCGCATGTCTTCCCCCTCCTACCGCCCGAGGTGCCCGTCAGCCGCGCCCGATGGCGCACGCTCGCTCCGGGTCCCGGTGCCGGACACCTGCCGGTACCCGGCACCGGAACCTCCAGCAGTGCTCCCCACAGGCCATGATGCTCGGCTGCCCCGCATCGGCGCATTGCCGGTCCCCGGCAGAGTTCATTAAGGTCTGCATGCCGGTGAGCCGCCAAGGAACCGTCACCGGCGCGTCAAGATTGCGGGGGCGATGTGGCGGAGCGGGAGATTCCCGAGCACTATCTGCACGGGTATGCCGAGATCCTGGCCGAGGTCTCGGCCACCGGCCGACGCCTGACCCGGGAGGAGATCACCTCCCGGGGAGCCCTCGGGGAACAGGCCGCGGAGGCAGGGTACGGACTGCGGGCCCTGGTCAGCGCCCACCTGAACGCCGCCCGCACGGCATGGCCGGCCTCCCCCGGCTCGGCCGCCGGCGCACTGGCCGCCGTACAGCAGGTCATAGACGCCTTCGCCGAGGGATACGAGGGAGCCCAGCGCCATGCCGTGCGCCAGGAGGAGGCGGCCCGCCGGGAGTTCATCGACGACCTGCTCTACGGCCGCAGCGACCTCGGGCGCCTCGCCGAACGCGCGGAACGTTTCGGTCTGCGGCTGTCCCACGCTCACGCGGTCGCCGTCGCCGAGGGCCCGGTCGCCTACGAGGAGGGCGACCCGGTACCCCGGCAGGTGGAACGCGCGCTCATCTCCCGTTTCGGCGACCGCAGCATCCTGCTCACCACCAAGGACGGCCGACTGCTGTGCATCGCGCCCGGCCACCAGGACGAGGTGCTCGCCCACTTCGCCAAGCAGGCCCACGCCGCCACCGACGGAGGCCAGGTCGCCATCGGCCGCCCGCAACCCGGCCCCGGCGGCGTCGTCCACTCGTACGAGGAGGCGCTCAACGCCCTGGAACTCGCCACGCGCCTGGAGCTGGAGGATCCGGTCCTACGCGCCGCCGACCTGCTCGTCTACCCGGTCCTGACCCGCGACCGGCAGGCCATGGCCGAACTCGTCCTCGACACCCTCGGCCCGCTCACCACCGCCCGCGGCGGCGCCCAACCTTTTTTGGACACCCTCACCGCCTACTTCGACTGCGGCTGCGTCGCCGCCGAGGCCGCCCGGCGCCTCTCCCTGAGCGTGCGCGCCTTCACCTACCGCCTGGAACGCATCCACCAGCTCACCGGAGCGGACCCCGGCGACCCGGCCCACCGGTACATGCTGCAGACGGCCGTGATCGGCGCCCGGCTGCTGGACTGGCCGGCCAAGGACCTGTGACGGCCCTCCCCGCCATCGCGGTCCAGGCACTTCAGATCTCAGGCGCCCCATACGCCCCGGGCCGTGATGGAGAAACGCCGGGTACCCGCCATGTGCGCACGATGGGGAGATGGACGGACGCATCGGCGACGTCAGCACCCCGGGACGCCTGGCAGAACCGGGCGAGGACGTCACCGCGCAGAAGCTCGCACTCGCGACCCGCAACCACGGCCTGCCGCTGGAGGCACTGCGCTACGACGTCACTCCCGCCGGGCTGCACTATGTGCTGGTCCACTACGACATCCCCGCGGCCGACTCCTCGACATGGCGGTTGACCGTGACCGGCAGGGTTGACACGCCCCTGACGCTCGACCTGGCGGAGATCCGGTCCTTCCCGGCGGTGACGCACCGCGTCACCATGGAGTGCGCGGGAAACGGCCGGGCGCTGCTCGTGCCGCGGCCGGTGAGTCAGCCGTGGCTGGTCGAGGCCGTCGGCACAGCAGCGACATGAACCGTGCGCGTCCACGCCCTGGAGGACCTCGTCCGAAACGGGAGGATCCGTGCTGGAGTCCGTTGCGCCGAAGGAGGCTTCAACAGAGTGACCTGCAGCCATACTTGCTCATGTAGGTGCCATCGTGTGATGGCTTGAAAGAGAGGCAGCAATTCGGTGAGCAGCGACAGCCACGGCGTGGGGAAGGCCGAGGTACGGCTCAAATGGGACCCGAGTCCCTGGGATCAGCCGCCCCATCATCTCGACATCATCGCCGCCACCTACTCGGCGGACGCCCCCTTCGGGCAGCCGGTGTACGTCGTCCACTTCGACAGCCGCTCACCGGACGGCACCATCAACATGAGCCGGCACAGTCAGACCGGGCAAGGCTTCGGCTACGTGGAAGCGATGACCCTGGAGCTCGACCGCCTCGCTTCCTCCTTCACGCGCGTGGTGGTCGGTGTGGCGATCCACCAGAACAGCGGCCCCAAAACCTTCGGTGACCTGTCGAACGCCGGAGTTCTGGTTGTCGAGGGGTACCGTGAGCTGCTGAAGGACAGCTTCGCAGAGCTCTCCGGCTACACCGCCGCGACGATCGCGGAGTTCACCAGGGACGCCTCCGGAACGTGGGAGTTCCACGCGATGCTCCGAGGGTTCGACAGCGACCCCGTAATCTTCACCGCCGAGATGGGCAGCATCCCACAGCCCTGACCGAGCAGCAGCGCAGAAAGCGGACGACCGTCACGGTGGTGCCCTCATGCCTCCACGCCTACGGCATTACGGTGACCAACCGGGGCGTGATCACGCCTCGGCCAGGGGAAGCGTCACTTCGAAGCGGCAGCCGCCGGGGACGTTGCGCACGGCGGCCTGGCCCCGGTGGGCCTCCACGATGCCCCGGACGATGGCCAGGCCGAGGCCCGCACCGGCCGGAGGAGTACGGGCATGGGTACCGCGCCAACCGGTGTCGAAGACCCGCGGCAGGTCCTCCTCGGGGATGCCGCCGCATCCGTCGGTGACGGACAGGACGACTCCGTCGGAGAAGCGCTCGGCGGTGACCGCGACGGTACCGTCGGCGGGTGTCCGGCGGATCGCGTTGACCAGCAGATTGCCCAGCACTCGGCTCATCTCCTTGCCGTCCACCTCGACCGGCACCGGCTCGACGCGGTCGCCGACCAGCCACACCCCGCACTCGCGGGCGAGGGCGTCCGCTCCCGCGAGTGCGTCGCCCACAAGGTCGTACACCGACATACGGGAGGGGGACAGGGCGAGCGCCCCGGCGTGGATGCGGGAGAGCTCGAACAGGTCGCCCACCATGCCGTTGAGGCGTTCGACCTCCGTGCGCATCTGTCGATGGTAGCGGTGGGGGTCGGCGGCCACGCCGTCCTCCAGGGCCTCGGACATGGCGCGCAGCCCGGCGAGGGGCGTGCGCAGGTCGTGCGAGATCCACGCGACCAGCTCCCGTCTCGATGCCTCCAGGGCGCGCTCGCGATCGCGGGACTCGGCCAGCTTCGCACTGGTGGCGGCCAACTCCTTGCTGAGTGCGGCGAGTTCGGCGGTCACCGGGCCGTTTGGAGCCGAGAAGTGGCCGCCGTCACCGAAAGAACGGGCGGCGGCGGTGAGCGCCCGGCTGCGGGCGACGACCCAGCGGCCCAGCAGCAGCGCGGTGGCCAGGGAGACGACCGCCGCCATCGCGACCACCAGGGTGACGACGGTCAGGTCGTGCGAGGACAGGAACATCGCCCTCGCCACGGCCAGCGTCCCCGCGAGCATGGCGGTCACGGCCACAGCGGCTACCACGGCGAGGGACGCGGTCAGCGAGCGTCGCCGGATCAGCCACAGCACACCCGCCCCGAGCAGCCCGGCCAAGGCGGCGCCGAGGAAGGCGAAGAGGGCGATGAGGAGGGTGTCGCGCATGGTCAGACCGCCTCCTCGCAGGGCGTGGCATCGAAGCGGTAGCCCACTCCCCACACCGTCTGGATCAGCCGGGGCCGGGCCGGGTCGTCCTCCACCTTGCTCCGCAGCCGGCGCACATGGACGGTGACGGTGGACAGGTCGCCGAAGTCCCAGCCCCACACCTCGCGCATCAGCTCTTCGCGGCTGTAGGCGCGGCCGTGGTGACGCAGGAGGAAGGCAAGGAGGTCGAACTCGCGGAGTGTGAGGCTGAGCTCGGTGCCGTTCTTGGTGGCGCGGCGGGCTGCCGGGTCGACGGTGACGCCTGCCGCGTGCGCGGGGTGAGCTGCGACGGCGGGCCGGGTCCGGCGCAGTACCGACTCGACCCGCAGGACCAGCTCACGGGGGCTGAAGGGCTTCGTGACGTAGTCGTCGGCGCCCACTTCCAGGCCCAGGATCCGGTCGCCCTCGTCGCCTCGGGCGGTGAGCATGATGACCGGCACGGGCCCGCGGGCACGTATCCGGCGGCACACTTCCAGGCCGTCCATGCCGGGCAGCATCAGGTCGAGCACCACCAGGTCCGGCCGGTGCGCGGCGGCCCGCGCGAGCGCGGAGTGCCCGTCCCCTGCTACGTCCACCTGGTACCCGGCGCGGTCGAGATATCCGGAGACGACCTCGGCCACGGTGGGGTCGTCGTCCACGACGAGGACGCGGGTCGTACCTCCGTGCCCACGGGGAGCAGGTCCGGAGTCCTGGGATTCGTGCGGCTGCTGCATGCCCCCAGCTTCCCACCGGCCTCATCGCCGTGCGGCAGGGCCGTCCCGATGTCCGCGTTCCGTAAGATCTCGACGCCCGTTTGCGTCGCGAGCCCCTGCCTGCCTCCCCCTCGCACAGACCAGAGCGGTGCCGTGCGCGCAGTAGGGGGTGGCGCTGACGGCGGGCGCCGGAATGATCCGTCCGGAGAATCGGCCACCGGTGACGCTCCTTCGCGGAGGCCCGAGCGGGGTCTCCATGGTCACCATCCCGTCAGCAGCAGGTGGTTGAGGAGCAGGGCGAGAGCGGCCTGTGCGGTGAGCCAGGCGCGGGGTCGGGTCAGGAACACGCAGGCCGGGATCAGCCACATCGCGAACGGTAGCCAGATGCGTTCTGTTTCCGCTTTGCTCATGCCGGAGAGGTCGGCGGCGAGGAGCGCGAGCAGGGCGGCGAGGACGAGCAGGGTGAGGCGGGGTTCGGCCGTGGAACGGCGCAGACATGTGCGAACGCCCTGGCGGTTGGGAGACGCGCCGGCTCGTCGCAGTCCGGCCACCGTCGCCGGGCCCACGACGAGCGCCGTGCACGCGAGGTTCGCCCACACCCAGTAGCCGTAAGGACGGATACCGCCGGCTCCTTGGTAGTAGCGGGTGACCAGCAGGTGGTACGCCTCCCACCAGTTGAAGCCCGCGATCGTGAACGCGGTCGGGACGACGACGAATCCGGCGAGGAGGTACGGGAGGGGGCGCAGTCGTCGGGAGCCGAGCAGCAGGACGACGGCGGCGATCACCGCGAACAGGGTCAGCCCGTACGAGAGATACGCGGTGAGGCCGAAGAGGAGTCCGGAGGCGAGACCTGTCCGACGTGGCCGGTGTCCCGTGACGGCGAGAGCGAGGAACGCGACGGCCCAGGCGGCGACCGCCGCGAAGTAGCCGTCCGCGGAGGTGCCCATCCACACGGCGGCCGGGGCCAGGACCAGGAAGGGCGCGGCGCGGCGGGCGAGCGCCTCCCCGGCCAGCGCTCGTACGGTGACGAGGACCGCCACCGCCGCCGTCGCCCCGGCGGTGATGCACCAGACGCCCGCCCAGGCCCCGCCTCCGAGTCCGATCCGGTCGAGGAGGACGAAGGTGAGGGTGGCCGCGGGGGGATGTCCGGCGACGTGCGCGGGCCAGGCGTCGGGTGAGTGGATCAGGATGTGGTGGGTGAAGTCCCGCAGGGCGGCCGGGATGTCGTGGAAGCGGTTGACCGGGTCGATGACCTGGAGGTACTCGTACTTGGTCGTGAGCCGCCGGGCGATTCCGCGCTGCCATCCGTCGACCAGGGCGAGCGAGAACGTCCACGCCATGGCGGTGCCCCAGACAGCACACAGCAGGGCGCGCCAGGGCAGCCGGGCGGCGAGGAGCGGCCCGTACGCAACCACGACGAGCGCCACCGTGATCGCTGCGGGGGTGCCGGGGCCGACATGTGGCTCCCAATGGCCGTACAGCGGCGGCCAGCTGACATGAAGGTTTCCGTAACGGTGCTCAAGGACGGTGCCGACCACAGCCGCCGTCGTGACAAGCAGCGCTGCGGCCAGGGCCGCGGACAGGTCGCGGAGAAGATCGCGGTTCACACCGGCACGCTAGGCCGGGGAGGACCGGACGAGGCTCCGGTGAGCCTGGACGTCAGCATTTCGTCATGTGTTGCGGGCCCCGTCCCCGGCCCGTCCCGGCCTACGGTCGGGACATGCGCGACCATCTACTCCCCACCTCTCCCGGTTTCTGGCGCAGCCCGCTGCGCAGCCCCTGGTTCACCTCCGTGCTCGGCATCGTGCTGCTCGGCGGGATCATGGTGCTCTTCACCACGGGCCTCGTGTCGTACGCGGCCTACAACCCAGGCCTGTCGCCGGTGAACGACAAGACCCCGGACAGGGGCCTGCTCGGCTTCTATCTCTTCGCCTGGCCGACCGACCCGCCCTGGCTCTACCGGCTCACCCAGGGCGTCCACGTCACCCTGGGCATCACGCTGATCCCCGTGCTGCTGGCAAAGCTGTGGTCGGTCCTGCCGAAGCTGTTCACCCTGCCGCCCGTGCGATCCCTCGCGCATGCGCTGGAGCGGCTCTCGCTGCTCCTACTGGTCGGGGGCGCACTGTTCGAGTTCACCACGGGCGTGCTGAACGTCCAGCTCGATTACCTCTTCCCCGGCTCCTTCTACCCGCTGCACTTCTACGGGGCCTGGGTGTTCTTCGCGGCGTTCGTGACACACGCGGTGCTGCGGGTGCCGGCCGCGGTGCGCAATCTGCGCCACCTGCGCGACGAGAAGAGCGAGCTCGTCTCCCCGAACCCCGCCCCGTCCACCGTCTCGCGCCGCGGCGCCCTCGCCTTCGTCGGCGGCGGCTCTCTGCTCCTGCTGGCCACGACGGCGGGCCGGAGCTTCGACGGACCGCTGCGGGCAACGGCTCTGCTCGCGCCGCATGGCGGCCCTGAACCGGGTTCGGGCCCCGGCGGCTTCCAGATCAACAAGACGGCCGCGTCGCGCGGGATCAGCATGACCGAGACGAGTGACGAGGCATGGCGGCTGGTCATCGAGGGGCAGGGACGGACGGTCCGGCTGAGCCGGGCAGAGCTGCTGCGACTCCCGCTGTACGGCGCTGCGTTGCCCATCGCGTGTGTGGAAGGCTGGTCGACCTCCGACCAGTGGTGGCGGGGCGTACGCCTGCGGGATCTGGCGGCGCTCGTCGGGTACGGAACCGACGCGGCGCCCGACGTACTGGTGGAGTCGCTCCAGCGGCAGGGGTCGTTCCGGCGGGCGGCCCTGCGCGACAACCAGGTGCGCGACCCGCGTTCCCTTCTCGCCCTGTTCGTCAACGGCGAGCCCCTCACCGCGGACCACGGCTACCCGGCGCGGATCATCGTTCCTGCGGCGCCCGGCGTGCTCAACACCAAGTGGGTGGCACGGATGACCTTCGGAGAACTGTGATGCGACGACGTGTGACACGACGGCTTGGGATGCGCCCGCGTGTGGGCAGCCCGCTTCAACTCCTGCTTCTTGCCTCTTCGTTCGCGCTGGCAGGGTATGCGGGTGTGCGACTGCTCGCGGACGACTGGCTCTCTGTCGCGCTGTGGTTCGTGGGCGCGGCCCTGGTGCACGACCTGGTGCTGTCGCCCCTGTACGCGGGAGCGGACCGGGTCGTCGCGCGGGGGCTGGGCGTGGTCGGCCGCCGGGAGTGGACGGTCTTCGTGCGCGTCCCGGCGGCGTTCTCCGGCCTTCTGCTGCTGATCTGGTTTCCGCTGATCAGCGGGCAGGTGGCGGACCACTACAGTTCCGCCACCACCCTGTCCGGCGACACATTCCTGTCCCGCTGGCTTTTGATCACCGCGGTGCTGTTCGGCGGCTCGGCGGCGATGCTCCTGGTGCGGTCACTGCGGTTGCGCAGGGCGACGAAGGAGCGTCCGCCGGTCGTCCACTGACGCTCCGGGCGCCAGTCGGCGCGTGTCGCGAGCCGGAGCAGGGCCGGTGTGCCGAGCCGGGCCCAGGGGAAGGGCGGGCCGGCCGTGCCGTGCGTGCCGGCGGTGATGCTCACGACGTGGACGGTGAGGCGTTCGTCGACCTCACTGTCCGGGACGGTCTCGGCGATCAAAAGGCCGTTTCCGTCGAGGAGTTGGGACATCCGCCGCAGGAGGGCGGTCGGGTCGCCTCCGATGCCGATGTTGCCGTCGATGAGGAGGATCGTGTTCCAGCGTCCTTCGGCCGGGAGCGGCTCGAAGACGGAGCGGTGCAGAGCCTGACCGCCGAGCCGCACGGTGCGGGCGACTGCGGCTTCGCTCACGTCGACGCCGAGCGTCGGCCGGCCCCGGGCCGCGAGTTCGGCGACGAGCCGCCCCGGACCGCATCCCACATCGAGCACAGCGCCTTCACAGTGCTCCAGAACACTCATGTCCGCCGCGTCGGCCCTGGCACACCAGCGTTCCACCTCCAGCGGCAGCAGCCAGCCGTCGGCGCGACGCAGGAAGAGCGGTCCCCGGCCAGTGACCAGGGCCTCGGAGTAGGGGTCGGCAGCCCAAGGGCGCGGGGCGCTGACGGACGCGACAGGCACGGGGCGATCCAGGGCGACCGCCCTCGGCGACGTGGTCTCATGTGCGGTGCTCATCGGCCGACAGCCGCCCCGAGACGCTCCAGTGCGACGGCGAAGCGGCTCCCTGGCGCAGCCGCCGCGACCGCCTCCGCGTCGTCGGCGGTGTCCACGTCTCGCAGGCGGGGCAGTTCGCGTACGCGCAGGCCCGCGACGGCGAGCCGTTCACGCTGCGCGGCACCGGTCGTGGGCGTCGACATCGGCACCCCGCGCAGCAGTTCGGGGTCCGGGTGGGCGAGACCCAGCGCCCAGAAGCCGCCGTCCTCGGCCGGCCCGACATACGCGTCGCAGTCGGCGAAGTCGACGGTGAGCAGTGCGGGCGTCACCTGGGGGGTGTCCATGCCGATGAGCAGCGCGGGTCCGTCGCAGCCGGCGAAGGCGGCGGCCAGCCGCTCGTCCAGACCTCCCGCGCACTGCGGGACGACGTCGAAGCCGGGCGGCAGCCAGGGGCCCGGAGAGCCGTCGAGTACCAGCACGCGGCGCCGGGCGGGTGTGGCCGCCACCGTACGCAGGGTGTCCACGAGCGCCGCCTCGGCGAGCGTCGCCGCCTCTCGAGGTGTGAACGGCGGCGTGAGCCGGGTCTTGACCCGTCCTGGTCGCGGTTCCTTGGCGATGACGAGGAGAGTGGTCACTGAGCGGTTCCTCCTGGGAGTATGGCGAATGAGTCGGCATCAGCCCCGTGCCGGGGCACCGGTGGTTCGGCCAGGACCCTGCTCATGTCCCGTACCGCCTGCCAGGTTCCGCGCCAGGTACCGGTGACCTTGGAGGCCCCGGTGCGCGGCAGGTAGGGCACGTCGTGCTCGACGACACGCCAGCCGGAGTCGGCGGCGCGCACGACCATCTGAAGCGGGTAGCCGCTGCGGCGGTCCGTGAGAGCAAGGTCGAGCAGTTGTTCACGACGGCCGGCGCGAAGCGGGCCGAGGTCGTGCAGGCTCAGCCCTGTGCGGCGACGCAGCATCCGCGACAGCACCACGTTGCCCAACCGTGCGTGCGCGGGCCAGGCGCCCCGGCCCTGCGGACGGCGCCGCCCGAGGACCAGGTCGGCCTCACCGTCGCACACCTCGCGCACGAAGGGCACGAGCAGGGACGGGTCGAGGGAGGCGTCGCAGTCGCAGAAGCACACGATGTCCGCAGTGGCCGCGGTCAGCCCGGCGTGACAGGCGGCGCCGAAGCCGCGGCGCGTCTCACGCACGACGGTCGCGCCGAGGTCGCGGGCCAGTTCCGGCGAGCCGTCCGTGGATCCGTTGTCCACCACCAGCGCGCGCCAGGTGGGCGGGATACGGGCGAGGACCCAGGGCAGGGCCTCGGCCTCGTTCAGGCAAGGGAGCACCACGTCGACAGTCGCCGCGGGCGTCTCTGCTTCCGATTGCGTTGCAGGAGAAGTCGTCACGGCTTTCACCCTACGAAGACAAAAGGCACGTAAGGGACTTCGGCTCCTTACGAAACACGGACGTCGAGGGAGTGAGCAGCGCACCGAAGTGCGGTCGGCAGGGGTCCGGTCGCGTGAGCGGCACGCGCCTCCCGTGCTCGACCGGCTGTACCGCACGCGGTGGCACCGGAATACCGGACACGGAGATCTGACGTGCGAATGCTGCCCGCCTCCCTCGGCTCCGTCACTGTCGCGGTCACCAGCGATGCACGCGGAGCCGGCGGCAGTGGTACAGGCGACGACCTTGCCGGCCCCCACCGTGTCGACCCCAGCCATCGCGATGGCAGCCGGCGTCCGCGGCGGCGACCGCGCTGCTGCTCGACCGCCGGTCCGTCGGCCGAGCGCCGTCCGTCTTCCGCCTCCCGCTCCGCCGCGACAGGACCGGTCGAGTGCTACGGCTCGCGCAGCCCTGCTCTCGCGAACTCCCGCATACCCTCCTCGAACCCGACCTCTGCCTTCCAGCCCAGCTCGGCCCGCAACCGCGACGAGTCGGCCGTGATGTGCCGTACGTCCCCCAGGCGGTACTCCGCCGTCACCACGGGCTCGGGTCCGCCGTACGCGGACGCCAGCGCCCGCGCCATCTCGCCGACCGTGTGGGGCTCCCCGCTGCCGGTGTTGTACGCCGCCAGCGCTCCGGCCGGGGACTCGGCCTCCAGCGCCGCCACATTGGCCGCCGCCACGTCCCGTACGTGCACGAAGTCCCGCCACTGACCGCCGTCCTCGAAGACACGCGGCGCCTCACCCCGGGCGAGCGCGGACCGGAAGAAGGACGCGACCCCCGCGTACGGGGTGTCGCGTGGCATGCCCGGCCCGTACACGTTGTGGTAGCGCAGCGAAACCGCCGAGCCGCCCGTCGAGCGGGCCCAGGCCGAAGCCAGATGCTCCTGGGCCAGCTTGGTCGTCGCGTACACGTTCCGGGGATCGACCGGAGCGTCCTCGCCGACCAGCCCCGGCGTCAGAGCCGACTCGCACCGCGGGCACCGGGGCTCGAAACGCCCTGCGTCCAGATCGGCCACGGCCCGAGGGCCTGGTCGCACCTCCCCGTGCCGCTCACACAGGTACGAGCCCTCGCCGTACACGACCATCGACCCGGCCAGCACGAACCGCCCGACCCCCGCCTCGGCCATGGCGGAAAGCAGCACCGCGGTACCGAGGTCGTTGCGCGACACGTACTCGACCGCGTCGCCGAACCCCTTCCCAAGCCCCACCATCGCCGCCTGATGGCACACGGCGTCCACACCCGGCAGAGCGGCCGCGACCGCCTCCGCGTCACGCACGTCCAGGCCGTCACGCAGGTCGAACACGACTGCCTCGTGCCCCCGTGCGGACAGCGCCGCGACGACATGACACCCGATGAACCCGGCTCCGCCGGTGACCAGTACTCGCATACACGAACGCTAGGAGCATGAGCACCCCGCACGGCAGCACCGCGCCCATCACGTCACGGGTCCGTAAGACCTCGCCAGATGCAGCAGCCCATGGCGCATCACGCCGGGGCCAACTCGGCGGGGAAGGCATATCCGCCGTCCTGCTCATGACGTCTGCGATGAGGCGCCGCGGCGTGAAAGGCGCAAGTCGCCACTCCCGGCCCCGCACGGTGAACTCGGCCGGCCCGTAGGGTCGCTCTGGTCAAAGCCCCCGATCAGACCGGGGTCGACGTTACCGCGACCCCACTCCCCCGCCCTCGCTCCACCGTGCGGGGCCTTCTCACCGCCGCAGGAACGGCAAGGGTGGGAGGCGAGCCGCGGCCGGACCGCCACCGAGTTCTCCGGGGCGAACAAAACGAGAAGCTGACATTTTCATCCCACCCGCCCCCGCAGGCAACTGCGGCTCTGCACGTCACCAACCGGCGGTGGCGCCGGGTGACGAGGAGTCGTACCCCATCTGGCGGCTTGTGTGGGGGGAATATCGGGGTGCATCGGCTAGGCCGCTTCTTCCGGATCAGCAAGCCCTCGGAAGGCAGGGCTTTTGCCCGGCCGCCGGGGCGCGGGGGAAGACAGGTGTCCTTGCACCGCCTAATCGACCGACCGTTCGAGCGGGCGTTCACGTACGCAAAGCTCGATGCGCCCTTGGCCCGCATCGCCGACCGCGAGCCACACCTCCGACTCGCGGCCTGACGGCCAGAATTTCCGGCCGCGTGTACTAGGATCCGCCGCTAGCATCACTCGATCGACAGGAGGCCCGATGATCGGCGTGCTCGTGACTTTCACCCAGAGCGACAAGTTCGATCGTTCAACTATCGCAAAGATTGCCCGCGAACTCCGAGGACCGTTCGAAGGCATGGCCGGCCTTCGCTTCAAGAGCTTCATGCTCGACGAAGACGGCGTTCAGGCAAGGAACTTCTACGTGTGGGATGACGAGGAGAAGGGCCGCGACTTCTTCACGGAGGAGCTCGTCGACAAGGTGACGGGGATTTATGGCGTCCCGCCCAAAATCGAATATCTCGATATCGTGGGGTTCGTCGACAACTCTGGCACCTGATTCTCAAGGAGGCTGTCGCGCAAATGGCTGCTGTCTAATGACTTTGAATGCGTGATGTCGTCATGGTGGCTGGCGTCGGAGGCCGGTGCCGGTGAGGCAGCCGTCGAGGACGTCGTGGCGGTACTGGAGCCGACGGAGGCCGCGCAGGACGGCAGTAAGGCCCGGATCACGGGATCACGGCTTCTTCCAGCGCCGAGCGGGGGATGCCGAGGCGGCGCAGCTCCTCGTGCCGGGCGGGGTCAGTTCGGGCGCCGCTCAGTTCTTACGTGTCCATGACGCGCGACGTGAACAGCTGCACGCGCGGACCACTCAAGTGAGGCTGGGGCATCCGGGCGGCCAGTGATACGTGTCGCCGCCGGGTCAGGAACCACGTTGTCAGATCGGGAGTCCTCATGCGAGCAGATCACAGGCGCGGCCGGAGCCGCCGCAACGCCATCTTGGCGGTCACGGCGCTGCTGGCAGGGGGCGGTGGCCTCATAGCCGTGAACTACGCCGCCAACGCGTCCGACGTCACCGCCACCGCTCCTACGACGCGGTCAGCCCAGACGATCAGCTGCCCGGACGTGAAGGGCAAGCTGCCGGCCGTCCCACAGCAGGCACAGGCCGAGGTGGACCGCAACCTGCAACTGCTGGACCGCCAGACCGCGGAGGCCAACCAGCGGCTGGTCGACACCCGTGGGCAAGGGGGCCCGAACTTTGTGCAGAACGCGATCCTCGGCCCCCTGACAGACAAGAGGAAGGCGACCATCGACCGGATCGCCATCGCCATCGGGCGGTCGGCCGCCAGGCCCACAGGGCTGGACGCTCTCGCCGCCTGCAACCTCGGTCTCGACGCACCCGCGCCCCAGCCATCCGGGGCCGGGGCCGCGAACCAGAGCCCCGGCGACGCCCGGGGCGAGGGGGGCGACACCGGACAGCAAGGAAACGGCTCCGGTACCGAAGGGCAGAGCAACGACGGCCCCACCGCGGCCGACTTCGTGGACATCACGAAGGTGGCCCCGAACGTGCGCAAGGTCCGCAGGCAGGCCGGCGCCTCGACCGGAGCCTTCACCTCCCGATGCGGAGTGAACAGGCAGGGACAGCACAACTCGGACAACGACATCGTGGCTCCCGGTGTCAGCAACGGCGCCCACCACGTCCACGACTACGTGGGCAACCGCAAGGTGGACTTCAACTCGACCAACGAGTCCCTGAGCGCCCAGGGCACTTCCTGCACCAATGGCGACCAGTCCGCGTACTACTGGCCCGTCCTGCGGGACACCACCCGTCAGGGTCCCGACGCCAACGCCCTGGGCGGAGGCGCCGAGGGCAACAAGGGAGCCATCCTGGTGCCCTCGACGGTCACGATCACCTATCAGGGCAGCCCTGCCGGCAAGGTCGTGGCGATGCCACGCTTCCTTCGGATCATCACCGGTGACGCCAAGGCGTTCACCAACGGGACCAAGAACGCCAACGCCCACTGGAGCTGCACCGGCTTCGAGAACAAGGTCCAGCTCACCGACAAGTACCCGATCTGTCCCAGCGGCAGCAAGGTGGTGCGCAGCTTCGCCTTCCAGAGCTGCTGGGACGGCAGGAACATCGACAGCGCCGACCACCGCAGCCACGTCGCCTTCGCCGACGCGGGCGGCAACTGTGCAAGCGGCTTCAAGGCCATCCCACAACTGACGATGAGGCTCACCTACAAGACCCCTGCGGCGCCGAACTTCGCCGTCGACGGTTTCCAGGGACAGCGGCACAACGCCATCACGGACCACGACGACTTCATCAACGTGATGACCGACCGGCTCATGAAACAGGCGGTCTCCTGCATCAACTCAGGGCGCCGCTGCGGCTGACCCTGCCGACCGGGCCGCCGCTCACCCGGCCCCAGGGCCTCAGCCATCGATATGAGACGCCGTCCGTCCACATGGCTCTGGAAGGTCCTTTGCTCTGGCCTCGCCGCAAGATCGGCGAGGCCGGTGTCGCGTCGGAAGGGAATCACCCCGGCGGACGGTTTCCAGCGTTACACGGCACCACGAAGATCTTACGAAGCCCTTACGCAGCCGTCTCAGGTGACGTAACGCGCCTACGATCCCTGCGTGTTGACCATCCGAAACATCACTCTCGTCACTGTCGCGCCTCTCGTGCTGGCCGCGGCGGGCGCCGCGCACCCCCATGGCCTGTCCAGGGCGACGGCCGCGGACTGGACACAGTTGCACATCGCGCTGCTGCCGGTTTTTCCGCTGCTCACGCTCGGTCTCCTCGTCCCTCTGTGGCACCGCCCCCGCCCAGACCTCGCGGGCTTCGCCACGGCGGTGGCCTGGGCGGGTGCGTTCACGTACGCGGCCTTCTACACCGGTCTTGACGCGGTGGCCGGTATCGCGGCGGGAACCGCCGTCGAGCACGCTGCCGGAACAGCGACCATAGGGCCGATCAAGTACCCGCTGTACGACGCGGGCGAGTCGCTGGGGGAAGTCGGTGCCTACGCCCTCATCGTCGCCGTCGTGGCCACGGCGGTCGCGCTCTTCCCGAAACACGGCGTGCGAGTTGTTCCCGGCACGGTGGTTCTCCTGGTGGCCGGCTGGTCCTTCACGGACAGCCACATCTTCTGGCCCCGCGGCGTATGGACCATGCTCGGTTTCGCACTGGGCTACGCTCTGCTCGCCGCCGGGAGCAGAAGGAGCAAATCCGTTCCGCGCCGCGCCTGAGCGGGACGGGCAGAGCGGCATTCGCCTGCCGGTCGCCGCCATGGTTGACGCGGCGCGAGCTCTGCCGGCCCGAGGAGTACTCGATGGGACTGACCCCGCACAAGGCGGCGAAGGACGCCACAGTGCTCAGCCGCTCAGGGTTGTCGCCCATGGTGATCAGGAACGTGAGAGCGCGGGCGGGGATGGTCACGAGGGCCAGGAGCAGCGCGAGTACGGCGTATGTGGTGCGCCGGCTCAGGTGCTCGGCGAGGGCGGCGGTCAGCGGGGCGAAGGCGGTGGAGGCCAGGCCGCCGGCGAGTGTGACGACGGTGAGGGCACGGACGCGGTCGCTTCCCCACCAGCGGGTGAGGGCGGCGAAGGCCGGCTGGTAGAAGGTGGCGGCCATGGCCACGCCGGCCAGTAATCAGGCGGCGGTGAAGGCCGCGAGGTTGGGTGCGCAGGCGATGGCCGGCACGGCGATGACGCCCAGGATGGAGCCGGTGGTCATCACTGCGCGCGGGCCTCGGCGGTCGAGGATGCGCCCGACGGGGATGCCCGTGAGGGCGAAGACCAGCAGCGCGCCCGAGAAGGCGGCCGTGGTGGCGGTGGCCGACCAGCCTGCGGCCGCGGTGATCTCGGGGTCCAGGACGGGGAAGGCGTAGTAGACGATGCCCCAGCTGGTGATCTGGGTGGCGCACAGGGCGGGCAGGGCGGCGCGAGGCCGTGACCGGTCTCCCGTCCCGGTCACGGCCTCGCTGGTGTGGGGGTTGGTCATCGGCGGATCAGCAGCAGCAGCCCGCGACGGCCGGTTCCTTCGAGCCTGTATCGGCCTCGACCGGGCTGGCGGCGCAGCAGGTGCTGCCCTGCTGCTTGGCCAGGGAGTCGGCGTCGGCCTTCACGACGTAGACCTCCCAGGGTTCCTGGCCGGGGCCGTGCACCCAGACCTTGTCCTGGAGGGCGTAGCAGCAGGTGCTGTCGTTCTCCACGTCGGTGGCGAGGCCGGCCTCGCCGAGGCGGGCGCTGGCGGCGTGGACGGCCTCGGTGGATTCGACTTCGACTCCGAGGCGGTCCAGGCGCGTGGCCTCGCCCTCGGCGCCTTCGATCAGTACGAGCTTGAGCGGCGGCTCGGTGATGGCGAAGTTGGCGTAGCCGTCGCGGAGTCTGGCGGGCTCGGTGCCGAACAGCTTGCTGTAGAAGGCTACGGACGCATCCAGAGCGGGGACGCGGAGAGCCAGTTGTACACGGGACACGGCAAACCTCCTGGTGGGGGTGGGCGGTTCAGCAGCCGCCGGACGGAGCCGGGGCGCCGATGCCGATCTGCAGGGTGGCCGGGGCGCCGCAGCAGCCTCCGGCCTCGCCGCCCTGGGCGGCGTCGGGGTCGTCGAACAGGCCCGCGCCCCCGCATACACCGGTCTCCGGCAGGGTGAGTTCGACGCGCTCGGCGGCCTCCTGGTCGCCGGCGATCGCCGCCGCGATGGAACGGACCTGCTCGTAGCCGGTCATCGCGAGGAACGTGGGCGCTCGGCCGTAGGACTTCATACCGACCAGGTAGATGTCCTTCTCCGGGTGGGCGAGTTCGTTCACGCCGTGCGGGTAGACCGTGCCGCAGGAGTGCACGTTCGGGTCGATCAGCGGAGCCAGTGCCGTCGGGGCCTGCAGGCGCTCGTCGAGGCCGAGGCGGATCTCGGAGAGGAAGGACAGGTCGGGGCGGAAGCCGGTGAGGACGATGACCTCGTCGACCGGGTCCAGGCGACGACCATCCTCGGCGACCAGGATCAAGGTTCCGTCACCGTCACGTTCCACGGCCTGGGTACGGAATCCGGTGACCGCGCCGGCATGGCCGTCCTCGACGGCCGCCTTGGCGCGCAGGCCGAGGGCGCCGCGGGCAGGGAGTTCGTCGGCTTCGCCGCCGCCATACGTCGAACCCGTGATCCCCCGGCGCAGGATCCACACCGCGTGCGTCCCGTCCTCCTCCTTGGCCAGGTCGGCGAGGTGGGCGAGCGCGGTGAAGGCGGAGGCGCCGGATCCGACGACAGCAGTGCGCTTGCCCGCGTAGCGGGCGCGGACGGCCGGGTCCTTCAGGTCGGGGACGCCGTAGGAGATGCGATCGGCGGCGGTCTTCTCGCCGAGGGCGGGCAGGCCGTTGGCGCCGAGCGGGCCGGGGGTGGACCACGTGCCGGAGGCGTCGATGACAGCGCGGGCGACGATCCGCTCCTCGCGACCGTCAGCGGCCTGGATGTGCACGGTGAAGGGCTGTTCGTCACGGCCCGCGTCGACGATGCGGTCGCGCCCGGAGCGGGCCACGCCGGTCACGGTCGCGCCATAGCGGACCGTGTCGCCCAGCACGTCGGCAAGCGGCTGCAGATACCTCTCGGCCCAGTCACCACCCGTGGGATACGTCGCCCCGTCGGGGCGCACCCAGCCGGTCGGGGCGAGGAGCTTCTCGGCGGCCGGGTCGGCGACCTCGGACCAGGGGGAGAACAGTCGGACGTGCGCCCAGTCGCGGACGGCGGTGCCGGCCGACGGTCCGGCTTCCAGCACCAGCGGTTCGATGCCCCGTTCGATGAGGTGGGCGGCGGCTGCCAGGCCGATCGGGCCGGCGCCGACGACCACGACGGGCAACTGGTCGATGGTGGGCACGCTGTTGACGGACACGGCCACGAGATTCCCCTTTGCTTCGACATTTGTCGATGACTTGCGAGGCCAGCATGGCACCTGATTCGACAAGCGTCAACATAGACATCTATCGAATCAGCGACCGTGTGGCACGTTCGGGCGGCAGCGATCGGGGGGCGACCCCGGGGTGCGGGCGGGCCCGACTCTCGCCGCACTGGTTCGACATGTGTCAACATAGATGCATGTCGAATACCAAGACGCTGCCGCTGCTGGAACCCGCCGCTGGAGCTGTGGCGCCGTGCTGCCCGCCGCTCACCGAACGCCCGTTCACCGCCGAGGAGGCCGAAACGGCGGCGGCGATGTTCAAGGCGCTGGGCGACCCGGTGCGGCTGCGGCTGTTCTCGGCGGTCGCCTCGCACGAGGGCGGCGAGGCATGCGTGTGCGACATCTCCGACGTCGGCGTCTCCCAGCCGACCGTCTCCCATCACCTGAAGAAGCTCAAGGAAGCAGGCCTCCTCACCTCCGAGCGGCGCGGCACCTGGGTCTATTACCGCGTCGAGCCGTCCGTGCTGGCCGCCATGGGCAAGCTGCTGACCATCGCGCCGGCCGCGGCCTGACTACGGCCACGAGCAGGAAACACCTGCAGTACAGCGCGTCCGGCTGGAGCTGTCCGCCGCCTCGGGGGTGGAGGAGCGGGTGCGTGACCTTGCGGGACGGGAGGGCGGCTGCTGCTCGTTCTTCACCTTCGACGTCACAGGCGACGGCGGTGCCGTCCGCCTGGACATCGCGGTGGATCCGGTGCACCAGCCGGTGCTGGACGCACTCGCCGGGCGGGCCGCCGACCTGGCCGGGCTCGGAGAGTGCGCCCCTCGTCCAGGGCGCGGCGGCGTGCGGTGGCCACGTCGAACAGAGCGCGCCCGTCGATGTCGTCGGCCAGGAAGCGGGGCGACCGCTGCGTCACCCAGGTCAGATCCGTGTCGTACGCCAGGTCGGCGGCGATCTGGGCGCCGGAATTGCCCCCGCCCACCACGATCACGCGTCGGCCTGCGAAGTCGGCAGGGCCGCGGTACTCCACCGGTGCAACTGGCGGCCCTCAAAGGCCGCTCGGCCGGGGACAGCGGGGAGGAACGGCCGCCACCGGGTGCCCGTCGCGCTGATCGCCGAGCGGGCGTGCCAGGTGCCGGAGTCGGTTTCCACGCGCAGAAGTCGGCCGGCCCGGTGGACGCCGAGGACGCGTACGGGGCGCTCGACGGGCAGCTCGTACCGCTTCTCGTAGTCGGTGAGGTACTGCACCACGTGTTGCGCGTCGGGGTAGGTCCGGCCGGTCCGCGGTGGCATGAGGCGGCCGGGCAGCGAGGAGTACGCGGCCGGGGAGAACAGGCGCAGCGAGTCCCAGGCGTGCTGCCGGGCGCCGCCCGGCGTGGTCCGGGCGTCGAGGATGACGAAGTCGATGCCCAGGCGGCGCAGGTGGTAACCGGCGGCGAGCCCGGCCTGGCCGCCGCCTATACCACCACCTGCGTTGTGTGGCTCATTCGGCCGATCGTCCGGGCATGAAGACGAGGGCCACCAGGGCCAGTCCGACCACGCCGCCGATGAGTTGCATGCCGATGAACCCCGCGAGTGAGCCGGGCGCGATGCCCGCGAAGGTGTCCGTGAAGGCACGGCCGATCGTCACCGCCGGGTTGGCGAAGGACGTGGACGAGGTGAACCAGTACGCGGCGCCGATGTAGGAGGCGACGGCGACGGGCGCGAACTGCAGGCGGTTGGCCCGCGCCAGGCCGAAGATCAGCAGGATCAGGCCGGCAGTGGCGACGACCTCGCCGAGCAGCAGGTGGCCGGCGGAGCGGTCGTGGGTGGACCACTTCACCAGTGGTTCGCCGAACATCGCGTCCGCCAGGATCGCGCCCGCGATCGCGCCCACGACCTGCGCGGGCAGGTAGACGGCCACCTCGCGTGAGGTGACCCCGGCGCCACTGCGGCGGGCGGTCCACCACTCGGCCAGTGTGACGACCGGGTTGAAGTGCGCGCCGGAGACCGGGCCGAGCAGGAGGATCAGGATGCCGAGGCCGAAGACGGTGGCCGTGGAGTTGGCCAACAGCTGCAGGCCGACGTCCCTGGTCAGGTCGGTGGCCTGGATGCCGGAGCCGACCACGACCGCCACGAGCAGCGCCGTGCCTATGAGTTCGGCGGCGGCCCGGGCAACCAGGGGGGTACGCGGCGGGGTGGCACCCGGTGCGGGCCCGACGAAGGCGGGTTCGGCGGTGGCCGGCGCGGACTCCGCGGTCGGGGCGGCTTCGGCGGGGGTCATGGGCAGGCCCTCTTGTTCTCGGCGGCGGTGCGAGCGGACTCGGCCAGGTCGGCGAACTGGCCGGCGAGTGAGGCGATGACGTCCGCCTTGAGCCGGTAGTAGATGTACCGGCCGCACGGCTCCGTCTCGACCACCCCGGCCTCGCGCAGCACCTTCAGGTGGTTGGAGAGGTTGGTCTGCCGGGCACCGGTCTCCTCCACCAGGTGGGTGGTGCACAGCGTCTCTTTGGCCAGCAGGGTCACGATCTGGAGCCTGAGCGGGTCGGCCAGAACCCGGATCAGGTCAGTGTCGACTGACGTCATCATGGACTGATACCGTCACATCAGTGGTGACTGACACCACCGGGTGCTGACGTCATCCGCGCCTGATGCCGTCGTGAGACAAGAGAGAGCCTCCGATGTCCGACAAGCCCTCCGTGCTGTTCGTCTGCGTGCACAACGCCGGCCGTTCCCAGATGGCCGCCGCGTGGCTGACCCACCTGGCCGGGGACCGCGTCGAGGTCCGCTCCGCCGGCTCCAACCCGGGCGCGGGCGTCAACCCGGCCGCCGTCGAGGCCATGGCCGAGGTCGGCATCGACATCTCCGCCGAGGTCCCGAAGATGCTCACCGTGGACGCGGTCAAGGAGTCGGACGTCTGCATCACCATGGGCTGCGGCGACACCTGCCCCGTCTTCCCGGGCAAGCGGTACCTGGACTGGCAGCTGCAGGACCCGGCGGGCCAGGGCGTCGAGGCCGTGCGTCCGATCCGGGACGAGATCAAGGTGCTGGTGGAGGGCCTGATCAAGGAGGTCGCGCCGGAGCCCCAGGCATGAGCGGCACGGCGACGGACATACGCAACGTCATCGGCTCCGGCCCCACCGGATACACCGCCGCCCTCCACACCGCCCGCGCCTCGCTGAAGCCGCTGGTCTTCGAGGGCGCGGTCACGGCCGGCGGCGCGCTGGTACAGACGACCGAGGTGGAGACTTCCCCGGCTCCCGCGACGGCATCATGGGCCCGGAGCTGATGGAGAACATGCGGGCGCAGGCCGAACGCTTCGGGGCTGAGCTCGTCCCCGACGACATCGTCGCCGTCGAACTCACCGGCTCGGTCAAGACCGTGACGGACAGCGCGGGTACGGTCCACCGGGCGAGGGCCGTGATCGTGGCGACCGGCTCGCAGCACCGCAAGCTCAGTCTCCCGGGCGAGGACGCGCTGTCCGGCCGGGGCATGTCGTACTGCGCGACCTGCGACGGCTTCTTCTGCAGGAGGAGGGCTTGCAGGTCGACCTGGTTGTCCTGGCCGGCTCGCGCCCTGTCGACGCTCGCACCCGGAGGGCTCAGCGGGAGTAGTCGTGGAAG
Organism: Streptomyces sp. SS7; assembly: GCF_037993025.1. Classification (NCBI taxonomy): domain Bacteria; kingdom Bacillati; phylum Actinomycetota; class Actinomycetes; order Kitasatosporales; family Streptomycetaceae; genus Streptomyces; species Streptomyces sp. SS7. The sequence goes on from NZ_CP141223.1 coordinate 1,565,199, forward strand.
CCGCGGCCGGTCTTCTTGCCGAGCAGACCGGCGTCGACCATGCGCAGCAGGAGGGGCGGCGGGGAGTGCAGGGGCTCCTTGAACTCCTCGTACAGGGAGTCGGCGATGGCCTTGAGGGTGTCGAGGCCGATGAGGTCGGCCAGCCGCAGGGGGCCCATGGGGTGGGCGCAGCCGAGGACCATGCCACTGTCGATGTCGGTGGCGGAGGCGAAGCCGGATTCGAGCATGCGGACGGCGGAGAGCAGGTACGGCACGAGGAGCGCGTTGACGACGAATCCGGCCCGGTCCTGGGAGCCGATGACGTGTTTGCCGAGCACGCCGGTGACGAAGTCCTCGGCACGGGCCCTTGTCTGACTGCTCGTCAGCAGGGAGGGCACCAGTTCCACGAGGCCGAGGACCGGCACGGGGTTGAAGAAGTGGATGCCGATGACCTGGCCGGGCCGGTCGGTGGCCATCCCCAGTTTCATGATGGGGATGGAGGAGGTGTTGGAGGCGAGGATCGCGCTCGGGCGGGTGACGACCTGGTCGAGCGTGGCGAACACCTCGGTCTTGATCCGCTCGTCCTCCGCGACCGCCTCGATCACGAGATCGCGGTCGGCCAGGTCCGCGAGGTCGGTGGTGAAGCGGATGCGGCCGAGTGCGGCGTCGCGGTCGGCCTCGGTGAGCTTGTCGCTGCGCAGACCGCGGTCGAGGGAGGCGACGACTCTTCGGCGTCCTGCGTGCGCGGACCCGGGACCCGTCTCCCGGACGACGACGTCGAGGCCGGCGCGTGCGCAGACCTCCGCGATGCCGCTGCCCATGAGTCCGGCTCCGACGACGCCCACGCGGCGGACGTCCTCGGGGGTGGTGCCGTGCGAGGCGGACGGTCGGCGGGGTGCCGGTGATGTGGCCGATGGAGCCATGGATTCTCACTCCCTGACGGGACCAGAGGGAAACGACGGACGGGGTGGGATCCGGTTCCGGACGCGGGAAGGCCGTCGGCCGCGTCCGGAACCGGGGTGCCGGGCCGCGTCAGCGGTAGGCCGCGTGGCCGGTGAGGGCCTGGCCGACGACCAGGGTGTGCATCTCGCTGGTGCCTTCGTAGGTGAGCACCGACTCCAGGTTGTTGGCGTGGCGCAGCGGCGAGTACTCCAGGGAGATGCCGTTGGCGCCGAGGACGGTGCGGCACTCGCGCGCGATGGCGAGCGCTTCGCGGACGTTGTTGAGCTTGCCGACACTGATCTGCTCGGGGCGGATGCGGTGCTGGTCCTTGAGCCGGCCCAGGTGCACGGCGAGCAGTGCGGCGCCGCCCAGGGACACGCTCATGTCGGCGAGCTTCTTCTGGGTGAGCTGGAACGCGCTGATCGGCTTGTCGAACTGCACGCGGGAGCCGGCGTAGTCGAGGGCCGCCTGCAGCGAGTCGCGGGCCGCGCCGACGGCTCCGAACAGGATGCCGAAGCGGGCCTCGTTCAGGCAGGACAGCGGTCCGCGCAGGCCCTGGGCGTGCGGCAGCCGGGCGGAGTCGGGCAGCCGCACGTGGTCGAAGTACAGCTCCGAGGTGACGGACGCGCGCAGTGACATCTTCTGCTTGATGTCCTGCGTGGTGAAGCCGGGCGTCCCGCGCGGCACGAGGAAGCCGCGCACGCCGTCCTCGGTCTGCGCCCAGACGGTGGCCACGTCGGCGATGCCGCCGTTGGTGATCCACATCTTGGAGCCGTTCAGGATCCAGTCGTCGCCGTCCCGGACGGCCCTGGTGCGCATCCCGGAGGGGTTGCTGCCGAAGTCGGGCTCGGTCAGGCCGAAGCAGCCGATGGCCTCACCGGCGGCGAGGCGGGGCAGCCACTCCTGCTTCTGTTCCTCCGATCCCCACTTCCAGATGGAGAACATCGACAGCGAGCCCTGCACGGAGACGAAGCTGCGGAAGCCCGAGTCCGCCGCCTCCAGTTCCAGACAGGCCAGCCCGTAGGAGACGGCGTTCGTCCCGGCACAGCCATACCCCTCGAGGTGCATGCCGAGCACGCCCAGCTTGCCGAGTTCGGGGGCGAGCTCGCGGGCGAAGTGGGCGTTCTCGAACCACTCGCCGACATGCGGGCGCACGTGGTCGGAGAGGAACTTGGCGACGGTGGCCTGGATCTCGCGCTCCTCGTCCGTGAGGACGGAGGAGAGGTCGATCAGGTCGAGGGGGTCCTTCATCGGCTTGGCGCCGCTCATCATGGGCTCCTAGGAGTGCTGATCGGGTCGTGGACGGTGTGGCCGGCGGTCAGGAGTCCAGCCAGGCCCTGAGGTCGTCGGTGTGCTCGCCGAGGCGGGGCGGGTGGCGTTCGTAGCGGGGCGGGGTGTGGGAGAGGCCGATCGGGTTGGTGACCAGGTCCATGGGGGAGCCGTCCGGCCCGGTGACCGTGGCGCGGGGGCTCAGGCCGAGCGTGTCGGCCAGGTCGAACGCCTGCGCGAGGTCGTTCACCGGTCCGCAGGGCACGCCGAGCGGCGTGAGGCGGTCGAACCATTCCGCTGCGGTCCGCGCCGACAGCAACGTGCCGAGCTTCTCCGCGAGTTCGTCGACGTGTGCCACCCGGTCGGTGTTGGTCGCGAAGCGGGGGTCGTCGGCCAGATCCGGGCTGTCGAGCCCTTGGCACAGGGCGCGGAACTGCCGGTCGTTGCCGACGGCGACGACCAGCGGCCGGTCCTTCGCAGGGAAGACCTCGTACGGTGCGATCGAGGGGTGCCGGTTGCCCAGGATGCCCGGCACCTGGCCGGCCAGGGTGTAGCCGGCGGCCTGGTTGACCAGGCTGGACAGCAGGCAGGAGAGGAGGTCGACCTGGACGTGCTGCCCTTCTCCCGCGGCCTCGCGGTGCCGCAGCGCGGCCAGCACTCCGAGGGACGCGTGCAGCCCGGTGAGGACGTCGACGAGGGCCACGCCCGTCTTCACGGGCTGCCCGGGGGCCGGCCCGGTGACGCTCATCAGGCCGCCGACCGCCTGGATCAGCAGGTCGTAACCGGGCAGCGCGGCACCGGCCCCGGCGCCGAAGCCGGTGATCGAGCAGTAGACCAGGTGCGGATTGAGCTCACGCGCCCGGTCGTAGTCGAGCCCGTACTTGGCCATCGTGCCCGGCCGGAAGTTCTCGAACAGGACGTCGGCTCGGCGTACCAGCTCCCGCGCCCTACGCAGGTCCTGCTCGTCGCGCAGGTCGAGCGCGAGCGAGCGCTTGTTGCGGTTGACCGAGAGGTAGTACGTGGCTTCGCCCTGGGCGCGGGGCGGTCCCCAGGCCCGTGTGTCGTCCCCGGTGACCGGCTGCTCGACCTTGATCACGTCGGCCCCGAGGTCGGCCAGCAGCATCGTGGCGTACGGGGCGGCCAGGACGCGCCCGAAATCGGCGACGAGCACGCCGGAGAGGGGTCCACCGGATGCCGCGCTCACCGGTCTCGCCTCTCCGACGGGCGTACGTACACCGTCTTGGTCCGGGTGAAGAACTCGCGGGCCGCCCTGCCCTGCTCCTTGGGGCCGTACGCGCTCTGCTTGGCACCGCCGAAGGGGACGTGCGGGTCGGCCCCCGCGGTCTCGGAGTTGATGTGGAGCACACCCACGTCGACCTGCTCCGTGGCGGCGGCCACGGCCCGCAGGTCATCGGTGAAGACGGCCGCGGAGAGGCCGAACTCGCTGTCGTTGGCCAGGGCGAACGCCTCCTCGACGTCGCGGGCCCGGCGCACGGACAGCACGGGGCCGAACAGCTCCTGTCGCCACAGCGGATCGTCGCCGGCGAGTTCGACGACGGTGGGCTGCAGGAACGCGCCCGTCATACGGTCGTCGTCGTACGGGCGCCCGCCCGCGAGGAGCTCCACCCCAGGGCGCTCCGTTCCCTCGTTCACCGACGACTGGATCTCGTCCCGGGCCTGGAGCGAGACCACGGGCCCCATCTCCGTGCCCTCTTCCAGCGGGTCACCGACGCGCAGGGCCGACGCCCGCTTGGTGAGCAGGGCCAGGAACTCGTCGGCGATCGGCTCCGCCACGATGAGCCGCGAGGTGGCGGTGCACTTCTGGCCCGTGGAGCGGAAGGCTCCGGCGAACACCTCGCCGGCCGCGAGTTCCAGATCGGCGTCGGCGAGAACGACAGCCGCGTTCTTGCCGCCCATCTCCGTCTGGACGGGCCGGGCCAGCCGGCCGCACGCCGCGATCAGGTTCCGGCCGACGGACGTCGCCCCGGTGAACGTCACCGCGTCCACTCCCGGATGCTCCACCAGCCGGCCCCCCAGTGCGCCGCCGCCGATCAGAAGTGACAGCACCCCCTCGGGCAGTCCCGCCTCGACGAGGGCCTCGGCCAGCCGTACGGCCAGCAGCGGGACCAGGCTCGCGGGTTTCCAGACGACCGTGTTGCCGTAGCTGAGGGCGGGGGCGATCTTCCAGGCCGGGATTGCGATGGGGAAGTTGAAAGGAGTGACCACGGCGACGACACCCACCGGGCGGTGGATCACGTGGATCTGCTCGCCGGGCCGTGGTGAGGCGAAGACCTCGCCGACCGGGCGGGACGCCTCGCTCGCGTAGTAGCGGAAGATCTCCGCGGCGCGCCGTACCTCGCCGACGCCCTCGGCCCTGGTCTTGCCCTCCTCCCACGACAGTTCCGCGCCCCAGACCTCGGCGTTCGCATCGAGGACGTCGGCGGCCCGGTCCAGGATCCGGCCCCGTACGTGGTGAGGCGTCGCCGCCCAACGGGGGAAGACATCGCGGGCGGCGGTGACGGCCTGGTCGAGATCGCGGTCCTGGGCGAGCCGGCCGGCGGCCACGGTCTCGCGGGCGCGTGTGGGACTGACGTCCAGCAGTTCGTCGCCGTCGCCGGTCCGCCACTGTCCCGCGACCAGATGGCGCAGCGACCGGGCGGACCTGTCGATTCCACCTGCCGTCACGCTGCTGGCTGCGCTCTGTCGCATCGGCCTTCCTTTCCAACGGTCCTATGGGTCGGATCAAACCGTCCTGGGCGACGAAACGGTCGTACGCGCCACGCGTCCGAAAGCGCCACGCCGGCTCCTCGGTTTCATGAGGCGGCCATTCTTGGGACCGGACGGCCGATACCGCACTCGACGGGATGTCCTGCCCTGCACGGGAGGAGCACTCCGATCCGTCCATGGCCGACCGCGCACGGCGGTGCTTGGCTCATCGCTCCCAGCCCCTTCACATCCCGGAGGATGTTCCATGCCCGGTGCTTCCCGTCCGGTCGGCGGTCCCGGCCTCGCGCAGGTTCGGCGGGTCGTGAGCGAGGTCCCCGGCCCGCGGTCCCGTGAGCTGCTGGCCCGTCAGCGCGGCCTGGTGCCGGCCGGCGTCGGCGCCGTCCTGCCCGTGTTCGTGGAGGCGGCCGGAGGCGGGGTGATCGTCGACGCCGACGGCAACTCCTTCATCGACTTCGGCAGCGGCATCGCGGTCACCACGGTGGGCAACTCCGCCCGGGCGGTGGCGGAGCGCGCGGCCGCGCAGCTGCGCCGGTTCACCCATACCTGCTTCCTGGTCAACCCCTACGAGTCCTACCTGGACGTGTGCGAGAAGCTGAACGATCTGGCGCCGATCCCGGGTGACAAGCGCACGATCCTGGTGAACTCCGGGGCGGAGGCCGTGGAGAACGCCGTCAAGATCGCACGAGCCGCCACCGGACGCCCCGGCATCGTCGTCTTCGACCACGGCTTCCACGGGCGCACGCTGCTCACCATGAGCCTCACCGCCAAGAACAAGCCCTACAAGCAGGGCTTCGGACCGTTCGCCCCCGAGGTCCACCGGGCGCCGATGGCCTACCCGTACCGCTGGCCCGGGGGCCCCGAACGCTGTGCCGAGGAGGCCGCGTCCGCCCTCGCCGACCTGCTGGACCGGCAGGTCGGCGCCGACAACGTGGCCGCGGTGCTGATCGAACCGATCCAGGGCGAGGGCGGCTTCATCGTCCCGGCGCCCGGCTTCCTCGGGCGCGTCGCCGAGATCTGCCGCAGCCGGGGCATCCTGCTGATCGTGGACGAGATCCAGGCCGGCATCGCCCGCACCGGCCGGATGTTCGCCTGCGAGCACGAGGGCGTACAGCCCGACCTGATCACCACCGCCAAGGGGCTCGCCGGCGGGCTGCCGCTGGGCGCCGTGACCGGCCGCGCCGAGCTGATGGACGCCGTCCCGGCGGGCGGACTCGGTGGCACGTTCAGCGGCAGCCCCGTGGCCTGCGAGGCAGCGCTCGGCGTCTTCGACGAGATCGAAGCGGGCGACCTGCTGGAGCGCGCCCGGGAGATCGGCGACACCATGCTCGAGTTCCTCGGCGATCTCAGCGACCGGTATCCGGTGATCGGAGACGTCCGGGGACGGGGCGCCATGATCGCCGTCGAACTGGTGGAACAGGACGGTGACCGGGTGCCCGCCCCCGACCTCGCCGCCCGCGTCGCCAAGCGCTGCCACGCGGACGGACTGCTGGTCCTGACCGCGGGCAGCTACGGCAACGTATTGCGGTTCCTGCCTCCGTTGTCGATCTCGGACGCCCTGCTGGAAGAAGGGCTGGCCCTTCTGGGCGAGGCGATCGCCAAGGAGACCGCCTGCGCCGCCTGAGCCGGTCCGGCCGGCGCCCCTGGCCCTCGGCCGGAGGCCGGACCGCGCTCCCGCCGACGTGACCGGAGCATCGGCCCGTCGCCGGCCTCCACGGGCATCGGGCGCGCCCGGGACATCGACGTCATGCCAGACAGTCAGAGCGGTCCCGACGCCTCCGCCGAAGCAAACCGCTGGCACAGGCCCAGAACGCGCCTCACAGCAGCCGAGCCCGTGGCTGCGCATCCCACCCCCTCTCCTCTTCTCACCGTGGAAAGAAGCCATGAAGAAGAAGCTCTCCTGCGCCGCCGTCACCGTGACGATCGCGGCGCTGGCGCTCACAGCGTGCAGCTCCCCGACTGGCGCCGACACCTGACCGAAGTCCTCGTCCTGGTCCTCGGCCTGCTGTTCGCAGTCGCCCGGCTGGTCCCGGGCCGAGCGGGACGCCCCGTGCGTGCCCTCGCCATCGCGTACATCGACGGGATGCGAGCGGTGCCGGCGATCATCATCATCTACCTCATCGGATTCGGGCTGCCGCTGCTGAGACTCCCCCTTGCTCTCCGGCCTGTCTCCCGAATGGTTCGCCATCATCGCGCTGACCCTCACCTACAGCGCCTACGTGGCCGAGATCTACCGTGCGGGCATCGAGGTGATCCATCCGTCCCAGTGGTCGGCTTCCCGTTCACTCGGGTTCTCCTACGCGAAGACCCTCCGCTTCGTCATCCTGCCCCAAGCGGTCCGCGGGGTGATTCCCCCTCTGCTCAGCGCTTTCATCGCCCTGCAGAAGGACACGTCCCTCGTGAACATCATCGGCACGATGGACGCCTTCAACCAGGCGAAGTTCTACTCCTCGGCGAGCTTCAACCTCTCCTCGGTGACGGTCGTCGCCGTCCTGTTCGTCATCATCACGATCCCGCAGACCCGATTCGTCGACTGGATGCTCGCGCGAGGTATGTCCCGCCGCGGCCGCGCAGGAGGCAAGTGATGTCCTTCATCGAACTCGTCGGACTGCACAAGAGCTATGGCCGGCACACAGTGCTCCAAGGCATCAACCTGCAGGTCCAACGCCACCAAGTGGTCACGCTGATCGGCGCCTCCGGCTCGGGGAAGTCGACCCTGCTGCGGTGCGTCAACGCCCTCGAACCCGTCGATGCCGGCGAGATCCGCCTCGACGGAGACGTCGTCAGCGGACCGGGAGTGGACGTCAACCGCCTCCGGCGCCGGGTCGGAATGGTGTTCCAGTCCTTCAACCTGTTCCCGCACATGACGGTGCTGGACAACATCGCTCTCGGGCCGATCAGGCTCCTCGGCGCGGACCCGAAGGCCGCGCGGGACCGTGCCCGGTCGCTGCTCGAGAGGGTGAACCTGGCCCACCGCGCCGACTACTACCCCGACCAACTGTCCGGCGGCCAGCAGCAGCGCGTCGCGATCGTGCGCACCCTCGCGATGGATCCGGACGCGGTCCTCCTCGACGAGATCACCTCGGCCCTCGACCCAGAACTGGTGGCAGAGGTCCTCAATATCGTCCGAGAGCTCGCCGCGGACGGCATGACCATGATGCTCGCCACCCACGAAATGCACTTCGCGCGCGAGGTGTCGGACCTTGTCGTCTTCCTGGAGCAGGGGCGATTGCTGGAGCAGGGCCCGCCGGAGCAGGTCTTCGGTGACCCGGTCGAGCCACGGACCCGCGAGTTCCTTCGACAGATCGTCGAGGCAGGACGCCTCTAGTGCCGGTGAACCTTTCCGGTCACGGCACCAGGTCCAGCCTGTCGAGCGCCGCGGGTCACGCCCTCCGCCGCGCGACGCGGAGCAGCCGTACGGGTCACCCGCGCCCGCAGCCTCCCCGCCATGCCGACGACGCCAGCAGGAGCTCGGCCCGCACATGGGCCGAGTCCAGATCCGCGCCGAGCAGGCTCTGTATGCGGTCCATCCGGCTGCGCAGCGTGTGGCGGTGTATGCCGAGGGCCGTGGAGGCCGCCTCCCACTGACCGTTGTGTTCCAGGAAGGTGCGCAGCGAAGCGAACAGGTCGGTGCCGTTGTCCGCGTCATACGTGGCCAGCGGGCCGAGGCGGGATGCGGCCAGGGACTCCAGGAGCTTTCTCGTCTCGGGGACGGCGGTGAGCAGGTGACCGGCCAGCGCCTCGAAACCGACGACGTCCGCGCTCGCCCGGGCGTGGGCGACCGAGGCGGCGTTCAGGGCCTCGGTCAGGGCCGCCGGCCCCTCGGTCAGGGGGTGGGCGGCGCTCAGACCGGCCCAGGTGCGCGACGTCAGCCGGGCCCGCGTGCCGTCGGTGACCGTCTGTGCCGTGGCTGCGTGACCGGCGGGCAGCAGTGCCGCCGCGCATCCGTCGTGCACGCACCCGAACAGCGGCAGGCCGCGCTCGGCCAGTTCCTCCCCCACTGCCTGCAGGGTCTGTCGCGGGCCGTGGCCCCGCAGGGCGAGGACGCGGATGCCGTCGCGGACCGGGAATCCCGCTTCGGTGAGGAGGTCCACGGCGGCTGCCGCCTCGACTGTTCCGTCGAAGACCATCCTCAGGAGCATGGCGTTGACGCGGTTCTGCTCGTCGCGCAGGCGCAGCGGCTTCTCCGCCTCCAGCGCGATCAGCGACGCGGCGTGGCCGAGCAGGAGGTGGTCGACCGGTGTGAGCGTCCGGTCGGCGATCAGGGCCAGCCGGCCGTGGACGCGCGGCCCCACGCGGACCTGCTGCAAGGCCACCACGCCGTCCGGGCCGGCGCTCACGGCGGACGCCGCCTCGTCCGGCGCGCGAACGCCGTTGAGAGCGGCGGTCCGCGGAACGGCGGCGTCGGGCGGATGCGCGGCGCGGGCCTTGCCCTCCTGGTCGAGGAAGATCACACAGGCGCCCGTGGACACGGCCAGCTCCCGCACCACGGCCTGCGCCCCGCCGTGCAGTGCGGCCCGGGTCATGCGCGGCTGGATCCGTGACGCCTGGACGACACCCTCGTACTGCTGCTCGGCCAGGCGTTCCATCACCGCCCTGGTCACGGCCACGAAGGGCGTGGGCAGCGGCACCTCCAGCAGAACGAGCCCGGTCTCCTCGGCCGCCTCCGTCAGTTCCGTGGGCACCCGCTCGTGCGTCAAGCCGGTACCGAACCCGAGGGCAGCGACTCCGGCCTGGGCCAGACGCCGTATGTAGTCGGCGCGCGCCCCGGGCGACGCGGGCAGCCGCAGCCCGGTCGTGAGCACCAGCTCGCCGCCGGCGAGCCACGGCGCCGGATCGGCGAGTTCGATGCTGTGCGCCCAGATCACTTCCCGGTGCAGCCCGGCGCGGCCCGCCACCAGCCGCAGGTGCAGCTCCTGGCGCCGCAGCAGCCAGACGAGGGGGACTCCCATCCACTTCACCGTCCGACGTCGAAGGTTGACCTTTAAAACTAGAGTTTACTATATTTCACTGATCCGTACTGCCCAGGAGAGGTCTCTTCATGCCCAGCTCCGCCACCCGGGACAGCTTTGCCGACCAGGCCCGGAAGATCTCACCGCAGTCCGACGCCTACATCGGGGGCCGCTTCGTGCCGGCCGTCTCCGGGCGGCGGTTCTCCTGCCTCTCGCCCCGCGACGGAGCCCTTCTGGCCGAGGTGGCCGAGTGCGGGCCCGAAGACGTCGACCGCGCGGTGCGGGCCGCCCGTGAGGCGTTCGAGGCAGGTCCCTGGCCCCGCCTGTCCCCCCAGGGACGCCGTAAGGTCCTGCTGCGCTTCGCACGTCTGATCGACGAGCACACCCACGAACTGGCCCTGCTGGAATCGCTGGACATGGGCAAGCCGGTCATGGACGCGCTCAACGTCGACGTGCCGCTGACCGTGCGCTGTTTCGAGTTCTACGCCGAGGCCGTCGACAAGCTGTACGACGAGGTGGCGCCCACCGGCCACGATGTGGTGGCCACGATCACCGGGAGCCGCTCGGCGTCGTCGGCGCGGTGGTCCCGTGGAACTTCCCGCTGATGCTGGCCGCGTGGAAGATCGCCCCCGCGCTGGCAGCGGGCAACTGCGTCGTGCTCAAGCCCGCCGAGCAGTCCCCGCTCACCGCCCTGCGGATCGCCGAACTCGCGGACGAGGCCGGATTCCCGCCGGGCGTCCTCAACGTCGTCCCCGGTTTCGGCCCTACGGCCGGCGCGGCGCTGGGACGCCACCCCGAGGTGGACCTCATCGCCTTCACCGGGTCCGGCCCGGTGGGTCGCCTGTTCCTGCAGTACGCCGCCGCGTCCAACCTGAAGCAGGTGGCCCTGGAGCTCGGCGGCAAGAGCCCGCAGCTCGTCTTCCCCGACGCGGACCTGGACCGGGCGGCACAGGCCGTGGCGGGCGGCGTCATGTTCAACCAGGGCGAGGTGTGCGCCGCCGGGTCGCGGCTGCTGGTGCACGAGTCCATCCGCGAGGAGTTCGTGGCCAAGGTGGTGGAAGCCGCCAAGGCGTGGACGGTCGGCGACCCGCTCGACCCCGCGACCCGGGTCGGCGCACTCGTCGAGGAGAAGCACCTGCAGCGGGTGCTCGGCCATGTGGAAGCCGCACACGCCGACGGCGCCAGGCTCCTGCTCGGGGGCGACCGCGCGCGGGTCTCCTCGGGCGGCTGGTACCTGGAACCCACCGTCTTCGACGAGGTGCGCCCCGACGCCCGGCTGGCTCAGGAGGAGGTCTTCGGCCCCGTCCTGGCCGTCCTCGGCTTCCGCACCACCGAGGAGGCCGTGGCCCTCGCCAACGGCACGCGGTTCGGCCTGGCGGCCGCCGTGTGGACGCAGCACCTCACCACCGCCCACCAGGTGTCCCGCGCCCTGAAGGCGGGGTCGGTCTGGGTGAACAACTTCAACGACAGCGACATCACCACCCCCTTCGGGGGCTGCAAGGAGTCCGGCAACGGACGCGACCGGTCCCTGCACGCGCTGGACAAGTACACCCAGCTGAAGACCACCTGGATTCAGCTCTGACCAGAGGGGCGGACCATCGCCGCCCCGCTTCTCGCTCGCCGTCTGGAGACATAGTGACCGGCTCCCGCCGTTGTGTCGTCGTCGTCCACGATCCGCAGGACAGCATCGGCGTCCTCCCGGACATCGCCGCCGAGCTGGACCTGGACCCCTTCGTCGTCTCGGTCGAGGACGCCCTGCCGGCGCCTTCCGAGGTCGACTGCGCGATCGTCCTGGGCTCGCCCGAGTCGGCGTACGACAGCCGCCTGCCCTGGCTTGCCACCGAACAGCTCTGGCTCCGCGCGCTGATCAGTGCCTCCGTACCGGTGTTCGGGGTCTGCTTCGGGAGCCAGGCGCTGGCCCGCGCCCTCGGCGGCAGCGTCCACCGCAACCACACCCCCGAGATCGGCTGGACGCCGGTCGACACCGCGGACCCGGCGCTCCTCGCCCCGGGCCCCTGGCTGAACTTCCACTTCGACGCCTTCACCGTGCCTCCGCGCGCGACGGAGATCGCTCGCACGGCGCTGGCCCCCCAGGCCTACGTCGAGGGCCGCTGCATGGGCGTCCAGTTCCACCCCGAGATCAGCGAGGAGATGTACGAGGGCTGGCAGCGGTACTGGCGCGGCTCCCCCTCGGGGGCGCGGATGCTCGCCGAGCTCGGTGACCTGCCGGAGCGGCTGCGGGACGAGCTGCGGCAGCGGGGCGACCTCAACGCCAAGATGTGCTCGGACCTGCTCGGCGCCTTCCTGGAGCGCACCGCCAGGGTCGGCGAGTAGCCTGCTGGCAGGGGGCGGAAGGCAGGGGGCAGGCCCCGACGACGACGATCCACGGCACAGGGCGGACCGCTGACGGTCCACCGGGCGGCGGCAACCCGTACAGTCCGCTCACGGCCGCCACCGCGGTGCTGGACCAGGACGGCAGGGTCATCGGCTGGACGGGTGCCGCGGCGGACCAGTACGGCTTCACCGCGGCGGAGGTCCTCGGGCGTCCCTTCCACGAAACTCTGCAGCACGCGCAGGACAGTCCCCTGACCGCGCCCCGCCCGGACGGACGTCCGCGGCACGGCCGGTGTGAGAGCCGCACCCTCCGCCACCGCGACGGCCGGCCCGTGCCCAGCATGCTGCACCTGAGTCCGATGACCGTCCCGGTGACGGTCGACGGCTCCGGTGCCGCCTGGCTGGTGGTGCTCGTTCCCACCGGTCGTCTGCAGCGGTGGGCCACCGACCAGGCCATGCTGAGCGGACTGTTCGCCCAGTCGCCCATCGCTCTGACGGTGTACGGGCCCGACAGCCAGGGAGCTGACACCCGCCGACGCGTGTTCCGCGATCGCCGCCCTGACGGCCGGCGACGCGGCGCGCGACGACGCGGCCCTGCTGCTGATGCGCGTCCACCGTCTGGCCGCGTCCCACATGGCGAGCTGGGCCATCGGCGCGGACCCCTCGGAGGTGGCCAGGGCCCGGAACACGGCCGCGCGGCAGCTGACCGACTGGGGGCTGGACGACGTGGCCTTCGTCCTGGAGCTGGTCGTCAGCGAGCTGGTGACCAACGCCATCCGCTACGGCGGTGCTCCCGTACGCCTGCGTCTCCTGCGGGACCGGGACCGCGCGCTGATCTGCGAGGTCTCGGACGGCGGCCACACGTCACCGCACCTTCGGCGGGCCGGCCTGGACGACGAAGGCGGCCGCGGACTCTTCCTGGTGGCCCGGCTCACCGAGCGTTGGGGCATCCGTCACACGCGTGACGGAAAGACGATCTGGACCGAGACCCCCCTCGGCGCCAGAGGCGGAGAGTCCGCAGTGCTCGACTTCGGCCTGCTGTGACGCGCGGCAGGCCTCTCTGCCGGACCGGCCGGTGGGCTCTCGACCTGTCGGCGGTCGAGAGCCCACCCGTCCGGGTCGGGGAGCCGACGTCAGACGGAGGCAGCCGATGAGGACGACTCGGCCACCGGGCCCACCTGCCGCGTCGTCACGGCGTCCCCGGCTGGCGCGTCACCCCGCAGGTGCGGCTTCGCCAGGGCCATGTACAGCGCACCGATTCCGACCACGACCGCGCCGCTGACCAGCACGATGTAGTTGTCGTACCACGGCGTGCCCGGTGTGCGCGGCCAGCAGATGTTGACCAGCGCCACGATGCCGTAGACGAGGCCGCCGACCGTGACCGGCAGCCCCCAGCGGCCGAGCCGGTAGTCGCCGGAGGGCACCCACCCGCGCACCCGCGCCCGCAGTGCCGCGAAGACCACCATCTGGAAGGCCAGGTAGATGCCGAGCGTCGAGAAGGAAATGATCTTGACGAGGGCGTCGGCGGAGAACGCGGACCCCACGATGATGAGCGCGGGCAGGACGGCGGCGAGCAGCAGCGCGTTGGGCGGCACGTGCAGCCGCTCGGAGAAGGTCGCCAGCACGCGGCTGCCGACGATCATCCGGTCGCGGGCGAACGAGTAGGTGAGCCGGCTGGCCGCCGCCTGCAGGCTCATGGCGCAGGAGAGGAAGGACAGCAGCACGACGACGAGGACGACCCGGGCACCACCGCTGCCGAACGCCTCGGTGAGCACGGAGGTCACCGGGTCGGCGTCCTTGCCGCTGATCACGGCACCGAAGTCGGTGACGGCGAGGATCAGGGCGAGACACACCCCCATCGACGCGGCGCCGCCGATGTAGATGGTGCGTCGCATGGACGTCGGGATGCGCCTGCCGGGGTTGGGGACCTCCTCGGCCACATCGCCGCACGCCTCGAAGCCGTAGTACTGGAAGACGCCGATGAGGGCCGCCGCCGAGAAGGCGTAGAGGTAGGAGTGGTCGCCCTGGGCACCGAAGCCGTCGAACAGCACGCTCAGCCCGTGGTGCCGGTGGGCGATGAGCAGCCACGCGCCCACCGCTATGGCGCCGACGATCTCGGCCACGAATCCGAAGACGGCCGCCGCGGAGAGCACCTTCGTACCGCCGAAGTTGATCAGGGTGGCGAGGAGGAGCAGACCGAGGGCGCAGGCGATGGTCGTTCTCGTGTCCGACGTGAACCCGAAGACGGCGGCCACGTAGGGGCCGGCGCCGTAGGCCACCGCCGAGATGGTGGAGAGCAGAGCGAGGAGATAGATCCACCCCGTCATCCACCCCCACTTGCGACCCCACAGGCGCCTGGCCCACGGATAGACCCCTCCGGCCACCGGGAACTGCGCGACGACCTCGCTGAACACGAGGGCCACCAGCAGCTGCCCCACGCCGGCGATGACGAACGCCCAGATCATGGGCGGGCCGCCGGCCATCAGCGAGGCGGCGAAGAGGGTGTACACACCGACGACGGGCGAGAGGTAGGTGAACCCGAGCGAGAAGTTCGCCCACAGGCTCATGTCCCTCTTGAACTCGGACTCATAGCCCAGCGCCGCGAGACGCTGGGAGTCGGCGTCTGCGGGCGGTGGAGGGGTGGGTGTGGCGTCGCGCATGGACGAACTCCTTGAGGCAACACGCTACTGCGGTCGAGGTCGACGGGACAGGCGGGGAAGCGGCGTCGACGAGGCCGGCAGATGGCCGGCGTCCTGAATGGGCGAAAACCTACGACATTGAAGGTCATAGGACAAGGGTTTGGTTGGTATCCTGAAGCGGTTTCGGGTTACGGCTGTATGGCGACCGTCGAGGAGGGCCGTGGCTGCAATGAACGGCCACTCGCCGGTGATGAGCGCGGTGTTGGCACCCCTGACCGACTCCGGCCGCGCGGACATGGTGGTCCGCAGGATCGCCGAGGCCGTCACGCTGGGCCTCATGGCCGAGGGCGAGCAGCTCCCCAGCGAGAGCGACCTTGCCGAGCAGCTCGGCGTGGCCAACGGCACCGTCCGCGAAGCGCTGGCCATCCTGCGCGAGCAAGGGCTCGTGGAGACCCGGCGCGGCCGCAACGGCGGCAGCTTCATCCGTAAGCCCGAGGAGGGGCTGGCCAGGATCCACCAGGGCCGGCTGAAGGACATCGGCCTGTCGGAGCTGCGCGATCTCGGCGACGAACAGTTCGCGGTGTCGGGCACGGCGGCCCACTTCGCGGCCGAGCGGGCCCCCTCGGACCTCGCGGACCGCCTGGAGAAGCTGGTCACCGCCCTGCGCAAGGCGGAGACACCCGCCGACCGCCGCAAGGCCGACGCGCGCTTCCACATCGAGGTGGCCGTGGCCTCGCAGTCGGTCCGGCTGACCCGTCTGGAGGTGCGTCTGCAGGCGGAACTCGGTCCCTTGCTGTGGCTGCCGGACCTCGACGCGCCCGATGTCACGGAGTGGGCCGACCAGCACCACGAGATCCTGGTGGCGATCGCCGCCGGCGACGCGTCCGCCGCCCGCAGACTCGCGGAGCGGCACACCGTCGCGGGCGCCCACCATCTCGTACGGACCCATCTGCGGTTGACCGACTCCTGAACCCCCGGTGGCGGCACGCCACCCGTTGCCCCGACGGAGCAGTGATGACCAGCAACGCAGCGACCGGCATCGCCCGATGCGCCGACTCCCTCCGCATCGCGGTGGAGTCCGTGTTCTCGTCGCTGAGCGTCCTGGACGCAGAGGCGCAAGCTGTTCTGAGCGCGGCGCTCTCGCACGGCAGACAACCGAGGAGCGAGGATCTCGCGCCACTGCGGCCGGTGATCCAGTCGGTCCTGGCCGCGCAGGAGGGGCGTTTCAACGGCACGGGAGTGGTCATGGCGCCGGACGCGCTGTCCGATGCCCGACTGCACCTGGAATGGTGGCAGCGGGCCGGCGGGAAAGGCTTCCGGCCGCTGCGCCTGGACCTCAATCCGCGCAGCGAGAACTACTACGACTACACGCTCAAGCCGTGGTTCGCGATCCCCCGGGACGAGGGGCGCGGCACGGTCATGGGGCCGTACGTGGACCTGCACGGGGCCGACCTCTACCTCCTGACGTTCGCCCTTCCGCTGATGGTGCGGGGCAGGTTCGTGGGCGTGGTGGGAGCGGACGTACCGGTGAGCGGTTTCGAACCGCTCGTCGTGCCCGCCCTCAAGCAGCTCGGCTGCGACGCCGTCGTGATCACGGGCGAGGGCCGGGTGCTCGCGGCGAACACGCCCGTGTGGGCGGTGGGCGCCCTGGCCCGGGACCTGCTGCCCGAGGACGTGGGCACGGAACGCGCGCGCGTGCGCACCCCTGAGGCCGACTGGAGCGTGGTGTGCGTCGACGCCCCGCACTGAAGCCCGGCAGTGCCCTGACACGCGCAACGCGTGGGTGGCGCCCCCTGGCTGAGTCAGGGGGCGCCACCCACGCGTTATGTACATGCCGGGACGCCGACGCCCGCGTCCACGAGTTTGCGGTAGTGGGGAGCGCGTGCCGGTAGGTTCACCGTGACCACTCCCACGAGTGCGGCACCCCGCCGGTACCCCACCGCGACGCCCTTCGCCAGATCGGAGGGGGCCGACAGCTCCCCTTCCAGGACTTCCACGCGGTCGGCCAGGGCCGGGGCGCCGAAGCTCTGCAGGCGCAGGTCGAACTGGTCGCTCCAGAAGGTCGGCAGCGGCGTGAACTCCTGCTCGTCCACCGCCTCCGCGGCGAGGTGGGCCGCCAGGGTGCGAGCCGCGCGGCGGGCCGTCTCCGTCGGCATGCACCAGTGCTCCACCCGGCGCGCCGTCGCATCGAAGCGGGGGTTGGGGAAGCGTGCGACATCCCCCACCGCCACGACGTCCGGGCGGCCCTCGACGCGCATCAGGTTGTCGCACAGCAGGCCGTCGGAGAGGTCGAGCCCCGTGCCCTCCAGCCACTCCACGTTGGCGTACGAGCCCACTGCCTCGACCACGACCGTTGCCCGCAGGACCGTTCCGTCGTCGAGCTCGACGGCGGTGACCCGCTCACCGCCGTGCAGCGCGGTCACGACCCTGCCGAGACGGAAACGCACCCCCTCGGCCTCGTGCCGGCCCTGGACCGACCGGCCCAGCCCGTCGCCCAGGACCCGTCCCATGGGCACCCCTGCGGGCTCGACGACGGTGACGTCGCAACCGAGCCGCCTGGCCGTGGCCGCGACCTCGCAGCCGATGAATCCCGCGCCCACCACCACGACCCGGGCGCCCGGGGTGAGCTCGGCGCGCAGGCTCACGGCGTCCTCGACGGTGCGCAGCACATGGCGGCCACGGCTCGGCTCCGGCATGGGAAGGCGCCGGGGCCGCAGACCGCTGGCGACCACGAGACCGTCGTACGACAGCGTCGTCCCGTCGGCCAGCCCCACAGTCCGCCGCTCCAGATCCGCCGAGACCACCGGTACGCCGAGCCGCCAGTCGACGTCGTCGAGGGACGCCCGCCTGCGGAAGGCGAGTCCGGCGTGTGCTTCGGCCGGGTCGGTCGCCTGCCCCGCCAGCACTTCCTTCGACAGGGGCGGACGGTTGTAGGGCGGATGGGGCTCCGCTCCCACGACGGTGACACCGCCGTTCCACCCGGCCGCCCTGAGCTGCTCCGCGGCCCGCAGGCCGCCCATCGAGGCCCCGACGATCACTATGTGTCGGGACACCTCAGTCCTCCAGGGTGATGGCCTGCTCGGGACAGACGTCCGCGGCGTCCTCCACGTCCTGGCGCAGCCGCTCGTCGGGTTCGGTGACCCAGGTCAGCTTGCCGTCGTCGCCGAAGCCGAAGGCGTCGGGGGCGGCGATGACGCACTGTCCGTGGTCCTGGCATTTGTTGAGGTCGACACAGATCTTCATGTCCGGTGCTTCTTCCGTGGGGCGTGGCGGGGTGGCGGGGCGGCGGGACCCGGGGTCAGTTGCCGGGGGTGAAACGGAGGGGCAGTTCGACGGGCCCGGTGTTGCCGCTGGCCGGCAGCCAGGTGGCGGTGCCGTCGATCCGCGGTGCGCGCAGGCGGCGGGCGAGCAGGGGCAGGGCCTCGCTCATGTCGCTGCGGGCGACGAAGTGGCCGAGGCAGTGGTGGGCACCGCCGCCGAAGCCGAAGTGCGGAGGGCGTTCGGCGGTGATGTCGAATCCGGGGTCCGGGAGGGCGGCCGGGTCGGTGCCGGCGACCTGGGAGAACAGGTGGACGGTGGTGCCCTTGGCGATGTCCACGCCCTCGTGGGTGAAGTCCTCGACGGCTTCGCGGGTCACCCAGGTCACGGTGGGGTTGACCCGCATGACCTCCTCGACGGCGGCACCGCCGAGGTCCGGACGCTCGGCGAGCAGGCGCCACTGGTCGGGGTGCTGCATGAACGTCTGCAGCGCGAGGCCCAGCTGATTGCGGGTGGTGTCCATGCCTCCGAAGATCAGCAGGACGAGCATGATCCGCAGTTCCTCGTGGCTGAGGCTGTCGTCGTCGCGTTGGGCGAGCACCAGGCGGCTGACGAAGTCCTCGCCGGGGTTCACGCGCCGGTCGGCGATGAGGTCGTCGGCGTAGCCGTACAGGCCCTCCAGCGCGGCCTCGATCTTCGGCAGGTCCTGCTTGAACGTGACGCCCAGGGCGAGTCCCATGTCCGACGACCAGGTGGCGATCGTCTTCCACTCGCTCTGCGGGATGCCCAGCATCATGCAGATCACGCGGGCCGCGTACGGCTCGGCGAACTGCGAGACGAACTCACACCGGCCCTCGTCGTGGAAGGCGTCGACGAGTTCCTCACCCAGCGCGCGGAACTGCGGGCCGAGCGAGCCGATGAGTCTGGGCGAGAAGGCGGGGTTGACCAGCCGGCGCAGCCGGGCGTGGTCAGCGCCCTCCTTGTTGAGCAGGACGTGCCCCCACCAGTCGGCGAAGGGGCCGCTCACGCCGTTGTGCCGGGGCCAGGCGTGGCTGCCCTGACGCAGCCGCCGGTCCTTGAGCAGCGTCTTGACCGCGTCGTAGCGGAGCGCCGCGAGTCCGTAGTCGGTCCGCGCGCACCAGCTGCGTGCGCGGGCGGCCACGACGTCGTCCGACGTCATCGCGAAACCGGGGTCGGCGACATTGAGGAACGGAAGCTCCTGGGTGCTGGATACCGCCATGGTGACGGCCCTCCTTGTGATGATCTCGGTGATGATCCCGTCAGGCGGCGGCCACGGCGGCCCGGGCCATTTCGACGTGTGCGGTGAACAGCGCCTGTTGCTCCGCGACCAGGTCCGCGTTGTCCTCGGGATGCCACTGCACGGCGAGGACGGGGGCGGTCTCGTGCTCGACGACCTCGATCACGTCGTCGATCGCGCGCCCGGTCACGGTCAGGCCGGAGCCCGGACGCCGGACGGCCTGGTGGTGGTAGGACGAGACGACGACTTCGTCGCTCCCCATGACCTTGGCCGTTCGGCTGCCGGGAGTCAGGGCGACCCTGTGGTAGCCGTCGCGGTGGGGCACGCAGGTCTCCGCCAGGTCCGGGATCAGGTCACCGCCCAGGGCGACGTTGAGAACCTGCATGCCGCGGCAGATGGCCAACAGGGGGATACCGTCGGCCACCACCTGTCGGGCCACGGCCAGATCGAACACGTCCTGCACGTCCTCGGCGGTGCAGGTCGACAGGCCGCGCCGCGAACCGCCGTAGCGCCGGGGGTCGACATCCGCTCCCCCGGGCAGCAGGACGCCGTCGAAGCGAGCCAGCAGCGGTCCCACCGGCCGGCTCGTGGGTGGCAGTATCACCGGATCCCCGCCCGCCCGGAAGACGGCTTCGAGGACCTTCTCCGCAGCGGCCACACCGCGTCGCCGCAAGCCCTTGACCTGCGGGGAGGGCATGCCGGTCACGGCGATCAACGGCCGCATCGGGCTCCTCCCCCGTCCGATGCCGCCGCCCCCGCGAAGGGGTAGGCGAGGTCCGGCATCCACCGCTTCCACACCGCCTCCAGGCGGCCGTCCCACGCCACTTCCGCCAGCGCGGCGTCGAGCGCGGCGAGGAGACCGTCGTCGCCCTTGGCGACGCCGATGCCCCAGGCGTTGCGGGTGGGCACGGTGAACGCGATGCGCAGGTCCGGCTGCTCGGCGAGCGGCACGAGGGCGACGTCGTCGTCGACGAAGGCATCGATCTCGCCGAGCCGGAGGGCGGCCACCATGTCGCCCAGGACGTCGTCGCTCGAACCGGCGAAGGGCACCGGCTCGACGTCCTTGAACGTCTCCGCCAGGGCCATGTTGGTGCTGCCCGCGATCGCCCCGATCCGGCGTCCCGCGAGGCCGTCGGGGCCGGTGACCGTGCTGTCCGCGCGGGTCAGGACGGACTCGTCGAAGACCGCGTACGGCCGGGTGAAGTCGACCAGGCGCCGACGCCGCTCGGTGATGCCCTGGCCGCACAGGACGGCATCGCCCTTGCCGGCGTTCAGGCTCGGCACGAAGTCGGCCCACGCGCTGTAGACCCAGCGCACCGGTCGGCCGAGCACCTCGCCCAGCAGCAGGCCGACCTCCGGCTCGAAGCCGAGCCGTTCGCCGTCCTCTCCGGTCCAGAAGAGCGGCCGGGCGTCCAGGTCGGCGCAGATGATGCGCAGTTCGGTTGCTTCGTTCGCGGTCACGGCAGGTACTCCAGGTACATCTCGCGGTCCCAGTCGGTCACGGCCCCGCAGGCGCGGGCCCACTCGTCGGCCTTGAGCCGGCTGAAGAGAGTGGCCAGTTCCTCGGGGAAGGCCGAGCGGACGATCTTGTCGCGGTCGAACGCCGCGAGCGCGTCGCCGAGCGTGAGCGGCAGTGCCTCCTCGGCAGGGCTGCCCCCGTCGTAGCTGCTGGAGGTCTGCGGCTCGCCCGGGTCGAGCTCGCGCTCCAGGCCGTCCTGGATGGCGGCCAGGAGCGCGGCGTGGGAGAGGTACGGGTTGACGCTGGCGTCGGGGAGCTTGTACTCCAGGCGGCCGTTGGAGGACAGCCGGACGGTGCAGGTCTTGTTGTCCAGGCCCCAGTTGACCCGCGAGGGGGCGAACTGACCGGCGTCCCAGAAGCGCTTGTAGGAGTTGACCGTGGAGGCCATCACGGCCATGGAGCCGGGCACGTGGGTCAGCAGTCCGCCCAGCGCGTGGCGTCCGCGCTCGGTCAGGTGCAGCTCACGGCGGTCGGCCTCTTCCAGGATGTTGTCCTCGCCGTGCCAGAGGCTCAGGTTGTGATGGCAGCCGTTGCCCATGCTGCCGGTGGTCGGCTTCGGCATGAAACTGGCGGTGACGCCGAACTCGCGGGCGACCTGCTGGCAGATCTGGCGGTAGGTGATCAGACGGTCGGCGGTCAGCTCACAGGAGTCGTACATCCAGTTCAGTTCGAGCTGTCCGGCGTCCTCGTAGTCGCCCTCGATCATGTCCAGGCCCATGGCCTGCGCGTAGTCGATGAGCTTCTGGTAGATCGGCCGCATCAGCTCGAGGTTCCCGGCGTGGTACGCGGGGCTTGCGCCCGGGCGGACCTTGACCTCCAGCGACGGGCCGAGCCACGTCATCTCCGGCTCGCACCCCGATTTCAGGCGGAGCCCCGTGGCGGCCGTGAAGGCGTCGTGGAGGCGGAAGAGGTTTCCGCGCGGGTCGGTCGCCAGCGGCTCGCCTCCGCGAACCGGCACATGGGAGGGTTCGTAGAGGCGACAGAGGAACCGGGCCACGGACGGGTCCCACGGCAGCACCCGGAAGGTGTCCGCATCGGGCATGGCCGTGAACTCGGCGGCCGCCGCTCCACCGCCCAGCAGTTCGCCGTGCCGGTCCGCCTGCAGGTCGGAGACGGCGGTGCGGTGGAACTGGACGCCGCGCTCCAGGTTGCGGCGCAGATGCTCGGCGGGCACCACCTTGGCCAGCACACGGCCGGTGAGCGTGACGACCTGGTAGTAGACGTACTTCACGCCGCTCGCGGCGACCTGCTCGGTGAGATCTCGCAGGAGCCGCTCTTGCGAGTTGGTCTCCCTGTGCCCGTCCAACGCCGTTGCCGTCATGCGCGGCCTCCTCGATCGGTTCGTGCGGCCGCCCAGCAGCCGGCATCCGTGCGCCCGACGCGAGCGCATCGCACTCGAAAGATTTAAGCTCTAGTTTTGTATGTATTCAAGACCTGTGAGGCCCCCAATGCGGACACGGCCTGGCCGGGGGGCGCGTGCTACGACTCGTCCGCGGTGCCCAGACCGGTCAGGGCGCCCACCGGGTCGGGGTCGGGGGTGCCGCGCGGCCACCAGTCGTCGTGGCCGGGCTCGGACTCGTACGGGTACCACAGGCCGTCGCGCCCGAAGCGGAGCTGGACGTGGCCGCCGGGGTGGGTGAGGTGGTTGCGCCAGGGGCGGAAGGCGGGGAGGTCGGCGGCGAGGAGCAGCGGACGGGCCCGGTCGAAACGGCCCGCCGGCGGGTCCCAGGGCTCCTCCAGGACGGTGAGGCCGTCCGCTCCGCCCTGCCGCCAGGCGGCGACCGCGCGCGCCAGTTCGGACGGGGTGCGGCTGGCCGCGGAGGCGAGCGAGGCGTACAGGGAGCGGGTGGCGAGGGTGACTCCGGAGCCGGGGCGGGCGGCGGCCAGCCGTACGGCGTCCTGCCACAGCGTCAGTTCGCCGATCTCGTCGCGGCCGGTGACGAGCAGGGCGTGGGCCCGGGCGGCGGCGTCGGTGGCGAGCTGGTCCAGGGCGAAGGAGTCGGGGCCGTTCGGCGCGGAGGGGTAGGCCGGGGGCTGCCCGGGGTGCGGCGGGACGGGCAAGGGGGCGGGCAGCGGCGGCAGTCGACGCGCCGCGCCGCCGCCCAGGGCCAGCGCCTCCGTGGCGCGGACGCCCGGCAGATCGGCCGGTTCCTGTTCCTGCGCGGCCCGCGCCGCGCGGGTGGCGTTGCGGCGCGACAGCGCGTCCAGCAGCTCGCGTTCGCCGCGGCCGCGCAGCAGGAGCAGGACGAAGGGATCGGCGTCCAGGAGCCGCGCGGTCTGGTAGCAGAGGGCGGCGGCGTGTTTGCAGGGGTGGGCGCGGTCAGGGCAGCTGCAGTGGGGTTCGAGGTCGCCCGGGCCGGGGAGCAGCGGCACCCCGCAGTCGGCGAGGGACTCCGGCATCTCCTTGTCGAGCAGCGCGGCGATGTACGCGGGCCGGTCCACCGCGGTGGCCAGGAACCGATCCCACTCCTCCTCCCCCAGCGTCCGCAGCCGCACCTGTACGCGGTACGGGCGGGGACGGCTGCCCTGCACGTACGCGAGGACGAGTCCGGGGGTGACGGTGATCGCGTCGACGTGCCCCTGCTGGGCGTAACCACGGCCCCGCGCCAGCCGCTTGACGTCCAGCGCCCCTTCCTCCAGGGCGGCCACCCAGGCATGCCCCCACCAGGTCTCCGCGAACCGGGACTGCTCCCCTTCCCCCGGTCCGGGCAGCGCCGGGAAAGCGGGAAAGGTACGCCGGTGGTCGCCGTCCCGGGAGGGGGCGCCCATGGAGCGGGGCGAGACGGGGGTGGGAGGGGCGGGGTCCGGCTCGGGGGCGGGACGGGGCGGGGCAGCGGGTGCGGGGGACGACGGGAGGTCGTCGGAGGGCATCCGGAAGGCGTCGGCGAGCGACTCCCGTACGAACCGGGCGCGTTCGCGGGCGGTACGGTCGCCGGTGCCGGGGTCCCTCGGCCGGCTCGGGCGCCGCAGGACCGGGTCGCCGGTGCCGGGGCCGGCGGGACGTGCAACGCCCCCGGGCCGGGCGGCCCGCCCGGCGTCCGGCTCCCTCGCGTTCTCCCGCGCCTGGGCCCGAGCGGCCCGCAACGCCTCCCGTGCGACGTCCCCGGGCCGGGCGGTCGGCCCGGCGGCACCCGAAACGCCGGGGCCTCCGGGGCCTCGCGAGGCGGAGCCGTCCACGGAGGAGTCGGTGAGCGAGCCGGGACCGCTCCCCGGAGCCGGGCCACCCACGGGGTCGGTGACCGGGGTGCGATGTCCGCCGGGGGCACGACCGCTTTCGGAAGAGCCGGCACCCGGGGCCGGACCAGCGCCGGGGGCAGAGCTGCCTACGACGGAGTCGGCGCCCGAATCAGGGTTACCGCCGAGGGCAGAGCCGCCCACGACGGAGTCCGCCCCCGAGGCAGGACCACCGCCCGGGGCGGAACTGCCCACGCCGGAATCGCTGGCTTTGGCGGGCCGACCGCCGGGGGCACGACCGCCTGGGGAAGAGTCGGCGCCCGCGACAGGACCAGCGCCGGGGGCAGAGCCGCCCACGACGGAGTCGGCGCCCGAATCAGGGCCACCGCCGGGGACACAACCGCTTACGGAGGAATCGGTGACCCCGGCAGGACCGCCGCCCGGGGCAGGGTCGCCACCCCGGGCAGGGCGGCCTACGGAGGAGTCGGGGGCCGGGGCAGAACCGCCCACGTCGGAGCGCTGGGCCTCGCCCTCGCCTGCGGCAGGGCCGCCCACGGCCGAGTCGGCGGCCGCAACGAGACCACCGCCCGAGACAGGACCACCGCCCGAGACAGAGCCGCCCACGGCGGAGTCGGTGGCCGGGGCAGAACTACCGCCCGACTCGGGACCACCCGCGACGGAGTCGGCGCCCGAGGCACGTCCACCGCCTGCGGCAAGACCTCCCGCGGCCGGGCCTGCGCCCGAGGCACGACCGCCGTCGAGAGCAGGGCCGCACACGACAGAGTCAGCGGCCGGGGCGGAACCGCCCACGACAGAGCCGTCGCCCGAGGTAGGGGCCGCCGTAGCAGGCCCCGCTTCCGTGTCGGTGGTTTTCTGTGCCCTTCTCCCCCGGACCGACAGGAGCAGGTCGTCGCCTCCGGGGGAGATGGTGTCCGGGCCGGGGACGGCTGGGTGCGGCGACGGCCGATGCGCGGTCGGGGCCTCGCCCCGGAGGCGTTCCCGGGCCGCCCGCAGGGCACGCCGTGCGGCGTCGGCCGGGCGCTCGGCCGCCGTGCCGCCCGCTCCGGACGCCGCCGCCGGCTCCCCGCGCTCCTCGCGCTCGCTCATCACGCCTCCCTCCGCAGTCGCACCAGGTCGGTCAGTTCGCTGTGGGTCAGTTCGGTGAGGGCGGCCTCGCCGGAGCCCAGGACGGCGTCGGCCAATGCTCGCTTGGAGGCGAGCATCTCGGCGATGCGGTCCTCGACCGTGCCCTCGGTGATGAGGCGGTGGACCTGGACGGGCTGGGTCTGGCCGATGCGGTACGCGCGGTCGGTGGCCTGTTCCTCCACCGCGGGGTTCCACCAGCGGTCGAAGTGCACGACATGGCCCGCCCGCGTGAGGTTCAGGCCGGTGCCGGCGGCCTTGAGGGAGAGGACGAGGACGGGGGTGGCGCCGGCCTGGAAGCGGTCCACCATGTGCTCGCGCTCCGGGACCGGTGTGCCACCGTGCAGCAGCTCCACCGGGATCGCCCGGTCGGCGAGGTGGGCGGTGATCAGCCGGGCCATGCCGACGTACTGCGTGAAGACCAGCACCGAGCCGTCCTCGGCGAGGACCGTGTCCAGCAGTTCGTCGAGGAGGGCGAGCTTGCCGGAGCGGGCGGCGAGCCGTTCACCGACGGAGGCGGTCTCCTCCTTCAGGTACAGCGCGGGGTGGTCGCAGATCTGCTTGAGCGCGCCCAGCAGCTTCAGCACCAGGCCCCGGCGCGCGATCCCCTCCGCGGTCTCGATGGCGAGCAACGACTCGCGCACCACCGCCTCGTACAGGGAGGCCTGTTCACGGGTGAGCGGCACCGGGCGGTCGGTCTCGGTCTTGGGCGGCAGCTCGGGCACGATTCCCGGGTCGGACTTCTTGCGGCGCAGGAGGAACGGGCGGACCAGGCGGGCCAGGCGCTCCACCGCCTCCGCGTCCTCGCCGTTCTCCACGGCGCGCGCGTGCCGGGCCCGGAAGGACTTCAGGGGGCCGAGCAGACCGGGCGTCGTCCAGTCCAGCAGGGCCCACAGCTCGGAGAGGTTGTTCTCGACGGGGGTGCCGGTGAGGGCGACGCGCGCGGGGGACGGGATCGTGCGCAGGGCCTTCGCCGTCGCCGAGTAGGGGTTCTTCACGTGCTGCGCCTCGTCCGCGACGACCATGCCCCACGGCTGGGCGGCCAGGGTGGCGGCGGTGGAGCGCATGGTGCCGTACGTGGTGAGGACGAAACCGCCCGTCAGGCCCGCGAGGGAGCGGCCCTGGCCGTGGAAGCGGCGGACGGGAACGCCCGGGGCGAAGCGGGTGATCTCGCGCTGCCAGTTGCCCAGGAGGGAGGCGGGACAGACCACGAGGGTGGGCTCGGCGCGGTCCCGCTTGAGGTGCAGCGCGATCAGGGTGATCGTCTTGCCGAGGCCCATGTCGTCGGCGAGGCAGCCGCCGAGGCCGAGGGAGGTCATGAGGTCCAGCCAGGCCAGGCCGCGGAGCTGGTAGTCGCGGAGGGTGGCGTGCAGTCCCGGGGGCGGGTCCGCCGGGTGCACCCCGGCCGTCAGGCGGTCGCGCAGGGCCGCGAGGGCGCCCACCGGGACCGCCTCGACGCTCTCGCCGTCGACCTCGGCGGTGCCGGTGAGGGCGGCGGACAGGGCGTCCACCGGGTCCAGCAGGCCCAGTTCGCGCCGACGGGCCTTGCGGACCAGCGCCGGGTCGACCAGCACCCACTGGTCGCGCAGCCGCACCACCGGGCGGTGCGCCTCGGCCAGCGCGTCCATCTCGGCCTCGCTGAGCGGGTCGCCGCCCAGCGCGAGCTGCCAGCGGAACTGGAGCAGCTCCTCGCTGTCGAAGAAGCCGGTGCCGTCGGTCGCCGAGCCCGGCGCGGGCCGGACCACCGCGGTGGCGCTGAGGTCCTGCGCCAGGTCCCGCGGCCAGTGCACGGCCACCCCGGCCGCCGCGAGCCGGGTCGCCGCCACGCCGAGCAGATCGCTCAACTCGTCCTCGGACAGGGCCAGTACGTCGGGCGTGTCCTGTTCGGCGAGCCGGGCCAGCGGCGGCCACACCCGCGCCGCACGCCGCACGGCGAGGGCCGCGTCCACGCGCGCGCGGGGTCCGAAGGACGCGTCCGCCTCGCCCGCCCACAGGGCCGCCGCGTCGGTCACCAGGGTGGGATCGGCGAGGCTGTGCACCTGGACGATCGCGGCACCGGCGGCGCGCCCCCGCCGGCCGTCCTCCGCCGTGTCGAACATGTCGTACGCGGACAGGTCGAGGCGGAGCGAGACGCGTACGCCCGCGTCCATGCCGGCGGCGACCTCGGCCGCCCAGTCGTGCGCTCCGGGCAGCCGCTGGGGGCGGCGGTCGGCGAAGAGTCGCCCGGCGGCGGCCGGCGCGGCCGGGGTACGGGGCAGGGTGTCGGCGACGGCGTCCAGGAAGGCGCGCAGCAGTGCCTCGGGCTGCGGAAGCCTGAGCGGTCCGGGGCCGGGCAGGGGGACGGCGTGCCCCTCGTGGGGCAGGGCGGCGGCGATCGCGCGCAGATGCGCGATGTCCTCCGGATCGAGCGGGCCGGCCCGCCAGGCGTCATGGCCGGAGGGGGTCAGACCGGGGAGCAGCCGGCCCCGCGCGGTGAGCCGCAGCGCGTGCAGCGCAGCCGCGCCCCAGCAGGCGGTGGCGGGGTGGGCGGCGGGGTCGCGGCGGGCGCGCACCAGCAGCGGGAGCGCCCGGTCCAGGGGCAGGGTCAGGGCGGGGACCTGTTTGCGGCGGACGGTGGAGCCGTGCGGGCGGACGACCGTGAGCTCGGTCCTCTCGGCCCCCTCGGCCGCCCCGGCCGTCGCGCCCCCTGCCCCGTCGCCCGGGCCGTGCGGGCTGTCCGGGCGATGCCGGCCGCCCGAGCCCTCCCGGCCGTCCGGGGGCGGCGTGGGGTCCCAGAAGACCACGCGGCCCTCGCGCGGCAGCGGGGCGGGCAGGAAGACCGCGGCGAGGCGCACCGGGACGCCCGCCGGAGACCCGTCGCCCGTACCCATGTGTCCACCTCCCGCCCGCGTCCCGGATCACTCGTCTTCGACTCTACGGGCGGGGTCTGGCAACCGGTCCCGGCGACCGGACCCGGGACCGGCCCACGACCAGCCTGCGACGGGGCCTAGGAGTCTGATGAAGATCTTGCTCCGGCCGCCTGACTCGCCCCGGATTGCCAGTAAATGTCAATCACCATGAACCGGTGCAAGTCGGGCGCGATTTCAAAGTCTTCAGGACGCTTCTAGGGGACCGTGCGCGAGACGACGTACACGAAGGGGTACACCGGGTTGCCGTAGTTCACGACGACGTCCAGGGTGGGCGTGGGGTCCTTCTTCTCGACGACCATGCCGTAGAACTGGCCCGTGCGGGCGCCCGGCCCCTTGAACCGCCAGCCCGTGATGCCCTGGTCGCGGGCGCTGATGGTGACGGCGCCCCGCTCGAGGTCGGTCCGGTCGGCGCCGATCTGGCGGAGGAACTGGTCGAGGCCGGCGTGCGTGGTCTGGAACTGCACGTAGAGCCGGCTGGTCTTCCAGTTGTTCGTCTCGTAGTAGGCGACCTGGTTGGACGGGTGCGGGACCGGCACCTGGTAGAGGCGGCGCTGCACCTTGGAGGGCCAGCCGGCGGTCAGGCCGGTCGCCGAGTACTTCGCCTCCTTGTCCTTGCCGCTGTCCCGGCTCTGGTTGGCGGAGATCACCAGGTACCCGGCCGGGACGCCGATGAGCAGCACGATGATCAGCAGGGTGAGCGCCCTGCGCCGGATCACATGGCGGCGGTCCTCCGGCGGCCGGGGCGGCTCGTCGGGGGGCGCCGCCTGGCGGGGCAGCGAGGCGGTCATGCGGTGTCCCTGGTGGTGCGGGCGGTGCCGGTGGCGCGGGCAGTGCCGGTGGTGCGGGCCGTGCGGGCGGTGCCGGTGGTGCGGGCCCCGCGGCCGGGTCCGGCCGCGGGGGTCGTACGGGGTGGTGCGTGGGTCATGCCGTGTCCCGGGTGCGGCGGGCGGCGTCCGTGAACCGTTCGAAGCGCTCGTAGCGCTCGACGCGGCGCCGCTTGGCGCGCCGGAAACGGCGGGCGACCAGGCGCGCGAGGTCCGCGGCGCCGACCATGCCGGCCTCGGGGCCGAGCTGGGCGCGAACGATCCGGGCCTCGGGGCGGTAGCCGCGCCCGGTGAGCTGGCGCTTGAAGGCGTCGCGCGCGGGGCCGATGAGCAGCTCGTCGGCGGCCGACACGCCGCCGCCGATCACGAAGCAGGAGGGGTCGAGCGCGGCGGCCAGGTTGGCGATGCCGACGCCGAGCCACTGGCCGATGTCCTGGAGCAGCTCGACGCACATCGCGTCGCCCTCGCGGGCCAGCTCCGTGATCATGGGGCCGCTGATGTCACCGATCTGCCCCTTGACGTGCTCGATGATCCCGTACGCCACCGGAGAGTCGGCGGCGGCCAG
The DNA here is from genome assembly GCF_037993025.1 of Streptomyces sp. SS7. NCBI lineage: Bacteria > Bacillati > Actinomycetota > Actinomycetes > Kitasatosporales > Streptomycetaceae > Streptomyces > Streptomyces sp. SS7. The sequence goes on from NZ_CP141223.1 coordinate 1,594,688, forward strand.
CTCCTTGGCCTCCCTGACCAGAGCGTTCCCGGAGCTGTACTGCTCCCAGCAGCCGCGGTTGCCGCACGGGCAACGGTGGCCGCCGGGCACGACCTGCATATGCCCGAACTCCCCCGCGACGCCGTACTTGCCCCGCTTGACCTGGCCGTCCTCCAGGATCGCGCCGCCGATGCCGGTGCCCAGCGTGATCATGACCAGGTGGTCCTCGCCGCGGCCCGCGCCGAAGCGCCACTCCGCCCAGGCAGCGGTGTTGGCGTCGTTGTCGACGAGGACGGGGACCGAGAGGCGCCCGGAGAGGCGGTCGCGCAGCGGCTCGTTGCGCCAGGACAGGTGGGGGGCGAACAGGACGCGGTTGCGGTCGGCGTCGACCCAGCCGGCCGCGCCGATGCCGACGGCGTGCACGTCGTGCCGGTCGGAGAGGTCGAGGACCAGTTCGACGATGGTGTCCTCGACGACCTTGGGGCTCTTCGACTTGTCCGGGGTCTCGGTGCGGACCTTCTCCAGGATGTTGCCGTCGGCGTCGACGACGCCCGCCATCACCTTGGTGCCGCCGATGTCGATGCCCACCGTCGGCACGCGGGGCGCCGTCAGGTGCGAGCGGCGCTCTCTGGTGCCCACTGTCCGCAGTGCGGGGGCACGCCTGGAGCCGATGGGGGCGCTGAAGTTGCCGTAGGTGCTCATCGTCGCCGATTCTGCCTCACCCTCCCGGAGAGTGCCGAGCCGGGCGGAAAGGGGGCTGCTGTGCGTCGCGGGGTGCGGGTGCGTCGCGGCCGGTCGCGCGGTTCCCCGCGCCCCTGGGTCGACCGTGCGGCCCGGCGGTGTCGTCGGGACGAGCGGACTCAGGACCTTACGAGCAGCTGGAACTCGAAGGAGTAGCGGCTCGGGCGGTAGATGTGGTCGCCGAACTCGACCGCGCGGCCGGTGTCGTCGAACGTGGTGCGCTGCATGGTGAGGAGGGGGGCGCCGGGCTCCTCGGTGAGGCGTTCGGCCTCGGCGGCGGTGGCGGCGCGGGCGCCGATGGACTGGCGGGCGCTGTGCAGGGTGATCCCGGCGGCCCGCATCAGGCGGTAGAGGCCGGTGGCCTCCAGCTGGCCGGTGTCCAGGTCGAGCAGTCCGCCCGGGATGTGGTTGCAGAGGTACGCCATCGGCTCGCCGTGCGCGAGCCGCAGCCGTTCCACCCGGTGCACCTCGCTGCCCTCGGCGACCGCGAGCGCGGCGGCCACCTCGGCGGAGGCGGGCACGACGGTGTTGACCAGGACGGACGTGGCGGGGCGCTGGCCGGCCGCCTCCAGGTCGTCGTAGAGGCTGCTGAGCTCCAGGGGGCGCTTGACCTGGCTGTGCACGACCTGGGTGCCGACGCCGCGGCGGCGCACCAGCAGGCCCTTGTCGACGAGCGACTGGATCGCCTGGCGCACGGTCGGGCGGGAGAGGCCGAGGCGCGCGGCGAGCTCGATCTCGTTGCCCAGGAGACTGCCGGGGGTGAGCGATCCGTGCTCGATCGCGGCCTCCAGCTGCTGGGACAGCTGGAAGTACAACGGCACCGGAGAGCTTCGGTCCACTCGGAGTTCGAGCTGCACGGTCGGGTCCACTTCTGGTTTCGGCACCCGCCGAGCGTAGCCCCGGGCGCTGTTGACGGGAAGTTGTGCAGTTCGGTTGTCCGGACATACGGATTGACATCGTGTGGCCTGCGAGGTCACTTTGTCTTCATGCGCATCGGGGTCATCGGGACGGGCCGCATCGGCACGATTCATGCGAACACACTCAGCCGTCACCGCGAGGTCGGATCCCTGATCCTGACGGACGCGGACCCCGCGCGGGCGCAGGAGCTCGCGCTGCGGCTGGGCGAGACGGCCGCCCCCGGGGTGGACGAGATCTTCCGCTGGGGCGTGGACGCGGTCGTGATCACCACGGCCACCTCGGCGCACGCCGAACTGATCGGCCGGGCGGCACGCTCAGGGCTCCCGGTCTTCTGCGAGAAGCCCATCGCGCTGGACCTGGCCGGGACCTTACAGGCGATCGGTGAGGTCGAGGCCGCGGGAACGGTCCTCCAGATGGGGTTCCAGCGCCGCTTCGACACGGGCTACGCGGGGGCCCGGGAGGCGGTGCGGTCCGGCCGGCTCGGGCGGCTGCACACCGTGCGGGCGCTGACCTCCGACCAGTCGCCGCCGCCCGCGGAGTGGCTGCCGCTGTCCGGCGGGATCTACCGGGACGCCCTGATCCACGACTTCGACTGTCTGCGCTGGGTGACCGGGCGCGAGGTGCGCGAGGTGTACGCCACCGGGTCCGACGCCGGTCCCGCGATGTTCCGGGCGGCGGGGGACGTCGACACCGCCGCGGCACTCCTCACCCTCGACGACGGCATCCTCGCCACCGCCACGGCGACCCGGCTGAACGGCGCCGGCTACGACGTCCGAATGGAGCTCGCCGGGGAGCGCGACCAGATCGTGGTCGGTCTGGACGACCGTACGCCGATCGCCTCCACCGAACCCACCGGTCCCCCGGCCGCGGACAAGCCCTGGGGCGGTTTCCTGGAGCGCTTCGGGCCCGCGTACGAGGCGGAGCTCATCGCCTTCGTGGAGGTGCTGCGCGGCGGGCGGGCCAACCCGTGCGACGGGCGGGAGGCGTTGCAGGCCTTCCGGATCGCGGAGGCCTGTGACGTCTCGCGCCGGGAGCGCCGAGCGGTGTCCCTGGCGGAGATCCCGGGAGCCTGACCGGACGACGGAGCCTGACCGCACGACGGAGCCCGATACGGACGACGGCGACTGATCCGGACGACGGAGCCGGACCGGACGACAGGGGCGCTCATGATCCGTGCGCCTAGTGTCCGTCCTCGCCGTCCAGGAGCCCCGCGTCGTACGCCAGGAGGGCGATCTGCACGCGGTTGTTGAGGCCGAGCCGGGCCAGGATGCGGGAGACGTGGGCCTTGACGGTGGCGACGCTCATGAACAGCGCGGCGGCGATCTCGGCGTTGGACAGGCCCCGGCCGACCGCCACGGCGACCTCCCGCTCGCGATCGGCGAGGGCGGTGAGCCGCTCGCGCGCCCGGGTGCGCCGGGTGTCGGCGGTGGAGCCGGCCGCGTGATCCATGAGCTGGCGGGTGACGGTGGGCGACAGCACCGGATCGCCGCCCGCGACCCGGCGCACGGCGTCCAGGATCTCGGCGGGCGGGGTGTCCTTGAGGACGAAACCGGCGGCTCCCGCGCGCAGGGCGCGCAGCACCTGCTCGTCGGCGTGGAAGGTGGTGAGGACCACGACCTGCGGGGCGTCCGGGCGGCGGCGCAGCCGTTCCGTGGCGGTCAGGCCGTCCACGGCGGGCATGCGGATGTCCATCAGGACGACGTCGGGGCGGACGCGGTCGACCAGCGTCTCGGCCTGCCCGCCGTCGGCGGCCTCGCCGACGATCTCGATGTCGCCGGCGCCGCCCAGCATGAGGCGCAGACCGGCGCGTACCAGGGGATCGTCGTCGACGAGGAGCAGTCGGATCGCAGTCATGGCCTTACACAACCACGGTTCGCGAGGGGGGCGACGACGCGTGCGGTCGCGGGGTTCGCCCGGCCGGCGCGGGCGGTCCCGGGGGCTGTCACCGGGCCGCCTGCGGCCACGGCAGCCAGCCGCGCACCTCGAAGCCGCCGTCGTCGCGGGGTCCGTGCGCCAGCCGTCCCCCGGCCAGGGTCGCGCGTTCGGTCAGCCCGATCAGGCCCTGGCCGGAGCCGGGGACGGGCGGGACGTCGCCGTCGGGAGCGGCGTTGCGCACGACGACGGCGAGGCCTTCGCCCGGGCCGCCCTCGACGGTGACCTCGGTCTCCGCGCCGGGGGCGTGCTTGCGGGCGTTGGTGAGGCACTCCTGGGCGATGCGGTAGGCGGTGCGGCCGACGGAGGCGGGTACGGCGGCGGGGTCGGTGACGCGCTGGTCGAGGGTGACCTTCAGACCGGCCTCGCGGGACTCGGCGACGAGGGCGTCCAGGGCGGCCAGCGTGGGCTGGGGGCGCCCGCCGTCGTCGGACTCCCCGGCCCGCAGGACGCCGATGATCTCGCGCAGGTCCTGGAGTGCCTCGTGGGCGCTCTCGCGGATGACACCCGCGGCCCGCGCGATCTCCTCGCGGGGCGCGTCCGGGCGGAACTCGAGCGCGCCGGCGTGGACGCTCAGCAGGGTCAGCCGGTGGGCGAGCACGTCGTGCATCTCGCGCGCGATCGCCTCACGCGCCAGCCGCTGCGCCTGCTCGGCCCGCAGCCGCGCCTCCGTCTCGGCGCGCCGGGCCCGGTCGCGCAGGCTCAGCATGAGCTGCCGTTTGGACCGGACGAACATGCCCCAGCCGATGACCGCGCCGGTGAGGAGGCCCGTGAACACCACGGCGCCCGGGTAGGGCAGGTCGGGGTCGGGGCGCAGCCAGAAGAACAGCGGGACCAGCGCGAGGTCGGCGCCGCCGACGAAGGCCACGTACCGGAAGGGGCGGTGCACGGCGAGGGTGAACAGGGCGACCATGCAGGCGCCGCCCGCGGTGTTGGAGAGGAAGCCGACGGGGACCATCGCCACGGCGAGGCCGAGCGGCCGGCGGCGCCGCATCCAGAGCGCGGCGCAGGACAGCACACCGAGGAACTGGTCGGTGACGAGCAGGGCGTGCGGTGTGTCTCCCTCGTTGCCGAGGCTCTGAGCGGCGAGCAGGCCGACGACGACGGCCAGGAGGAAGCAGGTGAAGTCCACGACCCAGTCGCGGGCGGTGCGCCGGGGCGGCCGCCCGGACCGCTCGGCGTCCGGGTCGAGCTCGGCGACCAGCGCGGAGGGCAGCAGCCAGGGGCGGCGTACGAGCCGCGGCGCGGTGTGGAGCGCGTCGGGTGTCCCTGCCGCGCCGTCCTGTCCCCTCATGACCGACCAATCTACGCAGCGGGGAGCGCCGGTACCTGCCTGTCGGCGCGGACTTCGACGAAGGTCGCGCCCTCGTCTACTTTCGGCCCGTCCCGCCCGGCCGCGGCGCGCCTTCCGCCCCGGCCGCCCCGCCCCAGGGCCGATGCGCACGACGGCCCCGCGCGGTGAGGCTCGTCGCCATGAAGGAGTTCCTGGAGGTGCTCGGTTTTCTCGCCCTGGTGCAGGGAGTCCTGGGCCTGGTGCACGAGTTCACCCCCTGGCGGGTGGGACTCGTGCAGCGGGTCGGCTTCCTGGAGGGGTACGAGGTGTACGTGAGCGGGGCGCTGGTGGTGCTGGCGTTCACCCTGTTCGCGGCCGCGGAGAGCCGGGGGCCGGACTGACCGGCAGCACGTCCCGGGCGTCGCCTACCAGGAGCCGTAGTGCTGCGACGGCCGCGCGGAGTGGTCGTCGGCGGCCTGGTACGGGGCCGCGGGCGCCGCGGGGTTGAAGTCGTCGTCGCCGAGCATCATGTCGGGGTCGAACATGACGATGACCGCGGCGATCAGCAGGACCGCGAGGGGGCCGGCGAGCATGACGAGGAGGAAGGACAGGAGGCTGGTGGAGGACTGGGCGACGGCGGACGTGCCGGTGAGGTGGACGGAGACCGCGGCCATGCCGGTGTAGTGCATGCCCGTCACGGCCACGCCCATGACCAGGGCCGCGCCCAGGCTGGCCCAGAGCTTGTGGATGGAGACCGCCGCCCAGAGGGCCGCGGTGGCGGCGCCGATGGCGATCGCCACGGACAGTCCCACCGTCACGGCGTCGTAGTGCAGGGTGCCGTTGGTGTGGATGGCGCCCATGCCGAGGTAGTGCATGGCCGCGACGCCGAGGCCGGTGACCGTGCCCGCCGTCGCCAGGTTCAGCGGGGAGCCGCCCCGGTAGCCGACGAGGAACACGCCGAGGGCGACGACGACGATCGCGACGACGAGGCTGAGGAGCGTCTTCGTCGTGTCGTAGCCGACCAGGGCGCCCTGGACGCTGAAGCCGATCATGGCGATGAAGTGCATGGTCCAGATGCCGCAGCCGATGGCGACGGCGCCCAGCGCCAGCCAGGCGGCCCGGCGGTCCGGGCGGCGCAGCGATCTCGTGGTGCACCGCAGCCCGAGCGCGGCACCCAGACAGGCCATCAGGTACGCGGAAACCGGGGTCACCGCGCCGTAGTAGAAGTTGGAGACGGTCGCGGTCATCGAGGGTCCCTTCACGTGCGTTTCGGCTCGGCCGGTGGCCCTGACCCGGGCGCCCGGCAGTCCTGATAGGGGATGCAGGACACGGGGGATCCGGTCGATCAGATCAAGCCACCTGGCCGAGTTGCGCATGATTCAATCACACAAAGCGCACACGCCCTCCACATTGCGCACCCGTTCGCCGAATCGATACTTCGGCGCCTGCCGTCCGAAACGCTGCCCAAAGCACCCATTCGGGACGGACAGGCGGCCAGGCGGCCAGAGGGCGGGCGAGCCGGTGAGGCGCCGACGGGAGCACCCACCAGAGCGCGCACCCGTCCGGTCGCGCACCGCCTTCGCTCAGCCGACCGCATTTCTGGAAACCCCGGTATCGGACGCAGAAGGTCGTACGGCGGCTGGGCGGGATCGACGGCCCGGTGGACCCGGCCGGGCTGTCCTCGGGCGAGCGGCAGCTCGTCGCGCCGGCGCGGGTCCATCTCTCGCCCGCCGCGCAGACAGGGTGCTCCTGCGGGACGGGCGGCGCGCGCGGGTCGGCACGCATGACGCGTTGCTGGCCCAAGTCCCCTTCTACGACGATCTGGTCGGCATCTGGGACACCGGCACGGCCGGACCCGGCGACGACGGGCCCGGCACGGGCGGGAACCGGCTCAGCAGCCCGGACGCAGCATCAGATCGCTGCCGACCAAGATCGCCGAGCGCAAGGCCCACACCCCGGTTCCTGCGGAAACGATCAGTAAGTCGTGCTGAGGCGAGGCCGTCGTGCGTCCTCTCGTTGAACACGTCTCGCTGCTTGGAGAGGTGCGCGACGGCCGTCGCATGCAAGGGGGCTGTGCCGAATCGTCGCCGCACCACCCGCAGGGCGCGTCATCAGGAGATGGAGAACACCGATGCCCAGTTCTGGCCGGCCGATCCGGCGGAAGCGGTGTTGGCGGTGACAGCCTGGCCCGCCGTCGCGTTGCCGTCCAGGACGAAGCCGGTGGCCGGGTTGGTCAGGGTGTATGTGCCGACGGCGTTCTGGGTTACCTGCCAGCGCTGGTTGGCCCCGCCGAGGTAGACGGCCTGCAGGGAGACCTGGCCGCCGGCGGTGGTCGGTGCGGTCAGGTAGAGCGGGACCAGGCAGCTGTCGTAGATCCGCACGGTGCCGTCGCCGTTGGCGGTGAACTTCCAGCGCTGCGAGGCCCGTGAGGTGTCCAGGGCGGCGAACTCGCCCACTGACGGGATGCTGCCGCTGCAGGTCCCGCCACGCTGCAGGGCGACGCCGCCGCCGTTGCTGAGCGCGTGGTAGGCGTTGTCACCCACCACCGTGGGACCGTAGTTGATGGCGTGCGTGTCCAGTGCTGTCAGCGCGGCGCCGGTGGTGGACAGCGGCGGCACGGCCGTCGGGCGGACGTTCTTGAACCAGTCGGCGAAGGTCGCGGGTGTGTGCGATGCCAGGGTGGTGATGGAGCGGTCCCAACTGCCGTCCACCTGGTTCCACAGCTGGAGCAGCGCGCCGTCCACGTTGCCCTGTACGTTGTCGCCGGTCTGCCAGCCCGCGGCGGCGGTGAACGGGTAGGAAGAGCCGTCCGGCCACACGTAGCGCTGGTCGCCCAACAGGTAGGCGGCCACCGAGTCGGCGAAGCCCTCGGTCCAGGCGCAGGTGGCGGACGACGTCTTCTCGATGTAGTGCGGGGTGCAGTTGGTGACGTTCGGGAACGTGCCGTTGTACAACCGATGCTGGAAGAAGTGTCCGGATTCGTGCAGCACGGTGTGCTCGGAGTCCGGGTCGGCATCGGCCAGGTGGACCGTGTTCGACAGGTCGTACCACGGGCCGTCCGTGGACCCGGCCTGCCAGCGCAGCGTCAGCGTGGTGCAGTTCGCGGCGTTCGTCTCGGCAGCCGTCCAGCAGGGAGTGGTGGAGTTCGCCCGGCGGGACCAGAGCAGGTTGACGGTGTCGAAGGCGTGCCAGGCGCGGGCTGCACTGGTCGGTTTGACGGTACCGAGGTTGACGCTCGCCGAGACGTTCGTTTGCGTCGGAGTGTTGTAGGTGTAGACCGTGCCGGTGGAGTCGGCGACCCGCCACACCTGGTTGTTGCGGGTGGCGAAGCGCACGAACAGATGGTCCATCGCGGTGGTGTTGACCGGGGTGTAGCAAAGGTTGAACGAGCCGTCGGCCGCACCGGTCAGCTGGGTGTCGGTGTTCAGCTTGTGGTCGGTGTCGGTCGATCTCTCCCGGCCCCAGAGCTCGACCGAGGCGTTGCGAGCGGCCCGGCTCAGGGTCGGCTTGGTGGAGCCCGCCTCGGCCGACTGGTAGTCGAACTGAAGGGTGCCGCTCAGGCATATCGGCTGCGCGGCCGAGGCGACGCCTGCCGAGAGCGGCACGATGACGCCTGCGGCGAGCGCCGTCGGCACCAGCAGGCGTAACAGGGCGGTGGACCCACGTAACATGGATGTCCTTCCGGAAGACGCCCGGGTCCGCCGAACCGGCTGACCCGGCATGGTGAGGCCGGGGCACCCCCGGCCCGGCTGATGACGCTCCGTCGGGTGACGGGCCATCTGAACCGAGAGTCATCGTCGGTTCAGCGCCGCGCTGCCCACTAGCCGCCCACTAGGGGCGCATGGGGTCACAGCGGGCGTTCTGGAATTCGCGTGTGCGCCCGGCGCACGCGCCGCCGACCGTGTGCCCCTCGTGTGCCCGGTGTCCCCGCCCAGCTCGGCCGACCCTGAAACGATCAGTCGGGCGCCGCGTAGGCGCCGAGGCGCGTGCGCGCCCGCTCCCGAGCTCATGAAGACGACCTGCCCGCGGGCCGCCCGCAGCGCGGGCAGCAGCAGCCGGGTGAGCTCCGCCGGAGCGGCGAGGTTGACGGCGAGCGTGCGCTCCCGGCACCGACCTCACCGACCCGCCCCCGACTCGGCAACACCGGCCACGTGCAGCAGTCCGTCCAGCCGGGGCGGCAGCGCCTGCTTCTCCAGCCGGATGCCGAGATGGCTTTCTTTTCCCCTCTGGGGAGGGCGAGGGCGGGGAGAGTGCGAGCAGAGTGCGGGCGGACATGCCTCGCCCCGCGGCCGTGGTGCGTGGGGGGCCGCGGGGCGAAGGGGGGACGGGATCAGCGGCGGGTCGGGACCCGGCTGCCCGGCCGCTCGCGCCGTTCCTCGGGCCGGTCCGTGGGGGGACTCAGCAGTCGTGGCCGATCGGGTCGAGCGTGGCGCACGCGCGTGGGGGGAATCTCATGGCTTCATGATGACGCGCGTAGACGCTGACATGTCAATGACAACGCCACCGGAATCTCCCGTCCCGTCCCATGAGTTTTCCGCGAATTAACGGCCGCAGCCGTGCGCGGCGCCGTCCCGGGGTGGGGTGGGGCGTCCGCACTCGGCTCGCGTCCGTCCCGCTCTCAGCCCGCGTTCGTCGAGAACAGCCCGCCCGTCGGACCCTGCTTGTCGCCGCCCTGGGCCTTCTTCAGGGCGTTGGCGAGGCTCTCGATGGTGAGGGACTGCAGGATGACGCGGCCGTTGCCCTCCAGGGTGGCCAGGGAGAGGCCCTCGCCGCCGAAGACCGCGTTCATGAGGCCCTGGCGGTTGAGGCCGCCGACGCGCTGGACGCCGTACTGGATGCCCTCCTCGAAGGCGACCACGCAGCCGGTGTCGACCTCGATGCGGCCGCCGAAGTCGGCCGGGTTGAGGTCGATGAAGTTGCCCGCGCCGGCGATGATCACCGTGCCGTGCCCGGTGAACTTCTCCAGGACGAAGCCCTCGCCGCCCTTCATGCCGGTGCGCCCGCCCTGGAAGGCGATGCCGAACTCGACGGTGGACTCGGCGGCGACGAAGGCGTCCTTCTCGGCGAACCACGCGCGCGTGCCGTTCAGCTCCAGGGCGCGCATCTCGCCCGGGAGGACGCCCGCGAAACCGACCGTGCCCTCGCCGCCCCGGGCGGTGAAGTACTGGAACGCCAGGGACTCCCCCGCGAGGGCGCGCTGGCCGACCTGCATGGCGGTGCCCATGGCCTGGCGGAGCATGCCGCCCATGCCGCCGCCGCTACCGGCGCCGTTCTGCGGCGGCGCGCCACTCCCGGAGGGGCCGCCCAGGCGGGTCTCCATGGTCACGTTCGTGGTCTTGAACAGGAACTTTCCGGCTTCGCAGTACACGGTCTGGCCGGGGGCGAGGTTGACGACCGCCATCTGCATGGCGTTGCCGACAATGTCTTGCTGAAGGGTCACGGAGAGAGAACGCGGGAGGCGGAGGGAAGAGTTCCGCTCCGCGGGTGCGAGGTGGAGGTCAGCCGTTCAGCTCGCGGTGGCGGGCCTCCAGGTGGCCGGCGCCCCGCTGTGTGAGGGTGCCGTGGAGGCGGAGGCGGGAGATGCCCCCGTCGGGGTAGATGTCCACGCGCGCGTGGGTGGCGACGGCGGGGGCGGGGAGGGGGAAGCGGTGGTTCGTGTCGGGCTGGAGGCGGGTGCGGGGCAGGATCTCGGTCCAGTCGCCGTCGTCGCCGTCGCGGACGGAGACCGATGCCCAGCCGGCGCTGTTGCCCTTCAGATACGCCGTGTCGATCTCCACGGCGCGGATCACGGACTGGGCGACCAGCCGGTAGCGGATCCAGTCGTTGCCCCGGTCGCGCCGTCGGCGGGTCTCCCAGCCGTCGTCCATCTGGCGCGAGCGGCCGGGGCGGACGGTGTTCGACGGGGGTGAGTAGAAGCGGTTCGAGGCGTCCTCGGCCCGGCCGCCGTTCTCCAGGGCGACGACGTCGAAGGTGCCGAGCAGCGCGAGCCACGCGGGGTCCGGGACGACCTCGCCGTACACCCGCAGGCGCGCGATGCCGCCGTCGGGGTGCTGGTTGACGCGCAGGTGGGTGAAGCGCTGTTCGACGGAGACGGCGAAGCCGTTCGCCGCGTGGCCGCCGACGGGGGTGCGCGGGACCAGGGTCGTCCACTTCACGTCGTCGCCGAGGAGGTCCCGCTGGGACGGGGTGCCGGGGACGGACGTGCCCTCGACCGAGACGGCCTGCGGGTAGTTGCCGCGGAAGTGCGCGGTGTCGACGACGATCCCGCGGATCACCCCGGGCGCGCCGAGGCGGACCAGCGCCCAGTCGTGGTCGTCGGCGGCGGGCCAGGGGTGGTCGGCGGACACCCCGCGCCGGCGCCGGGTCTCCCAGCCGTCCATGATCTTACCCTTGTGGCCGAAGCGCTCGGGGTCGAACTCGGCGCGGTGGGGCAGCAGCAGGTTCTCGCGCTCCGCGAAGAACTCGTCGTTCGCGGCGACGACGGCGGCGCCGAGCTGCCGGTCGGCGAGGTCGGCGAGGTGGGTGAAGGGGAAGTCTCCGGTGCGGTAGTCCGCGTACGGGTCGCCGCCGCCGTAGGGGTGCGCGTCGCCGGTGAACGTCGGTATCGCTGCCACGGGGTGTGCCTTTCGGGATCGGCCGGTGCGGATGCGCTCAGGGGGTGCGGGTGAGCAGGGTGCCCTTAGGTGCGGTGAACTCGCCGTCCGCGACGATGCGTTCACCGCGCAGCCAGGTCGAGCGCACGACGCCGTACAGGGTCCGGCCGGCGTACGCGGTGACACGGTTGCGGTGCTGGAGGGCGGCCGGGTCGACGGTGAAGCGCGCGTCGGGGGCGAGGACGGCGAAGTCGGCGTCACGGCCCGCCTCGATGGCCCCCTTGCGGGCGTCCAGGCCGACGAGCCGCGCGGTGTTCGCCGACATCCAGCGGACGACGTCCTCCAGGCCGTGCCCGCGTCGGCGGGCCTCGGTCCAGACCGCCGCGAGGCTGAGCTGGAGGCCGGAGATGCCGCCCCAGGCCGTCGCGAAGTCGCCGGTCTTCAGGTCGGCCGTCGACGGGGAGTGGTCCGTGACCACGCAGTCGACGGTCCCGTCGGCGAGGGCCTGCCAGAGCAGGTCCTGGTTGGCGGCCTCGCGGATGGGCGGGCAGCACTTGAACTCGCTGGCGCCGTCCGGGACCTCCTCGGCGGTGAGGGTGAGGTAGTGGGGGCAGGTCTCGGCCGTGATGCGGACGCCCTCCGCCTTGGCGGCCGCGATCAGCGGCAGCGCGTCGCTGGAGGACAGGTGCAGCACGTGCACGCGCGCGTGGAGGCGTCTCGCCCGGTCGATCAGCGCGGCGACGGCGGTGTCCTCGGCGGCGCGGGGGCGGCTGGCCAGGAAGTCGGCGTAGCGCGGGCCGCCCTGTTGCGGTGCGGCGTCGAGGTGGTGCGGGTCCTCGGCGTGGACGACGAGGAGGCCGCCGAAGCCGGCGATCTCGGTCAGGGAGCGGGTCAGTCCGTCCTGGTCGAGGTGGGGGAACTCGTCGACGCCGGACGGGGACAGGAACGCCTTGAAGCCGAAGACACCGGCGTCGTGCAGGGGACGCAGGTCCTTGACGTTGTCGGGCAGGGCGCCGCCCCAGAAGCCGATGTCGATGTGCGCCTTGTCGGCGGCGACCTCCCGCTTGACGCGCAGGTGGTCGACGGTCGTGGTGGGCGGCAGCGAGTTGAGGGGCATGTCGACGAGGGTGGTGATGCCGCCGGCCGCCGCCGCGCGGGTGGCGGTCCAGAAGCCCTCCCAGTGCGTGCGGCCGGGGTCGTTGACGTGCACATGGGTGTCGACCAGGCCGGGCAGCAGGACGTCGTCGCCGAGGTCCTCCAGGCGGGCCCCCGCGGGGAGAGGGGCGTCGTACGGCAGCACGGCCGTGATCGTCCCGCCGGAGACGGCGACCGAGGCGGCGCGCGTCCCTTCGGGGGTGATGACGCGCGTCGAGCGCAGCACCAGTTCAGCGTCGGACACCCGGACCCCTCTCTGCCGCCGTTTACTTCCGCGTAACGGAATTCAACGTTCTGTTGAAGGAGTCTTCCCCGCCGCCTCCCGAGCGTCAAGGGTGCCCCGTCTCCAGGGTGCCCCCACCGCCGCCACTCTGGACGTTTCCATGAAGTGGAAAGATAATTCCAACCGTCAGAACGTAGCTACGCACGACCGGGGAGTCAACCGACCGCCGGGTAGGCTTCAGCTCCTCCCGCCCGTGTCGAAAGGAACGCGCCGTGCCGACGTCGAGCGCCAGCACCTCCGATTCCGCCCGGTCCGCCGGCGGCGGGGTCCAGTCCCTCGAGCGCGCCTTCGACCTGCTGGAGCGGATGGCGGACGCGGGCGGCGAGGTCGGGCTGAGCGAGCTGTCGGTGAGCAGCGGGCTGCCGCTGCCCACCATCCACCGGCTGATGCGCACGCTCGTCGTCTGCGGGTACGTCCGTCAGCAGCCCAACCGCCGGTACGCGCTCGGCCCGCGGCTGATCCGGCTCGGCGAGTCGGCGTCGCGGCTGCTCGGCACGTGGGCCCGCCCCTATCTGGCCCGCCTGGTCGAGGAGACCGGGGAGACGGCGAACATGGCGCTGCTCGACGGGGACGAGATCGTGTACGTGGCCCAGGTGCCGTCGAAGCACTCGATGCGGATGTTCACCGAGGTGGGGCGGCGGGTGCTGCCGCACTCCACGGGGGTGGGCAAGGCCCTGCTCGCGGGGTTCCCGGACGCCGAGGTGCGCGCGCTGCTCGCCCGGACGGGCATGCCGGCCGCGACCGAGAAGACGATCACCACGCCGGAGGCCTTCCTCGCGGCCCTGGCGGACGTGCGACGGGCGGGCTACGCGGTCGACGACAACGAGCAGGAGATCGGCGTCCGCTGTCTCGCGGTGTCCGTCCCCGGCTCCCCCACCGCGGCGGCCGTCTCCATCTCCGGCCCGGCGGGCCGCGTCACGGACGCGGCGACGCAGCACATCGTCCCGGTGCTCCAGCAGGTGGCCGCGGACCTCTCCCGGGCCCTGACCACCCCGGGCCCGGCGGTCTGAGGGCCGCGGCCCGCCCGGGAGGCCGTCCCGCCGGGGGGGCGCTCAGCCGCGCGGCGGCTCGGCGAACAGGTCGACCGCCCTGCGGACCTGGGTGAGGCCCTGATGGAGGGCGCTGACCGAGCCGATGGCACCGGCGATCAGCAGCAGGGAGCGCCGCAGGCGCGGTATCTCGGGGCTGCCGCCGGCGGCCATGGCGTCCAGGGCGGCGAGTTCCTCCTCCGCGATGTCCCGGTCCCGGAACTCCGGCGGGTGCGCGGCGAGCTCCCGGCGCAGCCGGGACACGGCGGAGCGCAGCTCCACCACCCGAGGATCCTTGTCGCTGCCGGTCACAGGCCTCTGCTCCACGCTCCGCAACGCAGCCTCCCCCTCGCACCCCGTTGTACGCGTGCACGTTCCGCGCCGGGTGCCGATCGGGCCCCGGACGCCGCGGGCGCCCAGTAAACGCCACCTCGGGCCCTGGGCGCCAGTCCGCTGCGTCACCGACTTGCTGCACAGCGTGATCCGCGCGCCCCGGCCGCGTGCGGTATGCAGGAGCCATGACGTACGACGTGGAAGAGGTCGCCGGGCTGGTACTGGCGGCGGGGGGCGGGCGGCGGCTCGGCGGGCGCCCGAAGGCACTGCTGTCGCACCGGGGGCGGCCGCTGGTGGAGCATGCGGCGGAGGTGCTGCGGGCGGCCGGCTGCACGCGCGTGCACGTGGTCCTGGGGGCCGCCGCAGCGGACGTACGGCAGCGGGCGCGGCTGGCGGGGTGCGTGCTGGTGGAGAACCCGCGGTGGGAGGAGGGCATGGGCACGTCGCTGCGGGCCGGGCTGGACTCGCTCGCGGGGACGGGCGCACGGGCGGCGCTGGTGTCCCTCGTCGACCAGCCCGGCATCGGGGTGGAGGCCACGGCCCGGGTGCTCGCCGCGTACGAGGGGGAGGGGTCGCTGGCGGCGGCGGCCTACGACGGCGTGCGCGGTCACCCCGTGCTCTTCGGGGCGGCGCACTGGGCGGGCGTGACACGGGGCGCGCGGGGCGACCAGGGAGCGCGCGCGTATCTGACGGCGCACGCGGCCGAGGTGGTCCTCGTCGAGTGCGGTGACGCGGGCCTGCCGTACGACATCGACACCCCCGGGGACCTGGCCCGGCTGGGCCCCGATCCGGAGGCGCCCTGAGATCAACAAACCATTGAACTTCCACGATGAGGAAACTAGTATCCACTTTTACCAGGGCACCTGGTGCCACGCTCGCTGAAGGAAGTGACTCCATGTCCGCACCAGCGCCGTCCCCGCTGGCCATCGTCGACGCCGAGCCCCTGCCGCGGCAGGAGGAGGTCCTCACCGAGGCCGCCCTCGCCTTCGTGGCCGAGCTGCACCGGCGGTTCACCCCGCGCCGCGACGAACTCCTCGCCCGCCGCGCGGAGCGCCGCGCCGAGATCGCCCGTACCTCCGCGCTCGACTTCCTGCCGGAGACCGCCGCGATCCGCGCCGACGACTCCTGGCGCGTGGCGCCCTGCCCGCCGGCCCTGGAGGACCGCCGGGTCGAGATCACCGGCCCCACCGACCGCAGGATGACCGTCAACGCCCTGAACTCGGGGGCCCGGATCTGGCTCGCGGACTTCGAGGACGCCTCGGCGCCCACCTGGGAGAACGTGATCCTCGGCCAGATCAACATGGCGGACGCCTACACCCGCGCCATCGACTTCACCGACCCCGCGAGCGGCAAGTCGTACGCCCTGCGGCCGGCCGAGGAGCTGGCGACGGTCGTCATGCGCCCGCGCGGCTGGCACCTCGACGAGCGCCATCTGGTCGACGCGGACGGCACACCGGTCCCCGGCGCCCTCGTCGACTTCGGGCTGTACTTCTTCCACAACGCGCAGCGGCTGCTCGACCTGGGCAAGGGCCCGTACTTCTACCTCCCGAAGACGGAATCGCACCTGGAAGCCCGCCTGTGGAACGAGGTGTTCGTCTTCGCGCAGGAGTACGTCGGCATCCCGCAGGGCACCGTCCGCGCCACCGTCCTGATCGAGACGATCACCGCCGCCTACGAGATGGAGGAGATTCTCTACGAACTCCGCGATCACGCCTCGGGGTTGAACGCGGGCCGCTGGGACTACCTGTTCTCCATCGTGAAGAACTTCCGGGACGGCGGGCCGAAGTTCGTCCTCCCGGACCGCAACCAGGTCACGATGACCGCCCCGTTCATGCGCGCGTACACCGAACTCCTCGTGCGCACCTGTCACAAGCGCGGCGCGCACGCCATCGGCGGCATGGCGGCCTTCATCCCCTCCCGCCGGGACCCCGAGGTCAACAAGGTGGCCTTCGAGAAGGTCCGCGCCGACAAGGACCGGGAGGCCGGTGACGGCTTCGACGGCTCCTGGGTCGCCCACCCCGACCTGGTGCCGATCGCGATGGAGTCCTTCGACAAGGTCCTCGGCGACCGGCCGAACCAGAAGGACCGCCTCCGTGAGGACGTCCGGGTCGAGGCCGCCGAACTGATCGCGGTCGACTCGCTGGACGCCCGGCCGAGCTACCCGGGTCTGGTCAACGCCGTGCAGGTGGGCATCCGGTACATCGAGGCCTGGCTGCGCGGCCTGGGCGCCGTCGCCATCTTCAACCTCATGGAGGACGCGGCCACCGCCGAGATCTCCCGCTCGCAGGTCTGGCAGTGGATCAACGCGGGCGTGGAGTTCGAGAACGGCGAGAAGGCGACCCCGGAACTGGCCCGGAAGATCGCGGCCGAGGAGCTCGCCGGCCTCCGTGCCGAGCTGGGCGAGGAGGCCTTCGCCGCCGGTCACTGGCAGCAGGCGCACGACCTGTTCCTGGAGGTCGCCCTCGACCAGGACTACGTCGACTTCCTCACCCTGCCCGCGTACCGGCAGCTCAGGGGCTGACGCTCACTCCGGCCCGTCCGAGTGGCCCAGGGACCTCCCCGGGGCCACTCGGTCGCGCACGAGACGCTTGACCGCCGTCGGCTCCGGGAAGCCCTGCTCACGGCGGTCCCAGACGACCTCGTCGTTCACCCGGACCACGAACACCCCGCCCGTGCCGGGCTTCAGTGCCAGCTCGGTGAGCTCGGCCTCGAACGTCGTCAGCAGCTCCTGCGCCAGCCAGGCCGCGCGCGGCAGCCAGCGGCACCGGGTGCAGTACTCGATCTCCACGCGGCGGACGTCGCTCATCCCAGGTGCACCGACCAATCCTGTTCGGCCGCCGGCTTGCCGTGCAGGTCGGGGACCCGCTTGAGCCAGCCCGGACGGCCCTGCTGGGTACGTGCCGCCCTGAGGGCCTCCTCGGCGGCGAGTTCCTCCCGCGAGGGGAAGTCGGTGGGGAGCCAGGCCGCGGAGGCCGCCACGCGCGCGTGGAGGTAGTCCACGTACGCCGTCCTGATGTCGTCCGGCGTCGCGAAGCCCTCCTCGCCGAGCAGCCAGGCGTCCGGGACCTCGGTGACGATGTCCCGCAGCAGCTCCCGGGTCACCCGCGGCGCGAGTTCCGCGTCGGCGGCGCGCACGTCGGGGCCGTAGTGGCCGAGGGCGTGGTGGCGGAAGTCGTAGGCCTTGGCCGGGTCGGAGGCGTCCCAGCGGTGGTGGAAGACGAGCGCGGCGCCGTGGTCGATCAGCCACAGGCGCGGCGGCACGGTGCCGAGGGTGGGCCAGACCATCAGGTTGGAGCTGTGGACCGTGCGGTCGACGTTGACCGTCAGGGCGTCCAGCCAGACGACCCTCCCGGCCTCCAGCGGATCGACCGGGAAGGCTTTCGCCACCTCGGGGGTGAAGTCCTTCGCGCCCGGCAGGAAGTCCATGCCGAGATTGCGGCCCGCGCTCGCGCCGTGCAGGTCGCGGACCTCCTGGTGGGGCTCGTCGTCGGCGATCGCGGGGTCGAAGTGCACCAGGACCAGCTCGGGGAAGCGCAGCCCCAGGGCCCGGGCCAGCTCGCCCACGATCACCTCGGCGACCAGCGCCTTGCGGCCCTGCGCGGAGCCGGTGAACTTCACGACGTAGGTGCCCAGGTCGTCGGCCTCGACGACTCCGGGCACGGAGCCTCCGGACCGCAGCGGGGTCACGTATCGGACGGCAGTCACTTCGCGCAGCACACGCCCCACCTTAATTCAGATCATGTACAGGCCAGCGGGTTCGGGAGCGGGAGGTAGCGGGCGTCCGCGCCGTCCGCGCCGGTCCAGCGCAGCAGCAGGTTCGTCTTGCCGGGCAGGGTGGGGGCGGTGAGCAGGGCGTGCGCCTCGGGCAGGGGGTGGCGGGCCAGCTCGCGGCGGACGGCGGGCCAGGGGTCGAGGCCGGGGTGCCGCTCGGCGAGGGCGGCGGCGATCTCGGTGAGGTGGTTGACGAGAAGGCAGTACACCAGCCGCTCCCAGCCGGCCGCCCGCTCCACGTCGGTGAGGAGCTTGACGCCCTCGGCGTCCCGGAACAGCGCCTGCACCGGCAGGCCGGCCGCGTCGACGGCGACCAGTGTGTTCTGCAGGTGTGCCTCCAGGACGACGCCGTGCTCGGCGAAGACCGTGAGGGCGGGCGGCACGACGGCCCGCAGATACGCCTCCCACCAGGCCGCCGGGTCCGTCGCGGTGTCGAGCGGGCTGCCCGTGAACCCCTCGGTGAGGGCCGCCGCGAGCAGCGGGGTGGCGCCGGGGAGCACGGGGCCGCCGAGGCCGTCGCGGACCAGGACGGCGAGTTCCTCGAAGGCGAAGGACGCGGTGCGGTAGCCGCGGTCGCTGAGCCAGGCCGCCGGACCGCCCAGGGCGGCGAAGGCACGGGTGACGGCCGCGTCGGTGCGGCGCAGCTTCCGCAGGTCGTGCCGCCACAGCCGGCGGACGTCGTTGGTGATGCGCACATCGAGGCTGAACTTCAGGAACAGGTCGCGGCCGGGCGCGTACACGGTGCGCACGGCGGCCGTCGGCCAGGTCTCGAAGGAGGTCGTGCCGAGCCGCAGCAGGCGGCCGTCGGCGAACGCGGCGGCCAGTTCCGGGGTGGTGAGGTCGAGCTGCCAGGGGTGGGCGGGCAGCAGCCGGTAGCCGGCCGGGGCCTCGCCGAGGGCGTCGAGCGCGCGGGTGTCCCCCTCCTCGACGACCAGGTCCTCGCGGACGGCCAGGAGGACCAGGGGGAAACGGGCGTGGGCCTCCGGGGCGTACGGCAGCCAGCCGGCCACCGGGCCGCCGCCGCGCGCCTTGGGGGCGGGGTGGTGGGAGTGGCCGGTGACAAGGGACTGTTCGGAGAGCAGATAGGGGTCGGCGGGCGGGGTGGCACGGGTGCGTGCGGCGAGCAGCGCGGCGACCGCGTCGCGGCTGTCGATCATCTCGGCGGGCAGTTCGTGGTTGGAGAGGCCGGTGTGGCGGCGCAGCTCCTCGGCGACCAGTTTGACGAGTTCGGCGTGGCCGAGCGGCTGCCAGGAGTCCGCCGCGCGCAGCTCGGGTCCGGCGGGGCGGCGGGTGCCGCGCACCCGCAGCAGCCGGCCGGTGCCGGGCAGCCGGTAGACCCGCCCGCCGTCCGTCCCGGGGGGTCCGGGCAGCGGCTCGGCCACCTCCCGCAGGAGACAGTTGAGCAGCGGCGCGACCGCGCAGGCGTCGGCCAGGCCCTCGTCCACGGCGGGGTCGGCGGGCCCGGCGGCCTCGGCGGGCGGGGGGATGACGTCCACGCGTGTACTCGTTCCCTACGGTTCTGCTGGGCGGAGACGATCAGTATCGCTGTCGTCGCGGCCCCTCCGTGACTGACGTACCCGCACTCCGAGGAGCCCACCCGTGGACCGACCGCACTCCGCCGAGGCCGAGGTGGCCGCCGAACTCTCGGCGCTGCGTCCGGACCTCGTCCCCCGGTACGCCGCTGCGCTGCCCGGCGCCCGGGCGGCCGTGCTGACCCGGCTGTGGCGGGCCCTGGCGCACGAGCCGCTGCCGTGGATCACCGGCCGGGAGCCCGGCGGGGACGAGCTCGTGCTGCAGCTGGCGGACGGGCGCCGGCTGCACGGCCCGCGCGCCGACCCTTACGCGACTGCCGGGTATGTGACCGAGGTACGGCTGGACTCGGTGGCGTACGACGATCCGGCGCGCCTGATGACGGCGCTGGCGGTGCCCCACGGCGGGGGTTTCGCCGCCGAGCTGGGGCACAGCGCGGCCTCGCTCGCGCTGTCGCGGGCCGCGCAGGAGCCCGTGACGTCCCCCTGGCCGGCGCACGGCTGGGAGTGGGAGCAGCGCGTGGTCGACGGGCATCCGTACCACCCCAACTGCCGGTCCCGGCCGGGCTTTTCGATCGCGGAGCAGCTAGCGTACGGTCCGGAGCACCGGCCGGTGGTGCGGCTGGGGCTGGTACCGGTGCCGGCCGGGGAGTGCCTGGTGTCGGGTGGCTGGCCCGAGGACCTGCGGGACGGGGAGCGGCTGCTGATCCCGGTGCATCCGTGGCAGGCGGCGCATGTCCTGAAGCGGTCCGGGGGGCAGGAGTTGCCGGCGCATCCCCTGATGTCGCTGCGGACGCTGGCGCTGCCGGGCGGGCCGCAGGTGAAGGCGCCGCATGTGAAGACCTCGCTGAGCGCCCGGCTGACGTCCTCGGTGCGGGACATCTCCGTGGGGTCGGTGGCCGCATCGGCGGCCCTGTCGGCGTTCGCGGAGACGCTCGCCGCGCGCACGGACGGGCTGCTGCACGTCACGCGCACCCTCGGCGCGGCCACCCCCCACTCCCCCGAACTCGCCGCCGTGCTGCGGGAGTCGCCGGCGGTGTACGCCGGTCCGGGCGAGCACGTCGTCCCGGTCGCCGCGCTCGCCGGCACCGGGCTGCCCGCGTCGCCGGCCTGGACGGCGCAGTTCGCCCGGCTGTCGCTCGCCGTGGGGCTGCGGCTGCTGGAGCTGGGGGTGGCACTGGAGGCGCACGGCCAGAATCTGCTGCTCGTGGTGTCGGCGTCGGGGGCCCCGTTGCGGCTGGTCTACCGCGATCTCGCCGACATCCGCGTCGGCCCCGCCCGGCTGGCCCGGCACGGCGTGGCGCTGCCCGACGGGCTGCCCGCGCGGATCCTCACCGACGACGAGTCGGCACTGCGGCGCAAGCTGTTCGGCTCGCTGGTGGCGGGGTCGCTGGCGGCGACGGCGGGCAGCGGCACGGCCCTGGGGGCGGCGCTCGGCACGGCCGTACGGGACCTGCCGCGCACCCCCGATCTGGTGGCGCTGTGCCAGCGGCCGCTGCCGGCGAAGGCGCTGACGCTGATGCGGCTCTCGCCCGGCACCCCCGGGGACCAGTGGGCCGGACTGCCCAACCCTCTCGACTCGGACAATAACTGATGGTATGTCCGGTCACTGTTCGCCCGCTCTTGCCGGCCCCGTTTTGTGGCGGGACACCCCTGATCAATAAGATCCGCCGATGATCAGAACACAACGGCTGGCGGCGGGCGTGTGCGCCCTGCTCGCCGCGCTCTCGGCCGGGCTCGCGTTCCCGGCCGGGGCGGCCGCCGACGAGACCACCGCCCTCGCGCCCAAGGTCGACCTGGTCCTCGACGTCAGCGGCTCGATGCGGACGAAGGACATCGACGGCGGGACGCGCATGGCCGCGGCCAAGCAGGCGTTCAACGAGGTGCTGGACGCGACCCCGGAGACCGTCCTCCTCGGCATCCGCACCCTCGGCGCCAACTACCCGGGCGACGACCAGAAGACGGGCTGCAAGGACACCGCGCAGCTCTACCCGGTCGGCCAGGTGGACCGCACCGAGGCCAAGGCGGCGGTGGCGACCCTGTCCCCCACCGGCTGGACGCCGATCGGCCCCGCGCTGCTGAAGGCGGCCGACGACCTCGACGGCGGCACCGGCTCCAAGCGGATCGTGCTGATCAGCGACGGCGAGGACACCTGTGCGCCGCTCGACCCGTGCGAGGTGGCCCGCGAGATCGCGGCCAAGGGCATCGGCCTGACCATCGACACCCTGGGCCTGGTGCCCAACACGAAGATGCGCCAGCAGCTCAGCTGTATCGCCGAGGCCACCGGCGGCACGTACACCTCGGTCGAACACACCGAGGAACTCACCGACAAGGTCAACCAGTTGGTGGACCGGGCGGCCGACCCGGTGGTGACGCCGGTCGCCGTCGAGGGCAAGGACTCCTGCTCGGCCGCGCCCGAGCTGAAGTCGGGCCTGTACACCGACCGCGAGGAGTTCGGCCAGGAGCGCTGGTACCGGGTGGACGTCGAGCCGGGCCAGGAGCTGCGGGCCTCGGTGAGCGTGGCCTCCGACCGGGCGATGAACCCGGACTACGGGGTGCTGCTGCGCGCGGTCTCGGTGCACGGGCGGGAGATCGTGCGCGGCGAGGCGGCGGGCACCGGCCGTACCGACGTGGTCTCGACCGGTCTGCGCTACCCGAAGGCGGAGAGCGACGACGAGGACGCCCCGGCCGAGACGGTCTGCCTCCAGGTGACGAACTCCTTCTCGGCGGGCGCCGGGGTGAAGACCACCCCCGGTATGCCGGTGGAGCTGACCGTGGACGTGGTCGACGCGCCGTCGCAGGCGAGCGACGTGGCGTCGTTCGGTCTCGGGCGCGGCTGGTGGCTGCTCGGCCTGCTGGTGCTGACCGGCTTCCTCGCGGGACTGATCTGGGGCTGGCTGTCGCGCTGGCGTGTCGCGGTCTGGAGGACCAACTGATGCGGATGACACCGATGCGGATGACACCGATGCGGATGACACGAGTGCTGGGCGGCGCGCTGCTGGCGCTGGGCCTGGCGGCCGGACCGGCCGCCGCCGACTCCTCGCCCTCCGCGAGCCCCTCCGGCGAGAGCGCCGCGCCGACCTCGGCGGGCACCTCCTTCCGTACGGCGGCGGAGGTCGAGCAGGGTCAGACGGCCACCGCGAGCGCTTCCACGGGTGACTACCTGTACTGGTCGTTCCCGGCGGACTCGGGCCGGCGGCCCACCGTGAAGGCGACGGTGAAGCTGCCCGACTCGCACCTCGCGCAGACCTGGCAGATCGATGTGTACGACGGTCTGCGGCGCCGTCAGGCCTGCCAGTACGGCGCCCAGACGCGCACCGCCGCGCAGGACGCGGCGACCGTGGACCTGGCGTGCGTGCTGCGCACGGTCCGCGCCTGGTCGGAGCCTTGGGCGAACGATCCGCTGCCGGGCACGTACTACGTCCGGCTGACGGCCGTCGGCCTGAAGGCGGCCGATCTGGGCCAGCCGGTGAACGCCGAACTGCGCGTCGACTCCAAGGACATCGGCGGCTCGGCGGCCGTGGACGGCTCGCTGGCGAAGCCGCTCGTCCCGGGCATCGCCGCCAGGTCCGCACAGGAGGAGAAGGATTCGTCGGCGACGGCCGTGCTGTCCAGCATCGAGCCGGACGACGGCTGGGCCTCCGGCTGGTGGTCCGACCGCTGGGTGTGGACGGCGATCGGCGCGATCCTGGCCGCGCTGGCCGGCATCGGCGGCTACACGCTGACACGCGGCTCGGGACGACCACGGCACGTACCGCCACCCCCGGGCGCCTGACCGCACTCCCGACGCCCGACCCGAGGCCCATCACCCTGCGGTGGTGGGCCTTTCGGACCGCCAGGCGCGGACGGCGACCGGCGCGCGACCCCGGCCGCACCGGCCGGCATCGGCAGCTACACGCTGACACGCGGCTCGGGACGACCACGGCACGTACCGCCACCCCCGGGCGCCTGACCGCACTCCCGACGCCCGACCCGAGGCCCATCACCCTGCGGTGGTGGGCCTTTCGGACCGCCAGGCGCGGACGGCGACCGGCGCGCGACCCCGGCCGCACCGGCCGGCATCGGCAGCTACACGCTGACACGCGGCTCGGGACGACCACGGCACGTACCGCCACCCCCGGGCGCCTGACCGCACTCCCGACGCCCGACCCGAGGCCCATCACCCTGCGGTGGTGGGCCTTTCGGTACGACCCGGTCCCGCGACCGGGCCCCGGTGCCGGCTCGCGGGTCACGCCTCGCGCAACGCTTTGGCGAGGGTCCCCTCCCCGCTGACGGCGATCCGTCCGGCGCGCACCGCCTCCAGCACCCCCGACTGCCCCCGGGCCACGGCCGCGCAGGTGGCGGCGTCCAGTGCCAGCCGGGCGTCGGGCTCCCGGGGGGCGGGCCCCTCGCCGTGGACCGGGCCGTCCTGGGCGCCGACGTGGAGGTGGAAGTCCCCTTCGTCCAGGTGGACTTCGACGAGCTGGACGTCCCTGAACCCCTCACGTTCCAGCGCCCGCAGCAGGGGCAGGGCGAACCAGTGGGCGCGGACCGCGTCGGTGGGGCGGCGCTCACCGAGTTCGCCCTCGCCCCACCGGCCCAGCGCCTGGAGCACCGGCAACAACTCCCGTCCGCGCGGCGAGAGTTCGTAGACGTAGGCGGCACCCGGCGGGGGCAGCCGGCGCCGGGTGGCCAGTCCGTCGCGTTCCATGTCCCTCAGCCGGCCGGCGAGCACGTCCGTGCTGACGCCCGGCAGATCGGCGTGCAGGTCCGTGTACCGGCGCGGGCCCGCGAGCAGCTCCCGGACGATCAGCAGGGTCCAGCGGTCCCCGACGGCGTCGAGCGCGCGGGCGGCGGAACAGTACTGGTCGTAGCTTCGACGAGGTGACATGCGACGCAGTCTAGACATGTCGTTGGACTTTCCAAGCTCGAACTTGGTAAAACCAAGCAACACACGAAACCGGAGGGGCGAGCGCGCATGGAGTTCCGGCAGTCGAACAAGCTCAGCGAGGTCTGCTACGAGATCCGCGGCCCGGTGGTCGAGCACGCCAACGCGCTGGAGGAGGCGGGCCACAGCGTGCTCCGCCTGAACACCGGCAACCCCGCGCTGTTCGGTTTCGAGGCGCCGGAGGAGATCCTCCAGGACATGATCCGGATGCTGCCGAAGGCGCACGGTTACACCGACTCGCGCGGCATCCTCTCCGCCCGCCGCGCCGTGGCCCAGCGCTACCAGACCCTCGGCCTGGAGGTCGGCGTCGACGACGTCTTCCTCGGCAACGGCATCTCCGAGCTGATCGCGATGGCCGTACAGGCGCTGGTCGAGGACGGCGACGAGATCCTCATCCCCGCCCCCGACTTCCCCCTGTGGACGGCGGTGACCACCCTCGCCGGCGGCAAGGCGGTCCACTACCTCTGCGACGAGCAGGCCGACTGGTACCCCGACCTGGACGACATGGCCTCGAAGATCACGGACCGCACCAAGGCCGTGGTCATCATCAACCCCAACAACCCCACCGGCGCGGTCTACCCGAAGGAGATCGTCGAGGGCATCCTCGACCTCGCCCGCCGGCACGGCCTGATGGTCTTCGCCGACGAGATCTACGACCAGATCCTGTACGACGACGCCGTGCACCACTCGGCCGCGGCGCTCGCCCCGGACCTGGTCGTGCTGACCTTCTGCGGGCTGTCGAAGACGTACCGGGTGGCGGGCTTCCGCTCGGGCTGGCTGGTGGTGACGGGCCCCCGGCAGCACGCGCGCGACTACCTGGAGGGCCTGACCATGCTGGCCTCCATGCGGCTGTGCGCCAACGCGCCCGCCCAGTACGCCATCCAGGCCGCGCTCGGCGGCCGGCAGTCGATCCGCGATCTCACCACGCCGGGCGGCAGGCTGCACGAACAGCGCAACGTGGCCTGGGAGAAGCTGAACGAGATCCCGGGCGTGTCCTGTGTGAAGCCGAAGGGCGCGCTGTACGCGTTCCCGCGCATCGACCCCAAGGTCCACCCGATCCACGACGACGAGAGGTTCGTCCTGGACCTGCTGCTCCAGGAGAAGATCCAGGTGGTCCAGGGCACGGGCTTCAACTGGCCCACGCCCGACCACTTCCGCATCCTGACCCTCCCGCACGCGGAGGACCTGGAGACGGCGATCGGGCGGATCGGACGCTTCCTCAGCGGCTACCGGCAGTAGGGACGGCCTCGCCCGGTGCCCACGCACCGGGCGGGACCGGACGCCGGGGCTTCACCGTGCGGCGAGTCCCGACCCCCACCACGGAACCCGGTCGCCCACGTCGTTGACCGCGAAGAAGTCCCTGACGGCGGCCTTCTCCGCGGCGTCCGGCTCGACGTTGACGCAGTCCGATCCTCCCCGGGCGCCCGACATCACCTTGGAGCACGGGCTGCCCGGGCCGAGGTCGGGCAGCGACAGGATGTGGCCCAACTCGTGGACGACGATCCGAGACGGCTTGTACAACTGGGCGTCCCCGACCTCGAGGCAGACCCACCCCCGGCCCGCGCCCTTGATGTTGACGTGGGACTGGACGCCCCTGGCCGTCTTGTACTCCATGACCCGCAGCGCCGCCGGAGTGTCCTGTTCGACGAACTCGATCGACGGAACCGCCGTGTTCCAGATCGTGATCGCCTCGCGGGCCGCGTCCGTGTAGGAGCCGGCCGGCAGAAGGTCGATCGGGATGACCTCGGGTGCCGGGTCCGCCGCGTTCGCCGGCGTGCTCACGCCCACCAGAACGCCGGACGCGAGGACCGCCGCCGACAGCAGGTTCAGTGCCCGAGCCACAGAGAGCGCCTCCAATCGACTGCCAACGGAGGCTGGAAGCCCCGCGCGTGATCCTCAACGCGGCTTCCGGCCGATTCGCGCGGCGGTTGGCCGGTATCGCCGGTCCGTGGTCCGTCTCCCCGCCTCCGGCCGGACGGGCACCGCGGGCAGCGCAGGCGGCCCGGACCCCGCCGTCGTACGCTGACAGACGTGGCCGATCTCCTCCTCGTCCGGCACGGTGAGACCGAGTGGTCGCGGTCCGGGCGGCACACGGGCTGGACGGACGTTCCGCTGACCGAGCACGGGCGGGACGAGGCACGGCGGCTGACGGCGCTGATCGGATCGCTGCGGATCGGCACCGCGTACGTCAGCCCGCTGGGGCGGGCCCGTGAGACGGCGGAACTGGCCGGACTGTACGGCGCCCGCGTCGACCCCGATCTGCGGGAGTGGGACTACGGCGGCTACGAGGGCGTCACGACCGTCGAGATCCAGCGGGGACGGCCCGGCTGGTTCCTGTTCGACGACGGGGTGGCACCCGGCCCGCCCGAGCATCCCGGGGAGACACCCGAGCAGGTCGGCGAGCGGGCCGACCGCGTGCTCGCGCGGGTGCGGGCGCCCGGTGCCGACGGGGAGGTGGCACTGGTGGCGCACGGGCACTTCCTGCGGGTCCTGACCGCCCGCTACCTGGGACTCGCCCCCTCGGCCGGGGCGCTGTTCCGGCTCACCACCGGCACCCTGGGCCGGCTGGGCACGGAGCACGGGCGGCCCGTGATCGCCGCCTGGAATGTCAGACCCGGGCCGTAGCCTTCGAGTGGGCCCGTCGCCGGGCCGGACCCGACAGGGGGGAGCAGAGACCGTGACCCGACCGCCGACCGCCGCGCAGCGGCGGGTGATCGACACCGCCGAACCGGTCACGGGCCGGCTCAGGGGCACCGAGGCCCAGCTCGCGGCGCTGGTTCGGCGGGGGCTCGCCTTCCGGCATCCACGCCCGCCGCACGACCACTTCCTGACGCCGGCGGGCCACCGGATGCGGGAGACCGAGACGGGCACGGAGACCGGCACAGCGACCGGGCCGACGGGGGCCGCGCCGCCGCGGCAGGGGACCGGCGCCGGGACGTTCGCCGCGCGGGTCGGCGGCGAGGAGGACACCGGTGCGGACGGCCCGGCCCGGGCGCGCGAGGTGCACAGCGCCTGGGAGGGCCTGCTGGAGCTGCGCCGGATGACCCACCGGGACGGATCGGTGGACCGCCCCTGCGGCTGGGAGCGCACCCATCTGGTGCAGGCCGCCGCCCTCGCCCTGGAGGCCGGCGGGCACCGCCCCGCGGGGCCGGAGACCGACGGCTACCGGGTCCGGGCGACCCCCCAGCCGGAGGCCGTCGCCGTGCGCGGCCCGGACGAGGCGGCGCTGGGCGCCTGTGCGGCGACCCTGGAGAAGGCGGGCTGGCACGTCGGCGAGCACACCGACCCCCGGACCAGGGCCCGCTATCTGCTGGCTTCACCGCGCCGGGTGTGAGGGGGGCGTCCGGGCGATGCGGGAGGAGCCGGCCCCGTGACGTGAGCCGGGTGGGGACCGCCCAGCCGGTGGTCCGGTCAGTCGCGCCCGGTGATGCGCGCCAGCCGCCGTGCCTCCTCGCGGGTCGTGCGGGCGATCGCGTCCTCGTCGGCGGTGAGCAGCCGGCCGTTCTCCACGATCTGACGGCCGTTCACGAAGGACGCGGTGACGGGGGCGGCGGCACCGAGCACCAGCGCGGCGACCGGGTCGGCGATGGAGGCGTGGGCGAGGGTGTCCAGCCGCCACAGCACCAGGTCGGCGAGCTTGCCCGGTTCCAGGGAGCCGATCTCGCGGTCCCGGCCCAGTACCCGGGCGCCGCCGTGGGTGCCGAGCCGCAGGGCCTGACGGGCGGTCAGGGCTGCCTCGCGGTGGGCGCCGAGGCGGTTGACCAGGAGGGCGTTGCGCAGTTCGGTGTGGAGTTCGCCGGACTCGTTGGACGCCGTGCCGTCCACGCCGAGGCCGACCGGGACACCGGCGGCGAGCATGTCGGGGACGCGGGCGATGCCGGCGGCCAGCCGGGCGTTGGACGACGGGCAGTGGGCGACCCCCGTCCCCGTCCGGGCGAAGGCGTCGATGTCGGAGTCGTTCATGTGGACGCAGTGCGCCATCCACACGTCCTCGCCGAGCCAGCCGGTGGACTCGAAGTAGTCGGTCGGGCCCATGCCGAACAGTTCGTGGCAGAACTTCTCCTCCTCGACCGTCTCCGAGCCGTGGGTGTGCAGCCGCACCCCGAGCCGGCGGCCCAGCTCGGCGCCCTGCCGCAGGAGTTCGGTGGAGACGGAGAAGGGCGAGCAGGGCGCCACGGCGACCTGGGTCATCGCGTCGAAGGAGGCGTCGTGGTGCTCGGCGACGGTCTCCTCGGTGGCGGCGAGGGCCGCGTCGAGGGTCTCGACGGCGAAGTCCGGGGGCAGTCCGCCGTCCTTCTCACTGCGGTCCATCGAGCCGCGGGCCAGGGTGAAGCGGACGC
The DNA here is from genome assembly GCF_037993025.1 of Streptomyces sp. SS7. Taxonomy (NCBI): domain Bacteria; kingdom Bacillati; phylum Actinomycetota; class Actinomycetes; order Kitasatosporales; family Streptomycetaceae; genus Streptomyces; species Streptomyces sp. SS7. Next base: position 1,623,490 of record NZ_CP141223.1, read on the forward strand.
CCATGTCCCGGGCGGCGCCGATGATCGCGCCGGAGAGGTCGCCGGAGCCGCGGGGGAAGACGTAGTGGTGGTCCATGGCGGTGGTGACACCGCCCCGGGCCATCATCGCCAGCGATCCCTGGGCCGCCGCCCGGACCATCGGCTCGTCGATGCGCGCCCAGGTCGGGTACAGGGCGACCAGCCAGTCGAAGAGGTTGTGGTCCGTGGCCAGGCCCCGGGTGATCCACTGGTAGAAGTGGTGATGGGTGTTGACCAGGCCGGGGGTGGCCAGATGGCCGGTGGCGTCGATACGGCGTACGACGTTGTCCAGGCCCTCGGGGGCCGGGCCCGCGCCGACCGCCTCGATGCGGTTGCCGGCCAGGACGAGGTGTCCGTCCGCGTACTCGGTGTCGTCGGCGTCGACGGTCGCGACCGCGCAGTTCTCGATGACGACGCGCTGGAGGGCTGCTGCCATGGATCCGTCCTTCAGAGGTTGGTGAGGTCCGCCGGGATCCTCGCCTCCTGGCCGTCCCTGAGGACGGTGGCCTCGATCAGGCCGTAGGGGCGGTCGGCGGCGAGGTACACCTCGTTGTCGTTCTTCAGCCCGAACGGCGCCAGGTCCACCAGGAAGTGGTGCTTGTTCGGGAGGGAGAAGCGGACCTCGTCGATCTCGTCACGGTGGTCGATGATCCGCGCGCCCATCGCGTAGAGGGTCTGCTGGAGCGAGCGCGAGTACGTCTCGGCGAAGGACCGCAGCAGATGCCCCTTCACCTGAGCGTACGACGCGTCCCAGTCCGGCGCTTGGTCGGCGTCGTCGCTCCAGCCGAAGCGCCAGCGGGCCGAGACGTCGGTGGCGAGGATCCGGTCGGAGGCCTCGGGGAGGGTCGTGTACGCGTCCTTGACGTAGCCCCGGAACTCGGAGTCGGTCGAGTTCATCACGGTCAGGTCCTTGAGGCCGGAGACGACCTCCCAGGACGAGCCGTCGTGGGTGACCTGGGTGAGCCGGGTCTCCTGCCCCTTGCGCACGAAGGAGTGGGCGCCCCTCCCGGAGTGCTCGATGCGCTCCCAGGCGTACTCCTCGACACGGACGCGGGCGCGGTGGATGGCGTCCTGGCCGGCCACGAAGTGCCGGGCGAGGTGGATGCCGAACTGCTCCGGGGAGTCGATGCCGTGTTCCTTGGCGAACGCGTACACCGTGTTCTTGGTGGTGTCGGTCGGCAGGACGTTTGCGTTGGAGCCGGAGTAGTGGACCTCGTCCATGTCGCCGCTCAGCGACACGGACACGTTGAGGTCCCTGATGTGGTGGGTGGCGCCGTCCCGCGTGATCTTCACGACCCGGTTCTCGGCCTTGCCGTACTGGTTCGGTCCCAGGATGGGCATCTAGCTAGCTCCCTCGGTAAACGGAGTAGCCGAACGGGTTGAGCAGCAGCGGTACGTGGTAGTGCTCGCCGGGCTCCACCGCGAAGGTGACGACGACCTCGGGGAAGAACACGGCACCGCTGCCCCGGTTCGCGGGGGCGTCCTGCTGCGCATCGGCTTGCTTCTGGGCGAGGTACGGCTCCACCAGGAAGTCGAGCCGTACGTGGGTGACTCCTTCCGGCAGCGCCGGGAGGTCCTTGCACCGGCCGTCCGCGTCGGTCGCGGAGCCGCCGAGCTCCTGCCACGTCGCCGCCCCGCCCGTCCGGGCGGAGAGGGCGGAGAGGGCGGAGAGGCGGACGGCGACGCCCCGGGCGGGACGGCCGGCGCTGGTGTCCAGGATGTGCGTGGACACGGAGGCCGTGGTGCTGGTGCTCATCCTGCGTCAGTCCTCTTCGGCGAGTCGGGCGAGACGGATGCGGTTGATCCTGCCCAGTTCGGTGCGGACGATCTCGCGTTCCCGCTCCGGCGTGTTGCCGAGGCGCTCGCGGGCGGCGTCGCGCATCTCGGCACCGGTACGGCCGGTGGCGCAGATCAGGAACACCTGCCCGAACTTCTCCTGGTAGGCCAGGTTGAGGGCGAGCATCTCGGCCTTGAGGTCCGCGGAGGCCCCGGCCATGCCGCGCTGCTCGCGGGCGGAGGCCGGATCGCCGGGGGCGGGGCGTCCGATCGGCGGATGCCCGGCCATCGCCTCCGCCAGGTCGGCCTCGGTCAGCTCCGCCATGGCGGCGTCGTTCGCGGCGTACAGGGCGTCGACGTCGGCGTAGGGGCGGCCGGCGAGCAGGCGCCGTCCCCAGGCGGCGGACGCGCACGCCTCGTGGAGGGCGGCGGCGGCCGCGCGCTCCTCCAGGCCGTTGAACCGGGCCAGGCCCGGGGGCGTCGGAGTCGAAGTCACAAGGTCAGCTAACGCCTCCCCACGAGGCGGCGTCAACACTTTGTTGAAAATTCCGGGTTACGGGGAGCCCCCGCGAGCGGCCCGCGGCGCGGTCCGCGCCTCAGACCCCCTTCTCCCGGTTGAGGTAGTTGTAGACGGTGAAGCGACTCACGCCGAGGGCGCTCGCCACGGTCTCCACGCCGTGCCGCACGGAGAAGGCGCCGCGCGCCTCGAGCATCCGGACGACCTCCTGCTTGGCCTTGCGGTCCAGGTCGGCGAGGGGCTTGCCCTTCCTGCGCTCCAGGGCGGCCAGGATGTGGTCGAGGGAGTCGGCGAGCTGCGGCAGCCGCACGGCGACCACGTCGGCGCCCTCCCAGGCGAGGACCACGTCGTCGGGGCCGGCCTCGTCGGGCGGGAGCATCTCGCCGCCCATGGCGTCGACCAGCGGCTTCACGGCCGCGATGAAGGGCTCGTCGCCGCCGGTCACGCGCCCTCCCCGTCGGCGGCCGTGTCCACGACGTTGACCTGGAGGGTGATCCGGGTGGCGCCCGCACCGAGCGAGCGGCGCAGCAGGGCGTCGACCGCGGCGATCACGGCCTCGGTGCCGCCCTCCGCGGTGTTGCCGAACGGCCCGACGTCGACGCCGTCCAGGCCGGCGGCCTCGATCACCTCGCGGGCGACCAGCGCGTGCGCGGGCGCCTCGTCGAGGTCGAAGGGCTCGGTGGTGAACTCCACTTTCAGTCGCATCGCGCCCCCACACCTTCTCCGACCGGCCTCACCAGGACCCCGACCTTAACGGACCTGGGCGGGCGCTTCGACGTCAATCCGCCGATCCTCCCGTACGGCGCTCAACGCGCTCCAGGACAACCGCGTCGCCCTCCGCGTGCGGATGCGCCCCGCCGGCAGGACGCTGAAGGCATGGCACATCCAACGGAGCATCCGCATGTCGTGGTGCATCCACCGGCCCTCGACGGTTCCCGGCGGGTGACCGAGGGCGAGGAGACCCTGGGGATCGCCACGCACGCGGACGACGTGAGCGAGATCCTGCGCCTGGCCGATCTGTATGTGACCGACCTCGAGGAGAGCGACTTCATCGAGTGGCAGGGCGGTGGGCCCGACGACTGGCCGGGGCTGTCGGAGCACCACGGAGAGCGACCGGCGTAGCGCCGTCGGAGCGTCGGCGGCCCGACCGGTGAGGAAGGGAAGGGAAAGGAAAGGGAAAGGGTGCCCGAAGGTCGTCAAGACACGGACAGGAGCGGGCGCGAGGAGGACGATGGGGGGCATGTCCGAGAGCGTGCCGGTGCGCTGCCCGGCCTGTCGGCGGGAGCGCCGCTACACCGTGCCGACCTATCTGTGCGCGTGCGGTGCCCCCGTCGCCCCGGCGCTCGATCCGGGGGCGGCGCCGACGGCCGTCGTGCACCGCGCCTGGGACGAGGACTGGGTCACCCTGCAGTGCGGCTCCTGCGGCCGCGAGGGCCAGTGGCCGCACCCGGAACTGGGCTGCCCGTGCGGCACCGCACTGCGGCTGCCGGTGACCGGCGGGACCCGGCCCCGGCACGCGGACCCCGAGGGACCGGAATCGGACCCGGAGACGGAGACGGAGACGGAGACGGAGCTGCAGACGGTGCCGGAGGCGGCCGTGCCGCACCGGCCCGCCTTCCGGTCCGTCGCCATCCGGACCGCCCTCGACGCGGTCACCGCGGCCGCCCTCTATCTGCGCTGGCTGGGCCACGGCGAGGTCCGGCGGGCCGATCAGCGGCCCACCTCGGGGATCGGTCTGGCCGCGCCGGGACTGCTGGCCCAGGTCGATCCGAGCGTGCGCCCGGCCGCGCTGCGGGACGTGGAGTGCCTGTGGCTGACGGCGATGACCGAGTCCGCGGACTGTGTGTACTTCTCCCTCGCCGGGTACGCCGACGAGGCCCGGGCCGGCGCCGACCGGCTGCGCGTCCCGCTGTTCCTGCTGGACCGCGCGGGCCGTCCGCAGCCCGTGAACGCGGCGGCCGCCGCCCTCGACGCCCGAGGTGCCCGGGGCGTACGAGGCGCCTGAGGCGACGGCCGTCGGGACGTCAGGAGCCGTACGTCTGCCGCAGCTCGATCTTGCGGACCTTGCCGGAGACGGTCATCGGGAAGGCCTGGAGCACCTGGAGCCTGCTGGGCACCTTGTAATGCGCGAGCCGCCCCTCGCAGTGGGCGCGCACTTCCTCCAGGGTCGGCGGGTCGCCCGGGTCGGCCGGGACGACACAGGCGAGGACCTCCTCGCCGTACCGCTCGTGCGGGACGCCGACCACCTGGACGTCCTGGATCTTCGGGTGGCCGTGCAGGAACTCCTCGATCTCTCGGGGGTAGATGTTCTCGCCGCCCCGGATGATCATGTCCTTGATGCGGCCGACGATCTCCACATAGCCGTCCTCGCGCATCACCGCCAGGTCCCCGGTGTGCATCCAGCGGCCCGCGTCGATCGCCTCGGCGGTCCTGCCGGGCTCCTCCCAGTAGCCGAGCATCACGCTGTAGCCACGGGTGCACAGCTCGCCCGCAGCGCCGCGCGGCTGCGTGACCCCGGTCGCCGGGTCGACGACCTTCACCTCGATGTGCGGGAGGACCCGGCCGACCGTTCCGGTGCGGTGGCCCAGGTCGTCGTCGCGGCGGGTCTGGGTGGAGACGGGCGAGGTCTCGGTCATGCCGTAACAGATCGACACCTCGGCCATGTTCATCTCCGACACGACCCGCTTCATCACCTCCACCGGGCAGGGCGAGCCCGCCATGATGCCGGTGCGCAGGGAAGAGAGGTCGTAGGTCGCGAAGTCGGGGAGGTTGAGCTCTGCGATGAACATCGTCGGCACGCCGTACAGGGAGGTGCAGCGCTCCCGCTGGACCGCCTCCAGGGTGGCCCGCGGTTCGAAGGAGGGGGCCGGGATCACCACGCAGGCGCCGTGCGAGGTGGCCGCGAGATTGCCCATGACCATGCCGAAGCAGTGGTAGAAGGGCACCGGGACGCAGATCCGGTCCTGCTCGGTGTAGGCGACCAACTCGCCCACGAAGTAGCCGTTGTTGAGGATGTTGTGGTGGGAGAGGGTGGCCCCCTTGGGGAAACCCGTGGTCCCCGAGGTGTACTGGATGTTGATGGGGTCGTCGCAGGACAGGTCCGGGAAGGGCACCGGCGTGGCCCGCGCGATCAGGGCCTGCCAGCTCGGATCGCCGATGAAGACGGTCTCCGCCAGCTCCGGGCACCTGCCCCGCACCTGCTCGACCATCGCCCGGTAGTCGCTGCCCTTGTGCCGCAGCGAGGCGACGAGCAGGCGGACCCCCGCCTGGTTGAGGACGTACTCCACCTCGTGCGTGCGACAGGCCGGGTTGATGTTCACCATGATCGCCCCGATGCGGGCGGTGGCGTACTGGACCAGGACCCACTCCGGGCAGTTGACCGCCCAGATGCCCACCCGGTCGCCCTTGGCGATCCCGCTCGCGACCAGGGCGTACGCCAGCTCGTCGACATCGGCGGCGAACCGGGCGTAGGTCCAGCGCCGTCCGGAGACCACGTCGACCAGCGCCTCGCGGTCCGGCCAGGCGGCCACCGCCCGGTCCAGGTTCGCGCCGATCGTGTCGCCGAGCAGGGCGGTGTCGCCGGTGCCGTGGGCGTAGGAGAGGGCCGTCACCGGAAGTCCTCCTCGCGGTACTCCTCGGCCGAGCCGACGGCCGTCGCCTCCCGCAGCTCGATCCGGCGGATCTTGCCGGAGACGGTCTTGGGCAGCGGGGCGAACTCCAGGCGGCGGATGCGCTTGTAGGGGGCGAGGACCTCACGGGAGTGCTCGAAGAGCACCTTCGCCGTGTCCGGACCCGGCTGCCAGCCCTCCGCGAGGACCACGTACGCCTTCGGCACGGCGAGGCGCAGCGCGTCCGGCGCGGGGACGACGGCCGCCTCGGCGACCGCCTCGTGCTCCAGCAGCGCGCTCTCCAGCTCGAACGGGCTGATCTTGTAGTCGGAGGCCTTGAACACGTCGTCGGCGCGGCCCACGTAGGTGATGTAGCCGTCGGCGTCGCGGGCGCCGATGTCGCCGGTGCGGTAGTAGCCGCCGGCCATCGCCTCCGCCGTACGGTCCGCGTCGCCGTGGTAGCCGGTCATCAGGCCCACCGGCCGGGCCGCGAGGTCGAGCGCGATCTCGCCCTCCGTGGCGCCGGGCGCGCCCGAGACGGGGTCCAGCAGTTCCACCCGGTAGCCGGGGCTCGGCCGGCCCATCGAGCCCGTCTTCAGTTCCTGCCCGGGGCTGTTGGCGACCTGCACGGCCGTCTCCGTCTGTCCGAAGCCGTCGCGGATCGTCACCCGCCACGCCCGCCGCACCTGCTCGATCACCTCGGGGTTGAGCGGCTCGCCGGCCGCCACCACCTCCCTGGGCGGGGTGGCGAGCTGGGTCAGGTCGGCCTGGATGAGCATGCGCCACACGGTGGGCGGGGCGCAGAAGGTGGTGACACCGGCCCGGTCCATCTCCGCCATCAGCCGGACCGGGTCGAAGCGCGTGTAGTTGTGGATGAAGACGGTCGCCTCCGCGTTCCACGGGGCGAAGAGGTTCGACCAGGCGTGCTTGGCCCAGCCCGGCGAGGAGATGTTCAGGTGCACGTCTCCGGGCTTGAGCCCGATCCAGTACATGGTCGCCAGGTGCCCGACGGGGTAGGAGGTGTGGGTGTGCTCGACCAGCTTGGGGCGGGCGGTCGTGCCGGAGGTGAAGTACAGCATCAGGGGGTCGTCGGCGAGGGTGGGTCCGTCGGGGGTGAAGCCGGCGGGCGCGGCGTACGCGTCCTCGTACGCCTGCCAGCCCTCGGGCGCGCCGCCGACCGCGATCCGGGTGTAGCCGCCGGGCGCCTCGTCGAACTTGCCGCTGTCCTCGGCGCGCACGACGACGTGCGCGACCCGGCCGCGCTCCACGCGGTCGCGCAGGTCGGCGGGGCCGAGCAGCGGGGTGGCGGGGATGACGACGGCGCGCAGCTTCATCGCGGCCAGCGCGGTCTCCCACAGTTCGACCTGGTTGCCGAGCATGACGAGGATCCGGTCCTCGGCGGCGACCCCGCGCCCGCGCAGCCAGCCGGCGACCCGGTCGGAGCGGTCGGACAGCTCGGCGAAGGTCAGCCGGGTCTCGGTGCCGTCCTCCTCGACGATGTGCAGGGCGGTGCGGTCGTTGCCGCGCGCGATGACGTCGAACCAGTCGAGGGCCCAGTTGAAGTGCTCGGGGCGGGGCCAGTCGAAGCCCTCGTAGGCGGCGGTGTAGTCCTCACGGTGTTCCAGCAGGAAGTCCCGTGCCCTGCGGAACTGCTCGGTGGCCGTCGTCATCGATGTCCTCCTAGGTGCCGGGCCATTGCCGGGCGGCTCTCTGCCATCGTGTAATCCGTGATGCAGGTCTCACTACCCCCGAACGGGGGGAGTGCGGCGCGCAGGGGTGACGTGTGGGATCATCCCCAGCCACGCGGAAAGGGCGAGGACGTGGCAGCAGACCCAGCCGGTACGGCGGAGATCCGCGGGGCGCTGGCGCGCCTGCGGCGCACGACGGGGCTGCCGGTCGCCTTCGGCGGCCTGGTGGAGCCGGGGCGTGCCCGGATGCGGATCAGCGAGTTCAGCGGCGCGACCACGTTCGCGCTCAGCGGCCTCCATGTGATCTCGGGCAACGGCCTGGGCGGCAAGGCGGTCGCGCGGGCCCGTCCGTGCGCGGTGACCGACTACTCGCTCTCCCAGCAGATCAGCCACGAGTACGACGCGGCGGTGGCCGAGGAGGGTCTGCGCTCGGTGCTGGCGATCCCGGTGGTGGTACGGCGCCGGGTGCGCGGGGTGCTGTACGGCGCCCTGCGCACCGCCCAGCCGCTCGGCGACCGCACGCTGAGCGCGGCCGTGGACGTGGCGCGGGACGTGGAGCAGGCGCTGGTCGTCGAGGACGAGGCGCGCGGGCTGCTGGCCGAGGCCCGGCCGGGGTCCGCTGCGAACCCCGCGCCCGGGCCGGGGCCCGGCTGGGAGCAGGTGCGCGAGGCGCATGCCGCGCTGCGGGCGCTGGCCCCGCGGATCGGTGACCCGGCGCTGCGGGCGGAGCTGCTCCAGGCGTGCGGCCTGCTGACGCCGGGCGAGGCCGCCGAGCGGGTCGCGCTGGCCCCGCGCGAGCTGGACGTCCTCGCGTGTGTGGCGGCGGGGGCGACGAACGCGTCCGCGGCCGAGCGGCTCGGCCTGCGCCCGGAGACGGTGAAGGCCTATCTGCGCTCGGCGATGCGCCGCCTGGGTGCCCACACCCGTGGCGAGGCGGTGGCGGCGGCCCGCCGGTCGGGGCTCCTGCCGTAGGTCGAGTCCGTCTTGCCCGACACGAGTGGTTCCCGTCGGTAACAACGGCATGGAAGAGTGCTCCCACACCTGTCGCGGCACCCGGAGCGCGGGAGGTGCGGACCGCTGGGTTCAAGCCAGGGAGGGGCTGCCACGACGACTACTCATTCAGCCGTCGCAGCAGTGAATTTACTTATGCGTAACGTTGTTATCTCCCTCACCCGGCCGTCTCCCCGAATTTCAAAGAGACGTTGCCTAGAATTTGGCCCGGACACGACACTCGGAAGGGAGCGGTGACCGTGCGACGGGACTTCAAGGAGCCTGCCAGGAGCCGCCCCGACCTGGTCATAGGCAGGGACGAGCTGTTCGGCTCCGCCCGTGACCAGCTCGCGCGCGGCGGCAGTGTGCTGCTCCACGGCCCCGCCGGAATAGGAAAGTCGACCGTGCTGCGGGCATTGGCCGCGGATTACGGCGACGCCGCGCACACCGTGTTGCGCTGCTCGGCGACCGAGTCCGAATCCCACCTCCCCTTCCTGGCCCTGGCCGACCTGTTCGGCCTGGTCGCTGGACCAGATCTCGGACAAGCTGCCGACGGCGCAGCGCACCGCGCTGGAATCGGCCCTGACCGGCCGCGGAGAGTCCACCCTGCAGCGCGACGGCCTCGCCCTGCGTCTCGCCGTGCTCTCCGCCCTGCGTGCCCTCGCGGCCTCCGGCCCGGTCCTGCTCGTGGCCGACGACCTCCAGTGGCTGGACTCGGCCAGCGCCGAACTCCTCGGCTTCGCCGCCCGCCGCCTCGGCGACACCCCGGTGCAGCTGCTCTGCGCGGTCCGCACCGAGGGCCAGGAGTACGACCGCCATCTACGCGCGTCCCCGCCCGACACCCTCGCCGTCCGCCTCAACCCGCTCTCCCGCGCCCAGGTCTCCGCCCTGCTCGACCACCGCGGCTACACCGATCTGCCCCGCTCCACGGTCCGCGAGATCCACCGCACCAGCGGCGGCAACCCCCTGTTCGCGCTGGAACTCGGCCGGGCGCTCGGCGAGAACCCGACCCCGCCGCGGCCCGGCGAACCGCTCCCCGTGCCGACCTCGCTGCGCGCCCTGGTGCTCAGCCGCCTCGACATGCTCTCCGACGGGGCCCGCCGCACCCTGCTGGTGGCCAGCGCCGGCGCCCGCCCCACGCTGGCCCTGCTGCACGCGGCCGGCCGGGAGAACGCCGAGGCCGAGACCGCCCAGGCCGCCGCACTCGGTCTGCTGGCGACCGAGCCCGAGGGCCCCGCCGTACGGTTCGCGCACCCGCTGATCTCGGCGGCGCTGTACGCGGAGGCGCCCCTGCAGGAGCGCCGGGCCGCGCACGCCGCGCTCTCCACCGCCGCCTCCGACCCGATCGAGCGGGCCCGCAACCTCGCCCTCGCCGCCACCGGCACCGACCCGGAGGTGGCCGCCCGGCTCGCCGAGGCCGCGGCCCTCGCCCGTGACCGCGGCGCCCCGTCCGTCGCCGCCTCCCTCGGGCTGCTCGCCGCCCGGCACACCCCGCCGGACGGCACCCCCGCCCCGGACGAGCACCGGCTGAAGGCGGCCGAGGACGCGATCACCGCCGGCGAGGTGGACCTGGCGCGGGACATCGCCCGCGAGGTGCTGACCCGGGCCACCGTGGCCGCCGACCGGATCCGCGCCTGGGAGGTGGTGATCGAGTCCGCCGGGCAGGCCCTCGGCGACGTCGACGCCGTCTTCCCCCAGGCCCTCGCCGACGCCGGCGACGACCCCCGGCTGCTGGCGCTGGTCCACTACCACCTGGCCTGGCGCAAGCTGATCGTGGAGGGGGACTTCTCCGAGGCCCGCCAGGAGGCCGCCCACGCGGCGGAGCTGGCCGAGCGCGGCGGCGACCGGCGCACCGAGCTGATGTCGCTGTCCTTCCAGGCCCACACCGAGACCCTGATGGGCCATCCGAACGCGCCCGCCACCATCAAACGGGCGCTGAGGGAGCCTCAGGACCCGTACGTGGCGTGCCATCACAACGGCGTCGGCGCCGCCCGGTTCCGCTGGCTGCTCATGAGCGACCAGTTGCCCGAGGCCCGCGCCACCATCACCGCGCTGCTGCGCGAGGTGCGCCGGCGCGGCATGGTGGAGAGCGAGGTGCACTTCCAGCGCTTCCTCGCCGAGACCGAACTGCGCTCCGGACACTGCGGACGCGCCCTCGACCTGTCCCGCGAGAGCCTCAGGCTGGCCCGCGACGCCGGCATCGGCCTCGGCGCGTCCGCGATGCTCGCCTCGCTCGCCGAGGCCTCCGGCGGCGACCTGGACCGGGCGCTGGTCCTCGCCCGGGAGGCCGCCGGCCGCGCCGAGGAGGACGGCGACCAGATGTACCTCTCGCGCGCCCTGGCCGCGCTGGGCCACGCCCAGCTCGTGGCCGGCGACGCGGCGGCCGCGGTCGGCTCGCTGCGCCGGGTGCGGGAGCTGGAGACGGGGCTGCGCATCACCGACCCGGCCCGTGGCCGCTGGCACGGCGACCTCGCCGAGGCCCTGGTCCGCGTCGGCGAGCCGGGCGAGGCGCAGGACGTCATCGACGTCGCCCGCGAGCAGGCGCTGCGGCTCGGCCGGGAGAGCGTCCTCGCGGTCCTCGACCGGGCGGAGGCCCTCGTCCGGGCCGCGCACGGCGACCACGAGGGGGCGCTGGCCCGGCTGACGTCCGTTCAGGACCGGCTGGCGAAGCTGGGATACGGCCTGGAGGAGGCACGGGCCGCGTTCGCCCTGGCCCGGCTGCGCGCCCCACGGCCCGGTCCGACGTCGTACGACGAGGCGGCACGGCTGTTCCGGCGGTGCCGGGCGCTGCCCTGGCTGCGGCAGGTCGACGCGGCCGCGGCGGCGGGCGCGGGCGAGCCGGCGGCGGTCCCCCCGCAGGGGCCGCCGCCGCCCTCCGACGCCCTCGAAGGCCTGGCCTCGATGGAGCGTCAGGTGGCGGCGCTGGTCATGGAGGGGGCGACGAACCGGGAGATCGCGGCACGGCTGTTCATCAGCGTCAAGACGGTCGAGGCGACCCTCACCCGGGTCTACCGCAAGCTCGGGATCCGCTCCCGGGTGGACATCGTCCGGCTGGCGGCGGGGCGTCACGCGAAGTGAGCGACACGGGGGTTAACTGCCGTACGCGGGGTGACGAGGGGCGCCCGCGGACCGACCGAGGGTTTTCCCTGCCCCGACGCCCCTAGGGGGTTCCCTCATTGGGAGGAGGCTGCTGCGGCGCCTAGCGTTGGGGATGTGCCGATCGGCCGGGCACACGGGGGTCGGTCCTGCGACCCCCGTGCACCACACCCCCCACACCACACCCGCGCGATCCCCCACCGGCAAATCCCCACAAGGAGACGCATGTTCGCGCTCAACCGTGCCAAGAAGGCCGCGGCGCTCGTCGCGGCCACCGCCGCCGCGGCGGCGACGGCTCTGCTCAGCGCCCCCACCGCTGTCGCAGCGCCGCAGCCGATCGTCGGCGGCACGACCACCACCACGACGGCGTACCCGTTCATGATGCAGATCACCGACGCCTCGCAGAACCAGTTCTGCGGCGGCACCCTGGTCTCGGCCACCAAGGTGGTCACGGCGGCCCACTGCATGGTCGGCGAGACCACCGGAAGTGTGCGGGTCGTCGGCGGCCGCACCTATCTGAACGGCACCAACGGCACGGTCAGCCGCGTGAGCAAGATCTGGATCAACCCGGACTACACGGACGCCACCAACGGTGACGACGTGGCCGTCCTGACCCTGGCAACCTCGATGTCCTACACCCCGGCGTCGTACGTCTCCTCGTCCCAGACCGGTGTGTACGCGGCCGGCACCACGGCCCGCATCCTCGGCTGGGGCACCACCTCGGAGAACGGCAGCTCCTCCAACCAGCTGCGGACCGCGACCGTCCCGGTCGTGTCCGACTCCAGCTGCCGCTCCTCCTACGGTTCCGACTTCGTCGCGACCGACATGGTTTGCGCCGGATACACATCCGGCGGTGTAGACACCTGCCAGGGCGACAGCGGCGGTCCCCTGCTCATCGGGGGCGTCCTGGCAGGGATCACTTCATGGGGCGAGGGCTGTGCGGAGGCCGGTTACCCGGGTGTGTACACCCGGCTGACCACCTTCTCCAGCCTCGTCACCGCGCAGGTCAACTCGTAGGCGACGAGCCGGCGGACGAGTGACCCGCGAGAAGTCCTGAGCACCCCTCAGGTGAAGACCAGGGGGCGCTGCGAGCCTCCACGAGCGGCCCGCAGCGCCCCCTTTCCATGCCCCGCCCCCGTCCAGGGGCTACCGGGGTACGACGGTGCCGAACCGGATGTCGTACGGCGTCCCCGGGTGCAGCACCCGCAGCATGCGCTCCGCCTCCGCGGTCACCGCCGCCCGCTGGTCGCGGGTGAGCCGCCCGAACGGCTCGATGACGAGGGCGTCCTCGGCCGGCTTCCACAGGCCCGCGAGGAAGCCGTCGACGAGGAGGGTGCGATACGCCTGATTGCCCTGCCAGGCGCGGCCGTGCAGGGCGGGCGGGACCACCCGGGTGCGGTCGGCGTGCGAGAGCAGCAGGTTGTCGAACTCGGGGAGGAAGCGGGGCGGGGCGGGGGTGTCGGGGTCGGGGCGCGGGGCGTCCGGGAGGTCGAAGAGCTCGGTGCCGCGCTCGTCCCGGAAGGTGAGGAGCGCGGGCCGCAGGCGTTCGAAGGCCGGACGCAGCCGGGTGAGTCCGGCCCAGGTCTGCATGTCCCGGACGGACGCGGGGCCGAAGGCGGCGAGGTAGCGCCGGACGACGGTCTCCGGGGCGGCCGGCTCCTGCGCGCGCCGGCCGAGCCAGTGCTCGGCGGTGGTGAGGGCGACCTGTCCGCTCCTGCCCCACAGTCCGCGCGGGGTGACCTGGACGAGGGGCAGCCGGCAGCGGGCGGCGACGGCCAGGGACTGCGCGTCGGCCTCCGGCCACTCGGCGGAGAGGGCCTCGCGCAGCTGCTTCATGGTGCGCGGCTCGGCCTCGACGAGCTCCCGGGCGAGGACGGCGAGCCGGTCGAGGTCGACGCCGGCGAGCCCGGTGCGGAAGAGGGTCAGCTCGCGGTCCCGGGCGGGCTGGACGAACGGCCGCAGGGTGAGGCAGTCCTCGGCGGTATGGGTGTGGACGGTCGAGCGCAGGGTGACGATCCGGACCACGTCGCGGTCCGCCATCAGCGCCGACAGCCGTTCGGGGGCGAAGCCCTCCAGCCGCGCGGCGAGGGCGTGGTACGGCGGCCGCACGTTCTGCGCCTGGAGTCCCAGCAGGTGCTCGACGGCCGCCCCCACCGGCAGCGCGGCGGGCCGCAGGAGGAGCTGCCGGTGGAGGGTCGCGCGGTTGAGGGCGCGGGCGGAGAGCACGGGGCCGGTGTTCGTCATGGAGGGCAAGCTAGTGCCGTGACCGGAAAGGTTCACCGGCTCGCGACGCCCGGCACGGCACCTCGCCGCGTTGTCGCATCACCCGAGTACACCCCGTACGCGGGCGACGCTCCGCCTTGCGATGCACCGCACCGGACGCCGCGAGCTTCCCGGCAAACCTTGCCGGTCACGGCACCAGCCGGGAAAGAGGACAGTTCCTGTCCTCACCCGCCGCCCCGCGCAGCCGGGGCCGGGTCCCGGGCCGTCGTCCCGGGCGCCGTGGGTCCCGTATATCCTGCGCTGTGATCACGCGGACGTAGGCTCGACCCCCGCGACCGGAAGGCAGCCGCGATGCCCGAGCGCCCCCGTACCCGCAGGTCCGTCTGGCGCCGTACCGCGCCGCCGCCCGAGCCGCCCCGGCCGGGTCCGCCGGACCCCGAGCCGCCGGAGCACGGCGAGGTCGCCAGTGTGGTGCAGGCGGTGCTCTACCGCGACGGCGTCCGGGTGTACGCCCCGGCCGGGCTGGCGGAGACCTACCGGGCGCTGCGCGAGCAGCCGGCCGGTATGGCGTGGATCGGGCTGGCCCGCCCCACCGAGGGCGAACTGCACTCGCTGGCGGCCGAGTTCGGCCTGCATCCGCTGGCGGTCGAGGACGCCAAGGAGGCACACCAGCGGCCGAAACTGGAGCGCTACGGCGACACCCTCTTCGTCGTGCTGCGGGCCGCCCGCTACCTGGACGCGCCCGAGGAGATCGACTTCGCCGAGCTGCACCTCTTCGTCGGCCCGGACTTCGTCATCACGGTCCGGCACGGCGCGGCGCCGGACCTGTCGGCGGTCCGCCGGCGCATGGAGGACAGTCCGGACCTGCTGAAGCTCGGGCCCGAGGCGGTCCTGTACGCCATACTCGACGCGGTCGTCGACGGCTACGCGCCGGTCGTGTCGGGCGTGCAGAACGACATCGACGAGATCGAGACGGAGGTCTTCCGGGGTGATCCGGAGGTGTCCCGCCGGATCTACGAACTCTCCCGCGAGATGGTCGAGTTCCAGCGCGCGACCCGTCCGCTGGTGGGCATGCTGCACGGCCTGATGGCCGGCTTCTCCAAGTACGGCACCGACGACGAACTCCAGCGCTACCTCCGCGACGTGGCCGACCACGTCACCCACACCAGCGAGCGCGTCGACGGCTTCCGCCAGGCCCTCACCGAGATCCTCACCGTCAACGCCACGCTCGTCACCCAGCAGCAGAACGCGGAGATGCGGGCGTTGGCGGAAGCGGGGTTCGAACAGAACGAGGAGATCAAGAAGATCTCGTCCTGGGCGGCGATCCTGTTCGCTCCGACGCTGGTCGGGACGATCTACGGGATGAACTTCAGCCGTATGCCGGAGCTGCGCTGGGCCCTCGGCTACCCCTTCGCGATCGTCCTGATGGCGGTCGTCTGCACCACCCTGTACTTCGTCTTCAAGCGCAAGGACTGGCTCTGAGCGGCGCGGGCAGGCCGAAAAGACAGCCCCGGCAGGGTGTTTTGAGCCTTTTTGTACATGATCTTCAGACACCTTGATCCACTCTGAGTGATCACGCCGGAACCCACCGCCACCCCCGGTGACCGGCCACGGAGCACCCGGACACGCCGCGACAACGGGAAAGCGATCAAGTCTCAAAGGTTGAGCACAAAATACACACATCCTCTCTTCATACCGGCCTTCATGGTCTAGATTGACCGTGCTTCAGCTGTTCGGAGACGAGGCGACCAGTAATGATCAATAGGTCCTGCGCTACGGAAAACCAGCAGTCGCGTCCCCGGCGTCAAGCGTGGGGATGATCAATTCGTAAGCCCGGCACGGGACTTGGGATGCGGGGAGCATCCGGGGTGCCGACGGGTTCCACACACCCCGAGCGTCCGGCGGGACCAGCGAGTCCTCTGCCACCGGGGTGAGTCCAAGCAGCTCTGAGACAGCCGCGGTGCCATGCGCGGGAGGCGGGGGCCTCTCACCGGGATCGACGGCACGGCGCGGGGGCGGGGGCCCCGGAGGGGAGACACGGGAGGCGGGGGCCTCCTGTGGGGGGAGCAACGGGAGCAACAGTGTTGGACGAACACGTCGAACCACTGGGGACCTGGGGGGTTCTGTGCGGCAAGGGGGACTTGTCAGCCCGTTCACGTCCGCGCGCGGACGTCTGGCGAACGGAGCAATCAGCCGGCCCGCGGTCGACTGGGAGCAGCGGTACCGCCGTACCGTGATCACCAGTGACACCGTGGCCACCGCCTGTGTGGTGGCGGCGATCGGCAACTTCTTCGGGGCCCGCGACGCGGCCAACTGGCACGAGAAATGGGGGATTCTCGCCTTCGGCACCGAACTGCTGGTGCTGGCGTCGCTCGCCGTGAGCCGTGCGTGGGCGCCGGCCGTGCTCGGCCAGGGCGCCGAGGAGTTCCGCCGGCTCGGGCGCTCGCTGTTCGGGGCGACCGTCGTGCTGGCGCTCGGCGGGATCGCCCTGACCTCGCGCAACATCAAACTCTGGATCTTCGTCGCGATCCCCGCGATCGCGCTGGTCACCATGACCGTGCGGTACCTGCTGCGCCTCTCGCTGCACAAGCAGCGCAAGGACGGGCAGTGTCTGCGGCCGGTGCTCGCCGCCGGGAGCCCGGACACCGTGCACGACCTGATCACCCGGACCCGCAAGTTCCCGCACCTCGGCTGGCGGGTGGACGCGGTGTGCACGACGGAGGGTCCCGGGGTCGACGGTGACCTGCTGGACGGTGTGCCGGTCGTCGGCCGGCTGGGGGACGTCGCCAAGCACGTCCACGGCGACGGCTACCGGGTCGTCGCGGTCACCCCGGACCCGCACTGGTCACCGCGGCGGCTCCAGCGGCTGGCCTGGAACCTCGAAGGCACCGACGCCGAGATGGTCGTGGCCCCCGTGCTGATGGAGGTCGCCGGACCGCGGCTGCACGTCGACGCGGTGCTCGGCATACCGCTGCTGCGGGTCAGCATGCCGACCTTCACGGGAGGCCGCCGGGCCGTGAAGATGGTCGTCGACCGGATGGGCGCGGCGATCCTGCTGCTGCTGTTCGCACCGCTGATGGTGTGCGTCGGGCTGCTCGTGCTGATGGACAGCCGCGGCGGGGCGTTCTACCGCCAGCGCCGGGTCGGCAAGGACGGCCGCGAGTTCACCATCCTCAAGTTCCGCACCATGGTCGCCGGGGCGGACGGGGCACGGGCCCAGCTCGCCGAACTCAACGAGGGCGCGGGCCCCTTGTTCAAGCTCCGCCGGGACCCACGGGTGACCCGGGTGGGAGCGGTGCTGCGCCGGTACTCGATCGACGAGCTGCCGCAGCTGTTCAACGTCCTGACCGGATCGATGTCGCTCGTCGGTCCGCGGCCCCCGCTGCCGGAGGAGTCCGCCGCGTACGGCCCGGACATCCGGCGGCGGCTGCTGGTCAAACCGGGACTCACCGGCCTGTGGCAGATCAGCGGACGCAGCGATCTGTCCTGGGAGGAGGCGGTCCGGCTGGACCTGCGGTACGTGGAGGACTGGTCGCTCGCCCTGGACACGGTGATCTTGTGGAAGACACTGCGTGCGGTGCTCTACGGGCAGGGGGCCTACTGATGCGCGGGAATCGTCGTCCGGCCGGCAGGCCGGCGGCAGGCCCTGAGTGCCTGCCCTGGGGGAGGAACGAGTCATGAAGGTCAGCGTTTTCGGGCTCGGCTACGTGGGCTGCGTGTCGGCCGCGTGCCTGGCCAGCATGGGGCACGAGGTCATCGGGGTCGACGTCAACCAGGTGAAGGTCGACCTGGTCAACGACGGCAAGGCCCCGGTGGTCGAGGAGCGGATCGGCGAGCTCATCGCCGACGTCGTGCGGACCGGCGCGCTGCGCGCCACCGGCGACGTCCGCGAGGCGGTCATGGACAGCGAGGTGTCGCTGGTCTGCGTGGGCACCCCGTCGGAGCCCAACGGCAGCCTGTGCACCACCTACTTGGAGCGGGTCACCGAGCAGATCGGCGCGGCACTGGCCGAGCGCGGTGGACGGCACACCGTCGTGTTCCGCAGCACCATGCTCCCGGGCACCTGTCTGAACCTGCTGGTGCCCATCCTGGAGAAGTACGTCGGCGGCACGGCCGGCGTGGACATCGGCGTGGCGGTCAACCCGGAGTTCCTGCGCGAGGGCACCAGCGTGCGGGACTTCTTCGACCCGCCCAAGACCGTCGTCGGCGAACTCGACGCGGCCAGCGGCGACACCGTGCTGGCGCTGTACGACGGCCTGCCCGGCGAGGTGTTCCGGGTGCCGATCCCGACGGCCGAGGCGATCAAGTACGCGGACAACGCCTTCCACGGCCTGAAGATCGGCTTCGCGAACGAACTGGGCGCGGTGTGCCAGGCGCTCGGGGTGGACTCGCACCAGGTGATGGACGTGTTCCTGGCCGACCGCAAACTGAACATCAGCCCCGCCTATCTGCGGCCCGGCTTCGCCTTCGGCGGCTCCTGCCTGCCCAAGGACCTGCGCAGCCTGGTCCACGCGGCACAGCGGGCCGACGTCTCGGTGCCCATCCTGTCGCACGTGCTGCCCTCCAACTCCGACCATCTGCAACGCGCGGTGGAGCTGGTCGAGCGCACCGGCAAACGCCGGGCGGGCCTGTTCGGGCTGTCCTTCAAACCCGGCACCGACGACCTGCGCGAGAGCCCGCTCGTAGAACTCGCGGAGCGGCTCTTCGGCAAGGGGTACGACCTGAAGATCTACGACGCCCATGTGAGCCTCTCCCGGCTGCTCGGCGCCAACCGCGAGTACATCGAGACCCGGCTGCCGCACCTCGCGCAGCTCCTCGCGGACTCCGTCGAGGAGGTGCTCGACCACGCCGAGGTGTGCCTGGTCGGGACCAGGGACCCGGACGTGCTGGCGGCGCTCCCCCATGGCGGGAGCCCCGTGATCGTCGACCTCATCCGCCTTCCCGACGCCGACGTGCGCCGGGCCGAACCGGGGTACGTGGGCCTTGCTTGGTGACACGACCGGGGGCGAGCGGCCGGGCCGGCGCGCGCTGATCCTGGTGGAGAACCTGTCGGTGCCGTTCGACCGGCGGGTGTGGCAGGAGTGCACGACCCTGCGCGACGCGGGCTGGACGGTGGACGTCATCTGCCCCCGCGGGACCAGACGGGACACCGAGGCGGAGGCGGAGATCGACGGGGTGCGGATCCACCGCTACCCGCTGCGCGCCGCGACCGGAGGGCCCGCCGGGTACGTGCGGGAGTACGGCTCGGCGTTGTGGCACACGCTCCGGCTGGCCCGCAAGGTCGGCCCGGTCGACGTGGTGCACGCCTGCAACCCGCCCGACCTGCTGTTCCTGCCAGCGCTGTGGCTGAAGCGGCGGGGCGCGCGGTTCGTCTTCGACCAGCACGACCTGGTGCCCGAGCTGTACCTGTCCCGGTTCGACCGCGGCCAGGACCTGCTCTACCGCGGGGTGTGCGCGCTGGAACGGATGACCTACCGGGCCGCCGACGTCGTGCTCGCCACCAACGAGAGCTACCGCGACGTCGCGGTGCGCCGTGGCGGACGCCGGCCGGAGGACGTCTTCGTGGTGCGCAGCGCACCCGACATCGACCGCTTCCACCCCGTGCCTCCGGAGCCGGAGCTCAAGCGCGGCAAGCCCCATCTGCTGTGCTACCTGGGCGTCATGGGCCCGCAGGACGGAGTCGACTACGCCCTGCGCGCCCTGGCCAAGCTCCGCGACGAGGTGGGGCGGACCGACTGGCACGCGGTGTTCGTCGGGGCCGGCGACACCTTCGACGCGATGGTGGAGCTGTCCCGGCGGCTCGGGCTCGCGGAGCAGGTGGAGTTCACCGGGCGCATCCCGGACGCCGACCTGGTGCGCTACCTGTCCACCGCGGACGTGTGCCTCTCCCCCGACCCGCACAACCCGCTCAACGACGTGTCGACCATGAACAAGGTCCTGGAGTACATGGTGATGGGCCGGCCGCTCGTCTCCTTCGACCTCCGGGAGGCGCGGGTCTCCGCCGGTGACGCGGCCGTCTACGCCCCCGCCAACGACG
Source organism: Streptomyces sp. SS7 (assembly GCF_037993025.1). Taxonomy (NCBI): domain Bacteria; kingdom Bacillati; phylum Actinomycetota; class Actinomycetes; order Kitasatosporales; family Streptomycetaceae; genus Streptomyces; species Streptomyces sp. SS7. The sequence goes on from NZ_CP141223.1 coordinate 1,643,443, forward strand.
AGAGCGCGTTCGCCGCGCTCGTCGCGCGGCTGCTGGACGACCCGGAGAAGCGGGCCCTGATGGGCAAGATCGGCCAGGAGCGGATCAGCGGACCGCTGTCCTGGCGCAACTCACAGCGCTCACTGCTCGCCGCCTACGCCGCCGCGTGCCGGGACCGCACTCCGGTGACGGCACGTGACCCGGATCCGGCAGGGGAAGGCCGCACCATTGAGCGATGACACCATACGCCTGGTCACGATCGGGCGGATCGTCCGTCGGCGCTGGCGGCTGCTCACCCTCCTCGCCCTGGTGGGTGCGCTCGTCGGCTACGGCGCCTCCGTGCTGTTCCCGCCGCGCTACACGACCTCGGCGTCGGTGCTGCTGCCGGGGACGTGGGAGGAGCGCGAGCTGCTGACGCAGACGGAGGTGGCGACCAGTTCGGTGGTGGTCGACCGCGCGGCCGCCACCCTCGGCTGGACCGGGGTGAGCGGCAACGACCTGCGCAAGCAGGTCAGCGCCAAGGCCACCGACGGGAACATCATCAAGATCACCGGTACGGCGGAGACGCCGGAGCGCGCCCAGCGGCTCTCCGACCAGGTGGCCAAGGAGTTCGTCTCCTACGCCACGCGGATCGCGGCCGAGAGCGCCGACCCCGAGGCGGCGCAGGAACTGGCCGCGCTGCAGAAGTCGGTGGAGGACACCAGCCGCCGGATCAGCAGGCTGGCGAACGCGGCCGACCCGGGACAGACCGTGGAGAGCGTGCAGACCCGCACCGAGCTGGAGAAGCTGCGCACCGCGCTGCGCGAGGCCATCAACACGCTGGAGCAGGCCGATCCGGCCGAGGACCAGGCGAAGAACATGGTCGTCATGGGGTCGGCGGCCCGGCCGACCGGCGAGGCACCGCCGACGAGGACACAGCTGATCGCGGGCGGAGCACTGCTGTTCTTCCTGTGCGCCGTCATCGGGCATCTCACCGCCGCGCGGATGAGCCGCCGGCTGCGCGGCGAACAGGAGATCACCGCGGCGCTGGGCGCGGCGCTGCTGGGCACGGTCGACGTCCCCGTCGAACGGCGCGCGCAGCGGCCGGACGGCCGGGGCCCGCGCTGGCTCCGCCGGCTGCTGGGCCTCGACGTGCGGTGGGACCTCCCGGCCCCGCAGAGCTCGGGCGACGAGGCCAGCAGGCAGATCCGCTACCGGCGGGTGTGCTCCCGGCTGCGGGACCAGCAGCCGGCCCCGCGGCGGCTGCTGGTCGTCTTCCCCGAGGGGGACGAGAGCGCCCGCCGGGCCGCCGGACAGCTCGCCGTCGAGGCCGGGGGCGATCCGCTGCTGCGCGCGGTGGCGGTCTCGGTGTCCCGGCCGATGGTGCCGGACCGCGACCACGAGTCCGGTGCCCTGGTCGTGGTCAGCGCCGGCAGCTGGACCGCCGGGGAGCTCTCCGGCATCGCCGAGGCGTGCGCGGACGCCAAGCACGCGGTCGTCGGCATCGTGCTCGCCGGTCCGGTCCGGGCGACGCGGTCGGCCGAGCGACCCCGGCGTGCCGCCGTACCGGCGCTCGCGGAGTTCGACGGCGAACTGGACGACGCGACGGGGGTCACAGGGTGACGACGAGTACGGCAGCGGAGTCGTCGGCCGCCGCTCCGCTGATCGATCTGCAGGTCCTGGTGGCCGCGGTGCGCAGACGGCGCCGCCTGTGGTGCTCCCTGGCGCTGCTGGGGCTGCTCGCCGGCTCGGCGGTGGCGTTCCTGCTGCCGCCACCGCCGACCGCGGTGACGAAGGTGCTGGTGGCGCACGAGGAGGACCAGCCGAACGACCCGGGAACGCTGATCCGCACCGATGTCGCGCTGCTGCAGACCACCCGGATCGCCGACCAGGCCCTCGGGTCCCTCGGGTCGCAGGAGAAGGCCGAGGACTTCATGAAGGACTACAGCGGCCTCGGACTGACCAACAACGTGCTGCAGATCACCGTGACCGGGGCCAGCGACGCGGAGGCGGTGGCTCGCGCCAGGGCGCTCGCCGACGCGTTCGTCGCCGACCACGTGCGGCGGATCCAGGAGTCCGCGCACGCCGAGGCCAAGGCCCTGCTCGACCAGCGTGACCAGCTCAAGGACCAACTGGCCCAGGTCAACAAGGCGATCGGGGACGGCAGCGGGGAGAGCGGGCCGGAGTCGTCGGCGGACCTGGAGTCGCTCTACGCGCGCCGGGCCGAACTCACCTCGCAGATCACCGATTTCGGCCAGCGCGCCGCGGAGGCGAGCATCGGCACGCCGCGGCTCGTCGCCGGCACGCAGATCGTGGACTCCCCGCAGCTGGTGCGGCGGTCCCTGCCCAGGACGGCGGCCACCGACGCCGGGATCGGGGCCTTCCTCGGGCTCTTCCTCGGGCTCGCGGCGGCCGCGGTCGGCGCGGTGGTGGCGGACCGTCCCGTGCTGCGCCGGGAGATCGCCGCGCACCTCGGCGCCTCGGTCATCGCCGAACTGCCGCACCGGCCGGGCGGGCGATGGCAGCGCCGCCGGGTCCGCTCGGCCCGCGAACGGCTCACCACGTCCCTGGCCCGCGCCGTGCGCGCCGCCGCGGAACCCGTGTCACTGCTGGAACTGGGCTGCGCGCGCAACACCTGCGTGATCGCGCTGGACCTCGCGCGGGCCCTGGCCGCGGACGGCCCGCCGGTGGTCGTCGTCGACGGGCTGCCCGGACCGCAGCTCTCACGGCGCCGTCCGAAGCCGGGCGACCCCACCGTCGTCGGCGGCGAGTCCGCCGCGGCCGCGTCGCCCCAGGAGCGCCGGCTCGGCGTCGGCTCGGTGGCGCCCGGCACGGCGTGGACCGACCTGCAGTACCTCGGCACCCGGACCGTGCTCGTCGTGCGGGCCGGACACGGCAGCACCGCGTGGCTGCACACCGTGGCGCGGCAGCTCGCGGACCAGCGCATCCCGGTGATCGGTGTGGTGCTGATCGACCCCGATCCCCGTGACCGCACCGACGGCACGCTGTGGGACGGGCTGCACACCGCGTTGCGCGGCCAGAGCGAGCGGCCGGCCCGGCCGAAGGGGACGGTTCCCCGGCGGTCGGAACGGCTGCCCCTGTGGGCGGCGCGGGTCCCGGACAGCGACCAGGAGGCTCAGTAGGACATGTGTGGCATCGCAGGAGCTTACCGATGGCCGGACGGGAAGGCGGTGACCGACCGGCTCACCGACACCCTCGCCCACCGCGGTCCGGACGGGGCGGGCCGCTACAGCCACCCCCTCGGCGACGGCGAGGTGCACCTCGGGCACCGCCGGCTCGCCATCATCGACCTCTCGGAGACCGGCGCCCAGCCGATGGCCTCGGACGGTCTCGTCCTGACGTACAACGGCGAGCTGTACAACGCGCCCGAGCTGCGTGCCGAGCTGGAGGGCGCCGGGGTGCGCTTCCGCGGGACCTCCGACACCGAGGTGCTCCTGGAGGCCTGGCGGCGCTGGGGCACGGACTGTCTGCCCCGGCTGCGCGGCATGTTCGCGTTCGGGATCTTCGACGAGCGCACCGGCGAGCTGGTGCTCGCCCGCGACCAGCTCGGTATCAAGCCGCTGTTCCTGCTCCGGCGCGGCGAGGGTGTGCTGTTCGCCTCCGAGCTGAAGGCGCTGGCCGCCGTGACGGGCGGGTCGTTGCAGGTGGACCCCGCGGCGCTGGTGGCCTCGCTGCTCTACTACTGGGTGCCGGACTCCCGGTGCGCGTTCCGCGAGGCGGAGAAGCTGCCGCCGGGGAGCTGGCTGCGGCTGCGGCCCGACGGCCGGGTGGAGCGCGGCCGGTACTGGAACCTGCGGGACGTCGCCGCCGAGGGCCGGGAGCGGGCCCGCAGCGGTGAACTCCCGGACGTCGCGGCCGTCGTCGAGGAGTCGACCCGGCGCCATCTGCTCTCCGACGTGCCCGTGGCGACCTTCCTCTCCGGCGGTCTCGACTCCAGCTACCTGACCGCGCTGGCGGCCCGGGACCGGCCCGGGATCTCCGCCTACACGATCGGGTTCCGCGCCGAGGACGCCAGATTCGAGGCGATGCCGGACGACCTGCGGTACGCCCGGCAGGTGGCCGAGCGGTTCGGCGTCGACCTGCACGAGATCGAGATCGCTCCGGACGTGCTGGACCTGCTGCCGCGGATGACGCACCACCTGGACGAGCCGATCGGCGACCCCGCCGCGATCAACACGTTCCTGATCTGCTCGGCCGCCCGCGAGGCCGGGGTGAAGGTGCTGCTCTCCGGGATGGGCGCCGACGAGCTGTTCGCCGGGTACCGCAAGCACCTCGCCAACAAGATCGCGCTGCGCTACCAGCGCGTCCCGCGTCCGCTGCGGCGCGGACTGTCCTCGGCCGTGGACCGGCTGCCGGTGGCCTCGGCGCGCCGGGGGTACCGGTCGGTGCGCTTCGCCAAGCGGTTCCTCTCCTTCGCCGATCTGCCGGAGGAGACCGCGTTCCGGCGCAGCTACACGATGTACGACCAGGAGGAGCTGCTGGCCCTGATCGATCCGGACCTGGCCGGGACGGTGGAGGACGTCCTGACCGAGCACGCGGACGTGTACGAGGACAACGACCTCGACGACTTCGTCAACCGCATGTGCCTGGGTGACGCCCGGATGTTCCTGCCGGGCCTGAACCTCGCCTACACGGACCGGTCGAGCATGGCCGCCTCGACCGAGGTGCGGGTGCCGTACGTGGACGTCGAGGTGGTGCGGGCGGCGTTCGCCGTGCCCGGCGACCGCAAGATCGTCGGACGGCAGGGCAAGGCCGTGCTGAAGGAGGCGGCCTGCTCGGTCCTGCCCCGGGAGATCGTGTACCGGCCCAAAGGCCTGTTCAGCGCCCCGCTGCGGGCCTGGATGAGCCGGGATCTCGCGCCGCTGGTGCGCGAGGTGGTCGACAACGGCGAGCTGGTCCGTTCCGGGCTGCTGCGCCGCGACGCGCTGGCGCGCATGGTCGCCGAGGACGCCGCCGGGCAGCGGGACTTCTCCAAACATCTGTGGCATGTGCTGACCCTCGAGTACTGGTATCGCGGCGCGACCTCCGGGGCCGGCCAGGACTCTCCCGTGACGGCGTAGAGACAAGAGGACTTCGGGTGAAACAGGTCGTACAGAACTACAAGAGCGGCGAGCTGGCCCTGCTCGACGTGCCGGTGCCGGGGTGCAAGCCGGGCGGGGTGCTGGTGCGCAGCGCCTACTCGCTGATCTCCACCGGGACCGAGCTGATGAAGGTCTCCGAGGCCGGCATGTCGATGCTGGGCAAGGCCCGTTCCCGGCCGGACCAGGTGGCCAAGGTCGTGCAGAGCGTGGCCACCAACGGGGTGCCGGCCACCTACCGCAAGGTGATGGGCAAGCTGGACTCCTACACACCGCTGGGCTACTCGCTGTGCGGGGTGGTGGAGGAGGTCGGCACGGGGATCGACGACGTGAAGGTCGGCGACCTGGTGGCCTGCGCGGGCAACGAGCACGCGCTGCACGCCGAGCTGAACTGGGTGCCGAGGAACCTCTACACCCGGGTCCCGGACGGCCTCGATCCGCGCCACGCGGCCTTCGGCACCGTCGGGTCGATCGCACTGCAGGGCGTCCGCCAGGGCGAGTCACGGCTCGGCGAGGTGGCGCTGGTCATCGGCCTCGGGCTGATCGGACAGCTGGTGGTGCAGCTGCTGACCGCCTCGGGGGTCCGTGTCGTCGGGGCCGACCCCGACCCCGCGCGCTGCGAGCTGGCCGAGCGTCTGGGCGCGGCGGCCTGCGGCGATCCCGCCTCCTCGGCCGTGGAGAACGCCGTCGCCGAACTCACCGGTGGTCACGGCGTCGACCAGGTCTATCTGGCCGCCGGCGGCGGCAGCAACCAGCCCGTCGAGCTGGCCGCCCGGCTGAGCCGGGACCGCGGCCGGGTCGTCGACATCGGCAAGTGCCGTCTGGACCTGCCGTGGAACGCGTACTACGAGAAGGAACTGGACGTCCGCTTCTCCCGCTCCTACGGTCCCGGGCGCTACGACCCCTCGTACGAACTGGAGGGGCGGGACTACCCGATCGGCTACGTGCGCTGGACCGAGCGCCGCAACCTGGCGTGCTTCCTCGATCTCCTCGCCCTCGGCCGGGTCGACGTGGAGCCGCTGATCTCCCACATCGCCGACTTCGACGACGCCGTCGAGACGTACGGGCGGCTGAAGGAGGGCGAACTGAAGGCGGTGGCCGTGCTGTTCCGGTACCCCGGGCACACCGCCGAGGCCGGGGCCCCGGCGGTGACGGTGCCCGCCGTGCCCGCGGTGACCGGGAAGCCCGCACCGGTGCGGGCCGCCGGGAGGCCGGTGCGGCTGGCGTTCGTCGGCGCGGGGAACTACGCGACGTCGATGCTGCTGCCGCACCTGGCGGGACGCGAGGGTGTCGAGCTGTCGACGGTCGTCACCACGACGGCGCTGTCCGCGGCCAACGCGCAGCGCAAGTTCGGCTTCGCCGGCGCGACCACCGATCTCGACGCCGTCCTCGGCGACGGGTCGGTCGACGCCGTCTTCGTGGTGACCCGGCACAGCTCGCACGCCGAACTGACCCGCAAGGCGCTGCTGGCGGGCAAGACGGTCTTCGTGGAGAAGCCCCTCGCGCTGACCGAGGACGAACTGGCCGGTGTGCTCGCGGCGGTGGAGGAGTCCGGCAACGACCGGCTGCAGGTGGGCTTCAACCGCCGGTTCGCACCGCTCCTGGTGGAGGCCCGCAAGGAGTTCGGCGCCCGGACCGGGCCGGCGAGCCTGCGCTACCTGGTGAACGCGGGACGGCTGGAGCACGGCAGCTGGTACCTGCACCAGGGCACCGAGGGCTCGCGGTTCGCCGGTGAGGGCGGCCACTTCATCGACACGGCGAGCTGGCTGCTGGGAGCGGACCCGGTCTCGGTGTACGCGGTCGCCACCCCCGGGGCCGAGGACCTCCAGGTCCTGCTGCGCTACCCGGACGGTTCCACCGCCACGATCAGCTACGTCACCACCGGCTCGCCCGGCTTCCCCAAGGAGACCCTGGACCTCGTCGCGGACGGCAAGGTGCTGCGGCTGGACGACTTCGTGCGCGCCTCGGTCCACAGCCGTAAGCGGTGGGTCAGTTCGCGGCTGCCCAAGGCCCGGGACAAGGGCCAGGCCGCCGAACTGGCCGCGTTCGTCAGGGCCGTGCGGACCGGCGGGCCGATGCCCGTGCCGCTGGAGTCGCTGGTCGCCACCACGGCGGCCACCCTCGCCGTGCCGGCCGGCCTGGCCGCCGGCGTGCCGGTGACGCTGGCGGGGGCGCGATGAGCATGAGCGCGGGCTGGTACCTGCGGCGGCTGTCCCGGATGGGGCCGCGCGAGGTCGGCGGCCGGGTGACCGACGCGGTGCGCAGGCGCCGGTGGCGCTCGGCTCCGCCGGCCGGCCCGGGCGAGACCGGCGACGCCCTGTTCACCGCCGTCCTGCCCGCGGGGACCCTCGCGTCGGTGCCGCCGGACGCCGCGAAGCGCCTCGTCGCCGAGGCGGACCGGCTGATGGAGGGGCACGCCGAGTTCTTCGGGGTGGTCCGCGACGACCTGGCCGACCCGGACTGGTGGTACGACCCGAAGACCGGGCGCCGGGCGCCGGCGGGCTACGCCTTCGACGTGCCGTACCGCGACGAGGACGCGGTCGGGGACATCAAGCAGATCTGGGAGCCCTCCCGGCACCAGTACCTCACCCGGCTCGCCGCCGCCTACGCGCTCACCGGGGACGAGCGGTACGCCGAGCGGGTGGCCGCGCACCTGCGGTCGTGGTGGGCGGCCAACCCGCCGCTGCGCGGGGTGCACTGGACCAGCGGCATCGAGCTGGGCATCCGGCTGCTGTCCTGGGTGTGGATCCGCCGGCTGCTCGACGGCTGGGCGGGCGCGTCCGCCCTGTTCGAGGAGAACCCGGTGGCGCGGGAGCAGATCTGGCAGCACCAGCGCTGGCTGGCCGCCTTCCCCAGCCGGGGGTCGTCGGCGAACAACCACGTCATCGCCGAGGACGCCGGACAGTTCGCGGCGGCCTGCGCGTTCGGCTGGTTCCCCTCCTCGGCGCGCTGGCGGGCCGACGCGCTGCGCTCGCTGGAGCGGCAGCTGCGCGCCAACACCTTCCTCTCCGGTCTCAACCGTGAACTGGCCACCGAGTACCACGGGCTGGTGCTGGAACTGGGTCTCGCCGCGGTGGCCGAGGCGGACGCCGCCGGTGTGCCGGTCCCGGCGACCGTCCGGCTGGTGCTGCTGCGGATGACCGACGCGCTCGCGGCCGTCGTGGACAGCCGGCTGCGGCCGCCGCGTCAGGGGGACGCGGACGACGGGCACGGTCTGGTCGTGGACGGTACGGGCACCGACCGCTGGGGCTCGCTGCTGGCCACCGGGGACGCCGTCTTCGGCCGGCTCTCCTGGTGGCCGGAGGTGACCGGCACCGATGTGCGCACCCCGCTGCTGGCCGCGCTCATCCGGCCGTACGCGCAGGACGCGACCGCACCGGCCGTGACCCGCCCCGCGCAGCGGCCGGCCCATTTCGCCGACGCGGGCATGACGATCCTGCGGACCCCGCGGAGGACGGCGGACGCAGCGGAGGCGGCGGACAGAGCGGGGACTGCGGGGACGGCCGACCCGGCTGAGATCTGGTGCCGGTGCGACGGCGGTCCGCACGGGTTCCTGTCCATCGCCGCGCACGCCCACGCCGACGCGCTGTCCGTGGAGGTCCGGCACGACGGGGTCGACGTGCTCGCCGACCCCGGGACGTACTGCTACCACGGGCAGCCCGAGTGGCGGCGGTACTTCCGGTCGACCCTCGGCCACAACACCCTGGAGCTGGACGGCACCGACCAGTCCGTCTCCGGCGGCCCGTTCCTGTGGACCCGGCAGGCCCGCAGCCGCGTCCTGGTCGCGGACCCGGCCCGCTGGTGCGCCGAGCACGACGGCTACGAACCCTCCGTGCACCGGCGCCAGGTGGAGCTGACGGCCGCGAGCCGGGAGCTGAGGATCGTCGACGAGGTGCGCGGCCCGCGCCGGGCCGTGCGGCTGGCCTTCCACCTCGGCCCCGCGATCACCGCGGACCTGGCCGGCAACCGGGCGCGGCTCACCTGGACCCGGGACGGCGAGGACCGCGCCGCGGTGCTCGACCTGCCCGAGGGGCTGGAGTGGAGCGCGCACCGGGGCGGGAGCGAGCCGCCGCTGGGCTGGTACTCCGCCGGCTTCGGACGCAGGGAACCCGCCACCGTGCTGGTCGGCACCGGCTTCGCCGTCGGCACACAGGGGTTCACCACCGTACTCGGGTTCCACGGTTAGGCAGGGGGGAGGACGCGTGGGGAGCACGTGGCGACGCCGGGCCTGGCCGGCGGCACCGCTGGTGCTGGCGCTGCTGGCGGCGACCGGCTGTGACAGCGGTACGACGGACGCGGCGCCGAAGCCGACCTCCGCGCCCTCCGGATCGGTGGCCCGGGTGTGCGCCAAGCCCCCGGCCGGGCCGGCGAAGGCGCCGGCGGGCGCGGTGACGGTCGACCCGGCGGTCCCCGGCGACCTGGCCGCGAAGACCGAGAGCAGTCCCCCGCACACCACCTTCTGGCTGCGACCCGGCAAGCACACGCTCCTGTCGGACCGCTACGACCAGGTGACCCCCAAGGAGGGGGACGTCTACCTCGGCGCACCGGGCGCGGTGCTCGACGGCCGCGGCAGCAACCAGTACGCGTTCGGCGGCACCGCCCCCGACGTCACGATCCGCTACCTGACCGTGCAGGGGTTCGCCGCACCCCGTGACGAGGGCGTGGTCAATCACGACTCGGCCGACGGCTGGGTGGTCGAGCACGCGACGATCCGGAAGAACTCCGGCGCCGGGCTGATGGCCGGCGCCCGCCAGCAGGTCCGCGCCAGTTGCCTGCGCGACAACGGCCAGTACGGCATGAACGCCTACAAGGGCGGCGGCGCCCTGCGAGACCTGGTGGTCGAGGGCAACGAGATCGTGGGCAACAACACGGACGACTGGGAGCGGAAACGGCCGGACTGCGGCTGCACCGGAGGCGTCAAGTTCTGGGCCGTGAACGGTGCGGACGTACGCGGCAACTGGGTGCACGACAACCGCGGGACCGGGCTCTGGGCGGACACCAACAACAACGACTTCCTGATCGAGAACAACCTGATCGAGGACAACGACGGTGCCGCGCTGATCTACGAGATCAGCTACAACGCGGTCGTCCGGAACAACACGATCCGGCGGAACAACTGGGTCGAGGGCCGTGCCTACGCCGCCGCGGGCGACACCTTCCCCTTCGCCACCGTCTATGTGTCCGAGTCCGGCGGAGACCCTCGGGTCCGGGCCCGCACGGACAGGATCGACATCTATCGGAACGTGCTGGAGGACAACTGGTCCGGGATCACCCTGTGGGAGAACGCCGACCGGTTCTGCAACAGCCCGGCCAACACCTCCTCCGGCGACTGCACCCTGCTGGTGAAGAACACCCAGCGCTGTGTGCAACCGGCGATCGCCAAGGCGCCGCTGTACTCCGACTGCCGGTGGAAGACCCAACGCGTGGACATCCACGACAACCGTTTCGTGCTGGACAAGTCCGTCCTGCACTGCACGGTGAAGTGCGACCGGATGGCGGTGCTGTCCAACTACGGCACCTATCCGGACTGGTCGCCCTATCAGGGGGAGCGGGTGGCCGAGGCGATCACCGAACAGCAGCACAACCGCTGGCACGACAACGTCTACGTCGGCCCGTGGACCTTCGTCGTGCACGACGCGAGCCGGACGGTCGGCTTCAAGCAGTGGCGGGGCGCGCCGTACCGGCAGGACGCGGGCAGCACCCTGCGCGCAGGGGACGGTGGTTGAGATGGGTTCAGCGGACACCGGCACGGACCGCACGCCGAAGATCGTCGGTGCGGTCTGGGGGCTGCTCGTCCTCAACACCCTCGGCTCCGCCGGGGCGAGGACCATCGTCCCGCTGCCGCGCTCCCTCATCCAGATGGTCACCATGGGCTCGCTGGTCGCCGCGTTCGCGCTGGCACTGCTGGTCAACCCCCGGGTGCGGGTCCGGGCCAGCGCCTACGTCCTCCTGCTCACCCTGCTGCTGGTGCCGAGCCTGATCTCCAGCGTGACGCAGGGGGCCGGGTTCGGCGCGCTGTTCCGCTGCACCCGGCTGGCGCTCTTCGTCGGCACGCTGTGGCTGCTCAGCCGCTGGTGGGACGGCGGCACCACGTTCGTCCGGCACCACATCCGGATGTACTTCGCGGTGCTCGGCACGGTGGCCGTCGGTCTGGTCGTCTCACCGGGCGCCGCCCTTCCCGACCTCTACGGCGGGCGGCTGGTCGGCGCGGTGTGGCCGCTCACCCCGCCGCAGATCGGGCAGTACGCGGCGGTGATCATCGGGCTGACCGTGCTGCTCCTGCTGGGCCGCCGGACCGACCGTACCGGCGCGGCGGTGGTGATCCTGCCCTCCCTCGTCCTGCTCGCGCTGACCCACACCCGGACGGCGACGCTCGGCCTGATCATCGGGCTGGTGCTGGCGATCGGCTCGCTCGTCCTGACCAGCGCGGCCGCCCGCCGGTTCTTCACCTGGGCGGTGGTGTGCGCCGCGGTGGCCGCGGTGGGGTTCAGCTCCGCGCTCCAGGCGTGGTTCCTGCGCGGGCAGAGCCAGGAGAACTTCGCCAGCCTGACCGGCCGGGCCAAGGTGTGGCACGCGCTGCTGGCGGCGCCCCGGACGACCTCGCAGTACCTGTTCGGCACGGGCCTCGGCGACAAGTCGTTCGGCGGGCTGCCGATCGACAACAGCTGGCTGGCCGTCTACAACGAGCAGGGCGTCACCGGCATCGCCCTGGTGGCGGCCGTCATCCTCGTGCTGGGCGGCGTCGCGCTGCTGCGGCCGCCGTCGCTGTCGAGGGCCTGCGCGATCTTCCTGATCAGCTACTGCGCGATCGCGTCGTACACCGAGGCCGGACTGGGCGACGCCTCGCCGTACCTGCTCCATCTCGCCCTGGCCGCCTCACTGCTGGCGGCACCCGTCGAGGCCGCCCCCCTGACGGCGCCCGGCGTCCCCGGACCACGCGTCCCGCGCTGGGTCCAGCGATCGGAGGTGACCTGAGCATGGATGTCCTCGTGGTGCACAACCGCTACGCCTCGGCGCAGCCCAGCGGGGAGAACAAGGTCGTCGACCAGGAGGTGGCGCTGCTGCGCGCAGCAGGCCACCGGGTCGAGGTGTTCGAGCGGCGCAGCGACGACATCGCCGCGCGCTCCCTGCCGGGCAAGGTCGCGGTGCCGCTGCTGGTGCCGTGGAACCCGGCGGTGCGCACGGAGCTGGCCGCCCGGCTGCGCGCCGAACGGCCGGACGTGGTGCACGTCCACAACGTCTTCCCGCTGCTGTCGCCGGCCGTGCTGGCCGCCTGCGCCGACGCCGGTGTGCCGGCCGTCGCCACGCTGCACAACTACACCCAGGTCTGCCCGCCGGGCACCCTGCAACGGAACGGCCAGCCGTGCACCGAGTGCGTCGGGTCCACACCGCTGCCCGCCGTGCGGCACGGCTGCTACCGGAACTCCCGGCTGGCGACGGTGCCGCTCGCGGTGAGCCTGTCGGTCAACCGGCGGCGGTGGTGGTCCGGCGTGGAGCGCTTCCTGTGCATCTCCGCGGCGCAGCGCGAGGTCCTGGTGCGGGCCGGCCTGCCGGCCGGGCGCCTCGCGGTGAAGCACAACTTCGTGCCCGAGCCGGACGTCCGCAGGGAGGGCGCCGGCGAGCATCTGCTCTATCTCGGCCGGCTGGCGGAGGCCAAGGGCATCCGGCTGCTCATGGCCGCCTGGGACGAGATCGCCGCCGGGGGCGGGGTGGGCGTGCCGCTGGTGATCGCCGGCTCGGGTCCGCTGGAGCCGGAGGTGACGGCCTGGGCGGCGGGCCGGGACGACGTGCGGTACGTCGGTCTGTACGACCAGGCCGCATGCCGGCGGGCGATCGCGCGGTCGGTCGCCGTGGTGGCCCCCTCGACCTGGCTGGAGGCGTTCGGCCTGGTGGTCGTGGAGGCGATGGCGGCCGGGGTGCCGGCCGTCGCCGCCGGTCACGGTGCCTTCGTCGAGCTCGTCGAGGACGGGCGTACCGGGCTGCTGCACCGGCCGGGCGAGGCCGCCTCGCTCGCGTCCTGTCTGCGCCGGATCGCGGGCGAGCAGGCCCGCAACCAGGAGATGGGCCGGGCGGCCCGGAGCCGTTACGAGCAGGGCTTCAGCCCGGCGGTCGGCCTGGAGCGCCTGGTGGAGGAGTACCGCACCGCGATCGCGGGTCGGACGGAAGCGATGGGGGGCAGTAGATGACACGATGCCGACTCTGCGGCTCGGCGACGCTGGCGAGCGTCGTCGATCTGGGGGCGACGCCACCGTGCGAGAGTTTTCTCGCCGCTGACCAGTTGGACCGGCCGGAACCGACGTACCCGCTGCACCTGCGGGTGTGCACGGACTGCTGGCTGGCGCAGATACCTCCGCTGATCACGCCGGAGGAGACGTTCAGCGAGTACGCGTACTTCTCCTCCTTCTCGACCTCCTGGGTGGAGCACGCGCGCACGTTCGTCGCCGGCGCCGTGGAGCGGGTGGGGCTCGGTCCCGACGCGTTCGTGGTCGAGGTCGCGAGCAACGACGGATATCTGCTGAGGCATGTGGTGGACCGGGGGATCCGCTGCCTCGGCGTCGAGCCCTCGGTGAACGTGGGGGCCGCGGCGCGGGAGGCGGGGGTGCCCACGCTCACAGCGTTCCTGTCGCCGGAGACCGGCGCGGCCGTCCGCGCCGAGCACGGCCCGGCGGACCTGGTCGTGGCCAACAACGTGTACGCGCACATCCCCGACGTGGTCGGCTTCACCCAGGGGCTGCGCGCCCTGGTCGCCGACGACGGCTGGGTCTCGATCGAGGTGCAGCACCTGCTGACGCTGATCGAGGAGAACCAGTACGACACGATCTACCACGAGCACTTCCAGTACTACACGGTCGCGTCCGCGGTCCGGGCGCTGGCGAGCGGCGGACTCACGCTGGTGGACGTCGAGCTGCTGCCGACGCACGGCGGTTCCGTCCGGCTGTGGGCGCGCCCGGCCGACGTGGCGGGCGAGCCGAGCGGGCGGGTGGCCGACGTGCTGGACCGGGAGAAGTCCGCCGGACTCCAGGAGCTGTCCGGGTACACCGAGTTCTCCGCCCGGGTGGCCAAGGTCCGCCGGGACCTGCTGCGGTTCCTCGTCGAGGCGGCCGACCGGGGCGAGACGGTCGTCGGCTACGGCGCGCCGGGCAAGGGCAACACGCTGCTCAACCACTGCGGCATCCGGCCCGACCTGCTCGCGTACACGGTGGACCGCAACCCGTACAAGCACGGCAGGTTCACCCCGGGCACCCGCATCCCGATCCTGCCGCCCGAGCAGATCGCCGCCGACCGGCCCGACTACGTGCTCGTCCTCCCGTGGAACCTGCGGGCCGAGCTGACCGAGCAGTTGTCCTTCGTGGGCGAGTGGGGCGGCCGGCTGGTCTTCCCCATCCCGGAACTGAGCGTTGTCGAGGTGAAGTCATGAAGGTCGTCCTGTTCTGCGGCGGTTACGGGATGCGGATGCGCAACGGAAGCTCCGACGACGTGCCCAAGCCGATGGCGATGGTCGGCCCGCGCCCGCTGATCTGGCACGTCATGCGCTACTACGCGCACTTCGGGCACAAGGAGTTCATCCTGTGCCTCGGCTACGGCGCCCACCACATCAAGGACTTCTTCCTCAACTACGAGGAGACGACGTCCAACGACTTCGTGCTGCGCAAGGGGCAGACCGAGCTGCTGTCCACCGACATAGCGGACTGGACGATCACGTTCGCCCAGACCGGCATCGAGTCGCCGATCGGCGAGCGGCTGCGCCGGGTGCGCCACCACCTCGACGGCGACGAGATGTTCCTCGCCAACTACGCCGACGTGCTCACCGACGCCCCGCTCCCGGAGATGATCGAGAAGTTCTCCCGGCGCGACGCCGGCGCGTCGATGATGGTCGTACCGCCCCAGTCCTCCTTCCACTGCGTGGAGCTGGGCGAGGACAACCTGGTGGGCGGCATCACCGCGGTGAGCGAACTGCCCCTGTGGGAGAACGGCGGGTACTTCGTGCTCCGCCAGGAGGTCTTCGACCACATCCCGGAGAACGGGGACCTGGTCGCCGACGGCTGCGCCCAGCTCGCCAAGCGCGGGCGGCTGGTGGCGCACCGGCACCGCGGCTTCTGGAAGCCGACCGACACCGTGAAGGAGCGGGCCGCGCTCGACGCCGCCTACGCCCAGGGCGACCGCCCGTGGGCCGTGTGGGAGCAGGGGGTTCCCGCGTGATCCGGCTCGGGGCCGGATCCCCGGAGCGGATCGTCGCGGTGGGCGCGCACTGCGACGACATCGCCATCGGCGCCGGCGGCACGCTGCTCGCCCTGTGCCTCGCGCGGCCCGGACTCCGGGTCGACGCGCTGGTGCTCTCCGGCGGCGGCACCGAACGCGAGCGGGAGGAGCGGGCCGCGCTCGCCGCCTTCTGCCCCGGCGCCGATCTGCGGCTCACCGTGCTCAAACTGCCCGACGGCCGCATGCCCGTGCACTGGGACGAGGCCAAGGCCGCCGTGGAGGAGCTGCGCGAGCGGACCGACCCGGAGCTGATCCTGGCCCCGCGCGCCGAGGACGCCCACCAGGACCACCGCGGTCTGGCGCGGCTGGTACCCACCGCCTTCCGCGACCACCTCGTGCTCGGCTACGAGATCGTCAAGTGGGACGGCGACCTCGGCCGCATGGCGGCCTACCAGCCGCTGTCGCCGGAGATCGCCGAGGAGAAGGTACGGCTGCTGCAGGAGCACTACGCCTCGCAGCGCCACCGGCCCTGGTACGACCGGGAGGCCTTCCTGGGCCTCGCGCGGATCCGAGGCATCGAATGCCACGAGCGATACGCCGAAGCGTTCGCCGTCACCAAACTCAAGCTCAACCTGGGGGGTTGAACCATGCGCGTACTGCTGACCGGACACCAGGGCTATCTGGGAACCGTGATGGCCCCGGTCCTCGCCGCCGCCGGGCACGAGGTCGTCGGCCTCGACGCCGGCCTGTTCGCCGACTGCGTCCTCGGCCCGCAGCCCGAGGACCCGCGGGGGCACCGGGTGGACCTGCGGGACGTCACCGCCGAGCACGTGGCCGGCGTCGACGCGGTGATCCACCTGGCCGCGCTCTCCAACGACCCGCTGGGGTCGCTGGCGCCGGAGCTGACGTACGACATCAACCACCACGCGTCCGTACGACTGGCCCGGCTGGCCCGCGACGCCGGCGTGGGCCGCTTCCTGTACGCGTCCACCTGCTCGGTCTACGGCGCCGCCGGCGGCGACGAGCTGGTGGCCGAGGACGCCCCGCTGCGCCCGGTGACGCCGTACGCGGAGTCCAAGGTGCGCGTCGAGGACGACCTGCACGAGCTGGCCGACGGCGACTTCACCCCGGTGTACATGCGCAACGCCACCGCCTTCGGCTACTCGCCCCGGCTGCGCGCCGACATCGTGCTGAACAACCTGGTGGGCCACGCGCTGCTGTCCGGCGAGGTGCTGGTGCTCTCCGACGGCACCCCGTGGCGCCCGCTGGTGCACGCCGTGGACATCGCGCGGGCCTTCACGGCCGCGCTGACGGCGCCGCGGGAAGCCGTGCACGACCGGGCGTTCAACATCGGCAGCGAGGCCAACAACGTCACGGTGGCCGAGATCGCCGGGCAGGTCGCCGAAGCGGTGCCCGGCTCCCGGGTGAACATCACCGGGGAGAACGGCGCCGACCCGCGCTCGTACCGCGTGGACTTCGCCCGGTTCCGCGCCGCGATCCCCGGCTTCGACTGCGAGTGGACGGTGAAGCGGGGAGCGCTGGAACTCGCCGACGCCTACCGCACGTTCGGCCTGACCCGGGAGGCCTTCGACCGGCGCTTCACCCGCCTCGCCGTGCTCCGCTCGGCGTCCGAGGCGGGCACCGTGGACGACACCCTGCGGTGGCGCCGGTGACCACGCAGGGGGAACGACGTGCCGGCGACGCGATGTACGCCCTGGTGGAGCGGCTGTACCCGCTCTGCCGGAGCATCACCGGCGACGGCGTGCGCGCCACGCTCGACATCGTCGGCGAGTACATCCCGCTCCAGGTGCACGAGGTGCCGACCGGGACGCAGGTGCTCGACTGGACGGTGCCGCAGGAGTGGAACATCCGGGACGCGTACATCGCCGACTCCACCGGCCGGCGGGTCGTCGACTTCGCCGAGTCCAGCCTGCACGTGCTCGGTTACAGCGTGCCGGTGTCGGCGACCCTGCCGCTGTCGGAGCTGCGCGCGCACCTGCACACCCTGCCGGACCAGCCGTCCTGGGTGCCGTACCGCACCAGCTACTACAAGCCGGAGTGGGGCTTCTGCCTGGCCCAGGACACCCTGGACGCGATGCCCGACGGCGAGTACGAGGTGCGCATCGACTCCACCCTCGCCGACGGCCACCTCACCTACGCCGAGCACGTGGTCCCCGGGCAGGTCGCCGACGAGGTGATCGTCTCCTGCCACGTCTGCCACCCGGCGCTGGCCAACGACAACATGGCGGGCGTCGCGGTGGCGACCTTCCTGGCCCGGGCGCTGGCCGAGGAGAACCCGTACTACACCTACCGGTTCATCTTCGCGCCCGGCACCATCGGCGCGATCACCTGGCTGGCCCGCAACGCGGAGCGGGTGGAGCGCGTCCGGCACGGGCTGGTGCTGGCCTGCGCCGGGGACCCCGGCCGTCTGACGTACAAGCAGAGCAGGCGCGGCGACGCGGAGATCGACCGGGTGCTGCGGCATGTGCTGGCCGCCTCCGGACGCCCGCACCAGGTCAACGAGTTCACCCCCTACGGCTACGACGAGCGGCAGTACTGCTCCCCCGGTTTCGACCTCGGTGTCGGCTCGCTCACCCGGACCCCGTACGCGGGCTATCCCGAGTACCACACCTCGGCGGACAACCTGGACTTCGTCTCCCCGGAGGCGATGGAGGACACGCTCGCCGTCTGCCGCGAGGCGTTCGCCGTCCTCGACCGCAACCGGCGGTACGTCAACCTCAGCCCCTACGGCGAACCACAGCTCGGCCGGCGCGGGCTGTACGACGCGCTCGGCGGCCGCAGCGACACCAAGCAGGCCCAGCTGGCCATGCTCTGGGTGCTCAGCCTCTCCGACGGCGAGCACAGTCTGCTCGACGTCGCCGAGCGGTCCGGGCTGCCGTTCGACGCCGTCGTCACCGCGGCCGACGCCCTGCGCGGCGCCGAACTGATCAAGGTGTGACGCCGATGACCACCGAGGAGAAGAAGACGACACAGCCGCAGCCGCAGCCGCCGGACCCGGCGGAGCCGGGGGCACCGGCGGCCGGATCCGCCCGGCGGGCCCTCGTCGGCCGGCTGTCCTGGGGGCTGGCCGACCAGGCGGCCTCCAGCATCTCCAACTTCGCGGTGGGCATCTATGTGGCCCGCTCGCTGGGGGTGACCGCGTTCGGTGTGTTCAGCCTGGCCTGGGTGACGTACGGCGTGGTGCTCAACGTCTCCCGCGGGCTGGCCACCGATCCGCTCGTGGTGCGCTTCAGCGGGGTTCCGGAGGCGTCCTGGCGCGGGGCGGTGGCCCGCTCGTCGGGTACCGCGCTCGGCGTCGGCACCGTCATCGGCGTGCCGTGTCTGCTGGCCGGCCTCGCCCTGGGCGGCCGGGTGGGACCCGCGTTCGCCTGCCTCGCGGTCGTGCTGCCGGGGCTGCTGCTCCAGGACGCCTGGCGGTTCTCGTTCTTCGCGGCCGGCGCCGGACGCAAGGCGTTCCTCAACGACCTGGTGTGGGGGATCGCCCTCGTCCCCGCCATGGTCGTGGCGGCCCGGGTGGGCAGTGTGGCCGCCTTCGTGCTCGCCTGGGGCGCGTCCGCGGCGGTGGCCGCCGCCTACGGCTGCCTCCAGTCCGGTATCCGGCCCCGGCCGGCCGGGGCCCGCGGCTGGCTCCGCGAGCAGCGCGACCTCGGCTACCGCTACCTCGTCGAGAACGTCAGCCTGAGCGGCGCGAGCCAGCTGCGGGCGTACGGACTCGGCGCGCTCGCCGGGGTCGGCGCGGTCGGCGCGGTGCGGGGCGCCGAGCTGCTGATGGGCCCCTTCCTCGCCGTGCTGATGGGGCTGTCCCTGGTCACGGTCCCGGAGGCGGCACGGGTGCTGCGGCAGGCCCCGCAGCGGCTCGGGACGTTCTGTCTCCTCCTCGGCGGCGGGCAGGCCGTCGGCGCGCTGCTCTGGGGCGGGTCGCTGCTGCTCGTGCCGGACCGGCTCGGCGAGCTCGCGCTCGGCGGGGTCTGGCACTCCGCCGCCCCGCTCATCGTGCCGATCACCCTCGGTGTCGCGGGCGCGGGCCTGGGCACCGGTGCGGCGGCCGGGCTGCGCGCGCTCGGCGCTGCCCGGCGCAGCCTGCGCTGTCAGTTGTTCGCCTCCGCCTGCTATGTCGGCGGCGGGCTCGGCGGGGCGGTCCTGGGCGGCACGGTCGGCTCGGCCTGGGGCGCCGCCGCCGCGACCGTCAGCGCCTCGGCCGTGTGGTGGCTGCACCTGCGGTCGGCCCTGCGCGAGCGGCACCACGACTCCGTTCCCGAAGTGAGGACCTCATGACCGACCGACCCAGGCTGAGCATCGGCCTGCCCGTGTACAACGGCGAGGAGTACCTGGCCGAGTCGTTCGACGCCCTGCTCGGCCAGACGTACGAGGACTTCGAGCTGGTCGTCTCCGACAACGCCTCGACCGACGGGACCGAGGACATCTGCCGGCGGTACGCCGCGAAGGACTCGCGCATCCGGTACCTGCGGCTGGCCCGGAACATCGGCGCCACGCCGAACCACAACCTCGTGTTCGCCGAGTCCCGCGGCGAGCTGTTCAAGTGGGCCTCGCACGACGACCTGTACGGCCGGGACCTGCTGCGGCGCTGTGTGGAGGCGCTGGACGAGCGGCCGGAGACGATCCTCGCGCACACCGGGCAGGCGGTCATCGACGGCGACGGCCGGGTGAAGGTGCCGTACGAGTACACGCTCGCCACCGACTCGCCGCACGCCCCGGAGCGCTTCCGCAGTCTGCTGTTCGAGCCGGGCGGGGACGACTTCTACGGGGTGCTGCGGGCCGACGTGCTGCGCCGGGTGAAGCCGATGGACAGCTACCACCACGCGGACCGCACGTTCGTCGCCGAGATCACCCTGCACGGCCCCTTCCACCAGGTGCCGGAGCTGCTGTACTTCCGCCGCGACCACCCCACCCGCGCCGAGCGGGCCAACCCCTCCAAGCGCTCCCGGTGCGTCAACCTGGACCCGCGCCGGGCCGGGCTGCTGCACCCGACCCCCCGGCTGCTCGCCGAGTACGTGTGGGGCTTCGCCTCGGCGATCCGGCGGGCGCCGCTGTCCCCGGCCGACCGGCGCGCGTGCTTCCGTCACCTGGCCGCGTGGATGACCAGCCGGGCCCGGCCGGGCGCCGGCGAGCGGGTGGAGGACCGCGCCCCCGTCGACCCGGCGAAGCTGACCGTCTCCGTCGACGCCCTCGTCGCCGGGCGTGAGGGGAGGCGGGCATGACCGCTGTCCGCGTCGGGGTGTTCGGGCTGCTCGGTTCGGGCAACCTGGGCAACGACGGGTCGCTGGAGGCCGTGCTCGGGTATCTCCGCTCCGCGCACCCGGAGGCGGTCGTGGACGCGCTGTGCGGTGGCCCCGAGGCCGTGACGACCCGGTTCGGGATCCCGGCCACGCGGCTGCACTGGAACCGCGCGGAGTACCGGACCGCGTCCCGTGCGGGCGCGATCGCGTCCAAGGGCCTGGGCAAGCTCGTCGACGTCTTCCGCACCGCCGCCTGGGTGCGCCGGCACGACGTGGTGATCGTGCCGGGCATGGGCGTGCTGGAGGCCACGCTGCCGCTGCGGCCGTGGGGCTTCCCCTATTCCCTGTTCCTGCTCTGCGCGAGTGGCCGGCTGCTGGGCACCCGGGTCGCGCTGGTCAGCGTCGGTGCCGCCGAGATCCGCGACCGGCCGACCCGGGCCCTGGTGCGCTGGTCGGCGCGGCTGGCCGCGTACCGCTCCTACCGGGACACCCAGTCCCGGGACGCGATGCGGGCGATGGGCGTGGACACCGCGCGCGACGAGGTCTACCCGGACCTCGCGTTCTCCCTGCCGGCACCGCCGGCGAGCGCGCCCGCGGGCACGCCGGGACCGGTCTGCGTCGGCGTCATGGACTTCCACGGCGGCAACGACGACCGGGCCCGGGCCGAGGAGATCCACCGGCGCTACCTCGACGGCACGATCCGGTTCGTCGGCGCGCTGGTCGAGGAGGGCAGGCCGGTCCGGCTGCTCACCGGCGACACGTGCGATGCGTCGGTGGTCGCCGCGATCCTCGACGCGGTGGACTCTCCCCTGGTCACCGCCGCCGAGACGGCCTCGCTGGCCGACCTGATGAAGGAGATGGCGGCCGCCGACACCGTGGTGGCGGTCCGCTACCACAACCTGATCTGCGCGCTGAAGACCGGCACACCGGTGCTCGC
Source organism: Streptomyces sp. SS7 (assembly GCF_037993025.1). Lineage (NCBI taxonomy): Bacteria > Bacillati > Actinomycetota > Actinomycetes > Kitasatosporales > Streptomycetaceae > Streptomyces > Streptomyces sp. SS7. The sequence continues at coordinate 1,664,895 of NZ_CP141223.1, forward strand.
GCTCAGCTACGCGGCGAAGAGCGACGCGCTCATGGAGCGGATGGGCCTCGGCGCGTTCTGCCACCCGGCCCGCGAGGTCGACGCCGACCGGCTGCTCGAGCAGTTCCGGGCGCTGGAGAAGCGGTCGGCGGAGCTGCGGCGGACGCTCGCCGAGCGGAACCTCGCCGCCGCCCGTCACCTCGCCGACCAGTTCACCGCCCTGACCACGGCCGTGTTCCCCGCGGCCGACCACGCCCCGCGGGAGGCCTCATGAAAGCGATCGACGTCCCGGAGATCGCCGGCGCGTACCTGTTCGAGCCGACGCCGTACGCCGACGAACGCGGCTTCTTCTGCCGCACCTTCGACGCCGACGTGGTCCGCTCGGTGGGTCTCGACCCGGACGCCTTCGTCCAGGACAGCCTGTCGCGCTCGGTCCGGGGCGTGCTGCGCGGCCTGCACCTGCGCTCGGGTGCCGGCGAGGCCAAGCTGGTGCGCTGCTCGTACGGGAGGATCTTCGACGTCGTCGTGGACCTGCGGCCGGACTCGCCGACCTATCTCGGCCGGGCCTTCTTCGAGCTGTCCGGCGACACCCAGGTGACGCTGTACATCCCGGCGGGGTGCGCGCACGGCTTCCAGGCGCTGACGGACACCGCCGACACCTCGTACCGGATCGACCGCCCGCACGATCCGGCCGAGGACGTGACGATCGCCTTCGACGACCCGGAGCTCGCCATTCCGTGGCCGCTGCCGGTCACCTCGATGTCCCAGCGGGACCGCGAGGCGCCGCGCCTCGCCGAGGTCCTGACGTAAGAAAGAAAGTTGAGGTCGGTGTGGACACCGAAGACATCCAAGTGCTCGCCCTGTCCCGGTCGCGGACGGCGAACGAGCGGCTGCACGCCCTGATCCCCGGGGGCGCGCACACCTACGCCAAGGGCGACGACCAGTACCCCGACAACCTGGCCCCGGTCATCAGCCACGGCCGAGGCGCCCATGTGTGGGACGTCGACGGCAACCGCTATGTCGAGTACGGCTCCGGCCTGCGGTCGGTCAGCCTCGGCCACGCCCATCCCCGGGTGATCGAGGCGGTGCGGCGGGAACTCGACCGCGGCAGCAACTTCGTCAGGCCGTCCATCGTGGAGGTGGAGGCCGCGGAACGCTTCCTGGCCACGGTGCCGACCGCCGAGATGGTGAAGTTCGCCAAGAACGGCTCCGACGCCACCACCGCCGCCGTGCGCCTCGCCCGGGCCGCCACCGGGCGGCCGCGGGTGGCTCTCTGCGCCGACCATCCGTTCTTCTCCGTCGACGACTGGTTCATCGGCACCACGCCGATGTCCGCCGGCATCCCGTCGTCCACCAACGAGCTGACCGTGGCGTTCCCGTACGGCGACCTGGCCGCCACCGAGGAACTCCTCACCCGGTACGAGGGCGAGGTGGCATGTCTGATCCTGGAACCGGCCACCCACAGCGAGCCGCCGCCCGGGTACCTCGCCGGTCTGCGCGAGCTGGCCGACCGGCACGGCTGCGTGCTGATCTTCGACGAGATGATCACCGGTTTCCGCTGGTCCGAGGCGGGCGCCCAGGGCCTGTACGGCGTGGTCCCCGACCTGTCGACGTTCGGCAAGGCGCTGGGCAACGGGTTCGCCGTCTCCGCGCTGGCCGGGCGGCGCGACCTGATGGAGCTGGGCGGGCTGCGGCACTCCGGCGACCGGGTGTTCCTGCTGTCGACCACGCACGGCGCGGAGACGCACTCCCTGGCGGCCGCGATGGCCGTGCAGTCCACCTACGTCGAGGAGGGCGTCACGGCGCGGTTGCACGCCCTCGGCGAGCGGCTGGCCGCCGGGGTCCGCGAGGTCGCGGCCCACATGGGCGTCGGCGACCACCTCGTCGTCCGGGGCCGGGCCAGCAACCTGGTCTTCGCCACCCTCGACGAGCACGGGCAGCCGTCGCAGCGGTACCGCACGCTCTTCCTGCGCCGGCTCCTCGCGGGCGGGGTGCTGGCCCCGTCGTTCGTGGTGAGCAGCGCGCTCAGCGAGACGGACATCGATCACACGGTCGACGTGGTGGCGCAGGCGTGCGCGGTGTACCGGAAGGCGCTGGACGCCGCCGACCCCACGCCCTGGCTGGCCGGGCGGCCGGTGAAGCCCGTGTTCCGCCGTCTGGCGTGACGTCATGTCAGCGGCGCTCCCCCCGGCCGGCCTCGACCGTCCTGTCGGTCGTCCCCCCGGTGCTCCGGTCGGCCGTCCGGTGGTCCGGCCGGTCCGTCATCCGGTCCGTCATCCGGTCGGCCGTGCGGTCGACCAGCCACGCGGTCGCCGGTGTCAGCGCCAGCGCGGTGCACCAGCCGCCGAGGACGTCGGTGGGGTAGTGGGCGCCCAGGGCGACCTGCGCCCAGCCCATGGCGGCGCCGGCGACCAGCGCCGCGCCGAGGACGAGTGAGGCGCCGGCCGTCCTGCCGAGGCGGAGCCGGTCGGTCACGAGCAGCGCCGCGGCGAGGGCGAGCGAGGTGAGGAAGGCGGTGTGCCCGCTCGGATAGGACAGGTTCCCGTCGTGGATGGTGCGTCCCACGAGGGACTTGAGCAGCGTCGCCGTGCCCACGGCGGCGCCTGTGCCGGCCACCACGAGCACCGCCGCGCGGGGTCGCCGCAGCAGCAGACAGCCCGTGACGGTGGCGAGGACCGCCGTCACGGCGCCCACGGGCTCCCCCAGGAAGTCCAGGGCCAGCGCGACGTGCCGCCAGGGCGGCGTCACCCCGTCGACCACCGTGGAGATCCGGGTGTCGACCGGGCCGGGCCGGCTGTCGTCGGCGTAGCGGATGCCGAGCGTGACGACCAGCAGCGAGGCGAGGGCCGCCATCAGCCCGAGCCACCCCCGCAACGACGGGGGCAGCACCGCGGGCGCCGACCGGCCGGTCACGGGCGGCCTGCGGTGCTCTGCCGTGATCGGTGGGCGGTGTTCCGGATCCGTAACAGCACTTCTCCCGGGGCCGGTTCGGAATCGGTCGGCGGGCGCCGACTGCCGCCGGCACCTCTCGGCACCCTAACCAACCCGCGCGCCGAGGCACACCGCGATCGGGTTGTCCTCAGGTCAACACTCCTTGAAGTCCGGTCCACGGCGGCACCCGAGCTGCGACGGCGTCAGCATCCCGTCAAGAACCGGCCCCGCGGCGTCAGGGGAACGTCAGAGCCAGTGGCCCGGTTCGGCCACCGCGCCTAGCGTCGACCGTATGCACCCCAAGCACCCCTGGGGACCGGCGCACCCGCCCGGCGACCGCCACCGGCGCGGCGGCGTCCGGCTCGCCGCGGGCAGCGCCCTGCTCTTCGGCACCCTGGCCGTCCTGGTCGACTGGGACGCCGGCACGCTGACCGGCCCGCGCGCCGCGCTCTGGCTCACCCTGACGGCGGCCCTCCTCGCCGTCCTGCTCCCGCCGCGCGTCACCGCCGGCCCCGGCCGGCTGACGGTCCACGGTCCGCTGGGCCGGCGCACCGTGCGGACCGACTCCCTGCGTTCCGTCCGGCGCCACGACGGCGTCACCACCCGGCTCGTCCTGCGGGACACCCACGGCCACCACGTCGAACTGGACGCCCGTGTCCTGGCCACCGACCCCTTCCTCTGGCACGAGGTCGACACGGGCATCCGCCGCTCCCTGGAGCGGGGCACCTTGCGCCAGGGCGAACGGGCACTGCGCCGGCTGACCGAGGAGATCGACGGCGAGACGGTGAAGGCGGTCCTGCGCGCCTCCGGGATGTCGTGACCCGAGTCCGGGGGTCGGGTGCCGGGAGCCGGGAGCGGTGCCGGTGCCGTGCCTCTAGTGCCCTGACCGGGAAGGTTTGCCGGGAAGCTCGCGGCGTCCGGTGCGGTGCATCGCAAGGCGGAGCGTCGCCCGCGTACCGGATGTACTCGGGTGATGCGACAACGCGGCGAGGTGCCGTGCCGGACGCCGCGAGCCGGTGAACCTTTCCGGTCACGGCACTAGAGGCAGTCGAGGACGAGATAGCCGTCGATACGGCGTACGGTCCCGCCGTCGGGGTCCGGCGGAAGGGCGTGGCCGAGGGCTTCCGCGCGGACCTCGCCGATCCACTGGTCGTGCTGGTACTCGTGGTTGACGAGCGCGGTGAGCAGATGGGTCGCCACGACGGTGAGCTGGGCGGGTGCACCGACCCGGCCGGCCGCGATGTCGCCGATGCGGGCGTGGACGCGTTCGGCGACGGTGTCGCGGAAGGCCGTGAGCCGTTCGACGGTGGGCAGCGAGCCGCGGAACTTCTCGGGGTTCGCGGAGTCCATCAGCGCGTCCAGTTCCGGGTCGGGGCTGGGTTCGGCCGCGGTGAGGTTGCGGATCATGAAGTGGGCGACATGGGCCTGGTGGCCCAGGTGCCAGCCGATCGCGCTGGAGTTCTCGTGCGGGCGCCAGGTGACCTCGTCCGGCGTGAGGTCCTTCCAGAGGTCGTCGGTGTAGGCGCGGGCCCGGTCGTACTCGCGCAGCAGTGCCGCCAGCTCGTGCATACGGTCGCCTCATCCGTGCTCGGGGGCCGTCTGCGCCTCGGGCGGCGCCGTGGTGCCCGGTTCCGCTCGCACGGTAGGACGTCCCGCTCCCTTCCGGTAGGGGGGATCACGGGGAACGGCGGAACGCCGTGCAGGCTGCCCCCTGGGGCGGCAGGGGTGCGCCCGTCCGGTCCGGGCGGGCGCACCCCTGTCGCGCGGGTGAGGCGTCGGGTCAGTCCTCGGCCGCCGCCGAGCGGCGCCGGACCAGCCACCACGCGCCGCCGCCCAGCACGGCGAGCGCCGCGATCGCGCCACCGGCGAGCAGCCCGGCCGAGCCGCCCCCGTCCTCGCCCTTCTTCTCCTCGGCCCCCTTGTCCTCGTCCTTCTCCTCGGCGGTCGCAGCCGGTGCCGAGGTGGCGGAGGAGGGCGTCGACGCGGTCACCGAAGGTGCGGCGCTCGCCGTGGGGCTGGGGCCGACGGGCGTGGCGCCCGGCGCGGCGGCCTTCAGCTTCAGCAGGGGCGCGGGCTGTTCGGGCTCCGCCCCGCCGCCGGGCAGCTCGATCCAGCGGGAGATCTCGCCGTCGCTGTACGTCTCGACCGTCTTGAAGGCGAGTTCCTTCGCATCCGGCAGCTGGCGGACCTTGACCTTGTACTCGGCGTCGGTGCCGACGGCGAGCTTCGGGCCGCCGACGGTGTAGCCGTCGCCCGTGGCCTTGAACGTCCAGCCCTTGGGGGCTTCGACGAGCGTGACGTCACCCGGTGCGATGCCCTTGGGAAGGACGACGCGCATCTCGGTGAAGCCCGCCGAGGCCGACTCCGCCTCGGAGACGAAGCTGAGGGTGACGTTCTCGGCCAGGGCCCGCGCGGTGTCGGCCTCGACCTCCGCGTGGGCGAAGGCGGGCGTGGCCAGGGCGAGGGCGGCGGTCAGCGTGAGGACGCCGACGGCACCGGCCCGCCGCGCGGTGCGGACGGACGCGTACGGGGACGCGGGGAACAGGGACACGGGAGGACTCCTTGCTGGTACGGGGACCCGGTCGGCCGCGGACGGCCGGCCGGGGTGAGGGAAGGACCGGGACGTGGGTCCGTCCCGGGGGTCCCCTGCGCACCAGCGCGTGTTCCAGATCCCGTGTCCCCGCCGCCGTGCGGGGAGTGACGTGGCCGGTCCGGCCCGTGGCCCCGGACGGCTCGCCGAGCGTGCCGCCCACGAGCGGCGGCAGCACCCGCGCCAGCACGGCGAGCACGGCCGACCGCACGGTCCGGGCCGCCGCCAGAGCCATGGTCACGGCGGCGTCGGCACGGTGGAGCAGCCAGGCCGTGGCGAGCGCCGCCAGCAGATGGGCCACGGTCATGGCCGTGCCCGCGTGGTGCGGGACGTGCCCGTCCGTCATCGCGGCGTGCCCGGCGTGACCGGCGTGGCCCAGGGGGGCCGTCGCCGTCTCGTGCCCGTGCCCCGCCCGGGCCAGGGCGAGATGCAGCCCGGTCTGCGCCACCAGGGTGCAGCCGACGGCCACCGGCAGGGAGAGCGCACGCCGTACGAAGGGCCGGGCCAGCGCGTACTGGGCCACCGTGAAGAGGGTCACCAGCCGCCATGGCACCGCCTGCTCGGTGACGGCGTGATGGCCGAGGGCCGCGAGCACACTGCCGACGAGCGCGAACAGCCCGGCTCGCACCCACGCGGAGGCACGGTCCGGCTTCTTCGCGGTCACCTCGACGTATACGGAGGGAAGGCCGGGGCCGTTCAGGAAAACCCGTGGTCAGGCGCAGGATGCCGCCCCCTCGTACACCCCTCGTATAATTTGGCTCCGAACGATCGACCGATGAGCGAGGGGAGCGTGCCAGTGCCAGGGCACCGGTCCATCACCGAAGCGGAGAAGCTGGCCGCGGCCAAGCTCGGCGGGATACAGATCCACCGCGAGCAGATGGCGGTGGTCGCCAACATCTACCGCGCCGCGTCGGCCGTCCGCCAGCATCTGGAGAACTCCGTGCTGCGCGGCGCGGATCTGACCTGGACGGCGTTCGTCGTGCTCTGGGTGGTGTGGGTCTGGGGCGAGTCCGAGACCCGGCACGTGGCGGAGGAGGCCGGTATCTCCAAGGGCACGCTCACCGGGGTCTCCCGGACCCTGGAGGGGCGCGGGCTGCTCCGGCGGGCGGGTCACCCCTCGGACGGCCGGCTGGTGCTGCTGAGCCTCACCGAGGAGGGCGAGACGCTGATGCGCCGCCTGTTCCCGGCGTTCAACCAGGAGGAGGCGTTCGTCGCCTCCCGGCTCAGCGACGAGGAGTGCCGCAGCGTCGCCGAGGGGCTTCGCCAGGTCGTACGGCAGGTCGAGGAGCACGGCGAGGAGCGCCGGCTGGCCCTCCTCGACGGCGCCGATCCGGCCCCGCGCCGCAGCGGCCGGCGGGCGAAGGGCTGAGCGCGGCGGGAGGGCGCGCGCCGTGCGGGCGCCCTCCGCGCGGGGGCGGTCGGCGCGGGGGCGGTCGGCGGCGGGGCGGGCGGATGCCGCGGAACTCCCAGTCGCCGCCGAGGGCCGTGGAGAGGACCTCCTCGGACTCGGCGGGCTGGGCGCCGACGTCGGTGCGGATCGCGGTGGGCCCGGTGACGACGTGGTTGGTGAGCCGGCCCAGCCCCTCGACCTCGACGACATCGCCCGGCCGGACCGGGCGGGAGTCGGCCGGGGTGCCGGACAGCAGCACGTCGCCGGGGTACAGGGTGATGGTGCGGGCGATGTCGGCGACCAGGTAGTGCATGTCCCAGGTCATCTCGTCGGTCGAACCGTCCTGGACGACCTCGCCGTTGACGTACGTCCGCAGCCGCTTGCCGTGGAAGTCCCAGTCGGTGACCAGGCCGGGGCCGAGCGGGCACAGCGTGTCCGAGCCCTTGACCCGGAGCATGGAACCGGCGTCGGTGTCGCGGAAGTCGTGCAGCCCGAAGTCGTCAACGGCATCAAGAAGCCGCCGGTGGAGGTGACGCTCGACTGACGCCCGGCGCGGGGTACTTCCCGGGCTCCGCCCGGGGGGGGGCTCAGGCCCCGGTGTCCCCGGTGGGCCTGAGCACCACGAAGTCGGCGTTCGCCGGGTCGACGCAGACCGCGAGGCGGCCCACGCCCTCCGCGTCCACCGGCCCCATCTGCACACTGCCGCCGTGGCCGGTGACCTCGGCGACGGCGGCGTCGCAGTCGTCGACGGCGAAGACCGGGTGCCAGTAGGGGTGTCCGTCCGCGAGGGAGAGATCCTGTTCGCCGACCTCCATCAGACCGCCCTGCATCCGTTCCTCGGGCAGCCCCTCGGGGGTGATGAGGGTGTACGTGCCCCCGCCGCCCGGCATCTCCATGTCACCGAACCGCCAGCCGAGGACCTCGCCGTAGAACTCCTTGGCGGCGCGCGCGTCCGTCGTGTACAGCTCGGTCCAGGACAGCGAGCCCGGCTCCTCGACCAGTTCGAAGCCCGCCTCGCTGCCCGGCTGCCAGACGGCGAACTCGCCGCCCTGGGGGTCGCTGTACTGCGCCATCCGCCCCCATTCGCCGAGGTCGCGGGGTTCCACCCGGACCGTGCCGCCCGCCCGCCGGACGGCCTCGGTCGTGGCGTCCGCGTCGGCGACGTCGTAGTAGATCATCCAGGCGGAGCGCGCGCCCTCCTCGGTCAGCCGGCCGAGCCCGGCGACGGTCCTGCCGTCCTTCTTGAACATCCCGCCCTGGCTGTCGTCCCCCTCGCCGCCCATGGGCTCGTACTCCCAGCCGAGCACGGCGCGGTAGAAGTCGGCGGCGCTCCGCACATCGGGGGAGCCGAGGTCGATCCAGCAGGGGGCACCGGGAGTGGGGTCGGTGGTGATCACGTGGATTTCCCTTCCGCAGGTCCTGGTCCCTTCAGCCTGACACCGGCCGGGAACCCCCGCCCGTCGGCCCGTCGGCCCGTCGGCCCGTCGAGCCCGAGACCGGCGAAGGGCTCCCGCGCGCACGTGTGCGCGGGAGCCCTTCCTCCTGCCGCCTGCCGCGTGAAGGGTGAGAAGACGATCACGAGCAGGACGTTCCGCTGCGCTCAGGGAGCGAGGAGCAGGCTGTCGCCGCGTTCCTTGGCGGCGGTGTAGCGGCGGGCCACGTCCTGCCAGTCGACGACCCGCCACATCGCCTCGATGAAGTCCACCTTCTGGTTGCGGTACTGCAGGTAGAAGGCGTGCTCCCAGGCGTCGAAGACCAGCAGCGGGGTGGAGCCCTGGCCGACGTTGCCCTGGTGGTCGTAGATCTGCTCGACGACGAGCCGCCCGGACAGCGGCTCGAAGGCCAGGACGCCCCAGCCCGAGCCCTGGGTGGTGGCCGCGGCCTTGGAGAGCTGCGCCTTGAACTTCGCGAACGACCCGAACGACTCCGCGAGGGCCTCGGCGAGTTCGCCCACACCGTCCTTCTCCAGCGGCTCGCCGCCGCCGTCGCCGGACATGTTGTGCCAGTAGACGCTGTGCAGGATGTGCCCGGAGAGATGGAACGCCAGGCTCTTCTCCAGACCGTTGATCGAGCCCCAGGCCTCCTTGTCCCGCGCCTCGGCGAGCTGTTCCAGCGTGTCGTTCGCGCCCTTCACATAGGCCGCGTGGTGCTTGTCGTGGTGCAGCTCGACGATCTCCGGGCTGATCACGGGAGCGAGCGCCGCGTAGTCGTAGGGGAGCTCCGGGAGCGTGTACACCGCCATGTCCAACACCCTTCCAGCTTATTGCGAGTCATGTGCAGCTGCAAGCTATCAGCAAGAGTGTCCTTCTGGCGATCATGCGCGCTGGGTATGCTCGCCGCCATGGCGAACACCGTGACCAGCTACGACTACGAGAAGGACGGCGCGGCCATCTACCGTCAGTCCTTCGCCACCATCCGCGCGGAGGCCGATCTCTCGGGGCTGCCCGCCGACGTCGCGCAGGTCGCGGTCCGGATGATCCACGCCTGCGGGATGGTGGACCTGGTACGGGACGTGGCCTACACCCCGGGGGTCGTGGCGCGGGCCCGCGAGGCCCTGCTCGGGGGCGCGCCCGTCCTCTGCGACGTGCAGATGGTGGCGAGCGGGGTGACCCGCCGACGGCTGCCCGCGGGCAACGAGGTCCTCTGCACCCTGTCCGACCCGGCCGTGCCGGAGCTGGCGGCGGAGCTGGGCACGACACGCAGCGCCGCCGCGCTGGAGCTGTGGCGGGACCGGCTGGAGGGCGCGGTCGTCGCCGTCGGCAACGCGCCCACCGCGCTGTTCCGGCTGCTGGAGATGATCGAGGCGGGCGCACCCCGGCCCGCCGCCGTGATCGGCGCGCCGGTCGGTTTCGTCGGTGCCGCCGAGTCCAAGGACGCGCTGGCCGCCAACCGGTCCGGACTGGAGTACCTGGTGGTGCGGGGCCGCCGCGGGGGCAGCGCGATCGCGGCGGCGGCGGTCAACGCCCTTGCCTCGGAGGAGGAGTGACGGCACAGGGAGCCGACGGGTGAGCGGCGACCCTCTAGTGCCGTGACCGGAAAGGTTCACCGGCTCGCGGCGTCCGGCACGGCACCTCGCCGCGTTGTCGCATCACCCGAGTACATCCAGTACGCGGGCGACGCTCCGCCTTGCGATGCACCGCACCGGACGCCGCGAGCTTCCCGGCAAACCTTTCCGGTCACGGCACTAGGGCGGGGGCGGCCGTCAGCAGCACCTCCCGCTCGCCGATCCGGGCCCGGCTGACGGCCTCGGCGGGGGCGGGTGACCGCCCGGCGCGGTGCGGCGGTCAGCCGGCCGTACCGGACCGCCGTTCCGTGACCCAGTGGGCCGCCGCCTCCGGGGAGGAGGCGACGGGGACACCCTCGGGCAGCGGCGGACGGCGGACCACGACCACCGGCAGGCCCGCCTCCCGGGCCGCCGTCAGCTTCGGGGCGGTGGCGGCTCCCCCGCTGTCCTTCGTCACCACGACGTCCACACGATGCCGACGCAGCACCTCCCGCTCGCCGTCGAGGGTGTACGGGCCCCGGTCCAGCAGGATGTGTGTCCGGTCGGGACGAGGGCCCTCGGGCGGGTCGACGGACCGGACGAGGAACCACAGATCGTCCAGCCCCGCGAACGCGGCCAGCCCCAGGCGGCCGGTGGTCAGGAACACCCGGCGCCCCAGCGCGGGCAGCAGCGCGGCGGCCTCCTCGACCGAGCCCGCCCCGTGCCAGTCGTCCCCCTCCCCCGGCGTCCAGCCGGGGCGGCGCAGGGCCAGCAGCGGGACGGCGGCACCGGCGGCGGCCAGGGCCGCGTGGCGGCTCATCGTCGCGGCGAAGGGATGGGTCGCGTCGACGAGCGCGCCGACCCGCCGCTCGCGCAGCCACGCCGTGAGCGCCTCGGCGCCGCCGAAGCCCCCGACGCGGACCTCGCCCGGCGGCAGCCGGGGGTTCGCGACCCGTCCGGCGAGCGAGGTGGTCACCGCCAGGCCGGGCGTGCCGTGCAGCAGTTCGGCGAGCCGGCGGCCCTCGGTGGTCCCGCCGAGGATCAGCACGTGCATGGGGGTACGGGTCCGTTCGTGAGGGGCGGTCGCGGCGCCCCCACTCAAACACACCCGCCTCCCGGGCGCCCCTCCCCGCCGGTTCAGGCGCAGAAGTCCGCGACGGTCGCCGTGAGGACGTCGGTGAGGCGGTCCAGGGAGGCGAGGTCGACGTACTCGGTGGCGGCATGGGCGCCCTCGCCGTCGGCGCCGAACAGCAGACAGGGGATGCCTGCGCGGTCGAGGAGGACGCAGTCGGTCCAGAACGGCTCCGCCCGGACGACGGGCGGCCGGCCGAGGGCCCGCTCGGCATGGCGGGTGAGGGTGCGCACTCCGGGCGGTGACATGCCGCCGCCCCGCCCCCGGACGGTTCGGGGGCGGGGCGGCGAGCTGCGGGGTCTACTCCGGCCGTGAGCGGTTCGGCCGGGTGCGGACCACGGCGAACGCGGCCGCGGCCAGACCCAGCACCGCGGCGGCCAGACCGGCGGCCGCGAGACCCCGGGCGGTCGAGTCACCGCCCGAGCCGGAGGCGTCGGAGGCGGAGGCGGTGGAGGCGGTGGAGGCGGAGGCGCCGCTCTTCCCGGCCGCCGCGGCGGTCGCGCCGTCCGGGTCCTTGGCGCCGGCTCCGGCTCCCCCGGCGGTGAGGGTGACCACCGGCGCCGGGTTCTCCGGTTCGGCGTCGCCGGAGGCGGCCTCCTCGATCCAGCGGGTGACCTTGCCGTCGGAGTAGGTCTGGAGCGCCTTGAACGCCAACTGGTCGGTGTCGTCCGGGAGTTGCCCGAAAGCGACGTCGAAGTCCTCGTACTGCCCGGCGGTGATCCTCCCCCCGGTCCAGGTGATCTCGGAGACGGCCTCGGTGATGGTGCCGTCGTCGGTCTTGACCGGCGTCTTCAGCTCGGTGTTCGTCACCTCGGCCGTCCAGCCGTCCCGGGGCGAGACGAGGACACCGAGGAGGGGATGGTCGGTGGGCAGGAAGATCTGCACCTTCGTGGTGGCGGCGGTGTCCTCCTCGTTGGGGACCCGGAAGGTCAGCAGCCCGTCCGTGGCTCCTTTGGCGTAGGTCTGGGGGTGGACGGTGACATGGGCCGAGGCGGCACCGGCGGCGGCGAGGACCCCCGCGGCGGCGAGGGCGGCGACGGCGGCGGCCCGGCGCAGGCGGGTGGTGCGGGTCGTGGACATCGGTGAGTGGCTCTCCGTACTCGGGACGGTCGGGACGTGGTGTCGGGTGGTGATCCGCTCAGCGGATCACGGACGAACACCACGCCGGCGGCCCGCGCCGGTGCACGGCGTACCGCAGCAGCGCCTGCCGCGGCGCCCCCGCTCCCCTGGCCGCCGACCGCCCGGGACGCGGCACGGCCGGGACGGTCCGCGCCCCCCGCGCCACCCGCCACCAGGCGACGAGCCCGGGCACGAGCGCGGCGGCCCACCGCAGCAGCGACCACAGGGCGGCCTCACCGCGCCGCAGCCACCAGGTCAGCAGCAGGGCCGCCCCCACGTGGGCGGCGGTGGCGTGCGGGGTGTGCGGGTGCACGGCGGAGTGGGACATCCGCAGGCCGTGCATGACCATCACGGTCCGCGGCCGGGCGGTGGCGAAGGCGAGGTGCAGCCCGGCCTGGGACGCGAGCGTGCCGCCCCCGATACCGGTCAGCGAGCGCTCCCGCCCGCCCAGCAGACAGCCGGCCGCGAACAGGACGAGGGCCCCCGCGGCCTGCATCCGCACCGGTGGGGCCATGCCCGTGGCCAGCGCATGGCCGCCGGCCGCGAGCAGCACGCACAGCAGGGCGAACACCGCCGCCCGCAGGCTCCGCACCGCCGGGGACACACGCATGTCGACCGATGCTGCCACGCGTCCCGCGGGCCGCGATGCCCGCCCCCGCATGCACACCACCGTCCGCGCCCTCCGCCCGGCTGATCCCGCCCCCTCCTTACGGGTCGGAGGGGAACGCCGTTCAGTTCCGCCCGCCTCAGCCGTTCGCCGACGCCTTCTTGATCGCCTCGCGGATCCGGGGGTAGGTGCCGCACCGGCACACGTTCTCGATGCGGTCGATGTCGGCGTCGGTGGGCCGGGCGGTGCGCTTGAGCAGGGCCGCCGCGGCCATGATCTGACCGGGCTGGCAGAAGCCGCACTGCGCCACGTCGCACTCCAGCCAGGCCTGCTGGACGGGGTGCAGCCGGTCGCCGTCGGCCAGCCCCTCGATGGTGGTGACCTCACGGTCCGCGCAGTCGGCGACCGGGACGACGCAGGGCTGGATCTCACCCCCGTCCAGATGGCTCGTACAGGCGCGGCAGACGCCGACCCCGCAGCCGTACTTGGGGCCGGTGACGTTCAGCAGGTCCCGCAGCACCCACAGCAGCGGCATGTCGGCGGGCGCCTCGACGGTGACCGGCTTGCCGTTGAGGACGAAGGAGTAGGAGGGCATGGGCACCTTCCGTTCAGGGGCTCAGAGCTTCACGGGCTCAGAGGTCACGGGCTCAGAGGTCACGGGCTCAGAAGTTCAGGGGGAAGCGGCGCGGTCTCGTGCCCGTCGCCCGGGCGTAGGCGTTGGCGACCGCGCCGGCCGCCGCCGGGACGCCGAGTTCGCCGGCGCCGCCCGGCTCCCCGTGCGAGGGCATGATGTACGCCTCGAAGCGGAGAGGGGCGTCGCGCTGGCGGGCGTAGCGGAAGTCGGCGTAGCTGCCCTCGCGGACGGCGCCGCGGTCGATGTGCAGACCGGCCGTCAGGACGGTGGAGATGCCGTCGAGCGCGGTGCCCATGAGCTGGGCCTGGAGTCCGCGCGGGTTGACGGCGGTCCCCACGTCGGCGGCCATCACCATCCGGGTCACCCGCGGGCTCTCCGGGTCGGTGGCGTCGATCTCGGCCAGGCACGCCACGCAGGAGCCGTACTCCTCGTGCACGGCGACCCCCTGACCGTGCCCGGCCGGCAGCGCGCGGCCCCAGTGGCCGGCGGCGGCCGCCTTGGCGAGCACGGCCCGTACGGCCTTGCTGCGCAGGGTCGTACGGCGGAACGCGACCGGGTCCTTGCCGAGGCGGGCGGCGATCTCGTCGACGACGATCTCCTCCGCCGTCCGTGAGGTCCCGGAGTCCACCGACCGCCAGGCGCCCAGCGGGATCTTCGCCAGCCCCACGGAGCCGTAGTCCCCGGACAGGGCACCGAAGTTGTACAGGCCGCTGTCGCTGGGCAGCGGTCCGGCCGCCGCCGCGAAGGACGCCCGCCGGACGGCGCCCTCCCCCTCGTACTCCGTGCTCACCGAGGCCATGGAGTGGGCGAAGGCCACCACGCGGCCGCCGGCGAGGCTGGCGCGGATGCGGTGATGGCCGGCCGGGCGCATCCGGCCGTGCCGGAGGTCGTCGGCGCGGCTCCACATCAGCTTGACGGGGCGGCGCGCCGCCTTCGAGATGAGCGCGGCCTCCAGGGCGGCGTCGGAGTCGAGCCGCCGGCCGAACGAGCCGCCGCCGCGCATCACATGGACCGTGACCTTGGCGGCGGGCAGGCCGACGGCCTGGGCGATGCTGTCGCGGGCGTCCATCGGGGTCTGGGAGGAGAACCAGATCTCGGCCCTGGTGCTGCGGACGTCCGCCACCGCGGTCAGCACCTCCATCGGCGCGTGGCCGACGAAGGCGAACTCGAACTCGCCCTCCACCTGCGTCGATCCGCGCGGCGGGGTGCCGAGGCGGGGCACGGCGGCGCGCAGCCGGCGACGGATGTCGGCGTCGGAGAGCGCCGCGAGCGGGCCCGGCGCCCAGGTGATCCGCAGGGCGTCGCGGGCCTGGAAGGCGTGGTGGAAGGTCTCCGCCACCACGGCGACCCCGCCCGCGACCCGCACCACGGCGTGCACCCCGGGCATCGCCCGCGCCGCGCGGTCGTCGAGGGAGACCACCGTGCCGCCGAGCGTGGGCGGGCGCGCCACCACGGTCGGCCGGGCCCCGGCCACCGTGAGGTCACCGGCGTAACGGGCCTTGCCGGTGACGATGTCGCGGGCGTCGATCCGGGTCGTGGGCCGGCCGATCACCTTGTGCCGGGAGGCCGGCTTCGGCTTGGCGGGGACGGCGGGCACCCGGATCGCGGCGGCGTACCCGGTGAGATAGCCGAAGGTGGCCGAACGCCCGTCGGGGGCGTACACCTTGGTGTCCTTGGTGCGCAGGGCGCGGGCCGGCACGTGCCAGAGCCGGGCCGCCGCGGTGACCAGCTTGGCCCGCGCGGTGGCGGCCAGCTGCCGCGCCGGTCCGTACAGCGAGCGCACCGAACTGGAGCCGCCCGTGTACTGGTTGCCCTTGGTGCGGGCGTCGGCGAGGGGGATGTCGATGTCGGCGAGCCGGGCGTCCAGCTCCTCGGCGATCATCATCGCGACGGCGGTGGTCACCCCCTGCCCGACCTCCACCCTGGGCAGCCGTACGACGATCCTGTTGGCCGCGGTGACCTCGAGGACCAGCATCTCCTCGTCGGCCCCGGTCACCAGCACGTCGGAGCGGCGCCGGGCGTGCTCGGCCCCCTCGGCGGGCGGCGCGTCACAGGCGAGGGGGGCCGCGACGGTCAGGGTGGACGCGGCGAGCGTGTAGACCATGAAACGACGACGGGACAACTGACGGGCCAACGGGCACTCCTGTCCGGTTCCGCGGGATTCGACTCCTAGGAGGGACAACGGCCCGCGGAGGTTGCCTGCGCTCCCGCACCGAGCCCGCCCCGGTGCGCCGGTACCCCTCGTACACTGGGCCGAGGTGTACGGGAACACGTATGGCGTTCGGGGGAGACGATTGCCGTGGGTCCGGAACGGGGTCAGGTGCGGGTGCTGTCCACCGACGGCACGTTGTGGGGAGCGGGTGTCCTGACGGCGTCCCGTGCGTCGCCGGCCCCGACGCTCCAGGTGCTGACCTGCGCCCATGTCCTCACCGCGGCGCTGGGCGGACCCCGCGGCGAACCGGTCGTCGTCGACCTGCCGGGACGCGGCTGGAGCGCCACGGCCCGGCTCCTTCCCGGGGCCTGGGCGCCTCCCCCGCCCCTGGACGGCGCGGAACCGGGCGCCGCCCTCGCCGACCTGATGGACTTCGCCGTGCTGGCCCTGGACCCGGGCCACCCCCGTCCGGGCCAGGGCTGTGCTCCGCTCCCCCTCGCGTACGCCGGCGCACCGGACGGCCGGCGTGTCGCGGTCATCGGGTATCCCGTCGGCAGTCCCGCGGGCCTGATCGCCACCGCCCGGCTCACCGGGGCGGGCGGCCCCTGCCCCGAGTGGGTCCAGCTCGACGGTCTGCGCACCACCGGGGCGGTGGTGGAGGGCGGGTTCAGCGGCGCCGCCGTCTGGGACCCGGCCGCGGCGCGCGTCATCGGGATCGTGACCGCCGCCCACACCGACCGCGCCGCCAAGGTCGCCTGGATGCTGCCCGTGGAGAGCGTCACCCGGCTGTGGCCGCCGCTCGCCGACGCGGTGCGCCCCGCGGTCCCGCCGCCGTGCGCCCCGCCGTCCCTGGCCGAGCAGTACGAACTCGCCGACGCCCTCCTGGAGATACCGCAGATCGGCCACGACTCCGGCCGTCTGCTGCGCGACCTGCTGCCCGCTCCGATCCGGCGCAACATCCGCGACGACCCCTGGCCCCGGCAGCAGCTGCAGGCGGTCGTCCGGGCCTGCGCCGACCACCGGGAGGGCTGCCGGTCGCTGCGGGAGGCGGTCCGGGTCCTCGGAGGTGACGCGGTGTCGGTGACCGCGGCGCTGGACGTCCTCGACCGTGTCTGCCGCCTCGGCGAGCCCCGGCCGGGAGCCGGTGCATGACGGTCGCCACGCGGACGGTCCCGAGATACCTGGTGGACGCGGTGACGGAGGTGCGCTGTCTGCGGGACCTCGACGTGCTGCGCGGGATCGTCCGTCGGCTGTGCCCCGCTCTGGCGCCGGACCTGGACACCACGGTCGGCGCGTCCCGTCGCGCGGTCGTCGTCAACATGATGGAGGACCTGTGCACCCGGCCCGCCGGGCTCTCCCGGCTGGTGGAGCACCTGGAGATCCGCGAGGGGAACTCGGTCCCCATCCGGCGGCTGAAGGTGGCCACGGCGTCCTGGGAGGTCGAACTCCTCGACGACGAGGACTGGGACGAGCTGTTCGACCTGCTGGAGGGGGTGCGCGTCCCCGACCTGGAACGGCGGTACTCGGTCTTCCTGTACCACCTGGGCCGGCCGACGGCCCCGCTGCCCTGCACCGAGCCCTGGACGGTGTTCGTGCACGCGGCCACCCTCAACGCCCGTCCCGGCGAACAGCTGCCCTGCTTCCAGGTGTTGCAGCAGTTGCTGGCGCTGGGGGCGGACGGCGAGCGCCAGCAGCGCATCGTCGACTGGGCGCAGCGGCACGACCTCTTCGGGCCGGACGACCGCGAGGCCGATACCGGGTTCCCTCCCGTCAAGGAACCCCCGGCACCCGAGCGGACCTCCGTATGGGATCCGACCGACTACCTGATCATCCGTCTGCGGCCCCTGCTGGAGGTGAACTCCTCCTCCGGGCACGACACCCTCCTCACCCACTGGCTGCGGGTCCACCCGGACGGCCCGGTCAAGGGCGAGGAGGTCCGGATCAGCCTCGGGGAGGCGGAGCGCGAAGTGGCGGCCCTGGTACGGCGGGTGGAGAGCGACACCGCGTACCGCAGGACGGAGCTGGCGCTCGAATTTCTGCTTCCCAGGCATCTGTTCGCACTGAACGTGGAAGGATGGCGCAAGGCGTCTTTCCAAGGGGTGGGCGGAGTGTTGGGGGAGGACCACCATGTCGTCATCCGGAGCCTCGAAAGGCTGAACCGCCGCGATCTGCACGGCCGCTGGGGAAGACGCTGGGAGGCCTTCGCGCAGGGCCGCGCGGGCCGCGTCCACTGGTTCCCCGAGGACGGCCGGTCGCATCTGCTGTCCGAGCCCCCGCCCGCGATCGTCGTCCTCAGCGGACCGCCCGACGGCGCCCGGAACGCGCCGGGGGCGCCCGGAAGCCCGGACGAACTCGTGGAGGCGCTGAGAGCCGGGGCTCCCGTCATCGTCTGGGACAAGTGGGGCGACGGCGGTGCGACGTTCCGGGCGGCCCTGCGGTCCCTGCTCGGCCGCAAGGACCCCCGTCGGCTGCCCGAGGTGGTCAGGGCGTTGCGTATCGCGTCCATCGACGGCGATCCTGAGGGGGATGTGATGGTCGGCCGCCACGTCGCTCTGCTCTGGGACGATCCGAACCGGATGCCCGTCACGCCCGCGGGCACGTCGACGGTTCCTCCCACGGATGGGGAGGAGGCGCCTCTTGACTGGCCCTGACGACACCGCCGTGCCGGATGCCCCGGCCAGGGAAGCACAGCACCCGCGTTGGTGGATCTACCGGTCGGGCGGCGCCCCGCTGCGCGACACCGTGCTGAGCGACGTCCTCCCCCCGCCCCCGCCCTGGCGGACCTTCGACGGCGGCCCGGTCCTTCCTCCGCCACCCGAGGACGACACGGAGACCGTGCGCCGGCTCGGTGCTCACCGCCCCGCGGCCCGGGAGGACTCCGAAGCCGCCCGCAAGGAGGCGGAGATGGTGAACTCCGCCCTGCTGCTGCGCCGCCCCCTGCTGGTGACGGGCCGGCCGGGCACGGGGAAGTCCAGCCTCGCCTACCGGATCAGCCGCGCCTTACGGCTCGGACGGGTCCTGCGCTGGCACGTCACGAGCAGCACCACCCTGAGCGGCGGGCTCTACGCCTACGACGCCATCGGCCGGGTCCAGGACACCGCCGCCCGGACGGCCGCGGCGGGCGACGGCCCGCCCCCGGACGGCGGTCCGGCCCCCCTGGAGGTCGGCGACTACATCCAGCTCGGCCCGCTGGGCACCGCGCTGCTCCCCCATGCCGAGCCACGCGTCCTGCTCATCGACGAACTCGACAAGAGCGACCTCGATCTCGCCAATGATCTGCTCAGCGTCTTCGAAGAGGGCTCGTACGCCATTCCGGAATTACTCCGGAGCAGTCGCAGGCACCCTTCGGCGACGGTTCTGACGGACGATCCGGACCGGACCGCGGTGATCACCGGCGGAACCGTCACCTGCCGTGCGTTCCCCATCGTCGTCATCACGTCCAACAGCGAACGCGAATTCCCGCCCGCATTCCTCCGCAGATGCCTTCTGCTGGAAATGCCGGAGCCCGACGAGAACGACCTCGCCGACATGGTGGCCGCGCATCTGGGCGACGACACCGTGACCGAATGGGGCGGTGAGATCATCGCCCGTTTCCTGGACCGCAGCCGGGAACGCGGGGGCCTCTCCATAGACCAGTTGCTGAATTCGCTGTACCTTGCAAGCTCCGGCCGTCTGGACGATCTCGACGGCTCGGTCACCGAATTCTGCGAGCGGGTGTGGCACCGCCTGAACGGAGCCGGTCCCGGAGCGAGGCCCCGGTGACGGGGTCGGCTGAGGGTTCGTCACCGCGGCCGTCCCGACAGGAGTTGCTGGACGCGCTGTACCTGGCCGCGTGCCAGGACGCGGCGGCGCCCTACCCGTACCGCGTCTGGCGCCCGGAGAGCCCGCCGGAGCCCCGCGGTTCCCGGCCGGCGCCCGGGACGGACCGGCGCGGCCCCACCGGGCGGAGCGGGCCTGCCGCCACCCGGACGGGCCCGGACCGCGACACGCCCCCTCCCGCGGCCCCCGGGCCCGCGCCCGAGGAGCCCCGTACGGCGGCGGAGCCGGACCCCGCGCCCACCGCGCCCGGGCCCGCGCCCCGGCCGGAACCCGGGCCGGGTCCCGCGGGACGGACGGCGAAGCGCCCGCCCACCCACGCGTACCAGGCTCCCGCGCTGCTCGGGCACCCGGCGTCCGGACCGGCCGGGGACGCGGCGGCGCAGGGCGCCCGGTCCGCCGCCCCGGCCCTGCCGGGCGGCCGCGACCTGGCCCGGGCCCTGCGCCCGCTGCGGCTGCGCCGCCCCTCCGCGCGCGCCTGGACCCTGGACGAGAGGGCCACCGCCGACGGGGCGGCGGCGGACGGTTTGTGGCTGCCGGTGTGCCGCCCCGTGCAGGAACGCCGGCTGAGGCTGCTCCTGGTCGTCGACGCCCATCCGTCGATGGACCTGTGGCAGGACTCGATCCGCAGCCTCAGGGCGGTGATGGAGCAGACGGCGGCCTTCCGGGCCATCGACCTGACCCGGGCCGACATCGCGGGGACCGGGGCCCGCATCCGGGCCCTGGGGACCACGGACGGCGCACGTGCGC
The DNA here is from genome assembly GCF_037993025.1 of Streptomyces sp. SS7. Lineage (NCBI taxonomy): Bacteria > Bacillati > Actinomycetota > Actinomycetes > Kitasatosporales > Streptomycetaceae > Streptomyces > Streptomyces sp. SS7. The sequence goes on from NZ_CP141223.1 coordinate 1,684,978, forward strand.
CCGACCCCGACAGCGTCGTCCTGGTGGTCACCGACGGCCACGCGACCGCCTGGCGCAACGGTGACGCCGCCGCCTACCTCTACTCGGTGGCGCGGTTCTGCCCGACGGCGGCGCTGAGCGTCATGCCGCAGGAGTCCTGGGAGATCACCCTCCCTTCGGCCGTCCGGGCGGAATTGACCGCACCCGGGGCGATGGCACCGAACCGGCTGCTCGGGGTCGGCCGGGTGCGCCACGGCCACCCGGAACTGGGCGACCCCGCACCGGCCCGGCCGGCCGGGCCCCTGCCCGTGCCCCTGCTGGAGCTGACACCGGGTTCGTTCGGGCGCTGGGCGCGGCTGCTGGCCTCCCCCGGCGGCCGCCACGACCTGGCGGTCCTGCTCACCGGGGTGGACGGCGACCTGGAGGCCCGCCCCGACCTGCCCGCGGCCCTGCCGCAGCCCCTGCCGGGACACCCCCGCGAGACCGTGGGCCGCTTCGTCGCACGGGTCTCCCCCACCACCTTCGCGCTCGCACGCCGGCTCGCGGCCGCCCCGCTCAACCTCCCGGTCATGCGTCTGGTGCAGCGCATGCTGCCCGGCGCCGGCCCCTGGAACCTCGCCGAGATCATGCTGTACGGCCTGCTGCGGCGCGTCCGCGACGACGACGTGGAGGACGCCGGACGGGTGTCCTTCGACTTCGCGGAAGGGGTGCGGGAAGAGCTGCTCGGGCTCGGCACCCGCCCCGAGACCATGAGCGTGCTGCGCCAGGTGTCGCTGCACCTGGGGCCGCGGCTCGCCACCGCCGTCACGGGCGGGGAGGCCCTGGTCGCCTGGCAGACGGACGCCCCCGACCCGCCCCTGAACGACCGCACCCGGCCCTTCGTCAGGCATCTGCGCACCGCGCTGTGCGCCCTGTCGGGGCCCTATCAGGTCCGCGCCAACCGCCTCCAGCGTCTCCTGCGCGAGGAGCGGGCGCCGACGTCACCCGCGCGCGATGTCCCCGAAAACATGACGCAGGGTGACGGATCGGATACGGTTGATCATCTCGTAGCACCCGCACCCGCACCACCGCAGGAATCGCCACCGCCGGCGCCACCAGGAGGTTCCGTGTCCACCGTCGAGCAGTCCACGCCTCCCGGCACCGCACCGGCGCCACAGGCCGTGCCGAACCCCCGCCGCATCGGCGCGAGCCTCCCGCTGCGGAACAGGAACTTCACCGGCCGCGAGGAACTGCTCCAGAAGTTGCGCCAGCGCCTGGCCACCGGTATAACCACTGCCGTCCTGCCCGAAGCCTTGCACGGCATGGGAGGCGTCGGAAAATCCCAGATCGCAATCGAATACGTGTACCGGTACGGCAGGGACTATGAACTGATCTGGTGGATCCCCTCCGAACAGATCAACCTGATTGTGCAATCTCTCATCGAGCTCGGGGAACACATGGGCTTAAGGGCAGGCGCCGACCGAAGCGCCGTGCCCGCGGTCCTTGAAGCACTTCGCGTGGGCCAACCCTACTCGAACTGGCTCCTTGTCTTCGACAATGCGGAGAATCCGCAGGAGGTCAGGCAATTCTTCCCGCACAACGGTCCAGGGCGCGTGATGGTAACCTCCCGCAATTCCCAATGGTCGACGCTGGCGAGCTCACTAGAGGTCGATGTGTTCCCACGTTCGGAAAGCGTCGCGCTGATCAAACGACGCAGTCCGCAGATTCCCGACGAAGCGGCCGACAGGCTGGCCGAGGCACTCGGTGACCTGCCGCTGGCCGTCGAGCAGGCCGCGGTGTGGCTTGCCGAGACGGGCATGCCAGTGCACCAGTACCTGGACCTTTTCGAGACCAAGTGCGCGGAGCTCCTGGAACTGGCGCCCCCCGCCGACTACGGCCTCCCGGTCGCGGCCGCCTGGAACGTCTCGCTGGACCGCCTCCGCGAGGACCATCCGGCCGCGCTCCAATTGCTGCAGATCTGCGCCTTCTTCGCGCCCGAGCCCATTTCGCGGAGCTTTTTCGAAGCGGTGCGCGGCGTCACCGCTCCCCCGGCGCTGCGGGCCGCCCTGGACGACCCCATCAAGCTGTCCCACGCCGTAAGGGAGATCGGGCGGTACGCCCTCGCCCGCATCGACCACCGCAGCTCCACCATCCAGGTCCACCGTCTGGTGCAGCGCGTCCTCATCGAGCAGATGAACCGTCAGGAACGCGCGGAGATGCGGCACTACGCCCATGAGATCCTCGCCAACGCCGACCCGAGGAACCCCGACCTGCCCGAGGCGTGGCCGCGCTACTCGGCCCTGCTGCCGCACGTCCGGGCGACCCGGCTGGTGGAGTGCGAGGACGGCTGGGCGCGCCAACTGCTGCTGAACGAGGCGAGTTTCCTCATCTCGCGCAGCGACTACCAGGAGGCCCTGGAGATCGCCGACGAGGCGGCGGCCACCTGGCGCCAGGCCCTCGGCGACGACCACGAACAGGTCATCACCATGGACCAGAGCCGCGTCCTGGCGCTGCGCTGGCAGAACCGCTACGAGGAGGCGTACACCCTCCAGGTCGAGCTGGTCGACCGCTGCCGCCGGGTGCTCGGCGAACGCAACGAGACGACCCAGCGCGCACTGAGCGTGCTGGCCATCCTGCTGCGTCTGCGCGGCGACTTCTACCAGGCGCGTGAGCTGGACCGGTCGACGTACGAGACGACGCTGCTCGACTTCGGCGCCCACGACCCTGGCACGCTGCAGGCGGCGCACAACTACACCGTCAGCCTCCGGCTCGCGGGAGACTTCACCCAGGCCCTGACGATCGACACGGAGACCTACGAGCGCCGGGTCGAGGTGCTCGGGGACGACCACATGTCGACGCTCAGCAGCCGCTACCAGATGGCGCTGGACTACCAGGAACTCGGCAACGCCAGCGCCGCGAAATCCCTGCTGACGGACTTGCGGGAGTTCGCGCTCCAGCGACTGGGCCCCGAGCACGACATGACCATCAGGGCGACCCGGGAACTGTCGGTCACCCTGCGCAAGCTGGGCGACCACGAGGGCGCTCTGGAACTCTCCTCGATGGCGCTGAAGGTCCTCCGTGAGAAGGCCGGGGAGGACTCCCTGGAGACGGTGCGGGCGTCACTCAACCACGCCACCGACCTGCGTCAGACCGGTGACCTCGCCAAGGCGGCGGAACTCGGCGAGGTCACGATGCGCAGGTGCCGGGCGCTGCTCGGCGAGGAGCACCCGCACACCTACGCGACGGCGACCAACCTGGCGGTGACGCTGCGTCTGCTCGGCCGGGTCCGCGAGGCGCACGAGCTCGACCACGCGTCCGTGGACGGACTCAGCAGGGTGCTCAGCCCGGACCACCCGCGCACGCTCCTGACGCGCACCAACCTGGCCAGCGACCACTACGCGGTCGGCCAGTACGAGGAGGCCCGCGCCATGGACGCCGAGTTGCTGGAGCTCAGCCGCCGGCACCGCACCGAGGAGCACTCCTCGACGCTGGCCGTGATGCTGAACCTGTCCTACGACCTCCGGGCCCTGGACGAACCGGAGGAGGCGCAGCGGCTGTACGACGAGGCGCTCTCCCGTTTCCGCGGCTTCTACGGCGCCTCGCACCAGGCCACGCTCGACGCCGAGAACCTCAAACGGGCCAACTGCGACATCGACCTGCTGGGCGTCTGACCTCCGGGCGGGGCCGCCGGGAGCCGAGCCATCCGGCCAGCTCCTCGACCCCCGGCAGGGGTTCGCCACGCCGGGACAGCGCGGTGTGGAGCGCCAGGACGAGTTCCGGGCGCTCCACCAGCACCGCGCCGCGCGACCCCAGGGCCAGGCCGATGCCGACACAGGTGTCGGCGACGGGGGCGGACCGGCGGTAGTGGCGCAGCGCCTCCTCCCGGTCCCCGCTCACCAGCGCGGCGTCCGCGGCCGTGGCCCCCGTCATGCCCGACGGGTCCTCCACCCCGGCGGCGAGCGCGGCCCGTACCCGGGCGAAGGCGCGGGGGTCGGCGAGCCGCAGCCGGGCCAGGGCGGTCCGGGCTCCGCCGCCCACGGAGGCCGGCGGAGCCGTGCTGAGGCGGGCGGCCGGGAGCGGGACGGGCGGGGGGCATCCCCACTCGCCAGAGCCAGGCGAGCCGGTCCACGTCGGCGTCGGCGACCGTCAGGTTCCTGGCCCGCCACAGGGCCGAGGCGTCCCGGCAGCACAGCTCCACGAGCCGCGCCGGCAGTGCGGGTACGGCTTCGGTCCACCAGGGTGCGGCGGACTCGGCGAGGGCGGCGACGACGCGGCCGCCGGCGGCGGTCAGGCCGGTGGCGCCGCCCAGGGCCGCCAGCGCGGTGCGCACCTGCCAGCGGTGCAGGGCGAACTCGAACTCGGCCCGGGGCCCGTCGGCCGCCCGGCGACGCAGCCAGAACGCGGTGACCCCGGCGAAGGCATGGGCGCCGTACAGCAGTCCCCGCAGGGGGCGCGGGTCGTTGCGCCACGGCGCGAAGTACACCGGTTCCGGCCCTTCGCGCAGCGGTACGAAGAGGGGGGTCAGGTCCCCGAGGGCCGTCAGCAGCTGGTGGCGTGCCTCGTGGACGAAGGTGGCGGCCATCGCGGGGATGTCCCTGCTGAACGACGTCATGACGGCCCCGTAGGCGTCGGGGACGGAGGCGCTGATGACACGCTGCCCGCCCGCGTCCTCCAGGGGGACGACGGACCGCACGGCCCCCGTCACCGCCCGGTAGGCCGCCGGATCGGTCGTCCTCAGCATCTCGTACGTGGCGTGCAGCACCGCGCGCCAGTCCCGTACCTCTGCCCGGCTGAGGTCCAGCGGGTCGTGCACGGCCCGGAAGTCGCGGTGCGGCGAGAGGTGATCGAGTACGGCCGGTGTGCCGCGCGGCCCCGCGACGCCCAGTGCGGGCAGCGGCGACCAGCCCTCCGACGGGGCCGCGAGGTCGTGCGGCATGCGCAGGGAACCGCTGTCGCCGTAGACGACCGTTCCACTCGGCCCGCATTCGATCCCCACCAGCGCCCACTCCCCCCGGCCGACCGCCGCCGTCAGCCCGAGGGAGGGCAGCCAGAGCCTGCCGCCCCGGACGGGCACCCGCAGGGAGCAGCGTGTCCCGGCACGGATGGCGGCGGCCGCGGCCACGGAGCCCAGCAGGGTCGCGGCGGCGTAGGGCGACGCACCGGCCGGGGGGACGACTCCGTGGGCCAGCTGCCGCACCAGCTGGAAGGCCCAGGCGGCGACCGCCGGGTCGTGGAACACGGCCTCCACGGCGGCCGGATCGGCGCGCTGTGCGGCACTGAGCAGGTTCCATGCCGCCGCGGGCCTCGTCGGAGGGGCGCCGCCGGGCCGGCGTTCCTCGGGGTGCGGGGACAGCTCGAGGATCGCCCTGAGCGCGAGCACGAGCCGGCTGCGCTCCGCCGAGTCGAGCAGGGCGACGTCCGCGGCACGGACGTCGCCGACGGCGATCCCCACGAGCGTCCTCGAAGGGACGTGGTAGGGCTCAGGTGTGGTCAACAGTCACGGTCGACCGGTGCTCAGGCCTTCCGGACCGCTCCACCGCACATGGCGGCGGCCATTCTGCCCTCGCACAACGGGGCCGACGTGTGGGCGAGTCGCCCCTGCAACCGCGCCAGGGCGTCCGCGAGACCGCTGACCTCTCCGAGTTCGTCGAGGGGGACGCCCGACAGATCGATGAGCCCTGAACGAATCCCCTGTGTGGTGCCCTCCGTGTGCGCCATGCCCCTATGGTGACCGAAGCGGGCCCGCTGCGGAAGACGCACTGTCAGGAGCCGTCGGCCGCACGGCCGGAGCATCTCCCCACCCGCCCCAGGCATTGACGCGAACATGTAGCCCCCCTATGTTCTGGGCCGAAGTTACGAACTACGTTCGACATTGCGGACAAGGGACGGTCCTGTATGCCTCGGATGTTTCGTCGACGTCCCGGCCCGCCCGCGACGCGCCGCCGCAGACCTCTGCTCGTCTGTGTGCTGACGCTGCTGGTGGCCCTGGTGGCGGCGACCCAGCCGGTGTCCGCCGCGGACGGCCGCCCGTACACCAACCCGCTGAAGTCCTCCAAGGGCGCCGACCCCTGGCTGGAGTACTACGACGGCAACTACTACCTGGTCACCACGACGTTCACCGGCATCCTGGGCATCCGCAAGTCGCCGACGCTGGCCGGCCTCGCCACCGCGCCCAACGTCCAGGTGTGGTCGGACACCACGTCCACCCGCGACACCAACATCTGGGCACCGGAGCTCCACCGGTTCAACGGCCACTGGTACCTGTACTACTCGGCCGGCCCGAGCGGTGTCTCCTGCTGCGACTCCCAGCGCACCCACGTCCTGGAGAGCGCCGGCACCGATCCGCTGGGCCCGTACACCTACAAGGGGTCGCTCACCGGCTCCAACCTCACCCCGGGCGGCTGGCTGATCGACGCCACCGTGCTCCAGGCCGGCGGCAAGCTGTACCTGGTCGGCAGCGGGTTCATCGGCGGCAGCAGGCAGAGCCTGGTCATCGCGCCGATGAGCAACCCGTACACGCTCTCCAGCGACACCTTCACGATCATCTCCAGCCCCACGCTGAGCTGGGAGACCTCGGGCGCGGCGGTGAACGAGGGTCCCGAGCCGCTGTATCACGCCGGGCGGACGTTCCTGACCTTCTCGGCGAGCTACTGCACCACGGCCGACTACAAGCTGGGCCTGCTGGAGCTGACCGGCTCCGATCCGCTCAACCCGTCCTCCTGGACGAAGACGCAGTCGCCGGTCTTCCAGCGCAGTGACACGAACGGGGTCTACGGGCCCGGTCACAACGGCTTCTTCAGCTCGCCGGACGGCACCGAGAACTGGATCGTCTACCACGCCAACTCCTCCAGCGGCGGCGGCTGCGGCAACGGGCGCACGACCCGGGCGCAGAAGTTCACCTGGAACGCCGACGGCACCCCGAACTTCGGCACTCCGGTCGCCCTCGGCGCCTCGCTGCCCGGTCCCTCCGGCGAGACGGCGACGACCCCGGCCGCGTACACCCTGGTCAACCGCAACAGCGGCAAGTGCCTGGACGTCGAGGGCGGCGCCACGGCCGACGGCACCAACATCTTCCAGTGGACCTGCAACGGCGGGACCAACCAGAAGTGGAAGATCGAAGACCTCGGCGACGACACCAGCCGGCTGGTCAGCGTGGCCACCGGCAAGGTCGCCGACATCGCCGGCTGCGCGAGCGCGGACGGCACCGACATCCGGCAGTGGTCGTGGCTGAACAACAAGTGCCAGCGTTTCCGGCTGGTGTTCACCGCCACCGGCGACTACGTCCGGATCGTCAACGAGTCCACCGGCAAGGTCGCCGACGTCGCCGACTGCGGTACCGCGAACGGCACCGACGTACGGCAGTGGACCTGGCTGGACAACACCTGCCAGCAGTGGCGCCTCGTGCCCACCGCCTGACCCCGTCCACCCCCTGTCCTCTTTCGTCCTTCGGCCTCCCCGGCTCGCCCGGGTCGTCCCTCAGCTCCCCATCCCCTGGAGAACCCCCTTGAGACGCAACGCCGTACGGCTGCTCCTGGCCGTCCTCGTCGCCCTCGCGGCCGTCCTCACCGGCGTGGGCTCCCCCGCCCAGGCCGCCGTACCGGAATCCCCCGCCGTGACCTACACCAACCCGATCGCCGAGAAGCGGGCCGACCCGCACATCTTCAAGCACACCGACGGCTACTACTACTTCACCGCCACCGTTCCGGAGTACGACCGCATCGTGCTGCGCCGGGCGACGACCATCCAGGGCCTCGCCACGGCCTCCGAGGTCACCATCTGGACCAAGCACTCCAGCGGGATCATGGGCGCGCACATCTGGGCGCCGGAGATCCACTTCATCGACGGCAAGTGGTACGTGTACTTCGCGGCCGGGTCGACCTCCGACGTGTGGGCAATCCGGATGTACGTCCTCGAAGGCACCGGCGCCAACCCGCTGACCGCGACCTGGACCGAGAAGGGCCAGATCACGACCACGTGGGAGAGCTTCTCCCTGGACGCCACCACGTTCGTGGTGGGCGGTGTCCGCTATCTCGCCTGGGCGCAGCGCAACCCGGCCGAGGACAACAACACCAGCCTGTTCATCGCGAAGATGGCCAATCCCTGGACGATCTCCGGCACGCCGACGGAGATCTCACAGCCCACGCTGTCCTGGGAGACGGTGGGCTACAAGGTCAACGAGGGGCCGGCGCTGATCCAGCACGGCGGCAAGGTGTTCCTGACCTACTCGGCCAGCGCCACCGACGCCAACTACTGCCTGGGGATGCTGACCGCGTCCGCGACGGCGGACCTCACCAACGCGGCGTCCTGGACGAAGAGTCCGTCGCCGGTGTTCGCGTCGAGCGCGGCGACCTCGCAGTACGGGCCGGGGCACAACTCCTTCACCGTGTCCGAGGACGGCAAGTCGGACATCCTCGTCTACCACGACCGCAGCTACAAGGACATCTCCGGCGACCCGCTGAACGACCCCAACCGCCGCACCCGGGTGCAGAAGGTGTACTGGAAGGCCGACGGCACGCCGGACTTCGGCATCCCGGTCGCCGACGGGGTCACCCCGCAGCGCTTCTCCTCCTTCAACTACCCGGACCGGTTCATCCGGCACTGGGACTACCGCGGGAAGATCGAGGCGAACGTCAGCCCCCTCGCGGACTCGCAGTTCCGGGTCGTGACGGGGCTGGCCGGTACCGGCACGGTGTCACTGGAGTCGGCCAACTTCCCCGGCTACTACCTGCGGCACAAGAACTTCGAGGTGTGGGTGGAGAAGAACGACGGCACCGCGGCCTTCGCCTCCGACGCCAGCTTCTACCAGCGGTCCGGGCTCGCCGACGCGGCGGGGATCTCGTACGAGTCCGTCAACTACGCGGGCCGCTACATCCGGCACTACGACTACCTGCTGTACGTGCAGACCCCGAGCACCACGACGGACAAGGGGGACGCCACCTTCTACGCCCAGTGAGGACCGACCTGGGCGCCCGTCCTCCGGACGTCGGCAAGGGAAGAAGGCCCCCGCGGACTTCTTCCCTCACCAGGTCAGGTGCAGCTCCTGCGGGGAGCGGTGGATCAGCGTCGGGCGCATGACGACGGGATGGTCCGCTTCGAGCCGCAGGCCCGGCAGACGGCGGGTCAACTCGGTCAACGTCAGGCGGAGTTGCTCGCGCGCCAGCTGGGCCCCGGGGCAGGTGTGCGGGCCGTGCCCGAAGGCGAGGTGGCGGCCGGGCGGGCGGGTGATGTCGAACTCGTCCGGCCGCGGATGCCGCGTCCCGTCCCGGCCCGTCGCGCCGAAGGCGACGAACAGGGAGGCCCCGGCGGGAAGTTCGGTACCGGCGAGGGTGACCGGGCGGGTGGTGACCCGGCGGAACCCCTGGAGCGCGGTGTCGTGGCGCGCGGCCTCCTCGACGGCCGCGGGAATCCGCTCCGGCTCCGCGCACAGCAGGTCCCACTGCGCGGGGTGCCGCAGCAGATGCAGCACACAGGTCCCGATCAGCGCGGTGGTGGTCAAGTGGCCCGCGATCAGCAGGTTCTGCAGATGCGAGACCACCTCGTGCCGCTCGTCCAGGGTGAGTTCGCCCGGCGGGGAGCCGCCGGAGGCGACGGATGTGACGGACGTGACGGACGTGACGGACGTGACGATCTCCGAGCACAGGTCGGGGCGCGGGTCGGCGTGCCGTTCCCGGGCGTACCGGTCCAGGAGGCGCTGTCCGGCGACCGTGTCCCCGGCGGCGGCGATCTGCTCCTCCTCCGTCAGGGGGCGGAACAGCAGCTCCTCCGCCCGCAGGCCGCCGTGCACCACGGCCGGCACATCGGCCGGGTCGATGCCGACGATCCGCCCGACGACCTCGCCGGGCAGCCGGCGCGCGTAGGCCGCCATCAGCTCCACCCGTCCGTCCCCGGCGAACTCGTCCACCAGGGCGGCGGCGCGCTCCGCGGCGTACGGCAGGACCGCGGCGACCCGTGCGGGGGACAGCCCGCGGACGAGGGGCGCGCGCAGCCGCTGGTGCTCCGCGCCGTCGGTGCCGACGACCACCGGCCGCCCGCCGAAGCCGGTGGCGAGCACCCCGAGCGCGGCCGGCGAGGGCATCACGTCGGGTCGCAGTGCCCCCGCCGAGGAGAAGTCGCCGGGCCTGCTCAGCACCTCGCGGACGTCGTCGTCGCGGGCCACCAGCCAGGCGTCCAGCTCGGGGACGTGGAGCAGGCCCTCGGCCGCCCGGGCCCGTCCGTAGAGCGGATAGGGGTCCCGCTGCACGTCGTCCAGTGCGCCGAGCCCGGTGCGGTCCACGTGACTGCCTCCCCTGCCGGTGGTGGTGCGGGGTGCGTGCGAGGTCGGCCTACAGGGTGCCGTACGGGCGCAGGACCCGACAGTGGGCCGCACGGACTGCCTACGATCGTCGGGTGGTCATCTTCCAGCTCGAACGCACCGCGCCGCTTCCCCTCGCGGAGGCATGGCGCCGGCTCACCGAGTGGCGGCGGCACGGCGAGGTGGTCCCGCTCACCCGCGTCACCGTGGTCACTCCCCCGCCGCACGGCGAGGGCACGGTGATCGTGGCCCGGTCGGGGCTCGGTCCGCTCTCCTTCGACGACCGGATGGAGGTCACCGAGTGGCACCCGCCGGCCGGTGACGGGCCGGGCCGGTGCCGGCTCGTCAAACGCGGCCGGGTGGTCCTCGGGTGGGCCGAGATCGAGGTGCGGCCGGACCCGGGCGGCCTGACCCGGGTCGTCTGGCGCGAGGAGATCGGCGTCCGTTTCCTTCCCTCCCCCTTCGATCCGCTGCTGCGGACGGCGGGCCGGCGCATGTTCGGGCGGGCGGTGGACGGGCTGCTGCGCGGGGCCTGAGGGGTCAGGCCACCGAGCCGATCCGGGCCGCCGGGCGGGCGGGCAGGTCGTGGTGGATCGGGGTGTGGGCGCCGGTGAGGGGGACACCGCTGCCGCCGCGCCGGGCGGCGACGATCTCGGCGGCGATCGACAGGGCCGTCTCCTCGGGGGTGCGGGCGCCCAGGTCGAGGCCGATGGGCGAGCGCAGCCGGGCCAGCTCCCGTTCCGTGACGCCGACGTCCCGCAGGCGTTCGTTGCGGTCCAGGTGGGTGCGGCGGGAGCCCATCGCGCCGACGTAGGCCACGGGCAGCCGCAGCGCCAGCCGGAGCAGGGGGACGTCGAACTTGGCGTCGTGGGTCAGCACGCACAGCACGGTCCTGGCGTCGACCCGTGTGCGCTCCAGATACCGGTGCGGCCAGTCGACGACGATCTCGTCGGCCTCGGGGAAGCGGGCGCGGGTCGCGAAGACGGGGCGGGCGTCGCACACCGTGACGTGGTGGCCGAGGAACTTGCCGACCCGGACCAGCGCCGAGGCGAAGTCGATCGCGCCGAACACGATCATCCGGGGCGGCGGGACCGAGGACTCCACGAGGACCGTCAGCGGGGCTCCGCAGCGCGATCCCTCGGCGCCGATCTCCACGGTGCCGGTGCGGCCGGCGTCGAGGAGGGCGCCGGCCTCGGCGGCCACCGTGCGCTCCAGGTCGGGACGGCCGCCGAGGCCGCCGTCGTACGACCCGTCGGGGCGGACGAGGAGCGCGCGGCCGACGAGGTCCGCCGGGCCGGTGACGACCCGGGCCAGCGCCGCCGTGCCGCCGGCCGCGGCGACGGCGAGCGCGGCTCCGGCGACGGCGCGGACCGGGTCGCCGGCCCGCACCGGGGTGACGAGGACGTCGATGACCCCGCCGCAGGTGAGACCGACGGCGAAGGCGTCGTCGTCGCTGTACCCGAAGCGTTCGACGACGGTCCGGCCGTCGGCGAGGGCCTCGCGGCACAGGTCGTACACCGCGCCCTCCACACAGCCCCCGGAGACCGAGCCGATCGCCGTGCCGTCGGCGTCGACCGCGAGGGCGGCGCCGGGCCGGCGCGGCGCGCTGCCGCCGACGGCCACCACGGTGGCGACGGCGAAGTCGCGTCCCTGCGAGACCCAGCGGTCGAGTTCCTCGGCGATGTCCAGCATGCTCGTCTCCTTGGCGGTCGGGGAGGGGCGGCGACGGCCGGCGCACGCCCGGCCGGTCCTCACAGGGAGGGAGGGCGAAACGGAGCCGGAGGATGCCTGTGCCGCCCCACCGTTCCTACGCCGTGCCGGTGAGATGTTCCGGGCGCACCGGCGTCCTGTTCAGCTCCAGGCCCGTCGCGGCGCGGACGGCGGCGAGCACCGCCGGGGTGGAGGACAGGGTGGGGGCCTCACCGACGCCTCGCAGGCCGTACGGGGCGTGGTCGTCGGCGAGTTCGAGGACGTCGACGGGGATGGTCGGCGTGTCGAGGATGGTGGGGATGAGGTAGTCCGTGAAGGAGGGGTTCCTCACCTTCGCGGTCCTCGGGTCGACGATGATCTCCTCCATGACGGCGATCCCCAGGCCCTGGGTGGTGCCGCCCTGGATCTGGCCGAGCACGGACAGCGGGTTGAGCGCCTTGCCGACGTCCTGGGCGCAGGCCAGCTCGATCACCTTGACCAGGCCCAGCTCGGTGTCGACCTCGACGACCGCCCGGTGCGCGGCGAAGCTGTACTGGACATGGCCGTCGCCCTGTCCGGTGCGCAGGTCGAAGGGCTCGGTGGGCCGGTGCCGCCACTCCTCCTCGACCTCCACGGCCTCCTCCCCGAGGACGTCCGCCAGGTCGGCGAGGACCTCGCCGCCGTCGGTGACGACCTTGCCGCCCTCCAGGAGCAGTTCGGCGGTGGCCCAGGCCGGGTGGTGGCTGCCGAACCTGCGGCGCCCGAGCTCCAGGACCTGTGCGCGGACCAGCTCGCAGGCGTTCTTCACGGCGCCGCCGGTGACGTACGTCTGGCGCGACGCCGAGGTGGAACCGGCGCTGCCCACCCGGGTGTCGGCCGGGTGGATGGTGACCTGGGCGACACCCAGCTCGGTGCGGGCGATCTGGGCGTGGACGGTGACCCCGCCCTGGCCGACCTCCGCCATCGCCGTGTGCACGGTGACGACGGGCTCGCCGGCCACGGCCTCCAGCCGGACGCGGGCGGTGGAGTAGTCGTCGAAGCCCTCGGAGAAGCCGACGTTCTTGATGCCGACCGCGTAGCCGACGCCCCGGACCACGCCCTCGCCGTGGGTGGTGTTGGACAGGCCGCCGGGGAGCTGGCGTACGTCCGCGCCCTCGCTGGACTCCCACTGGCGCTCCGGCGGCATCGGCATCGCCTTGACGCGGCGCAGGAGTTCGGCGACCGGTGCCGGGGAGTCGACCCGCTGGCCGGTCGGCAGGAGCGTGCCCTGCTCCATGGCGTTGCGCTGCCGGAACTCCACCGGGTCCAGGCCGAGTTCCGCGGCGACCTTGTCCATCTGTGCCTCGTAGGCGAAGCAGGCCTGGACGGCGCCGAAGCCGCGCATCGCGCCGCAGGGCGGGTTGTTGGTGTAGAGGGCGATCGCCTCGATGTCGACGTCGTCGACGACGTACGGTCCGACGCCGAGGGAGGCGGCGTTGCCGACGACCGCCGGGGAGGCGGAGGCGTACGCGCCGCCGTCCAGGACGATCCGGCACCTGACGTGGGTGAGCTTGCCGTCGCGGGTCGCGCCGTGCTCGTAGGAGAGCTTGGCGGGGTGGCGGTGGACGTGTCCGAAGAAGGACTCGAAACGGTTGTAGACGATCTTGACGGGTCTGCCGGTGCGCAGGGCCAGCAGGCAGGCGTGGATCTGCATCGACAGGTCCTCGCGGCCGCCGAAGGCGCCGCCGACGCCCGCCAGCGTCATCCGCACCTTCTCGGGCGGGAGGCCGAGGACGGGGGCGATCTGGCGCAGGTCGGAGTGGAGCCACTGGGTGGCGATGTAGAGGTGGACGCCGCCGTCCTCCTCGGGCACGGCGAGCCCGGACTCGGGGCCGAGGAACGCCTGGTCCTGCATGCCGAAGGTGTACTCGCCGCGGACGATCACGTCGGCGCGCGCGGCGGCGGCCGCCGCGTCGCCGCGCACGATGGGCTGGCGGTGGACGATGTTGGGGTGCGCGACATGGCCGACGTGGTGGTCGGTGCGGTGCTCGTGGACGAGGACCGCGTCGGGGGCGGTAGCGGAGGCCTCGTCGGTGATGACGGGCAGTTCGCGGTACTCGACCTTGATCCTGGCGGCGGCGCGGCGGGCGGTCTCCGGGTGGTCGGCGGCGACGATCGCTACGGGCTCGCCGTGGTGGCGCACCTTGCCGTGGGCCAGGACGGGGGTGTCCTGGATCTCCAGGCCGTAGTTCTTCACCTCGGTGGGCAGGTCGTCGTACGTCATCACGGCGTACACGCCGGGCACGGCGAGGGCCTCGCTCGTGTCGAGGGAGACGATCTCGGCGTGGGCGACGGTGGAGCGCAGGATCTGGCCCCAGAGCATGTCCTCGTGCCACAGGTCGGAGGAGTAGGCGAACTCGCCGGTGACCTTGAGGGTGCCGTCCGGGCGGAGCGTCGACTCGCCGATGCCGCCCCTGGTGTGCGCGCCCTGGGTGATCTTCGTGGGGACTCCGTTGGTCGGCATGGGGCTCAGACCGCCTCTGACTGCCGGGCGGCCGCGAGGCGGACCGCGTCCATGATCTTCTCGTAGCCGGTGCAGCGGCACAGGTTGCCCGAGAGGGCCTCGCGGATGTCCGCGTCGCTCGGGTCGGGGGTGCGCTCCAGCATCTCGTCGGCGGCGACCAGCAGACCGGGGGTGCAGAAGCCGCACTGGACAGCGCCGGCGTCGATGAACGCCTGCTGGATCGGGGCGAGGTCCGGGGTGTCGCCCGCGTCGCCCGCCGAGCGCCGGCGGGCGTGCTCGGCGAGGCCCTCGACGGTGACGACCTCGCGGCCCTCGGCCTGGCCGGCGGCGACCAGACAGGCGCAGACCGGCACCCCGTCCAGGCGGACCGTGCAGGAGCCGCATTCGCCCTGTTCGCAGGCGTTCTTGGAGCCGGGCAGGCCGAGACGCTCGCGCAGGACGTAGAGCAGGCTCTCGCCCTCCCAGACGTCGTCGGCCTGCTGGGGGCGTCCGTTGACGGTGAGGTTGACGCGCATCACGCGGCTCCTTCCGAGGTGCGGGGGGTGCCCCGGTAGGACTCCCAGGTCCAGGTCAGGGTGCGGCGGGCCATGACGCCGACGGCGTGCCGGCGGTAGCCCGCGGTGCCGCGGACGTCGTCGATGGGATTGCAGGCGGCGGCGCAGAGGGTGGCGAACTCCTTGGCGACCGACGGGGTGATGATCTTCCCGTTGTCCCAGAAGCCGCCCTCCTCCAGCGCCGCGTTGAGGAAGTCCTCGGCGACCTTCGCCCGGACGGGCGTGGGGGCGGCGGAGCCGATGCCGGTGCGCACGGTGCGGGTGTCGGGGTGCAGGGCGAGACCGAAGGCGCAGACCGCGATGACCATGGCGTTGCGGGTGCCGACCTTGGAGTACTGCTGCGGGCCGTCGGCCTTCCTGACGTGGACGGCGCGGATCAGCTCGTCGGGGGCGAGCGCGTTGCGCTTGACGCCGGTGTAGAAGTCGTCGATGGGGATCCGGCGGGTGCCGCGCACCGACGCGGCCTCGACCTCGGCGCCGGCCGCCAGCAGGGCGGGGTGGGCGTCCCCGGCCGGGGAGGCGGTGCCGAGGTTGCCGCCGACGCCGCCGCGGTTGCGGATCTGCGGGGAGGCCACGGTGTGCGAGGCGAGGGCCAGTCCGGGCAGTTCGGACCGCAGGTTCTCCATGATCCTCGTGTACGTCACGGAGGCGCCCAGCCGCACGGTGTCCTCGCCGGTCTCCCACTCGTGGAGGTCGGCGACGCGGCCCAGGTCCAGGAGGTACTCGGGCCGCCGGTGGTCGAAGTTGATCTCGACCATCACATCGGTGCCCCCGGCGATCGGCACCGCGCTGGGGTGCTCGGCCTTCGCGGCGAGCGCCTCCTCCCAGCTTGAGGGGCGAAGGAAGTCCATGACCGGCTCTCTTCTTCGTCTCGTGGGTCGTACGGATCGAGCCAGATCGGGTGCGGCGGGCCCGGCTCGTTCATGTGCTGTTCACGCGCAGTGGATCCAGTACACAGGGCCGTACTCCGACCGTGTCAGTCACGGAAACCATGAAGGAGTTGGCTGGTCGCGACAGGCATCTTGTAGATTCGTATGAACGGCGGGCATCGGAAACCTCTCCGTATCCGCTGGGTTTCCTCCGGGAAACACCACCGGGCCCCCGCCCCACTGATCCCTTCACTTTTCATCGTAGTTTTCGAGACAGTCCTCGGGACAAGAGACACGGAACGGCGGCGACGAGATGCGGCTGCGCGCACTTCTGGACACCGATGCGCTGGGGCTGCGGCTGCTCGGCGGCGAGGACGAGCTCGACCGCGCGGTGCGCGGGGTGATGACCACCGACCTGCGGGACCCGAGCCGCTATCTCTCCGGCGGCGAGCTGGTGCTGACGGGCCTGGCCTGGCGCCGGGGGCCCGGCGACTCCGAGCCGTTCGTCCGCATCCTGGCGCAGGCCGGGGTGGCGGCGCTGGCGGCCGGCGAGGCCGAGCTGTCGGACGTGCCGGACGATCTGGTCCTGGCCTGCGCCCGGCACCGGCTGCCGCTGTTCGCGGTGCACGAGTCGGTGGCCTTCGCGACGATCACCGAGCATGTCGTACGGCAGGTCAGCGGCGAGCGGGCCGGGGACCTCGCGGCGGTGGTGGACCGGCACCGGCGGATGATGACCTCGGGTCCGGCGGGCGGCGGCCCGGACGTGGTCCTGGACCTGCTCGGCTCCGATCTGGACCTGCGGGCCTGGGTGCTGTCCCCCACCGGGCGGCTGATCGCGGGCCCGAGGACGGCCGGCCCGGCGCTGCCGGCGGAGGTGTGCGCGCGGCTCGCCGGGGAGCAGCTCGCGGCGGTGCGCGGCGGACGGCGCGGGCCGCACCGCACGACCGTGGGTCCCACGACGTACTCGCTGTTCCCGATCCGCAGCGGCGGCGGCCGCGGCGCGCAGGGCGGCCGGGACGTGCGCGAGAGCGTGCTGTCGGACTGGCTGCTGGCGGTGGAGGCGGACGCCGGTGACTGGCAGGAGGAGCGGCTGGACCTGCTGTACGGCGTCACCCAGCTGATCGCGGTCGAGCGGGACCGGCGGGACGCGGCGCGCACGGTGCGCCGGCGGCTGGCGCAGGAGGTGCTGGAGCTGGTGCAGACCGGCGCGGCTCCGGCGGAGATCGCGGCGCGGCTGCGGGTGGCCGCGCCGGTGCTGCTGCCGGGCCTCGGGGCTGCGCCGCACTGGCAGGTGGTCGTGGCGCGTGTGGAGTGGGACCGCCCGGGGGGCGGGGGCCCGCAGGAGGGTCCGGTGACGCAGGCGCTGCTGGAGGAGATCCTGGTGGACCCGCTGGCCGCCGGGACCGAGCCGTCCGACCGGATCGCCGTCGCCCACACGGGTGACGAGGCCGTCGCCCTGGTGCCGCTTCCCGCGGTCTCCCGTGAGCACGACGGCTCCGAGGCGGGCGTGCACGCCGAGGTGCTGCTGACGGCCGTACGGGAGCCGCTGTCGGCGGGGCTGGACGGCGACGGGCGCCTCACGCTCGGGGTGAGCGCCGCCGTGCACTCGGCGGAGGGGCTGCGCGGGGCGCTGGAGGAGGCGCGGCACGCACGGCGGGTGGCGGCGGCCCGGCCCGGCCGGGTCTGCGCGGCCGGGCACCAGGAGCTGGCCTCGCACGTGCTGCTGCTGCCGTTCGTCCCGGACGACGTGCGGCGGGCGTTCACGGCCCGGCTGCTGGACCCGCTGCGCGAGTACGACCGGCGTCACCGGGCCGAGCTGATCCCGACGCTCGAGGCGTTCCTGGAGTGCGACGGCTCCTGGACGCGGTGTGCGTCCCGGTTGCACCTGCACGTCAACACCCTGCGCTACCGGGTCGGCCGGATCGAGCAGTTGACGGGCCGTGATCTGTCGCGGCTGGAGGACAAGCTGGATTTCTTCCTGGCGCTGCGGATGAGCTGAGCCGGGCCACCGCCCGTCGAAACCTCCGGGGACGGACAGTCCCACGACTTTGTGAAATCCTTCACCCGCCCCCTTGGCCCGGTACCGGAATTCGTGCTGAGATGCCGACACTCACTCAAGGCTCGACGGCGCGCTCGGGGAGGGCAACGTGGCGTACTCCGCCATGTCTGGTACCGGAACGACCGCAGATGACGATCCCGTCCAGATCGCTGTGTGGCGGTTGCGCTCGCGGGCCTGCTGGGTCGACGCCGCGGCCCTGCTGCCGGCGGACAGCGCGCCCGGCGCGATCCAGCGGGCGGCACTGCTCGTCGAACGCTGTCTGTACACCGAACAGGGCTGGCAGGACGCCGAGGACGCGCTGCGGACGGCGGAAGCGCTGGCACACGACGACGAGGAGCGGGGCGCGGCCGCCTGCGAGCGGGGCTATCTCGCCTACGCCGCCACGCTGCACGCGGTGCGCGACCGGGTGGACGAGGCGCGGGCCGCGCTCGGCCGGGCGGCGGCGCTGATCCCGCCGGACGCGGTGGGGCGGGCGCTGCTGGACTTCCGGCGGGGGCTGCTCGCGGAGAACATCTCACGCTCCCCGCAGGCCGCGCGGGCCGCGTACCGGCGTGCCCACACGGCGGCGGCCGCGCACTCCGACGCGCTGCTGCTGTCGTTCACCTGGCGGCATCTGGCCGGACTGGCCCTGCGGGACGGGGAGCTGGCGGAGGCGCGGCACGGCTTCGCCGAATCCCTGCGGATCCGCGAGGAGTTGGGCTACCTGGTGGGGACCGCACCGGCGCTCGTCTCCCTCGCGGACACCGAGACGGAACCCGAGGCGTCCCGCCTCAGGGAGGAGGCACGGCGCCTGTTCCGCCTGCTGGGCGGCGTACCGACCTGGCTGGCGGCCCAGCTGGCACCCCCACCGGCAGCCACGGCCTAGAAGCGTCCTGAAGATCTTGAAATCGCGCCCGACTTGCACCGGTTCATAGTGATTGACATTTACTGGCAATCCGGGGCGAGTCAGGCGGCCGGAGCAAGATCTTCATCAGACTCCCAGCCGCCCCCAAGACCGCCCCGCAGAGACGCGCGAAGGGGCGCGGGGAACTGCGCGACCGGCCACAACGACCCCGCACCGAACCACGGCCGCGCAGGCGGTCCGCTCAGCCGACGCCGGCGAAGTGGTTCCGGACCAGGACCTGGACGGCGTCCGACTCCCCCGCACACAACGCGTCGAGCAGCGCGAGATGCTGCGTCGCGTCGGCGAGCAGCTCGGCCCGCACGCGCGGGCCGGGCCCGCCGACGAGGGGCCACTGGGCACGGCGGTGCAGATCCTCCGCGATCGCGACGAGCTGCTCGTTCCCGGCGGGGGCGAGCAGCGCCCGGTGGAAGACCCGGTCCGCCTCGGCGTACGTCACCCGGCAGCCGGAGCCCGCGGCACGGACCGTCGCCTCGGCGAGGGGCCTGAGTTCCGCCCAGCGCTCGGCCGGCACCGTGCGGGCCAGCCGCTGCATCACCGGCACCTCGATCAGCGCCCGCACCTCGGCCAGTTCGGCGAGTTCCCGTGCGCCGCGCTCGACGACGCGGAAGCCGCGGTTGGGCACGACCTCGACGGTGCCCTCCATCGCGAGCTGCTGCATCGCCTCGCGCACCGGGGTCGCCGAGACCCCGAAGCGGTCGCCGAGGACCGGCGCCGAGTACACCTCGCCCGGCCTGAGTTCCCCGGAGACCAGCGCGGTGCGCAGGGCGTGCAGGATCTGCCCGCGCACGGAGGCCCGCTGGACGACCGGCCGGGGCTGCGGGACGGGCGGCTCGCTGTGCGTGTGCTCCCCGCGCGCGGTGCCCCGCGGCCCGCAGCGCTCCCCGTCCAGTTCCTGGGAGGGGACCGCCCGCTGCTGGGCCGGGACCCGGGCGCGGGCCGGGTCGTCCTGCCCGATCCCCGTCCCGGCGGAGCCCTGCGTGCCCTGCTTCACGGGTCCTCCTGGCGGACGTGTCGGTACTTGGGGTCATTACGGCGGGTTGTTACTCGCCCGTCAAGCACCTTAGGCGTACTGGCCGCCAGTTCAAATCCGGAGGACCTCGAATAAGGTTAGGCTTACCTTTGAAAGCGGCTGCTTTTGCCCATCCCGTCTCCCGGAACGGTGGTCCCCGCATGCCCCCAGCCCCGTCGGTCACAGCGGAGTCCTACGCCCGTCTCGCCGCGGCCTATCCGGGCCTGAGGGTCACCGAGCTGGCACCCGGGGCACCGGTGCCCCGGGGCGGCGGCTGGGTCGCGGCGGCGGACCTCGCCGCAGGCGGCGCCGCCCTGGACGCGTTCCTGGCCTGGGACGACGCCCAGGTGGTGCGGGACTACGGGCAGCGGGCCCGCCCGGACGTGACGGCGAGTTTCGGACTGCACCGGTACGCCTGGCCCGCCTGTCTGCTGATCACCGTGCCCTGGTTCCTGCACCGCCGGGTGCCGCGCTACCCCGTGACGCACGTCTCGTACGACCGCACCGGCGACGGCATGCGGATGGCCGTACACCCGCCGTCGTCGTTCGCCTGCCTGCCGGGGGACCCGGCGGCGGCGCTGCCCGGCGCGCGGGTGGTGCCGGACGAGGAGGCGCTGCGGGCCGAGGTGCGGGCGGCCGTGGCCGAGCACCACGAGCCGGTGCTCGCCGGGTTCGGGCCGCGCACCCGACGGCGCGGGCGGGCACTGTGGGGCATGGTGACGGACGAGATCGTCGAGGGCCTGTGGTACGTCGCCCACCTGTTCGGCGACGGCGAGCAGCAGCGGGCACGGCACGAACTGGAGCTGCTGCTGCCCGGCGCCACCAAGCCGTACGTCGGCTCGGCCGCCTTCCGCGAACTGACCGGTCCGGACGGGGAGTCGCTGCCCACCCGGGACCGGGCGAGCTGCTGCATGTTCTACACGGTGCGCCCCGAGGACACCTGCGCCACCTGCCCGCGCACCTGCGACGCGGACCGGATCGGCAGGCTCACCGCGGCCGCCGCCGGCTGAGGCGTCCTCAGACCCCCCCGGGGGAACGGCCGCCAGGGGCCTGACGTAAGATCACCCGGACGAGACTCCCCTACGGTTACAGCTGATTCACAATTTCCTCACCTGTTGCGGGAACTTTCCGTGGAACCACCTGTACGGGTAGTCTTGTTCGAACTCAACTCCCGCCCCTCAAGCGGCAGTTCGAGCTAGAACGTCGCCCTGGGCATCCCCTTGCACCTCCTTGGCGGCCTCTTGCCCCGAAACCCCCTGAGGGATGGCGGGATTGGGCCACTATGGCGGGCGTTACGCCCTATCCCAATGCAAGGGACCCCAGATGAGACTGACCGACATATCGCTGAACTGGCTGCTTCCGGGCGCCGTACTGCTCCTGGGCATGCTGGCGGCGGTGGCGGTGCTCGCGCGGAGCAAGCGGTCCGGGGAGCATGCCAAGACGACGGACGACTCGTGGGAGCGCAGCGAGGAGCGCCGCAGGCGCAAGGAGGCCATATACGGCACCGCCTCCTATGTCCTGCTGTTCTGCTGTGCGGCCGTCGCCGCCGCGCTCTCCTTCCACGGCCTGGTCGGCTTCGGCGAGCAGAACCTCGGACTGTCCGGCGGCTGGGAGTACCTGGTGCCGTTCGGCCTGGACGGCGCGGCGATGTTCTGCTCCGTCCTCGCGGTCCGCGAGGCCTCCCACGGTGACGCGGCGCTCGGCTCCCGGATACTCGTGTGGACGTTCGCCGGTGCCGCCGCCTGGTTCAACTGGGTGCACGCGCCCAGGGGTCTGAGCCACGCGGGCGCCCCGCACTTCTTCGCCGGCATGTCGCTGTCCGCTGCCGTGCTGTTCGACCGGGCGCTGAAGCAGACCCGCCGCGCCGCGCTGCGCGAGCAGGGCCTGGTGCCCCGTCCGCTGCCGCAGATCCGTGTGGTGCGCTGGGTGCGGGCCCCCCGTGAGACCTACAAGGCCTGGTCGCTGATGCTCCTGGAGAACGTCCGCAGCCTGGACGAGGCCGTCGAGGAGGTCCGCGACGACAAGGCCCGCAAGGAAGAGGCCAAGATGCGCCGCCGCGAGGAGCAGCGTCTGGAGCGGGCCCAGCTCAAGGCGATCAGCCGCGGTCACGGCCGCTGGCCCGGGCGCGGTGGCGGCGGTGGCGGCGGTGGCCGTCAACTGGAGCCCGGCCAGGCCGCGGCCCTGGAGCCGGCGACCGCCGCGGCCTCGGCCGAGCGGGTCTCCGCGGAGGGTGGCACAGCGGGCGCGCCGGAGCAGCTGCCGGTCCGTCAGCGGCCCTCGCTCCAGCCGGTGCGCCAGTCCTCCGAGGGGTACTCCGTCGACCTCACCGCGGAGGACGACACCATGGCCCTGCCGCGCCTGGACTCCCTGGAGCGCAAGCTCAAGGACCTGGAGCAGCAGTTCGGCTAACCTCCCCGTCCGGCTGACGGCCGGCCGGTGACACCATGGGAAGGGGGCGCGACCGTCACGGTCGCGCCCCCTTCCCGTACCCCGTCCGGGTCTCGGAGCCTGCGTGACACAGGCGCTCAGGCCGCCCCGGCGGCGAGTTCGAACCAGACGACCTTCCCGGCGCCCTGCGCCCGGACCCCCCAGGCGTCCGCGAGGGACTGCACCAGGACCAGGCCCCGGCCGTGGGTGCCGTCGTCGGCGGCCGGCACGGTGGGCCGGGGGCGGCCCGGCACCGAGTCGCGCACCTCCACCCGCAGACCGGCCGGTGACACGGTGGCCGTCAGGACCGCCTCGTCGTCGGTGTGCACCAGCGCGTTGGTGACGAGTTCGCTGGTCAGCAGTTCCGCAGTCTCCGAGCGGCCCGGTTTGCCCCAGCCCCGCAACAGCTCGCGCAGCGCCCGGCGCGCCTCCGGCACCGCCCTCAGGTCGGCCGGCCCGAGTCTGCGATTGAGCTGCGCGTCTACGGTGTCGTCCCCTCTCGCGATCCCCGTGTCCCGCTCTGCCGCCGAGGTGCCCGCGATCGCCGTCCGACCGCTGCCCCGTGCCTGCCTCACCATGACCCCCGCCCGCGTGCCGATGTCGGTTCCCCTCCTGCTCGAACACGTTCACGGGGATCCATGCCCGGTCGGCACGGTGCCAGTCATGTCGAATCGTCCACGCCCGGGTGTTCGGCCATGTTCGAGGGGGCGCACAAGCGGCCGGCCGGACCGCGCCCCCCGGTGCGCGATCCGGCCGGATCACCGGGGAGGAGGCCGGTTTCGCCACCGTACGGACCCGGATTCCGTGCGGGGGCGCCGCGGTACGACGGCACGGTCCCGCCCCCGCAGGGCGTACGCCCGCGCGGCCTGCGAGCCGTGCCCCCACGGGCCCGGGTGACCGCCCCCGCCGAAGTTGGCCGGAATGCTTCGCTCAGCGCAGCTTCTCGACGGCGGTGACGGTCGTCTTCTTGAAGGCCTTCACCGGAGCGTCCCCGAAATCGCCCAGCTGCCCCCAGTCGACCACCGTCACGGTCCTGCCGTCCCGGCCGACCGCGATCAGCCGGATGTCCGTCGCGCCCCAGGACGACTCGGTGAGATGCCCCGAGTTCCGTAGAGTCCAGCGAGCAGGTCGTGTCGGCGATCGCCTGGCAGGAGCAGCCGAACCGCAGGAGCTGCAGCAGCCTGTCGAAAATGATCCTGTCACTGACCCGCGGGCGGTGGCAGCCCAGCGGATGGTCCGGGTGGTACTTCGGCCGCTCGGGCAGCAGGGCGGCGAATTGATTCCAGAGCGGTTCGGTCGGCCATGATGGCAGTACAGGCGCAGGTCTCCCAGGTGGTCACAGAGCGTCGCAACTCCATGATCACCAGGACCTGTGCCTGCTTTGCTGCCGGGGTCCACCACCGCGCCTATCTGCGCGACCTCCAAAGCCTCGGGCCTCACGGACGGCAGTGACACAGCCTTCGAGCCGGCATCGGCCACCTTCTCCGACGTTGTCGAGCCGCTCCAGGAATTTAAGGTAAGTGGATCGACTTGCCATAGGGGTGATGCGGGAGCTACTTTCAAGAAGGTGAGTTCATCGACTTACCTTACGACTCGGCAAGGAACAATGAACATGACTCGTCTTGCGGGCAAGCGCGCCCTCATCACCGGCGGCACGAGCGGGATCGGTCTGGCGACCGCGCAGCGTTTCATCGCGGAGGGCGCCGACGTGCTGGTCACGGGCGTAACCCCGGCCAGCATCGACAGGGCGCGGCAGATCCTCGGGGACAAGGTGCCGGTGGTGCAGGCCGACGCACGCGATCTCGATGCGCAGCGCGGCCTGGCCAAGCAGGTGGGTGAGCACTTTGGGGGGCTGGACGTCGCGTTCTTGAACGCCGGCGTCTCGGACTGGCGGTCGTTCGAGGACCACACGGAGGACAGCTACGACCGGCTCTTCGACATCAACGTCAAGAGCGTCTTCTTCCTCGCGCAGGCCCTGGTGCCGGTGCTGGCCAACCCGTCCTCGGTCATCCTCAACGCGTCCGCCAGCGTGCACGGCGGCTATGGGCAGGCGAATGCCTATGCTGCGACGAAGGCGGCTCTCAGCTCCCTGATGCGGTCGTGGAACGCGGACCTGCTCAAGTCGCACGGCATCCGGTTCAACGCGGTCAGCCCCGGCCCGGTGGACACCCCGCTCTACTCCAAGCTCGGGATCGAGGACCCCGCGGTGCAGGCGGCGGTTCTGGAGGGGATCAGCGCCGGCATCCCGCTGGGTCGCATGGGTCTGCCGGAAGAGGTCGCGGAAGCGGTCGTGTACCTGGCCTCCGACGCCTCCGCCTTCGCTGTGGGCCAGGACCTTATCCTGGACGGAGGCTCGACCGTCCTCTGACAACGAGGACGCGGCCGGGAGATGGGCGAGGGGCGTGGGCATGTCGGTGGAGGACCGAGCGGCAACCGGTGGCGACACGTGCCAGGTCGGTTATCACGCGCAGATCAAAGAGGAGAACCGCGTGCGCATCATCCGCGCCGCCCGTGACCTCTTCCTCGCCCGGGGATACGACAAGACCTCCCTCGCCCAGATCGCCAAGCAGGCCCGCGTCTCCACCGGCACCCTCTTCAAGCGGTACCCCACCAAGGCCGCACTGTTCGCGGCCGTCACCTCCGAGCAATGGCAGCTGGACGTGGAGTACGCCGCACCGCCCCCGCCCGGTGACCCTCGCTACGGTCTGGACCACATCGGCCGCGACTACGCCTGCCTGGTCGCACGCACCGGCACGGCCGCGCTGTGCCGCCTGATCATCACCGAACTACCCCAGATGCCGGAACTCGCCGACATCGTCGGCACCGGCTTCGCCATCGACCGCGGACCCTTCTTCGACCGGCTCCGCGACTACCTGGTCACCGAAGCACAGGCCGGCACCCTCGACTTCCGCTCGGCCGACGGACAGCCACAGTCGGCATCCGCAGTCGCCGAACAGTTCCTCGGCATGATCTGCAGCCAGCTCCTGTGGCCCCAACTCGTACGGACCGACTTCGTCCCGCCCAACCCCACCGACACCGCGATCGTGGACGAAGCCGTCACCCTCATGCTCACCCGCTACAGCACCGGATCCTGAACCCCGGACCACCACTTCACGCTGCCAGAACGCCGATACGTCCCCCTACCGGGACAGGTGCACGCGCCCTCAGGGTACCGCTGGCGTGCGCCCCGGCGTTGCACTCGGTGACGCGAGCATCGACAAGTGACCCACGTCCTCCAGCACGTGCGAACCCGGGGCGATGCCGGCCCCGCTGGGACGGTGCTGTCCTTCTGACCGATAGAGGTTTCCCATGTCCCGATCCCAGCGCGACGCCCTGGATGCCATGCTCCGTTCCGCCCCCCGGAGCAAGACGCCTCCCACCGTGGCGGAACAACGCAGCGGATTCAGCGCAGCCATCACCCGGCCCGCTCCGGCGGGCGTGGTCACCCGCAGGACCGTTCTGGGTGGGCGGCCGGCCCTGGAACTGGAGCCGGCCGAAGTCTCCGGTCATGGCCGGCTGCTCTACCTCCACGGCGGCGGCTACGCTGTCGGCTCACCAGACACCCACGAAGGGCTGATCGGTGAACTGGCCCGCCGTGTCGGCCTGCGAGCTCTGTCGGTGGATTACCGGCTGGCTCCCGAACATCGCTTCCCGGCGGCCGTCGACGACGGGCTCGCGGCGTATCGCGAGTTGCTGGACGCGGGCATCGACCCACGCGACCTCGTCATCGCCGGTGACTCCGCCGGCGGCGGCTTGAGCATTGCCACGCTCCTCGCGGCCCGGGACGCCGGATTGCCGCAGCCAGCGGCCGTGGTCGTCTTCTCCCCGTGGGTCGACCTCACCCTCGGCGGCGAAAGTATGCGTTCCAAGCAGGGCGCCGACCCCCTCTTCATCGAGGCCGACCTGCGCGCCTTCGCCGATCTCTACGTCGGTGCGGGCGACCGGGCGCGTCCTCTGGCCAGCCCGTTGTTCGCCGACCTCACCGGGCTGCCTCCGCTGCTCGTGCAGGTCGGGGCGAACGAGGTGCTGCTCGACGACGCGGTCCGGCTGGCCGGCCGTGCGGGCGCCGACGACGTCGAGGTCACGCTGGAGGTCGGGCCTGGCCTCCCTCATGTCTTCCAGCTTCAGTACGGCCGTCTCGACGAGGCGGATGCCGCGCTGGACCGCGCCGCGCGCTTCCTCACGGCCCACTTGAGTGCCGACCGGCCCCAACCTGTCACCGGAGCGCTTCGGCAGGTGGAACCCACGGTTTAGGAGCGCCCCAGACGCTGGTCGGCCGACGGTATCTGGGACCCCCAATCCTGCAAGCCGTCCAGGCCGACGCCGCCGGGCGGATCAACTGGAGCATGGGGGTGCCGACTCGACACTCGCCCCGTGGACGAATACTGCAGCTCTCGAATACCGCTACTCCACCAGTGCCTGTCCCCGGGCGACGACCCCCCGGTGCTCATTCCGCGCATTCCGCGAGCCGTTCTGACGTGGAGGGTGTTCTTACGGCACCCCCACCCGGACCACGGCTGTGGCTGCGAGTGCGACGACGCCTGGCGAATGGTCCCCGCCACCTGGGCAGCCTGACGCGGCTGAGCACGCGAAGACGAGGGCCCTGGCCTCCGTCACTTTGGAGGCCAGGGCCCTTTTTGTGTTTCCAGTGGAACGACACCCGGGCGCAAATTCTGGGCGGGGAAGGGTCCGGAAACCCTAGTCTCGCCCCCATACCCACTGCAGTCCTGGAGATCTCATGGCAGGCGCGCTCCCGCGGCCCAAGCGTGCAAGCACCAAGTCCCAGCCCGAAGTGGCTCCCGAAGAGGTCCTGCACACCGACACGGACCGCAGCAGGGACATCCTGGACTGGGAGCCGGCGTCCATGTGGTGGCTCCACACCGTCGACTCCGCCTTCCGCCCCAAAGGCCGGAACTGGCCCCTCATCTGGGCGTACATCATCGAAGGCGGCGGGTCCACCAAGACCACCAGCGCCACGTCCATGGCCGTCACTGCCGCCCTGGACGGCTTCCCGGGCGTCGTCTTCGACCTCGACAGCAACATGTCGGCGACCACCGTCCTCGGCTACGACGAGACCGCCCTCAAGGGCAAGAAGACCGCGATCGACCTGCTCTACGGCAGGGCCACCCTGGACGAGGTCGCGCTGCCCGCCCGCTATCGCATCGGCGACGGCGACGACCCCGAAGAGGACTTCGAGCCCATCGAGAACCTGCGTGTCGTGCCCAGCAGCCCCGCCATGGCCGGCGCGGACCTCGCCATCGCAGAAAACGCGGACCGCAACGACTGGTTCGCCGAGATCCTGCGCTCCTACGACGGCTTCGACACGGTCTTCTACGTGGACTTCCCGGCGAGCTACGGCAAGATGCCCTGCTCCGTGCTGCGCATGCTGGACGAGGAGGACTCCGTCATTCCGTCGATCAAGGCCGACCCCAAGGCCGTCAAGCTGGTCAAGCGGCTCACGGACGAACTGGAGCGAGTCCGCGACAAGGAGCGCGGCAGCCGGTCCGTCCCCGGCCGGCCGACACTCAAGCACTTGATCCTCACCGGCACGTCGCCGCTGACCTGGAAGGACCAGGTGGCAGCCCGCCGCGCCACGGCCGCGGCAGAGGCGATGTACAGCTCCGTGCTGCTGCCCTACATCCGGTACTCGGCAGACGCCGAGAAGATCTACGAGGACGGAGTTCCCCTGCCGATCCTCCTGCCCGACTCGGTGGTCTCCGTGGACTACCGGAAGGTGATGGGGCGCCTCGACGTCGACGGCCTGTCCGGCGACTGCGAGTGCTGGTGATCGTGTCCGGCTATTCCCGGATGATCGCCGCGCGGATGCTGCCGTCGAGGCAGGCCGCCGATCTCGTGAGCGGGAATTGGGACCTGCTGTCCGGCTGGAATGCGGTGCCCCGTGCGCTGTCTGGGACAACGAGCCGGCCATCGGACGCCGCCAGGAGGGGCGGGCCGTGCTCGGTCATGAGTTCGCGGCGCCGGCCGGGCTTCGCAAGATCGTCCCACCAGGGGCCTTACGCCTGCCCGGACTTGGGGAGCTCACGGGCCGCAGCACCAGCATCGTGATCACGCCGAGCGACGGGCGCTTACTGGGAAATACTCAATGGCCGCGCCGCCGCGCTCACGCCTCCCAGACGGCCGCCGCCGTACGGTCGTCCGCGTAGCCCTTGACCCGGACCTGGGTGTCGGCGAGGAACGCGGCGAGGCCGGGCGGGGGCTGCCGCGACCAGCGTTCCGCGAGGTGGGCGGGGAGTGCGGGCTCGCCGCGCAGGGGGTCGGCGAGGCCGCTCGTGCACATCAGCAGGGTGTCCCCCGGCCGGGCTACGGAGGCGCGGAAACGGAAGGGGTCGCGGGGCGGCTCGGCGGGCGGGTCGTACGGGCTCGGCGGGGTCGGGATGCCGAGGTCCATGGTGAGCCGGTCGCCCTCGGGGGTCTCGGCGGGCAGCGCGCCGAACCCGACGACGGGCTCCCCGGCGACCTCGCCGGCCCCCGGCTCCAGGTCCTGCCACTGTCCGCCGCGCAGCCGGAACAGGCCGCCGTCGCCGACGCCGAAGAAGATCCGGGTACGGCACTCGGGGTCGGCGGACAGCAGCAGGCAGCGCAGGGTGGCCGTGTACGCGTCGGGCTCCAGGCCCTGTTCGGCGGCGCCGGCCCGGAGCCGGCCGAGGCTGCGGTCGGTGAGGCGGTGCAGTCCGGACTTCAGGTCGCCGCGCCGGGCGGCCCTGATGTCCTGCGCCAGCCGGACATGGCTGCGGCCCACCGCGCGGCCGATCCACCGGCAGGCCTCGGCGGCCGCCCGGTGCGCGCCCGGCGTGGCCCGCGCCCCGGTCGCCATCGCCACCAGCACCAGCGCGTGCTCGGCGGTGCCGAACCGGGCGACGAGCAGCGCGTCCCGGCGGGGCTCGCCCCGGTATCGCGCCGAGTCCCCGCGCACCGACACGGCCCTGAGCGCGCAGCTCCCGTAGAACGCCCCGTCCAGCACGGTGTCGGCCACCAGGTCGTCCAGCGCGTCCGGATCGGCGGGCGGCAGCGCGGTGGGCTCGGGGTCGTAGGTGGGAGGCCGCGACCCGACGTACTCCGTGTGCTCGTCGGGCAGGAGCGGCAGGTCGAGGGCCGTGGGGGTCCGGGCACCGTCCGGCGGGGCGGGGGCGGGGGCGACGGGAGCGGCGCTGGGGGTGGCGGGGGTGGTGACCGGCGGGGGCACGGACGGCGGCGGAGGGGTGGTCGGCATGGGGGGCAGGGGAGGCATGGCCGGCGGAGGCGGCGCGGGCGGCCCGGGACGGGAATCCGGCCGGTCGGCCGGGGTCGGCACGGCGGCCGGAGACGGCGCGGCGCTCGCGGCCGGGGACGACGCGGGCCGGGGGGACGGCGTCGTGGGGGACGAAGCCGTGGGGGCCGTCGCCGCGTCCGGGGCCAGCCACCAGTCGGTCCGGGCGTCCGCCGCCGCCCCCTCCGTCGGCTTGCGTGGCGGTGGCACCTGGTCCGCCGGACCCGTGGCGCGCAGCGTTCCCGCCGCCGAGTCGAAACGGTCGTCCAGGGAGTCGGCGGCGGGCGCGGGGCCCGTGTCCGCGGTGGAGTCGTCGTACAGCTGCCCCCACCAGTCGTCCTCGGGACCGGTGGGCCTTCCCCCCTGCTGGCTCATGCCCCCAATTGTCCACCGCTGGGCCCGGATGAGAACGGGGCATCCGGAAAATGCGTCACCGCCGGATGCCGGTGTGTGACCGGCACTCCCTGGGGCGCCCCCTTGACCTGCGGGTTCCCCGCGATTCCGGCACTCTGGGCAGATGGGACCGTGGGAACTCCTGCTGGTCGGTCTGGTGATCCTGCTCGGCCTGTGCGGAGTGCTGGTGCCGGGGGTGCCGGGCTCGTGGCTCGTGTGGTCCGCGGTCCTGTGGTGGGCGCTGAAGGACCCGCAACCGGTCGCCTGGTGGGTGCTGGTGGGCTCCACCGTCGCGCTGTTCCTGAGCCAGGTGGTGCGCTGGGCCCTGCCGCCGCGCCGGCTGCGGGAGAGCGGCGCGACCCCCCGGATGGCGGTGTACGCCGGGGCAGGCGCGTTGCTCGGCTTCTTCCTGCTGCCCGTGGTGGGCGCGATCCCCGGCTTCATGGGCGGCGTCTACCTCTGTGAACGGCTGCGGCTGGGCCGGCACGGCGAGGCGCGCGCGGCCCTGCGCACGGCCATGCGCTCGGGCGGCTCCAGCGTGCTCGCGGAGCTGTTCACCTGCCTGCTGATCATGGGGGCGTGGCTGGGGGCGGTGCTCTGGGGGTGATCGGCGGCGCTTCGGGGGTGATCGGCGCGCTGTGCGGGTGGTCGCCCCTCCCCGTCGCGCCGGAACAGCGCCGTCCAGAGGAAGGTCTCGCCGAACAGCGGCGATGCGGGCCCCTGCGCCCGCATGCCCCGCAGCTCGACCACGGTGAGGTCGCGGAAGATCGAGCGCAGCGACTCGGGCGTGTAGGCGAGGCCGCCCTCCAGCCGGGAGCGGTGGTAGAAGGCCTCGTCGGGCAGGTCCGAGCCCATCCGCCCGGCGGCGAAGCAGGTCAGGGAGAAGTGGCCGCCGGGAGCCAGGACGCGGTCGAGGAGGGCGAGGTGGCTGACGCGGCGGTGCGGCGGCAGATGGTGGAAGCAGCCGGAGTCGTGGACGAGGTCGTAGGGCCCGTCGGGGACCGTGGCACCGGGGGCGAAGGCGTCGCCGCAGTGGAACCGGATGTCGGCGCCCGCCGCACGGGCGCGTTCCTCGGCCCAGGCGACGGCCGTCGGCGAGAGGTCGACCGCGTCCACCTCGAAGCCCCGGGCGGCCAGGTGCAGGGCGTTGCGGCCCGGACCGCAGCCCAGGTCGAGGGCGCGGCCCGGGGTGATCAGTCCGCGG
The DNA here is from genome assembly GCF_037993025.1 of Streptomyces sp. SS7. Taxonomy (NCBI): domain Bacteria; kingdom Bacillati; phylum Actinomycetota; class Actinomycetes; order Kitasatosporales; family Streptomycetaceae; genus Streptomyces; species Streptomyces sp. SS7. The sequence goes on from NZ_CP141223.1 coordinate 1,716,105, forward strand.
TCGAGGTACGAGACGAGGTTCTCGTCCGGCTTGTCGACGAAGAACGGCACCGGCCTCGCCCGGTCGGTGTAGAAGCCGTCCCACCAGGCGGCGCCGCCGGCCGTCCAGCGGTCGGCCTCCGGCGCGAACAGGCCGTCCAGAAGCTGCAGCACGTCGTCCACGGTGCGGATGTGACGGTCCATCGGTGTCCTTCCCCCCGGGCTTGTTCCCGACCAGGTGAACGTAGTCGCGGGAGCGACAGAAGGCCAGCTCAGGCGGTATGGGGCGAGGTCGGGGGCCGGCGTGTGCCGGGCCCTTGGGCGGGGGGTGTACCGGCTCCTTCGAAGTCCGGCGGTCCACGCCGGAACACCCCGTGGACGGCCGCCAAGAGGCCGTTCCGGGCGAGCCCGCGCCCGGTTTTTCCGGCCGCCCGGCCGCTGCCTCAGAGCCGCACGCCCTCCAGTTCCAGCAGCCGGATCTTGCGTTCCAGGCCGCCCGCGTACCCCGTGAGGGAGCCGTTGGCGCCGATCACCCGGTGACAGGGGCGCAGGACCAGCAGCGGATTGGCGCCGATCGCCCCGCCCACGGCCCGCACGGCCGTACGGGAGGCCCCGATCCGGGCGGCGATCTCGCCGTACGTCGTGGTCGCCCCGTAGGGGACGGTGTCGAGGGCCGCCCAGACGCGCTCGCGGAACCCGGTGCCCTCGGCGCGCAGCTCCAGCCGGAACTCCTTGAGCTCTCCGGCGAAGTAGGCGGCGAGCTGCTCGGCGGCTGCGCGGAACGGGCCCGGGTCGTGCCGCCAGCCGTCCTGGACGGTGCGTCCGCCCTTCTGTCCCTCGACGGAGAGCGAGGTCAGGGCGCCGTCGGGGGCTGCGGTCAGCAGCAGGGGGCCGAGCGGGCCGCCGACGCTGGTCCAGTACACGGGCGTGATGCCGGTCGTCATGGGGTCTCCTCCGCTGCGCGCAGATGGTGAAGGGCGTACGTCCGCCAGGGACGCCAGGTGTCGGGTACGTCGGCGCCGGGCGGCGCGACATCGGGGTCGCCGAGGGCGCGGGCCCTGATCGCCGCCACGGTACGGGCGTCCAGCCCGGGTACGGCGAGCAGGGCGGCCTCGGCGTCGTCCCGGTCGGCGCCGGGGTCGAGGCGGACCCGGCCGTCGGCGAGGGCGACGGCGAGCGGACCGACGGCCTCCGTGAGGGCGGCCGGTTCCGGGAAGAGGTGGGTGAGGGTGCCGCAGGGGGTGTCGAGGGCCTTGCCGTGGGCGCGGACCAGCCGTTCGGACGCCGTACGGCCGACCAGGGCCCGTACGGCGTACTCCTCGGGGTCGGCGGCCCCGGGGGCACGCAGCCCCGGCCGGGCGGCGACCAGCGGCGCGAGCCGGGGGTCGGCACCGAGGCGCTCGTCGACGGCGTACGGGTCGGCGTCGAGGTCGAACAGCCGGCGCAGCCGCTGGACGGCGGTGGTGAGGTCGCGGGGGTCGGTGAGGTGCAGCCGGGCGTCGAGCCAGCCGCCGGGGTGGAGGGCGCCCGCGCGGCCCGTCCCGCCCGGCCGCTCGTCGACGGCGACGATCCCGGTGCCGTGCGGGAGCCGCAGCGTACGGCGGTACGTCCGCCCGCCGGCCGGTCCGCCGACCTCCTCCACCCCGGCCACGGCCTCCCGCTCCAGCAGGTCGAAGACCGGACCCGCGCGGTAGGGCCCCCGGTGCGCGAGCCGCAGCGCGATTCCGGCGGCCGGGGTGGCCGCGGACGGGGTGCCGACGGCCGGGGTGCCGGTGCGGCGGGAGGAGCGGGCGGCGGTGCGCAGCTCGGTCGGGGTCGCCGCGTACACGGCGCGGATCGTGTCGTTGAACTGGCGCACGCTGGTGAACCCGGAGGCGAAGGCGATCTCCGTGACCGGCAGCCCGGTGGTCTGGAGCAGCGTGCGCGCGGTGTGGGCGCGCTGGGCGCGGGCGAGGGCGACGGGGCCCGCGCCGACCTCGGCGGTGAGCTGGCGCTGCACCTGCCGGGCGCTGTAGCCGAGGCGTACGGCGAGCCCGGCGACGCCCTCCCGGTCCACCACCCCGTCGCCGATCAGGCGCATCGCCCGGCCCACGACGTCGGCGCGCGCGTTCCAGTCGGCGGAGCCCGGCACGGCGTCGGGGCGGCACCGCCGGCAGGCCCGGAAGCCGGAACCCTGCGCGGCGGCGGCCGTGGTGAAGAAGCGCACGTTGTGCCGCTTCGGGGTGACGGCGGGGCAGCTGGGCCGGCAGTAGATGCCGGTGGTCCGGACGGCGAAGAAGAACGCCCCGTCGAACCGTCCGTCCCGGCTGCGCACCGCCTCGTACCGGGTGTCGTACGTCGTGTCGTACGGCGTCTCGTACGCCGTGTCGTACGCCGTGTCGTACGTCCTGTCGTACGTCGTGTCCTGACCCTTCATGTCCCCCAGTCTTCGCCGGGGGCGGGGCCGGTGCTAGCGGAAATCGGACACGGCGGTGACGGGCGGGCACCCGTCACCACCGCACCGGCTCACCGGGCCGCTGTCACCGTGGCGGCGCGGGCTGCCAGGGGCTGCGGCCCCGCTTGGCATCCCCGGCCGCGCGGCCCTCCGCCTTCTTGCGCTTCCAGTCCTGGCGGACGCCGGCGCGGACCCGGGCGTCGGACTTGGCGACGATCCACTGGTTCTCCCGGACGAGCTTGCGGTAGCTCTCCAGTCGGCGCGGGGCGAGCTGCCCGTCGTCGGCGGCGGCGCGCACCGCGCACCCCGGTTCGGCGTCGTGCGCGCAGTCGTGGAACCGGCAGCCGCGGGCCAGCTCCTCGATCTCCGCGAAGACCTGCCCGACCCCGCCGCCCGCGTCCCACAGGCCGACCCCGCGCAGTCCGGGCGTGTCGATGAGCACCCCGCCGCCGGGCAGGGGCAGCAGATTACGGGTGGTCGTGGTGTGCCGGCCCTTGCCGTCGATGTCGCGGGTGGCCTGGACGCCCATCACATCGGCGCCGGCGAGCGCGTTCGCGAGGGTGGACTTGCCGGCGCCGGACGCGCCGAGCAGTACGGACGTGCCCCGTCCGAGGAGGGCGGCGAGTTCCTCGACGCCCTCGCCGTCGCGGGCGCGGACCGGCAGCACCGGCACCCCGGGAGCGCTGGCCTCCACGTCCTGGACGAGATGCGCCAGCACGACCGGGTCGGACACCAGGTCGGCCTTGGTGAGCACGACGACGGGCTGCGCGCCGGACTCCCAGGCCAGCGCGAGGAACCGCTCGATCCGGCCGAGGTCGAGCTCGACGGCCAGGGAGATCGCGACGACGGCGTGGTCGACGTTGGCGGCGAGGATCTGTCCCTCGGACCGCTTGGAGGAGGTGGAGCGGACGAACGCGGTACGGCGCGGCAGCAGCGTGCGGACGTACCTCGGATCGGCGCCCTCGGGGTCGAGGGCGACCCAGTCGCCGGTGCAGACGACCTTCATCGGGTCGTGGGGGACGACGAACTCGGTGTCGGCCCGGACCGTGCCGGCCGCCGTGACGACGTCGCACAGGCCGCGGTCGACGCGGACGACCCGGCCGGGCAGCAGCCCCTGCGCGGCGTGGGGCGCGAACGCGGCCGCCCAGCCCTCGTCCCAGCCGAGGACGGCGAGCGGGTGTGCGGAGGGAGAGGAAGAGGAAGAGGAAGAGGAAGAGGGAGAAGCGGAGGGGGATGAAGCGTCCGGAGTGACGGAGAAATGCAAGGGAAACCCTTCACAGGGCGGCCCCGGCGGCGCGCGCGGGCGCGGAGAGGTCGGTTGGTCAGCCGGAGACCGCGGGGGTGAGGTGGACGATCGTCTGGCCGCGTCGAGCGGCCCCGGTGCCGGTGACAGTCATCGGTCGCACCTCCCCGTTCCTGTGGTTGCCGTACGTCTCTCGCACGGCTGGCGTACGTGTCCCGTACGACTCCGTCAGGCTAGGGACACCCGACGGAGTACGCCACTTGTTTTCCGCCCCTCGCGCCGCGTTTGCGGACGGGCGCTCAGGAGCCCGTGCACTCCTGGCCGTTGAGCGTGAAGCCCGACGGCGCCGCGTTGGTGTCCTCCCAGGAGGCGAGGAACCCGAAGGTGACGGTGGAACCCGCCGCGACGGAGCGGTTGTAGTCGGCGGCGGTCGCGGTGACCCGGTCGCCCCGCTGGGCGACGCTCGCGTCCCACATCTGGTCCACGTGCTGTCCGTCCGCGAAGGACCAGGCGACCCGCCAGGAGTCCAGGGCGGCGGGCGAGGTGAACGTGACGCTGGCCTGGAAGCCGTCGGGCCACTGGTTGACGAGCTCGTAGCGGACCTCGCAGACGCCCGCCTTCGCGGTCTCGCCGCCCCCGGTGCCGGCCGTGGCCGAGGAGGTGCCCTGCGGTTCGGGGTCGGGCTTCTCGTCGCCGTGCGCACCGGTGGCCGGCGTGTCGCTGCCGGACGGGGCCGGGGACGCCGACACCGGGTGGGCGGAGGTCACGGGCGAGCCCGAGGCGGGCACGCTGGAGCCCGGGCCGGCCACCGGGGTGGTGTCCGTGGGGATCGACTGCGCTTCGGTGCCGCTGTCGCCGCCGAACGGCATCAGCGACGCGGCGAGCGCCAGCCCCGAGACCAGGACGGCGGCGGCGAGCAGCCCGTGGCGCCGCAGGCGGGCCTTGTGCGCCGCGGCCCGCTCCGCCTGGCCCTGCGGGTCCGGCCCGTCGGGGTGTCCGGCGCCGAGGCGGACCTCGGCGGCGCGGCGGCGGCGCTCCAGGTAGGCGAGTCCGCCCCAGCCGATGACGCCGCCGGCGAGCGCGGCGGGCAGTCCGCCGCCGTGCAGCCGCAGACAGGCGGCGGCCTCGGCGCACTCCACGCAGGTGGCGAGGTGCCGGGAGAGGTCGTCGGGGGTGTCGGCGCCGGGCGAGCGGGTGACGGCGTCGAGCAGCCGGACGTAGGAGCGGCACTCCGCGCTCATCGGCGTGTCGAGGTGGTTGCGGTGGCAGCGGTCGCGGAACAGGCCGCGGACCGCGTTGAGTTCCTCGACGGAGGCGTCCGGGTCGAGGCCCTGGCGGCGGACGACGGTGCGCAGCGGAAGCGCCTCCACCTCCGCCAGCCACAGCAGGGTGGCGTCCGACTCGCCCATGTCGCGCAGTCCGCGCAGGGCGATCGGGCGGCTCAGCGGCGGGCCGACGTAGCGCCAGGCCTTGTCCGAGTTGAGCCACAGCCGCAGGTCGGGGTCGAGCTTGTGGCCCTGTCCCTCGGTCTCCCAGGCGGCCGCGGTGGTGCGTACGGCGGTCAGCAGCAGGGGAATCCGGGGCAGCCGGGACGAGCGGCGGCCGGCACCTCGTGCGGTACCGTCGTCGGCGGCGCGGGCCTCCTGTATGCCGAGCGCGAACGCCTCGCGGGCCAGCTGGTTGGCCGCGGTCGAGCCGGACGTGCACAGGTCCGCGTACGACAGGACGGCGTCCCAGCACTCGGAGAACAGCGCGGCCTCCGCGGCGTCCTTCGGGGTCGGCAGGTCGGGCATGTGACTCCTGCATCCAAATGCGAGGTCAACTCACCATGACGGCAATGGAGTTGGGGGGAACCTCGCGGCAGGCACCGAGGATTTCACGTTTCTCACACAACTGACAAGCGCCCTGTTCAGATGTCGCGTAAGGACGTCCTGACCAGGAGACCGCGCCCCTTCTCCGCCCTGGAGTACGGACGCGGACCCCGATGTGTTCAACTCCGGGCCCGGCCCGTGCTCTGACGGCGGTTCCGGGACTATACGGCGCTCTCGTCCCGCGCCGGAAGACTGTCCATGAAGGAACTCACGGAGAACACCGCGCGACCCGGTCCGGGCGGGCCGTAGCCGGGGGGCGAGGAGAGCCCGAACTCGTCCATCGTGGCACGGTAGGCCTCCAGGAGACGGATGTGGTACTCCAGCGGCGCACCCTGGGGGTTGGCCTTGCCGAGCGGGGTGGTCGGCTCCGGGCACCAGGTGGTGAAGCGGGGGGTGATGCCCTGCGACATGAAGAAGCGCAGCCCCTCGGTGGTCGACGCGATCGCCTCGTCGACGGTGGTGAAGCCGAACGGCTCGGCCATCTCCACGCCCGCCACGAAGTTGGGGATGACGTTGCGCGCGCCGAACACCTCGGCGGAGTCGAGGATCCGCCGGTGCCACTCGTCCCGGCCGACGTAGCGCTCCTTGCCCGGGCAGTACATCTTGAAGAGGTACTCGTCCCACACCTCGTAGTTGGGGTGGTAGATCTGCACGCCGTAGTCCTTGAACCGCTGCACGTCGTCGCGCGGCAGCGCCTGGGCGACGACCTTGCCGATCCAGCGGCCCGGGAAGCGCTCCTCGATCGCCTTGGCGTAGTGGCCGTAGAAGTCGGCCTCGTCGCGCCCGGAGACCGTCTTGGTGATGGCGCCGCCGGTGAGGGTGTAGGCGGTGGACGCCTTCGCGGTGTCGTACTTGTCGATGATCTCGAGGGCCTCCAGCACCTCCTCGACGTCCTTGACGCCGGTATACGGTCGACCGGCGGCCTTGTGCTGTCGCCAGTTGTGGTTGATGTCGCAGTACTGGCACTCCTCCTTGGCGCCGAAGTACTGGCAGACCCGGAAGACCGTCAGATAGATGAGGTAGCCCCACTGGATGGTCGGGGCGACCTCCATCACGGACTTCCCGTTGGACAGCGTGTGCCGGTAGTACTCGGGCATCGGCGGCACACCGACGTCCGCGATCCGCTTGCCGTCGAGGTACAGCCCGAGCAGGCCCTCGTCGTCGGCCGCCACCCGGTAGGGCGATGCCGGGTTGACCCGCACGGACACCACTGTGCGCCGCAGGTCGTACGGACCTCCGGTCAGGATGATCTCCTCGGGCGGCCGGCGCAGCGCGGCCTCGCCCAGCTCGGGCAGGGTGCCGTGGTCGAAGGAGAAGATGAAGTACGACTTCGGCTTGACCTCGCCGGACTCGTTGTCGCTGAGGGCGGAGGGGTCGAAGGCCACTCCCCCGCGCAGCAGGTCCTCCTTGAAGACGGCCTCCCGCGGCACATGCGGAAACCGCTCCATCAGATCCTCGACCAGCGCGGTACGGCTGCCCATCCGTCTCTCCTCCCGGCTCAGGCGTACGACTCCTCACGGTATGCCCCCGGCGGCGCGGCGGCGGGGGCGGGGGGTCTCGTGTTGCGGGCAAGGTAGGTTCGACCTGGGTATTCCGGGTTCTCGATCACCTCGAAAGGGCGGGCAGTCGCATGGGCCAGACCGTGACGGACGGGGCGGGACAGGACGGGCCGGGGCAGGGAGAGCCGGGGCGCGGAGGGCCGGGAAGCGGAGGGCCGGGAAGCGGAGGGCCGGGAAGCGGAGGGCCGGGGGCGGACCGGTCGTGGCGGAACTGGGCGGGCAACATCGTCTTCGCGGCCGACGCGCTGCACCGACCCGGGTCCACGGACGCGCTGCGCGCGCTGGTGGCGGGCGGCGGACGGGTGCGGGTGCTCGGCAGCGGGCACTCCTTCAACCGGATCGCCGAGCCGGGCGCCGACGGGGTGCTGCTGTCGCTGGACGCGCTGCCGGCCGAGATCGACGTGGACACGGCGGCCCGCACGGTGCGGGTCGGCGGCGGGGTGCGGTACGCGGCCCTGGCCCGGCGGGTGCACGAGCACGGGCTCGCCCTGCCGAACATGGCCTCCCTGCCGCACATCTCCGTGGCCGGCTCGGTGGCCACCGGCACCCACGGGTCGGGGATGCGCAACGGCTCCCTCGCCTCGGCGGTGCGCCAGGTGGAGATCGTCACGGCCGACGGCTCGACCGTCGTGATCGGGCGCGAGGACCCGCGCTTCGGCGGGGCCGTGACCTCCCTGGGCGCGCTCGGCGTGGTCACCGCCCTCACCCTGGACCTGGAGCCGGACTATGCGGTCGAGCAGCACCTGTTCACCGAACTCCCGCTGGAGGGGCTGGACTTCGAGGCGGTGGCGGGGGCCGCGTACAGCGTGAGCCTGTTCACCGACTGGGGCGCTCCCGGCTTCCGGCAGGTGTGGCTGAAACGGCGCACCGACGAGCCGCCGGCCGTGTTCCCGTGGGCCGCGCCCGCCACCGAGGCCCTGCATCCGGTGCCGGGGATGCCCGCGGTCAACTGCACCGAGCAGCTCGGGGTGCCGGGACCGTGGCACGAGCGGCTGCCGCACTTCAGGGCGGAGTTCACGCCGAGCAGCGGGGAGGAACTGCAGAGCGAGTATCTGCTGCCGCGGTCGGCGGTCGACGGAGCGCTGTATGCGATCGACGGTATCCGGGAGACGGTCGCCCGTGTCCTGCAGATCTGCGAGGTGCGCACGGTGTCCGCCGACGACCAGTGGCTGAGCCCGGCGTACGGCCGGGACACGGTCGCCGTGCACTTCACCTGGATCGCCGACACGCCGGCCGTGCTGCCGGTGGTCCGGGAGGTGGAGGCCGCGCTGGAGCCGTTCTCCCCGCGGCCGCACTGGGGGAAGGTGTTCGAGATCCCGGCTCCAGCGCTGCGCGCCCGCTACCCCCGGATCGAGGACTTCGCGGCCCTGGCAGGGGAGCTGGACCCCGCCGGGAAGTTCACCAACGCCTTCGTACGGGACCTCCTGGGGACCTGAACGCGCCACCCGCGCACCGGGGCGCCGCGGACTTTATAAAGCCCCTTTCCTAACCCCTTGTCGAACGTCGGGGCACGCCATAGCCTGTCGCAGCGCCGGTGCCGTCGCCGCTACCGGCCTGGGCGCCGGGCCGGCGAAGGGAGCTCGATGAAGCGCGGCACATCACGGGACATCCGCACCGCGAACCGCTACGAGGTGCTGCGCCAGATCATCGCCTCCTCGCCCACCTCCCGGCAGGAGCTGGCGGCGGCGACGGGACTGTCCCTCGCCACGGTCGCCACCCTCGTCGGCGAGCTGCTCGACCTGCGCATGATCACGGAGGTCGGGTTCGAGGACTCGGCGGGCGGCCGTCCCCGGGGCCTCGTGGCCGTCAACGCGTCGGGGGGCGCGTTGATCGGTGTCGACATCGCCGAGACGTACGTCCATGTCGAGCTGTTCGACCTGGCGCTGAACGTCCTGGCCCGCGCCGAGGAGAACATCCGCCCCGGGGAGAGCCGCCCGGAGCAGGTGGTCGGGCATGTCACGGCGGCCGTGGGCTCGGTGGTCGCACAGGCCGGGGTGGACGCGGCACGGGTGCTCGGGGTCGGGGTGAGCGTGCCGGGTCAGGTGGACCGGGACACCGGTATCGCCGAGTACGCGCCCAACTGGGACTGGCACGACGTGCCGTTGCTCGACCTGCTCTCCGAACACATCGCGTATCCCCTGTACCTGGACAATCCGCTGCGGGCCAGCGCGGTCGCCGAGCTGTGGTTCGGGGCGGCGCGCGGGCACGGCGACGCGGTCGTGGTGAACCTCGGCACGGGCGTGGGCGCCGGGCTCGTCCTGGGCGGCGGGCTGCACCGGGGCGTGAGCAACAGCGCGGGCGAATGGGGACACACCACGCTCGTGCTCGACGGCCGCCTGTGCCGCTGCGGCAACCACGGCTGTGTGGAGACGTACGTCGGCGCGCTCGGGATCATGCAGAACCTGCGTGAGATCGGCCCGCAGAGCCCGCTGTTGCACCCGGGGGAGCAGACCGCCACCATCGACGCGCTGGCGGCGGGCGTCGCCGCGGGGGATCACGTGGCCGTCAAGGTCGTGCGGGACACGGCCCGTTACCTGGGCGCCGCCGTCGCCGTCCTGGTCAACGTGCTCAATCCCGAGGTGGTGGTGCTGAGCAGCTGGGTGGCGGCCCGGCTCGGCGAACCGCTGCTGGAGGAGGTGCGCGAGGCCGTCGCCCGGCACGCGCTGAAGCGGCCGCTGGCCGCGAGCCGGATCGTCCTGTCCGCGATCCCCACCGACCCCGTCTGCCTGGGAGCCGCGACGTTCGCGCTCGAAGGGGCGCTGCAGCGCGTCGGGCAGCGGAGCACCAAGCGCGCCGTCCCGGCCAGGAGCCGCACCGCGTCCGCCACATGAGCCGAGGGCCGTCGGCCCCTGACACCGGCGGCCCTCAACCCCCTTTCCCCGCGCCCGCGTTACCCATGCCCGGGCGCCCTACACCCCTGGGACGGATGCGCTCCGAGGGGCGTCCGTTCGTCATCCCGAACCGATCACAACGCTTCGAACAGACTTCGTCCAACCCCTTGCCGAAGCCTTAGCCGAAGGTTAACGTCCCGCTCCGCGACAGGAATTGAGCCATCTGACGCAGATCCACCGAGCCGTAGCCGTACTTCGAGACAAGGACGTCAGCATGTCGGCAATGAGCAACAACAACTGGTCCCGCCGTTCCCTGTTCAGGGCCGCAGCGGGAATGGCCGCCGCCGGCACCCTGGCCGCATGCGGTGGCAACAACGGTCGCGGCGGGGGCAGCGGCTCGGGCAAGAACCTCGTGCAGTACTTCCACGCGTACGGCGAGGCGGGCGTCGAGCAGGCCGTCAAGCGGTACGCCAAGGCCTACAAGGGCGCGAACGTCACCACCCAGTGGATCACCGGCTCCCAGTTCGAGCAGAAGCTGTTCGCCGCGCTGCTCACCAAGAACGCGCCCGACGTGTTCGAGTTCCACCCGCAGATCCAGCTCGTCAAGAGCGGTCAGGTGGCGGATCTGACCGACATCATCGAGCCGGTCAAGGACGACTTCAACCCGGCCGACATCAAGTCGCACACGGTCGACGGGAAGATCTACGGCGTCCGCATGATCGACGACCCGCAGTTCTTCTTCTACCGGCCCTCGCTCTTCGAGAAGGCGAAGATCGAGGTGCCGCAGACGCTGGAGGAGCTGATCGAGGCCGCCGCCAAGCTCAAGACCAGCAAGGTCAAGGGCGCCTTCCTCGGCAACGACATCACCCCGGTGCAGAGCCCGCTGATCTGGTCGGCCGGCGCGGACACCCTCACCGAGGACAACAAGGTCGCCTTCAACACCGACGCGGTCGCCGACGGACTCAAGCAGCTGCGTTCCCTGTTCACCAGCGGCAACCTGCTCCTCGACGCCCCGGCCGACTGGTGGGACCCGTCGGCCTTCACCCAGGGCCTGACCGCCATCCAGTGGTGCGGCATGTGGGCCATGCCGGCCATGCAGCAGGCGCTCGGTGACGACATCGGCATCTTCCCCTTCCCGAAGGTCGGTTCGGCGGGCAGGCAGTCGGTCACCAACGGCGGTTGGTCGATGTTCGTCAACGCCAAGGGCGACAACGTCGAGGCGGCCAAGGAGTACGTCAAGTGGCTGTGGATCGAGCAGAAGCAGTACCAGGAGGACTTCGCCACCTCCTACGGCTTCCACATCCCGCCGCGCACCTCCATCGCCCAGTCCGCGTCCAAGCTGAAGTCCGGTCTGCCGGCCGAGGGCGTGAAGCTCTTCAACGAGTTCGGCCACTTCGACAACATCGGCTGGACCCAGGCCATGATCTCCGCGATCAACGACGTGATGGCCAACTCCGTCCGTAAGAACGCCGACCCCAAGGCGCAGCTCGACGCCGCCCAGAAGAAGGTCGACGCCGAGCTGACCAAGCTGTTCGGCTGAGCCCGCCGGACGGACCACGACATGTCGACCGCCGCCCCGCGCAAGGTCGCCCCGCCCGTCACGGCCGAGGTCCCCAGGACCCGGCCGCGGCGGGCCCTCAGGGCGAGCAGCACCTTCAACTTCTGGCTCTTCACCGGCCCGTTCCTGATCGGACTGGTGATCTTCGTCTTCGTGCCGATCGTCTGGAGCATGTACCTCAGCTTCTTCGAGGCACGCTTCACGGTCACACCGAGCGAGTTCGTCGGTTTCGCCAACTACAAGCAGATCCTGACCGACACCGACTTCCGCAACTCCCTCGTCACCTTCACCGTGTTCGCCGCGTTCATCGTGCCCGCCACCTGGGGGCTCTCGCTGGGCCTGGCGATGCTCGTCAACCGGCTGCGGTTCATGCGGGCGTTCTTCCGGTCGGTGTTCTTCCTGCCGACCGCGTGCAGCTATGTCGCCGCGGCGCTGATCTGGAAGATGTCCATCTTCAACGGCGTCCGCTTCGGTCTCGCCAACACCGTCCTGGACTGGTTCGGCGTCGAGAACATCGCCTGGCTCGCCAACCCCGATCCGCCCTGGTACTGGCTGGTCATCGTGACCGTCCGGCTGTGGCTCCAGTCGGGTTTCTACATGATCCTGTTCCTCGCGGCGCTGCAGAACATCCCGCAGGAGCTGTACGAGGCCGCCGCCATCGACGGCGCCAAGCCCGGCTGGCAGACCTTCCGGTACATCACGCTGCCCCAGCTGCGGGCCACCTCCACCGCGGTGATCCTGCTGCTGCTCATCGCCGCCTACCAGGCCTTCGACGAGTTCTTCAACCTGCTCTCCAAGACCACCTGGGGCCAGCCGCCGCTGGTCGAGCTGTACAAGATGGCGCTGGGCGAGAACCAGAACTACGGCGCGGGCAGCGCGGGCGCGGTCGTGCTGACCCTGCTGATCTGCGTCGTCACCCTGCTGCAAGGAAAGATCATGGGCTTCGGACGGGGTGAGGAGTCCAAGTGACCATCACAGCACCCGACTTCAAGAAGGCCCCCGCACCGGCCGGGAAACGGCGCGGCGGCGGGGTCATCGGCAACACCGGTCTGTACGTCGCGACCGGTATCGCCGCGCTGCTCTTCCTGATCCCCTTCTACCTGATCGTCCGCAACGCGCTGATGACGGACCGGGAGATCACGGGCGAGAACTGGAAGTGGTTCCCCACCGACATCCAGTGGGGCAACGTCACCGAGCCGTTCGACGACGTCACGGTGGACTTCGCGCACGCCATGTGGAACTCCGTGGTCGTGGCCGTCCTGCACACCTCGGGCATCCTCCTGGTGTGCTCGCTCGCCGGCTACGGCCTCGCCCGCATCCCCTACCGGCACGCCAACAAGGTTTTCTACGCCGTGCTGGTCACCCTGATGGTGCCGACGGCCGTGACCTTCGTGCCGAGCTTCGTGCTGGTGTCGTCCCTCGGCTGGGTGGACAGTTACCAAGGCCTCATCGTCCCGGGCCTCTTCAGTGGTTTCACCTGCTTCCTCTTCCGGCAGTACTTCCTGGGGTTCCCCAAGGAGCTGGAGGAGGCGGCACGGGTGGACGGGCTCGGCTACTGGGGCGCGTACTGGCGCGTCGTCGTACCGAACTCGCTGAACTTCTTCGCCGCGATCGCCACGATCACCTTCATCAACGGATGGAACGCCTTCCTGTGGCCGCTGGTCATCGGACAGGACCCCAGCGCCTGGACCGTGCAGGTCGCGCTGTCGTCGTACATGACGAACCAGACGGTCAACTACCACCTGATCTTCATGGCCACGGCCATTTCCATCCTGCCCCTGCTGCTCGTGTTCCTCTTCCTCCAGCGCTGGCTGGTGCAGGGGATCGCCCAGACCGGCATCAAGGGCTGACCCAGGAGACCGGTGTCCCACCGCGGACGGATACGACGCCGGGGACCGGGCCGAGGTCACGGTCCCCGGCCGCTGGGTCCTTCCGGGCGAGGGCACCCTGCGTGTCGACTCCGACGTCGCCGGGCGGGTGACCGTGCCCGCTCTCGACATCGATGTCACGACCGGGGGGACGGTCACCGTCCCCCTCGCGCCGTGGACGGCGGCGCCCCCGGCTCCCCGACGGCGTCTTCGCAGCCGGGGGCGAACAAGTACGTCCCGCGTGCGGCACCTGCCGCGTTCTCGTTCGTGTTCACGGCGACCGGATGGCCGGCCCAGGTCGGCCCCCGGTCGAGGCCTGGTCGAGGCCTGGTCCAAGTCCCGTCGATTAATCAATTGACCATTTGATCGACATTCCGAGAATGTGAGGACCTCTCCCGCGGCCGACCGGCCCGGCCGGCCGCGCCGCACTGGAGGTTGAACGAGTGAGCGGCACCATCCAGGTGCGCGGTCTGTCCCGCACCTTTCACACCACCGTCCGCCGCCCCGGCTTCGCCGGCGCCCTGCGCTCCCTGGTCAACCCCGAGCGGGTGGCCAAACACGCGGTCAGTGACATCACCTTCGACGTCGGCTCGGGCGAACTGCTCGCGCTGCTCGGCCCCAACGGCGCCGGCAAGTCGACCACCATCAAGATGCTCACCGGCATCCTCACCCCCACCTCCGGCGAGGCCCGCGTCGCGGGGGTGGTGCCGTACCAGGACCGCGAGCGCAACGCCCGTAACATCGGCGCGGTGTTCGGACAGCGCACCCAGCTGTGGTGGGACCTGCCGGTACGCGAGTCCTTCACCATCCTCCGGGACATCTACGAGGTGCCGAAGACCGAGCACAGCGCCCGGCTCGCGGAGTTCGACGACCTCCTCGCACTGTCCTCCTTCTGGGACACCCGGGTCCGGCACCTCTCCCTCGGCCAGCGGGTGCGCTGCGACCTGGCGGCCGCACTGCTGCACGACCCGCCGGTCGTGTTCCTCGACGAACCGACCATCGGCATGGACGTGGTGGTCAAGGAGCAGGTCCGTGAGTTCCTGCGGTACCAGGTCGAAGAGCGCGGCCGGACGGTCCTGTTGACCACGCACGACATGACGGAGGTCGAGCGGCTCGCCGAGCGGGTGGTGCTGGTCAACCACGGCCGGCTCGTGCTGGACGGCAGCCTCGACGACATCCGCCGCAAGTTCGGCTCCACCTGGCAGGTGCGGGCCACGCTCACCGATCCGCACGCCGAGGTCGCGGCGCTGCCGGGGATCGCGGTGGTCCGGCGTGAGGGGGCACGGGTGGTGTTCGGCCCGGACGGGTCCGCCGCGCCGACCGTGCACCAGGCGCTGAAGTCGGTCATCGAGCGGTACGAGGTGACGGACATCGCGCTGGACGAGGCCGATCTGGAGGACGTGATGCGGGCCGCCTACATCCACGCGGAGGCGGTGTGATGGCGACCGTGCCCGCCTGGCGTGCCGCCCGGGTCACCCCGCTCGGCGAACTGCACGCCCCGCCCCGGATGACGGCCGTCCTGCTCCGGCTGACCGTGCAGGTGGTGCTGGTGGCGTCCCTGTGGCACGGCCTGTACTCCCGCACCGGCACCACCGCCGGACTCGACGAGGGCCAGGCGGTCACCTACGCCGTCCTGGCCGTGCTCGCGTCCCGTATCCGGCAGTTGGACCAGTACGCCGGCCGGGACAGCGTGATCCAGCACATGCACTACGGGACGATCGTCTACTGGTACCTGCGCCCGCTGCCGCCGCAGCGCTACTACGCCCTGCGCGCCCTCGGCGAGCAGCTGTACGGCTTCGCCTGGGCGCTGGCCGGATACACGGTGTGCCTGGTGGCCGGGGTGGTCGACCCGCCCGGATCGGCCGCCGTGGCGGGGGTGTTCGCGGTCAGTCTGCTGCTGGGCCAGCTGGTGCTGTACTACGTGATGCTGATCCTGGACCAGCTGTGCTTCTTCACCATCCGCAACAACTCCGCGATGCTGATCCTGATCTTCGCGCAGAACCTGCTGTCCGGGGTGTACGCACCGCTGTGGTTCTTCCCCGACTGGTTCATCACGCTGAGCGGCTTCCTGCCGTTCCAGGCGACGCTGAGCGTGCCGCTGTCCATCTACATCGGGCGGATTCAGCTGTCCGACGCCGTCGTCGAGTTGGCCGTACAGGCCGGCTGGGTGGTCCTGCTGGCGCTGTTCACCCGGTGGGTGTGGCGGCAGGCCGCGCGACGCGTGATCGCGCAGGGAGGCTGAGATGTCACTGAAGTCCCTGCGCATCGTGTGGCGCATCACGCTGCTCAACATCCGTTCCTCGATGGAGTACCGCAGCGAGTTCCTGCTGAACATCGCGATCGGCGCGATCTGGCAGGTGTCGGTGATCGTGTTCGCGACCGTGCTGCTGTCCCGGTTCACGGGGATGGGCGGCTGGGACAGTTCGGAGGTGCTGCTGATCCCGGCGATCCGGATGCTCGCCCACGGTCTGATGGTGCTGCTGCTGGGACGGGTGCACTTCATCGGCCGGCAGATCCAGGAAGGGAAGATCGACATCTATCTGCTGCGCCCGATGCCGGTGCACCGCCAGGTCCAGCTCGCCTACTTCCCGACCAACGCCATCGGCGATCTGACGGTGGCGACGGGTCTGATGGCGGGCGCGCTCGGCCGCAGTCAGCTGGACTGGACGGCGGGCCGGATCTCGTACCTGGTCGCGGCGGTCGTGGGCGGCATGCTGCTGGAGGCGGCGCTGTTCACGGCGGTGGCCTGCGCGGCGCTGCGCTTCCCGGCCGCCGACTACTGGAGCGGCTGGCTGGAGGAACTCCTCGGCACCTTCGGCAGCTACCCGCTGAACGTCCTTCCGCGGGCGGTCGGCGGTCTGCTGACGTACGGCCTTCCGCTCGCGTTCGTCGCCTACTTCCCGGCCGCCGTCCTCACCGGCCACGGCCATGAGACCGGCGTGCCCTACTGGCTGGCCGCGGCCTCCCCGCTGCTGGGCGTCCTGACGTATCTGGGCTCACGGCTGCTGTGGCGGTGGAGCCTCGGCAAGTACACCGGGGTGAACGGCTGACACCGGGAGATCACCGCGGTCACGGCGGTCACCGCCGCCCGGCTCCCCGCACCGGCGTCAGCAGGGCGGCCCCGGCGAGCAGGACGCAGACCGCGCCCGCCGCCAGGGCCACGGGGGCCGTGCCGTGGTGTTCCGCCGTCCAGGTCAGGACGGCCGCGCCGACGGGGGCCGCCGCGTACTGGAGGGTCCAGAAGGCGGCGGTGACCCGGCCCAGCAGCGGTTCGGGGGTGACCTCCTGACGCAGGGACATCGAGCAGGTGCCGGCGACGGCGGCGCAGCCCAGGAAGAGGGCGGCGAGGGCGCCCACGACGGGCACGTCCTGGGCGCGCCCCAGGCCCGCGACGGCGGCCCCGCACGCGGCGACCGCCGCCGTCCAGGTCCGGCCGAAGCCCAGCCTGCGGCGGACCCGGGCCACCAGCAGAGAGCCGGTGACCGTACCGAGCGCACCGGCCGCCATGACGGTGCCGACGGTGCCGTCGTCGTGCCCGAGGTCGTGCTTGAGGTGGTAGACGACCAGGTCGTTGAGGCCGAGGGTGAGGAAGCTGAAGACGAAGAGGAGGGCGGTCAGCACCCGCAGCACCGGATGGCCGTACAGGAACGCCACCCCGGTCCGCAGGTCCCGCCACAGCCCGGCCCGTTCGGCCGGCCGCTCGTCCGCCGGCCGCCGCCGGACGCGTACGACGGCCAGGCAGGCGGCCGAGACGCCGAAGCTCGCCGCGTCGACGCCGATCGCGGCGGCCGGTCCCGCCAGTCCGGCGAGGACACCGGCGCACAGCGGGCCGAGAACTCCGGCCGTGGCGGCGGTGGCGTTGAGGCGGCCGTTGGCCTCGGTGAGCCGGTCGGGGCCGACCAGGCCGCGGACCACGGTGACGTAACCGACCGCGAACAGCATGCCCACGGCCTCGCACAGCGGCAGCACGGTGTACAGCAGCCAGACGTGCGGTCCGGCGAGCCACACCAGCGGGATCAGGGCGTAGAGCACCATGCGCACCAGGTCGCAGCCGATGAGCAGGCGCCGCCGGTCGACCCGGTCCACCACCGCCCCGGCGAACAGGGCCGCGACGACCGACGCGGCGCCGCCGGCCGCCGTGAGCAGTCCCATCCGGGCGAGTGATCCGGTGGCCTTGAGGACGAGCAGGGGCAGGGCGACGAGCGCGAAGGAGTCACCGAGGAAGGACAGGGTCTGCGCCGCCCAGAAGACCCCGAAGTCCCGCTGTCGCCACAGAGGTCGCTCGCGGCCGGCGGGAGCGGTCCGCCGCTCGCCGCCGCGCGCCCGGTTCGCCAACCTCGCCCCCTACCCCGGCCGTGCTCTCCGGCAACCCTACGGCCGTCGCCGAGCCGTACGCCGACGTCGGTCCGGACGTCAGTCCGAACGCGTGAGCGGCGTCGGCTCCGGAGTCCCGGCGGGCCGGTCGGGGCGGTGAGGCAGGTCGGGCCGGTCGGGCGGGTGAGGCAGGTCGGGCCGGTCGGGCGGGTGAGGCCGCTCGGGCCTCGGGACGTCGTCCAGGTCGCGGATGGCCGGGATCGGTGAGCGCAGCAGCCACAGCACCGACAGCGCACCGCCCACGGCGGCCACGGTGAAGGCCGCGCGCAGGCCCACGGCGGTGGCGAGTCCGCCGCCCGCGAGGGCACCCAGGGGACGCACGCCGTAGTTGACCGTGCTGTACGCGCCGATCACCCGGCCCCGGAGACCGTCCGGAGTCACCGCCGTGTCCAGCGAGTTGAGGTTGACGTCGAAGATCATGACGCCGAAGCAGGACAGGAACCAGGCGGCGGCCAGCACCGCGGCCCGGGCGAGGAGGGACCCCTGGGCGGCCCAGAGCAGCGCAAGGGGCGCCGGGAACAGGACGGCGCCCACCGCGATGCTGCGGCCGAGGCCGATGCGCCGGGACAGCGCGGGCGCGGTGACCGCCCCGAGGAGCGCCCCGAGCGCCCCCGCCCCGAACGCCAGCCCGGTCGCCGCCGGGGACAGCCCCAGCTCGCGGTCCGCGAACAGCACCAGCAGTCCGGTGCCGGTCAGGAACGTGAAGAAGTTGACGGTGGCCGCGCAGCCGAGGCTGGCCCGCAACACCGGCTGACGCAGGACGAAGGCGAGCCCCTCCCGGGCGAGCCGGGGCAGGGACGGCCCGTCCGGGTCGGCCGGTTCCGGTTCGTCCACGCGCACCGGCCGCAGCAGCAGCGCCGACGCGAGGAAGGACAGGCTGTCCGCCGCGACGGCGAGCGGCGCGGTCAGCAGCTGCACCAGACCACCGCCCAGGGCCGGACCGGCCACGAAGGACACCGAACGGCTGGCGGCGAGCTTGCTGTTGGCGTCGAGGTACGACGTCGGCGGCACGAGGCGGGCGAAGAAGCTCTGGTACGCCGACCCGAACACCACCGCCGCCGCCCCGCTCAGCGCCGCCACCGCGTAGAGCTGGCCCAGGGTGAGCGCGTCCAGGAGCGCCGCGACCGGCAGGCTGAGCAACAGGGCGGCGCGCACCAGGTCGGTGCCGATCATGAGCCGGCGCTTGCCGGGGCGCCGGTCGACCCACGCGCCGAGGAACAGCCCGAACAGGTTCGGCACCCAGACGAGCGCCGTCAGCCACGCGACCTCGGCCGCGGAGGCGTGCAGGGTGCCCACCGCGACCAGCGGCAGCGCGAGGTCGGAGACCCGGTCGCCGCACTGGGAGACGGTCTGCCCGGCCCAGAACCGCAGAAAGCGGCCGTCCCGCCATAACGAGCCCGGGCCCGCCTTCACTCCGCGGCGCCCTCGGGAAGTGTGTACGTGAGGACGCGCACGCCCCGGCTGCCGGGCGGCCACCGCTCCGTCGTGCGGGCGAGGTACGGCGCGAGGAGTGCCTCGACGGCCTCCTGGAGCCGGCCCAGCTCCTCGGCGGTGACGACGATCCTGCTGTTCAGTCCGCCGGCCCGGGCCGCCCACTCCGGTTCCAGGTCCGGTTCGGTCTCGGTGAGCCAGCGCACCGGCAGCCCCGCGGTCCGTGCGAACATCTCCGCGACCAGGACGCGCGCGGCCGAGCGCCCCTCCTCGTCCTGCGGCGCCCCGGACCGGAAGCACCGGCCCACCGACTCCCAGCGCCGCTCGCGCCGGTCCGTCCCGGCCTCGGCGTCGCGCACCAGCCCGAAGGCGGCGAGATGGCGCAGATGCCAGCTCGTCACGGACGGCGTCGCGCCGACGTGCGGGGAGAGCTGGGTCGCCGTGGCCGGCCCGTGCCGCTGGAGCCGTTCCAGCACGGCCAGCCGCACCGGGTGCGCGAGCGCCCGCATGGCCTTGGGACCGGTGAGTTCGACATCGCCCGATCGGTTACCCGCATCCATGGCGTGAGAGTGTCGTCTCATACCGACCGGGAGTCAACTCTCCCTGGCAGGAGGGGCGTTGCTCAGAAGTTCGGCGGCCTGCGGGGGCGGCGGGCCAGCCCCCTCTAGGATCTCCTGCGAACTGTCCAGGCCCGATCACCCAAGGCGGTCCCCATGCCCCGAGCCGGCCTCACCGCCGACCGACTGGTCGCGGCCGCCGCCGAACTGGCCGACGAGGCCGGGCCCGACGGCGTCACCCTCTCGGCGCTGGCCCGCCGCTTCGGCGTCAAGGACGCGAGCCTGTACTCCCATGTCAGGAACCTCAAGGACCTGCGGACCCGGCTCGCCCTGTACGTCGGCGGCGAGATGATCGACCGGATCGCCCCGGCCGTCGCGGGGCTCGCCGGCAAGGACGCGCTCGCCGCGTTCGCCGACGCCTACCGGGAGTACGCCCTTCGCCACCCCGGGCGGTACGCGGCCGCGCAGATCCGTATCGACCAGGACGTCGCCGTGGACTCCGCCGCGCTGCGCCGCACCGTCGAGATCACCCACGGCATGCTCCGCGCCTACGGCCTCGCCGAACCCGACCTCACCGACGCCGTCCGCCTGCTGCGCAGCACCTTCCACGGCTACTGCGCCCTGGAGGCCGGCGGATCGTTCGGCGCGCCCCGCGACGTACAGCGGTCGTGGGAGAAGGCGATCGAGGCGCTGCACACGGCGCTGACGCACTGGCCCCGGGAGACCGACGGGGCGGCCTGACCCGGAGGACTCAGACCGGCGGATCCGCGCACTACGTTGCAGCGGGGGCGGGACCGGTGAACGAAATCGGCTTGGCGGTGGCGTGGGCATAGTGCGGACCATGTCGATCTGCGCGCGGATCATCGTGTCGAACAGGGCTTCCGGATCACCCTCGGGTCCGGCGTTCGCAGCCAGCAGCGAGGCGTCGCCCGGTCACAGCACTCCGGCCAGGCGCAGGGAGCAGCCAGTGCCCGGAGTGTTCCCTCGTCACGGCCGGCCGTGAAGCTCCGCCGCAGCCCGCTGCCGATTCGTCAGGCCAGCTGCCTTCCGGAGGCGACGACCACGCCGTACGCGTCGGCGATGGCCGCCAGCGCACTGCGGTGCAGCTCGTCCGCGGACACGTCCACGATCGACCGGGTGGCGCAGGTGTCGGCCGGGACGGTGGGCTTGTTGCCGCGCAGGGCCGCGGACGCCGTCGTGTAGGCGACGCACATGTGGGTCATGAAGCCGGCGACGATGACGGTCTCGTTCCCGGCCTCGTCCACGAGCTTGCCGAGGTCGGTTCCGTGGAAGGCGTCGGGGGCGTGCTTGACGACCACGGGCTCCCCTTCGACGGGCGCCACGCCGGGGTGGATGCGGCCGATCTCCGTGCGGATGTCGTAGGGCGAACCCTCGCCGTCGTCGTGCTGAACGTGGACGATGGCGGCTCCGGCCGCACGGGCACGGGCGAGCAGGTCCGATGCAGCGTCCAGGGCGGGCTTCCAGCCGTCGAGCTCCATCACCCCGCGGGTGTAGGTGTTCTGGTAGTCGACGAGGATGAGCGTCGAGGACGCGAGGGCGGCGGGGGTGTGGTCGGCGTTGTCGAGTTCGCGCAGCGTCTTGCTTGCCACAGGTCTTCTCCTGGGTTCTTCGACGGGCTTGAGCGGCTGTTCAACGACCCGTTGAACACATGTGTGACGCTATGGGGCGGACCGGAGTGTCGGCAATGACGTCCTACTTGCAGAAAGCGACGCCCGCAGCCGGGCGGGAAGCGGAGGTCGCAGGGTGGGGACCGTGAATCGGCTGATCGTGATCGTGCTGTTCGAAGGCGTCGACCTCCTTGACGTCACCGGCCCCCCGGAGGTGTTCTCCCTCGTCCGGCACGAGACCACGGACGGAGCCGGCTACGAGGTCGTCCTGGCCGCCGAGACCCTGGAACCGGTGACCACGGCGGCCGGCGTGCGGATCCTCCCCGACGCCACGTTCCACGACATCGGCGCACGGGCGATCGACACCTTGCTGGTGCCCGGCTCCGTGGAGTCCGTCGAGGTCGACGGCGAGCCGCGCGTCCGGCCCCTCGTCGAGCCCGGCACGGTGGCCCGGGTGAAGGCGCTGGCCGACCGCACCCGGCGCGTGGCATCGGTGTGCGTCGGTGCGCACGTCCTCGCCGCGGCGGGGCTCCTGGACGGCAAGCGCGCCACGACGCACTGGTCGACCGCGCAGCAACTGGCCGCCGACTATCCGACGGTGCGGGTCGACCCGGATCCGATCTTCATCCGCGAGGAGGGCGAGATCTGGACCGGCGCGGGAATCAGTGCCTGCCTGGACCTGTCCCTCGCGCTGGTCGCGGAGGACTTCGGCGAGCCGGTCGCGCTGCGGGTGGCCCGCGAGCTCGTGATGTACCTGAAACGACCCGGCGGACAGTCCCAGTTCAGCGTACCGCTGGAGCAGGTGTCCACGACGCGGCGCATCGAGGACCTCCGGCACCACATCCTGACCCACCTCGACCAGCGCCTCACCGTGCCAGACCTGGCCGCGTACGCGCATGTGAGCGACCGGCAGCTCACCCGGATCTTCAAGACCGAACTCGGCACGACTCCACACGCCTACATCGAATCGGCCCGGGTCGAGAGAGCCCGCACCCTGCTGGAGACCACCGACGACGCCCTGGAACGCATCGCCTCCGTCTGCGGATTCGGCACCGTCGACACCCTCATCAGGGCGTTCCGCCGCCGCCTCGCCGCGACGCCGGGCGAGTACCGGGCAAGGTTCCGCGCCACGCCAGTACGGAGGACGCCGGACAGGGGGGTGAGCGCAGGCCCCGCCGGGCCTGACCGCTCCTCGGCCACGAACCCCACCGTCACCGGCCGCACCACCACCGATGCGACGACCCGGCACCAGGCCCGCCCGGAGACGCCCACCACCACCGCATCCGCCCTGCTGCCCCCGCAGGCGGTTCAGGAGCCGCAGCTCTGACCACCCTTCTCAGGGGTGACCGCTGTCGGCCGCCCGAGCAGAGCTCCTTATACGGTGGCGCGGTCCACACCGGACCAGCAGGCCGGCACGTCCTGCGCGGTGCCGTGGCGCAGGCACGGCGGGCCGTGCGCCGCCTCGAGGCCGCCGGCCACCCCGTCGGCCGCACCACCGCAGCTGTACGCTCCTGCCAAGGCGGCAGGGTGGCGCAGCCATTGCCGCTACGCGCAGCACCTGACGGGCAGCCCGCTCGCGCTGCTGGACGTCTGTGAGCACGTGCGCCGCCGCTGTGCCGCCGTGGTGAAGGTGGAGCCGGGCGAGGAGGCGGTGTGGCGGGTAGCGACCGGCCTCGAAGACGACGGCTCCGTCGGCACCGGCTCGGCGGAGCGGGTCAGCCGGTTCAACTGGGTACGACGCAGCCGCGGGTAGCCCGTCGCGGAGAAGGAAGCCGTCGGTCAGTCCGTCGCGGGCGCCCCCCGCTCCGCCCGGCTGCGCTCCACGCAGAACTCGTTGCCCTCCGGGTCCGCGAGAAGGGCCCACCCGGTGCCGTCGGGCCTGCGCCGGTCGGCGACCAGCGTGGCGCCGAGGGCGAGCAGCCGCTCGACCTCCTCGTCCCGGGTACGGTCCTGCGGCTCGAGGTCGAGGTGCACCCGGTTCTTGATCGTCTTGGCCTCCGGCACGGTGACGAAGAGCAGACCCGCGCCCTTGATCAACGCCTCCTCGTCACCGGGCTTGTCCTCGTCCTGGAGCGGCATGCCGAGCACCTCGGACCAGAAAAGGCCGACGGCGTAGGCGTCGGAGCAGTCGATCGTCACGTGGCGAATGGCAGAAGTCATGCGGGGATTGTTGTGCACGGCCCGACCCGCGGCAACGCGAATACGCTCCCCACGGAGGCCCCGGGCGGCCACGCCCGCCGGATCCCGCCGGTGCGCCCGCTCCGCCGGGTCCGCCCGGTGCGGCAAGCGCAGGAATTCCCTTCCGTCCCGGCAACCCTTCTCCGCCCCCGTGGCAACAACGACCTACGCCAAACCGCTGACCGGGGCCTCGCCGACCACGACGACCCTGCGGATCGCCCGTCTCAAGCCCTGACCCGTACGGCGTCCCCCGACAGGGTCACCCGGACCTCGGAGCCGTCGCTCCAGCGCACCCGGATCCCGTCCGGCCCCTCCGCCCGCACGGAAACCGTCTCCTCCAGGGGGCCGGTCTCCGGCTCGGCGGTGAGCCGGGCGAGCGCGACGAAGAGGGTGCCGCCGTCCCCCGCGGTACCCGCGAGGGCGGCGGCCTCCCCGTCGGAGGCCGCCAGGCCGTGGACCGGGACCAGTTCCGCCCGGAGCCCGTCCCCGGCGTGCCATCCGGTGACCCGGACCGGCGTGCCCGGAGCGGCCCCCGTCACCAGATGCGCCCGCACCTCCGTCGCCCCGCGCGCCAGCAGCACACTCGTCACCCGTGCCCCGCCGCCCGCGGTGTGCCGCGAGGCCGCCCAGCCGTCCCCGGCGCCCAGCGGCTCGATCCCCGTACGCCCCGGGTCTCCCCCGACGACCACACTGTTGTCGTACGAGGGGGAGGGCGCCGTCACCGTCGAGTACGCCAGTCGGGTGTAGTACGGGTCGTAGCGGACGTCCTCGCTGCCGTGGTTGTGCAGCCGGACCACGCCGTCCGCGCGTGTGGACTGGAGCAGCCAGTTGGGCGCGGCGACCGGGGTCACCGCGTCCTCGCGCTCCGCCGGGCCCGGCTCCTCCGTGGCCGTCCACACCTCGTGGTCCGGCGGGAGCAGCAGGCCGAGGAACCCCTTGCTCGCCCAGTAGGGGGAGGCGGGGCCCGAGTAGCCCTGGAGGACGGCGGGATCGGGGCCGTGCCAGCCGAGGGTGAGCAGCCCGCGCTCGTCCACGGCGTCCCGCTCCAGGAAGTACTTCAGCGCCCCCGAGGCCAGCCGGCGGGTCTCGCCGGACGGCAGCGGGGTGTGACCGGTGAGGGCGCCCAGCCAGAGCGGGGCGGTGGTCGCGAAGCGATAGGTGAGGGAGCGGCCCTGGTGCATCGGGGCGCCGTCGCCGCCGAACAGCCGGGCGTAGTCGGCGAGGTGGGTCCGGAGTCGGCTTCCGTATACCGTCAGCAGTCGACTGTCGTCGGCGAGCCAGGCGTGCAGCACCGGATACAGGTGCATCGCCCAGCCGTTGTAGTAGTCGTACTTGCGGCCGTCGCCGTCCGTGTACCAGCCGCCGCCGACGTACCACTGCTCGATCCTTCCCAGCCCGCGGTCGACCGCCTTGCCGGCCGCCTCGCTCTCGTGACCGATCTCCTGGAGGAAGCCGCCGACCGTGACGGGGAACAACTCCCAGTTGCAGGGCCAGGGTTCGGCGGTCAGCGCGTCACCGAGCCAGTGCGCGGC
The DNA here is from genome assembly GCF_037993025.1 of Streptomyces sp. SS7. Taxonomy (NCBI): domain Bacteria; kingdom Bacillati; phylum Actinomycetota; class Actinomycetes; order Kitasatosporales; family Streptomycetaceae; genus Streptomyces; species Streptomyces sp. SS7. The sequence goes on from NZ_CP141223.1 coordinate 1,741,147, forward strand.
GCGCTGCCGGACGTCGTCGTCGAGGCGGTCCCAGAGCAGGGGGCGGGTCAGCCGCAGGGCGAGGGCGACGGACGCGGCCTCGACGAGCGGCTGGCCGCGGTCCTCGATGCGCGGCCAGACGCCCCGGACGCCGGCCGCGAGTCCGTCGGCGTACCGCTCCAGGGCCGTCTCGTCGCGGCGGAACGCGGCGAGCAGCAGGGTGCGGGCGTACCCCTCCAGTCCGTCGGAAAGACGGCCCGACCAGCTCTGCCGGTCGCCGGGGAAGTGGTAGAGGGCCCGGTCCTCGGTGGCGTACGGCTCCACCGCGGCCAGCAGCGCGTCGGCGGCGGCCTCCCAGTGGACGCGGGTGAAGCCGGTACGGGGGCTGAGGGCGGGGTCGGGCGGCGGCAGGTGCATCGGTGGTTTCTCTCTCGGCGCGGTGGGTCGGGGCGGGTCAGGCCCTGGGGGCGTCCCGGTTCCGGTCGGGGCGCCCCCAGGAGTTCATCCCACCCGCACGGTGCCCCGGGGCACCAGGTGCTGGGCGACGAGCTCGTCGCGGACCAGGCCCGCGTAGACCGTGGCTCCGTGCACGGAGGTGTGCGTGTTGTCGCGCTTCTCGGTGTACAGGTACAGCGCCTTGGAGCCCTCCACGCCCAGGGACTCCACCAGCGCCTTGGTCCGGGCGGTGAGGTCGATCAGCGGTACGTCCCGGGCGGCGGCGACCGAGCGGATCACCGCCGGGTGGTCGACGCCGAGTCCGTTGACCAGCAGGGCCGTTCCGTTGTTCAGTGTGCCGTCGGCGCTGAACCAGCGGCGCACGATCGGGGTGACGAGGACGGGCCTGCCGCCCTTCTCCCGCACCCCCGCCACCAGTGTCTCCAGGTTCGCGCGGTACGTCACCTCGTCGGTCGTCTTGTCGTTGTGCGCCAGCTGGATCAGCACCAGGTCGCCGGGGCGGATCAGCGGCTGGACCGTCGCCCAGAGCTGCGGGTTCCCCAGATAGGTGACCGTACTCTCGCCGGAATCGGCGTAGTTGGCGACCGAGACGCCCCGGCGCAGATACTGCGGCAGCTCCTGGCCCCAGCCGGTGTAGGGGTCGCCGGGCTGGTCGCAGACGGTGGAGTCGCCGACCAGGAGGATCTGCCGGGCGTGCCGGGCGGGGGTGACCCGGATGTCCGCGAGGGCGGGTGCGGTGCCGCCGAGTGCCAGGTCCAGTCCGGGAGTTCCCTCTGCGCCGGTCGGTTCGCCCTCCGGCGTACGGACGTTCACCGTGAAGCTGCGGACGAGGCGTTCCCCGGCCGGGACCGCCGTCTCGGCGAGCAGGGCACGCCGGGTCTCCCCGCTGACGGAGGTGCTGGAGTCGGTGTCGGCGCCGAGGACGACCCGGACGTCGTAGGTGCCGGGCGGGACGTCGAAGTGGCAGGCGCCGGCGGAGCAGTGGTCGGTGCCGAGGGGTGCGGGGCGGTGGTCGTGCGCCCGCGCGGTGGCGGGGAGCGCCGTGAGGACCGCGGTCAGGGCCAGTGCGGTCGGCACGGCGAGGGTGAAACGTCTCACTGAGGCTCCTCCGTCACGGCGGCAGTCCTGGCGGCTGGACCGTACCGCCATTGACAAGCGCTTTCTAGACCCTGAACCGATTTCACGAGATTGCCAACCTCCCCCGAGCGAAAGCCCTTTCGCGAAATCGTTTCAACTGTCACTCTCTCCCACACCCGCACACCCCACACCTCCCGAAGGAGGCTCCCCCATGTCCGGATCCGACAGCCACCCGGTCCGACGCCGTACCTTCGTGCTCTCCGCCGCGGCCGCGGCCGGCACGGCCGCCCTCGCCGGCCCCCTCGCCTCCCCCGCCTCCGCGGCGGGCTTCGGCTGGAGCGACGACGGCTCGAACTACGTCGTCGACACCGGCGCGAGCCTGGTCTTCAAGGTCGGCAAGACCAACGGCGACCTCACCTCGCTGGTCTACAGGGGCACCGAGTACCAGGGCTACGACGGCAAGAACTCGCACATCGAGTCCGGGCTCGGCACCTCGACGGTGACGATCGCCCAGTCCGGCGCGACGATCCTGATCTCGGTCACCCACGGCACGCTCAAGCACTACTACGCGGCTCGCAGCGGCGAGAACAACGTGTACCTCTGGACCAACAAGGCCGACACCTCGGTCTCGGCCACCCGCTACATCGTCCGGGTGAAGAAGGGCCTGTTCCTCAACGACCAGCCCGACTCCTACACCTACACGTCCTCCACCATCGAGGCCTCGGACGTGTTCGCGAAGTCCGACGGCCAGACGCGCTCCAAGCACTACGCCAAGGTGCGGGTGATCGACTACGCCTACACCGGATGGTCCACCGGATCCGTCGGACTGTGGATCGTCCGCAGCAACCACGAGAAGGCATCCGGCGGGCCCTTCTACCGCTCGCTCCTGCGCCACCAGAGCGCCGACGGCGGGGGCCTGTACGAGATCCTCTACTACGGCGAGAACCAGACCGAGGCCCAGCGCTTCGGCCTCCAGGGCCCGTACGTCATCGCCTTCACCGACGGCGGCGCCCCCTCCTCCTCCCTCTACCCGGGCACCCTCACCACGTCCTGGGCGGACTCCCTCGGCATCTCCGGGTACGTCTCCGCGAGCGGCCGGGGCCGGGTGGCCGGCGTGGGCATCAGCGGCCGCAACACGGCGTACGCGTACACGGTCGGGCTCGCCAACTCGGCCGCCCAGTACTGGGGGCCGGCGCGGGCCTCGGACGGCTACTTCTCCATCGGCGGGGCACTGCCGGGGACGTACACGCTGACCGTCTACAAGGGCGAGCTGGCTGTATACAGTACGCAGGTGACGGTGTCCGCCGGTGGGACCACCACCCTCAACACGATCGCGATCCCGTCCTCCAACGACCCGGGCAACGCCGCTGCCATCTGGCGGATCGGGGACTGGAACGGCACGCCCGGCGGCTTCAAGAACGCCGACCTGATGACGTACGCGCACCCCTCCGACGTACGGGCCGCCTCCTGGACGGGCAACGTGGTCATCGGCAGCGGCACCGAGACCTCCGCCTTCCCCTGCTATCTGTGGAAGGACGTCAACAGCGGCATCATCGTCCACTTCCGGCTGACCGCGGCCCAGGCCGCCGCCGCGCACACCCTGCGCATCGGCGTGACGACGGCCTACGCCAACGGCCGGCCGCAGATCGTCGTCAACGACACCTGGACCTCGGCCGTGCCCTCCCCGCCCACCCAGCCGAGCACCCGGTCCCTGACCGTGGGGTCCTACCGGGGCAACAACCACACCTTCACCTACAGCGTGCCGGCGTCCGCCTGGCTGACGGACACCGGCGCCTACAACCAGCTGAAGATCTACGTGGCGAGCGGCTCGGGGACGACGTCCTTCCTCAGCGCGGGCACATCGATCGACGCGATCGACCTGCTCGCCTGACGTCACGTCATCAGCCTCGTGTCCACTGCTGGTTCGTGCCGCCGTTGCAGGTGTACGTGATGATCGCGGCCGAGTCGGCGGTGGACCCGCCGTTGACGTCGAGGCATTCGCCGCTCGCCCGGGACTTGATGTTCACATAGCTGCCGCTGGTGGTCAGGGACCACTGCTGGGTGGTGGCCGAGGAGTCGCAGTCCTCCTGGGTGACGGTCGCGGAGTCCTCCTGCACGCACAGCGAGCTCTGCCGGGTGACCAGCTGGTAGTAGCCGCTGCCGACCGCCTTGAACCAGTACTTCTGGTTGTTGCCGCCGTTGCAGGTGTACTGCTTGATCTGGGCGCCCTGCCAGAGCGACTGGCTGGTCACGTCGGCGCACTTGGACGAGTGACGGGCGACCAGCGTGTTGTAGGTGGCGCTGGTGCCGGTCACCGTCCCGGCGGCCGTGTCGACGGCGACCTCCGGGTACCAGGACATCGACATGGTGGTCGTGGTCGGGAAGGTCAGCGGCAGCCACACGTAGCGGGAGTCGTTGACGGTGCCGCCGAAGGAGTTGCCCCAGCGGTCGCCCATGTACAGGTACGACGTCCCCGAAGTGCCCTGGACGGGAAGGACGTACGCGGTCTGCGAGCCGTAGGTGGTGGAGTCGCCGACGTTCGCCATCGACGTCCAGGGGCCGGCCGGGCTGGTGGCGGTGGCGTACTGCTGCTGGTTGGCGCTCCAGCCGGTGGCGCCCGAAGTCAGCATGAAGTAGACGCCGTTGCGCTTGAACAGGGCCGGCGCCTCACGGTGTCCGCCCGCCCAGGGGTTGGCGACCAGGCTGTCGATCGCGGTGTAGTCGGCGGTCAGCCGGTAGATGTGCAGGTCGTAGTTCTCGTTCGCGGCGGACACCATGTAACCGGTTCCGTCGGTGTCCACGAACGTGGTGATGTCCCGGGACATGTAGGAGCCGAGGGGGCGGAAGCTGCCCTGGTAGGTGTAGGTGCCGTCGACGGTGTCGGAGACGGCGACGGCCGCGCGGGCCTCGCTGTAGTCGGTGCCGTTCTCCTTGTGCATCCACATCACGAACTTGCCGGTGGAGGCGTTGTAGACGACCTTGGGCCGCTCGATGTAGGCGGTGCCGAGCTCGGAGGCGCTGGACTGGGTCAGGACGTGGTTCCTGAACTCCCAGTTCTTCAGGTCGGTGGAGCGGTAGGCGTCCACGTACCGGAAGGTGTTGTCCGCGTTGCGGTCCTCACCGAACCAGTAGTAGTAACTGCCGACCTTGATGACCCCGCCGCCGTGCGCGTGCACGACGGCGCCGGAAGTGTCGGTGAACTGAACGCCGTTGGGGACGGTCACGGATGCCGCCCGGGCGGGACCGGCGGTGGCGAGGGCGCCGATCAGCGCCAGACAGAGGGCGAGCAGGGTGGCGTACACACGTCTCATGGGGATACCTCTCGGGGAACGACCACCTTCACGGACTACAGGTGTGTTCGAAGCTGCGGGTGGGTGGGATCGGCGGCTACGTTCGAGAATGCGAACAACATGTGGAATGACGAACGCCGAAAAGGTAAGGGTGTGTTACCAGCAGGTCAACGGGTCTGACGGGACTTGATAGAAAGCCTTTTCTGGAGGAGCGCGGCGAGACCCGGAGGATTCCAGCGGCACGGCGAATTTCTGTTATCGGCGGCGCTGCCGTACCGTCTCCGACCCGTGCGCAGCCCCCTCCACACCTCAGCAGCGGCCGCCGGCGCCCTCGCGGCCGTCGCCGCCCTCCTGGCCACCGCTCCCCCGGCCGTGGCCGCCGGCACCCGGGACGTCACCGCCGACGTGCTGGCCGACCGGGACGTGACCCTCACCGGCGACACGATGATCACCGTGCCCTCCGGGACGACGACGTACGACGGCGTCCTGCGCGGCGAGGGAACACTCACCGTCCGCGGCGGCGGAACGCTGGTCCTCACCAAGGACAGTGACTTCACCCTGCCGAAGGCCCGGCAGCGGCAGACCGTACGCACCCAGGGCGGCAACCACCCGTACACGACGGTCACCCGCCCCGACCCGCCCGCGATCACGGTCGAGCGCGGCACAACACTCCAGTACGGCACCGGCGGCGGCACGGGGCTGATCGGCCATTTCCCGTACGACACCCCCGGATACCGGCTCAATCAGCTCAACATCCGCGTCGACGGCACCCTCCGCCTCTCCCTCACCCGCACCTTCAACATCGGCACGATCAGCGGCTCCGGCCTGGTCACCCAGCCGCGCGGCATGTGGGGCACCCTGGACCTGGCGGGCACCCACCCCTTCTCCGGGGTCATCGACAACGGCACCGGCATGGCCGTAGGCCGCCCCGAGTACCCCGTGGCGCTGCCCTCCGTGCGCGCCGTCGTCAACCAGGGCTCCTGGATCATCGACACCCCGCTGAACCAGACGATCACCCTGCGCCAGGACTTCTACCAGCGCGCATACGGCAGTGACGTCAACGTCCACACCCGGCCCGGCAGCAAGGTGGTCCTCACCGGGCAGTACAGCTACAGCGACCGGGGCGGGGACACCCATCCGTCGCTCAGCGACCCGGGACTCAACTGGCGTCCCGTACCCCACCAGTTGAACAAGCGGGGCACCAACATCGAAGGCGCGGACGTCCAATGGGGCGACGGCACCACGCACCGGATCTTCATGCCCGGCACCAAGGACACCGTCTACATCAACCTGCACGAACGCAGCGGCCGCCGCTCTTTGCTCACGTTCGACTACAACGGGCCCGTGACGCTCGGCGCACCGATCGGCGGCGGCCAGTACCACGACACGCTCGCGGCACCCGGCGCCGGGGACGTCGTGATCGCCGGCACCAAGGGCAACGACGTCACCTTCGCCGCCGCCCAGCACTACGACGGCTCCACGACCGTGCAGCGGGGCGCCGTGCTGAGGCTCGGCTCGGGAGCGGCGGGCGGCGACGGTTCGCTGCTCACCGGCACGGCGCGGCGGCGGATCGTGAACGACGGGACCCTCGTCGTGCGGAACACCACCACGCCCGTCTCGCTGTCGGGCATCGGCGGCAGCGGCGCGCTGGTCCAGTCCGGCACGGCGACCACGACGCTCACCGGATCCTCCGTGACCTACACGGGGACGACGACCGTCCGCAAGGGCACCCTGGCCCTGCGCGGCGGCGCAAGCCTCGCCGACAGCCGTGCGATACACCTGACTTCGGCATCCTCCCGGCTGGACACGGGAGGCACCGCCCTGCGCGTGCTGAGCGCCCTCGACGGCAGGGGCACGGTCGAGGGGGCGGTCGTCAACCGGGGTGTCGTCACCGGCGGTTTGACGGTGAGCGGTGACTACGCGCAGAACCCCGAAGGGCAACTCGTCCTGGGCACGGAACCGTTGAAGGTCAGCGGCCGGGTCCGGCTGGGCGGGGACCTCGATCTGTCGAAGGAGGCCGCGAGCACCGAGAACGGGCGAGCCACCGGGACCGGCAGGGCGGGCAAGGCGGGCAGAGTCGGCGAGGAGGATCTCACCGTCCTCGACCACACCGGGCGCGGTGCGGTCTCCGGCACCTTCGACGGGCTGCGGGAAGGCGCCGAGGTGCGACTCGGTGACACCGTCTACCGGATCAGCTACCGGGGCGGCGACGGCAACGACGTGGTCCTCACCGCCGACGCCGCCGGCTCCTCCCCCTCCGCGGCCGGCCGGTCGGCCGCCTCCCACGCGGCGTCGGTGGAGACCCGCGGCGCGAACAGCGGGATGAGCAGCGGGATGGGGTCGTGGCCGTACGTACTCGCCGCGGGTCTGCTCGCGGGCCTCGGCATGCCGATGACCCTACGGAGACGGTCCCGGCCCCGGCGCGGGGGCGGGGGCGGACGGCACGCGGCGTAGGAATCACGCACCCTGCGGACCGGCGCGCCCTGACAGATCCGGCGGACGGTGGGGGCGGCGGGGGCGGCGAGCAGCCCCACCGGCGACGGACGGAACGAGGGCAGCTCACAAGCTGGGGATAGGAACGCATCCGTCAAGGCCGGCGGCGTCTTCCCGCCCGGTGGGCCCTCTGTTCACGAGGTGGACGGGAGGGGCCTTTCGTGGTGCCTTCGACTAGCGTCATGTCATGACCAGCGACACCCTTTTCCCCTCCGGCGCCCCGCTCGCCGAGGCGCTCGCCGCAGGAACCGTCGTCCTCGACGGCGGCATGTCCAACCAGCTGGAGTCCGCCGGACACGACCTGAGCGACGAGCTCTGGTCCGCGCGGCTGCTGGCCGAACGGCCCGAGGCGATCACCGAGGCCCACCTCGCCTACTTCGAGGCGGGCGCGAACGTGGCGATCACCTCCAGCTACCAGGCCACCTTCGAGGGCTTCGCCGAGCGCGGCATCGCGCACGAGGAGTCCGCCCGGCTGCTGGCCCAGAGCGTGGAACTGGCCCGCGAGGCCGCCCGTCAGGCCCGGGACAAGGGGATCACCCAGCCCCTGTGGGTGGCCGCGTCGGTGGGCCCGTACGGCGCGATGCTCGCGGACGGCTCCGAGTACCGGGGTCGCTACGGGCTGAGCGTGGCGGAGCTGGAACGCTTCCACCGGCCCCGGCTGGAGGTCCTGGCCGCCGCCGCGCCCGATGTGCTGGCGCTGGAGACCGTCCCCGACGCCGAGGAGGCCGAGGCGCTGCTGCGCGCGGTGCGGGGGCTGGGGGTGCCGGCCTGGCTTTCGTATACGGTCGACGGCGTACGGACGCGGGCCGGTCAGCCGCTGGACGAGGCGTTCGCCCTGGCCGCCGAGGCCGACGAGGTGATCGCGGTGGGCGTGAACTGCTGCGCCCCCGAGGACGTCGACGCCGCCGTGGCGACGGCCGCCCGGGTCACGGGCAAGCCGGTCGTCGTCTATCCCAACAGCGGAGAGTCCTGGGACGCGCAGGCCCGTACCTGGAAGGGCCGCTCCTCCTTCGCCCCCGAGCAGGTCCTCGGCTGGCGGGACGCGGGCGCGCGGCTGATCGGCGGCTGCTGCCGGGTCGGCCCCGAGGCGGTGGCCTCGGTCGCACGGACTCTGACCGCGGCGTAGTTCCCCTGCCCGCGACCGCCACGACCTGCCGGCCTCCGGCGGCACTCGCGGGGCCCGTGAGGCCAGTGAGACCAGCGACGTGACGGACGTACGGTGGGGGCGTCAGTCGCGCTGCACCCCACCTGAGCGGCGTAGCCGGCGTACCGCCGACCTGAGTTCCGCGGTGCGGATGATCCGGCCGCCGCCGAGCGGGCCCGGGGGCGTGGTCGGTAGGGCGGCCGGAGCAGGGGGCTGGGGCGGGGTGGGGCCGGCGGGGACGGTCCACAGATCCAGTTCGCGGTCCCGGAGACCGTAGGCGGTATACGATCCGCCGTCGTCTGTATACGGCATACCGTCCCCTGTCCGCCGTACACGGTGGCCCGCATCCGACGCCTCCGCCTCCCCGGCCGTCACGCTCTCCCCTGCCCCGAACACCCGTACGGGGTGTCGCTCGTCCCAGGTCTCCCACCCCGGATCGCCCGTCGCCACGAACCGCGCCCATGCCGAGTGCATGGCGTCGGCCAGTTCCTGCGGTACGTCCTCACCGGCGAGTTTCGCGGACTCGGGTGTGTGGCCGGTGTCGAAGACGAAGCCGAGTTCGAGCGCGTGGCAGGCGCCGAGGCCGGGGCGCTGCGAGGGCCAGGCGAACTCGTAGACGTACGAGGTTCCGGGGCGGGCGTCGGCCAGGCGGTGCAGCGGCCGGCGCAGCAGGTGGTCGGTGACCATCTGCCCCACGATCTCTGCGGTGCCGGCCTCGGGGTGCAGGGTGCGGTAGCCGCGCGGCACCTCGTGGCCGCAGTGGCAGCGGGCCATGGCGCCGGCGAGGGCGACGGCGCCGAGCCGGTCGATGCGATCCAGCAGGCCGCCGGGGACCAGCCAGAGCCGGTATTCGTCCCTGGTCCAGCCGAGGAGGAGGTCGCATCCGGGGGCGGCTTCGCCGTCGACGAGGGCCTGCAGCGGGTCACGCGGGACGAGGTCGCCGTCGACGACGATGCCGAAGGCGGGACCGCCGACCACGGGGCTGCTGAGCCGGCCGACGTCGGCCTGGGTGCGCAGCAGCAGGTCGCGGTCGACGGCCGCGAAGGCCTCGGCGGTGGCCGGGATCTTCAGCCGCGTGGCCATCCGGCGCACCATGCGGCGTACCTTGTCGCGTTCGGAGGCTTCCGGCGGCCCGCTCTGCAGGACCGCCCGCCGGAACAGACCCCGGGCCTGGGGGGCGGCGATCAGCGCGCCGACGCTGATGGCACCGGCGGACTGTCCGGCCAGGGTGACCCTGTCGGGGTCGCCGCCGAAGGCCCTGATGGACCGGTGGACCCAGTGCAGGGCGGCGAAGCTGGTCGCGCAGGCCGGGGTTGGCGGGGGCGTCGGGGAACAGCCCGTAGCCCTCGACGCCGAGCCGGTAGTTGACCGAGACGAAGACGATGCCGTCGCGGGCGAAGTGCCGTCCGTCGTACACGGGCACGGCGGAGGAACCCCTGGTCAGCGCGCCGCCGTGCAGCCACACCAGGACGGGGAGGCGGGCGTCGTGGCCGGGGTCGGGCGTCCAGACGTTGAGGTTGAGGCAGTCGTCGCCGGGCACGACCGGGTCGGAGAGGTACTGGGCGAAGGCATCGGAGTACGGCGGTTTCGGCGGCGTCGCCCCGAAGGCGCCCGCGTCGCGGACCCCCTCCCAGGGTTCCGGCGGCTCGGGCGGCCGGAAGCGGAGGGGGCCGAAGGGGGGTGCCGCGTAGGGGATGCCCCGGAACACGGCGATGCCCCGCTCGGATCGTCCGCGGACGGCCCCGTAAGGGGTGGCGACGACCGGGTCGGGGTCCTGCCGTTCCTCCGCCGCGGGGTTCTCGCGGTCTGCCGTCATCTGCCCACCAGCCCTTCGCAGCGCTCGTGCACCGGTATCACCAGAGCACCACACCCGTGCGGGGTATTCCGGTGCACGAACCCGTAAAGGGGCTGTTCGGCGTACCTGAGGGTGCCGAGACCCCCGGGGGCCGGCTCGGAGGACTCTTGGTGCGGTGCGGTGCGGTGCGGTGGCGGTGGCGGTGGTGCGGTGCGGTGCGGTGGGTGCGGTGATCGGTCCGACCGATTGACCATGTCTCCGGGGGGCACCTACGGTAGAAAGCGTTTTTCAGAAAACGTTTCCTACGCGCCCTCAGGAGAGTCATGCCCAGCGCCCAGCCGCCCAGGGCCGTGTTCGCCATGGATGCGGTGCACCTCCCCCGGCTGTTCCCCGCCCCGCTCCTGGCCCGGCTGCGGCAGACGGCGGAGATCGATCCCGCCCTGGTCGTACGGGACTTCGCCGACCCGGCCGCCGCGTCGGCGCTGGCCGGCGCCGATGTGCTGGTCACCGGCTGGGGCTGCCCGTACCTCGACGCGCGGGCGCTCACCGCGCTGCCCCGGCTGCGCTCGGTCCTGCACGCCGCGGGTTCCGTGCGCCCACTGGTCGGCGAGGCCCTGTGGGAACGCGGAGTGACGGTCTCCAGCGCGGCGGCCGGCAACGCGATACCGGTCGCCGAGTACACGCTCGCGATGATCCTGCTCGCGGGGAAGGACACCTTCGTCCACCGGGAGCGCTACCGCCGCACCCACACCCGGCTCACCCCTGCCGAGACGGCCGCCGTCGGCAACTTCGGCCGCCGGATCGGCGTCATCGGCGCCTCCCGGGTGGGCCGTCGGCTGCTGGAGCTGCTGCGCCCGTACGACTTCGAGGTCCTCCTCCACGACCCGTACGTGGAGGCGTCCGAGGCCGCCGCCCTCGGCGCCCGGCTCGTCGCACTGGAGGACCTGCTGCGGCACAGCGACGTCGTCAGCCTGCACGCCCCCGACCTCCCCGAGACGCATCACCTGCTGGACCGCCCCCGCCTCGCCCTGATCCGCGACGGCGGCGTGCTGATCAACACCTCCCGAGGTGCCCTCGTCGACCATGCGGCGCTCACCGACGAGCTGGTCTCCGGCCGGCTGCAGGCGGTCCTGGACGTCACCGACCCCGAACCGCTCCCCGCCGACTCGCCCCTTTACCGCCTCCCCAACGTCTTCCTCACCCCTCACATCGCCGGGTCCCTGGGCAATGAGCTGGAGCGGCTGGGGCTCATCGTGGTCGAGGAGCTGGAGCGCCTGGCAGACGGCCTGCCGCTGGCCCACGAGGTACGCCACGCGGACCTGGCCCGGGTGGCGTGACCGGCGCCCGGCGCGGAGGGCGTCCGGTTGCGGGTGAGGCGCCGACGCGTGCGCCCGCCCCCGGCGCGACGCGCCGGTGTCTTCACCTCGCGCCGCCCCGCCCCTAGGATAGCAAGCGCTTTCTGCGAGCCGCCTGTCCGGATCGGCTCCACTACGGCGCTGGTCGAGCTTTCGCTGGCCCTCGGGCGGGCCGGAGAGGTGGTTCCCCATGGTGCGCACGGCGAGTGCGAGCGCGACGGCCGGGCCGACGCTGGCGGTCGTGGCCCGCGAGGCGGGGGTGTCCGTACCCACCGCGTCCAAGGTGGTCAACGGGCGGGAGGACGTCGCACCCGAGACCAGACGCCGGGTCACGGAGGCGCTGGACCGGCTCGGTTATGTGCGCAGGCCGCGCTTCGACGCCTCGAAGCCGCCGCGGCTGGTCGATCTGGTCGTGCACTCGCTGGAGAGTTCCTGCTCGGGGGCGGTGCTGCACGGGGTGGAGGAGGCGGCGCACGACGCGGGGCTGGACGTGGTGGTCTCGGCGGCGCTGTCCCGGACGCGGGGCGGTCGGCCGCAGCGGGGTTGGCTGGACAAGCTGACCGTGCGTGGTTCGGCCGGAGTGCTGTTCAACCTGGCCGAGTTGACGGACTCCCAGTACGCGTGGCTGGCTCAGCACCGTACGCCGTTCGTGCTGATCGATCCGGCGGTGGAACCGCCGTCGGACGTGGTGTCGGTGGGCGCGGCGAACTGGCAGGGCGGGGTGACCGCGACCGAGCATCTGCTGGCGCTCGGGCATGAGCGGATCGCCGTGATCGCGGGCCCGCGGCGGAAGATGTGCAGCAGTGCGCGGGTGGCGGGGTACCGTTCGGCGCTCGCGGCGGCGGGGCTGCCGCAGCGCGCCGATTATGTGCGCAACGGTGGTTTCGACGAGTCCACCGCGCACCGCCGGATGCGGGAGCTGCTCGATCTGCCCGAGCCGCCGACGGCGGTCTTCGTGTGCTCCGACGTGATGGCCCTCGGGGCCTACCGGGCGGCGACGGAGCGGGGGTTGAGGATTCCGTACGACCTCAGTGTGGTCGGGTTCGACGATCTGCCGGAGTCCCGCTGGACGACCCCCGCCCTGACCACCGTCCGACAGCCGCTGGCCGAGATGGCGGCGACGGCGCTGCGGCTGCTGGTGCGGATGATGGACGGCGAGCGGCCGGAGGGCACCCGCACGGAGCTGTCGACCCGCCTGGTGGCACGGGCGAGCACGGCCGCGCCCCGGCACTGAGACCGGTGCCCGACGCCGCGAGCGAGCTCACCGGTCGCCGTCACGCACGAGTTACGGCCCTGGGGCCCGGCCCAGGCCCCCAAACGCGACCCGAAACGCGACCCGGAACGGGATCGGTGCGGGGCCCGGCCCGGCACACGGTCCGGCACGAAACCGGGCCCGGCACGGGATCGACACAGGGCCGGCACGAAACCGGCGCGGGCCCCGGCACACGACCCGGCACTGGATCGGTGCGGGGCCCGCACGAGATCGGCACACGGCCCGGCTCGAAACCGGCGCAGGCCCCCCATACGGACCGGCACAGGCCCCCCGTACGGACCGGCGCAGGCCCCCCATACGGACCGGCACAGGTCCCCCGTACGGACCGGCACGGGATCGGCACACCCGCCGACCCGCGGCCCGAGACGAGATCGGTGCGCGGCCCCGCACGGGACCCGCACACGGCCCCGCACGAAACCGGCGCAGGACCCGGCCCGGAACCGGCGCACGGACCGGCCTCACATCGGCGCAGGGTCCAGCCCGGGATCCGTGCGGCCGTGGAAAGGCCCGGCGGCCCGGCCCGGCCCGTCATGTCATTCGTTCGGCCGGGTGGCGGGTTGCGTCGCGTTGGGGCGGCGGGGGTGTGTCCGTCCGCCGGGCGCGGCTGCGGGCGATGTTGCGTTCCAGCAGGCGGGTCGCCGTGCCGACGCCCACCCCGTCGGCGTCGCTCCTCGTCTCGGGCAGCCGGCCGTCCGTGCGGCGGAGTGCGGCGAGGGCGGCGTGCATGGCCTCGTGGGCGGCGAACAGGCAGGGCGTGCTGTAGATGGCGACGTCGACGCCGAGGTCGGCGAGTTCGCCGAGGGAGAGGCGGGGGGACTTGCCGCCCGCAATCTGGTTGAACAGCAGCGGCTTGCCGCCGACGACGGCCCGGATGCGGCGGATCCAGTCGACGCTGCGGACGCCGTCGACGAGGACCACGTCCGCGTCGGTGGCGGCGAGGGTCTCGGCGCGGTGCAGGATGTCGTGCTCGTCGGTGGCGTCCGTGCGGGCCACGACGAGCAGGTCCCGGCGGGTGGCGAGGACCATCTCCAGCTTGGCGAGGTACTCCTCCAGGGGCAGCACCTGCTTGCCGTCGGCGTGGCCGCAGCGGCGGGGCCGTTTCTGGTCCTCCAGGACGACACCGGAGGCGCCGATCCGTTCGAGTCCCTCCACCACGTGGCAGGCGACCTCGGGGTCGACATAGCCGTCGTCGATGTCGACCAGCAGGTGGTGGCCGGGGAACGCGCCGCGCAGCCGCTGGACGAACGCCATCATGTCGGGCCAGGCGATGAAGCCGATGTCGGGCAGTCCGTAGTAGGAGGCGGCGAAGCCGAACCCGGAGACGAACATCCCGTCGTAGTGCTGCGCGGCGATCGACGCCGAGTACATGTCGTACACGCCGATGAGCGGGGTGGTCCCCGGTGCGGCGATCCGCTGCCGCAGCTTGGTCCCGTAAGTCACCGTCCGGCTCCTCCTGAGCGTCCTTTTCACCCGATCAAACCGGACAGGAGGATCTCCGGCGGCCGGCGGGCGGACCGCTCCCGGCGCGGGGTCGGTCACCCCGATGGCGGAAGCGGTTCACCGCAGAAACGTCACTGGGCGTCGGGGCCCACCCGGGCCGCCCAAGCGATCCCGCCCCGCAGATGGGCCAGGAAGTCGGGGTCGCGATAGGCCTCGGAGGCGTGTCCGAGGGCGGTGTAGAAGACCCGGCCCGCGCCCTCCTCGCGGCACCAGACCAGGGGGTGGTCGGCGCCCATGCCGCCGCCCTCGTACGAGGACTCGTCGGCGCCGGCGAGGACGCGGACCCGGCCGCGCGGGCTGGCGCGGAAGTCGTACCACTCGTCGGTGAAGTCCCAGACGGTGGGCAGGTGCCGGGTGGCGGGGTGGTCGTGGTCCTCGACGACCGCCTTGCCGGGCTGGTAGGCGGGGTGGCGGTCGAAGCGGGCGCCGAGGAGTTCGCCGTAGTACGGCCAGTCGTACTCGGTGCAGGCCGCCGCGTGCACCCCGACGAAGCCGCCGCCCGCGCCGACGTACGCGCTGAGGCGTTCGCGTCCGGCGGGGGTGAGGACCTCGCCGCTGGTGGAGAGGAAGACCACGGCGGCGTACCCGTCCAGGGGGGCCTCCAGGGCCGCCGGGTCCTCGCTGTGGTCGGCCTCGAAGCCGTCCAGGGCCCGTACGGCGGTGACGGCGTCCGGGATGGAGTCGTGGCGGTAGGCGGTGGTGCGGGTGTACACGAGCAGGCGGGCGGTCATGCCGCCGAGCCTATGACCGTGGGCGGCGGTGTCCCAGTGAGATCGTCGAGCGAAACTTTCAGGATCCGTCGTCTCGCGCGGCCCCCACGCGCAGGGGGCGGTTGCGGCTTTCCCCGGGCGCGGGCGTCGTCGGCGGCGGGGCGCGTAGGCTCGGCCGGGATGAACACCATTCCTGCACGTCTCGACCACATCGTCCTCGCGACCCCCGAACTGGCGGCGACGGTCGCGGAGTTCACCCGGCGCACGGGAGTGGCGCCCGTGCCGGGCGGGGTGCATCCGGAGCACGGCACGCGCAACCATCTGGTGGGGCTGGGGGGCGGCGCGTATCTGGAGATCCTCGGCCCCGATCCGGAGCGGCCCGCACCGGCGGGTCCGCGCCCGTTCGGCGTGGACGGTCTCGACCGGGCGCGTGTCCTCACCTGGGCGATCGGCCCGGCGGACCTGGACGCGACGGTTGCGGCGGCCCGGGCCCGGGGTTACGACCCGGGTGACGTACGGGAGATGAGCCGTCGGCGGCCCGACGGCACGCTGCTGCGGTGGCGGCTGACCGACGGCGGGCGCCCGCACCCGTCCGGTCTGGTGCCGTTCCTCATCGACTGGGGTGCGGCGCCCCACCCGTCGGCGTCCGGATTGCCGGTGACCCCGCTGCGGGAGCTGACCGCCACCGTCCCCGACCCCGGGGAACTCCGTGCGCTGCTGGCGCTCCTCGGCACGGACCTGCGCCTGTCCGAGGGCCCGGCGGCGTTCTCCTTCACGGTGGACAGTCCGAACGGGCCGGTGCGCTTCGGCTGACGCGGGGCACCGGCCGGTGGGGGCTGTCCGTTTCCTTCAAGACCGTCCGGCCCGCCGCGCCTACGGTGGCCGTATGCGTACACGATTCGATGCCATCGGGCTGGTGGTCTCCGACATGGCCGCCTCCGTCGCCTTCTACCGCAGGCTGGGGTTCGCGTTCCCCGACGGCGCCGAGCGGGAGCCGCACACCGAGGCGGAGCTGCCCGGCGGGCTGCGGC
The DNA here is from genome assembly GCF_037993025.1 of Streptomyces sp. SS7. NCBI lineage: Bacteria > Bacillati > Actinomycetota > Actinomycetes > Kitasatosporales > Streptomycetaceae > Streptomyces > Streptomyces sp. SS7. The sequence goes on from NZ_CP141223.1 coordinate 1,757,250, forward strand.
TGCTGCTGGACACCGAGGAGACCGTGCGGTCCTTCCGTCCGGGCTGGCGTGCGCCGTCCGGGGGCGGACGGGCCTCGCTCGCGCTGCGCTGCGCGGGACCGGCCGAGGTCGACGCGGTGTACGAGGAGCTGACCGGCGCCGGCCATCACGGGGAGCTGAAGCCCTGGGACGCGTTCTGGGGCCAGCGGTACGCCGTCGTGCACGACCCCGACGGCAACGGCGTCGACCTCTTCGCGCCGCTGCCGGAGCGGTGGACGGCCGGGGCGCTCACCGCTGGCGCAGCAGCAGTCCGCTCAGTGTGGTGCCGGTGAACTCCCGCACATCGCGGGCGAGATGGGCCTGGTCGGCGTATCCGGCGCGGGCCGCGGTGTCCGCGTACGGCACCCCGGCGCGGGCGAGGTCGAGGGCGCGCCGCAGGCGCAGGATCCGGGCGAGGGTCTTCGGGCCGTAGCCGAAGGCGTCGAGGGAGCGGCGGTGCAGCCGCCGGGCGCCGAGGCCGAGCGCGTCGGCGGTGGCGGCGACGGAGCGGCCCTCGGCGAGCGCGGTGACCAGCCGTCGCAGGTGCGGGTCGGGGGGTGCGGCCCGCTCCAGGGCCAGGTCCTCCAGCGCCGTGGCGGGGTCGGGAGCGGCGGCGACGCGAGCGGTCAGGCGCCGTACCCGGGCCGCCGGCCACAGGTCGGCCAGGTCCACGCGGCGGTCGCGCAGCGCGTGGGCCGGTACGCCGAGCAGGCCGGGGGCGGTGCCGGGGTAGAAGCGGACACCGGCCCAGGCCGTGGGCGGTCCGCCGGGGACGTGGGCGCGGGTGTCGGGGCCGGCGACCAGCAGGCGGCCGTCGTTCCACAGCAGGTCCATGCAGCCGTCGGGCAGGACGGGGAGCGCGTCGGATCCGGGCACGGGAGCGTTCGTCCAGACCACCGCGCCGGCCAGCCGGGAGGGCCTTTCCTGATACACGGGGGCCAGGCTACGCCGCCCCGGGCTCGAGGCACCCGGGTCATCCGGGGCACGCGTCGTCGCGGGGGTGACCCCGGCCGTGCGGGGCGTCACGCGGCATCACGGTCGCGCGGACCACCGGGGCCGGCCTGGTTCGCTTCCTGTGCGTCCCACACGTCCGGTGCTCACGTCCCGTGCCGGCTGCCCGTGCTCACTTCCCGTCGTCCCCGGGCTCCTCCCCGTGGGTCCCCGTGGTGCCGTTCTGCTTCGGGGAGGTCTTGGCGTGGGTGCGCAGCCGGGCCGTGACGTCGTCGGGGGGCAGGAAGCGGGACCAGCGTTCGGGGAACTCGGAGGGCATGTCGGGGTCGTCGGGGTCGTCGTCGTGGGTGCGGGCGGCGGCCAGGCGGGCGACGTACTCGGCGGCTTCCTCCTCGCGGATGCGCTCGTTGGCGGCGCGGGCGGCGGCGGTCGCCGCGGCGGGCCAGACCCGGTCGATGGCGGCGTTGACGGCGGCGCCGACCAGCACGGCGAAGGCGGACACGCCGATCCACAGCATGACGGCGACCGCGGCGGCGAGGGAGCCGTAGATGGAGGCGCCCTCGATGGTGTGGGTGAGGTAGATGCGCAGCAGGAAGCTGCCGAGGACCCACATGGCGAGGGCGACGAGCGCTCCGGGGACGTCCTCGATCCACGGGGAGCGCACGGGCACGGACACGTGGTAGAGGGTGGTCAGGAAGGCCACGGACAGGACGATCACCACGGGCCAGTACAGGATCTGCACGAGGGTGGTCGACCAGGGCACGATCCGGACGACGGCGTCGGGTCCGGCCACCATGAGGGGCAGGGCGACGGAGCCGATCAGCAGGGCGGCGAGGAACAGCAGGAACGCCACCAGCCGGGTCTTGACGATGCCGCGGACGCCGTCGAGGCCGTACATGACGGTGATGGTGTCGATGAAGACGTTGACGGCGCGGGAGCCGGACCACAGGGCGAACAGGAAGCCTATGGAGATGACGTCGGGGCGGCCGCCCCTCATCACGTCGTCGAGGATGGGCTGGGCGATCTGTGCGACGCCCTTGTCGGACAGGACCGTGCGGGACGCCTCGAGGAGGTTGCTCTCCAGGCTGCTGATGGAGTCGGTGCCGGTCCAGTCGTCGACGTAGCCGAGCAGGCCGATGAGACTGAGCAGCAGGGGCGGCACGGACAGCAGGGTGAAGAAGGCGGCCTCGGCGGCGAGGCCGAGGATGCGGTACTCGATGCAGGAGTTGACGGTGTCCTTCAACAGCAGCCAGGCCGTCCGCCGCTTGGAGACGTTCCGGTACAGGGCACGCGCCCGGTGGAGGCGTCCCGTGGGGCCTCCTGGTTGCTCGGGTGACTGTCTTGCTGGCTGCACGCCCTAAAGGTATCCGCCGTTCGGGTCTGCACTCACCTCCGGCGAGGCCGCATCGCCTGGTCGGGGCGCGGCACGCGGAGCTCGGGTCGGCGTCGGGGGCGTACCCGGGGGTAGGTTCGCGGTATGGCAGGCAGCACGCACACCGTGACCAATCAGCCGCCCGAACTGAGCGGGTACGACGTCTACGGCGCCGACCGGGTCCTGATGTCGGCCGTGGGGCGGCATCTGGATCCCGCGCTGGCGCAGGAGGCGCACGACGAGCTGTCCGGGCTGGGGCGGGCCGCCGGGTCGGAGCAGCTGCGGGAGTGGGCGGTGCAGGCCGACGTGCATCCGCCGAGGCTGCGCACGCACGACCGGTTCGGGCACCGGGTGGACGAGGTGGACTTCCATCCGGCGTGGCACCGGCTGCTGGGCAAGGGGGTGGGCGCCGGGTTGACGGCGGCGTGGACGCGGCCCGGCGGGCAGGTGCGGCGGGCGGCGGCGTTCGTGGTGTGGACGCAGGTGGAGGCGGGCACCTGCTGTCCGCTGTCGATGACGCACGCGGCGGTACCGGCGCTGCGGACGGACCCGGAGCTGGCCGCCGAGTGGGAGCCCCGGCTGACGTCCCAGGTCTACGACCGCGCCCTGCGGCCCGCGCGGCTGAAGGCGGGGGCGCTGTTCGGGATGGGGATGACGGAGAAGCAGGGCGGCAGCGACGTCCGGACGAACACGACGCGGGCGGTGCCGCTGGCGGAGGCGGGGACGTATGCGCTCACGGGCCACAAGTGGTTCTGCTCGGCGCCGATGTCGGACGGTTTCCTGGTGCTGGCGCAGGCTCCGGAGGGTCTGACCTGCTTCCTGGTGCCGCGGGTGCTGGAGGACGGGGGCAGCAACGTGTTCCGGCTGCAGCGGCTGAAGGACAAGCTGGGCAACCGGTCGAACGCGTCGGCGGAGGTGGAGTTCGACGGGACGTGGGCGCGCCGGGTCGGCGAGGAGGGGCGGGGGGTGCGCACGATCATCGACATGGTGGCGGCGACCCGGGTGGACTGTGTGCTGGGGTCGGCGGGGCTGATGCGGCAGGCGGTGGCGCAGGCGGTGCACCACTGCACCTACCGTGAGGCGTTCGGGGGGCGGCTGCGCGACAAGCCGCTGATGCGCAACGTGCTGGCGGACCTGGCGGTGGAGTCGGAGGCGGCGACGACGCTGGGGCTGCGGCTGGCGGCGGCCTGTGACGACGGCGGCGAGCAGGAGCGGGCGTTCCTGCGGATCGCGGTGCCGGCGGCGAAGTACTGGGTGACCAAGCGCTGTGCGCCGCTGGTGGTGGAGGCGGCGGAGTGTCTGGGCGGCAACGGCTATGTGGAGGAGTCGGGGATGCCGCGGCTGGTGCGGGAGTCGCCGCTGAACTCGGTGTGGGAGGGCGCGGGCAATGTGCAGGCGCTCGACGTGCTGCGGGCGTTGCAGCGGGAGCCCGGGGCGCTGGACGCGTATCTGCGGGAGGTGGGGCGGGCGCGGGGGGCGGATCACCGGCTGGACGGGGCGATCAAGGGGCTGCTGACGGAGTTGGCCGATCTGCACGGGGTGGAGGCGCGGGCGCGGCGGCTGGCGGAGCGGTTCGCCCTGGTGCTCCAGGGGGCGCTGCTGGTGCGGTTCGCGCCGCCGGAGGTGGCGGACGCGTTCTGTGCGTCGCGGCTCGGCGGGGACGGGGGTGCGGCGTTCGGGACGCTGCCGCACAGCCTCCCGCTGGAGGCCCTGGTGGAGCGGGCCGCACCCGTGGTCTGAGCTGGGAGGGCAGGTGCGGGGGTGGTGCTGCGCCGACACGGCACCACCCCCGCGGCTTTGGCCCTGCGAGGCCAGGATCGCCGCTCGGGACGGCGTGCCTCAAGTTTCGGACACCCTGTGGATGTTCACCAGGGTTGCAAGGGGTTGCAACCTGTGGGCGGTTGTGACCGGAGTGCACCCCTCCGGGCGGGGCGGGCGGCAAGATGGGGGACTTCGGCACGACTGGAAACAGTCGGTCGGAGACCGTCGGCCGGAAACGGCCTTGCGGAAACTGTCGGTTGAATCGCTCCGTGCACCCGGGAGGCTCCTGTGGCCCACTCGCCGATGAACGTGTCCCGGCTGGCGGCCGTCGATGCCGCGCGGGCGGCGCGGGTGCTCAACGAGGTGCGGGACGCGCGGCTGGCCGGGCGGCGGGCGCGGGTGGCGCCGCGTCCGGTGATCGAGGAGTCCTGGGAGCGGGTGCTGCGCGGCGGGGTGGATCCGGAGCACGGTTTCCCGCCGCCGACGCTGGGCGCGGACGAAGTGCGGCGGCTGCGGGAGGAGTCGCCGCTGCGGGAGGTGCTTCCGGTGCTGCGCGAGGGGCTGTTGTCGGTGGCGGACGTGGCGCAGCACATCATGGTGGTCGCCGACGACGCGGGCCGGGTGCTGTGGCGGGAGGGCTGTGCGCCGGTGCTGCGCAGGGCGGACGGGCTGGGGCTGGAGCCGGGCGCGGACTGGGGCGAGGGGGTGGTGGGCACCAACGGGGTGGGCACGCCGGCGGTGGTGCGGCGGCCGGTGCAGGTGTTCGCCGGTGAGCATTTCGTGCGGTCGCACGGGGGCTGGACGTGTGCGGGGGCGCCGATCTGCGATCCGCGCAACGGGCGGCTGCTCGGGGTGGTCGATGTCAGCGGGCCTCTGGAGACGGTGCATCCGGCGACGCTGGCGTGGGTGGAGTCGGTGGCCAAGCTCGCCGAGGCGCGGCTGCGGGAGGCGCACGTGGGGTCGCTGGAGCGGCTGCGGGCGGTGGCGGCGCCGGTGCTGGCCCGGTTGGGCGGCCGGGCGGCGGTGGTGGACGGGGACGGCTGGACGGCGGCGGTGAGCGGGATGCCGTACGCCGCGCGGATCGCGCTGCCGAAGTCGCCGTCGGCGGGGCGGCGGTGGCTGCCGACGCTCGGGCTGTGCACGCTGGAGCCGCTGGCCGGGGGCTGGTTGGTGCGGCCGGTGGACGAGGCGGGCGGGCGGGTGCCGGGGGAGGCGACCCGGATCGTGCTGGATGTGAGCCGGGCGCGGCGCTGGTCGGTGACGGTGTCGGGCGGGGCGGGCACCTGGTCGCACGAACTCAGTCCGCGGCACGCGGAGTTGCTGTATCTGCTGGCGGTGCACCGGGGCGGGCGCAGTGCGTCGGGTCTGGCGCAGGACATGTTCGGCGATCCGGCGCGCACGGTGACGGTGCGGGCCGAGATGTCGCGGGTACGGCGGTATCTGGGGGGCTTCCTGGAACACCGGCCGTATCGTTTCTGCGAGGAGGCGGAGGTCGAGGTGCTCCGGCCGGCCGACCCGGCGGGGCTGTTGCCGCACTCGACGGCGCCCGCGGTCCTGCGGGAGCGGACCGGGCCGGGCACCCCGTGACGGCTGGGCCGTGGCACCAGATGCCAGGAATGCGCCGTTCCGGCCCGCCCGGCACACACGCTGTGGCAAACGGGTACCGCACTGTAGCCGGAATGCTGCACCCGGTGGCATCTTCCGCATATTTGCGAGCTCTTCGTCCGGGACGGCCCCCCTCTGCCGTAGCATCCCTCTACGGGTCACCCCACCTGCTCCTCGGTCAACGTACGGATCATCAGGCGCAGTTGGCCCGCCTCGGGAGGACGAATGAGACATCGCGGCCGACATCGCCGGCGTAGGCGGGGCAGAGCGGTACGGGCGTTCCTGGCCGGGACCGCCCTCGCCCTCACCGCCGCCGCCACCATGATCAGCGCCTCCCAGGCCACGGTCACCGACGAAGGCCCCGGGGCCCTGAAGCCGCTGGCCGCGGACGCGGGGACCGGGCGGCCGGGGCTGGTCCGGGACATGGTCCCGCAGGCCGATCTGGACCGGCTGGCGGGCGCGATGGGGCCACCGGTGGGCGTGGGCGCCGTGCTCGCCCGGGCCGACGGCACACTGCGCGACGCGGACGGCTGTTCGACGGCCGAGCGCGCGGACCTCCCGGTCTCCCCCGCGGCCACCCGGGCGTACTGCTGGAACGGCTCCGACACCGAGGGCTGGCAGCCGGGCGCGGTCACCACCTCGGGCGACGCGGACGACGACGGTGTCTGGGGCAGCAACCGGGTCGTGCTCTCCGCCTGGTCGGACACCCGCGGGACCCCGGCTGACCAGGGGCTGGCGCGGGTCGCGTTCCTCGACGCCAACGACCTCGGCCGGCTCTCGTACACCTGGGTGCTGCTGGCGGTGCCGGTGGACGGCGGCCGGGACTACCGGGGGCTGGTCTCCCATGTCTCCGGGATGGTCTGGTACCAGGACAAGCTGCTGGTCACCGCCGACGACGGGGACACGGCCGCGCTGTACGTGTACGACATGAACCGCATCCAGCGCGCCGGGGTCCTCGGCGAGGCGGTCGGCCGCACGGACGGCGGCTGGTCGGCGCACGGCTACCGGTTCGTCCTGCCGGCCGTCGGCTCCTACCGGCTCGACGGCGGCGGCGCCCCGCGGCCCACGACGATCTCGCTCGACCGCAGCACCGCCCCGGACACGCTGGTCGCCGGCGAGTGGACCCTCGACGGCGGCGACCGGGTCGCCCGGCTGTGGCGCTATCCGTTCAGCACGGCCGCCGGCCGCACGGGTCTGCTCGCCGACGGCGCCGACGGACGGGCGCGGGTGTCGGAGGCGTACGAGACGAAGCTCACCGGGGTGCGCGGCGTGCTGTCGTACGGCGGCGCCTGGTACGTCAGCCGGGCGGCCGGGGCCGGGGAGCGGCACGGCGAGCTGTGGCGGCAGTCGACCGCCGAGAAGGACGGGGCGCGGGCCGCGGAGTGCGGCACCGCCGGGGCCCACGCCTGCTGGAGCACCCGCACGGAGTCCCTCTCCTACTGGGCCGAGACCGGCGAGGTCTGGACGCAGTCCGGCCGCGTGCTGTTCGCCACACCCCTGTCCACGCTCGCGAGCACGGCCTCGGACCACCCGGCGCGCATGCCGGCCCAGTAGGAGGCGGAACGGCGGGGCACGGGAGGAGGAAGGCCGGGTCCCGCTCGACCGGCCGCCGCGCGGACGGCGATCGACAGACCCTCCGGCGTGATGATTCCCTGGCCGCATGACGCACATCCCCGTGACCACCTGGTCCCTGGAGCAGACCGCCCCGACCGACCTCCTGCCGGCCGCCGCGCCGGAGGGGGACGTCCGGATCGTCCGCGCCGAGGTGCCCTCACCCGAGTTCAGCCGCTTCCTCTACGCCTCCGTCGGCGGCGACATCCGCTGGATCGACCGGCTGAGCTGGTCGTACGCGCGCTGGGTCGAGCACCTGGCGCGCCCGGGGGTCGAGACCTGGGTCGCCTACGACCACGGCACGCCCGCCGGGTACGTGGAGCTGGAGCCGCAGGACGACGGGGTTGTGGAGATCGTGTACTTCGGCCTGATCCCAGCCTTCCGGGGACGGCGGATCGGCGGGCACCTGCTGTCGTACGGGGCCGCCCGCGCCTGGGACCTCGGCGACCGCCGGCCGGGCCTGCCGCAGACCAAGCGGGTGTGGCTGCACACCTGCAGCCTGGACGGCGAGCACGCCCTGGCGAACTACCAACGGCGGGGTTTCAAGCTGTTCGACACCAAGGTGGAGGAGCAGCCGGAGGTGGCCGCGCCGGGCCCCTGGCCCGGTGCGCAGGCCGGCTGACCGGGCCGCGCATACCGGTTCTGACCTGCGGGGACAAGGGCCCGTGCGCGCCATGTGATCGAGGACACCCGCGTCTCACTCTTCGGGACAAGGGTGTCCACATGGCGGATAAAGCTGGACTGTGTCCAGATCGCCGTGCCACGCTTCCGTCATGTCTGGAACTGGGATTGCCTTGGTGAGTCGGCGGCACGTCGACCTCGGCCGCATGTCCAGCGCCATCTGTCCGGCGGGCTGACAGCACAGCGCCGCCGCGTCTCCTGATCCAGCCTTCCCCCCGCTTTCCCCTGCCCTCCCCCCGCGCAACGCCGCGCACCTATCCTCCCATGCGCCCGTACGCGCAGGTCAGAGCCGCTTTCCGCCTGTCCCGAAGGACGTATTCACGATGGCCGCCACCCCACAGAACCCTGCCGCCTCCGCGCCCCGTCGCAAGGTGAGCCGTCACCGCGGCGAAGGGCAGTGGGCCATGGGGCACCACACCCCGCTCAACGGCAACGAGCAGTTCAAGAAGGACGACGACGGTCTCAATGTGCGGACACGCATTGAGACGATCTACTCCAAGCGCGGCTTCGACTCCATCGACCCCAACGACCTGCGGGGCCGGATGCGCTGGTGGGGGCTGTACACCCAGCGCAAGCCCGGGATCGACGGCGGCAAGACCGCGATCCTGGAGCCGGAGGAGCTGGACGACAAGTACTTCATGCTGCGGGTGCGCATCGACGGCGGCCGGCTGACGACGCAGCAGCTGCGGGTGATCGGTGAGATCTCGCAGGAGTTCGCCCGGGGCAGCGCGGACATCACCGACCGGCAGAACATCCAGCTGCACTGGATCCGCATCGAGGACGTCCCGGAGATCTGGAACCGGCTGGAGGCCGTCGGCCTGTCCACCACCGAGGCCTGCGGTGACTGCCCGCGTGTCGTGATCGGCTCGCCGGTCGCCGGCATCGCCGAGGACGAGATCATCGACGGCACCTGGGCGATCGACGAGATCCAGCGGCGGTACATCGGCAGCAAGGAGTTCTCCAACCTGCCGCGCAAGTTCAAGTCCGCGATCTCCGGCTCACCGCTGCTGGACGTGGTGCACGAGATCAACGACATCGCGTTCGTCGGCGTCGAACACCCGGAGCACGGCCCCGGCTTCGACCTGTGGGTCGGCGGCGGTCTGTCGACCAACCCCAAGATCGGCGTGCGGCTCGGCGCCTGGGTGCCGCTGGCCGAGGTCCCCGACGTCTGGGCCGGCGTGATCGGCATCTTCCGTGACTACGGCTACCGCCGGCTGCGCAACCGCGCCCGGCTGAAGTTCCTGGTCGCCGACTGGGGCCCGGAGAAGTTCCGCCAGGTGCTCCAGGACGAGTACCTCGAGCGGGAGCTGATCGACGGCCCCGCGCCGGCCGAGCCCACCTCGCGCTGGCGTGACCACGTCGGCGTGCACCGCCAGCAGGACGGCAACTTCTACGTCGGCTTCGCCCCGCGTGTGGGCCGGGTGGACGGCGCCACCCTGGCGAAGATCGCCGACCTCGCCGAGGCGCACGGCTCGGGCCGGGTGCGCACCACCGTCGAGCAGAAGATGATCATCCTCGATGTGGTGGAGGACCAGGTCGAGTCGCTGGTGGAGGCCCTCCAGGCGCTGGACCTGACCGCGAAGCCCTCCTCGTTCCGGCGCGGCACCATGGCCTGCACCGGCATCGAGTACTGCAAGCTCGCCATCGTCGAGACCAAGCAGCGCGGCTCCTCCCTGATCGACGAGCTGGAGCGGCGGCTGCCGGACTTCGACGAGCCGCTGACCATCAACCTCAACGGCTGCCCGAACGCCTGCGCCCGTATCCAGGTCGCGGACATCGGTCTCAAGGGCCAGCTGGTCCTGAACGAGGCGGGCGAGCAGGTCGAGGGCTACCAGGTGCACCTGGGCGGCGCCCTGGGCCTCGAGGCCGGCTTCGGCCGCAAGGTGCGCGGTCTGAAGGTGACCTCGGAGGAACTGCCCGACTACGTCGAGCGGGTGCTCCGGCGCTTCCAGGCGGAGCGCGAGGACGGCGAGCGGTTCGCCGTCTGGGCGGCGCGAGCCGGCGAGGAGGCCCTCTCATGAGCGAGCGGGCCGCCCCCTTCCACTGCCCCTACTGCGGCGACGAGGACCTGCGACCGAATGAACAGGGCCACGGCGCGTGGGAATGCGCGGCATGCAACCGAGCATTCCAGCTGAAGTTCCTCGGGCTGCTGGCCCGGGGCGTTCAGCGCACCGACACGGGAGGGGACCGGATATGACGACGGTTCAGGAAGGCCGTACGACCGAGGAGTTGAAGGCGCTCGCCGAGCAGGCGGGCCGTGACCTGGAGGACGCCTCCGCGCTGGAGATCCTCCAGTGGGCGGTGGACACCTTCGGCAAGGGCTTCTGCGTGACCTCCTCCATGGAGGACGCGGTGGTCGCCCATCTGGCGTCCCGGGTCCGCAAGGGCGTGGACGTGGTGTTCCTCGACACCGGCTACCACTTCCCGGAGACCATCGGCACCCGTGACGCGGTCGAGGCCGTGATGGACGTCAACGTCATCACGCTCACCCCGCGCCGGACCGTCGCCGAGCAGGACGCCGAGTACGGGCCGAGGCTGCACGACCGCGACCCCGACCTGTGCTGCAGGCTGCGCAAGGTGGAGCCGCTGGAGGAGGGGCTCGCGGGATACCGGGCCTGGGCCACCGGCCTGCGGCGCGACGAGTCCCCGACCCGGGCGAACACCCCGGTGGTCGGCTGGGACGAGAAGCGGCAGAAGGTCAAGATCTCGCCCATCGCCCGCTGGACCCAGGACGACGTCGACGCGTACATCACCGAGCACGGCGTCCTGTCCAACCCCCTGCTGATGGACGGCTACGCCTCCGTCGGCTGCGCCCCCTGCACCCGCCGGGTCCTCGAGGGCGAGGACGCACGCGCCGGCCGCTGGGCGGGACGCGCCAAGACCGAGTGCGGACTGCACGGCTGACCCCCATGACCGTGCCCACTGTGCCTACGACATTGGAGAACCACGTGACGACCGGAGCCACCGTCTGGCTCACGGGTCTGCCGAGTGCCGGCAAGACCACCATCGCGTACGAGCTGGCCGGCCGGCTGCGCGAGGAGGGCCACCGCGTCGAGGTGCTCGACGGCGACGAGATCCGCGAGTTCATCTCCGCGGGCCTCGGCTTCAGCCGCGAGGACCGGCACACCAATGTGCAGCGCATCGGCTTCCTCGCCGAACTGCTCGCCCGCAACGGCGTGAAGGCGCTCGTGCCGGTGATCGCGCCGTACGCGGACAGCCGGGAGGCGGTGCGCAAGCGCCACCAGGAGGCCGGAACCGCGTACCTGGAGGTGCATGTGGCGACTCCGGTCGAGGTGTGCTCCGTACGCGATGTGAAGGGCCTGTACGCCAAGCAGGCGGCGGGCGAGCTGACCGGGCTGACCGGCGTCGACGACCCGTACGAGTCGCCGGAGTCGCCCGATCTGCGGATCGAGTCCCAGAACCAGACCGTGCAGGAGTCCGCGGCGTCGGTGTACGCGCTGCTCAGCGAGAGGGGTGTGGTGTGACGACCGTCGCCACGGCCGAGGAGGGCACGGCCAGTCCGTACGCCCTCAGCCACCTGGACGCGCTGGAGTCCGAGGCGGTGCACATCTTCCGCGAGGTCGCGGGCGAGTTCGAGAACCCGGTGATCCTGTTCTCCGGCGGCAAGGACTCGATCCTCATGCTGCACCTCGCGCTGAAGGCGTTCGCCCCCGCCGCGATCCCCTTCTCGCTGCTGCACGTCGACACCGGGCACAACTTCCCCGAGGTCCTCGACTACCGCGACCGGGTGGTCGCCGAGCACGGGCTGCGGCTGCACGTCGCGTCCGTGCAGGACTACATCGACCGCGGGGTGCTGCGCGAGCGGCCCGACGGCACCCGCAACCCCCTGCAGACGCTGCCCCTCACCGAGAGGATCCAGGCGGAGAAGTTCGACGCCGTCTTCGGCGGCGGACGCCGCGACGAGGAGAAGGCCCGCGCCAAGGAACGGGTGTTCTCGCTGCGCGACGAGTTCTCGCAGTGGGACCCGCGCCGGCAGCGGCCCGAGCTGTGGAACCTGTACAACGGCCGCCACGCCCCCGGCGAGCACGTCCGCGTCTTCCCGCTGTCCAACTGGACCGAGCTGGACGTCTGGCAGTACATCGCCCGCGAGGACATCGAACTGCCGGAGATCTACTTCGCGCACGAGCGGGAGGTGTTCCAGCGGTCCGGGATGTGGCTGACGGCCGGCGAGTGGGGCGGGCCCAAGGACGGCGAGACCGTCGAGAAGCGCCTGGTGCGCTACCGGACCGTCGGTGACATGTCCTGCACGGGTGCCGTCGACTCCGAAGCGGTGACCCTGGACCAGGTCATCACCGAGATCGCCGCCTCCCGGCTCACCGAGCGCGGCGCCACCCGCGCCGACGACAAGCTCTCCGAGGCCGCCATGGAGGACCGCAAGCGCGAGGGGTACTTCTAACCATGAGCACGCTCACCGCCGAGGAGCTCTCGGCCACCACGCTGCTGCGGTTCGCCACCGCCGGCTCCGTCGACGACGGCAAGTCCACCCTCGTGGGCCGGCTGCTGCACGACTCCAAGTCGGTCCTCACCGACCAGCTGGAGGCCGTGGAGCGGGCCTCGGCCGGCCGCGGCCAGGAGGGCCCGGACCTCGCCCTCCTCACCGACGGGCTGCGCGCCGAGCGCGAGCAGGGCATCACCATCGACGTCGCCTACCGCTACTTCGCCACGCCCAAGCGGCGGTTCATCCTCGCCGACACCCCGGGCCATGTGCAGTACACCCGCAACATGGTGACCGGCGCCTCCACGGCCGAGCTGACGGTGATCCTGGTCGACGCCCGCAACGGCGTCGTCGAGCAGACCCGCCGGCACGCGGCGATCGCGGCCCTGCTGCGCGTCCCGCACGTCGTCCTCGCCGTCAACAAGATGGACCTGGTGGACTACCGGGAGTCCGTGTTCGCCGCGATCGCCGAGGAGTTCACGGCGTACGCGACCGAGCTGGGCGTCCCCGAGATCACCGCGATCCCGATCTCCGCACTCGCCGGCGACAACGTGGTGGAGCCCTCCGCCACCATGGACTGGTACGGCGGCCCGACGGTCCTGGAGCACCTGGAGACCGTCCCCGTCAGCCACGACCTGGCACACTGCCACGCCCGGCTGCCCGTGCAGTACGTGATCCGGCCGCAGACCGCCGAGCACCCCGACTACCGGGGCTACGCGGGCCAGATCGCCGCCGGCACCTTCCGGGTGGGCGACCCGGTCACCGTCCTGCCCTCCGGCCGCACCTCGACCATCTCCGGGATCGACCTGCTGGGCGCGCCGGTGGACGTGGCGTGGACGACGCAGTCGGTGACCGTGCTGCTCGCCGACGACATCGACGTCTCGCGCGGCGACCTGATCGTGCCCAGCAAGGACGCCCCCGCGACCACCCAGGACGTGGAAGCGACCGTCTGCCACGTGGCCGACCAGCCGCTGACCGTCGGTCACCGGGTGCTGATCAAGCACGGCACCCGTACGGTCAAGGCGATCGTCAAGGACATCCCGTCCCGGCTGACGCTCGACGACCTGTCCCTGCACCCGCACCCGGGACAGCTCGCCGCCAACGACATCGGCCGCGTGAAGATCCGCACCGCGGAACCGCTGCCGGTGGACTCCTACGCGGACTCGCGCCGTACGGGATCGTTCATCCTGATCGACCCGGCGGACGGCACGACGCTGACCGCCGGCATGGTCGGCGAGTCGTTCGCCTCCCCCGAGCCCGTCAAGGACGAGTCCGACGACGACGGTTGGGACTTCTGATCATGAACTCCACGGACTTCTACGGGTCGTTCGCGAAGGAGGGCGGCCGGGTCGGCAGCGGCGCCCTCGGCAGCGGACAGGGCGGAGTGGCGCGATGTGTGCGCTGACGTACGCGCACTGCCTGCGCGCCCCCTCCCCCCACCCGACGTCCCGGAAGCGACGAAGACCCTTTGCCGATCACCCGGCCACGACCTGAAAGACCGTGACCGCCGGGCCAACGAGAGGAACCCCTCCCGTGCCTGCCAACCGCTCGAACCGTTCGACGATCCTTCGCCGCGGCCTCGCCGCCGCAACCGCCCTGCCCCTCCTCACCCTCGCCGCCTGCGGTTACGGGTCCGAGGCCAAGGACACCAACAAGAACGAGAAGGTCGCCGCCGGGGCGGAGAAGATCGACGGGCTCGACACCGTCAAGATCGGTTACTTCGGCAACCTGACCCACGCCACCGCGCTCGTCGGCCGTGAACAGGGCATCTTCCAGAAGGCCCTCGGCGCCACGAAGGCCTCCTACGCCACCTTCAACGCCGGCCCCTCGGAGATCGAGGCGCTGAACGCCGGGTCCATCGACATCGGCTGGATCGGCCCCTCCCCCGCGATCAACGGCTACACCAAGTCCGACGGCAAGTCCCTGCGGATCATCGGCGGTTCGGCCTCCGGCGGCGTGAAGCTCGTCGTCAACCCGGACAAGGTCAAGTCCCTCAAGGACGTCAAGGGCAAGAAGATCGCCACGCCTCAGCTCGGCAACACACAGGACGTGGCGTTCCTCAACTGGATCGCGGACCAGGGCTGGAAGGTCGACGCCCAGAGCGGCAAGGGCGACGTCACCGTCGTCCGCAGTGACAACAAGGTCACCCCGGACGCCTTCAAGGCGGGTTCGATCGACGGCGCGTGGGTGCCCGAGCCGACCGCGTCGAAGCTGGTCGCCGAGGGCGGCAAGGTGCTCCTCGACGAGGCGTCGCTGTGGCCCGACAAGAAGTTCGTGATCACGAACATCATCGTGTCGCAGAAGTTCCTCACCGAGCACCCGAAGGTCGTCGAGGCCGTGCTGAAGGGCTCGGTCGAGTCCAACAAGTGGATCAACGCCAACCCGGACGAGGCGAAGGCGGCGGCGAACAAGCAGCTGGAGGCGGACTCCGGCAAGGCGCTGCCGACGGACGTCCTGGACCCGGCGTGGAAGTCGATCCAGTTCATCAACGACCCGCTGGCCTCCACCCTCAGCACCGAGGCGGAGCACGCGGTCAGGGCGGGTCTGCTGGAGAAGCCCGACCTCAAGGGCATCTACGACCTGTCGATCCTGAACAAGGTCCTCAAGGCCGAGGGTGAGCCCGCGGTCGACGACGCCGGTCTCGGCGTGAGCTGACCGACGTCCCGATGAGTTCCCAGGAGGTGACGACCATGAGCACGACCCTCGCCAAGGCCGCCGAGACGGTGGAGTACGCGGCACGCCTCGATCATGTATCGAAGTCCTTCGCGGGACCGGGCGGGCAGCAGCTCGTCCTGGACGACATCACCCTCGATGTCGCACCGGGCGAGTTCGTCACCCTCCTGGGGGCCTCGGGCTGTGGCAAGTCGACGCTGCTGAACCTGGTGGCCGGGCTGGACCGGCCCACCACCGGGTCCATCACGACCGACGGCCGTCCGGCGCTGATGTTCCAGGAGCACGCCCTGTTCCCCTGGCTCACCGCAGGCAAGAACATCGAACTCGCCCTGAAGCTCAGGGGAGTCGCCAAGAACGACCGGCGCGGCCGCGCCGAGGAGCTGCTGGAACTGGTCCGGCTCAAGGGCGCGTACGGCAAGCGGGTGCACGAGCTGTCCGGCGGCATGCGCCAGCGGGTGGCGATGGCCCGTGCGCTCGCCCAGGAGAGCCAGCTGCTGCTGATGGACGAGCCGTTCGCGGCGCTGGACGCCATCACCCGGGACGTGCTGCACGACGAGCTGACCCGGATCTGGACGGAGACGGGCCTGTCGGTCCTGTTCGTCACGCACAACGTGCGCGAGGCGGTGCGGCTCGCCCAGCGGGTGATCCTGCTGTCGTCCCGGCCCGGCCGGATCGCGCGCGAGTGGGTGGTCGACATTCCCCAGCCGCGCCGTATCGAGGACGCCCCCGTGGCGGAACTGTCCCTGGAAATCACCGATGTCCTGCGTGGGGAGATCCGCCGTCATGGCCAGCACTGAGACCAAGTCCGCCGACTCCGGGAGCGTCGAGGCCGGTCTCGACGCGCTGGACGGGGTCACCGCCGCCGGCCGGACGCCGTTCGCGCGGACCTTCGTGGACAAGATCCTGCCGCCGATCCTGGCGACCGTACTGCTGCTGGTCGTCTGGCAGATCGCGTTCAAGGTGGTCGACGACCCGACCAAGCTGGTGGCGCCCGGGGACGTCTGGCAGACGCTCAGGACGGCCTGGCTCGAGGGCAAGCTGCTCGGCTACATCTGGACCAGCGTCTCGCGCGGTCTGCTCGGCTTCCTCTTCGCGCTCGCCATCGGCACCCCGCTGGGGCTGCTGGTGGCGCGGGTGAAGTTCGTCCGGGCGGCGATCGGCCCGATCCTGTCCGGGCTCCAGTCCCTGCCGTCGGTGGCGTGGGTGCCGCCGGCCGTGCTGTGGCTGGGGCTGAACAACTCGATGATGTACGCGGTGATCCTGCTCGGCGCGGTCCCCTCGATCGCCAACGGGCTGGTGTCCGGCGTCGACCAGGTGCCGCCGCTGTTCCTGCGGGCCGGCCGCACCATGGGCGCGACGGGCGTGAAGGGCACGGTGTACATCACGCTGCCGGCCGCGCTGCCGGGCTATGTGGCCGGTCTGAAGCAGGGCTGGGCGTTCTCGTGGCGGTCGTTGATGGCGGCGGAGATCATCGCCTCCTTCCCCGACCTCGGCGTGGGCCTCGGCCAGCTCCTGGAGAACGGCCGCAACGCCAGTGACATGGGAATGGTGTTCGAGGCGATCCTGCTCATCCTGTTCGTCGGCATCGCCATCGACCTGCTGATCTTCAGTCCGCTGGAGCGGTGGGTGCTGCGCAGCCGCGGTCTGCTGGTGAAGGGCTGATCCGCCGGATGCGCACCGAGCCGGTCCTCCTCGTCGTCGCCCACGGCAGCCGCGATCCGCGGCACGCCGCGACCGTGCACGCCCTCGTCCGGCGGGTGCGGTCGCTGCGGCCGGGGCTGCGCGTGGAGACAGGCTTCCTGGACTTCACCCTGCCTTCCGTGCACGGGGTGCTGGAGTCCCTGGCGGCCGAGGGCGTACGGGAGGTCGTCGCCCTCCCGCTGCTGCTCACCCGCGCCTTCCACGCGAAGGCGGACATCCCGGCGGTCCTCCGCGACGCGCCGCCGCAGCTGCGGATCCGGCAGGCCGAGGTGCTCGGCCCGTCGCCGCTGCTGCTGCGGGCGCTGGAGCGACGGCTGTACGAGGCGGGCCTCACGCCCGCCGACAAGCCCTCGACCGGGGTCGTCCTGGCCTCGGCGGGGTCCACGGACCCGGAGGCGATCGCGGTGATCGCAGCAATCGCGCGGGAGTGGCGGCACACCGGTTGGTGCGCCGTGCGGCCCGCGTTCGCCTCCGCATCCCTGCCGCGCACCGAGGACGCGGTGCGCGACCTGCGGGCGCTCGGCTGCGAGCGGGTCGCCGTCGCCCCCTACGTCCTGGCACCCGGGTTCCTGCCCGACCGCATCGCGCGGGGAGCGGCTCAGGCGGACGTCCTGGCCGAAGTGCTGGGCCCGGCCCCGGAGGTGGCGCGGGTGCTGCTCGAGCGGTACGACGCGGCCCTGAGGCCGGCGCTGGCGGCGGTCGGAGCCTGACGCCCCGCCGACGGCCGCCGGTCAGCGGTGGGGTGTCTCCGCCTCGTCGGCCAGTCCGGTCAGCTCGGCCACCGGCAGTGTCCCCGGCGCCCTTCCCCTCCCGGGCGAACTCGTTCGCCAGCCGCTGGAGCAGTTCGTTCAGCGGGGTCGGGACGCCGTGCTGCCGGCCGAGGAGGACGATCTCGCCGTTGAGGTAGTCGGCCTCGATGGTGCCGGCGCCGCGGCTCAGGGACTGCCAGGAGGAGCCGCCGCCGCGCGGGACGCCGTCCAGGGGGACGAGGGTGACCTTGTCGCCGCGTACGGCCCGCTGCTCCTCGGGGCTCGCGTGGGCGATGCCCGCCGCGTCGAGGACGGCCGCGCCCTCCGCCCGGACTCGGGCGAACAGCGCCTCGGCCCGCGGGTCGCCGGCCGGATTGCCGGCCACCGCCTCCAGGGCGTTGCCCAGGTTGGACAGCAGCTTGGCGTACTGCCAGCGGGCCACGTCCTCGACGACCGGGGCCTCGAAGTGCGCCTTCTCCAGGTCGGCGGCGATGTGACGGATCGTGTCGTCGGTGCCGTGCGGGTGCCGGCCGAGGTGGAGGATGCCGGTGAGCGGGCTGCCGGCGGCGGAGACGACACCGGGTTCGACATGGGTGGAGGGCAGCCAGACGCAGACGCCGTACACCTGCCGGAAGCGGCGCAGGGCCAGGCGCTGGCTCTCGACGCCGTTCTGCGCGCAGACCAGCGGCAGCCGTTCGGCGGCCGTGCCGCCGCCCTCGACGGGGGCCGCGCCCCAGGTGCCGAGGGCCGCCTCGCTGTCCTGGGTCTTCACGGCGAGGACGAGGACGTCGTCGGCGCGCAGCACGCCCAGTTCCGTCGGTCCGCCGACGACGGGCAGCCGCTGGGTCAGCTCGCCCTGCGGCACCCTCAGCCGCAGCCCGGCCTCCCGCAGCGCCGCCGCGTGGGCGCCCCGGGCGACCAGGACGACCTCCTGTCCGGCCTCCGCCAGCCGTCCGCCCACGGTGCCGCCGACCGCCCCTGCCCCGATGATGATGTAGCGCATGGGACGAGCCTACGGCTGCGTCATCTCCACCAGTCTGACGACGGTGTTCCAGTTCCGGGTGGTCGCCACCAGGCCCTTGGTGAAGCGGGGCCGCGACAGCAGCTCGGCGAGCTTGGACCGGCCGAGGCCGTCGGGGGCGTACAGGTACAGGGCGCGGTCGCCGAGGCGGAACTCCTCGGGCAGGTGGGCGGTCCGGTCGATCTCCGCGAAGCGCTCGGCGTCGACGGGGGCGGAGAAGTAGGTGACGTGGAGCTGCTTGGGCTGGAGGTCGGCCGCGGGGAACGGGCAGGCCTCGGCGACCGTCTTCAGGTACGCGTGGTCGCGGACGAGCACGTCGACGTCGAAGCCGAACTCCTGGGCGATCGCCGCAACCAGTTCGGCGGCGAGGACCTCCTCGTCGCCGTGGGCCGAGGAGAAGACCGCCTGGCCGCTCTGGAGGTAGGTGCGGACGTCGCCGTACCCGAGCCCCTGCAGGAGGGTGCGCAGGTCGGCCATCGGGAGCTTTCTGGCTCCGCCCACGTTGATCCCGCGGAGCAGGGCCGCGTACGTCGTCGTCATGCCCTCACCCTAGGGTCCGGCGGCGGAGGCGGCGGAGCCGAACCCTGGTGCGTGTCCCCCAGATCAGAAGATAGATGTAGGGGGCCACCTCCTCCCCTGCGGTGAGTCGGTCCGCTCCGAGGGGAGGACTCCGCGCGCCCGCACTTCACCGGGGAGCACGACGAGAAGGCTTTATCCAGCCCATACCTTCGAATCGAAAGGTGGCGGCAGGGGGCTGTCACCGCTCACGAGGGGGCAGGCCCGTCATGGCACATGGAGATACGCGGGTACGGGGCCTGGCGGCCCGGGCCGGCGGCTGGAGTGCACGCCACCGATGGGCCGCCGTCGGCATCTGGGTGCTGTTCGTCGTCCTGGCCATGGGCATCGGGTCGGCGATGGGCACGGTCGAGGTCAAGGACAGCGACCAGCTGAAGGGCGAGACGCACACCGCGGCGCAGATCATCGAGGACGCGGGCATCGAGGAGCCGGCCGCTGAGACCGTGCTCGTCCAGGCGAAGCACGGCTCGCTCAAGGCCACCGACCCCGAGTTCCGCTCCGCGGTCACCGCGATCGTCAGGGCCGTGGAGGGGACCGGCAAGGTCACCGACGTGTCCTCGCCGTACGACACGCACACGATCTCGAAGGACGGGCGCAGCGCACTCGTGCAGTTCGACATGCGCGGTGACTTCGACACGGCCGGCGAGCGGGTCGAGCCGGTGCTGAAGGCGGTCGCCGGGGTGCAGAAGGAGCACTCCTCGCTGCGGATCGAGGAGATCGGCGGCGCGAGCATGAGGAAGACGTTCGACGACGCGTTCGGCGACGACTTCCAGCAGGCGGAGTACTCGGCGGTGCCGGTGGCGCTGGGCATCCTGCTGATCGCGTTCGGCGCGCTGGTGGCCGCGCTGCTGCCGGTGGCGCTGGCGCTCACCGCGATCATGGCGACGACCGGTCTGATGGCGATCGTCAGCCACGTCCAGCCGATGGACGACACCGCCAGCTCGGTGATGCTGCTGGTGGGGCTGGCCGTGGGGGTCGACTACTGCCTGTTCTATCTGCGCCGGGAGCGCGAGGAGCGGGCCGCGGGACGGGACGCGGGGGCCGCGCTCAGGATCGCGGCGGCGACCAGCGGCCGGGCCGTGATCGTCTCCGGTGTCACGGTGTGTGTGGCGATGGCGGGCATGCTGTTCACGGGTCTCGCCGGGTTCGAGGCGATGGGCCTGGCCTCGCTGATGGTGGTGGCGGTCGCGATGGTCGGCTCGGTGACCGTGCTGCCCGCGCTGCTGTCGCTGCTCGGCGAGCGGGTGGAGAAGGGCCGTCTGCCGTTCCTGAAGCGGCGCCGCGTGACCGCGGTCAACGAGGGCAGCCGGTTCTGGTCGGCCGTCCTGAAGGGGGTCCTCGCCAAGCCCGTCGTCTCGGTGGTGGTCGCGGCCGGCGCGCTGCTGGCCGTCACCGCGCCGGCGCTCGGCATGAAGACGCAGAACCTCACCCTGGACCAGGAGTTCGGCGACTCGCTGCCGATCGTGCAGACGTACAACCGGGTCAACGAGGCCTTCCCGGGCGGCTCCGAGCCGGCCACGGTCGTCGTCAAGGCGGACGACATCAACTCCTCCGCGGTGAAGGACGCGCTCGCGCGGTTCAAGGAGCGGGCGGTCTCCTCGGGTGCCTCGCGCGGCCCGGTCGAGATCAAGCTGCACGACGCGCAGAACGTCGCGTTCGTCTACGTCCCGCTGGTCGGCGGCTCCGATCAGGACAAGGCGGGGGCGAGCCTGGACATCCTGCGCGACGAGGTGCGGCCGGCCACGCTCGGCAAGGTCGACGGGGTCGAGGCACCGATCACCGGTCAGGTGGCGGGCAACCAGGACTTCAACGACCAGCTGATCGGCTCGGTCGTCCCGGTCTTCGCGTTCGTGGTGGTCTTCGCCTTCCTGCTGATGCTGCTGTCGTTCCGGTCGCTGACGGTCGCGATCACCTCGATCGTGCTCAACCTGCTGTCGGTGGGGGCCGCCTACGGCATCCTGGTCGCCGTCTTCCAGCACGGCTGGGGCGCCTCGCTGGTGGGTGCGGAGGGCGTCGGCGCGATCATCACCTGGCTGCCGCTGTTCCTCTTCGTGATCCTGTTCGGTCTGTCGATGGACTACCACGTGTTCGTCGTCTCCCGGATCCGTGAGGCGCGGATGCGGGGCCGCAGCACGAACGAGGCCATCCAGCACGGTGTGGTCACCACTGCGGGGGTCGTGACCAGCGCCGCCGTCATCATGGTCGCCGTGTTCGCGATCTTCGGGACGCTGTCCATGCAGTCCATGAAGCAGATGGGTGTGGGCCTCGCGGCGGCTGTGCTGATCGACGCCACGATCATCCGGGGTGTGCTGCTCCCGGCGGTGATGGCGCTGCTCGGCGAGCGCAACTGGTACCTGCCCACCTGGCTGGGCTGGCTGCCGGACATGACGCACGACGAGTCGCCGGAGGCCCTCGCGGGCGGGGCCGCGCGCGACGACGAGGGCGAGCGGCTGCCCGTCTGATCCCGGCCGCGTGATCCGGGGGCCCGTCGGTCGCAGGGGAACCGACGGGCCCTCGGTGTGTGTCGGCGCGGACCAGAGCCTGCCGTTCGGATCATGTCGCAGGCGCGGGATCTGGCCTCGATCACGGCGGTGCGGGTCAGCGCCGGTAACGGGCGATCGCGAGGTTGCCGTCCCGCTGCGGCCGGGTGCGCAGTCCGTCGAGGTCGACGGCGCCGCCGCGGTACTCCTGAAAGGCCGGTGCCGCCCCCCGGTCAGGGTCGCGCGCACCGCGCTCGGCCTGGGGGAATGCGAGACTGGCCGGAATCGACCGAGGAGACGGAGGCGGACGGTGGACGAGGCAAGGGCGCGGGACGTACTGGCCGCAGCGGGGGTGCTGACCCCCGCCGCGGGGGACGCGCGGCTCCTCGCCCTGGGGGAGAACGCGGTGTTCGCCGCCGGCAACCTGGTCGTCAAGGTGGGCCGGGACGCCGAACTCCTGGGCCGGGCGCGGCGCGAGCTGGACGTCGCCGCCTGGCTGGCACAGGCCGGTGTCCCCGCCGTACGGGCGGCCGAGGCCGAGCCGCTGCTCGTGGCGGGGCATCCGGTCACGGTGTGGCACCGGCTGCCCGACGCCGTACGGCCGGCCGGACCGCGGGATCTGGCCGAACTGCTGCGGTCCCTGCACGCCCTGCCCGTCCCCTCCTTCGGGCTGCCGCCCCGGGATCTGCTGTCGGGGGTGGAGCGCTGGCTGCGGCTCGCCGGCGACGCGATCGACCCGGCGGACGCGGCGTATCTGCGCGAGCGCCGCGACGGCTTCGCGGCGGCCGCGGCCGCGCTGGTCCCCCACCTGCCGCCGGGCCCGATCCACGGCGACGCGCTGCCGCGCAATGTGCACGTGGGGCCCGACGGCCCGGTCCTGGTCGACCTGGAGACGGTCTCGGCGGATCTGCGCGAGCACGACCTGGTGGTGATGGCCCTCTCCCGCGACCGCTACGGGCTGCCCGCCGACGCCCATGACTCTTTCACCGCGGCCTACGGCTGGGACGTACGGGAGTGGGAGGGCTCTGCGGTCCTGCGCGGGGCGCGGGAGACGGCGAGCTGCGCCTGGGTCGCCCAGCACGCGCCCGCCAACCCGCAGGCGCTGGCGGAGTTCGAGCGCAGGGTGGCGTCACTGCGGGACGGGGACACGGCCGTGCGCTGGTATCCCTTCTGAGCCTGTCCTACTTGACGCCGCTGTCCGCCGGTTCGCGGACCGGCCAGGAGCCGTCCACCACGGCGTCCGTCTCGCCCTTGCGGCGCAGGAAGTTCTGGAAGTCCGCCGCCCAGTCCGCGTACCACTCGATCTGGCGGCGGTGCAGCTCCGCCGGGCCGAGGGCGCCGACCTTGGGGTGGCGGACGGCTATCGCGCGGGCCAGCCGGGCGGCGGCGAGGGCGTCGGCGGAAGCGTCGTGGGCGGAGTCGAGCGTGACGCCGTACTCGGCGCAGACCGCTTCGAGGTTGCGCTTGCCGCGGCGGTAGCGGTCGGCCCAGCGGTCGATGGTGTACGGGTCGACGACCGGTGCCGGGTCGAGTCCGCCGAGCCGCTCGCGCAGCGAGGGCAGACCGTGGCGGCGCAGTTCGGCGGAGAGCAGGGTCAGGTCGAAGGTGGCGTTGTAGGCGACGACCGGGACGCCGGTGCGCCAGTAGCCCGTCAGGACGTCGGCGATCGCGTCCGCGACCCGGTCGGCGGGAGCGCCCTCGGCGGCGGCCCGCTCATTGCTGATCCCGTGCACGGCGACCGCGTCGGCCGGGATCTCCACCCCCGGGTCCGCCAGCCACTCCTTGCGCCCGAGGACCTGTCCGTCCCCGACCTCGATCACGGCGCCCGTGACGATGCGCGCCTCGCGCGGATCGGTCCCGGTCGTCTCCAGGTCGAAGCCGACGAGCAGCTCCTGGTACCAGGCCATGGCGGCCCCCCTTCTCGGTGATGCTTTCCCCCTTGTGGTCCCCACCTTCGCACGGGGCACTGACAATCAGGGGACCGCGTCGCCCCCACGACGGCGAGGAGACAGCCCAGGAGGCCGCCGAGGAGACGGACGGGGCGGACGAAACACGAGGATGAATCAGGACACAGGGCGCGAATCCACCCAGGCGAGCTCGAACTCCTCGCGGTAGGCCGCGAACAGGCCCCCTTCGTCGACCTCGCCCGGCTTGACCACCCGGTTGCCGCCGCGCAGCACCAGCACCGGCGCCTCCATGCCGCGCATGCGCCGCAGATAGGACTGGACGACCGCGACGCCGTCCGTGCCGTCGCCGTCCACGAGGTAGGCGGTGAAGCGGGGCGTCTCGTCGTACACCTGGATCTGGAAGGCGCCGGGGTCGCGCAGCCGGGAGCGGACGCGCCGCATGTGGAGGATGTTCATCTCCACCGAGCGGCTCAGTTCGCCCCGTTTCATCCCGAGTTCGCGCTCACGGCGCTTGACCGCGCTGGAGGCGGGGTTGAGGAAGAGCAGCCGGACCCGGGCGCCCGCCTCGGCGAGGCGGACCAGACGGCGGCCGGAGAAGTTCTGCACCAGCAGGTTGAGGCCGATGCCGATGGCGTCGATGCGGCGCGAGCCGTCGAAGATGTCCTCGGCGGGGAACTGGCGCAGCAGCCGGACCCGGTCGGCGTGCACGGCGACCACGTCCGCGTACCGGTCGCCGACGAGGTCCTCGACGGCGTCCACGGGCAGCCGGCGCGCGGACGGCACGTCGCCGCCGGTGCCGAGCATCTCCAGCAGACGGGCCGAGGCCCGCTCGGCCTGGCCCAGGACGGCCTCGGAGAGCGCCCGGTTGCGGGAGACGACATTGCGGGTCACCTCCAGCTCGTCCAGCGCGAGTTCGACGTCCCGGCGGTCGTCGAGGTACGGCTCGAAGCACGGCCAGTGCTGCACCATCAGCTCGCGCAGCTGGGGCAACGTCAGGAAGGAGATGACGTTGTCGTCGGCCGGGTCGAGCAAGTAGCCCTTGCGGCGGCTGACTTCGCGGACCGCGACCGCGCGCTGCACCCATTCCTGGCCGGCGGGCCCGGCCGCGGCGACCACCCATTCGTCGCCGTGGACGGGTTCGTAGATGGGCCGCAGCACGGCGGCCACCACGGCGCGCAGCCGCTGTTCGACCAGGTTCAGCCATATGTAGGCCCGGCCGGCCCGCTGGGCGCGGGTGCGCACCTCGCGCCAGGCGTCGGCGTCCCAGTCCAGCTCCGGGCCGATGGCATTGGTCTCCATCGGCCGGGCCAGGGACACCGTTCCGGGCGGGATGTCTGTGGAGCTCCCCTCGTGACCCTCGTCACCAGGGGGCAGCTCCAGCCCTCCCGAGCCCACCCAAGCACCGCCTTCCGCTCCCCCGAGCTCTCCCCGTCTCAACGATCAAGGAAGGGTACTCCGGGACCGGTCGGCGGTGCAGCCGGATGGGCAGGTCGTTTCTCAACCGCCGTTGCGCGGGATGCCGTTCTCGTCCTTGAGCGCGGCCGGCGTGAGCGGATTCATGGCGGTGACGTCGCGGGGGGCGATGGAGAAGCCCTGCCAGTGGACCGGCATGGGCTGCTGGTCCTCGTCACGGGCGATGTGGTGGAAGCCCACGTTCACCCAGACCACGGGGTGCTTCAGGGTCTGCCCGTTCACCCACCCGTCGACGCTCTTCGGGTGTCCCGTACCGCAGTTGAGGGGGTTGTTGCTGGCGTACATCTCGCACTTGTTGTACTCGGTGAAGTAGACGTCGTGCTTGGTGAAGCTGCGTCCGGAGTACTTGGTGGTGGCGCCGGGGACGAGTTCGTAGCTGCGGGCGTGCCCGTCCTTGTTCTTGCCGGTGGCGCTGACCACGCGCCACCAGCGCATGTTCTTGGCGTCGCCCGCGAGTTCCTTGGTGACGGCGGTGCGGGTGGTCTTGTTGGTCGGGCCCTGCTGGCCGCTCGCGGGGGCGCTGACCTTCGAGTCGTACTGCTCGACCCTGTTGGCGGAGGAGCCGTCGAGACCGAAGTCCAGCCGCCAGAAGACGTTGTGGCTGTGGCTGGTGGCCTTGGCCTGGGCGCCCTTGCCTATCGGCCAGCCGCGGCCGTCACCGGCGTCGTAGTCGAAGGGCGAGAGGCTGCCGGTGGCGCCGACGTTCATGTTGACGGTGCCGTCGTCGGAGAAGCGCCACTCGGTCATGTACTCGTACCAGCCGACCTTGTTGACCGTGTAGATCAGCAGGTCCTTGCCCTGGGCCTGATAGACCTTGTTGTTGTCGGCCTGCATGCGGTAGGCGTGGCCGCGCGACCGGGTCGTGGTGCACATGCCCTTGACGTTCGAGTCGGCCGGGGCGGTCTCGGGGACCTTGATGGTCTTGATGGTGCCGCCGGGGCACTCGGCGGGCTTCAGATTGACCAGCCCGGCGCCGAAGTTGTAGTCGGTGACGTCGTTGTACTCGTTCTTGCCGTCGTCGTAGGGCACGTGGATCTGGGCGATCTTGGCGCTGTTGAGGACGCGGATCGGCTTGGTCTCGCCGGGCGGCTGGTAGGAGACCTTCTCGAGGACGAGGCCGGACTTGGCCTCGTAGCGCCAGCACATGCGCCAGGTGGTGCCGGTGGAGAGCTTCTGTTCGATGCGGTAGGCGGCGCTGCAGTCGGCGGCGGCCGCGGCGGCGGGCGCGGCTTTCGGCTGGGCGACGGCGGGGCCGGCCCCGGCGGTCGCGCCGGCGGCCAGCGCGGCCAGGGACAGGCCGAAGGCCGCCCCCTTCTGGGTACGGCTCATTCTGGTGACGCGCATGAGGACATGACTCCCTGACAGGAGGTGGCGGGTGGGAAAAGTGGAGATGCGGGGCCGTGTCAGCCGTTGAGCTTGGTGACCTTGCCGGCGCTGAGGTCGATCACCAGGGACCGGGAGTCGATCCAGGGACCGTTCTTCACCTTCGGCAGCAGCCGGACACAGCGGTGCGCACCGCAGGTGTCGAGTGCGGCCGGCTGGGCGCCCGGCACCGAGTGGTAGATCATGCTGGACAGCTCCAGCTGGTCCGGGGAGGTGAGCTCCTTGCCGGTGGCGTCCTTGTAGTCGGCCTTCAGGCCCGCGCCGAGCGGGTCGGCGATGAGCACCCGCGCCGCCTCGTTCTGCTCGTCGGCGCTCAGCGGCGGCTGGACGCCGCGCTGGGTGCCGGTGTTCTCCACCTTGCCGGTGTCGAGGTTGACCGTCTTGGTGACGACCGTGTCCGTCTTGTAGTCGTAGAACGTGACGTCGGCGCGCCGGGGCGCGTCCGGGTCGTCGAGTTCACCGGCGTCGGGCGCCGCGAGCTCGACGCCGAGGCGCTGCGGCCCGCGCTCGCCCTCGACGTTCTGTGCGGCGTTGAACGCCTGCCGGCTGAGCGCGACGCTCTCGGCCCGCTTCATCTCGTCGTCCGTGAGCGGGTCGCTGCCCTTGCCCTTCTCGCCCTCGTCGGGCGCGGCCTGGACGACGCCCGGCGGCACCGCGGCGCTGTCGCCGGCGGCGGCCGCCTGCCCGGCGCTCCGGGCGGTACCGCCCTGCCCTGCCTTGTCGTCCGCCCCCGCCGTGCCCGGCAGGGTGATCGCGACCATCACGGCTGTCGAAGCCACTGCGATGGCCGTACCCGCCACCACCTTGCCCAGGTGGCGGCGCACTGTCGTGCGCACAATTGCCCCCTACTCCCCCTGCTGCCGGGAGTACGTCTGTCTGCCCCACTGAATGCGGCACGCGCCGGATGCCCGGCGTATGCACTGGTCGACAGGTAAGAGGGCAGTAAGTCGAAGGCGGTTCCATCAGTTTCCGCGAGACTCGGGCGCCAAGGCGCCCCCGGGTCGGCGGCACACCTGAAAGAGTCGGTTCATGCAGGTCTGGCCTGGAGAGGCGTACCCCCTCGGTGCCACGTACGACGGCGCCGGCACGAATTTCGCGGTCTTCACGGAGGCCGCGGACCGAGTAGAGCTGTGTCTGCTGCACGACGACGGCTCGGAGACGGCGGTGGAACTGCGGGAGAGCGACGCGTTCGTCCGGCACGCGTACCTGCCGGGCGTGATGCCCGGCCAGCGCTACGGCTTCCGGGTGCACGGTCCGTACGACCCCGCGCGCGGGCTGCGGTGCAACTCGGCGAAGCTGCTGCTCGACCCGTACGCGAAGGCGGTCGCCGGCGCGGTCCGCTGGGGCGAGGAGGTGTACGGGTATCCCTTCGGCTCACCCGAGAGGCGCAACGACCTCGACTCCGCGCCGCACACCATGGCGTCGGTGGTGGTCAACCCGTACTTCGACTGGGGCGACGACCGGCCGCCGCGCACCGAGTACCACCGCACGGTGATCTACGAGGCCCATGTGAAGGGCCTGACGATGCTCCATCCGGGGCTGCCGGAGGAGCTGCGGGGCACCTACGCGGGCCTCGCGCACCCGGCGGTGATCGAGCATCTGACGGGGCTCGGGGTGACGGCGCTGGAGCTGATGCCGGTGCACCAGTTCGTCAATGACCACCGGCTGGTCGACATGGGTCTGAACAACTACTGGGGCTACAACACGATCGGCTTCTTCGCCCCGCACAACGCCTACGCCTCCTGGGGCGACCGGGGCCAGCAGGTGCTGGAGTTCAAGTCGGCGGTGCGGGCGCTGCACGAGGCGGGCATCGAGGTGATCCTCGACGTGGTCTACAACCACACGGCCGAGGGCAACCATCTGGGCCCGACGCTGTCCTTCCGGGGCATCGACAACCAGAAGTACTACCGGCTGGCCGAGGACGCCCGCTACTACACGGACACGACCGGCACGGGGAACTCGCTGCTGATGCGGTCGCCGCACGTCCTCCAGATGATCATGGACTCGTTGCGGTACTGGGTGACCGAGATGCATGTGGACGGCTTCCGCTTCGACCTCGCGGCGACACTCGCCCGGCAGTTCCACGAGGTGGACCGGCTGTCCTCGTTCTTCGACCTGGTGCAGCAGGACCCGGTGGTCTCCCAGGTGAAGCTGATCGCCGAGCCGTGGGACGTGGGCGAGGGCGGCTACCAGGTGGGCAACTTCCCGCCGCTGTGGACGGAGTGGAACGGCAAGTACCGCGACACCGTGCGCGATCTGTGGCGGGGCGAGCAGCGCACCCTCGCGGAGTTCGCCTCCCGGCTGACCGGCTCCTCCGACCTCTACCAGGACGACGGCCGCCGTCCGCTGGCCTCCATCAACTTCGTGACCTGCCACGACGGGTTCACCCTGCACGACCTGGTGGCGTACAACGACAAGCACAACGAGGCGAACGGCGAGGACAACCGGGACGGCGAGAGCCACAACCGGTCCTGGAACTGCGGGGCCGAGGGCGAGACCGAGGACGCGCGGGTCCTGGAGCTGCGGGCGCGGCAGATGCGCAACTTCATCGCCACGCTGCTGCTGTCCCAGGGGGTGCCGATGATCAGCCACGGGGACGAGTTCGGGCGGACCCAGCGGGGCAACAACAACGCCTACTGCCAGGACAGCGAGCTGGCGTGGGTGCACTGGCCCGCGGAGGGCAGCGGGCTGCTGGACTTCACCCGCGCCCTCACCCGGCTGCGCCGCGAGCACCCCGTCTTCCGGCGGCGGCGCTTCTTCCACGGACGGCCGGTGGAGGGCACCCACGACGAGCTGTCGGACATCGTCTGGTTCACCCCGGAGGGCGAGGAGATGACCCAGCGGGACTGGGAGCGGGCGCAGGCGTCGGCGCTGTCGGTGTTCCTCAACGGCAACGCGATCTCGGAGCCGGGCCCGCGCGGGGAGCGGATCACCGACGACTCGTTCCTGCTGCTGTTCAACGCCTCCCCCAAGGAGCTGGAGTTCATGGTGCCGGTCGACCACGGGCGCCAGTGGCAGGTCGTCGTGGACACCGCCGACCCGGAGCCGGTGGCGCCGGGCGCGGGCCGCAAGGTGCAGGCCGGGGACCGGCTGACCCTGGCGGACCGGAGCATGACGGTCCTGCAGCGGCCGGCCTGAGCCCACCCGGTGACCGGTGACAGGAAAGCGGGCGGGGCGGGTACGTAGGTCTCCATGACCCCTGCGCGCCCCGCTCCCGTCACGCCCACGGCCACCTACCGGCTCCAGCTCCAGCCCGCGTTCCCGTTCGCCGCCGCGGCGGCCGCCGTGCCGTACCTGGCCTCGCTCGGTGTGTCGCATCTGCACCTCTCGCCGGTCCTGGAGGCCGTGCCGGGCTCCCCGCACGGCTATGACGTGGTGGACCACGCGCGCGTACGCGAGGAGCTGGGCGGCGAGGAGGGGCTGCGGGCGCTGGCGGCCACCGCGCGCGAGCACGGGCTGGGGCTGGTCGCGGACCTCGTGCCGAACCACATGGCGATGAGCCCGCGCCACAACCGCGCCCTGTGGGAGGTGCTGCGGGAGGGCCCGGGGTCGCCGTACGCGCGCTGGTTCGACATCGACTGGGAGGCGGGCGGCGGGCGGATGCTGCTCCCGGTCCTCGGGCACCCGGTCGGCGCGGAGCTGGAGCGGCTGCGGGTCGACGGCGGGGTGCTGCGCTACTACGACCACGTCCTGCCGCTCCGCGAGGGCACCGCCGAGCTGCCGCTGCCGCAGCTGCTGGACGCCCAGTGGTACCGGCCGGTGTGGTGGCGGCTGGCCCGCACCGAGCTGAACTACCGGCGGTTCTTCAGCATCTCGGAGCTGATCGGGGTGCGGGTGGAGGACCCGGAGGTCTTCGAGGCCACCCACGGCACGGTCCTGCGGCTGCTGCACGAGGGCGTCCTCGACGGGCTGCGGATCGACCACCCGGACGGGCTCGCCGACCCCGACGGCTATCTGGAGCGGCTGCACGAGGCCGGCGGCGGCCGCTGGACGGTGGTGGAGAAGATCCTCGCGGACGGGGAGCGGCTGCCGCACTCCTGGCCGGTCGCCGGCACCACCGGCTACGACGCCCTGCGCCACGTCGACGGGCTCTTCACGGACCCCGCGGGCGCCCGGGAGCTGCTGGGCCTCTACCGGCGTCTCGCCGCCCCGCAGGCGGACCGCGGCGGCGACTGGGCGGCGACCGCGCGACGTGCTGCGTACGAGGTGCTGGCGCACGAGCTGGCGGCGGAACGCGACCGGCTGACCCGGCTCGCCTCGCGGATCTGCGCGGACGCCCCGGAACCGGTCCTGCGCGACCGGGCGCCGTGGGCGCTGCGCACGGCGCTGGAGGAGCTGCTGGTCCGGATGGAGGTCTACCGGCCGTACGCCTCGGGCGACGCGGCCGCCGTCGTCACCGAGAAGGCGGCCGAGGAGGCCCGCGCGGTGTTCACGGTGGCGGAGGAGGCGGGCGCCGTCGACGCGGTGCGGACGCTGGTGCTCGGCGGCCGGGGGCCGCTGCGCGCGGAGTTCCGGGCCCGGTTCGCGCAGACGGCGTCCGCGCTGCGCGCCAAGTCCGTGGAGGACACCGCGTTCTACCGGTACGTGCCGCTGCTCGCGGCGAACGAGGTGGGCGGCGAACCGGGCCGCCCCGGGGTGTCCCCGGCGGAGTTCCACGCGTACTGCGCACGCGTGCAGCGCGACTGGCCGGCGGGCGGCACGGTCGTCTCCACGCACGACACCAAGCGCAGCGCCGACGTACGGGCCGCGCTGGCCGTGCTCACCGAGTGCCCGGAGCGCTGGGCGGAGGTCCTGGAGCAGGCCACGCGCGCGGAGGCCGAGGCGCCGGACGGTCAGCTCGCGTGGGCGGCGTGGCAGACGGTGTTCGGGCTCGGCCCGGCGGACCGGGAGCGCGTCCGGGAGGCGCTGCTGAAGCATGTGCGCGAGGCCGGCCTGCGCACGAGCTGGACCGAGCAGGAGGCGCCGTACGAGGAGGCGGTGGCCGCGTTCGTCGCGGCGGGCCCGTGCGGGGCGCCCGGGGAGCGGGTGGCGGCGCTGCGGCGGGCGCTGGAGCCGCACATCGGGGCCAATGTGCTCGGTACGGCGCTGGTGCATCTGACGATGCCGGGGGTGCCGGACGTCTACCAGGGCACCGAGGACGACTGCCGCACCCTGGTGGACCCGGACAACCGGCGTCCCGTGCGGTTCCCGCCCGAGGAGCGCGGCACCAAGGCGGCGGTGACCCGGGCCGCGCTGCGGCTGCGCCGGCGCCGGCCGGCCGCCTTCGGGACGGCGGCGGCGTACGAGCCGTTGGCCGCCGAGGGTCCGGCCGGGGAGCACTGCCTGGCGTTCGCGCGCTCGGGGGAGACGGTCACGGCGGTGACCCGGCTGTCGCTGCGGCTGGCTGCGGCGGGCGGGTGGCGGGAGACCCGGCTGCCGCTGCCGCCGGGACGGTGGGCCGACGTCCTGGTGCCGGGGCGGGTGTTCGAGGGGCACGCGCGCGTGGCGGATCTCTTCGCTCAGCTGCCGGTGGCGCTGCTGGAACGCGCGGACTGAGCGGGCCGCCGGGCCGTCGCCGGGCCCGGCGGCACGTGCCTCCGGGCGCCCCCGGGAGGCTCCCCCTGGGTGTTCTTGACAGTTCACCCAGTCCGTGGGGTACTGCGGAGAGCGAAGCCGGTCGGACATGACGGGGGTGAGTCTCCTGCCGGTGCTGCGCTACCCCACGGTGACCGAACTGACGGCCAGCGCCCGGGCCCTGACGGCACGGCATCCCGGACTGTGCGCCCTGCGCCAGGTGGGGCTCTCCCGCGCGGGCCGTCCGCTGCATCTGCTGTCCGTCGGGCGCGCCCGGCGGGCGGTGCTGGTCGTCGCGGGTGCCCACGCCAACGAGCCCACCGGTGGCCCGACCCTGCTGTGCCTGGCCGAACGGGTGCTGGAAGAGCGGGAGTTGCGCAGCGGCACCTCCTGGCACTTCCTGCTGTGCGCGGATCCGGACGGCGCGAGTCTGCATGTCACGCCCGCACCGCGCAGTCTGCTGGAGTACCACCTGGGGTTCTTCCGGCCCGCGGGGCCCGAGCAGCCGGAGTGGTCGCCCGCCGTGCTGCCGCCCGACCGGCTGCCGCCCGAGACCCGTGCGCTGACCCGGGTCATCGACGAACTGCGGCCCTACCTCCAGGTGACTTTGCACGGCACCGATCTGGGCGGCAGCTGGGTGCAGCTGACGAAGGACATCCCGGGGCTCGCCGAGCCGTTCGCGAAGTCCGCGGCGCAGCTGCACATCCCGGTCGAGACGGGCGCCTCGGACGCGGCGGGCTGGCCGGCCTCCGGACCGGGGGTGCGGGTCATGCCGGACGCCGACGCGGGCGCGGCGTACCCGAGCATGCCGGACGACGCCCGGCACAGCACCTGGTACCACGCGCATCGCTACGGCGGTCTGACGGCGGTGGTGGAGGTGCCGATGTGGGCGAGCGACCTGGTGGACGACTCCGCGCCGCACCCGGAGCCGGCCGCGGCGATCCGGCGTCTGGCGGAGCGGCTGCTGCGGGACGCGCGGGAGGTGGAGGGGGTGCTCGCCGAGGCGCTGCCGCGGCTGGAGGGCGTGGACGGGCCGCTGCTGCGGGCGGCGCGGTGGGGGCTGGAGGTGGTGCCGGGCCTGGCCTCGGACTGGACCCACACCCCGCCCGCCGACACGACGATGGCGTACGTCGGCAGTGTGGACGCCTTCGCCCGGCGGCTGCCGCTGCGGGCGGCGGCGATGCTGTGGCGGGTGCTGCAGGAGAGCGACGACCACGCCGCGCCGCGGCTGGAACAGCTCGTCGGGAGGTGGAGCGACGCGTTCGCCGTGCGCTTCGGCGCCCGCTGGGTGCCGTTGGAGCACCAGGTGGAGCACCAGAGCCGTACCGTCGTCGCGGCGGCCCTGCACGCGCGCGCGGGAGCGGCGTAGGGCACGCGGCGCCCGCCGCCCCACCGGCCCGACGCGGTCAGACTCCAGGCGCACCGGCAGCGGTGTCGTCGTAGGGCGGACACCGCGCCGGTGCGGACCGCCGTCTCGCAGGCGGACGGGACGGCGCAGGGCACGCGGCCCCAGCACCGCCCCGCCGGCGCGGCGCGGTCAGGCTCCAGGGGCGTCGGCAGCGGTGTCGTCCAGGGCGAACACCGCGCCGGTTCGGGCCGCCATCTCGCAGGCGTTGGAGAAGGTCTGGGTGTACGCGACGGCCCGCCCGTTCCACTGTCCGCTCGCGTGGGCCGTCACCGGGGCGTAGACGAGGGTGCAGACGGTGTCGTGGGCGGCCGGGAGGGCCCGGAGGTCGCCGTTCACCGCGGTGAGCTGGTCGCAGGCCTCGGCGGCGCGCCGGTGGCCCTGGGGCGGGCCGCACAGCAGCAGGGTGGCCCGGGTGCCGTCGGTGGGGGCGGTGTCGCGGGTGACGGAGAGCTGGAGCCAGTTGGCGGGCTGGGGGTCCTGGGCGGCGGCCCGGGCGGGAGCGGCACCGGCGGCGAGGAGGAGGGCGGCCGCGGCGGGCAGCAGGACGCGCCGCAGGGGCACCGGGGCGAGGGAGTGCGAGTGTCTCATTCCCGGTGCATCGGCACGGCGGCCTGGGTTCCCCAGTCCGGCTCACCCGAACGCGTGGGCCGAGGGGGCCGGCCGGCCAGTTCGAACGCCGCGAGCACCACCCGCGCCTGGTACTCCGCCTGGCGGGCGACCGGGACCCAGCGGGCCTGGCAGTCGTCCCGGAAGGCGGCGCACCAGTGGTCGATGAGCGCGTCCAGCTCCGGCAGGGCGCCCGCGGGGTCCTGCCCGGCGCCGGTGACGAGCTGGTGCAGCAGGCCCGCCGTGCGGACGGCGATGCGCCGGCCCGCGATGCGCAGGGCCGTCAGATGGGCGGCGGTGAGCGGCGGGAGGGGCCGCCCGGGGTCGGCGGTGTCGGGGTCCCAGGCGTCGGCGAGTCCGGGGCAGACCAGAAGGTAGTCGTCGACGGGCGCGAGCAGCCGGTCGGCCTCGGGGGTGCCGGGCAGCCGGGGCCGCACCCGGGCGAGGAGGTCCGCCAGCAGCCGGGTGTCGTGGCGCAGGGTGCCGCTCACGGCGCGCAGCTCCGCGTCCCGGTCGGCGGGCGGGGAGCCGTCCTCGACGGCGGCCACACCCCACATGGGCGCCTCGACGACCGCCGTGAGCGTGCCGTGGCGGTGCGGGTGGTACCAGGTCGACTCGACGGCGGCCTCGGTGATGGCGGCGGCCAGTCCGCGTCGGCGCGGGGGCGGGATGCGGTAGACGGCGGGTCCCAGCACCGGCCAGTGGAGGGCGTCGTACGCGCCGAGTTCGCGCGGAATGCCGAGCCGGGCGGCGGCGTAGGCCACACGGCGGTCGAGGCCGGGCAGGTCGCGGGTGAGTTCGACGAAGCCGCCGCCGACGTCGACGCCGTGCAGCGAGCACTGGAAGAAAGGTTTCAGTTCGTCCTGGAGGCGGAGCAGCGCCCGGGTCTCCGGGAGCGCGGCGGCGGCCGCCCCGTCGGGCAGCCACTCGGGCTGCTCCAGGAAGCCGGGCCGGAAGAAGTGCCGGAAGTGGCGGCCGAGGCTGTAGGGGCCGGTCAGCCAGCCCTCGTTGCGGCGCAGGCCGTCGGGGTCGAGGCAGAGCAGCAGGTTCCAGGTGGCGTCGGCGCCCTCGGTGAGCCGGGGGTCGGCGAGGGCCCGCTCGGCCAGTCTGAGGGCGGTGGCGCCGCCCACGGGCTCGTTCGCGTGCGGTCCGGCGACGACGAGGACCTGCCGGGTGCCCCGGCCGACGGAGAGCAGCAACAGCGGGGTGCCCGCGCGGGAGAGCCCGAAGCGGCGCAGCCGGGCGTCCCGGGGGTGGCGGGCGACGAGCGCGGCGGCGCGGGCAGCGAGTTCGTCCACGGTCGGGTAACGGAGGAGTGGCGGCAGGGCACACCTCCATGACGGCGCCGTCGCTTCACCGGGCGTATCCGGTGTACGCACCCTGAGTCATGGCGCGGGGGTACGTCAACACCGCCGTATCGGCCGTTACCCGGGCAAGCCGGTCGAGCGGGTGCGGGGAGGCCCCGGCGGCGGGCGGGTTCAGTTCACGGAGAGGCGGAACGCGATGTTCCCGAAGGAGACCTGGTCGCCCTCGCGGACGACGGCGGCACCGATGACCCGGCGGCCGTTGACGGTGGTGCCGTTGGTGGAACCGAGGTCGCGCAGCACCCACATGCCGCCCTGGCGGGTGAGTTCGGCGTGCACCCGCGAGACGCTCTCGTGGGTCAGCCGCAGCCCGTTGACGGGGTCGCGGCCGATCCGCAGCGCCTGTTCGGTGCCGGGGTGCGGCAGCAGCAGCTTGGGCAGCCGCTCGGCCTGCCAGGCCCGGCGCAGCCGCACGGTGAACCCGGAGACGGCCTCGACGGAGCCGAAGACCACCCGGGAGAGCCGGTTCTCCTTGGGCAGGTCGGCGGTGAGCGCGACCAGTTCGTCGGAGCGGCGGGCGGCGAGCGCGAGTTCCATGCGCCGGATGAAGGTGTCGTGCGACAGCCGGCCCATGGCGACGCCGTCACGCAGCACCTTCAGCGCCCTGTCGCGCTCCGCGTCGGACAGCCGCGCGGGGTACGGGTTCACCTCGAAGGACGACGTCACGCTGGTGATTGTCGGTCAGGGAATGCCGGGTGTCCAGAAAACGGGTGAACACCTGCCCGCGCGCGTGGCCGAAGACACCCCCCGCGACGGGGGTGTTGCTGCGCTCGACGGATGCCGTTTGCCGCACGATGGACCCGGCTACATCACGGTGAGCAGACGTAAGGGGAACCGTCCGTGCAGTTCGAGGTGTGGGCACCACAGGCAGGCCGGGTGACGCTGGAGTGCGACGGCGTCACGCGCGCGCTGCGGCCGGATGCGGAGCGGGCCGGCTGGTGGACGGGGGAGGCGGAGGCCGCGGACGGCTCGCGGTACGGCTTCGCGGTGGACGACGGCCCGGTCCGCCCGGACCCGCGTTCGCGCCGCCAGCCGGACGGGCCGGACGGGCTGAGCGCGGTCGTCGACCACGGCCGCCACGACTGGCGTGTCCCGTGGTCGGGGCGCCCGCTGCCGGGCGCGGTCCTCTACGAGCTGCACGTGGGCACGTTCACCGCCGAGGGGACCCTGGACGCGGCCGCCGCACGCCTGGAGCATCTGGCCGAACTCGGTGTCACCCACGTCGAGTTGATGCCGCTCTGCCCGTTCCCCGGGCGGCACGGCTGGGGGTACGACGGGGTCGCGCCCTGGGCGGTGCACGAGCCGTACGGCGGTCCCGAGGGGCTGAAGCGGTTCGTCGACCGGGCGCACGGACTCGGCCTGGGCGTGGTCCTGGACGTCGTGCACAACCACCTGGGCCCGTCCGGGAACTACCTGCCCGAGTTCGGCCCGTACTTCACCGAGCGCCACCACACGCCCTGGGGGGCGGCCGTCAACCTGGACGCGCCCGGCTCGGACGAGGTGCGGGCGTATCTGCTGGGCAGCGCGCTGGCCTGGCTGCGGGACTACCGGCTCGACGGGCTGCGGCTGGACGCGGTGCACGCGCTCGTCGACACCCGGGCGTACCCCTTCCTGGAGGAGCTGTCGGCGGCGGTGGACGCGCTCGCCGCGGACACGGGCCGGCCGCTGTTCCTGATCGCCGAGTCCGACCTGAACGACCCCCGGCTGATCACGCCCCGCAGCGAGGGCGGACTGGGGCTGCACGCCCAGTGGAACGACGACTTCCACCACGCCCTGCACACCGCGCTCACCGGGGAGTCCCAGGGCTACTACGCCGACTTCGCGCGCGATCCGTTCGCCGCGCTCTCCCGGACCCTCACCGGCGGGTACTTCCACGACGGCGGGTACTCCGGCTTCCGGGAGCGGCACCACGGGCGACCGCTGGACCGCTCCCGCGTCGCCGCGCACCGGCTGCTGGGCTACTCCCAGACCCACGACCAGGTCGGCAACCGGGCGCAGGGCGACCGGCTCGCGGCGGCCCTGTCGCCGGGGCTGCTCGCCTGCGCGGCGGCGCTGACGCTGACGGCGCCGTTCACGCCGATGCTGTTCATGGGCGAGGAGTGGGCGGCGGGCACGCCCTGGCAGTACTTCACCGACCACACCGATCCCGGGCTGGCCGAGGCGGTACGGCGGGGCAGGCGCCGGGAGTTCGCGGCGCACGGCTGGGCCGAGGCGGACGTACCGGATCCGCAGGACCGGGCGACCCGGGACCGCTCCTGCCTGGACTGGTCCGAGCCGCGGCGCGAGCCCCACGCGCGGGTGCTGGCCTGGTACCGCGAGCTGATCGCCCTGCGGCACGCCCAGCCTGACCTCACCGATCCCGACCTCGCGGACACCAAGGTCGCCGTGGACGCCGGGGCCCGCTGGCTCGCCTTCCGGCGCGGGGACGTACGGGTGGCGGTGAACCTGGGCGGGGCGTCGGCGGCGATCCCGCTGGGGCCGCGGCCGGCCCGGGTGCTCGCCGCGTGGGAGCCGGTCTCCGCCCCGGGGCCGGACGGGCTGTTGCATGTGCCCGGGGAGTCGTGCGTGGTGCTGTTGCAGGAGTGAGCGGCTTCCCCGCGCCCCTGGCAGGGCGCCTGCGGGCGCCCTACTCGTCGTCCTCCCGGAATTCCGTCGTTCTCTCCAGGAGGATCGGCTCCCAGGCGTGGCGGAGTTGGGCGTGCAGGAGGGGAAGCGGGGTCGTGCCGTGGCCGGTGAGGCGGTCGGCGAGGCCGGTGACGGCGTCGCAGCGGGCCAGCCAGAGGCCGCGCAGGCAGGGGCGGGCGCCGTAGCCGGCGAGGGTGGCGGCGCGGACGGCGGCGCCGGAGCCCACGGCGAGGGCGAGTCCAGCGATGTCCTCGGCGGGGTCGCCGATCACGGCGTCCGTCCAGTCGAGGACGCCCCGCACCCGGCCGTCGGCGCTGACCACGAGATGGTCCCCGCGCAGCCGGTGGTGGACGAGCACGGCGCTGGCGGGCTGCGCGGCGAGCTGGGCCGCGCCGGCCTGGGTGAGCTGGTGCAGGCGCCCCGGGTCGAACTCGTCGGCGCGGGCGAGGGTGCCGGCGGCGGCCACGGCCATGCGGCGCAGCGCCTCCAGGGAGCGCGGCGCGGTGCGCGGCACGCCGATCGCCTCGGCCTGCCGGGGCGGCACCTCGCGCAGCCCGCCGAGGAGGCCCGCGAGGTCGGCCTCGCCGACGGCGGACACCTCGTGCTCCTCGGCGGTGCCGCCGGGCACCTTGGTGTCCAGGGTGTAGGTGAGACCGGGCGACCACTCGCCG
This sequence comes from Streptomyces sp. SS7, assembly GCF_037993025.1. Lineage (NCBI taxonomy): Bacteria > Bacillati > Actinomycetota > Actinomycetes > Kitasatosporales > Streptomycetaceae > Streptomyces > Streptomyces sp. SS7. The sequence continues at coordinate 1,795,895 of NZ_CP141223.1, forward strand.
TGCGCGACACCGGTCGGCAGGGCGACGGGGACGTGTGGGCGGACGAGGTCGCGCAGCCGCAGTTCGCGGCGCTGACGGACGGTGGCGTCGTGGTCGGGGGCGAGCCGCAGCACATGGCGGGTACCGACCCACCAGGTCCAGTGCCCGCCCTCCTCGGCGACGGGCCGCACCTGGGGTCCCGGTCCGCCGCGGTCGCCCTCCTTGAGGAGCGCGCGGACCAGTCGGCGGACGGTGTCCGCGGTGGGTGTCGGTGCCTGGGTCATGATCGCGTCGTCGCCGTTCGGGTGGGTGCCGGACTCCTGGGGGTGGGTGTGCGGGGCGGGCTCAGTCGACGACGACCAGTTCGCGGGTGGTGTCGTTGAGCCGGCGGCCGCCGTCCTCCGTGACGGTGACGATGTCCTCGATGCGTACCCCGAACCGGCCGGGCAGGTAGACGCCGGGCTCCACGGAGAAGCACATGCCGGGCACGAGGGGCTGTTCCTCACCCTCGATCATGTACGGCGGCTCGTGGGTGGTGACGCCGATGCCGTGGCCGGTGCGGTGGATGAAGTACGCGCCGTACCCGGCGTCGGCGATGACGGCGCGGGCGGCCCGGTCGACCTCCTGGCAGGCGACCCCGGGGCGTACGGCCCGGAAGCCGGCCTCCTGGGCCTCGCGGACGAGGTCGTGGACCCGGCGTTCCTCGTCGGTGGGTTCGCCGACGTGGACGGTGCGGGAGGTGTCGGAGCCGTAGCCGTCCTTCAGGCCGCCGAAGTCGAGGACGACCATGTCGCCGCGTTCGATGACGCGGTCGCCGACCTCGTGGTGCGGGTCGGCGCCGTTGGGGCCGGAGGCGACGATGGTGAAGTCGACCCGGGAGTGCCCGAACCGGCGCAGCAGGCCGGCGAGGTCGGCGCCGACCTCGGCCTCACGGCGCCCGGCGAAGGGCACGGTGCGGATCTCCTCGAACACCTGGTCGGCGGCGGCGCCCGCGGCGGCCATCAGCTCCAGCTCGGCCGGGTCCTTCACGGCCCGCAGCATCGGCAGGACCTCGGTGAGGGCGGCGTAGGAGGTGCCCGGCAGGGCCCGTTGCAGGCCCAGCAGGTGCAGGGCCCAGGTGTTGTCGCTGACGCCGAACCGGCCGCGCGCGTCGAGCAGCCCCGCGGTGACGGCGTAGGGGTCCTTGCCGTCGGTCCAGTCCCGCAGGGTGAGCGCCGGGGCGCCGGCCGCCTTCGCCGCGTCCGGGGCCTCCAGGGTGGGGACGACGAGGACGGGGTCGCGGCCGGGGGCGAGGGCGAGCAGGGTGAGCCGCTCGGTGGCGGCGGGCGGCGCGTAGCCGGTGAGCCAGACGAGGTCGGGTCCGGGGGCCACGAGCAGCCCGGCGAGTCCGGCGGCGGCGGCCTCGCGCGCGGCCCGTTCCATACGGGCCCGGTAGTCGTCGGCGGTGAAGGGCGCGGGCGCGGTGCCGGTCATCCGGGTCTCCCTCGGTGGTGACGGTGACTACGGGCAGCATCCTGCCCGGACAGCGGGAGCCGCGCGAGCCGGTTCGCGCGGCTCGGACGGTGGTGCCGGGTCCGGTCGGCGAAGGGTGCCGGACATGGGCTCATGGTGGCCCCGAGGGGGCGGCTGTGACCAGTGGTGCGACGGACCGCCTGAGGGTTGCCGGCCGATTGCCCGTTAGCACTCATGTTTACGTGACGACAATCCGTTAGCCGCCGCCGGCCGAGGGGGCCGGACGGATCGACGCCCTGCTGGTCACGGGACATCGCGGATCACGGGACGGCGGACGCGCAGGAGCTGCCCCGTCCTGGACGACGAGCACCGGCTCACCAGCCGCTTCCGGACCGTGTGACCTCACACGACCACACCGGGCGTCACCCGCAGCCTCCGGTACGCCCCGTCTGTGTGACGGACGGTCAGCGCCACCCGGCGGCCCGGGTGCGCCTCCTCGACCGCGCGCGCCAGATCGGCCGCCGAGTCGATGCGCGTCCCGTCGAACACCAGCACGACGTCACCGCGCTCCAGCCCGGCGGTCCACCCGGGGCCGGGCGCGTGGACGGCGACGATCCGGGCACCTGCCCGCCCGGCGTCCACGGCCTCCAGGCCCAGCGCGGCGTGGGCGCCCCGCGGGGTCGGCGTGGCGGGTCGGGCGGCGCCGGGAAGCGCGCGGCCGACGAGGCCCCGTACCGTCTCCCGCGGCAGCCCCGCGAGCCCGTCCGTCCCGATCACGGCCTCCCCGGCCGTGCCGAGGCCGACGCCGCAGAGCAGCAGCGCCGCCCCGGCGAGCAGGCCGGGCAGGGCGCCCCTCGGCCGGCCCCCGCGGCGGCCCGGGCGCGGGCGGCGGGCCCGGCCGCCCCGCTCGGCGCCGCCCCCGGGCTCCCCGCCGGGCAGGGGCTTGGGACGCAACGCGGTCTGTTCCGACGCGGTCTGTTCCAACGCGGTCTGTTCCATGGATCGCCTCCGGCTGGTGCCCTACCCGGCGCGCCCGCCGACGACCTGCCACGAACGAGTGAGACTGACTCGCGGGCAGCAGCGGTACGGCCGGTCCCTACGGCACCGGCGCCTTCCGCGCGGACAGCGCCTCCGTCAGCGCCAGCGCCGCGCCCGACGGCGTGCCGGAGTGGACGAGTTCGGTCCGGTGGACGACCCGGGGCTCGGTGAGCGGCACCGCGACCGCGCCGGGCACCGCGGTGGCCGCCGAGCGGGGCAGCAGCGCGAGGCCGTGGCCGGCGGCGGCGAGCGCGGTCAGCAGCCGGACGTCGGTGCCGTCGTAGCGCAGGGCGGCCCGGAAGCCGCGGCCGCCGTGCGCCGCGCGCAGGTGGGACAGCGGCAGGGCCGTGTCGGGGGCGTCCAGCCAACGGGCGTCGGCGAGGTCGCCGAGGCGCAGGCCGGTGCGGCGGGCCAGCGGGTGGGCGGTGGGCAGCAGCACGCACACGGGCTCCTCGGCCACGCCGTACGTGGTCAGCGGCGCCACGTCGGGCAGCCGGAGCGGGTCGCTGGGCGCGGCCAGACCGTCCACGAGGCCGAGGTCGGCGGTGCCGGCGGCGACGGCGGCCGGCACCTCGTCTCGGGCCAGGACGCGCAGGGTCACCCCGGCGGCCGGGAGCGCGGCGAGGGCGGCCGGGACGAGGGCGGTCGGCGAGGTGGCCAGGGTCAGTCCGTGCGCGGGCGCGGCGGCGATCCGTACGACGTCCGCGCGGGCCGCCTCCAGCCGCAGCAGCAGCGGGCCCGCGTGCTCCAGGAGCCGTTCACCGGCCGCCGTGGGGGTGACGGGACGGCGGGTGAGCAGCGCCGCGCCGAGGTCCTGTTCCAGGGCTGCGATGTGCTGGGAGACGGCCGACTGGGTGTAGCCGAGTTCCCGGGCGGCCTCGGAGAAGGAGGCGAGGCGGGCGACGGTGACGTAGGTGCGCAGGAGGTGCGGGTCCATACGGACCAGTGTCCCCCCCTGTCATCAGGACTGCTTATGGAAGGACCGGAAATCATCGTTGGACGTGAACGGGGTGCCGCGCCCACGATGAGGAACATGACGGAAACCACAGCTCGGATCGCCAAAGTCGCCCTGGTCGGCGACCGCTCCCCCCATGTCGTCTCGCACACCCGCGTCCCCCTCCTGCTGGACGCCCTCGCCGCCCGGGACCGGCTGGTCCTGGACGCCTACTGGATCTCGTCCGAGGACGCGGAGGCACCCGACGCGGTGCGCGGCTTCGACGCGGTGTGGGTGCTGCCGGGCAGCCCGTACCGCAGCGAGGCGGGCGTGCTGGCCGCGATCCGCACCGCGCGCGAGACGGGCATCCCCTTCCTCGGCACCTGCGGCGGGTTCCAGCACGCCCTGCTGGAGTTCGCGCGGAACGTGTGCGGACTGGCGCACGTGGCCCACGCCGAGAACGACCCCGACGCGGAGGACTTCCTCATCGCGCCGCTGGCCTGCTCGCTCGTGGGCCACGAGGGGGTCGTCACCATCGAGCCGGGCTCCCTCGCCGAGTCCGTGATCGGCTCGGAGCGCACGGTCGAGCGCTACTTCTGCGCCTACGGCCCCTCCCGCCACCTCGACGCCCTGCGCGCCCACGGGCTGCGCTTCTCGGGCCACGACGAGGACGGGCACGTCCGGATCGCCGAACTCCCGGGCCATCCCTTCTTCCTGGCCTCCCTGTTCCAGCCGGAGCTGTCCGGCGACGGCTCGCGCCCGCACCCGGTCGTGCGGGCGCTGGCGCGAGCCGCGGTCGGGCACGCCGCCCGGGCGGAGCGTCAGCCCGTCTGACCCGTCAGGTGGGCGACGGGGGCCGGGGGACGTGGTCCGGGACGAAGCCGTGGACGCGCCGGGCCAGGAAGTCCGGCTTGTAACGGTCGACCTCGCGGTGCCAGTGCAGGACGCCCGCCATCCAGTTCCGGAGGTCGGCCACATAGCCCTCCAGGGCGGCGCGGGCCTCGGCGGACAGCTCGAAGTCGTCGTACAGGACGGGTAGTTCGTGCGCGGCGATGTGCTGGAACTGCCGCATCCGCTGGGTCATCAGGTCATGGACGACGCCGAGCGCGGCCGGGTAGTCACAGCCGAAGAAGTTCTGCACGACGAGGATCGCGTTGTGCATCTCCCCCTCGTACTCGATCTCCTTCTGGTACGAGAACACGTCGTTGGTGAGGCAGCCGTAGTCGATGGCGGCGTTCTCCAGGGCCTGCACGGGGCCGGTGCGGTAGATCTCCGGCGGGACGGCGGGACCCCGGCCCCTGCGGCACATGCTCAGGGTGAGGTCGGAGCCGAAGGTGGCGCGGCGCATCTCCAGGTAGTCGACCGGGTCGGGGACGCGGTTCTGGAGCTGGTTGGACAGCTCCCACAGCCAGCTCTCGGTCATCTTGTCGACGGCGGCGCGCAGCGGGCGCCGCTCGTCGGGGGTGAGGCCCGCGGTGGTGCGGGCCCACAGGTCGATCAGGCCGCGCTCCATGCCGTTGACGGGCACGACGGGCACCGGCTCGTCCTCGACGGGCATGCAGGCCGAGAGGCGGGCGGTGGTGAGGCGGGCGGCGGCCAGGTCGTGGCGGCGGCCGAAGACCAGGGGGTAGTAGTCGTCGCCGTAGGTGCCCCAGGCGAGCCAGCCGGCGCTGAGGTCGAGGGCCTCGGGCGTGGCGTCCGGATCGAGACCGGCCGAGCACAGCGGGAGGTCGTAGGCGTCGAGCTTGTCCTCGTCCCAGACGCCCTCGGCCAGCATGCCCGTCCCGTGCATCCACTCCTTCAGACGGGGCCGGGCCGCGGCCAGGTGGGGGCTGAGCTCGACCTGGTACGGCATGAGGAAGTCGGGCAGCAGCGACGGCCCGACCTTCTGGAACGGCACGTGCGCGTACGCCCGCAAGCTCCCCCACTGCCCGGAAGACGTGGGAGGTGCCCCCACCGCGGCGGCCGGGGCGAGGAGTGCCACGACGTCGGCGGCGGCGGTGCCCGGGCCCGTCAGCCGCTGCCAGGGGGCCGTGGAGACGGCGCCCTGGTTCATGTAGCGGCTGGAGCGCAGATGCCACTCGTGGCCGCCGGACTGCCAGTCCTGAAGGCCCTTGGTGTACGCGGCGACGGCGGCGACCTCGTCGGGGCGCAGGCCCTTCTCCAGGGCGAGCGCGGGCACTTCGGTGAACGCGGTGTGCTCGAACTGGTGGAGGCGGGAGGTCAGGATGTCGTTGACGGTGTCGGCGGCCTCCTGGGTGGTGCAGCCGAAGAAGGTCTCCAGGACCAGCACGCCGTTGCTGTTCTCCCCCTCATCCTCGACCTCGCGCTGGTAGGAGAACAGGTCGTTGCGCAGGTGCACGGCGTCGGAGAACGTCTCCATCAGCACCCGCAGCGGCCGCGTTCCGGCGACGGAGGCGGGCACCTCGGCGGTGGCGTACTCCACGAGACCCGCCGACCAGGGGGCGCCGCCCACCTTGCGGCGCATCTCGATGTACTCGACGGGGTTGGCGATCCGCCCCCCGTCGATGTTGGACAGCTCCCACATCGACTCGTTGAGGAGGTGTTCCGTGGCCACGGCGAAACGGCGCCGCCAGTCCTGCGACATGGCGGGCACGGTGCGCGCCCACAGGTCCTTCAGACCCGCCTCGACCGGGTTGCGCGGCTCGGGCACGTCCGCCGCCGGGTCCAGCGGCATGAACAGCGGGAGCCGGTCCAGATGGGCCTTGCCGGCGGCGCGGTCGGGGGTGCGCTTGAACATGTCGAGGAAGTGGTCGTCGAAGAAGAACACCCACACGTACCAGTCCGTGATCAACGACAGCGCCGGGCCGTCGCAGTCGGGGTGGGTGTAGGCGCAGAGCAGGCCGTAGTCGTGCGCCTCCAGGTCGGCCTGCTCCCAGATCCCGGACCCCTCCAGCATGCCCATGTCGCGCGCCCAGCGGGTCGAGTGGGCACGCGCCTCCTCGACGTGCGGGTTCAGCCGCGCGGGGTGCGGCAGGTAGAAGTGCGGGAGTTCGAACGGCTGCTTCATGGCCGGGGCCCTACCCGGGGCCCCCGACACCCATCCGTGCGGCCGCACATGATCACACCATCGCGTGAACGGGGCGGCCGGGCTTGCGAATCGGCACGGTCCGCCCCGCTCCCCCGGGTCAGCCCCTGACCTGGATCAGCGCATGGGTGCCCGCGGTGCGCCAGTTCCCGCCCTCCGCCGCGTCCAGAGCGGACTCCGTCGCCCCGGTCAGCCCGGTGATCACTTCGGACTTGAGGGTACGCAGGGCGGCGACCGGGCCGGGGAAGTACCCGACGGTGTCGGCGAACGGGGTGGTGGGGGGCCAGCGGCGGTCGCCCACCAGGCGGCGGTAGTTGAGGTCGCCCTTGACGATCGTCAGGTCGGCCGCGGCGAACTCCGCGCGCAGGTCGGGCGGCAGGTCGGCGTACGGCAGCGGCGCCGCGGCGAAGGGGTGGGCGCGGACGGCGAGGGTGCCGTCCGCCGTCGCGGCCCACAGCCGGCGGCCGTAGGCGGCGGCCTCGCCCGGGGCGGTCGTGAGCGTGCGGAGCGCGTCGACGACATCGGCGGGCGTGGCGTCGGAGACGTAGTACGGGTACGGCTTGACGTGCAGCACGACCCGGCCGGCCCGGCCCTGTTCGAGGAGGTGGGCGGCGAGGAGCAGATCGGGGACCAGTTCGCGGCCCGCGTTGTCGGCGATCAGACAGACCGTGCCGGGGGTCCTCCGACCGGCCGGGAGCAGCGCCCACAGGGCCTCGCCGTCGTCGGCGACGAGTCCCGGTGCGGCGTCCCGTGTCTCGGCGTCGGCGTCGGAGAGGCGGAAGCCCAGGTCGGCGCGGTTGCCCCAGAGGGAGCCGTGGAGCAGGGCGCGGGCGCGTTCGGCGGCCGGGCGGGGCCGCAGGGCGTCGAGCGCGGCCAGTTCCTCAGCCGTCTCCGGTGCGTCGAGTTCGGCGCGCTTGAAGGGCTGGAACGGGTCGATGCCCCGCCAGACGCCGCTGCCGAAGTAGCCGACCGCGTCGAGGAGTCGGCGGTAGAAGTAGCTCTCCGACCACAGCCACGGCACCTCGAACCAGGACCGGCCCGCGTACGCGTCGAGGCCCCACTCCCGCCAGCGGCCTGCGTCGTGCGCGTCGGCGGGGAGCGGCTCGACGACGCCCTTGAGACAGCTCTCCAGCAGGGCGTCCAGGGCCCGGTGCACGGCGGGGTCGTAGGGAAAGGCGTCCCGCACCTGCCGGATGATCGCCGGGTGCCGCTCGGCGAGGACGGCGTGGGGGAAGGAGCCGGGCTCGTCACCGAGGATCACGGGCGGTGGGACCGGGGTGCCGGAGGGTGGGGTGGGGGTGCCGGCGGGCGGGGTGGGGGTGTCGGGCATACAAGTCACCGTAGCGGCCGGGCCGGCGCACCCGGCCGTCGTCCCACCCGGCGCGGTGAGTCACCGCCGGACCGCTCTTCCCCCGCCCCCTCAGCCCTCAGCCCTCAGCCCGCCATGATCTCCCGCTCCAGTCGCGCCGCGAGGCTGAGGTAGCGCGGGCGGCGGGGCACCGGCACCAGGCCGCGGATGAGGACGTACCACATCTCGGCCATCCGGCGGGGCAGCCGGGCCGCCGGTTCGCGGGAGCGGCCCACCACCCGGGTGCCCACGAAGAAGCAGACCAGGGAGTGGGCCACGGCGTCGATGTCGACGTCCGGATGGATGTCGGACTCCTTCACCGCGCCCATGAGCCGACGGCTCATCAGCTCCAGCCACTCCGCGAACGGATGCCGCAGGGGCGGCTTGACCGGCACTCCCCCGGTGGCGAGCCGGAGCCCCGCGCGGGCGATCGGGCCCTCGACCGAAAGCCGCGCGAGGCCGAACGTGAGGCGCATCAGCGCTTCGAGTGCCGGATAGCCCCGGTCGTCGATCTCGCCGGCCACCCGGCGAGAGGCCTGGGACTGCAACTCCATGATGGCGTGGGCGAGATCCTCCTTGGCCGCGAAATGGAAGTAGAGCGCTCCCTTGGTGACACGGGCGTGCTCGACGATCTCACTGAGGCTCGTCGATTCGTAGCCGTGCCGGTCGAACAGATCGGCAGCGGCCGTGATGATCGTCGCGCGGGTCTGTTCGGCGCGTAACTGCCTCGCCATCGACTGGACTCTCCTGGGCCGGTAAAGAACGGGTCATGCCGTTTGTTTCTTACCCCCCGTACACAATAGCTCACCGTACGGCGGTACCCACCAGGCACGTGAAGATCGTCGACTCCCCTTGCGTTCCGAGGACTTGGACATCGGTTCCACGGCCTCCCTTTGCCTCGATCCACACGGGTTCGTCCAGTTCGGCGTAGCGATGAAACGACGCGTGATAGAGAATGGGTGACTGTCCGTCGATTCCCAGCAACCGGGAGGCCTGACGGGCGGCCTCCAGAAGGAGCATGCCGGGTACGTGGTCGAGCGGATGGTCGAAGAAAACGGGGTGTGCGGTATCTACTCTCAACTGCCAGCGATCGGGCCCGTCGGCCGGAGCGAGGACCACGTCGGCGGGCAGCGCGCGGTCCACGGCGGCCGGGTCGAGACCGGTCGGCAGCGGGGCGGCGGTCACCGACTCGGGGGTGCGTCCGCCGCGCAGCCGGCGGTACACGGACCCTCCGACGACGGTGAAGGTGACGTCCGCCGCGGCGACCGGCTCCCCCTCGCGCAGCACCCGCGCGGTGTACCGGGCGCCGGCCAGCCGCCGCCCGCGGTACTGGACGTCAGCGAAGAGCAGCTCCAGCTCCGGTTCGGCCGGCAGCAGGTCCACCGACAACTTCTCGGTCGCCGCGTCGACATGGAACTCCTGCATGACGAACTGGTGATCCAGGGAAACGCCGTACTCGGTGTGCGTGACGAGGGTGCCGGCCTGCCGGACCGTTTCGACGACGAGCAGGGGGTCATAAGCGGACCAGTCGGGCGACACGTGTAACCCATGGGACCGCGGCCACTGGGCGGAGACCGTGAACCGGTCGTCGCCGGTGCGCCGCCAGCCGGTGAGCAGGGTCTCGGACAGGGCCGCGCGGTGCACGAGCTGGCGCGGCACAGTGGTGGTCAGGGACGGAGCGTCGGCAAGCCGCCGCGGTCGAGTCATGTCTCTCCCTACGGTCCCCCGAAGGCCATGGCAGACGGCGAACCGTCCGCTCCGGTAAGCGCTAGAGTACGAGGCGACCGGTTTGTTTTCAATGAGATCAGTCGACGGCATCCTATGATCGGGACGGACCGCGGGCGATCGCGCGTTCTTGCCCAACTCGCTGCCGTGAAGGGGCTCTTATGGCGAAACAGGAGCGCGCCATCCGGACGCGCAGGGCGATCGTGGAGGCGGCCGGAGCGGTCTTCGACGAGCACGGCTACATGTCCACCACCATCTCCATGGTCCTGGAGCGCGCCGAAGTCACCAAGGGTGCCCTGTACTTCCACTTCCCGTCGAAGGAGTCACTCGCCCACGCGGTCCTGAACGAGCAGGTGCCGTTCGGCGCGGTGCCGCAGCAGGCCTGCAAGCTCCAGGAGATCGTCGACATGACCTTCGTGGTGGGTCAACGACTGCTGACCAACGCGCTGTTGCGGGGCAGTGTGCGGCTGGCGGTGGACATGGAGACGCCGTCCGGGATCGATCACGGCGAGCCGTTCCGGCAGTGGGCCGAGCGATTGACCGACCTGTTCGAACTGGCTCGTGAGCGCGGTGAGTTGCTGCCGACGGTGAAGCCCCGGGAGACCGTGGAGCTGCTGGTGGGCTCCTTCACCGGCATCCAGCTGATGTCGCGGGCGCTGACCGGCCGCGCGGACCTCGCCGACCGGCTGTCGGTGATGTGGGCGCACATCCTGCCGAGCATCGCCGTCTCGGGGGTGCTGCCGCGCCTGGACACCCGGGCCGACCGCGGGGAGCGGGTGCTGGCCTCACTGGAGGAGCGGGCGGCCTCCTGACGGCGGGTACAACAGTGCGGCGGGCCGGCCGGTGTCCATGGACACCGGCCGGCCCGCCCGTCTCAGGTCACGCGGGTCCGCCCCGCGGTCGGCTCAGAAGGTCAGCTTCCAGCCGTTGAGGGTGCCCGTGTCCTGCGCGGCCACGTCCTGGACCTTCAGCTTCCAGGTGCCGTTCGCCGCCTCGCTGGAGGCGTCGACCGTGTAGGTGGTGTTCACGTTGTCGGCGGAGTCCGAGGAGCTGGAGGCCTTCAGACGGTACGTCGAACCGTCCGGGGCCACCAGGTCGACGACGAGGTCGCCGCGGAAGGTGTGGGTGATGTCGACGCCGACCTTCAGGGTCGAGGGCGCGTTGCCGCTCAGTCCGCTGACCGCGATGGAGGAGGTGATCGCCGCGCCGTTGTCCGGGATGGCGACCGCGGTGCTGCTGGAGAACGTGGTGCCGCCGGTCGAGCCGCCGCCGGTGCCGCTCACCGCGGCCACCGTCTTCGCCGCGTCGGCCAGACCCGCGCCGCAGCCGCCGGAGCAGGCGCCGGGCAGCGCACGGGCGTTGTTCTTGATCGCGGTCTCGATCTGCGCCGGGGTCAGCGCGGGGTTCGCCGACTTCACCAGCGCGACCAGGCCCGCGATGTGCGGGGTGGCCATGCTGGTGCCCTGGTAGTAGGCGTACGACTCGGTCGACGGCGTCTTGCTGCCGGAGTTCAGCGTGGACAGGATGCCGTTGGCGGTGCCCGTGCTGGTCTGGCCGCCGGGGGCGGAGATGTCCACCAGGGAGCCGTAGTTGGAGTAGGACGCCTTCGCGCCGGACCGGTTGGTGGCGGCGACCGAGATGACGTTGGCGCAGTTGCCCGGCGAGTGGTTCGCGACGTTGTCGTTGTCGTTGCCGGCCGCCACGACGACGGTGGTGCCGCGGTTCACGGCCGCGGTGATCGCGCTCTGGGTGGCGGAGGTGCAGGCGCCGTCGCCGCCCAGGCTCATGTTGATGACCTTGGCGACGTTGGTGTTGGCGGGCACGCCGGAGACGGTGCCGCCGGACGCCCAGGTGATGGCGTCGATGATGTCGAAGTCGTAGCCGCCGCACTTGCCGAGGACGCGGACCGGGGAGATCTTCGCGCCGTAGGCGATGCCCGCGACACCCTTGTTGTTGTTCGTGACGGCGGCGATGGTGCCGGCCACATGGGTGCCGTGCCATGAGGAGGTGGAGGCCGGGATGCCCGAGCCGCAGTCGTTCGCGTTGTACCAGTCCCCCGGGTCGGCCGGGTTGCTGTCGCGGCCGTCGCCGTCCACCGAGACTGCGGTGTCGGCGATGAAGTCGTAGCCGCCGACGATGTTCGCGGCGAGGTCGCTGTGCGCGACGTAACCGGTGTCGATGACGGCGACGGTGACCCCGCTGCCGGTCGAAGTGGCCCAGGCACCGGGGACGTTCATACCGGCGGTGGTCTCGTAGAGGTCCCACTGCTTGGCGTACTCGGTGTCGTTCGGGTCGGCCTTGGGCGTGTTGAGACGGTCCGGGACGACATAGGCGACCTGCGGGTCCGCCTGGTACCGCGCGACGACGTCGGCGACGTCCGCCCGGGTGACGTCCTCGCCCAGGTCGACCAGGGCCGCGCCGGTGCCCAGCCGGCGCCGGAAGTCGACGTCCTCGCCGGCCTGCGCGCCCTTGGCGGCTGCGTCGGCCTCGGCGGCCGCGTTCGACGTGGCCTCGCTGGCACCGGACTTGTAGCCGACGATGAGACGCTCGGCGGTCGTGCCGGGGGCGGCCTCGGTCTGCGCGACGGGTACGGCGGAGGCCGCGGCGGCCGTGGAGGAGGAGTCCTGGGCCGCGACCGCGGAGGCGGTGGAGGCGGCGGTGAGCAGGGCCGCGGAGAGGGCGGCGGCGGATATCAGCTTCCGCCGCAGAGCGGGTGAGGTGCGCAAGGGCGTGCCTTTCGTGGCCGGCTCCGGGCGGGGCAGCGCGGAGCAACGGTCGATCGCTTCGGCGTCGAAGCGGAGGGGGGTGGAACGCGATGGCCGGCCAGGCGCGGGAAGCTGCTTCCGCCAGGGGTTACCTGTGGTTCAGCTGTGCAGGAACGATAGGCAAAGGAATGGTCATCCGGATACGGGGGAAACCCTCGATCCGGCCGGAAACCCACCCTTGACGACGGGGTCCCAATGGCGAATGCCCCGATTCGCACGGGTCGCAGGGGCGCGGGCTGAACGCACGGGACCGGCCGGCCGTACTGGGAACAGACCGTTCCCGCGCCGGCCGAGGAGACGTCCCCGATGCCCCGGATGACCGCACACCGCAGCGCCGCCCTGACGGCGGCCGCCCTGAGTCCCCTGCTGCTGACCCTGTGGGCCGCCGGCCCGGCCCTGGCCCACGGCGCGCCCACCCAGCCGTCCAGCCGGGTCTACGGCTGCTCCCCGGAGGGCACGCAGACGTCCAGCGCGGCCTGCAAGGCGGCGATCGCCGCCAACGGGACGTCGTTCGCCGCGTGGGACAACCTCCGGGTGGCGAACGTCAACGGCCGTGACCGGCAGACGATTCCGGACGGCAGGCTGTGCAGCGGCGGGCTCTCCGCCTACAAGGGGCTGGACCTCGCGCGCGCCGACTGGCCGACGACCCGGCTGACGCCGGGCGGGACGCTGCGGATGACGTACGCCTCGACGATCCCGCACACCGGGACCTTCCGGCTCTATCTGACGAAGCAGGGGTACGACCCCACGAAACCGCTCACCTGGGACGACCTTCCGGAGCGCCCGTTCGCCGAGATCAAGGACCCGACGCTGAGCCAGGGGGCCTACCGGTTCAGCGCGAAGCTACCCGCCGACCGGACGGGGCGTCAGGTGCTGTACACGATCTGGCAGAACAGCAGCACGCCCGACACGTACTACTCGTGCTCCGACGTGGTGTTCTCGGCGGCGTCCGACACCTCGGACGGCTCCGATTCGGCCGCCGGGGACGGGAAGCAGCGGGAGACGAAGGCGTCGGCGACAGCTTCGCCGACCGCACCGGCCGGCTCCCCGTCCGCCTCGGCGTCCACGGCGGCCGCCTCCTCCTCCGGCCCGGCCGCCGCCGCGCCCGCACCAGCGGGCGCGGACGCACCCGTGAGCACCCCGGTGGCGTCCGCCACCGGGGCAGGTTCGGGTCCGTCCGCGCCGCTGCTGGCGGGCGGCGCCACCGCCGTGCTGGTGCTCACCGGTGGCGTCGCCCTGGCGCTGCGTCTGCGCAGGCGCTGAAGTCCTCTGTTACGAGGATCAGTTGACGACGACCGCGTTGGTTCCGTCGGTCACCGGGGCGTACTTGGCGGTGAAGTAGCCGGCGGAGGGGCACAGCGTCGAGCCGGAGGTCCGGGTGAACGCCTGGTTGCTGAAGTTGATGCTGTTGTCGGTGTTGCTCGCGGTGCCGTTCAGGCCGGGCGCCTGGTAGACGCAGGAGACGGTGCCCAGCAGGGTGCGCAGGACGACCGTGGTCTGGACGGTGGAACCGCTCGGCGGGGTCACCGTGACGGCACCGGCCGAGGAGACGGTGGTGGTGTAGGGCAGGTTGTTCACGGTGATGCTGGTGACGCCGAGGACACCGAGGACGTTCGAGGTGCAGCTGCCGAACGTCTGGCCGGTGAGCGACTCGGTGGCGGTGCCCGGGGCGGCCGGGTTGTCGGTGACCTGGGCCGTGAAGGTGGACGCGGCACAGGAGATGCCGCTGGTGCCGGTCGCGCTGTTGTACAGCGTGGCGGCGGTGCCGCTGGCCAGGGACGCGTTGAGGACGTCGCCGACCGCGACATCGCCGTTGGCGGTGGTCAGGACCGCGCCGGCCGCGGAGGCCGGGGTGACGGCCGGGAGGGTGAGCGCGACGGCGGTACCGGCGACGGCGAGAAGGGAGCGGATGCGCATTGGCGGGTGCCTCTCTCTGAACTGGGTCGTGCTTCGGGGGAGTTGGTTGAATCGTGGGTGCCGTTCGCAACGTGGGGGGACGCGACTCGGCGTCCGCCGTTGCCGGCCCGTGACGCCTTCTCCGTACGCGACGGACCGGCAACGGCAGCCGGCCGGTGACCGGTCGGAGCCACTGGACGGTGGTTCCGGCCGGGCCGGGCGGGGAGGGGCGACCGGACGCGGCCCGCGGGGGGAAGCGGCCGTACCGGTGCCGGGTGAGGGATCGGACTCGGGTGGATCCGCCCACGGGGAACGGAAGGTCCGGGAGCGCGGTGGTCGCCGCGCGACGGATCCGGCGCCACGGATCCGGGCCGAGCCGCGGATACGGGCTGGGCCAGGGAGAGTTGTAGACCTGCTGTTCCGTCAACGTCAATACGTTGAAAGCAAGTTGATGGTCCGACAGATATATGCAGGGAACACGCTTCGGACTTGATCCACAGGTGGCACATGATGAACACTCTTTTTCCACATCTCCCTTGACCCCTTGGTGTAACCATCGGTAACTTCCTCGTTGGCTACTGCTGCGTAACGTGAAAGCCCTTACGGCTTCCGGGAGTTGCGAGGAGGCGTGCGCGGCAGCCGCTGTCCGCGCCAGGACAACGCGCCACTGAAGCCCAACCCGCACCACTTCAAGCGCATGGGAGCAGACATGGCCTCGTCCCCGGACGTCACGTCGTCCGACGACACCACCCCCGGGAACCCGGAAAACGGTTCCTCCGGCAGACGCGGCCGGGTCCGGCCGCGCCGGGCCGCAGTCATGGCGGTGCCGGCCGCCGCGGTCGCCGCCGGTCTCGCGATCCTGACCGCCGAGGGCGCCCTCGGAGTGCAGTTCGCCATCTCCGGCATGCCGTTCGTGGTCACCGGCGACAAGCTCGACGGAAAGGGATTCGAGCAGTTCGGTGCGCTGGACAGCATGATCGAGAACAGCCCCAACCAGGGCGACACCGGCGGCCAGGTCCTGGTCGTCACCTCGGTCGTGAAGGACGGCGACATCACCAAGATGTGCCAGAGCGTCGACCTCGGCGGCATCCAGCTCATCCTCACCGCCGGCGGCGGACGCACGCCGGTGCACGTGGAGAACCTGGCCATCGACTCCGACGTCATCAAGGGTGACGCCGAGTTCCACGGGATCGAGATCGGCGGCGACGCCAGCACCTTCAACAAGGGCGGCGTGAAGGGTCCCGAGGGCGTCTACGGCCAGCAGGCCGACACCGTCCTCATCAAGAACCTGTACCAGCACAACTACGCGGCCACCGCCGGCGTCTTCAAGCTGCCCGACCTGCACATGCGGTTCGGAACCGGGGGTTGCCCGCAGTGAGCGGCGCGAGCGGGTGGCGCAGCACCTTCCGTGCCTGGCGGGGGCGTCGGCCCTTCCTGGGCGGGACGCTGCTCACGCTCGGCGGAGCCGAGATCCTGGTGACCATGAAGGCGCCGCTTCCGGTCATCCTGCACATCGGTATGCAGGGCCTGGCGGGTTACCTCCTGCCGACCCTGATGCTCGTCTGCGGCCTGCTGATCGTCTTCAACCCGACGCAGCGGCTGTTCTACTCCGTGATCGCGGTCCTGCTCTCGCTGGCCACCTGGGTCACGTCCAACCTGGGCGGCTTCTTCGTCGGCCTGCTGCTGGGCGTCGTGGGCAGTTGCATGACGTTCGGCTGGCTGCCCGACCAGGAGCCGCGGGTCAGCCGCCGCAAGCGGCGCAAGGCGGCCCGGATGGCCGCCGAGGCGCTCCAGCCGTCCGCACTGCCGGGCGAGCCCGCCTGAGGCAGTCGTTCGACCACACCGGCGGGGCCGGGATGCGACCTGCGACAGCAGGACGGTCCCGGCCCCGCCGGTTCTCCTTGTCTTCTCTTTGTCTTCTCTCAGCGCACGGCGGTCAGCGCACGGCGGTCAGCGCACGCCGGCGGACGGGTCGGCCGGAGCGGCCGTGCCCGGGGCCGCCGCCTCGGAGACGGTGCCGCCCTGGGCGCCGTCCTCCTTCATCGCCTTGGCCTCGCTCTTGAGGATGCGCATCGACCTGCCGAGCGCGCGCGCCGTGTCCGGGAGCTTCTTCGAGCCGAACACCAGGACGACGACGACCGCCACGACCAGCAGGTGCCAGGGCTCCAGTCCATTGCGCAGCATGCTCGAGACCTCTCCGTCAGCAATGGTTGCTATGTTGCGCAACTGTACAACCCGAAGCTCGCTCTCACCGAGCCCCCCGAGCCCCCCGGGCGCCCCGGCGCAGGGCCGGTGCGTACAGGCCGAGGACTACGGTGAGCAGCAGGTAGTACGCCGGCGGCAGCGCGGTCATCCCGAGCCGGGCGCCCAGCGGGCTCGGCGGCAGCAGCAGTCCGACGGCGCCGAGCAGGGCGGCGGCCCGGCCGACGGGGCCCGTCCCCGCGCCGCCGCGTCCGGTACGCAGCAGCACCATCACCAGGGCCTGGGTGAGCAGGTTCTCGGTGAACCAGGCGGAGTGGAAGACGGCCTCGTCGTCGACGGCGTCCGGGCCGTGCAGGGCGACGGCGAGCACCCCGAAGGTCGCGAGGTCGGCGACCGCGTTGAGCGCGCCGAACCCGGTGAGGAAGCGCAGGAAGGAGCGGGGCCGCAGCCCGGCGGGTCGGCGCAGCGCGGCGGGGCCGGGACGGTCGTACGCGAAGGCGAGCTGGGCGGCGTCGAAGCACAGGTTCTGCACGAGGACCTGCGCCGGGAGCATCGGCAGGAACGGCAGCAGCAGGCCCGCCGTGAGCATCGCGAGGACGTTGCCGAGGTTGGAGGAGAGGGTGACGCGCAGATACGAGGCGATGTTCCCACTGCTGTGCCGGCCCGCGGTGACGGCGTGGCCGACGGCCGCGAGGTCCTTCTCGCCGAGGACGACGTCGGCGCACTCCCGGGCGACGGCACAGGCCGAGCGCGGCGCGATCCCGACGTCGGCGGCGCGCAGGGCGGGGGCGTCGTTGACCCCGTCCCCGAGGAACCCCACGGTGTGCCCGGCCGCCCGCAGGTCCTCGACGACGCGCGCCTTGTCGGCGGGGGTGCACCGGGCGTGCACGACACGGCTCGCGGCGGCCGGTCCCGGGCCGGGGCCGGGGTCCGCCCCGACGACCACCCGGTCCGGCTCCCACCCCAGCTCGCGGCAGACGCGGGTGGCCGTGCCCGGGTGGTCGCCGGTCAGCACGCGGACCGTGACGCCCCGGTCGAGCAGGCCGCGCAGGGTCTCGGCGGCCTCCGGGGCGACGGTGTCGCGGAAGGCGACCAGGCCGCGGAAGGTGAGGCCGCGTTCGTCGGCGGGGGTGTAGGGGCGGGTGCGCGCGGGGCGCTGCGCGGTGGCGACGGCGAGCAGGCGCAGACCGCCGTCCGCCTCGCGGCGGGCGAGCGCGGTCAGCCGGTCCCGCTCCCCCTCCGCCAGGGAGCACCGGTCCAGGACGTCCTCCACCGCGCCCTTGACGACCAGCGTGTGGGTGCCGGGGCGCGGGCCGCGCAGCACGACGGTGGCCAGGCGCCGGACGGGGTCGTGGGGGACGGCGTCCACTCCGTCGTACGCCTCGGGGCCGCCCGCCGCCGGATGCGCGGTCGCCTCCAGGAGCGCCTCGTCGAGGGTGTCCGGCTCGGGGAGTTCGGCGAGTTGGAGGGACCACCAGGCGTTGACGGCGGCCCAGTGCAGGGCGCCGGGGTCGTCGTGGCCGTCCGGGCCGAGGGAGCGGTCGACGACGGGGCGGTCCTGGGTGAGGGTGCCCGTCTTGTCGACACAGAGGACGTCGATCGCGCCGAGGTCGTGCAGGGCGGGCAGCCGTTTGACGATCACGCCGTGGGTACGGGCCAGCAGGGCCGCGCCCCGGGCCAGACAGGTGGTGACGATCACCGGGAGCATCTCGGGCGTGAGGCCGACGGCCACCGCGACCGCGAAGGGCAGGGTCTCCAGGCCCCGGCCGCGCAGGGCGGCGTTCGCCATCAGCACCAGCGGCGGGGTGAGCAGCATGAAGCGGATCAGCGCCCAGGAGATGCCGTGCACGGAGCGGTCGAAGGCGCTCGGCCCCCGCGGGCCGGGCCGGTCGAGCGCGGCGCCGATCCGGGTGCGCGCCCCGGTGGCGAGGACCACGGCGGTGGCGCTGCCGGAGGCGACGCCGGCGCCCTGGAAGCAGAGGTGGGACTCGTCGGAGGCGTCCGGGTTCTGCGCGGCCGACTTCGCGACCGGCGCGGACTCGCCGGTCAGCGCGGACTGGTGCACGGTGAGGCCACGGGCGCGCAGCAGTCGTACGTCCGCCGGGACGAGGTCGCCCGGACCGAGCCGGATCACATCGCCCGGCACGAGGTCGGCGACCGGCACCTCACGCGTGCGGGGCGGCTCCCCGTCGGCCGGCCGGCGCAGCACGGTGGCCGTGCCGGCGACCAGTGCGCGCAGCCCGGCAAGGGACCGGTCGGCGCGGTGCTCACCGCTCGCGCGGAGCGCCACGCCGACCGCGACGAGCGCGAGGATCACGGCGGCGGTGCCCCAGGACGCGACGAGCGCGGAGACGAGGCCGAGGACGAGGAGGACGGCGGTGAAGGGGTCCCGGGTGCCGCGCAGCAGCAGCCGGGGCCAGGACACGGGGCGGGCCGCGGGCGGGGTGTTGTCACCGCCGGCGGCGAGCCGGGCGGCGGCCTCGGCCTCGGTCAGCCCGCGCGGCCCGCTCTCCAGGCGGCGCAGCACCTGGAGGTGGGTACCGTCGGCGGGTGCCTCAGAGACCATGGAGACGGGCGGCCGGGCGCGCGGCCCCGGCGGCGTGGTGGGACCGGTGGGAGGCGTCCCTCCGGCCGGCGAGGCGGTCCATGGCCAGGCGGACGACGTCCACGACGTCCGGGTCGTCGACGAAGTAGACCTGGCGGCGGCCCTCGCGCCGGGAGCGGACGAGGCCGGCCAGCTTGAGCTTGGTCAGGTGCTGGCTGACGGCCGGCAGCGCGCCGCCGACCCGTTCGGCGAGCCCGGTCACGTCGCTGTCACCGTGGGCCAGCGCCCACACGAGGTGCAGCCGGGCGGGGGAGGCGAGCAGCCCGAAGGTCTCGGCCGCGTGCGCGAGCACCTCGGCCGCCGGATCCTCGAACGCCACGGTGGTCGACCTCCTCGGCTGGGCGTGAACCGGTTCAGTGTAGGGGGCGGCCCCACGCGGGCCCGGCCCGCACGCCTCCACGGTGCCGGCCCCGGTATCGTCCGGGACGTCGCGCGGTGCGGGGCGGAGGCGGGCGGTGCGGGGCGGAGGCGGGCGGTCCCTGACCCGCGGTGACGCGGAGCGCTCCGCAATCTTGACGATCATTCAATCCACCTGCGGCTATGCTCCCTTTCGCCCCCTCCGGTCCCGTCCCACATCACGATGCGGCAGCAGCACCTCACCCCAAGTGGTTGTTTACTTGACTACCAGCGGTCACACACGGTTGGCTCCGAGCCAGCGATAGCGTCTCGGCGGCGCACGCCCCGTCCTCATGCTCTGCCGCACAGCGAGGTGCAGCCCCCCATGAACAGTCCCCTCCCCGCCTCACCACCCCCAAGACCCACCGGCCCCACCGGTTCGGTGCGCCTGACCGTCCTCGCGGTCACCTGCGCGCTGTTCCTCGCCGGCTGCTCCGGCGACGGCTCCTCCGGCCCGGACGGATCGAGCGGCTCGGGCGCCCGGATGAAGGTCGCGCTGGTCACCCACGGCGCCGAGGGCGACGCCTTCTGGGAGCTGGTGCGCAAGGGCGCGCAGGCCGCGGCCGCCAAGGACAACGTCGAGCTGCGCTACGCGAGCGACGCCGACGGGGCCGGGCAGGCCGAACTGGTGCGGGACGCGGTCCACGACGAGGTGGACGGCATCGCGGTGACGCTGGCCAAGCCGCAGGCGATGAAGAGCCCGGTGGCCGAGGCGAAGGCGGCCGGGATACCCGTCGTCGGCCTCAACTCCGGTATGGACGCCTGGCAGTCGACGGGACTGCTGGAGTACTTCGGCCAGGACGAGAGCGTCGCGGGCCGCGCGGTCGGTGACAAGCTCGACGGCCTCGGCGTCAAGCACGCCCTGTGCGTCATCCACGAGCGCGGCAACATCTCCCTGGAGGCCCGCTGCGCCGGTGTGAAGAAGACGTTCGGCGGCGAGACCGAGATGCTCTACGTCGACGGCACCGACATGGACGCGGTGTCCGCCGCCGTGACGGCGCGGCTCCGGCAGGATCCCGGCATCGACGAAGTGATCGCCAACGGCGCCCAGTTCGCGCTCGCCTCGGTCGACGCCGCGAAGAAGGCCGGCAGCAAGGCGAAGGTCGCCACCTTCGACCTCAACAAGGACCTGGTCGGGGCGGTCCGCGACGGCGGTGTGCAGTTCGCCGTGGACCAACAGCCGTATCTCCAGGGCTATCTGGCCGTGGACGCACTGTGGCTGTACCGGACGAACGGCAACATCAGCGGAGGCGGCGTGTCCCCCGTCCTGACGGGGCCGGCCTTCGTCACCAGGACCAATGTCTCCGACGTGGCGCGGTTCGCCGCCGACGGTACGCGCTGAGCCGGCGGTTGACGCCGGTCCCCCCACCCACCCCCGCATCCGCTCCCCGCTGATCACCCTAGGACGACCATGTCTCCACGGACAGGTGCCCGGCGCCGGCGTCTCGGCTCCATACGTCTCTCCCTGATACTCCTGGCGCTGGTGCCCAGCGTCACCCTCGCCGCCATGTGGGGTGTGACGACGATCCAGATGTTCTCGGAGGGGCTGCGGCTGCGCGCGCAGACCGAACTGAGCCGCTCCACCGGCGCGATGGGCACCGAGGCGACCCTCGGGCTCCAGCAGGAGCGCAGTCTGTCGGCCGTGTGGCTGGCCTCGGGCGGCGACGCCGCCCGCACCGCGCTGGACGCCCAGCGCAGGAGGACGGACACGGCGGTCGCGAAGCTGGTCTCCCGCGCCGACGACATCCAGCAGGCGCCGGAACGGGTCAAGGACCAGCTGTACTCGGTCGTCGCCTCGGTGAGCAGCCTGGAGTACTACCGGGGCCAGGTGGACCACCCCACGGGCATCACCGCCGCGCAGGCCCTGGACCAGTACACCTCGATCATCGACGTCCAGATCCACGCCTTCCAGGCGCTGTCGCAGGTCGACGACGGCGACCTCACCTCGCAGGCCGGCCCGCTCGTCGCCCTGGAGCACGCGGCGGAGCTGGTGTCGGAGGAGGATCTCCGGCTGACCCTGGCCGGTCCCGGGGGACGGATGGACCAGAAGACCTGGGCGCAGTTCGTGCAGTTGGTGAACACCCGGCGCTGGCTGGTGGAGGACCAGATCGTCCCCTCCGTCACCGGGACCGCGAAGACCGAGACCGAGAAGATCCTCACGAGCTACCAGTGGCAGGTCCTGCAGTCCATCGAGGACAAGGTGCTCGCGGCCGGGGCCGAGCGGGACAAGAAGGGCCTCATCGTCCTGCCGAACATGCAGAAGCAGTGGCGGGCGGCGCTCATCGAGGTCTCCGACCAGTACGCGACGCTCATCGAGCGGCAGACCGCCTCGCTGCTCCGGAACAGCGCGGACGACGCGCGCGGACTGCTCATCAAGGCCGCCTCGCTGAGCGCCGGCGGTCTCGTCGCCCTGCTGCTGTGCGTCGGGATGTCCTGGCGGATCACCCGGTCGTTGTCCCGTCGGCTGCGCGGTCTGCGGATGGCGACACTCAGTCTGGCGCAGGAACGGCTCCCCGACGTGGTGGCGCGGCTGGACCGGGGGGAGACTGTCGACGTGGAATCGGCGACCCCGCCGCTGGACTACGGCGGCGACGAACTCGGCCAGGTGGCAACGGCGTTCAACGCGGCGCAGCGCACCGCCGTGCACACCGCGGTCGAACTCGCCGACACCCGGCGGGGTTTCCAGAAGGTCATCCTCGGTATCGCCCGGCAGAGCCAGAACCTGGTCAACCTCCAGCTCAGCAAGCTCGACGCGCTGGAGCGCACCCACCAGGACCCGGAGGTGCTGAAGGGGCTGTACGAACTCGACTCCACGGCAAGCCAGTTGCGGCGGTACGAGGAGAACCTCGTCATCATCAGCGGGGGCCGGCCCGGGCGCAGCTGGTCGGAGCCGGTGGCGCTGATCGACATCCTGCGCAGCGCGGTCGGTGAGGTGGCCGAGTACCAGCGGGTGGAGGTGCACACCGAGGAGGACCTCTACATCGCGCCGCCCGCGGTGGCCGACGTGATCCATCTGCTGGCCGAGCTGATCGACAACGCGACCTCGTACTCCCCTCCGCCGAGTCCGGTGGGGGTGCGGGCCTCGATGGTGGCCAAGGGGCTGGCGATCGAGGTCGAGGACCGCGGTCTCGGCCTGTCCGAGGAGGACTACGAGTCCTTCAACGCGCAGTTGGCTGTCCCCCCGCAGTTCGACGTGGTGGCGCTCGCCGACGACCTGCGGCTCGGCATGTTCGTGATCGCCCGGCTGGCCACCCGGCACGGTATCGCGGTGACCCTGCGCCCCTCGCCGTACGGCGGTGTCACGGCGATCGTCCTGGTCCCGCACGACATCGTGGTCCGCGAGACCACCGCCCCGCTCCTCCCGGCCGCCGCCGAGCCGGCCGACCCCGAGCCGGTCGCCGCCGAGCCGCTCGACACGATCCGCAGGCTCTCCGAGGCCCTGCGGAGGTTCCCGGACGGGGAGGCTCCGGTCCCGGCCGACGGGACGGACGAGGTACCTGTCGGGACCGGTACGGCCGTGCGGCGGGCCGGTGCCGACGAGCCGCCGCCCACGCCCGGGCCGGACCCCGAGCACACCCGACCCCACGGCGAGCGCCCCGCACCGCTGCCGCGACGCGACAAGGCCGCCGCCATCCAGGAGGCCTCCGCGCCGACGGGCGGCCCGAGGAACACGACCCGCACGCCGGCGTCCCCGGCCGCACCCGCGGCCGCCCCCGGGCTCGCGACCGCCGGTGCCGGGGCGCGGGCGGCCGGGCTCAGGCCGTTGCCGCAGCGCGTTCCGCAGACCAGCCTCGCCGCCGAGTTGCGGGAGGAGGCGCCGCCCTGCGAGGAGGACGGCTTCCCCGACGACTTCACCGCCGAGCGCGCG
This sequence comes from Streptomyces sp. SS7, assembly GCF_037993025.1. Taxonomy (NCBI): domain Bacteria; kingdom Bacillati; phylum Actinomycetota; class Actinomycetes; order Kitasatosporales; family Streptomycetaceae; genus Streptomyces; species Streptomyces sp. SS7. The sequence goes on from NZ_CP141223.1 coordinate 1,819,152, forward strand.
GCCGCCTCCCTCGCCGGGTTCCAGCGCGGCACACTCCAGGCCCGTGACCACGAGGACGCCGATGCCGACAGCGCCGTACCCCCGCCCGGTCCGGCGGTCACCGCCGCAGGCGCCACCCAGACCCCGACCCCGCCCGCCGACCGCTCATGAAGGACACCGCGATGACACACTCCATCCCCGCCACGAACACCCAGCTCGACCAGTTGCTGACCGGCCTCGTGGACCGGGTGGCCGATGTGAACCAGGCCGTCGTACTCTCCGAGGACGGGCTGGTGGTCAGCAAGTCGACCGGGTTCCTGCGGGAGGACGCCGAGCGGCTCGCGGCAACCGCCTCGGGTCTGATGAGCCTGAGCAAGGGCGTCAGCATGGACTTCCGCGGCGGCCCGGTGCGCCAGGCGCTCATCGAGATGGCCAACAGCTACCTGATCCTCACCTCGGCGGGCCCGGGCGCCCACCTGGTGGTGCTGGCCGGCTCGCACGCGGACGTCGGTGTGGTCGCGTACCAGATGAACATGCTGGTGAAGAAGATCGGCGAGCACCTGAGCGCGGCACCGCGGACCGGTATCGGTCCCGCCGTCCGCGGCAACGGCGGGTGAGGTGAGCCAAGGCGACGAAGCGGGCCGGCTCGTCAGGCCGTTCACCCTCACCGGTGGGCGGACCCGGCCGAGCCGAGCCGACTTCACGCTCATCACGACGGTGACGGCGGTGGACCCGCCGCCCGAGCGGGCCGCGCGGCCGCAGCCGGAACACGCCCGGATCCTGCGGCTGAGCGCCCGTCCGGTGGCGGTGGCTGAGCTCGCGGCCCACCTCGACCTGCCGGTGAGCGTGGTCGTCATCATGCTCTGCGATCTGCTGGAGGCGGGCCTGATCACGGCCCGGCCGCCCCGTTCCGTCTCCGGCGCCGCGGATCTGGACCTGCTGCAGAAAGTGAGGGACGGCCTTGGCCGGATCTGAGCCCACCGCGGGCACGGTCGCGGCGCCCGACACGGTGAAGATCCTCATTGCCGGCGGCTTCGGCGTCGGCAAGACCACCATGGTCGGGTCGGTCAGCGAGATCGCCCCGCTGCGCACGGAGGAGCCCCTGACCGTCGCCGGTCTGGAGGTCGACGACCTGAAGGGCATCGAGCAGAAACGGTCCACCACCGTGGCCCTCGACTTCGGACGCATCACCATCGGCGACGACCTGGTGCTGTATCTGTTCGGCACCCCCGGTCAGCAGCGGTTCTGGTTCATGTGGAACGACCTGGCCGTCGGGGCGCTCGGGGCGGTGGTCCTGATCGACGTGCGCCGGCCGGAGTCGAGTTTCGCGGCGATCGACTTCTTCGAGCGCCGGCGCATCCCCTTCGTGGTCGCGGTGAACGGCTTCCACGGGGAGCATCCCTATCCGGCGGAGGAGATCAGGGCGTCCCTGGCGCTGCCGGAGGACGTCCCGGTGCTCCTGTGCGACGCGCGGGAGCGGGAGTCGTGCCGGGACGTACTGATCGCCCTGATCGACCGGGTGATCGCCGATGTCACCCTGGGCTCGGGCCCGACTCACTGACCGCCCTCAGTCCGGCCTTCGGCCGGGCCTTCGGCTTCCCGGTGGGCGATGGCGGTCCGCAGTAGGTCGGCCGTCTCCGGGTGCGGGCCCCTCAGTGCCCAGCGCAGCGGCGTCCAGCCGGTGCCGTGGTCCTCGCGGAGCGTGGGGTCGGCACCATGGGCCAGCAGCACGCGTACGGTGTCGGTGTGGCCCCAACAGGCCGCCGCGCACAAGGGAGTTCCCTCGGCGCCGGCTCCGGCGCTCTCGGCGTCGGGCGGCGCACCGGCCACCAGCAGGCTGCGGGCGATACCGGCCGAGCCGTCGACACAGGCCGTGTACAAGGGAGTCGTACCGTCGGCGTCGGGCGCCGCGGGGTCGGCACCCGCCTTCAGCAGCCGGTCGACACGCGCGCCCTCACCGCACAGGACCGCTGCCGCAAGGGACTTGGTGAGTTTCTTGCGCCGTCTTCTGTTCACGGCCGCCGAGGGTAGCCGGGGACACACGGCGCGATCACCGGATTTCCGCGGCGGAAATCCATTAAGCCTGTCCCAGCGATTGACCTGTTCCCCTCCAGCCCCTACGGTCTGACCGGCTCACCGAACCTCGTTCGATATATCGACCTGAGGCTGTCTCACCTCAAGGCGTCCGCACCCCCGTGGAGAGCACATGACCCCCAACCCCTCCCGCCGCCTCTTCCTCGGCGCGGCGGCCTCCGTGCCCCTCGCCCTCACGCTCGGCACCCCGGCGGCGCACGCGGCCGACTCGGCGTACGTGATGTGCTACTTCACCGAGTCGACCAACCTCGGCGACGGCACCGACTACGGCCTGCACCTGGCCGTCAGCACGGACGCGCTGCGCTGGACGCCCCTGAACCAGAACAACCCGGTGGTCACCCCGACCGAGGGCGCGCTCGGGCTGCGCGACCCGTTCATCCTGAAGAAGCAGGACGGCACCTTCGTGGTGCTCGCCACCGACCTCAAGGGCACCGACTGGAACTACGTCAGTCAGTACGTGCACGTGTGGAACTCCACCGACCTGCGCACCTTCACCGGCTACCACCGGCTCAAGCTGCACGACATGAACACCCACAGCTGGGCGCCCGAGGCGTTCTGGGACGCGAGCCGGGGGCAGTACGGGCTGATCTACTCCGCGGTCAACAGCAGCGGCCACAACGTGATCATGGTGAACTACACCAGCGACTTCGTCACGGCCTCGGCGCCGCAGGTCTTCTTCGACCCGGGCTACGACGTGATCGACGGCGACATGGCGGTGGGGGTGAACGGGGTCAACTACCTCTACTTCAAGAAGAACCAGACACTGGTCGGCGCGCGGTCCACCACACTGGACCCGGGCAGCTTCACCGAGTTCTCCACCGGCGTCGCGCACGGCGGCACCGAGGCGCCGACCCTGGTCAAGTCGCTCTCCTCCGGCACCTGGTGGCTCTGGGGCGACACCTACACCCCCAACGGCGTCTTCTACGCCTGGCAGTCCGGCGACCTGTCGGCGGGCACCTGGACCGCACTGGACCAGAAGACCTACACCCAGCCGGTCAACTCCAAGCACTGCGGCATCTCGACGATCACCACGGCCCAGTACAACGCCCTGCTCTCCCACTGGGGCGCACCCGCCTGGAACCGCCTGAAGTCCTACAACTTCCCGGCGCGTTACGTGCGGCACTCCAACTACGTCGGCCGCATCGACGAGTACCCCGTCGAGCCGTACAAGGACTCGCTGTGGACGATGGTCCCGGGCCTCGCGGACAGCTCGGGCGTCTCCTTCCGGTCGGTCAACTACCCGACCCGCTACCTCCGGCACTACAATTACGCGCTCCAACTGGACGTCAACGACGGCACGTCGACGTTCGCGGGTGACGCGACCTTCTACCGCACGGCGGGACTCGCGGACTCGACGTGGTCGTCGTTCCGCTCGTACAACAACCCCACCCGTTACATCCGGCACGCGAACTACGTCCTGCGCATCGACCCGATCTCGACGGCGACCGACCAGCAGGACGCGACCTTCCAGGTGGGCTACTGAGCCACGGGCGGTGGTCGTGCCGCGTCACAACCGCGCCAGTCGCGGCAGCAGTTCGGCTGCCGCGGCCAGGTCCGCGGTCAGCGGGCGGTCCTCCGTGCCGAGGGGCAGGGCGGCCGTCGCCAGGGTGAAGGCGGGGACCGGCGGCGGCACCGGCCGCATCCGCAACGCGCGTACGGCGGTGACGAGTTCGCAGGCGAGTACGGTGCCGTAGGCCTCGGTCGCCCGGAGGGTCTGCCGGGCGGCCTGGCCCGCGAAGCTGGCGGCCTCCTCCAGTCCGTGCGAGAGGACGGCGTGCCCGGCCGAGGCGGGCGCCGCGCACGCACGCAGTTCCGCGAGCGCGGAGTTGGCGGTGTACTCCAGGATCATCGTGCCCGAGCTGCTCGCGGGTCCGGCGGCGAGGAAGGCGGGCAGTCCGGTGAGGTCCGGGTCGCCGAGCGCGGACAGCCGGGCCACGGAGAGCTGGGCCGTCTGGAGCAGGGCGAGGTCCGCCGCGTCCAGGGCGAGGCCCAGGGGCGCGGCGAAGAAACCGCCGTGGTGGTGGGCGGTGGGGCCGTCGGCGGCCACGAGCGGGTTCTCGGACGGACAGTTGACCTCGACCTCGACGACCGCGCGCAGCCGTGCGCAGGCGTCCAGGGCGCAGCCGTGCGCCTGCGGGAAGGCCCGGAACCCGAAGGGGTCCTGGATCCGCCGACCGGACATCCCCGCGCCGTCGTCCCCGATCCCGAGCAGCCGCCGCACCTCCCCGGCGGCCCGCGCCGCGCCCTCGTACGGTCGGAGCGCGTGCACGGCGGCCGCGTAGGCCTCCGCCGAACCGCCCACCGCCGCCAGCGAGAGCGCGGCCACGGCATGGGTCGCCCGCAGCAGCACGTCGAGCCCGTACTGGGCCAGCGCGGCCTGCCCCAGCGCGAGCGCGTTGCTGCTCAGCAGGGCGAGCGCGTCACCGGGCTGCAGGACGACGGGGGCGGGAACGGCGGCGGGCGCGGTGGCCGCTCCCGCCTGGGGCGGCACGGAGGCGGGTCCGAGCCGCGGGTCCGGACCGAGGTCCCGCCAGGAGGTGTCGGGCCAGCCGACCATGCCGGCGTCGGAACCGGTGCCCCGTCCGCGCCAGGCGGCGTCCGCCGAGTCGAACAGGTCACCGTCCGGGGACCCGTCGGGTACGTCACCCGGGCCACCGCCCTCGGGCCGACCACCGGCGACCACGAACACGACACCACCCGACTGCGCGCCACCGGAGGCTGCCGACCGGGTGGCATCCGGACCCGGGGCGACGGCCGACGGCCGCGTGGCGGCCGCCTGCGGGGTGGCGCCCGCATCCGGGGCGGTGGCCGGCCCCCGGGTGGCGCCCGGAGGCGGCGTGGAGCCCGGCTGCGGGCCGCTGACCGGCCGCTGCGTGGCCCCCGGCAGCGGAGCGGGACCCGGCTGAGGGACAGCACCCTGCGCCTGGGCGGTGGCCACCCCCCAGGCGCCGCCCGGCTGCCCGACCGCAGCCGGGCCCTGACCGGTGACCGAGCGCCCGACGGCAACCGGACCCTGACCGGTGACCGAGTGCGCGGCGGTAGCCGGGTTCCGGGCGGCGCCCGGGTGCCCGACGGCAACCGGACCCCGGGCAGCGACCGAGCGCACGGCCGCAGCCGAATCCGGGGCCGCACCCGACTGCCCGACCGCAGCCGGGCCCTGACCGGTGACCGAGTGCCCGACGGCAACCGGACCCTGACCGGTGACCGAGTGCGCGGCGGTAGCCGGGTTCCGGGCGGCGCCCGGGTGCCCGACGGCAACCGGACCCCGGGCAGCGACCGAGCGCACGGCCGCAGCCGAATCCGGGGCCGCACCCGACTGCCCGACCGCAGCCGGGCCCTGACCGGTGACCGAGTGCGCGGCGGTAGGCGGGTTCCGGGCGGCGCCCGGGGGCGGGGTGGTGGGCGGGGGCGCCGGGCCGTCGGGCGTTGACCAGGGGCGTTCACCTATCAGGGTCAGGCCCGTCTGGGCGAGGGCCGTGAGGTCGCCGGTGCCGATTCCGCCGTACTCGTTGACCTCCGGGTGGACGCCCAGGCGCAGCGCCTCGGTGAGGGCGTCGACGAAGGCGGGCTGGATGCCGGAGCCGCCGGCGAGGAGCTGGTTGGCGCGGACGGCGAGCATCGCCCGGACCTGACGGGCGGGCAGCGGCGCTCCGCCGCCGCCCGCGTGGCTGCGCAGCAGCCTGAGGCCGTGGGCTCCCTCGTCGCCCTCGTCGACGCCCACCGAGCGGTGCGCGCCGACGCCGGTGCCGCGGCCGTAGAGCCGTCCCTGGGCGGCGAGGCGCTGGGCGGCCAGCCAGGAACGCACGGCCCGTTCGCGGGCCTCGGGGGCCACCGCGGGCACGGCCGCACCGTCGGCGAGCGCGACGAGCTCGCCGACGGTGAGGCCGGTGCCGGTCAGGACGACCGGCGGGGGGTCGGACGGCGTGGCCAAGGACGGAAGGCGGCGAGGAACGTCAGTCGAGGCCCACGGACTTCAGCCAGGCCTTCGCGACGTCGAGCGGGTCCTTGCTCTCCAGCTGCACCTGCGAGTCCAGGTCCAGCAGGGTCTTGGTGTCCAGCTTGGCGGAGACGGCGTTGAGCGCGTCCACGCCCTCGTCCGACAGCCCGCTCTTGTAGACCAGGGGCGTCACGTTCGCGAAGCCGAAGAGGTTCTCGGGGTCCTGGAGGACGACGAACCCTTCCTTGGTGATGGTCGGGTCGGTGGTGAAGATGTCCGCGGCCTGCACGGTGTTCTTCTTCAGCGCGGCCTGGGTGAGCGGGCCGCCGGCGTCGAGGGCCTTGAAGGACTTGAACTTCAGGCCGTACACCGACTCCAGGCCCACCATGCCCTGCTGGCGGGTCTGGAACTCGGGCGAACCGCCGAGGACCAGGTCGGGCGCGACGCTCTTGAGGTCGGCGAGGGTGGACTCGGAGGTGAGCTTGTACTGGTCCGCGGTGGCCTTGTTGACCGTGACGGAGTCCTTGTCCTCGGCCGGCGAGGACTCCAGCAGCGTCAGCTTGGAGTCGAGCTTGGCCTTGACGGCGGCGTTCACGGTCGCGAGCGACTTCTGCTCGGCCTTCGCGTCGAGGTAGGCCAGCAGCGAGCCGTTGTACTCCGGCAGGACGGTGATGGAACCGTTCTTGAGCAGGCCGTACGTGGTCTCGCGGCTGCCGATGTTGGGCTTGTAGGACACCTTGATGCCCTTGGCCTTGAGGGCCTCGCCGTAGATGTCGGCGATCAGGATGCTCTCGGCGAAGTTGTTGGAGCCGACGACGACGGTCCCGTTGTCCGCCTTGTCCCCCGCGAGCGGGTCGGACTTGTCGTCGGAGGAGCCGCATCCTGCGAGCAGAACCGTCGCCGCGGCGAGCGCGACGGCCGCCGCGCCGGTGTTCCTGAGGGACCTGGACCTGCTGCTGTGGGCGTTGGAAGTCACGGTTCCGTTCCGAGCTCTGGGGGGCGATGAGGAACTGACGAGGCATGGAGCCTGGCCTGATCCAATCCATCCCGTTCTTCATCAGTCAAGAGCGGTTCTGTTACCGATTCACTTCGTTTCGTGGTCAGTTGCGTAGTCTTTGAAAGCCCTTCCTGGAGGTTTAGGGGGCTCTTCGTAATGGATTCTTGACGTAGGGCGACGTGCTCGATCGATCAGAGAAGCGATATCGTCGCCGGAGTCGGCAGCGGCCACGGCGGTGTGCGGGGACCACTCGGATACCGCTTGCTCACATTCGGCCACCCGCGTGGCCCGGCACGCCCGCAACACCCCTTCGAAGGAGGCCCGGTGTCCACGAAAGAGGTGGACGCGCCCGCCCGGTCAGCGACTTCGGCACCGTCGTCCGTGCGCCGGGGCCTGCGGAGCTTCGCCGACCGGTGGCCCTTCCAGCGCAAGCTGAACCTGCTCGTCGGCATCCCGCTCGGGGTCATCGCCCTGATGCTGGCGTACCTCTTCACCGAACTGGTGCAGGAGTCCAACCAGGCCGAGGACGCCGCCCAGCTGGTGCGTGACAGCACCCAGGTGGCCCGGCTCGTCTCGGACCTGCAGAACGAGCACCAGCAGGCGATCCTGCTCTCGGTGCGGCACCAGGCGTCCTTCGACGGCGGCACGCCCTCCACGAACGCCTACCGCAAGGCCCAGCTCGCCGTGGACACCCAGGTCCGCAAGGTGGTCGACGCCTTCGGCGACCGGCTGCCGGACAGCGAGGCGCAGGCGCTGCGCGGGATCGAGGGCCTGGCGGGTCTGCGGACCACGATCGAGCAGGGCTATCTGCCCGCCGACAACATCGACCCGGCCTACTCCGGTGCCTCGGACGCCGTCATCGACGGACTGGGCCTGGACCGCGACACCAGCCTGGCCAGCACCTTCACCGGCAACCTGCTCGACTCGCTGCTGCGCGCCGACGCCGCCCACGGCGCCTACGAGACCGGCGTGTTCTCCTCGCGCACCGGCGACAGCAACGCGCTCATCGAGTACACCGGCGCGGTCGGCTCGTACGAGCTGTACACCTACCAGGCCGACCGCTTCGCCCGGTTCGCCTCCGCGGCCCAGGCCGACGAGCTCGGCGGCGTCGAGCACAACTCCGCGCAGGCCTCCATCAGCCAGCACTTCGCCGAACTGGCCGTCGACCCGAGCGCGTTGCAGGCCGAGTCCCAGGCGGACATCCGCAAGGCGTTCCGGGCGGCCCTCGGCTCGTACCCGGACTACAGCGCGCAGGCCCAGACCCGGCTGAGGATCACCACCTCGCTGATCGACCAGATCGCCGACCGCGCCGACGACGCCTCCGTCAGCGCCCAGTGGCGGGCCGGTCTGCTGCTCAACCTCGCGCTGGTCTGCTTCGCCCTGTGGATCGCGTTCTCCATCCTCGTACGGCGTTCCGTGGTGCGCCCGGTGCTGGCCCTGACGGGTGCCGCGCAGGAGGTCGCCGACATCGCCGGGCGAGAGCTCGCCCGGGTCGCCGACGACGACGCCGAGGAGACCGGCTCACCGCGCCTGCGCGAGCTGCCGGTCACGGCGGACGACGAGATCGGTGAACTGGCCGAGGCCTTCAACAACGTGCAGACGACCGCGGCGGCGCTGCTGGAGCGCCAGGTGCTCAGCCGGCGCAACGTCGCCGAGATGTTCGGCAACGTCGGCCGCCGCGTCTCCAACCTGACGACCCGCCAGCTCGCCCTGATCGACTGGGTGGAGCGCGGCGAGACCGACCCGGCGCTGCTGGAGCGGCTCTACTCCATCGACCACATCGCCGTCCGCCTGCGCCGCAACGCCGACAGCCTGATGCTGCTGGCCGGCATCCGCGAGACCGTCCTCGACTCCGGTCCGACCGAGCTGACCAACGTGGTGCGGGCCGCGCTCGGCCAGATCGAGGGCTACCAGCGGGTGCAGCTCCACGCCCGCGGCGAGGCCGTCGTCGAGCCCGACATGGTCGGTGACCTCACGCTGATGATCGCCGAACTCCTGGAGAACGCCGTGTCGTTCTCGCCGGAGGGCAGCCCCGTCGAGGTGCGGGTCGGCTCCGACCGGGGCGGCGCCTCGATCACCGTCTCCGACCACGGCCTCGGGATGAGCGCCGAGCGGCTCGCGGAGGAGAACGCCCGGCTGGTGCGCCGTGAGCGGCTCGACCTGGTGCCGACGAAGGTGCTCGGTCTGTTCGTGGTCGGCGCGCTGGCCCGCCGCTGGGACGTCGACGTCACCCTCACCCGCACCCCGGGCGGCGGTGTGACCGCCGAGGTCCGCATCCCGGCGACGCTGCTGCTGACGCTCAGCGAGGTCGGTGCGCCCACGGCCGCGGCCCAGTCCCTCCCGGCCCCGTCGGCGCCCGCCGCCGGTCCCTCCCCCGCCGCCGCGGCCTCCCCCACGGCGGAGGACGCGACCTCGCTCCCCCGCCGGGTGCCGCGCCGCGAGCAGCCCTCCTGGGCCGAGCGGGACCCCGAGCCGGCGACGGAGCCGGCGAGGGCGACGGCGTCCGAGCGCGCGACCCCGGAACCGGGGGCCCCCGCCCTCCCCCGCCGGACGGCCGGGGCGGCCGCCCCGGCAACCGGCACCGACACGGCCGCGTCGACCGGCACCCCGGCCTCCGGCGGACGGACGACGACCTGGGCCTCCGCGTCCGCGGACGGAGACACGGCTTCCCGGGAGCCCGCGTCGACGCGCGACGGCCGTACGACGGACCCGGCCACCGCGCCGGCACACGACAGCCGCACGACCGCCCCGGCCACCGCGCCGGCACACGACAGCCGCACGACGGACACGACAGCCCCGACGGCCGCGTCGGCGCGCGACGGGCGGGCGGCCACGACGGCGACCGCGGCGGCCGGCGGACCGGCCCCGGCGGCCGCCTCCGGCGCCGGATCCGGGTGGCGGGCCGGGTGGCGCCCGGGTGCCCGTAGAGGACCACGCCCGTACCCCCGACCCCGCCGGTCCGGCCGTTCCCGCGGCCGCCCTCGGCGACGTGCGTCCGGCCGCCGCCGAGGGGGCCCGGCCGCTGCGGCGGCGGGTGCGCGGGGCCACCCTGCGGACCACTGTGGACGCCTCCGCCGCAATGGCGCGGCAGGCGGCGCGGCCCGCGGACGCGGACGCCGTGCGCAGCGCGCTGGAGGAGTTCGAGGCGGCCGTGGAACGCGCCCACCGCGACACCGACAGCTCGCACGACCGACGGGTCCCGGACGACCACCGGAACCCCCCGCACCACCAGAACCACCTTCCGGAAGGAGCCGAGCAGTGAGCACGTCGACAGGTGGAACCACCGGAGACACCACGCCGACCGATCTGCGGGCTGCCGCAGCCGACTTCACCTGGCTGCTCAACCGTTTCGCCACCGAGACCGCGGGGGTCGTGGACGCCATCGCGGTGTCCTCCGACGGCCTGCTGATCGCGGTGTCGGAGCTGCGTGAGCACGCCGACTCCGAGCGCCTCGCGGCGATCGTCTCCGGCATCACCAGCCTGGCCGCGGGCGCCTCCGGCAACTACGGCCTGGGCGGTCTGAACAAGGTCATCATCGATCTGGAGGGCGGTCACGTCCTGGTCTCCGCGATCGGCAGCGGCGCCGTCCTCGGCGTGGTCACCGACAAGGAGGCCAAGCTGGGCAACATCGCCTACGAGATGACCGTGTTCGCCAACCGCGCCGGTGCCGCGCTCAGTCCGCAGCTCGTCCTGGAGCTGAAGAACAGCGTCGGCGCCACCCGGACCCGCTGACCGCGGGTCACCGGCAGAGGAAGCGAACACCGATGGCGGACGGCCAGAGCCCGCACGGCCTCGGCGAGGAACCCCTCGCCCCGGCCGGCCCGGTCGGCCCCGCGCCCGCCGTACGGCCCTTCCTGGTCACCGCCGGCCGGGTCGCGGGCGCGGGCGAGGCCGCGTCCGGACGGGCGATGCCCGTGGAGACCCAGCTGGTGGCGACCACCGAGGGGATCGACGCGCTCGACCGGCTCTCCTTCGAACAGCACGACATCGTGGCCGCCTGCCGGGTGCCGCAGTCCATCGCGGAGATCGCGGCGCGGCTGCGGCTGCACCTGAACGTGGTGCGGGTGCTCGCCGAGGACCTGCGCTCGGTGGGGCAGCTCTCGGTGCACGTGCCCGACTCCGGCGTCACCCATGACGCGTCCGTCCTGCGCAGGGTTATCGATGGCCTGCGGGCCATCCCCGACTCCCGGGGGGTACTCCGTGACTCCGACTGAACCGCTCGCCCGTCCGGCCGCCGGCCAGGCCGCCGTACGGCCGCCGCTGCCGGTGAAGCTGGTGATCGCGGGCGGCTTCGGCGTGGGCAAGACCACCGCCGTCGGCTCGATCTCCGAGATCGAGCCGCTCACCACCGAGGCGGCCATCACCGAGGTCGCGGCGGGGGTGGACGACCTCAGCCACACCCCGCGCAAGACCACGACCACCGTGGCGATGGACTTCGGCTGCATCACCATCGACCCGACGCTGAAGCTGTACCTGTTCGGCACGCCCGGTCAGGAACGCTTCGGCTTCATGTGGGACGACATCGTGGAGGGCGCGGTCGGCGGCCTGGTCATCGTCGACACCCGCCGGCTCGACGACTGCTACGCCGCCGTGGACTACTTCGAGCACCGGCAGATCCCGTTCGCGGTGGCCGTGAACGCCTTCGACGGCAAGGTCGACCACTCGCTCGACGAGGTCCGCTGGGCCCTCGACGTCTCCGACGGCGTTCCGGTGCTCGTCTTCGACGCCCGGGAGCGCGGCTCGGTGCGGGACGCGCTGCTGGTGGTGCTGGAGCAGGCGCTCGCCCGCAGCGGCGGGTGAATATCGGCGGTACCCGCGGTCGTGGAGGACCGCGCGCCGGTTGTGGCCGGTCGCGCGGTTCCCCACGCCCCTGAGGTCAGCTGCTCCGGCGTACGCCCGGAGAGACCGCCGCCCGGGCCACCGCCCAGAACAGCCCCAGGGTCGCCAGGGCCATGGCCGCGACCAGGGCGGCGCCGCCCACGACCTTCTCGTAGTCGTGCTGGTAGAGCCCGTCGACGATGTAGCGGCCGAGGCCGCCGAGACCGACGTACGCGGCGATGGTGGCCGTGGAGACGATCTGGATGGCCGCCGAGCGCAGCCCGCCGAGGATCAGCGGGAGCGCGACCGGGAGTTCCACCTGGAGCAGGATGCGGGTCTCCGACATGCCGATGCCGCGCGCGGCGTCCACCGGGGAGCGGTCGACGGAGCGCACCGCCTCATAGGTGGTGACGAGGATCGGCGGGACGGCGAGGACGACCAGCGGGATCATCACCGGCAGCATGCCGAAGCCGGCGATGATGACGATGAGCACCAGCAGGCCGAAGGTGGGCAGGGCCCGCGCGGCGGTGGCGATCAGGGTGAGGGTGTTGCCGCCCTTGCCGTAGTGCCCGGTGACCAGGCCGACGGGCAGTCCGATCAGGGCGGCGAGACCGAGTGCCTCCAGGGAGTACTGGAGGTGCTCCACCAGCCGGGTGGGGATGCCGTCGTAGCCCGACCAGTGGGCGCCGTCGGTGAAGAAGGAGGTGATGAAGTGCAGGACGTTCACCGGGCCGTGGCCTCCTTCCGGGTGCGGGTCGCGCCCGATCCGCTCGGCATCCAGGGGGTGAGCAGGACCCGTACGCCGACCAGCAGGGCGTCCACCAGGACGGCGAGGGCCGCCGTGGTGAGCACGGAGTTCCAGGCCAGTTCGGGCCGGTTGTAGATCTGCGCGTCGTGCAGCAGGTTGCCGAGCGCGCCCTGGTTGCCGATCAGCATGCCGACGCTGACCAGGCTGATGCTGGACACGGTCGCCACCCGCAGTCCGGCGACGATCGCGGGCGTGGCGATCGGCAACTGGACCTGGAGGTAGCGGCGTACGGGCCCGAAGCCCATCGCGGTGGCGGCGGCGAGGGTCTCCTGCGGCACCGAGCGGACGCCGTCGACGATCGCCGGGACCAGCACGACGAGGGTGTAGACGGTGAGCGGGATCATCACCGTCAGTTCGGTCTGGCCGGTGTAGTCGATGAGGACGACGAAGAACGCGAGCGACGGGACGGCGTAGAGCACGGTCGTCACCCACAGCACGGGCGGGTACAGCCAGCGCAGCCGCACGCAGAGCTGGGCGATGGGCAGGGCCAGCAGCAGGCCGCCGAGGACCGGCAGCAGGGCCTCGCGCAGATGGAGTCCGACGAGTCCGATCCAGTCGTGCTGGAGGTCGCTGGGGATGTCGAAGAAGCGGTTCATCGCACGGCCTTCGGCTCGCCCGCTCCGGTGGTGCCGCCGGCGCCCGGGGCGGCCTCGTGCGCGCCGCGGATCGCCTCGGCGATGGCGGTCTGGGAGACGACACCGGTGGCGCGGCCCTCGCCGTCCACGGCGACGGCCCAGCCGGCGGGCGAGAGCACGGCGCAGTCGAGGGCGGAGCGCAGCGAGTCCTCGCCCGCGACGAACGGCCGTCCGTAGCCGAGGAGCCGGCCGGTGTCGATGCTCCCCGCGGTCAGCGCGTCCGGCTCGCTCCAGCCGAGCGGCTTGCCGTCGATGCCGGTGACGAGGAGGTACGGGGCGCCCTGGGCGGCGCGGGCGATCTGCTCGGCGGTGGCGTCGACGGCGACGATCGGCGTGGTGAGCAGGTCGAGTCCGGCGGCGGAGAAGAAGGACAGCCGGCGGATGCCGCGGTCGGCGCCGAGGAAGTCCTCGACGAACGCATCGGCCGGGTTCGACAGCAGCTCGGCGGGCGGCGCGTACTGGGCGAGCCGGCCGCCGGTGCGCAGCACCGCGACCATGGTGCCGAGCTTGACGGCCTCGTCGATGTCATGGGTGACGAAGACGATGGTCTTGCCCAACTCGTCCTGGATGCGCAGGAGTTCGTCCTGGAGTCCCTTGCGGACGACGGGGTTGACGGCGGAGAACGGCTCGTCCATCAGCAGCACCGGCGGGTCGGCGGCGAGCGCCCGGGCCACGCCGACGCGCTGCTGCTGGCCGCCGGAGAGCTGGTAGGGGTAGCGCCTGGCGAGGGAGGCGTCGAGTCCGACGCGCTCCATCAGCTCGCGGGCCCGGGAGCGGGCCCGGTCCTTGCTCCAGCCGAGCAGCCGGGGCACGGTGGCGATGTTGTCGACGATCGTGCGGTGCTGGAAGAGCCCGGCGTTCTGGATGACGTAACCCATCGAGCGGCGCAGGGTGTTGACCGGCTGCCGCCGGCTGTCCTGACCGTCGATCCAGATGGTGCCCTCGCTGGGCTCGACCATCCGGTTGATCATCCGCAGGGTCGTCGTCTTGCCGCATCCGGAGGGGCCGACGAGGACGGTGATCGCGCGGTCCGGTATCTCGAGGGAGAGCCGGTCGACCGCCACCGTGCCGTCCGGATACCGCTTGGTGACTGAATCTATCCGTATCAAAACGCCGAACACCCTTCGGGTCTGGCCGTTCCCGCCCGCTCTCGGCCTCGAGAGTTCGGACTGTTGCGGGGAGAGTCTAGACCGGTCGCGTTTCAGCCGTACGGCGGGTGTATGGCGCGCTTCAAACCCCTCTTGCGCTGTGCGCGACCTGTGAGTCCGCTGATGCGAGTCCGCTGATTCTCACTCTCCGCTCAGAAGCGGCTCAGGGATTGCCCAGAGAGGGCCCCATCGTCAGGGCCGTGCTCCGCGCCGCCCTCACCCGCCCGCCCCGCCGGGGCGAACGCCCCCCTGGAGTACGCGTCATGACGACCCTCGCCCCGCCGCCCGCCCCGTCCCGCGAGGACGGCCGCCAAAGGACGGGCGGGCCGCCGGATCCCCTTCCGGCGGCCCGCCCCCCGGGGGTTCGGGGGCTCAGTCGCCTCCCCCGCCGCCCCCGCAACCACCGCCACAGGACGAACCGCCCCCGCAGGACGAGCCGTCTCCGCAGCCACCCCCGCCGCCGTCCCCCCAGCCGCCCCGGCGCCGACGGCGCGACGACCCGGTCCCCTTCAGGAGCCCGGCCACGAACATCACGATCAACCCGAACCCCACGATCACCAGGAACTCCACGTCTCCTGCCCCCCGTTGCCTCTCGCCACGTGTCTGTGTGGCTGGGGGATGCCCCGCCCGGAGCACGCGCCAAGCACGACTTGAGGAAGTCGAGAGCTTGGGTTCCGCGGACCGACTAGGCGGCGGCCCGCTGTCCCGCCGTCGGGAATCCCGGGGTGCGCAGCACACGGCCGCCTTCCAGCACCGCGAACACCTCGCAGCCCGCCCGGCCGGCCGCCCACTCCACGCCCGGCGCGCCCTGCGCGAACGCCGCCGTGGCGACGGTGTCCGCGAGGGTGAGGGTCGGGGCGACGACGGTGAGGCTGTCGAGGCCGGTGGCGGGCAGGCCCGTACGGCCGTCGAGGATGTGGTCGCCGCGCTCGTAGCGGGCGGAGGTGGCGACCGCCGCGTCCGTCAGCTCCAGCACCGCGCAGACCTGGTCGGCGAGGTGGGGGTGCCGTACGCCGACCCGCCAGGGCCCGCCCGAGACGACCACGTCGCCCCCGGCGTTGAGGCAGAAGCGGCCGAGCCCGGCGCCGGTCAGCAGCTCCGCCGCCCGCTGCACCGACCAGCCCTTGACGACCGCGCAGGGGTCGAGGCCCCGCCCGGGCAGCCGTACGTCGAAGGCGCCGCCGGTGGCGACCCGGTACTCCTCGCACAGGCCGAGCACCTCGGCGAGATCGGCGCTCACCTCGTCGCCGGACAGCTCGCCGCGGTCCAGCCGGGACACCTCGCTGTCCGCCTTGAAGGGGCTGAACCGCTCGTCGACCTCCCGCAGCCAGGCGAAGACGGCCTCCACGACGCCCTGCGGCGCCCGGTCGTCGTCGATGCGCAGGGACACGGGGAAGCCCATGACGTGCTCGACCCGGTGCATGTCAGGCGCCCTTCGCGTCGATCGCGGCCTGGAGGGACTCCTTGTAGGCGTCGCTGGTGATCGTCGCGCCGGACACGGTGTCGATGTCCGCGCTCTGCGCCTGAAGCGTCTCCGCGACCAGCTTCGGCACCGCCGCCGTCGTCTGCGGATGGTTCGGCTGCTTCAGCATCCTCACCGCGGCGATCCGGTCACCGTCGTAGGTCACCTGGACCTGGACGTCACCCTTCTCCGTGGGGACCGTCGTCCCCGTGAAGGTGGCGTCCGAGGACGAGGCCGACGGGGACGCCGACGCGGCGGACGCCTCCTGGTCGATCGCGGCCTGGAGGGACTCCTTGTAACCGTCGCTGGTGATCGTCGCGCCGGACACGGTGTCGATGTCCGCGCTCTGCGCCTGAAGCGTCTCCGCGACCAGCTTCGGCACCGCCGCCGTCGTCTGCGGATGGTTCGGCTGCTTCAGCATCCTCACCGCGGCGATCCGGTCACCGTCGTAGGTCACCTGGACCTGGACGTCACCCTTCTCCGTGGTGACGGTCGTTCCCGTGAAGGTGGTGCCCGAGGACGAGGTGGAGGGGGCCGACCCGGTGGCGGAGGAGGCCGTGGAGGTGGCGGTGGACGGTTCGTAGCGCCAGACGGGGATCAGGCCGACCACGGACAGGACAAGAACGGGGATTGCTCGCTTCACGTCGTCTCTCTCATCCCGCCAGGCTGAAACGCTCGAAGTGGATCTGCGGCCCGGGCACGTCCAGCTCGCGCAGGGAGCCCAGCACCGCGTTCATCATCGGCGGCGGCCCGCACAGGAAGACGTCCCGCTCGGCGATGTCCGGCACCAGCGCGGCCAGCGCGCCCGCCGCCAGCCGGTCCGGCACCGGCGGACCGGTGACCAGGTGCAGCTCGGCGCCCTTGGCGGCGGCGAGGTCGCTCAGCTCGTCGTAGAGGACGGCGTCGCGCTCGCCGCTGACGCGGTAGAGGACGATCGCGTGGCCGTCGATCTCCTCCAGCAGCGCCCGGATGGGGGTGACGCCGACGCCGCCGGCGATGAGCAGGGACTCGGAGCGGGTGCGGTGCATCGCGGTGAAGGCGCCGTACGGGCCCTCGGCGAAGACGCGGGTGCCGGGCTTGATGTGGCGCAGGCCCGCGGAGCCGTCACCGGCGGCCTTCGCGGTCAGCCGCAGCCGGGTGCCGTCGGGGGCG
Organism: Streptomyces sp. SS7; assembly: GCF_037993025.1. NCBI lineage: Bacteria > Bacillati > Actinomycetota > Actinomycetes > Kitasatosporales > Streptomycetaceae > Streptomyces > Streptomyces sp. SS7. The sequence continues at coordinate 1,836,182 of NZ_CP141223.1, forward strand.
GCGGACAGGGAGAAGGGGTTCGCCTGCCACCAGCGGTCCTTCGTCACGAAGCGCCACAGGAAGAACTGGCCGGCCCTGGCGGGCAGTTTGTCCAGGTCACGGCCGGTGATGTAGACGGACACGACGTTGTCCGACTCGGGGACGACCTTCTCGACGCGCAGCTGGTGGCGCCAGTTGCGCCACAGCGGCAGGACCGCCCGGCCGAGGACCACCGAGCCGAGCGCGACGCCCCAGACGCCGTACCAGTACGCGGTGGCGGCGGAGGACGCGGTGAACGTCGTACCGACCGCGACCTGGTGGGTGAAGGCCAGCACCACGGCGACATACGTGTACAGGTGCACGAAGTGCCAGGTCTCGTAGGCGAGCCGGCGGCGGGCCCAGCGGGCGGAGACGCCGCCGACGACCAGGATCAGCACCATGGCGACCGCGGCGCGCAGCACGCCCTCGACGGTCTCGGCGAGGTCGACCAGCTGGCTGACCGGGTCGAGGGAGGAGGACTGCGCATAGCCGAGGGTGATGAACACCACATGCCCGACCAGGGTCCACAGCAGCCCGAAGCCGGTCCAGCGGTGCCAGTTGGTCAGCCGGTCCATCCCGATCCGGCGGTCGAGCCAGGGCAGCCGGGCCACCAGCAGCAGCTGGAACGCCATCAGCAGCGCGCCGTACAGACCGGCGAACCGGCCGATCACGACGAGTGCGTTGGCGGCGAATCCCGCCTGCACGGCGAACAGGGTCACGACGGCCGCGTTCACGGCCAGCACGGTGTACAGCCCGGTGCGGGCCACTACTTTGGGACGTAGCGCCGTGGGGGGAGCGGGGGGCGACTGGACGGTCGTCACGGACGGAAACTCCTCGATCGGGTCCTCAGAGCACTGAGCTTCCCCGTGCGTTGCTGTCGGTTCGCTGTCGTACAACTTTCAAGAGTTTATCGATCCGCGCGCGGACCGGATGCGGGTCTCGCGCCGGGGCGCGGGTGGCGCACTATGAGCGGGTGGAAAAAGTACGCCTCCTCGTCGTGGACGACGACCCGCCGATCGCCGATCTCGTGGCGACGGTCGCCCGCTACGAGGGCTGGAGCGCGGTCACCGCGAACTCCGGTGAGGAGGCCCTGCGCCGCGCCGCCGAGTTCCATCCGGACATCGTGGTGCTCGACCTGATGCTGCCCGACATCGACGGCTTCGGCGTCCTGGACCGGCTGCGCCGCTCGGGGACCATGGTGCCGGTGGTGTTCCTCACGGCCCGGGACGGGGTCGCGGACCGGGTCGCGGGGCTGACCCGGGGCGGGGACGACTACCTGGTGAAGCCGTTCGCGGTGGAGGAGCTGATGGCCCGGCTGCGGACCGTGCTGCGGCGCGCCGCCGGGCCCGGCTTCCAGCGCTCGGTGCTGCGGGTCGCCGACCTGACGATGGACGAGGACACCCGCGAGGTCCGCCGCGCCGGGAAGCTGCTGACGCTCACCCCCACCGAGTACGAGGTGCTGCGCTACCTCATGCGCAAGTCGCCGACCGTGCTGACGAAGGCACAGATCCTCGACCACGTCTGGGAGTACGGCTTCGGCGGCCGGTCCAACGTGGTGGAGCTGGTGGTGAGCCGGCTGCGCCGCAAGCTGGACGCCACCGGCGACGATCCGCTGATCCAGACGGTTCGGGGCTTCGGGTACGTCATCCGGCAGGCGGCGGCCGAGTGATCGGCAGACTGCGGCGGACGTACCGCGGGATGCGGCTCGGCACCCGGCTGGCGCTGGGCCTCGGCGCGCTGGCCCTGATGGTCTTCGCGGTCATCGGCACCGCGCTGACCACCGCCATGCGGGACTACCTCTCGGCCCAGCTCAACGAACAGCTCGCGATCGCCCAGGTCGCCCAGACCAAGAGCATCGTCGAGTCCGGCAGCCTGACCGGGAAGAAGTACTGGGGCTGGTACTACGCCGTGTACGACGTGCGCGACGGCACGCCCGTGCTGCGCAAGCCGGAGGACCCCGGTGACGTGCCCGACGACGTCACCGACCTCACCACGCTGGCCCGGGAGCAGACCGTCACCGAGCACGAGGTGGTGAGCACCGCGCACCTGCGGGGCGACGGCGTGTACCGGCTGCGCGCCTGCGAGGTGGAGCCGGGGGTGATCCTGGTCAGCGGGGCGCCGATGGAGGACATCGACAACACCGTCCAGCGCCTGATCACCATTCAGGTCGTCACGTTCGCGCTCGCACTCGCGGCCCTGGTCGTCCTCGGGCGGGCCATGCTGCGGCGCGGTCTCCAGCCGCTCAGCGACATGGCGCACACCGCGCACGGCATCGCCTCCCACGACCTGACCGAGTCGGCGTCCCGGCTGCCGCTGCGCGCCGACCGCCCGGGCGGCGGCTCGGAGGTGGAGGAGCTGCGCACCGCCTTCAACACCATGCTGGAGCACATCGACGACTCACTCGCCGTGCGGGCGCAGGCCGAGCAGCGGCTGCGCCGGTTCGTCGCGGACGCCTCGCACGAACTGCGCACCCCGCTGATGTCGGTACGCGGCTACGCGGACCTCTTCCAGTACGCGGCCGCCAACGCCCCCGAGGAACGCGACAAGCACCTGGCCCGGCTGCGCGCCGAGGCCGCCCGGATGGGGGTCCTCCTCGACGACCTCCTGCTGCTGGCCCGGCTGGACGCGGCGGAGGTGGAGACCCCGCTCAGAATGGAGTCCGCCGATCTGGTGGAGCTGGTCGGGCAGGCCGCCGACGCCTTCCGCGCGAGCCACCCCGGTCACCCGCTGACCCTCGTACCCGGCCCGGACGCCGTCCGCCTGCGCATGGACCCGCACCGCATCCGCCAGGTCCTGGACAACCTGCTGACCAACGCGGCCGTGCACACCCCGTCCGGCACCCCGGTGAGCATCGAGGTCTCCGTGTCCGCCGCCACGGCCCTCGTCCGGGTCGCCGACCGGGGCCCCGGCATACCGCCGGGCGACCGGGACCGGGTCTTCGACCGCTTCTACCGCGTCGACAAGGCCCGCAGCCGCGACCGCGGCGGCAGCGGACTCGGGCTGGCCGTGGCCCGCTCCCTGGTCCGCGCGCACGGCGGCACGCTGGAGCTCGCCGAGGGCCCCGAGCCCACCGCCTTCCTGCTGACCCTGCCCCTCGGGCGCACCTGAACGGCGGCACCGACGGGATGACCCGCACGCGGTCAGGGCAGAACTCCCTCAGCCGTACCGCACCCCGGTCGCCCCTCCGCCCGCACCACGTCGGCTCCCGGACACCACGCCGTCACACCGGAGGGGAAACTTCTTCCCCGTCCCCTCCCCACCCAGGGCCTGTACGGCGCCGCCGTGGCGCCGCGGAAGGACGACGTGCGCCGTGACCCTGCTGCCGCTCGACACCCCTGCCTCCTCGCCCCCTCCCCCGACACCGCCGACCGCGCCCGATGCGCCGAACCCGCCGACGGCGTCGACCGCGCCCTCGGGCCGCCCTCTGCTGACCACCGCCCACGGCCGCCGGGCCCTCAGCCTGCTTCCGCTGCTGTTCCTCGTCCTGTGGGCGGCGCTGGACTGGTCCTCGGTCCGTGACGGCTTCACCAGACTGACCACGGCCGACCCGTGGTGGCTGCTCACGGGCCTGCTCCTCACCTATCTGGGCGCCCTCGCCGCGGCGTGCGTCCGCCAGGGCGCGGTGCCGGACCGTCTGCCCCCGGGCCCCCTGGTGCTGTCCCAGATCGCCGCGGGCGCCGCGAACCACGTGCTGCCGGCGAGCATAGGAGCGCACGCCGTGACGGTCCGCTTCCTCCGGCGCCAGGGCATCCCGCTCCCCCGCGCCACGGCCTCGATCGCCCTGTACTCCCTGGCCAGAGCGTTGGCGAAGCCTCCGGTCGTCCTGGTCTTCCTGCTCCTGGCCCCGGCCTCGATCCCCCCGGCCCGGCTACTTCCCGACGGGCGCAGCCTGATCCTGGCGGTGACGGGCATCCTGCTGATCCCGGTCGCCGCGGCGGCGCTGTCCCTGATCCGCCCCCTGCGCGGCCCCGCGCTGGAGTACGTCCGCACCGCCCTCACGGACGCCCGGCACCTCCACACCCGCCCGTCCCGCTTCCTGCCCCTGTGGCTGGGCGCGGCGGCGGCACCGCTGATCCAGGCGAGCGTGGTCGCCTCGGTGGGCAAGGCCCTGGACCTCCCCCTGACCTGGCCCCAGCTCGTGTTCGCGTTCCTCGCGGCGAGCACGGCGGCGGGCGCCGTCCCGGCCCCGGGCGGCATCGGTCCGATCGACGCGGCCCTGGTCCTCACGCTGGCCGGCTACGGCACCCCGCTCAGCCTCGCCACCGCCACGGTCATCGGCTACCGCACCCTGACGGTCTGGCTCCCGCTGATCCCCGGCACCCTGGTCCTGTCGGGCATGGTCCAGCGCGAACTGCTCTGACGGTGCGGGGGCCGACGCCGCGGCACGCCGTCCCCGCGGGCCGGCCTCGACCCGCGGGCCGGGGCCGACCGGTCAGCCCGCGTCCGGTGTCAGGCGCAGGGAGATCGAGTTGATGCAGTAGCGCTGGTCGGTGGGGGTCGCGTACCCCTCGCCCTCGAAGACGTGGCCCAGGTGGGAGCCGCAGCGGGCGCAGCGGACCTCGGTGCGGAGCATCCCGTGCGAGCGGTCCTCGATCAGCTCGACCGCGTCGGTGTCCTTCGGGTCGAAGAACGACGGCCAGCCGCAGTGCGAGTCGAACTTGGTGGCGGAGGTGAACAGTTCGGCGCCGCAGGCGCGGCAGGAGTAGACGCCCTCGGTCTTGGTGTCGGTGTACTCACCGGTGAAGGCGGGCTCCGTCGCGGCCTGGCGCAGCACGGCGTACTCGGTCGGCGTGAGCTCCGACCGCCACTGCTCGTCCGGCTTCTCGACGTCGTACGACACGATTCTCAGCCCCTCAGTTCGAAAGACGGTCCAGAATGCGCGGGCCCAGGTCCGTCACGTCACCCGCGCCCATGGTGAGAACGAGATCACCGGGCTTCGCCATTCCCGCGATGACGGAGGGCACCTCGTCCTTGTCGTGCACGGCCGTCACGTCCGCGCCGGCCGCCCGGGCCGCGTCGATGATCAGCGCGCTGGTCACCCCGGGGACCGGGTCCTCGCGGGCCGGGTAGATGTCGAGGACGACGGAGGCGTCGGCCAGGGCGAGAGACCGGCCCATCTCGGTGCCGAGCTCCTGCGTCCGGGAGAACAGGTGCGGCTGGAAGACGACCAGGATGCGGGCGTCCCCGGCCGCGGCGCGCATCGCCTCCAGGTCGGCGGTCATCTCGGTGGGGTGGTGGGCGTAGGAGTCGATCACCTGGACGCCGCCCACCTCGCCCTTGAGCTGCAGGCGGCGCTTGACGCCCGTGTACGCGGCGATCGCGGGCGCGAGTTCGGCGGCGGGGACCCCGAGCGCGGCCCCCGCGGTCAGCGCGGCGACGGCGTTGAGCGCGTAGTGCCGACCGGGCACGGACACCGTGAAGGTGATCTCCCGTCCGTCCAGCACCACCGTCACGAGGCTCTTGAGCCCCTGCGGTACGACCGACAGGACCCGGACGTCGGCGTCCTCGGCCTCGCCGTACGTCACCACCCGCACGCCCTCGACCCGCCGGGTCAGCTCACGGGCGCCCGCCTGGTCGGCGGAGACCACCAGCGTGCCGCCGGGCACGATCTTCCCGGCGAACGTCTCGAAGGACTCGTAGATCTCGTCCATCGAGGCGTAGTTGGCGTGGTGGTCCAGCTCCACGTTGAGGACGATCGCGACCTCGGGGGCGTACTTGTGGAAGCTGCGGTCCGATTCGTCCGCCTCGGCGACGAAGATCTCGCCGTCGCCGTGCAGCGCGTTGGAGCCGGGTGCGTCCAGGTCGCCGCCGATCGCGTACGACGGCTGCAGGCCCAGCTCGGAGAGGGAGACCGCCAGCATGGACGTCGTGGTGGTCTTCCCGTGGGTGCCGGCGACCGCGATCGGGCGCAGCCCCTCCATCAGGGCGGCCAGCGCGTCGGAACGGTGGACGACCGGGATGCCCAGTTCGGCCGCGCGGGCCAGCTCGGGGTTGTCCGCGCGGATGGCCGAGGACACGACGACACAGCTCGCGTCGTCGGCGAGGTGCTCCGCGGCGTGCCCGATGTGGACGGTGGCCCCGAGCGCCCGCAGCGCCGCCGCGGTCCCGGACTCCTTGGCGTCACTGCCGGCCACCTTCGCCCCGCGCTGCGCGAGGATCTTCGCGATCCCCGACATCCCGGCGCCGCCGATGCCGATGAAGTGCGGGCGGTCCATGGCGGAAGGAAGGCCGGCTGCCATGCGTGATCTCCAGGGGTGCGTACGACGGTGGATCCGCCCCAGCCTATTGCGTCACCGGTACCGTCCCGCCCCAGGGGCGCGGGACCGTGGCGCTCCGCGGCTGCGCACCCGGACCCCCGCGGACTACGCCTTGCTGTGCGAGAACAGCTTCAGCACCGGCACCCCCACCTTGTGGCGGGCCCGGGAAGCCCAGTCCCGGTGGAAGAACTCCTCGACGTAGTGCGGATCGGTCAGCACGATCACCTCGTCCGCCTCCACCTCCTCGACGAGCGACTTCAGCGCGTCCAGCGGGTGATCCTCGACCAGCCGCCCCGCCGCCGGACTGCCCGAGGCGTGCAGTGCCTGCAGGGACACCTCCAGCGCCCGCTCCCCGAACCCCTTCGCCTCCTCCCCCTCCGGCGTCTCCCGCTCCCGGGCCGCCTCGTCCAGCTCGCCGAGGGCGACGTCGTCGATGGCCCGCAGCAGTCGGTCCGCCTGGTCGCCGCGCGGCTGGAGCAGGACGTGGAAGGCGACGTCCTCGTCCCCGTGCAGGGTGGTGACGAACTCCACGTCGGCTGAGGTCAGTGCCTTCTCGATCATCAGAACGCTTGTGAACACCGGACGCCGCCCCTTCTGCGGAAACCATCCTGCCCCGTGATCTCACGGGGACTGCGAGTTTTAGTGTGCCCACCCGAAGCCAACCGGAACGATTCGTTCCGCCATTTTCGGGACCACCGGTACCACTGACCGATTTCAGGACCGCCGATAGCGGCCGAACAGGAAACCCCCCTCCTCCAGGAGGGACACCAGTGCGAACCGCTGGGGCACCGGGACCGAGGGCCCGCCCGCGATGCGCTGCGCGCCCCCCGCCGTGAGCATCGGGGAGACGGTCAGACACAACTCGTCCAGCACGCCGGAGGCGATGAACTGCCCGAGCATCCGGGGGCCGCCCTCGGTCAGCAGCCGGGTGTGCCCCACCTCGGCGAGGGCCGCGACGGCCCGCGCGGGGTCGACGCCCATCCCGTCACCGGCGATCAGCACCCGCGCCCCCGCCTTCTCGGCCGCGGCCACCTTGTCGGGGGCGGCCGCGGCGCCGGTCAGCAGCAGGGTCGGCACCAGCGGCGAGGTGAACAGCGGCAGCGAGAAGTCCAGGTCCAGACTGGCGGTGACCACGGCGATCGCGGGCGCGGGTCCCTGTCCGGCGGCCTCCCGCCGTCCGGCGAACTCCGCCCGCGCGCGGGCCGGACGGTACCCCTCCTGCCGTACCGTTTCGGCACCCACGACCACCACGTCCGCGAGCCCTCGCAGCGTGCCGAAGATCCGCATGTCGGCCGCGGTGGAGATGGGCTGGGAGCGCCCGTCGTGCTGGGCGGCGCCGTCGAGCGTGGAGACCATGTTGGCCCGCAGCCAGGGCCGCGGCTCCCCGGGCGCGGGCTCGGGGTAGGCGTAGGCCTCGGCGAGCTCGTCGAGGCTCCACTCCCGGTCCTCGGACAGCGGGGCGGACAGCGGGGCGCCCGCAGGGTCGGTGGCCGGGGCGGTCGCCGGGGCGAATGTCCGGTCAGGTGTCCGGTCGGGTGTCTGGTCGGTCACAGGGAACAGCCGTCGCATGCCTCGCAGTCTGGCACGCGGATTAGCATGGGGAACCGTGTCGTCCTCCACCCCTTCCGCCCCTGTCGACGAGATAGCCGACGCGGCCCCGCTGTCCCTGTGCGCCCTCGAGCCGTACGTCCCGGCGGACCGGCTGGTCGCCGAGATGGTGCCGCCGCCCCGCTTCGACTCGGTGCGCTTCGGCACCTACCTCCCGGACCCGAACCAGCCCAGCCAGACCCAGGCCGTGTCGGTCCTGGAGGGCTTCGCGGGCGGGCTCGGCGGGGCGCACGCCGTGGGCGGCGCCCGGCGCGGGTTCCTGGGCTTCGGCAGGGCGAAGGCGCCCAAGGCACCCGCCGGTCCGCGCGGGGTCTACCTGGACGGCGGCTACGGCGTCGGCAAGACCCACCTGCTCGCCTCCCTGTGGCACGCCACCCCGGCCGAGCCCGCGCTGAAGGCGTTCGGCACCTTCGTGGAGCTGACCAACCTGGTCGGCGCCCTCGGCTTCCAGCAGACGGTCCGCACACTGTCGGGGCACCGGCTGCTGTGCATCGACGAGTTCGAGCTGGACGACCCGGGCGACACCGTGCTCGTGTCGTCGCTGCTCGGCAAGCTGGTCGAGGCGGGGGTGGCGCTGGCCGCGACCTCCAACACGCTGCCGGGCAAGCTCGGCGAGGGCCGGTTCGCGGCCGTCGACTTCCTGCGCGAGATCCAGGGCCTGTCCGCGCACTTCCGCACCCTGCGCATCGACGGCGAGGACTTCCGCCACCGCGGCCTGCCCGAGGCTCCGGCGCCGTACTCCGACGAACAGGTGACGAAGGCGGCGTACGCCACCCCCGGCTCCTCGCTCGACGACTTCCCGCACCTCCTCGACCATCTCTCGCGGGTCCACCCGAGCCGTTACGGAGCGCTCACCGACGGCCTGAAGGCGGTGTGCCTCACCGACGTCCGCCCGGTGCCCGACCAGTCGACCGCGCTGCGGCTGGTGGTCCTGGCCGACCGGCTCTACGACCGCGAGGTCCCGGTGCTGGCCTCCGGGCTCCCCTTCGACCGGCTGTTCAGCGAGGAGATGCTGAACGGCGGCTACCGCAAGAAGTACTTCCGGGCGATCTCCCGGCTCACCGCGCTGGCCCGGGACGCGAAGCGGCTCGCCGAAGCGGTCTAGCCGAGCCCGTCCAGAGGGAAATCACGCCACATCACCCTCGCTTTTGAGGCGCACTTCTTCTCGAAACGCGGAGTTAACCCTGCAAACAACTTTGCAGGGTTAACGTGTTTCTTGACCAACCATTGACCAGTCATTGGTCCGTACTAGTCGTGCGCGCAACGGGGAGGGAGGCACATGTTCCGAGGTGCGACGGCCCGGACCGCACTCGCGCTCCTCGCCGCCGTCCTGCTCGCCCTCCCGTTCTTCGCACCCGCCTCACCCTTCGCACACGCGCATACGGTGCGTCAGGCCGAGGCCAAGACCAAGACCGGAATCCCACCCGCGGGCAAGCCGCTGCGCAACGAGCTGGTCACGGTCCGCGACTGCGGTCACCTCGGCCCCGCGGCCCCCCTGCGCCCCCGCGACCGGCACCGCGCCACCTCCGGCGTGGCCGCCACCCCTCAGGAGCCGGAGCGCGCCCTGCTGGCGCTGGATCCCGCGGCCGAGCATCCACCGGCCCGCCCGGCCGGTCCCCATCACCGCTCGTCGAGATCCTCGACGGGCCACTCCCCTGCGGCGCTCCAGGTCTTCCGCTGCTGAGGACGACTCCTCTGCTCGCCGAGCGGAGACCTGCTCACCGAGCAGAGCAGAACGGCAGTTCGCAGTTCCCCCACCTGTCCTGTTTTGCACATCCGACGCGCCCCCACTGCGCGCCAGGAGGAGTCACCACGTCATGCAGCCCCTCATCGACAACGCCCGTACGTTCGGACAGCGCCCTGAGGAGTTCGCCAAGCTCGCCGAAGGCCAGTCCCCGCAGGTCCTGTTCATCACCTGCTCCGATTCGCGGGTCGTCCCCGCGCTGATCACGGGCGCCCGTCCCGGCGAGCTCTTCGAGCTGCGCACCGCGGGCAACATCGTCCCGCCGTACGGCTCCGGGCGCCCCACCGGCGAGGCCGCCACCATCGAGTACGCGGTGGAGGTCCTCGGCGTCCAGGACGTCGTCGTCTGCGGCCACTCCCACTGCGGCGCGGTCGGCGCGCTGGTGCGCGGCGACGACCTCGACGCCGTCCCCGCCGTACGCGACTGGCTCGCGCACGCCGCCGACGAGCCCTCGGCCGCCGACCCCGGCGATCCGACGGTCGCCCTCGCGGTCCAGAACCACGTCCTCGCCCAGTTGCTGCGGCTGCGCTCCTACCCCTGCGTGGAGAAGCGGCTCGCGGACGGCCGGCTGCGGGTGCGCGGCTGGTACTACGAGGTGCACACCGGCGCGGTGCTCGAACACCACGTGGACACCGACGGCTTCGAAGCCCTGTGAGCGCCGCGATGACCCAGCCGAAGAACACCCGAATAGCCAGGTTCCCCCATCTGCGGCAGGACTTCGCCGCATCGCTCGTCGTCTTCCTGGTCGCGCTCCCGCTGTGCGTGGGCGTGGCCGTGGCCTCCGGCGTGCCGGCCGAGCTCGGGCTCGTCACCGGCATCGTCGGCGGCATCGTCACCGGCGTGATGCGCGGCAGTTCCCTCCAGGTCTCCGGACCGGCGGCGGGACTGACCGTGCTGGTCTTCGAGGCGGTGCGGGAGTTCGGCCTGCCCGCCCTCGGAGTGATCGTCCTCGTCACGGGCGTCCTCCAGATCACCATGGGCGCCCTCAAACTGGGCCGGTACTTCCGGGCCATCTCGGTCTCCGTCGTCGAGGGGATGCTCGCCGGGATCGGCCTGGTGCTGATCGCCGGCCAGGTGTACGCGCTGGTCGGGGCCAAGGCACCGGACTCCGGCCCGGAGAAGATCGTCGGGCTGCCCGGGGCGCTCGTGGACGCGCTCGGCAGCCCCGGCGCGTCGGCCTCGCTCGCGCTCGGCGCGGGAACCGTCGCCGTCCTCGTGCTGTGGCGGCGGCTGCCGGCGAAGGTGCGCGTCGTGCCGGGACCGCTCGCCGCGGTGGGGCTCGCCACCCTCGCCGCCCTGCTGCTCGACCTGCCGGTGGCCACCGTGGAGGTGCACGGCCTGCTCGGCTCCGTCCAGCCGCCGCCGCTGTCCGCCTTCGGTGAGCTCGCGAGCGTCGGCCTGCTCGGCACGATCGTCGCGTTCACCCTGATCGCGTCCGCCGAGTCGCTGTTCAGCGCGGCGGCCGTGGACCGTCTGCACGACGGGCCGCGCACCGAGTACGACAGGGAACTCGTCGCGCAGGGCGCGGGCAACACGCTCTGCGGGCTGCTCGGCGCGCTGCCGATGACCGCGGTGATCGTGCGCAGCGCTGCCAACGTCCAGGCGGGCGCCCGCACCAAGGCGTCCCGGGTGCTGCACGGCGTATGGCTGCTGCTGTTCGCGGCCCTGCTGCCGGGCGCGCTGGCCTACATCCCGATCCCGGCGCTGGCCGGCATCCTCGTCCACGCCGGCGCCAAGCTGGTCCCGCTCCGCTCGCTCGCGGTCCTGTGGCGCGAGCACCGCGGGGAGGCGCTGATCCTGGTCGTCACGGCCGTGTCGATCGTCGCGGTCAGCATGTTCGAGGGGGTCCTCATCGGTCTGGCGCTCGCCGTGGTGAAGACGGCCTGGGAGGCCTCGCACATCCGGCTGGAGGTGGTCGACAAGGGCGCCGGGCCGGTCCAGGCGCACCTGTCGGGCAACGCGACCTTCCTGCGGCTGCCGAAGATCCTCGACAGCCTGGAGGCCCTCCCGCAGGACCGGCCCGTCGAGCTGAACCTCACCGGTCTGCACCACCTCGACCACGCCTGCCGCACGGCCCTGGAGTCCTGGGCCCGGCAGCACAGCGCGGCCGGCACGGAGCCCGTCCGGGTCATGGAACCGGCCCCGGCCTCAGCCGCCTGAGCCCCCCGGCCCCGCACGGGCCACCAACCCGCGCGGGGCCACGGGCCGAGCCGCTGTCCCAGCCGCCGTCCGGGCCGTGGCCCGACACCGGGCCCGCGGCCGTGTGACTCGAACGAGGGCCGGGCCGCGGCCCGGGGGCCCGAACGTGCCCCGGACGGCTGGCCGGGGCGTGGCCCCGGGCCTGGGCATGGGCCCAGGGCCAGGCCGGGGGCGGACGACGGGCTGTGGTCCGGCCGTGGCCCGACCCGGGGCATGCGGCCGCGTGGTTCGACGAGGGCCTGGGCGTGGCCCAGGGGCCCGGGGCGCGGGCCGGACGTCAGCCGGGGTACGGCCACGGCACGGACGACGGACTGTGGTCCGGCCCGCGGGCGGCCCCGTGGCCCGGACGAGGGCCCGGGCCCGACCCGGGGCGCGGCCGCGCGGCCCGGACGACAGGCCGGAACGTGGCCCGAGATCCGGCGGGAGCCCGACGACAGGCCGGGACACGGCACATGGCACGGCACGTGGCCCGCACGACGGACTGTGACCGGGGCGTGGGCCCGACGACAGGCCGGGGTACGGCACATGGCACGGCCCGTGACCCGGACGACGGGGCGTGGCCCGGACGAGGGCACCGGGCCCGACCCGGGGCCCGCGGCCACGACCGTCAGGTCAGCCCGTGGGCCGGGGCGTGGCCCCGGGCTGGATGGCGGGCATATCGTTGCATATGCAGACAGAACGACCCTCTGTCTGGGAGGTCGTCATGCTCGAGGAAGTACTCGGCGCGGTCCTGGCGGCCGGCGCGGCGGGCCTGGTCTATTTCGGGGCGGCGGCGCGGGTCGTCAAGCAGTACGAGCGCGGGGTCGTGCTCCGGCTGGGCCGGCTGCGCGGGGAGACCCGCGCGCCGGGGTTCACCACGGTCATCCCCGGCGTGGACCGGCTGCACAAGGTCAACATGCAGATCGTGACCATGCCCATTCCGGCCCAGGAGGGCATCACCCGCGACAACGTGACCGTGCGGGTCGACGCGGTGGTCTACTTCCGGGTCGTGGACGCGGCCGCCGCGGTCATCAACGTCGAGGACTACCGGTTCGCCGTCTCCCAGATGGCGCAGACCTCACTGCGTTCGATCATCGGCAAGAGCGAGCTGGACGACCTGCTGTCGAACCGGGAGAAGCTCAACGAGGGCCTGGAGCTGATGATCGACAGCCCGGCCATCGGCTGGGGCGTGCAGATCGACCGGGTCGAGATCAAGGACGTGTCCCTGCCGGACGCCATGAAGCGTTCCATGGCCCGCCAGGCCGAGGCGGACCGGGAGCGCCGGGCGCGGATCATCAACGCGGACGCGGAGCTGCAGGCGTCGAAGAAGCTCGCCGAGGCGGCCCAGCAGATGGCGGACACCCCGTCCGCGCTCCAGCTGCGGCTGCTGCAGACGGTGATGGCGGTGGCGGCGGAGAAGAACTCCACACTGGTGCTGCCCATCCCGGTGGAGCTGCTGCGCTTCCTGGAGCGGGCCCCGCAGCCGCCGGGCCCGCCCACGGACCAGCCCCCTCCGCAACCGCCCCTCGAACCCCTGCCGCCGCCTCCGCCGCCCCCTTCTCCTCCGGCGGCGGACGAATGACGCCGGAGGACGGGCCACGGCCCGTGTCGGAGTCCTATTGTCATAACTAAGACGCGGTCTCTCGTATGTTCGTACGGTGATCATTCCTGTACGTCGTCTGGCCGCCGTCTGTGCCCTCGGCGCGGCGCTCACCGCCTGCGGCACCTCCACGGCCCCGCAGGCCGCCCGCCCGTCCGCCTCCGCCTCGGCGCCCGCTCCGCCCGCCAACGAGCCCGCCACCGAGCCCTCCCGGGCGCCGACGCTGGCCCCCGGCCCGGCCGGACTCACCCCGGTGTTCACGAACGGTCCGCGCACACTCGGCAAGACCGTCGCCCTCACCTTCGACGCCGACATGACCGCCGACCAGGGACCGCGGGCGGCGGCCGGGGAGCACTTCGACAATCCGGGGCTGATCTCGGCGCTGCGCGGACTGAAGGTGCCCGCCACCGTGTTCATGACCGGGCGGTGGGCCGAGGAGTACCCGGCCGAGGCACGCTCCATCGGGCGGGACCCGCTGTTCGAGGTCGCCAACCACTCCTACAGCCACTACGCGTTCACCGGCGACTGCTACGGCCTGCCGACCGTCGCCGAGGACCGGATGCGGGCGGACGTGGAGCGGGCGTACACCGCCTTCCGCACGGCGGGGGTTCCCGACGCGATGCCGTACTTCCGGTTCCCCGGCGGCTGTTACGACCGGCGGGCGCTGCGCGCGGTCAGCGGACTCGGGGTGACCGCGGTGCAGTGGGACGTGGTCAGCGGGGACGCGTTCGCCACGGACGCCGACGCGGTGGCCCGGGAGGTGCTGGACGGGGTGCGGCCGGGGTCCGTGGTGGTCATGCACTGCACCCGCAGCGCCGCGCCGGTGACCGAGCGGGCGGTACGGGCGATCGTCCCCGAGCTGCGACGGCGGGGGTACCGGTTCGTGAAGGTGTCCGAGCTGATCGGGGCCGTACGGACGTCGTCGTGAGCCGGCGGTTCAGGATGCTCTGCGGGAGGTGAGCGCGCAGGCCGCCGCGACGGCGGCGGCCGTGACGAGTACGGCGGCGAGCGACGGCAGCAGCGGGAGGCTGACCGTCGCCGAGCGGGAGCCGGTGACCAGACCGGTGACCGCCGCGTGGGCCGGGGAGCCGCTCATCACCAGCGCCATGAGGGCCGCCAGCAGCAGCGTCGGGACGGCCCGGCCCGTGGAGCGCAGGACCGGCGGGGCGGTGAGGGCGCCGACGGCCGTGCCGAGCAGGGCGCAGGTCAGCACGGCCAGGAAGCCGGCCGCGGCGGCCGCGGGCACGGGGACGCGGTGCTGGTGGTCCGCGCCGACCGGGTCGCTGATGTACACGACCGCCGCCGTGGCGACCGTACCCAGGAGCACGGCCGTGCCGAGAGCGGTCAGCACGGCGGCCAGGTGCGCCCGTGCGGGGCCGGCCGCCGCGGCCACGACCGTCCGGGCGGCCGGGGGCTCGCCGAGGACGCAGATCCGCACCAGCCAGGCGGCGGTGGGCAGGAGCACGGCGGCCGTCCAGCCGAGCGAGTCCAGCAGCGGCTGGCCGCCCTGCACCCCGACGCCGAGGACGACGACGTAGAGCAGGAACGGCGGCAGCCAGCGCTGGGAGCGCAGGAGCAGGGCGGTCCGGTAGCGCAGCAGGGCGGTCATCGGGGGCCTTCGGGGTCGGACGGGCGCACGCTCATCACGTGGTACGGCGGGCGGGCGGTCAGCAGGGCGCGCAGGACGACGTCGGAGTGGGAGGCGGGGACGGTGAGACGGTGGGTGCGGTCGGCCGTCTGCTCGGCCGCGGTGGCCCTGCCCACCGCCTCCGCCGGGAGGGGCGCGGGGCCCCGCACCTCGATCGTGGTGTGCGGACCCGCGGGGGCGGCGGCCGGTCCACGGCCGTCGCCTCCCCCTCCTGAGGTACGGCGGTGCAGTGTGCCGTCGCGGACCGTGTGCACGGCGTCCGTGGTGCCGGTGAGGCGGCGGGGGTCGTGGTCGACGAAGACGACCGCGGCACCGGCCGCCGTGCGTTCGGCGACCGCCCTCTCCAGTTCGGCGCGCGCTTCGGTGTCCAGGCCGGTCCACGCCTCGTCCAGGATCAGCAACTCCGGTTCGGCGAGGAGGGCTTGGGCCACGGCGACCTTCTGGCTGCTGCCCTTCGACAGCTGGGACATCGGGGTGCGGGCGTGCGCGGCGGCGCCGAAGCGGTCCAGCCAGTCGGCCGCGGCGCGGGCGGCCGCCGGCCGGGACAGACCGTGGACCGCGCCGAGGTGGGTGAGGTAGTCGAGGGCGGTGAAGGGAAGGGCCGCCGGGAAGCGCTCGGGGACGTACGCCGTGCGCGGCCGGCCGCTCACCCGGCCCTCGGTCGGGGCGTCGATGCGGGCCAGGAGGCGCAGGAGGGTGGATTTCCCGGTGCCGTTGGGGCCTTCGATGCGGGTCAGGGTGGCGGGGGCGATGTGCAGGTCGATGTGGCGGACGACCCACGGGCCGCGTAAGCCGTAACGGCGGCCGGCGTCGGTGAGGTGCAGGGCGCGGTCCATGGAAGGTCATCCTGTCGCATCGCGTGTGCGGGCCGGTGCGGGGCCGGTCACGCGGTTCCCCGCGCCCCCGGGCGGGTCCAGTAGCCTGCGCCTGTGAGTGAGAGTCCCTTCCAGACCGAGCCCAACCCCCGTGACCAGGCTCCCCAGTACGTCCTTCCCCTCGTCGTCCGCGTGGAGAAGAGCGCGCCGCCCGCTCGGACCGACGCGCTCGAGACCGCCGCTCGGGCCGTGCTCGTCCTGCTCTGCGACGAGAGGTCGCTGGGCGACGGCGCATGGGCGCGTGCCGTGCGGGACTGGCAGGACGCTCGGATCCGCAAGGTCGTGCGGCGGGCCCGTGGCGCCGAGTGGCGGCGGGCCGAGGCGCTGGACGGGATCACCGTCGGCGGGAAGACCGCCGAGGTGCGGGTGTTCCCGCCGGTGCCGCTCGACGGGTGGCCGAAGGATCTGGCGCGGCTCCAGGTCTCCGGGACCGATCTCGACGACCCGGAGCCGCCGGCCGCGGCCGACCCCGCGGTCCCGGTCATCTGGCTCAACCCGGAGCTGCGGATGTCCGCCGGGAAGGCCATGGCCCAGGCCGGGCACGGAGCCCAGCTCGCCTGGTGGGAGCTGTCGGAGGAGGAGCGGGACGCCTGGCGCGCGTCCGGTTTCGCGCTCGCCGTGCGCACCGCCGACCCCGCGCGGTGGCGGGAGCTGACGACGAGCGGGCTGCCGCTGGTGCGGGACGCGGGGTTCACCGAGATCCCCCCGGGCTCGGCCACGGTCGTCGCGGATCACCCCGCCCTGCGCACCCGCTGATCCGCGGCGTCCGGCGGCTTCGTGCATCGGCGCCACGCCGGGGGCACGCGATACGGCCGGGACCGACGGCGACACCACGCGCGGAGTGCAGGAGTTCCCAGGGCGCACTGACAGCCCCTCGGGCTCGGCCCACGGTCGTCGCGGATCACCCCGCCCTGCGCACCCGGTGATCGCGGCGTCCGGCGACTTCGTGGGTCGGCGCCCGCCGGGGGCATCGAGCGTCCGGCCGAACCTCAAATGTAGCTCTGAAGGTGGGCGCCGGGTGGTTCGGCGGTCGACGGCGGGGTCATACCACCGTCACCACCGAGGGGGGACCAAGGAGGCGGTGACCATGGCACGACTGGGAACGGGCATAGGCTGGCGGCCGGAGATCGCGGACGCGGTGGAGCGGATGCCGGGCATCGACTGGGTCGAGGTCGTGGCGGAGAACACCTGCCCCGGACACCTCCCCGCGTCCCTCACCCGGCTGCGTGAGCGCGGGGTCACCGTGGTCCCGCACGGCGTCGGTCTGGGGCTCGGCGGCGCCGAACGGCCCGACGAGGGACGGCTCGCGGCCCTCGCCGAGCGCGCCTCGGTCCTGGGGTCGCCGCTGGTCACCGAGCACATCGCGTTCGTCCGCGCGGGCGGCCCGCTGACCGCGACCGGGCGTCTGGAGGCCGGTCATCTGCTGCCGGTACCGCGCACCCGGGACGCCCTCGACGTGCTCTGCGAGAACGTCCGGATCGCCCAGGACGCGCTGCCCGTCCCGCTGGCCGTGGAGAACATCGCCGCGCTGATCGCCTGGCCGGACGAGGAGATGACGGAGGGCCAGTTCCTGTACGAGCTGGCCGACCGGACGGGCGTACGGCTGCTGATCGACGTGGCGAACCTCCACACCAATCACGTCAACCGCGGCGAGGACCCCGCCGAGGCGCTCGGTGACCTGCCCGTGGAGGCCCTCGCCTACGTCCATGTCGCGGGCGGGTTCGTGCGGGACGGTGTCTGGCACGACAGCCACGCCCATCCCGTACCCCGTCCGGTCCTCGACATCCTGACCGACCTCGCGTCCCGGGTCTCGCCGCCCGGGGTGCTGCTGGAGCGCGACGACAATTTCCCGGAACCCGCCCTGCTGGAGCAGGAGTTGGAAGCGATCCGGGAGGCGGTGCGGGACGGGGAGCGGCTCGCGGTCAAGCGGGAGCTGGTCCGGCTCGGCCGGGACGCGCGGGCGGCGGCCCGGGCCGGTCGGGGCGGACGCCTCGGGCGGGGCGCGCCGAGGGAACGAGTCGGCGCGAGCGCAGTCGGTGGCGGTGCCGGCGGTGGCCGAGGCGGCGGGACGGGAACGGCGGTCGCCCTGGCACCCGCCCCCGTTCCTTCACCCGCTCCCGCCCTCACCCCCGGCGTCGGCACAAGAACAGGCACCAACACCAGCACCGGCACCGGCACCGGCACCGGCACCGGCACCGGCGTAAGCGACGCGACCCGGCAGCGGCTCGGGCTGGCCCAGGCCGCGCTGCTGTCCGCGCTCGTCGCGGGGACTCCCGTACCGGAGGGCTTCGACCGGGTGCGGATCGGGGTGCAGGCGCGGGCGCTGGCGGCGAAGCGGGCCGGGGTGGTGGCCAAGGTGGCGCCGGAGCTGCCGGTCATCCTCGGCGACGGCTACCGGGCGGCGTTCCTCGCGTACGCCCAGGGCCATCCGATGCGCGGCGGCTACCGGCAGGACGCCCTGGACTTCGTCGAGCGGGTGCTCCTCGACGGCCCGCAGGCGCGGGGGCGCGTCCGACGGGAGCTGCGCACCTGGTGGCGGGACCGGTCGGGGCCGGCGCCGCGGCCGGGGTCGCGGCTGGTCCGGGCGGCGCGGAGAGGCCGGGAGCTGATCGGGCGCTAGGGGGTGTTCACCGTTCCCTCACCCCAGGGCGGAGGTCAGGTTTCCTCGGCAGTAATATTCCTTCTCGCGCCCCGGACGCACTGGCGTGCGGTGCCGTGAGCAGGAGGCCCCCATGCGACCGCGACCGCCCGTCAAGGGCAGAGGCATCTTCAGCGGGACCGGGATCATCGTCACGGGTCTGGCCGCGACCTGCGTGGCGTTGTTCATCCCCGTCGCGTCGTACTCGAACCAGTCGCCGGCCGGGGCGGCCGGGGCGGACGTCCTGAACGCGCAGACCGTGCTCACGCAGTACGGTGCGCTGTCGCCGCTGGACCGGGAGTTCGTCACGAAGGTCCGGCTGGCCGGGCTGTGGGAGCTGCCCGCCGGGCAGCTGGCGCAGCGGAAGGGCACGACCGCGGCCGTACGGACGGCCGGGCAGCACCTCGTCCAGGGGCACCTGTTCCTGGACGAGCGGGTGCGGGACGTGGCGGCGAAGCTGGGGGTCGGTCTGCCGAACGAGCCCAGCGACCAGCAGAAGGCCTGGCTGGCGGAGCTGAACGCGGCGCAGGGCGTGGACTTCGACCGGAAGTTCGCCAACATCCTGCGGCTGGCGCACGGCCGGGTGTTCACCGTGGTGGCGCAGGTGCGGGCCGGTACCCAGAACTCGCTGGTGCGGGCGCTCGCCGACGACGCCAACACGACCGTCCTCGATCACATCGAGATCCTGGAGGCCACCGGGTACGTCGACTTCGAGGCCCTGGCCCGGGACCTCGCGGCGACCGGCACGCCCTCGCCCACGGCCACCCCCGGGGTCGTGGTGCCGCTGACGCCGTCGCCGTCCTGAGCCGAGCGGAACGTCACCTACCCGCAACGCTCCGTCCGCATGATGAACAGGGCATGGTGTTTTCCCGTGTACACGGCATAGAAAAGTGTCATGTTCTGGGTACTTCTCCTGCTGCTGGCCTGGGCGGCCGCGGGCACGGCGTGCACCCGGCTGTGCCTGGCCGCCGTCCGCGCGGCGGCTGTGGACACCACGGACGCGGGCGCGGGCCGCGGGCACGACCTGACGCTCTACGAGGCGGCCTTCCTGTCCGGCGGGCCCGGCCGGGTCGCCGATCTGACGATGGTGTCGATGGCCCGGCAGCGGCGGCTGCTGCTCGCCCGCACCGGCTGGGCGACCGTCGTGGACCCGCGCGGGCGCGACGAGATGGAGCGGTCGGTGATCGGCGCCATCGGGCCCGGGGGACAGTCGCGGATCGCTCCGGCGCGGGCCGGGGCGGCGTCCGCCGCCGCGGTGCGCGGTCTCGCCGACCGGCTGGTCGGCGCGGGGCTCGCGCTGCCCGACGGGGCCCGTACGACTGTCGAGGCGGGGGTGCGCCAGGTGCGGCTGGCGGCCGGGTTCGTGCCGGTGGTGGGCGCGGTCGCGCTGCTGATGCCGGTGCCCTCCGACGGTACGGGGATGCCGCGCGGGCTGATCGCGCTGTGGTTCGCGCTGCCCCTGGCGCTGACCCTGAGCTGTCTTGCGATAGCGCGGGTCGAGGTGCCCCCCTACGCGCGCTGGGCCTCGCCGGCCGGGCAGCGGCTGCTGGGCACCCTGGCCCGGCGGACCGGCGCCCGGGACGGCGCCGCGGACGACGACCGTTCGTACCTGACGTCCGTGGCCGTTCTCGGCATCCGCGCGGTCGACGAGCCCGATCTGCGCGCAGCGTTCGCCCATCGCGAGCCCTGACCCCTGCGCGTCCCCCTTCCCGGGGGCGCACTTGGAGCATTGGCGCCGACACCCGCAGGCGGTGCTTGCCTTGCCTCACGGCCGTACGAAACATCCCTTCTGTCTCCGCCGCGCACCGAAGGGACACGCGCATGAGAGCCGCCGCGCTCTACTCGGCCATGGGAGCCCTGCTCCTGACCACCCTCTCCGCCGCCCCCGCCGGGGGCCTTCCCACCACCCCGGGCGGCCCCGGCTCGCCCCGGGCCGGTGCCGCTGCCGCCGGTGTCGCGCTCGCCGCCGCACGGGCCGCCGCACGGGGCATCGCCTTCGGCAGGTGTTCCGACGCCGAGGACCTGCCCGGCAGCATGGAGTGCGGCACGGTCGGCGTCCCACTCGACTACGGGCGTCCCGACGGCCGGCAGATCGCACTGACCGTCAGCCGGGTCAGGGCCACCCAGCACGACCCGCACAACAGCAAGCACCGGGTGCCCCGCAAGGGCGCGCTGGTCTTCAACCCGGGCGGACCGGGCGGCTCCGGGCTGTACTTCCCGCTGGCCGGCCTGCTGCCGGAGTGGAAGCGCATCGGCGCGGCGTACGACCTCGTCGGCTACGACCCGCGCGGCGTCGGCCGCTCCGCCCCGGTGTCCTGCCAGGCCCCCGAGGCGTTCTTCAAGGGCCCCTCCGAGGCGCCCGTCCACCCCTCCGAGTCGTACAAGCGGGAGCGGATCGCCGAGGCGAAGGCGTACGCGCGCGGCTGCGCCGAGCGGACCGGCAGCGGACTGCGGCACTACAACTCCCTCAACAACGCCCGTGACCTGGACGTCCTGCGGGCCGCGCTGGGCGAGAGGCAGCTGACGTTCATGGGGGCGTCGTACGGCACCTACTTCGGGGCGGTGTACGCGACCCTGTTCCCCTCGCACGTACGGCGGATGGTGTTCGACGCCGCGGTCAACCCGGCCCCGGAGCGGATCTGGTACCGCAACAACCTCGACCAGTCGGTGGCGTTCGAGAGCCGCTGGACCGACTTCCGGGAGTGGGTCGCCAAGCACGACTCGGTGTACCGGCTGGGCGACACGTCCGAGAAGGTGCTGGCCGCCTATGAGCGGGCCCGGGAGCGGCTGGCGGCGGAGCCGGCCGGCGGGAAGGTGGGACCGGCGCAGCTCCAGAGCGCGTTCCTGCAGGCCGCGTACTACGACGACTACTGGCCGTACCGGGCGCAGGCGCTGTCGGACTATCTGCGGGGCGACCCGAAGGAACTGATCGCGCAGGCGGGGCCGGTGACCGAGTCCGCGGCCGAGTCGGAGAACTCCGCCGCCGTCTACACGGCCGTGGAGTGCAACGACGGGCCCTGGCCGACGGACTGGAAGGTGTGGGACCGCGACAACACCCGGCTCGCGCGCGTGGCGCCGTTCGAGACGTGGGACAACGTGTGGGCCAACCTGCCCTGCGCGTACTGGCCGGCCGCCCGGCAGAAGCCGGTGGACGTACGGACCGGGCCCGGTGAGCTGCCGCCCACGCTGATCCTCGCGGCCGAACGGGACGCCGCCGCGCCGTACGACGGGGCGCTGGAGATGCAGCGGCGGCTGTCGGGGGCGGTGCTGGTGACCGAGCGGGACTCGGGGACGCACGGGATCGCCGGAGGGCCGAACCCGTGCGTCAACGGGCACGTCGAGGCGTATCTGCTGGAGGACCGCCTGCCGGCCCGGCGTGCCGCGTGCGCGGGGCACGCCGAACCGCGGGCGAGCGCGCCGAAGAAGTGAGGTCGTGGGGAACCGTGGGCCGGCGGTGGCCGGTCGCGCGGTTCCCCACGACCCTTTCGGGGGCGCTTACGCGAGGCCCGCCACCAGCTCCGCCACCGACTTGCGGCGGCCCGTGTAGAAGGGGACCTCCTCGCGGACGTGCATCCGTGCCTCCGAGGCGCGCAGGTGGCGCATGAGGTCGACGATGCGGTACAGCTCGTCGGCCTCGAAGGCGAGGATCCACTCGTAGTCGCCGAGGGAGAAGGACGCGACCGTGTTGGCGCGGACGTCCGGATAGCCGCGGGCCATCTTGCCGTGGTCGGCGAGCATCCGGCGCCGGTCCTCGTCGGGCAGCAGGTACCAGTCGTAGCTGCGGACGAAGGGGTAGACGCTCACGTAGTCGCGGGGCGTCTCGTCGGCGAGGAACGCCGGGATGTGGGAGCGGTTGAACTCGGCGGGGCGGTGCAGCGCCATGTTCGACCAGACCGGCTCCAGGGCGCGGCCCAGCCGGGTGCGGCGGAACAGGTTGTACGCCTCCTGGAGCTGGTCGCTGGTCTCGGCGTGCCACCAGATCATGATGTCGGCGTCGGCGCGCAGGCCGGAGACGTCGTACGTGCCGCGGACCGTCACGTCCTTGGCGGCGAGCTGGTCGAACAGCTCCTGGACCTCGTCGGCGTAGCCCGTACGGTCCTCGGGCAGCACGTCCTTCAGCCTGAAGACCGACCACAGCGTGTAGCGGATGACCTCGTTGAGGTCCTTGGCCAGCTTGCCCTTGTTCGGGATCCTGCCGGACTCGGTGGTGGGGGCGTCGTCACTCATGGTTCTCATTCTCCTGCTCCGCCGTGCAGACTTTGCACCGGGTGGGCGGTGAGCTCCTGTACGGCGCTCAGGTCGCCGTGGATCTGGTCGACGGCCGCGTGGGCGCTCGCGATGCAGGCGGGGACGCCGACGCCGTCGTACTGCGCGCCGCACACCGCGAGGCCGGGGAGCTTCGCCACGTGCGCGCGGACGCGGGCCACGCGCGCGTGGTGGCCGACGGGGTACTGGGGCAGGCCGTCCGTCCAGCGGGTGACCCGGGTCCGCAGGGGCGTGGCGGTCAAACCGGTGGCCTCGCGCAGGTCGTGGCGGGAGACCTCGACGAGACCGGCGTCGTCGCGGCCGAGGATCTCCGTCTCGCCGTACCTCCCGACGGAGGTGCGCAGCACGAGCACGTCCGGGTCGTCGCCGGCGATCCAGCCCCACTTCTGCGAGGCGAACGTCGACGCCTTGATGGTGCGGCCGTCGACCGGCGGGACGAGGAAGCCGCTGCCCTCGGGCAGGGCGGCCTCGGAGCGGCGGTAGGCGAGGGTGACCAGGGCCATCGAGGCGTATTCGACGGTGCGCAGCTCGGCGGCGGCGGCCGGGGACTCGGCGGCCAGCAGGGTGGCGGCGGCGGGCGCGGGCACGGCGAGGACCACGGCGTCCGCGTGCAGCGTGCGCCCGGCGGCGGTGATCCGCCAGCGGTCCGGTTCGCGGCGCAGGCCGGTGACGGGCACGCGCGTGTGGATCTCGCCGCCCCGGGCGCGGACCGACTCGGCGACCGCGAGCGGCAGCCGGCCCACTCCGCCCTCGATACCCATGAAGACCGGGCCGGTCTGCTGCTGGGCGGCCGCCTGGGCCTGGATCTCGCGGACGGCCCCGGTGAGCGAGGTGTGGGTGAGCGCCGCCCGGTAGAGCTGCGGTACGGCAGAGCGCATCGAGATGCGGTAGGCGTCACCGGCGTACACCCCGCCCAGGAGGGGTTCGATCAGGCGGTCGACGACCTCCCGGCCCAGGCGGGCCGCCACGTACTCGCCGACCGCGACGTCCTCGCCGACCTCCGTGCGCGGCAGGTCGGCGTCGCGCTCGATGCGGGCGAGTCCCTCCTCGGACAGCACGCCGGACAGGGCGGCCGCGGTGCCGGGGACGCCCATCACATGGCCCTTGGGCATGGGGCGCAGGGCGCCGCGGGTCCAGATCGAGGCGGTGGCGGTGGCGGGCGGCTGCAACAGGTCGGTCAGTCCCGTCTCACGGGCGAGGGCGACCGCCTCGGGGCGGCGGGCCAGCAGCGACTCGGCGCCGAGGTCCACGCGGACGCCCGCGATCTCACCCGGCAGCAGCTTGCCGCCGACCCGCTCGGAGGCCTCCAGCACGGTCACCCGCGCCCCGCGCGCCAGCAGCCGGTGGGCGGCGGCCAGGCCGGCGATGCCGGCTCCGATGACGACGACGTGCTGCCCCGCACGCGGACCCGTTGCGCTCATGCCCCCCACTCTCTCAGACCCCACCGGCACCGCCGCCAGGGCCATGTGGCCCCGCCGAGTCCCGACCGTGACCGCTTCGGAACCGATTCCGTCCAACGTCCCGGGCCGCCCCGGCGTCGAAGGAGCGTCAGTCGTCTCAGCCCTCGGGGGTACGCCACATGCACGCACGACGATCCGCACGGCCCGTCCACGCCCTGGCGGGCGTCCTGCTCGCCGCGGCGCTCGCCCTCACCGGGTGCAGCAGCGCGAGCGACTCCGGGGGCAACGGCTCGAGCCTCGCCGACAAGGCCGCCGCCGGCGAGGTCGGCCGGTCCGACGCCAAGGCGGGCGCCGGGACGAGCGGCTCCCAGGCCTCACCCGTGCCGAAGCTCACCGCGAACCGCATCATCCGCACCGCCTCGCTGAGCGTGCGGGTCAAGAACGTCCCCAAGGCGCTCGACGAGGCCCGTACGGCCACCGAGAACGCGGGCGGTTACGTCGGCGACGAGACCACCAGCCGGGACGGGGACGGCACCGAGCGCACCCGGGTCGTCCTGCGCGTGCCGGTCGAGCGGTACGACGAGGTGCTCGCCGGGCTCCAGGGCACGGGCGAGCTGCTGGAGCGCACGGCGAAGGCCCAGGACGTCACCGACCAGGTCGTCGACGTCGAGAGCCGCATCACGTCCCAGCGGGCCAGCGTCGCCCGGATCCGTGAACTCATGGACCGGGCCACCAAGCTGAGCGATGTGGTCACCCTGGAGGGTGAACTGAGCAGCCGGGAGGCCGACCTGGAGGCGCTGCTCGCCCAGCAGGCGTCGCTGAAGGACCGCACGAGTCTGGCGACGATCACGCTGAGCCTGTCGGAGAAGCCGGCCCCGAAGGCGGCCGAGGACGACGGCCCCGGCTTCCTGGACGCGCTGGCGGGCGGCTGGGACGCGTTCGTGGGCGTGCTGCGCTGGATCGCCGTGGTGTTCGGCGCGGTGCTGCCGTTCCTCGTGCCGGCCGTGCTGCTCGTCCTGGCCTGGCTGCGGCTGTCGCGCCGCCGGGCGCGGGGCGGGCCCGAGGGGGACTGAAGTACGCCTTCCCCGTAGCGTGTTCGTATGAGCATGCCTGCGCGGGAACGACTGGTCGTGATCGGCGGGGACGCGGCGGGCATGTCCGCTGCGTCCCAGGCCCGCCGTCTCAAGGGGCCGGAGGAGCTGGAGATCGTCGCCTTCGAGCGCGGCCACTTCACCTCGTACTCGGCGTGCGGGATCCCGTACTGGGTGGGCGGCGACGTCACCGACCGGGACGAGCTGATCGCCCGCACCCCCGAGGAGCACCGCGCGCGCGGGATCGACCTGCGGCTGCGCACCGAGGTCACGGAGATCGACGTGCCCGGACGGCGGGTACGCGCGCGTGACGTGGACACCGGGGACACGTCCTGGACGTCGTACGACAAGCTCGTGATCGCGACCGGGGCCCGGCCGGTCCGCCCGGACCTGCCGGGCGTGGACGCCCCCGGCGTGCACGGGGTGCAGACGCTGGACGACGGCCAGGCGCTGCTGGACACGCTGGCCCGCGCACGGGGGAAGCGGGCCGTGGTCGTCGGAGCGGGGTACATCGGCGTCGAGATGGCCGAGGCGCTGATCAACCGCGGCTACGAGGTGACGGTCGTCAACCGCGGCAGCGAGCCGATGTCCACCCTGGACCCGGACATGGGCCGCCTGGTCCACCGGGCCATGGAGGGCCTCGGCATCACCATGGTCAACGACGCCGAGGTCACCGGGCTGACCACCGGCGACGACGGCCGGGTGCGGGCGGTGGTGACCCGGGACACCGCGTTCCCGGCGGACGTGGTCGTCCTCGGTATCGGCGTGCGCCCCGAGACCGCTCTCGCCAGGGCGGCCGGCCTGCCCCTGGGCCCGCACGGCGGGCTGCTCACCGACCTGGCGATGCGGGTGCGCGGCCACACCGACATCTGGGCGGGCGGCGACTGTGTGGAGGTCCTCGACCTGGTCTCCGGGCAGGAGCGCCACATCGCGCTCGGCACCCACGCCAACAAGCACGGCCAGGTCATCGGCACCAACGTCGGCGGCGGCTACGCCACCTTCCCCGGGGTCGTCGGCACCGCCGTCAGCAAGGTCTGCGACCTGGAGATCGCCCGTACCGGCCTGCGCGAGAAGGACGCGCGCAGGGTGGGCCTGCAGTACGAGACGGTCACCGTCGAGTCCACCAGCCGCGCCGGCTACTACCCCGGTGCCTCCCCCATGACGGTCAAGATGCTCGCCGAGCGGCGCACCGGCCGCCTCCTCGGCGTCCAGATCGTCGGCAGGGAGGGCGCGGCCAAGCGGGTCGACATCGCGGCGGTGGCCCTGACGGCCGGTATGACGGTGGACGGGATGACGGCCCTGGACCTGGGGTACGCCCCGCCGTTCAGCCCGGTCTGGGACCCGGTCCTGGTGGCCGCCCGCAAAGCGGCCGCGAGGCTGCGGGCGGCGGCGCAGCCCACGTGAGGGGGCGCGGGGACCCGTGCGACCGGTCCCCGCTCACCCGCACCCGGCACCGTTCCCCGCGCCTGCGCCTACGCCGTCCCGAGCCGCGGCAGCGCGGAGACCTGCGCCGCGGCAGCGACCTGCTCCGCCGGCTTCGCGTGCGCGGCGGACGCGGGCCGGGTCCGCAGCCGGTGCGACACGGCCTCGTCCAGCGTCACCGGGCGCTGCATCTGCGCGGCGAGCCGCCCGGCCTCCTGACCGAGCCGGGCCACGTCCTCCCACGGCAGCCGGATGACCAGGGCGATCTCCGCCTCGCCGTCGGGCGAGGCGTGCATGGTGGGGGTAACTCGGTCGTTCATCGTCTGTTCCTCACGTCGTCCCCGCGGTCCGCCTTCCCCGCACCGCGGGCGGTTGCCGGTTCATACGCGGCCGCCGCGGAGGGCGTTCACCGATTCGAGGAACGGATCGGGGGCAGTACTTCCTTGTGGTCATCCCCGTCCATGACGTGAACCCCGTGCGCCGCACGCCCGTGGTGACGTACGCGTTGATCGCGGCGAACGTGCTGGTCTTCTGGTTCATGCCGGGGCTGTCGGGCTCCGTGGCCGGCGACAGCGCCCTGGCGCAGACCTGCCATCTGCACGCCTTCCTGGAGCACTACGCCGCCGTGCCCCGCGAGTTGATCCACGATCAGCTCCCGCAGCTCGTGCCGACGGGCGGCGTCCGCGGCGGCGGCTGTGCGCTGGGCCCGCCGGACTACACCAAGTCACCGGTGCTGAGCGTGTTCACGGCGATGTTCCTGCACGGCGGCTGGCTGCACCTGCTGGGCAACATGCTGTTCCTGCTGATCTTCGGGAACAACATCGAGGACCGGATGGGCCACATCCGTTTCGCGCTGTTCTACGTCGCCTGCGGCTACGCGGCCTCGTACGGCTTCGCGCTGCTGAACGCCGACTCCACCGACCCGCTGATCGGCGCGTCCGGGGCGATCGCCGGGGTGCTCGGCGCCTACCTGGTGCTGTATCCGCGGGCCAGGGTGTGGGTCCTGGTGCCGTTCCTGGTCTTCCTGCCGCTGCGGCTGCCGGCCTGGCTGGTGCTGGGCTTCTGGTTCGGGCTCCAGGCGGTGTACTCCTCCGGCGAGGGGGTCTCGGAGGCGGGCACCGTGGCGTACGCGGCGCATGTCGTCGGCTTCCTCGCGGGCATGCTGCTGGCCTGGCCGCTCAAGCCGGGCACCCCGCCGCCCCCGGAGCCGCGCGGGCTGCTGTTCGGGCGGCGGGCGCGGCCGGGGTGGTGAGGTGCGGGCGGGCCGGTGAGGTGCGGCCGGGGTGGTGAGGTGCGGGCGGGCCGGTGAGGTGCGGCCGGGGGCCGCCCGGCGTCGCGGGTGGCTCAGTCGTGCGACGGCACGAGGTCGTCGGGACCGGCCGCGGCGCGGAGCGTCGTGATCATCGAGCGGACGGTCTGCCGGTCGG
Organism: Streptomyces sp. SS7; assembly: GCF_037993025.1. Lineage (NCBI taxonomy): Bacteria > Bacillati > Actinomycetota > Actinomycetes > Kitasatosporales > Streptomycetaceae > Streptomyces > Streptomyces sp. SS7. The sequence continues at coordinate 1,864,354 of NZ_CP141223.1, forward strand.
GCGCCGGCACCCCGAGGGAGCCGCGCTGGGTGAGCAGTTTCTCCAGGGCCCGGTCGGTGCCGAACGCGTGCAGCTCGGAGGGCAGTCCCGAGAGGAGCCGGGGGCGCTCCGCGGGGTCGTCCTGAACCTGACGGAAGTAGGTGGCCAGCGTGCCCCAGGACCTCGGCTCGGCGGCCAGCACGTGGAAGAACGCGCGATGCCGGCTGCGGATCACCTGGAGAACCGCCAGCTGCAGGTGGAACGCCCGGCCCAGCGAGGCTCCGCCCGCCTGGGCGATGCTGACCTCCATCGCCATGTTGAAGACGTTCACGAACCGCTTCAGCCGCCGCGGGTTCGCGCCCAGGCCGCGGCGCAGCAGCTCCCAGAAGGCCTCGTCGTCGATGGGCTGGTGGACGTACGGCGTGAAGGCCTCGCGCAGGGTGTCGAAGCCCACGTCCGGGAGGAAGAAGGGCAGTTGGACGATCTTGTCGAGGTAGGCCAGACCCGACACGACCTCGGCGGGCGCGTCCTTGAAGGCGTCGCCGAACTTGTTGGTGGCGACGGCGGCCAGCACGTCGAGGTCGAGGGCGAGGACGAACACGCACTGGGACTCGCCGAGGAACAGCTTGAGGGACTCCAGCACGGTCATCGCCGAGTCCGGGGTACAGCGGTCGAGGTCGTCGACGAAGACCACCAGCCGCCCGTCCTCGCCGACGAACTCCCGTACCGCGTCCCGGAAGTCGTTCTCGAACCGGTTGATCTGGCGGTACTGCTCGGCGTCGCCCCGGGACAGCGTGGTGAGCAGGGCGTCGACGTCGCTGCCCTTGATCATGCCGCCGGTGGCCGCCGAGGCGGCGGTGCCGAGTCCCGCGCGCACCGAGAGCCAGGTGGCGGCCCTGGCGAGCCGCAGGGCCTTCTCCTTCAGGCCCTCCTCGCCCTCCATCTCCGCCAGGATGGTGTGCAGCAGGGCCGCCCATACCTCGACCTTGCGGTCGTACTTCCAGGGGTTGAACCAGATGGTGCGTACCTTCCGGTCCTCCAGCCGCCGCTGCCACAGCCGCAGGAAGCTGGACTTCCCGGTGCCCCAGGAGCCGAACACGCCGACGGTGAGGGGCAGCGGCGTCGCCTGCTCGACGGCCGCGTGCAGCACGTCGACGTAGGGCTCGAAGCGGAAGGCGTCGTCGCCGAAGTCGGAGATGGGGTTGTCGGTCAGCGGGCGCAAGGCGGCTCCTTCGGAGGGCGGTACGGGTGGTGCGAGCGGTACGTGGTTCAGCGGGACGGGGTCGAGGGCGCGGACGGGGAGGGGGGCAGGGACGCGGACGGATGTTCGGCGTGGGCGCGCAGGGCGGCGATCCGGACGGGATCCGCGCCGAAGCGCCTGCCCCAGACGTCGAGTGCGGCCCGGGCCAGTCGGCCGGCGATCCGGGTGTCCCCGACGGCCGCGTGGTGGCCGATGACCGCGAGGACGAGGTCGTAGGTGTGCTCGGGCTGGGCGCGCAGGGCCGCGGGCAGGTCCAGCCGACGGGCGATCTCGGTCATCCGGGCCCGGCCGGACGGGGTGCCGGGGTCGGCGGGCAGCGCCGCCGCGAGCAGGCCCAGCGCGGCGTCCTCGGCCCTGGCGTACTCGTCGGGCCGCATGACCACTTGCCGCATCACGGTCTGCAGCGCGGGGTGCACCTCGACCGGTCCGCCCGAGCCTTCGACGGTGGCCAGGTCCTCGTCGGACAGCCGCATCAGGGCCAGGTGGAGGGCGACCTTGTCGTGCAGCACGCCGTCGGGGCCGGTGGAGGGCTTGGCCCCGGTCGCCGCGGACAGCAGTTCGTAGGGGACGGGGCCGGTGCCCAGGCAGCTGAGCACCCGCAGCAGTTCGGCGGCGTCCGCGTCGGCGGCGGCCAGTTCCGCCACGGCCTGCTGCCAGACGACGGCGAGCTTCACGTCGTAGTCGGGAAGTCCGTAGGCCAGCAGCAGCTTGGCGCAGAGCCGGTCGAAGGCGGCGAGGTGTTCGGCCACGTCGAGGCGGCGCTTGGACAGGGAGCGGCCCAACTGGATCAGCAGCGGCGGCAGACAGCCGGCCCGCTCGGCGACCTCGTACCCGTCGGCGTCGGTGAGCCAGGGCGCGCGGGCCCGCAGCAGGACGAGGCTCTCCCGTCTGCCCAGCGGGGCCACGCGTAACGGATGGGCCGTCTCCTCGGTCCAGCTGAGGTGACGGCTGGTGACCAGGATGTGGCCGGCGCCGAGCGGGAGCATCGGGACGAGCTGGGCCGGGGGGTCGGCGTTGTCGAGGACGAGCAGCCAGCCTCGGTCGACGCGGCCGGTGCGCAGCCGGTCGAGGACGTCCGCGACGGGGGCGAGGCCGTCGGGGCCCGGCGGCACGGACAGTTCGTCGCCGAGCCGGGCCAGGGAGAGGGCGAGTCCCCTGGCGTCGCGGGCCCGGGTCCACCAGACGAAGTCGTAGTCGCCCCGGTGGCGGTGCGCGTACTCCAGAGCCGTCTGGGTCTTGCCGACCCCGGCGAGGCCGTGCAGCACGCACAGTCCGTCGCCGTCGGAACGGTGCAGGGTGGAGCGGACGGTGTCCAGGAGTGCCGCACGCCCGACGAAGCGGTTGTTGCGGGCGGGCAGCTCGGAGCGGACGCGCAGGGCGGGGCCGTCGCGGCGGACGGCGTGCGCGAGCCGCACGGACGACGGCACCCTGCGCGCGTCGCGCGCCCAGGCCTCCCGCGGCAGGAACTGCTCGGCCAGGTCCCGGGAACGGCTCCTGTCGGAACGGGTCAGTGTCCCGGCGAGCAGGTCCGCCGCCCCGTCCACGAGGACGAGGGCGCGCTGCCCGCCGGCCTCGTGGTCGCGTTCGGGCGCGCGGACCAGCAGTCCGCTGTGGAAGACCTCCGCGACGGTGTCGTCCGCGTCCGGCAGCAGGCTGCGCTGTGTGGCGCCCATCAGGTCGAGAGTGACCAGCGGGGCGAGTGCCAGCAGGGCGGCGAGCCGGACCGCGGCAGGGCCCGCGACGGCTTCCAGCGTCCGGACCAGGGCGGCCGGTCCGGTCGGCGGGGCGACGGCGCCCAGGCCGTCCCAGGCGCCGGGTGCGAGGCCGAGGGGCATGCCCTCGCCGTCGTACCCTTCGGCCGTGCGGGCGGCCACGAGACGGGCCCAGTCGGTGAAGGACCGGCCGTCCTCCAGGCCCAGCACGGGCACGGCGCAGTCCGCCTCGAGGCCGGCGGCCTCCTCCAGACTGCCCGGCTGGAGTCCGCACGTCAGCCAGGCGGTGGGGGTGACGGGACGGGCCGCCGACCAGTGGAACGGGGCGAGCGGGACGCCCACCCGATGGCGCAGCGACGGGGGCAGGGGCTGGACGACAGCGGTGGCGCTGAAGCGGCACCAGTCGTCGAGCAGGGCGTGGGCGCGGCCGTCGTGCCAGGCGGGTGCCACACAGTCGCTCACCACCAGCAGGACCTGCTGTCCCGGGACGGGCCGCACGGTGTCGCCGGTCCGCGGCTCGCCCGGTGCGGCCAGGTCGACGGTCCGGACCCGGACGCCGGGGAACGGGCCCTGGCTCAGAGTCTCCCGCAGGTCGTGCACGGTGCGGGTCCACAGGTCCATCGACGGCGCCCGGTCGAGCACGAGGTCCAGGGTGAGGTGCGGGACACCGCCGAGGAGTCCCAGGGCGTGGCGGACGGCGCTCGGGTCCACGGGTCACCGCCCTCCGTCGGGCAGCGCGTGCTCGGGGTCGGCGAAGAGCAGGCCCACCCGCTCCCGGGTGCCGGTCGTGCTCCGTCGGCTCCGCAGGGAGCGCACCGCCTCCGGGATCGCCTCCAGTGGCACGGTCCGGGCCAGGTCCGTCAGCTCCTCCTCCGTCTGCGGCGACGCCCCCTTCGACCAGATCACCACCGGGATGCCCTGGAGGAGGCAGGCGGCGACCGGGTCCCCCGAGGACCGGAACGTCGTCTCCCCGGCGTCCAGCAGCAGGACCCGGCTGTCGGCGCCGTCCAGCCAGACCGGTGCGCGTTCCGCGGGTGGGGTCACCTTGAGCCGTGACCACCGCTCCCGCCAGCGCCAGCGCAGACTCTCCCGGTCCTGCAGCTCCGTGCACCGCACGACCACGGTGTGATACGCCCCGAGCGGACGCCGCACGCCCTCGTCCCCGATGTCCCATTCCTCGGCCCGCAGGTCGTCCAGCAGCCGGAAGGGCAGGACGAACTCGACCCGTCCGGCGGGGCCGGAGGGGACGGCCGTCCGCGCCAGGAACCGGCGCAGCTCGGGCGCGATCACCGCGCCCAGATCCTCGCGCGCCAGCCCGTGGTGCGTCGCGAGCGAGGTCGTGGTCCCGTCGGCGGCGCGGGCCGAGACCGTCACGTGGTGGGCGTCAGGCGCCCGGGCCTCCGGCTCCACGGCGACGACGAGGACCGGTGGCTCGGTGGTCCGTTCGGGCGGCGGCTCGATTCCCAGCCGGGCGGCCACCGACCGCCGCCATGCCTCCAGTTCCGCGCCGACCTCTCCCGGCACCCTGTCGGCGAGCCCCGCGACGAAGTCCAGGAGGACGGGCGGTGCGCCGCGGTCCTCCAGGTGCCGCGCCCGCTCCAGCAGGACGCCGGCCCCGGCCGGCTCGGCACGGGTCAGCAGCCGGTGCAGGGTCCCGCGCTCGTCGGCGCGCAGCGGCGACGGGGCGACCTTGTCCACCAGCGTCGCGAACGCCTCCACCGCCGAGCTGCCCGGCTCGTACACCCGCAGGACCTCGACCAGCGCACGCAGGCCCTCGGGGTGGTCCATGAGCAGACGCACCAGCTCCAGGGCTCTGAGCCGGCTCGACGGGATGCCGTCCCGCAGGGCGGCGACCACCGGGACCTCGTGCCGCAGTTCCCGGGTGAGCAGCCCGAACGCCGACGGGTCGCGCAGGGCGGGCACGGCCAGCAGGGCCTCCACCAGTTCGCCGCGCTCCCGGGAGGAGAGCCCGTCGTTCGGCCGGCGCAGCGGCCCGGTGGGGCGCGGGCCCGGTACGGGGATCCGCTCCATGGCGGTCGACAGCGGCAGGAAGCGGCCGCGGCCCCCCGGCGTCGGGGTGGCCTCGACGGCGGTGAGGAGGCCGACGACGGTGGCCCGGTCGTCGACCACGGGGCTGCCGCTGCTGCCCGGTCGCGGTGCCTCCGCGCGGAAGCTGAGCCGGCCCCAGCCGTCCGGCTCGTCGGCACCGGGCAGCGCGTCGACGACGCCCGGCAGCCCCCCGTCCGGGGTGAGCACCCGGACCGGCTCGCCGCTCCGGGCCGTTCCGATCCGTGGCGCGGTGCCGAGCGGGAGGTCCACGCTCAGCAGCGCGAGATCGCCGGAGGACTCCCGCAGGGGCACCCAGCCGCCGGGCACCACGTGGGCCGCGAGGCGCCCCTCCGGTCCGGTACCGGACCGGACCACCCACAGCGGGCCTCGCGGGCCGTTCTCGCTGTACCTGCTGACGCCGAGGGCGGCGGTCACCACATGGGCGCAGGTGAGCACGAGCGAGGGGGCGACCAGGAAGCCGCATCCGGCCGGTGGGCCGTCGTCCCCCTGGATGCGGACCAGCCAGGGCTCGCCCTCCCGCAAGGCCCACGCCACGATGTCCCCCCTCTCCCCCGGTCCGCGAAGGTTATCCGGCCGGGGAAGGGCGTGCGGGGGAAACGGCGTGGGGAGAGCCCGGAGCTGGTGCCGTGACCGGGAAGGTTTGCCGGGAAGCTCGTGCCGTGCCGGGCGTCGCGAGCCGGTGAACCTTTCCGGTCACGGCACTAGCGAGCGGTGCGGGTGTGGACGTACTCCACGAGACGGGTGAGCGCGTCCGGGTCGGTGGAGGGCATCACGCCGTGGCCGAGGTTGAAGACATGGCCCTCCAGGCCGGCGGCCGCGTCGAGGACCTCGCGGGTCTTGGTCTCGACGGCCTCGGTGCCGGCGAAGAGCACGGTCGGGTCGAGGTTGCCCTGGAGCGCCTTGCCGGGGCCGACCCGGCGCGCGGCCTCGTCGAGCGGGACGCGCCAGTCGACGCCGACGACGTCCGCGCCGGCCTCGCCCATGAGGTTCAGCAGCTCGCCGGTGCCGACGCCGAAGTGGATGCGCGGGACGCCGTAGGGCTCGACGGCGCGGAAGACCTTCGCGGAGGCGGGCAGCACCGAGCGCCGGTAGTCGGCGGGGGCGAGGGCGCCCGCCCAGGAGTCGAAGAGCTGGACGGCGCTCGCGCCCGCCTCGATCTGGACCTTCAGGAACGCGGAGGTGATCTCGGCGAGACGGTCGAGCAGGTCGGCCCAGAGCTGCGGGTCGCCGTACATCATCGCCTTGGCGTTCTCGTACGTGCGGGAGGGGCCGCCCTCGACGAGGTAGCTCGCGAGGGTGAAGGGCGCGCCCGCGAAACCGATCAGCGGGGTGGCGCCGAGCTCCGCGGTGAGCAGTCCGATCGCCTCGGTGACGTAGGAGACGTCCTCGGGGGTGAGGTCACGGAGCTGGGCGAGGTCGGCGCGGGTGCGGATCGGGTGCTCGACGACCGGGCCGACGCCGGGCTTGATGTCGAGGTCGATGCCGATGGCCTTGAGCGGGACGACGATGTCGCTGAAGTAGATCGCCGCGTCCACGTCGTGCCGGCGGACCGGTTGGAGGGTGATCTCGGTGACCAGGTCGGGCCGCATGCAGGACTCGAGCATCGGGACGCCCTCGCGGACCTTGCGGTACTCCGGCAGCGAGCGGCCCGCCTGGCGCATGAACCACACGGGGGTGTGCGGCACGGGTTCACGCCTGCACGCCTTCAGGAAGGGGCTGTCGTACGTCGCTGTCGGCTGCCGGCCCGCGGGGCTCTCGTTCGCGCTCACGACGGCAAGTCTCGCACGGCGCCGGAGCCGGTGGCGCCGCCCCCACCGCCGCCCGCACCGCCTTCCGCCGTGCCTCGGGGACACCCGTTCGGCCCTTGCGGGCGGCGGCCGTGTTCGCCCAGCGCGCAGGCGCCCGCGGGTCCCGCGCGGGTGTCTTGCCCTGCGCGAGGCCGTCGTTCCCCTTAATCTTCCCCGCATGGCTGCGGCTCAGGGACGACTGTCGGACGACGCTGGCGGGATGGACGAGGCGAACGAGGGGGAGCGCGATGGAGGCAGGTCGGCACCGCTGCCGTTCCGGGCCGCCGTCGACGCGCTGCGCGCGGCGCGGCTGCGACCGCAGGTCGAGGTCGACCCGACCCCGGCTCCCAAGCGGCTCGCCCCGTACGCGTACGCCCTGGAGGCGACCGTCGTGGACGGCGAGCAGGATCTCGCCGACGGACGGCTGGTGCTGCTGCACGACCCGGACGGGCACGACGCCTGGCGCGGGACGTTCCGGCTGGTGACGCTGGTGCGGGCCGATCTGGAGCCGGAGATGGCGGCCGACCCGCTGCTGCCGGAGGTGTGCTGGTCCTGGCTGACCGGCGCGCTCCAGGCGCGCGGCCTCGCGTACGGCGAGCCGAGCGGGACGGTCACGCGGGCCGGCTCGCACTACTTCGGCGGTCTCGCGGAGCGGCCGGCGAACTCGCAGATCGAGATCCGCGCCTCCTGGACCCCCCGCGAGGGCCTGGGCGGGGTGCCGGACACGGCGGCCCACCTGGCGTCGTGGTGCGACCTGCTGGCCCAGGTGGCGGGTCTGCCCCCGGCGGGGCCCGGGGACGCCTCGGTGGTGACCCTGCCGCAGCGCCGGGGGCCGCAGTCGCGTTAGGACGGGCCCCCGAGGGCCTGTCAGGTACAGCTGTACGAGTGGGTCGGCCGCCGGAAACGGCGGCCGACCCATTTGGCCGTCCTGATTGACCATCTCTTTGTCGATACGGCCACTTTCGATCCCGGACCGCATCCACCCAAACCGATTCGTTCTTCGGATGATCGATCGCGTGTCCGAATTGCACGTATTGTTACTCACTAGATCGTGATCATTTTCTAAAGGACCCCGGGCCCGCTGCCGAAGACGACTGTGACCTTGAAAGCACGGTTCGTCGGGGCCGCCCTCTCCCCACCCGCCCCCGAACCGGCTCCGTCCCCCACCCAGGAGGCCTGGTGTCCGTTCTTCTCGAGCAGCCCGCAAGCCTGGTCGCCTACCGCCCGAACAAGCCCACCGCCATGGTGGTCGTGGCCGACCCGCGCGTGCGTTCCACCGTCACCCGCCATCTGTGGGCGCTCGGTGTGCGCGACGTCATCGAGGCCTCGTCCATCGCGGAGGCTCGTCCCCGCGTCGGCAACCCCCGGGACATCTGCGTCGCCGACGTCCACCTCCCCGACGGCTCCGGACTCACCCTGCTGTCGGAGACCCGCGCCGCGGGCTGGCCCAACGGGCTCGCCCTGTCCGCCGCCGACGACATCGGCGCCGTGCGCAACGCCCTCGCGGGCGGTGTGAAGGGCTATGTCGTCACCGGCACCCGCACCAACGTCGGGCTCCCCACCCGGCCCGGTGCCGCCCCCATCGGATCCGCGGCCGCCCGGCTGCACCGCCGCCCCCCGGGTGCCCCGAGCCACCCGGGCGGCTACCGCGAGCTCTCCGGCCGCGAGGTGGAGGTGCTGCGCCTGGTCGCCGAAGGCCAGTCGAACAAGGCGATCGGCGTCTCCATGGGACTGTCCGCGCTGACCGTCAAGAGCCACCTCGCCCGGATCGCCCGCAAGCTCGGCACGGGCGACCGCGCCGGGATGGTCGCGGTGGCCCTGCGGACCGGCATCATCCACTGAGACCCCGGCGGGACCACGGCTTCCGGTCCCTCCGGGCTCCTCGCCCAACCCCTTCCCACGCCCCTCCTCCTCCCCCGGTCCCACCCGGCCTTCCCGGCCCACTCCCGGCCCTTCCCCCGGTCGGCGGACCGCTTCCGGCTCCTCTTCCCCCCCCTCCGCCCGGCCCCTTCCCCGCCTTCCCCGCCCTTCCTGCTCCTTGCCGGCCTTTCCCCGGCCCTCCTCCACCCTTCCCCACCCTCGCCGGCCACTTCCGCGCCTTCTCGCGGCCCCTCCCCGGCCCTGACCGGTTTACGACCCTGCGGCCCCCGTCGGCGGAACGTTCCGTCGGCGGGTGGCGTCCACACACGGATACCCTTGACAGGTGACCGACGCCCAAGAAACCGCAGCAGCCAGCTCACTGCGAACCACCGGAGGCGCCCCTCCGGACGACGGCGGATCTACTGCTTCTGTTTCCGGGGCGCCCACACCTCAGCCGACCCCTCTGCTCGAACCCCGCGAGGGAATCCCGCCGGTGATCGCCGACGAGGCCTCCCTCGCCGGGACGATCGCCGCCTTCGCCGCCGGCACCGGCCCCGTCGCCGTCGACGCCGAGCGCGCCTCCGGCTACCGCTACGGACAGCGCGCGTATCTGGTGCAGCTGCGCCGCGAGGGCGCCGGCAGCGCACTGATCGACCCCGTCGCCTGCCCCGACCTCTCCGGGCTCGGCGAGGCCCTCACCGACGTCGAGTGGGTGCTGCACGCCGCCACCCAGGACCTGCCCTGTCTGCGCGAGATAGGCCTCGTGCCCACCCGGCTGTTCGACACCGAGCTGGCCGGGCGGCTCGCCGGGTTCCCGCGCGTCGGCCTCGGCGCGATGGTCGAGAGCGTGCTCGGTTTCGTCCTGGAGAAGGGCCATTCCGCCGTCGACTGGTCCACCCGCCCGCTCCCCGAGCCCTGGCTGCGGTACGCCGCCCTGGACGTCGAGCTCCTCGTCGACCTGCGCGACGCGCTGGAGAAGGAGCTGGACCGGCAGGGCAAGCTGGAGTGGGCCCACCAGGAGTTCGACGCGATCGCCTCCGCTCCCCCGCCCGAGCCCCGCAAGGACCCCTGGCGCCGCACCTCCGGCATGCACAAGGTGCGCAGGCGTCGGCAGCTCGGCGTGGTGCGCGAGCTGTGGCAGACCCGGGACCGCATCGCCCAGCGGCGGGACGTCTCGCCCGGCAAGGTGCTCTCCGACGCGGCGATCGTCGAGGCCGCGCTCGCCCTCCCCTCGAACGTGCACGCGCTGGCCGCGCTGAACGGCTACGGGCACCGGATGGGCCGGCGCCAGCTGGAACAGTGGCAGGCCGCCGTCGAGCGGGCGAAGACGCTCGCCGAGTCCCAGCTGCCGCAGCCGGGGCAGCCCGTCGCGGGGCCTCCGCCGCCGCGGGCCTGGGCCGACAAGGACCCGGCCGCCGCGGCACGGCTCTCCGCGGCGCGGGCCGCCGTCTCCGCGCTGGCCGAGCAGCTGAACATGCCCCAGGAGAACCTGATCGCGCCGGACAGTGTGCGGCGGGTGTGCTGGGAGCCGCCCGTCCCTCTCGACGGGGAGTCGGTCGCCGGTGTGCTCACGGGGCTCGGCGCCCGGCCGTGGCAGGTGGAGCAGGTGACCCCCGTCCTGGTCAAGGCACTGACCGCCTGAGCGCGCCCCGTCACCGTGGGGGGAGGCCGGTCATCTGGTCGCTCCCCGCGTGAAGCCGTTGTAGATGTACCTCTGCAGGGCCAGGAAGACGATCAGGGTCGGCAGGATCACCAGGACCGCTCCTGCCGAGATCGTCTCCCAGTGGGCGCCGAAGGGGCCCTTGAAGCGGAACAGGGACGTCGAGATCACGCCAAGATCCTGCGACGGCATGTAGAGGAAGGGGATGTAGAAGTCGTTGTAGACGGTGATCCCCTTCACGATCACCACCGTCGCGATCGCCGGCTTCAGCAGCGGGAAGATGATTTTCCGGTAGACGGTGAACGCGTTCGCGCCGTCCAGGCGGGCCGACTCGTCCAGCGAGACGGGGATCGAGCGGACGAACTGCAGGAAGACGTAGATCGAGACGATGTCCGTGCCCATGTAGAGGGCGACGGGCGCCCAGAGCGTGTCGAACATGCCGAGGCTGTTGACGATCTGGAAGGTCGCCACCTGGGTGGTGACCCCGGGGACCAGGGCGGCCAGCAGGAACAGGGCCACCACCAGCTTGCGGAAGCGGAACGTGAAGCGGTCGATGGCGTACGCCGTCATGGAACCGATGAGGACGGTCCCGCCGATCGAGAACACCAGGATGAACGCGGTGTGCCCGAAGGCCGCGAGCATCCGGCCGTCCTGGAACGCCGTCACGTAGTTGTGGAAGTTCAGCGGGTCGTCCGGGAGCGTCAGGGCCCCGCTGTCGTCGGCGAGCTCCTCGTCGGTCTTGAGGGAGGTCAGCAGGACCACGCCCAGCGGGAGCAGCACGACCAGGGAAGCGAGGACCAGCGACAGGTACACCAGGGTGCGGGCTGCGGCGCGGCGGGTCATACGAGGTCCACCCTGTCGTCGGGGACCAGGCGGCGCTGCAGCCAGGTCACTGCCAGGATGATCAGCAGCAGGACCACGGCGGCGGCCGAGGCGAGGCCCGTCTTGTTGAACTGGAAGGCCAGCTTCACGGTCTGGATCACGAAGGTCTCGGTGCCGGTCGCCCCGCCCGTCATGATGTACGGGATCTCGAAGGCCGACAGCGAGCCGGAGACCGAGAGGATCACGGTCAGCGTCAGCACCGGTCTGATGCCGGGCAGGATGATGTGCCGGAACTGGTGCCAGCGGTTCGCGCCGTCCAGTGCGGACGCCTCGTACAGCTCGCCCGGGACGGACTGGATGGCGCCCAGGAACAGCACGAAGTTCAGGCCCAGGTAGCGCCAGACGGAGACGCCCGCGAGGGAGGTGTTCGCGGAGACCGGGGTGCCGAGCCAGGCGTGGTCGGAGGGGTGTCCGAACAGGGCGAGGACCGAGTCGAGGGTGCCGCCGTCCTGGAAGAAGTACAGGAAGACGAAACCGATCGCGACACCGTTGATCAGGTACGGGAAGAACAGCACGCCCTTGAAGAAGTTGCGGAAGCGGACGTCGAAGCTGAGGACCGTGGCGAAGTAGAGCGCGGCCACGATCTGCACGGCCGAGGCGGCCAGGTAGTAGCCGCTGACGAAGAAGACCTCGAACAGCTCGGGGCGGGTGAAGAGTTCGGTGTAGTTCTCGGCGCCCGTGTAGTGCAGCTCGGGGCTGACGCCGTCCCAGTCGGTGAAGCTGAACGCCACCATGTTGACGATCGGCGCGTAGGTGAAGGCGACCAGCAGGGCGAGCGGCGCGGCGAGGAACAGCCAGGGGGTCAGCCGCCGCCAGAAGCGGGCCCGGCGGGGGGCCGGGGCCGGCACGGGGGCGTCCCCCCGTACCGGCCGCGCCCCGGGACGTCCCACCGCCGGCCTCTCGGTGGTGTCCGCCATCAGGACCCCACGGTCTTCCGGGTGTCCGTCCACTTCTTGCCGAGGTCCGCGAGGAAGTCGTCCAGGGTGCCCTTGCGGGCGCCGCGGGCGAGGTCGACGAGGTCCTGACGGTAGTCGGGGGTGTTGATGCCGACCTCCGACTCGGTGTCGATCAGTTTGACGTCGGCGCCCTTGCTGTCGTCGAGCTCGATGAGCTTCACGCCCGCGTCCTCGTACGGCTTCAGCACCTCGGGCAGGGGTGCGCCCTTCAGCGGGGAGATGGCGAGGTTGTCCCGGTCGTAGCCGGACTTGTCGGTGAACCAGTCGATCCAGGCGCGGGCGGCCTCCTTGTGCGGGGAGTGGACGTTGACGGCCTGGTGGTAGTCGGGGCTGACGACCGCGCAGAACTTCCCGCCCACCTGGGCCGGGAAGGGCATGAAGCCGATGTCGTCGGGGTCGGCGCCGGCCTTGCGCGCCGCGTCCTGGAACTGCACGACCGCCCAGGTGCCGAGCCACTGCGTGGCGATCTCACCCTTGGCCAACTGTGGTTTGGACGCCTCCCAGTTGGAGGTCGTGGGGTCCTTCTCGGCGAGGCCCTGGTGGACGATGTCGTACAGGAGCGTGTCGCCCACGCGCAGATCGGCGCCCTTCGCCCAGGGGTCGCCCTCGGCCAGCTCGGTGGTGGCCTGCGGATCGCAGTGGACCGAGCCGTTGACGAAGGTCCAGGAGGTGAGCGTCCAGCCCGCGGCGAAGTTGGTGTAGTAGGGGACGGCGTCCGTCTTCGCCCTGATCGCCTTCAGGTCGGCGAGGAAGGCGGCGGGGGTGGTGGGCCAGTCGGTGACCCCGGCCTCCTTCCAGACCCGCTTGTTGTAGACGAAGCCGGGCATCACGCCGATGGGGCTCTGGCCGTAGACCTTGCCGTCGACGGCGGTGAAGTCGGTGAAGCGGTACTTCCGGCTGCGCTCCCCCACGGTGCCGAGGGAGGCGAAGAACTTCGGGTAGTCGCTCTTCTTGATGACCCCGGGGATCATCAGGACGTCACCGTAGTTCTCCGTGTTCATCCGGATCTTGACTTCGGCCTCGTAGTTGGTGAGGGCCTGGAACTCGACCTTCACCTTCGGATACGTCTTGTTGAACTCGGCCGCGTACTTCTTCATGGTGCCGTCCTGTACGAGGTCGGTCCGCTGGGTGAGGACCGTGATGCCGCCGGTGACCTTCGACGGATCGGCGGCGGCCTTGGCCTCGGCGCCCTTGGAGGTGCCGCCGGTGGCGGTGCAGGCGGGCAGGACGAGCAGCGCGGCGCCCACGGCGGCGGCCAGGACTGTACGGCGGTTCATGTGCATCAGCTCCGTTCGAGGGGACGGACGAGCACGTGCGGGTGGGGCGGAAGGTGCGGGGTTGGCTGATTCGGCACTCTGACAGCGCTTTCCTCAACCGGTAAAGTCCCATTCCCGCCAAGGATGGAGATCTGGCACCCAACACTCGGCTCGACCGGTTTAGGGAGTGCGCATGCTTCAGGCCTCACCGCTCGTCGACGGATGGATCCTGCGGCACGAAGGGCAGGCGCTGGCGGCCTCGGTGCCGGGGTGCGTGCACACCGATCTGCTGGCCGCCGGGGTGATCCCGGACCCCTACGTCGGCCGGGGCGAGCACGAGGTCGCCTGGGTGGGGCGGCGCGAGTGGACGTACGAGCGGGAGCTGCCGGACGGGCCGTCCGGGCAGGAGCAGACCGATCTGGTCTTCGACGGTCTGGACACGGCCGCCGAGATCCTGCTCGACGGGCGGCCGCTGGGGTCGGTGCGGAACATGCACCGCTCGTACCGGTTCGACGTGACCGGGGCGAGCGGGCGGCTGACGGTCCGGTTCGCGTCCGCGTACGCGGAGGCCGAGGCGGTGCGCGGACGGCTGGGCGAACGGCCCGCCGCCTATGCCGAGCCCTACCAGTACCTGCGCAAGATGGCCTGCTCGTTCGGCTGGGACTGGGGGCCGACCCTGGTGACGGCGGGGATCTGGCGGCCGGTGCGGCTGGAGCGCTGGTCGACGGCGCGGATCGCCCGGGTGCGGCCCCTGGTCACCGTCGAACAGGGCGTCGGGATGGTCGAGTTGCGGGTGGAGGTGGAGCGGACCCGGGTGGAGGCCGGGCTGACGGTCACCGCCCGGGTGGGCGGGACACAGGCGCGGGCCCGGGTCGAGGGCACCGGCGCGGTGGTACGGCTGGAGGTGCCCCGGGCACGGCTGTGGTGGCCGCGCGGCTACGGCGAGCAGCCCCTGTACGACGTCGAACTGACGCTCAGTCATGAGGGCGCGGACCTGGACTCCTGGCGGCGGCGGATCGGCTTCCGGACCGTCGAGCTGGACCGGCGGCCCGATGCGCACGGCACCGGCTTCACCCTGGTCGTCAACGGCGAGCGGCTGTTCGCGCGCGGGGTGAACTGGATCCCGGACGACTCCTTCCCCTCCCGGGTGACCCGGGAGCGCTACCGAAGGCGGCTGCGGCAGGCCGCCGGCGCCGGGGTGGACCTGGTGCGGGTGTGGGGCGGCGGGATCTACGAGAGCGAGGACTTCTACGACGCCTGCGACGAGTTGGGGCTGCTGGTGTGGCAGGACTTCCCGTTCGCGTGCGCGGCCTACCCCGAGGAGCAGCCGCTGCGCGGCGAGGTGGAGGCGGAGGCCCGGGAGAACGTCGTACGGCTGATGCCGCATCCGTCGCTGGTGCTGTGGAACGGCAACAACGAGAACCTGTGGGGGTTCCGGGACTGGGGCTGGGAGGGACGGCTCGCCGGGGACTCCTGGGGGGAGGGGTACTACCTGGGCCTGCTGCCGCGTGTCGTGGCCGAGCTGGATCCCACCCGGCCCTACACCGCGGGCAGCCCCTGGTCGGGTTCCTGGGCGCGCCATCCGAACGACCCGGCGCACGGCACGCACCACTCCTGGGAGGTGTGGAACCGGCGGGACTACACCGAGTACCGCGCCGAAGTGCCGCGGTTCGTCGCCGAGTTCGGCTGGCAGGCGCCGCCCGCGTACGCCACGCTGCGGCGGGCGCTGCCGGGTGAGGAGCCGGC
This sequence comes from Streptomyces sp. SS7, assembly GCF_037993025.1. Lineage (NCBI taxonomy): Bacteria > Bacillati > Actinomycetota > Actinomycetes > Kitasatosporales > Streptomycetaceae > Streptomyces > Streptomyces sp. SS7. The sequence continues at coordinate 1,879,523 of NZ_CP141223.1, forward strand.
CGCCGACTCGCCCGGGATGCTGCACCGGCAGAAGGCGGACGACGGCAACGGCAAGCTGGCGCGCGGGCTCGCCCGGCATTTCGGCGTGCCGGAGGGGGACTTCGACCGCTGGCACTATCTGACGCAGGTCAACCAGGCGCGTGCGGTGGCGGCGGGGATCGAGCACTGGCGGTCGCACTGGCCGGTGTGCGCGGGCACGGTCGTCTGGCAGCTCAACGACTGCTGGCCGGTGACCTCCTGGGCGGCGATCGACGGCGACGGGCGGGAGAAGCCGCTCTACCACGAGCTGCGGCGGCTGTACGCGGACCGGCTGCTGACGCTGCAACCGCGGGGCGAGGGGCTGGTGTGGGCGGCCGTGAACCAGTCGGCCGAGCCGTGGACGGGGGTACTGCGGCTGCGGCGGATGTCCGTCGACGGGGAGGTCCTCCAGGGGGCGGAAGTGCGACTGCTGGCGGATGCGCGGGCGGTGGGGGTGGCGCGGGTGCCGGTGGAGCTGGAGCCGGCCGGGGCGAAGGAGTTCCTGGTGGCCGACGCGGCCGCGGGCGCAACAGAGCTGCGGGCGCTGTACTTTCCGGTCGTGGACCGTGAGATCCCCTATCCGCAGCCCGAGTTCGAGGTGAGCGTGGCGCCGGGGAGCGTCACGGTGACGGCGCGCACCCTCGTACGCGACCTGCTGCTCCAGGCCGACCGGCTGGGACCGGACGTACGGGCCGACCGGGGGCTGGTGACGCTGCTTCCCGGGGAACGGGTGACGATCGGCGTGACGGGCTGGGAGACTCCTGGTGCCGACGCGGCCCGTGCCGCCCTGTACTGCCTGGAGCCCGCGCGATGACGACCTCCCGCGTCACCATCAAGGACGTCGCCGCGCGCGCCGGGGTGTCCAAGGGGGCGGTGTCGCTGGCGTTCAACCGCAAACCGGGGCTGTCGGAGACGACCCGGGAGCGGATCTTCACGGCGGCGCGGGAGCTGGGGTGGGAGCCGAACCTGACCGCGCGGTCGCTGTCGAGCTCGCGGGTGGACGTGGTGGGGCTGGCGATCTGCCGGCCGGCTCGGATGCTGGGCCTGGAGCCGTTCTACATGGAGTTCGTCTCCGGGGTGGAGAGCGTGCTGACCGAGCACGCCTGCTCGCTGCTGCTGCGGCTGGTCCGCAGCGTGGAGGAGGAGGCCTCGCTCCTGGAGTCGTGGTGGCGGGGGCGGCAGATCGGCGGGGCGATCCTGGTGGACTTCCGGGCCGACGATCCGCGGGTCGCGGCGGCCGAGCGGCTCGGGATGCCGGTGGTGGCGGTCGGGCACCCCTCGCTGACGGGGTCCCTGACCTCGGTGTGGACGGACGACGCGACGGCGGTGACGGAGGCGGTGCGCTACCTCGCCGCGCTCGGCCATCGCCGTATCGCCCGGGTCGGGGGTGCCGCGGCGCTCGGGCACACGACGATGCGCACGGCGGCCTTCGACGCGGCGGCACGCGATCTGGGGCTGGCCGGGGCCCGGCAGGTGGCCACGGACTACTCCGGCGAGGCGGGGGCGCGGGCCACCCGCTCGATGCTGACCGCCGCCCCGCCGGACCGGCCGACGGCCATCGTCTACGACAACGACATCATGGCGGTGGCCGGGCTGGCGGTGGCGGCCGAGATGGGGCTGAGCGTGCCCCGGGACGTCTCCCTGCTGGCCTGGGACGACTCCCAGCTGTGCCGGCTGACCCATCCGACGCTCTCCGCGATGAGCCATGACGTGCACGGGTTCGGCGCGGAGTCGGCCCGCACGCTGTTCGGGGCGATCGCCGGAGGGGGGCCGGGATCGCACCCGGTGCCCACTCCCACGCTGACGCCCCGGGGGTCGACCGCTCCCCCGAAGGTGTGACCTTCACCGCTTGGGCCTCCGGGACTGGGCAGCTACGTTACCGACAAGTAGCATGGGGTCTGAGCGCGCGCTCAGCGCATGCGTGCCGCAGCAGTGCCATCCCGCACCCTGGAGGAGAGCCATCGTGCCTCGTACCGTCAGGGACGTCGTCTTCGTCGACGGCGTCCGTACCCCGTTCGGCAAGGCGGGCCCGAAGGGCATCTACCACGAGACCCGCGCCGACGACCTCGTCGTGAAGGCGATCCGGGAGCTGCTGCGCCGCAACCCCGGTCTCGACCCCCAGAAGATCGACGAGGTCGCCATCGCCGCGACCACGCAGATCGGCGACCAGGGCCTGACCATCGGCCGCACCGCCGGCATCCTGGCCGGTCTCCCCCAGTCGGTCCCCGGCTACTCCATCGACCGGATGTGCGCCGGCGCGCTCACGGCCGTCACCACGGTCGCGGGCTCGGTCGCCTTCGGCGCGTACGACATCGCGATCGCCGGCGGTGTCGAGCACATGGGCCGCCACCCCATGGGCGAGGGCGTGGACCCGAACCCGCGGTTCGTCTCCGAGAAGCTGGTCGACGAGTCCGCCCTGTTCATGGGCATGACCGCGGAGAACCTGCACGACCGCTACCCGCACATCACCAAGCTGCGCGCGGACGAGTACGCGGTCCGCTCCCAGGAGAAGGCCGCCAAGGCGTACGCCGACGGCAAGATCCAGGCCGACCTGGTGCCGATCTCGGTGCGCCGCACCAACCCGGACGCCGGCGAGACGGGCTGGGGCCTGGTCACCGCCGACGAGCCGATGCGCCCGGGCACCACCCTGGAGAACCTCTCCGGCCTGAAGACCCCGTTCCGCGTCCACGGCCGGGTCACCGCCGGCAACGCGGCCGGTCTCAACGACGGCGCGACCGCCTCGCTGATCGCCTCCGAGGACTTCGCCCGCGAGAACGGCCTGCCGGTCAAGATGCGCCTCGTGGCGTACTCCTTCGCGGGCGTCGAGCCGGAGGTCATGGGCTACGGCCCGATCCCGGCCACCGAGAAGGCGCTCGCGCAGGCGGGTCTGTCCATCTCCGACATCGGTCTGTTCGAGATCAACGAGGCCTTCGCCGTGCAGGTGCTGGCCTTCCTCGACCACTACGGCATCGCCGACGACGACGAGCGCGTCAACCAGTACGGCGGCGCCATCGCCTTCGGCCACCCGCTGGCCTCCTCCGGCGTCCGCCTGATGACGCAGCTGGCCCGCCAGTTCGAGGAGCAGCCGCACGTCCGCTACGGCCTGACCACCATGTGCGTCGGCTTCGGCATGGGCGCGACGGTCATCTGGGAGAACCCGCACTTCGAGGGGGACAAGTGAGCACCACCGCTGAGCTGCTGAAGGGTGCGGCCGAGCTGTACCCGGACGAGGTCGTCACGAGCGCGCACGTACGCCACCTCGACCTGCCGTCGGGCGCCGGACGCTTCGCCCTGATCACCCTCGACAACGGCTTCGACCACACCAAGCCGACCACCTTCGGCCCCGCGTCGCTCGCGAACCTGGGCCTCGCCATCGACCAGGTGGAGAAGGAGGCCGCGGCCGGCGAGATCGTCGGCGTGGGCATCACCGGCAAGCCGTTCGTCTTCGCCGTCGGCGCGGACCTCAAGGGCGTCGAGCTCCTCAAGGAGTACGACCACGCGCTCGCCATCGGCAAGGGCGGCCACGAGGTCTTCAAGCGCCTCGCGGGCCTCGCGGTCCCGACCTTCACCTACTACAACGGCGCGGCGATGGGCGGCGGTGTCGAGGTCGGGCTGCACTGCAGCTACCGCACCGTGTCCAAGGCGCTGCCGGCCTTCTCCCTGCCCGAGGTCTTCCTCGGTCTGGTCCCCGGCTGGGGCGGCTGCACGCTGCTGCCGAACCTGATCGGCGCCGACAAGGCCGTCTCGGTGATCGTCGAGAACAGCCTGAACCAGAACAAGCAGCTCAAGGGGCAGCAGGTCTTCGAGCTCGGGATCGCCGACGCGCTCTTCGAGGGCGCGGACTTCCTGGAGCAGTCGCTGATCTGGACGGCGAACGTCCTCAAGGGCGACGTCACGGTGGAGCGCCCGGTCGTCGACCGCGGCGAGGCCTGGGACCAGGCCGTCGCGCGCGGCCGGTTCGTCGCCGACTCCAAGGTGCACGGCGCGGCCCCGGCCGCCTACCGCGCCCTCGACATCATCGCCACCGCCAAGAACGGCGACCTGCAGCAGGGCTTCGACGCCGAGGACACCGCGCTCGCCGACCTGATCATGGGCGGTGAACTGCGCGCCGGCATCTACGCGTTCAACCTGGTGCAGAAGCGCGGCAAGCGTCCCGCGGGCGCCCCGGACAAGAGCCTGGCCCGCCCGGTCACCAAGGTCGGCGTGGTGGGCGCGGGTCTGATGGCCAGCCAGCTCGCGCTGCTCTTCCTGCGCCGCCTGGAGGTGCCCGTCGTCCTGACGGACATCGACCAGGAGCGCGTCGACAAGGGTGTGGGCTATGTCCACGCCGAGATCGAGAAGCTGCTCGGCAAGGGCCGGATCAACCAGGACAAGGCCAACCGCCTCAAGGCCCTGGTCACCGGTGTGCTGGACAAGGCCGAGGGCTTCGCGGACGCGGACTTCGTCATCGAGGCCGTGTTCGAGGAGATCGGTGTCAAGCAGCAGGTGTTCGCGGAGGTCGAGGCGGTCACCCCGGCGCACGCGATCTTCGCCACCAACACCTCCTCCCTCTCCGTGTCGGAGATGGCGTCGAAGCTGAAGCACCCCGAGCGGGTCGTGGGCTTCCACTTCTTCAACCCGGTCGCGGTCCTGCCGCTCCTGGAGATCGTCCGCGGCGAGCAGACCGACGACGCCTCCCTGGCCACGGCCTTCGCCGTCGCCAAGAAGCTGAAGAAGACGGCGGTGCTGACGAAGGACGCCCCGGCGTTCGTCGTGAACCGCATCCTGACCCGCTTCATGGGCGAGGTGCAGAACGTCATCGACGAGGGCACCCCCATCGAGATCGCGGAGAAGGGCGTCGAGCCGCTCGGCCTGCCGATGTCCCCGCTGGTCCTCCTCGAACTGGTCGGCCCGGCGATCGGCCTGCACGTCTCGGAGACGCTCCACCGGGCGTTCCCGGACCGCTTCACGGTCTCCTCGAACCTCAAGGCGGTCGTCGAGGCCGGCAAGCGCGGCTTCTACGTCTACGACAGCGGCAAGCCGGAGCTGGACCCCGAGGTCGCCGCGCTGCTCCAGCAGGGCGACACCGTCCTCACCGAGGAGCAGGTGCGGGCGCGCGTCCTGGACGCGGTGGCGCAGGAGATCGGGCTCATGCTCGACGAGGGTGTCGTCGCCGAGGCGCAGGACATCGACCTCTGCCTGATCACGGGCGCCGGCTGGCCCTTCCACCTGGGCGGCATCACGCCGTACCTGGACCGCGAGGGTGTCTCCGAGCGGGTGAACGGCAAGCGGTTCCTGGCCCCGGGTCTGGCGTCGGTTCCCGCGTAACCGCCGTACGGATGTGACGAGGGCCCCCGCCGGACGGCGGGGGCCCTCTCCCGTGGGTGCTCCCGGGGTCAGCCCGTGACCGCCCACGGCCCGAACTCCGGCGCTCCCGGCGCGAGCTGACGGGCCACCGCGAGGCGGCCGTCGGCGCCGAGGACCGCGATCACGGCGCGGCCGAGGGCGTCGAAGGCGGCGGCGGGGGCGCCCGCGATCGTCCCGCCCAGCTCCGTCGTGGGCAGTTCCCGCCAGGTCCCGTCGCCCGGCAGGAAGCGGTGGGCCACCCCGCCGAGGTCGCCGCGGGTGACGACCAGCGTGCCGGCCGCGGGCGACGGGGAGGCGGCCAGCGCGACGGCGCCGAAGCCGCCGCGGCCCCCGATCGAGGCCGCGGGCCGGGCCCAGCGGCCGCCGGGCGCGTCCTCCTGGGCCATGAGCAGCCGTCCGGTGCCGGGCTGCCGGTAGACCGTCATGACCTGCCCGGTCGGCTGCACCACGGCCGCGGCGGGCCCGGCGGGCACGGTGAGCCGGAACCGGGGCGCCCGGCTCAGCGGTGCGTCGAGGGAGCCCTGCGCCCAGTGGAAGACGCCCTCCCTGCTGGCCGCGAACACCTCCACGTGTCCGGTGGGAGCGGTGAGCGCGGCGATGCCCTCCTGGAGCTCGTGTCCGCGCAGGTCGGTCCACTCGCCCCAGGAGCCGTCGGTCTCCTGGATGCGAGTGTGCAGTCCCTGGCCCGCGTTGCGCACGAACAGGTGCAGCCGGCCCCGGCCGTCGCGGGTGACGGCGGGGGTGCCCAGGTGGCGGTCGCGCCGCGGGTCGCCGGCGGAGGGGTTGCCGAGGGTGACCCAGCCCGTGAACACACCGTCGGGCTCGGCCTGTTCGAGCAGGACGATCTCCCGGGTGTGGGCGCCGTCGGCGGCGAGGTGCGAGAGCCGCTCGGCGAACACCTGCCAGCGTCCGTCCGGGGTGAGGCTGACGGCGAGCCCCGGGGCGAGGGGGCCGCCGCCGAGGAGGAAGGGGCCGCGCCACTCGTCGGTGCCCGGCCGGGCCTCCAGCCACACCGCCGCCTGCTGGTTGACGACGGCGAACGCGGCGAGCCGGCCCCGCCGGTCGGCGAGCAGCCAGTTCGCGCCGGACGGATGGCGCGGCGCGGTGCTCTGCACCCAGCCGGTGGAGCGGGCGTTCAGGGCCACGGCGTAGTCGCCGCTGCCGGCCGGGTCCCCGCTGTCGTAGCCGTCGGCGGCGCCGTAGACGTTGAGGAAGTACTCCTTGAGGGAGACCGCCTGGGGGCTCAGGTTGTGCGGCCAGCGTTCGTTGGCGTAGCCGCGGTAGGACTCGACGGCGAAGGCGCGGTTCTCGCCGGGGCCCTGGTAGTGGTCCAGCGCCAGCCAGGTGAACAGCGCGGCCGCGGTGTGGTCGCAGTGGTCGGACAGGTCGCCGAAGTCGTGCCGCTGGGGGTGCTGGTCGTCGTGGACCAGCCGGTTGGGGTCCGGGTCCATGGTGCGCACCAGGGTGGGCCGGACCAGGTCCATGAGCTGGACCAGCGTGTCGACCAGGCCCTGGCGGGTGTAGGCGTGCGGCTCGTGCACCAGGCCGCCGGTCACGACGAGGGTGGCGACCCGCTCGGCCTCCTCGTGCCACAGCGCGTGCAGGCTGCGCGGCGGGCCCTCCGGGGTGCCGTGCTGGCGGATGTTGAGGAAGACCAGCGTCACCCAGGGCGCGTCGGCGAGCGCGTAGGCCTCGGCGACGGCGCCGCCCGCCGTGGAGAGGGTGGCCGGCTTCCAGGCCGCGGTGCGGTCGCCGAGCAGCATCGCGCCGTAGGCGGCCTTGATGCCGTTCTGCCGTGCCTTGCCGTAGGCCGCCCGGTCCTCGACGGCCGGTTCCTGCTGCCAGGGACGGGGGTTGAGTCCGCCGGCGTCGCCTGCGGTCAGGTAGACGGTGGTGGTGCGGACACCGGCCTTGAGGCCCTGGAAGACGGCCGGGTTCATGAAGTACAGGTCGTCGTCGGGGTGGGCCACGACCTGCAGGACGGACGCGGGGCTGGTCATGCTTCGCTCCTCCCGAGCGCAGAAGGGGACGGGGACGGGGACTTGGCTGGGGATGGGGATACGGCCGGGGACGCGGGTGCGAGGGCGGGTGTGGTCACAGGGGCCATTCCGGCAGGTAGCCGGCGTGGGCACGCTGGTTGCGCACCGACCCGGTCTCGTACTGGCTGGGGACGGGGAAGTAGCTGGGCAGGAAGGCGGCGAGGATGGCGTCCTGCTCGTCCTCGGGGACGTCCCCGTCGTGGTAGTCGTTGAGGCAGAACACGTCGTACGGGCGCACGCCGAGGATCCGGTTCAGCCGGGCGGCGTGCTCGGCGAGGCCCACGTTGACGAATCCGCAGGAGATACCGCCGGGCACGCTGCGCAGGGTGTGGTAGCCGACGTAGTGGTGCAGCGAGGAGGCGACGGAGACATCGCCGTGGCTGCGCAGCTGGCTGGCGGCGGTGCCCGACACGGCCTGCCCGTAGCGCTGTTCGATGTCGGCGAGGACACTGCGCCGCAGCGGGTGCGGGGCGTGCAGGAAGGAGTGCACGGGCGTCTGTCCGAAGTCCGCACGGATCAGGGCCCGGTTGTTCTTCGCGGCGCTGACGGCGAACTCGTCCTCGGGGCCGGGCGGGGCCATGGGCACGGACGTCGGCGACATGAAGTGCCGGGCCTGGCCGTTGCCGAGGAAGAACAGGTCGGGGCGCACGGTCCGGCCGAGGAACACGTCGTCGTTGAAGTACAGGAAGTGCTCGGCCAGGCCCTCGATGTGGTGCAACTGGCTCTCGATGGCGTGGGAGTTGTACGTCGGCAGAGCGCCTCGGTCGCCGAAGATCTCGCTGTGGTCGACCACGCGGACGCGGGGGTGCGAGGTGTCCAGCCAGTGCGGGACCTGCCGGTTGGTGACGAGGTAGATGGTCCGGATCCAGGGCGCGTACATGTCGATCGAGCGCAGGGAGTAGCGCAGTTCGTCCCGGTCGCGGAAGCGGGCGGCGCTGGTCGCCGCGTCCTCGGTGTCCAGGCCCAGCCCGGCCAGCACGGCGTTCTTGCGCTCCAGCCAGCTCACGTCCGAGCCGTCGACCCAGGTGTAGACGGCGTCGACGGGGAAGTCGACGTCTCCGTGCAGCCGTTGGGTGAAGGCCTCGATGGTGGGATAGGGGCGGCCGGCCAGGGTGAGGGTGGAGCGGCGCATGGCCGCGCCGGGGACCCGGTCGCCGATCAGGGTGCGGGCGGGTGCCTGGAGGTGGGCGGGGTCCTCGGGGTCGTTCTCCCAGAAGGAGATCGTGGTGCCGTAGACGGCGCCCAGGCGCAGCAGACGCGAGGGGGCGACGACGTTCTGGTAGACGCGGACACCGGAGGAGGGGGTGTCGGCATAGGGGGCGACGAGGCCGGCGAGGACCGTCGCGACCGTCTTCTGGCTCTCGTTGAGGACGGCCGCGTACACGGCGTCGTCGCGGTACCGCTCGGCGAGGGCCTTGAAGACCGCCGCGCGGTACACGGCGTGCACGGCGACGGAGTGCCGCACCAGATGGTCGCGTACGACGAGATAGGGGATGCCGGCCCCTTCGAGCACGTTGGCGACCAGGGCCAGGTTCTGCTGGACGACGTCCCAGGGCGACTCCCAGTCGAGGAGCCGGCAGATCTGGCCGCCGTCGGAGACGAACCCGCGCCGCTGGAGCAGGCGTTGTTCCAGGGCGCGCTGGCCGGAGCTGCGGACGGTGCTGGCGGGGGCGGGGCTGGCGGCGGGCACGATGCCCTCGGAGCCGCCGAAGTAGGCGTGCAGGGCCTCGCGTTCGGCCTTGGCGACGGCCCGCCGTCCGGTGTCGCGCTCGGCGGCCAGCTCGTGGAAGAGCCGCTCCCAGGTGGCGGTGACCACGGTGGGCGAGAAGCGGTTGACCGATGCCAGGGCCGCGGCGCCCATCCGTGTGCGCAGTTCGGCGTCCTGGATGAGCAGGAGCAGCGCCGAGGCGAGGGCGTCGGTGTCGCCGGGCGGCACGAGGATGCCGGTCTCGCCGTCGATGACGACCTCGCGCGGGCCGTTGGGCGCGTCGTAGGAGACCACCGGGACGCCGGCGGCCTGGGCCTCGGCGAGGACCAGGCCGAAGGCCTCGTTGCGGGAGGTGAGGACGGCGATGCCGGCCTTGGCCCACTCCTCGGCCAGGTGCCGGGAGTTGCCGTTGAGCTGGACGCAGTCGTGCAGCCCGAGCATGTCGATCTGCCGGCGCAGGGCGCCGCTGAGCGGTCCGTCGCCGAAGATCCGCAGCTGCCAGTCCGGGTGGTACCGGGCGACGGTGGCCCAGGCGGTGACGGCGTGGTCGATCTGCTTCTCGGCGACGAGCCGGCCGGCGATGACCACGGTGCGGGTCTGGAGGGTGGAGCGGGGCCGGAAGCCGCCGGGCAGGGCGTTGGGCACGATCTCCAGCCGGGGCGCGGCGTCCCCGAGGGTCTCGGCGAACCAGTCCCGGGTGCGTTCGCTGAGCACGGCGAGACAGTCCAGGCGGGCGGCGTACCGGCGCAGCGGCTCACCGCTCGCGCCACGCAGTTCGGAGACCCGGTGCTCCTGGTGGACGGTGATCACATGGGCCGGGGCCAGATGGACGGCGAGGGCCATCAGGGCGGGGGTGGTGGTGACCAGGACGTCGGTGTCGGTGTCCTGGAGGGCGAGGGCGAGTTCGACGTCGGAGAGCCGGTTGAAGGCGGGTTCCCAGTCACGGTCGACGATCCGGCTGGGCTGGGCGGCGAGGCCCGTCCAGACGGTGTCGTCGACGGCGGTGGGGCGCAGCGGGCGGGGGGCGGGTGCGGTGAGGTCGACGAGGTAGTCGACGCGGACCCGTTCGTGCGGGGTGAAGAACTGCTCGCGCTTGCTCTTGAAGACGCTGAGCACCCGCACGTCGTGCCGGGCGGCCAGTTCGGCGGCCTGGTTGTACACCGCCCGTTCGGTACCGCCGACGGCGTCGGCCGTGGTCAGCAGGAACGTGATCTTCATATCTGTGGTCAGCCTGCCTCGGGCATGCGCGTGCAGGTGATGCGGAGGTTTCCTGCGGGGGTGTAGCGCGGTTGGACGATGAGGGGAGGGTGGCCCTGGGGAGTGACGGCCAGGGCGCGCATCGCGAAGACGCGCAGGGGGTTGCGGACGTCGTGCAGCCGGCGGCCGAGGCGTCGGGCCTGCCCGGTGCGGTCGGTCAGGACGACGTCCCAGTGCTCGGGGCGGGTGCCGCGCGGCGGCATCCGGTCGAGCGGGACCTCGACGCGGTAGGCGTCGGCGCCGAGCGGGGTGACGGCCTGTTCGATCCGGCGCCCGGAGGCGACGAACTCGGCCCAGGGGTCCTCGGCGCGGGTGCCGAGGACCCGGAAGTCGACGGTGACCCCGGCGTGGCCGAGGTGCACCTTGGCCACCTCCACGGCGGGCCGCGCGGCGGTGCTGACCAGGCGGGCGCTGCCGCGCACGGAGCGGCCGAGCCGGTGGCGCTCCCCCGTCACCGGCGAGGCAGCCATCGGCCTGGTGGGGCCCTCGTACGGCGTCGGCGGCCGCAGGAGCAGCAGCGAGAGGGTGCGGCGCCTGCGTCCGGAGTGGACGCGCAGCCGCAGTCGCCAGCGGCCGGTGCCGACGGGAACGCCGCCGACCTCGGCGCCCAGCAGGATCGCGGCGTCGACCAGCGCCTCGCCGTCGGGGCCGGTGTGGACGCGGGCCTCGGCGAGGTGGCGGCGGCCGCGCCGGCGCAGCACGATCTCGGCGCGGTCGGGGCGGTGGGCGGACGGCGGCAGCGCGGCGTGCAGGTTCACGGTCTGGCCGTCGAGGATGGCGGCGTAGCGCAATCGGGCGGTGCGCCGCGCGCGCAGCGGGACGAACAGGCCGAGCATGACGCGTTCGCGCAGGGCGACGGCGCGGGCGCGCAGCCGGGCCGCCCCGCCGTGGTCCGGTGCGGGGGTGGGGGTCGTGGGGGTCATCGGCCGAGGCGCCCCGGTCCGCTCGTGCGCTCGTCGGCGCGGAGGTGGGGCGGGGAGGGGGGCGGGTCCTCGGGCAGTCGGATGCCGGAGTCCTTCTCGAAGGGGCTGAGCACGGGGAAGTAGGCCTCCAGGAAGTTCTTCACCATCCGGCTCTGGGCGTCGGGGTCGGCCGCCGTGACCGTGTCGTTCATGCAGAAGGTGTCGAAGTTGCGGCGGGCGAGCAGGTTGTCCAGTCGCCGCTGGGCGAGGGCGTCGGCGAGGTCGACGTACACGTAGCGGATGTCGCCGACCGTGGCGCGGGCCGAGTGGAAGGCGTAGTAGTGGTGCAGCGAGGAGGCGATCGGCACGTCGCTGGGCGAGCGGAAGCGGGAGTGCTGGGTCACCCGGTGGGCCTTGGCGTAGATCTGCTCAATTTCGGTGAGGACGCTGCGGCGCAGGGCGTGCGGGGTGTGTTTCATCTTCTGTGAGATGACGGTGCCGAACTGCTGGGCGATCAGTCCGCGGCTGTTGCGGCCGGCCGCGTTGACGGGAAGGTCCTCGGCTCCGGCCCGGCCGGACGGGATCAGCGCCTTGGACTGGAAGAACTTGGTGAGTCCGTTGGCGTGGAAGAACTGGCCGGGCTGCACCGGGCGGCCGAAGAACACGTCGTCGTTGAGGTAGAGGAAGTGCTCCGAGAGGTCCGGGATGTGGTGCAACTGGCTCTCGATGGCGTGGGAGTTGAAGGTGGGCAGGGCGTTGGGGTCGGAGAAGATCTCCCGGTGGTCCACCACCCGGATGCCGGGGAAGTCGGTGTTCAGCCAGGACGGCACCTGGCCGGCGGTGACGAGGAAGATGTGGCGCACCCAGGGGGCGTACTGGTGGATCGAGCGCAGGGAGTACCGCAGTTCGTCGCGGCTGGTGTAGCGGGCGTCGTTGGCCGCCTGCTCGTGCAGGGCGCCGCCGGGGGCGGTGGCCTGCCGGCCGCGCAGCGCGTCACGGTTCGCGCGCCAGACCGGGTCGGAGTCGTCGACCCAGGTGTAGACGACGTCGATGGGGAAGAGGTGGTCCTCCGGCAGGGCGGCGACGAACTCCGGCAGGGTGCGGGCGTGTCCGGTGGAGTAGACGGCCGGCACGGCGCTGAAACGTTTCTGCTCGGCCCAGCAGCGGCCCGCGTCCAGCGGCACCTCGGTCATCACCCGGTTGGGGCGCGGCGCGACCAGCTGTCCGTCCCGCTCCGCCCAGAACTCGATGTCACAGCCGGACTCCCGGCCGAAGACCAGATGGCCGCTGGGGTCGCAGACGTTCCACGCCACACGCACCACGCCCTCGCCGCGCAGGGCCCGCCAGGTGGCGACGGCACCGCCCGGGCGCATCGGTCCGCCGGAGACGGGACCGGCGTATCCGGCACCCTCCTCGCCGACGACCCGCAGCAGCGCCTCCAGTTCGGCCCGCCGCCGGGCGGGCACGGCGACGGCCGGAGTGAGCGAGGCATGACCGCGCACACAGAAGTAGTCGATGCCCGCCTCCTCCAGCGCGGAGACGAGGATGTGCAGGTTGCGGGCCCGGGCGGCCCACGCGGTGGCCCCGGGGACCTCCACGGCCCGCACGTGCTTCCCGGCCACCCGGACGACCCGGATCCCGGCGCCGGCACGCCGGCCGCCCCGGCCCTGTCCGCCGAGCGCCCGGACGGCCACGGCGGAGCGGACGGCGTCGGCGGAGGCCAGGGAACGCTTCACCGAGGAACGCAGCGGGTGGGGGACCCGGCGCACGATCCGGCGCCGCGCCCCCAGCGGCACCAGGGACCGATAGGTCGACACGAGCGCGCTCGCCTCGGGATTGTTGAGGCTCACCTGTACTTCCGCACTTTCCACGTCCGAGGCCGGACCTTCATGGGACCGACGCTCCCCGTTCACCTGATGAACAGCAAAGGATGACCGAAGATTTACTGATCAATCATGATGTTTCCATCTGTCTCACGGGCTGTCCAGCAGTGATCGACGTCCGGCAGCAACCGGTTTCCCCTGCTCGCCCCGCTCCCGTCTCACACGGGGACCGGCTCCCCGAGGACCAGCCCCGGCCCCGGCACCTGGCGGGCCAGGCGCAGTGTTCCGCCGGGTTCGAAGGCCGCGACCACGACCCGGCCGCGGCCGTCGTGGGCCAGGGCCGGATCACCCGCGCAGGCCAGACCGGTGTCGGTCCACCACAGCCCCGAGGACTCGGCCTCCGTCGCGCAGACCCCGACCAGGACGGTGCCGGACGCGCCGCGGTGGGCGATCAGCGTGCAGTCGTGGCCGTCGAGCACGGTGCGCAGCACGGCGTTGGCCCCGTCCGCGGGGGTGCCGCCCAGCGGGACGGACCAGCCGCCGCGCCGGTGGCAGATCAGTCCGCCGCCGGCCGCGTCGGTCCAGAAGTACGTGAGCCGACCGGGCGCGGTCTCCAGCGCGGCGACGGAGCCCGGCGCCGGTCCGGGCCGTACGTCGTGCGAACGCTGCGGCTCGGCGGCGGGCTCGGGCTGGAACCAGTGCAGGGCGGCGCCGCCGGCCGGGGCGAACACCTCGACCCGGCCGTCCGAGGTCGCCGCCGCGGTGAGCCCGTCCCGCACGTCCGTGCCGCGCAGATCGGCCCAGGGCTCCCAGCGGCCGCCCCTGCCCTCCCGGCGCATCATCAGCCCGCCGCCCGCGTTGGGCGCGAACACATGCACCGTTCCGTCCGAGGCCACCGCACCCGCCGGGGCGCCGAACCGCCGGGCGCGGTCCGGCTGGGGGTGCGGATTGCCCAGGGAGCGCCACTCCGTGACGGGGCGTCCGCTCTGGTACTGGATCGCGTGGACGACGTCCACCTCCACGGCCCCCTCGCTGCGCGGCCGTTCCCGCCGGCCCAGGAAGTGGACGTAGGCGTCCGCCCCCTGGACTATCGCGAGATGCGTGAGGTGGGGGACCTCCACGAGATCCGGTCCCCGCCAGTCCGGGCCGCCGGGCCGGGTCTCGGTCCAGCGCAGCAGTCCGCCGCGGGCGGGCGCGTACGCGGTGAGCCGGCCGTCCTTGCCGAGGGTGAGCCAGGCGCCCGAGGCGGTGCCGGTCACGGGCGGAGGCGGTACGGCGGCGGCAGCGGCAAGGGGCGCCGGAACGGCGGAACCGCGCCGGGTCGCGGCACGCGCGGACCGACCCCGCACCGGCATCACGGCCTCCTGACGACATGGCCGACCCGTGACGTCGGGTGGCTGGAATTCACCCATCATATGCATGGTCCCTACACTGCTTCGCGCCACGGGCCCGACGGCCCGGCCCGGAGACCGCCCTCACCCACCCCCTCCACCAGGGCATTCCCGTGATGTGGATCACTGTCGTACAACGGCCGACGGGGGTCACCGGTCTTCCGAACGCCCGGGTGCACCCCTGCCCGGATCCGAGAAAGACGAGGACACCGACCGTATGACCACCCCAGCCGTCGAGAGCCCGAGCACGTCGCCCCGCTCCCCCGGTGGCGACGCACCCCGCCGCCGACGCCGGACCGGCCGGTGGGTCCTGCTCGCGCTGACCCTCCTCCTGGTGGTCGGCGCCGGCACCGCGTACTGGCTCTACCGCGACCTCGACGGCAACATCAAGGGCGTCGACATCGACCGCGCCATCGGTGACGACCGGCCGGAGAAGCTGCCGACCTCCGGCCAGAACATCCTGATCCTCGGGTCGGACTCGCGCGCCGGGGCGAACGCCGCGCTGCACACCGGCAAGGTCGCGGGCGCCCGCTCCGACACCGCGCTGGTGATACACATCCCCGAGGGCCGCACCGAGGCCGTCGCCATCAGCATCCCGCGCGACACCCTGGTGACCCGGCCCGAGTGCACCCGGCCCGACGGCTCGACGGTGGCGTCCGCGCGGCGCGTGATGTTCAACTCCGTCTACTCCCAGGTCGGTCCGGCCTGCGTGGTCAAGACGGTGGAACGGATGTCCGGGATCCGCATGGACCACTACGTCGAGGTCGACTTCGCCGGCTTCAAGGGGCTGGTGGACGCGATCGGCGGGGTGACGGTCACCGTCGACCGGGACATCCACGACACCTCCAGCGGCCTCGACCTGACCGCGGGCACCCACCGCCTGGACGGCACCCGGGCCCTGCAGTTCGTCCGCACCCGGCACGGCATCGGCGACGGCAGCGACCTGGGCCGCATCGGGCTCCAGCAGCAGTTCATGCTCGCCCTGCTGAGCGAGATCAAGAAGCAGGACCTGCTCGGCAGCCCCGCCAAGGCCTTCCGGATCGCCGACCAGCTCACCGCGGCCCTCACCACCGACTCCGGTCTCGCCTCACTCACCAAGCTGTCCGAATTCGGCCGCAGCCTCAACGGCGTCGACCCGTCCACCATGGAGACGATCATGCTCCCGGTGGCGTACGACAAGGTCGACCCGAACCGGGTCGTGGCAGCCGAGCCCCAGGCCTCCACCCTGTGGAAGGCGGTGCGCTCCGACTCCGAGATCCCCGAGTCGGCGAAGAAGTCCCCCGCCACCGGCGGGAGTTCCTGACCACCGGCGCCAGGCCCGTCCCGAGGTGACGGGTCAGACCTCCTGCCACGCCGTCAGCGCGAGCACCGGCTCGTCCTTGCGGCGGCTGAGCAGCAGCCGGCCGGTCGACGGGGACAGGGTGGCGGCGACCACGCGGTCCTCGTGGTCCACGGCCAGCGCCACCTCGGCGTCCGGAGCCAGCCGGGGACCGGACTCCGCCCACCAGGCGCCCGCCGACTCCTGTTCGGTGGGATAGGCGGCGAACGCGACCCGGCCGCTCGCCGAGCGCTGGGCGAGCAGCGTGCAGTCGTGGCCGTCGAGTGCGCAGCGGACCGCGGCGACCGGACCGGCTCCCGCCGCGGCGAGCAGCGGGGCCGGTTTGCCGCCGGGACGCCAGGCCCACACCTCGCCGGAGTCGTCCGTGTAGAAGAGGGTGGTGTGCCCGGCCGAGGTGGCCAGGGCCCTCAGGGTGCCGGGGCGGACCGGTGCCTCCAGGGCCTCCTGCAGCACGGGCGGTGCGCCGGCCTCCTCCTGCCGCCAGTGCAGGACCCCGCCGGACACGGCCGCGTACACCTCGATCCGCCCCGACTCCCCGGTCACCGCGACGGGCGCCCCCTCGACTCCCTTGCCCCCGAGGTCCCGCCACGGCTCCCAGCCGCCCTTCTCCTTCTGGGCGAGCAGGCCGAGCCCGGTGGCCGCGCTCCGGACGACGACGTGGGCGCGTCCCTCGGCGTCCACCGCGACGGCCGGCGGCCCGGTGCGCGGGCCCCGCCGGTCCGGATGGCCGACCGGCGCCCAGTCCAGCGGGGCGAGCAGCGGCCGGTAGTGGACGGAGTGCACCAGGCCCGCCTCGGCCTTCACGGTCGGCCGCCAGGACACCAGATGCGCGTAGCCGTCGGCCCCCCGGCCGACGGCGAGCACCGGGTGCACCCGCTGGTCGCCACCGACCCGGCGCGGGCCGTCCCAGGACCCGCCAGGCGCGCGTTCCGCGCGGCACAGGACGGCGTCGTCGGACGTCAGATAGACACTGAGCCGCCCGTCGCGGCCGCGTAGGAGCCAGTCGCCGTTCACCCGTTCACCTTATGTCGGCGGCCTCCCGGTCACGCCCGGCGGGCCGGGGGCCCGGCCGGCCGTGGGACGCTGGTGCCATGGACGCCCTGGACGACCCCGTGGACGAGAGCCCCGCCCTCCTCGTGCTCGTCGACGGCGCGAACGTGGTCGGATCGGTGCCCGACGGCTGGTGGCGGGACCGGCGGGGCGCCGCGGAGCGGCTGCGGGACCGGCTGGCCGCGGACGGGCTGCCGGGTCACGCCGGGCCGGTGGAGATCGTGCTCGTGGTGGAGGGCGCGGCACGCGGGGTGGAGCCGGTGGCCGGGGTACGGGTGGAGTCGGCGGCCGGCAGCGGGGACGACCACGTCGTCGGCCTGGTCGCCCGGGCCGGGGGCCGCCCCTGTCTGGTCGTCACCGCCGACCGCGCGCTGCGCCGCCGGGTGAGCGAACTCGGCGCCGAGGTGACGGGCCCTCGTGCGGTACGGGGGCCGGCGGACGCCTCCTGAGGCCTGAGGCAGGCTCAGACCCCTCCCCCGCCCAGCTCGTCGGCGGTCGTCTCCTGGTGGCGTCCGAGGCGGCTGTGCGAGCGGCCGTAGAGGAAGTAGACGAAGAAGCCGACGACCATCCAGATGCCGAACCGCAGCCAGGTCTCGGCGGGCAGGTTGAGCATCAGCCACAGCGAGGCGCACACCGACAGGATCGGCACGACCGGCACCCAGGGGGTGCGGAAGGCGCGCGGCAGGTCGGGGCGGGTGCGGCGCAGGATGATCACGCCGATCGCGACGACGACGAACGCGAAGAGCGTGCCGATGTTCACCAGTTCGGCCAGCTCGCTGAGGCTGGTGAAGCCGGCCAGGATCGCGATGAGCACACCGAGCAGGATGGTCGGCCGGTGCGGGGTCTTGAAGCGCGGGTGGACGTGGGAGAAGAAGCGCGGCAGCAGTCCGTCACGGCTCATCGCGAAGAACACCCGGGTCTGGCCGAGGAGCAGGATCATGCAGACGGTCGTCAGGCCGACGGCGGCGCCGAAGCTGATGAAGCCCGCGAACCAGGGGTGCCCGGTGTGCTTGAAGGCGTCCGCGAGCGGGGCGCTCACGGACAGCTTGGTGTAGTGCTCCATCCCGGTGACGACGATCGACACGGCGACGTACAGGACGGTGCAGATGATCAGGGAGCCGAGGATGCCGCGGGGCATGTCGCGCTGCGGGTTCCTGGTCTCCTCGGCGGCCGTCGCGACGACGTCGAAGCCGATGAACGCGAAGAACACCACGGAGGCGGCGGTGAAGATGCCCATCACGCCGAAGTTGGACGGCGCCCAGCCGAACATCAGCTGGATGAGCGGCGCCTGGAGGCTGTTGCCCGCCTCCACCGTCTGGGCCTTCGGGACGAACGGGTCGTAGTTCTCGCCGTGGATGAAGAAGGCGCCCGCGATGATCACGGTCAGCACGACGGTCACCTTGATGGCGACGACGACCGAGGTCAGCCGCGCGGAGAGTTTGGTGCCGATCACGAGGATCGCCGTGAGCACCAGGACGAGGGCGGCGGCGAGGATGTCGAAGCCGAAGCCGCTCGCCCCCTCGCGCCCGCTGAGCGCGGCCGGCAGGTGCCAGCCGGCGTTGTCGAGCAGCGAGGCGATGTACCCGGACCAGCCGACGGCCACCACCGCCGTACCGAGCGCGAACTCCAGGACCAGGTCCCAGCCGATGATCCAGGCGGGCAGTTCACCGATGGAGGCGTACGAGAAGGTGTACGCCGAGCCGGCCACCGGCACGGTGGAGGCGAACTCGGCGTAGCAGAGCGCGGCGAGCGCGCAGGCCACCCCGGCCGCGACGAAGGCCAGGGCGACGGCGGGTCCGGCGTTGTTCTTGGCGACCGTGCCGGTCAGGACGAAGATGCCGGTGCCGATGATGACGCCGACGCCGAAGACGGTCAGATCCAGCGCGGACAAGGATTTCTTGAGCGCGTGCTCTGGTTCCTCGGTGTCGAGGATGGACTGCTCGACCTTCTTCGTCCGGAAGAGGGTGCTGCTCATGGGTACCTCCCACGCTGTGTCGTCCTCGACATGATCGAGAGGGGGCACAGACCGTATGCCCCGGCACGGGCGGGTTAACGCGAATGGGCCGGTTTCACCACTCTTCACAGTGGTGGAACCGGCCCATCCGGGCGGGTCGGGTTGCCCTCGGCGGGCGTCAGTCGCGGGCGGGCTCCACGGAGTCCACCTCGGCGGCCTGGGTCCCGTACCGGCCGTCCAGCCGGGCGACGAGTCCGGTGACCTGGCGGGCGATGTCGGGGGCGGTCAGCCCGATCTCGGCCATGACCTCGGCGCGGGAGGCGTGGTCGAGGAAGCGGGGCGGGATACCGAAGTCGCGCAGCGGGACGTCGACGCCCGCGTCGCGCAGGGCCTGGGCGACGGCCGAGCCGACGCCGCCGACGCGGCTGTTGTCCTCGACGGTGACGACCACCCGGTGCTGCTCGGCGAGCGGGGCCATGGCCTCGTCGACGGGCTTGACCCAGCGCGGGTCGACGACGGTGGTGGTGATGCCCTGCCGGTCGAGCAGCGCGGCGATCTCCAGGCACATCGGGGCGAGGGCGCCCACGGAGACGAGCAGCACGTCGGGCGTGTCGGTGCCCGGCTCGCGCAGCACGTCCATGCCGCCGACGCGTCCCACGGCGGGGACGGCGGGGCCGACGGCGCCCTTGGAGAACCGTACGACGGTCGGCGCGTCGTCGACGGCGACGGCCTCGCGGAGCTGGGCGCGGACCTGGTCGGCGTCACGGGGGGCGGCGAGCCGGAGACCGGGGACGACCTGGAGGATCGACATGTCCCACATGCCGTTGTGGGAGGCGCCGTCGGTGCCGGTGACCCCCGCCCGGTCCAGGACGAACGTCACACCGCACCGGTGCAGGGCCACGTCCATCAGCACCTGGTCGAAGGCGCGGTTGAGGAAGGTGGCGTAGACGGCGAAGACGGGGTGCACCCCGGCGTGGGCGAGGCCCGCGGCGGAGACGGCGCCGTGCTGCTCCGCGATGCCGACGTCGTAGACCCGCGTCGGGAAGCGCTTGGCGAACTTGTCGAGCCCGACGGGCTGGAGCATGGCCGCGGTGATGGCGACGATGTCCTCGCGCTCCTCGCCGAGCCTGACCATCTCCTCGCCGAACACGGAGGTCCAGTCGGCGCCGGAGGAGGCGATGGGCAGACCGGTGTCGGGGTGGATCTTGCCGACGGCGTGGAAGCGGTCGGCCTCGTCCTGGAGGGCGGGCTGGTAGCCGCGGCCCTTCTCGGTGAGGCAGTGCACGATCACCGGGCCGCCGAAGCGCTTGGCCTTGGCCAGCGCGGACTCCAGGGCTTCCAGGTCGTGGCCGTCGATCGGGCCGACGTACTTCAGCCCGAGGTCCTCGAACATGCCCTGGGGCGCGATGAAGTCCTTCAAGCCCTTCTTGGCGCCGTGCAGGGTGTCGAACAGGGGCTTGCCGACGACGGGGGTGCGCTCCAGGAGGTCCTTGCCGCGGGCCAGGAACCGCTCGTAGCCGTCGGTGGTGCGCAGGGTCGCGAGGTGGTTGGCGAGGCCGCCGATGGTCGGCGCGTACGAGCGCTCGTTGTCGTTGACGACGATGACCAGCGGGCGGTCCTTGGCGTCGGCGATGTTGTTGAGCGCCTCCCAGGCCATGCCGCCGGTGAGGGCGCCGTCGCCGATGACCGCCACGACATGGCTGTCGCGGTCGAGGATCTCGTTGCCCTTGGCGATGCCGTCGGCCCAGCCGAGGACCGTGGAGGCGTGGCTGTTCTCGATGACGTCGTGCTCGGACTCGGCCTGCGAGGGGTAGCCGGACAGGCCGCCCTTCATCTTGAGCCGGGAGAAGTCCTGCCGGCCGGTGAGGAGCTTGTGCACGTAGGACTGGTGGCCGGTGTCCCACAGGATCTTGTCCTTGGGGGACTCGAAGACCCGGTGCAGGGCGATGGTGAGCTCGACCACGCCGAGGTTGGGGCCGAGGTGGCCACCGGTCTTGGACACGGCCTCGACCAGGAAGGTCCGGATCTCCTCCGCCAGCTGGTCCAGCTCCTCCGGGCTGAGCCGGTCCAGATCGCGCGGTCCCGTGATGCGGGTCAGCAGCGCCACCCGTGCCTCCTTGCACTAAAAGCTGTTCGAGCTGTTGCCGGGCTCGTCGAGTCTAATGTTCCGCGACCCGGCCCATGACACGACTATGCCCGGCACTGTGCAGTGCCGGGCACATTCGGTTACCTGAAGGGGCGCGGAGGCACTGCGCGGCCGGCCACGACGGACCGGCACCCGCAGTGCCACCGCACCCCGTACGGTGAGAGGCGCTATCCGCGGCCGGCGGCCTTCTGGGACTTGCGGGACACGGAGTCGATCACGACGGCGCCCAGCAGAACACCACCGGTGATCATGTACTGGATCGAGGTGTTCATGTTCAGCAGGTCCAGACCGGTCTGGATGGACTGGATGACCAGCATGCCCAGCAGCGCGGACCACACGGAACCACGTCCACCGAAGAGCGACGTACCACCGATGACCGCGGCGGCGATGGCGAGCATCAGCGTGTTGCCGCCACCGGCGGACAGCGTCGCGCTCGCGGTCTGACCGGCGAAGAACATACCGCCGAGCGCCGCGAAGCCGCCGGAGATGGCGAACACGGTGATCCGGACCATCGGCACGTTGATACCGGCACGGCGCGCGGCCTCGATGCCGCCGCCGACCGCGAAGACCTGACGGCCGTAGGTGGTGCGGCGGAGCACGAAGTCGACGATCACCAGCGCGGCGAGGAAGATCACCAGGGCGTTGGAGACACCGGCCGCGTCGTTCAGGACGGCGGCGGAGACGAAGGCCGCCACGGCGAGGGCGCCCACGCGCAGCAGGATCTCGCTGGTCGGCCGGAAGGGCACGCCCGCGGCCTTGCGGCGGCGCTGCTCGTTGAAGTTGCCCACGAGGGACAGCACGACGGCGAGGCCGGCCAGCAGGTAGGCGCCGATGATCGCCTGGTCCATGAAGAAGGAGCTCTGGCCGAGCAGGTGGACCGGACCGGACTCGGACGGGATGTTGATCGTGCCGCTGTCGCCCAGCAGCCACAGCATCAGGCCGTTCCAGCCGAGGAAGCCGGCCAGGGTGACGACGAACGCCGGCACGCCGACCTTGGCGAAGAACCAGCCCTGGAGCGAGCCGATGGCGATACCGGTGATCACGGCGAGCACCAGCGCCAGCCAGGGGTTCACCCCGTGGTTCACCGCGAACACGGCGAACAGGGTGGAGGACAGACCGCTGACGGAACCGACCGACAGGTCGATCTCTCCGAGCAGCAGCACGAACACCAGGCCGATGGCGAGCATGCCGGTGGCCGAGAGGAAGTAGCTGATGTTCGAGAGGTTGTCGGCGCTCAGGAAGCGGTCGTTCTGCGTCTGGAAGATCGTCCAGATGACGATCAGACCGATGACGACCGGCAGCGAGCCGAGCTCGCCGCCCTTGACCTTGCGCTTGAACTCGGTGAGGTAGCCCTTGAGGCCCTCTTCACGGACCAGCAGCCGCGGGTCGACGACGGCGACCGGGGCGGCCGTCGGGTCGTCGGCGGGGGCGACGGTCTCCTGCGCCTCGACGACGCCCTCGGCCTTGCCGACCTTGGTGGCCGTGCCGGACTTCTCCGGCTCGGGGGAGTCGCTCTTCACGGTCTTCGACGTGTCGCTCACTGTGCCGCCTCCGCGGTGCGCCGCTCCGCGCGACGGGTCACGGCGTTGTCCGTGGCACCCGTGATCGCGGCGATGATCTCTTCGTGGCTGGTGTCCTTCACCGGGAAGGAGCCGTTGTTCTTGCCCAGGCGCAGGACGGCGACGGTGTCGGCGACCGCCTTGACGTCGGCCATGTTGTGGCTGATCAGGATGACGCCGAGGTTGCGCTCGCGCAGCCGCTCGACCAGGTCGAGGACCTGTGCGGTCTGCTCGACGCCGAGGGCCGCGGTGGGCTCGTCGAGGATGACGACCTTGGGCTCGCCGATCAGGGCGCGGGCGATGGCGACGACCTGGCGCTGACCGCCGGAGAGGCTCGCGATCGGGATGCGCACGCTCGGGATCCGGATGGAGAGCGTGGACAGCAGTTCGCGGGCGTTCTTCTCCATCGTCACCTCGTCGATGACGCCCCGGTGCAGCAGCTCGCGGCCGAGGTAGAGGTTGCCCACGACGTCGAGGTTGTCGCAGAGCGCGAGGTCCTGGTAGACCGTCGCGACGCCGAGCCCCTGGGCGTCGTGCGGCCTGTTGATGCTGACCGGCCGGCCCTCCCACTCGATGACGCCCTCATCGATGGGGTGGACACCCGCGATCGTCTTGACCAGGGTCGACTTTCCTGCGCCGTTGTCGCCCACCAGGGCGACCACTTCTCCGGCGTGAACCTCCAGATCGACATCGGTGAGTGCCTGGACCGCACCGAATCGCTTGGAGACTCCGCGCAACGCCAGCACGGGCGTAGCGGACACGTGAACCATCTCCTTCGCCGCCTGACCGGCGGGGATGCCGCGCTTGGGGTAGTCGCGCGGAGGGACGTGGTACTGCGGCGGGCGGCCGCGGTACGCACGAGGTTTACAAGATGAACATGCGCGAATCCGTCGCGCTTGGCAACGGTTCCGTCCGACGCCCGCCCCGGCAGCGGGGTGTGAAGGTGGGGCAGGCGTCGGCGGGGTCTCGCGGGACCGCTCGGCGGTCTGGGCCCGAGCCCCCCGGCGGGGGGCTCGGGCCGGGTCGCGCGGGGTGCGCGCGACTACTGCAGGCCGGCCTTCTTGCAGGCGGCGGCGTAGTCGGCGGTGCAGATGTCCGCGACCGTGTACAGACCGTCCTTGACGACCGTGTCCTTGATGTTGGCGACCGTGACGGACACCGGGGTCAGCAGCTTGGCCTGGACCTTGTCACCGGAGCCGCTGGTCACCGTGGTGTCGGCGAGGGACTTGATGTCCTTGCCCTGCAGCAGGTTGACCGCGAGCTCGGCGGCGGTGTCGGCCTCGGGCTTGTAGGCCTTGTAGACCGTGGAGGACTGGGTGCCGGCGACGATCCGCTGGATGGCGGCGAGCTCGGCGTCCTGGCCGGTCAGCGGGATGCCGCTGATCTTCGCACCCTTGAGGGTGTTGGCGATGCCACCGGCCATGCCGTCGTTGGCGGAGTAGACGCCGGCGATGTTCTTGGCGCCCAGCTGGGTGATCGCCGCGGACATCTTCTGGGCGGCGACGGTGTCCTTCCACAGGCCGGACTGCTCGTAGGCGATGGTCACCTTGCCGTCGAGGGCCTTGTGGGCGCCGGCCTTGAACTGGGCGGCGTTCGGGTCGGCGTCGTCACCGTTGATCATGACGATCTTCGACTTGGGGGTCGCCTTGGAGCCGAGCGCGGCGAGCAGGGCCTCGCCCTGGAGCTGACCGACCTTCTCGTTGTCGAAGGAGACGTACGCGCTGACCGGGCCCTGGGCGAGACGGTCGTACGCGACGACCTTGACGCCCTTGTCCACCGCGGACTGGATGGAGGACTTGATGGCGGCGGAGTCCTGGGCGGAGATCACGATGACCTTCACGCCCTTGGTCACCATGGAGCTCATCTGCTGGGCCTGCTTGGCCGGGTCGGCCGCGGCGTTCGCGTACTGGACGTCACAGCCGGAGCAGAGCTCCTTGACCTTGGCCTCGAAGTACGGCTTGTCGAACTTCTCGTACCGCGCGGTGACGTTGTCGGGGAGCAGCAGACCGATGGACTTGCTGTCCGAGCTGCTGCCAGAGTCCTTGCCCTTGTCGTCGCCGGCCTTGCCGCACGCGGCAATCGACAGCGCCATGGACACGGCGGTGGCGCCGATCACGACTCTACGCATCGTTGCGTTCATTTGGGGTGTGCCTCCCTGACAGGGCCGCAACGCTGCGGCCGAGGTGGCTCGAAGTCAACTCGGCCGCAAGTTCGACGTCAAGAAGTAAATACTTAACGAGATGGCAACGGCGTCATTCGTTCTCTAAGTGAAGGCAGGTGTCGCGGAGGCCAGGGTGCCGTCCAAAAGGGTCGAATCACCCATCTCACTGAGCGCGAGGGCGAGTGCTCCGAGCACCTCCGCACGGCCGCCGAGTGCCCCGGGGAGAACGGTGAGTTGACGCGCCGCACTGGGGATCGCATAGCGGCCGACGGACTCTCTGATGGGGCCGAGCACCAGTTCACCGGCCTCGGCGAGATCACCGCCCAGGACCACCCGGCTCGGGTTCAGCAGGTTGCAGAGATTGGCGACTCCACTGCCGATGTGGCGGCCGACGTCGGCGATCACGCGACGGCAGCCCGGATCTCCGTCCCTGGCCAGCCGCACGACGCCCTCCATCGTGAGGTCCGTACCGTGGCTGGACTGGAGCAACGGCAGCACATAGCGCGCGGCCGCGAAGGTCTCCAGACAGCCCCGGTTGCCGCAGCGGCAGACAGGACCGGATTCATCAAGAGTAATATGTCCGATTTCTCCTGCGGTGCCACCCGGGCCGCGATAGATCTTCCCCTCGATCACCAGACCGGCGCCGACACCGCTCGCCACCTTGATGTAAGCAAGATCACGTACGCCCCGGCCGCTGCCCCAGACCAGCTCACCGAGGGCGCCGAGGTTGGCGTCGTTGTCCACGTGCACGGGCACGCCGAGGCGGCCCCTGAGCTCCTCGGCGGGCCTGGTCCCGATCCAGCCGGGCAGAATTGCCGAGGATCCGAGCGTGCCGGACTCCAGGTCGATCGGACCGGGCACGCCGAGTCCCACGCCCGCGATCTTCGACCGGTCCACCCCGGTGGCCTCGATCAGCCGCAGGACCAGCTGTTCCGCCCGGTCGAACCCCTGCGTCGAGGAGGCGTCCACATCGACGGGCTCCGACTCCTCGGCGAGCACCTGGTGGGCCAGGTTGCCGAGCGCGACCCGTAGGTGCGTATGGCCGAAATCCACCCCGATGACAATGCCGGCGTCCCCGCTCAGCGATACACTCCGCGCCCTGCGTCCGCCTGCCGATGTGGGCGTGACCTCGACGGTTCCGCCGTCCTTGAGCTCGCGCACGATGTTGGAGACGGTCGCGGCGGACAGCCCCGTCGTGCGGGCGATCTCGGCCTGCGTGAGGGACCCGGCCAGACGCACGGCGCGTACCACCCGCTCCAGGTTGGCCCGATGCAGCGACGACTGCGACCCCGGAGTCTCCACGACGACCTCCTGCGCGCGGGACCGCTTCGATGAGGTCCCGTCTATGTCCAACTAGTGAACTCTAAGCTGAGCCGTTCGGGTCCACTCCCGTCAAGAGGTTGAACAGTATCCGCACGCTCGAACAAGCGGGTCCGCGCTCACCCGAGAGAGCGTCGCGGGGTGTGCGGGGGCGGCTGCGAGGCGTTGCGGAAAGTGGCATTCCGGGTGTGAAGGGCTCCGGAGCGTGGCGATCAAACCGGGCACAGACCGCCGAAAAGCGGCGTACACGACAACCCTCGCGACCAAGGTCCGTGTACGCCGCATGAAGACGCCGGGTTTACTTCAGGGCGCCCGCTGTCAACCGTTCCTCATCAGTGCGCAGGAGTGAGTCTTGGACCCAAGCCTGTGCACTGCGGACATTCCGAACGGTTCTGGATGTCCCGGTCTCCGCTTTCGCTCTGTATCTGCTGCACGGATCGTGTCCGTGGTCCGGGAATACGGGGGCGGGTTCCCTCACGCCTTGGGGGCCCGGTCGGGCCTGGACGGTCCGATGCCCCGCACGATCACTCTGGTCGTGCGGGGGCGGTGCCGTCCGTCGCCGGATCGGGTGCCCTTGGGCGCGTCGTCCGATCGCGATGCTCGCGGCATCGTGACGGGTGGTCTTTCGGTTCTTGGCGGTGAGGGGCCTGTGCCAGTGCTGGGCGCCCCAGCGGCTGGTGTAGGCCGGGTCCACGGCGATGATCGCGATACCGGTCTGGTCCGCCATCGAAGACAGGCGGGCGCGGAGCCTGCCGGTGGGCATGCCGGAGATCAACTGCCGGAAGCGTGTGCGGCGGCCGTGCTTCTCGCGGGTCTTCTCGGCGGTGAAGTCCAGGTCTTCGACGGCGATGGCCTTCACGCCACAGGTCTTGGCCCAGTTCAGCAGGCGCGTCAGGGCGTGGCGGACCTGGGCGTCGCGGTGGTCCGGCGTTGCCGGACAGGTCGTAGGAGAAGCGGCGCGGTCGGCCGGTCGGGTTGCCGTGGGTGTCGAGGCGCCAGGCGGCGAGGTGGTCGGCGTTGGTGTCGACACCGATCACCCCGTCGGCCAGGGCGGACTTGATCGGGATGGTCTTCGTCGGGGCGTACTGCCAGGACGCGGTGATGTACCAGCGGCCCCGGTCCGCATCGAAGTGGATGCGGTAAGCGACGGCCCGGTTGGCTTCGATGCGG
The DNA here is from genome assembly GCF_037993025.1 of Streptomyces sp. SS7. Lineage (NCBI taxonomy): Bacteria > Bacillati > Actinomycetota > Actinomycetes > Kitasatosporales > Streptomycetaceae > Streptomyces > Streptomyces sp. SS7. The sequence continues at coordinate 1,906,706 of NZ_CP141223.1, forward strand.
TCGGCCCACTCGGGGCCGCGGTGCGGGAAGGAGACCTTGCACGCGAGGACGTACCGGCCGTGCCGGGCATTGGCCAGGTGAGCCAGTGGCGCGGGCAGCTTGATCGACGCCTCCCCGTCCGGGGTGATGCGGATCGTTTCGTTGCCCAATCGCTTCCCGCTCTCGCCGTCGGCGGCCAGGAACCAGCGCTCTGCCTCCCAGCGTTCCCGCCACTGCCCGGCGGTGAGCCGGGCGGCAGCCAGGTTGTGCCGGTTGCGGGCGAGTCGCCTGCCGCCCCGCACCACGCGCACGCGGCCGTTGGCACGGTCAGCGCGTTCACGCTCCAGCCGGTCTTCCAACACGCGCAGGCGGCGGGTCTTGTGGAACCACTCGCCCTCGCAACGGTAGCCGCCGGGGGCCTTCTTCGTGCCCTTCGCGCCGATCGGCTGCGACAGGCGGTGCGCGATCGTCCTGATCCCGGCTTCCAGATTCTGGATGTGCGCGAGCTGGCCGCGACGCGAGAGCGCCCACTGATCGTGAGTGGCTTTGGTGACAGCGCCGGCCCAGCGCGCCGACGACTGAGGCGTCAGCGAGCGTTTGCGTGCAGCCCACGTATCGGTGGAGTGCTCCAGACCATCCCGGCAGCGGGCCACGAGGTCTTCGATGCGAGCGAACCCATGTGCACGCCGACCAGCGGGCCCTGCTCGTGCTGACGAACCGGGAAGTCACCCGCTGACGGACGACCTTGTCGCTGGACTATCGCCCCGGACCTGCCCGGGCCGCCCGACGCCTACGCACACCAGACCGTCTGACGCGCAGCTTTCACGATGCACCGGGCTCACTGAGGTCGCCCGTGAGGTGGGCTTGGGCGGACTTGCGGAAGGCCGCCACCAGGCGGTTGTGGTCGCCGGCGCGGGTCGCCAGCACGACGTGGCTCGGCTCGACGCCGTGCAGGGGGACCTCGGTGACGTCGGGGCGGAGGCCCTGGGCGCGGAGGCCGGCCGAGATAGCCACGGCTTGCCCGGCGGCGATGAGTTCGACCTTGTCCTCGACGGCCTCGACGAGGGGGCCATCGGGTGCTGGGCTTCCGTCGGGCCGGGGGTCGATGCGCCAGAAGGCGCTCCAGACCGGGTCGGATCGCCGCACCCGGGGAAGGGGTTCGTCGGCGATGTCGTCGAGGGTGACGGATTCCTTGCCGGCCAGGCGGTGGCCGAGAGGTACCAGCAGCAAGCGGGGTTCGTCGTAGAGGACCGTCACGTGCAGTTGGTCGGTCGGGAACGGCAACCGGGTCACCGCCGCGTCCACTTGGTGATCGAGCAGGGCCGCGCGCGGGTCGTTGCAGGCCAGATGCAAGGTCTGCACGTCGGCGTCCGGGTGCCGACGCCGCAGCTCGCGCACCGCCGGGGTGACGATGAGGCCCGTGGTGTACCCGATGGTGATCCGGCTGGGCTCGGCGGCGGCACGGGTGTAGGCCGCGGCCTGGGCGGCCGAGCGCAGCAGCGCCTTGGCACGGGGCAGAAAGACCTCCCCGGCCTCGGTGAGCTGGCTGCCCTGCGGGGTCCGGTCCAGCAGGCGAGCGCCCATTTTCTCTTCGAGGCGGCGGATCTGACGGCTCAGGGACGGCTGGGTGATGTAGAGGGCATCGGCGGCGCGGCCGAAGTGCCGGTGCTCGGCGACGACGATGAAGTACCGCACCAGCCGCAGATCGAGGTCCGGCGCGGGAGCTGAGTCGGGCATGCCCGCAAGCGTAGTCCGCAGCGACGTGGGAACGCTCCTGAAAGTCTTTCTGACGTGCGGTGATGCCTGAGTTGCATTGCCCGTTGCGAAACAGGCTTTGGACTTGGAGCGCTTCCCCTTCGGACGATGGAATCACCGGTTCACGGCGCCCCTTCGATACTGCGCCGGGGCCGCACCATGTCATTTCACCGAAGGACTGCACCATGCGCGTATTCGTCACCGGCGCAACCGGATTCATTGGTTCCGCCGTCGTCCGCGAACTCATCGATGCCGGGCATCAGGTCGTCGGTCTTGCCGGCACTGTCATGTTGGCTGACCGGCGGGGTGATCTTCTGGTTGATCAGCCTGGGAAGGGGCGTCCGTGGGGAGCGCGTCGCCGTCGTACAAGGGGCACCGGTACCCGGTCGAGGTCATCTCCCACTGTGTGTGGCTGTACCACCGTTTCCCGTTGTCGTTCCGCGAGGTCGAGGAACTGATGCTTGAGCGCGGTATCGTCGTCTCGTACGAGACGGTCCGCCGCTGGTGTGTGAAACTCGGCCCAGCCTACGCCCGCGAGTTGCGTCGCCGCCGGCCCCGGCCTGGGACAAGTGGCATCTGGACGAAGTCTTCATCAAGATCAACGGCGGGCTGTCGACCAGGACGGGACGGTGCTGGACATCCTCGTGCAGGGGCGCCGGACAAGGCCGCGGCCAGGCGTTTCTTCCGCAGGCTGATGAAGAAGAGCCGAATGGTGCTGCGGGTGATCGTCACCGACAAGCTCCGCTCCTACGGAGCGGCCCACCGCGAGGTCATGCCCTCCGCCGAGCACCGCTCCCACAAGGGGCTAACAACCGGGCCGAGAACTCCCACCAGCCGACGAGGCAGCGTGAACGCGCGATGAAGCTCCGTGGGCGGGGCCCTGCGGTTCCTGTCCGCGTTCAGCGGCATCTCGCCCCACTTCCGCCTCGCCGACACCTGATGACCGCTGCCGCCCACCGAGCCGAGATGACCGTCCGCTTCGCGATCTGGGACCAGAACACCGGCGTCGCCGGCCTTGCCACCACGGCCTGACCACAGGTCCGGCTCCCAAACCCACCCTGCCCCCATGCGCCGTCAGGCAGTCACACAGCCGACAACTTGACAACGCCCTTTCGCGCCTTCGACCGGCAGATCCGCAAGCTCAACCAGTTGCCCGCCTGACCGATACCCCCATTCCCCGACACCACAACCTGCACCAGGAGTCGTCCGTGGACCTGTCCACCAGCACCGTTCTCGTCACCGGAACCACCCGGGGTCTTGGCCGCGCCCTCGCCGCCGAACTGCTCGACCGCGGCGCCGCCGTCTACGCCGCAGCCCGCAACCCCGACCAGGTCGACCTGCCCGGCGCCAAGCCGATCGCGCTCGACATCACCGACCCCGCCTCGGTCGCCGCCGCGGTCCGGGCCACCGGCGACGTCACCGTCCTGATCAACAACGCCGGCATCTCCACCGGCGCCACCCTGCTCGCCGGCGACCAGGACGCCATTCGCCTGGAGATGGACACCCACTACTTCGGCACGCTCTCGGTGGTCCGGGGCTTCGCCCCGCAGATCGCGGCCAACGGCGGCGGCGCGATCCTGAACATCCTCTCCGCCCTGTCCTGGCTCAGCTTCCCGCAGGTCGGCGCCTACAGCGCCGCCAAGGCCGCGCAGTGGTCGTTGACCAACTCCCTGCGCGTGGACCTTGCGCAGCAGGGCATCCGGGTGGCCGGACTGCACGTCGGCTACATGGACACCGACATGGCCCAGCAGAGCACCGAGCCCAAGTCCGACCCGGCTGACATCGCCCGCATCGCGGTCGACGGCATCGCCGCCGACGCCCACGAGATCGTCGCGGACGACTTCAGCCGCCAAGTGCAGTCCGGGCTGGCCGGAGGCGTTGCAGCCCTCTACCCGCAGCTGGCCGGGACCGCCCACTAGGCAGCACTCCACATGGTGACCACGGGTCAGAAACTCCGCAGGACCGGAGCAGGCCCGACGGTCAGCGGGAAACCCGTGGTCATCTGGTCTCCAGCTCTGAGGGAGCCCGGTGCATCGTGAAAGCTGCGCGTCAGATGGTCTGGTGTGCGTAGGCGTCGGGCGGCCCGGGCAGGTCCGGGGCGGTAGTCCAGCGACAAGGTCGTCCGTCAGCAGGTGACTTCCCGGTTCGTCAGCACGAGCAGGGCCCTGACCAGCGCGGTCGCCCACTTCGGGTCGGTGCGGACCTTGGTGAGGACGCGCCAGTTCTTGAGATGGGCGAAGCCGTGCTCGACCGGGGCCCGCACCGCGGCCAGTGCCTTGTTGGACAGCTTCTGGCCGCGGGTCAGGGGCCGGTTCCGGGCCGCCTTGTAGCCGCAGATCACCGCCGGGTCGGCGTCAGGAGGACCGTCGTCGAGGCCGACGAACCCCAGGTCGGCGATGGCACCGAGCCCGGCGGCCCGCAGGTGGGCGGTGAGCTTGTCGTGGCGGCAGGCGGTGATCTCGGATGTGCGTCCGGGCCGCACCGCGGAGATCCACACCAGTCGGCCCCCGGTCGTCGGTGAGCGCGATCACGAGAAGGCCATGGCATTTGTGCTTGCCCGAGTAGTTCGGCCGGTTGTCCGCCCCGGTGCGCCGGCGGGTGCGTATCAGGGAGCCGTCCAGCAGAACCACGCCACCGCCCTTTCGGGTGATCTTCTTCGACGCGCGGTCCAGGCGCGGGGCGCGGACGGCCAGCAGGCCGACGACCTCGCGCACCCACCGGCTCACGGTGGTGCGGTGCACCCCGTTCCCGCCGGCCAGATCGCCAGGCCGCTGGTGACAGCGCAGCACCGCCAGCACGATGCCGGCGATCTTCCCGGCGGGCAGCGCCCGCCACCGCGAGCCGATCTTCTTCAGGTGGCCGCGTATCAGGCCGGCGAGATAGTTCAGCACGCCCGTTGGCGCGGAGTACGGCACCACGCGCTCGCGGCGGGTCTTCGTCGTCTCCGCCCTGACCCGAAGCGTCCGGTGGGCTGGATCGACGTCGTCGGTCCGAAGCGAGCACAGTTCCTCGCGTCGCAGAGCGGCGTCGTAGGCCAGGGCGAGCATCAACCGGTTCCGTGCCGGCTCCTCGCGTACGACGTCCAGCAGGTCGAGCCACTGCTGTTCACTGGGGATCCACGGCAGCTTCCCCAGGCGGGGCACCAGGCCGCGCTCGTGGCTGCCGAACTTCCGGCCGGGCGTGTAGCGGCCGCGGCCGACTGGGTTCGACTCCCGCAGCCCTTCCTCTATCAGGTAGTCGTAGAACAGGCGGACCGGCACCAGCCGCTGCTGCAAGGTCGCGTTCGCCAGACCCGCCCCGGAGTCCAGCACGACCACGTTCGCTCCGCGGCGGCTCGGCCGCGTGGACAGGTCCTTCACGAACGCGGCCACGTGCAGCCGACCCGCGGTGATCGGATCGACGTCGTCCCGCTCGCAGATCAGCAGGTACTCGGCCAGACCCCGCGCGTACGCGTCGATCGTCCGCGGAGCCCTCCCCAGATCCGTCCACACCCGCAGCCACTCGGCCGCCCGCTCATGCCGACCCAGGACCGGCCACTTCTCCTCCAACACCACCGCGCTGCCCAACACGCCTCCTCAGCCCACGGGGACGCCGCAGGATACGAGATGGCTCCTGCTGCGTCTGATTCCACGTAACTGATAGGCGCACCGTCTGGGGGTTCATGGCCCGCTGGGCAGCCGCCAGGATCATCGGCCAGGTCTGCGACCACCTCTGAGCTTGCTCTTTTTCTTTCGGGTTCGAACAACGTCCCGAACGGGGTCACTCACCAGGGAGTTTGCCGGACGTGGGGGCGGCCTTCGTCTGATCCTGTGCTCCGACCAAGGAGCGCACGTGACCGAGACGAAGGCCGTGGTGGCGAGTCTGCCGCCGGATCCGAGTGGAGACCTCCCGGAAATATGCGGCATCCCCGGCCGGTCTGCCGGAAAAATCCGCGACACGTGCCCCGTACGGCGCAATCCACATCCTTGACACCGCCCCTCACCCGGCCCCCTACTGAGTGCTGCGCACCACATGGGACAACGTTGTCCGCAGCCCTGGTCCGGGCGGGGAGGATGCTCACGCATGCAGTGGTTCGGACGGTTACGCGCACCGGCGGTCGCGGCCGCCCTCGTCATGACGGTCGGCGCTCCGGGGGCGGCGGTCGCCGGGACGGCACACCTCCCGCGGCAGGCCCGGACGTTCGCCTCGTCGTTCGAGGCCGGCCAGCCCGCGCCGGACTGGACCAGCACCCCCGAGCGGGCCTCGGGCGTCGACGGCGGCTATGCGACCGGCGGACTGCCCGGCGAGGTGACCGACCGGGTCACCGGGGTCCGGGCGAGCGCCGAGAACACCGGGGCCGGGGAGGTGAAGGAGAACCTGGCCGACGGCGAGCCGAGCACCAAGTGGCTGACGTTCGCGGCCACCGGCTGGGCGGAGCTCGACCTGGACACCCCGGCCGCGGTGACCACGTACGCGCTCACCTCCGCCAATGACGCCGCCGAACGCGATCCGGCCGACTGGACCCTGAGCGGCTCGGCGGACGGCGCCGCCTGGACGGTCCTCGACAGCCGCTCGGGCGAGGACTTCACCGAACGGTTTCAGACGAAGACGTACACCCTCGCGGCGCCGGCCGCCTACCGGCACTTCCGGCTCGACGTCACCAGGAACCACGGCGCCGACCTCCTCCAGCTCGCCGATCTGCGCCTCGCGACGGGCGGGAGCGGCGGGCCGGTGCCGCCGGACATGCTCACCGTCGTCGACCGGGGCCCGAGCGGCTCCCCGACGGCGAAGGCGCGGGCCGGGTTCACGGGGGTGCGGGCGCTGCGGTACGCGGGGCGCCACACCGCCTCCGGGCGGGCGTACTCGTACAACAAGGTGTTCGACGTGAACGTCCGGGTCGGTGCCCGGACCCGGCTCGCGTACCGGATCTTCCCGCAGCTGGCCGACGGCGAGCGGGACTACGCGGCGACGAACGTCTCGGTCGACCTGGCCTTCACGGACGGGACCTACCTCAGCGGGCTCCGCGCGGTGGACCGGTACGGCTTCCCGCTGTCGCCGCGCGGGCAGGGCGCGGCGAAGGTCCTGTACGTCAACCAGTGGAACGACGTGGAGTCGGCGATCGGGTCCGTGGCGGCCGGAAGGACGGTGGACCGGATCCTGGTGGCCTACGACTCCCCCGGCGGCCCGGCGCGGTTCCGCGGCTGGGTGGACGACATCACCCTGGGCCCGGCCGCCCCGGAGCCGGTGCGGGCGCACCCGTCGGACTACGCGGTGACCACGCGCGGGACGAACTCCAGCGGGGGCTTCTCGCGGGGCAACACCTTCCCGGCGACGGCCGTGCCGCACGGGTTCAACTTCTGGACCCCGGTGACGAACGCGTCCTCGCTGAGCTGGCTGTACGACTACGCGCGCGGGAACAACGCGGACAATCTGCCCACCATCCAGGCGTTCAGCGCGAGTCACGAGCCGAGCCCGTGGATGGGCGACCGGCAGACCTTCCAGGTGATGCCGTCGGCCGCGGCGGGCACCCCCGACACCGGGCGGACGGCACGGGCGCTGGCCTTCCGGCACTCGCACGAGACCGCGCGGCCGTACTACTACGGGGTGCGGTTCGAGAACGGTCTCACGGCGGAGATGGCGCCGACCGACCACGCGGCCGCCCTGCGCTTCACCTATCCGGGCTCCGACGCGAGCGTCCTGTTCGACAACGTCACCGACCAGGCCGGGCTGACGCTCGACCGGGCCTCCGGGGTCGTCACCGGCTACTCGGACGTGAAGTCCGGGCTGTCGACGGGCGCGACGCGGCTGTTCGTGTACGGCGAGTTCGACGCGCCGGTCACGGACGGGGCGTCGAGCGGGGTGAAGGGCTACCTGCGGTTCGACGCGGGCGCCGACCGGACGGTCACCCTGAAGCTGGCCACCTCGCTGATCGGCCTCGACCAGGCGAAGGACAACCTGCGCCAGGAGATCCCGGACGGCACCGGCTTCGAGACGGTGAAGCAGCGGGCGCGGCAGCAGTGGGACGCCCTGCTCGGCAGGGTCGAGGTCGAGGGAGCGACCCAGGACCAGCTTCACCACGCTCCACTCCAGTCTCTACCGGCTGTACCTCTACCCCAACTCCGGCTTCGAGAAGATCGGTTCGACGTACCGGTACGCCTCGCCGTTCTCGCCCATGGTGAGCCAGGACACCCCGACGCACACCGGCGCGAAGATCGTGGACGGCAAGGTGTACGTCAACAACGGCTTCTGGGACACCTATCGCACGACCTGGCCCGCGTACGCGCTGCTGACGCCCACTCAGGCCGGCGTGCTGACCGACGGGTTCGTGCAGCAGTACAAGGACGGCGGCTGGACGTCGCGCTGGTCCTCGCCCGGGTACGCCGACCTGATGACCGGCACCTCCTCGGACGTGGCCTTCGCCGACGCGTACGTCAAGGGCGTCCGCTTCGACGCGAAGGCGGCCTACGAGGCGGCACTGAAGAACGCCACCGTCGTCCCGCCGTCCCCGGGCGTGGGCCGCAAGGGCATGGCGACCTCCCCCTTCCTCGGCTACACGAGCACGGCCACCCCCGAGGGCCTGTCCTGGGCCCTGGAGGGCTACCTCAACGACTACGGCATCGCCCGCATGGGCGAGGCCCTGTACCGCAGGACCGGCGAGCGGCGGTACGCGGAGGAGTCGGCGTACTTCCTCAACCGCGCCCGGGGGTACGTGAACCTGTTCGACACCCGGGCGGGCTTCTTCCAGGGCCGCGACGAGGACGGCTCCTGGCGTGTCGAGTCGTCGCGGTACGACCCGCGGGTGTGGGGCTACGACTACACCGAGACCAACGGCTGGGGCTATGCCTTCACCGCCCCGCAGGACAGCCGGGGCCTCGCCAACCTGTACGGCGGCCGGGCCGGCCTGGCGCGCAAACTCGACACGTACTTCGCGACCCCCGAGACCGCCTCGCCCGAGTTCGCGGGCTCCTACGGCGGGGTCATCCACGAGATGACGGAGGCCCGGGACGTCCGGATGGGCATGTACGGGCACTCCAACCAGGTCGCCCACCACGCGCTCTACATGTACGACGCGGCGGGGCAGCCCTGGAAGACGCAGGCGAGGGTCCGCGAGGTGCTGTCGCGGCTGTACACCGGGAGCGCGATCGGACAGGGCTACCACGGCGACGAGGACAACGGCGAGCAGTCGGCCTGGTACCTGTTCTCCGCGCTCGGCTTCTACCCACTGGTGATGGGGGGCGGCGAGTACGCCGTCGGCTCCCCGCTGTTCACCAGGGCGACCGTGCACCTGGAGAACGGCAGGGACCTCGTGGTGAAGGCCCCGAAGAACAGCGCGCGGAACGTCTACGTCCAGGGGCTGAAGGTCAACGGCCGTACCTGGACGTCGACTTCGCTCCCCCACTCACTCCTCGCCCGGGGCGGGACCCTGGAGTTCGCCATGGGGCCGCGCCCCTCGGCGTGGGGCAGCGGGAAGGACGCGGCGCCCGCGTCGATCACCCGCGACGACCGGGTGCCGACGCCCCGCGCCGACACGCTCACCGGCTCCGGCGCCCTGACCGACGACACCTCCGCGACGGCCGCGACCGTGTCCGGCGCGGTCACCCTGCGGGCCGGGGGCGTCACCAAGGCCGTGCAGTACACGCTGACCTCCGCCGAGCGGGCGAAGGCGCCCACGGGCTGGAGGCTGGAGGGCTCCGCCGACGGGACGACGTGGCGGACCCTGGACCGCCGCACCGGGCAGACCTTCGCCTGGGACCGGCAGACGCGGGCGTTCGGCGTGCCGTCACCGGGTAGGTACGCGAGGTACCGCTTGGTGTTCGACGGTGAAGTCCGTCTGTCCGAGGTGGAGTTGCTCTCTTGAACGGGATCGATCCCGGCTGGCTGCCCCCGGAGGTCTTCCGGCCGCTGGGGACCCGGCGCGTCCTGGTCAGGGGCTCCGGCCCGCTGGTCGACACCGTGCGCCGTGAAGTGTCCGACGCCTGCGCACGGTTCGGCGGGCAGATCGTCCACGACGGTCCCCGCGACCTCCTGCTGGAGACGGCCGACGGCGGACCCGCGGGCGAGGAGGAGGGTTTCACGGTCGTCCGGGAGGACGGCACGACGACGGTCACCGCCTCCACCGGGCACGGGCTCCTCCACGGCCTGTTCGAGGTCGTACGGCTCGGCGAGGCGGCCTTCTCGGGCGCCTTCCCCCGCGAGGCCCGTCGTCCCGCGACGGCCCTGCGCATGCTCGACCACTGGGACAACGTGGCCGTGCACCCGGTCATGGGCCAGGTGGAGCGCGGCTACGCGGGCGGTTCGCTGTTCTGGCGGGACGGCCGGGCGCGGGAGGACTTCGCGCGGGTCCGGGCGTACGCGCGGCTGCTGGCCGCGTGCGGGATCAACGCCGTGTGCGTCAACAACGTCAATGTGCACGAGGCCGAGGCGAGGCTGCTGACCGACCGGATCGGCGATGTCGCGGCGATCGCCGCCGAGTTGCGGCCGTACGGCATCCGTACGCATCTGGCGGTGACCTTCGCCGCGCCGGTCGTGCTCGGCGGGCTGTCCACCGCCGATCCGCTCCGGCAGGAGGTGCGGGAGTGGTGGGCGGGGGCCGTGCGCGGGGTGTACGCGGTGATCCCCGACTTCGGCGGGTTCGTGGTGAAGGCCGACTCAGAGGGCCGGCCGGGGCCGTTCGCCTACGGGCGCGGTCACGCGGACGGAGCGAACCTGCTGGCCGGCGCGCTCGCCCCGTACGGCGGCACGGTGCACTGGCGGGCCTTCGTCTACGACCACCGGCAGGACTGGCGGGACCGCGGCACGGACCGGGCGCGGGCGGCGTACGACCATTTCGCGCCGCTGGACGGGGAGTTCGCCGACAACGCGGTGCTCCAGGTCAAGCACGGGCCGATGGACTTCCAGGTGCGCGAGCCGGTCTCACCGGTGCTCGGGGCGCTCACGCGGACCCGGACCGCGGTGGAGGTGCAGGCCACCCAGGAGTACACCGGGCAGCAGCGGCACGTGTGCTGGCTCGGGCCGATGTGGAGCGAGGTGCTGCGGTTCCGGCCGCGCGGCGAGGACGGGCCGAGCGTGGGCGGGTCGGCGCGCGATCTCGTCGCGGTGTCGAACGTGGGCGACGATCCGTTCTGGACGGGGCATCCGCTGGCCCAGGCGAACCTGTACACGTTCGGCAGGCTGGCCTGGCGGCCGGACGCCGATCCGTACCGCGTCCTGGACGAGTGGATCGGCCTGACCTTCCCATCCGCGCCGCGACGGCTGGCAGACGGGCTGCACGCGGTGCTGGACGGCTCCTGGCGGACGTACGAGAAGTACACGGCCCCGCTCGGGGTGGGGTTCATGGTGCAGCCCGGACACCACTACGGGCCGAACGTCGACGGCTACGAGTACAGCCCGTGGGGCACCTACCACTTCGCCGACCGCGACGGTGTCGGCGTCGACCGCAGCGCCGCGACCGGGACGGGGTACGCGGCCCAGTACGCCGCGCCGTGGGCCGAGGTGTACGAGTCCGTCGCGCGCTGTCCCGACGAGCTGCTGCTGTTCTTCCACCATGTGCCCTACGGGCATGTGCTCAGGAGCGGGAAGACCGTGATCCAGCACATCTACGACACGCACTTCGAGGGGGTCGAGGAGGCCGAGGAGGCCCGCCGGGTGTGGGCGGGCCTCGCCGGACTGATGGCACCGGCCCGGCACCGGCGGGTGGCGGAGCTGTTCGAGGAGCAGGTGCGCGGTGCCCGTGAGTGGCGCGATCAGATCAACAGCTACTTCTTCCGCAAGTCCGGGGTGCCGGACGAGCGGGGGCGGACCGTCTACTGAAGGCGCAGCACGACCGCGCCGAGCGGGTCGAGGGTCAGTACCTCCCCCTGCTCGACCCGCTTGCCGGTGAGGAGTTCGGTCGCGGTGGCGTGCGCGGTCAGCGGGGCGGCTTCCCGGGCGTGGTTGAGGAGGAAGAGGAGCCGGGTGCCGTCGGGGGCGACGCGCTGCGCGGCCTCCACGGTGGGGTGCCCGGCGTACGGGCCGTGCAGGCCGTGCCGGGCGAGGACACGGTGCACGACCCGGTCCACGCCCGGCTGGTCGAGGGCGGTCGCGACGTACCACGCCTCGCCCTTGCCGTACGCGTGGCGGGTCACCGCCGGGGTGCCCGCGTAGAAGTCCGTGCCGTAGGTGGCGACGGTCTCCGCTCCCCGGGGGAGCACGATCTCGAAGACGAGCCGCGCCGTCGCCCGCAGTTCGGGCACGGTCTGGACGAACTCCGCGGGCCGGGCGTCCCATTCGTCGATCCGGACGCCCATGAGGTCGGCGAGCGGGCCGGGGACGTCGGTGAGGAAGGCGCGGTCGTGTTCGTCGACCCGGCCGGAGAGGAAGGTCGCAAGGACGGTGCCGCCGCGGGCGGCGACGGCTTCGAGGCGGGGGGCGAGGTCCGCCTTGACCAGGTGCAGGACGGGGGCGAGCACCACGTCGTACGGCGTCAGGTCCGCGCCCTGCGGTACGACGTCCAGGTCGGCGCCGGCCGCGCGGGCGGCCCCGTAGTAGGCGTGGACGGTCTCCTGGTACCCGACCAGCCGCGAAGGGCCGTCGGACATCTCCAGGGCCCACCAGCTGTCCCAGTCGAAGAGCAGGGCGGTGCGGGCGGGCGTGCGGGCCCCGAGGGTCACCGGGCCCAGCAGCTCCAGCTCCTTGCCCAGGTCGGCCACTTCGCCGAAGACGCGGGTGTCGTCCCGGCCCGCGTGGCCGATCACCGCGCCGTGGTACTTCTCGCAGGCGCCGCGCGAGGCCCGCAGCTGGAAGAAGAGGGCTGCGTCGGCGCCGTGGGCGACCGCCTGGAAGGTGGCCAGGCGCAGCTCCCCCGGCCGCCGCAGCGGGTTGACGTCACGGCATGCCGTCGTCGACGGGGTCTGTTCCATCAGCCAGAAAGGGGCGCCGTCCTTGAGCCCCCGCATCAGGTCGTGGCCGAGCGCGGACCAGGTCGGCGGGGCGTCGAGGGGCGGATAGCAGTCCCAGGAGGCGAAGTCGAGGTGGGGCGCCCAGCGGTGGTAGTCGACCGGGCGGTACATGCCCATGAAGTTGGTGGTCACCGGCGTTTCGGGGTCGTGGCGCCGGATCGCCTCCTTCTCGGCGGTGAAGCAGCCGAGAAGGGCGTCGGTCATGAAGCGCCGGTAGTCGAGGGTGATGCCCTGGAGGGCGGTGTGGTCGGGGCCGCGCCAGTGCTCGGTGAGGGCGCTCGGCGGCTCGATCTGGTCCCAGTCGGTGTAGCGGTGCGACCAGAAGGCCGTCCACCAGGCGTCGTTCAGGGCGGCGAGGCTGCCGTGCCGCTCCCGCAGCCAGTGGCGGAAGGCCGTGCCGCACAGGTCGCAGTAACAGGCGCCGCCGTACTCGTTGTTGACGTGCCAGGCGAGCAGCGCCGGGTGTGCGGCGTACCGTTCGGCGAGGCGCTCGGCCAGGGCGGTGGCCGTCCGGCGGTAGGCGGGTGAGCTGGGGCAGAAGTTGTGGCGCTGGCCGTAGCGGTGCCGGCGGCCCTCGAAGTCGGTGCGGTTGACCTCGGGGTACCGCGCGGCGAGCCAGGGCGGGAGGGCGGCGGTGCCGGTGGCGAGGCAGACCTGGCGGCCCGCGGCGGCGGCGCGGTCCAGGACGCCGTCGAGCGCGGTGAAGTCGTAGACATCCTCGGCCGGTTGGCTGAGGGACCAGAGGAAGACCCCGACGGTGAGGGTGTCGATGCCGGCGCGGGTGAACAGCCGGTGGTCCTCGTCCTGGACCTCCTGCGGCCACTGCTCGGGGTTGTAGTCGCCGCCATAGGGGATCTTGGGGCTCTGCGGGCTCATGCGGTGAACTCCTCCTGGGTCTCGGCGGTCACCGGGCGGCCGGCGTGCAGCAGGGAGAGCAGCAGCGGGGCGGCGAGCAGGGCGGGCAGGGCCTCGGTGAGCAGGGCGGTCAGTCCGGCGGCGAGGACGAGCAGGGAGCCGAAGGCCAGGGTGACCTTCCCGTGCCGGAGCGTGAAGTACGCGGCGAGGCGGGCGGTGTCGCGGGCGCGGAAGGTGAACAGCGAGGTGAGGAGGAGGGCGTGGGCGCCCCAGAGCAGGGAGCCGACGCCGATGAGCGCGAGCAGGGCCGCCCACCAGCGGGGCAGACCGGTGGCGGTGAAGTGGGTGAGGGTGAAGGCGATCACGGTCAGCCAGGCCAGCAGTGGGGTCCAGAGCCGGAGGGCGGGGACGGCGTTGAGCCGCCAGCCCCGGCCGTAGGCCCGGGCGGGGTGCAGGTCGGTCAGGTCGCGGCTGCGGTGGTGGAGGGCGTACAGCGCGGCGGTGGCGGCGGGGCCGAGCGGCAGCAGACACAGGGCGGCGAGGGGCAGGTTGGCGGGGTCGGGCCCGAGGAGGAACAGGCCGGCGACGCCGGGGGCGGCCGCGACGAGGAACAGGGCCTCGACGGTGAGCAGGGTGTGGACCAGGGCGGCGGCGCGGGAGAGGACTCCGGTGCCGAAGTCGGTCGCCGTGGCGCTCACGCGGGCTCCCGGCCCAGCAGCCGTCGCGCGTCCCACCACGGTGGGGTCTCGTCCTCCACCGGGGTCAGTTCGACGAGGGTGATCTCATGGCAGGCCAGGGTCAGGTCCAGCTCGGTGCGGCCGTCGTGGACGGGCAGCCGTCCGTGGGTGCGGGCGGGCTCGGCGGCCTCGTGCAGGACGTCGAGCTGCGCGCGGCCCGGGGAGCGGGGGCTGCCCATGTGCCGCCAGGCGGTGCAGGCGTTCCCCCGTTCCTCGTCCACGGTCGACCGGCGCACGAAGACCTCGCCCCCGCCCCCGTCGCCCTCGCCGTCCCGGGCGTTCGGCCCCACCGGCAGCGACAGCCGCAGGGCGTGTCCGGCGGCGCCCTCCGTCGCGCCGGTCGGGTCGACCGGTGCCCAGGCGAGGACGGTGACGCGGCCGTCCCGGTGGCGGGTGACGAGATGGTCGTCGCCGCGGGCGAGCAGGTCGGGGCCCATCCGGGCCATGAACGCGTACAGGTGGTGGACGGGCTTGCGGACCTGCCGGTGGGTGAGCAGCCCGAAGCCGCCGTGGAAGAGGGCGGTGGGGACCCCGGCCTCCTCGAACATGTCGCTGAACGTCCAGTAGGAGAACGAGTCGACGTGGTCTCCGCCCCGGGCCAGCACGGGGGCGAGATAGGCGGCCTGGAAGGCGGTGTCGTGGATCGCGTTGTCGGGGCAGTAGGAGGAGTTGAACTCGGTGATGTGCACCGGGAGTCCGGCCAGCCGGGTGCCCTTGAGACGCTCCCGCGGGGTGGCGAACTGGTCCAGCAGGTCGGTCGCCGGGGCCAGGGTCTGATGGACCCCGAACGGCACGCGCTGGGCGGGTCCGGAGGTGTAGGCGTGCTTGGAGACGAAGTCGACGGGCACCTCGCGGTGCGCGGCGAACTCGGCGAACCGGTCCAGCCAGTCGTCGGCGCCCGGGGAGATCGCGGGGCCGCCGACCTGGAGCCCGGCGTCCACCTCCTTCACGGTGTGCGCGGTCACCTCGTACAGCCGGTGGTACGCCCGCTCGTCCGCGCCCTGCCAGAAGTCGGCGAGGTTGGGCTCGTTCCAGACCTCGATCGGCCAGGTGCGCACCTCGTCGACGCCGTAGCGGTCCACCAGGTGGCGCAGGGTCGCACGGACCAGGTCGGCCCATTCCCGGTGCGAGCGGGGCGGGGTCACATGGCCCCGCCACCAGAAGACCGTCTGGTCACCGGAGGCCAGCTCCGCCGGCATGAAGCCGAGTTCGAGGAACGGGCGGATGCCGAGCGCAAGCCAGGCGTCGATGACCTGGTCGACATAGGTGAAGGAGTGGTGGACGTGCCGGGTGCCCGCGTGCTCGTAGGGGCGGTACACGCCCATGCCGTCGCTCAGCAGGCCGTGGCCGCGGATGTACCGGAACCCGATGTCGCGCTGGAGGAGGGCGAGGGAGTCCTGGTAGTCGCGGCGCAGGGCGAGTTCGATGCGGCCGGTGCCGACACAGGTCCGCCAGGCGTCGGAGAGCCGGCCGGCCGGGGCGGCGGGGACGCGGATCACCCGTTCTCCTTCGTGAAGCGGTCGCGTGCCTGGTTGTGCAGGTCGACGAGCCGGTCCATGTTCTTGGCCTTCAGCTCCCCGACGTAGGAGTCCCACTCGGACAGGGGGCGCTTGCCGAGGGCGAACTTCAGGGTGTTCTGGACGACGTGGTCGCGCAGCGGGGTGTCCCAGAGGGTGGCCTGTTCCTGGTCCATGGACCGCAGGGGATGGGCGGGGCCGATGGGCAGTTGTCGGCGCTGGGCCATGGCGTCCTGGAACTTCCTCTCGTCGGGGCCGAAGGAGGAGGAGACCAGGGCCCAGCTGCCGCCGTAGGTGAAGACGCCGTTGAAGAAGCCGTAGTCCTTCTGGAGGTCCTTCGGGGCGTCCGGGTCGGAGCCCATCAGGCTGATGCCGGGCTTCGGCGCGTAGGTGTCGCCGGAGCGGGTGTACGTGGTGCCCTCGACCCCCCACTTGGCGAAGCGCTGGCCCTCGTCGGAGTACCAGAGCCAGTCCATGAACTGGATCATCGCGACGAAGGTGTCGCTCTTGAGGGCCTTGCTGGAGATCATGACGCCGTTCTCCAGCCGGGCTCCGCCGATCACCACCGGGCCGGCCGGCCCGAGCGGCACCGGGACCATCTCGATCTTCGCGCCCTTGACCTGCTTCTCCAGGTTGTAGCGGTAGTTCTGGACCAGCTCCTGCGGATTGGCGCTGATCGCGAAGGACTTCTCGCCGAGCAGTTTCTGCACCGCGTCGTCGTCGGTCTGGGTGAAGCTCTCGGGGTCGATCAGCTTCTCGGCGACCAGCTTCGCCAGGTACTCGACCATCTGGCGGTAGCCGTCCGAGGCGCCGGTGAAGACGAAGGCGTCCTTCTCGGCGTCCCAGCTGATGTTGTCGTACGTCCAGCCGGCCCTGACGCCGTGGGCCTGACCGAGGTAGCTCATCAACGCAGCCGCCGGATACGGGGTGTTGATGCTCCAGCGGTCGGAGAGCGGATAGCGGTCGGGATACTCGGCGCGGATGGCCCGGAAGACCTCGTACACCTGGTCCCAGGTGGTGGGCAGGGCCAGGCCCAGCTTCTCCAGGACGTCGGTGCGCAGCGACAGCGAGTAGCCCGACTTGGCCTTCTCGTGCAGTCCGGCCAGCAGGTAGTACTTGCCGTCGGCCTGGCGGATGGAGTCGAGTTCCGGCTCCAGCTTCCACTTTCTGACCTTGTCCCGGTAGTTGGGCATCAGGTGCACGTACTCGCTGACCGGGAGGATCGCCCCGGAGGAGACGAAGGCGACCTCGGAGGGGTGGTACGTCTTGGGGATCAGGAAGGGGGCGTCGCCCGCGCCGATGAGGACGCTGCGCTTCTTCTCGTAGTCGGCCAGCGGGACCGCGACCGGCTTGAGGGTGACGCCGGTGCGCCGGGTGAGTTCCTTCCAGAACAACCAGTCGTTCTTCAGCGGGTAGGTGGGGTTGTTGTTGTGCAGCACCGAGAACGACAGCGGCTTGGCCGCCTTGAACTGCTCGCCGACGCGGTACTCCTTCATCGCGCCGTTTCGCTTCTTGGAGAGGTCCTTTGAGTCCCCTCCGTCGTCGCCGCTGCCGCAGCCGGTGAGCCCGGCGAGGCCGATGAACCCGGCGGCGGCCAGGATCTGACGCCGCGACAGCTGACCTGCGTTCTTCACGGATACTCCCTAGTTGGGCGCTCAGCCCTTGACGGCGCCGAGCATCACGCCGGAGACGAAGTAGCGCTGGACGAACGGGTACACGCAGAGGATGGGCAGCGAGGTGAGCACGATGGTGACCGCCTGGATGTTGGCGCCGACCTGGCTGAGCTGCTCACTGGCGGCGCCCGCGTTGCCGCCGGTGGTGGCGCCCGCGATCATGTTCCGCAGATAGACCGTGACCGGCATCAGCTCGGTGCGGTCCATGTAGAGGTAGGCCGAGAACCAGGAGTTCCAGAAGGACACCGAGTAGAAGAGCACCATCGTCGCGATGACCGCCTTGGACAGCGGCAGCACGATCCTCAGCAGGATGCCGTAGGTGGTGAGCCCGTCGATCTCGGCGGCCTCCTCCAGTTCGGTGGGCAGCCCCTCGAAGAAGGCCTTCATCACCAGCAGGTTGAAGACGCTGATCGCGTTGGGCAGGGCGATCGCCCACACGGAGTTCTTCAGGCCGAGACTGGTGACCAGGACGTAGTTCGGGATCAGTCCGCCGCTGAAGAACATGGTGAACACGGCCACACCGACCAGGACGCCCCGTCCCTTGAGGTGCCGCTTCGACAGGACATAGGCGTAACAGGTGGTCAGGACCATGGCGACGACCGTCGAGACCACCGTGTAGAGCACGGTGTTGCCGTAGTTGCGCCAGAACGTCGTGTCGTGGAAGACGATGTCGTACGTGGTGAGGTTGAACCCCTTGGGCCACAGGGTCACCTCACCGGCGCGGATCTGGCGCTCCCCGCTGAAGGAGCGGGCGACGATGTTGACGAACGGGTACAGGGTCACCAGCACGACCAGGGTCAGGACCAGCCCGTTGACGCCCTGGAAGACCCGGTAGGAGCGGCTCTCCCGCCGGGCCGGCCTCACCACAGGCTCGTCCCCACCGTGCGGCGCGAGAGCTGGTTCGCGGAGGTCACCAGCACCAGTCCGATGAACGCCTCGAACAGGCCGATCGCGGCGGCGTAGCTGAAGCTGTTGGACTCCACGCCGGCGCGGTAGAGGTAGGTGGAGACCACGTCGGCCGTCGGATAGGTCAGCGCGTTGTACAGCAGCAGGATCTTCTCGAAGCCGACCGCCATGAAGGTGCCGATGTTGAGGATCAGCAGGGTGATCATGGTGGGGCGGATGCCGGGCAGGGTGACGTGCCAGATCTGCTGCCAGCGGTTGGCGCCGTCGATGCGGGCGGCCTCGTAGAGGTCCTCGTCGATCGTGGTGAGGGCGGCGAGGTAGAGGATCGTGCCCCAGCCGGCGGTCTGCCAGATCTCCGAGCCGACGTAGACGGTGCGGAACCAGCCGGGTTCCTGGACGAACCGGATCGCGTCGTGGCCGAACCAGCCGAGGACGTGGTTGACCGGGCCGTCCACGGCGAGCATCTGGAGGGTGATCCCGGCGACGATCACGATCGACAGGAAGTGCGGCAGATACGACACCGACTGCACGAACCGCTTCAGCGAGCGCCGGCGCACCTCGTTGAGCAGCAGCGCCAGCACGATCGGGACCGGGAAGCAGAACAGCAGGGTCAGCGCGCCCAGCCAGAGGGTGTTGCGGAAGACCTGCCAGAAGGTGGGGTCGGACAGGAACATCCGCACGTAGCGCAGCCCCACCCACTGCTCCCCGAGAAGGGAGCCGCCCGGTTCGAACCGGCGGAACGCGATGACGTTGCCGATCATCGGCAGATAGCGGAAGACCAGGAAGAACAGCAGCGGCAGCACGGCCAGCGAGTACAGCCGCCAGTCGCGGCGCAGCGCTCTGCGCCACCCGGGACGCCGGGGCGGCGGGTCGGGGCGGACGGGTGCCCGGGGCGGGTGCTGGGTGCCGGGCGGTGGGGCCGGTGTGGTGGAGGTGCTCATGCTCGGGCCTCCCGTGACGGGAACGCGATACCGAAACTTTCGAGCTTCTTACCGGTAACTTCGCGGCAACTTAGGGGCACCCAGAAAGCGCTGTCAATGGGTGCGGCGCGAGACGGCCGGGGCGGATGGCGGGCATGGGAACACCTCGGCTCGGGGTAGAACCACCAAGCGCAGCCCGACCTCCTCCGCAACTTTCCCTGTCCGGACCGATTCCTGCGAGGTGCCCGCGTGCCCGCGTTCGACCTGCCGCCGAGCGAGCTGGAGACCTATCGCCTCCTGCCGGAGGAACCCGCCGACTTCGACGAGTTCTGGCAGAACACCCTCAAGGACGCCGCGCAGTACGACGCGTTGGTGTCGGCCGACCCGGTGGGAACCGGTCTACGGCTGACGGAGACCTGGGACGTGACCTTCCGCGGCTTCGCCGGTGACCCGGTCCGCGCCTGGTACTCCCGCCCGGCCGGAGTCCGCGACCCCCTGCCGGCCGTCGTGGAGTACGCCGGCTACGGCCGCGGCCGGGGTCTCCCCCACGAACGGCTGACCTGGGTGAACGCCGGTTACGCGCATCTGCTGATGGACAACCGCGGCCAGGGCGACCAGTACGGCAACGGCGGCTCGACCCCCGATCCGCACGCCCAGGCACCCGGTGGCCCGGGTCCGGCCGCGCGCGGCCTGCGGGCCCCGCGGGACTGTCACTACCGGCGGCTGATCACGGACGCGGTCCGGGCGGTGACGGCCCTGCGCGCGCTGCCCGGGGTGGACGCCGGCCGGATCGCGGCCGTCGGCAACAGCCAGGGCGGCGGACTCGCCCTCGCCGTGGCGGGGCTGCTGCCGGACCTCGCCGCGGTCCTGGTCACGGCCCCGCTGCTGTGCGGGATCCGCCGCGCCCTGGACCTCGTCGACGCGGGCCCCTACGGCGAGATCGCCGCGTATCTCGCGGTGCACCGCGGCACCGAACAGGCCGCCTACCGCACCCTCTCCTACGTCGAGGGCGTCTCCTTCGCCCGCCGCGCCCAGGCCCCGGCCCACTTCGGCACCGGGCTGCGCGACACGGTGTGTCCGCCGAGCGGGACGTACGCGGCCTTCAACCGGTACGGCGAGCTGAGCGGCGGCGCGGATCCCCGGCGGGAGATCCACGCGTACCCGTTCAACGGGCACGAGGGGGGCGAGGCGGAACACGTCAGACGCCAACTGCACTGGCTGGCAGGGGTGTTGCCGGTGCGGGTTGCATAGACCGACGGACCCGGTGGGCGTGGGGCGCCCACCGGGTCCGCTTGGTGCCGGGTCGGATCGGTGCCTGGTCGGATCGGTGCCTGGTCCGGTCAGCCCACCCGGCAGGGCAGACCGGTGGCGCTGTCACCTCCCGAGCCGGAGACGACGTATCCGAAGGTCGTGCTCTGGCCCGGACTCAGGGAGCCGTTCCAGTCGGCGTTGTGGACCATCACCGCCTGGCCGTTGTAGGTGGCGTTGCCGTTCCACAGGCTGTTCACCGTCTGGCCGGCGGGCAGGGTCCAGTCGACCATCCAGCCGAGCATGGGGACGTCACCGGAGTTGGTGACGGTCACCTCGGACTGGTAGCCGCCGTTCCAGCTGGTGGTGGTCCGGCGGGTGGCGGTGCAGGTGCCGGGGACGGGCTCGTTGGGGTTGCCCGGCTCGTGGATGCCGGTCACCTCTCCGTGGCCGCCGTCGAAGACGACGTCGGAGCAGGAGTAGAAGGTCTCCTGGCTGTCGGAGCGCTGCCAGACCATGTAGATGATGTGGCGGCCCGACTTGTTCGCCGGGAGCTGTCCGGTCCAGGAGTAGTTGGCGTCGACCGTGCCCGGGGAGCCGTGGAGCGGCGGGTGGTCGACGGAGAGGAAGGGCTGGTCCTCGATGTCGTTCCAGGTGAGCGTCTTGGTCGGGTCGAAACCGTTCTTGGTGACGTAGACGTAGAACCAGCCCGGGTGGGCGGCCCAGGCGTTGTAGGAGAAGTCGACGGTCGCGCCCGAGGTGAGGTGGGTCAGCGGCCAGTCGGAGCGGGCGGCGTTGAAGCCGGTGAAGTTGGGGTTGCCACCGCTGCACAGCTGGCCGTCCGGGACGAAGCCGCGGGTGCGGCCGGCGCCGTCGGAGCGCAGCACGGAGAACCAGTTGTAGAACGGCGTGGTACCGCTGACCTGCTGGGCGTTCTTGCAGGCGGGGTTGACCGGCTTGATCTCACCGGTGTCGGTCAGCGCGTCCTGCCAGCACAGGAAGGTGCGGCTGCCCGGTTTCATGGGGGTGCCGTGGGCCTCTGCCGGGCCGCCGGTCGTGACGATCAGACCGAGGGCGGGGACGGTGGCCAACAGGGCCAGGAGGACGAGGAGGAGGGCCCGGGAGCGTAACCGGGACGCCTTCTTCGCGGAGCTTGTCGCGATCATGACAGACATGGCGGAGTCCGTCCTTCCGTGTACGGACCGTGCACGTGGGGGTGGGTGGAGCAGTTCTTGCGGGTGGGTGCGGGTGCCTCTGGGCGGTACCTCTGGGCGGCGCCTTAGAGCGGTACGTCTGCTGCGGGTGGCTCCGGTGCGGTCGTCTCCGGCACGGAGACGGGTCGGGCGGGTGCGGAGCGCGAGGCGGGAGCGGCTCCCGGTGGCCTCCGGCGGGTTCCGGTCCGCCGGGGGTCATATGGGAGCGCTCCCACCTCGCCTGTGGCGGAAGGTAGCGCCGTACGGCCGACTTGTAAACGGTCTCCGGGGATGTCAGTGCTCGGACCACTGAACGCCGCAGCCGGCCGCCCGGCCGTTTCTCACCGCAGCGAGCCCCGGGAGCTGCACCGAGCCGCCGGAACGCCTCGCACGTCGACTCGGTCGTCGGCCCGCATCAGCCGTCGGCGGCACCGGTGCGCGGCTGCCGGTAGGGCCGTACCGCGCGGCGCGCTATGGCGAAACGGTGCGTCTCCGACGGACCGTCGTAGATCCGGAAGGGCCGCACCTCCCGGAACAGACGGGCGAGCGGGGCGTCGGCGGCCGAGATGCCGAGGGCTCCGCAGATCTGCACCGCCCGGTCGACCACCCGGTTCACCGCCTCCGCCACGAAGATCTTGGACACCGAGGAGAGCGAGGAGGCCGCGGCGGATCCGGTGTCCAACTCCCAGGCCGTACGCAGGATCAGGGCGCGGCTCGCCTCGATGTCGATCTCGGAGTCGGCCAGCATCTGCTGGACCATGCCGAGGTCTCCCAGCACCGAGCCGAACGCCCTCCGGCTCCCGGCCCGCTCCAGCGCGATGTCCTGGGCACGGCGGGCCGCTCCCAGCCAGCGCATGCAGTGGGTGAGCCGGGCGGGACCGAGCCGTATCTGTGCACCCTCGAAGCCGCGGTCCACCGCGCCCAGCACCTGTTCCTCCCCCACCACGCACCCGTCGAAGACGATCTCGCTGTGCCCGGCGAAGAGCGACTCGTCGAGGGTCTCGATCGTCCGGACGAGGCGCATGCCGGGGGTGTCGGCGTCCACCAGGAACATGGTGGCGCCGCCCGGGTCGCCCGGGCTGCCGGAGGAGCGGGCCATGACGATGGTGAACCCGGCTCCCTGGGCACCGGTGATGAACCACTTGCGCCCGTCGATCCGCCAGCCACCCGGCACTCGGGTCGCGGTGGTCCGCAGCAAGCGGGGATCAGCACCCGCTCCCGGAGCCGGTTCGGTCATGGCGAAGCAGGACCGTGTCCGGCCCGCGGCGAGCGGACGCAGGTACGTCTGCTTCTGCTCTTCGGTGGCCACCTTCTCCAGCAGGTGCATGTTGCCCTCGTCGGGGGCCGCGCAGTTCAGCGCCAGCGGTCCGAGCAGCGAGTAGCCCGCCGCTTCGAACACCACCGCCTGGCCTCGCAAGTCGAGCCCGTGTCCGCCCCAGCGCGTCGGTACGTGTGGAGCGAACACACCCGCGTCACGGGCGGCTTTCTGCAGCCTCTCCCGCACCGCCTCGGGGGCGTCGTGCACGGACCCGCCGCATTCGCGCTCGGCCGGGACGACCACCTCGCGCACGAACTCCGCGGTGGCTTCGGCAAGTTGAGCGACAGCCGGATCGACATCGAACTGGATGGGCACGGGACCTCCCGCCGACGGGCGTACGGGCATCGTCAGCCCACGCCTCCTAGAAACTGTATAGCGTGTTTAGTATCTTGCCCGGAAGCCCCGGTGACGGGAAGACGACGGGAGAGACACTCATGAGCCCGACCGCGAGCACCGGCCCGGTCCGTACGGTCCGCCGTCCCGACGGCGTCGTCGAGCTGAGGCTGGACGATCCCGGACGCGGGAACGCCCTGGATCTCGCAACGGCCGAGGCACTGCGGGACACGGCCTTGGAGGTGGCCGCGGACCCCGGCGGCGCGGTCCTGCTGCGGACGACGGGCGGGAGTTTCTGCGTGGGCGGTGACCTGCGCGCGTTCGCCGGCCGCGGCACGGAGACCGGCGCCTACGTGCACGCCGTGGCGAGCGCCGCACACGCCGCGATACAGGTCCTGTACGAGCTGCCGGTCCCGTTGGTGACCGCCGTGCGCGGAGCGGCCGCGGGCGGCGGGATCGGTCTCGCTCTCGTGGGCGACATCGTCCTGGCGGCCCGGTCCGCGCGGTTCCGGCTCGCGTACACGGCGATCGGACTCACACCGGACTGCGGGGCGTCGTGGTTCCTGCCCCGTCTGGTGGGCCCCCGCAGGGCGGCGGACCTGATCCTCACCAACCGGGTCCTGACCGGCGACGACGCCGAACGGTGGGGCCTGGTCTCCGGGTGCGTGCCCGACGCGGAACTGGACGGCACCGCCCACCGGACCGCGGCCGATCTGGCCGCCGGCGCCGGCGCCGCGCAGCGCGCCGCGAAGACACTGTTGCGCCTGGGCACCGGTGACGATCTACGCCGCCACCTCGCCGAAGAAGCGCGGTCGATCGCCGCTCTCGCGGACGGCCGGGACGCACAGGGCCGCATGACGTCGTTCCTCGCGGCGAAAAGTGTTTCTTGAGTCACTCTTCACTAACCAGCCTGCAGGGGCGTAACCTCCGGGCAACACAGAACCGAGCAAAAGGTGTGGCGATGCAATCTGCTGCCGTGGACCTTCCGGACGCGACCGACGAGCCCCTCACCGAAGCCGTCGTCGACCTTGTTCTGCGTGGCATGTGGCGCGGCCGTCCGGACTCCGACTACCGGCCGCTGGTCAACGCCGGGCTGGCGACCGTGAAGGGGCCGGTGGTGCTGCCGACCGAGCGGGCCAGGACCTCCGTCGCGCGGTCGCTGCGGGTTCCCGCCGGCTCCGAGCAGGAGGAGCGGATCACCGCGGCGTACGAGGCGTTCCTGCCGGTCAACCGGAAGATCCGAGACGTGTGCACGGCATGGCAGTGCCGCCCCGACGGCACCGCCAACGACCATTCCGACGACGTCTACGACGCCGGGGTGCGCGAGGCACTGGAGGACGTGCACGAGGCCATCCAGCCCGTGCTGCGCAGGCTGGACCGGGTGCTCGCGGGCAGTGGGCAGTACCTGTCGGCCCTGGAGGACGCCCTCGACCGCTTCGACGACGGCGCGCCGGAGTGGCTGGCCTCGCCGCTCTGCGACTCGTACCACACCGTATGGATGCGGCTGCACCAGGAGCTGCTGCTCGTGCTGGGCATCAGCCGGGCCGAGGACGAGGCCCGTGAAGAGGAGTTGGTGGCAGGGGGGCGGGGGTGAGCGTCACCGACCGCGAGGCGGGCCTCCCCGTACCGTCCGAGGCACCCCTCACTCCGTCCGGCAGCCCCGGGCCTCCCGGACGGATCCTGGTGCCGTACGGGCAGGGACGCATCCGGGGCCTGGACTCCGACGAGCTGGGCGCGCACGGCGCGGCGATGGACGGGCTGGTGGCCCTCGGTCTGCCGGTCGTACCGGGGCTCACCGTGCCCGCCACCTCCGCCGCGTCGCTGTGCGAGGCCGCCACCGCCGAAGCCGCCGTGGACCTCGTCGAACAGCTCTCGGGACGGCGGATCGGGGACGCGGCCCGGCCGCTGCTGCTGCGCCTGTCGGCGAGCGCGCCGACCCAGATCGCCGGGCTGCCGCCGGACCTGGCCTGCCTCGGCGTGGCCCCGGGCACGGCCGACGACCTGTGCGCCGTCATCGGGCGGGCGGACGCCTTGCACGAGGTGTGGGCCGCCACCGTACGCGTGATCGCCGAACACGCCCTGGACGTTCCCGGCGCGCTGCTCGACGACGCTCTCCTGGACAATCCGGAGCCGCGGGCCCGGGTGGAGGTGCTGCTGTCCCTGGTGGCGGAAAACGGCTCCCGGCCCTTCCCCGACGACCCGGCACAACAGCTGGCGCTTGCCGCCCGTGCCCTGCTCGCTCGGTGGGACTCGCCGCGTGCGCGAAGGTCCCGCCGTGTCCAGCGGCTCCCCGCCGACCTTGCCCTCGCCCTGCATGTGCAGGCCCTGCGCATCGGCCCGGCGGACCACTCGGGCTACGGCACGGCGGTCAGCCGCGATCCCGGGACCGGACGCCTGTCCCCGCACGGCTCCTTCTTCCGCGGGGTGCGCCGCAGCGCCCCGCCGCCGCACTCCGGTGAACCGCTGGACCGGCTCGCGGGCGGCACCGCGCTGCTGGAGCACTCCCTGCTCACCCTGGAGCGGCACCTGGGCGCACCGGTGTCGGTCGACTTCGAGGTGCGCGACGACGAGATCTCCCTGCTCGCCGCCTCCGCCCAACTCCGGCCGCCGCTGCGGGCGTCGGTGTGTCTGGCCGCGGACCTCGCCCGGGACGGGGCGCTCGGCCATGAGGAGGCCGTCCGTCGCATCACCCCCGCGCAGGTACAGGAACTGCTCCACCCGCAACTGCGGCTCACCGGTGGGGAGGAACTCCTCGTAAGGGGCCTGCCCGCGTCGCCGGGAGCAGCGACCGGGACTGTGGCGCTCTCCAGCGAGCGGGCCCTCGAACTGGCCTCGGACGGCACCCGGGCCGTGCTGGTGGCCACCGAGACGACACCGGCGGACGTGCCCGGCATGCTGGCCTCCGTCGCCGTGCTCACCGGCAGCGGCGGAATCGCCTCGCACGCCGCCGTGGTCGCGCGGGGCGCCGGCAAGCCCGCCGTGTGCGGCGCCGACGGGCTGCGCGTGGACCGGGCGGCCGGAACGGTCCGCTTCGGGGAGCGCGTGGTGCGCGAGGGCGACCCGATCTCGTTGGACGGCCGTACCGGCGCCGTCTACGCGGGCACGCTGAGCGTCAGTGTCTCCGGACCGCCGCCCGAACTGTCCACGTTGCTGACGTGGGCGGACGACACACGCCGACTGGGCGTGCGGTGCAACGCCGACACGGCCGCCGAGGTGGAGACGGCACTGGCGCTGGGCGCGGAGGGTGTCGGGCTGTGCCGTACGGAGCACCAGTTCCTCGGCGAGCGGCTGCCGCTGATCCGCCGGGTCCTCCTGGCCGCCGACCCGAACGGCCGTGACGACGCCCTGGTGGCGCTGGAACGCGCCCAGCACGAGGACTTCACCGCGCTGCTGGCCGCCGTGGGGAATCGCCCGGTGACCGTGCGCCTGCTGGACGCCCCGCTGCACGAGTTCCTGCCCGCCCCCGGGGAGGCCCTGGACACGGCCGAGGAACAGCGGGCCGCCGCGCTGCGCGAGGCGAACCCGATGCTCGGCCTGCGCGGGGTACGGCTGGCGCTGCTGCACGAGCGGCTCTACCCGGCGCAGGCCGAGGCGCTCTTCACCGCCTGGGCCGATGTCGCCGCCGGCGGGGTCCGGCCGGAGCTGGAGGTGATGATCCCGCTCGTCAGCCTGCCGGAGGAACTGGCCGCCGCGGCCGCGTACGTACGCGGTGCCGCCGACGCGGTCGCCGCCCGCACCGGGGTGGCGGTCCCCTACCGGCTCGGCACGATGATCGAGACCCCGCGCGCCGCGCTGCTGGCCGGGGAACTCGCCGCGCACGCCGAGTTCTTCTCCTTCGGCACCAACGACCTCACCCAGCTCACCTACGGGTTCTCCCGGGACGACGTCGAACGCCAGGTGCTCGCCTCGTACCAGGAACGCGGGTTCCTGACCGCCAGCCCCTTCGCCCGGCTCGATCCGCACGGGGTGGGTGCCCTGGTCGCCCTGGCGGCCGAGCGGGCCCGGAGCGTACGGCCCGGCATCAAGCTGGGCGTGTGCGGTGAGCACGGCGGTGACCCCGAGTCGATCGCGTTCTGCGACGGCCTCGGCCTCGACTACGTCTCGTGTTCCGCGCACCGCGTGCCGGTGGCCCGGATGGCGGCCGCGCACAGCGCGCTGCGCGCACGCGACGACTCCAGCGGGAGCACACGATGACGAGCACCGTGACCGAGACCGACGGCACAGCACTGTCGGACACCGAACTGGAAGACCTCCGCGAGACCGTCCGCGCGGTGTGCGCGGACGCCGGCGGCACCGCCGCGGTACGCCGGATGTCCGAGGGGGCCCCCGGCATCGACGCCGGCCTGTGGGACATCCTGGGCCGGCAGGTCGGCCTCGCGGCACTCGGCCTGCCCGGGTCGGCGGGAGGCATCGGCGGACTCGCCGGGATCGCCGTCGTCTGCGAGGAGTTGGGCCGGGCCCTGGCACCGGTGCCGCTGCTGTCCTCCACCGTGCTGGCCGGACAGGTGCTGGCAGGCTGCGGCACGGCCGACAAGGCGCTGGGCGAGCTGGCGGAGGGCGTCGTACACGCCCTGGCCGTGGTCGCACCGGACGGGACGTGGCGGGCGGACGCCGTGCCCGTGGCCGTCTCCTGGCAGGGCAGCGTCCCCCTTCTCGACGGCACCGCGCCGTTCGTCCTCGACGGCGCCGACGCCGGGACACTCGTGGTGGCCGCGACCGGCACCGACGGCGTGGACCTCTTCCTGGCCGATCCGCGAGAGCCGGGCGTCACGGTGCGCCGGGTGCCCACCCTCGACCTCAGCCGAGGTCAGGCGATGGTTACCTTCGACGGCGCACGGGCCCGGGCACTGACCGCCGGCGGCGAGGGGGCGGACGTCGTCTCCCGCGCACTGGACGTGGCCCTGGTGGCCCTGGCCGCCGAACAACTCGGCGGAGCCCAGGCCGCCTTGGACATGACCGTGGCCCATGTGCGCGACCGCACCCAGTTCGGCAGGGCGATCGGCGGCTTCCAGGCGGTCAAGCACGCCTGCGCCGACATGCTGCTCCACGTCGAGGCCGCACGGTCGGCCGTGGTGCGCGCGGTGCGGGCGGACGGCTCACCCCGAGCGCTGGCCGAGGCGGCGGCGGTGGCACAGGCATGGTGCGGCGAGGCATTCGTCTCCGTCGCCGCCGAGTGCGTGCAACTCCACGGCGGAATGGGCTTCACCTGGGAGCACGACGCGCACCTGTACTTCCGGCGCGCGCAGTCCGACGCGGTGCTGCTGGGCGGCGCCGCACATCACCGGGAACGGCTGGCCGCCCTGCTGGGCTGGTGACGTGGAAGGAGGGCGGGAACATGACCACCAGGCTCATCGACGCGTCACTGTTCGAGAACCCGGACGACCGTGAGCGCGACGACCGTGCGTACGGCGACGGGGGCGCACCGCGTCTCGTGGGCGCCCGCTGCTCCGCGTGCCACACCGTCGTCTTCCCCCGGCACGACGCGTGCCCCAGATGTGCGGAGGGGGTGATGTCCGAGCAGGTACTGCCGGTCAGGGGGCGGGTGTGGTCGTGGACGCTCCAGGCGTTCCCGCCGAAACCGCCGTACCGGCCGCCGGCCGACGGCTACCGACCTTACCACGTGGGCTACGTGGATCTCGGCGAGGTGCTGGTCGAAGCGCCCCTGGCGGTGCCGCGCGAGGAGATCCGGATCGGTCTGCCGGTCCGGCTCACCCTGGTGCCCGCCTACGACAGCGAGGACGGAACCGAGGTGATGACCTTCGCGTTCCGCCCGGAGCGGGACGAGGAGCGACGGGCCGAGGAGCGATGGGCCGAGGAGCGATGAGCCGAGGAGCGATGAGCCGAGGAGCGATGAGCCGAGGAGCGATGAGCCGAGTCGACGAGGTGTACGTGGTCGGATGCGGGATGCATCCCTTCGGCCGCGACGAGAGCGTCACCGGCCTGGCCATGGCCGAGCGGGCGGTGCGCGCGGCGCTGGCCGACGCGGGTGTCGCCTGGGAGGACATCGGCTACGCGGCCGGCGGCTCCGACGTGTCCGGCAAGCCGGACACACTGGTGGGCCGTCTGGGCCTGACCGGAGTGCCCTTCGTCAACGTGCAGAACGGCTGCGCGACCGGTGCCTCCACGGTGCTCGCGGTGGCCAACGCGCTGCGCGCGGGCGAGGCCTCCCTGGGCCTGGCGGTGGGCTTCGACAAGCACGAACGGGGCGCGTTCCACGTCTCCGCGGCCCGCTACGGCCTCGGCGACTGGTACGCCGAGACCGGCATGATGCTGACCACCCAGTTCTTCGCCCTGAAGACCCGGCGGTATCTGTACGAGCACCGCATGTCCGAGCGGGCGCTGGCGTTGGTGGCCGAGCGGGCCTTCCGCAACGGCGCCCGGCATCCCCTGGCGTGGCGGCGCACACCGCTGACGGAGCGGGAGATCCTGGACTCCGCCGAGGTCAGCCCGCCGCTCACCCAGTACATGTTCTGTTCGCCCGGACAGGGAGCGGCAGCCCTGGTCCTGGCACTCGGCGACCGGGCGTTCGACCTGTGCGAACGCCCGGTCAGACTCGCGTCGCTGGCCTTCCGCACCCGGCGGTTCGGATCGTTCGAGGTGTTCTCTCCGTGGCTGCCGCCAGGACCCCACCGCAGCCCCAGCGTCGACGCCGCGGAGGCGGCCTTCCGCACGGCGGACGTACGGCCCGCGGACGTGCAGGTCGCGCAGCTTCAGGACACTGACAGCGGCTCGGAGTTGATCCATCTGGCGGAGACCGGACTGTGCGGCCACGGCGAGCAGGAGGAACTGCTGGCCGCCGGCGCCACCGATCCCGCGGGCCGGATACCGGTCAACACCGACGGCGGCTGTCTGGCCGGCGGGGAGCCCGTCGGCGCCTCCGGCCTGCGTCAGTTCCACGAGGTCGTACGACAGCTGCAGGGCCGGGCGCCCGGCGCGCAGGTACCGGGGGCTCCCCGGGTGGGCTTCACCCATGTGTACGGGGCGCCCGGGATCAGCGCCTGCTCGGTCCTGACGGTGTGAGAGGCGGCGAGCAAGCGGCCGCCGAGGAGGCGTGCCGCACCGTCGGCCCGGCGGCCCTGCCGCTGGTCCTGGACGTGACCTGCGCGAAGAGCGTCGTGGCAGCGGTCCGTGAGGCGCGGGGGCTGACCGGCGGGATCGACGTCCTGGTGAACAACGCGGGTGTGTCCCCGGACGGGGATCTGCGGCGCCCGCATCTCGATGAGGACATCCTGCGCGCGACCCTGGACACCAGCCTCACCGGCGCCTGGCGCGTGGCGCAGGCCGTCAAGACGGCGCTCAACGCCCTCACCCGCATGCTCGCGGCCGAACTCGCCGGCACGGGCGTCCTGGCCAATGCCGCCGGTCCCGGCTGGACCCGCAGCGGCATGGGCGGCCCGCCCGCCCCGCGCGGGCCGGAGGAGGGTGCGGACACCCCGGTCTGGCCGGCGACCCTGCCCGACGGCGACGCGACGACGGGCGGGCTGTTCGCCGACCGCAGACCACTGCCCTGGTGAACCCTCTCAGGTCCGTGACGCCTTCTTCCCCGGCCTCTCCTGCCCCGCCGGCGTCTCCTCGGCCGCGACGATGCGCAGCGCCAGCTCCCTGACCGCCTGCAGCACGGCCCAGGAGGGCAGCCGTGACAGCGGTCCTCCCTCCGCCCGCAACGCGGTGACCAGCATCGTCGTACTGATCAGCGTGCGGACGGCGAGCGCCTGTCCCGCGTGCCGGGCCTTCGCCGCGCGGGGGCTGCGCGTGCTGCCCTCGGGCAGGTAGTCGTAGCCACGCTGGATGTGCCGCTGCTCGAACTCGTCCCGCAGCACCTTCACGCTGCCGTTGGCGGAGGCGACCTGGACCTGGTACAGCCGGGCCTCGTCGGGGTTGCGCTCCACCCACTCCCATACGGCGTCGATGACGCGGACCAGGCCCTCCGCGTCACCCGGCTCGGACTCCGGCCGGGCCGCCTCCACGACCGCGTTCAGCTGGTCGAAAACCCGGCGCATGGCGAGTTCGAGCAGTTCCTCCTTGCCGTCGAAGTGGTAGTAGACGGCCGTGGGGACCACCTCGGCCTCGTCCGCGATGTCCTGGATGCTCGTCTCGGCGAATCCGTTGCGGCCGAAGATCCGTACGGCGGCGGCGATGATGTGCTGCCGCCGCGAGGGCCGGTGGGCGGGCTGCTTGCCGTTCTTCGTGGTGGCCATCCTGCTCCCTGCCCGTCGCCGTCAGTCCGCACCCGTGTTCTCCGGTACTGACCATTGTATCCAGTAACTCCGACGCACCGACGGCAAAACTCCTGCTGCACACTGGCCTCCGGCGGACTCAGGTCCCGGCATACTTGACACCATGACGACATCCGGACCTCGCGCCGCTCACCGCCCCTCGCGCAAGCAGTGGGTGATCGAGGCGGCCACCGAGTTGTTCGCCACCCAGCCGCCGGACGAGGTGACGGTGGCCGACATCGCCTCTCGCGCGGAGATGACCTCGGCTGCGGTGTACTACCACTTCTCCTCCAAGGACCAGGTCCTGGCCGAGGCCATGCGTGCGTTCGCCGGGGCGCTGCGCGAGCAGTTGCAGTCGATCACGGAGGCCCAGGAGCCCGGCTCGCACACCGGCGCGGCGATCACCGCCCTGCTGGCGTGGATGGCCGAGAACCGGTCCGCCGCCACCGTGTTCTTCGTGTCGTCGGCCGGTATGAGCCAGGAGGCGGAGGCACTCCGCCAGGAGAGCCGTACGCAGTTGCTGGAGGAACTGGTGCGGCTGGTGCGCAAGTCCCGCGCGTCGGTCTCCGACGCCGAGGCCGCGGTGAACGGCCTGGGCCTGCTGGCGCTGCTGGAAACCGCGGCCACCTCGCAGGTCCGGGGCGACGACGTCTACCGGTCGTTGGGGCACCGCTCGTTCGTCCGCGAGGTCGGCGATCTCGCGGAGCGGATCGCCGACCCGGCCCGGTAGACCCCGGATCACACCAGCAGACGCAGGGGCTTGCTGAGCAACTCGCCGACCGTGCGCAGATACTCGGCGGCAGGTGCGCCGTCGACGGCACGGTGGTCGAAGGTGAGGCTCAGGGTGAGCACCCGGGTCCGCAGCGGCCGGTCGTCCACCCACTCGACGCCGTCCCTGAGCCTGCCCACGCCGAGGATTCCGACATTGCCGGGGTTGATCACAGGGGTGAAGAAGTCGACGCCGTATCCGCCGAGCGAGGTGACGGTGAAGGTCGCCCCCTCCAACTGCGCGAGGGAGACCCGCCCCTCGCGCGCGGCCTGCGCCAGCTCCTTCGACCGGCGGGCGATCTCATGCAGGGGCAGCGCCGCCGCGTCCTCGATCACGGGGACCATGAGGCCGCCCGGTACGGCCACCGCGAAGCCCAGGTGGATGGCGTCGAGCAGATGAATGCCGTCGTCCAGGACGGTCGCGTTGAGCAGCGGGTGCTCGCGCAGGGCCAGGGCCGCGGCCTTCAGCACGAAGTCGCCCAGGCTGGGCACCTGCAGTGCGCCGTCGGCCCACTCCTCTTTCAGCCGCTCCCGCAGGGAGACCACCGCGTCCATCCGCACCTCGTAGCCGTGCGTCAGCTGCGCCATCTCCTGGAGGCTGGCATGCATCCTGCGGGCGATGGTGCCGCGCATCCCGGTGAGGGGGAGGACGTCGCCGGGCCGAGGAGCCGCGTTCCGGCGAACGGGGGTGGTCGGGGCGGAAGGAGCGGAGGGAGCGGAAGGGACGGTAGGGGCTGCGTCGAGGTCGGAGCGGCGGATCCGGCCGCCCGGGCCCGTGCCGTTCACCCCGGACAAGTCGATGCCGCGTTCCTTCGCCAGTTTGCGGACGAGGGGCGAGGAGGGGGCGCCGTCCTGCGGGGCCGGCGCGGTGGGGACGTGGTCGGCGGAGATGCCGTTGTCGGCAGGGAGGGCCGCGAAGAACTCCTCCACGTCCTCGGAGACGATCCGGCCGCCCGGTCCCGTGCCGCGCACGGCGGTGAGGTCGACGCCGACGGCCGCGGCGACCCGGCGGGCGTACGGCGAGGACAGGAGCCGGTCACCGGTACCGACGGGGTCGGGTGCCGCATGAGTGCCGCCGAGGGCGGCCGGGGCGCCCGCACCCGCACCGCCACCCGGGGCAGCCACGGCGGTCGTAGCCGCACCGCCACCGCCGCCGCCAGACACGGCGCCCGCACCCGCACCACCACCGCCCGGCGCCTCCGGTGGCTGTTCGCCCTCGGCCAGCAGCCAGCCGATGAGGGTCCCGGCCGGCACGGTGGACCCGGCCGGGACCACGGGATGGAACAGCCCTCCGGCCTCCGCCTCTACATCCACGTCGACCTTGTCGGTGGCCAGCCTCAGCAGTGAGTCGCCCTCGGCGACGGCCGCGCCGACGGGCACCAGCCATTCGTCGATCGTGCCTTCCTGCATGGTCAGGCCGATCTTCGGCAGCAGAACCTCGACCGCCACGTCGGTCACGACCTTTCGAGAAGGCGTCGGCACCCCTGGGCGATGCGGGCGCGATCGGGCACGTACGCCTTTTCCAGGACCGGCGAGAAGGGCACCGGGGAGAACGGGGCGCCGATGCGCAGGACCGGCGCGTCCAGGTGGTCGAAGACCACGTCCTGGATCTGGGCGGCGATCTCCGCCCCGAGCCCGCCGAAGGTGACGGCCTCGTGGACCACGAGCACCCGGTGGGTGCGGCGGACGGAGTCGAACATCGTCTCCGTGTCCAGCGGCTGCACGGTACGGGGGTCGATCACCTCGACCTCCACGCCCTCGGCGGCGAGTTCGTCGGCCGCCGCGAGGGCCTCCCCCACCATGCGGCCGAGGGCTATCACGGTGACGTCGGAGCCGTGCCGCGCGGTGTGCGCCTGCCCCAGCGGGATGCCGTAGATCTCCTCGGGCACTTCGCCGGTGCTGCCGAGCAGCACCTTGTTGAGCATGACGACGGTGGGGTTGTCGTCCCTGATGGCCGAGACCGTCAGGCCCTTGGCGGTGTACGCGTCGCAGGGCATCACGACCTTGAGGCCGGGCACATGGGCGAGCCACGCCTCCAGGCTCTGGCTGTGCTGGGCCGCCGCGCCGAGGCCGGCTCCGGAGGCGGTGGTGATGGTGAGGGGCACGGACAGCGCGCCGCCGAACATGTACTTCATCTTGGCCGCCTGGTTGACGATCTGGTCGAGGCAGACGCCGATGAAGTCCATGAACATCAGGTCGACGACGGGGCGCAGGCCCCGGGCGGCGGCGCCCACACCGAGGCCGACGAGGGCGGCTTCGGAGATCGGGGTGTCGATCATGCGGCGGGAACCGAACTCGTCGAGCAGGTTGTCGAACATGCGGAACACGCCGCCGTATCCGGCCACGTCCTCGCCGGCGACGAAGACGTTCTCGTCCTCGCGCATGGCCTGTGCGAGCCCCTCGTTGAAGGCCTTGACGTAGGTGAGTTTGCGCGTGGCGACGACGGGTGCCTCGGTGGTGGTGGTCATGGCGGTCATCCCGAGTAGACGTTGAGCAGCAGGTCGGCGGGGTCGGGCAGCGGGCTTGCCTCGGCGTGTGCGACGGCTTCGGCGATCTCCTCGCGCGTGCGCTGCCATACGTCGTCCAGCTCCGCACGCGTGGCGGTGCCGTCGGCGAGGGCCCGGGTCTCGATCAGGTCGATCGGGTCGCGGGCCTTCCACTCGGCGACCTCCTCGTCCGAGCGGTAGGGGTGGCGCAGGCCCTTGACGCCCTGGTGGTCGAAGTAGCGGTAGGTCTTGGCCTCGATCATCATCGGGCCGGCGCCGGAGCGGGCCCGTGCGACGGCGTCGGTCGCGGCGCGGTGGACGGCGACCGCGTCCATGCCGTCGACGATCACGCCGGGCATGCCGTAGGCGGCGGCCCGGTCGGCGACATCGGTGAGCAGCATGTGCCCGGACTGCGGGGTGAACTCGGCGTAGCCGTTGTTCTCGCAGACGAAGACGACGGGAAGGCCGAGGACGGCGGCCATGTTGGCGCCCTCGTGGAAGGCGCCGATGTTGGTGGAGCCGTCGCCGAAGAAGGTCACGGCGACGCTGTCCTCGCCCTTGTAACGGGCGGCGAAGGCGGCGCCCACGGCGATCGGGACGCCGGCCCCGACGATGCCGTTGGCGCCGAGCATGCCGCGGGCGAGGTCGTTGATGTGCATGCTGCCGCCGCGGCCGAGGCAGGCGCCGGTGACCCGGCCGTACAGTTCCGCGTACATCGCGCGGAAGCCGACACCCTTGGCCACGGCGTGTCCGTGGCCGCGGTGGGTGGAGGTGATCTGGTCGTCGTCGCGCAGGGCCGTCATCACGCCGGCGGCGACGGCTTCCTGGCCGACATACAGATGCAGGAAGCCGGGGAGTTTGCCCGCCTCCATGAGTTTTCCCGCCTCGGTCTCGAACAGCCGGATACGCACCATGCGTTCGTGCAGATCCCTGATGACCGCGGTACTGACCTGCGGGGATTTCTTCGACGCCGTAGACGCTCGTTGAGCCATCGTCCGCCCCTTCGCCCGAGGGAGGTTGCCAAGCAATCGGAGTTACTTGTGTCGGTCTCCAGTAACCGGCATACAGGCACCTTACTGAACAGTGTCTCTAATTACTACGCCTCGCCCTCGGCTCGTCGCCGCGCTCGTCCACCAACTCCACGACGTTGCCCTCCGGATCCACCCAGAAGCTGATCCGCCGACCGCCCGCACGGACGACGACCGGGTCCGACAGGGGCCGGGCACCCGCGCCCGGGAGGGCCGCCACGATCGGCTCCATGTCGTCGACATGAAAGGTGAGATACGACAGTCCCGGCCGCCCGGCGGACCAGGGCTCCGCACGCGTCGACACCGGCGCCGACCGGGGCAGGATCAACTTGACGCACCCTCCGGAGGGCACCCGCAGCCAGGCGACGGCCAGCTCGCCGCCCAGCCCGGCCGGACCCCCGACGGACTCCGGCACGCGCGAGCGGCGCTCGGCGCGGCAGCCGATCACCTCGCAGTAGAAGCGCTCCATCAGGGCGAGGTCCCGCACCACCACACCCACCTCGAACGGTCGCGTCATGACCGACACACCCACCCCCACGGGACACCGAGCGGCGACTTCGACACTTACTATTGACAGACCACACTAAGTCCTGTTGCAGTTTCGGACACAGCCCAGCTGTCGCGTTCCGAAGCCGGCCACCGGCTCGCGGCTGGGAGGATTGTGAGGAACATCGTGGTCCAGACCAGTTCACCGCAGATTCGGGAAACAGCGACCGAGCGCAGGTCACCGGCCTCCGCCTCGTCCACTCCCGAGTACTCGTCGTGGATCAGCCAGGACCGGTCCACCGACCCCGCGTCCGTGGCGATGCGGCGGGAGGCGGCCGAACTCGTCGAGCGGGTGATGGCGCATTACCGCGACAACACGACGCACGAGGCGGACGGCCAGTGGACGGAACCCGTGGCCAACTACCTCGACGCCGGCCGCTGGCAGCGTGAGACGGACGCCGTCCACCGGAGCGTCCCGCTGCCGCTCGCGATGTCGTGCGAGCTCCCCGGGCCGAACACCTACAAGGCGATCGACGTGCTCGGCGTTCCGGTGCTGATCACACGCGACCGGCAGGGTGCCGTGCACGCGATGATCAACGCCTGCCGGCACCGCGGCGCCCGGCTCCTGGAAGCCGGGTGCGGTGTGTCCAAGCGGCTCACCTGCCCGTACCACTCCTGGTCGTACGACCTGGCCGGGGAGCTGCGGGGTGTGTACGCGGAGAAGACCTTCGGCGAGGTCGCGCGCGAGGGACGCGGTCTGGTGCGACTGCCGGCCGGGGAGCGCGCGGGGATCGTCTTCGTGTCGCTGGACCCGGCCGCCGAGCCGGACCTGGACGCGTGGCTGGGCGATCTGCGGCCGCTGCTGGAGGGCCTGCGGCTCGCGGAGTGCCACCACTACGCCACCAGCGAGCTGACCAGTCCCAACTGGAAGGTCACCCTCGACGGGTATCTGGAGACGTACCACTTCGCCTCGCTGCACCCCAAGACCGTCTTCGAGACGAACCTCTCGAACATGATGGCCCACGACACCTGGGGCCCCCACCAGCGCATCGCACCCGCCCTGCGCCCCATCGCGCAGGCGAGCGAGCTGCCGCCGGACAGGCGGGACCCCGGGGACTGCGTCGGGCCCATCTACTGGCTCTTCCCGGGCCTCGCGATCGCCGGCGGCTGGCGCCAGAAGATCGCCGTCTCCCTGGTGCTTCCCCGGACGGCGACCGAGTCGGTGACCCAGCAGATCATCCTGCTGCGGGAACCGGCGGTCACCGAGGAGGAACGCCGGGCCGCCGACAGGTTC
Source organism: Streptomyces sp. SS7 (assembly GCF_037993025.1). NCBI lineage: Bacteria > Bacillati > Actinomycetota > Actinomycetes > Kitasatosporales > Streptomycetaceae > Streptomyces > Streptomyces sp. SS7. Next base: position 1,944,334 of record NZ_CP141223.1, read on the forward strand.
GGCGCCTGGTTCCACGAGGTGGTCCGCGACGAGGACTACGCGACCACCTACGGAGTCCAGCAGAGCCTTGAAGCCCTCGCCGGGACCGACTTCGTCTTCGGACGCAACGAGCCCGGACTCCAGCACTTCCACCGCACCATTCACCAGCACCTGGACAGAGGCGCCTCAGCAGCCCCCCGAGCCGCCAGGTGAGCAACCAACAACACTCGCGGGAGAACACCATGGTGGCTACGGGCAGCCTCGACGGACGTGTCGCGGTGATCACGGGCAGCACGCGCAGCATCGGACGCGCCATCGCCGAGGCCTTCCTGGCCGACGGCGCCACGGTCGTCATCAGCGGACGCAGCGAGATCAAGGGCAAGCAGGCCCTGGAGGAGCTGGACGCCGGGGACCGGGCCGTCTTCCACCCCTGTGACGCGAGCAGCCAGGAGGACATCGAGTCCCTCGCCGACTTCACCGCCGAGCGGTTCGGCCGGCTCGACATCTGGGTCAACAACGCGGGCGGCACCCAGGGCTTCGCCCCGGTGCACGAGCTCAGCGACGAGGCCTGGAACCACGCCCTGGCCTTCAACCTCAACGCCTACTTCTACGGCACCCGCCGGGCACTGCCGAAGATGCTCGCCGGCGGCTGGGGCCGGATCATCAACATCTCCTCGGTGGAGGGCAAGCAGGCCAACAAGCCGGCGATCAGCCACTACATCACCAACAAGCACGCCATCCATGGACTGACGAAGGCCACCGCCTTCGAGTACGGCACCCAGGGCATCACCTGCAACGCCATCTGCCCCGGCGCCGTCGACACCGACCTGATGCGTGCCGCAGGCCCGGCCGCCGCCGAGGCCGAGGGCATCAGCTACGAGGAATGGCTCAGCCGCTTCGCCGAGCACGCAGCGACGAAGAAGATCACCACGGTGGAGCAGATCGCGGCTGTCGCCTCGCTCCTCGCGAGCGACGCCGGAGCGGGCATCACCGGGGCGCTGATCAGCGTCGACGGCGGCACGGCGCAGTGGTAGGCGCCGGACGGACAGGGGCAGGCACGGGTACGGACAGCGGGAGAACTCCGTCATGAAGAGCTGGATCACGGACTGGCAGCGCAGTGAGCGGCTGCCGCACTACACCCGGGCCAACGCGGGCGAGACCCTGCCGGACCCCGCCAGCCCGTTGGGCTGGACCCTGGTCTGGGGGCGCGGTCTGCAGGGCTGGCGACGCGGTTTCGTCGGGTTCGGCATCTACCGCGAGGAGGAGGTGGCCGGCCCCCGGCCGCCGTTCGTCGGCATGTTCGGCGGCCACTTCTACCTCAACCTGTCCCACATGCGGCTGTTCGGCATCCGGATGGGCCAGACCGCGGACCAGATCGACGCCGCCTTCGTCGGCCAGCGCTCCGACACTCCGGTGTACGTGGCGCACCCGGACGACCAGGACGAGGAGCTGACCGGCAAGGCGGGCGCGACACTGCAGCGGATGCTCGGCCAGGCCGGCTTTCCCGAGGCCGACGCCGACCGGGTCCGGCTGCGCGCCCTGCGCCGCTCCCGACCCCGACCTGACGCGGCTGTCCGACGCCCAACTGGTCGCTCACGCACGGTCGTTGCTGGACGAGGTGGAGACGACCTTCCAGCGGCACGTCGAGTCGTCACTGCCCGCCTCCGTCGGACCGGCGATCCTCGGCCCGCTGTGCGCGAGCGTGGACCGCCCCGGCGCCCTGCTCGACCTCATCGGCGGTCTCGGCGACGTCGACTCCGCCTCCCCCTCGACCGGGCTGTGGACGCTGTCCCGCCAGGTGGCGGCCTCGGCCGAGCTCAGCGCCCTGTTCGACCGGGGCCCGGCCGCAGTGGAGCAGGCGCTCGGCACCGCGACCGGCGATGTGAAGGCGTTCCGTGACTCCTTCGAGGAGTTCCTGGCGGAGTCCGGCGACCGCGGCCCCAACGAGTGGGACATCCACGCGCTGTCCTGGGAGGCGGCGCCCGTCCAGGCGCTGGCCCTGGTCGACCGGATTCGGCACAGTCCCGACGACTCCTCCCCCGCCGCCCGCCAGAAGCGGCTGACGGAGGGGCGCGAGCGCACGGCCGGGGAGATCCGGGCCGCGCTGCCCGAGGAGACCCAGCCCATGTTCGACGCCGGCATGCACGCCTCCCAGGTGTGGATCCCGGCCCGCGAGCGCACCAAGGCCAACTGCGTCACCGTCGTCAACGAGATCCGCATGGCCGTACGGGAACTCGGTCGCCGCGGCGTCGAGGCGGGGCTGTTCGCCCGGCCCGAGGACGTGATGATGCTGCTGGACACCGAACTGGACGACTATGTCGCCGCTCCGGAGTCCTTCGGCCCGGTGATCGCCCGGCGGCTCGAGGAGTACGCGGGTCTGTACGACCTGGAGCCGCCGTTCTTCGTCGCCGACGACGCCCGGACCGCGGTCGACACCTGGCCGCGGCGCGCGGAGGAACGGACCTCGGCGGCCGTCGAGGGCGATGTCCTCACCGGCGTGGGCGGCAGCCACGGCACGTACACCGGCAGGGTGCGGGTGGTCACCGACCCGGCCTCGTGCGAGGCTCTGGAGCCCGGTGAGGTGCTGGTCGCGCCGATCACGGACGCGGCCTGGACCCCGCTGTTCCTGGTCGCCGGGGCGGCCGTCGTGGACGTGGGCGCCCTCAACAGCCACGCCGTGGTGGTCTGCCGCGAGCTGGGCATCCCGGCCGTGATCTCCGTCGAGAACGGGACGCGACGGCTGCGGGACGGCATGGTGATCACGGTGGACGGCGACAAGGGCACGCTGACCGTGGACAGCGTGCCGGCCGCACTCGGCCTCTGAGGAACGCGTGGGCCCGCCGCTCCCCCTGACGGAACGGCGGGCCCACGCCCGTGACCACGAAGGGAACACACCATGGCAGGGGAAGTCGTCGTCGCCGGCTGGATGGACTACGAACCCGGCGACCGCGCCACCGTGCTGAAGGCCCTCGTCGAGCTGGGCCGGCGGACCCGTGAGGCGGAACCCGGCTGCCTGGACTACGCCATGACCGCCGATCCCGACGGCGAGCGGCGCATCCGGGTGTTCGAGCACTGGGCCTCCCAACAGGCCCTGGACGAGCATTTCGCCACCCCGCACATGAAGGACTTCCGGGCGGCCGTGGCGGGGCTGACCCGGGTCGGGGTCTCCCTGACGGCCCACACCGTCGCCGAGTCACGCCCCATGCGCTGAAACGCCTGAAGCGGCGCCCCATCTCCGGGGACGCCGCTTCAGGCGTTCGATCCGTCAGTCGTCAGTCGTCAGTTGTCAGTCGTCAATCGTCAATCGGCCAGCCGCACCAGCATCTTGCCGACATTGCCGCCGCCGAGCAGGGACAGCAGCGCCCCCGCGGCGTTCTCCAGACCGTCCACGACCGTCTCGCGCGCGGTGATGCGGCCTTCGGCGAGCCAGCCCGCGACCCGCCGCTCGAACTCCGGCCGCAGGTCGTCGTGGTCGCGGACGATGAACCCGGACAGCGTCAGCCGCTTGAGGACCGCCTGGATCAACTGGTTGATGTCCACGGTCCGCCGCTCGCCCCCGAACTGCGACATCATGCCGCACAGGGCGACCCTGCCGCCGGTCCGCAGCGCGTGCAGGGCGGCGGCGAGCTGCTCTCCGCCGACGTTGTCGAAGTACACGTCGATGCCGTCGGGTGCCATCCGCGCCAGCGCCTCGCGCACCGGCTCGGCACGGTAGTCCGCCGCAGCGTCGTAGCCGAACTCCTCGACCAGGAGCGCGCACTTGTCCGGTCCGCCGGCGGTGCCGACGACACGGTCCGCGCCCAGCAGCCGCGCGAACTGGCCGGCGGCGGTGCCGACGGCGCCGGCCGCAGCCGACACGAGGACGGTGTCACCGGGACGCAGCTGCGCGATCCGGGTCAGGCCGACGTAGGCGGTGAAGCCGGTCTGGCCGAGCAGCCCCAGCCAGGTGGGCAGCGGGGCAAGTCGCGGGTCGATGCGCGCCGCGCCGTCGGTGTCCGCCCCGTTCAGTACCACCCGCTCCCGCCAGCCCAGCTGGTGACGGACGAAGGCGCCCTGCGGAACGGCGGGACAGCGGCTCTCCTCCACGACACCGAGGGCCCGCCCGTCCAGCGGTGAACCGGGGGTGAAGTTGTGCGTGTAGTGCTTCTCGGTGGTCTCCAGCCGTCCGCGCATGGACGGGTCGACGCTCATGTAGAGGTTCCGGACGAGGACCTGTCCCTCGCCGAGGGGCGGCAGCGGGCGTTCCTCGACGGCGAAGTCACCGGCGACCGGTTCCCTCACGGGCCGGCGCTTCAGGCAGACGACCCGCGTGGTGCGCGAGGGCACGGCGTCACCCCTCCTGCGGGGGCGCCGTGCGCCGCTGGGCGAGACGGCCGACCCAGCCGGCCATCTGGAGATCGGCGTGGCGCAGTTCGCCCGACTGCCAGCGCGCCTGGAAGTCGAAGACACCCCGCGCCCCGGTCTCGGGGTCGGTCACCTCGACCAGTCCGTCCTCGGTGAGCCGGTACACATGCCCGGTCAGCGGGTGGATCACTTGCTTGGACATCGGGGCCTCACTCCTGCACTCGGCGGCGCACGCCGCGCTTGGTCACGGTCACCGGGCCCTCGACCCGGAGCCGGCAGGCGAGCCGGGTCAGGCCGTCCACCGGTCTGCGCAGGGCCTCGATGCCCTCGCGTTCCAGCGGGCCCACGGGGGGAACAGTTCTCGACGCCCTCCTCCACCTGGACGAAGCAGGTGCGACAGGTGCCCTTGCCGCCGCAGACGGTGGGCCAGCGGTAGCCGAGGCGCCCAGCGGCGGTGAACAGGTCCTCGCCGTCGAGTACGTCGAGTTCGGCGCCCAGGGGCCTGACGGACACCCGGTGGGTCACTTCTCCATCCACTGGTCGAGCGTCCGGTTGAAGTGGCGGATGCGGCTCTCCTGGTAGTTGGCGAGCGTGATGCCCGGCTTGCGCATCGCCTTCAGCCCCTGCTGGACGTAGGGCAGGTTCTCGCAGTCCTGGTCGAAGACGGGCCCCAGCACACCGAGTTCGGGGATGTCGGCGAAGAGCATGTCCTGCGGCACCCAGCGGATCTTCGCCGGGGGCGGCATCTCGCCGGGCTGCTTCGGGGAGGACATGAAGATGATCTCGGCGGTGCAGGAGTCGGGGTCCAGGCCGTGGGGCCGGAACCGGTAGATGATGTTGGACTTGGCGCCGCCCCAGGGGTTGAAGTTGGGGAACAGCAAGTAGTTGATGGCGTCGAGCAGTTCGGTGTCCGCGGTCTGCGAGAAGTCCTGCGTCGAGGTGGCCGCGAGCTGCTCGCGCATCCGCTCCGCGAGGACGTGGCGGGCGGTGCCGCCGGGCGGGATCGCGGGGAGTTCGTCGCCCTCCTGCCGTACCAGGTCACGGCCCTGGGCGGCGGAGTAGAAGGCGCGCGAGTCGTAGAAGGTCTCCAGGACGTCCTCCTCCGTGACGGAGTCCGCCACGTGCGGGCTGGGCGCGCCCTGGATGTTGATCATCCGGTTCCAGTTCGGCTGGTCCGCCATGACGTCGTACTGGGAGTTGGCGTCGGCGAGCCACGGCAGCATCTGCGGGTGTGTGGCGATGACATGGAAGGACTCGATGAACGCGTCCTGGGCGACCTTCCAGTTGCAGGGCAGGACCTTGGCGATGTGCAGCGACTTGTAGCGGTTCTCCAGCGGCCAGACGTAGTAGTCGTCGAAGGTGCCGCGGTAGCTGTCGAAGGACTCCGCGTACGGGTCCATGTTGATGAAGACGAAGCCGCGCCAGGTGGCGACCCGGGCCTCGGGAAGGGCGAACTTCTCGGGGGTGACGTGCGGAAAGTCCCAGGCGCAGGGCGGGGTCTGCATCGTGCCGTCGAGGTTCCAGGCGAAGCCGTGGAACGAGCAGCGGAACTCGCTCACGTTGCCGCCGCCGGTGCGCAGTTTGCGTCCGCGGTGCAGGCACACGTTGACGAAGGCGCGGATCTCGTCGGGGGCCGTACGTACGACGATGAGCGAGTCGTCGCCGATCTCGTAGACCTCGTGGTCGCCGACCTCGGGGATCTCGCTCTCCAGGCAGGCGAACTGCCACACGCGCCGCCAGACCTGCCGCATCTCGCGTTCGGCCCACTCACGGGAGGTGAAGCGGGCGGTGTCGATGTCCTCGCTGCCGAGGGGATCGTTCCGCTCGAACCTCAGGGCGGCCGGGACCGGGCGGCTGTCCTGGTCGAGGTAGTCCTGGACGCTGGGCCCGGGGCACCGCGCGGTACCCAGCTCCGATGTTTCGTCCATCATCTCTCCTCCGGCAGAAACTTTAGAGTGAGTGTAGTTACGGCTTGCAGTGCGGAGCAACACCCTCGACCGCGAATCAGGACGGCATCGGCCGAGGTCAGCACGGAATGCGGCGAGGGGTGCAGAAATTTCTTGACACTTCCCCTCCCCAAGGGCGCTGCGGCGTGTCACACTCCGAGCCACTCGAGGCTGTAGTGCCTCATAAGTTTCTCCGATCCGGGACGGTCTTCGGCCGGCCCGGTGCCAGCGCCGCGGGGACCTCCCCGGCGGCCCGCGCCGTACCCCACGCCGGCGATCGACGCACCCTCAGATCTGTCGCCGTGCCGTTCCGCCCCGCGCCGCGGGTCACGGCAGCCCAGGCGCCACACCACGGGAGTTCTCAACGATGAGTTCCAGACCCGGTCGCGCGGTCCGCCGCGCCCTCACCGCGATCGTCCCCGCCGCCGCCCTGCTCACCGTGACGGCGTGCGGGAGCGGCACCACTCCGGCCGCCGGCTCCTCGCAGGCGGCCGCACCCGGCTCCCCCGGCCTGACGGCGGCCCGCACCGCTCTGAAGACGTACGCGGAGCGCCCGGCCGCGATCTCCGTCACCCAGCCCGTCGGCAAACCCGTCCCCAGGGGCAAGAAGATCGACTTCATCCTCTGCGGCGTCCAGTCCTGCAAGGACCTCGCCGACTTCTTCACCCGGGCGGCGGGGCAACTCGGCTGGAAGGTGAAGCAGATCGCCACCCAGGGCACGCCGGAATCCGTCCAGGCCGCCTACGAGCAGGCCGTCCGCGACCGGCCGGACGCCGTGGTCGCCTCCGGCTTCCCGCGCGCGGTCTACAGCAAGCAGCTGGCACAGCTGAAGGCAGCCGGCATCCCGGTCGTCCAGTCGAACGCCGACGACGTCGTGGGCGACGGCATCTCCCTGCTCAAGAACGGGCCCAAGGACGTCGGTGTCCAGGGCCGGATGCTCGCCTCGTGGGTGGTGTCGAACAGCGGTGGCAAAGCGGACACCGTGTACTTCGATCTGCCGGCCTACACGATCCTCAAGCCCGTCAAGGACTCCTTCGCGGCCACCTACAAGCAGTGGTGTGCCGGTTGCGCGCTCGACAACGTCGACGTGCCGATCACCGCGGTGGGCAAGGACATGCCGGACCGCGTGGTGTCCTATCTCCGGTCACACCCGAAGGTGACCCATGTCGTCTTCTCCCTCGGCCTGCTCAACGTGGGCGTGCCCGCCGCCCTGAAGACCGCCGGCATCACCGGCAAGCACATCGTCGTCAACGTCGGCGACGCGCAGAACTACCAGTACATCCAGAGCGGTCTCACCGACGGCGCGATGGCACTCAACTCCCACGAGACCGCATGGCTCCAGGTCGACGCGCTGGCCCGGCACTTCACCGGCCAGTCCATGGCCGTCGACCAGAAGGCGGCCCTGCCCAACATGCTCGTCACCAAGGACAACCTGCCCTCCGCCGACGGCGACTTCCCGATCGTCGAGAGCTACGAGCAGCAGTTCAAGGCGCTCTGGGGCCTGAGTTGACCCGGCCGACCGCCGCCGGCCCGAGCCGGCGGCGGCACCCCTCCCACGCGGGGACGGAGGGCCGTCGTGACTGACATGTCGTCAAGGACTCGCTCTGACACGGACGGTGCGGTCCGGCAGACGGACCGGCCGATACTGCGGGTGGCCGCTCTGTCGAAGAGATTCGGCGGAACCCAGGCACTGACCGACGTGGATCTCGAGGTCGCACCCGGCGAGATCCACGCCCTCATCGGACCCAACGGCTCCGGCAAGTCCACCCTCATCAAGATCCTCGCCGGCTACCACCACGCGGAGCCCGGTGCGGTGGCGGAACTCGACGGCGAACCCTTCGACCTCGGCCACGCCACCGCCTCCCGCCACGACCGGCTCCGCTTCGTCCACCAGGAACTGGGCCTGGTGGGCGAGTTGAGCGCCATCGACAACCTGGCCCTCAGCCACGGCTTCGCCCGCACGGCCCTGGGCAACGTCGACTGGCCGGAGATGTCGAGGCGGACGAGCGCCCTCGTCGAACGGTTCGGCGTCGACATCGACGTACACCGTCCCCTGGCGAAGGCGACCCCCGTCCAGCGCACGGTGGTGGCCATCGCCGCCGCGCTCCAGGGCTGGGAGGGCGGCCGCGGTGTCCTGGTCCTCGACGAGCCCACCGCCGTGCTCCCGCCCGGCGAGGTGGCCCGTCTCTTCGACATCGTGCGGGAGATCCGTGACGCCGGCGCCGGCGTCCTGTACGTCTCGCACCGCATGGACGAGATCTTCGCGCTCGCCGACCGGGTCACCGTCATCCGCGGCGGGCGCCGCGTCGCCACCCGACCGGTCGCCGACCTCACCCCCCGCTCCCTCACCGAACTCATGGCGGGCGAGGACACGGGAACCGCGACCGGCACGGACCACCGTCCGGCGCGCTCCTCCCGTCCCACCCCGGCCGTACTGGAGGTACGCGGTCTGCGGGCCGGGCCGCTGCGAGGAGTCGACCTCGACCTGGCCCGGGGCGAACTCCTGGGCATCACCGGCCTGGTCGGCTCCGGGCACGAGATCGTGCCCTACGCGGTGTGCGGCGCCCGTACCGGACCGGTGAGCGGCCGGCTGCGGCTGCCGCAACGCTCCGACCGATGGACCGAGGCGCGCGACGCCGACATGCTGGGCCTGCCCATGGTCCCGGCGGACCGGGCGACCGAGGGAGTCATCGGCGACTTCTCGGTCGGCGAGAACCTCACCCTCCCGCTCCTGCAACGCCTGCGCGCGAGGATCGGGCTGCTGCCCCGGCGCCGCGAATCCGCCCTGGTCGAGGAGTGGATCCGGCGGGTCGGGGTGCGCACGGCCGGCCCCGGCGCCCGGATCACCACCCTGAGCGGCGGCAACCAGCAGAAGGTCGTCATGGCCCGCTGTCTGGCACAGCGCCCGCCCGTGCTGGCGCTGTGCGAACCCACGGCCGGCGTGGACATCGCCACCCGCCTGCAGCTGTACGACCTGATAGAGCGGCAGGCCGAGGAGGGCATGGGTGTCATCGTCTGCTCCTCCGACACCCAGGACCTGCTCGCGCTGTGCACCCGTGTCCTGGTGGTACGGGACGGCCGGATCGCCCGGGAGATCAGTGGCCGGGACATCACCGAGCGCGCGCTCGTGCACGCGATGGAAGGAACCGAGTGACATGACATCGACCCCGACCCGGGCGGTGGAACGCCCGCCCACCGCAGCGCGGAGGTCCGCACCGTTCCTCCGGGGGACACCGGTCCGACGGGCCGCGGCCGCCTGTTCGTTCCGGAACATCGGCGCCGTGTACGTGTGGCTGGTCATCGTCGTGATCTTCTCCGTCTGGGCGCCGGACACGTTCCCGACCGTCATCACGGTCAAGCAGGTACTGAACGGCAACGCGGTGGCCGGCCTGGTGGCACTGAGCGTCGTACCGCCCCTGGCCGCGCGCGTCTTCGACCTGTCGGTCGCCTACACCATGTCGCTCACCAGCGTGCTGACCGCCCGCTTCCTGGTCTCCGCCGGACTCGGTCCCGGCGTGGCCGTCGCCCTGGCGATGACGGCCGCACTGCTGGTGGGAGTCGTCAACGGGATCGTGGTCGTGTTCCTGCGCGTCGACTCGTTCATCGCCACCCTGGCCACCGGGGCGCTGATCCAGTCACTGATCACCATGGTCACCGACGACAGCTCCATCACCGGTGTGCAGTTGCTCGCCAAGCCGTTCGCGAGCGTCGCCCAGCTCGACGCCGGAGGCATCACGCTGCCGGTGCTGTATCTGCTGCTCGCCGCGCTGACCATCTGGTTCCTGCTGGAACACACCGCCACGGGACGCCGGTTGTACGCCACCGGCTTCAACGCCGACGCGGCCCGGCTGCAGGGCGTGCGTACCGACCGGCTGCGTTTTCTGACCCTGGTGGCCTCCGCGCTGCTCTCCGGTTTCGCCGGCGTGGTCTTCGCGTCCTCGGTCGGTTCCGGATCACCCACCGCGGGCACCCCGTATCTGCTGTCGGCCTATGCCGCCGCCTTCGTCGGGGCGACCCAGCTGCGCGCGGGCCGCTTCAACGCCTGGGGCACCGTCCTCGCGGTCCTCCTGCTCGGGACCGGTATCACGGGACTGGGGCTCGCCACCAGCGCCCAGTGGGCCGCCAGCCTGTTCACCGGCTCCGTCCTCATCGTGGCGCTGGTCCTGACGGGTGGCCGGCTCACCCTGCCCGCCGTTCTGCGCCGCCGGAGGGGAAGCCACTCGCGTGTCGGCTCCGAGGCTCTCTCGGACGGCGACGCCCTGCCCGCTGTCGACAAGGAGACCGAACAATGAAGGCTGTGCAGTACCGGAGGGTCGGACAGGCCCCCGAGGTCGTCGAGGTTCCCGAGCCCCGACCGGGGCCGGGGCAGGTGCTGTTGAAGGTGACCGCGGCGGGGCTGTGCCACTCCGACCTGGCCGTCATGGGGTGGCCCGAGGAACAGTTCCCCTACGCGCTGCCGATGACGCTCGGCCACGAGGGCGTCGGCACCGTCGCGGCGGTGGGCAGCGGGGTCACCGCGGTCGCGGAAGGCGACGAGGTGGCGGTGTACGGGCCCTGGGGCTGCGGGCAGTGCCCCCAGTGCGCGGTGGGCAAGGAGAACTGCTGCCCGCATGCCGCCGGGCTCGGCATCCTGCCGCCGGGACTCGGCTCTCCGGGTGCGCTCGCCGAGTACATGCTGGTGGACTCGCCCCGCCATCTCGTGCCCCTGAACGGACTGGACCCGGTACAGGCCGCCCCGCTCACCGACGCGGGGCTGACGCCCTATCACGCCATCAGGAAATCGCTGCCCAAGCTGGTCCCGGGCAGCACGGCGGTGGTCGTCGGAGTCGGCGGCCTGGGGCACCTGGCCGTGCAGTTGCTCCGCGCCCTGACACCGGCCACGGTGGTGGCCCTCGACGTGAACAAGGAGAAGCTGGAGCTGGCCCATGCCGTCGGCGCCCACGAAACGCTGCTCTCCGACGTCGCGGCGGCCGCACGGGTACGGGAGCTCACCGGCGGGATCGGGGCGGAAGTGGTCCTGGACTTCGTGGGCGCCGAGGCGACGCTCGCCGTGGCCGCGGCCGCGGTGGCCGTGGAGGGCGACGTGACGATCGTCGGCCTCGGCGGAGGCACCCTGGCGGTCGGCTTCGGCGGCGGGCTGCCGTTCGAGGTCTCCGCCTCGTTCCCCTACTGGGGCAGCCGCCGGGAGCTCATGGAGGTGGTCGAGCTGGCCCGACAGGGGGTGGTCTCCTCGCACGTGGAGACCTTCACACTCGACGAGGTGCCCGCGGCGTACGAGCGTCTGCACGCCGGTGACATCAGCGGCCGGGCGGTGGTGCTGCCGCAGGCGTGAGCCGCCCCCGCGCAGGGCCGGCGCCCGAGTCCGACTCAGGCGCCGGCCCGCTCCTGCGCGGGGCCGCGACCGGTCACCGCCCGTTCCACGCAACGCCCGAGGACCGTCAGGAACTCCGGCGTCTCCCAGGGCCCGCGGTCCACCCGCCCGGTGTCGACCACACCCAGGTCCTGCATGTCGTGACGGCCCCGGCAGTGACCGAGGGTGAAGTAGCAGACCTCACCGAGACCGTGCCGCTTGAGGTACAGCACCGGTCGGGGCGCGCGGTCGAGGGCCGCCGTGTCTCCCTCGGCGAAGCCACGGCAGGGCCCGGTGTACTCGGCGTGCAGCAACACCTCCAGCTCTCCGTGCAGTTCGCAGACGTACAGCTCGTCGGTGACCGTGAACGGGCCGATCCCGGCGACCAGCGGATGGCCGGGATCGGTGACGCGCACCTCGTACGGCTCGATCGGCGGGTGGGCCAGGAACTGGCTGCCGAGCACCTGAGCCAGTTCCCCGAGGAGCCGCGGGGTCGTGAACTCCCGTGTCCCGCCGTGCGCTGACGGCTCGATCACGGCGTTGGTGCCGTGCAGGGCGAGCCAGCGGCCACCCCGCTCGACCATCCGGGCGAGCGCGGCCCGCTGCGCCGGGCGGGGCCGGACGTCGCAGGTGTAGGTGACCAGCAGGTCCGCCCGGTCGAGGGCGTCCACACAGTCGTAGTCCTGGTGGACGGTCGTGCGCACCCTCGGATGCTGGGCGAGCAGTTCCAGCAGCCGGAGCCGCGCGTGGTCGAAGTCGTGCCAGCGGCCACCGCACACGAGTACGGCGTCCAGGCGGCCTGCCGGGCCCGCCACGGCTCAGTACTGGACGCGGGTGAGCAGCCCGCCGTCCACCACGAGGTTGACCCCGACGCAGAAGGAGCCGGTCCGCCCGAGCAGGAACGCCACCGCCGCGGCGACGTCCTCCGCGGTGCCGTAGCGGCCGATCGGAAGCTTGGCGAGCACCTCCTCGTAGACCTCCGGACGGCTGGTGCGGATGGTCTCCCAGGCGCCGCCGGGGAAGTCGATCGGGCCGGGCGAGACGGTGTTGACGCGGATGCCCTTCGGTGCGAGGGCGTGGGCGAGCGCGGAGGCGTGCTGGACGACGGCCGCCTTGAGCGCGGAGTAGGAGTTCGCCCCGGCCGGACGCGCGGTGTCGGAGGCGTTGGTGGTGCCGATGGCCACGACGGCGGCCCGGTCGGAGGCCTCCAGATGGGGCAGGGCGGCCTCGACGAGTCCCGCGAACGGGATCAGGTCTCCGCGCAGGCTGGCTTCCCAGGACTCGGGGCCCTTCACATTGCCCGCCGACACGTTGGACACCAGCAGGTCCAGACCGCCGAGTGCGCCGGCCGCCCGCTCCACGAAGCCGGCGAGGGCGGCCGGGTCGGTGACGTCGACCGCCGCCTCGAACACGGTGGCACCCTCGGCGCGCAGTTCGGCGGCGGTCTTGGCCAGTCCTTCCTCGCCCCGGGCGCACAGTGCCAGGGCGCAGCCCTCGGCCGCCAGTGTCGCGGCGACCGCCCGGCCTATGCCCCGGCTCGCACCGGTCACCAGCGCCTTGGCGCCCGTCAGTCCCAGATCCATCGATGTCACTCCTCTGTGTGTGCCGAGACGAGGCGTGGTGCCTCAGTTGCCGGGGAGCTGCGAGAACGGCACCCGGTCCACCCGGGGCTCGGGCGGCAGCCCGAGCACCCGTTCGCCGATCAGGTTGCGCTGGATCTGATCGGTGCCTCCGGCCAGCCGGTAGCCGGGCGCGCCGAGGAGATGCCCGGTCCAGGCGAAGGTGCCCGGTTCCCCGGTGTCGGCGCTGATCCGCGCCCCCATCACCTCGGCGGCGACCTGCCCTGTGCGGGTGAGCAGTTCGGAGGCCATGAGTTTGGTCAACGACGCCTCCGGGCCCGGGCGGCCGCCTGCCGCGCTCGTCCTGGCGACGCGTTCGACGGTCGCCGCGCGCAGGGCGGCACGGATGTACAGGTCGGCGAGACGCTGGCGGACCAGCGGGTCCTCGGTGCGCCCGAGGGAGCGGGCGAGTGCGAGGACGTCCGTGAAGGTGCCGCCCTTGCGGCGGTTGCCGCTGCCGGAGGCGGTGCGTTCGAAGGCGAGGGTGGCGGTGGCGACCTCCCAGCCCTGGCCCGGTCGGCCGATCCGGAGCCGGTCGGGGACGCGTACGCCGCTGAGGAAGACCTCGTTGAAGGAGGCGCCGCCGCTCATCTGACGGATGGGGCGCACCTCCACTCCGGGCGCGTCCATCGGCACCAGAAAGGCGGTGATGCCGGCCTGTTTGACGACGTCCGGGTCGGTGCGGGCGAGCAGCAGACCGTAGTAGGCGAACTGGGCGCCCGAGGTCCACACCTTCTGACCGTCGATCACCCATGTCTCACCCTCCTGCCGGGCGCGGGTGCGCAGGGCCGCGAGGTCGGATCCGGCGCCGGGCTCGCTGAAGAGCTGGCAGGCCAGCAGGTCGGTGCGCAGGAAGGCGCGTGCGTGCTCGCGGCGCTGCTCGGCGGTCCCGAACAGGGAGACGGCCATCGCGACCAGCCGCACGGTGACGCTGATCAGTTCGGTGGACGGCGGTACCTCGAAGGCCGACTCCTCCTCGGCGAACGCCGCCGCATGGGCGGCGGTCAGGCCCGCGCCGCCCTTGTCCACGGGGAGGGTGAGCGCCTGGTAGCCGGCGTCGAACCGGGCTCGCTGGTAGGCGCGGCAGCGCTCCAGCAGCAGGCGTTCCTCGTCCTGGGGAAGGTTGTGGAACACGGCGAGGTCGGCGGCCTCCGTGGCGGAGTCCGGCGCCCGCACCGGTTCCAGCACGGTGGCCAGCCACTGCCGGACCTGCCTGCGCCATGCGTCCGGATCCAGCTCGGACATGGCTCCTCCTCGGGCACTTACCAGACGGTGGATTGAGTAACCGGAAACGGGTAGCGCACCTGCCACCCGCTGAAACAGGCGGGAATGACTACTCCCAGGATCAGAGTGTTCCGCACTTTCTTGATAAACGCTACAGTCTCAGTGTCTCCTCTCCCCTGAAATCGGGAGAGACCCGAGGAGCCGCCGGAGGAGCCATGTCGCTGCTGCCACTCGACCGTCGCGCCCAGGAGTCACCCGACGAGCCCGCCCTGGCGGACGACCTGGACGTCCTGTCCTGGTCCCGCCTCGCCGACCAGGTGGCCCGGGCGGCCGCCCGGCTGCTGGAGTTCGCGCCCGGCCCTGAGGACCGGATCGCCGTCCTCGGTGACAACGCCATCCCGACACTGGTGGCCCATCTGGCCGGCCTGCGCGCCGGAGTGGGGACCGTCGCCACGTCCCGGAACCTCACCTCGGGCGAGCTCGTGGAGCAGATCATCGACGCGGGCGCGACAGCGATCATCGCCGGACCCGTCGGCGCGGGTGCCGCACTCGACGCGGCCCGCGAACTGGGCCTGCCGGTGGTGGTGCACGGAACCCCGGCGCTCGGACACGCCTTCGACTGGGACCGGTGGCTGGCCGCCGCACCCGACGGGCACACCCTCCCCGCGGGCCGGCCCGCCCGGCCGCCGCTCGTCTACACCTCGGGAACCACCGGACGGGCGCGCGGCACCGAGGTGCGCTGGGTCGGCGAGCCGGTCGCGGACAGCTCCGCCTATCTCGCCGCCATGTCCGCACGGCCCGGATTCCCTCCGGGACCGCACCTGGTGTGCGGTCCCCTGCAGCACAACGCCCCGCTGACCTCGCTAAGGCATCTGGCGGCCGGCCGACCGGTGGTCGTCCTCGGCAGATACGACGCCGAGACGTTCCTGAGCCGGGTTGAGAAGTGGCGGGTGTCCTCGACGGTGATGGTGCCCACCCACTTCCAGCGGCTGCTCGCCCTCCCGGACGAGGTCCGCGCCCGCTACGACGTCTCCAGCCTGCGGCAGGTCTCCCACACCGGCTCCGCGTGTCCGCCGGACGTGAAGCGTGCCATGATCGACTGGTTCGGTCCCGTGCTCACCGAGTCGTACGGCGCCAGCGAAGCGGGCACCGTGGCACGTATCAGCAGCACCGAGTGGCTGGCCCACCCGGGGTCGGTCGGACGGGCACGGCCCCCCTTCGAGGTCCTGGTCACCGACGACGACGGCCGGCGACTGCCGCCCGGCGAACCAGGACTGCTGGCCTTCCGGGCCCCCGAGGACCAGGGCGTCCGCTACCACGCGGACCCGGACAAGACCAAGGCCGCCTACCTCGCGCCCGGTGTCTTCACCCTCGGCGACATCGGCTACGTCGACGCGGACGGCTACATCTTCATCACCGACCGGGCCGCGGACGTCGTGGTCTCCGGCGGCGTCAACCTCTACCCGGCCGAGAGCGAAGCCGTACTGCGCCGGCACCCCGCGGTCGCCGAGGTCGCCGTCATCGGCGTCCCCGACCCGGACTTCGGCGAGTCCCTGCGGGCGCTCGTCGTGGCGGCGGACGAACCGCCGGCCGACGAACTCGACCGGTTCTGCCGCGAGCGCCTGGCCGCCTACAAGTGCCCGAAGTCGTACGAGTTCGTCCCCGAACTCCTGCGCAACGCGATGGGCAAGCTCGACAAACGCGCGATGCGCCGACCCTACTGGGCCTCCGAACGGACCATCGCCGGCTGAGCCGGCGCACCGCTGCGCCCGCTCCCCCTGTGCCCCCTCGCGTCGCGCCCGCTCATCCCTGTGAAGGATCACCATGACCGAACTCCTGCTCATCCGGCACGGCCTCCCACTGGCCGGTGTGTTCGACCCGGGGCTGGCCCCGGAGGGCATCGCCCAGGCCGAGCAGCTCGCCGCCTGGTTCGCACACGAGGACCTCGACGCCCTCTACGTCAGCCCGTACCGGCGGGCCCGGGAAACCGCCGCGCCCCTGGAACGGCTCACCGGCATGACCGCCACCGTCCTCGACGACCTGCGCGAGTGGGACACGGACGTGTCCCAGCCCTACACGCCGCCCGAGCAGATCGGCGCCGACGATCCCCGGGCGGCGGCCCTCGCCGAGGGACGCTTCGAGGACTTCGTGCCCGACCTGGACCGGGACGCCTTTCGGGCACGTGCCGTTCGGGCCATGGACACCATTCTCGACGCCCATCCCGGCGCGCGGGTCGCGGCCGTGTGCCACGGCGGCATCACCAACACCTACCTGGCCGCGGTGCTGGGCCTGCCCACCATGTTCTGGTTCCACCCCGACTACACGTCCGTCAGCCGGGTCCGGCGCATGCCCGGCGGCCGTATCGTCCTGCACTCGGTCAACGAGACGGCCCATCTGATCGCCGGCCGTGCCGTGGACGCCGGCACGGCCGCCTGACCCCGTCCCCCACCCCAGGAGGTCCCGGCCATGCCCGGATCCGTCATCGTCGCCGGCACCAGGACGCCCGTCGGCAGACTGCTGGGCGCCCTCGGCTCCCTGTCCGCGGTCGACCTCGGCGCCGCCGCCGTCCGCGCCGCCCTGGCCGCCGTCGACCTGGAGCCGGCAGCCGTGGAAGCCGTCGTCATGGGCCATGTCGTCCAGGCCGGAGTCGGCCCCAACCCGGCCCGGCAGGCCGCGGTCCGGGCCGGCATCCCCTTCTCCGTGCCCGCGAGCACCGTCAACAAGCTCTGCCCGTCCGGACTGCACGCCATCGCCCTGGCCGACCTCATGATCGCCTCGGGGCGTCACGAAGTGGTCGTGGCAGGCGGCATGGAGTCCATGTCGAACGCCCCCCACCTGCTGCGCGGACCCCGCACCGGCTGGAAGTACGGTTCGGCGGCGGCGGAGGACGCCCTCGACCGCGATGCGCTGGTCTGCGCCTTCGACGGCGTCTCCATGGGGGCGGCGACCGAGCGCTACCAACGGCCGTACGGCCTGACCCGTGAGGAACAGGACGAGTACAGCGCCCTCTCCCATCAAAGGGCCGCCCAGGCCCAGAGGTCGGGTGCGTTGTCGGAGGAGATCACCCCCGTCACCGTGGCCGGGCGCCGGGGCGAGACGGTGGTCGCGGCCGACGAGGGCGTACGGCCCGGGACCACCGGCGAGAGCCTGGGGCTCCTGAGGCCGGCCTTCTCCGGCACGGGCACCATCACGGCGGGCAACGCCTCGCAGCTCTCCGACGGGGCCGCGGCCGTCGTCGTGATGAGTGCCGAGCGTGCCCGGCGGGAGGGTCTGGCTCCGCTCGCCGAGATCGGAGCCTACGGCACGGTCGCGGGCCCCGACCCCTCCCTGCTCGTCCAGCCGGCCGGCGCGATCCGTGACGCGTTGTCCCGGGACGGCCGGCTCGAGGCGGCCGACCTGGACCTCTTCGAGATCAACGAGGCGTTCGCCTCGGTGGCCCTGGCCTCCGTACGGGAGCTGGACATCCCCCTGGACAAGGTGAACGTCAACGGCGGGGCCATCGCGCTCGGGCACCCGGTCGGCATGACCGGCGCCCGGCTGGTCCTGACCCTCGCCGCCGAGCTGCGACGGCGCGGAGGCGGCAGCGGAGCGGCGGCCCTGTGCGGAGGCGGCGGCCAGGGCGACGCACTCCTGCTGCACGTGCCGACACCGGCCTGACCCCGGAGCTGAACCACCATGAACGACCCACTGACCACGGTCGACGCGATGCTCACCGTGGAGACCCTCACCCGGGCCGCGGACGACGTCGTCTCCCTCACCCTGCGCCGCCCGGACGGCGGCCCGCTGCCCGCCTGGACCCCGGGCGCCCACGTCGACCTGTTCCTGTACGACGGCGAGGGCGGCGAACTGATCCGTCAGTACTCCCTGTGCGGACATCCGGCCGAACGCGACGCCTGGCGGATCGCCGTCCTGCGCGAGCCCGACGGCCGTGGGGGGTCGGCGTACGTCCACGACCACCTCCACGAGGGCACCGAGGTACGGGTGCGCGGGCCGCGGAACAACTTCCCGCTGCGGCCGGCCGAACGTCACCTCTTCATCGCCGGCGGTGTCGGCATCACACCCGTCCTGCCCATGGTCGAGGCAGCCGAGGCCGCAGGGGCCGACTGGCGTCTGCTGTACGGCGGCCGCACCCGGACCTCCATGGCATTCCTGGACCGTCTCGCCCCGTACGGGCACCGGGTCCTCGTCCGTCCGCAGGACGAGTACGGCCTGCTGGACCTCGCCACGTTCCTCGGCGCGCCCCGGGAAGGCACCCTGGTCCACGCCTGCGGTCCCGAACCCCTGCTGCGCGCGGTGCAGGAGCGGTGCGCGGCCTGGCCGCCCGGCACGCTGGGCGTCGAACGCTTCGCCCCGGTCCGGACGGCCGAAACCGGCCCGGCCGATGCCTTCGAGCTGGAGCTGGCCCGATCCGGGCTCACTCTCACCGTGGCGCCCGGCCGTTCGGTGCTCGAAACGCTGGAGGAAGCCGGCGTCGCGGTCGACTTCTCCTGCCGGGAAGGCACCTGCGGCACCTGCGAGACCGACGTGCTGGACGGCAGGCCCGACCACCGCGACGCGCTGCTGTCCGAGGACGAACGGGCCGCCGGCGACACCATGCTCATCTGCGTCTCCCGCTCGTGCGGGCCCCGCCTCGTCCTCGATCTATGACGGCGATCACCTCCAGCTGGACAGCGACTCATCAGACAGGACCTCAGATGGACCTCATCACCCGTCTCGGCGTCGTCGGCTGCGGCCTCATGGGCTCCGGCATCGCCGAAGTCGCCGCCCGCAGCGGTCTGGACGTCCGTGTCGCCGAGGCCACGCCCGACGCGGTCGAGGCAGGCCGCCGCCGGCTCACCGCTTCCCTCGACCGAGCCCTGAGACGTCACAGACTCAGCGAGGAGCAGCGAGACCAGGCCCTGACCAGGGTTTCCTTCACCCTTGACCTCACGGAGATGGCCGACCGCCAGTTCGTCGTCGAAGCAGTCGCCGAGAACCGCGACATCAAGACCGACGTCCTGCGCGCCCTGGACAAGGCGGTCGAGGACCCAGCGGCGGTCCTGGCCACCAACACCTCCTCGATCCCCGTCGTCGACCTCGCCGTCGTCACCGAGCGGCCGGCCCGGGTCATCGGCCTGCATTTCTTCAACCCCGTACCCGTACAGCGGCTGGTCGAGCTCATTCCCTCCCTCACCACCGACGCCGACACCGTGCGCCGCACCCGCAGCTTCGCCGAGCAACTGGGCAAACAGGCCATCCAGGCGCCCGACCGTTCCGGCTTCGTCGTCAACGCCCTCCTCGTGCCCTACCTGCTCGGCGCGATACGGATGGTGGAGTCCGGCTCGGCACGGCCGGAGGACATCGACCGGGGCATGGAACTCGGATGCGCCCATCCCATGGGGCCGTTGCGCCTGCTCGACCTCATCGGCCTCGACACCGCCCAGGCCGTGGCCGAGTCCATGTACGAGGAGTTCAAGGAGCCGTTGTACGCACCGCCCGCCCTTCTCCGCCGCATGGTCGCCGCAGGGCACCTCGGTCGCAAGAGCGGCCGGGGCTTCCACGTCTACGACACGTCAACGGCCCGGGACTGAAGTCCCGGGCTTGCTGTGGAAGAACCCCGCACCCGGTGCCGGGTGCGGGGTTCTTCGTCGTCGCAAGGATGCGCGGCTCCGCTCCGGGGACAGATCACGTGCGGTCATGGTGACCGGCGCGTCTTCCGCCCCGTCGAGCGCGAGCGCCCCACACCCCGCGAGATGCGGGGGCAGGGCGCTCGTTCACGTCAGATCAAGAAGCGACGAGTTGGCGCAGCACGTACTGCATGATGCCGCCGTTGCGGTAGTAGTCCGCCTCGCCGGGGGTGTCGATGCGGACGACCGCGTCGAACTCGACGCCGGTGTCGGTGGTGACCTTCACCGTGCTCGGGGTGGTGCCCTCGTTCAGCTCGGACACGCCGGTGATGGAGAAGGTCTCCTCGCCGGTCAGGCCGAGCGAGTCGGCGGACTGGCCGGCCGGGAACTGCAGCGGCAGGACGCCCATGCCGATGAGGTTCGAGCGGTGGATGCGCTCGTACGACTCGGTGATGACGGCCTTGACGCCGAGCAGCGCGGTGCCCTTGGCGGCCCAGTCACGGGAGGAGCCGGAGCCGTACTCCTTGCCGCCCAGGATGACCAGCGGGACGCCGGCGGCCTGGTAGTTCTGCGACGCGTCGTAGATGAAGGAGACCGGCGCGCCGTCCTGGGTGAAGTCGCGGGTGTAGCCGCCCTCGGTGCCCGGCGCGATCTGGTTGCGCAGGCGGATGTTGGCGAAGGTACCGCGGATCATGACCTCGTGGTTGCCTCGGCGCGAGCCGTAGGAGTTGAAGTCACGACGCTCCACACCGTGCTCGGTGAGGTACTTGCCGGCCGGGGTGTCGGCCTTGATGGCACCGGCCGGGGAGATGTGGTCGGTGGTGACCGAGTCGCCCAGCTTGGCGAGGACGCGGGCGCCGGAGATGTCGGAGACCGGCTCCGGGTCCATGCCCATGCCCTCGAAGTACGGGGGCTTGCGGACGTACGTCGACTCGGGGTCCCACTCGAAGGTGTTGCCGGTCGGGACGGACAGCGACTGCCACTGGAGGTCGCCCGCGAAGACGTCGGAGTAGGACTTGCTGAACATGTCCTCGCCGATGGCGTTGGCCACGACGTCGTTGACCTCGGCCTCGGAGGGCCAGATGTCCTTGAGGTAGACCGGGTTGCCGTCCTGGTCGGTGCCCAGGACGTCCTTGGTGATGTCCACCTTCATGGAGCCCGCGATGGCGTACGCGACGACCAGCGGCGGGGAGGCCAGGTAGTTCATCTTGACGTCGGGGTTGATCCGGCCCTCGAAGTTGCGGTTGCCGGAGAGGACCGAGGTGACGGCGAGGTCGTGGTCGTTGACGGCCTTGGAGACCTCCTCCGGCAGCGGGCCGGAGTTGCCGATGCAGGTGGTGCAGCCGTAGCCGACGAGGTTGAAGCCGACCTTGTCGAGGTACGGGGTGAGGCCCGCCTTGTCGAAGTAGTCGGTGACGACCTTGGAGCCCGGGGCGAGGGTGGTCTTGACCCACGGCTTGCGGGTCAGGCCCTTCTCCACCGCCTTCTTGGCCACCAGCGCGGCGGCGACCATGACGTACGGGTTGGAGGTGTTGGTGCAGGAGGTGATCGCGGCGACGGTGACGGCGCCGTGGTCGATCTCGTAGGTCGAGCCGTCGGGGGCGGTGACGGTGACCGGGTTGGTGGGCACGCCGTTGGAGGTGGCCGGGGCGTCGGAGGCCGGGAAGGACTCCTCGCCCGCCTCGTCGGCGGTGGCGACGTAGTTGCGTACGTCGCTCTTGAACTGCTCGGCGGCGTTCGCGAGGACGATGCGGTCCTGCGGGCGCTTCGGGCCGGCGATGGACGGGACGACCGTCGAGAGGTCGAGCTCCAGCTTCTCGGAGAAGTCCGGCTCGGCCTTCGGGTCCAGCCAGAGGCCCTGCTCCTTGGCGTACGCCTCGACGAGCGCGACCTGCTGCGCGGAGCGGCCGGTGAGCCTGAGGTAGTTCAGGGTCTCGTCGTCGATCGGGAAGATCGCGGCGGTGGAGCCGAACTCGGGGGACATGTTGCCGATGGTGGCGCGGTTGGCGAGGCTGGTGGCCGCCACACCCTCGCCGTAGAACTCGACGAACTTGCCGACGACGCCGTGCTTGCGGAGCATCTCGGTGATGGTGAGCACCAGGTCGGTGGCGGTGGTGCCGGTGGGCAGCTCGCCGGTGAGCTTGAAGCCGACGACGCGAGGGATCAGCATGGAGACCGGCTGGCCGAGCATCGCGGCCTCGGCCTCGATGCCGCCGACGCCCCAGCCCAGCACCCCGAGGCCGTTGACCATGGTGGTGTGCGAGTCGGTGCCGACCAGGGTGTCGGGGTACGCCTGCCCGCCGCGGACCATGACGGTCCGGGCGAGGTGCTCGATGTTCACCTGGTGGACGATGCCGGTGCCCGGCGGGACGACCTTGAAGTCGTCGAAGGCGGTCTGGCCCCAGCGCAGGAACTGGTAGCGCTCCTTGTTGCGGCCGTACTCCAGCTCGACGTTCTGCTGGAAGGCGTCGCTGGTGCCGAACCGGTCGGCGATGACGGAGTGGTCGATGACCATCTCGGCCGGGGAGAGCGGGTTGATCTTCGCCGGGTCGCCACCGAGGGCCGCGACGGCCTCACGCATGGTGGCGAGGTCGACGACACAGGGCACACCGGTGAAGTCCTGCATGATGACGCGGGCCGGCGTGAACTGGATCTCCTGGCTGGGCTGGGCCTGCGAGTCCCAGGTGCCGAGGGCGCGGATGTGGTCGGCGGTGATGTTCGCGCCGTCCTCCGTGCGGAGCAGGTTCTCCAGCAGGACCTTGAGGCTGTAGGGGAGTCGGGCCGAGCCCTCCACCTTGTCCAGGCGGAAGATCTCGTACGACTCGTCGCCCACCTGCAGCGTGCTGCGGGCGTCGAAGCTGTTCGCCGACACGACGGTCTCCTTCATTGATGTGCGCGTACCACCGCATCCTGCCGCCACGCGGGCTTGGCCGATCCGCTTAGGTCAGGCTAAGTTAGGTAACCCTCACTACCAGACCGGTGATGCGCGCGGCTGCGGTGCGCCTCGGCAGATATCTCGATGTCGAGATAACTCTAGTACATGGGGGCCGGATGGTCATGCCCGGGCTCGCCACACACCCGAGCACCCCCTCCAGGCTCTCCCACGACGAAGGGAGTCGGCATGCCCGAGGGGTGGCGATGGGACAGGACGCTGTTCCAGGGCAGCGCGGTCCACTACGTACAGGGGCGGCTGCCGTACGCGCCGGGGCTCGGGGAGTCCCTGGCCGGGGCCCTCGGGCTGGACGGGCGGGGGCGACTGCTGGACGTGGGGTGCGGTCCCGGGATCGTGACACTGCCGCTGGCCCGGTTCTTCACCGAGGCGGTCGGGCTCGACCCGGACGAGGACATGCTGGCGGAGGCCGCGCGGCGGGCCGCCGGGGACGGGGTGGCCAACGCGCACTGGGTGGCCGCCCGGGCCGAGGACCTGCCGGCCGGACTGGGCGAGTTCCGGACCGTGACGTTCGCGCAGTCCTTCCACTGGACGGAGCGCGAACGGGTCGCCGCCGCCGTCCTGGGGATGCTGGAGCCGGGCGGCACGCTCGTCCACATCGCCGACCTGAAGGACCCGCCACCGGCCACGGCACCGCTGCCGCTGCCCGCTCCCCCGTACGCCCTGATCGGCGAGCTCGTACGGCACTACCTGGGCCCGGTCCGGCGCGCGGGACAGGGGGTGCTCGTCCACGGGACACCGGGCGGTGAGGACGCCGTCTTCGCCGGAGCCGGTTTCGCGCCCGCGGGCCGGCAGGTCGTACCGGCCGGCCAGGTCGCGATCCGCACCGTGGACGCCCTCGTGGCCTGGGCGTTCTCCCGGTCCGACTCGGCCCCGCACCTGTTCGGGGACCGGCTGCCGGAATTCGAGCGGGATCTGCGCGCACTGCTGGGCGCCCGTGCCCCGGACGGCCGCTTCGCCGAGCACATCCCGCCGACCGAGATCAGGATGTGGCGCAAGGGGCGGTGTACCCACCGAGCGGCCTCCGCCGACCGTTGACGGGACATCACCCGGACGGACCCCCCACAAGGCGCCATCTCATATCTGAGATAACCTCAGCCCCATGGCAGACGACTACCTCGTACGCATCGGCAAGCTCATCCGTGATGCCCGGCAGCACCGTGGCTGGACACAGGCGCAGCTGGCCGAGGCGCTCAACACCAGCCAGAGCGCCGTCAATCGGATCGAGCGCGGCAACCAGAACATCAGCCTTGAGATGATCGCCCGCATCGGCGAAGCGCTGGACAGCGAGATCGTCTCGCTGGGCTACGCGGGCCCGATGCACCTGCGCGTCGTGGGCGGCCGCCGGCTGTCCGGTGCCATCGACGTCAAGACGAGCAAGAACGCCTGTGTCGCTCTGCTGTGCGCCTCGCTGCTCAACCGGGGGCGCACGGTCCTGCGCCGGGTGGCCCGGATCGAGGAGGTCTACCGTCTGCTCGAGGTGCTGAACTCCATCGGCGTGCGCACCCGTTGGATCAACGGCGGGGTCGACCTGGAGATCGTGCCGCCGGCCGACCTGGACATGGCGGCGATCGACGCCGACGCCGCCGTACGCACCCGGTCGATCATCATGTTCTTCGGCCCGCTGCTGCACCGCATGGACTCCTTCAAGCTGCCCTACGCCGGCGGCTGCGACCTGGGCACGCGCACCATCGAGCCGCACATGATCGCGCTGCGCCGGTTCGGGCTGGACATCGCGGCCACGGAGGGGCAGTACCACGCCGTCGTGGACCGCGCCGTACGCCCCGACCGGCCGATCGTGCTGACCGAGCGCGGGGACACGGTCACCGAGAACGCGCTGCTGGCCGCCGCCCGGCACGACGGGGTGACCGTCATCCGCAACGCCTCCTCCAACTACATGGTCCAGGACCTCTGCTTCTTCCTGGAGGCACTGGGCGTACGGGTCGAGGGCATCGGCACCACCACGCTCACCGTGCACGGCGTGCCGACCATCGACACCGACGTCGACTACTCGCCCTCCGAGGACCCGGTGGAGGCGATGAGCCTGCTGGCCGCCGCCGTCGTCACCGAGTCGGAGCTGACGGTGCGCCGGGTCCCCATCGAGTTCCTGGAGATCGAGCTGGCGGTCTTGGAGGAGATGGGCCTCGACCACGACCGCACGCCCGAGTACGTCGCCGACAACGGCCGCACCCGGCTGGTGGACCTCACCGTGCGGCCCTCCAAGCTGGAGGCGCCGATCGACAAGATCCACCCCATGCCGTTCCCCGGCCTGAACATCGACAACGTGCCCTTCTTCGCGGCCATCGCCGCCGTCGCCTCCGGCAAGACCCTGATCCACGACTGGGTCTACGACAACCGCGCGATCTACCTCACCGACCTCAACCGCCTCGGCGGCCGCCTCCAGCTCCTCGACCCGCACCGGGTCCTGGTGGAGGGCCCCACCCGCTGGCGCGCCGCCGAGATGATGTGCCCCCCGGCCCTGCGCCCCGCCGTGGTCGTCCTCCTGGCGATGATGGCGGCGGAGGGCACGTCCGTCCTGCGGAACGTGTACGTCATCAACCGCGGCTACGAGGACCTGGCGGAACGCCTGAACTCGATCGGGGCGCAGATCGAGATCTTCCGGGACATCTGAAGGTCTTCAGAAACAGCACCACCACACCCCTCCTGACCTGCATGAACGCGAGGTGGGAGGGGAGGTGGCGGCACCTCTGGGACTTTTCTGGGACTTTCAGCCGGGACCGAAAGCGTCCGGCCGCTGCGCACTGGACAGGGTGATGCGTCATAAAAAACATGCGCAACAAAAACAGGTGGCACGGCCGCCGCCACCGCACGGCGCACCGCGCACGGCGGGCGCCTTCTCGGATGCCGTCTTCCGGCCGTTAGCCCTCCTCGGTCGGGAGGGGCGGCTCACCCGGAGTTCTTTCTCTGTACGGGTATCACTGCGCCGTAGGCAGTCCGGACCCCGTGCAGCGCACGTCCGCCACCGGCACCGCCCCGTCGATGAGGTATGCGGCCGCCGCGTCGCCCACGCAGGCGTGACGCGACGGGCGAAGACGCCGTGCGAGTAGTCGTTGTCGAGCGTGAGCAAGCGGGAGCCCTGCAAGAGGCGGCGCCATTGTCGCACCCCTTCGATCATGGTGACGGAATCGTGGGCGGAGGCCACCAGCAGGAGGGGCGGGGCGTCCGGGCTGCCGAGTGGGTGCGGCGGATCGAGGCGACGTGCGCGATGGATGTCCTGCACGACCTGAGGGCAGCCCCGACGCCCTCCGGCCCGCCGCACAGGCGCGCAGGCGCGCAGGCCGTCGGCAAGGCTGGCCCAGCGTTTGGTGCGGCCCAGGGCGCGGTGGACGACGCGGTCGCACTCCGCCGGGCCGCAGCCGGCGACGGCCGATGACATCGCACGAACGGCGCACACTCACGGGAAGTTCGGCGCGCTCGGTGACCGCGTAGGGCAGGCCGGAGCCGCCCGGGTCGACCAGCAGGCGCCGCGGCGCTCGGCGGGGAGCGGGAGACCTCCACCTCACCGCGCGGCCCCGGGGACGGTTCCAGCCCAGCGGGACGCTGATCCGTCCGCACTCGACGCGGTCCGGGGCCGCGGGCCTCGGCACGGACACGGGGCATGCGCCGAAGCGGAGGGGCGGTGTCGCGGAGGCGGTGGCCTGAACCGGGGCGGTGGGCACGAGGGCGGCCGTGGCGGTGCGGGCACACAGCAGGGGGCCGGGGCGGAACAAGGGGCTGTCTCCCATGGGCTTCGACAAGAGGCTGGTAAATGAAAATGATTATCGATAGCGTGTGTGCGCAACGCCTGATCCCTCCCGCCCGAGGGCTCTCAGGGCTGCCTGACACCTGAACCGATGGCACGAAAAGGGGAGTTGTGGCGCATCTGCTGATGGTCGAGAGCTGGGTCGGGTCGATGAGCAGGCTGCTGCCACGGGCGATCCGGGAGGGCGGGCACGAGTTCACGTTCCTCACCCGCGACCTGCACCACTACCTCCGTTCGGCTCCCGAGGGGGCGGCGCACCCGCTGCTCGGCGCACGCAATGTCATCACCGCCGACACCAACGACACCGACGCCCTCCTGCCGGAGATCGAGCGACTGCACGCCGTGCTGCGCTTCGACGGCGTGATCACCTCCTGTGACTACTACCTGCCGACGGTGGCCCGCATCGCCGGGCGCCTGGGACTGCCCGGCTCGACCCCGGAAGCCGTCGAGAACGCCTGTCGCAAGGACGCCACCCGCCGGGTCCTCACGGACGCGGGGGTGCCCGGGCCGCGCTTCGCCGTGCACGAGGAGTGGGCCGACCTCGCCCGGGCCGCACAGGAGATCGGCTATCCGCTGGTCGTCAAGCCGGTCGACCTGTGCGCCGGCATGTACGTGCGCCGCGTGGACGACGAGGAACAACTCGTCGCCGCGGTAAGGGCACTGGCCGACTTCCAGGTCAACGCGCGCGGGCAGCGGCGGGAGCCCGTCGTCCTGCTGGAGGAGCTGCTGGACGGCCCCGAGGTGAGCGTCGAGACGGTGTCGCACGCGGGCGCGGTCCACGTGGTGGGCGTGACCGACAAGAGCATCGGCGGGGCGCCCGCGTTCATCGAGACCGGCCACATGTTCCCGGCCGCCCTTCCCGCCGCGGACGCCGAGGCCGCGGAGCAGACCGCCCTCGCCGCGCTCAAGGCCCTCGGCCTGACCGACGGCGTGGTGGCGCACACCGAGATCAAGCTGACCTCCGCCGGTCCGCGCGTGGTCGAGGTCAATCCGCGGCCCGCCGGGAACCGCATCACTGAGCTGATCCGCCACGTGACGGGCATCGACTTGGCCGCGGCCTTCGTGGAGGTGTCCCTAGGCCGCGAACCCGACCTGCGGGGCGGCGACACCGGGCTGCGCAGCGCGGCCATCGGCTTCCTCGTACCGGAGACCTCGGGCACGCTCGATTCGCTGGACGGCGGCGAACTCCTGGATGTGCCAGGCGTGTTGGAGGTGCAGCTCGCCGAGCCCGGCAAGCAGGTGACGGCGGCGGGCAGCAACAACGAGTACCTCGGGCATGTCATGGCCGGCGACGCCGAGGGGCTGGGCGCCCGGGACCATGTCGAGGCCCTGCTCGGCGAGCTGCGGTCCGGGTTGGTGATCCGATGACCGTCCCCACCGGCACAGCCCGCACGACAGCGTTCGAGACCTGTGAGTCGTACGACGAGCTCGTGGCGCGCGTCCGTGCCGGTGAGCTCGGCCCGGATCCGGCCGCGCAGCGGATCGCCGTGGCCTTCACCACACGGCAGGCGGTACGGCACGCCGGGCGCGGTACCGGTTACCGCAACGAGGTGCTCAGCCTGCGTGTGGGCGGGGCCGTGGGCTCGTGTGCGGTCGAGCCCGGGGCCCTGCCCGACGGCGCGATCGACGCTTGTGTCGGCGCCGACGTGGCCCGGCTGCTGGAGCACCAGCTGCTGCCGGTGCGCGTGGCCGCGCTGGACGCCTATCTGATGCACGTCACTCCGCACGCTCCGGAGAACGGGGCGCGACCCGTGCCCCTGTCCGCCGGGACCTCGCTGGAGAAGTCCCGGGCCCGGGCGCGGGCCGTCGTCGAGCTGCTCGATGTGCCTGGCGGCGCGCGCGTGCTGGTGGTGGGGGTCGTCAACTCCCTGCTGGAGGAGCTGCGTTGGCGAGGACTCGGCTACGTACCGTGCGATCTCAAGGGCGGGCTGACCGAGTGGGGCGAGGAGGTCGCCACCGACGCGCTCGCCGAGGCCGGCCGCTGCGACGCCCTGCTGGTGTCCGGGATGACGCTGGGCAACGACACCTTCGAGCCGTTGCGGCAACACGCGCTGGCGTACGGCAAGCAGCTGGTGATGTTCGCCCAGACCGGCAGCGCCGTGCTGCCTCGTTTCCTGGGGCACGGGGTGAGCGCGGTGTGCGCGGAGCCGTATCCCTTCTTCTGGCTCGACGGCGGTCCTGGCACCGTGCACCGCTACGGCGGTCCGTGTCCGGAGGGCGGGCGATGACGACCACGGCCGTGCGTCCCACGGCTCGCCCGGAACTGCTCGCCCTGTTGGGCCGCACGCCTTTGGTCCGCATCAGCGCCGACCTGCCCGGCCCGCACCCGGGTTTCTGGGCCAAGCTCGAAGGGCTCGCGGCGGGCGGCATGAAGGCGCGGGCCGCTGTGTCGATGCTGCTGGGTGCCCGGGAGCGCGGCGAACTGCGACCCGGCGCACCGGTGGTGGAGTCCACCTCCGGCACGCTCGGCATCGGGCTGGCCTTCGCCGGGCAGGCCCTCGGCCATCCCGTGGTGCTGGTCGGCGACAGTGAACTGGAGCCGGCCATGCGGCAGTTGTTGCGTGCCCATGGTGTACGGCTGGAGATCGTGGATCGTCCGGCGGCACGGGGCGGCTGGCAGGCCGCGCGGCTGGATCGGCTGCGGGAGCTGCTCGCCGTGTTGCCCGGCGCGTACTGGCCGGACCAGTACAACAACCCCGACAACAGCGCCGGTTACGCTTCGCTCGCTGCCGAACTCGTCGACCGGCTCGATCATTTGGACATCCTGGTGTGCAGCGTCGGCACCGGCGGCCACAGCGCGGGCATCGTCGGCCCGCTGCGGCGGCGCTGGCCCTCGCTGCGGCTGATCGGTGTCGACTCGACCGGCTCCACGATCTTCGGCCAGCCCGCCCGGCCGAGGCTGATGCGCGGCCTGGGCAGCAGCATCCACCCGCGCAATGTCGCCTACGACGCTTTCGACGAGGTCCACTGGGTCGGTCCGGCCGAGGCTGTGGACAGCTGCCGCCGACTCGCTCAGGGCAGTTTCGTCAGCGGCGGCTGGAGCACGGGGGCCGCCGCCCGCGTCGCCGCCTGGGCCGCCCGGGTCCACCCAGGCGCGGTCGTCGCCACCGTCTTCCCCGACGGCCCGCACCGCTACCTCGGCACCGTCTACGACGACGACTTCGCCGCCGCTCACGGCCTCGACCCCGGCACGGCGGCCACCCGCCCGGTGCAGATCCCGCACCCCCATGCCGCCGAGGCCACCGGCTGGGTGCGCTGCACGCGCGTCTCCGATCCGCTCAAGGCCGTACCCCACCCGGAAAGGACCCCGTGAAGGCCAGCCTGCGCACCGTACGTCTCGAACTCACCGAGCCGCTGCGCATCTCCCGCTCCACCATGTCCGCCCGCAGCGCCGTATGGCTGACCGTCGAACACGACGGCGCGACCGGCCACGGCGAGGCCGTCACCAGCGTCTACTACGGGCTGGACACCGACACTCTCCGAGGGCTCCTCGCCACCGCCGGTAGGGACCTCGCCCGTTTCCCCGACCCCGAAAGTGCTCTGTACGGCGGCGAGTCGATCTGTGAGAACACTCCCCCGGCCGTGACCGCCGCGGTCGAGGCCGCGCTGCTCGACCTCGTCGGCAAGCGCGCGGGCCGCCCCGTGCACCGGCTCCTGGGTGCCCCGGAGGCTCCGCTCGCCGCCACCGCCCGCACCATCGGCATCACCTCCCTGGCCCACGCGGCGGCACAGGCCCGCTGTCTCACGGCAAGCGGCTTCGAGGTCATCAAGGTCAAGGCGGGCACCCCCGATCCGGAGGAGGACATCGAGCGCGTCCGCGTCATCCGCGACGCCGCGCCCCGGGCCCGGCTCCTGCTGGACCCCAACGGCGCCTGGGCCGTGGCGCAGGCCGAGGCGCTGCTGCCCCGGTTCGCCGACCTCGGCGTCGAGGCCGTCGAACAGCCCCTCGCGCCCGGCGACCCGGAGGCGCTGGGTGCGCTGGCCGAGCGCTCACCGCTGCCGGTCATCGCCGACGAGGACGCCGTCGACCTGAAGGACGTACGCCGCCTGGCCGGACGCGTCCAGGGCGTCAACGTCAAGCTCGCCAAGTGCGGCGGGGTGTACGCGGCCCTGCGCATCGCCGAGTTGCTCGACGGCAGCGGCACGGAGCTGATGCTGGGCTGCCTGACCGCCAGCAGCCTGGGGCTGGCGCCCGCCGTGCACCTCGCCGACCGGGCCCGCTGGGTCGACCTCGACGGACACCTCCTGCTCGCCCACGACCCGTGGACCGGCATCGGCGGCGCCGACGGCGTCGTACGCGCAAGTGTCCGCCCGGGCCTGGGAGTTCAGGAGGTGGGTGCGTATGAGGACGTGGCGTGAGATGCGCCGCTTCCCGCTCGCGGTCCAGCTCCTGCTGGTCAACCAGCTCGGCGTCAACACCGGCTTCTACCTCCTCATCCCCTACCTCGCCACCCACCTCGGCGAGAACCTGGGCATGTCGGCGGCCGTCGTCGGCATCGTCCTCGGCGTGCGCAACCTCAGCCAGCAGGGGTTGTTCATCATCGGCGGCTCCGCCTCCGACCGGCTCGGCGCGCGCGGCGTCATCATCGCCGGCTGCGCCCTGCGCACCGTCGGGTTCGCCCTGTTCGCGCTCGGCGACGACCTGACCGTACTGCTCGCCGCGTCCGTCCTCAGCGGGCTCGCCGGGGCGCTGTTCAACCCCGCTGTACGCACCTACATCGCCCAGGAAGCGGGCGGGCGCAAGGCCGAGGCGTTCGCCCTGTTCAACGTGTTCGCCACCACCGGGGCGCTGATCGGGCCGCTGCTGGGCAGCGCGCTGCTGCTCGTGGACTTCCGCACGTCCGCGCTCACCGCAGCCGGGATCTTCGCCGCTCTCACCGTCGCCCAGGCCCTCGTACTGCCCGCCCGGGAGGTCGAGCCGGGCAAGGGCACGGTCCTCACGGACTGGCGGGAGGTCCTGGGCAATCGCGCCTTCCTCGCCTTCGCGCTCGCCATGGTCGGCATGTTCACCCTGGAGAACCAGCTGTATCTGCTGCTGCCCGACGGAGCCCGCCGGGCCACCGGCTGGAACGGTGCCGCCGGCCTCGTCTTCCTCGTCGGCACCGTCACCAACCTGGCGCTCCAGCTGCGCATCACCCGTGCCCTCAAGGAGCGTGGAGACAGGGCGCGTTGGATCGCGACCGGTCTGGGCCTCATGGCGGTGGCGTTCCTGCCGCCCGCCCTGGTCGTGGGCTCCTCCGGCCACCCGGTGCTGCGCGCCCTGCCCGTACTGATCGGCGCCCTGCTGCTCTACCTCGGGGTGATGGTCGCCCAGCCGTTCGTGATGGAGCTGATCCCCGGCTTCGGGCGGTCGGAGCTGACCGGCACCTACTTCGGCATCTTCTACGTGGTCTCCGGCATCGCGGCCGCCGTCGGCAACACCGTCGTCGGCTGGGCCATGGACGCCGGGGAGCGGGGCGGCGCCGACTGGCTGCCGTGGGCGTGCTGTGCCCTGTTCGGGCTCGCGTCCGCGCTGGGCGTGGCCTGGCTGCACCGGCTCGGGTCGCTGCCGATGCCGTCGAAGCCCGCCGTACCGGCCGCGGCCTGAGGGAGGAGGCGCCATGACCGAGACGAACCTGCTCACCGACAACCCCGTGCTGTACGAGGCCCGATTCCCCGACCCCGACCGGCTGGCCGCACGCTGGACGGAGGACTGCCTCCGCCGGCAGGGCGCGGGAGAGCGCGTCCTCGACCTGGGCTGCGGCACCGGTCGCGACGCCGCCCACCTCCACGCCGTCGGCCGCACGGTCATCGGTGCCGACATCTCCGAAGCGATGCTCGCCCACGCCCGCACCCACCACCCCGGACCCGCTTACGTCCGCGCCGACCTGCATGGCTTCAACCTGGGCCGGGGCGTGTTCGACGCCGTGGTGTGCCTGGACAGTGCCCTGCTGTACTGCCACACCAACGACCAGCTCGACGCCTTCCTGACCTCCTGTCGCCGCGCCCTGGCTCCCGGCGGTGTGCTGGTCGCGGAGATGCGCAACGGCGCGTACTTCCTCGGCCGCACCGACCTGCTGGACATGCCCGCCGTCAATTCCTTCACCTGGCAGGGCACCGTCTACCGGTCCCACACCACGCTCACCCTGGACCGCAGCGCCCAACTCCTGCGTCGTACGCGCGTATGGAGCGCGGACGACGGGTCGGAGCCGGTCGAGCAGCGTTCCGCGTGGCGGCTGCTGTTCCCGCAGGAGCTGCGCCATCTGCTGACCGCGCACGGCTTCGAGGTCCTCGAACTCCACGACGGGCCCGGCCCGCGCACCGAACCGCCCTGGCAAGACGGCCAGTTGCCCGGAGACAGGACGGACGCGGACCGGCTGCACATCGTCGCCCGCCTGAACACCACCCGCTGACACCCACACCCCAAGGACGGTCATGTACCACGAACGTTTCCCCGGCCTGCGCCGGCGCGGCTTCCTCGCCGCCACGGGCGCCGCCTCGCTCGGCGCACTCGCCCTCACCGGATGCGGCGACTCCGGCACCGAGGACTCCGACACCAAGAGCGACGGCACACCGAAGCGTGGCGGGCGGCTGCGTGCCGCGTTCGCGGGCGGCGGCGCCAGCGAGACCCTCGACCCGCACCTGGCCAACCTCTTCGCCGACGCCGCCCGGGCCAAGGCCCTCTTCGACAAGCTCGCCGACTACGGCGCCGACCTGTCCGCCAAGCCCCGCCTCGCCGAGAAGTGGGAGGCGAACAAGGCCCTGGACCGCTGGAGGGTCACCCTTCGCAAGGCGACCTTCCACGACGGAAAGCCGGTCACCGCCAAGGACGTCCTCTACAGCTACCGTCGCATCGCCGACCCCGAACAGATGTTCCGCGCCAAGGCATCCCTGGACCCCATCGACCTCGACGCCAGCCGCGCCACCGGCGACCGCACCATCGAGTTCGCCCTCAAGCGCCCCACGGCCGAATTCCCCAACATCCTGGCCGCGTTCGGGGCGTACATCGTCCCCTCGGGCGCGCAGGACTTCGACAAGAAACCCATCGGCTCAGGCCCCTTCCGCTTCGTCTCCTTCGCCCCCGGCCGCTCGGCCGTCTTCCGCCGCTACGACGACTACTGGGAGGGCGCCCCGCACCTCGACGAGCTCGAGTTCGTCGTCGCCAACGAGGAGTCGGCCCGCGTCAACGCACTCCTCGGCGGACAGGTCGAGTACGCCCACGAACTCAACCCCACGACCGCCCGCGCCCACGAGGGCAAGGGACAGATCGAGATCGTCCGGCTGCAGGGCAGCGCCATGCAGGGCTTCTGCATGAAGACCGACCGGGCCCCCTTCGACGACGAGCGCGTCCGCGAGGCGTTCTTCCTCATCGCCGACCGCCAGGAACTCGTCGACGGCGCCCTGTCCGGCGCGGGTGTGATCGGCAACGACCTGTTCGGCAAGGGCTACGAGTACTACGCCAGCACTCTCCCCCAGCGCGAACAGGACCTCGACAAGGCCCGGGCCCTGCTCAAACAGGCCGGCGCCGAGAAACTGAAGGTCACCCTCGACACCTCGGCCGTCGCCGCCGGATTCACCGAGGCCGCCAGCATCTTCCGCGACCAGGCGAAGAAGGCGGGCGTCACGATCGACGTGAAGACGGGCAGCAAGGACTCCTACTGGGCCGACATCCTCGACAACGGCACCCTGTGCTGCTATCGCTCCGGCGCGATGCCCATAGAGGCCCATATCTCCCAGCGCCTGCTCACCGACTCCACGACCAACGCCACCAAGTGGAGGCACAAGGACTTCGACGCCCTCTACCAGCAGGCCCAGTCCACCCGAGACAAGACGGAACGGGCCGCCGTCTACGAGCGCATGCAGCGCCGCCTCCATACCGAGGGCGGCTTCCTCATCTGGGGCTTCGCCGACTGGATCCTCGGAACCGCCCGCAAAGTGAAGGGAGTCGCGACCAAGGCGCCCGCCAACACGCTCGACTGGGCCCGCTTCGACAAGGTCTGGCTCGCGTGAGCGGACTGCGTTCCTTCGTCGCCCGGCGGCTGCTCCTCGGCGCCGTACAGACCGTGGCCGTCGTGCTGCTGGTCTTCGCGCTCACCGAGGCGCTGCCGGGCGACGCCGCCGTCGCCCTGGCCGGCGACCAGCCCGACCCGGCCCGGATCGCCGCGATCCGCGAGGCCATGCACCTCGACCGGCCCGCGTACGAGCGCCTGGCCGACTGGGCGTCGGGCCTGTTCCATGGCGACCTGGGCACCTCGCTGACCTCCGGCCGCCCGGTCAGCCGGTACATCGCCGACGGCTTCGGCCCGACGCTGCTGCTGGCCACGCTCACCGTGGCCCTGCTCGTCCCGATCGGCTTCGGCCTCGGCGTGCTCGCCGCCCGCCACGAAGGGCGCCTGGCCGACCGGCTGATCAGCTCGGTCACGCTCGCCGTGTACGCGGTGCCCGAATTCGCCCTCGGCGTGCTGCTGGTGACCGTCCTCGCGCTGAAGCTGGCCTGGCTGCCGCCGACCGCCGTCGGCTACGGCACCGACCTGCTCGGCCACCCGGCCGCGCTCGTCCTGCCCGTCCTGGTCCTGCTGTCCCGCCCGGTCTGCTCCCTGTCCCGACTGGTACGGGCCGGCATGATCGAGGCGCTCGCCTCCCCCTACGTGACGCAGGCCCGCCGCTACGGCGTCTCGGGCGCTCGTATCCGCTACGGCCACGCCCTGCCCAACGCCCTCGCCCCGGCCACGCAGCAACTCGCCCGCACCATCGACTGGCTGCTGTGCGGCGTCATCGTCGTGGAGGCGCTGTACGTGATCCCCGGACTCGGCACCGTCCTGCTGGGCGCCGTCGCCGAACGCGACGTGCCGGTGGTGCAGGGGCTCGCCGTGGTGTTCGGTGTGCTGACCGTCGTACTGAATCTGGGCGCGGATCTCGTCGCCCACCGGCTCGCGCCACGGGCGGGGACGGCCGCATGACGAAACCGCGCACGGGCCGCTTCGCCCTCGGCCTCACGATCGTCGCCGTACCCCTCGTACTGGCCCTGCTGGGCCCGCTGTTCACGGGCGAACCCGGACGCCGGACAGCGTCCTTCACTCTCGGCGACGGCCACTGGATCGGCACCGACTTCGTCGGCCGCGACGTGTGGCAACTGGTGCTGCAGGGCGGGCGGCCGGTCGTGCTGACCGCTCTCGCCGCCACCGCGCTGTCCTATCTCGTCGCGCTCCCGGTCGGCCTGGTCGGTGCGCTCACCCACCGGCGCTGGCTGGAGGAGCTGCTGA
The DNA here is from genome assembly GCF_037993025.1 of Streptomyces sp. SS7. Taxonomy (NCBI): domain Bacteria; kingdom Bacillati; phylum Actinomycetota; class Actinomycetes; order Kitasatosporales; family Streptomycetaceae; genus Streptomyces; species Streptomyces sp. SS7. The sequence continues at coordinate 1,980,357 of NZ_CP141223.1, forward strand.
TGCGTCCCCTGGACGTCCTGCTCGCCGTGCCCTCACTGTTGCTGATCCTGCTGGCCGCCACGGTCTTCTCCCCAGACGCCGTCGGTCTCGCCCTTCTGGTCGCACTGATCAACGTGCCCGACGCGGCCCGCCTGATACGCGCCGCTGCTACCGAGGCAGCCGCCCGCCCCGCCGTCGAGGCGTTGCGCATGCAGGGCGAGACCTGGTGGCGCATGGCCGTCGGCTATGTCGGCCGTTCCATCGTGCGCACCCTGGCCGCCGACGCCGGCATCCGCCTGACCGGCGTGCTGTACCTGGTCGCCACGGCCGCCTTCCTCGGCATCGGGGTCGCCCCGGACGCCGCCGACTGGGCGGTCATGGTCGACCGCAACCGCACCGGCCTGTTCGTCCAACCGTGGGCCGTGGTCGTCCCCGCCCTGCTGATCGTTTCCCTGACGATGGGCACCAACCTCCTCTTCGACACGGCACTCGCCGATGGCCGACGGCGCGACCGGGCAGGGAGTGAAGCACGCCCGTGAACCGAACAGACGACACGTCAGACCAGGCCGGTACTTCCGTCGGTCGCGGTGACTCCACCCAGGCACCCGTGGCCGAGATCCGGAACCTGCGCGTCGAGACCGGCGGCAGAGCGATCGTCGACGGAATCAGCCTCAGGGCCGTTCCCGGCAAGATCACCGCCCTCATCGGCGCATCCGGCAGCGGCAAGACCACCACCGGCCTCGCCCTGCTCGGCGAGTACCCGCCCGACGCCCACGTCACCGGCGACGTACGCCTGACGGCCGACGGCCTGGTCGGTTACATCCCCCAGCACCCGGCCGCCGTCCTCAACCCCGCCCGCCGCATCACCGCCCTCCTGACGGACATCGCCCGCGCCCAGGTACGCCACCTGCCCCGCGGCCGTCGCAGGGCAGCGGCCCGCGAACGCGTCCTGCACGCCCTCGGCGAGGCCCAGCTCCCGGACGCAGAGACCCTGCTGGACCGCTACCCTCACCAGCTCTCCGGCGGCCAGCAGCAACGCGTCGTCCTCGCACAGGCCCTGCTGCTCGGCGCCCGGGTGGTCGTCGCCGACGAGCCCACCACCGGTCAGGACGCCCTGACCAAGAGCGGCATCGTCGACCAGCTGGCGGCCGTCGCGGCACGCGGCATCGCCGTCGTCCTGCTCAGTCATGACCTGGACGTCGTACGGGCACTCGCCGACGAGGTGATCGTCATGCAGGCGGGCCGGGTCGTGGAGTCGGGCCCGACGCAACGTCTGCTGCTCGCGCCCCGGCATGCATGGACGCGCGAACTGCTCCGTGAACAGCCGGAGTTCACGAAACCGGACAGCGTGGCCGGTACCGGGCGACCCGTCCTGCGGATTCGCGGCCTGACCGCACACCACCGCGACAGCGCACGCGGTACCACCGAGGTGCTACGCATCCCCGAACTGAACCTGCACGCGGGCGAATGCCTGGCCGTCGTCGGCCGCTCCGGCAGCGGCAAGACCACCCTCGCCCGCTGCCTGGCCGGGCTCCACCGCGACCACGACGGAGAGATCCTCCTCGACGGCACGCCGCTGCCGCGCAGCCTGCGCGACCGCGACCACGCACAGCTGGCGGCCGTGCAGTACGTCTTCCAGGACGCGCGCGCCGCCTTCGACGAACACCGGCCCGTCCTGCACCAGATCGCCCGCACCGCGATCCGGCTGCGCGGCGCCGAGACCTCCGCCGCGACACAGGAGGCACGGGCCACGCTGGCCGGCCTCGGCCTCCCCGAGGCCCTGGCCCACCGACGCCCCGGACAGCTCTCCGGCGGCGAACTCCAGCGCGCGGCCCTCGCCCGCGCCCTGCTGGCCCACCCCCGCGTCCTCGTCTGCGACGAGATCACCTCCGGCCTCGACACAATCACCCGCCGCGGCATCCTTGGCGTCCTCACGACCCTGCTCAAGGACCGCGACGACCTGTCCCTCGTCCTGATCACCCACGATCTGGACAGCGCCTCCCTGGCCCACCGCATCGCCGTCCTGGACGCCGGCGCACTCGTCGAACAGGGACCGGCCCACAAGGTCCTCGGCACACGGAGCCATCCGTTCCCCGCGTCAGGTCGGCGATGAACGCCCCGGCAGTCGCGAGGTTCTGCATCACCAGCCGACGTGCCCGCCTCGAAAGGGCGTCCACCGTGGGGACGGTGGTGAGTTCGTCGCAGACATCACCGCGCCCGTCACGTCGGCCAGTCGCCCAGATAGTAATGGATTCCATTTTCATGTAGCGTCTCCACTCGCCCACCAGCTCGTCCCGGAGGACCCCATGGCCGTTCCCAAGCGGAAGATGTCCCGCAGCAACACCCGCCACCGTCGCGCCCAGTGGAAGGCCACCACACCGCAGTTGGTGCCGGTCACCATTGGCGACGTCCCCTACCTGGTACCCCAGCGGCTGGCCAAGGCGTACGAGCGCGGGCTGCTGCGCCCCGAGGGCTGAGCACCGTGACGTTCGCCCGACCCGATCAACCCGACCGGCTGCCCGTCACCGTCCTTTCCGGCTTCCTCGGCGCCGGCAAGACGACTCTGCTCCACCATGTCCTCGGCAACCGCGAGGGCCTGCGCGTCGCCGTCATCGTCAACGACATGAGCGAGGTCAACATCGACGCCGCACTGGTGCGCGGCGGCGCGGCCGCCCTGTCGCGGACCGAGGAGCGGTTGGTCGAGATGACCAACGGGTGCATCTGCTGCACCCTGCGCGACGACCTGCTGGAGGAGGTCGACCGGCTGGCCCGCGAGGGCCGCTTCGACTACCTCCTCATCGAGTCGTCCGGCATCTCCGAACCCATGCCGGTAGCCGCCACCTTCGCCTTCGCCCGCGACGACGGAGCGACGCTCGACGACCTCGCCCGCCTGGACACCATGGTCACCGTCGTCGACTCGGCGAACTTCCTGACCGAGTTGGCAAGCGGAGACGAACTCGTCGACCGCGGCCTGGACCAGTACGAAGACGACGAACGCACCGTCAGCGACCTGCTGATGGACCAGATCGAGTTCGCCGACGTGATCGTGCTCAACAAGCTCGACCTCGTCGACACGGAGACCGCCGACGGGCTTCGGGCGACGGTCAGCCGCCTCAACCCGTCCGCCCGGATCGTCCCGGCCGTCCACAGCCGTGTGAAGATCGGTGACGTGCTCGGAACCCGGCTGTTCGACCTGGAGCGCGCCCAGCAGGCCCCCGGCTGGGTCAGGGAACTCAACGGCGACCATGTGCCCGAGACGGAGGAGTACGGCATCTCCTCCACCGTGTTCCGCTCCGAAGCGCCCTTCCACCCCGACCGCTTGTGGAGGTTCGTGACTGAGGAACTCGACAGCGGAGCCTACGGACGGGTCCTGCGCTCCAAGGGCTTCTTCACCCTGGCCAGCCGCCCGCACGTGATCGGCCTGTGGTCGCAGGCCGGCTCCGTGGCCCGCTTCGAGCCCTCCGCCGCCCGCGACGACGGGAGTCCGCACGCTCAGGAACTGGTCTTCATCGGGACGGACCTGCACGCGGACGCGCTACGAGCCGCGCTGACCGACTGCCTCATCGCGGACGGCGAGATCCTGCCGCCCGTCGACCCGTTCCCCGCCTGGAACACCTACGGCATCGACGACAGCTGCGAACACGAGCACCCCGCAGTCATCGCGGGAACGTGAGACCCCGGGCCGGGCGGTGGATGCGGCCATGGCACCGCCCGGCCCGGTACGGATCTCGATCCAAGAGGTTGGCATGGCGGCGAACGGCATACGGCCTGGCAGGGACCAGGAGACCCTGCTGACCGCTGTACGGCCGCACGGTGGCGAACCGCGGGGAACAGGCTGCGATTCAGCGCGGCTCAGCGTCGGTGTCCGATATTGGATCAGCCCGCAGGCGCGGGCCGTCTGGCAGGCTGATCGCCATGGCAGCGCACAAGGCAGTGAGGTCACCTGAGTTCACACAGATCACCCGGCCCCATGAGCTGAGCGCCGACCTGCGGCGAGAGCTGGTCGACTGCTGGGTGACGGTGAGCAATGCCGGCGGGGCGGTCATCCCGCACGGGTTCTCATTGCCGCCGGTGAGTCCGCAGGAGGTCGGGCCGGCGCTCGAACCAGATCGTCCACGCACTCGATCCGCAACGGAGCAGGCTGCTCGTGGCCACCGTGGAGGGCGTGGCGGCGGGGTGGCTGCTCCTTCGCCGCGATCCGCACCCGCTCGTCGCGCACTGCGGCATGGTCAACCACGTGCAGACGCACACCGGGTTCCGTGGCCTGGGGATCGGCGCCGCGCTGATGCGCCGCGTCCCAGGCGTCGCCCGTGACGAGATGAGGCTGGAACGGCTGGGGCTCGCCGCGCGGTCCGGACTGGGGCTCGAGGACTTCTACCGCAAGCTGGGCTGGGTCGAGGTCGGCCGATGGCCGGGGGCACTGCGGGTGGCCCCCGGTGACGACCGCGACGAGATCCTGATGAGCCTCGCCCTCTGACAGTGGTCCGCGCCCCGGCCCGGGCGTCGTCCCCATGGACCCGCAGGCGCGCACGCCGTGCGGATCAGTCCTTGACCGCCACAAGGACTCGACTGTCGCCGAACTGCCAGACGGACGTGACATGGTGAAAGCCCGCCTTCCGCAGCAGTTCGGCATGCCGGGCCGCGGTCAGGTGGTCGCCGCCGCTTCCGCCTGTCTGGGCGGCCCGGCGCCGCTCCCGCTGGGTGAACAGGTCGGCGAGTTCCGGGTCCTGGGCCGCCTCGGCCCACCAGGAATCCCAGTCCTCGTTCATGTGGGCGCGTGATCGCTCGGCCCTGCGGCGACCCACATGCGCGGTGAGCTCCGACAGGGGCGAGCCGTTCTGGGGGAAGTGGTCGCCGTTGATGAGAACGCCGCCGGGCCGCAGGAGCCCAGCGAGACGGCGGTAGGTGTGCAGGAGGGTCGGCTCGGCGAGGTAGTGCAGGGCCGTTGTCGAGACGGCCGCGTCCAGAGGGCGGTCCAGCCCGAGTGCGTCGGTCCATTCGTCGCCGCCGATGACGGCGTCGACGTAGCGGGCGGCGTCCGGGTGGTGGGTGCGCCCGAGTTCCAGGAGGACCGGGTCCATGTCGACGGCGACGATCTCCGCGCCCGGCATGCGCCCGGCAAGGCGCGCCGCCAGCGAACCCGGACCGCAGCCCAGGTCGAGGAGGAGCGGTCGCACCCAGCCGGCGGTCACGTGCTCGACCACGTCCGCGATCACGGTGAACCGCTCCTCACGGTCGACGGCGTAGTGCTGCTGCTGCCGTTCCCAGCGCTCCACCCACATCTTGGCCGTCCCCATGCTCACGCCCATCTGGTCGCGCCACCTCTTCCGTCTCTCATCTGTCGCGGATGCCGCCGAATCTACAGGTGGAAACGGTTTTCGGTTCCATTTTGGAAGGTCAATCGAGTGACGCCAGGACCGCGGCCAAACGGTCGACTTCCTCCTCGGTGTTGTAGACGTGCAGGCTGACCCGCACCGAGCCGTCCTTCTTCTCGTCGGTGCCTGCCTGGCACAGGCTGTCGGCCCGCACCATGAAGCCGTGGCTGAAGAGGATGAAGCCGAGGTCGTCGGACGGAATGCCGCGATGGCGGAAGGTGACGATGCCGTGGCGCCGCTGCTGGAGGGGCTGCGCGCAGTCGGCGGCCAGGCTGGACTGACAGCCCAGGATCTCGTAGGAGGCGAGGTGCCGGAGTGCGTCGGTCAGCCGGGTCGCGAGGGCGATCGTCCAACGCGCGATCCGCTCGACACCCGCCGCCTCCAGCCAGTCGAGTGCCGCTTCCAGCGAGGCAATGCCCACGGTGTTGGGAGTGCCCTGCCAGCCGCCCGGCTCGAAGGCCGGGCCGCGCGCGCCTCGCGCCCAGACCGCCCCCGTACCGGGCAGCGCCAGCGCCTTGTGCCCCGAGAAGACCACGAAGTCCACATCCAGCGCCGACTCGGCGACGGAGACCGGCAGATGGCCGACGCTCTGGGCGGCGTCCAGACAGATCGGGACGTCGGGGCCGACGGCCTCGCGGATGCGGTGCACGTTCATGTCCCCGCCGTAGACGTGGTGGATGTGCGTGGCTGCGACAAAGCGCGTGCGCGGGCCGACGACCTCGTCCAGCGCCCGATGGTCGTAGTCGCCGGACGCCGCCTGGTACGGCAGCGCCCGGACGCGCACGTCGATCCCCCGGCCTGCGAGCAGCCGTTGTGCCTCCAGCCAGGGGTCCAGGTTCGCCCGGTGGTCGGCGAAGGGGACGAGGATCTCGTCGCCGTCCGCGAGATGGGCGGTGAGCCAGTCGCGGGCTACGGTGCGCAGCCCCTCGGTGGTTCCGCTGGTGAAGTGGACTACGGAGCGGTGCGGTTCGGGGTCGGCGAGGAAGTCCTTGACCCGCCGTCGGGTGCGTTCCACGAGGTCCGTGGTGCGGTTGGCCCACGGGTACGTGCCGCGTCCCGCGTTGGCGTTGGCCGTCGTGAGATAGGTGTGTACGGCGTCCAGCACGGCCCGGGGCTTCTGGGAGGTGGCCGCGCTGTCGAAGTAAGCCAGTTCGGGGTGGCCGGCGATGATCGGGAACTGCTCCCTCAACTCCCGCTGCCAGACTGGTGATGCAGCCTGGGGGTCAGGTCCGACGCTCATTCCCGCACCAGCGGTGCGCCCGCGTCCCGCCAGGCGACGATGCCGCCGGCCAGGCTGCGGACGTCCGGATGCCCCATCCGGGTCAGCAGCGCCGCGTACCGGGCCGACTTCTCGCCCACCGGGCAGGCCAGCAGGACCGGCTGCGCCTTGCTGAAGGGCAACCCGGCGCGGACGAGTTCGTCGAAGATCTCGTCGACGATGTTGACGGACCCCTCGATGTGCAGCGCGGCGTACGCGTGCGGGCCCCGCAGGTCGACGACGAGCGGGCGCGGCTCCCCGCCGGCGATCCATCGCCGGGCGCCGTCGATGTCGACGACCTGCGCCTCGGCCCGGACCTCGGCGTCGGTGAGGGCGGCAGCGGAGTGGCCCCGACGCGGCCGGCCCAGGAGTTCGGGGCGGCGCTGCCGTACGTAGCTCAGGTAGCTCTCGGCGCGGTCGCAGACGATGAAGACCGCCGTACGGCGCTCGTCCGAGTCGGTCAACTCCGCCTCCACGGACCGGAGATGGCGTACGGCACCCAGGTAGGCGGCACCGCCGGTGGGCCCGGTCAGCAGTCCGCAGCGGCGGATGAGGGTCAGCATGCCGTCGATGGCCTCGTCGGAGGTGACCGACTCGATGGTGTCGTAGGTCGCAGGGGCGAACAGGCCGACCTGGTGGACCTCGTCGATGGTGCGGATGCCGGGGATGAAGTCCGACTTGTGCGCTACCAGGCCGAGGACGCGTACATCCGGGTCGTGCTCGCGCAGCACCCGGGCCACGCCGGTCGACGAACCGGCCGTCCCGACGCAGGCGATGAACCAGTCCGGCGCGCGCCCGTCGAGGTCCTTGATGATCTCGGGGCCGGTACCCGCCGCGTGGGCCTCGGTGTTGAGCGGGTTGAAGTACTGGTCGGTGTGCAGATACGTGCTTCCCGGCTCGGTCAGCGCCTGGTGGAAGCGGGTCAGCGGATCGTCCGTGTCGGTCGGGTCGAGGCACTCGCTCTGTCCGGGCAGTTCCTCGATCTCGGCACCCAGCAGCAGGAGCAGTTCCTTGATCTCTGGTACGCGCATCCGGTTGGTGACGCTCTTGAAGCGCAGGCCGTGCATTCCGGCCAGGAGGGCGAGGGCCTTGGCGGTGTTGCCGCTGGACAGTTCCACGACCGTCTCGCCCTGCTCGGCGGCGGCTTCAAGCAGCGGGCGGGCCATGTTCCAGGCGGGCCGGTCCTTGACCGAGCCGAAGGGGTTGAGCATCTCCAGTTTCGCGTACAGGTCGATGCGGCGCAGGCCGTGCACCGCCGGATCGATGCGCACCAGCGGTGTGTTGCCGATGGCCTCGGTGATGCTGTCGTACCTCATGACCAGGCTCCCCCGGGATGTGTGATCGGCCAGTACTCCTCGTCCAGGCACCAGCGCCAGGAGTCGCCCTCACGGACGACGGCCACGGTGCGGGCCACCGGCTGCCGTTGGGCGTGATGGGCGTGGAAGTCCATGGCGTAGCCGGCGGTGTTGGCGAAGGCGAGCAGATCGCCGACGCGCGGCAGCCGGGGCAGGAAGACGGTGCGGCGCGTGATCAGATCGGCCTCCAGGCAGAGATTGCCGACGAGGTGAACTCCCACGGGGCTCCCTTCGCCCGTCGGGCCCCCTTCGCCCGCCGGTTCGGCTCCCGGGCGGGGCAGGAGCACGGGATCGACGAGTACGCCGTGCTCCTCCAGGCTCACGTCCCCGGCGTTCATGCCGAGGCGCACCAGATACTCACCCGAGCCGGAAGTGCCCTCCGTCCGCCGTACGTCCAGGACGCGGGCCACGGAGAGGCCGCACTGGTCGACCAGAGCCCGGCCCGGTTCGATGTACAGCTCGTACAGGTGCTCCAGGAGCAGCGTGGCCGAAGGGCGGCCCAGGGAGGGCGCGGGCAGGGTAAGGAGTTCGTCGAGGTAGCCGGGGCCGGCTGTGGGGCGGTGCGCCGGGTAGAGGGCGGCGCTTCCGCGCACCGTGCCCCCCTCGTTGCGCAGCCCATAGCCGTGTCCGCGCCAGGTCAGCGGCGGGCGGGTGCCGAGCACCGCCTCGCTGAGCGCCGTGGTGTAGCGCTCCCACTCGCCGGCGTCGGCGACGTAACCGACTCCGAACCCTCCGCCGACGTCGAGGACGCGCGGCGAGAGGCCCAGGGCCCGGCACTCGTCCATGACGCTCACACACCGCTCCAGGGCGCGGGCCTTCTCCGCCTGGGCGGTGGTGTCGAGGTGGTAGGCAATGCCCGTCAACTCAACCGTGTCGCGGTGTCGTTCGACGGCGGAGAGCAGCTCGCCGACGTCCCCGGCCGGGGAGCCGAAGCGGCTACGCCGCGAGAGCACGCGCACGCCCTGAAGGTCCCGCACCGACTCGAACTCGGAGAGCCGCAGCAGGACATCGACTCGATGCAGGCCGTACTTGCGTACCATTTCGGCCAGTTGGTCGAGTTCGCCGCGCGAGTCGAGGTTCACCGTCACTCCGGTGCGAGCGGCCAGCCACAGGAACTCCGGGCCCTTCGGGCCGGTTGCCATGACCCTTTCCGGGGTGAAGCCGCAGCCCAGGGCGTGCTGCAGCTCCCCCAGCGAGGCGACGTCGATGCCGACCCCGGCCGGATCCGCCGCCGCCAGCCGCCGTACCAGCGCGCTGGACCGGTTCGCCTTGTGCGCGAAGTACACCCGTCCGGCGAGGTGGTGCGCGCGGTAGACGGCGCGGAACCGCTCGGCGTTCTCGGCAACCCGCTCCGGGAGCAGCACGTTGAGCGGTGAGCCCAGCGCGTCGACAAGGGAGTGGAGAAACGGCCCGGCGTCCAGCAGTGAACTGAGCGGCGGTTCCAGTCGTGGTCGCAGATACAGGGGCACTCCCACGACAGGCACCTTCCGTTTCGGCCCGCACCGGCCGAGCGCGGCTCCAACTACCGTTCGGGCGTAATCATTTCCGCCTACAACCGCCATTAAGCACTCACGACCGGACACGCCGTGACAGGAAACCCGACCTCAACGGATCAATACATGCGAGCATTGCTATATATTGATGTCGCTATGCATGCTCGGCGGAGCCCACGCCTCAGCCGAATCAAGAACGCGACCGATAGCACGATCAGGAGCAAGAGATGACCAGCGCCAACCAGCACCGCACGCACGGCGACCACACGCACACCCATGGCGAGGGCTGCGGACACGTCGCCATTCCGCACGGCGACCACACCGATTTCGCGCACGACGGCCACCTCCACCGGATCCACGACGGCCACGTCGACGAGTGCGCGAGCACCGGGCACTCCCCCCACGAGGGCCACGACCATCAGCACGGCGAGGGCTGCGGGCACGTGGCCGTACCGCACGAGGGTCACGTCGACTACGTACACGACGGCCACCGTCACGCGGCGCACGAGGGGCACTGGGACGACCACTGAGCCAGCCCCCCGTCAAGCCCCGCACTCCGCAGGGCGGGCACGGGCGCGAACCGGCAATCATTGCCACTTGCTAATGTGTGCATATGACGACCACTCCCCCGGCGACCCCTACGGACGAGCCGATACGCGCCCTCCAGGCGGCCAGTGACCTCCTGAAGGCACTGGCCTCCCCGGTCCGCCTCGGCATCGTCCGCGAGCTCTCCGTGGGCGAGAAGTACGTCCACGAATTGGTCACCGCCCTCGGGGTGAGTCAGCCGCTGGTCTCCCAGCACCTCCGGGTCCTGCGCACCTCTCGCATCGTGACCGCGCACCGGCAGGCCCGGGAGATCCGGTACGGCCTCACCGACAACCACGTCGCCCACATCGTGCTGGACGCCATCCGGCACGCACAGGAATAGCCCGGCACCCCCGCGATCCGGTGGCGCCGGGCCTTCTTGTCGACTCCCGAAGCCCCGACCTCAGTTGAGGTGGGCGACCTGCCGCGGGGCGGGCCCCGCGCACAGCCGGGCGGGCAGCGTGCCGTCGTCCGGCATTCCGGCCCCCAGCCAGGCGCCGACCGTCTCCGCGTCGGCCTCGGTGACGAGCGGGCCGAGCCGCACGACGGTCCCGGCGGGCCTTCGGTCCGGCGTGCACGGCTGCACCGCCGCATGCAGGCCGCGACCTCGGCGGCAGCACAGGATCGCGCCCAAGCAGCCGGTGGAGACCATGACCCCGTGGGGGCTGCCCTGGACGGCGCGACGCAGCGCACCCAAGAGCCCGTCCGGCACAGGGCCGCACGACGAGCAGACGACCAGAGCGAAAGGGCGGTTGACGGGACGGCCTCCACGGCCGCGTAGGGGGTCGACCACGCTCGCGCCCCTCTCCCAAGCTATTGAAAATGGTTTCCATTGTTATAACATGAGGCGTCCGCCGCACGGTGCCGGTGTACCGCGCATCGTCTCCAGCCGCCCGGGAGGTCCGCGTCATGCACGACCCGTCGGCCGCACAGTCGCCGCCGGCCTGGCGTACGACCCGGCAACGGCTCGCGGTTCTGGGCGCGTTGCGCGGCTGCCCCGACTTCGCGTCCGCGAGGGAACTGCACGCGACCCTCCAAGCCGACGGTGTCACGATCGGACTGACCACGGTGTACCGGACCCTCCGGGCGCTGGAGCGGACCGGGCGCGTCGACGTCGTACGGGAGAGAACGGGTGAGCGGCTGTACCGCCCGCGCCCCACCGACGGGCACCGGCACTACCTCGTCTGCCGCCGATGCGGCGTCAGCCTGCCCGTGGACGCGGACGCCGTCGAACGCTGGGCGGACGACGTGGCGGCGGCCACCGGGTTCGCCGAGGTCGAGCACACCGTGGAACTCACGGGGACTTGCGACCGCTGCCGAGCGGCAGAGCCGGACCCGGCCCCCGACCCGCCCGGCCAGGAGTGGGGCATGCGCCTCCGGTAGCAGGCGGTTCCGATCCGTAGGTGAATCCCTCGCGCACGGCCGATGCGTCAAGCCTTGGCAACGATTTTCATATCGATCAGATCCAGCCATGGTCCCGACATTCATTTTCATCTAGCGTGGGTACGTGTCCGGCTTCGACCGGCTGACCCGATCTCTCGTGATCTGTTCTGATAGCTCCCGCTCCCACCCGTCGTGGAGGACCCATGCGCACGTCCCCGTCCCGCCGTTGCCTGGCGCTGATATCCGGCGCCTCCCTGGCCTTGCTGGCAGGCTGCGGCAGTTCGTCGGACTCCGGAGGCGACGACGGGAGTTCCGCCTCGGATTCGGCCGCGTCGTCCACATCCAAGATCGCGGTGGTCGCCTCGACGAACGTCTACGGCGACATCGTCGAGCAGATAGGCGGCGAGCACGTCGACGTCACCTCGATCGTCAGCGACCCCGACCAGGACCCGCACTCCTACGAAGCCAACACCCAGAACCAGCTGACCCTGTCCAAAGCGAAGGTCGTCGTCGAGAACGGCGGGGGCTACGACGACTTCATCGACCGCATGCTGAAGAGCAGCCACTCCTCCGCCGAAGTGATCAACGCCGTCAAGATCTCCGGCAAAACCGCGCCCGAGGGCGGCGAGCTCAACGAGCACGTCTGGTACGACTTCCCCACCGTCGCGAAGATCGCCGACAGCATCGCCACCACCCTGGGCAAGGCCGACGCCGCCAACGCCGCCGACTTCACCAAGAACGCCGAGACCTTCAAGTCCAAGCTCACCCCGCTGGAGACCAAGGAAGCGCAGATCAAGAAGGAGCACGGCGGCGACGGCATCGGCATCACCGAGCCGGTGCCGCTGTACATGACCGAGGCGAGCGGCCTGGTCAACAAGACGCCCGAGGAGTTCAGCGAGGCCATCGAGGAGGGCGACGACGTCTCCCCGAAGATCCTCCAGGAGACCCTGGCCCTGTACAGCGGCAAGCAGGTCAAGGCCCTGGTCTACAACGCGCAGACCTCCGGCCCGCAGACGGAGAAGGTCGAGAGCGCGGCAAAGGCGGCCGGCATTCCCGTGGTGCCCGTGACCGAGACGCTGCCCAAGGGCGAGGACTACCTCGGCTGGATGACGGGCAATGTCGACGCGCTCGCGAGCGCGCTGGCCAAGTGAGGCGGCCGGACATGGCTTCCCTGCCCCAGGCCCGCCGGAGCGGCACCGAGACCGGTGTCGCCGGCGGCGCCCCGGTGATCGGCCTGCGCGATGCCGCACTCTCATACGGCGAGCGGGTGGTGTGGCAGGGCCTCGACCTCGACGTGCGGCCCGGTGAGTTCCTGGCCGTCCTCGGGCCGAACGGGTCGGGCAAGACCAGCCTCGTCCGGGCCCTGCTGGGCCGGCTGCAACTGTCCGCCGGAACACTGACCGTCCTCGGCAGGCCCGCGCGCGAGGCCGGCCGGCACATCGGCTACGTCCCGCAACAGGCGGACCTGTCCGCCCACGCGATGCTGCGCGCCCGCGACCTCGTGCGCTTCGGGATCGACGGACACCGCTTCGGGCCGAGGCTGCGCACGGCCGCCGTCCGCCGCCAGGTGGACGAGATCCTGGAGGCGGTCGGGGCCTCGGCGTACGCCGACGTCCCCCTCGGCATGCTGTCCGGCGGGGAACGGCAGCGGGTGCGCATCGGGCAGGCCCTGGCGACCGACCCGCGGATCCTGCTGTGCGACGAGCCGCTCCTCTCCCTCGACCTCAACCACCAGCGGGCCGTCACCGAACTCGTGGACGCCCGGCGTCGCTCCCACGGCACGGCGGTGGTCTTCGTGACCCACGAGATCAACCCGGTGCTCGGCCTCGTCGACCGAGTGCTGTACCTGGCCAGGGGCGGCCACCGGACCGGGACACCGGAGGAGGTGCTGACCTCCGAGTCGCTGTCCCGGTTGTACGGCACCCATGTCGACGTCGTCCGTGTGCGCGACCGGGTCGTGGTCGTCGGAGCACCCGACGAGCCCGCCCCGCCGCCGCACCACCCGGCCCCCCAGACCCACCGGACCGACGGAGCGCGACCATGACGTTCGCCGACGGGATCTGGCAGCAGATCTTCGCCTTCGACAACTACACCGAACTGCTGGCGCTGGTCCGCAACTCCCTCATCGCCGGCGCCGCACTCGGGTTGATCGGCGGCCTGGCCGGGGTCTTCGTCATCATGCGCGACCTGCCCTTCGCCGTGCACGGCATCAGCGAGCTGTCCTTCGCCGGGGCGTCCGCCGCACTGCTGATGGGGGTCAACATCGTGGCGGGTTCGATCGTCGGATCCCTCGTCGCGGCCGGAGCGATCGGCGTGCTCGGGGCGCGCGCCCGGGACCGCAACTCGGCGATCGGCATCCTCATGCCCTTCGGCCTCGGCCTCGGCGTGCTCTTCCTCGCCCTCTACAAAGGCCGGGCGGCCAACAAGTTCGGCCTCCTCACGGGCCAGATCGTCGCCGTCGACACCCCGCAGATGAACTGGCTGCTCGGCACCTCCGCCCTCGTCCTCGTCACCCTCGCCGTCATCTGGCGCCCGCTGACCTTCGCCAGCGCCGACCCCGACGTCGCCGAGGCCCGCGGCGTGCCGATACGAGGACTGTCGTTCGCCTTCATGCTCGTCCTCGGACTCACGGTCGCCCTGTCCGTGCAGGTCGTCGGCGCCCTGCTGGTCCTCACCCTCGTCGTCACCCCCGCCGCTGCCGCCGCCCGCATCACCGCCTCACCGGTCCTGCTACCGCTGCTCAGCGTGGTCTTCGCCGTGACGTCGATCGAGGGCGGCATCCTGCTCGCCCTCGGCAGCAGCATCCCCATCAGCCCCTACGTCACGACGGTCTCCTTCACCATCTACGTCGTGTGCAGGCTGACGGGCAACCGCCGAACGCGACGCCGGGGAGCGGGGAGAGCGACCCCGCAACCCACCTGAGCACCGGCTCAGCACCGGCCAGAAGAAATGCCTCACACATGGGCAGAAGAAACACAATTGAGGCGACTGCGCGACCTCGGCGTACAGCCGATCATCCTGCTGCCCGGCGACGCTCCCGAGGCCGCCCAGACCGTCGCCCTCGACATCGCCGAAGTCCACGCACATGCCCTGCCGGGAAGGCCAAGCACCAGCTGATCCGCGACCTCCAGGACGAGGGCCACACGGTCGCCATGATCGGCGACAGCACCCACGACGCCACTGCCCTCGCCGACCTGCCCGCCGCCGCGGGCGGCTCCCTCAACCCCGTCGTCGCCGCCCTCCTGCACAACATCAGCAGCATCGCCGTCGTCGGCGACTCCGCCCGCTTGGTCAACCACACCCCGCACCTTCCCGTTTCTTTCCGCCGCCCGCGCTTCGCTCCTACAGCGCGGCCCGCGAGGACGCCCAGCGCGCGGCGCGGGGCGTCGGCACGTTCCTCGGCGCTGCCGGCCGGCGATCCTGTGTACCTGACCGTCGCCGCCTTCACCTCGCGCGCGCCCTACGACAGCGGACGCTCGCTGAAGGGCCGAACGGTCCGGCTCACCGGATTCGCCACACATGGAGACGTCGGCGCCTGGTACGTGACCCGGCTCTTGGTCTCCTGCTGCGCGGCCGACGCGACGACGACCAAGGTACGGATCCTCGGCGCGGACAGACCGGCGACCGACACCTGGGTGACGGTGACAGGCACCTGGCAGCCCAAGGGCGGGCTGGGGTCGTCGGCTGCCTGGCCCCCAGTGTTGGACGCGAAGACGGTCAGGCAGGTCGAGGCGCCGTCGGACCCGTACGAAAAGCGTTGACCCAGTCGACGCAGCCCGGTCGCATCCACTGACCTGCGGGGAACAGAGCGCCCCCGATCATCTCGCGGTGATCGAGGCTGCGACCACACGCAGCCGTTCCCGTACCCTTCGTCAGAGGCGCCGCGCAGGCCCGGCTCCGGAGGGGGGTAGGGACAACCGCGAGGGAGACGGACGGCATGGGAGCCGCTGACCGGCAGAGCGCAGGAGAGCGGAACGGGGTCGGCAAGCGGCCGCCGGCCGGGGACGGCCGCGCGAGCGAGTACGGAACCCCTTGGGAGTCGGCACCTCACCCCGGCTACGGACCCGATACCGGCGCGGGCCATTCCCCGTCTTCGGCCACAGGCCACGGGCACATCCCCGTGATGGACAACGGGCGCGCAAGGTGACCGGCAACGGACATGACCCCGACCACGACTCCGGAGCGGGTGCCGGCGGTCACGGGCACGCGCACGGTCACAGTCACGGGCCCGCCGCGCCTGTCTCGAAGCATTTGCGCAAGGTCATCGCGGCGATCCTCATCCCGTTCGGTGCCGCCGTGCTGGTCGGGCTCGTGGTGCTGTGGCCCGGTGGCGCACCGGCGCACGAGCGCACCGGGGTGGGCTTCGACCGGCAGACCCAGCAGGCCACGGTCACCAAGGTCGTAGAGGTGAGCTGCGCGTCGGTGAACGCCTCGAGCGAGAGACCGACCGGCGACACCTCCACGGCCGAGGGATCCTCCGCACAGCAGCAGGCGAGCGGCACCTGCAAGAAGGCGACGATCCGTGTGGACACCGGCAAGGACAAGGGCCGTACCTTCACCGAGATCGTCCAGCCGGACCAGTCACGGCAGTTGGAGCAGGGCGAGAAGGTGATCGTCGCCTACGAGCCCTCCGCGCCGAAGGACCTGCAGTACTCGGTCACCGACGTCAACCGCCGGGTCCCGTTGACGGTGCTGGCCATCATCTTCGCGGTCGCCGTCGTGGTCGTCGGGCGGATGCGCGGCGTCATGGCGCTGGTCGCACTGGCCGCCAGCTTCCTGATCCTGAACTTCTTCATCCTGCCCGCGATCCTCCAGGGCTCCGACCCACTGCTCGTGGCGGTGATCGGGTCGAGCGCCATCATGCTGATCGCGCTCTACCTGTGTCACGGCCTCTCGGCCCGCACGTCAGTGGCGGTCCTCGGTACACTCATCTCGCTGCTGCTGATCGGCTTCCTCGGCTCCTGGTTCGTCGACTGGGCGGCGCTCACCGGCAACACCGACGACAACACCGGCCTGATCCACGGCCTGTACCCCTCGATCGACATGAGCGGTCTGCTGCTCGCCGGCATCATCATCGGCTCGCTCGGTGTCCTGGACGATGTGACAGTCACCCAGACGTCGGCGGTCTGGGAACTGCACGAGGCGAACCCGTCCATGGGCTGGCGCGGGCTGTACCGGGCCGGCATCCGCATCGGCCGCGACCACATCGCGTCCGTGGTGAACACACTCGTCCTCGCCTACGCCGGTGCCGCGCTGCCGCTGCTGCTGCTCTTCTCGATCGCCCAGAGCAGCGTGGGCAACGTCGCCAACAGTGAGTTGGTGGCCGAGGAGATCGTGCGCACGTTGGTGGGCTCCATCGGCCTGGTGGCGTCGGTGCCGGTCACCACGGGCCTGGCCGCCCTTGTGGTCGCCGCCGACCGGCCCGGTAGACAGACGGAAACGGCGACGGCGGGCGCGACGGTGGCTGGGGCAGCGGCTGCAGGCCGGGGCCGACGTCGACGGAAGCGTTGACCTCACAGTCCGTCCCGCCGTTCCGGTCCGTAGGGGCTCCATCCCTTGAGATACGACTGGAGCGCCTCCGGCGTGGGTTCAGGTGTGCGCGGCATCTTTGGAAGCCGGGTCAACAGCAGCCCACACCGCGCCGACTCGCCCTGCGTAGAGCCGAAAGATTGACTGGGGGCAGCGGGAGTTCCCTGGGACTTTTCTGGGACTTCCGGCTGCATCAACGGGTACGAGCGTGAAACATCCGAAAGATCATTCGTGCAGGTCAGCGACCTACGGCCGTATAACGTCGCAGGTCACCGCGCTGACTGGTCTCTTCCGGGACATCTGAACGTTCCGAGAAAAAGACGCCGTGCACATCAGCGGGACCTGGGTGCAAGGTCTGTGAGCAGGTCGTCCAACACCGTTTCCTCCTCGACCCGGACACCGCACTCGGTGAGAGCGAGGGCCAGGGCCGGGTCCCAGGGAGTTGCGGCGGGCGGGCCCGTCAGTTCCGGGGCTTCGGCCACGGCGGTCACTGCTGCTCGGTAGTCGGCGGCCGTGTAGCGCCACGGCCGCCAAGGGACGCTACGTGCCAGTGCTGCGGCGATGCGGACACCACCCCAGTCGAAATCGCCGTGGTAGAGAAGATGGGCTCCCCGCATCGACAGGTCACGCAGCAAGGTGAGCGCGGCGGCCGACGGTTGCCCCTGAAGGCACACCATCGGAGGGCACGTCGGGCCGAGAGTACTGGCGGCGCCGGACAGTACGGCCGGGTTTTCGCAGACATGGACGTTGCATGCCGTCGGAACGGAGGCGACCGGTGCGCGACCGGTGAGGGAGCGGAGCGTCAGCACCGCCGGCTCCCCCGCCTCGGCCATCCAGTCGAGGGCCGGCGTACCGCGCAGGTTGAGGGTGAGGACGGTCGATGACAGGTCGTCCTTGAGCAGGCCCGCCGAGGCCCACGCCTCCCGCCGCCACTGCGCACCGAAGCCGTCGGGGAAGCCGGTGAGACAACGGATTCCGGACAGAACGAGCGTGGCGAGCGGCGTCCCCTCGTCCAGGGCATGGGCACCCGAAAGGTTCCGTGCCGCGAACGTCGCCCGCGAGATCGGCGGTGACGCGGGCAGCACACGCAACGCACGCACGGCAGCCTCCACCAGGGGGCCCGCGGCCTCCGGCGTACGGGCGAGGCGCCGTACGAGACCGTCACCGCGGATCCGCTCGGCCCAGCGGGCCAGCTCCCCGTCGAGGATGCCGAGCGGGGCGTACGCCTCCTCCCAGGCCCGTTCCTCCCTGTTCCGTGTCTCGCCGTGGAGTACGACCGGGCCGGCGAGGACAACGACGGCCGCCGCCAGTCCGTCGGGGCTGACGCCGGAGCGCCGCAGGATCTCGTCCACGGTGGCGAGGCGAATGCTCAGGGAGCCGCTGGATCGTGGTGCCCGTCCCAGCAGGCGTTCGGCGGCGCGTCGCTGGGCTTCATCGGGGTCGGACAAGGTGACGGAACCGGTGAGCGGCCGCTCGCGTGCCATGCGCTGCCGCACACGGTCCACGAACCAGGCAAGTCCGGGCTCGCCGAGCAGGCGTCCGAGGCGCTCGGTATCGACGTCGGTCCGGGCTTCTGCCGGTGTCGTACGTCCGGCCGCCGCCCCGCCTCTCTCGTGCTCAGGCGGCGTCGCCGAAAGGGTCACGTCCACAGCGCCCCCTGTCCGCCGGAGCTGTCGGCGACGGCGGTCCGCCCCGGCTCATCGGAAGGACTCACCGGTGCGTCGGCCTCCTCGCCGGAGCCGGTACCGGCAGCCGCCGCGAACGCATCCGCCCGGGCACCGGGCTCCGTGCCGCGCCGCCGTTCGCTGCCGTCCCATTCCCACCGTGTCACCAGTACGGCATCGATGTCGTCGACGCGGGAGAGCTGGGCGATGGCGATGCCCGGCACCTGGGGGTAGCAGGCCCATTCGCGTTCGCTGGTCATGACGACGTCGAGGTCGAAGGCGCGCAGCAGACCCAGGCACTTGGCGCGCGAGTCGTCGTCGACGCCGGCGAACGCCTCGTCCAGGGTGACCAGGCGCGGGGCGTACACGCCGCCCGCGCTGGCGTAGTGCGAGGACGCGGCCGCGAACAGGGGCACGGACGCGGCCAGCACCCGCTCCCCTCCCGAGGCGGGTCCGGTGGCCGGTACCCACTTGCCGTGCTGGTGGCGTTCGACGCCGAACTCGTGCCAGGAGCGGTAGTCGAGGGCGGCGGTGAGGTCCTCCAGCCAGCTGCCCGCGCTGTCGTCGGCCTGCCGGGCCGCGATCTGCTCCTGGAGGAAGGCGCCGACCGCGGCCCGGTCCTCGGGCGACCACGCGTCGGCGGACTGGCGCAGACGCTCGCGGGCCTGGGCCAGTCCCTGCGGGGCCCGGCGGGACGCTCTCCACACCAGCCGCAGCTTCATGCCCGTGGAGGTCGGGCGCTCCTCCAGCTCCCTGTTCATGGCGGCCACCTGCCGTTCGGCCGCCCCGATCAGTTCCTGGAGCGTCCCGGCGACCTCGGTGATCAGATGCGTCTGGAGGATCTCGCGCTCGCGCGCGGACAGGATGCGGGTCAGTTCCGCGACCTCCACGGCCAGTGCCTCGGCGAGTTCCGGCACGGCCCGTTCCCGGCCCTGGTAGACGATGTCGACCCGCATGCCGTCCTCGCTCGGGCGGGCGGTGGCGGTGTGGCCGTGCCGCGACAGGGCGTCCTGGAGCCTGCCGAACTCCTCGCTCAGCCGCTTCTGCACACGCTCCCAGGCCGCGTCGGTGTCGTCGACCGAGGAGAGCCGGGACTCCACGGCCCGCGCGAGGACGATGGCGGGGGTCGCCGCCCACGTCCCTGCGCCGTCGTCCGGTACGGCGATGTCGGGCAGCGCGACGGCCAGCAGGCCCGTCGCGGCGAACCGCTGGAGCGCCGCGACGGCTTCCTCCCGCGCGGCGGTCGCCTCGGTGACGTCCTCGGCGAGCCGCTCGATGCGTCCCTCGGCGCGGCTGGCCCGCCGGTCGGCGTCACCGTGCTCCGCCCGGGCCTGCCGCTGCCCGTGCTCGCAGACCCGGGCCGCCTCGGCCGTCTCCTCCAGCTGCCTCTGCAGCTCGGCGACGGCAGCACCGACGGTGGAGCGGAGCGTCGCGAGGTGTTCGTCCGCCGCCGCGGCGGCCCGAGCCGCCTCCGCGGCGCGCTCTGCGAGTTCGGACACGAGGAGGTCGGCCCGGCTGGTCTCCTCCCGCTCCCCGGTCACCGCGCGTTCGGCCTCCGCGCGTTCGCGCAGTGCGGGCCACAGGGCCGCCAGAAGGGCCGTGTGGTCGGCGAGCGCCTGGCGAACGGCGCCCAGTGCCGTGTGGTCGGTGGGGAGGTTCAGGGCCGCCGCGGTGTCGGCGACTTCGGCCGCCGCACGCTCGGCCCGCTCCGCCGCCGGAGCCAGTTCCGCGGCGCGTTCGTCCCGCCGGGCGCGGGCGCGACGGACCGCCTCGGCCGCGGCGGTGACGCGTGCGTGGGCGTGCCGCAGGTCGTCGTCGCCGGGCAGTGCGGCGAGTTCGGCGTCCAGCAGGGCACGGCGCCCGGCCACGGCCCGGGACTCCTCGGCCAGTCGCTCCCGCTCCGCCGTCAGACCGTCGATCTCGGCGCGCAGTTCCCCGATGCGGACGCGGCGTGCCTGTTCCCGTGCTCCTTCCCCCACGTACTGGGCGCTGTCCTTGGCCCAGCTCCCGGTGAGCGCCCCGACGCGGAAACGCCCGTCCGCGCACACCCAGGTGTCGTGGCCACCGGCCTCCCAGGAGGCCTCGCCGGGAGTGTCATCGCCGACCGCGGCCAGCCCGATCGACGCGAGCAGACGCGCCACCGTCTCCTCCCCCACGGCTGCGGCCCCCGCGTCCGCGGGGTCGACCGCCGGGCACAGCGCGCGGTCGAGGCCGGTCCCGCCGAGCAGTCCGACCGGGTCGAGCAGTACGTCATGGCCGTCCGCCGCGGTCGCGGAGCCGTCCGGCCGCACCCAGGCGTCGAGAAGCCCCGACGCCTCCAGCGCGGCTTCCAGTCCCGCGCGGTCGGCCCCGGTGACGTGCGGACGGAAGTCGACGAGCCGCCACAGCGGAGCGCCGGGGCCCCGGTCCCGCACGCCGGGTGTGCGCGTGGGGGGAGCCGCGGGGCCGCGCTGCCGACCTGTTTCGAGGGCGGTGAGTTCCTCCGCCGCCAGCCGCTGCCGCTCCGCCGTAGCCACCCCACGGTGGGCCAGGCCGGCCGTCCGGTCGGCCAGGCCGGAGGCGGCGGCGCGATGCGCCTCGCCCGCCGCCGTACGGGCCGGCATCGGGCCGTCCAGAGAGCTCGCCCAGTCCTGTACGGCGTCCAGGACCCCGGGCAGCCCGGGCACCCGCAGCTCCTCGCACCCGGAGAGGCTCTCCCGCACGGCCGTGACCAGCGCCCGCCCCTCCCGGGCGACGTCCTCCTCCGCCTCGGCCAGCCGCTCCTCGGCGTGCACGGCCTCCTCGTCGGCCTCGTCGGCGCGCAGCCGGGCGGCACGGTGCCGCTCCTCGGCCTGCTCGGCCCGGGTGACGAGCTCCGCCACGTGCTCGACGGCGCGCCGCCTGCTCGCGGTCGCGTCGTCCGCCTCCCGGCGCAGGACCGCGTCAGGGGCTCCCTCCGTCCTGGGGACGTCGAGCCGGGCGGCCGC
This sequence comes from Streptomyces sp. SS7, assembly GCF_037993025.1. Taxonomy (NCBI): domain Bacteria; kingdom Bacillati; phylum Actinomycetota; class Actinomycetes; order Kitasatosporales; family Streptomycetaceae; genus Streptomyces; species Streptomyces sp. SS7. The sequence continues at coordinate 2,001,944 of NZ_CP141223.1, forward strand.
GGCGCTCTCGGCCACCCGGTCCCGGATGCCGTCCAGCGCCTCCCGGGCTGCCGTGAGCCGGTTGTCCGCGGTGGCGAGCCGGCCCAGGGCCCGGGTGTGCGCCTCGGCCGCCGTACGCCGGTCCGCCTCGGCCCGCTTCAGCTCCGCGGCCGTGCGGGAGGCGTCGTCCGCCGCCCGGTCGAGCGCGCGGGCGTCGCGCATCTCGGGCCGGGACCGCAGCGTGGCGTCCTGAGCGGCCAGCCGCGCGGCCCGCTCGTCGAGGGCGGCGCCCCTCTCCCTGGCCTCCTCGCGGTCCGCCAGGGCGCGGTCCCGGTCCGCCTGCGCCCTGGCGAGTTCCCGTTGCAGGTTCTCGTACCGGGCGTGTTCGCGGCGGGGCAGGCGGGCGCGGCGCCGGGAGGCGAGGCGGGCGTAGCGGCGGTAGTGGTCGAGGAACGCCGAGGACGCCTGTTCGGCCTCGCGGGCCGCCCGCAGTTCCTCCTTCTCCTCGTCCAGCGACCGGAACGCCTCGGCCGCGTCGGCGACGACCGCCTGGTCCATCGGCGGGAGCGCCTCGGTCAGAGCCCGGGACAGGGCGGCCTCGCTGGGGCGCTTGGACAGCTGGGGCTGGCGCAGCTGGATCAGGAGGTCGACGAGGGCGCCGTAGCGCCGCTCCCCCAGCCCGAACAGGGCTTCGTCGACCGCCCTGCGGTAGGCCTTCGCCGTGTCGTACACCATGCCGTGTACGCCGACTGCCTCGGCGAGCCGGTCCCGGGACAGTGCCGTCCCGGTCGCGTCCAGCAGGTCGAGGCCGGCGCCGACCCGCTGGCCGGTGACCGCGAACCAGTGGCGGGCGATACCGCGTCCGGCGACCGCTTTGAGTCCGCACAGCAGGGTGCGAAAGTGCGCCTCGCCCGTGCCGCCGTCGAGTCGTCCGAACTCGATCCAGGTGTATCCGAGCCGTTCGGGATGCGGGTGCGCGCCGCCCAGGAGGAGGTTCCACTCCATGCGCTTGCCGGGGTCGCCGTCGGGTTCGACCCGGCGGGCGGAGAGGTCGCCGTCCAGGAGGAACGGCAGGGTGAGGGCGAGCACCTTCGACTTGCCGGTGCCGTTGTTGCCGCGCAGCAGCAGCCGGCCGTCGCGGAACCAGAACTCCTCGACGTCGTAGTGGAAGAGGTCGACGAGTCCGATGCGCAGGGGCCGCCACCGGCCGGGCGCGGGAGCGGGGAGCGCGGGGCCGGGCGACTCGGGGCCGGGGAGCGCGGTCACGGGGCGGTTCACCTTTCGTCCTGCACGGATTGCATGGGGGGTTGCACGGGCCGCGCGGGTTGTACGGGCTGCTCGGCCGTGGCGGCCCGGCGGGTCCGGCCGGGTTCCCCGACGACGGGCTCGCCGACCGCGTACCGCGCGAGGGCCGGCCGGGGTACGACGCCCCGTTCGGTCCGCTCGACGAGTCCCAGCGCCACCAGCTTGTTCAGCGCCTGCTCGACGAGTTCCGGCTCCGCGCCCGGTTCCCTCGCCGACTTGGACCAGAACCCGCCGTGTTCCACCGCGAGTTCACGTACGCGGGCCGCCAGCTCCGCCGGTTCGACGGGCGCGTGCGCCCGGGCCAGGTGCCCCGCCAGCAGCAGGGTGACGTGACCGTGGGTGCCCTGTTCCGGCATGCGCGCGTCCGTGAGGTCGTCCACCGGGTCGACCATGGCGATGCCCTCGGCCCTGGTCTCCGGGACGAGTCCCGTCAGTTCGTTGATGCGGGCGGTGATGAAACCGCGCTGCCGGGTGAGGTAGGCCAGTTCTTCGTCGGTCAGGGCGTCGTAGTACAGCACCGGGTCGTCCAGGAGGATGCGGGTCAGTTTCCAGCGGACCGCGCGGAACCTGAGCTCGTCGCTGTCGAGCACGGTCCACGCGGTCATCTCCACCAGGCGCTCCTCGAAGCTCTCGGCCTCGACCATGGAGGGACCGCGCAGGGACGCGGGCATGCCGGCCAGCACGCGCCGCCGTACGTCGTACAGCACGTCGCCCGATCCGCTGACGTAGGCGTCCTCGTCGCCGGCGACCCGCCGCAGCACCCCGAGCCGCAGCAGCAGGCGGACGACGGCCGCGAGGTCGAGGCGCTCGTCGCGCCGCTCCAGAGTGAACGTGATCCCGGCGGCGACGAGTTCGGGATCGGCGGCGGCCAGGACGACCTGCTCGGCGAGGCGGCCGAGCGCCACCTGCGACTCGCCCCGTTCCAGTGCGGCCAGGGCCAGGCAGAGCAGGACGTAGCGGCGGCGGGTGAAGGGCAGGGCGCTGCGGGCGGCCTCGCGCGCCGGGTGCGTGGCGTCGGTGAGGGTGCCCGGCGTCTTGCGCAGCCGTGCGGCCTCGGCGTCCGTGCGCAGCGTCCAGCCGACGTTCCGTTCGAACCACTCCCGCAGCTCGGCGGTGTGCCGGCGCACCAACCGGAACTCGTCGGCGTACGGTCCGTCGGCGGTGAGCAGCGGCTCCTTCAGCAGGGCGCGTGCGGCCTTCTGGAGGTCGGCCTGCCGCTGGCCGTCCAGGACTTCGGCGAGCGGGCCGCTCATCGGTCCTCCGTGAGCCGGGGAGCGGTGTCCCGACGCGGGGCGGGGAGGGGAACGGGTGCCGATGCCGGTGCGGCACCGGGGGCGCCCTGCCCCGCCGTGAGGTCGACGATGTCGATCAGGTGGTCGGGACCGCTGAACACACCGTCGGGAGTGCGCACTTCGGCTGTCGATCCGTCGTCGAGGGCGGTCAGCCGGATCTCCATCGAACCGTCCCCGCTGGTGGCGACGGTGGTGATGGTGCCCGGCCGCCAGGTGGCGAGGGCGTCGCCGAGCAGCCGCAGGAACAACTGGAAGGCGTGCGGGTCGAGTCCGCCGAGCCGGGACAGCCGCACCGGCCCGTCCGTCACGAGGCGGTCCCGGGCCCGCCTGGTCTCCTCCGTCTGCCGGGCGGCGATCTCGGCGAGCCGGCGCTTCGCCTCGCCCCGGTCGGCCACCCGGCGCGGCTTGCCTCGCCGCTCATAACTGCCGGTGCGGCGCAGCTGGGGGCTGATCTTCAGCGGTCGTGCCGCGCTCCACGGGGTGGAGGCCGGCTCCGGGGCAGCCGTCCGTTCGGCGAGGGTGTCGGCGTCGACGGTGAGGTGCCGGGAGGAGTGCAGCCCGAACGCCACCCGCCACAGCCGGTGCCGTGCGGCGTCGTCCGGCGCCTGGGCGAACCAGCGGGCCAGGGTGCGGAAGTCGGCCGAGCGGTCCGAGCGTCCGGCCCGCCGCTCGTTGAGCTGCCGTACGACGGCCAGGAGTTGCGGGATCGAACCGAGCGCCCGCCCGCGCAGGAGCCTGGCCTGCGACTCCCGCCCCTCCCCCGACACGAACCACTCGGCGAGCCCGGACCACCGGGCGGCCCACCGCTCGTACGCCACGGCCTCCGCCCGCTCGGCGTCCTCGGGAGCGGCGTCGGCGGCCTCGCGGGCGGCGGCGAGCCGCAGCAGCGGACCGACCCGCTCCTGCTCCTCCAGCTCCCCGATCAGCAGGGCGATCCGCCCGCCGAGGGTGATGAGGTCCTGGATGAACCGCTCCAGGTACTGGATCAGCCGGTCCTTGTAGGCGAGGAACGCCTCGACCTCGATGTCGTGCAGATCGATGGTGCGCTGGAGCGAGCCCATGAAGGCGCGGGCGTTGTCGGCGAGATCGGTGAACCGCGCCGTCAGCACGGACAGGGCGACGTACGTCTTCGCCGCGTCGGGCTCGTCCTCCGCGGCGATCACCAGCAGCGCCCGCAGCTGCGTGACGATGTCGTGCAGCGCGACCGCCTGGAGTTCCCCGCGCCGCCCCAGCACCTCGTCGTACGTCCCCAGCGCCGCCTCGGCGGCCTCACCGGCCCGGGTGAGCTGGTAGATGAACCGCCTGCGGTAGAAGTCCTCGACCGCCGTCACCCGCGCGTGGTCCGGATCGGCCCGCAGGTTGCCCCACTCCACGAGCTTGTCCAGCGCCTGCGTCACCGCCTCCGGGTCGGTGGGCCTGCTCCTCTCGTCCAGGGCGGCGTACACGTCCTCCGGCCGCAGATGCACCGCGAACCGCTCCTTGGCGGCGAGGAACGTCCGCATCACCTGGCGGTAGAGGGGGGCGTTGGGGACGGTGAGGTGGGCGAACGGAGAGTAGTCGCTGGAGGTCATCTCGGCACATTCTTCCACCGGGATCCCGAGCTCACATGGGAGTTGCGAACACGCACTCCGCCCAGACCGTGCAGGAGCAGATGGAAGTCCCGGCCGGGGACGTGGCCGTGCCGTACCGCGTTGGCGGTCAGCTCACCGAGGACCAGCACGATGTCATCGTGCGGGCCGGTGCGGTACGGGATGCCCAGGTGTCTGTCACGTGAGGCGTGGGCGGGGTTCGTCGGGGGGCCCGAGGGTCACGCACACCTCTGCTTGGGCAGATACGGGCTCGGCTTGCCGTACCGGCTGATCCGCAGGGTGTCGCGGGCGCGGGTGGCCGCGACGAACAGCAGTGAACGGGCCTCGGGCCTTCAGTTCCCCGCGCAGACGGCACCGCTGCTCGGATTGCGGTCCGTGGCCGCCGGTTCCACGATGAGGTCATGATTGCCGTGGGCCCCGCGGACCGTTTCGACGCGTTCCGGGCCCTGGCCGACCGGCGCGGCCGGCCGGGACGCCGGCTGATGGAGTCGCTGGCAGAAGCCAGGGCGGCAACGCCGGACGGCCCCGAAACCTGGGCTCCGGCCGTCGCCGGCGACATGGGCCTTCCTGCTGCGGCCGCGCTCGGGCCGGCCGGCTACTACGCGGACCTCGCCGCCCCGCACGGCCGCCGTCATGTCCGCGTCTGTGCGGCGACGGCGTGCTTCGCCGCAGAGGCCGGTCACCACCTCACCGAGGTGGAACACGAGCTGGGCGTCACCGTGGGCATGGCCTCACCCGGCGGCGAGACCTCCCTGCAGGCCGTCCGCTGTCTGGGGTACTGCTACGCGGGTCCCGCCGCGCTCGACGGTGACACGCCCCACGCCGGCCCGGGGCTTGCCGCGCAGCTCGCCGGACGCGAGTCCCCGCGGGCCCCGGCGATTCCCGCGGCTGACGACACCGGTGACCCGGTACTGCTGGGAGGGGTGGTCGCCGGGGCGCTCCCGTGGCAGGTGTGGCCGCATGTGGTCACGGCAGGCACCCCGGACGAGGTCCAACTGGAGGTGGCGGCATCCGGGCTGCGCGGACGTGGCGGCGCGGGATTCCGGGTGGCCTCGAAGTGGGCGGCTGCCGGCCGGGGCCCCGGCACCGTCGTCGTGGCCAACGGGGACGAGGGGGATCCCGGCTCCTACGCCGACCGGCTGCTGATGGAGGCGGAGCCGGAACGGGTGCTGGAGGGCCTGGCCCTGGCGTGCTTCGCGTGCGGGGCCGACCGGGGTGTGGTTCTGGTGCGCTCGGAGTATCCGCGGGCGCTGGCGCGGATGCGGGAGGCGGTGGGGCGGGCGTACGCCGACGGGCACCTCGGCCGGTCCGTGCACGCGACGGACACGAGCGTCGACATCGAGGTGGTCACGGGCGCCGGCTCCTATGTCGCGGGCGAGGAGACCGCGCTGATCGCGGGTCTGGAGGGGGACCGCGGCTGTGCCCGGCCCCGTCCGCCCTACCCCACCCGGCGCGGTCTGTGGGGCGCGCCGACGGTGGTGAACAATGTCGAGACCCTCGCCTCCGTACCCTGGATCATCGCCCGTGGCGGAGAGGCCTACGCCCGGCGCGGTACGCGAGGTGAGACCGGGACGAAGCTGGTCTGCCTGTCGGAGCGGTTCGCCCGGCCGGGGGCGTACGAGGTCGAGCTGGGCACCTCGCTGCTGCGGATCGTCACCGAGCTGGGCGGTGGTCTGAAGGACGACTACGAACTCGCCGCGTTGCAGGTCGGCGGTCCGCTGGGTGGTTTCCTCGGCCCCGACGCACTGGACGTGCCGCTGACCACGGCCGGCCTCGCGTCCCGGGGTGCCGCGCTGGGCCATGCCGGGCTGGTCGCCTTCGACCGGCGGGTGACCCCGCGGGAAGCGCTGCGGCACGTCTGGCAGTTCGCCGCGGAGGAGAGCTGTGGCGCCTGTTCCCCTTGCCGGGTGGGCTCTCGTCGAGGCCTGGAGCTGGCGTCCGCCGATTCCCCGCCCGGCCCTGAGTGGACACGGCTGGGGCGCGTGCTGACCGAGGCGAGTCTGTGCGCCTTCGGGCGGCGCGTCCCACTCGCGGTACGCAGCCTCGCCCGCGTCTACGGAGAGCGACTGGCGGGGTGGGAGTCATGACCCGGGGCGAGAGCGGGCTTCGGGTCGAGATCGACGGCGCGGGCGTGGTCGTTCCGGAGGGTGTCTCGCTGCTCGCGGCGGTACGGGCGGCCGGTGTCGAGCTGCCCGCGCTGTGTTCCGACGACCGGCTGAGCCCGGCCGGGTCGTGCCGTACCTGTCTGGTGCGGGCCGACGGGACGGTCGTGGCGGCCTGCGTGACCCCGGCCGCGTCGGGAGCGCATGTCGAGGCCGCCGCCGACGATCTCCGGCAGCTGCGCCGGGACGCGGTGGAGCTCATCGCCTCCGCTCTGCCGCCCCGTGCCCTGGCCCAGGACAATGCCAGCGAACTGGCCGAGGTGTGCCGGTCGTCGGGTATTGCCCCCGACACGGCTCGGGCCGTCGGAGGCCGGGGTGGGGACGACTCCCACCCCTTCGTGCAGCTGGACCGGGACCTCTGCATCGCCTGCGGGCGGTGCGTGCGCATGTGCTCCGAGGTGCAGGGCACCTTCGCCCTGACGCTGACCGGCCGGGGCGCCGACACCGTGGTCGCTCCAGGGAACGGCGGGCCCTGGGCGGAGTCGGACTGCGTGGCCTGCGGCGGGTGCGTGGACACCTGTCCCACCGGCGCGATCACCGAGCCGGGACCGGGCCGCGGTCTCACCTCCGCCCACCGGCCGGCAGCGACGCGTACGACGTGCGGATACTGCGGCGTCGGCTGCGCCCTCGACGTCGTCACCTCCGACGGCGAGGTCGCGGCGGTCCTGCCCGCCCGGGACGGGCCGGTGAACCAGGGGCACGCCTGCGTGAAGGGCCGCTTCGCCCACGGATATCTCACCTCTCCCGAACGGCTCACCCGGCCCCTGCTGCGGCGCGACGGCCGCCTGGAGCCGGTGAGCTGGGAGGAGGCGCTCGGGTACGTCGCCGGACGGCTGCGCGCGGCCGTCCGGGACGGTGGCCCGGACTCCGTGGCGGCGATCTCCTCGGCCCGCGCCACCAACGAGGAGAACTACCTCGTCCAGAAGTTCATGCGGACCGTCATCGGCACCAACAACGTCGACAACTGCTCCCGTCTGTGCCACTCCCCGTCCGCCGCCGGCCTCACGGCCTCCTTCGGCCTCTCCGGCGGCACCGACAGCTTCGACGACGTGGAGCGGTCCGACTGCCTGCTCGTGGTCGGCGCCAATCCCGTCGAGGCCCACCCGGTGGTCGGCGCGCGACTGCTCCGGCAGGTGCTGCGCCGAAGGGCGGAGCTCGTCGTCGTCGACCCCCGCGCCGTGGGCCTCGCCCTCCACGCCGACGTGCATCTGCGGCCCCGGCCCGGCACCAACGTGGCGCTCTTCCACGGACTCGCCCACATGCTGATCGCCGAGGGACGGGCCGACGCGGATTTCCTGCGTGAGCGGGCCACCGGACTGCCCGAGCTCATCGACCTGCTGGAGGACTACCCGCCCGGCCGGACCGCGGAGATCACCGGGGTGCCCGCCGCGGACCTGGTCGCCGCCGCGCGGCTGTACGGCGGGGCCGAGCGGCCGGCCATCGTCTACGGTCTCGGCGTCACCGAGCATCTGCACGGCACGGACGGGGTGCGCGCGCTGGCCAACCTGGCGATCCTGCGCGGCGCCGTGGGCACCGACCACGGCTACGGCGTCAATCCGCTGCGCGGCCAGAACAACGTCCAGGGCGCCTCGGACATGGGCGCGCTGCCCGACCTGCTGCCCGGCTACGGGAAGGTGACCGACGCCCGCGCCCGGTCCCGGGCCGAGGCTGTGTGGGGTGAGCGCGTTCCGGGACGTCCGGGTCTCAGGATTCCGGACATGTTCGCCGCCGCGCGGGCCGGGGAACTGCGGGCGCTGTGGGTCATCGGCGAGGACGTCTGCGCCACCGACCCCGACACCGACCGCGTGGCCGAAGCCCTTCGGGCGTGCCCGCTCGTGGTGTGCAACGAACTCTTCCTGTCCGAGACCGCGCGCCATGCGGACGTGGTCCTGCCTGCCGCGTCCTGGCTGGAGAAGGACGGCACCTTCGTCAATTTCGACCGCCGGTTCCAGCGGGTCCGCCCCGCCGTGGCTCCGCCGGGTGAGGCACGGAGCGACTTCGACATCGTGCGTGCCGTCGCCGCCGCGATGGGCGCCGATCCGGGCTGCCCCACTCCGGCCCACGCCCTGGCCGAATGCGCCCGGGTCGCGCCCGCCTTCGCCGGCCTCTCGCATGACCGGCTGGACCGGGAGCCCGCCGTGCCATGGCCGTGCCCCGACCCCGGTCACCCGGGGGAGGCGAAGCTGTACGAGGAGCGGTTCGCCACACCGGACGGGCGGGCCCAGCTCTGCGCCGCCCCCTATCTCCCGCCCGGTGAGCAACCCGACGACGACTACCCGCTGCTCCTGGTCACCGGCCGGCGCTGGGCGCACTACAACTCCGGCAGCATGACCCGCCGCGGCGGCAACCTCGCACTCGATCCCGTCGACCACCTGGACCTTCACCCCGACGACGCCGCGCGGTACGGCGTACGGGACCGCGCCGAGATCACCGTGGAGAGCCGGCACGGCCGGGCCCGGCTCGTGGCCCGTGTCGGCGAACAGACCGCACCCGGCCAGGTGTTCAGCTCCTTCCACTTCCCCGCGAGCGGCGTGAACCGCCTCACCTCCGACTACGCGGACACCGTCACGTCGTGCCCCGAGTACAAGGTCACCGCGGTACGCGTGTCCGGCTCGGTCGGCGAGGCCGGCCGGTCGGACGCACACGGATGACGCACGGATGACAGCGACCTGGTCCTCGGCATCCGGAGCGGTGACTGCGCCGAGTCGGCACGCCGATCCGCAGCTCGCCGACGCGGCGGCGTACGCTCACACCCCCGTGACCGCCCCTGACTGCGGTGGCGCAGCGACAACCCGTACTCGCAGAGCCCCGGCGCGCCGGAGGCGGAAGCGCACCGTACCGAGCAGCCGGAGCGCTCGGCGGGCCCCGCCGAGGCGGCAGCGGTGACCGCCGGGCAGGTCATGCTTCCCCGCGATCACGGTCCATCCGGACGCCACCCTGGCCGAGGCGGCCCGGATCATGGCCGTGGAGCACGTCAAGCGTCTGCCGGTCGTCGATGAGGCGGGACGGCTACGGGCGTCGTCAGCCGCGGCGACCTGCTGAAGGTCTTTCTGCGGTCGGACGAGGAGATCGAGGAGGAAGTGCGCCGCACCGTGGTGTCGTACCTCTTCCCCTCACTGAGGCACACGATCCACGTGTCCTCGCACGACGGGATCGTCACCCTGCGTGGGAAGGTCCACGACCCCTCGCTCGCCTGGGTCGCCGAACGCCTCGTCCGTGCCGTCGAGGGCGTGATCGGCGTCGAGGCCAGGCTCAGCGGCGCGGACCGCGCCGCCGGGGACCGGCCGGAGCAGGAGTGATCCGGGCGGTGGGCACCCTCACGGCTCGATGTCCAGCACCTGCGAGACCGGGCGGCGGGGCGTGCCCGGGCCCCTGGGGCCGTAGCCCAGGCGGAGCACGATCTGGGTGTGGCCCGTCCCGGTCGACGGGTCGCGCAGGGGCCAGCGCAGGTCGGCCCATTCGAGGGGCTGGGCGGCGAAGGAGCCGGCCAGACCGTGCAGGGTGGCAAGCAGCAGGACGCGTTCCATGGCCTGTCCGGCCCGGAGCCAGTCCTCCGGGCGGTCGTGGACCGTACTGACGAGCGCCAACTGGGGGGTCTGCTCGAAGTCGGCGGCGTCTCGTCCCGCCACCCGCCGGGAGCCCGCGAAGTCCCGCATGGGGGCCTTTCCCCCACGCTTGCGCGGCCCGTACGCGTAGTGCGGAACGCCCTCACCGGTGGCGCCCGCGGACAGGGCGTCACCGACGGTCCAGCGGGCCAGGTCCTGGTCGCTGCCGGGGTCGGTGACGTTGCGGGCTTCGGCCTCCTGGAAGAGTTCCAGCACCTCCCACAGATGCCATGCGGTGGGGAACGCCAGCGTCGCCCCCTCGGCGTGCGCGGCGGCGGTGAGAGCCTCCCGTACGGCCTCGGGGATCTCCCTCTCCTCGAACGGGTGGCGGCTGCTGTGGCGCTGGTGGATCGCCGGGTACAGCGCCCCGAGGTCTGTCCCGCCGTCGCTGTGACCGGTCAGCCGCACGCTGGCGACGTGGGACCGGTCGGCGAGGTCGGGCAGCAGCGTGGTTTCCGGGTGCCAGCCCTCGTGCGCGGCGGCGACCCTCAGGTTCAACAGGGCCGCGCCGCAGCCGAGATGGAGGCCGCGGGTGTCGGGGTCGGCATGCGGCATGGTGCGCTCGAGGTCGGCATGCAGTTCGACGGTGCGGGTGTGCCGGAGGTAGCGGAAACGCCAGGGCTGGGCGTTGTGCATCGACGGGGCGGCAGCGGCGTCGTGGACGAGTGCCGCCACCTGCTTGTCGGACGGTGCTCGCGGGTTCACTGCAGGCTCCCTCGCGCAGGCGGCTCGGGCCGGTCTCCTATCGATCTGCTGGGGTGATCCGGCGACCGGTGAGGCTCGTGGGGCGGATGCACACCCACATCTCGCGTTCCCCGCCCGGCCAGGGCGTGGTGTGCGCCCGCTCGGTGAGCTCGCGCACCGCGTCGGGTTCGGTGACGACGCTCGCGGTGCCGACGGCGAGCACGCTCCAGCCCTGGCTCAGGGCTTCGTCCACGTGGTCGACCTCGAAGGCGACCTCCGTGCCGACAGCCGCCGCCGGCAGCGAGTCGGGGGCGGTCCGGAAGGCGATGGTGTCATCGAGGACCTCGTAGTTGACCGGGACGGCCGCCGGGCGGCCGTCGGGCGCGGACAGGGCGATACGTCCCACGCCGTGGGTGGACAGCAGGGCACGGCACTCGTCCGGGCCCAGGTCGCGAAGCCGCGGATGCAGCAGCGCGTGGCCCTGGCCCGGCGGCAGGTCTGCTCCTCCTCCGCGCAGGGCGGCGGCGGTCGTCCCCAGGGCGTCGGCGAGCCGGATGAGAGCCGCCGCGCCCGGGTCGGCGGGGTGCTCCTCCACATACGCCAGGTAGCCGGGCGACATGCGTGCGCGGCGGGCCGTCTCCTCGCGGCCGAGCCCCTGTCTGCGGCGTTCGGCGGCCACCCGCCGGCCGATGTCGCCGGGGTCGGCCGCACCGGCCGCCGGCTGGGCCGGGGAGACGGGCTCGTGAGCTGTCCCGGGGTGTCCGTGCTCCAGGTGGCGGATGTGCGCGTCGGGGCCCGGGAACACGAGCGTCACCTCGTCGGTGTCCGACCAGCGCACGTCGTACGGCGGGGTGCCGTCCGTGTGGTGGAGGCCCACGATCTCCCCGTCGCGCCGGGTGGCGTCGGACTTCGTGCTCTCGATGACGAGTTGGTCGCCGAGGTGAGCTCGCATGGTGGCCGCCTCTCTCACGATGATGCGGTGCGTCGTGTCGGGGGATCGGGGCTCAGCCGCTGATCTCGATGCGCTGCGTCTGCCCCTTCTCGGTCTTGGGGACCCTGACCGTCAGGACGCCGTTGCTCAGTTCCGCGCTGATGTGGTCGGTGTCGGCGTTCGGCGGCAGTGTCGCGCGATAGTCGAACTGGCCGATGCGGCGGGTGTGCCTGCGGACCGCTCCGGTACGCTCCCGCTGCTTGACCTCGCCGTGGACGTCGAGCTCGCCCTCGGAGACCTCCACGGTGATCTGGTCCTTGTCCATGCCGGGCAGCTCCAGCTCCACCAGGTAGGCGTCCTCCGCGTCCTCGATGTCGGCCATGGGCGCCCAGGGCTCGGTCCCGCCGAACGCGGGCCATCCGCCGCCGGTGAAGGCGGCGTGCATCAGCTGGTCCACCCTGGTGCGGAGGTCGTCCAGCTCACGCAGGGCGGCGGGAAGCGCACCGCTGCTGTGTCGTGCGGGGTGTGTCATGGGGGTTCCCTCCTCGGTGGGTTCTTGCTGCGGGTTCACAGCGACCACGCGGCGTTCTCACGCGCGTGCGGCCGGGGCGTCCCCATTCCCTCGATGTCGCGCTCGGCGGCGTGCAGGAGCTGGTGGGCCAGGTCGTTCAGGGCACGGCCTGCCGCCAGTTCGTCACCGATCTCCGGGACGTCGGCGTCAGCCGGATGGCAGTGGGCGTCCCCATGACCGGTGAGCTCCGTGGTACCGGTGTCCAGCACCAGACGGGCCTTCGTCGTTCCGTCGCCGTCCTCGAAGAGGTCGAGACGGACCTTCCACTCCAACGTGTGCGGCATAACTTTCCTCCTCATGCCGGTACCGTCCGATGGGGCGCGAGTTGCTCCTCGATGCTGTGCCGCACGCGGGCGGTGAGTGCGTTCAGCCGCGCCGAGGCAGCGGCCCGGGGCGCGAGCGGCGCCCGGATCCGGCGGGCCGCGGCGGGCAGAGCGCCCAGGTCCGCGGCGCATCTCGCCCGGCACTCGTCCAGTGTGGAGCTGCCGCCCGTACGCCGACCGTCCTCCATCACCGTCGTCAGCAGTGCTACGGCGCTCGAGGGAGGCCGCTCGTCGGCGAGAGCGATCACGTCCGTGCATCCGGGACGGCGATACACCTGTTTGGGACCGGGCGCCGTCACCTTCGCCGACGACAGTTTCATCACCGGGCGGCCGTCGTACTCCACCATCTTGTAGGCGGAGTCCAGATACGGGGCGTCGGCCGACACCCCGACGCGCGTGCCGACGGCGTAGGTGTCGATCGGTGCCCCGGAGCGCACCAGATCGTCCACGGCGTACTCGTCGAGACCGCCGCTGGCGACGATCCGCACCCCGGGCAGGCCCGCTGCGTCGAGGATCGACCGTGCGCGTGCAGCGAGGTCTGCGAGGTCGCCGCTGTCCAGCCGTACGGCGCAGCCCGGCCCGCGTCCCAGGTCCCGCAGAACATCTGCCGCGACACGGACGCCTCTCTCGGTGTCGTAGGTGTCCACCAGCAGGGTCAAGGGGCCGGGGTGTGAGCGGGCGAAGGCGCGGAACGCCTCGTCCTCGGAAGGGAACGCCTCCACATAGGAATGGGCCATGGTGCCGACAGCGGGTATGCCCAGACCGGTGGCCGCAGCCACGTTGCTGGTGCCGGCGAAACCGGCCAGTGCGCCGAGGCGGGCGGCCTGGAATCCGGCTTGTGGGCCGTGGGTGCGCCGCAGGGAGAAGTCGACGACCGGGTGCCCGGCTGCGGCGAGCACACAGCGCGCGGCCTTCGAGGCGATCGTCGTCTGGTGGCTGAGCAGGTCGAGCACGTACGTCTCCACCAGCTGTGCCTGCGGAAGGGGTGCCGTCACCTCCAGCAGGGGCTCACCCGCGAACACGACCCGCCCTTCCGGTACCGCCCGCACCCGGCCGGTGAACTGCAGGCCCAGGAGGGCCTCCAGGTCCTGGGGGGGCCGGTGCAGCGCGGAAGCGAAGGTCTCCACGTCCGAGGGTCCGACGCGGAAGCCGGAGAGGTGGTCCAGGGCGGACTCCAGTCCGGCCGCGACCAGGAAGCCGCGCTCAGGAGGCAGGTCACGGACGAACAGGCTGAACGTGGCGGGGGCGGTCATCCCCTCCCGCAGGTAGGACATGGCCATCGTGACCTCGTAGAGATCCGTGGTCGTCACGTCCGACATCGCTGCACCTCCTCAGTACGCGCGACGTGTGTCCGGCTGCCCGGTCGTCACCGGCGGAAGCGCGCGGACCACAGCGGCTCCGCCCGCTCCCACTCGGCGTCCCACTGTGCGTACCTTCGACGGTCGAGCAGCAGACGCGTGCCCACCCAGAGCCCGTAAGTCCCGTAGGCCACGCCGAGCGCCGCCGCCACGCCCATCAGCCAACCGTTGGTCGTCGCGTTGAGCGCACTCGCCGGCGGGCCGGTGACGGTTCCGTTCCCGTCCACCCACACCCGTACGGCGGTGCCCTTGGCCGTCCCGGGCTTCACCAGGACCGCTCCGGTCCGCACGACGCCGCCGCCGTCGGTCCAGCGGACCTGCGCCGGCTGTTTCACCAAGCTGTTCTTTTCGCGCCGAACGTCCTCGGTCAGCCGGGCGGTGACCCGGTGCCGTTCCGCCACCTGGGCCCGGACGGTGCGCATCGACGCCTCGTGAGCCGCCGTCCCCGCGCTGTAGGCGACCACCGGCAGCCCCAGGACGAGGAGGATCATCAGCAGGCGGCGGAACCACCACTCGAACCTGTCGGACGGACGCCTGAGCGGATTCACGCGTGCCGACACGTGCTCGCCGCGCGGCGAGGGCTGACCGGATGCGTTCGGCGATCCCTGCGTGTTCATGGGTCGGCCTCCAGCGGGTCGCCGGCTGATCCCCCACTCCTGATCCAGTCTCGGCCACCGGCGGTCCCGGGTCATGGGCCGAAGGTCCCTGGCGGACCGGTTTCCGGCCCCGGGAGGGCAGGAGTAACGCGTTCTCCGGACTCGTCCGCCCTGGTCCACATGCGCGGCGGAGGGGATTGGGGTACTTCTCGAAGAGCGGGAACGCACCGCGCTCGGCAGGTCGGCAACGCCGGGACCGGTACGCCGACGGACTCGTGCACCGTCATCTCCAGCTTCGTACGAGACGGAGGCCGACGCCATGCAACCGGCGATCACCGTGGGCCTCGACGGCTCACCCGAGAGCCTCGCCGCCGCCCGCTGGGCCGCCGACGAGGCTGAGAGACGGGGGCTGACACTGCGGCTGCTGCACGCATGGCCGCTGCTGGCACCCGAACCGCCCCGCGTCGCCGCCGAGGTCGACCAGAACTACTGGGCGAAGCGTCTGGTGCACACCGCTCAGGCGGAACTGCGGGCCCACCACCCGGCCCTGGTCGTCGTCGGGAACCTCGTCGCCGAGGACGCCCAGAAGGCCCTGATCAGGGCCGCGTCCGAGTCCGAGATGCTGGTGCTCGGCTCCCGGGGGCTGGAGTCCGTCGAGAGCTACTTCATGGGCGACGTCAGTATGCCGGTCGTGGCGCGGGCCGAGCGGCCGGTGGTGCTGGTCCGGGCGGAGTCGGCGGCAGAGGGACCACCCCCCGTGGCCGCGGCCGGCGTGGTCGTGGCGTTGCAACTGCGGGACGCCGGTGAGGAGTTGCTCGACTTCGCCTTCCACACCGCGGCGGCCCGGGGCGTGGCGCTGCTCGCCGTGCACGGGCGCAGCGTCCCGCTCCACGCGCGCACGCCCTGGGGCGCGGACCACGAGGTCACCGAGGAGATGACCGGGGCGGCGCAGAAGGAGCTGAGCAGGGCACTACGTCCGTGGCAGGAGAAGTACCCCCAGGTGGATGTGGCCGTCAGTATCCGTCTGGCGAGCCCCGCCGAGGCCGTCGTCCAGGCCGCCGAAGGCGCCGCGCTGCTGGTCGTCGGCCGACGCGCACACCGGCACCGGGTGGCACCGCACCTGGGCCCCGTCGCCCAGGCGGCCCTCCATCACGGACGCTGCCCCGTGGCGGTCGTCCCCCATGACTGAGCGGGGCCGTGGCCAGGCAGCCGTCGCGGGCGAGGCGCAAGGTCAGGCAAGCCGTCCGGTGAAAGTCCGCCGGACGCGGCCGTGAGCGTCGGCGGGCCTCCCCGACGGCTGCAGGCACGGGCTGCCGGGCCGCCCCGGAGTCCAGCCGCTGCTCGTACGTGTCCTCAGGACACCGTCCCCCGTCCCGCCGACAGCCCCGGCCGCGGTCCGCTGCCGGCCCTCCGCCCGGACGGGCACGTCGGCCTCCGCCGCGTGGTCGCCGACCCGGCCGCGCCGACCGACCGGCCTCTCCCCGGCCGTGACGGCAGCCGTCCGGGAAGCCCGTTGGGCGTAGGCCCCGGTTGCCCGGTCGCCCGGCCGGAGTGACCGTTGAGTGGGGGGAGCGAGGGAGTGAGTACCGTGCGAGCGCTCGTCTATCACGGCCCGGGACAGAGTTCCTGGGACACCGTCCCCGATCCCGTGATCGAGGAGGCGACCGATGTGATCGTCCGCGTCGACGCCACCACCGTATGCGGCAGCGACCTGCGCATCCTGGGGGGCGACCTCCCCGAGGTGAAACCCGGCACCGTCCTCGGCCACGAGGCCGTCGGCGAGGTCGTGGAGGTGGGACGCGACATCCAGCACCTGCGTCCCGGCAACGAGGTCATCGTGTCGGCCGTCTCGGCCTGCGGCCGCTGCCACGAGTGCCGCGACGCCACCCCCGGACAGTGCAGCGGGGGCGGCGGGTGGATCCTGGGCAACCAGGTGCACGGCACCCAGGCCGAGCTGGTGCGGGTACCCTTCGCCGACCACTCCACCCACCGACGGCCCCAGAGCGTTCCGCTCGACGAGGCGGTCCTGCTCTCCGACGTCCTGCCGACCGCCTACGAGGTCGGCGTACGCAATGGCCACGTGGGGCCGGGCGACACCGTCGTCGTGGTGGGCGCGGGACCCGTCGGACTCGCCTGCGTGATCATCGCGCGGCTCTACTCGCCGCGCCGGATCGTGGTGGTGGACCCGTCCGCCGCGCGGCTCGAAGCCGCCGCCCGTGTCGGGGGCGACGCCACTGTGCCGCCCGGGAAGGTGATCGCCGGTCTGGCCGAGGGTCCGGGAGCCGACGTCGTCATCGAGGCGTCCGGCGAACCCGACGGCTTCATGCTGAGCACCCGCGCCGTCCGTACGGGCGGCCACATCGCCAACATCGGGGTGCACGGCAGGCCGGTCACGCTGCATCTCGAATCCCTCTGGCGCAAGAACGTGACCATCAGCACCGGCCAGGTCGACACGACCTCCACGCCGTGGCTGCTGGGGCTGGTGCGGTACGGCGACCTGCCCGTCTCCGGGCTGGTCACCCACACCTTGCCGCTGGACCGGATGGAGGACGCCTACGAGGCGTTCGCCCACGGCACCACCACGGGCGCCCTCAAGGTCGTACTGCACCGCTGACCCGAGGGCTCGGCGACCCCGGAGAGCGGGGCAGTGCCGGGAGGAGCACCGATGCACCGGGACACCATCCGCAAGGACGACCATCCCGTCGTCCCGCCCCGGCTCTCCGACTACGACCGGGCTCGCGCCGACTTCACCTGGTCGGGGGTGCGCGCCGAACTGGCCGGACTGCCCGGCGGGGGCCTCAACATCGCCCACGAGGCGGTCGACCGGCACGCGGCATCGGGTCAGGCGGAGAAGGCCGCGCTGAGGTGCGTGGCCCGCGACGACACCGTCTCCACCGTCACGTACGCCGAACTGGCCCGCCGTAGCGCCCGCTTCGCGAACGTCCTGAGGTCGCTCGGCGTCGGCCACGGGGACCGGGTGTTCACCCTGCTCGGCCGGTGCCCCGAGCTGTACACGACGGTGCTGGGCACGCTGAAGAACACCAGCGTCCTGTGCCCGCTCTTCTCGGCGTTCGGCCCCGACCCGGTGGAGCAGCGGCTGCGTCTCGGGGACGCGCGGGTCCTGGTCACCAGCGCCACCCTGTACCGTCGCAAGGTCGCCGAGCGGCGCGCGTCGCTGCCCGGCCTGGAGCACGTGCTGATCGTCGGCCCCGGCGCCGCGGATCTGCCCGGCAGCGCGTCCTTCGACGACCTGATGTCCGCCGTCCCCGACACCTTCGCCCTTCCGCCGACGTCCCCCGACGACATGGCCCTGCTGCACTTCACCAGCGGCACCACCGGCACCCCCAAGGGTGCGGTCCACGTCCACGAGGCGGTCGTCGCCCACTACGCCACCGCCGCGTACGCGCTCGACCTGCACCCCGAGGACGTGTACTGGTGCACTGCCGACCCCGGATGGGTCACCGGCATGTCGTACGGCGTCATCGCCCCGCTCGTGCACGGGGTGACGGTGGTCGTCGACGAGGGCGACTACGACGCCCGGCGCTGGTACCGGATCCTGGGCGAACAGCAGGTCACGGTCTGGTACACGGCCCCCACGGCGCTGCGCATGCTGATGCGCGCCACACCGCGCCAGGGACCCTACGACCTGCCGCGCTCGCACGACCTGTCGGCCCTGCGCTTCATCGCCTCCGTCGGCGAGCCCCTCAACCCGGAGGCCGTCGTCTGGGGCCGGGACGTGCTGGGGCTGCCGGTGCACGACAACTGGTGGCAGACGGAGACCGGTTGCATCATGATCGCGAACTTCGCGGCCTGCGAGATCCGGCCGGGCTCGATGGGCCGGCCGCTGCCGGGCGTGGAGGCGACCGTGCTGGAGCAGGGCGAGGACGGCAGGGCCCTGGTCACCGACGGCAAGGTGACGGAAGTTCGAAACCCCGACGTCGAGGGCGAGTTGGCGCTGCGCCCGGGCTGGCCGTCGATGTTCCGCGGCTATCTGCACGACAAGGAGCGCTACGACGAGGCGTTCACGGACGGCTGGTACCTCACCGGCGATCTGGTGCGCCGGGACGCCGACGGCTGGTACTGGTTCGTGGGGCGCGCCGACGACGTGATCAAGTCAGCGGGGCATCTCATCGGCCCGTTCGAGGTGGAGAGCGCGCTCATGGAACATCCCCTGGTGGCCGAGGCCGGGGTGATCGGACGGCCGGACCCGGTCGCCGGGAACGTGGTCAAGGCGTTCGTGTCCCTGCGCCCCGGGGTGGAGCCGACGCCGGACCTGGCGCGGGAGCTGCTGGGCTTCGGCCGCCGCAAGCTGGGTCCCGCCGTCGCCCCCAGAGAGATCGCGTTCGACGAGAACCTGCCCAAGACCCGCAGCGGAAAAGTGATGCGTCGGCTGCTGCGTGCCCGCGAACTCGGCCTGCCCACGGGCGACCTGTCCACTCTGGAGGGATCCGAATGAGCGTCGCCCACCCATCCCGCACCCGGAAGTCCCCCCCGCGCAAAGGCGCGAAAAAAGCCGCGAAAGCCGTGCAGGCCCAGCCCGCTGCGGGCACTGGGCACCGCCGCGACCTGCTGGAGGAGATGCTGCGCATCCGGCGCTTCGAGGAGCGGTGCGTCGAGCTGTACAGCGCCACGAAGATCCGCGGCTTCGTCCACCTCTACATCGGCGAGGAGGCCGTCGCCGTCGGCGTCAACGAGGCCCTCACGCCCGAGGACGCGGTCGTGGCCACCTATCGCGAACACGGTCATGCCCTGGCGCGCGGCATCACCGCGGAGGCGGTCATGGCCGAGATGTACGGCAGGGCGACCGGCTGCAGCGGCGGCCGGGGCGGGTCCATGCACCTGTTCGACGCCGGTCGGCGCTTCTACGGCGGCAACGCCATCGTCGCCGGGGGGCTCCCCCTCGCCGCCGGCCTGGCGCTCGCCGACCGTATGCGCGGCCAGAACCGCGTCACCTGTTG
Source organism: Streptomyces sp. SS7 (assembly GCF_037993025.1). NCBI lineage: Bacteria > Bacillati > Actinomycetota > Actinomycetes > Kitasatosporales > Streptomycetaceae > Streptomyces > Streptomyces sp. SS7. The sequence goes on from NZ_CP141223.1 coordinate 2,021,297, forward strand.
CTTCTTCGGCGACGGCGCGTTCGCCGAGGGGGAGTTCCACGAGACGGCGAACCTCGCGGCCCTGTGGAACCTGCCTCTGCTGTTCGTCTGCGAGAACAACCTCTACGCCATGGGTACGGCTCTGGAGCGCCACCAGGCGCAGACGGATCTGGCGATGCGGGCCACCTCGTACGGCATGGTCGCCTGGTCCGTGGACGGCATGGACGTCGAGGCGGTCGAACAGGCCGCCCGCCGGGCCGTCGAGGGCATCCGGACCGGCACCGGCCCGCACTTCCTCGAACTGCGCACCTACCGCTTCCGCGCCCACTCGATGTACGACCCCGACCGCTACCGCGACAAGGCGGAGATCGAGCGGTGGAAGTCCCGTGACCCGATCACCCTGCTCATGGACCGCCTGCGCGAGAGCGGTGCGCCGGTCGACAAGGACGTCGCCCGGATCGAGCGGCGGATCACCGCCGAGATCGACCGCGCCGTCGAGGCGGCCGAACAGGCACCGCTGGAGCCGGTCGGGACCCTGCTCCGGCATGTCACCAGCGCTCCGGCGGAGGCGGTGAGCTGAGCATGGGCACCGGCACGAAGGCCGCGACGACGACTTACCGGGAGGCCCTGCGCGAGGCGCTGCGGGAGGCCTTGGACACCGACGAGCGGGTTTTCCTCATGGGCGAGGACGTGGGCCGGTACGGCGGCTGCTTCGGTGTCAGCCTCGGGCTGCTGGAGGAGTTCGGCCCCGAGCGCGTCCGCGACACCCCGCTGTCGGAGTCGGCGTTCGTGGGGGCCGGCATCGGCGCCGCCCTGGCCGGGATGCGCCCGATCGTCGAGATCATGACCGTCAACTTCAGCCTGCTCGCCCTCGACCAGATCCTCAACAACGCCGCCACCCTGCTGCACATGTCGGGCGGCCAGCTGGCGGTCCCGCTGGTCATCCGCATGACCACGGGCGCCGGACGCCAGCTCGCGGCGCAGCACTCGCACAGCCTGGAGGGCTGGTACGCGCACATCCCCGGCATCCGCGTCCTCGCCCCCGCCACTCTGGAGGACGCCCGCCACATGCTGGCCCCCGCACTTGCCGACCCCGATCCGGTGGTGGTCTTCGAGCACGGCAGCCTCTACAACGTCTCCGGCGAACTACCGCCGTCGGCCGGACCGGCGGACCTGGACCGTGCCGCGATCCGCCGACGCGGAACCGACGTCTCCCTGATCACGTACGGGGGTTCGCTGTCCAAGGTGCTCGCGGCAGCAGACGTGCTGGCCGCCGAGGGCATCGACGCCGAGGTGATCGACCTGCGCACCCTCCGGCCCCTCGACATCGCGACCGTCACCGCCAGCGTGGGCCGCACCCACCGCGCCGTGGTCGTCGACGAGGCCTGGCGGACCGCGAGCCTGGCCGCCGAGGTGTCCGCCCGGATCGCGGAGGACGCCTTCTACGAACTGGACGCACCCGTCGAGCGGGTGTGCAGTGCGGAGGTACCGATCCCGTACGCCCGGCAGCTGGAGGAGGCCGCGCTGCCGCAGACCACCGGCATCGTGGCGGCGGCGCACCGGGCGGTGGACTGACCATGGCCGAGTTCACCATGCCGTCCCTCGGCGCCGACATGGACGAGGGCACCCTGCTGGAATGGCTGGTGCAGCCGGGGGATCCCGTCCACAGGGGCGATCCGGTCGCGGTGGTCGAGACCGCGAAGTCGACGATCGAGGTGGAGTGCTTCGAGACCGGGACCCTGGCGGAGCTGCTGGTCGATCCGGGTGCGACGGTGCCGGTGGGTACACCGCTCGCGGTGATCGCGACGCCGGGCAGGGACGGAGCCGGGACACCCGGGAGGCGGCCGGCTCGCCGCGCGCGGAAGAAGGGCGAGCAGGCCGGGTCGGCCAAGGCCGCACCGCCTCCACCCGAGCCCGTGCCCCCACCCGCGGTCCAGGCCGCCGCACCTGCCACCGACCGGCCACGCGACCATGTCGAAGCGGGGCCCCTGGTCCGGCACCTCGCGGAGCACAGCGGCGTCGATCTGCGGACGTTGCGCGGCTCCGGCCCCGGAGGACGCCTCACCCGGACCGACGTCGAGAAGGCGGCGGCCGCCCGCTCCACCGCCCGGCCTCCGCGCCCGCGGGTCACCCCGCTCGCCCGGCGCCTCGCCACCGAACTCGGCGTCGACCTGGCCACGGTGGCCGGGACGGGCAAGGGCTCAGCGGTCCGTGCCGCGGACGTGCGCCGGGCGGCGCACGGTCCGGCGGCACCCACCCCACCTCCTGATGTGCAAGCGCGTCCTCCCGCCGGACAGCCTGCCGTCTCCCCGCGGACCGAGGAGCGGGCGACGGCCATGCGCCGGGCGATCGCCGGCCTGATGAGCCGCGCCAACCGGGACATCCCCCACTACTACCTCTCCACCACCGTCGACATGGCCGCCGCGACGGAATGGCTGCACGAGCGCAACAGGCGCAGCCCGGTCGGCGAGCGACTCCTGCCGGCCGCCCTGTTGCTGAAGGCGGCGGCGCTGGCCGCCCGGGAGGTCCCCGAGCTCAACGGTTCCTGGACCGACGACCGCTTCACGGCCGGTGAGGGGGTTCACCTCGGTGTGGCCGTGTCGCTGCGCGGCGGAGGACTCGTCGCCCCCACGCTGCGCGACGCCGACAGGCTCGCGCTCCCGCAGATGATGGCCGCCCTGAAGGACGTGGTCACCCGGGCCCGCACGGGCAGGCTGCGCGGGCCGGAGGTGTCCGACGCCACGATCACGGTCACCAACCTCGGGGATCAGGGGGTCGAAAGCGTCTTCGGCGTGATCTACCCGCCGCAGGTGGCCCTCGTCGGCTTCGGCCGGGTCGTCGAACGGCCGTGCGCCGTGGGCGGCCTGCTCGGCGTCCGGCCCGTCGTCACGGCGACCCTCTCGGCCGACCACCGGGCGACGGACGGCGCCGTCGGGGCCCGCTATCTCACCGTCGTCACGCGATTCCTGCAGAACCCGGAGCAGCTGTGAGCCTGAACCGAACCGAAGCACTCGACATGGTCAGGGAGTCGATCTCCCGTGTCGTCCCCGGCGCCGACGTGGCCGCCCTGGGACCCGACGAGGTGTTCCGCGACGTGCTGGAGATGGACTCCCTCGACTTCCTGGGTTTCGTCGAGATCCTCAGTGAACGGTCCGGCGTCCGCATCGACGACGAGGACACACCCCGGCTCACCACGCTGTCCGACAGCGCCGACTTCCTGCTTGCCCGCGCGTCACCGGGCGGGCGCTGAGAGAGCCGAACGGCTCCTACGGTGAGGCTCCGTCGAGCCCCTCACCGTCCGGCCCGGAAGCAGGGCCGGACGTCCCCTTCCGCCAAGGCCGCGTGCCGCGGTGGGATGGGAAGAGCCCGGTCCGGCGGTCACCGTGCCGGATCGACCGAGGTGAGCCATGGACCACTCCACTCGCAGAGCGCCACTGCACCACCTGATCAGCTCGTTCGTGTCCCGACGGCTCGAACCGCTGCTCCTGGCCGTCACGGCGGCCGCTCTCACGGGCGGCGGCATCGCTTGGCTGGCTGACGCCCCGGACCTCGCTGACCTGCTCTGGGCCCTGGGGACCGTGGCCGCCGTCGTCCCCGCGCTGTGGTGGGTGCTGGCAGCGCTGCGGCGCGGACAGGCGGGCGTGGACCTGATCGCCGTACTGGCGCTCGGCGGGACCCTGGCCGTGGGCGAGTATCTGGCAGGGGCCCTGATCGCGCTGATGCTCGCCACCGGGCGGACGCTGGAGGCCGCGGCTCAGCGGCGCGCCTCGCACGATCTTCGAGCCCTGCTCGCGCACGCGCCGCGCTCGGCACACCGGCGCACGGACTCCGGAGTGGTCACGGTGCCGCTGGAGCAGGTCGTCGTGGACGACCTGCTCGTCGTCCGTCCCGGGGAGGTCGTTCCCGTCGACGGCCGAGTGGAGAGCGCCGCCGCCGTTCTCGACGAGTCGGTACTCACCGGCGAGCCGGTCCAGGTCGAGCGGCCCCGGGGCGAGGCGGTGCGCAGCGGCGTCGTCAACACCGGCGGTGCCTTCGAACTGCGCGCCACCGCCACCGAGGGCGACAGCACCTACGCACAGATCGTGCGCCTGGCCCAGCAGGCCGGGGCCGAGTCCGCGCCCGTCGTACGGCTGGCGGACCGCTACGCCGCCTGGTTCCTTCCCCTCTCTCTCGTCGTCGCCGGACTGGCCTGGCTGATCAGCGGCTCCGCCGTGCGGGCGGTCGCCGTCCTGGTCGTCGCCACCCCCTGTCCGCTGCTGCTGGCGGCCCCGGTCGCGATCGTCTCCGGTCTCTCCCGTGCCTCCCGTCTCGGCGTGGTCGTCCGTGACGGGGGCGCACTGGAGAACCTGGGCCGCGCCCGCACGCTGCTGCTCGACAAGACCGGCACCCTCACCCGAGGCCGCCCGCGCGTCCTCGACGTCAGCGCCGCCCCGGGCCTCAAGCCCGCGGAGGTCCTGCGTCTGGCGGCCTCGCTCGACCAGTACTCGCCCCACGTCCTGGCACAGGCCGTCGTCGACACCGCCAGAGAGCGCGGACTGCGGCTGACAGCCCCGACGGACGTCACCGAGGAACCCGGGCGGGGCCCCACCGGCACCGTGGACGGGCGCAGGGTGTCCGTCGGCCGCCTCGACACCGGCACCGCACGGCCCGCCTGGGCCAGGGCGGTCGACAACCGCGCCCTCCTCGACGGCGCGGCCGTCGCCTGGCTCACCCTCGACGGAGAGCCGGCCGGCGCGGTCCTGCTGCGCGACCCCCTGCGCCCCGACGCCCCGCGCACCCTGCGTCATCTGCGCACGGCCGGCATCCGCCGGCTGCTGATGCTCACCGGCGACCGGGCCGCGCCCGCCCGGGAGGTCGCCGCCGTCCTCGGTCTGGACGACGTGCGCGCAGAGCTCAGCCCGGCCGACAAGGTCGCCGCCGTGCGCGCCGAACGCGAGCACGCCGTCACCGTGATGGTCGGCGACGGCGTCAACGACGCGCCCGCCCTGGCCGCCGCCGACGTCGGTGTCGCCATGGGCGCGCACGGTTCCACCGCCTCTTCCGAGGCCGCCGACATCGTCCTGACCACGGACCGCGTCGACCGCCTCGCCGACGCCGTCACCATCGCCCAGCGCGCCCGCCGTATCGCCGTCCAGAGCGCCCTGGGCGGCATGCTGATGTCGTTGGTCGCCATGGCCGTGGCGGCGGTCGGCCTGCTGCCTCCCGCCGTCGGCGCGCTGCTCCAGGAGGGGATCGACGTCGCCGTCATCCTCAACGCCCTGCGCGCCCTGCGCGTCGACCAGGCCACGCGCCCGGCCGTCACCCCCGCCGCCGAAGCGCTCATCCACCGCTTCGCCGACGAGCACCACGACCTTCAGGACGTCCTCGACGCCGTACGCGACGCGGCCGATCGGCTCTCCGACGAGCCCGGCCCCACGGCGCTCACCGCCGTGGAGGAGACCCACCGTCTGCTCGTCGAGCGGCTGCTGCCCCACGAGTACGCCGAGGAACACGAGCTCTATCCCGCGCTCGCCCCCACTCTCGGCGGTCCCGAGGCCACCGCCACCATGAGCCGCGCCCACACCGAGATCGAACGCCTCTCGCGCCGGATCGCCACCCATCTCGAACTGGCGCGCGCCGACGGGGGCCTGGCCCGCGATCAACTCGACGACCTGCGCTCCTGCCTCTACGGGCTGAACACCGTCCTGCGGCTGCACTTCACCCAGGAGGAGGAGAACTACTTCTCCCTCGCCCCGTGAGGGCACCTCTGCCTCGCCCCGTGAGGGCACCTCGACAAGGCCCGTACTGCCCGCGCCCGGCTCACACGACCACGATGGCGTCGACCACCTCGACCACGTCGTCGATCTCCCCGACGGACGCCAGCAGTTCGGCCATGGCCTCCTTCTCCAGCCGCCCCGTCAACGTCACCACCCCGTTCCTCACCGACACCACGACGGCCCGCGGGTCCCCCAGCTGCCGCCCGACCAGGGACTCGACCTCCGCCTGGATCTCGGTGTCGTCGCGGATCAGGGCGCGCAGCAGATCCTGTCGGCTGACCGCGCCGACGAGCCGGCCGTGACGGTCGGTCACGGGCAGCCGCTTCAACCGCGCGTGGGCTGCCGTCCACGCCGCGTCCGACACGCGCTCCGACGGATGGACGGTGACCGGGGGGAAGGTCATCAGCGTGGCCGCCGTGTCCCCGTGGCTCCTGTCGTAGAGGCGGTGACGCCACAGTCTGCCGACGGGGCCGTGCCGGTGCGGTTCCGCCATCACGGCGGCCTTCGCCAACAGATCCGACTCCGACACGACCCCGATCACATGGTCGTCGGCGTCGACCACCGGCAGGGCGTTGACCTGCTCACGGGCGAGCGTGTGCGCCACGTCGAGGAAAGGCATGTCGCCGGGGACCGAGGCCGTCGGCACCTGCATGACGTCCCGCACGCGCGGCACGGACGGTGTCCGGGTGGCCGGGGCCGGCCGTCCGGACTGCGCCTCCTCCGCGGTGGGTTCGGGCGTTCCGGTGCCGCGTGCCGACGCGGCTCCCGCGACGGCCGCGAGGTACCGGCGCAGCGCGTCCTGCCGCAGTTCCTCCTGGGGTTTCCAGGGGCGGCCCGGCTCGCTGCGGCGGGCTTCCTTCTCCGCGGAGCGGTTCTCGAAGTCGCTCACGGCTGCCTCCTGGGGATGCCGTCCGCCTACGGGCTCAGTCTCGCATCGTTCGACACGCGCGGCCTCCGGGCCCCTCGGCCCGCTCGTGCGAGGGTGGGCCAGGTGCGACGCGACACGTCCTCGCCCACCAAGGACACTGGGTTGGGGGGACTGGGCCGCTCGAGGTGAGTTCATGACGGGATTCCGGGACTTCCTGACACGGTTCCGACCGGTGGCGTCGCCCGGCCGGGCGGCTCCCGGTGGTGTCCCCGCAGACCGTTCCGCCGAACTGCGCGCGGAACTCCTCCCGCCCCTGACCCTGCTCGAACAGGCGGAGGCGGAGGCCCGGAGCGTGCGCGAGCGGGCCGACGCCGCCGCCGCGGCGCGCCGGCAGGAGGCCGAGGTCCTGGCCGCGGGGATCGTGGCCGGGGCACATGAGAAAGCCCGCCGGGCGCGGGGGCGGGCCGCCGGGCTGTCACTGCGTGCCGCCCGGAGCGAGGCCGCGGAACTGCTCGCCGCGGCGGACCGCGAGGCGGTCGCGGTCCGCACCCGGGCCGGGAGCCGGACACCCGCGCTGACCGAGCGGGCCCTCGCGCTGGTGCTGCACGACATCACCGAGCAGCGAGAACCGCCGCCGTCGAGGGAGGCGGGTTCCTGATGGGCGCCGGCTGGGTCGCCGGGGTGACCCGGGCACGGGCGCTGCGCACCAGATGCCTGGGCGCGGAAGGCATCGGGGAGGTGGCCGCGTCCCGGAGCCTCGACGACGCCCTGCGCCGGCTGGCTGCCACGCCGTACCGGCACGACGTCAGCCCTGGTGCCGCACCGGCCGAGGCCCAGCGGGCGGTTTCGGCGGCGCTGTTGTGGCACCTGCGGGTCCTCGCCGGCTGGCAGCCGCCGGTCGGCGCCCAGGCCGTCCGGGCACTCTCCGCGGGATTCGAGATCTCCAACACCGAGCACCACCTGCGCGAGATCACGGCCGACACGGAACGCGCCCATCCCCCGCCCTACCGCGTCGGCTCACTGGCGATCGCCTGGACCCGGCTCGCCCCCACCCGCACACCCTCGGAGCTGCGCACCGCGCTGGCGGCCTCCGACTGGGGTGACCCCGGGGGCGACTCCCCCGCCGCGGTCGCCACCGGTATGCGGGTCTCCGCCGCCGTACGCCTCGCGACGACCGTTCCCGACGCGGCGCGCTGGGCGGCGACCCGGCTCGCTCTGCTGTTCGGACGCGAGGTGTTCGTCGTCGGGCGCCGACTGCCGGACGTCTCCGTCCGGCGGGCCGCCCGCCTGCTCGGCCCGCGAGCGGTGGGGGCGCAGTCGTACGCCGACTTCCGGCAGGCACTGCCCGCCGAGACGCGTCGGCTGCTGGAGGAGGTGGACGAGGCGGCTGACCTGTGGCGGGCGGAGGCGCGGTGGTGGGACGCGGTCGAACAGGACGGCCGGCAGCTGCTGCGCCGGTCCTCCTTCGGGCCGGCGCCGGTCGTGGGGGCCGTGGCCCTGCTCTCGGCCGACGCGTGGCGGACGCGTGGCGCCTTGGAACTGGCCGCCCGGGGCGGCGGCCCGGCCGACTGGCAGACAGTGGGGGTGCCCGATGATCCGGGCTGAGGCGGCGGTCCCGGTCCGGATGCGCAGGGTGGCGGTCGTGGCCCCCGAGCGGGTGCTGCGGGACAGCCTGGTGCGCATCGCGGAGGCGGGCTGCGTCGAGGTCGACCTGGCCGGGGACGGCGGTCCGTACGCCCGCGGACCTGCGGCGACGCGTCTGCAGCGGTTGCGGGCCGAGCCCGCGCGAGCGGTCCTCGGTGAGGCTCCTCCCGATCTGGACGCGCTGGAACGTGAGGGGAGAACGGACCTGCTGGCGGGTGAGGCGCAACTGGAGGAACGCCTCGGCAGCGCCGTCCGGCACGGCGAGGTCGCCGCACTGGCCGGGTGGTGTCCCGAGACGGAGGTAGGTACCGCAGCGGCACGCGTCGCCGGAGTCGGAGGAGCCCTGGTGCCGTTGCGGACCCCGCGTGGCGTCGATCCGCCGACCCTGCTGACCGGTGCCCGCCCCGCACCACCGGGCATGCCTGTGCGACGCGCCTTCACCCCCCTGGTCAGCACCTACGGAACCGTGCCCTACGCCGACGTCGACCCGACGCTCCCCGCGGGGATCGTCTACGTCGTGATGTTCGGCCTCATGTTCGGCGACGCCGGGCACGGGCTGCTGCTGGTCGGCGCGGCCCTCCTGTTGCGCGCGGGCCGGCCGCGCCGGGCGGCGGCACTGCGGCCGCTGTGGCCGTTCGTCGCGGGGGCCGGACTGGCCGCGACGATCGCCGGGGTGGCGTACGGCGAGTTCTTCGGCCCGACCGGGGTGCTGCCCGTGCTGTGGCTGGAGCCGCTGAAGGAGCCGATGCGACTGCTGGCCGCCGCGGTCGGGCTCGGTGCGGTGCTGCTGGCCGCCGCCTACGCCGCCGGGATCGTGAACCGGTGGCGGGAGGGCGGACCTGTTGCGGCCCTGTATGCGACGACCGGCGTGGCGGGCGCGGCGATCTACCTCGGTCTGGCTGCCGTCGCGGGGGCCGTGTGGCTCGGCCGGGGGGCGTTCGCCGCCGTGGGGGCCGTGGTCGCGGTGTCGGGTCTGGCCCTGGCCGGCACCGGGCTGTACACGGCCACGGCGGGGGGTCCGAGCGGTGCCGTGCAGACCGGGATCCAGCTCTTCGACGCGGTGGTCAGGATCGGCTCCAACGTGGTGTCCTTCGCCCGCCTCGCGGCCTTCGGGCTCACGCACGCCGCGCTGGGGGCGATCGTCTGGGACGCCACGACGGCTCTCGCGGGCCGGGGCCCGGCCGGCATCGCCGGCGCGTCGCTGGTGTTCCTCGTGGGCAACGCACTGACCTTCGCGCTGGAGGCACTCGTGGCCGGTGTGCAGGCGCTGCGCCTGGAGTTCTACGAACTGTTCTCCCGGCTCTTCGAGGGGGAGGGGCGCCCGTTCAGACCCTGGCGGTTGCCCGTCGAGCACGTCCCGGGGCCGGCCCCGGCCGGGGTGAGCGCCGGCCCCGGCCCGATGAGGAAGGAGCAGTCGTGATCACCTGGTTCCTGGCCCTGCCCGTGGTAGTGGCGGGATTCGTCGCCGTGCGGCTCATGGTGCGGCGCGCCGGCCGCAGGGCTCTGTGGTGGACGATCGCCGCCGACGCCGTCCTCCTGACGGCCGCGACCGTGGTGCTGACCCTGGCGTTCGGCGGTGGATCCGCGCAGGCCGCCACCACGGCTGCCCAGGGCTCCGGGTCGGGCTCCGCGGCCCTGATCGGCGCGGCGATCGCGGTGGCCGGGGCGACGATCGGGGCGGGCGTCGCCGTCGCCTACACCGGTGCCGCCGCCCTCGCCGCGCTCAGCGAACGGCCCGAACTCTTCGGCCGGGCCATGGTCATCGTCGGCCTGGCCGAGGGCATCGCCATCTACGGGCTGGTCGTCGCGGTCATCCTGATCGGGAAGGCATGACCGTGGGACGCGTCGCCGCACTCGGCGAGCGGTCCCGGGTGACCGGCCTGGCCCTCGCCGGTGCGGTCGTCCTGGTCGCGGACACCCCCGAGGCGGTACGCCGATGCTGGCGGGCCCTGCCCGGGGACGTGGACCTGGTGCTCCTGACCCCGGCCGCGACCGAGGCGCTGGCGGAAACGGGCGAGCCCACGGGCGGCCGCCCACTGACCGCTGTGATGCCGCCATGACGCCCCCGGCCCCCGACCCGGCGACGGTGGCCCTCGACCCCGTCCGGGCGGAACTGCTGCGAGCCGCCCACGCCGACGCGGACGCGGTCCTGGCCCGCGCCGAGCGGGAGGCGGCTGCCCTGCTCGACCGGGCCCACGCCGAGGCCCGCGCGGTGCTCGAAGAGGCACGGCGGCAGGGGGAGGCGGACGGCGCGGCGGCGGCCCGTGACCTCCTCGTCAGGGCCCGCCGGGAGGCGAGATCCCGCACGCTCGCCGCACGCCGGGAGGCGTACGACGAGCTGCACCGGGAGATCGCCGAGCGGGTCGGTGAGCTGCGCGGGACACCCGCTTACCCGGATGTGCGGGAACGGCTGGAGCGGCGGGCCCAGGACCTCCTCGGTCCTGGCGCCGAGACGGCCGAACACCCCGGCGGGGGTGTGGTGGCCCATGCCCCGGGACGGTGGGTCGATCTGTCGCTGCCCACGCTGGCACAGCACGCCCTGGATCGTCTGGGAGGGGAGGTACGGAGCCTGTGGGAGCCATGACCGAGCCCACCGGGCCGAGTCGACCGACCGGCTGCCGGATCCTGCGTGTCACCGGGCCGCTGGTCGAGGTGGAGTACACGGGTGGTACCGCGATGTTCGACCTGGTCTCGATCGGGCCCACCGGGCTGCCCGGGGAGGTCGTGGCCATCAGCGGCGACGTGGTCACCGTACAGGCGTACGAGTACACCGGCGGGCTCGCTCCCGGACAGCCGGCGACGCCGCAGGGACAGCCCCTGTCGGTGCGACTCGGTCCCGAGCTGCTCGGAGGGGTCTTCGACGGGCTGCTGCGCCCGTTGTCCGGGGCCGGCGACTGGCTGGTGCCCGGCGCCCGGAGGATCACGGGCGCGGGACACGCCTGGACCTTCTCGCCGTTGGTGGCCCAGGGCGTGGAAGTCTCCGAAGGGCAGGCCCTCGGAGAGATCCACGACGCCGGACCGGTCAAGGTGAAGGTCCTGGTACCGCCCGGCTGCGGGGGCGCCGTGGAGCGGATCTCCGATGCCGGGAAGCTGACGGCGGACGCGGTGGCGGCGGTGGTGGGCGGCACCGAGGTCACCGTCGGCACCCCGTGGCCGGTGCGCCGGCCCCGCCCGGTACGCGCGCGCGTCGACAGCCACGAGGCCCTGAACACCGGACAGCGGGTGATCGACCTGCTCTTCCCGGTCACCCGGGGCAGCACGGTGGCGGTGCCCGGCGGGTTCGGCACGGGCAAGACCATGCTGCTCCAGCAGATCGCCAAGTGGTGCGACGCGGACGTCATCGTCTACGTCGGCTGTGGGGAGCGCGGCAACGAGATGGCCGACGTCATCACCGAGCTGGCGGAACTCCGGGATCCACGCACGGGCGGGCGTCTGGCGGACCGCACGGTGACGATCGCCAACACCTCCAACATGCCGATGATGGCCCGTGAGGCGAGCGTGTACACGGGGGTCACGGTCGCCGAGTACTTCCGCGACATGGGCCTGCACGTGGTGGTCATCGCCGACTCGACCTCCCGGTGGGCCGAGGCGCTGCGTGAGTTCGCCTCCCGCACCGGCGCGCTGCCCGCCGAGGAGGGCTATCCGGCCGGACTGGCCTCGGCGATCGCAGCCTTCTACGAGCGGGCCGCCGCCGTGACCACGCTGGGCGGGGACCGGGGTTCGGTGACGGTGATCGGGGCGGTGTCGCCGCCCGGCGGGGACCTGACCGAGCCGGTGACCGCGCACACCGAGCGCTTCGTGCGCTGTCTGTGGACCCTCGACCGCGATCTCGCGTACGCCCGTCACTACCCGGCGGTGGCCTGGGCCGGGTCGTTCTCCCGCGACGTACCGGTTCTGGCCGCCGGGCACCGGGCGGCGGGTGACCCGGGATGGGAACGGCGCCGCGAGCGGGTGGGCGCGGTGCTCGCGGAAGCCGACCGGCTGGCCGACCTCGTGGACCTCATCGGCATCGCCGCCCTGCCCGCGCGGGAGCGGATCGGTGTGCTCGCGGGAACCCTGGTCAGGGAAGGGGTGCTGCAGCAGAGCGCGCTGTCGGAGCAGGACGCGTGCTGCGGCCCGGAGAAGACCGCGGCCCTGGCCGACGCCGTGCTGGCGGTCGCCGACCGCTGCCGTGCGCTGGTGGACTCCGGTGTCCCCGCGTCCTCGGTCGAGGAGACCGACTTCGGTCCGCTGCTGCGCGCCCGGGAGGACACCGGCCCGCACGACGCCGACGGCGTGGCGCAGCGCCGCGACGCCATGCTCGCCCGGCTGGGCGAGGTGCGGTCGTGAGTCCGTCCGGCGGCGTCGAGTACACGGCGGTGCGTGAGCTGCGGGGGCCGCTCGCGGTCGTCGAGGGCGTGGCGGGGGTCGGCTGGGACGAGTTCGCGCTGATCAGCCTCGCCACGGGCGAGCGCCGCCACGGCGTGGTCCTGGACGCCGACCGCGAGCTGGCGGTCGTGCAGGTGCTGGAGGGGACCGCCGGCATGGACCCGGAAGGCGTCCGCGCGGCCTTCACCGGCAGCCCGCTGCGCGTCCCGGTGGGCACGGACTGGCTCGGCCGGGTCTGCAACGGCCGGGGGGAGCCGCTCGACGGCGGCCCACCCGTCCTCGGCTCCGGCAGCGCCGAGGTCGGAGGCGCTCCCGTCAATCCCGTGCGACGCGAGCCGCCGTCCGACCCCGTGCTCACCGGCGTCGGCGCCATCGACGCCCTGACGCCCCTCGTACGGGGGCAGAAACTGCCCGTGTTCTCGGTGGCCGGCCTGCCGCACCTGGAACTGGCGGCCCAGATCGCCGCGCAGGCCACCGCCGCGGGCGAGGCGTTCAGTGTCGTCTTCGCGGGCATGGGCCTCACCCATGCCGACGCCTCCTTCGCACGCGACGCCCTGGAGGAACGGTCCGCGGCGGGCGAGCTGGTCCTGCTGCTCAACACCGCCGACGACCCGGTGATCGAGCGGATCCTCACCCCACGGATCGCGCTCACCGTCGCCGAGCACCTCGCCTTCACCGAGGGACGGCACGTCCTGGTGGTGATGACCGACATGACGGCGTACGCCGAAGCCCTGCGCGAGGTCTCCGCCGCCCGCGGGGAGATCCCCGCCCGCCGTGCCTACCCCGGCTACCTCTACAGCGACCTGGCCTCCTTGTACGAGCGCTGCGGACGTGTCCGGGGCCGACCCGGCTCGGTCACCGTGCTGCCCGTGCTCACCATGCCCGCGGGTGACATCACCCATCCCGTGCCCGATCTGACCGGCTACATCACCGAGGGGCAGATCGTGCTCTCGTCCTCGGTGCACGCACGGGGTGTGTATCCGCCGCTGGACGCGCTGTCCTCCCTGTCGCGGCTGATGCGCAAGGGTGCCGGTCCGGGCCGTACCCGCGACGACCACCTCGACGTCGCGGCCCAGTTGCTGGCCGCTCTGGCCCGCGCCCGACAGATCCGTGACCTCGCGGATCTGGTCGGCGAGGCGGCGCTGAGCCCCACCGACCGCCGCTACCTGGACTTCGACGAGGCGTTCCTGCGGGACTTCGTCCACCAGCGCAGCGATGGGCGGCGCGACCTCGACGACGCGCTGGAACGCGGCTGGCGGACCCTGCTCACCCTGCCCCGCGGTCAGCTCGCCATGCTTCCCGCCCGCCTCCTCGACGCCCACGGCGCGCGGGACGCCCCGGACGAGGAGACGCCCCGATGACCGGCACCCGCGGTACGCCCCCCGGCAGGGCGGGACGACTGCGGCTGCGGCACAGCCTCGACGTCGCCGAGCGCGGCGCCGACCTCCTGGAGCAGAAGCTGCGCATCCTCCGCTCCGAGCACGAGCGGCTGGCGGACGCGGAGGCGACGGCCGCCCGTGCGTGGCGCGATCTGCTCTCCGAGGCCGAGCGCTGGCTGCTGCGGGGGCTGCTCCTCAGCGGGGAACAGGCCCTCGACGCGGCTGCGGCAGGCATGCCTCCGGCCGACGTCAGGGTCGAGTGGACCACCTCCATGGGCGTACGTCACCCTCTGGCGGCCTCCGTGTCCGTCCCTGCCCGTGCCTCCGTGGCAGCCGCCCCGGCCAACACGGCTCTGGTGCACGCCGAGGCGGCGTACGCGCGTGCCGTGCGGGCCGCCGCCGCGTACGCCGCTGCCCGGACCGCCGCCGAGCTCGTCGGCGCGGAGGTGGTGAGCACCCGGCACCGGGTGCGTGCCCTGCGACGGCACTGGATCCCCCGTCTGCGAGAGGAGCTCGGCCGGGCCGACCTGGCGTTGGAGCAGGCCGAGCACGAGGACGGCGTACGGCGGCGGTGGGCGGCCCGGAACGCCGACGCCGAGGAATGAGCCTCATTGGAAGGCGGCGTGGATCTCCCGTTCGGTCGCCGTGTGGGAGACGAGGAGGAGTTCGTCGCCGGGGCGCAGTCGCTCCGCCGGGTCCGGCACGGTCGGCTGGCCGGCGCGGACGATGGTGGCGACGACCGTGCCCTCGGGCAGCCTGACGTCACCCAGGGCGCGGCCCGCCGTCCTGGACTGCTCCGTGATGGCCGTTTCGATGACCTCGACGCCCGCCTTGCTGAGCCGCAGCAGGGCGACGGTGTCGGTGGCGCCGGTGGCCTCCTCGATGAGGGAGACCAGCGGGGTGGCCGAGGGGACGGCGACGTCGACTCCCCAGCGTTCGTCGAACAGCCAGGCGTTGTCGGCGTCGTTGACGCGTGCGGCGACGCGGGGCACCGAGAACTGGCGCTTGGCGAGAAGGCTGATGACGAGGTTGTCCTCGTCGTCGCCGGTGGTGGCGATGACGAGGTCGGCGGTCAGGGCGCCGGAGTGTTCCAGGAGGGCCGGTTCGCAGGCGTCGCCCGCCACCAGCCGCGCCGCGAAGCGGCCCTCCAGTTCGGCAAGGCGGTCGTCGTCGCTGTCGATCAGGGTCACCTCGTTGCGCGCCGCGGCGAGCACCTGGGCGATCTGGGTCCCGAGCCGTCCCGCGCCGGCGATGAGCACGTTCACGTTCCCAGCTCCTTGTCGAGGAAGCCGCGCAGCCTGCCGAGCGCGGTGGCGGCCACGGCGAAGGTGACCAGGTCGCCCGCCTGCGCGGGCGTGCCGTGCGCGGGGATGAAAGAACGGCCGGCGCGGGTGACCTCGACGACGCGGATCTCGCCGTCGACGTCGAACTCGGCCAGTCGCCGGCCGATGAGGTAGCCGGGCACTTCGGAGCGGACGAGCAGGGTCTCGCCGTTGCCGAAGGTGAGTTCGGGGCTGAGGTGGCGGTGCAGCAGCATCCGGTGGAGCTGGTGGACGGTCCAGCGGACGCTGGCGATGGTGGGGATGCCGAGGTCACGGTAGATGTCGGCGCGCCGGGGGTCGTAGATGCGGGCGAGGACGACCGGCACCCGGTAGGTGTCCTTCGCCGTGCGGGCGCTGACGATGTTGCTGTTGTCTCCGGAGGTGACGGCGACGAAGGCGTCCGCGTGCTCGATCCCGGCAGCGCGAAGGACGGTGCGGCTGAAGCCGTTGCCCGCGTGGAAGCGGATGCGGGGGCTGTCGGGCAGCCGCCGCGCGGCCTTGGGGAGCCGGTCGACGACCTCGACGTCGTGTCCTTCCGAGGCGAGCAGACCGGCGAGGCCGGCGCCCACCCGTCCGCAGCCGACGACGACCACTTTCATCGCGGTGCTCCCTTCCGGCGCGCGTCGCGTCGGCGCAGCCACGCCTTGCGGATCTCGTCCGCGAGCAGGGGCAGGGTGCCGAGTGCGGCAAGGACGGCCCAGTCGGCGGCGTCGAGCGGGGCGGTGCCGAAGACGGCCTGCAGCAGGGGCAGATAGCTGATCGCGGCCATGAGGGCGACGCCGAAGCCGCCCGCGACGAGGAGGGCCGGGTTGGACAGCAGGCCCGCTTTCAGGATGCTCTGCCGGTCGGTGCGCACGGCGAGCGCGTTGAAGAACTGGCTGAGCACGATCCCCGCCTGGACCATGGTGATCGCCTCCCGGTAGACGGGCGTGTCCTTGGTGAAGTCGTCGAAGGGGATTCCCGAGGAGCCGATGTGCCAGAAGAACACGGCGGTGACGCAGGCAGCCTGAATGCCGCCGAGGAACAGAATCCGCCCGATCACGGCGGCGGAGAACAGCCGCTCCCGGCGGGAGCGCGGCGGACGGTCCATCACATCGGGCTCGGGCGGCTCCGCCCCGAGGGCGAGGGCGGGCAGTACGTCGGAGCCCAGGTCGATGGCGAGGATCTGCACCGCGCTGATGGGCACCAGCGGGAACCCCGCGAAGGTGGCCGCCAGGATCGGGACCAGTTCTCCGATGTTGTGGCTGAAGAGGTAGACGAGGAACTTGCGGATGTTCTGGTAGACGGCCCTGCCGAGCCGGACCGCCGCCGCGATGGAGGCGAAGGAGTCGTCGAGCAGGACCATCGCGGCCGCCTCGCGGGCCACGTCGGTGCCCCCGGCCCCCATCGCCACACCGATGTCCGCGTGCTTGAGTGCGGGGGCGTCGTTCGCACCGTCCCCGGTGACCGCCACCACCTCGCCCCGCCGCTGGAAGGCGGTGACCACACGCATCTTGTGCTCCGGGCTGACCCGGCACAGCAGCAGCTCGGACGGTTCGGCGAGCAGCGCGTCGAGCGCCGCCTCGTCCAGCGCGTCGAGCCGGGCGCCCGTCACCACGACCGGATCGGGCCGCCGTACGATCCCCACCCGGCGCGCCACGGCCTCCCCGGTCAGCGGATGGTCCCCGGTGACCATGACGATCCGGATGCCGGCCCCGCGGCAGGCGGCGACCGCGTGGGTGACCTCCGGGCGCGGTGGGTCCAGCATGCCGACCAGGCCGAGGAAGGTCAGTCCGGACTCGGCCTCGTCCTGCGCCGGGCGGGGCCCGTCCAGCTCCCGCCGGGCGACGGCCAGCACCCGCAGCCCCTGGGAGGCCAGCTCGTCACCCGCTGCGACGACCGCCGCCCGCTCCCGCTCGGTCAGCGGCCCGCGCCGCCCGTCCCACTCCCGGTCGGTGCAGCGCGCGAGCAGCTCGGCGGGCGCGCCCTTGACACACGCCTGGTGGCCCGCTCCGGTCTCGTGGACGGTGGTCATCAGCTTGCGGTCCGAGTCGAAGGGGAACTCCGTCACCCGGGGGGCTGCCGCCTCCTCCGCCCGCAGTTCGAGCCCGGCCTTGGCCGCGACGACGAGCAGCGCCCCCTCGGTCGTGTCGCCGAGCACCCGCCAGCGCCCCTCGGGGCCTGTCGGCGGCATCAGCCGTGCGTCGCAGCACAGACCGGCCACCCTGAGCGGCTCGCGCACCGCCGCCGCATCGGCGACCTCCCCACGCGGCGCGTAGCCCACGCCCGTCACGTCATGCGTCACGCCGTCCGCCCAGAGGCGGGTGACAGTCATCTCGGCCTGGGTGAGCGTGCCGGTCTTGTCGGTGCACACCACGGTGGTCGATCCGAGCGCCTCCACCGCCAGCAGCTGCTTGATCAGTGCCTGGCGGCGCGCCATCCGCCGTACGCCGATCGCCAGGGACACCGAGAGGGTGGCGGGCAGCCCTTCCGGGACCAGCGCCACCATCACCCCCAGCGCGAACACGAACGAGGACACGACGGACTGGCCGGCGGGCAGCCGCACGGCGAACATCAGCGCGCCGATCGCCAGGGCCGCCCCCGCCACCCGCCGGGCCATGACGGCCACCTGGCGCTGCAACGGCGTCTTCTGCCGGGGCGCGGCGGCGGCGAGCCGGTAGATCCGCCCGAACTCCGTCGACGCACCGGTGGCGAAGACCACGGCCCGCCCGGCCCCCGCGACGACGTCGGTCCCCATGAACACGCAGTTGCGTGCCTCCAGCGGCGGCCCGGCCGGCACCGGATCGGCCGTACGGCCCACGGCGTTGCTCTCCCCGGTCAGCGGAGCGTTGTTGACCGCCAGCTCGTGCGCATCGACAACCCGGCAGTCCGCCGACACGGCGTCCCCGGCCTCCAGCACCACCACGTCACCCGGCACCAGGTCCCGGGCGGGCACCTCCTGCCGTTCGCCGCCGCGCAGCACCCGGCAGGCATGCGGCACCATCGCCTCAAGCGCCTGCGCCGTCCGCTCGGCCGAGTACTCCTGCGCGAAGCCGATGGCGGCGTTCAGCACCACGACCCCCAGGATCGCCACCGCCAGCTGCAGGGTGCCCGCCTCCCGCGGTTCCTGGAGCCCGTACGCGAGGAAGGTGATCGCCGAGGCGACGAGCAGCACCACCGCGAAGAGATCCGTGAACTGGGCCCCGAGCTCACGCCAGACGGGGCGGCGTCGTGCCCTCGGGAACTCGTTGGCCCCGTACCGGCGCAGCCTCTCTGCTGCCTCCTCCGGCGCGAGGCCACGTCGTGAGGTGTCCAGCGCGCAGAAGACATCGGCAGCGGCGAGCTGTCGTACCGGAGCATCAGGAGCGGAAGCGGAAGGGTCACCGACTGCCGCGGTCTGCTCCGCGCCGGGCGACGGATCCGTACCGGTGCGCATCACACGAACCCGGGAGGCGACCCGAAACTCGTCGCCGGTGTGCCTGACCGGACCACGCGAAGGGTTCGGGGAGAGGCTTCCATCACGGGCTCCCTGGGTTTCGGCGGCCGTCTCGCCGGTTCGCCGCTGCACCATCTGCGGTGCGTTTGCCCTCGTGTGGGCGGGGCCGTCCGGACCCTCATACCGGGACGGTGATGACGGGGCAGCGGGCGTGGTGCAGCGCTCCCTGGCTCACCGAGCCGAGCAGCATGCCCGTGAAACCGCCGTGCCCGCGGGTTCCCAC
The DNA here is from genome assembly GCF_037993025.1 of Streptomyces sp. SS7. Lineage (NCBI taxonomy): Bacteria > Bacillati > Actinomycetota > Actinomycetes > Kitasatosporales > Streptomycetaceae > Streptomyces > Streptomyces sp. SS7. The sequence goes on from NZ_CP141223.1 coordinate 2,040,311, forward strand.
GACCAGGCCGAGGGCGTGTTGCGAGGCCTGCGTGAGGACCCGTACCGGGTGGCCGCGGACGACTTCGTGGTGCAGTTCCACCCCGGGGTGGGTCGCCGTGCGGCCCGCGACCGTCTCGGACAGCACACGGCGGCACTCCCGCATGGCGGTGTCCTCGTCCAGGAGGCCGAGGAGCGGGGGATGCCACACGTACAGCGCCCGGAGGGCCGCGCCACGCAGGGCCGCCTCCTCGAACGCCAGATCCACCGCCGCCGCGGAATGCGGGCTGCCGTCGACGCCGACCACGAAGTGGGCGGGCTGTTGCGTGATGTGCTCCGGTTCCGGGACCACCGCGACCGGGCAGGGAGCGTGTGCGGTGAGCGGAAGCGCCACCGAGGCAGAGGTGAACAGTGCGCCCCCGGTGCTCAGGTGCCAGGAGCCCACCACGACCATCGAGGCGCTCTGCGCCTCCTCGCGCAGGACCCACGCGGGCTCCCCGTCCGCCGACGACGCCGACACCTCCACCGCCGGCCGCCGGGACTCGACGAAGGCGACGGCTTGCGCGAGCACCCGTTCCCCGGCGGACCGCAGCGTGCGGCTCCCCTGCTCCCAGGACGGCCGTGTCTCTCCCGACCGGTAACCGCCGAAGGGCACTGCCCGGACATGGACGAGCCGCAGCGGCAGCGCCCGCCGGTCCGCCTCGTCGGCGGCCCAGGCGAGAGCCAGCCGCTTCGAGGGGTCCGGATCGACACCCACGACGATCGGCCGACGTCCGTCCACACCGTTCATGGCACCTCCAGGGTGCTCTCCGCGCCGCCGTGTGTCCGCTCCGCTCTCCCTCCAGCCTCACTCCTTGCGGCGGGTGCCGCACGCCGCGGCCGGACGAGGGTGCCGGCCCGGACGGCGAGTGACGGGCCGTGGCCGTGGCCGAGCGCTGGGCGGCAGACCCACCGCTCGGCGGGGTCAGTCGTGCGCGACGACGGCCACGGGAGCGGTGGCGTGGTGCAGGACGGCATGGGTGACGGGGCCGATGTGCCCCCCGAACGGCCGGCGGCGGATCCGCCGGCCCACCACCACCAGCGAGGCCGTACGGGACGCGTCGATCAGGAGGCCGGTCGGGCTGCCCGTGCGGAACTCCTCGACCACATCGAGGGACGGGTACTTCTGCCGCCAGGCGTGCAGTGCCTCACCGAGTGCGGAGGCATGCCAGTGGGCGACCTCGTCGTACCGCTCCAGGTCGGTGGTCGGGCCGTCCAAGTAGTACGGGGGGAGGCTCCAGCCGTGTACGACCCGCAGGCCGGTGTCCCGTCGGACGGCCTCGTCGCAAGCGAAGTCGATCATCGAGGCATCGAGGTGGTCGACGTCGAGCCCGAGGACGACAGGCCGATAGCGCGTCGCGGCCGAAGGACTCCCCGCCGCATCGGTCTCGTGCTCGTCCGTCGCCTGCTCGCCGGCACGGACCAGGATCACGGGACACTCGGTGTGCGCGACGACGGCCGAGCCGACGGACCCGACCAGGAACCCTCCGATTCCGCTCAGCCCCCGGGAGCCGAGGACGAGCAACTCGGCGTCCTTGGCGGCGTCGGACAGCACCTCGCTCGGACGACCGGTCAGTTGGTCGGCGGTCACGTCGACGCCGGGGTGGCGCAGCCGGAGTCCTTCGGCGGCATGGCGCGGAATCTTCGCGCTCCAGCGCCGGCGGGTCTCGGCGCCGAGCAGCGGAGCCTGCGACGTGGGATCCGGTACCGGCTCCCACACCTGGAGGATCCTGACCGGCAGGCCGCGCAACTGCGCCTCGCGGGCCGCCCACTCGGCCGCGGCCCGGCTCTCGGGCGAGCCGTCGAGGCCGACGGTGATCGTGCGCGTCATGGTCTCCGCCTCCTGAGTGAGGGCCGCTGGTCCTGCAGCGCGAGCGCGAGCGGTCACCCGGGGACACCGTCCTGCAGCAACCGGCCCGTTTGGTCGTCGCGTCCGTTCGCGGGTCGAGACCGCCGAGCCACGCGCCTCCACCAAGGATCACCCGACGCATGTCGTCCTGCTCGGCGATCGCCGGGTCCGGCCGCGCTCGGCCCGGTGCCCCGTCCTGCCTCCTCGCTCCACCGTCCCTCGCACAGATCGCTCCGGCAGGGGTCGGTCGGCCCCCGAAGCGCACCGTTCGGCCCTGTCCCTGCGGGCTCGGAGCCGTGAGGCTCGAGGTAATGGACGCAAACCATGAGCGTGAACGTCGTCCCGCCGGTCGGCGGCGGGTGCTCGCCGTCGGTGCGGGGCGCTCGGCGTCCTGGGGCTCGTCGCCGTCCTGGTACCGGAAGTGATCGTCGCCGTTCCCGGACACCCCGAGGAGGAGATCATGAGAACCGGCCCGCACGTCGTGAGTGACGTGATGACACGTGCCGTCGTCGCCGTCGGTGTCGACACGCCGTTCAAGGACGTCGTCCGGCTCATGGAGCGGTGGAGGATCGGCGCACTGCCCGTACTCGGCGGCGAGGGCCGGGTGATCGGGGTCGTCTCCGAGGCCGATCTGCTGCCCAAGGAGGAGTTCCGGGACGGCGTTCCGGACCGGTACGCCCAGCGGCAGCGCTTGTCCGACCTGGCGAAGGCCGACGCGCTGACGGCCGGAGATCTGATGAGCAGCCCGCCCGTCACCGTGCACGGCGCCACCACGTTGGCCGAGGCCGCGCGCATCATGGCCAGGCGCGGCGTCAAGTGGCTGCCCGTCGTCGACGCCGAGGGCAGGATCGAGGGGGTCGTCGGCCGCTCGGATCTGCTCAAGGTGTTCCTGCGGGACGACGAGGACCTCACCGAGGAAGTACGTCACGAGGTCGTCGACCGCCTTTTCCCGCTGCCCGCCGACCACATCCGGGTCGAGGTCCACGACGGGGTCGTGACCCTCGCGGGGTGGGTGGACGGCGCGGGGCTGATCCCGGTGGCGGAGCGTCTGGCGCGGGCCGTCGAGGGGATCGTCGACGTCCGTTGCCGTCTCAACGGCGCGATCGGTGCCCGATAGCGCACGGCGGCCCCGCCTGGGTGCTCCCGGCAGCCTCCGGGCCGATCACCACACGAGGTCCACGCCCTGCCGAGCGCATCACGCCGGTGGCGCGCCTGGACGCGTTGACCGCCGGTCCGCGCCTCGACCTGGTGCTCGACCTGCGTCCCGTGTCCTTCATCGACTGCGCCTGGCTGGGCGTGCTGTGCCGGGCACTGAAGCGGACCCGGATCCGGCACGGACGGCTGCGGCTGGTCACGGACAGCACCCGCTTCCTGCGGCTCCTGCGCTGCACGGGCCTGGCCGGCGGCTGCGGCATCCATCCCCGCTGGCCCGCCGACCTGATCAGCGCGCCGGTCACGCAGTCCGTCTCCGCTCCGGCCGACCGGGCACCGACTGCACCTGCGTCGACGGCGGCTGCCCGGCGTCCATGACGGTGAACCCCGGTTTCTCGGTCTCGGACGAAGGGCGCCGGAGCCGTGGAGCGTCATATGGGCGTCACTGCCGCGGCTCGGCCCTCTCCGCCGGGCGTGTGGGGAGCAGAGCCGCTGGTGCGGATCGGAGGCGCGCGTGATGGCCGAGTCGTCCGCAGGTGCCGCAGGACCGCCAGGCCCCGCTCCCCCTCGGCAGGGCATACGGGTGGGTCAGCCGGTCGGCTCCGGCCACCCGGCGCCAGACGACCGCTTTCCGACAGGGCGGCCCTGACATCCAGAGGTCTCGTCAGGTTTGCACGGTGGGCCGGACCACGATCTCGTTGACGTCGACGTGGGCGGGCTGCCCGATCGCGTAGCCGATCGCGGAGGCGATGGCGGAGGCGATGGCGGGGGGCGGCATCGCGATCTCGTCGCGCATCCGCACAGACGTACCGGGTGGGGCGTGTGCCACGGACTGTCCGATTACTGGTGGTATTCGGCGGCCGAGGTGCCGAGGACGCCCAGAAGGGCCAGTGCTTCGGCGCTGGGGGACCCCTGCGGGGCGCTGTAGAGCACGAGGCGCTGGTCGCGGTCGGTGAGTGCGAGTGAGTCGCAGTCGACGGTTATCTCTCCGACGGTCGGGTGGCGGAAGGTCTTCGTCAGCCCCGGCGCGGCACGGACGTCGTGCCGCTCCCAGAGCCGGGAGAAGTCCGTGCTGGCCTCGCGGAGCTCGTCGACGAGGCCGATCACCGCGGGATCCGCCGGGTAGCGGGCTGCGGTGGCACGCAGCTCCAGCACCACATGGTGGCGGAACGCAGCGGAGTCGGAGACCCCGTACAGCGGCGCGTCGGCGCTCTCCGCCGCAAGGAATGCCCGGCGCGCGAGGTTGCGGTCCTTGGGGTCGAGCGTGGCGAAGTCCTCCATGAGAGCTGCCGCGAGGTCGTTCCAGGCGAGCACCTCGAACGTGGCGGACATGACGAAGCCGACTGTCTGTGGCAGCCGTTCGAGCAGGGTGATGATGCTCGGGCGCACGTCCCGCCGGTGCAGTGGGACACGTTTCGGGGTGGTGCCCGCCAGCACGTGGAGGTGGTCGGATTCGGCTTCCGTGAGGAGTAGGGCGCCCGCGATCCCGGCGAGAACGTCCCCGGAGGGTCTTGAGGCCGCTCTGCCTTGTTCGAGGCGGACGTAGTACTCCGTGGAGATGTGCGCCAGGACTGCCACCTCCTCGCGCCGAAGACCCGGTGTCCGCCGTCGCGGGCCCGGGGGCAGACCGACGTCCTGGGGGCGCAGCCGTTCCCGACGGCTGCGGAGGAAAGTGCCCAGCTCCTGCTTGTCCATGCTCCGAGTCTGCACACTCGGCGGAGCAGGATCCTGGTACAGCTTGTGCCTGTATCGGGTTCGGAGACCGGCGAACGCTGCTGCCATGACCACCAACACGGACATCACCCCCATCGGCCTGCTGAACGCCAAGGTCGTGTTCATCACCGGCGCCAGCCGCGGTATCGGCGCCGCCGCGGCCAGGCTCTTCGCGCGAGAGGGGGCCAAGGTCGTACTGGCCGCCCGCAGTACCGACGCCCTCGAGCGGATCGTGACCGAGATCCGCGCCGACGGCGGCGTCGCCGACGCGATCACCCTGGATCTCGCCGATGGCGCGAGCATCCGCGCCGCGGTCGACCACGTCCACCAACTGCACGGACAGCTCGACGGTGCCTTCAACAACGGCGCAGTCCCCCAGCGGCAGGTCGGCCCGGTCGACACCACCGGCGACGAGGACATCGATGAGCAGTTCGCCGTGAACTTCCGCTCGCACTGGATCGCCATGAACGCCCAGGCCACCCTCATGCGACAGGGCGGAGGCGGGGCCATCGTCAACACCTCCAGCATCGGCAGCCGCCGCGCCAATCCCGCCCTGCCCGCCTACGGAGCCATGAAGCGCGCGCTCAACAGCCTCACCGAGACCGCCGCGGTCAACTGGGCTCCCGCCAACATCCGGGTGAACGGCATCACTCCCGGTGGCACCTCCACCGAAATGATCGACACCTGGGAGGCGGCCACCCCCGGCATCATCGAGCAGATCACCGCATCGATCCCGCTGGGCCGGATGGCCGAGCCCCATCACATCGCCGAGGCGGCCGCTTGGCTGCTCAGCGACCGCGCCTCGTACGTGACCGGCGCGATTCTGCCGGTTGACGGCGGCGCCGGCGCCTGACCGGGACAGCCCGGCACCACTTCTTGGGGAGACGGCCGCCGATCCCGGGGCCGCCGTCACGAGCGCGGCTTGGCCTCCTGGGCGGCCTGCAGGTCGGCGAGCAGCTCGGCCTGCCCGGCCAGCACCCCGGTCAGAATGGTCCGCGCCACCCGCAGCAGCTCCGCCACGTCCGGGCTGGTCAGGGAGTAGTACACGGTCGAGCCTTCCTTGCGTGTCCTGACCAGGTCGGCCCGCCGCAGCACCGCGAGCTGCTGGGAGAGGTGGGCGGGTTCGATACCGACCTCGGGCAGCATTTCGGCGACCGCGTGCTCACGCTCGCTGAGCAGTTCCAGGACGCGGATGCGGGCGGGGTGGCCGAGGGTTTTGAAGAACTCGGCCTTCAGCTGGTACAGCGGCATGCTCACCTGACCGTCCCCTTCCGTGTGGCACCGCCGGCCACGCCGACCCCGCACCGAGAACCGGCCCCGCCTGATTCAGCAGTGATGACCTCACGAATTGCCGACATTAGCAATTCCTGAGGTCATGTGAGGGGGTTGCGTGAGGATCACCGCTCCGCGCGGGCGGGCAGGACCCCGGCCGTCTCCAGGTGGTCGCGGGCGGCGCGGATCGCCTCGGGGGTGCTGGCGTAGTCCCGGCCCTCGTACCTGAGAAGGTCGAGCGCGCCGACGGAGGCGAGGACCTGGCGCTGACCGGAACGTATCCCGGACGCCAGGACAGTGATGCCACGGTGCCGCAGTTTCTCCACCGCGTCCTTGAGGACGAGGGCTCCGGTGGCGTCCATCGTCGACACCCGGGACATGCGCAGGATGACGACGCGGACGTCGGCGACCTCGGTCAGTTCCAGCAGGAAGCGGTGGGCGGCGGCGAAGAACAGGGGGCCGTCGATGCGGTAGGCGACGATGTGCTCGGCCAGCAGGGCGTGTTCCTCCGCCGTGTGGTCGCCCTTGTCGAGCGGCACCTGGTCGAAGCGGGCCTGCTTGGCGACGGCACGCAGGGCGAGGGCACCGGCGACGACGAGGCCGATGACGACCGCGTACACGAGGTCGAGGGCGAGAGTCGCGACGGCGGTCAGGACAAGGATCAGCGCGTCGGAGCGGGTGGCCTTCGCCATGGCCTTCAGCGAGCCGACCTCGATCATGCGGATCGCCGTGGCCAGCAGCACCCCGGCCAGGGCCGCGAGCGGGATCTTCGAGACCAGGGGCGCCGCGGCGAAGACGACCACCGCGAGGATCGCAGCATGTGTGAGGGCGGCGAGCCGGGAGCTCGCGCCGGTGCGGACATTGACCGCGGTGCGGGCGATCGCCCCCGTGGCGGGGACACCGCCGAAGAGCGGGGCGGCGATGTTCGCGAGGCCCTGGCCGAACAACTCCCGGTCCGGGTCATGTTTCTGACCGACCGTCATGCCGTCAGCGACCGACGCGGACAGCAGGGACTCCAGGGCGGCCAGGGCGGCGACCGCCACGGCCGGGGCGAGCAGAGTGCCCAGTGAGCCGAGGTCGAGGAAGGACAGTGAGGGCGCGGGCAGCCCGGCGGGCAGGTCGCCTATCGGCTTCGCCGCGTGCAACCCGGCGACCTGTGCGACGACGGTCGCGGCGATCACGGCCAGGACGGAGAACGGAACGGTCGGCCGCCGGCGCGCCCCGACCAGCATGACGGCGGCGACGGCAAGGGCGAATCCGAGAGCGGTCCAGTTCGGGACCTTGGCGAACTCCTCGACGGCCCGCCAGGTCACCGCCAGCACCCGGTCGCCCTCCGGCTTGGGCACGCCGAGGGCGTTCGGGATCTGCTGCAGGCCGATCACGCAGGCGATGCCGAGGGTGAAGCCCTCGACCACGGGGGCCGGGATGTACTGCATGTAGCGGCCGGCCTTCAGCGCGGCCAGCGCCACCAGTATCACGCCTGCCATCAGCCCGACCGTGAGGACGCCCGTCGGCCCGTGCCGACCCACGATGGGCACGAGAACCACCGTCATGGCGCCGGTCGGCCCGGACACCTGCAGGTTCGAGCCGCCGAAGAGCGCGGCGAGCGCACCCGCGACCACGGCGGTCGCCAGTCCCGCCTCCGCGCCCAGCCCGGAGGAGACGCCGAAGCCGAGCGCGAGCGGCAGCGCCACGATGGCCACGGTCAGCCCGGCCAGCAGATCCCGGCGCGGGTCGCGCCGCATCTCCGCCAGATCGGCGCCGCCGGGCAGCAGCGACGAGATCCGGGCCCGGGCCCGGTTGATCCGCGGGGTCATCGCGTGGCGACCTCGGCTTCCCTCAGCTCGGCGAGCAGTTCGTTCCGTCCGGCGAGCATCTCGGTCAGGATCCGCCGCGCGGCCGCCATCAGCTCGGCCACGTCCCCGCCGGCCAGCTCGTAGACGACCGTGGAACCCTCGCGGGTCGAGGTGACGATCCCCGAGCGGCGGAGCACCGCCAGCTGCTGGGACAGGCCGGAGGGCTCCACCTCGATGGCGGCCAGCAGCTCCCGTACCGGCATCGGCCCGTCCTGCAGCAGCTCCAGCACCCGGATCCTCACGGGGTGCCCGAGCATCCGGAAGAACTCGGCCTTGGCCTGGTACAGCGGAACGGACACGATCCCTCGGCTTCCCCTACGAGCCCCACCCTTCGGGCGGACGCGAAAGGCCGCGCCCGTGGCTACCTGCGAGCCCAGCCAATACAGCATCTAACGACTTGCGAAATTTTGCAATTCATCATCAGACTGCTGCCCGGACGTTCCACGGCGTCCGTCGGCCGATGGCGGGACGTCTACCAGAGGGTGGCCGGTCCCGTGACGACCCAGCCGGCGTCGACGGACCTGACCCAGAAGCTCAGCGCCACCTCGATCATCTGCGCGCGGCAGGTGATCTCGACGCAGACATGGCTGCCGGTGTCGTCCCAGTGGAAGTCCGCGAGATCCAGTTCGCCGAGCCAGGACAGATCCTGCTCCCACTCGTCGGCAGCAGGATTCCTGCTCCCCTCGTCCCCGTCGGCACGTGCTTCGACGGACCCGGTCCACAGCGACTTGAGCACATGACGGACCGGGTGGTGATCGATGAGCTGTTCGGCCTCAGGGATGCTCCCGGCCCGGAGCAGGCCGAAGCAGCGGCGAACGACCGCTTCGACGTCCGCCTCGGCAGGGTGCTCCGTCCAGATCCTCACCGCGAGATGATACGAGTCCGGTGACTGCCTCGGTCTGGTGGCAGCGGGTCACCCGTCGGCCCCCGCGTACCGCCTTCTCGCCACGGCGCCCTGCCGGCGCTGGATCCACCACTCCGCGATCAGCAGGTTCCCCACGAAGGACAACCAGTTCGCGGCAGCTGCGATGTCGTGGTCCGTGGCTCCGTAACTGTCCGGGACGACGCCCTTCATCACCACGACGTAGAGCCGCCCGGTGATCGCGGCCGAGGTCAGGGCGAAGGAGCGGATCATCCAGATGCGGTGCATGCGGAAGTTCCGGCCGAGCGCGGTACGCAGCCCCTGGACGCCGGTGACGAACCACAGCACGCTCAGCACGGAGAGCGGCAGGCTGACGGCCAGCCCGTTCAGGGACATCACGGCGACGGCGAACGCGAAGACCGAGCCGGGCAGGACGCAGGCGACGTAGACGCGGCCGACCCACCGGTGCACCGGGCGGCGGGGCGTCTGCAACGACGGTACGAACTGCAGCACCCCGACGGCGAGCGCGATCACAGCGGTGGCGACGTGCGTCACCAGCAGTCCGTAGTCCAGGGGGCCGCGGACCGGTGATCTGCTCCGGTCGAGGTCGAGGGTCACATAGGCGCTCGCGGAGAACACCGCCACCGCGAGGGAGACGAGACCCGCGAATCCCAGCCACACGAGATATCCGGTGGAATTCCTTCGCTTACGCGCGGGTGGGGGTGCAGCGACGGCTGACTCGGCGGGAGACAAGTCGGAGGTCATGATACGCACTCCTGACGAAAGTGAGGGCCGTCTCCTTCATCGGGCGGAGACGGGTGGAGCGTTCCGAACGCCGTAGGGAGCGGGCAGGAGAGAGGCGGATATCAGGGCCGCGATTTCCTGGATGTGATCCTCGGGGAAGAAATGTCCGCCGGAAAAGACGCGCAGCTCGGCGGGGCCGGTGGTGTGCGTCGTCCAGCGTCGGGCTTCCTCGGACGTGACCATGGGGTCGCGGTCTCCGGTGAGGGCGACCAGCGGGCAGGTGAGTCGGAGGCCGGGGTCGGGGCGGTGTGTCTCCACCGCCGTGTAGTCGCTGCGCAGCACCGGCAGGATCAGCCGCAGCATCTGCTGGTTCGCCACCAGGGCGGGCGCAGTGCCGCCGAGCCGGCGGATCCTCGTGATCAGTGCTGCGTCGTCCAACCGGTGGACGTTCTCCGCCCGCACGCAGGAAGGAGCGCGGCGACCGGAGACGAAGAGGTGGGTGACGGAGCCGGGACCCGCGGTCCGCTCCAGGCGGGAGGCGACCTCCCAGGCGAGGACGGCGCCCATGCTGTGCCCGAAGAGGGCCAGAGGCGGGCCCGGTCCTCTCATGAGGACGGCGCAGATGTCGTCCGCGAGCCGCGCGAGGTCTTCCACGCACGGCTCGCCGTAGCGGTCCTGGTGGCCGGGGTACTGGACGGCCAGGGTGTCCACCGCCGGCGCCAGGGCCTGCGACAGGGGGACGTACTGCGTCGCCGAGCCACCGGCGTGCGGGAAGCACACGAGCCGGGGGGTGCCCGGGACGGCGGACTGGTACCGGCGCAGCCACCGGCTCTCCGCGCCGGTGTCGAGGTGAACGGTCATGGCGTGATCCCGTGTTCCCTTCCTCGGGTGCTCCTGGTCACGGCGCCGCCCTCAGTGCTCGGCCAGGTCGACGACGACCCAGTCGGATATCTCCCGCCATCTCTCCACGGACTGCTGGTGGAAGGCGTTCTTCTGGTAGTTCTCCAGCCCGGCGAGATCGGGAAGGACACCGACGGCGGCGAAGTCGTAGGAGATGTCACGGGCCACGCAGTTCCAGCCCACCCGCCAGCTGAGCAACTCCGGCACATGACGGCCGACTTCTCTCGCGAGTTTCTCGGCCTCCAGGACGGACGGGGCCCTGCGGTCGACACCGTCCTTGAGTTTGAACAGCACGATATGGGTGATCATCGATACCTCTCTCGGATAAAGCGAACGGCGCGCGACGGCTTCCGCTCGATCCTGCCCAGGGCCCCGAATCGCATCAACGGCGATTCGTCGATGCGACGCATCGAGAAAACAGCTTTTCTGCAGGAAACAGCTTTTCTACGGGGCGGCGACCGCTGTCGGCAGTGCGGCGTAGAGGTGCCGGCGGAGCGAGTCGAGCAGCGCCCCGAAAGCCTCCTGCGCCAGGTCGTCCGAGGCCCCGGACCGCTCCCAGACCAGGCGCACCAGGAGTTCGTCGCCGTACGAGGCGGCCACCCCCACCGGTGCCGCGTAGCGCAGCGGCGCGGCGACATGGGTCTCACGGCCGGTCTCCCCGGCCAGGCGCAGTGCCGACCGGCGGCCGAGGTCCTCGAAGGTGAGGATCCCGTCCAGCGTTCCCTGCCAGTTCCCCCCGGTGAGCCGGACGGCGCGCACCACTTCGTCGTAGGGGGTGCCGGCGTGGTCCAGGTCGTCCCACCAGGCGGCCGCGGTGTCCTCGATCCGCGCGGGCCCGGAGGCGGCGGGGTGGACCAGCGTGTTGATGAAGCAGCCCATGACGTCCGGCTGTCCCGCGGGCCGGCCGCCCCAGGGGTAGCCGAGCGCGGGTGTCCCACCGCCGGCGGACCAGGTGCGCAGGGCGGCAGCACCGGCGTCGAGCAGGGCGGGGAAGAGCACGCCACGGCTTCTCGGGGGTACGGCGGGCAGCACATGGCTGAGCATGCCCTTCTCCGGGCTCCTGTCGTCCTGGGCGTCCTGGGCGTCCTGGGTCTGCGGGGGTCCGGCGACCGGTCCGCCCAGGCCGCTCAGCCGCTCGCCCCAGTAGGTCAGGGACGCCTCCGTGGACGCCGTGCGCTCGGCCTCGAGCTGGCTCTCCACCGCCTCCCGGTAGACGGCGCCGTCCTCGGCCCCGTGTCGCGGCCCGTCGCCGTTGCCCGTGTCCTCGTAGGCCCGGGAGATCCCGGAGACGACGGCGCCCAGCGACTGTTCGTCACAGGCCAGATGGTCGAGCACCACGGCCAGGGTCTCCTGTTCCTCCTCGGGGCCGCACGCCAGCAGCAGCCGCAGGGCCGGGCCGTGCGTCTGCGCGGTGCCCAGCTCCGCGCGCAGGGCGTCCCGCGCCGCCCCGGCCGGTACGGGCACGCGTCGGACGTCGACCGAGGGCTCACCGGCGTGGAGCACGGGAACGCCCTTGAGGAGGCCGACCCGGCCGCGCAGGACGGTGTGCCGCCCGGCGAAGCCGACCGCCGCCCGCCGCAGGCGCGACAGGTCGAGCGCGCCCCGCGGGAAGTGGAAGAACAGCGGAGCGAGGTCCGGGCGGCCCAGCGGGTCGAGGGCGCGCGCGAGCAGGAACCGGCGCTGCGCCCCGGTGAGCGGATGGAAGGCGGTGGGATCGGCCGTCGTCCCCACGACGGCCCGGTACCGCGTCAGATAGCTGTCGGTGATGCTGAGGCTCACGTGGAACGGGCCTTTCCGTGATCGGGTTCGCCTGCCACGGGCGTGGCCTCGTCGGCCGGTCGCTTCGACCGCTTGCGCAGCGGGGACGACAGCAGCAGGAGCGGCAGGCAGAGGAAACCGGCCGCACAGCCCCAGAGGGCCGCCCTCGGCCCCGACGCGGACGCGAGCGCTCCCCCGGCGAGGGCGCCGACGGGCATGGCGCACAGGGCCACGAAGCGCATGGTGGCGTTCATACGGCCCAGCAGTCCGGGCGGGCAGACCGTCTGCCGGAAAGTGAGCTGCGCGACGTTGTACGTGACCGCGCCGAACCAGACGACGGCGAGTCCGGTGGCGAACGTGTACGGAGCCGACGGGCCGGCGGACAGCGGCCACAGGACCGCGAACGGGGAGGTCACGGTGATCGACAGCAGGATCAGTCGGACCTGGCCGAAGTACGCGGCCAGACGCCCCGCGAGGAGCGCTCCGGCGAGCCCGCCGACGGCCGAGGCGGAGAGCACCAGCCCGATCTGCAGCGGCGACAGGCCGAGCACTCGGGTCCAGAAGGCGGTCTGCACGGCGAGGAGGAAGGAGGTGAAGAGGTTGGACACGCCGGTGGTGACGGCGATCACCCGCAGCTCCGGGTGCCCGAAGACGACCTTGACTCCGGTGAGGACGTCCTTTCTGAGCGTCCGGTCCGCCGCCGGTTCGGGCGCCGCCTCACGGAAGCGGATGCGCAGCAGCAGCACGGCGGAGAGGAGGTAGCTGATCGCATCCGTGATGAGTGCCAGCGGCGCGCCCATGGCCTGGACGAGTCCGCCGCCGATCCCCGGTCCCACGACCTCCGCGGACGACTGCACGGTGGCCACCGCCCCGTTGCCGGCGATCAGCCGGTCGCGGGGCAGCAGGCCGGGCAGGAACGACTGGCTCGCGACGTCGGAGAGGAGCGTCGCGGCTCCGGTCACCGCGGCGGCCAGGTACAGGTGCGCCAGTGTCAGCCGGTCGACGGCCGCCGCCACCGGCAGGGAGCCGATGGCGACGAACCGCAGCACGTCCGTCTGGACGAGCACCGGCAGCCGGCGCACCTTGTCCACCCACACTCCCGCCGGCAGACCGACGATCAGCATGGCGGCGGTCTCCACCGCCGTCAGGAGCCCGAGGTGGAAGGGCGAGGCGTCCAGTTCCAGCGCGGCGACGAGCGGCAGGGCGAGGAGCGTGATCTGACTGCCGGTCTTGCTCGCCGCGTAGCCGATCAGGAAGAGCCGGAAGTCCCGATGGCCGGAGAGAGGGCCGCGCAGCAGGCGCCGCGTGCGCACGGCCCTCACCCGGCAGCCGCTAGGGAGACGGGGCGCGGACCCGCCGGATACGGGCCCCGCTCGTCCCGCAGGACGGTCTGCATCAGCTCGCGCAGTTCGTGACCCGGTTCGATGCCGAGTTCCGCGACGAACAGGGAGCGCACGCGCCGGAAGGTCTCCAACGCCTCGACGCGGCGGCCTGAGCGGTGCAGGGCGAGCATGTACTGACCGATCAGCCGCTCCCGGAACGGATGGCGGTCGACGAGCGGCCGCAGCCGCCCCGCCAGGGAGAGGGTCCGGCCCAGCGCCAGCTGGGCCTCCGCCAGGCCCTCCACGGCGGAGACCGCCATGTCCTCCAGCCAGGGCCCGTGCAACCGGTCGAGCGTCGGGGACTCCGTGCGGCAGACGAAGGGCTCGTGCCACAGGGCGAGTGCCGCGCGGTAGCGGACCTCGGCCGCCGCGTGGTCACCGACGGCCATCAGGGCGTGCGCCTGGTCGGTCTCGCGTCGGAAGACCTCCAGGTCGAGTTCGGACGGGCCGACGCGCAGGACGTAGCCGCCGGGTTCGGTCAGCAGGTCGGCTCCCGCGTCCCCCATCCGTTTGCGGAGCTGGTGCACGTAGAGCCGGACGAGGGCGTGTGCGCTCTGCGGCCGCTCGTGCTCCCACAACGCCTCCGCGATGTCGTCGACCGACTGGAACTCGTTGGCGCCGAACAGCAGCGTGGCCAGCAGGATCCGGTGTTTCGCGCCGCCGATGTCGACCTTCCTGGGGCCGGACATCTCGACGCGCCCGAGCAGGCGATACTTCACTGGAGGGCACCTCACTGCCGTGCCGAGCGCGTTCCGACCAGCTTCGCTATGCCCTGGAGATCGGGCTGCCGGAGCAGCTCGTGGGCCCGCAGCCGTACCTCGTAGCGCTGTTCCAGCGCGGCCAGCAGCCGCGCGCCGCCCAGTGAATTGCCGCCCGCCGCAAGGAAGTTGTCCTGGATACCGATACCGGAGTCCCCGAGGATCTCCCGGCACAGTCCGAGCACGTGCCCCTCGATCGGGGAGAGGTCCGCGCCCGCGTCCGCGGGCTGCTCCGCCGCGTGCGCGTGGCGGGCCAGCAGCGCCGCCCGGTCGATCTTGCCGTTGGGGTTCAGGGGGAACTCGTCGACCCGGTGGAAGGCGGTGGGGCAGGCCTGTTCGGGAAGCCATGCGCGTGCGTGGCCGCGCAGTGCGGCGGGGGGCGGTGGCTCGGCCCCCTCCTCGGTCTCGAGGAAGGCGACGAGCACCGCGGTGTCACCGGCGTCCCGGTGCACGGCCACCACCGCGCGGCGGACGCGGGCGTCGCGTTCCAGCACCCGTTCCACCTCGGCGAGTTCCGTGCGGACACCGCCCACCTTGACCTGGTCGTCGAGGCGTCCGAGGAAGTCGAGCACTCCGTCCGGGCGCATCACGACCTGGTCGCCGGTGCGGTAGACGCGGCCGGTGCCGTCCTGGGTGACGAACCGCTGCGCGGTCAGTTCCGGGTCGAAGTACCCGAGGGCGAGGCAGTGGCCGCCGACCCTCAGTTCGCCGGCGACGCCCCGGGGTACCGGCCGGCCGGTCTCGTCGGTGACGAGGACCGTGGCACCCGGCACGGGCCGACCGATGGCGGGGTCCCGGTCGGCGGTCGGTTCGGCCGGGTCGAGCGGGTGGGTGGTGGTCACGACGGTGGCCTCGGCCGGACCGTAGGCGTTGTACACCTGGGCGGTCACGTCCGGACCGGGCCTGCGGCGCAGGCGGTCGCCGCCGATGCCGAGGTGGCGCAGGGCGAGTCCGGCGGGCCAGGGCCGTTCGAGGACGGGTTCGGCCAGCGGGGTGGGGAGGAAGCCGACGGTGACGCGGGCGTCGCGCCACCAGTCGGTGAGCGTGCCGGTGTCCCAGCGGACCTCCACGGGGCTCACCGTCAGTGCGGCTCCGGACGTGAGTGTCGCCCACATCTCCAGCACGTGGGCGTCGAAGGCGACGCCCATCAGGAAGCTGTGGCGGTCGTCCGGCCCCAGCCCGGTCCGGTCGCGGTACCACTTCGCGAGGGAACCGAGCGACTCCTTCCCCACCGCGACCGCCTTCGGTTCGCCCGTCGAACCGGAGGTGAGGACCGCGTAGTAGGTGCCCTCGGGGGTCGGGAAGGCGTCGTCGGCCGGGGTGAGGGGGGCCACGACTGCGTCGGTGCCGGGCACGGGCAGGGGCCGTGCCGGGGCCGACCGGTGCTCGGCCGGCAGACGCTCGGGGGCGGCGACGAGGCAGCTCAGGCGCAGGGTGCGGGTCGCCGTGCGGATCCGCTGCTCGCCGGCGTCGGGTCCGAGCGGGAGGTAGACGGCGCCCAGCCGGGCCACCGCCACCGCGACGGCGGCCAGCGCCACCGAGCGGTCCAGGCACACGCCCACGAGATCGCCCGGCCGGACGTGGTCGCCCAGGGCTTCGGCGGTCTCGTCGGCGAGGCGGTCGAGTTCGGCGTAGGTGGAGCGGTGTGCGCCGTCGATCACCGCGGGGGCGTCGGGGGTGCGCAGCGCCCAGTCGTGGAAGTGTTCGTGGACCCGGTCGTCCCGGACCGCGTCGGCGGCGAGGACGCTGGGCAGGGGGGAGGGGTTCGCGGTCATGTCGTCTCCTGGCGATCGGGCCGGTCAGTGCAGGCCCAGGGCCTTGGCGACGATCACCTTCTGGACCTCGGTGGTCCCCTCGATGATCGTCATCATGCGGACGTGGCGGTAAAGGAACTCCAGGGGGTGACCCCGCACCCAGCCGGTCGCCCCGTGGACCTGGAGCGAGCGGTCCACGACGCGCACGGCGGTCCGGGAGGCCACCAGCTTGGCGAGAGCCGCGTTCTGCGGCGCCTCCTTGCCGCTGTCGAGGAGCCGTGCCGAGGCGAGGGTGAGCAGTTTGGAGGTCTCGACCTCGGCATGGCTGCTCACGAGGTGTTCCTGGATGTGCTGGTAGCCGCCGATCCGCTCGCCGAACGCGGTCCGCGTGCGGGCGTACTCCACCCCCAGGCGCAGGGCGTGTTCGGCGATGCCGTTGCACTGGGCGGCCACGATCAGCCGGCCACGGGACAGGCTGTCGATCGCGAGCGCCGTGGCCGCCCCGATGCCCGGCTCGCCGCCGATGACGGCCTCCGGGCCGACGCGGACGTCGTCGAGGAGCAGCTCGAACATGGGTTCGCCCGACATGCCCTCGTAGCGCTGTCCGATCCGCAGCCCCGGTCGGTCCATGGGGACGACGAACGCCGTGGAGCCCGTGGCCCGGCCGTCCCCGAGGTCGGTGGCGGTGACGACGAGGGCGATGTCGGCCCGGTCGGCGTTGCTGACGAAGGTCTTGCGGCCGTTGATGACCCAGCCGTCCGCGTCCCGGGTCGCCACGGTGGTCAGCCGAAAGGCGTCCGACCCGGCGTGCGGTTCGGTCAGCGCGAGGCAGCGGACGAGTTCGCCGCGGACCAGCGGTACGAGGTAGCGCTGGATCTGCTCGTCGGTGCCGTGCCGCAGGAGGGGGCTCGGGCCGTCGGAGCCGCCCAGCGCGTAGGGCGCCAGCGGGCAGCCGCTGCGGCCCGCGGCGTGGTGCAGTTGGACGACGGCGGTCAGCGGCATGTCGGCGCCGCCCAGCTCCTCCGGGTACTCGCCGGCGTAGAAGCCGAGCGCGGCGGAGCGTTTGCGGACGTAGGCCCGCAGGTCGGCCGGGGGCAGGTCGCCCGACTCCGGCAGATCGGCGGACATCGGCTCCAGTTCGCGCCGGATGAAGGTCTCGAAGGAGCGCACCAGGTCCAGGTGGTCGTCCTCGAGGGCGCTGGAGGGGGCGGCGTCGTGCGCGGCGACGGTCACGACTGCCCCGCCGGTGCGCCGGTGGCGAGTTCCAGGACGCGTGCCTGGTCGGCCAGCACGGGATGCTGGAAGAAGGTGCGCAGCGGGGGCCGTCCGTCCAGGTGGGGTTCCAGCCGGGCGGCGAGCTGAGCGGCCAGCAGGGAGTGGCCGCCGACCTCGAAGAAGTGCGAGTCGGGCGAGAAGCGCGCGTGGCCGAGGACTTCCTGCCAGGCTCGGGCGAGCAGGGCCTGCGCCGGGTCGGTGAAGTCGGCCGAGGTGTGCGCCCGCTTCGTCTCGGCCGTCTCGCGCTCCGCGGCGATGCGGGCGAGCGCGGCCCGGTCGGGCTTGCCGGACGTCATGCTCGGCATCTCGGTGACCGCGAACCACCTGCTGGGCAGGAGGGCGCTGGGCAGCGTGCGGGTGAGCGCGGCGGTCAGTTCGGTGTGGTCGGGCTGTTCGGCGCCCTGGACGAATCCGATCAGGCGGGGACCCTGTTCGCCGTCGGGGACGAGGACCACCGAGCAGGGCCGGCCACCGAGTTCGGCGGCCGCGGCGGCCTCGATCTCCTCCAGTTCGATGCGGTGTCCGCGCAGCTTGATCTGGTTGTCCTGGCGGCCGAGGAAGAAGAGCCGGCCGTCGAGGTCACGGTAGCCGCGGTCGCCGGTGAGGTAGACCCGTCGGCCGTCGAGGGCGGGCAGGTTCACGAAACGGGCCGCGGTGATCTCGTCCGCGCCGAGGTAGCCCTCGGCCAGGGTCCCCCCGGCGATGGCGAGTTCGCCGACGGCACCGGCGGGCAGCGGTGTGCGCGTGTCGTCGAGGACGTGCACCTGTACGCCGGGCAGCTCGGTGCCGAGCGGGATGTCGCCGTCGGCGGCGAGGTCCCCTTCGGTGATCTCGTGGACCGTCGAGGAGACGGTGGCCTCGGTGACCCCGTAGGCGTTGAGGACGGTGGCCTCGGTGTCGGCGAGGACACCGCGCAGGACCCGGGCGGGCAGCCGTTCGCCGCCGAGCACGATGAGCCGGGGCGACCAGCGGCCGTCCCGCAGGGCTTCGCGCAGCGGCTCCCGGGAAGCCAGGAAGTAGGTGGTGGGGAGGTTGGCGACGGTGACGCCGCGCAGCGCGAGGACCGCGACGAGTTCGGGGCCGGTGGGTATCTCGCGCTGCGGGATGACCAGGGCGGCGCCGGCGGCCAGCGTGGGGAGCACCTCTTCGAGGGCGACGTCGAAGGAGGGCTGGGCGAACAGCAGCACCTTGTCGTGTGCGCCGAGCCCGTAGCGCCCGGTGATCGTGCCGACGTAGCCGGCCAGGGCGGCACGGCCGACCACCACGGCCTTGGGCACGCCGGTGGAACCCGAGGTGTGGATGAGGTAGGCGGCGTCCTTCAGCGGCTCGGCGGGCGCGGCCTGCGGGAAGGCGGGCCCGTCCAGCAGGGCGGGGGTGCGGTCGGCGGGCAGGGCGAGGGAACTCTCCCGAGTGGCGAGCACCAGGGCGGGGCGCAGCCGGTCCAGCAGGGTGCCGAGCCGGTGGGCGGGGTCCCGGGGGGACAGGGGCGCGTACACCGCGCCGGAGCGCAGGCAGGCGAGCAGGGCGACGACGCTGTCCACGCCCCGCGGCAGTACCGCGGCGACGGCCCGGCCGCTGGTGACGCCGGCCTCGCGCAGACGGGTCACGAGCGCGGACACCCGCTGGTCGAGTTCGCCGTAGGTCAGGGTGCCGTTGCTGGTGATCAGCGCGGGCGAGGCGGGGTCGTGGGCGGTCAGCGGGTCGAGGACGCCCGCTTCCGGTGACGCGGCGAGCGGCGCGGGGGCCTGTGGGGCGGCCAGGGTGTGCAGGGCGGCGGCGGGTTCGGCGAGGTAGGCGCGGAGGAGGTCCAGGTACTGGTCCATCAGCAGGTCGACGGCCGCGCCGGGGAACAGGTCGGCGTCGTGGTCCCAGATCAGGGTCATTCCGGCGGGACCGCTGCGGGCGCCGACGACACGCCGGGCGTCGGGCAGGAGCACCACGTCGAGGTCGAAGCGGGTGGTCCCCGTGTTGAACCCCTCGAAGAGGGAGACGTCCAGGCCGGGTGTGTCCAGCTGCGGCAGCGGCGCGTCGTGCGCGCTGAACATGACGTTGAACAGCGGGTTGTCCGCGCCGCTGGTGTGCAGCCCCAGCGTCCTGGTGAGTTCCTGGACGGGGATGTCCTGGTGCGGCAGGGCGCGCAGCAGTGCGTCGGTGACCTCGTCGACGGCCGTGACGCCGTCCGCCCCGGCCGGCAGGCTCACCCGCAGGGGGATCGTGTTCACGAACATGCCGATGGTGCGTTCGGAGCCCGGCGGCCGGTTGCCGACGGCGGTGCCGATGACCATGTCGCGCTGTCCGCTGTACCGCCGCAGCAGTTCGCCGAAGAGCGTGAGGAGGGTGCTGAACGGGGTGTGACCGCTGCCGCGGCAGTGTTCGCGCAGCCGCTCGGCGAGCTCTCCGTCGATGAGCTGTCGCACCTGGCGGCCTCGGTGCCGGCGCTGTGCGCCGGGGACGGTGAGTCCGGGCAGGGCGGTGCTCAGGGGAACGTCCCGGAGTTCTTGCAGCCAGTATTGCAGGCTGCTTTCCCTGGCCTCGTCCTTTTCCTCGGAGGCGGCTCGGACGAATTCCTCGTAGGACCGCGTGGGGGCCAGTTCGAGGGGCTTTTTCTCCAGGTGCGCCCGGTAGGCGGTGAACAGGTCGTGGAGAAGGATCGCGAAGGATTTACCGTCGTGGGTCAGGTGGTGTTCCACCTGGATCAGACGGTGCAGTCCGCCGCCCATCTCGACCAGGTGCCAGCGGAGCATCGGCGCGTTCTCGGTGTCGATGGGCTCCTCGGCCTCCTGACGCAGGAGGGTGTGGAACGCCGCTTCCGGATCGGCCTCGCCGGAAAGGTCGGAGGCGCGCAGCCGGGGCTCGGCCCCGGCCCGGACCCGCTGGCCGGGAAGGGAGCCGGCCTGGGGCACCAGCTCCAGTCGCAGTCCGGGGTGATGGGCGATGACCTGGGCGAGGGCCGCCCGTAAGGCGGCGCTGTCGAGCGTGCCGCGCAGGTCGAGGACGGCGGTGAAGTTGTAGCTGCGACTGCCGGGAAGCAGCTGTTCGTGCAACCACACGATTTCTTGGGACGTGGAGAGATTGAACACAGAGATACTCCTCGTTAGGGTCGGCATTCGGCTTCGCCGTGCCGCAACGCCTATGAACGAAGGGCTTTCTTGAACCCGGCGATCTCGGGGTGATACGGCGGATTCATCCGCCCCAGCCGCTGTCTGCCGGCACAGCCGTCATGGCGGTCGGCCGGCCTTCCGGGTGGGTCACGGTGGACCCCAGCATCACGGAGGACACGATGACCAGCCCGCCGACGGCCCAGAAAGCGAGACGGTGCAGGAATACACTCACGAGAACTCTCGATTCCGTCAAAATTGCATGTTCAAGTATTACTTTCCCCTGCCAAGTCACTGTTACTAACCAGTAGGATCGCTCACCAAACTGCACGGCAACAAAGTGAGGCGGGGAGAAAACGGAAATCGAGTGTCATTTCGTCAGCCTTGCGGCGCACACGGGTGCGGCACTGAGGGGCTCGTGCGGCCTCAGGCGGCGAACGGCTCCGGCAGTCGCCGCCGGTCGACCTTGCCGTTCGAGGTCAGCGGCAGCCGCGGAAGCGTCCGCCAGACACCGGGGACCATGTGGGCGGGAAGCTGCTCGCGCAGCCACGCGCGCACCTCGGCCAGCGCCCGGTCCGCGTCCTGCGCCGCCCGGGCGGGGTCCAGGACCGGGTAGGCGACCAGCAGGCGGCTCTCCGGGCTGTCGCCGTGCGGTGCCACCGCCACGTCCCACACCGCGGGATGGCGCCGCACCGTGGCTTCGATCTCGCCGAGCTCGACCCGGAACCCGCGGACCTTGACCTGCCGGTCGATCCGGTCGAGGTAGCGGACGGTGCCGTCGGGCAGCCGCACGCACCGGTCGCCGGTGGCGTACAGCCGCCCCCCGCCGACGGCGCCGTGCGGGTCGGGCACGAACCGTTCCGCGGTCAGGCCCGGGCGGTCCAGGTAGCCACGGGCCAGTCCGGCCCCTCCGATGAACAACTGCCCGGGCTCCCCGTCGGGCACCGGCCGCAGCACGTCGTCCAGGACATGGAGGTCGGTGCCGTCCACGGCCGTGCCGATGGGCACCGCCCCGTCCGCGCGCCAGGGCGGGACCACCGTGTGCGTGGCCGCGAAGACCGTGGCCTCGGTCGGCCCGTAGCCGTTGACGAAGCGCATGCCGGGATGCGCGTCCAGCAGCTTGCGCACGTGCTCCGCCGACGGCGCCTCCCCGCCCGCGAGGAGCTGGCGCACCCCGGCGAGGATCTCCACCCCTTCGTCCACGACGGTGTGGAAGAGCCCGGCGGTGAGCCACATCGTGGTGACCCCGTGGTCGGCGACGACCCGGCCCAGGGTGCGCAAGGAGGACGTGGCGCCGGGCGCCAGCACGAGGCAGCCCCCGTTCAGCAGCGCCCCCCACATCTCGAACATCGAGACGTCGAAGCAGACGGAGGTCAGCAGGGGGATCACCTCGCCCGGCCCCAGCCGTATCCAGTCCGGGTCCTGCACCAGCCGCACCACACCGCCGTGGCGGACCATGACCCCCTTGGGCCGACCGCTCGACCCCGAGGTGTGCACGACGTACGCCAGGTGATCCGGCCCGACCGGCACGTCCAGGTTCTCGTCGTCCCCGTCGGTGAACGGCTCGGAGGCGTCGTCGAGGAGCACGGCACGGGCGCCGTGACCGGACAGCCCCTCCCGCAGTTCACCGCGGGTGACGACCACCTTCGCCCGGGTGTCCTCCAGGATCGCGGCCAGCCGGGCGGGCGGGTATCCGACATCCAGGGGGACGTAGCAGCCGCCGGCCTTCAGCACCGCGAGGACGGCGATCACATAGTCGACGGACGGCTCCAGCAGCAGCGCGACGGGCTGCTCGTCGCCGACTCCGAGGGCCCGCAGCCGACGGGCCAGGCGGTTGGCCGAGCGGTTGGCCTCCGCGTAGGTGACCCGCGTGTCGGCCGTCTCCAGGGCCGTGACCCGGGGGAACCGCTCCGCCTGCGCCTCGAAGCACCGGTGGATCACCGCCGGCCGACCGAGTCCGGTCCGGGCGGCCGTCATCGCCGGCCCCGGTCGAAGCGCCCCGCCGTCGCCTGCTCCCGGACCGCGTTCTCCACGGCCACCTCGAACGAGGCGAGCGTGGGGTGCCGGAAGACGGCGGTCATCGGCAGCTCGATGTCGAAGGTCTCGCTCACCTCGGCGGCTATCCGCATGGCCAGCAGCGAATGGCCGCCGACCTGGAGGAAGTCGTCGTCCGGGCCGACGGTCTCAAGGCCCAGCGCCTCGGCCCAGATGGCCTGGAGAACAGGGGCGATCGTTCTGTCGAGCGCGGGGTTCTGTTCTGAAATACGCGTCATGCGGCCAGGCTAGCAATGGGACTTTTATCTCCTGTAGAGGAACGGTTGACACCGCATTCCTTGACATCGGCGGACCGTCGGCCGGACGCTATACAGAAACCGCACGAACAAGGGGAGGCAGCGTGTCTGAATTACACGCGGACGCCGAGCTGTCATTCGCCCAGCAGAAACTATGGTTCCTCGACCGACTGCACCCGGGCAGCTCCGCCTACAATTTCGACGTGGTGCTGCGCCTGTCCGGCGAGCTCGACACGGAGGCACTGAACGCTGCAGTACAGCGCATCATAGAACGCCACGACGTGCTGCGCACGACATTCCCGATAGACGTCCGTGGTATTCCTTTCCAGCATATCGCCGAGACTCTGGAAATCCCGCTCGAATTCATCGACCTGACGGCGCTGCCCGAACACGCCCGGGAAGCGGAGGCCCATTCCGTCGTGACAGCGTGGGCGGCACTCCCCTTCGACCTGGAAAAGGGGCCGCTGCTGCGCGTCCGCTTGGTGCGCATCACCGAGCGGGAGCATCTGCTGTGTTTCTCGTTCCATCACGCCGTATTCGACGGCTGGTCGATCGACGTGCTGTACCGGGAGCTGGCCCGCCATTACACCCCGGGCGGACCGCGGACCGCGCAGAGTGCCGCGGCCGCGCCGCCGAAGCCCGCCCTGCAGTACGCCGACCACGCCCGCCGCCAGCGCCGACGGCTCTCGGACGGAGCGCTGGACCACCACCTCGACTGGTGGCGCGCCCACCTCGACGGCGCGCCCGTCTCGCTCTCCCTGCCCCGTCCCGAGGCCCCCGCGGACGCCACGGCGGAGCAGGGCGCGCAGCTGGTGTCTCCGTTGCCGCCCACGACCATGGCGGCGGTCTCGGCACTCGCCCGGAGCGCGTCGGCCACCCCGTTCCTCGTGCTGCTCGCGTGCTACGGCCTGGTGCTCGCCCGGCAGACGGGGATGCGCAGCCTGCTGGTCGGCACCCAGGTCGCCGGCCGGTCGCGTCCCGAACTGCGGGAGCTCATCGGTCTGTTCGTCGAGACCATGCCCATCCGGGTGGACCTCCACCGGGCCGGCACCTTCGCCGAACTGGTCACCCAGGTACGCGAGTCCGCCTGGGACACCTTCGCCCATGACCAGGTGCCGTTCGAAGCGATCGTGGAGGCCGTCCGGCCGCCGCGCGTCGCGGGCAGCACCCCTCTGGTCCAGACGGCCTTCGCCGCGCCCGCGGCCGTCCCTGAGCCGCCCGTGCTCGCCGGGCTCGTGGCCGAGCCGGTCGCCCTGGCGCCGACCACCGCCAAGTTCGCCCTCGGCATGGCCGTCGAGCCCACCGCCGACGGGCAGCACCGGATCTCCCTGACCTACGACCCGCGGATCGTCGACCACGGCTTTGCCCGCCGGCTCGTCCAGCAGTACGGCGAGGCGCTCGCCACCCTGCCGGCCGCACCCGAGACGGTCCTCACCGGGGCGGTCCTCGACGAGGCGGCGACCGACGGCACCGAGCACGCCCCGGCCGCGCCCGCCGTCGGCCCGCCGCCGCACACGGACCTGGAAAACACGCTCCTCGCCCTGTGGCGGGACGTGCTCAAGAACGACCGGGTCACCGTTCACGACAACTTCTTCGACGTCGGCGGCCAGTCCCTGGCGCTCGCCGCCGTCCACGCACGACTGGAACGCCTGCTCGAACGGGAACTGCCGATGGTGGCGTTCTACGAGCACCCGACCGTCACCGCGCTCAGCGCCCACCTGTCCGGCACCGGACGGCCCGGCCCCGAGGCCCCCGAACCCCGGGCGGCGAAGGACCGGGTGGAGCGCGCCCGGGCCCTCCAGCGGCGGCGCGCCCTGCACGCGACCGACCGGGGCTGACCGGGTCCGTCCGGCCCACGACACACCACCCGAGTGAGGAGAAGAGCCATGCCCTTCGAGAGCTGCGAGGACTTCGTCGTCGTCCGCAACCACGAGGACCAGTACTCCCTGTGGCCCACCGATCTGCCCGTGCCGCAGGGCTGGGTGAAGGAGCCGAAGAACGGCTCCCGCGAGGACTGCCTGGCGTACATCGAGGAGAACTGGACCGACATGCGTCCCCGAGGACTCCGGCAGGCCACCGGCACGTCCGCCGACTGACCCTTCGGCGTCATCCCCCTCACCGCGCCCGGCAGAAAGGCAATCATGAGCAACACGGACGACCTCGGCGACGACAGCGCCGCCGTCGCGGTCATCAGCATGGCGGGGCGTTATCCCGGCACCGCGGACACCGAGGAGTTCTGGCAGCACCTCGTGGCCGGCAAGGACCTGATCACCCGCTTCCCCGAGGCCGGCGACGGCCGGGCCGTACCCGCCTACGGCATCGTTCCCGACGCGGACTGCTTCGACGCCCAGTTCTTCGGCTACTCGCCCGCGGAGGCCCTGCTGCTCGACCCGCAGCAGCGTCTCTTCCTGGAGTGCTGTGCGGAGGCCCTGGAGCGGGCCGGCTGCGTGCCGGCCGGGCAGCCGGGCCCGATCGGCGTGTACGCGGGTTCCGGCGCCTCCTCCTACGCGGAGCAGCTGCGGGCCGACCCGTCCGTGGCCGGCGTCGTACCGGACTGGCACCTCCAGCTCGCCACGGGAGTCGACTTCCTGACCACCCGGGCCGCCTACAAGCTCGGGCTCACCGGCCCCGCCGTCACGGTGCAGACCGCCTGCTCGACCTCGCTGGTCGCCGTGCACCTCGCCGTCCAGGCCCTGGTGGCCGGCGAGTGCTTCCTCGCGCTGGCCGGGGGCGTCAGCCTGCGCACCCCCCATCCGGTGGTGATCCCGCCGGAGGGCGGCATCTTCGCCCCCGACGGCTACTGCCGGCCGTTCGACGCCCGGGCCCAGGGCACCGTGGCCGCCGACGGCGCGGGGGTCGTGCTGCTCAAGCGGCTCTCCGACGCACTCGCCGACGGGGACCACGTCCACGCCGTGATCCGGGGCTCGGCCGTCAACAACGACGGTGTCGACAAGGTCGGCTTCACCGCTCCGAGCGTGACCGGCCAGACCACCGCCATCCGCACGGCCTACGCGGTGGCCGGCATCGACGTGGACACCGTCGGGTACATCGAGACCCACGGAACGGGCACCCCCATGGGCGACCCGATCGAGATCAGCGCGCTCACCGGCGCCTTCCGGGCCGGCACCGACCGGGTGGGGTTCTGCCGGATCGGGTCCGTCAAGTCGAACATCGGGCACACCGACACCGCCTCCGGTGTCATCGGCCTGATCAAGACGGTCCTCGCCGTGGAGCACGGCGTCATCCCGGCCACCCTGCACTTCACCGAGCCGAACAAGGAACTCGGCCTCGGCTCCGGACCGTTCGTGGTGAACGACGAGACGACCGAGTGGCCGCGGACGGACACCCCGCGCCGCGCGGGCGTCAACTCGCTCGGCATCGGCGGAACCAATGCGCACGTCGTCGTCGAACAGGCGCCGCCGCCCGCAGCCGCGGCGGAGCGGGAGGACGCGGCCGGCCCCCAGCTGCTGGTTCTCTCCGCCCCGAGCCCGCAAGGGCTGGCCGCCTCCGCCGAGGTGCTGGCCGACCGGCTGGCCGAGCACCCCGGGACGCCGCTCGCGGACGTGGCCTGGACCCTGCAGACCGGCAGGACCGCGCACGACCACCGGCTGCACGTCGTCGGCGAGGACCACGCGGACGCCGCCCGGCTGCTGCGCGGGGCCACCGGCCGCGGCCCGCGCCGCACCGACCCGGCCGAGGTGACGTTCCTCTTTCCCGGACAAGGTGGCCAGCATCCCGGCATGGGCAGGGAACTGTACGCCTGGTCCCCCGCCTTCCGGGAACGGGTCGACACCTGCGTCGCCGTCCTCGGCGGGCGGCTCGGCGAGGACGTGCGCACCGCCCTCCTCGTCGGCGCGGACGATCCCGAGCGGTTCGCCGCCGTCCGCGAGCGGCTGGACGCGATGGAGCTGGCCCAGCCGGTGCTGTTCACCCTGGAGTACGCGCTGGCCGGACTGTGGCAGTCCCTCGGGATCTCCCCGACCCGGGTGCTCGGCCACAGCCTCGGGGCCTACGCCGCCGCGTGCACCGCGGGCGTCCTCACCCCGGAGGACGCGCTGACGCTGGTCGTGGAACGGGGCAGGCTGCTCGGCAGCCTGCCCACCGGAGCCATGCTGGCCGTCGCCCTGTCCCCCGCCGAACTCGGCCCCCTGCTCACGGACGAGCTGTCGATCGCGGCCGTCAACGGGGCCTCCCAGTGCGTGGTGTCCGGCCCCGCCGAGGCGACGGAACGCTTCCGCCGGGACCTGGAGGGACGGGAGGTCGACACCCGTCGGCTGCACATCTCCAGCGCGGCCCACTCCCACCTGGTCGAGGCGGTGCTGGACGAGTTCGACGCGACGGTCCGGGCCGTACGGCCGCACAGCCCCGTCGTCCCGTGGATCTCCGACAGCCACGGCCGCGCGGTGACGGCGGACGAGGTGCGGGACCGGGGGTACTGGACCGGACACCTGCGGCACACGGTCCGGTTCGACGAGGCGCTGAGCACGGCCCTGCGGGAGCCGGGCGTGCTGCTGGAGGTGGGCCCCGGACACACCCTGGCCACCCTGACCCGCCGCCACCGGTCCATGACGGACCATCACCGGGTGCTGTCGAGCCTGCCGCACGCCGTCGAGGAGACCTCGGCGCACGCCGCGGTGCTGGACACGGCCGGCGAACTCTGGCGGCACGGACTTCCCCTGTCCTGGGCGCGGATGCACACCTCCGAGCGGCGCCGGGTGCCCCTGCCGACCTATCCGTTCCAGCGCCGGCGCTACGCCCCGGCCGGGCCCGCGCCGCGCACCACGGCGGCCGCACCCCGGACGGCCGGGCCGCTGCCCGAGCCCCCGGCGCAGGACGCCCCTGCCACGGCCGCGCCCCCGACGCCCGGACACACCGGCGACACGGCCGCCCGGCTCGCGCGGGTCTTCTGCGACGTGCTGGGACTCGACGCGATCGGACCCGACGACAACTTCTTCGAAGCCGGCGGTGACTCCCTGATCGCCACCCGCCTCGCGTCGCTGATCCACCGCGAGTTCGGCGTGAAGGTCACCGTGCGCACCATCCTCCTGGCCCCCAGCGTCGCGCGGCTGCTGCCCCGTCTGCTGCCCGAGGAACGACCCGAGAAGTGAACGCGAGAAGGAACGGAGTCCTCCGATGACCGGCCGAGCATCCCGCTGGCTGCTGCGCAGAAACCCGGGCGCGAAGGCCGCCGTGCGGTTGTACTGCTTCCCGCACAGCGGTGCGTCCCCCAGCGAGTACATGAGGTGGGCGGACCGGCTGCCCGGCATCGAGGTGCTGGGGGTGCAGGGCCCGGGGCGGGGCGGACGTATCGACGAACCGCCGTACGACACGATGGACACGCTGGTCGGCGCGCTCCTGGACGAGGTGGAGTTCGAGGGGCCGTTCGCGTTCTTCGGGCACAGCCTGGGCGCCCTCACGGCCTACGAGGTGGCCCGGGCCCTGCGCGAGCACGGCCGGCTCCAGCCCGACCTGCTGTTCGTGTCCGCCATGGGAGCCCCCCACCTCCAGCCGCACACCCCGCCCACCCACCACCTGGACGACGAACGGTTCCTGCGGACCGTCGAGGCGTTCGGCCCGCTGCCCGCCGACATCCTCGAGGACCCGGAGATGCGGGAGATCGTCGTACGGCTGCTGCGCGCGGACGCCCGCATCCTCGACACGTACCGGCACGTGCCCGCACCCCCGCTCGGCCTCCCGGTGATCGCGCTGGGTGGCGCGTCGGACACCGAGACCGGGTTCCTGCCGGGCTGGGCCGAGCACACCACCCACCCGCTGAGCACCCACGTCCTGCCCGGCGACCACTTCTATCTGAGGGAACAGCGTGCAGAACTCCTCGACATCGTCCGCGGTCACCTCGGCTCCCGGCGTGAGCCTGTCCAATGAGCTCTTCCTCGGCGCCTTCCGCTGGGATCTGATCGCCGCCTTCCCCCGCCAGGACGAGGCCGACCGGCGCACCGGGGACGAGGCCGTCGCCGAATTCACCCGGTTCCTGTACGAGCGCGTGGACCCGACCGGGACCGACCACTCCCGTGAGCTGTCGAAGGCGGTGGTCGAGGAGTTGCGGGACCGGGGCTGCCTGCGCCTGATGGTCGCCCGGGAGGACGGCGGCCGTGGCCTGTCGCCGTACAACACCTTCCGGCTGATCGAGGCGGCGGCGAGCTGGTCGCTGCCGGTCGCGAACGTCATGGGCATCGGGAACGGGTTCGGCGCCGGCGCCTATCTGAAGATGCCGCTGGACGGTCCGCTGCGCGACGTCCTGCGCGCCCACGTCGCGGCCGGCAACGTCTCCGGCCGGGCCGACACCGAACCCGCCGGGGCGGGCAACAGCCGTCAGTCCACCGTCGCGACGCCGGTGGACGGCGGCCGGGCGTACCGGCTGAACGGCGAGAAGGTGTTCATCGGCAACGCGGTGATCGCGGACCTCCTCGACGTCACCGCGACCGTGCACACGGACGAGGGACCGCAGGGCGTGTCGTTCTTCGTGGACACCGCCTCCCCCGGTCTGGAGATAGCCGGCCAGCAGGACTTCATGGGCCTGGGCGGCGCCCCGATCGGCCGGGTGGTCCTGAACGACGTCGAGGTGCCCGCCTCGCGCATGCTCACGGGCCCGGACCTGCGGCGGCTGGCCCGCGAGGTCAAGGAGTTCATCTACCTGGCCCGGACCATGAGCGTCGTACCGCCTTCCCTGGCCGTCTCGCGCCTGTGCCTGCAGTGGTCGCGCGCGTTCACCGGGCGCCGGACCATCGACGGCCGTCCGCTCGGCTCCTTCCCGGAGATCCAGCGGACCGTGGCCCTGTCGGTGGCGGAGACCTACGCCGTCGAGAGCCTGGTCCGCTGGACCCTGCTGAGCGGGGGAACCGATCCGCTGCACGAGCACGCGGTGCTGAAGAACGTCGCCTCCGAGACCTGCTGGCGGATCCTGGAGCGGACGATGGGGCTGCTCGGCGGCGAGGGCTACGAGACGGCCGCCAGCAAGGCCCGGCGCGGGGTCCAGCCCCTGCCGCTGGAGCGGTTCCACCGCGACGCCCGTGGGCTGCGGATCTCCGGTGGCGTCGACTACCTGGTGGACCTCCTGGCCGGGCAGATCCGCCTCACCGACTGCTACTACGACCGGACGTACCGGCAGGCCCCGCCCGGGGACGAGGCCGAGGCCGCGCGGCGCATCGCCGAGACGCTCGGCGGCCCGGGCGCCGGGCACGTCGCCCATGTCACCGCCCAGGCGGCACAACTGGCCCGTGCCTGCCGCGAGCTGACCGAGCGCCATCCGGACCGGGCGGACGGCTTCCGCCACCAGCACACCGTGCTGACCCTGCACGGCATCGCCAACGAGCTGCTCACCATGGGCGCCGTCCTCGCCCGCTCGGCCGCCGAGGACCCCACCGGGGCCGCCGGCACCCGGGAGCTGGCCGACATCCACTGCGCGGCGGCTCGGCGCCGGCTGACCGGGCTCTGGGAGCAGCTCGACGAGGGCTGCGCCGAGCAGTACGCCGGGGTGGCCGCGCGGTGGCTGGGCGGCCACGCCCACGAGGAACTGCTCGGGGACGTCCTGACCGCCGTGCCACCGGCCGGGAATCACCCGCAGCAGCAAGCAGCAGCAAGGAGTCCACTCTTGACTTCCTCCCCCGCCTAAAGGCGGGAGATTCCAGCGGTCGCCCGCTGGGGTTCCTGCTTCACCGACGACCGCCCCGTCCGGGAGGACTCCCGTTGAGGTCTTACACCGTCTCCACAGGCAGACGCCGCCAGCCCGGCGGCCAGGATGGTGCGTGCCGCGTTCACGTCACGGTCGTGCACCGCCCCGCAGTGGTCGCACGTCCACTCGCGGACGTGCAGCGGCAGCTTCGCCGCGACCGTGCCGCAGGCCCCACACAGCTTCGAGCTGGGGAACCACCGGTCGATCACGACGAGTTCGCGCCCGTACCAGGCACACGTGTACTCCAGCAGGGAGCGCAGTTCCGTCCACGACGCATCGGAGATGGCGCGCGCGAGCTTGCCGTTCTTCAGCAGGTTGCGGACGGTGAGGTCCTCGATCACGACCGTTTGGTTCTCACGGACGAGTCGGGTCGACAGCTTGTGCAGGAAGTCGCGGCGCCGGTCGGCGATCCGCGCATGGACCCTGGCGACGCGGCGCCGGGCCTTCTCCCGGTTCGCCGAGCCCTTCGCCTTCCGCGACAGCTCACGCTGCGCGCGGGCCAGACGGGCACGGTCACGCCTCTCGTGCTTCGGGTGGGCGACCTTCTCCCCGGTGGACAGGGTCACGAGGGAGGTGATCCCGGCGTCGATGCCGACCGCGGCCTGCACGTAGGAGACGCGGCGCTGCTCGCCGTGCCAGGCTCGCGTGCGCTCCTCCAGCGCCTTGTTGCAGACGAGGCGGACGCAGCCGAACGTGCGCGACAGCTCGGCTGCCTGCTCGTCCGTGCCACAGCTCACACCGTATGAGATTCCGTGTGAGCGACGGGTGCCGGCCGGTGGACGGTGCACGCCGGTCCGCCCAGGCGGCGAACCGGCGCCCCCTGCCCTGCTCCGCAGGAGCTTCGATTCTCCCCCGCAAGCGGGAGGTACCCCCACCCCGGCCTGAAAGCCGGGACATCCACGAAGGAGAGACCCGATGACCGATCCGGGCCTGCCCCACGGTCCCCGCGCCGCGACGGCCTCCCCCCTCCTCGACGGGCCCGGCGCCCCGGCCCTGCCCGTCGATCTGCCCCGCCAGGCCGCACCGCCGACCGAGCGGTGGCTGGCGTTCGAGGTGTCCGCGGAGGAGGCGACCGCGTGCGAGAAGACGGCGGCCGAGTCCGGCGCGACCCTGCACACGGCCCTGCTCACGGCCTTCGTCGCGGAGCTGGCGCGCTGGTCGGGCCAGTCGGACTTCGCCGTCGGGGTGCCCGGTGGGCTCCTGCGGGCGCAGGTGGCGCCGGCCGCGTCCTTCCGGAGTCTGCTGGACGCGACCGGGACGTCGCTGGACACCCTCGCGGACCCGCCGGCCACGACGGCCGGTGCGGACGGGCCCGGCACGGCGCAGGTGGCCTTCGCCCGGGACGGGGCGCTCGTCGGGGTCACGGGCCACGGCCTCGCCCTCGCGTACGTGCCGCGCGAGGACGGCGGCCTCGGCTTCCGGGCGCACTACTCGGGCGCCGTGTTCGAGGAGTCGACGGTGGCGGCGATGACCCGGCGGTACCGTCTGCTGCTGCGCACCGCGTCGGAGCAGCCGGACGCGCAGCTGCACCGGCTGCCGCTCCAGGAGGAGCGGGACGAGGTGTACGTGGCCGGGCTGGGCGTGGGTGCCCCGCTGACAGGGCGTCCGGCGACCGTGCTGGAACGCTTCGCCGCGGCCGTCGGGGAGCGACCGCGCGCCGTGGCGGTCGTCGACGGGGACACCGCCCTGTCCTTCGCGGAGCTCGACCGGCGTGCGGAGCACCTGGCCCGGCGGCTCGTCTCGGCGGGAGCCGGCGCGGAGTCGGTGGTGGCCGTCTGCCTGCCCCGCTCGGCCGACCTGCTCGTGGCGATCCTCGGCGTGCTGCGCGCCGGCGGGGCCTACCTCCCCCTGGACCCGGCCTACCCGGTGGACCGGCTGGCCTACATGCTCGCCGACAGCGGCGCCGGGACCGTGGTGACGAGGGAGGGCGTCCTGCCGGACGGGGTCCGCCGCGAGAGCGTCGAGGTCGTGCATCTGCGGGGCGACGAGAGCGCTCCGGACCCGGCGGAGCCCCGGGGCGTGCGCCGCCCCGTCCACCCGCAGCAGTGCGCCTACGTCATCTACACCTCCGGGTCCACCGGCCGCCCCAAGGGCGTCCAGGTCTCGCACGCCTCCCTGGCCGCCCTGCTGGCCGGGCTGGAGGAGTCGGGCACGATCCGTGCGGGGACCGGCCGGGTGGGATGGAACGCGAGTCCGTCGTTCGACGCGTCGGTGCAGCAGTGGATCCGTGTCGCGCGGGGCGACACCCTCGTGCTGTTCGAGGACGCCGTACGGCTGGATCCGGGGCGGCTGGCCCGGGCCCTGGCCGAGGAGAGGCTGACCGACTTCGACATCACCCCCTCGCACCTGGAGTACGTCCTGCCGCGGCTCGGCCCCCGGCTCGGCGTCGGCAGCGGGCTGCGGCTGTGGGTGGGCGGCGAGTCCCTGTCGCCCACGCTGCAGCGGCGCCTGGGTGAACTGCGGGACCGGTGCGACGCCGTCAACGTGTACGGCACCACCGAGACCACCGTCGACACCACCGCGGCGCTCGTGCGGGCCGACGGGCCGGCCCACCTCGGCACGCCGCTGCCCGGCCAGACGGTCCGGGTGCTCGACGACCGGCTGCGGCACGTCCCGGCCGGGGCCACGGGCGACCTGTACGTCTGCGGGCCGGGGGTCGCCCGCGGCTACCTCGGGCGGCCGGGTCTCACCGCGGCGGCCTTCCTCCCCGATCCCTGGGCCGGTGACGGCTCACGGATGTACCGCACGGGGGATCGTGCCCGCTGGACGGCCGACGGCCGCCTGGAGTTCCACGGCCGGGCCGACCACCAGGTGAAGATCCGCGGCTACCGGGTCGAACTGGGCGAGATCGAGGCCGTGCTCGCCGAGCACCCGCAGGTCCTGGAGTGCGCGGTGGTACGCCGACGACGGGGCGACGGCTCCCTGCTCGACGCCTACGTACGGCTGACGGCCGCCGGCACGGTCGAGCAGGTGCGGGAGCGGGCCGAACGGCTCCTGCCGCAGTGGATGCGGCCCGCGACCTACACCCCGCTGCCCGCGTTCCCGCGCACCGTGGGCGGCAAGCTCGACCGGGCCGCCCTGGCCGACCGGGGCCCCTCGCCCGTGCCGGTGACCGCAGCATGACCGAACGTCGGTTCCACGGCAGCACCTGCCGAGAACAAGGGATCCCCGTATGAGCAACCGGCCGGATTTCAGCCTCACCCAACTGCTCTACTTCGCCACCATCGCCGAGACCGAGAGCATCTCCGAGGCGGCGATGCGACTGCACGCGTCCCAGTCCGCGGTGTCCTCCGCCATGCAGCGGCTGGAGCGTCAGCTCGGCGTCCAGCTGCTGCTGCGCCAGCGCGCCAAAGGGGTGGTGCTGACGCCGAACGGGCGGCTGCTGCTGAACGACGTGCGCAAGATCCTGCGGCAGGCCCAGGACCTGAAGGACTCCAGCAGCCTCCTCCAGGAGATGGCCACGGGCCACCTCGAAGCCGGCTGCTGCAGCACGATCACGCCGTTCCTGATGCCCAGGTCCCTGGCCCGCATGGAGGTGACGCACCCCAGGCTGCACGTGAGTGTGCACGACACGCAGACCCCGTTCGACCTGCTGCGGAACGGGGTGTGCGAACTGGTCGTGACCTACGGTTTCTCCTCCGCCGAGGACATCGTGTTCACGGAGCTGGCGACTCCCCCGCTGTCCGCGCTCGTCTCCGAGGCGCATCCGCTGGCGGGCGAGCCGAGTGCCTCGCTGGCCGACTTCACGGACCTGCCGCTGCTGATGCTGAGCCTGCCGCACACGGGCGCGCACCACGCCTACGCACAGCGGATCTTCGCGCACAGCGGGATTCCCATGCCACGGGTGATCCACGCGACGGGGCTCGAATCGCTGCGCGGGCTGGTCAGCGCGGGGGTGGGCTTCATGCTCACCCACCAGCCGCACTCGGCGCACACCCTGGACGGGGGGCGGGTCGCCCGGGTGCCCATCGCCGACGACCACCCCGCCCTGCCGATCGGGGTGCTGACGATGGCGGGCGTCCGCCCGAGCCGGCGGGCGGAGTTCTTCATCGACGCACTGCGGGTGGCCGCCCGGCAGGTGTACGAGCCGGTGCGCGGCGCGCTGTACGAACTCGACGCGCCACCGCCCCCCGTCCGGCAGGTCCGCCCGCACCGGGTTCTCGGCCTGGCGTGACACCGGGCCCCGGAGGGCGTGCGCGGGACGGGCCGCCGGACGGGGGGACGGCGGTCTCAGCGGGAGGTGGCGGTGAGACCGCGCAGCGGGTTGAGCCGGTCCTCCCCCAGCCGGTCGCGCAGGTCGGGGTCGGTCACTCCGAGTCCCGGCTCCGGTGCCATGCAGAGCACCGCGACCTTGCCGACCTGCCGGCTGGTCTGGACGACCCGGCACGCCTCGGCGGCCTCGGCGAGCGGGTAGACGGCCGACATCGCCGGGACGACGGCACCGCTCTCGAACAGCCGGTTGGTGGCCTGCTGCTCCTCGTGGTTGGCTCCGTGACTGCCGATGATCTTCTTGAGCTTCATCCACAGGTACCGGTTGTCGAAGGTGTGCAGGTAGCCGGAGCTGGATCCGCAGGTCACCACGGTGCCGCCGCGGCGCGCCACGATGACGGAGAGCCCGAAGGTGACGCGACCGGTGTGCTCGAACACGATGTCCGGTTCCCGGCCGGCCTTCTCGACGACCAGCTTGGCCAGCTTCCTGCCGGTCTCGACCACGCGCCGGGGGTCGTCGGCGATGTCGTCGGTGATGCCCAGCTCGGCGCGGTTGATCACCAGGTCGCAGCCCAGGGCGCGCACCGCCGCCTCCTTCTGCGCGGAGCTGACGACGGCCACCGGGATGCCGCCGCCGTTCTTGACGAACTGGATGGCGTACGAGCCGAGGCCCCCGGAGGCACCCCAGATCAGGACGATGTCGCCCTGCTTCATCTGGGCTCCGCGGTCGCTGACGAGCATCCGGTAGGCGGTTCCCGCGCACAGCGGGCTGACCGCGGCCTCCTCCCACGTCAGGTGGGCGGGCTTGGGCAGCAGTTGGCTGGCCCGGACGACGCCGTACTCGGCCAGACCGCCGAAGTTGGTCTCGAAGCCCCAGGCCCGCTGTTCGGTGCCGAGCATGCCGTCGCCGTGGGTGGCGGGCTCCTGCTCGTCGACGTGTGCGGGGTGGACGACGACGTGGTCGCCGGGCTTCCAGCGCCGTACGCCGATGCCGGTGCGTACGACGACGCCGGAGCAGTCCGAGCCGAGCACGTGGTAGGGCTGGTCGTGGCGGGTCGCCCAGCCGCCCTGCCGGGCGTTCTGCTTGAGGAAGTGGAAGGTCGGGATCGGCTCGAACATCGCCGACCAGACCGTGTTGTAGTTGATGGAGCTGGCCATCACCGCGACGAGGACCTCGTCCGGCGCGAGCTCCGGCATGGGCACCTCGCCGAGGCGCAGCGACTTGCGGACGTCCTTGTCGGCGACCCCCTTGAACATGTCGGCGTCCTCGGCCCGCAGGTGCAGGGCCAGGTAGGCGGCGGGCACCGGGGCGGCCTCGATCTCCGCGCCGGACGCGCCGTCCAGTACGGCTCGGGACAAGCTGCTCATGTCTGTCTCCTTCAAGGGCGGGAGGTCTTCCCGTCGCGGGTGTCCGCGAGCGCGAAGTACCTTGAAATGATCTTGTTGACGGTGTCCGGCCGCTCCAGGTACCCGAAGTGCCCCGCGTCGTCGACGACGTCGAACGTGGCGCCGGGGATGCTGTCGGCGAGCTCGCGGCCGTACCGGGGCGGGGCGACCAGGTCGTCGGCGAACGAGATCACGTGGCACGGCACGGTGATGTCCGCGTAGGCGGCACGCCGGTCGGGCATCGGCTGGAGCGCCAGCTGGGCCAGGACACCGGGGCCGGCGGGCGGTTCACGCTCGAAGAGCGCGAGCCAGTCCTGGATCTCCGTCTCGTCGTCCATCGTGCGGGGCGAGAGCATCTGCAGGGCGCGCACCGCCGCGCGGTAGGCCGGGGGGAGGATCACGCCCGAGTCGCCGAGTTCGACGTCGGCCAGGGCCAGGTGGGCCCGCAGCGGGTCCGAGCGGGCGCGGCCGGCCAGCAGCACCGCCCGCCGGACCAGTTCGGGCCGGGCGAGCGCGAGTTCCTGGACGACGTGGGCGCCCATGGAGGTGCCGACCAGCCGGACCGGTTCCGTCGCGAGGTGTTCGATCAGGGCGGCCAGGTCCGCGGCGAGCTCCGTCACCTCGAACCCCTGCGGGCACTCGTCGCTCGGCGGGATGCCCCGGGAGTCGTAGACGCACGCCCGGTAGCCGGCCTCGACGAGGGCGGGCACCTGGTACGGCAGCCACGACGTCCCGGCGGCGCCCGCGCCCGCGACCAGCACGACGGGTTCGCCGAAGCCGTGGCACTCGTAGTGCAGCCGGGTCCCGCCGACCGTCACGAAGGGCATCACGCGGCCCCGGCCGGCCGGCCGTCGCCGTCGCCGTCGCCGTCGCCCGAGCAAGCGGTGGTCATGGAGTCACCCCGTTCGGTCGTCGTCGCGGGCGAGGCCCGCGGGGTCCGGGTGGAAACGGACGGGCAGGCTGTGGAACCCGTTCAGCAGGTTGGAGCGGACCCGCGGCGCCTCGCCGACGCGCTCGAAACCCGTCGTCAGGTCCCGCAGGGCCATGAGCAGTTCGGCTATCTCGACCTTGGCCAGGTAGGAGCCGACGCAGTAGTGGGGGCCGTAGCCGAACGAGATGTGCCTGTTGGGCGTGCGGCCCAGGTCGAACACCTCGGGCCGGTCGAAGACCCGCTCGTCGCGGTTGGCGGAGGAGTGCCACAGCGTGACGATGTCGTTCTCTGCGATGCGCACGCCGCGCACCTCGGTGTCGCGTACCGCGCTCCGGCCGAAGTGCATCGACGGCGACGCCCAGCGCAGCACCTCGTCGACGGCCGTGTCGATCGCGCACTCCCCGTTTCTCAGCCGCCGCCACTGGTCGGGGTGGGCGGCCAGGGAGTACACACTGTCGATCATGGTGAGCCGGCTGGTCTCGTCGCCTCCGATGATGAGGCTGTAGCAGTTGAGGACGACGTCCTCGTCGCTGAGGCGGACCCCGTCGACCTCACTGTGCGCCAGGATGCTGATCAGGTCCTCGCCCGGGGACCTGCGCCGCTCCTCGACCAGGTCCAGGAAGTAGAGCAGGATCTCGTTGCGCGCGACGGCCGACTCCTCCTCGTCGACGCTGTCGTCGTCGGCGCTGAGCGCCGCCTTGTTCAGGGCCAGCAGGAAGTCGCGGTCGCCCTCGGGCACGCCCAGCAGGTTGGAGATCGTGTTCATCGGGATGCGGCTGGCGATCTCCAGGGCGAAGTCGCACTCGTCCCGCGTCACCGCCTCCCGCACCAGCCGACGGGTGTTGGCGCGGACGGCGGCGGCGACGGGCGCGAGGACCCGGGGACCGAGCGATCTCAGCAGGATCTTGCGCAGTTGTTCGTGACGCGGCCCGTCGGTGACCGCGAGCATCTTGCCCCCGCCCGCGTCACCGCCCTCCAGCAGGGTGACGAGGACGTTGCCGCGCTCGGAGGTGAAGTTCTCGTCGTCACGGTGGACGGCCATGATGTCCTCGTGCCGGGAGAGCACCCAGAACCCGGCGCGTTCGCACGTCGGCGGGTTCCAGTGCACGGGTGCGGTGTCGCGCAGTCGGCGCCAGAAGTCGGTGAGGTCGTGGTCGGCGAAGGTGGCGGGGTCGGCGAGGTCGAGGGTGTCGGTGGCGGAAGAGTTCATCGTGGTGCTCCGGCTGGTCGGGGCGGGGCGTCGGCGGCCGGGCCGGCCGTCACCAGTGGGTGCGCCAGAAGCGCCGGCGCGCGAACGGGTAGCCGGGCAGCGGGACCCGGCGGCCGGGCAGGCCCTCGTGCAGTGCGGCGAAGTCCAACCGCTGTCCGCGCGTCCACGCCCGGGCGAGCCGCCACAGGGCGTCCCCGTCGTCCCGCGCGGCGGCGGTGGCGGGGGCGAGTCCGGCGTCGGTGGTGCGCAGTCCTTCCAGGTCCGGACGGGCCCCGGAGGAACCGGAGGCGATCCGGTCGCCGGTGTCGGCCTTGAGCGCCTCGGCCAGTTCGGCCGTGGTGCTGACGACGCACGCCCAGCGCCGGTCCATGATCCGGCGCCCCAGGTTGAGGCTGAGGGCGATGTCGTCGAGCCGGGCGTCCGGGTGCCGGGCGAGCCACTCCCGCAGCGCCACGCGCCGCCGGGCGAGGCCGCGGTCGTCGAGGGCGGAGAGCGCGACGAGCCGGGGCACGGCGGCCTCGGGCTCCCGCTCGGGCAGCGCGGGCGGCTCCTCCAGCACCAGGTGGGCGTTGTAGCCGCCCCCTCCGAGCGCGGTGACGCCCGCGCGCCGGATGCCGGCCCTCGGGACCCAGTCCTCGCCCTCCCACTGGGGCACGAAGGGGGTGTTCGGGAGGTCGAGGTCCTTGTCCACCTCGGTCAGGTTGATCGTCGGCACGAGCCGGCGGTGGTACAGCGAGAGCGCCGCCTTCACGGTGCCGGAGCCGCCGGCGGCCACACCCGCGTGACCGATGTTGCCCTTGACGGACCCCAGGGACGTGGTGCCGGTGTGGTTGCCGTAGGCCATGTGCGCGGCGCGGACCTCCAGGCCGTCGGTGATCGGCAGCCCGAAGGTGTTGGCCTCGTACAGGCCGACGGTGTCCGGGCTCACGCCGCCGACGGCCATGGCGCCCGCGATGCAGGCGCTGAGCCGCTCGGGCTGGGCGAAGCCGTAGGAGACCGAGCTGGCACCGTTGTTGTTGATGGCGGTGCCCTTGACGCTGGCGTAGATGTGGTCGCCGTCGGCGACGGCCTGCGTCAGTGGCTTGAGCAGCAGCGTCGCGACACCGCTGGCGAGCCGCGTGCCCGTGCCGTTGGCGTCGAACGGACGGCAGTGCCCGTCCCGCGAGCCGATCCGGCCCTCCTCCCAGAGGTAGCCGCGGCGTTGCGGGAGCCGCACCATCACCCCGCCGGCCACGGCCATGTCGGTCTGCCCCATGAGCAGCGACTGGCAGGCGAGGTGGACCGAGTAGTGGAAGCCGGTGCACACCGCCGTCACGGTGACCGCCTCGCCGGTCAGCCCGAGGTAGTACAGGGCGTTCGAGGTCATGGTGTCCGTGAACCAGGAGTTGCTGCGGTCCATCACCTCGGGACCGACCGAGGCCCAGTCCGGCGGTGAGCTGTACTGGGCGGGGGTCATGGGGTTGGCGCCCGAGTAGATGCCCACCTCGCCCCGGACGCGGTCCGGGTCGTAGCCGGCGTCCTCCAGGACGTCCCACACGCTCTCCAGGAAGAGGCGGTGCTCCGGGGTCATCAGCGTCGCGACGCGGTCGGTGATGCCGAAGACGGCCGGGTCGAACTCGTCGTAGCCTTCGAGCGGCGCGCAGGCCCTCACGTACGACGGATTGTTCAGCAGCGACTCGTCGCCCTCGATCTCCTCCGTGCTCAGGAAGGTGATGGATTCGCGGCCCTCGACGAGGTTCTCCCAGAACCGGTCCTTGTCGCCGGCTCCGGGGTAACGGCATGCGATGCCGATGATCGCGATGTCGCTCTCGTCGAGTTCCCGCTCGGGGTGCTCGTTCATCGGTCGGTTCTCCAATCGCGGCGGTGTTCAGCCGCCGGTCGGGCGGCCGCGGCGGACCGCGGAGCGGCGGGCCTCTGCGCGGCGCCTGGCTTCCGTGACCGCGTCGGGCGTGGTGTCCTGTCGGCTGTCGTCCAGCCACTGGGCGAGTGAGGCGATGTCCCGGAACCTGAAGAGGTCCGACACCCCCACCCGCCTGTCGAACCGCTGGCTCATCCGCTTGGCCAGCCGCACCAGCAGCAGGGAGTTCCCGCCGAGGTCGTAGAAGGCGTCCCGGACGCCGATGGTCCCCGGCTCGCGGTCCAGGAGTTCGCCCCAGAGTTCGGCGAGCGCCAGCTCGGTCGGACCGGTGGGCGGTTGCTGGGTCCGCGCCGCGACGGGCGCCGGGGGTTCGGGCAGCGCCGCGCGGTCGAGCTTGCCGTTGGGCGAGACGGGGAGTTCGGCGAGGAAGACCACCGTCTCGGGGACCATGTGGTTGGGCAGCGTCTCCTCCAGCCGCCCGGTGATCCGGGCCTGGAGGGCGGCGTCCAGCCAGGGCCCGGTCTCCGCCTCCCGCCCGGCCGGGGGGTCGCTCGGCACGACGTAGCCCACGAGCGCGTCCCCGTGCACCGCGACCGCCGCCTCCTTCACCTCGGGGCAGCCGGACAGCCACGCCTCGGCCTCCTGGAGTTCGATGCGGTAGCCGCGCACCTTCACCTGGTGGTCGGCGCGTCCGACGAACTCCAGTTCGCCGCCGGGCAGGAAGCGGGCGACGTCCCCGGTGCGGTACATGCGCTCGCCGTCCGCGTACGGGTCCGGCACGAAGAGTTCCGCGGTCAGCCGGGGCCGGTTGACGTACCCCCAGGCCAGGCCCTTGCCCGCCAGGTACAGCTCGCCGGGTTCGCCCTCGGGGACGGGGCGCAGTTCCTCGTCCAGGGCGTAGAGGCGGGCCGTGGCGGAGGGGGTGCCGATGGAGGGCTCGCCGTCCTCGTCCGCGGGGACCAGTTTGAAGGTGCAGAAGACGGTTCCCTCGGTGGGGCCGTATCCGTTGAAGACCCGCTCCGTACTCGTCTCCCGGTACACCCGGTCCACGAGCCGGCGTCGTACCGCCTCCCCGCCGAGGACCACGGACCGCAGGGAGGGGGGCAGGCCGCCCGCGTCGAGCAGGCCCGCCATCACCGAGGGGACGGTGTTGAGGTGGGTCACCCGGTGCAGGTGCGGGCTCTCGGGGAGGTGCACGGCGCTGTCCACCAGGATCACGGCGCCGCCCCGGGACAGCGGGGCGAAGATCTCCATCACGGCGAGGTCGAAGCAGACGGAGCTGACGGCCGCGACCCCGCTCAGGTCGCACTCCGCGAAGATCCGGTCCGTCTCGTCGAGCATGGCCGCGCAGCTGCCGTGCCGGATCGCGACGCCCTTGGGCCGTCCGGTGGAGCCGGAGGTGTAGATGACGTAGGCGGTGTCGTCCGGGAGGGTGGCCTCCGGGCGGTGGGCGGTGGGCGCGGGGTCGTCCGTGGCGTCGTCGAGGAGGAGCGCTGTGGGCCCCTGCGGGCAGCGGTCGCGTGCCGTGGACGTGGTCAGCAGCAGCCGGGTGCCGCTGTCCTCCACCATGAAGTGGAGCCGTTCCTGCGGGTACTTGGGGTCGAGGGGCAGGTAGCAGGCGCCCGCGCGCAGGATGCCCAGGATGCCGACGAGCAGGTTCTCGGTGCGCTCGGCGCAGATGCCGACGACGACGCCGGGGCCCGCACCACGGAGCGTCAGCCGCTCGGCGAGGAGCGCGGAGCGCCGGTCGAGTTCTCCGTACGTCAGGACGCCCGTGTCGGTGTAGAGCGCCGGCGTGCGCGGGGTCCGCGCGGCGTGTTCGAGAAACCTGCCGTGCAGGGTGTTCACAGCGCGCTTCCCTTCGCGACGAGGGCCGGGGGCAGCAGTCCGAGTGGTGTGTCCGGTCGGTCGATCGACGTCAGGAGCACGGAGTGGAACCACTCCAGCAAGGTCGTCACGGTTTCCCTTTCCATGAGGCCGGGTTTGTACTGGACCTGGCCGACGACCTCGTCCGCGACGTCGGCCATGGTGATCTCCAGGTCGAACTTCGCGATGTGCCGGCGCAGCGGGACGGGAACCATGGGGAGTGCCCCGGTGGGTTCCTCGGGCTCGCCCACGCCGTGGAACAGCGTGGTGGCGTAGGTGAACGCGTCGCCGGACAGCCAGTTGACGGCGAAGTCGAACCAGGGGGAGCGTCCGTCGGCCCGGGGCGGGTTCAGCTCCCGCGCCAGCAGGTCGAGGGGGTAGTCCATGTGTTCCAGCATCCCGAGCGAGAAGGTGTGGACCTCCTTCAGCAGCCCGCGGAAGCCGATGCCGTCCGTCGGCCTGGCGCGCACGAGTGCCGTGTTGAGGTAGTAGCCCACCGCCGCCTCCCGGCCGGCCTCCCCGCGCTGGGCGACGGCCGTGGCGACCACGGCGTCCTGGGCGCCGGCGTACCGGTTGAGCGTGGCGAAGAAGCCCGCCATGAGGAGCGTGCTGAGGGAGACGCCTTCGCGGGCCGCGAACTCCTTGAGCCGGCGCGTGTCCTCGGCGTCCCAGCGGAACGTCAGGTCCTCGCCCTCGTAGCTGACTCCCGGCGGCCGCACGCCCGCCGGGGCCGCCGGGCCGGGCTCGGGCGGCAGGTCGAGATGAGCGGGCGGCTCGGCCAGGCTCTCCGTCCACCAGCGCAGTGCCTCCTGGGCGCGGGGCCCGGCGAGCCACCGCTGTTCCCAGGCGACGAAGTCGGTGTACGGGGCCACGGCCTCCTGCGGCCCGAGGTCGCCGTGCAGGGCCTGCGCGTAGAACTCCCGCAGGTCGTGCACGACCACGTCGACGGACGCCGCGTCGGCCGCGATGTGGTGGATCACCAGCAGCAGATGGTGGTCCTCCGGTCCCCGGGACACCAGCGCCACCCGGAAGACCGGGCCCTGGTCGAGGTCGAGCGGTTGGTGGCCGTGGTCGACGAGGAGGTCGAGCACGGCCTCGTCGTCGAGGCCGGAGGCGTCCTCGGTCAGGAACTCGTACACGGGGTCCGCCCAGACCAGCTGGTGGGGGCGTCCGCCGGCCTCGGCGAAGGAGGTGCGCAGCGCGGGGTGGCGTTCCACCACCGCGGCCACGGCCCTCTCCAGCGCCTGTTCGTCCACGGGGCCGTGGACCCGCGCGGCGCACATGAGGTTGTAGGCGACCCCGTCGGGCGACAACTGCTGCATGTACCAGAGCGCGGCCTGCCCGTGTCCGGCGGGCGCGACGGTGAACGTCCGGTCCTTCTCCAGCGCGGTGCGCAGGGCCTCGGACGCGGAGGTGCCGTCACCCGCGGGTGCGAGGAGTCCGCGTGCGACGAGTTCGTCGAGGAGCTCCGCCGCGTCGTCGTCGGTCAGGTGCGGGGGTCGCGGGCCGGCGTCGTCCGGTGCCGTCCGGGGCCCAGGGGTCTCGGGCCGCGGTGCGACGAGGGTCAGGACGCGGTCGAGGAGTTCGCCGACCGTGCCGCCCTTGAGGAACTCCACCGGCGACACGCGCTGGCCGAAGAGCGTCTGCATCCTGTTGGTCAGCCGGATCGCCAGCATGGAGTCCAGGCCGAAGTCCTGGAGCCGGGCGGTGGGGCCGAGCAGGTCGGCCGGGACGGCGAGCATCTCGGCGATCTCCCCGAGGACGACGTCCCGGGGTTCCCGCGACCCGGTGGGCGCGGCGGGCTCCTCGACGGCGGCGCCGGTGGCGTCGTCGCGCTCGCGCGGCGCCGCGGGCGTGCCCAGCCAGTACCTCTGCTTCTGCCAGCGCACGAGGGGGGTCTCGACCGCCTGTGCGCCGGCCGGGAACAGCGAGTCCCAGGTCAGGGGCACGCCGTGGGTGAAGAGGGAGGCGACCGAGCCGAGAACGGAGCGGACGTCGCTCTGCCCGCGGCGCAGCGAGTCGACCACGTGCACGGAGGCACCCCGGGACAGCGCGGTTCTCCTCGATGGCGCCGCGCAGGGTCCCGTGCGGGCCTATCTCGACGTAGGTGTCGATCCCGTCCTCGGCCAGCGCCGCGACGGCCGGGGCGAACCGGACCGGCTCGCGGAGGTTGCGCACCCAGTAGTCGGCGTCGACCCGCGGGTTCACCACTGCGTCGAGGGCGGTGGAGTGCAGCGGCACCCGGAAGGGCCGAGGGGTGATGTCCTTCAGCTCCGCCCGCAGGGCCGGCAGGACCGGTTCCATGAGCACGCTGTGTCCGGCTCGCTCCACGCGCAGCGCACGGCTGGACAGCCCGGCCCGCTTCAGGTCCGCCTCCAGGGCGCGGATCGCCTCCGGTGTACCGGAGAGGGCCACGCTGGTCGGGCTGTTGTAGGCCGCGACGGACACCTCGCCCTCGTAGCGGGCGAGACAGGCGGACAGCTCCGGCGACTGCTCGGCGACGATCATGGCGCCGGGGCCGACCTCGTGCTGGATGAGGCGGGAGCGGGCCACGGCGACACGGGCGCCGTCCGTCAGGGACAGCGCGCCGCCCACGCAGGCCGCGGCCACCTCGCCGAGACTGTGTCCGACGAGCGCGGCGGGCCGTACACCGAGGTCCGTCCAGAGCCGGGCGAGGGACACGTGCAGGGCGAACAGCACCGGCTGCTGGACGTCCCCCTCGTGCAGCCGCGACGTCTCGGCGGGCGCCAGGAGCTCCTCCAGCACGGACCAGCCGGCCACCTCGCGCACCGCGGCGTCGCACTCCTCCATGCCGGCGGCGAAACCGGCGTGCCGCTTCAGGAGTTCGCGTCCCATGCCCGGCCACTGGGTGGCGCTCCCCGAGAAGACGAACGCGACCCGCCGGTCGCCGCCGTCCGCGGTGGCGCCCCGCAGGACGGCGGGGTCGGGGTTCGCCCGTGGCGACCCGGGCGAGTTTGTCGAGGAGTTCCTGGCGTCCGCCCGCGAGGATCGCGACGCGGTGCCGGTGGTGGGTGCGCCGGGCCGCGAGGGTGTGGGCGAGGTCGGGGACGGCAAGGCCGGTGTCCCGCTCGACGTGCCGGGACAGCGCGCGGCAGGTGTCCAGCAGGGCGTCGGGCGAGTGGGCGGTCACGGGGACGAGGT
Source organism: Streptomyces sp. SS7 (assembly GCF_037993025.1). NCBI lineage: Bacteria > Bacillati > Actinomycetota > Actinomycetes > Kitasatosporales > Streptomycetaceae > Streptomyces > Streptomyces sp. SS7. Next base: position 2,085,304 of record NZ_CP141223.1, read on the forward strand.
GGGTGCCGGCGGGCTCGGGGTCGGGGACGGCGCGGGTGGGCGCCCCGCGCCGCACGGGCGTGACGTGCCGTCCCCGGTCGCCGACGAGGAACGAGTCGGCGGCGACGGTCAGTCCGGCGGCGTGCAGTTCCCCGAGGGAGGAGAGCAGGCTCCGGGCGTCGTCGGTGCCGCGGCGCATGGAGGGAAGGCAGATGACCGGCCGGTCGGCGAGGGTCTCGCGGACCGGTTTGAGCAGCACCGGGTGCGGGCTGATCTCGATCACCGCGTCGACGCCGTGGTCGGCCGTGGTCAGCAGGGCGTCGAGGAGCCGGCTCTCGCCGCGCACGTTGCGTGCCCAGTAGTCGGGGCCGACCTCCGTCCCGCCGGTGATCCGCTCGCCGGTGACGGTGGAGATCATGGGGATGGTGGGCTCGGCGGGTGTGATCCCGCTGAGCGCGGTCCGCAGCGGGGGCACGACCGCTTCGACGAGGGGTGAGTGCGCGGCGTATCCCATCCGGACCGGGTGGCTGGTCACGCCGTCGGCCGTGAGCCGTGCGGCGAGTTCCCTCAGCCGGTCGCTGTCGCCGGAGACCAGCACGGAGCCGGGGCTGTTGCGCCCGGCGAGGGTGACGTGGTCGGCCAGGGCCGCGAGGTGGGGTGCCAGGCGGGTGTCGTCGCAGTCCACCACCATCGCGTCGCCGAGACCGACGGCGTGGCGCTGGACGAGCCGCGCGTGGTGCACGGCCAGCCGGACGGCGTCGTCGAGGCCGAGCGCCCCGGCGACGTGGGCCGCGGCGAACTCGCCGATGCTCTGCCCGAGGACGACGTCGGGCACCACGCCCAGGGAGCGCCAGGCGTCCGCGAGGGCGATCTGCACGGCGAACAGGAGGGGTTGGACCACCTCCATGTCGTCGAGCCGGGCCTGGTCCGGACCCGCCAGCAGCTCGTCGAGGACGGAGAAGCCGGCCGCCTCCCGGACCGTTGCGTCGACGCGGGTCAGGGACGTGCGGAAGGCGGGCATCCCGGCCAGCAGCCGCCTGCCCATGCCGAGCCACTGGCTGCCGGTGCCGGAGAACAGGAACGCCACGCGGGGCGGGCGGGTGCCGGTCTCGCGGTGGACCAGTCCCGCGTGGTCGCGTCCGGCGGTGAACGCCGCCAGTTGCGCCCGCAGTTCGTCGCGGTCGGCAGCGGTCGCGGCCAGCCTGAAGGGGCCGGTGCCGCGGGTGTCGAGCGCCTCCCGGCACAGGGCGGGCAGGTGGGTGCCGGTGCCGTCCGCGAGGTCGGCGGCCAGTTCGGCGACCCGGTCGTCCAGCGCCTGACGGGAGTCCTCGCCGAGCAGCAGCAACGAGGACTCGGGCCGCGGCAACTCCTCCGTGACGACGTGGCAGTTGGTGCCGCCGAAGCCGAAGGCACTGACCCCGGCCCGGCGTCCGTCCGCTCTGCGGGGCCAGGGGGCGGTCCGGTCCTGGACGCGCAGCCCCGCCTCGGCGAAGGGGATGCGCGGGTTGGGGCTAGTGTAGTGCAGGCTGGCCGGAAGGACGCCGTTGCGCAGGGCCAGGGCCACCTTGACCAGGCCGGCGATGCCGGCCGCCGGTTCCAGGTGTCCCAGGTTCGTCTTCACCGAGCCGATCCGCAGGGGGTCGCCGGGGTCGCGTCCCTGGCCGAGGACGGTCCCGAGGGCCTTCGCCTCGATCGGGTCGCCGAGCGGGGTGCCCGTGCCGTGGCACTCGACGTAGTCCACCAGCTCCGGGGCGATGCCGGAGCGCCGGTAGGCGGTGCGCAGCAGTGCTTCCTGGGCGCGGGGGTTGGGGGCGGTGAGGCCGTTGCTCAGACCGTCGTTGTTGACGGCGCTGCCGCGGATGAGGCAGTACACGGGCAGTCCTCGTTCGAGGGCCGTCCGCAGCGGGGCGAGGACGACCACGGCCGCGCCCTCCGAGCGCACGGCACCGTCGGCGCGGGCGTCGAAGGCCTTGATACGGCCGTCGGACGAGAGCGCGCCGAGCCGGTCCATGGCCAGGAAGTGCTCGGTGAGGAAGCTCAGGTTGACCCCGCCGGCCAGGGCCAGTTCGCTCTCGCCGCCGCGGATCGACTGGCAGGCGAGGTGGACCGCGACCAGCGAGGACGAACAGGCCGTGTCGACGGCCATGCTGGGCCCCTGCAGGCCGAGCACGTAGGAGAGACGGCCCGCGATGATGCTGTCCTGCGTCCCGGTCGCGGTGTGCGGCCCGATGTCCTCCTGCGTTCCGGACCGGTGCGCCAGCGCGGCGTAGTCGCTCCAGCTCGATCCCATGAAGACGCCGGTGTCGCTCCCGGCGAGGCTGCGCGGCGCGATGCCGGCGTCCTCCAGTGCCTCCCAGCCGAGCTCCAGCACCAGCCGTTGCTGGGGGTCCATGGCGACGGCTTCGCGTGGGGAGATCCCGAAGAACAGGGGGTCGAACATGTCGATGTCGTCGAGGTGCCCGCCCCAGCGGAAGGTGGGCGCCACGCCGTCGGGGCCGATGCGCTCCCGGCGTACCGGGGGCACCACGTCGACGGCGTCCCGCCCCTCGACGAGCAGCCGCCAGTACGACTCCGGGTCCGGGGCTCCGGGAAAACGGCATCCGATGCCCACGAGGGCGACCGGTTCCTGCGGGTCGTACCCGCGCCGCGTCCGGCCCGTTCCCGTGTCCTCGTCCTGCGGGTCCCCGGCCAGGGCACGGCACAGCGCCTCGGGGGTCGGATGGTCCCACAGGGCGGTGACCGGGACCGGCCGGCCGAGGAACTCCGACAGCGCGGTGACGAGCTGGACGGCCTTCGCCGAGTCCAGGCCCGAGCTGTGCAACGGTGCCCGGTGGTCGAGCTCATGACGCGGGACATCGAGCAACTCGGCGAGCCGGGAGGAGAGGAAGTCCTTGGTCTCGTGGATATCACGCGCACCGGAATCAGCCGGCATATCTCTTCCTCCGCACATCGCAGGTACCGGAATCTGGTGGGGTCGAGATCACTTTCCACATCTTCGACGAGGGAAAGTCGGCCTTCAAACACACTTTTTCGATGTCCTGAAAAGGCTGAGGCGATGAACTGGCGCACCTCGACGAAATCGCTGCGGCACATCGGCTTTCTGGATACGGGCCGTCAGAACAGCGCCACTGACGCGGGGGTCACCGGTTCCGGCATGCCGCTCCCACGGACGGCGGGTGCTCCGTCAAGTGACCTGAAATGGCAGCAAGTTCCGTTCGCGATCGGAAAAATTCCCTCGTGCCTTCGTGTTAGCTTGCGGTGATCACCACTGGACCGAGGAGTGTGACATGGCACGAGGCGAGGGCATGGGCGGGCCGGTCGCGGATCTGTTCGCGGCCGGAAGTTCCTCCTTCATCGACTTCCTTCAGGCCCACCGGCCGGAACTGCTCGGCACGTCCGGGCTCCTGCCCGAGGGCGTCCGGGCCGCACCCGACCAGGTTCCGCACGGCACCACCGTATTAGCCCTGGTCTACCGGGACGGTGTGCTGATCGCGGGTGACCGCAGGGCCACGATGGGCCACATGATCTCGCAGCGCGACCTGGAGAAGGTGCACCCGGCGGACGACCACACGGCCCTCGCCTTCGCGGGCTCGGTGGGTCTCGCGCTGGACCTGGTGAAGCTGTACCAGGTCGAACTGACCCACTTCGAGAAGATCGAGGGCATCCCGATGACCCTCAACGCGAAGGCCACCCGGCTGGGCCACCTGGTCCGGCAGAACCTCGGCCAGGCCATGCAGGGCCTGGCGGTGGTGCCGCTGCTGGCGGGGTACGACCCGGAGACCGGCAAGGGCCGCGTCTTCGGCTACGACATCACCGGCGGGCGCTTCGAGCGGGAGGACTTCCACGCCGAGGGCTCCGGGTCCGTGTTCGCCCGGGGCGCGCTGAAGAAGCTGTACCGGCCGGGCATGTCACGGCGGGACGCGGCGCTGACCGCGCTCCAGTCGTTGTACGACGCGGCGGACGACGACTCGGCCACCGGCGGCCCGGATCTCAGCCGGCGGATCTACCCCATCCTCTCGGTGCTGACCGCGGACGGTTTCGAGCGGCTGCCCGAGCGGGAGACGGAGGATCTGGCACGGGAGATCGTCGACCAGCGTCACCGTCTGCCGAACGGTCCGGTCGCGGCGGTGTGAACGACGGCCGGGGGGCCGCCGGGCGCGCTGTGGCCCGGCGGCCCCCCGGCCGTCTTCGCGCTCAGCCTTCGTGAAGGGTGATCACCGCGCCGGGGCAGAGCATGGCGGCGTCCCGGACGGCGTCGTGGTACTCCTCCGGCGGCACCGCGTCCAGCAGCGTCACCCGCGCGTCGTCCTCTTCCTTGTCCATGTCGATCCTCATCGGCGCTGCTTCCTCTCGTTCTCGTGCGTCACCAGGTGACGGGGAGCCGCTGGACACTGAAGAACAGGGCGTTCTCGCGGAAGTCGATCTCCTCGAAGGGGACGGCCGGCCGCAGCCCCGGGAAGCGGTCGAACAGGGCGGGCAGGGCGAGCTGGAGCTGGGCGCGGGCCAGCGACTGGCCCAGGCAGTTGTGGATGCCGTGACCCCAGGCGAGGCTGTTGCGGCCCGCCCGGTCGCGGGTGAAGTCGAGCACGCCGGGCCGGTCGAAGACCCGGGGATCACGGTTGGCCGCGTTGAGGGCCATGATCACGCCTTCCCCGGCCCGGACCGTCTGTCCGCCGATCTCCAGGTCCGCGGTGGCGATCCGGCGCACCCCGGTGTGCAGTCCGGGCAGATAGCGCAGCAGTTCCTCGACGGCGGCGGGCACGAGGTCGGGCCTGGTGAGCAGGAGGCTCAGCCGGCCGGGGTCGCGCAGCAGGGCGAGGGTGCCGAGGGTGAGGCTGGTGGCGGTGGTGTCGTGGCCGGCGATGAGCAGCAGCGCGATCGCCCCGACGGCTTCCGCCTTCGACAGTTCACCGGTCCGCACCCGTGCGACGGCCAGTTCGCTCACCAGGTCGTCCCCGGGTTCGTCGGCCTTGGCGTCGATGAGGTCGCCGAGGTAGGCGAGCAGGCGCCCGTAGGCGGCGGCCACCTCGGCGCCCGGGAGACCGAGGTTCAGGATCTTCTTGGTGTTCTCCTGGAACACCTCCCGGTCGGAGAAGGGGACGCCGAGGAGTTCGCACATCGTCAGGGTGGGCAGCCGCAGGGCGAAGTCGTGGTACAGGTCGGCCGGTTGCGGCAGGGCGGCCATGTCGTCCAGCAGTTCCTCGACGGTCCTGCGGATGAGGGGCCTGAGCTTCTCGACGTTCTTCGGCATGAACGCCTTGGCCAGCATGCGGCGGATGCCGGTGTGCTCGGGCGGGTCGTACTGCGAGAAGGTGCCGGGCGGCATCGGGGGCTCGTCGGCGCGCAGGTGGGGGAAGCCGGGCAGGCCGCGGTCGGCGCTGAGCCGGCCGTCGGCCAGGGCGGCGCGGACGTCCTCGTGGCGGGTGACGAGCCAGGCGTACCCACCGCTCTCCACGGCGATCCTGCGCACGGGCTCCTCCTCCCGCCACCGGTCGAGCGCGGGCGGCAGGTCGAACGGGCAGCTGCCCTGGTCACCGGGATTGGGCAACGGGGCGAGGACGGTCTCGGTCATGGCGCTCTCCAGGCGGGGTGGGGATGGACGGGGGCGGCCGGTACTGCGGGGGCGGTGCCGCGGCGCGGGGCCGCGGCGCGGCCGGGGGGGCGGAGCTCCGGCGGCTGGGCCATGGGGACGGGGGCGCGGCGGCGGGCGCCACGGCGGCTGGGCCATGGGGACGGGGGCGCGGCGGCGGGCGCCACGGGGACGGAGCCCTGGCGGCCCGACCGCAGCAGCGGGACCACGGCGGCGCGACCAGGGGGCGGTACCACGGCGGCGCGGCCACGCGGACGCAGCCACGACGGCGGGGCCACGGGGACGGGGCCACTGCGGCGCGGCCACGGCAGCGGGGGCGCGGCAACTGGGCCCGGCGGGCGCAGCCACGGGGACGCAACCCCGGCGGCGCGGCCGCTGCGGCCGGGCCTCGGCGACGCGGCCACAGCAGCGGAGCCACGACGGCGCAACCCCGGCAGCGCGGCCACCGGGACGGGGCCACAGCGGCGCAGCCGCAACAGCGCAGCCACAGCAACCGGGCCCCGGCGGGCGCAGCCACGGAGACGGAGCCACGGCGGCTGGGCCTCGGCGGCGCCGACACGGGGACGCAACCACGACAGCGCGTCCGCAGCGGCCGGCCCCCGGCGCCGCAGCCGACGGGGACGCAACCCCGGCGGCGCAGCCACAGCAACCGGGCCCCGGCGGGCGCAGCCACGGAGACGGAGACGGAGAGGGAGCCACGGCGGCTGGGCCTCGGCGGCGCCGACACGGGGACGCAACCACGACAGCGCGTCCGCAGCGGCCGACCCCTGGCGGCGCAGCCGACGGGGACGCAACCCCGGCGGCGCAGCCACAGCAACCGGGCCCCGGCGGGCGCAGCCACGGAGACGGAGCCACGGCGGCTGGGCCTCGGCGGCGCCGACACGGGGACGCAACCACAACAGCGCGTCCGCAGCGGCCGGCCCCTGGCGGCGCAGCCGACGGGGACGCAACCCCGGCGGCGCGGCCACGGCAACCGGGCCCCGGCGGCGCACACACCGGGACGGAGTCGCGGCGGGTGTCACAGGTGCACGGTGCCGCGTACGCAGGTGACGCTCTCGCCGCCGACCCAGATGTCCTCGCCCTGGGTCTCCACACCGACCACACCGTGGCGTCCCAGGCGGGCGCCCTGGCCGGCGCGGTAGGCGGGCGGGGCGGTGCCGTCGCCGATCAGCCACTGGGCCAGGCCCGCGTGCAGGCTTCCGGTCACCGGATCCTCGCGCACCCCGGCCGGCAGGCCGAAGGCGCGGACCTCGAAGCTCAGCGGTGCGCCCGGCGGATGGGGGCCGACGACGCCGAGCATCAGGTGGCGCAGGTGGTGGTCGTCCGGTTCCAGGGCGAGGACCTCGGCCGCCGACGCGAGGCGTACGGCGGCCCAGCCGGGGCCGTTGTCGACCCACTGGTGGGCGACGATGCGCTCGCGGCCGACGCGCAGCGCCCGCGCGATCCGGTCGACGTGGTCGGCGTCCAGCGGGCCGGTGCGCCGCGGTCGAGGGGCCCGGAAGCCGAGCCCGGTGCCCGAACGCCGTACCGGAACCAGGCCGGCGCCGCACTCCTGGACGACCGTCCCGGGCGACCTCGGTACGCCGCCGGCCTCCAGCCAGGCGTGGGCGGTGCCCAGGGTGGGATGGCCGGCGAAGGGGATCTCCCCGCCCGGGGTGAAGATGCGCAGCGCGTAGTCGGCCTCGCCGGAGGAGGGCGGGACGACGAACGTCGTCTCGGAGAGGTTGGTCCACGCCGCGAGGCGGGCCATGTCCCGTTCGTCGACCCCGTCGCCGTCGAGGACGACCGCGACGGGATTGCCCAGGTAGCGGGTGTCCGAGAACACGTCGACCTGGGCGAAGGGACGCTCCCTGGGGCTCATTCGCCCTCCACGAGAACCAGGTCCATATGCGTGCCCGCGCGCAGCGGGACGATGGCCTGGTACTCGGGCGAGGTGTACCAGAGGCGGGCGAGGTGGGCCGTGGGGAACACCATCACCGACAGGTGCGTGGGGTTCCAGTCGCCTTCCAGCGTCTCGAACGCTCCGCCGCGGATCATGAATCCGCCGCCGTACAGTTCGAGGGTGCGGAGCACCTTCTCGCGGTACTCCGCCATGGCCCGCTCGTCGCCGATCACGCCGACGTTGCCGATCAGTAGTGCCGTCATGGGAAAGCTCGTCTCTCGGTCCTGGTCGGGTCAGCAGGTGAAGGCGGTCTCGGTGCCCACTCCGAGGCGCCGGGCGGCCCGTACGACGGCGAACCCGGAGGCGACGTCCTGGGCGGCCATGCCCAGCGACTTGTAGAGGGTGCGTTCCCCGGGGGCGGTACGGCCGGCGTGCTTGCCGAGCAGCACTTCGCCGATCTCCGGCAGGTGCCGGTCGGCGGGGACCAGTCCCGCCTCGACCGGGGAGGCGATCTCGGAGGACTCCCGCAGAGCGCCCTCCCTGCTGTCCACGAAGACGGAGCAGGCCGCGACGGCGGTCGCGTCGAGTTCGCGCCGGCCCGGCACGGAGGAGCCGACGGCGTTGACGTGGACGCCTTCGGCGAGGTCGGTCGCCCGTACGACGGGTTCGGTCGTGTCGACGGTCGTGCAGACCAGGTCGGCGCCGCGCAGCGCGTCGGCGGGGGTGTCCACGAGTTCGACGTCCACTCCGGTCCGGGTCCGCGCCCAGGTCACGAACGCGGCGGCCCGCTCGGCGCCGCGGTTCCACAGCCGGACCCGGCGCAGTGCGCGGATCTCGGCGAGCGCCAGCAGGTGGCCGCGGGCCTGGGCGCCGGCGCCGATCAGGGCGAGGTCCCCGGCGTCGGGCCGGGCCAGGGCGTCGGTCGCCACGGCGGACGCGGCGGCGGTGCGCAGCGCGGTGACCGCCGCGGCGTCCATCATGGCCAGCGGCCGGCCGGTCTGCGGGTCGAACACCACGACCACCCCCACGTGGGTCGGCAGGCCGCGCTCCGTGTTGCCGGGGACGTGCAGCACCGCCTTGAGGCCGTAGCCCGAGTCGGTCTCCCCGGTGACATGGCACGGCATGGCCGCGAGGAGCGAGGAGTCGTGGCCCGAGCCGAGCACCGTGCGCACCGGTTGGACGACGTCGCCCGCGCTGTAGCGGCGCATCACGTCGGCCACCACCCGGTACGCCTCGGCCGCCGGGAAGACCTGGCGCACCTGGTCGCCGTCGAGCAGCAGCATGTTTTCTCTCTCCTTCTGGGGTGTCCGGCGGCCTCAGACGACCGGACCGGTGGAGCCGGCCGGGCCGGCCTTGGTGAACACGGACCAGACCATGCGGATGGGCCGCTTGCCCGTGATGAACGTCAGGCCGTAGCGCTCGGCGGCGGGCACGGTGGTGAGGGCGAGGTCGGCGGTCCCGTCCTGGACGGCGAGCGCGGCGGCGCTGGTGGAGTCCGCGTACATCACCTTGTAGGTGGTGTGCCGGGCCGGCATGAGCTGGGCGATGATCGGTTCGGGCGAGGGGTGGCTGGCGACGGTCGGGGAGTCCGTGACGGGTACGGCCCCTTCGCGCGCGGCGATGCCGTAGAGCGGGGTGTCCATCACGAACACGTTGGTCAGTTCGAGGGCCGGGTCCATGTAGAAGTGGTGGACCGCCTTGTAGGCGTTGGCGACCACGACATGGGTCACCGCCTCCTCGCGCAGGGCGTCGGCGGCCTCCTCGTAGGTGTCGAACAGGTGGACGGCGGCGGGCGGGTCGCCGGCCACGGCGACCCGGTGCGCGAACCGGGCGGCGGCCACCTCGCTGCTCGTCCCGGTCGGGCCCAAGGTGCCCACGGAGACGACGTCGTCCGAGCCGGGACGCAGGAGGGTGTCGAAGCTGAGGAGCGTCATCCTTGTTTCCCTGTGGTCGGCGTTGCATGGGAGGAGACGGGCGTGAGCCACTCCGGACGGGCTCCGCCCGGGGAAGTCACGGCCTCGGTGTACAGCTCGCGGACCCGGGTCGTGACCGGGCCGACGGCGCCCGTCCCCACGTCCCTGCCGGAGAGGGAGATCACGGGGACCACCCCGTTCCCGGTGGAGGAGAGGAACACCTCGTCGGCGGTGAAGAGGTCCGCGGGACGCAGCACCCGTTCCCGGACCTCCGTGCCGGCCTCCCGGCAGAGGGTGATGAGGGTGTCCCTGGTGATGCCGGGCAGGAGGTCGCCGGTGTCGGGCGGGGTGACCAGAGTCCCGCCGACGACGGCGAAGACGTTGGCGGTGGTCGCCTCGGCGACGTTTCCCGAGCGGTCCAGGAGGATGGCGTCGTCGTAGCCTGACGCCCGTGCCTCGTCGGCGGCGAGGGCGGTGGTGGCGTAGCCGCCGGTGATCTTGGCCTGGGCGGGCAGGCTGTCGCCGGCCGGGCGCCGCCAGCCGCTGAGGACGCAGCGCACTCCGCCCGCGGCTCTGCTCTGGGGGAAGCCGAAGGTGGTGATGGACAGCGCGTCGGAGACGCCGTGCAGCGAGACGCCCGGCGGGGTGCCCGGCAGCAGGGAGAGCTTGTACGCCACGGGCCGCACGTAGGCGTCGGTGTCGTGGGCGTTGCGCCGCAGCAGTTCGACGGTGAGGTCGACGAGTTCGCCGGCGTCGTGCCGGATGCCGGTGATGCGCAGGAGCCGGCAGGCGCGCAGCAGGCGTCGGTAGTGGTCGTGCGCCCGGAACAGGAAGACGCCGGCGTCCGAGCGGTGGGCGCGGATTCCCTCGAAGGCGCCCGTCCCGTAGTGCAGGCCCTGGGTCGACAGCGGCAGTCGTGGGGCGGTGGCCGGGACGAACTCGCCCCGGTCGTACGCCCATGCACCCAGTCCGAGTGCCGGACGGATGAGGGTCGCGCTGTCCTGGGGCGCCATCAGACCCTCGTCGCGGCGATGCGCACGGCCGAGGCGTGCTCGTCCGAGGACGTGGTGCGCAGGTCGACCACCCGGGCGGCCTTCCAGCTGACCATCGCCCCGGTGCTGGTGATGGGGCCGGGGGTGCCGAAACCGACGGTGAGGGGGGTGCCGAGCGTCGCCCGGCAGTCCTCGACGGCCGCTTCGATGGCGCCGCTCTGCCGGTCGGGGTCGGCGAGCAGGGTGAGCGCGAGCCGGTCGGTGCCGTCGTCGTCGCGGTCCACGGTGACCTGGTAGTCCTGGTAGCGGAACCGGCGCAGCAGCAGGTCCTCGAGGTCGTAGCCGTTGACGGTCCGGCCGTTGAGGAGCAGCCGGTCGCCCACCCGGCCGACCGCTTGCAGCGAGGGCGCGGGCACTGCCGCGTCCGGCGCGGGGTCGGTCATCCTGACGAGGTCGCCGGTGCGGTACCTGACGAGCGGCTTGGCGCCGGTGTAGAGGTTCGTCACGACGAGTTCGCCGTAGCGGACGCCGTCGGGGTCGGGCTCCACCGGTTCGAGGGTCTCGGGGTCGATCACCTCGTAGTGGTTGATCAGCGGGGCGGTGCGCAGCGCGCCGTCCGAGGCGGCGGCCCCCAGCACGGACGCCTCCTGCGAGGCGTAGAGGGCGTTGCGCGCCTCGGCGCCCCAGAGCGCGCCGATGTTCTCCAGGAGGCTGGGGGACATCAGTTCGCCGGTGAGCATCAGGACGCGGACGGAGAAGTCGCGACGGGGGTCCAGGCCCGCCTCGGTGGCCTTCTGGGCGAGCCGCATGGCCATGCCGGGGGTGCAGAACAGCCCGGTCACCGACAGCAACCGCATGACCTCCAGGGCGCGGTCGAACCCGATCACGGGAGAGTGCGGCCACATCTTGGCCACCGCGTGGCCGAGATTGCGGCAGACGTCGCCGAAGGTGTCACCGGTGGCGTGCAGTTCGGTCGGTCCCAGGACTCCGATGACCTGCTGGTCGCCATGGGCGGCCAGGACGTCGTGGTAGTACGCCGTCAGGACGGTGTTGTTGTGGATGGAGTCCTCGTTGGTGCGCGGACACGGTGTCGCCGCGCCGGTCGTCCCGGTGGTCTCGTAGAAGATCCACGCCTTGGAGACGGGCTGGGAGAGGATGTCGAACTGAGCTTTTCTCAGGTCGTCCTTGGTCGTGAAGGGAATGCTGCGCAAGTCGTCCACGCGCAGCGCGGAGACCTGTTCCTCGGTGATTCCTGCTAATTTTCGCCGGTAGAAGGGGGAGTTGACGCGAACATATTCGACGGTTTCGCGCAGTTTGCGGTTCTGGTGGCCCGCCAGTTTTTCCGCATCCCATTCTCCGGCCATGAACTCCGCGAACTGGTCGCGCAGCCCGGCGGTGAGCGCGGCGGACTCGGGGTCGTATTGCGTGAACACTAGGGCTTCCAATCAGACGGGCCCGCCTCGGTGAAGGGCGAAACGTGGAAGGTCCTGATGGACTGATCGTGCCGAGGTCACCAACGCTTTTCAATCGCGCTTTTCCGATGGCCTGGATCGAGATGTCAGATGGGAGGGGCGGAGCGGTCCGCCCCTTCCGGTGCCCGGGGCCGGGATCAGGGCAGGGCCACCACCTGGGCGGCGCAGGTGAGTCCCGCGCCGAAGCCCACGAGCAGCGCCGGATCGCCGCGGGAGAGCCCGCCCTGGGCGAGCACGGCGTCCATGGCCAGCGGGATCGAGGCCGCCGAGGTGTTCCCGGCCCGTACGACGTCCCTGGCCACCACGGTGTGCGGGGCGAGGCCGAGCGACCGGGCGGCGGAGTCCACGATCCGGGCGTTGGCCTGGTGGGGGATGAAGGCGGCGAGGTCCGCGACGTCGAGCCCCGCCGCGTCGAGCGCCCGGCGGGAGATCTCCGGGATCGTGCCGGTCGCCCAGCGGAACACCTCCGGGCCGGCCATTCTGAGGGTCGGCCACGGTCCGGACCCGTCACGGGTGTCCAGCCAGGAGCGGTCGTGGGCGATCATCCGGTGCTGGTTCCCGTCGGACGCCCAGACGACCGGGCCGAGGCCGGGGGTCTCGGACGGGCCCACGACGACGGCACCGGCGCCGTCGCCGAAGAGGAACGCGCTGCCCCGGTCCGCCGGATCGACGATGTCGCTCATCCGCTCCGAGCCGATGACCACGACGAACCGGGCGTCGCCCGCGCGCACGACGGAACCGGCCAGCGCCAGCCCGTAGGAGAAGCCCGAACAGGCCGCGCCGACGTCCACGGCCGCCGCGTCGGTCCCCAGCAGGTGGGCGATGCGCGGGGCGGCGGCCGGCGACTGCTCCAGCGAGGACATCGTGGCCAGCAGGACGAGGCCCACGTCCCGCGGGTCGGTGCCGGCCTGGGCCAGCGCCTTGCGGGCCGCCTCCGTCCCCATGGTGACGACGGTCTCGTCGGGGCCGGCGAAGTGCCGGGTGACGATGCCGGAGCGCCGGCGGATCCACTCGTCGCTCGAATCGATGCGCGCGCAGATCTCGTCGTTGGTCACGACCCGCGACGGCCGGTAGGCGCCGGTGCCCTGGATCCTCGCGTGGGCGGGACCGGCGGTGGCACGAAGGCGCGCCATCACGCCTCCCGGGCGGACGGGACCAGGCGGGTCAGGGCGCCGTCCTGGTAGAGCGAGCGGCACGCCTGCCGCTGCACCTTGCCGCTGGAGGTCTTCGGCAGCTTGCCGCGGCGTACGACGACGACGTCGTCCGGTGTGATGCGCTGTTCCGCCCGTACCGCTTCGCGTACGCGCTCCCTCAGCGTCTCGGCGTCCAGGGCGCCCAGGACCCGCCCGTCGGCCTCGACGACCACGACCAGCCGTTCGCGCTCCCCGTCGTCGAGCGAGAAGGCGGCCGCACCGTTGGGCTGCAGCCCCGGCACGGAGCGCTCGGCGGACAGTTCGATGTCCTGCGGGTAGTGGTTGCGGCCCCTGCGGACGATGACGTCCTTCATCCGGCCGGTGAGGTACAGGTCGCCGTCGTACAGGAAGCCGAGGTCTCCGGTGCGCAGGTGCGGGACCGCGGCGTCGTCGTGGTCGTCGGCGACGCGGGCACGGAACGTCTCCTCGCTGAGGGCGGGGCGGCCCCAGTAGCCGTCCGCGACGCACGGGCCGGAGATCCAGACCTCCCCGACCTGGCCCGGCGGCCGGGACCGCCGGGTGACGGGGTCCACGATGCGTACCCGCGTGCCCGCCACGGGGCGCCCGCTGCCGACCACCGGAACGGCACGGTCGGCGCGCTCCCCGACGGGCTGGGCCCTGCCCTCGCGGAGCGCCTCGGCGGACAGCCACAGCACCGCGGGTTCGCGATCCGCCCGGGTGCCGGTGGCCTTGAGCGTGTTCTCCGCGAGCCCGTAGCCGGGACACATGGCCGACGGGTCGAAGCCGTGGGGCGCGAAGGTGTCGGTGAAGGCCCGGACCGTGCTCCACCGCACGGGCTCGGCTCCGTTGGCGGCCACCCGCCAGCTCGACAGGTCGCCCACACCGGCGGTCATGCCGTTCTCCGCGGCCCGCACGCACAGTTCGTAGGCGAAGCTCGGGGCGGCCGAGTGGGTGCCGCGGAACCTGGATATCGCCTCCAGCCAGCGGGCGGGACGGCGGACGAAGGACTCGGGGGCCATCAGGTACGAGGGAATGCCGGCCCACAGCGGCAGGACGACGCCGAAGAGCATCCCCATGTCGTGGAAGAGCGGGAGCCAGTTGACGACGGTCCCGCGGGGCTCGCACGGCCAGAGCGCGTCGGTCTCGACCGCGTTGGCGAGGAAGTTGGCGTGGCTGACCATGACGCCCTTGGGGTGCCCGGTGGAACCGGACGTGTACTGGAGCAGCGCGATGTCCCGGGGGTCCGGTAAGCGTTCCGGCGCACCGCCGTCCCCGGTGCGGAGCAGGTCCGGGTCGTCGGTGGCCACGAGGTCGAGCCCGTCGAGGGCGGGCAGGTCGCCGAAGCGTTCGCGCAGGTCGCGCAGGGCCTCGGACGTCGTCAGGACGGTCGCGGTACCGGCGTCGTCGGCGATCCGGCGCAGCCGCTCGACCTCGGCGCGACGACGGGGCGGCTGGACGGGGGCGCCCACCACCCGGCCGTACATGCAGCCGAGCAGCGTCCGCACGAACTCCAGGCCGGAGGGGTACATGAGGACGGCGCTTCGGCCCGTGAGCCCCGTGGCGGTGAGCGCCGCGGCCCGGCGGCAGGCCGCCTCGTGGAGTTCCCGGTAGGTCAGCGACTCCTCGGCGTCCTCGCCGTCCTTCAGGAAGACATAAGCGGTCCTGTGCGGCTGTCGCTCGCTGCGGTACCGCAGGGCATCGGGAAGAGTAAGGAAATCGGCATGTGGTTCCGGCCTTGCCGTGGTCACGTTTCAGAACTCCCTGGGCGATCAGAACGCTGTCTCCGTACCGGTGCGCTTACGAAGAAAAGCGTCTTGGGTCCTCCTGCACCCAGGATTCCGATGCCTTGCGCGGTTTTCAAACACACTTTTCCGATACCGCGGATTGAGTTCTCTGATCTGGCGAGCGAACGTCATGAAAGGCAGTTCAGATCAGGCCCCCACGGGCGCGGGCCGCGAGGACCCCGGCCTGAAACCTGCTTTCCGCACCCAGTTGTTTCATGATGTCGGCGATATGCCGGCGCGTCGTCCTCAGGGACATGCCGACGCGTCGGGCAATGGCCTCGTCCTTCAGCCCGGCCGCCAGCAACTGGAGGATACTGCCGTCGAGTTCCTTGGCCACCTGCCCCAAGTCGGCCGCCGTCGCGCCCGTGAGGGGCGTGGCCCGCGTCCAGAGCATTTCGAAGACCTTCCGCAGGTAGGCGACGACGGAGGGCTCGCTGATGCAGACGGCTCCGTCCTCGTCGTCCGCCATCGGGATGAACGCCATCCTGGTGCGGTCGAACAGAACGAGGCGTCCCACGAGTTCGTGCGCGGTGCGGTATTCGGCGCCCCGGGAGACGGCCTCGTCCATGTACGCGAGACTGGGGCCGTTGAAACGGGCCGTGTGGTGGTAGAGCGTGCGCATGGTGACACCACGTGACAGGAGGGCGTGGTCACGCGCTCTGGCCTCCTCCAGCGCCTCGGGCGCGCGGTTGCCGCCGGGCTGCATGGTCAGCATCTCCTGACGGCACTCGGCCGCGGCCCGGGTGAGGGCGGCACGCACCTCGTCGAGGTCGGGTATGACCTTGAAGGGCTGGCAGCGGTTGCCACTGGGATCCAGTAGCCTGGCGGGGTTCAGAAACCTTTCTCTCAACCGGGTGAAGTCCGAGGTCAACCGGTCCAGTTTCTCCTGCTCGCGGCGGATCGTGTGGTGCAGCGGGAGAACGTGGCGGACCGATGCGACGTCGGGATCGACCGCCCGGGCGCGCAGCCTGTTGCTCGGGTCCACACGGATCAGCCCCAGCAGGATCAGCCGCTCGAACGCCTTGACGACCTCCTTCTGATCCACTCCCAGGTCCTCGGCGGCCTGACCGTCGTCGAAGTAGCCTCTCTCCAGGACCCACCCGTATAAGTCATACATGTGCTCGTCCAGGATCGAATCACTGCTGCTGATCGTCACGTTCTGGTCCACGAGAGCTCCTAGGTTCCAGTCCCCGCGGCATGACCGTACCCGAGGGTCTACACGTGTAGGCCACCGACCAGTGGATCTCGGCCGCGACGCGGCTTGAACTGGATGCACCGGTCAAAACGTCCGCCGACGGCCTCCGCAGGGCCGACAGGCCGTCAGGAAGAATTCAGGGTCCGTTCCCGGAGTGGACGCGCGCGAACGGGAGGGCCGAACGGCCCCTGCCGCCGCGGGCCGGCGGGAGCGCAGGCTGGGAAGGGGGACGACGCGGTCGGTCCCGGCCCGTCCGGAAGGCGGGTGAGGCGTATGGATGCTGAGGCCACCGGTGCGGCCGAGGAGACCCGGGTGCTGGTCGTGGAGGACGACCGGGGTATCGCGGAGTCCCTGGTGCGCGGGCTGCGGCAGGCCGGCTACGCCGTCGAGGACGTCCGCAGCGGCACCGCCGCCCTGGCGGCCGCCTCCCCCGATGTCGTCCTGCTGGATCTGGGGCTGCCGGACATCGACGGTGTCGAGGTGTGCCGGAGGCTGCGTGCCCGCTCCGACGCCGCGATCATCGCGGTGACGGCGCGGGGTGAGGAGGCGGACCGGGTGGTGGCCCTGGACGAGGGGGCCGACGACTACCTGGTCAAGCCGTTCGGGCTGGCCGAGTTGCTGGCGAGGATGCGTGCGGTGCTGCGTCGTCGGCGCCCGGCCGGGCCGGAGGTCGTCCGGCACGGTGCGCTCGCCCTCGACCTGCGCACCCGGCAGGTGTCGGTGCACGGACGCGCGGTGGCGCTGACGCCGAAGGAGTTCGGCATCCTGGAGTGCCTGTCCGCCGATCCGGGCCGGGTCGTGAGCCGGCAGCAGATCCTGGAGCGGGCCTGGGACGCCCACTGGTACGGACCGACGAAGGTGCTGGACGTCCACATCGCGGCCCTGCGCCGCAAGCTCGGCGTGCCGGGGCTGATCGAGACGGTCTACGGGCACGGCTTCCGGCTCGGGCCGGGCCAGGCGCCACCGGAGCAGTCGTGAGCCGCCGGATCACCTGGACGCTCGTGGCCCTGACCTCGGTGCTGCTGGTGCTGGCGGTGGTGCCGCTGGCGGTGTCGCTGACGGCACGCGAGCGCGTCGCCTACCGCGACAGCCAGCGCGCGGCCACCCGGGTGATCGCCGCGGCGGCCGAGGAGCACCTCTCCGACGGCAAGGCAGCCACCACCCTGCGCACGGAGCTGGCCGCCGCGGCCCGGGCCGGTGACTGCGCCGCCGTGTACGACGCCTCCGTACGTCTGGTGGCCAGTACGCCGTGCGCGGCGGCGCAGGGCGAGGAGGCGGAGGAGTTGGTGGAGGACGTGCTGCGCGGGCGCGAGCCGGAGCCTCCGGACAGCGAGGGGCGTCTGCTGGCCGCGGAACCGGCCGGTGACGTGCGCGAGCCCGCCGGAGCGGTGGTCCTCGCCCGTTCCTCGGGTCCGCTCGATGCCCGGATCGCGGCGATCTGGGGCTGGTCCGCCGCGATCGGGGTCGCGGGGCTGGCCGCCTCCGTGCTGCTGTCCGTGCGCCTCGCCCGCTGGGTGAGCCGGCCCTTGTCCACGCTGGACGCGTCGGCCCGGCGGCTGGGCGAGGGCGCCCTCGACGAGCGGGCGGACGTCCGGGCGGGTCCGCCGGAGGTGCGCCGGCTCGCCGCCACCTTCAACACGATGGCGGCGCGTACGGAAGCCCTGGTGCACGGTCATCGGGCCGTGGTCGCGGACGTGTCCCACCAGCTGCGCACCCCGCTGGCCGCGCTGCGGCTGCGCCTCGACGTGCTGGCGGCCGGCGCGGACCGGGCCACGGCGGTGGAGCTGGCCTCCGCCCAGGAGGAGATCTCGCGGCTGTCGCGGCTGGTGGACGGGCTCCTGGCGGTCGCGCGCGCCGAGCAGGCCGTCCCCCGCCCGACCGCCGTACGGGTCGACGAGGTGGTGGCCGACCGGGTGGCCGCGTGGACGCCCGTCGCCGAGGAGCGCGGTGTTCTGCTGGCCGCCGGGCCGGGCGGGACGGCACCGACCGTCGCCCTGGGGGCGGGGCATCTGGAGCAGATCCTCGACAACCTGATCGCCAACGCCGTGGACGCCGCGCGGTCCGGCGGGAGCATCCGTGTCGACCACCGCGTGACCGGGGCCGCCGCGCGGGTGCGTGTGCGGGACGACGGTCCCGGGATGACGGCGGAGGCGAAGGCGGTCGCCTTCCGCCGGTTCGGCAACCCGGAGGCCGGCGGGACGGGGCTCGGACTCGCCATCGTCCACCGGCTGGTCACCGTCAACGGCGGCACGGTGCGGCTGGAGGACACCCCCGGTGGCGGGCTGACTGTCGTACTGGACCTGCCCCGGTGGCCGGACCGCGAAGGGAAGCGGGAGAAGCGGGCCGGTGGGCCGAGATCCTGACCGGGTCTGAGATCTTTACCGGGTCTGAGATCTTTACCGGATCTGAAGAGGACGTGAGCAGGTTCCCCAGAACCGTGAGCGGAGCCTGGAGGTGTACGCGGCCGATCCGGCCGCTGACCCTCCAGGAGCCCCGCCATGGCATCCTCGCCCGACGACATCCCCCCGACGCCGCCGCCCGGTTCCCCGCTCGCGCGCGATCACGGCCTGCGCCGCAGCCGTCGTCTGACCCGGTGGGCCGCCGTCACCGCCGTGGCCGGCGCCGCGGCCCTGGGCAGCGTCTACACCCACCTGCTGCCAGGGAGTACCGCCTCGCCCGCACCGGCCGTCACGCCGTCCGCGCCGCACCCCGCGGGGTCCTCCTCCGCGCCCGCCGCGGGAGGAACCGAGGAACACGACGAAGGGGACGACCGGCACGCGGACGACGAGGGCGAGGGCGGGGCACCTGCCGCACGGCCTGTGCCGCAGCCCCCGGCACAGGCACCGGCGCCCACGCAGCAGCGGCCGCACACCACGACGGGGGCGTCATGACCGCGCGCACGCAGGCCTCCTCCCCCGCCCGGGTCGACTTTCCCGCCCTGGGCACCACGGCCACCCTGCTCGTCACCGACCCGGACGCCCTGCCGGACGCGGAGGAGATCCTGCGCACCGAACTGCGGGCCGTCGACCTGACCTGCAGCCGCTTCCGGCCGGACTCCGAACTCACCCGGGTCAACCTCGGCGCAGGCGTTCCGACGACCGTGAGCGCACCCTTCGCCGACGCGCTCCGGGCCGCCCTGCGGGCAGCCCGCATCACGGGCGGTGCCGTGGACCCGACCGTCGGCAGCGCGGTGATCGCGCTCGGCTACGACCGCACGTTCGCCTCCGTCCGTCCCGACGACGCCCGCCCGGTGCCCGTCGCGCGCCCCGCGCCCGGCTGGCGGGCCGTCCGCTGGGATCCGCGCACCCGGCGGCTGTGTCTGCCCGCGCGCACCCGCCTCGACCTGGGCGCCACCGCCAAGGCGCTCACCTCCGACCGGGCCGCTCGGCGGGCCGCCTCCGCGACCGGCTGCGGGGTCCTGGTCGGTCTCGGCGGCGACCTGGCCGTGGCCGGGACGGCACCGGAGGGCGGCTGGCGGATCGCCCTGGCCGAGGACCACGCACAGCCCGTCACCGAGCCGGGCCCCGCCGTCGCCGTGACCGGCGGCGCGCTGGCGACCTCCGGCATCCGGGTGCGTGCCTGGCGGCGTGGCGGCCGCACCCTGCACCACATCGTCGACCCGGCGACCGGCGAACCGGCCGCGGCGGTCTGGCGCACGGTCACCGTCGCCGCCGCCACCTGCGTGGACGCCAACACGGCCAGTACGGCGGCCGTGGTGCTGGGCGAGCGGGCGGTGCCCTGGCTGCGCTCCACCGGCCTCCCCGCCCGCCTGGTCGGCCTCGACGGCACCGTCGTACGCCTCGGCGGCTGGCCGCCCGACTTCCCGGCCACCGGCCTCGGAGGTGCGCGATGACGGCCCTCGCCCTGACCGGCAGCCCCCTGTGGTACGCGGGCCGCGCGGGCGGCACCCTCGCGCTGATCCTGCTCACGGCCACGGTGGTGCTCGGGATCGCCTCCGGCGGACGGGCCGCACCACGCCGGATCGGCCGGTTCGAGATCGGGCTGCTGCACCGCGACCTGTCCCTGCTCACCCTGGTGTTCCTCACCGTGCACGTGGTGACGGTGGTGCTCGATCCGTTCGCGCACCTGGGGTGGGCGGTGTCGGTGGTCCCGTTCGGGGCGTCGTACCGTCCGCTCTGGCTCGGGCTCGGCACGGCCGCGGTCGATCTGCTGCTCGCCGTGCTGGTCACCAGCGCACTGCGGGTCCGCCTCGGGGTGCGGCGCTGGAAGGCGGTGCACCGGCTGGCCTACGCCGCCTGGCCGCTCGCCCTCTTCCACGCCGCCGGAACGGGGACCGACACCCGTCTCCCCCTCCAGCTGTGGCTCTACGCCGGATGCCTGGCGTCGGTCGTCGCCGCCGTGTGGTGGCGGCTGGCGAAGGCCGGCCCGGGGCGGCTGACCGGGCGCCTCGTGGCCGCCGCGGCCGCGACCGCCGTACCGGTGGCGCTGACCGTGTTCCTGGCCGCCGGACCGCTGCAGCCCGGCTGGTCCGCGCGGGCCGCCACCGCGACGCTGCTGCTCGGGGGTGGACGGTGAACACCTCGGTCACGGCGCCTCGCGTGCCCCCTCACCGCGCCCCGGCGCCGGACGACTCCACCGCGCGGCTGCTGGCGGGCTGGTACGCCACCGGGCGGCCGGCCGGCCTGGCCGATCACCTGCGCCGTCACGGGGCGCTCCCCGGCCCCTCGGACACGCCGGGGCCGCTGACGGACGCGGTCGAGGCGGCCGGGCTCACGGGGCGCGGGGGCGCCGGCTTCGCGACGGCCCGCAAGCTGCGCGCCGTCGCGGACGGCCCTCGCCGGGCCGTGGTCGTCGTCAACGCCATGGAGAGCGAACCCGCCAGCCGCAAGGACCGGTTCCTGCTCGACGTCGCCCCCCATCTGGTCCTCGACGGCGCCGTCCTGGCGGCGGCCGAGGTCGGGGCCGACACCGTCCACGTGTGCCTGCCCCGCACCGTCCGGCACCGGCAGCTCGACGTGGCCGTGGAGGAGCGACGACAGGCCCGACCCGACCCCGTACGGATCCGGCTGCACGCCCTGCCGCACGGCTACGTCTCCAGCGAGTCGACCGCACTGGTGCGCTGGCTCAACGGGGGTCCGGCCCGCCCGCAGGGCAGCCCCCCGGCCGTCCACGAACGCGGCGTCAGCCGCCGCCCCACCCTGGTCCACAACGCCGAGACCCTCGCCCACCTCGCCCTCATCGCCCGCCACGGACCCGACTGGTTCCGGCAGGCCGGCACCCCGGACGAGCCCGGCACCGCACTCGTCACCGTCTCCGGCTCCGTCGCGGCCCCCGGTGTCCTGGAGACAGCGCTCGGCACGCCGCTCGCCTCGGTGCTCGACCGTGCCGGGGGTCCCACGGAACCGCTCCGGGCCCTGCTGCTGGGCGGCTTCGCCGGCACCTGGCTCCCGGCGGAACAGCTGCACACCCCTCTCGCCCGACGCGACCTGGCGGCTCTGGGGGCCGCACCCGGTGCGGGCGTCGTCGTCGCGCTGCCGCACGCGGCCTGCGGGCTGACGGAGACGGCCCGGATACTCGCCTTCCTCGCCGCTCAGGGCGCCCGCCAGTGCGGTCCCTGCCGCTACGGACTGCCCGCCGTGGCCCAGGACTTCGCCGCACTGGCCGCCGGACGGGCCGACCCGGAGCTGCTCCCCCGCCTGCACCGCCGAACCGGTCTGCTGCCCGGCCGCGGCGCCTGTCGCCACCCCGACGGTGCCGCCCGCCTGGCCGCCTCCGCCCTGCGCACCTTCGCCGACGACGTCGACCACCACCTCACCCACGGCACCTGCCCCGCGGCCCCCCGACCGCCGCGGATCCCCGTACCGCCCGCCACACCCCCGGAGACCTGGCGATGACCCCGACCCGGACCCTGCGCATCGACCGCATCGCCTGCACCGGCCGGGGACTGTGCGGAGAACTGCTCCCCGAGCTGATCGACCTGGACGAATGGGGCTACCCCGTACTCGAGGACCGGATCGTCCCCGACCGGCTGCGCGCCCACGCCCGGCGGGCCGTCGCCGCCTGCCCCCGACTGGCCGTCCACCTCGTCGACGACACATGAGGGCGCCGGGCCCGGCGGACGCGCGCCCGCACGCCGCGGGTACCGGCACAGCGATCCGACGCCCGGGGTGATCCGTGCCGTCAGCCGCCCGACTCGGGCGCCTCGACGCCCGCTGCACCGGGACGGAGCATGGCCTGGTAGAGGGCGTCGTGGTCGGGCGGGCAGCGGCCCGCGGGCCGGGGCCTCGAAGGACTGGATCAGCAGGGCGACGACGCGTCGCCAGGCGTCGGGTGCGGCTGCGCCGGTGGCGTTGACGACGCCGGCGTCGGCCATGTGCACCAGCACCAGGTCCGAAGGGTCGCAGTCCTCCCGCAGCCGACCGGTCGCCTTGGCGCGGCCGATGAGGTCGACCATGCCCTCGTACGCTTCGTTGCGGCAGCGCTCCAGGGCCCTGGCCTCGGGGAACGTCGTGGTCAGCACGTCGGCGAAGCCGTAGTCGACGGCCTGCATGGCGCACGCTGTCTCGACGCAGCCGACGAAGCCGTGCCAGGGGTCGGGGTCCTCGAGGGCGGCGGTGACCGCGTCGGCGTAGGCCTTCATGCGGAGGATGCTCATCGCCCCGGTGCCCGTGGTCGGACCGGTCCTCTACCTCGTGGGCATGACGGTGGACAGCGCCCCGGCCGCCAACCAGTACGGCCCCTCCCCCAAGGCCGTCGGCGGGCT
This sequence comes from Streptomyces sp. SS7, assembly GCF_037993025.1. Classification (NCBI taxonomy): domain Bacteria; kingdom Bacillati; phylum Actinomycetota; class Actinomycetes; order Kitasatosporales; family Streptomycetaceae; genus Streptomyces; species Streptomyces sp. SS7. Next base: position 2,107,989 of record NZ_CP141223.1, read on the forward strand.
CGCCGGCTGAGCCGGGGCGAGCGGCGGTCAGTCCACGTCTCACAGGTCGAGGACCAGGCGGCTCGAGCGTGCGCGGCCGACGCAGATCATCATGGTGTCGTTCGCGTCCTGTTCCTCCTGCGTGAGCAGGCTGTCCCGGTGGTCGGGAACGCCTTCGACCACCTTCGTCTCGCAGGTTCCGCAGATGCCTTCCCGGCAGGAGTTCGGCGGCTCCACGCCGTTCTCCTCCAGCGCCTCCAGGACGGTACTGCCGGGCGCCACGGTGATGCTGCGTCCGGTCCGGTGCAGCACCAGTTCGAAGGCCTCCTCCCCGGTGTCGGCGCCGGTGGCGGGCGGGGCGGGGCGGGCGGCGAACCGCTCCAGGTGCAGCGTTCCCGGCGGCCAGGCGGCGCAGCGCGCTTCCACGGCGGAGAGCAGCGGCTCCGGACCGCAGGAGTACACCAGTACGTCCGGCCGCGGCGGGCCCAGGAACGTGTCCAGGTCGAGCAGCCCGTACTCGTCCTGCGGGCGGACCGTCACCCGGTCACCGTGGCGGGCGAGGTCGGGCAGGAACGCCATGCCCGCTCGGGACCGGCCCCCGTAGAGCAAGGACCAGCGCGCCCCCGACGCGGCGATCTCCTCGATCATCGGCATGAGGGGCGTGATGCCGATGCCTCCGGCGATGAACAGGTACTCCGACTCCGGGGTGCCGACGAGGGGGAAGGCGTTGCGGGGCCCGGTGACGTCGACGAGGTCACCGGGGCGCAGGGATTCGTGCACCGCCCGTGACCCGCCCCGCGAGGCGGGTTCCTTCAGGACGGAGACGCGCCAGGTGGAGCGGTCGGCGGGCGAGCCGCTCAGCGAGTACGGGCGGACGGGGCCGCCGGGCAGGTGCAGGTCGAGATGGGCCCCGGGCGTCCAGGGGGGCAGGTCGCCGGCGTCGGGTCGGCGCAGGTGCGCCGAGAGCACCCCGTCGGCCTCCCGCACCAGGGCCTCCACCCGCAGCCGCAGGCGCTGTTCCTCACCGGCCACACGCATGGTCACCACTTCTCCGGATCTCGAACCTGTTCCTACGGCACCCAGCTCAGGGCGCTGTCCCTGACGGGGGTCAGACGGACCACGGCGAGTCGGGAGTCCGAACCGTCCGGGCGGTGCACGCCGACGCCCAGGGGGTCGTCCCCCGCGAGCACCAGCGCGTCGGCGTCGGCCAGCAGGTGCCGCTCCTCGATCAGCACCCGGCCGCCCGAGGCGATCAGGACCACGAGCTCGCCCTCCGTGCGCACCACCGTGGGCGAGGAGGCGGGGTCGAGGACCTCGACCGCGGGCGCGACCGTCAGCGGGTCGGCCGCGACCTCGACGGTCGTCCCGCCGGGCAGGGGCGCGGCGACCCGGACCGCCGTGGGCGACGGCGCGTCGGCGTGCCCCGGGTCGCCGGTGAGCAGGCACACCTGCCACTGCCACGGCTCCCGTCGGGGCGTGTCCGGCGACGCGGCGACCTCCCAGCCGGCGTCGCCCAGGTGCCGGTGGGCGTTGGCCCGGAGCAGAAGCCTCATCGGTCCGCCTCCTCGTTCTCGGTCGGGGCGGGCTGGTGCCGTCCCGCTGGTCGCACGTCCGCAGGGAAGCCCTGGTACGCGCGTGCCGGGCATCGGTGACGACCTGCCGGGCAGGACCGTCCGGCCGCTCCCCCGTCGCCGAGGCCGGTTCCGGCTGAGGCGTCGGCGCAGCCGGCGGCGGGACGGGCGCGGCCGGGATCAGGCCCGCGCGGCCGCGGGCGCGGTCCCGGGCGCCGGGACGGTGCGGTCCGCCTGCTGCTCCGCCGCCAGGAGCCGGGAGAGGATCCGGCGGGCCTTGGCTACGCCGGCGTCCTGGCCGATGAGCACGTCGTGCTCCGTCTCGGGGCGGTCCCGCATGCCGATCTCCTGGGCCCGCAGGGCGTCGGCGTCCTCCCGCAGCACGGTGGCGAGGCCGACCTCGAGCTCCTCGGTGGCCCACTCGGCGTCGACGGCGAAGTTCCGGCTGAACGCGTAGTAGTACCAGGTGGTCTGCTCGTCGACCGGCGTGATCCCGTTGAGCACCTTGATCAGGTAGCCCTCCTCCCGCGGCCGTCCCTGTCCGGTGATCCCGGAGTGCAGCACGTGGTAGCTCGGGACGTGGAACTCGGTGGCGTGGAACCGGTCGTACAGGCCCTCGGCGCCCATGGTCCGCGCGTACAGCGGCGGCGCTGCCACGCCGGGCATCAGCCGGTCGGCGGTCACGACCCGGCCGTCCACCTCGACCGTGATGCCGTGCTCGTAGATGTAGTCGTCGCCGACGGTCGTCCGGTGCAGGAACGACTCGTGGGTCAGGTCCAGCAGGTTGTCGTGGATGAGGTCGTGGCGGCACTCGAAGAGCACGGTGTGGGTGACCGTCGCCCACGCCGGGTCGTCCATCCAGTGGGTGTCGGGGACCAGGCCCTCGTCCGCCCGTTCCCGCTCCCCCGTCCAGACCCAGATCCAGCCGTCCTTCTCCACGACCGGGTAGCTGCGCACCCGGGCGCGCGCCGGGATGGCGGACTGGGCGGGAACGCGCGTGCAGGCTCCGTCGGGGCCGTAGGCGAAGCCGTGGTAACCGCATTCGATCGCGTCTCCGACCGTACGGCCCTCGGACAGGGGGTAGGCCCGGTGGGCGCAGCGGTCGGCGAGGGCGACCGCCGCGCCGTCCGGGGTGCGGTAGAGCACGATCGGCTGCTTGCAGATGACCCGGCGCACCGGCTTGGCGGTCACCTCGGTGGACCATGCGGCGACATACCAGGTGTTGAGGACGAACATGACCAGGAGCCTCTCTCTGGATGCAGTGGACACACTGTATACAGTGGATTCACGGGCGACAATGGCCCCGCCGGAGTGGTTTTCTCTCCCCAGGCAACGCTAGGAACGGAGTGCGACGTGAAGCCTTTGCGGGGCGACCCCCGGGACACACGCCCCCTGGGCGTCCGCGTCTATGAACAGCTCCGCGACGAGATCGTCTCCGGCGGCCTGGAGGCGGATTCCCCCTTGGTGCAGGAGCAGTTGGCCGAGCGGCTGGGCGTCTCCCGCACCCCGCTGCGCGACGCGCTGAACCGCCTCGCCCACGAGGACCTGGTCACCTGGGTGCCGGGCAGCGGCTACCTGGTCAACGCCCTGAAGCCGAGCGACATCTCCGAGGTCTACCAGGTGCGCCAGTCCCTGGAGACCGTGGCCCTGCGGCTCGCCTGCGGCAGGCACGACCGGGCCCAGCTGGCGCGGCTGCTCGCCCTGATCGAGGACATGGCCGCGTCCGACCCGCTCGACGCGGTGGCGCAGTTCGAGCTGAACCGCGCGTTCCACATGTCCTTGATCGAGCCCTGCGGGAACGCGCTCCTGCTCCGGATGATCGACACGCTGTGGGACCACCCGGTCAACCGCCGCATCACCAGCTCGTACGTCGCCGACGCCGCCAACGTCCCGCTCATGACGAGCGAACACCGCGCGATCTTCGAAGCGGCCCGGGCCGGCGACGAGGAACGCCTGGTCCGGCTGGCGACGGAGCACATGTACGCGGGCTACCAGAAGACCCTGCCGGAGGACACCCACATCGAACTGCGCCCCCGGCCGGGCTCGGAGGGGCTTCGCTAGGACACGACCTTGGCCGCTGCCAGGCCGATTTCACCGGACTGCGGCGGCGGCTCGTGGCAGAAGTGGTACGTCACGTCGTGAGGACGACGAGCTGCCGGGTCGCGCGGGTCATCGCGACATAGCGGTCCACCGCCCCTTCGACTCCCGTGCCGAACTTCTCCGGGTCCACCAGGACGACCAGGTCGAACTCGAGGCCCTTGGTCAGCTCCGGGGGCAGGGAGCGGACCCGGGGGGTCCCGGGGAAGGCCGGGGCGCCGATGACACAGGCGATCCCGTCGGCGTGGGCGGCGAGCCAGTCGTCGAGGAACGTGTCCAGGCCGGCGGCCGATCCGTGCACGACGGGAATGCCGGTGCTGCGGATGGACGTCGGGACGTTGGCGTCCGGGAGCGCGGCCCGGACGACCGGTTCGGCCTCCGCCATGATCTCGGCCGGGGTGCGGTAGTTGACGCTCAGGGAGGCCAGGTCGATCCGGTCGAGGCCGATGCGCTCCAGGCGCTCCCGCCACGACTCGGTGAAGCCGTGCCGGGCCTGGGCGCGGTCCCCGACGACGGTGAAGCTCCGGGACGGACAGCGTGACAGCAGCATCTGCCATTCGGCGTCGGTGAGTTCCTGCGCCTCGTCGACGACGATGTGCGCGAACGGGCCGGCCAGCAGATCGGGGTCGACGACGGACAGTTCGGCCTCGTCGACCAGGCTGACCTGGGCGTCCGCGCCCCGCAGCATGGTCACCAGGCCCTCGCCGTCGTCACCGTCGGCGCCGGAGTCGGCCACGGCGTGGATCAGGTTGTCCACGACGTGCGACATACGCTCGCGCTGGGCGGCGAGGAGGGCCTTGTCGCGCTGCCTGCGCCGCGCCGCCTCCGGGTCCCCGAGCCGTTGCCGCGCCGCGTCGAGCAGCGGCAGGTCGGACACCGTCCAGGCCTGGGCGTCGGCGCGCTGCAGCCGTCGTACCTCGTCGGGGCTCAGCCAGGGAGCGCACATCCGCAGGTACGCGGGTACCGTCCACAGGTCCCCGACCAGGTCGGCCGCCTCCAGCAGCGGCCAGGCGCGCTGGAGGGTGCCGAGGAGTTCCTTGTCCTGGCGCAGCGCCCGGCGGAACTGCTCGGGTGGCAGGTCGTCGCCGTCGTGGCGGTCCTGCAGGATCTCGACGAGCCGCTCCCAGATCTGGTTGCGGGCCTCGTTGTGCGGGGTACCGGGTTCGGGCGCGTCGAAGGCCTCGGCCCAGTCGTCGGCGGTCAGCCGTACGTCGGTGTGGTCGACGGTGACCGTCAGGCCCTCGGCGGGCGGCTCCTCGTAGAAGCGGACGGCCTTCTCGATCGCCTTCACCAGGTCCGCGGACGCCTTCAGCCGGGCCGCCTCCGGGTCGGTCTCGACGCCCGCGGCGGCCCCCTCGGGGACCAGGTCGCGCAGGACGCAGGTCTGGACGCCCTCCTCGCCGAGGCTCGGCAGGACGTCGGCGACGTACGACAGATACGGCCGGTGCGGGCCCACGAACAGCACGCCGCCGCGGCGGTGCCCGAGGCGCGGGTCGGAGTAGAGCAGGTGGGCGGTGCGGTGCAGGGCGACGACGGTCTTGCCGGTGCCCGGGCCGCCGTCCACGACGAGGGCGCCCCGCGAGCCCGCCCGGATGATGGCGTCCTGGTCGGCCTGGATGGTGGAGAGCACGTCCCGCATCCGCTCCGAGCGGTTGCCGCCGAGGCTGGCGATGAAGGCGGACTGGTCGTCGAGGGCGGCGGCGTGCCCCTCGAAGCCGTCGGCGGTGAACACCTCGTCCCAGTAGTCGCTGATCCGGCCCCGGGTCCAGCGGTAGCGGCGGCGGCTGGCGAGGCCCATCGGGTCGGCGTGGGTCGCGGCGAAGAACGGCTCGGCCGCCGGGGAGCGCCAGTCGATGAGCAGCCGGCGGCCCTCGCGGTCGGTGAGGCCGAGCCTGCCGACGTACACGGGCGCGGAGCCGTCCGCGCCGGCCATGTGGCCGAGGCACAGGTCCAGCCCGAACCGGCGCAGGGTGCGCAGTCGGCCGGTCAGCCGGTGGACCTCGATGTCCCGGTCCATCGCCTGGCGGCCGGTGCCGCCGGGTGCCCGCAGTTCGGCGTCGAGGAGGTCGGACAGTTCGGCGATCGACTCCTCCAGGCACTCCGCGACGGCCGCGAAGTGCCGTTCGTCGGCGGCGATCAGCTCGGGGTCGGCCTTCCGGGAGAGCTGGTCGGGGAGGTCGAACGCACTCGGGACACCCACGTCGTGCCTTTCGCTTTTCTGCTGGATCCTGGCCACGACCTGGGATTTTGCGGTACGAGGGGGGCCTTGCCGCAAGCCCCCCGGTGCGCTATATGTTGAGACTGGCGGGAGCTTGGTCTCCCGCCTCCGTCATTCTCCGGCCTCGGTCATTTTCTCCAGGAAGGTCAGCACCGAGGCGTCCTCCTCGATCAGCGGGACGAGCGCCGCGTTGAACGGACCGCCGTACGGGGCCTTCAGGTGTGCCTGGAAGGCGTCCTCGTCCCGGTACACCTCGAAGATCCAGTAGGCGCGCGGGGCGGCGGTCCTGGTGTACACCTCGAACGCGAGGTTGCCGTCCTCCTGCCGCACCGTGCGCGCGTACTCCCCGATCAGCCGGGCGACCTCGTCCTCGGCGCCCTCGCGGGCGGTGAACTCGGCGAGCAGTGTCTTCGTCATGGTCTCAAGTCCTTGTCGGTCGCGGGCGTTCGGTTGCGGGGGGGGGTGCGGTCGAGGGGGGTCAGTCGCGGGCGGCGGTGGTGAACGGCGGGGCGGGCTCGTCCAGCCGGCTCCGCCAGGGCGGGTTGGGGCCGGCGACCGAGCAGGTCAGGGCGGCGACCCGGGCGGCGAAGCGGCAGGCCTCGGCCACGTCGTCGGCGCGGACGTCCGTCAGCCGGCCGCCGAGGAGCGAGCGGGCGCCGAGGTGGTGCAGCAGTCCGGCGGTGAAGGAGTCGCCCGCGCCGACCGTGTCGACGACCTGGGTGGTGACCGCGGGCACCCGCACCCGTTCCCCGTCGAGCGAGGCCAGGGCGCCCTCGGCGCCGAGGGTGATCACGACGAGCCGGGCCCCCGCGGCGTGCCAGAGGTCGCAGGCCCGCTCGGGCGAGGTGCCCGGCAGCAGCAGCGCCAGGTCGTCCTCGCTGAGGCGCAGGATGTCGGCGAGGGAGCACCAGTGCGCCAGCCGGGCACGGTAGACGTCGGGATCGACCAGCAGCGGGCGGACGTTGGGGTCGATACTGACGGTGGTCCGGGCGGCGGCCGTGGCGAGGAAGTCCTCGACGACGGCCGCGCCGGGCGCGCGGACCAGGGCCAGCGATCCGGTGTGCACACAGGCGGTGGCGGACAGGTCGACCCGGGCCAGTTCCGCGGCCGTCCACTGCCAGTCGGCGGTGCCGCGGGCGTGGAAGGAGAACGCGGCCTGGCCGCTGTCGTCGAGTTCGGCCACGGCCAGGGTGCTGGGTTCGGCGGCTCTGACGGCGTACGACAGGTCCACCCCGGACGCCTCCAGATGGCCGCGGAAGAGCCGGCCGAAGACATCGCCGGAGAGCCGGGCGAGGAAGCGGGCCGGGGTGCCGAGCCGGGCCAGGGAGACGGCCGTGTTCGCAGGTCCGCCGCCCGGCAGCACCCGCAGGGCGAGCTCGTTCGGGGTGCTCGCGGGCTCGGTGAACGCGTCCGCGACGCACTCTCCGAGAACGGTGATCTGACGCGGGCTCATGGGCTGCTCTTCTCTGCGGGCGACCGTGGGACGGCGGCCGGGCGACGGTGCGGACGGCCGTGGGACGTTGCCGATTCGTGACGGGCGGAGGGCATTGACGTTTCCGGGAGACGGAGTCCATCATCCTCGCCATGCAGTGTCAACGATGACATAAGTCAACGATGACAACTCGGGACGGCATCCCTCGATGCCGGCCGCGCCGCTCGCAATCCCGCAGGAGTCGTTCATGCCTCGCACCACACGTCCGTCCACCTCCCTCCTCAGAGCAGCCGCGGTCATGGGCGTCGCGGCCCTGACCCTGACGGCCTGCGGGTCCGGCTCCGGCTCGGGCTCCGCGAGCTCCGGATCGGGCTCGGACGGCGTCAAGGTCGGTCTGATCACCAAGACGGACACCAACCCGTTCTTCGTGAAGATGAAGGAGGGCGCGGAGAAGGCCGCCAAGTCGGAGGGCGTCAAGCTGATGACCGCGGCCGGCAAGTTCGACGGCGACAACGCCGGGCAGGTCACCGCGATCGAGAACATGGTCGCCGCCGGGGTGAAGGGCATCCTGATCACCCCGAGCGACTCCAAGGCCATCGTGCCCGCGATCGAGAAGGCCAAGGCCAAGGGCGTCCTGGTGATCGCCCTCGACACCCCGACCGAGCCGCAGGGCGCGGTCGATGCCCTGTTCGCCACCGACAACCTCAAGGCCGGGCAGCTGATCGGCGAGTACGCCAAGGCGGCCATGGCGGGCAAGACCGCGAAGATAGCCACCCTCGACCTCGCGCCCGGCGTCTCCGTCGGTGTCCAGCGGCACGACGGTTTCCTCAAGGGGTTCGGCGCCACCGACAAGGACGTGGTCTGCGCCCAGGACACCGGCGGCGACCAGGCCAAGGGGCAGACGGCGATGGAGAACTGCCTCCAGAAGGAGCCGGACATCAACGTCGTCTACACCATCAACGAGCCGGCCGCGCTCGGCGCCTACACCGCGCTCAAGGCCAAGGGCCGGGAGAAGGACGTCCTGATCGTCTCGGTCGACGGCGGCTGCACCGGCACCCAGGCGGTCAAGGACGGCAAGATCGCCGCGACCTCGCAGCAGTACCCGCTGAAGATGGCCGCCGAGGGCGTCAAGGCCGTGGTGACGTACGCCAAGGACGGCAAGAAGGCCTCCGGCTACACCGACACCGGCGTCACCCTCATCACCGACAAGGCGCAGACCGGGGTCGACTCCAAGGACACCGCCTTCGGCCTGGAGAACTGCTGGGGCTGAGCCGCCCGCCGGTCCCACGACCCGCCCTCCCCCCTGAGCGGGGCGGCCGGCCCCTCCTCCCCGACCGGGCGGCCGCCCCCTCGCCTTCTGTCTCCCGACAAGGACCTCGCATGACTGCCACGTCCACGCCACCCTCGGCCTCGACGCCGTACGCCGAGCTCAAGGCACCGACCACGGCCCGCAGACTGCTCACCCAGCCCACCACCGGCCCGCTGGTCGCCCTCCTCCTGGCCTGCGCCTTCTTCTCCTTCTCGACCGACCAGTTCCTCACCGGCGGGAACTTCTCGCTGATCGTGCAGCAGGTCATGGTGGTCGGCACCCTCGCCATCGGGCAGACCCTGATCATCCTCACCGCGGGGATCGACCTGTCGTGCGGTGCCGTGATGGCGTTCGGCAGCATCGTGATCGCCAAGATGGCCGCGCAGGGGTCGCTGCCCCCGCTGCTCGCGATCGCGCTGGGCCTGGTGGTCTGCGGCGGCTTCGGCCTGCTGAACGGCCTGCTGGTGCAGAAGATCCCGCTGCCGCCGTTCATCGTCACCCTCGGCATGCTCAACGTGGCGTTCGCGCTGACCCACATCTACTCCGGGGAACAGACCGTCACCAGCCTGCCCGGCCCGCTGACCGCCCTCGGCGAGACCTTCCCGCTCGGCCGCACCGACATCACCTACGGCTCCCTCGTCACCATCGCCCTGTTCCTGCTGTTCGCCTACGCACTGAGCAGCACCGGCTGGGGCCGGCACGTCTACGCGCTGGGCAACAGCCAGGAGGCGGCCCGCCTCAACGGCATCCGCACCTCCCGGCTCACCATCGGCATCTACACCGTCGCCGGTCTCCTCTACGGCGTCGCCGCCCTGCTCCTGATCTCCCGCACCGGGGTCGGGGACCCGCAGGCCGGTCAGACCGACAACCTCGACAGCATCACCGCCGTGGTCCTCGGCGGGACCAGTCTCTTCGGCGGCCGCGGCTCGGTCCTGGGCACGTTCATCGGCGTGCTCATCGTCGGTGTCTTCCGCAACGGGCTCCAGCTGATGGGCGTCGCCTCCATCTACCAGACCCTGATCACCGGCGTGCTGGTGATCCTCGCGGTGACCGTCGACCAGCTCTCCCGGAAGAAGGCCCGATGAGCACCCTGCCCTCCCCCACGCCCGTCCTGCAGGCCCGCGGTCTGGTCAAGCGCTACGGCCAGGTCACCGCCATCGACGGCGCCGACTTCGACCTGCTGCCCGGCGAGGTCCTCGCCGTGATCGGCGACAACGGCGCCGGCAAGACCAGCCTGATCAAGGCCCTCACCGGCGCCCTGACCCCGGACGCCGGCGAGATCCGGCTCAACGGCGAGCCCATCGTCTTCTCCGGTCCGCAGAGCGCCCGCGCCCACGGCATCGAGACGGTGTATCAGGACCTCGCCGTCGCCGCCTCGATGGACATCGCCTCCAACATGTTCCTCGGCCGCGAGCTGCGCCGCCCCGGCGTCCTCGGCAGTGTGCTGCGGATGCTGGACAAGAAGCGGATGCGGCAGGAGGCCGCCGAGCACATGGCCGATCTGAAGATCGGGCTGCGCTCGCTGACCCAGTCGGTGGAGACCCTCTCCGGGGGGCAGCGGCAGGCCGTCGCCGTGGCCCGGTCCGTGGCCTGGGCGAGCAGCGTCGTCGTGATGGACGAACCCACCGCCGCCCTCGGGGTCAAGGAGTCCGGCCAGGTCCTCGACCTGATCCGCCGGGTCCGGGACAAGGGCATGCCGGTCGTGCTGATCAGTCACAACATGCCGCACGTCTTCGAGATCGCCGACCGTATCCACGTCCACCGCCTCGGTCGGCGGGCCGCCGTGATCAAGCCCACCGACTACTCCATGGCGGAGGTCGTCGCCATCATGACCGGCGCACTCACCATCGACGCCGCCGGAGATACTGTCGTGACCGACTCCGAGGCCGCCAAGGCCGCCGGGGTCCAGGCCGGCTAGAACCCGCTCGCACAGGTTCTGGCGACACGATTCGACTCCAAGGATCCGCCCGAGGCCGCGGGCGGAACCGACGAGCACAGGAGATCCGCACCTCCATGGCAGCGAACCGCCGCCCCACCCTGGCCGATGTCGCCCGTGAAGTGGGTGTCAGCGCCAAGACCGTCTCCCGCGTCCTCAACGAGGACGGACCCGCCTCCGCGCAGACCAGGGAACAGGTGCTCGCCGCCGTGGCCCGGCTGGGCTTCCAGCCGAACCTGATGGCGCGCAACATCCGCGTCGGGGGACCCGACACCACCGTCGGACTCGTCATCCCCGACCTCGGCAACCCCTTCTTCGGAGCCGTGGCCCGCGGTATCGAGGAGACGGTCGGGGCGCGCGGCCTGACCCTCCTCATGGGCTCCTCCGCGGACGACCCCGAGCGCGAACGCGCCCTGACCGCCACCTTCCTGGCCCGCCGGGTCAGCGCCCTGATGGTCGTCCCCTCCGTGGGCGCCGACCACGCGCACCTCAAGCCGCACCGGTCCGGCGGGCTGCCCGTCGTCTTCCTGGACCGGCCGGGCACGGGCCTGGCCACGGACAGCGTCGTCAGCACCAACCGCTCGGGCGCCCACGACGGCGTCGCCCATCTGATCGCCCACGGCCACCGCCGTATCGGCTTCATCGGGGACCTGCCCACCAAGCTCTACACCCGCCGCGAGCGTCTGGCCGGATACCGCGAGGCGCTGCGGGAGGCGGGCCTGCCGGACGACCGCTCCCTGGTCACCAACGCCCACGACCAGCACGGAGCCTCGGCGGCCACCGAGCAGTTGCTGGACCTGACCGATCCGCCCACGGCCCTGTTCGCCGGCAACAACATCGTCGCGCTCGGGATAGTCACCCAACTCGCCCGCAGCAGACGCAAGGACGTCGCGGTCGTCGCCTTCGACGACGTGGCCCTCGCCGAGGCACTCGAACCGGCCCTGACCGTGGTCGCCCAGGACCCCGAGGAGATCGGGCGCACCGCCGCGACCACCGCCCTGTCCCGCCTCGACGGCGACCGCTCCCGCGCCCGCACCCTCACCGTGCCCACCCGCCTGATCGTCCGCGGGTCGGGGGAACGCCCGGCTCCGTGAACCGACGGGCCGGGCGGCCGCCCCGCGGTCGGCCGGGGCGCCCGTCCCGTCCCGACGCCCCGGCCGCGCTGCCCGCCGGGGCGCGTCACGCGTGGCGGGTGGTCAGCTCTGCGTCAGGGTGACGTCCTGCTGCTGGATCGCGTGGAAGCGGGGCAGCGGCAGGCCGCCGTGGGGTTCGAGTTCGGTGATCGTGGCCTCGACATGGGCGGGGCCGGCCGTCAGCGCGTCGCCCTGGACCCTGCCGGTGTTCCGCCAGGAGTGGACGGCGCCGTCACACAGCGCGCTGCTGCCGCCGATGCCGTAGCGGGCGGGGGCGTCGCCCTGCTGGACGGCGGAACTGATGAACACCGGCCCCGTGTTGCCGACACAGCGGTAGGTGCCGGAGAGGGTGACGGTGCCGTCGGCCGCGATGGTGGCGGCCGGGGTGACGGTCAGGGACTCGGTGGGGTCGGCGGTGGCGGCCTGGGCCGGCAGCGCGAGCAGGACCAGGGCGGCACCGGCCGCCGCGGCCAGTGCGGGACGAAGCAACATGGAAGACCTCCTGTGGTGGGGGCCTCCACTGGTACCGGGCGGAGGGGCCCGAGGCCGTGACCGTCACCCCTTCGGTGGCGAGTCCGCACCGGTCGTCGGCGAACGGTCCTGGAGTTGTCCTGGTGCTGTCACGCTTCGGGCCCCCCTCTGGCGGTGCCCGCGGGGGCGGGCGCATGGTCGTCGCATGCGAGGCCGACCGGACGGCCGGCCCCCCACCGACGTGGAGGTGCGCCATGTGTTCCCACTCCTTCGCCGCCGCTCCTGCCGACGCCCGCTCGCCGCACGTCGTCGCCGCCCACCCGGAGCAGGGCTGGAACCTGCTGTGCGACGGCACGATCGTCTTCGACGACTCCGGCGAACTCCACGCCGACGGCAGCGTGGTGGCCCCCCACCGCGTCCCGGCGGACCGCCCGACCGTCGCGGCCTGACCCCGACGGGCACGACGAAGGTCACATACGGCGGCGGTACCGCCGGGGATCGCCCGCGAGGGTGACGACCTAAAATGATCAACGTGTCCGACCAGCCCGCACCTCGGTCTCTCATCGTCACGCTGTACGGCGCGTACGGCCGCTTCGCGCAGGGTCCGCTGCCCGTCGCCGAGCTGATCCGGCTGCTCGCCGCGGTCGGCGTCGACGCGCCCTCCGTACGGTCCTCGGTGTCCCGGCTGAAGCGGCGCGGACTGCTGCTGCCCGCCCGTACGGCGCAGGGCGCGGCGGGGTACGAACTCTCCGAAGAGGCACTGGAGTTGCTCGACGACGGAGACCGGCGGGTCTACGGTGCCGCGCCGACCGGTGACGAGAGCTGGGTGCTGGCGGTGTTCTCCGTACCGGAGTCGGAGCGGCAGAAGCGGCACGTCCTGCGGTCCCGGCTGGCCGGCCTGGGGTTCGGCACGGCCGCCCCGGGTGTGTGGATCGCCCCGGCCCGGCTGTACGAGGAGACCCGGCACGCCCTCCAGCGGCTCGGGCTGGAGGCCTACGTCGACTTCTTCCGCGGCGAGCACCTCGGCTTCACGCCCACCGTCGAGGCGGTGGCCCGCTGGTGGGACCTGACGGCCATCGCCGAGGAGCACGAGGCGTTCCTCGACCGCCACGCGAGCGTGCTGCACGCCTGGCAGCACCGGCCGGACACCCCGCCGGAGGAGGCCTACCGCGACTACCTTCTCGCCCTGGACTCCTGGCGCCATCTGCCCTACGCCGACCCGGGGCTGCCCGCCCGGCTGCTCCCGGCGGACTGGCCCGGAGCCCGTTCGGCGGCGGTCTTCCACGGACTGCACGAGCGACTGCGTGACGCGGGCGCGGAGTTCGCGGGGGTGTGACCCCGCACCGGGGCGTTCGTCCTGGGACAAAGGTAAGTATTCTTACCGCCCTCCACACCGGGAGGGCGGTTTTTCCTGTACGGCCCCCTGCCGTGTCACCGCTCGTCAATAACGCGGTAACAACGGGAGCAGGCAGGCGAGATGGGGCGTTGGGCGGGGTAAGCAACCCGTTAGTCGTACCATTCCTGAAAGTTGAAGGCAGGACCACCTGATGTCGATCACGGGACCCTGCGCCAAGAACGGACTCGCCTTGCAAGATCGCCCCTCCGACTCGGCCGCCTCCTGGCGGATCGCACTGCCGCACTCCGCCGCGGCCGTGCCGGTGGCCCGTGCCCTGGTCCGTACGGCGCTGGCGGAGCTGGAGCACGGAGCGGACAGCGACACGGCGGAGCTGCTCACGGCCGAGCTGGTGGCGAACGCCGTGGAGCACACGGCCGCCGGGGACGCCCCGATAGAGCTGGTGGTGGAGCTGCGCCCGAGCGGCTGCCAGGTCGAGGTGCACGACCCCGACCCCATGCCGCCGGGCGATCTCACCCGTCCCTCCGGCGCGGAGCCCGACCCCTGGCTGGAGCACGGGCGGGGGCTGCTGCTGATCCGTGCCCTCAGCTCGTCGTGCGGGCACCGCCCCACCGCCCAGGGCAAGGCGGTGTGGTTCCGGCTGGCCGTGGTGCCTCCGCAGTGGCGGCCGCGGCCCGAGTGAGGCGGGCCCCGGGTCAGGCGAGGGTGGCGACCAGGACGGCCTTGATGGTGTGCAGCCGGTTCTCCGCCTCGTCGAAGACGACCGAGTGGGCGGACTCGAAGACCTCGTCGGTGACCTCCAGCGAGTCCAGGCCGTGGGCCTCGAAGATCTCGCGGCCCACCTTGGTGCCGAGGTCGTGGAAGGCCGGCAGGCAGTGCAGGAACCGGACGTCCGGGTTGCCGGTGGCGCGCAGGACGTCCATGGTCACGGCGTACGGGCCGAGGGCGGCGATCCGCTCGTCCCAGACCTCCTTCGGCTCCCCCATCGACACCCAGACGTCGGTGGCGACGAAGTCGGCGCCCTGCACGCCCTCGGCGACGGACTCGGTGAGCGTGATCCGGGCGCCGCTGGCCTCGGCCAGCTCACGGGCCCGGTCCACGACCTCCTGGGCGGGCCAGTAGGTCTTCGGCGCGACGATCCGTACGTCCATGCCGAGCAGGGCCCCGGTGACCAGGTAGGAGTTGCCCATGTTGAAGCGGGCGTCGCCGAGGTAGGCGAAGGCGATCTCCGGCAGCGGCTTGGCGGTGTGCTCGGTCATCGTCAGGACGTCGGCGAGCATCTGGGTGGGGTGCCAGTCGTCGGTCAGACCGTTGTAGACGGGCACACCGGCGTACGCGGCGAGCTCCTCGACCTTGTCCTGGCTGTCGCCTCGGTACTCGATGCCGTCGTACATCCGGCCCAGCACCCGCGCGGTGTCCCTGACCGACTCCTTGTGGCCGATCTGCGAGCCGGAGGGGTCCAGGTAGGTGGTGGCGGCGCCCTGGTCCGCGGCGGCGACCTCGAAGGCGCAGCGGGTGCGGGTCGAGGTCTTCTCGAAGATCAGCGCGATGTTCTTCCCGCGCAGGTGCTGGACCTCGGCCCCGGCCTTCTTGGCGGCCTTCAGCTCGGCGGCCAGCTCGATCAGGCCGCGGAACTCCTCCCCGGTGAAGTCCAGTTCCTTGAGGAAGTGGCGGCCGGCGAGGGCGGTCGGGACAGTCGCCATGGGGGCGCTCCAGAGGTACGAGAACGGGACTGTGGAAGTCTATACGACGAATAGCATTTCTATACAGTCCCGTCGGCCGGAACGTCGCTCACGCGTTCGTTACACGGCCCCCCGTTCGACGGGGCAGCTCATACAGCGCGGCCCGCCCCTGCCCCGCCCCAGTTCACTGCCCGGGATCTCGATCACTTCGATGCCCTGCTTGCGCAGATGGGTGTTGGTGGTGGCGTTGCGTTCGTAGGCGACGACGACACCCGGTTCGACGGCGAGGACGTTGCAGCCGTCGTCCCACTGCTCCCGCTCGGCCGCGTGCACGTCCTGGGTGGCGGTGAGCACGCGGATCTCGCTGAGGCCGAGGGCGGCGGCGACGGCCCGGTGCATGTGCTCGGGCGGATGGTCGGTGACCTTCAGTTCCTTCTCGCCGACGCCCGGCTCGATGGTGTACGAGCGGAGCATGCCGAGGCCGGCGTACTGGGTGAAGGTGTCGCCGTCGACCATCGTCATCACGGTGTCGAGATGCATGAAGGCGCGCCGCTTCGGCATGTCCAGGGCCACGATGGTCTGCGCCGAGCCCGCCGCGAACAGCTTGTGGGCGAGCATCTCCACGGCCTGCGGGGTGGTCCGCTCGCTCATGCCGATGAGGACGGCGCCGTTGCCGATGACGAGGACGTCGCCGCCCTCGATGGTCGACGGATAGTCGGCCTGACCCTCGGACCAGACGTGGAAGCCCTCCCCGCGGAAGAGCGGGTGGTGGCGGTAGATCGCCTCGAAGTGCACGGTCTCCCGCTGCCGGGCGGGCCAGCGCATGGCGTTGACGGCGACGCCGTCGTAGATCCAGGCGGAGGTGTCGCGGGTGAAGAGGTGGTTGGGCAGCGGGGCGAGGAGGAACTCGTCGAGGTCCATGACGTGGAAGCGCACGGAGGTCGGCTCGGGGTTGGCCGCCAGGAACTCCCGTTTGGTCATGCCGCCGACGAGGCTCTCGGCCAGGTCGGGCGCGGACAGGTTCTCGAAGGCGGCGCGGAGGTGGTCGGTGGCGAGCACCCCGTACTCCTTCTCGTCGAAGACGCGGTCCAGGACGAGCGCGCGGGCCGCCGGGACCTCCAGGGCCTCGACGAGCAGATCACCGAACAGATGGACCTCGACGCCCCGGTCGCGCAGGACGTCGGCGAACCCGTCATGCTCGGCGCGTGCCCGGCGCACCCAGAGCACGTCGTCGAAGAGCAGCGCGTCCTTGTTGCTGGGGGTGAGCCTCTTGAGCTCGAGATCCGGCCGGTGCAGGATGACGCGGCGCAGCGGCCCGGCCTCGGAGTCGACATGGAATCCCATGCCTCCATCCTGACCACCGGCGCCCGCCTTCACCCCCTCTTGTGTCGTTTCGCAACCGCTTGTTTCCGCCCTTTTTTCGTCCCCTTGACGACAAGTGATCCTTCCGATTATCGTCTCAGTGACGACAATCAAGGCGAGGGGGGCCTCATGGCCGACATCACCCGCCGGTTCGGCTGGCGCCATCTGCGCGGCGCACCGACGGCACACATCCGCCACCACCGCGCGGGCACCCTGGTGCACGACGGCCCGGGGCTCAGCTTCTGGTTCCGCGCGCTCACCGCCGCGCTCTCCGAAGTACCGGTCGACGACCGCGAGCTGGCCATGACCTTCCACGCCCGCACGGTCGACTTCCAGGACGTCACCGTGCAGGCGACGGTGACCTACCGGATCAGCGACCCGGCCGTGGCCGCCGCCCGCCTCGACTTCTCCGTCGACCCGGACACCGGCGTCTGGCGCGGCGCGCCGCTGGAGCAGCTCGGCACCCTGCTCACCGAGACGGCCCAGCAGCACGCCCTGGACGTCCTCGCCCGTACGACGCTGGCGGCGGCGCTGGTCGACGGCGTGACGGCGGTACGGGAACGGGTCGCGGCGGGGCTGGCGGCGGAACCGCGGCTGCCCGCGACGGGCATCGAGGTGGTCGCCGTACGCGTGATGGCGCTGCGCCCCGAGCCGGAGGTGGAGCGCGCGCTGCGCACCCCGGCCCGGGAGCAGATCCAGCAGGAGGCCGACCGGGCGACGTACGAACGGCGGGCCGTGGCGGTCGAGCGGGAGCGCGCCATCGCCGAGAACGAACTGGCCAGCAGGATCGAACTGGCCCGGCGCGAGGAGCAGTTGGTCGAGCAGCGCGGCACCAACGCCCGCCGTGAGGCGGAGGAGACCGCGGCGGCCGACCGGGTCCGGGCGGAGGCCGAGGCGACGCGGACCGTCCGCCTCGCGGAGGCGGAGGCCGCGCGCTCGGTGAAGCTCGCGGAGGCCGAGGCCGCCAAGCAGGTGCATCTCGCGGACGCCGAGGCGCGGCGCACCGAGCGGCTGACCGAGGCGGAGTCGGCGCGCACGGTGAAGCTCGCGGAGGCCGAGGCGGCCCGTTCGGTACGGCTCGCCCGCGCCGAGGCCGTCGGCGCGCGCGAGGTCGGCGAGGCCCGCGCCCAGGCGCAGGCGGCCTGGCTGCGGGTCCACGCGGACGTCGACGTCACGACCCTGCACGCGCTGACCGGCACCCGGCTCGCGGAGAACCTGCCGCACATCGACAGCGTCACCATCTCGCCGGACGTGCTGACCGGCCTGCTCGCCAAGCTGGGAGCGCGGGAGTGAGTCTCGCCCCGCGGGCCGTACTGGTCCACCGCACCACGGAGTACGAGGACCTGGTGGCCCGGCACGGCACCCACGGCCAGGCCGCCTTCTTCCTCTCCTCCCGGGGCCGGGACGTCGAGGAGATCGCCGAACGGCACCGCCGCACCCGGCGCGCGCTGGCGGAGGTGACCTCGGCGATCCCCCTGACCTGGCGCCAGAGCCAGGTGGAACGGGCCGACCTGGACCGCTTCCTGTTCGCACCGGAGGACGTGGTCGTCGTGGTGGGCCAGGACGGTCTGGTGGCGAACGTCGCCAAGTACCTGACCGGGCAGCCCGTGGTCGGCATCGACACCGACCCCGGCCGCAACCCGGGCGTCCTGGTCCGCCACCGCCCCGCCGACGCCGCCGCCCTGCTGCCCTCGGCGCTCGCCTCCGCGACCGGGGTGTCGGAACTGACCATGGTCGAGGCCGTCGCCGACGACACCCAGCGGCTGCTGGCCCTCAACGAGATCTACCTGGGCGCCGCCGGGCACCAGACCGCCCGCTACCGCCTGGGCCTCGACGACGACGGGGGTGTCGTCGAGGCCCAGGCCTCCTCGGGTGTGCTCGTCGGCACCGGCACCGGCGCCACCGGCTGGATCCGCTCGGTGTGGCAGGAGCGCGGCGGGGGACCCCGGCTGCCGACGCCGACGGAGGAACGGCTGGTGTGGTGCGTCCGGGAGGCGTGGCCGTCACCGGCGACCGGGACCTCGTACGTCGCGGGCGAACTGACCGGCGGGAGCCGGCTGACGCTCACCGTCGAGTCCGAGCGGATCGTGGCGTTCGGGGACGGCATCGAGAGCGACGCGGTGGAGCTGACCTGGGGGCAGACGGTACGGGTCGGGGTGTGCGGGCAGCGGCTGCGGCTGGTGGGGTGAGCGACACGCCCTGAGCCGATAGGGCTAAATACGGGACCGTGGCGGCGCGTCGGCACGGGGGCGTGGGACACCTCATGTAAACGCCCCCCGATGACGGGAGTCCGCCTTGCCCCCCATACGTACGGTCCCGCGGAAATGGCGCGCCCGCTGCGCCCTCACCGGGATCCTCGCCGCCGTCGCGGTGCTGTGCGGGATGCTGCCCGCCGGTGCCGCCACCGGACTGAACTGGATCACGCTGCCCTCCGAGCCGACGGCTCTCGCGAGCGCGGCCGGCACCGCCGCACCCTGCCCACGTGGGCAGACCGGCAACTGCCTCTACTCCGTGGGCGGTGTCGTCGACGACACCGCCCTGGCCACGGTGCGCTCGTACAACCGGAGCACCAACAGCTGGACGACCCTGTCGAGCCTTCCCTCGCCGCGGAGCCTCCTGGGAGCGGCCGCAGCCCCGTGTCCGGCGGGGCTGAGCGGAACATGCGTGTACGCCGTCGGAGGCGAGCGGGACAAGGTCCCGCTCGCGACCGTCCAGTTCTACAACCCCGCGACGGGCAGCTGGTCCACGGTGACGTCGCTGGGGACGGCCCGGTCGGCGCTCGGGGTGGCGGCGGCGCCCTGCCCGACAGGTCAGACCGGGACCTGCGTCTACGCCGTCGGCGGTGTCGGTGCCAGCGGCGCGCTCGCGACCGTGGAGGCGTTCAACCCCGCCACCAGAACCTGGACCACGGTCGCGTCACTGCGCCGGGCCCGCCAGAACCTCGGCGCGACGGCCGCACCCTGCCCGGGCACCCAGACGGGTACCTGCGTCTACGCGGTCGGCGGGTTCGACTCGGACTACTCGGACACGGTGGAGTCCTACAACCCGGTCACCAGGGCCTGGAGCCTCGTGACACGGCTCCCCGTCGCCCGGTCGTCCCTGGCCGTGGCCTCCACGACCTGCCCACCGGGCCAGACGGGCCTGTGCGTGTACGCAGCGGGCGGCGTGAACATCGACGCGCAGGACACCGCCCTGTCGTTCAATCCGGCGTCCAACGCCTGGACCACCCTGCCGTCCCTGCCGACTGCCCGCTACCGGGCGGCCGCGGCGGCTCTTCCCTGTCCCCCCGGAGCCACCGGCAACTGCTTCTACGTCGCCGGTGGCTACACGGACACCGGTGAGGTGGCCACCCTGGAGGCCCTCGACCCGCCGCTGGCGCGCGGCGGGCGCTGACCTCACAGTCGCGGGTCGACCGGCTCCGACTCCAGGGCCAGCACCCCGAACACCGCCTCGTGGACGCGCCACAGCGGCTCGCCCTCCGCGAGGCGGTCCAGGGCCTCCAGGCCCAGCACGTACTCGCGGATCGCCAGCGAACGCTTGTGGTTGAGGAAGCGTCCGCGCAGCCGGGCGAGGTGGTCGGGGCGGGTGTACTCCGGGCCGTAGATGATCCGGAGGTACTCCCGGCCCCGGCACTTGATGCCGGGCTGCACCAGGCGGCCCTCGCCGTCGCGGACCAGGGCGCCGAGCGGTTTGACGACCATGCCCTCGCCGCCCCGGCCGGTCAGCTCCAGCCACCAGTCGACACCGGCGGCCACCGACGCGGGGTCGCCGGTGTCGACGTGGAGCCGGCGGGTGGTCTGCAGCAGCCCGCTGGCGTCGTGCTCCACCAGCCGGTCCAGCAGGGCCAGTTGCTCGTCGTGCGGCAGGCCCGCGAGGCTGCGGCCCTGGACGGCGAGCAGCTGGAACGGGGCCAGGCGTGCACCGTCCAGGCCGTCCGTCGGCCAGCAGTAGCGGCGGTACGCCGCCGTGAACGCGGCCGCGTCCGAGGCACGCTCCCGCTGCCGGGCCAGCAGGTCCGTGACGTCGACGCCCCGGGCCGCGGCGCCCTCCAGCGCGGCCAGCGCGCCCGGGAAAACGGCTCCGGAGGCGGCGCCGACCGCCGCGTACTGGGACCGCAGCAGCCCGGACGCCTTCAGCGACCACGGCATCAGCTCGGCGTCCAGCAGCAGCCAGTCGGTGTCCAGCTCCGTCCACAGGCCCGCCGCGTCCACCGCCGCCCGCAGCCGCCCGAGGACCTCCTCGGTCACCGCCGCGTCGTCGAAGAACGGCCGGCCGGTACGGGTGTAGAGCGACCCGGTGGCCCCTCCCCCGACGCCGAAGCGCCGGCGCGCGGCCTCCGCGTCGCGGCACACCAGGGCGACCGCGCGCGAGCCCATGTGCTTCTCCTCGCACACGACCCGCTCCACGCCGTCCTTCGCGTACTGCGCGAACGCCTCCGCAGGGTGCTCCAGATAGCCCTCCACCTGGCTGGTGGCGGTCGGAGCCATGGTCGGCGGGAGGTACGGCAGCAGCCGCGGGTCGACCGCGAACCGGCTCATGACCTCCAGTGCCGCCGCCGCGTTCTCCTCCCGGATCGAGACGCGCCGCTGCCCGTCGTAGCGGGTCTCGACGATCCGGCGGCCGTGGACGTCCGCCAGGTCGAGCGGCCGCCCGTCGTGCCCGCCGGGCGCCTCCGACCGCAGCGGCTTCACCGGCTCGTACCAGACCTGCCGCGCCGGTACGTCGACCAGCTCGCGCTCCGGCCAGCGCAGCGCGGTGAGCTTGCCGCCGAAGACGGCGCCGGTGTCCAGGCAGATGGTGTTGTTCAGCCAGGTCGCCTCGGGGACGGGGGTGTGGCCGTAGACGACCGCGGCCCGGCCCCGGTAGTCCTCCGCCCACGGGTAGCGCACCGGCAGCCCGAACTCGTCGGTCTCGCCGGTGGTCTCGCCGTACAGCGCGTGCGAGCGGACCCGGCCGGAGGTGCGGCCGTGGTACTTCTCCGGCAGACCGGCGTGGCAGACCACCAGCCGGCCGCCGTCGAGGACGTAGTGACTGACGAGTCCGTCGATGAACTCCCGTACCTCGGCGCGGAACTCCTCGCTCTCGCCCTCCATCTGCGCGATGGTCTCGGCCAGTCCGTGGGTGTGCTGGACGGTGCGGCCCTTCAGGTGGCGGCCGTACTTGTTCTCGTGGTTGCCCGGCACGCACAGCGCGTTGCCCGACTTCACCATGGACATCACACGGCGCAGCACCCCGGGGCTGTCCGGGCCGCGGTCGACGAGGTCACCCACGAAGACGGCCGTCCGGCCCTCCGGGTGCACGCCGTCGGCATAGCCCAGCTTGCCCAGCAGCGACTCCAGTTCGGCGGCGCAGCCGTGGATGTCGCCGACGATGTCGAACGGACCCGTGAGATGGGTCAGGTCGTTGAAGCGCTTCTCGGTGACGACGGTGGCGTTCTCCACGTCCGCCACGCCCCGCAGCACGTGCACCTTGCGGAAGCCCTCGCGCTCCAGGTGGCGCAGCGAGCGGCGGAGTTCGCGGGTGTGGCGCTGGATGACGCGGCGCGGCATGTCGGCGCGGTCGGTGCGGCCCGCGTTGCGCTCGGCGCACACCTCCTCGGGCACGTCGAGCACGATGGCGACGGGCAGCACGTCGTACTGCTTGGCCAGGTCGATCAGTTGCCGGCGGGAGTCCTGCTGGACGCTGGTGGCGTCGACGACCGTACGGCGGCCGGCGGCCAGCCGCTTGCCCGCGATGTAGTGCAGGACGTCGAAGGCGTCCCGGGTGGCGCTCTGGTCGTTCTCGTCGTCGCAGACCAGGCCGCGGCAGAAGTCGGAGGAGATGACCTCGGTGGGCTTGAAGTGCCGCCGCGCGAAGGTGGACTTGCCGGAGCCCGAGGCGCCGATCAGCACCACGAGGGAGAGGTCGGTGACGGGAAGCACCCGGCCCTTGTCCGCTGTCTCGGTCATGCCGCCTTCGCCTCCTTCTTCTGCGGGGTGCCGGCCGTGGGGGTGGTCAGGGTGAACACGGCCATCTGGGTGGGCGGGCCCACCTCGGGGTCGTCCGGCCCGACAGGGACGAACTCCACGATGTAGCCGTGCCGTTCGGCGACGGCGCCCGCCCAGCCGCGGAACTCCTCGCGGGTCCACTCGAAGCGGTGGTCGCCGTGCCGTACATGTCCGGCGGGGAGGGACTCCCAGCGGACGTTGTACTCGACGTTCGGGGTGGTGACGAGGACCGAGCGGGGGCGGGCCGCGCCGAACACCGCGTACTCCAGGGCGGGCAGCCGGGGCAGGTCGAGGTGCTCGATCACCTCGCTGAGCACGGCCGCGTCGTAGCCCTTGAGCCGGGTGTCGGTGTAGGCGAGCGAGCCCTGCACCAGCCGGACGCGGGACGCCTGCCGCTCGCCCATCCGGTCCAGCTTCAGCCGGCGCGCGGCGATGGTGAGCGCGCGCATCGACACGTCCACACCGACGATCTCGGTGAACCTCGGGTCCTTCAGCAGGGCCTGCACCAACTGGCCCTGGCCGCAGCCGAGGTCGAGCACCCGGGCGGCACCGGCGGTGCGCAGCGCCTCGATGAGCGCGTCGCGGCGCTGCACGGCCAGCGGGGTCGGCTTCTCCTCGGTCTCGGCCTCCTCCCCGACGGCGTTGTCGATGTCCTCGACCGCGCTGTCGTCGGTCTCGGCGAGCCGCACCAGCTCCAGCCGCTCCATGGCCTGCCGGGTCAGCGACCAGCGGCGGGAGAGGTAGCGGCTGGTGATCAGGCGCTGCTCGGGGTGCTCGGACAGCCAGCCCTCACCGGCGCGCAGCAGCTTGTCGACCTCGTCGGAGGAGACCCAGTAGTGCTTGGCGTCGTCGAGGACCGGCAGCAGCACATAGAGGTGGCGCAGGGCCTCGGCGAGGGTCAGGGTCCGCGACTCCAGGACGAGCCGTACGTACCGCGAGTCGCCCCACTCCGGGAACGCGGGGTCCAGGGGCACCGGGTCCGCGGTCACCGTCCAGCCGAGCGGCTCGAACAGCGCCCGGACGAGAGCGGGGCCGCCGCGGGCGGGCAGCGCGGGCACCTCGATGCGCAACGGCCTTGCCTGCGCGGGCAGTTCCGGTTTCGCGGCGCACACGGCCCGCATCGCGCTGGAGAAGACGCCGCTGAGCGCGACGGCCAGCAGCGAGGAGGCCGCGTACGGGCGGTCGTTGACGTACTGGGCGAGCGCCGCGTCGGGTGCGCCGCCACGGCCCTTTCCCTTGCCGCGCCGGACCAGCGCCACGGCGTCCACCTCCAGCAGCAGCGCCGCCGTGCAGCGTTCGGGGTCGGCCTCGGGGTAGAGGACGTGGGCCCTGCCGTAGGACGTGGAGAACGCCTGCGCCTTGCCGGGATGCTTGTGCAGCAGATAGCCCAGGTCGGTGGCGGGGCGTTCGGGGGTGCCGGTGGTGGTGATCGTCAGGAACACGTGACCGAGTATGAGCGCCCGTGGGCCCCGGGCGGTAACGGATTACCCCAGGGCGATCGGCGCCCCTTGCGGGGCCGCACAGGTCACCCGCCGCGCTCACCCTTCGCAGGAGCCCCTCTCGATGCGGATGAGGTGCCGGCCGCTGGCCCAGCGGCACAGCCTGACCCCGACGACGATGCCCGCGATGGTGGCCAGGGCGGGCAGGTAACCACTGGCGACCTGGACGACCGGGATCGCCGGGCATCCGCCGGAGATCGCCCAGCCGATACCGAACAGGACCGCGCCGGGGACCACACCGGCGTGGATGCGCCCTCCGCCCCGGCGCACCCGGAGCAGGGCGAACACACTCGCGATCACCACGACGGCGCCGAAGAAGGAGAGGAGCATCCGCGGGTCCTGGAAGGTGAACATGCGGTTCAGCTCGGCGTAGTCACCGAACCCGATGCGGGTCACGGTGAAACCGAGAGCCAGCCCGGTCAGGAGGTTGGCCAGCAGGAGTCCGCCCCGCGTGCGCATCAGATCACCTTCCACAGGAGGAACGACACCGCGACGGCGGTTCCGAAGAACGTGGCCGTGGCGACGAGACTGACGGGGCTGAGCCGACCGCAGCCGTTGAGCCCGTGCCCCGAACTGCAGCCACCGGCCAGCCGGGTGCCGAAGCCGACCAGTACGCCTCCCGAGAACAGCAGGGCGATCATGGCGACGGGGTTGCCGGTCACCAGGTGCCGGTAGCCGGCGCCCATGTCGAAGCGGAGGTCGAAGCGCCCGGAGGTCACGGCGGCGATCAGTCCGCCCACAAAGATCGAGATCAGCAGGACGGCCTGGGTGACCAGCGGAGCGGGGCGCGACTGTGCGCCTCGACGGGATTTGGCCGGAGGCGTGGGGGCAGCCCCGGTGGGCACGGGCGGGGCGGACGCGGGCGCGGCGGGCAGGGTGCCGAAATGGTCGGCGGTGGCAGCGACGAGGGCGGCGACGAGAGCCTGTTCGTCCGCCAACCCCGCTTCCCTTCGCTCCACTTCGGCTTCGCGCCGCCAGTGCAGTACGCGCTCCCAGGCCCCGGACACCCCGAACGACCGGTCCGTCGCGAGGGTGTAGCCGATGGTCAGCACGGCGAGCCCGAGAGCACCCGCCCACCATGGCCAGTAGGCGCTCATGCGTTACCTCTCATCCACTCCGCCAACCGGGCCCACCAGCCCGGCTCGGGCTTCTCGGGGGCCGGCGGCGGCTGTTCGGCGAGTCCGGGACCGCGCTTCGCGGGAGCGGTGGGTGCTGTCCTGGGCGCCAGATGACGGGCGTGCCGCCCGTTGGGCAGGAGGGTGATCGGCACCCGCTCACCGGTGAGTGAGACCTGGTAGCGCGCGCAATCACGCCAGTTGGCCTCGTTGTCACAGTAATAGGTGCGCCAGCCCGCCAGACTCTCGTTGAGATGAGGGAAGAGCGGGCACGTCGAAGAATGTAAGCAACCCACGGAAAGATCAAATCATCATTCGCATCGGCCAACAAGGCATGTGAATACTAAAGCGTCGCCTGCGGAGCAGCGGCCCCGGGGGCGTGGGAAGGTCCGGTCAGTGGCCGGCCGGCTTCCAGGCGCCGACGCCCAGCCTGCCGGTGGTGCCGAGGTCGAGGCGGGGGGCGATCATGACCGGGGCGGCGCCGGACCTGGCGCGGATGCGGACGTACGGGACGTTCACGGGGTCGGTGCCGGCGTCGGTGGTGTTGCGCCAGACCAGGCCCGAGACGGCGCTCTCGCCGGGCTTCAGGGTGAACGCGCGGGGCGGGTCGTCGTAGCCGGTGCCCGTGGCGATGCTGTCGCCGCCGTGGAGGATGCGTACCCCCTCGACCGGGGCGCGGTCCTCGCCGAGGAGGGTGAGCAGGGGGTAGCCGTCGAGCGGGTAGTCCTTCTCGCCGCAGTTCTCCAGGCGCAGTCCGACGACGCGCAGGCCCATCGCGGCGTCGCCGTCGTCGGCGGTGAGGCGGATCCCGGTGGCCGGGCAGACGCCCGCCTGCGCCGGGGCCTCGGCAGCGGGCACCTTGAGGACCTGGGCCACCTTCACCGTGGTCACCGGCGAGGCACCCGGGGCGAGGACGCCCAGCTCGACGGTGCCGCGTACGGTCCTGCCCGCGCCCACGTCCCGCACGGTCACCCACTGGTTGCCCATGACCTCGCCCGCGCTCGTCGTGAAGTCGAAGAGCACGGTGTACGTCAGCGCCTCTTCACCGTCGTTGGCGACCTCGTAGGCGGCGGAGACGCCGGAGTCGTCGGCCAGGCGGTCGGCATGGACGGTCCAGTCGGACGCGCTGGGCCCGGGGGTGGGGGTGGCGGCGGGGAGGGTCACGGCGGTGACGCGGACGCCGTCCACGGGCGGGGCGGTGACCGGGGTGCGGGACGCCGGGAAGGCGGCTCCCACGCCGCCGCGGCCGTCGCCCGCGCGGTCCGTTCCGCAGGCCGTGGCGAGCAGGAGCACGGCGGCGACGGCCGGCAGCAGGCGGGGGCGGCGGAGGGTGCGGGGTGGGCGCATCCGCTCACCCCATCAGCCGGGGCCCGCACGGACTGTGACGGAGGCCATAGTTCCGGTCACAGGCGTGTCACAGACCACCGGATGCGCCGCGCCGCCCCGGGACTACAGCTGGGACTGCACCTCGGCGGAGATCAGCTCCAGGTGGTCGAGGTCGTGCAGGTCGAGGATCTGGAGGTAGAAGCGGCGGGAGCCGGTCTCGGCGTAGCGGCCGATCTTCTCGACGACCTCGGCCGGGGTGCCGGCCAGGCCGTTGGTCTTCAGCTCGTCGACCTCGCGGCCGATCGCGGCGGCCCGGCGGGCGACCTCCTGGTCGTCCTTGCCGACACAGACGACGAGGGCGTTGGAGTACGTGATGCCGTCGGCGTCGCGGCCGGCCTCCTCGGCGGCGGCCCGGACCCGGCCGAACTGGCGCGCGCTGTCCTCGACCGAGGCGAACGGCATGTTGAACTCGTCGGCGAACCGGGCCGCGAGGCGGGGCGTGCGGGTCGCTCCGTGACCGCCGATCAGCACGGGGATCTTCGGCTGCGCGGGCTTGGGCAGCGCGGGCGACGCGGTGAGGTCGTAGTGCTCACCGTGGAAGTCGAAGGTCTTGCCGGACTCGGTGGCCCACAGACCGGTCACGATCTCCAGCTGCTCCTCCAGGCGGCCGAACTTCGCCTGGGGGAAGGGAATGCCGTACGCCTTGTGCTCCTCCTCGAACCAGCCCGCGCCGAGGCCGAGTTCGACGCGCCCGCCGGACATCTGGTCCACCTGTGCGACCTGGATGGCGAGGACGCCGGGCAGCCGGAAGGTGGCGGCGGTCATGAGCGTGCCGAGTCGGATGCGGCGGGTCTCGCGGGCGAGGCCCGCCAGCGTGATCCAGGCGTCGGTGGGGCCGGGAAGACCGTCGACGTCGCCCATCTTCAGATAGTGGTCGGAGCGGAAGAAGGCGTCGAAGCCCAGGTCCTCGGTGGCCTTCGCCACGGTGAGGAGGGTGTCGTAGGTGGCGCCCTGCTGGGGCTCGGTGAAGATACGAAGATCCATGCCTCCCATCCTGCACCGCGGGGTCCCCGTCCGCCCCGGGGGTCCCGGTCCCCGGGAGTCATCGCTCCGGTAAGGCCACCCCCGCCACGCCCTCCTTCTCTCCCCGCGCCTCGCGCTCCTCCCGCTCCTCCCTCGCCGCCAGTTTGCGCAGCATCTCCAGGACGCGGTCCCGGGACTCGTCGGCCGCGTCGATGGCCTCCATGCACTGCCAGTAGGTGCCCTGGTCGTCCGCCGCGCTGGCCAGGGCCACCAAAGCGATGCCGACCTCGCCGAGCAGCGCGCCCAGGTCGAGCAGGGCCGCGCGGGCGTCCTCCAGCGCGGTGAGCTGTGCGGCCAGCAGATCGGCGTGGTCGAGGTCGGGGGTGTCCAGCACGCCACAGCCCCGGCCCGCGAGCTCGGTCAACCCAAGGGCCTCGCCGCGCAGTTCGGGCGGGCCCGAGACGGCCAGCCGACTTCCCAGTGCCTGGGCCAGTGCCTGGGCCTGCCACACCTCCGTGAGAATCTCCGCCCGGCCCACGCTGCCCGCGAGCGCGTGCCTGCTGGTCAGGATGAGCCGCACGGCGTCCATGCGCCACCCCCGTCTGTCCGACGTGCTCCTCGCACGTCCGTCCGGACTCCCTTGCGCACCGCCCTCGCGCACAGAGAGCGTTCCACTACCCAGAGTGAAGGCCTGTGGGGCGAAAAGCCAGAGGAAGACGGAAATCTGTGGACAACAAATCGATTTCGGCCCGCCGGACGACTCCGGAGAGTGAAACCGGACCGGAGGAGTCCAGGGTCAGCCGTACGGCAGGCCTACGGCGCCGGGAACCTGCGTTCGTTGCGGTCGATCTTCGCGTCGAGGGCGGCGAGCGGATCGACGCCGAGCACCTCGCAGAGCTGGAGCAGATACGCGAGGACGTCGGCGACCTCGTCCGTCACCCGGTGCGCGGTCTCCGGGTCGTCCATGACCCGCGCGGACTCCTCCGGGGTCAGCCACTGGAAGATCTCGACCAGTTCCGAGGCCTCCACGCTGAGCGCGGAGACGAGGTTCTTGGGGGTGTGGAAGGGCTGCCAGTTCCGTGCGGCCGCGAACTCGGCCAGTCTGCGCTGGAGTTTCGCCACGTCGAGGTGTTCTGTCACTTACCCAGGTGTACCACCGTGACGCCGGGGGTCCGGGCCGCCCAGGAGGGGTCGCTGACCGTGCCGACGCAGCGGATGTGCCCGCGGTCCGCCATCCGCACGGCGAGCCGGAGCAGACCGGCGCGCTGGCGCGGGTCCAGGCCGCGGTCGAGGTTGTCGCAGAGCAGGGTGAGCGCCTGCATCGCGGAGGGCACCTCGCCGGCCGTGTCCAGGTCGAGGACGCCGGGGCCGGTGAGGAGGACCAGGGCGAGGGCGACGTAACGCAGTTCGCCGTAGCCGAGGCGGGCGAGTTCCGTCCCGGTGCCGTCGCCGCGGTCGAGCACCGCGCGGACCGTGCCGTCGGGCAGGGGGTCGGCACGCAGGTCGACGATCCGTCCGGCGCAGCCGGCGTCGAGGGCGGCGACCAGTTGGCCGTGGCGGCGGGCGCACTCCTCGCGGGTGCGCCAGAGCACGTCGGCGAGGTTGTCGCAGCCGCCGAGCAGCCGTCCGGAGCCGAGGGGCACCGGGGTGCCCATCCACTCCGGCTGGGGGTCGCAGACGAAGACCGAGCGCAGGGCGACGACCATCTGTTCGGCGGCGGCGAGGACCTGCCGCTGCCCGTCGGTCCGGCCGGAGACGCGCAGCGGCAGCAGGGCGGTGCCGAGGCGGTCGTCGGGGAGGGGGGCGCGGGTGACGGGGGCGGATCCGCCGGTGTGCCAGGCGGCCTGCACCGTACGGCGTCCGGGATCGCGCAGCGCGGTCTCCAGCAGCACGAGTCCGTCGGTGCTCAGCCGCTCCCCCACGATCCGCAGCTCGGGTTCGGCCTGCACGGCGATGTCGAGGCGGACCGGGCCCTCGGGGCCGTCGGCGGTGCAGCCGATCCGGAAGCCGCGGCGCCGCTGCGCGTCGGGGCGGGCCCGCTCGGGGACGCAGGAGAGCGGATCGGGGAACACGTCGGCGACCCGCGCCCCGCCGCCCAGCCGTGCCAGCGCTTCGTACGCCCGCACCGCCGAGGTCTTTCCGCTCCCGCTGTCCCCCGCGATCACGGTCACGGCGCCCAGCGGAACCCGCACCCGCCGATGCCCGGCGAACGCGGCCAGCCGCAACTCGGTCACACAGGGGCGCAGGGGCCGAGGCGGTACGACCGCGGCGCCGGAAACCCGCACACCCTCAAAACCGTCCGCAGGCACGGAGTCCTCGACCGGGTGACCGCCGACGAGCGCCTCACCGAGACCGGCCCCACGGTCGCCGACACCCGCACCGACGGCCCTCCCGGTGACGAGCGGGAGGGGGCCACCGGGCGGGGTGGGACGGCCACCGCCGGACACACCGTCACAATCGGCGACACCGTCGACGCCGGTCGCGCCGTCCGGACACCCGGCGCCGCCCGAGACGGGCCCGGCAAGGGGGTCAACAGCGGGCACGCCGTCCCAAGCGGCAGGGCTGCCGGGAGCAGCTGAGCCCTCCGGACGCCCGACATCGACCAGGACGGGCCCGGCAGGACGGCCAACGACGGGCACACCATCACAAGCGGCGGCACTGTCGACGCCAGCCGCACCCGCCGGACACCCGGCGGCGGACCGCACGGGAGCCACGGCGCCGTCGACGCCAGCCGCGCCCGCCGGGCGCCCGGCAGCGAACGGGGCGGGAGCCGCGGTGCGGTCCCGGGCAGCCGGCCCGTCGGGAGTTGCAGCAGGGGCAGCGGGAGCCATGCCGGCCGAACCGGCCGGACGACCGACGGCCAGCGGGACAGAACCGGCAGGGCGGCCCGCGGCGGCAGCCGGGCCGGCCGGGCGAGCGGCGGCGGCGGCAGCCGGACCGTCCCGGTCGGCAGGGCGAGCAGCAGCGGCAGCGGCAGCCGGACCGTCCCGGTCGGCAGGGCGAGCGGCGGCGGACGGGGCGCGGTCGCAACCGGGCGCCGCAGCGCGGTCGGCGGCGGTGCTGTCGGCGCGAGCCGCGTCGGCCGGGCGGTCGGGGGCCGGTAGGGCGGCCCGATCCGCCGGACGGTCGGTGTCGGGGTGGGGGGACGGGGCGGGGGGCGCGGTCATATGCGGACCGTAGGGGTCCGGCCGGCGGGCGAACCGTTCCGGCCCGGAGGACTTCCTACGATCGAGCGACAAGCCCGGCTGACACCCCCTACACCCCCGCGCCCTCCATGAGCCCGCTCACCTCGGTGCCCGGCGGGGTGAGGAGGAAGACGTTGCGGTCGACGCGGTGCATACCGCTGGCGAGGCCGAAGACGACCCCGGTGGAGAAGTCCAGGACGCGCTTGGCCACGTCGGTCTCCGCGCTGGTGAGGTCGAGGAGGACCGGGATGCCGGCCATCAGGGTCTCGGCGACCTCCCGGGCGTCGGCGAAGATGTTGACCCGCAGCACGACGAAGCGCCGGCGGGTCTCCGTCACGTCGTCGGGGAGCGAACGGTGGTTCACCGCCGACGGCCAGGCGTCCCGGCCCCGCAAGGGGACCACCTGGGCGAGCCCTTCCCACTGCTCGTCGGTGACGTCGTATCGGTTCACCGGGTCCCCCCGAACTGACTCGCACTCAATGCCTGCACCAGCCAATTCTTACGCCAAGTCACCCGTTCGGCCCAACAGCGACACGGACGGCGACCGGATCGGGCCTCCCACGGACGCTTCTTACCCGCCACACACCGGAATCTTCACGTCCCGGAACGGCTCGTTCACCGAGCGCGACTACGTTCACGTGCCGTGCACTTGGCAGATACCCCGCTGGTGACACCCGGTCGGCGGACACAGTCGGCGGTGTCCGCCCTTCCGGAACCCCCCGCGCAGTGGCACCGCGTACTGACCGTCCTCTCCGCCGTGACGCTCTTCATCGGCACCCGCTCGGTGTGGTCGACGGCGGCGAGCCACAAGGTCGTCGTGGCCGCCGTCATCTCGGTCTGCTACGCCTCGATCCTGGTCTGCGGAGTGCTCGCGCTCGTCGTGCGCCGGGCCCGCTCGCTGGCCCGCGTCGACCTGGGCGTGCTCGTCACCGCCGGGGTCCTGGTGCTGTGTGCCTGGGCGGTGTACCACCAGGGCGGCGACGAGGCGGTGCTGACCACCCGGGCGGCCCGGGAGATCGCCGCCGGGCGGCCCGTCTACGGCCGGCCCTGGCCCTGGCTGTTCGGCCACGGCACCGTCGCCCTCACCCCGACCGTGTACGGCGGCTACGACTTCACGTACGGCTACCCCCCGCTCGCCCCGCTGCTCACCGTGCCGCTGCTGTGGCTCGGGCACGGGGGCGCCCCGGCGACGGCCACGGCGACCGGCGCGCTGCTCGTGGGCGCGGCGGCTCTGTGGCGGATGCTGCCCGCACCGTGGCGGCCGGCGGCGACCATGGTGTGCCTCGGCTTCTCGTTCCTGCCGATGTACGGACGCCAGGGCTATCCGGCGATCCTCGCGCTGGCCCTGCTGCTGCCGGCCGTGGTGCGCTGGCCGCGCACGGGCCGCGGCGGAGTGCTCGGGCTCGCGGGCGTGGCCCGGGCGGTGTGCCTCGGCGCGGCCTGCGCCGCCCAGCAGCTGTCCTGGTTCGTGGTGCCGTTCCTGCTGGCCGGGATCTACGCGGTGCGCCGCGGCGAGCTGGGCCCGCGCGCGGCGGCGGGCGTGGTGCTGCGCATCGCCGGGGTCGCCGTCACCGTATGGCTGCTGATCAACACGTACTTCCTGGCGCAGCAGCCGGCGGCCTGGCTGAAGGGGATCGCGCTGCCGCTCACCCAGGGCGCGGTGCTGCACGGCCAGGGGCTGATCGGTGTCTCGCTGTACCTCACGGACGGCAGCGACCGGCTCGACTGGTACGGGCACGCGAGCCTGCTGCTGGCGGCGGGGCTGCTGGCGGTGTTCGTGCTGTTCGTCCGGCGGCTGGGGCCGGCCGCGACCGTGCTGCCGTGGTGCGCCTTCTTCCTGGCCACGCGCTCCCAGGACGGCTACTACCTGATGATGACGCCGCTGTGGCTGGCGTCGGCGGTCACCGCGCCGCTGCCGGAGTTCGCCGGCGCGTGGCAGCCGAGGCCCCGCTTCCTGGCGGGGCCGCGGCGGCACCCGGCGCGGGTCGCCGCGGCCGTCCTGGTGCTGCTGCCCGCGCTGGCGAGCGCGACCGCGGCGGCCACCGGGACGCCTCCGCTGCGGATGCGGGTGACGGCGGCCCGGCACGAGGGGGCGACCGCGGTGACGCTGATGACCGTACGGGTGACCAACACCGGGGGCAGCGGGCTGAGCCCGCACTTCACCCTCACCACGGGCCAGGGCATGGACCCGTACTGGACCGTGGCCGCGGGGCCGAGCACGCTGCCCGCGCACGGCACGGCCCGCTACGAACTCCGGCCCCCCAAGGGGACGTTCCGCCTTCCCCGACCGAGCGTGCGGATCCGGTTGCGGGCCTTCACCGCGGATCCGCAGACGCTGTCGAGCGCAGACGTGGGCTCCGCACTGCGCACGTCCTCCGTACGACGGTGAGGTGCCGCGGGTCAGACCGTCGCGCGGGTGAAGCGGAGCGTGCCGGTGACCGTGGTCAGGCCGCGGATCATGCCGAGCTGGTTCCAGCCCAGGCCGAACTCGGCGCGGTCGACGGTGAATTCGGCGTCCAGGGTGAGGGCGTCGGCGCTCGCGCCGGTCAGCTTCGCAGTGAAGGAGTGCGGGCGGCTGATGCCGCGCACGGTGAGCTGCCCGGAGACCTCGACCGCGTCGGCGCCGCGCAGGGCGGCGGAGCGCACCGCGTAGGTGATCTCGGGGTGGTTCGCCGCGTCGAAGAAGTCGGCGCCGCGCAGGTGCTCGTCACGCTTGGCGTTCTTGGTGTCGAGGGAGGCGACGTCGAGGACGAGAGACCCGGTGGCGGAGCCGTCCGCGGCCACCTCTCCCCCGCCGCGCACGGTCCCGAAGGCGCCCTTGACGGTCACCAGGCCCCACATCGTCTTGTGCTTCAGGGCGACGGCGGAAGCGCTGGTGTCGAGCTGCCACAGTCCGGTTTCCACGGCGACGGTCATGGTCGTTTCCTGTCCAGAGTGATGATTCAAATTTGGATGACTCGACGCTAGCCGAATATCCAAAACTGGACAACCCCCGTCGTCCAAAATTGGACCACGGTTACACTCGAAGCATGGCCGCCCCCGAGGAGCACACCCCTGACCTGCCCGCGTGCCCGTCCGCCCGGGGCACCGGGCTGCTGCCGCCCGAGCTGCGCGCCTGGATGGTGCTGCTCGCGGCGACCGGCGCCGTGGAGCAGCGGCTGCGGACGGTGGTCAAGGAGCGGCTGGACGTCTCGCACGACGAGTTCCTGATCCTCTGTCTGCTCGCGGAGCACCCGGAGGAGGATCTGCGCATGACACGGGTCGCCGAGCTGCTGGGCCGCCCCAAGACCCGGCTGACCTACCAGGTCGCCTGCCTCCAGCACGCCGGGCTGGTCACCCGCCGCTCCGTCTGCGGGGACAAGCGGGGCATCGAGATCGCCCTCACCGAGAAGGCCCGCACCCTCCTGCGCGAGGCCTCCACCACCCTCGCCGGGACGGTCACCGAGGCGCTGGCCCATGTCATAGGCCCCGAACAGTGCGAGGCGATGGGCGGCCTGGTGCCGGGAAAGGGGTCCGGCGACACCGGCGAGCAGACGGGAACCGGGACGGTCGCGCCCGGCGCGGGGAGCGGCACGGGGACGGAGACCGCCGGAGGCCAGGCGGAGCCGCACACGGAGGCGGTCGGCACATCCGACTGAGGCCCGGTTCCGGTCCGGGCCCGCGCCCACACCGCGGGACGCTCCCGGCCCGGCCGCGCCCGCCCGAGCACTCCGCCGCCGCCCGGATCACACGGGCACCCCGGCCAGCACGCCCGGACCACGAGGCACCTCCCGAGCCGCCCCCTGCCCGGACCCCAGGGCGCCGTCTCGCGGAGTCGCCCCAGTCCGGTGGAACGGTCGTACGCACGCCCCAGCCGTCACGCAAGCGAGCGCGGCCCGAAGGGGTCGGGGGCCGCCCGGCGGGATGGCCTACCTCGCGTTCGCCAGATCCTCGGCGCGCTCGGCCCGTG
Organism: Streptomyces sp. SS7; assembly: GCF_037993025.1. NCBI lineage: Bacteria > Bacillati > Actinomycetota > Actinomycetes > Kitasatosporales > Streptomycetaceae > Streptomyces > Streptomyces sp. SS7. The sequence continues at coordinate 2,142,617 of NZ_CP141223.1, forward strand.
CCGGTTCCTCGGTGTGGCCGTCGTCGAAGCTGCCGCGGCCGGGAAGGAAGGCCAGGACGATCATCGTGCCGGCCGCCATGATGACGCCGCCGACGAGGCTGGTCAGGGCGACGCTGTGGGCGAAGGCCTCGTGCACCGCGTCCAGCAGGGCCTGAGCCTGCTGCGGGCCGCCGGCCGGGCTCTTCGCGATCTGTTCGGCGACCGCGATGCCGCCGCCCACCGAGTCCTTCGCCGCGTCCAGCGCGGCACCCGGGAGGTGCCCGCCGACCAGGTCGGTCAGCTTGTCGCGGTAGGCGGTGCCCAGCACCGAGCCGAGCACGGCGATACCGAGGGAGCCGCCCAGTTCCAGCGCGGTGTCGTTGGCACCGCCGCCCACGCCCAGCTCCGACTCCGGGAAGGAACCCATGATCGTGTCGGTGGCCGGGGACACGCTCAGCCCGATCGCGAACCCGAGCAGCAGCAGCGACGGCAGGAAGTCGGTGTAGCCGGAGCCGGTCCCGATGCGGGTGAGCAGGAAGACGCCCGCGCTGCCCAGGGTCATCCCGGCCACCACCATGGCCTTCACGCCCAGCCGCGGGGTCAGCCACCCGGTGACCGCCGCGCCCGCGAACACCGCACCGGCCAGCGGCAGCAGCCGGACCCCGGTCTCCAGGGCGTCGTACCCGAGGACGAACTGGAGGAACTGGGTGGAGTAGTAGATCGAGCCGAACGTGCCGAAGAAGAAGAACAGCACCGCGAGCATCGACCCGCTGAACGCGCGCCCGGCGAACCGGCGCACGTCCAGCATGGGCCGCGGGTGGCGCAGCTCCCAGGCGACGAAGGCCGGCAGGCCGACCCCGGCGACCAAGGCCGCGGCGACCGGGCCGGCGTCCCAGCCGAAGTGCGGGCCCTCGATGGTGGCGTACACCAGGGAGCCGACGGAGACGATCGACAGCAGTCCGCCGACGTAGTCGATCCGGCCCATGCCCGCCGCCCTCGACGGCGGGACGAGGGTGAGCGCGCCGACGACGGCGACGACCGCGACGGGGACGTTGATCAGGAAGGTGGAGCCCCAGGCGTGGTCCCGCAGCAGCCGGCCGGCGACCAGCGGGCCGACCGCGATGGCGAGACCGGAGGTGGCGGTCCACGCGGTGACGGCCCGGGCGCGCTCCCCCTTGGGGAACATCGCGACCAGCAGCGACAGCGTGGCCGGCATGACCACGGCGGCGCCGACACCCATGATCGCGCGAGCCGCGACGACCAGGGCGGTCCGGTCGACCAGGCTTCCCATCACCGAGCCGCCCGCGAAGATCAGCAGGCCCAGGATCAGGGCGCCGCGGCGGCTGTACTTGTCGCCGATCGAGCCCAGCACGAGCATCAGCGCCGCGTACGGGACGGTGTAGCCGTCGATGACCCACTGCAGGTCGCTGCTGGAGAGGTCCAGGTCCTTGGTCATGTCGGGCGCGGCCACGATGAGCGAGGTGTTCGCCATGACGACGATCAGCAGGCTCAGGCAGAGCACGAGAAGCGCCCACCATCGCCGTGCGTACGGCCCCGTCATCTTCTCCACGGGCGTGTTGGCGAGCAAGGGCATCGGGGACTCCTAGCGACGACGAGATAATTGCCCACTGGCGTGCAGATTAATTGATTGCCCCGTGACGTGCAAATAAAGTCGCGGTCCCGGAAACGCCGAAGGGGCCCTCCGGGGAGGACCCCTTCATCGAGTGCGGCAGGTGCCGGTCGCGAGCGAAGGCGCACCCGCGGCCGCCCACGCGCCCCTAGTCCGGAAAGTCGGGCTCCACGGGCGGCACGTCCGGCGTGACCGCCTCGACCACCGCGCCCGCGCGGTCCGCCGGCACCCCGGCCGCGATGAGCGTGACCACGGCCACCCGGGTGCCGTCGTCCTCCAGCGCGCCGGTGTTGACCTGCTCCAGCAGGGCGAAGTGCATGGCCTCCAGGGCCGCGCTGAGCACGGCGGGCGGGAGCTGCGCGTGGAAGACCCCTTCACGCCCGCCGCGCTCCAGGATGGACGTGACCTCCTCCCGGGCGGGCGCCAGGATCTCGGCGACGCGCTCCATGCCGAGATCACGCCGGGCGAGCGCGAGCAGCAGCCGGTAGCGGTCGCCGACGGGCCAGATGCACCGCATGAAGTGGGCGAGCGCCCGCTCGGCCGGCTCCTCCGGCCACCGGGCGGTCTCCAGCACCCCGCGCAGCGTCTCGGACGCCTCCTCCGCGAGCGCCTCCAGCAGCGCGGCCCGCCCGGGGAAGTGCCCGAACAGGGTGCGCCGTACGACACCGGAGGCGCGCGCCAGCTCCTCCAGGGTGACGTCGGGGTTCCGGCCGAGCTCCCGGCGGGCCGTGGCCAGGATGCGCGCCCGGTTGGACCGCGAATTACGGCGCTGCGGCTCGCGGGCCACGGGCTTGGTCACGGGGCACCTCGGTGATCGGCGGCGACGACGGGACGCCCATTCTGGCACGGTCCCCACCCGCCCCACCGGCCCCGTCCGGCCCGGTGGAACCCGCACCCGCAGGCCCCGTACGCCACCATAGCGGGACGAAGCGGTCCCGACGCGACACACCAAACTTGTTTCGATCGCTTTCTTGAACTCTTCGTGTTTAGCCGGGTAGGTTGTCCCCATGACCACGCCCCAGCCCCGAACCGTCGCCGAAGAGCTGCGCGGTGCCGGCCTGCGGGTGACGGCCGCACGCGTCGCACTGCTGGAGACCGTCCGCGGCGGCGACCACCTCGACGTCGAGACGATCGCCTCCGGCGTGCGCGACCGCGTCGGCCACATCTCCGTACAGGCCGTGTACGAGGCGCTGCACGCGCTGACCGCGGCCGGACTCGTCCGCCGTATCGAGCCGCCGGGCAGCCCCGCGCGGTTCGAGGGGCGCGTCGGGGACAACCACCACCACCTCGTGTGCCGCTCGTGCGGCGTCGTCGCCGACGTCGACTGCGCGGTCGGTCACGCCCCCTGTCTCACCGCGTCCGACGACCGAGGCTTCTCGATCGACGAGGCCGAGGTCATCTACTGGGGCCTGTGCCCCGCCTGTTCCACCGCCGGTACCGCAGCAGCACCCTGATGTCCCCCTTCGGAAGGAATACCCCCTATGTCCGAGAACCCCTCGTCCGAGGCGAAGTGCCCCGTCGCCCACGACCGTGCGGCACACCCCACCCAGGGCGGCGGCAACCGCCAGTGGTGGCCCGAGCGCCTCAACCTGAAGATCCTCGCCAAGAACCCGGCGGTGGCGAACCCGCTCGGTGAGGACTTCGACTACGCGGAGGCGTTCAAGAACCTCGACCTGGCGGCCGTCAAACAGGACATCGCCACGGTACTGACGGAGTCCCAGGACTGGTGGCCGGCCGACTTCGGCAACTACGGCCCGCTGATGATCCGTATGGCCTGGCACAGCGCCGGCACCTACCGCATCTCCGACGGCCGCGGCGGCGCCGGCGCCGGTCAGCAGCGCTTCGCGCCGCTGAACAGCTGGCCGGACAACGGCAACCTGGACAAGGCCCGCCGTCTGCTGTGGCCGGTGAAGAAGAAGTACGGCCAGGCGCTGTCCTGGGCCGACCTGATGGTCCTGGCCGGCAACGTGGCCCTGGAGCAGATGGGCTTCGAGACCTTCGGCTTCGGCGGCGGCCGCGCCGACGTCTGGGAGGCCGAGGAGGACGTCTACTGGGGTCCCGAGAAGGTCTGGCTGGACGACCAGCGCTACACCGGCGACCGCGACCTGGAGAGCCCGCTCGGCGCCGTCCAGATGGGCCTCATCTACGTCAACCCCGAGGGCCCCAACGGCAACCCGGACCCGGTCGCCGCGGCCCGCGACATCCGTGAGACGTTCCGCCGCATGGCGATGAACGACGAGGAGACCGTCGCCCTCATCGCCGGTGGTCACACCTTCGGCAAGACCCACGGCGCCGGCCCGGCGGACAACGTGGGCGCCGAGCCCGAGGCCGCGCCGATCGAGGCGCAGGGCCTCGGCTGGGCCAGCACCTACGGCTCCGGCAAGGGCGGCGACGCCATCACCTCCGGCCTGGAGGTCACCTGGACCGCCACGCCGACCCAGTGGAGCAACGGGTTCTTCAAGAACCTCTTCGAGTACGAGTACGAGCTGACCGAGTCCCCGGCCGGCGCCAAGCAGTGGGTCGCCAAGAACGCCGAGGCGATCATCCCCGACGCGCACGACGCGTCGAAGAAGCACCTGCCGACCATGCTCACCACCGACCTGTCGCTGCGCTTCGACCCGGTCTACGAGCAGATCTCGCGCCGCTTCTACGAGAACCCGGCCGAGTTCGCCGACGCGTTCGCCCGCGCCTGGTACAAGCTGACCCACCGTGACATGGGCCCGAAGTCCCTGTACCTCGGCCCGGAGGTGCCCGAGGAGACCCTGCTCTGGCAGGACCCGCTGCCGGCGGCCGAGGGCGAGCCGATCGACGCGGCCGACGTCACGGCCCTCAAGGCCAAGCTGCTCGCCTCCGGTCTGACCGTCTCCGAGCTGGTCTCCACCGCCTGGGCGTCCGCCTCCACCTTCCGCGGCAGCGACAAGCGCGGCGGTGCCAACGGCGCCCGGATCCGCCTGGAGCCGCAGCGCTCCTGGGAGGCCAACGACCCCGACCAGCTGCGTCACGTCCTCAGCGTCATCGAGGGCGTCCAGGCCGAGTTCAACACCGGTGCCAAGAAGGTCTCCGTGGCCGACCTGATCGTCCTCGGCGGTGCCGCCGCGGTCGAGAAGGCCGCCAAGGACGCTGGCTTCGACGTGGAGGTCCCCTTCACGCCGGGCCGTGTCGACGCGACCGACGAGCACACGGACGCCGAGTCGTTCGCCGCGCTGGAGCCGACCTGGGACGGCTTCCGCAACTACACCGGCAAGGGCACCCGCCTGCCGGCCGAGTACCTGCTGCTCGACAAGGCGAACCTGCTCACCCTGAGCGCCCCCGAGATGACGGTCCTCGTCGGCGGTCTGCGCGTCCTCGGCGCCAACAGCGGCGGGTCCAAGCACGGTGTGTTCACCGACACCCCGGGCGTCCTGACCAACGACTTCTTCGTCAACCTGCTCGAGCTGGGCACGACCTGGAAGTCCACCTCGGAGGACCAGCACACCTTCGAGGGCCGTGACGACGCGGGCAACCTCAAGTGGACCGGCACCCGCGCCGACCTCGTCTTCGGCTCCAACTCCGAGCTGCGCGCCCTCGCCGAGGTCTACGCGGGCGACGACGCGAAGGAGAAGTTCGTGAAGGACTTCGTCGCGGCCTGGGCCAAGGTCTCGGACCTGGACCGGTTCGACCTGGTCTGACCCTGAACCGACCCTGAACTGAGCGAGGGCGCCCGGGCCTGCCCCGGGCGCCCTTCGCGTTCAGCTCCGGGGTCCTGGGGCAGCACCGGTTGGGGACCGGCCCCGTCGAGCGGCGTGCCGTCGAGCGGCGTGCCGTCGGCGGTGGTGGCGGGGAGAACGGCCGCCTTGCCGAAGACGGGGTCGATCTCGGCCCACGACAGCACGGCGTGGTGGCCGTCCGCCCCGTGCACGCCGATCCGGGCCGGCCGTCGGGCCGTGGTAGCTTGCCGAAGCCACCGTCACCCGGGCCGCCCCCTGCGGACCGCCCGCACCTACGCTTCCTGGGCACGCTCCCGACCGCACGGACCGCACCCCCAAGGAGCCTCGTGACCAGCCGTGTCAGCTTCGTCCCGCCCGCGATGAACGACTCCCTGCGCCGGGCCCGCTTCGACGACGGTGGCTCGCTGGACGCGGGCGGCCTGGCCCGGGCGCGGGCCGCCGCCGGGTCGCTGCCCGCCGCCGTACGGGTGGTGCTCTCCCCGAGTGTGCGCTGCCGGGAGACGGCGGCCGCCCTCGGGCTGGACGGGGTGGAGGAAGGGGACCTGGCGGGCCTGGACGTGGGGCGATGGCGGGGCCTGACCCTCGCCGAGGTCGGCGCCGCCGAGCCGCAGGAGGTGGGCCGCTGGCTCGCCGACCCCGACGCGGCACCGCACGGCGGGGAGTCGGTGGCGGACCTGTGCGCGCGGGTGGAGCGCTGGCTGCGGACGGCGGCCGGGACGGCCGGGCACACGGTCGCGGTGGTCGAGCCGGAGATCGTACGGGCCGTGGCGGTGCGGGTGTTGGGGGCGCCGACGGCGGCGTTCTGGCGGCTCGACGTGCCCCCGCTGGGCGTCACCTCGGTCAGCGGGCGGGACGGCCGCTGGAACCTGCGGCTCGGACAGCCGCCGGCCCCGGCGGGCGAACAGGGCGACGACCACGCATGACAGGGCCCCCGGACGATCCGGGGGCCCTGGTGTCATGACGGTCGGCTCACTGCGGGACGGTCATCGCCGCCCGCGCCGAGGCCTTCACGGGCCTGGGGTTCAGGAGCCGTTCGGCCAGTTCGCCGAAGAGGAGGCCGAAGGCCGTCCACAGGGTGATCTGGAGGGCCAGGGTGGACAGGCGGAACCGCCACAGCAGGGTGGCCGGGAAGTCCGCCGGGACTTCGTTGACCGCGGGCAGGAACGCGTACGCCAGACCGATCAGGGTGACGAAGCCGAGCACGGCGACGACGGTGGCGTACCAGGTGCCGAGCCTCGGCGCGAGGCGCTTGCCGGCGATCACCGCGGCGATCGCGAGGAGCACGCCGAGCAGCATCATCAGGAAGAACAGGGTGGTGCGTTTGGCGATCGTGTCGTGGTCGCCGACCGCGGGCGGGTTGGCCGGGTACTTCAGGAACGGCACGACGTACACGGCCAGCAGCGCGGCCCCCGACAGCAGCAGCGCCGTGGCCCGCGGGCCGAATCGGCCGACCCGGCCGAGGGCGAAGCAGTAGGCGAGGGCGGCGATGCCGCCGAAGGCGACGCCGTAGACCAGGACGCCGGTGGCGAGACCTGCGGTGGACTGCAGGGAACGGGAGACGAGTTCGACCTCGTGCTCGTGGGCGTGGGACTCCTCGAAGCCGATGGCGCTGTCGACGTTCGGCTCGCCCAGGAAGTAGGCGACGACGAGGGCGAGCACGCCGGCCGCGAGGCCGGCGAGCATGCCCCGCACCAGAAGGTTTCGCACGGTTGCGGAATTCATGGTGGTGCGGCGCCCCTCGTCAGTGGCAGGGGAAGCCGAGCAAGTGGCGGGCGTCGTGCACCCACTCGTGGACTCCCTCGCCGGAGACGACGGAGGTGGCGCCCTGCTCGGCGCCGACGAAGTACAGCAGGACCAGCATGAGGATGCCGAAGAAGACCGCCCACGGAGCGATGTCCTTGAGCGGCAGCTTGGCGGGAACGGCGGGTGCGGCGGTGGTCGGCTGGGCGACGTGCTGCGCCATGGGCAGGGCCTCCTCTGGGAGTTCGCGTCCCATCTCGGTGGTGCACAGGACGACGGCCCCGGGTCTGACTCGCGGTCCGCTCCCGCTGCGGGGAGCGCACCGTTCACAGTGGCGCGACCGTGCCGGATTTCCACCGGCTTCCGTGTTTCCGTCGTCGATATCAGAGTGAAGGTACCGTGCCCCGCGGAACTGGCCAAGAGCGCATGGTCCGACGTGATCGGACTCTCCCCGCCCCCGACGGCCGCGCGGCCGGCCGCTCCGGGGCCGCTTGATCGTCTTCATGGTGCAGTGCGAAGTGACGTTCCTGATCCGCGGGATGGTCATGACCGGGCTGGACACCTCCGTCGCCCTCGGCCGTGAGACGGCGTCGGGGGCGGGGACGGGCCGCCTGCCACGACCGGGGCCGGCCCGGTGCGCCGCTGCGCCGCTGCGCGCGAACGGGAGCGCCGGCCGGTCGGCCGCGATGGCCGCCACGGTCCCCTCTGTGGCCGCACCGATCAGTCCGCGGGCGCTGCGCGCCGCCTACGACCGTGTGCCAGGCGCAGGTGCTCAGCCTGACCGATCCCGAAGCCTTCGGGCGGACTACCGGCGTCTGCTGACCAGGCCGGGAGACACCACGGGTTGCCGCTGGCGGCTCTGCCCGGTGGGTGCCCCCGGCCGGGACAGGGCACTGCGGCGGGAAGTCGACGAATGCCTTCCGGGGGGCTTCGTCGCACCGCTGCGTCGGGAGTCAGGGCCTGCCGCCGACGATGGTGGCTAGGGCTGTTACTGCGCTTCGGGTCCAGGCGTACTGGGCTTGGGCGCGTGTTGCCCGGTCGTCGCAGGCCGGGTATCCGAAGGCTCCCGTTGTGTTCTGCTGTGCGATGAGGAAGGAGATGGCGTCCTGGGTGATGCGGTGACGGCCCCACCCGTCCTGGGCAAGGCTGCGGATGGCGGCTGCGATCTGGCCGAGGTGGTACGTCTCTCTGGCTTCGCGCAGGGAGACGGCGGCCTGAAGCGGGTAGAGAGGCTGTTCGTGCGGCACAGCCTGACGGGGGACGGCGGCGGTTGACGGGCCGAGGAGACCGAGGTCGACAAGCCGGTGCACATTGTCGTAGATGTCGGCAGGGACCATGTCGAGTGAGCTGACCACATCGGCTGTGGCCTTGAGGAAGTGTTCCAAGGACGGACAGCCGACTCCCGCTGTGCGGAGGGCCAGGGCGAACTCTCCCGCGACTTCCATGCCCTGTTCCTGCCAGAGGGCCGGGGCCGAGTCGGCCAGGCGCGCCGCGTAGTGCTCGAGCGCCGGCCGGGCGAGGTGGTGTTCCCGGATTGCGGCGGCCCCGACAGCAGCGGCCGCGACACCGGGAAGCCCCACGCGCGGGTCTTTCATCATGCTTTCGTCGCACAGCCACAGGACAGCGCGCCTGAGGGGCGCTTCCAGAGGGACATCCGCAGTCGGCAGATCCGGGCGTGGCTTGGCGGGCCGTCGGGGGCTTCGCTCGAGAAGGCCGGCCAGGGCGGCGACGATGGTGGTGTGGTACCCCTCCGCCCAGTGGCGGAACTCGTCATCCCCACTGTCCAGTCCGGGGTGGATGATGCCTTCGGGCCCGTTCACCCGCCCGTTGTCCTCCTGGACGGATTCCAGGAACCGCCATGCCCGGTCTGCCGCTGGGGAGTCGGTGATGCCGAGGCAGTACAGGCAGCACAACAACTCCCCGGCCAGGTCGGCGTTCGCACGGGCCTCGGCCAGCACGAGGAGCGCTTCGAGGAGTTCGACGGCCTCGCCCGGGCTGTAGCCGCGGGGCCATACAGGCTCACGCAGACCGAAGTCCGTGACGTAGAACAGCGTGTGCGTGATGGCGTAGACGTCGCGGTCGCCCAGCTTGAGGACGTTCGGGCGTCGGCACAGAACGGTGAAGGGCAGAACCTCGTCCATGGAGGACAGGTCGTTTTCGATCCCGCACAGGTACAGGGTGTGGAGCAGATCCAGCTGCCGATAGGGCACTCGCTCGAACGCGGCCGCGTATCCGCCGCCCGAGGCCTGCTGGACAATCCGCCGGAATTCCGGGTCTTCACGACCGCAGAGCCGCAGTGCCGCGTATGTCCCTGCATACAGCAGGAGGGCAGCTTCGTCCCGCGCAATCATTTCCCGGTAAGAGGGCTGCCGGGCGACGTCCTCGACCTGTTCGAGAACGGCCGCATAGCCACCGGTAAGAGGTGCACCATCAAGGCGTGCACGCAATCCCACCAGAAAGGCCGTCTCGATCAGAGCTTTGCGGGTGAACAGTACTTGGTCCGGCTGGGATTTGCGCGGGTCCAACATGGCCCGGCGCGCAGCGAGCCAGGCAACGGCCCGGTCCTCCACCGCGCGCCTTCGAGATGACCGGACGCCGGGTTCTTCTGTTTCCACCGTTTTCCTCCCGGCAGTCACCTTGTTCGGCAGATCAGCCTTCTGCAGGCACCGAGACGTCGGCTACTTCGTTGGCGACGACCAGGACGTAGCGTTCCCAGGCGAGCACATAGCCTGCGACATCGTCCAGCTGGCTGACCTGACCGACCACGCGCTCCAGGGGAACACTGAGGTCGACCAGCCCACTGGTCCTGAGGAAATCCAGCGCTTTACGCGCATCAACCGACGGTGGACAGGACATGACGAACCTCCTGCTCGAAGTCCAGCATTTCCCTTCTACTGTCGTCCAATTCACCATGGCAGCGGAATATGCGAGCGGAAACTCATACATTCACACTTGCCCTGCGCGACTGCCGTTCGGCCTCAGGACGACCGACGCTGCCGTACCGTCGACGACCGGCCTGAGAGCATCCTCACCGCACCATGAGGGCGCTCGCTTCGCCCACCGCCCTGACGTGGCAGGCGTAAATCGGTCCGGGCGCACCGCAGGCCGCTCGGGTCCGGGCGGGCGGACAGAGCCCGGCCCAGCGGGTCGAGCGGGATCAACTCCGGTTCCGGGTGTGCGAGGTGAGCGCGACGAACCGGGACGAGCCCGAAGGCCGCCGAACACAGCCGGTGCACGTCCTCCGTCGGGCACCGACACCAACACCGACCGTTCGAAAGTACGTTGACCGCGTGAACGCGCAAACTCCTGCCGATCGCCCGCATCCCCGTCTACTGTGACGGCTGCGTCGCCCTCTGTGCCGAGGCGAGGGGCGGCGCGGCAGGATGCAGAAGGGGGCGCGTCCACCAGGGGGTCGGCGGGAACGCGTGCCGAGAGCAGAGGAGCGGGGCAGTGACTCACGAGCTCGTCGACGGCGGCTTCCGCATCGAGCGCGGCACCGGCAGGCGAAGCATGGGGGAGGCCCACCTGGCCGATGACGTGCGCGCTCCTGAGGAAGCCTCCGACGCTACGGTCTCCGTCACGACGAGCCTCCGCCGAGGTACCGGGGTGCGCATCGGCACCGGCAGCGACGGCGACGATCCGCCCCACCCGGCGACGGCGTACCGAGGCGGCGAGTCGCTGCGCGACCTCGTCGAGGAGGCGCCCCGGCTGCCGGGCTCCCGGGCCGCCGCCACCGGCACCCGGATCGCCGCCGCCCGCCCCCAGGACGTCGTCCGTCCAAGCCACCCCGCCTGACAGCTCGTCCAGAGACAGGAGCTCCACGGACCATGAGCGACCCGCAGTACCGGCAGCAGCCCGATGGGCTTCCCTCGACCTACGAGCTCGAGGCATGGCGTGCCCTGCAGCAGTTCAGGGGCCGCCCGCTGTCACGAGCGATGACCAACGCCGGCGAGCACGTTGCCAACGGCGTCGCGCATCTCGGCAAGCAGGCGGCGAAGCAACTGGAGAAGCGCCCGCGGGCCCGGTCGGCGGTCTCGCGGGGACAGCAGTTCGTTGCCAAGGGCGCTCAGAAGATCGGCGCGGGGGCTCGCGGAACCGTCGACGCCCTGCCGGACTGGAGCGGTACGGCCGTTCAGTCCGTACGGCAGACCCTGGGGCGTGTCTCGCGAGCGGGGCTCTCCTCCAAGCGCGTGGTGGCGCTCCACAACAAGCGTGGGCACGAGGTCGAGTCGCTTCCCGACCTGCGTCGCCTCGACCTGGAGCTCGTCGATGCTGTCCGTGGACGGAGGGCAAGCTGGTACTACCCGGCCGCCGCGGCGCTCTCGGGAGCGGGCGCGGGGCTTGTGATCTCCGGAGGAGAGCTCGTCATCGCCGCATCCGCCGGCGCCGCGGCGGCGCCTTCGGGAGGCGCGATCGCAGGGGCGTTCGCCGCCGACACCGCTGCCGTCCTCGGACTCGCGTCCCGCGCCGTCGGCCAGGTCTCGCTGTTCTACGGTTACGACCCCGAAGAGCCTGCCGAGAAACTCTTCGTGATGTCAGTCGTCAACGTCGGGACGGCCAGTTCGGCCACCGCCAAGAACGCCGCGATGGCCGACATCTCGCGGCTGACCCAGGCGCTCTTCCGCGGCAAGACGTGGGAAGTCCTCAGCGAGTCGGTCGTCACCAAGGTCTCCCAGCAGTTCGCGAAGGCGTTCGGCTTCCGTCTCACCAAGAAGGGACTCGGCAAGGCCGTACCCGCGTTCGGGATCGTCGTGGGAGGCACCCTCAACTGGACCACCCTGGAAGGGATCGTCGACGCAGCCGAGATGGCCTACCGGCGGCGTTTTCTGCTGGAGAAGTACCCGCATCTCGCCGACGAGGAGGTCCCGGGACCGTTCCTCGGTGACGACCCCGACGTAGCGGACGACATCGACGAGGAGATCAGCGTGCTCGACGAGATCGTCGAGGCGGGCGGACCGGACCTCCACTGACCCTGGTGTCCCGGCGGTGGACGCCATCACGCGACCACCCGTCACGCCCGACGGCGAAGTACACGCGCACGTCCTCGGAGTCGCGTAGACGGTCGGACTGGGCGGTGGGCGCCGGGCCCCCGGCAGGAGGTGGCGGCTCATACCTTCGGGTATCCCCCGGACGGACACATGGCGAGCTCTTCGAGTTCTGCCGGATCCTTCAGGCGGGGTCCGTGTCGTCGGCCACGTATCCGCGCCGCTTGTCCATCACGTTGCGGCCGCCTTATAGGGCGACCTTATAAAGAACATCGGCATTGCGTCTTGGACGCGCTGCCCGGCCCGCTGCTGCAATCGGCCGTATGACGACGAACCCAGAACCACCGCATCACCCTCATCCCCGGTGACGACATCGGGACCGCAGGACCGATGTCCTGCCGCCCGTCCGGTTTCCGCCGTTCGGCCGCGCCTGCTGCAGGGCGGAGGAGAAGTCCTTCCGCGCGCGGGTCTGCACGAGATCAACCTGCCGCCGGTGCAGGCCGGCTCCAGCTGAACGCCTTCGAGCCGGTCGTCCTGCACTCCCTCACAAAGAGCATCACGCACCTGGCGCGCGCCTGCCTGCGCACATCGGCCACGAGGCGGCCACCGGCATCGCCAAGGAGGCCCTCGCCGCTGGACGCGGAGTCGCCGAACTCGTACGGGACAAGGGCCTCCTCCCCGCCGGCGCCCTCGCCCAGCTGCTCCGGTTCCCCCTCAACCACTCGTAACAGAGCAGGAATTCGCCATGTCTCTACCCCTTCATGCCCAGACGGGGCCCGTCCCCGAGGCAGCGGTGCTGGAAGGGCTGCCTCCGGTCCACGACGTGAGCGCCGCGGAAGTGGCCGCCCGCATATCCGGCGGCCCCCGTCTCGTCGTCCTCGACGACGATCCGACCGGCACCCAGACGGTCGCCGACGTGCCCGTCCTGACGTCCTGGACGGTGGACGACCTGCGCTGGGCGCTGCGCCAGGACAGCGCCGTCCTCTTCGTACTCACCAACACCCGCAGCCTGTCCCCCGAGGACGCGGCCGCCCGCAACCGCGAGGTCGTCCGCGCCCTGCACGCGGCCTCGTCGGCCGAGGGCACCGGCTACGTCCTGGCCAGCCGCGGGGACTCCACGCTTCGCGGTCACTTCCCGCTGGAGACCGATGTCCTCGCAGAGGAGCTGACGGAGCTGGGCGCAGGTGCTCCGGACGGCGTGGTAGTCGTCCCCGCCTACATCGAGGCGGGCCGGCTGACCGTCGGCTCCCGCCACTGGATGCGGACCGCCGACGGACTGCTCCCGGTCGGCGAGAGCGAGTTCGCCCGCGACGCCACCTTCGGCTACCGCAGCTCCTCGCTGCCCGAGTGGGTCGAGGAGAAGACGGGCGGACGCATCCCCGCGGACGAGGTTCTGCGCGTCACCCTCGACGACCTGCGCGGCGGCGGCCCGGCGCACACGGCGCGGCTGCTGTCCTCACTGCGCGGCGGACGTACGGCCGTGGTCGACGCGGTGTGCGACGACGATCTGCGGGTGCTGGCCCTGGCACTCGCGGAGGCGGAGGCGAACGGCACACGGCTGGTGTACCGGGTCGGGCCGTCCTTCGTCAGGGCCCGCGCCGGACAGGCTGCGCGGGCACCGCTCACCCCGGCCGAACTGCGCCCGCTGCGCGGCGACGCACCGCACGGTCTCATCGTCGTGGGATCTCATGTCGCGCTGACGACGCGGCAGTTGGACCGGCTGCGGGAGCGAGGTGGGATCGCCGAGTACGAGCTGGACGTGGCCCTGCTGCTCGACGAGGGGCGGCGTGACGCCCACATCGCCGAGGTCGCGGCCGCGGCCGCCGGCGCGCTGGACTCGGCCGACGCCGTGATCCGCACCTCTCGCGTGCCGGTGACGGGTGCCGACGCGGACGACAGTCTGGCGATCTCCCGCCGGGTCTCCGCCGCGCTCGTTCAGGCCGTGCGGCAGGTCAATGCCTCGCGGCGGCCCGCTTTCGTCCTCGCCAAGGGCGGGATCACCTCCAGCGACACCGCCACCCACGGCCTTCGGATCCGCCGTGCCTGGGCCCGGGGCACGCTGTTGCCGGGCATCGTCTCGCTCTGGGAGCCGGTGGACGGCCCCGCCGCCGGCATCCCCTACATCGTCTTCGCCGGGAACGTCGGGGGCTCCGACGCCCTTGCCGACGCCCTCGACCTGCTGAGGAGCGCCTGATGCTGCTGCACGGAACCGATGCCCTGAAGGAGGCCGCGGCCGCCGGTCACGCCCTGCCTGGCTTCGTCGCCTACAACCTGGAGACGGTCCAGGGCATCACGGCCGCCGCCGAGGCCGCCGGACGGCCGGTCATCATCCAGGCGGGCTCCAGCCCCTTCAAGCACGCCGGGCGCGACGCCCTGATGTCGCTGGCGCTGCACGCGGCCGGACACTGCGCCGCCCGCCTCGGGGTGCACCTCGACCACAGCCGGGACCTGGAGGAGATCACCGCCTGCCTGGAGGCGGGCTACACCTCTGTCATGGTCGACGGCTCCCACCTGCCGTTCACCGAGAACATCGCCTTGACGAAGGAGGCGGTCCGCCGGGCCCGCAGCCACGGCGCCTGGGTGGAGGCCGAGCTCGGTGCCCTGCCGGGCGACGAGGACGTCTCCACCGACGCCGTCGCGCAGACCGCGGCGATGACCGACCCGCAGCAGGCGGCCGACTTCGTGTCCGCGACGGGTGTGGACGCGCTCGCCGTCGCCGTCGGCAACGTCCACGGCTTCACCGAGCACCCGGTCCGCCTGGACCTGGAGCGGCTGGCCGCGATCCACGAGGCCGTACCGGTCCCGCTCGTCCTGCACGGCGCAAGCGGTCTGCCCGTCGAGGAGCTGCACGGCGCCCTCGCCCGAGGAGTCGCCAAGGTCAACGTCAACGCCGAACTGCGCCGCGCCTACTTGGAGGCCACCCGCGTGGCCCTCCCGTCCGCGTTGCCCGGCTCCGACGTCGTCTCCCTGTGGGCGGCCGGCCGTGACGCGGTCCGGGACGCCGCCCTGGATGTCATCAGCCGCCTGAGCCCCCACGCCGAAGGGGGAAACGCCTGACCTGAACTCGGCCCCGCTGACCTGGACCGTACCGCTTCGTCTCGTGCTCTCGTGCCGTCATCGGCACGCGGCCCGATACCTCACCCTGTTGGAGACACCTTGTCCACCACTGCCTCGATCGCCGTGTTGCACACCAGCCTGCTGTTCATCAACCCCGATTCGGTCATCAACGAGTACCTCGCGGAACTCGCGCCGGACGCCAAGGTCCTGCACTTCGTCGACAGCGACGTGCTCGCGGCCGTGGTGCGCGACGGTGAGGTCTCCCATGCCAGCACGCAGCGCATGGTGCACCTGGCCCAGGCCGCCGAGTCCGCAGGGGCCGCCGTCATCTTCTCCGCCTGTTCCTCGGTCGGTCCGGCCATCGACGTGGCCCGACGCCTGGTCTCCGTCCCGATCGTCAAGATCGACGACGCGATGACCGCGTCAGCAGTCGAGTCCGCTGACGCCGTCGGCGTCCTGGCCACGGTCCCCACGACGCTGCCGCCGACCCGTGCCCTCGTCGAGGAGAAGGCCCGGGCGGCCGGTCGCGAGATCACCGTCCGAGAACGGCTCTGCGAGGGCGCCTTCTCGGTGCTGATGTCCGGTGACCGCGACCGCCACGACGCGATGGTGCTGGACGGGGCACGGGCGCTGGCCACCGAGGTCGACGTGATCGTGCTGGCCCAGGCGTCCATGGCACGGCTGGCTCCCGCGATCGCCGAAGCCGTCGGCAAGCCCGTGCTCTCCAGCCCACGCAGCGGAGCGGAGGACGCGGTGCGTGTGCTGAACGAGCAGGCGTCTGAAGCTGTCCGTGCCACAGCCGGGGCCTTCGAGACCACGGAATGGCAGGGAGACTGCGGAGCCAGATAATGGCACCGCATCACTTCGGTCCGGCCTTGATGACGCGGTCCACGGTGCTGCGGTCTCTGCAGTGCGTGGCGTCGTGCCCGACCGGGCGCCCTCCGCCAGATCCCTTCCCTGCGGATGGCCGGCAACCCTCAAGAAGCAGGCCGTCAACCACTGCCCTTGGCCGTCCCCGGCCGGAACACAGGAGCCAGCATGCCGAGGTTCGCAGCGAACCTGTCCATGATGTACACCGAGCACGATTTCCTCGACCGCTTCGCCGCGGCCTCGGCTGACGGCTTCGAGGCCGTGGAGTACCTCTTCCCTTATGCGTACGACGCCGCCGAGCTGCGCCGCCGGCTCGACGACCACGGCCTGGAGCAGGTGCTCTTCAACGCCCCTCCTGGAGCGTGGGAGTCCGGAGAGCGCGGGACGGCGGCACTGCCCGGACGCGAGGCGGAGGTGCGTTCCGGGATCGACCGGGCGCTGGAGTACGCGGCGGCGCTGGGCTGCCCGCGGGTGCACCTGATGGCCGGGGTGGTCCGGCCGGACGCGCCACCGGTCGAGCGGGCCAAGCACCGTGACACCTACCTGACCAACCTGGCCTGGGCCGCGGAGCGGGCCGCCGCGGCCGGCGTCGACATCCTGATCGAGCCGATCAACGGCCGCGACATGCCCGGGTACTTCCTGAGCACCCAGGCCGAGGCGCACGCCGTGGTGCAGGAGGTGGGAGCCTCGCATCTCAAGGTGCAGCTCGACCTCTACCACTGCCGGATCGTCGAGGGCGACCTCACCGCGACCCTGCGCCGCGACCTGCCCACCGGCCGGGTCGGACATCTGCAGATCGCGGGCGTGCCCGACCGGCATGAGCCCGACCAGGGTGAGCTCAACGTCCGCCACCTGCTCGACGTGGTCGACGGGCTGGGCTTCGACGGGTGGATCGGCTGCGAGTACCGCCCCCGCGCCGGTACGAGCGAAGGTCTCCGCTGGCTCCACGACCACCGGAGTCGGCGAGGGAAAGACGCATGAGCGCCTCGTTCACGGGTGGCGTGGGCTTCCTGGGCGGACGGGGCGCCGCGGATCGGTCGCCACGGGCGCATCCAGCGGCACGGACGGTTGCGACTCCCCTTGGACCGATCGGAGCCGTGAATGCCCCTCCGGCCTCACGCCTGACACAACGTCCGAACATCGTGTCCGCGACGGACAGATCACGCGTGGGCTCCGTGCGGGGCGTCGGAAATACTCGAGGGGCCGGGGCAGTCGCACGCTCCACACCGCCGGTGCGGGCCGGTTCCAGCATCACGCCCGGCACGGTCGATCCGGTGCTTGCCGAGGCCGCCCGTCGGGTCGCCTGCGGTGATCGGCACGCCGTCACCCCCCACCCTGGCGGCGGAGGACGGACAGATGCGCGAGGAGTGGGGGCGGACTCGGCCCGGTGACGCCCGGTATGTCCGCTCCCGATGTTCGTCGTTGTCACATCCACTGAGGAAGAACATGTCGCTCCTGAAGACCATCGATCCCAACCCCTCCTTCGCACCCCAGGAGTCCGGCCCGCTGCCGGAGCGCCTGATTTCCGGCAACCCGACCTACAGGACCTGGGCCCAGGACGCCGCCCGCGGGGAAACGATCAAAACGGGCGTCTGGGAAGCCACGCCCGGCGAGACGCACTCGATCAAGGGCGAGCTCTTCGAGTTCTGCCACATCCTTTCCGGCGTCATCGAACTCACGCCGGAAGGCGGCGAGCCGGTGATCTACAAGGCGGGCGACAGCTTTGTCATGAAGCCGGGCTACGTCGGTGTCTGGAAGACCATCGAGACCGTGCGCAAGATCTACCTGACCGTTTCATAAGCGCTGCTCAGCGAGGCGGTACGGGGCGATGGGACCGGGCGGCCACCGCCCGGTCCCATCCGTGCTGCCCGCCTTCAGGCTGGGCGCGTGTCGTCGACCACGTATCCGCGCCGCTTGTCCACCACGTTGCGCAGCGGCCGGCCTTCGAGGTGGCGGGCGAAGTTGTCGAAGAACACCTCGATCAGCGCCTCCCGCTCACTGGTGGTCTCGCCCGCCGTGTGCGGGGAGATCATCACGCCGGGCATGTTCCACAGGGGAGACTGGGCAGGCAGCGGTTCCTGGGCGAACACGTCCAGGGCTGCGCCGGCGAGCCGTCCGGCGGCGAGGTGGTCGACCAGCGCCTCCTCGTCGACGAGTCCGCCACGGCCCACGTTGATCAGCCGCGCCCCCGGCTTCATGGCGGCGAGCACGGAGGCGTCGACCATGCCCCGGGTGTCCTCGGTGAGGGGTGCGGCCAGGACGACGTAGTCCGCTTCCGTCAGCGCACGGCGCAGGGTCCTCGCACCGTGGACCGTGCCGAAGTCGGGGTCGTCCGTGCGGGCCTCGCGGCCCGCGCCGCACACAGGCATCCCCACAGCGCGCAGCAGCCGGGCGATGGCCCGGCCGATCGGCCCCGTCCCCCAGACCAGCACGGTGCGTCCGGTGATGCCGTCGCTGGGGCGCGGACGCCACTCGCGGCGCCGCTGGTGCTCCCACGTACCGGGGAAGTCCTTGGCGAGGGCGAGGATCAGGGCCAGGACGTACTCGGCGGTCGGCTGCTCGTAGACCCCGCGGGCGTTGGTCAGGACAACGTGCGGGTCGTCCACCAGGGCGGGGAACAGGAAGGAGTCCACGCCCGCGGAGGACGCGTGGACCCAGCGGGGCGCCTTCTGCGGATCGTCGGGCCACGCCTCCCGGAGGGCCGGGGTGATGGTCACCCAGGCCAGGAGGACGTCGGCGCCGGGGAGGAGGTAGGGCAGTTCCTCCTCGGTCGCGTAGACGGTGTCGGCGAGGCTTTCGATGCGTGCGGTGGCGGGGGGCCGGTTGCCGCGGTAGAGGACGACGAGTCGCTCGCGCATGTCAGGCTCCGACGGGGACGGCCAGGTACTTGTACTCCAGGAACTCGTCGATGCCGACGCGTCCGCCCTCGCGGCCCAGGCCGGACTGCTTGACGCCGCCGAAGGGCGCGGCGGGGTTGGAGACCAGTCCGGTGTTGATGCCGATCATGCCGCTTTCGAGTCGTTCGGCCACCCGCAGGGCACGGTCGAGGTGCTGGGTGAACAGGTAGGCGGCCAGGCCGAATTCGGTGTCGTTGGCGGCGGCGACGGCCTCGTCCTCGGTCTCGAAGGTGCGGATCGCGGCGACGGGGCCGAAGATCTCGTTGTCGATGATCGCGGCGTCGGGGGCGATGCCGGTGAGGACGGTGGGCGGGTAGAAACAGCCCGGCCCTTCGGGCAGTTCACCGCCGGTCAGGACGGTGGCACCGCGCTTGACGGCGTCCTGCACCAGGTCGTGGGCCTTGCTGCGGCCGGCGGCGTCGATGAGGGGGCCGACGTCGGTGCCGGCTTCGGTGCCGGGCCCGACGGTGAGGGCGGCCATGCGGGCTGCGAGGCGGGAGGCGAACTCCTCGGCGACGGCGGTGTGGACGAGGATGCGGTTGGCCGCGCAGCAGGACTCGCCCATGTTGCGCATCTTGGCGACCATGGTGCCCTCGACGGCGGTGTCGAGGTCGGCGTCGTCGAAGACGATGAGAGGAGCGTTGCCGCCCAGTTCCATGGAGGTGCGGACGACGGTGTCGGCGCACTGGGCCAGCAGGACCCGCCCGACCTGGGTGGAGCCGGTGAAGGAGAGCTTGCGGATCTTCCCGCCGCGAAGGAGGGGTTCGACGACGCCGGCGGCGTCGGAGGTGGTGACGATGTTCAGCACACCGGCCGGCAGGCCCGCTTCGGTGAGGATCTCCGCCAGTGCGAGGCTGGTCAGGGGGGTCTGGGGGGCGGGTTTGAGGACGATGGTGCAGCCGGCGGCGACGGCGGGACCGATCTTGCGGGTGCCCATCGCCAGGGGGAAGTTCCAGGGGGTGATGAGCAGGCAGGGGCCGACGGGCTGACGGGTGACCAGCAGACGGTTCCTGCCGTCGGGGGCAACCATCATGCCGCCGTCGATACGCACGGCTTCCTCGGAGAACCAGCGGAAGAACTCCGCGCCGTAGGCCACTTCGGCACGCGCCTCGGCCAGGGGCTTGCCCATCTCCAGGGTCATCAGCAGCGCGAGGTCCTCGGTGCGCGCGACGATGATGTCGTAGGCGCGGCGCAGGATCTCGCTGCGCACGCGCGGCGGGGTGGCGGCCCAGGCGGCCTGCGCGGCGACCGCCGCATCGAGGGCACGCCGGCCGTCGGCGGGTGAGGCGTCGGCGACCTGGCACAGTTCCTCGCCGGTGGCCGGGTTGTCGACGGACAGGGTCCGGCCGGACTCCGCGTCCTGCCAATCGCCGCCGATGAACAGCTGCTTGGGAACATCACGGACGACAGTCATCGTGGGTGTCTCCTTGTGGGTGTAGAGGGGCTGCCGACCGGTCAGCGGATGCGGTCGAGCGTCTTGTAGTAGGCGCCCGCGAAGGGCAGGAACCAGGCGGTGCCGTTGTAGAGGGGGATGCGGGGCGGGGCGAGGTCGCGGACGGGGCTGACCTCGGGGTGGCCGTCCATCACCTCGGCCATGACCTGCCCCATGTGGGTGGCCATCTGGACGCCGTGGCCGGCGTATCCCATGGAGTAGTGGACGCCGTCCTCGGTCTGCCCGGCGTGCACGATGCGGTCCATGGCGAAGCCGACGGAGCCGCCCCACACGTACTCGATCCTGGTGCGGGAGAGCTGGGGGAAGATCTCGCACATCTCACGGAACAGGACGGCCCCGCTCTTCTTGTCCGAGGTGGGGTCGGACGGTGCGAAACGGGCGCGGCCGCCGAACAGCAGCCGGTTGTCCGGGGTGAGCCGGAAGTAGTGGCAGACCTTGTTGGAGTCGACGATGAGGCGGGCCTTGGGAATGATGTCCCGGGCGAGCTCCTCGCCGAGCGGCTCGGTGACGATGATGAAACTGCCCACGCAGACCTGCTGTCGGCGCAGCCACGGGAAGTTCTTGTCGGTGTAGGCGTCGGTGGCCATCATGACCTGCCCGGTACGGATGACGCCGCGCTCCGTGCTGACCTCGAACCGGCCGGCGGCGGTACGCCGCACGCCGATGGCCGCGTTGCGCTCGTGGATCTCGACACCGGTGCGCTCGCACGCCTCGGCCATACCGCGCACGAAGCGGCCGACGTGCAGGGCCGCGCTGAACGGGTCGAGCAGGCCGCCGTGGTAGGCGTCGGAGCCGATCTCGGAACGCAGCTCGGCCTTGCCGATCAGAGTGGTCTCGTGTCCGAAGTACTTGGCCAGGTCGCGCTGTTGGGCCTTCTTGCTCTCGAAGTGGGCGGGGCGGGACGCGACACCCAGGCGTCCGACGCGGCGGAACTGGCAGTCGATGGACTCCTCGTTCACGAGCCGCTCGACGGTGTCCACGGCCTCGCCGTAGGAGGTGTAGATCTCGCGGGCCCGTTCGAGTCCGTACCGGCGGATGGCCTGGCCCACGCCGATGGTGAAGCCCAGGTTGGCCATACCGCCGTTGCGGGCGGAGGCACCGGAGCCGATCTGGCCCTTCTCGAGGAGGGTGACGCGGGCGCCCTTGCGGGCGGAGTGCAGGGCGGTGGACAGACCCGTCAGGCCGGCGCCGACGACCACCAGGTCGGTGTCCTCGGTCAGCGGCTTGCCGGATCGGTCGGGAAACGCCCCGGCGGTTTCTATCCAGTAGGGAATCGTCTTCATCTCGGGTCCTTAGCGGGGGGTTTCGAAGGGGGCACGGCCGGGCAGCGCCAGGGGCCCGGCCGACGGCGATGTCAGCGGTGGCGAGGCCCGTGCCGGCGCAAGGCTCAGGTGACGGGTTCTGCGAGGAGGACGTTCTGGCCGTCCCGGTGGCCGCCGACTCTGCGAACGAGAGCGACCGATGAGGGGCGAGGACGCCAGGACGATGAGGAGCCCGCACCGCGCTGACGGCTGTGACGGCCGGGGCGACGTGTAAACGGCGGGCGTCGGAGACCAGGACCGGCAGGGCGCGGGTGTCACGTTCACCGCAGTCGGGTCAGCGTCTCCTCCAGCCTCGCTGCCGGAGCCGCTGCCACCCGTCGGTGCCGCTGCCTACAGCACCCTTTCGAGGAAGGCCTGGGTTCGTTTCTCACGGGGGTTGGCCAGCACTTCGCGGGCGTCGCCGCGCTCGACCGCGATGCCTTCGTCCATGAAGAGCACTTCGTCGGCGACCTCGCGGGCGAAGCCCATCTCGTGGGTGACGAGCAGCATGGTCATTCCGTTGCCGGCGAGGTCGCGCATGACTGCGAGTACTTCACCCACGCGCTCGGGGTCCAGCGCGCTGGTGGGTTCGTCGAACAGCATGATGGTGGGTTCCATCGCCAGCGCGCGGGCGATGGCCACGCGCTGCTGCTGGCCGCCGGAGAGTTGAGCGGGGTACTTGTGGCCACAGCCCTTGAGGCCGACCTTGGCCAGCAGCTCCTGTGCCTGCTCCCGGCAGGTGGCGCGGTTCTTCTTCTGTACCAGCACCGGTCCGGACATGACATTGCTTTCGGCGGTCATGTTCGGGAACAGGTTGAACTGCTGGAACACCATGCCGATGCGGGCCCGCTGCTCGGCCAGCCGCCGCGGGCGGACGGCGTGGTAGGCGTCGTCCTTCTCGACGTAGCCGAAGTCCTCTCCGTTGACCCGCAGGACTCCTCGGTTGACGGTCTCCAGGCCGTTGATGCACCGCAGCAGTGTCGATTTGCCCGATCCGCTCGGCCCGATGATGCAGGAGATCTCCCCGGCCGCAACGGTCAGGTCGATGTCACGCAGGACCTGGTGACGTCCGAAGCTCTTGCACAGCTTGCGTGCGACGATCGTTCCGTCGGCGTTCACAGCAGGGACTCCCTCGTGGTGGGAACTGGCTGGCCCGCCCCCGGCTCGGCCGACGTGGCGGCCGGGGTCAGCCGCGTCCGGGTCGAGCGGGAGAAACGGCGCTCGATCATGGACTGCGGCACGCTCAGCACCAGCGTCATGATCAGATACCAGAGGCTGGCCACGATCAGCAGCGGAATCGTCTGGTAGTTGCGGGCGTAGATCGACTGTGCGCTGTTCAGCAGGTCGGCGACGCCGAGCACGCTCACCAGCGAGGTCTCCTTGAGCATGCCGATCACCTGGTTGCCGGTGGCCGGGATGACTGCCGGCATGGTCTGCGGGATGATCACATGCCGGAGCTTGGTGAACCCCGACATGCCCAAGGACTCCGCCGCCTCGTGCTGTCCGCGACTGACCGAGGCGAACCCGCCGCGGATGATCTCCGACATGTACGCGGCCTGGTTCAGCGTCAGCCCCACCACGGCCGCGGTCATCGGGGTCATGATCGCGTTCACGTTGACCGGCGTGGAGATGTCGGTGAACGGGATGCCGACGGAGAGGTTCGGGTACAGCGCCGCGATGTTGAACCAGAAGACCAGCTGCACGAGCACCGGGGTGCCGCGGAAGAAGGCGATGTAGAGCTGCGCCAGCCCGGAGATGGGCCGCTGGTGCGACATCCGCATCACCGCCAGCACCAGCCCCAGCAGCGTGCCCAGAGCCATGCTCGCCACGGTCAGAAGCAGCGTGATCAGCAGGCCGTTGAGGATGGTCTCCGTGGTGAAGTAGCTGAACACCACCGGCCAGCGATAGTTCTCGTTCGTCACCGCGGTCCACGCCAGACCGGCGACGACCGCGATCGCGACGCCCCAGGCGACGTAGTCGCGCGGTCGTTTCGGCGTGATCCGCTTCTTTTCTTCGGCCGGCAGTTGTGACACGGGTCGGCTCCTGGTCTTCGTACCGATCAGATCCGTGGACATGTCAGTCCTGCGGGACGGCCATGGCCGCGGTCTTGATCCCGAGGTCCTTGAGACCCCAGCGGCCCAGCGCCTCGGTGTACTTGGGGTCGTCGATGATCGACTGGATGGCGGCCTTCACCGCGGGGGTCAGCGGTGAGTCCTTCTTCAGCGCGACGGTCGCGGGCTTGGTGGCCACCAGGGGCCTGAGGACGTCGAACGTCCTGGGCTGCTGCGCAGCCGCCCACTCGAGCGAGACGAAGTCGTACATCACCGCGTCGATCCGCTTGGAGACCAGCTGGGTCAGAGCGTCGTTGACGCTGGGCAGGGTCACTGCCTTGATGGCCGGCTTGCCCTTGCTCGTACAGTCCTGCTTGGACAGCTGGGGCAGCCACTGCAGCTCCGCGGTGCTGCCGGAGGGGACGGCGACACGGTGCCCGCACAGCGTGTGGGTGCCCAGCTTCTGCGGGTTGCCGTAGGGGACGGACACGCCGGTTCCGGAGTTGACGTAGTCCACCATGTCGAGCACCTTCAGCCGGTCGCTGGTGGCGCCCATGGTGGAGGCGGTGAAGTCGTACCGATCGGCCTGCAGTCCGGTGATGATGGTGTCGAACTTGACGTTGTTGATCTGGAGTTTCAGGCC
Source organism: Streptomyces sp. SS7 (assembly GCF_037993025.1). NCBI lineage: Bacteria > Bacillati > Actinomycetota > Actinomycetes > Kitasatosporales > Streptomycetaceae > Streptomyces > Streptomyces sp. SS7. The sequence goes on from NZ_CP141223.1 coordinate 2,166,930, forward strand.
GAGCTTGGCAGCGATCAGCCGGGACATGTCCGGGTTGAACCCGATCGGGGTCTTGTTGTCCGATGCCATGAACGTGGTGGGCGGGTACGCCAGGTCCATGGCCACCGAGAGCGTGCCCTTGGCCTTCACCGCCGCGGGCAGCAGCTTCACCGCCTCCGGGTCCGGCTTCACGCTCACCGCGATGTCGTCGGTGTGCTCGGCCGACGCGCCGGACCCTCCACCCTGCGTCGTGCTCTTCGCCCCCACGTTCTGCCCGGTGCCGCTCGCCCCGCACGCGGCGAGCGCGAGGGCCAGGGCGGTCGTGACGATCGGGACGCCCAAGTGCCTGTTGACCTGCATGGCGGCGGCCACAGCGCCTGCGGTGCGGAGTACGGTTCTGCGGGCTGTCCGGTTGGTTTCCATGGCGGTGCCTCCTGGAGAATGCCGGGGATACGGGGATACGGGGAATCCGTGATGCGGGGACGACGTGCGGATCGGACGGGGGGGCTGAAGGTGCTGGGTGAACGGGTGCGCGTCGCGCGTCAGATGCCCAGCATCTGGTTGAGCTCGTCCAGGGACTTGACGGTCACGTAGTCGTAGCCGTGGGTGACCGGGTCGCAGCCGCGGTCCAGCAGGACGAGGTTGCGGAAGCCCATGTCGTGCATCGGCATCAGGTCGTAGCGGGTGTGCGAGGAGACGTGCACGAAGTCCTCGGGGGACGCGTCGAGCTGGTCGAGCATGTACTCGAACGCGGCGTAGCGGGGCTTGTAGTAGCCGGCCTGCTCCGCGGTGAAGACCGCGTGGAAGTCCGCGCCGAGCCGGGGCACGCTCTCGGCGAGGAAGGAGTCGTCGGCGTTGGAGAGGATCACCAGCTTGTAGTTCTCGCCCATCCTCTTCAGGGGTTCCGGCACGTCGGCGTGCGGGCCCCAGCTGCGCACGCCGTCGGCGAGCCGCTTGCCCGCGTCCGGGGCCGCCTTGATGCCCCACTTGCGGCAGACCCCCTCGAAGGCGGCCTGCAGCGTCTGCTCGTAGGGGTAGTACTTGTCGAGGACCGAGTCGTAGCGGTAGCCGCGGAACTCCTTGACGAACTGGTCCCAGTGCTCGGCCTGGATCTGGTCGCCGACGAGCTCACGCGTGATGGGGGTCATCGGCCACTCGATCAACGTGCCGTAGCAGTCGAACGAGACGTACTTCGGGCGGAACTGGAACGAGGGAATGGGCATGGAGGTGCTCCACTTTCTTGCGTCGGGGGATCGGTCAGGGCCGGCGCGGGCCCTTTTTAGGCATGCTCATGACAGAGATGTCGGGAGTGGGGAGTGGAGTGGGCGGGCGATGACGTCGACCATCGCCGGGGATCAGGCGGCGCCGACTCCTGCCGGAGCAAGGAAGTCGACGGGGTGCTCCGTGGTGCCGTCGACCGCCAGGTCGGCGGCGATCTCTCCCATCGCGGGCGAGAACTTGAAACCGCTGCCGGAGAACCCGGCCATGACGATGATGTCGTCCTCGCCGGGGAGATGACCGACGATCGGGTGTCCGGACTCGGTGTAGCCCTCCATGTAGGCCGACATCCTGATGGGATCGGGGTTCAGGTCGGGCATGAGTTCACCGATGAGCTCGCGGAAGTCACCGAGTTCTTCGGGGCGGACGGTACGGTCGAGCCGATCGGGCTCGGGCACCGGCGCATGGTATTTGAAGGAGAGACCGAGCTTGACGGAGATGCCGTCGGGCGACGGGATTCCGAAGCAGTCGTGGGGTGCGGCGCGCACGAAGGACGGGGCACCGCCCGCGAACCAGTCGTGGCGGGTGGGCAGGTGCCAGGAGCAGACCACCCGGCGGACGTCGACGGTCCGGGGGAGGTCCGGGAGCAGGGTGTTGATCCAGGGGCCCACGGTCACCACGGCGGCGTCCACGTGGTCCGTGCCCAGGTCGGTGACGACCCGCACCCCGCCGCCCGCCGCGGGGACGACCTCGCGCACCGTGGTGTAGCGGTACAGCCGGGCGCCCAGGTGCTCGGCACGGGCGGCGGCGGCCTGGATGGACGCCTCCGGCCTGATGACGGCGCCCAACCGGTCGAGGACGGCGGTGTGTCCGTCCGGGAGCCGGTGCTGCGGGTAGCGGCGGGCGAGTTCCTCCCGGTCCAGGACCTCGTGATCCAGCCCGTGCGCGGCGCTGGTGGACAGGAGGAGGCGCATGGACGGAGAGGCGGTCCCTCCCATCACGAGGCTGCCGCTGCGGCGTCGCAGCGACCGGCCCGTCTCCGCCTGGAGCTGCTCCCACATCCGGTCCGCCAGCCGCAGCAGCGGAATGTACGCGGGCTCGCCGAGGTGGGCGGCCCGGTAGATCCTGCTCTCGCCCCCGGCCGCGCCTCGGTCGTGACCCGGTGCGTAACGGTCGTAGCCGATGACCTCGGCTCCCCGGGCGGCCAGTCGCCACATGGCCTGGCTGCCCATGGTGCCGGCACCGATCACGGCGACGCGCTTCGGGATGCGCATGAGGTCGCTCCTCTCGATGGTGTGGTCCGGGTGGCAGTCGGGCCCCAGCACGGTGCGGAACACCGTGCGGACCTTTCCAGTCCGGATCCTGCTGGGGATGGCGTTCACTTTCCGCCCGGCAGAACCTGCAGGTCAACCCACACAGTGTTCCGACTCGGGGCCTTCTCAAGACGGTCTGTCACTGCGGACGGCCGCACTGCACCAATGAGGGCTCTCCTCTTGTCACGATGAGTGGCCGGTGCGAAGGTGAGCCCGATTCCCTCGGATGAAAGACCCCCTATGCCGCCCAGACACCATGCAACCGGGCACTTCCCTACTCTTAAGGAGGTACTGGGCCTGCCCGTGCTCGCCGAAGGGATGCCGCGCGTCCTGGCCGGCGAGTCGCAACTGGACAGCCTGGTGCGCTGGGTGCATGTCACCGAGCTGCTCAACCCCGCGGACTTCCTGGAGGGCGGCGAGCTGATCCTGACGACCGGTGTGCCGCATCCCGAGGACGCCTCCGAGCTGCGCGGCTACGTCGACCAGCTCGCGGATGTCGGCGCGGCCGGCCTGATCGTGGAGCTCGGTTACCGGTACCAGAAGGTGCCCCAGGAGCTGGTGGCGGCGTGCCGCGCTCGCGGCGTGCCGCTGGTCGAGCTGGCCCGGGGCGTCCGGTTCATCGACGTCACGCAGGCGGTGCACGCGCTCATCCTGGACGCCCAGGGGGCCCTGCTGCGCCGCGGACGGGACATCCAGGACATCTTCACCGCTCTGACGCTGCGGGGCGCGGACCCCGAGGAACTGGTGCACACCACCGCGGAGCTCACCGGAGCCCCGGTGGTGCTGGAGGACCTCACCCACCGGGTCCTGATGTGCGAGCTGCTCGGCAGGCCGTACGAGCCGGTGGTATCGGCCTGGTCGCGGCGTTCGCGGGCCGCCCCTACACCGGAGAGGCTCACGCCGAGCGGCCCGGAGGGGTGGCTGATCGCGCCGGTGCAGGACCACCACGGCCCGTGGGGGCGGCTGGTCCTGCTGGAGGACCGGCTGAGCGCCGAGCCCGACCCGGAACACGTCCTGGTGCTGGAGCGTGCGGCGATCGCCCTGACCATGGCGCGTCTGGCGGGGCAGGCCTGGTGGGAGCGCCGGGCCCACCGCTCCGTACTGCGAGACCTGTACGAACGGCGTTTCCGCTCCCCCGCGGACGCCCGCGCCCGCGCCGAGGCACTGGGACTGCCCACCCTCGGACACCGCCTCTTCGCCGTGGTCATCCGCCACCCGTACAGCGGCACCGGTGGTGAGCACCTCGACGAACGGATCGCGAAGGCGCTGACGCACACCGGCATCCGTGCCCTGGTCGGTGAGACGGCCCCGGGCCGCATCGGGGTACTCATGGCTCTGGCCCAGGCGAGCGCCTGGCAGCCGGTCGCCGAGCAGATCGGCCGCCTGACCCGGGAAGAGCTCGGACCGCGGGCAGTCGTCGCCGTCGGCCCCGGGGTGACCGACCTCGGCGGGATCGCCAGGTCGTGGCAGGAGGCGGAGCAGACGGCCGAGGCCGTCACACCGGCCTCCCCGGAGCGGTCGTTCTACGTCCCCGCCGACGTCCGGCTGCCGGAGTTGCTGGGCGTCCTGCGCGAGGACACCCGTCTTCAGCGGTACGCGGAACGGCAACTGACCCGCCTCATCGAGCACGACGACCGCAACGGCGGCGATCTGCTCCCGGCACTGCGCGCCTATCTGGCGGCGGCCGGGAACAAGTCGGTGGCGGCGAAAAGCGCCGGCATGTCCCGGCAGGCGTACTACCAGCGCCTCCACACCATCGAACGGCTCCTCGGCTGCGACCTGGAATCAGGTCTGCAGCGCACGTCCCTGCATGTCGCGGTGCTGGTCCTGGACGCGGGTGAGGCTCCTGTTCCCGGCGCATGACCCCCTCGCCCGGCCGGGACGCGCAACGGCCCCAGGAGACAGCTCAGAGGAGCTCGATCAGCCGGTCGGTGAACTCGGCGGTGGTCGCGGTTCCGCCCAGGTCACGGGTGCGGGTATCGGTCTTGGCCAGGACCGACGCGATCGCGTCCGTGATGTCCCCGGCCGCGGCGGGATGGCCGAGGTGGTCGAGCATCATGGCCGCGGACCAGATCGCGCCCAACGGGTTGGCGATGCCCTGGCCCGCGATGTCGGGCGCGGAGCCGTGTACCGGCTCGAACATCGAGGGGAAGTCACCCTCGGGGTTGAGGTTGGCCGCCGGGGCGATACCGATGGAGCCGGCGACCGCGGCCGCGAGGTCGCTGAGAATGTCGCCGAAGAGGTTGGAGGCGACGACGACGTCGAAGCGGGCGGGGTCGAGGACGAACTTGGCCGCCAGCGCGTCGATGTGCTCCTGGTCCCAGGTGACGCCCGGGTGCTCGGCGGCCCGCTCGGCGATCAGCTCGTCCCAGAACGGCATGGTGTGAATGATGCCGTTGGACTTGGTGGCGGAGGTGAGCTTCCCCCGGCGGCGGGCGGCGAGCGAGAACGCGTAGTCGGCGATACGGGTGACCCCGGCCCGGGTGAACACCGCTTCCTGGACGGCCAGCTCCTCGGGCGTGCCCTGGTTCAGCCGTCCGCCGATCTCGCTGTACTCGCCCTCGGCGTTCTCCCGCACGACGACGAGATCGACCTCGCCCGGCTGTGCGCCGCGCACCGGACTGTCGATGCCTGCGAAGACACGGACGGGCCGGAGGTTGACGTACTGGCGGAAGCTGCGCCGTATCGGGATCAGCAACCCCCACAGCGAGACATGGTCCGGCACCCCCGGGTAGCCGACGGCGCCCAGCAGGATCGCGTCCTTGTCGCGCAGCTGGTCGATCCCGTCGGCGGGCATCATCGCGCCCTCCCGCAGGTACCGCTCGCACGACCAGTCGTACGACGTGTAGGACAGGCTGAAGCCGTGGCGGCGGCCGAGAACGTCGAGCACCTGCTGTGCCGGGGGCAGTACCTCGGCGCCGATGCCGTCGCCGGGGATCAGGGCAATGCGGTGGTTGGTGGTCATGCCGTCGATTGCAGCAAGGCGGTCCGCGGGGCGTCCAAGACGCAAAGCGGATATCCCTGATAAGCGGCGCCTATCAGCTGCCGGCGGCCGAGACGGCGGCCGTGACGAACGCGGCAGCCGCCGGCGACAGGCTGCCGCGGCGGCTGACGAGAGCGATGTCCAAGGTGGTCTCCGGCTCGATGTCCAGGACGCGGGCGCCCAGCTGCCGGGCGAGGTCCCGCCAGGAATCCATGATCACCGCGAGGCCGACACCGGCCAGTACCAGGGGCATGAGCGACACCCGGTGCTCGGTCTCGGCGGCGACGGTGAACTCGATGCCATCTTCCCGCAGCGCGTCGACGTAGGCGCGCATCCCGGTACCCGGCTGCCCGACGATCAGGCGCTGTCCTGCGAGCTCCTCGCAGTCCACCGCCGTCCGATCAGCGAACGGGCCGTCGGCCGGCACCATCAGAACGAAGCGCTGCCGCCCCAGCGCATGGGAGACGACCTCCTTGTCGGAGAGCGGCCCGGCGGACGCCAAAAGCCCCAGTTCCACGGCACCCGTGCGCACCATGTCGATCACATCACGCGAGGTGAACGCCGCTTTGATGGCCACGGAGACGCCGGGGTACCGGTGGCTGAAGGCACTCACCAGACTCGTCAGCGGCTCCACGGCCTGCGACGGCACGGACGCCACGTCCAGGCGCCCCTCACGCAGCTCATGCACCGCCACGACACTCGCCCGCGCCGTCTCCAAACTCCGCACGGCCTCCCGGGCGGGCTCGATCAGAGCCCTTCCGGCCTCCGTCAGCACCGCCCTGCGCCCGATGCGATGGAACAACTCGGAACCGAGATCACGCTCCAGTGCCCGCACGGCCTGCGACAGCGACGGCTGCGACACGTACAGAGCCGAGGCCGCACGGTTGAACCCCCCACGATCAACGATCGCAAGGAAGTACTCCAGCTGCCGAATGTCCATGACGCACCCTCTGCCCTTCAGCGAAGCAGCCGACGACTCGATGGTCCCGACCATGGTCGCGTGAAGGACAGCCTCGACGAAGCACGCTCCGAGGTCCGAGGACCGGCAGTGGATCAGCGTGCCGTGCGCACCGTGCTGCGGGCGCTGCGCCCGTGCCGTCCGTGGCGAGGCCGAAAGTCCAAGCGGACCCGGATGCGTACGGACTACGCCCGGCAGCCCGCTGGCGCGGGCCTTCGCCGCGTCCGCGTCGTCACCGTCGAGTCCGACGTACGACCCGGCACGTCCTCGGCTGCGTCGACCACGTCGTCATGTCCTGTGCGGCCGCCACCGGGCGGACCGTCGCCGCGGTGACGACCGCACAGGAGCCCTCGGTGCGGTGGATCTGTTATCGCCGCGCCGCTCCCGATGTGCCGGCCTCCACCGCGGCCGCCCATGCCCGGAGTCCCTGGTCCACCGCCGTCTCGTCGATCACCAGGGCCGGGATCATCCGCACGACCTGGTTCCAGGCGCCGCACAGGAGCAGGAGCAGGCCCTGGTCGACAGCGGCACGCTGCACGCGGGCGGCGGTCTCGGGGTCCGGACTGCCGTCCTCGGTGACGAACTCGGTGGCGAGCATGAGGCCGAGGCCGCGTACGTCGCCGATGCCTGCGGTCCGGCCGGCCACCGCCTCCAGGCCGTCGCGAAGGCGCTTGCCCATCGCCTCGGCGTTCTCGACGAGCTTCTCGTCGCGGACGATGTCAAGGGTGGCGCAGGCCGCGGCGCAGGCGACGGCGTTGGCGCCGTACGTACCGCCCTGCGATCCCGGCCACGCCTTGGCCATCAGCTCGTCGGAGGCGGCGATCCCTGCCAGCGGGAAGCCGCTGGCCAGGCCCTTCGCGGTGATGAGGATGTCGGGTGTGACGCCGAAGTGCTCGAGTCCCCAGAATCGGCCGGTGCGGCCCACTCCGGTCTGCACCTCGTCGAGGATCAGCAGGAAGCCGTGCCGATCGGCCCGCTCCCGCAGGCCCTCCAGGAAGGCGCGGGTCGCGGGCACGTACCCGCCCTCGCCGAGCACCGGCTCGACGATGACGGCGGCCGTGTCAGCAGGTGAGGAGATCGTCTGGAGTGTGTAGTCCAGCTCCTGCAGGGCGAATCGTGTCGCGGTCTCCTCGTCCCAGCCGTAGCGGAAGGCCGAGGGGAAGGGGGTGACGACGACACCGCTCATCAACGGGGAGAAGCCGGACCGGAAGCGGGTGCCGGAGGTCGTCATCGAGGCGGCGGCCACCGTACGGCCGTGGAAGCCACCGTGGCAGACCAGGACGTTCGGCCGACCGGTGGCCTGCCGGGCCAGCCGCAGCGCCGCCTCCACCGCCTCGCTGCCGGAGTTGGTGAAGAACAGGCTGTCGAGCCCCTCGGGCAGGACCTCGCCCAGCTTGCCGACAAGACGCTGCAGCGGCTGGTGCATGACTGTCGTGTACTGGCCGTGGACGAGGGTGCCCACCTGTTCCCGGGCAGCCGCCACGACCTCGGGGTGGCAGTGGCCGGTGCTGGTCACGCCGATGCCGGCGGTGAAGTCGAGGTAGCGGCGGCCGTCCTCACCGTAGAGGTGGACGCCCTCTCCCCGGACCGCCACCACGGGCGTGGCCTGGCGAAGGTGCGGCGACAGTGCAGTCATGATCGTCTCCCGGCGGGTCGTCGGTCTGGCTCCGGTCCGGTCGAGCATCTCCACGTTCCTCGATGACGCCAACGCGCGATCTGTCCGCCCGCGCCGCGGCATCTGGACGTTGTGTCAGCCGCACCGGGCATCACGCCCCGCTCGTCCGGCTCACAGCAGCCCTTCCAGAGCTCTTGCGCAGGTCAGTGCGGCTTGTCAGGGTGACGGAGCACCCACGGAGGTCCCATGCGCGAGCAGCACCACACGGCCGCAAGGCCCGTCACCGACGGTCTGGACACCTCCTCGGCAGGCCCGGACATGGCCACCGCCGGCCATCCGCTCACCGTGGCCGACGTCCTGGCCCTTCCCGTCCTGTCCGCCGGGCAGCCGCAGGTCGTCACCGGAGCAGACCTGCTCGACCGCCCCGTCCGCTGGGTTCACATGACCGAGCTGACCGACCCTGCCTCTTTCCTCAAGGGCGGCGAGCTCGTCCTGACCACCGGTATGCCCCTGCCGGAGGAGCCGGCCGGCGTACGCCGCTACGTGAACGAACTCGCCGACATCGGCGCGGCGGCCCTGGTCATCGAACTGGTCCGCCGTTACCACCGCCCGCCCGACGCCCTGGTCCAGGCCTGCGAGGCCCGCGGGCTCCCTCTCGTGACCCTGGCCAAGGACGTCAACTTCCTCGAGGTCACCCAGGTCGTCCACGCTCTCATCCTCGGCAACCAGGCCGAGGAGATGCGGCGGACCCAGCGCATTCACGAGGCGTTCACCGCCCTCACCCTGCGCGGCGCTGTGCCCGAGGAGGTCGTACGCGCCGCCGCCGAGATGAGCGGCCACACCGTCGTACTGGAGAACCTGGCCCACCAGGCACTGATCTGCGCGCCCTCCGCAGGCACGGTCGAGGCAGCGCTCAGCGACTGGGAACGGCGCTCACGAGCGACACCTCACGCCGGCCGCACCTCCGTGTCCGGACCCGGCGGCTGGCTCGTGACATCCGTGGAGTACCAGGGCGAAAGCTGGGGCCGGGTGGTCATGCTGCCCGCCCCGCCGCGCCAGCCCACCCCCTCGGCGTTCGGCCCCACGGCTGTGACGGTCCTGGAGAGAGCCGCGATGGCCCTCACCATCGCCCGCGTCATCCACCCCGTGCCCTGGGAACGCACCGCGCACCGCAATCTCCTGCGCGACCTCGTCGGACAGCGTCACCACTCTCCTGCGGACGCCGATGCCCGGGTCGCCGCACTGGGTCTGCCCACCAAGGACCGCAGCTTCATGGCCGTGCTCGCGGACTTCCCTCAGGAGACCGACGCGACGAGGAGCGAGGCCCTCCTCTGCGAGGAGCTGAGGAAGCAAGGGACACAGGCCGTCGTCGGCGTTCTCGGCCCCACGCGCCTCGGCATCCTCCTGTCCCTGCGCCCCGGCCGGCCCTGCCCACCCGTGGTCGAACACCTGAGCCGCACCGTACTCGAGTTGGCGCCGGGGGCCACCGTCAGCGCAGGCAGCGAGGCGACGGACCTCTTCGACGTCGCCCGATCCTTCCGCGAGGCGACCCGTGTCACCGAAGCCACCGGGCCCGGCCAGCCGCTCCCGCCGGGACGCTCCTACCACCAGCCGTCCGACATCGGCCTGCGCCGCCTGCTCTTCGCGCTCCGGGAGGACACCCGGATCCAGGACTTCACCGAGCGCCGGCTCAGCCGGCTCCTCGACCATGACGCCCGCCACGGGACGGACCTGCTGACGACCTTGCGCCACTACCTTGACGCGGCAGGCAACAAGACCCTGGCAGCCCGCTCCGGCTGTCTGTCCCGCGAGACCGTCTACCAACGTCTGCGCAGCATCGAGCGGATACTCGACTGCGATCTCGAGTCCGGCGAACACCGCACCGAACTGCACGTGGCACTCACAGCGCTCGACGTCCTACGGGCCGGGTGAGCCGACAGGGAGAAATCGGAAGAGCAGCAGGTCAGGCACCCTTTGCCGCGGGTTCGAGAATCGCCACGCACTCCACGTGATGCGTCATCGGAAGGGTGTCGGCCTGAGCGCGAGTAAGGAAACCAACAGGTCAGAGGTCATTTCCTGGCCCTGCAAAGATCGCGTGAGGAGCTCGGAGCGTCAAACGAGCGTCACGGCCGGCGATCCGGCCTACCCTGCTCAGCCCCCCACGTGGTCACAAGCCGAAGACATCGCCCTCGATCAGGATGAGCAGGCCGAGGCCGATCAGGACCGGCAGGAGGATATGACCCCGCCGGCTGAGTGCTTCCGATGACCGGGCGGGTGGCGAAGAAGCGGCCCGCGAAGCACCAATACGTGGACCCCGATGTTGTCACCGCCGTTGGCAAAGATGACGTCGGCGAGCGTCTTGGGACCGCCTGCGATCGTCTGCTGCTCCCCGCCGCCGTCGTCGTGGTGCCGCCATGCCCGCCGGACCGCCTTCATGCCGAGCGCGAAGGGCAGCAGGCCCAGGTACGGGATGGCCGATTCGGGCAGGAACGTCACCCCGAACGCCGCGGCCACCGCGACGGCGAGGACGGCGGCGGAACCGAGGTCCTGCGGTGGTGAGAACAGGACGCAGACCGTCGGGCGGCGGTAACCGTGGTACCTGTCCGCCCGACCCGTCCGTGGTTCACGACTTCCGGATCAGAGGTGCATCGGTGCGGGCGGCGATGTCCTCGGCGGTGACATCCGGCGCGCATTCCACGAGAGCGAGGCCCTCGGGTGTGACGTCGAGGACGCCGAGGTTGGTGATGATGCGGTGGACGCACTGTTCGCCGGTGAGCGGCAGGGTGCATTCGGTGCGGATCTTCGGGCTGCCGTCCTTGGCGGTGTGTTCCATCAGGACGATGACGCGGCGGGCGCCGTGGACGAGGTCCATCGCGCCGCCCATGCCCTTGACCATCTTGCCCGGGATCATCCAGTTGGCCAGGTCGCCTGCGGCGGAGACCTGCATCGCGCCGAGCACGGCAGTGTCGATGTGGCCGCCCCGGATCATGCCGAAGGACAGGGCCGAGTCGAAGAAGGAGGCTCCGGGCAGCACCGTGACGGTCTCCTTGCCCGCGTTGATCAGGTCGGGGTCGACCTCGGCCTCGGTCGGGTACGGGCCTGTGCCCAGGATGCCGTTCTCGGAGTGCAGGACCACATGGACGTCCGGGGGCAGGTGGCCGGGTATGAGGGTGGGCAGGCCTATGCCGAGGTTGACGTAGGAGCCGTCGGTGAGTTCGGCGGCGGCGCGGGCGGCCATCTGGTCCCGGGTCCAGCCCAGCCGCGTTCCGAGGGTGGTGCTCATGCGCGTACGGCTCCTCGTGTCGAAGACGCGGAAAGGGAAAGGCGCTCGATCTGCTTGTCGGCGGCCTCGGTCGGGGTGAGGACCACGATCCGCTGGACGAAGATGCCCGGCAGGTGGATTTCGTCCGGGCTCAGCGCGCCCGGCTCGACGAGCTCCTCCACCTCGGCGACGGTGATGCTGCCCGCCATGGCGGCCAGCGGGTTGAAGTTGGCGGCGGACTTACGGAAGACCAGGTTCCCGTGGCGGTCGCCGCGCCAGGCCCGTACGAGGGCGAAGTCGGTGGTGATGCCGTGCTCCAGGACGTACGTACGGCCCACGAAGTCGCGGGTCTCCTTGGGCGGGGAGGCCACCGCGACCGTGCCGTCGGGCCGGTAACGCCAGGGCAGCCCTCCCCTGGCCACCTGGGTGCCCACCCCTGCCGGGGTGTAGAAGGCGGGGATGCCCGCTCCCCCGGCGCGCAGCCGTTCGGCCAGCGTGCCCTGCGGCACCAGCTCCACCTCCAGCTCGCCCGACAGGTACCGGCGGGCGAACTCCTTGTTCTCGCCCACGTAACTGCCCGTGACACGGGCGATCCGGCCGTCGGCCAGCAGGACTCCCAGTCCGCGCCCGTCCACACCGCAGTTGTTCGACACGACCTCCAGGCCGGTGGTGCCCTGGGTGTGGAGTGCCTGGATGAGCACGCCGGGGATGCCGCTGAGGCCGAAGCCGCCGACGGCCAGCGACGCGCCGTCGGGGATGTCGGCGACCGCCTCGGCGGCGCTCGCGCGGACCTTGTCCATGAGAGAGGGGGCCTTTCTGTCGTGGCTGTCCTGCGTGGTCGCCGGTTCAGGCGTCCGCGCGCAGGGCGTCGGAGATCGACTTGGCGCCGCCGTGCGCGGTGAGTCCGCCGTCGACCGGTATCTCGGCCCCCGTGATGAAGGACGCCTCGTCGGAGAGAAGGAAGACGACGAGCGGGGTGATCTCGTCGACGGTTCCGGTCCGGCCGAGCGGTGTCTCGCGGACGTTCGCCTCTCGGAAGCCGGGCGCCGCGGAGGCGGTCATGTCCGTTTCGATGAAGCCGGGGTGAATGGTGTTCACGCGGATGCCGGCGGGTCCCAGTTCCATGGCGGCGGTCCGCGACAGGCCGCGCAGCGCCCACTTGCTGGCCGTGTAGGCGACCGGGTAGTGGGCGGTAAGCGCCGCGGTCGAGCCGACGTTCACGATCGAGGAGCCGGGTGGCATCAGCGGGGCGAGGTGCTGGATGCCCAGCAGCGGGCCGGTGACGTTGACCGCGTGGACGTGGGCCATGTCCTCGAGGCGTACGGCGTCGAGACGGGCTCGCCAGGTGACGCCCGCGTTGTTGACCAGGCCGTGCACCTGCCCGTACGCCTCACGCAGGTCGGCGGCGAGTTCGGCCCAGTCCTTCTCGTTCGTGACGTCGAGACGGCGGCAGCCGGGTGACTCCGAGACGTCGGTGGCGATCACCCGGGCGCCCTCGCGGGTCAGCTCCTCGGCCTCCGCGGCGCCCTGGCCGCGGGCGGCGCCGGTGACCACGACGACCTTGCCGAGCAGCCTCCCCCAGCCTTCGGCCGGGAGGTGCCCCCAGGGGTGGAGGTCGGTCACGGCCGCTCCCGGGAGCGGCGTCGGGCGACGGGAACGGTCATGGGGTCCGGGCCGGCCACCACGGTGTTGGAGACGGAGCCGATGCCCTCGACGGTGAGGGTGACCGTGTCGCCGGGCTTCAGGGGAGGCGGGGACTGCTCACCCCGTACACCCCACAGCTCGGCGAGGCAGCCGCCGTTTCCGCAGGTCCCGGAACCGAGGACGTCGCCGGGGCGGACGACGGTGCCGCGTGAGGCGTAGGCGGCCATCTCCTCGAAGGTCCAGCTCATGTTGGACAGCAGGTCCTCGCCGACCACCTCGCCGTTGATCTCGGCGGTGAGCGCCAGGCGCAGGAAGCCGTCCGCGTCGCGGTACTTGGCCAGCTCGTCGGCGGTGACCAGGTAAGGACCCAGCGTGGTGGCGGTGTCCTTGCCCTTGCAGGGGCCGAGGCCGACCTTCATCTCGGCGGACTGCAGGTCCCGTGCCGACCAGTCGTTGAAGACGGTGTAGCCGACGATGTGGTCGCGGGCCTGCTCGGGCGTGAGGTCGCGGCCCTCCTTTCCGATCACGGCGGCGACCTCCAGCTCGAAGTCGAGCACGCTCGACCCCGGCGGCATGGGGATGTCGTCGTGCGGCCCGTACATCGCGTAGGGGTTGCCGAAGTAGAACGTCGGGGCCGCGTACCACCGCTCCGGTACCCCCGCAGCCCCGTCCACGGACCGCCGTACGCCCTCGACGTGTTCCTCGAAGGTGACGAAGTCCCGCACGGTGGGCGGCTGGAGCGGCGCCAGCAGTCGTACGTCGCAGACGTGGGGGCCGGCCGGGACGTCGAGCGTCGCGGAGCCCGCCTCCAGCAGTTCGGGCAGGCCGCCGCCCTCGGCGAGCAGGCCGGTCAGTGAGCTCACGCCGGGCAGGGGGTGAAGCGTGCCGTCCTCTGAGACGACGGCCACGTGGCGTCGGTGGCGGTACTCGTACGCGGCGAAACGCATGGCGGTCTCCTGTCGGCTGGCGGCGTGAGGGGTGGCACGAGGGCCGGGGGTGCGGCAGGGAGTCAGGGCAGTTGACAGGGCAACCGCACCCCCGGGGACTGAGGGCTCCGCCGATCAGACCGGCGGAGCGACGAAGACGCCGCGGTCCACGTCGTTGAAGGACTCCTTGGTGACCAGTTCGTTCATGGGGTTGGCGGTGCCCCACTGGTCGGTGACCTCGGGCTGGGAGAAGTCGTAGACGTGCGGGTGCCAGGTGTCCTCGTCCAGCAGCTCCAACTCCGTCGTGTACTCCACCGTGTTGCCGTGCGGGTCGAGGAAGTAGGTGAAGGTGTTGTCGCCCGCCATGTGCCGGCCCGGCCCCCAGATCTTGCGGGCACCGGAACGGATGACACGGCCGGAGCCGCGCATGTACTCGTCGATTCCGCGCATCTCGAAGGAGATGTGGTGCAGCGAGGTGTGCGGGCCCTTGGCGATGGCCATGGAGTGGTGCTGGTTGCTGATCCGCATGAAGTGCATGACGTCGCCGATGTGCGGATGGCCGAGCGTGTCGGACAGCCGGAAGCCGAGGTGCTCCTCGTACCACGCCTTGGTCTTGTCCAGATCCGGCGAGTTGAGGACGACGTGCGACAGCTTGACCGGGATCGACTCCTTCTCCTCGATCTTGCGGTGCTGTCGCACCTCGACGTCCGCCGACACCTCGATGGTGCGGCCGTCGACGTCGAAGAAGCGGAAGCCGTAGCCGCCTCCGGGGGTGTCGACCTTGCCCGGATGGGAGATCAACTGCACTCCGTCTGCGAGGAGTTGCTCGGCGAGCGTGTCCACGTCGACGGCACTCGCGGCACCGTAGGAGACGAGGTCGAGACGCTTCTCATCGGCCTTGCGCAGCCGGACGACGTACTGCTCCGGGCTGCCCTCGGCGGCCAGGAAGGAGATGCCGGAGTCCTCGGCGACCTTGGTCAGGCCCCAGACTCCGGCGTAGAAGTCGAGTTGCTCGTCGTACTCCGGCACGGCGAGGTCGACGTGGCGGAGGTGGGTGAGCAGGCGGTTGTTCATGGGGGGCTCCTCAGACGAGGTCGAGCAGAGCGGCGGCGTTTCCGCCGCGGACGGAGTGGAAGTCGGTGTCGGGCAGGTCCGCGGCGCGCAGCGCGCCGAGCGGGTCGTCGGTGCCCATGTCGAAGGGGAAGTCGGAGCCGAGCAGGACCCGTTCCGGGCCGACCGCTCGCAGCAACTCCCGCAGCACCTGAGGGTCGTGGACCAGGGAGTCGAAGTACAGCTGCTTCAGATAGCTGCTGGGTTCCCGCTCACAGTCCCGGGCGTCGGGACGGGCCCGCCAGGCGTGGTCGGAGCGGCCGATGTGGGTGGGCAGGTAGCCGCCGCCGTGCGCTGCTATCAGCTTCAGGCCCGGGTGCCGGTCCAGGACACCGGAGAAGATCAGGTGGGAGAGGGCGACCGCGTTCTCGGTGGGCTGGCCGACGGTGTTGGACAGGTACCACCGGTCCAGGCGCTCGTCGAGGGAGCAGCCGAACGGGTGCAGGAAGACCAGGGCGCCTGTCTCCTCCGCACGGGACCAGAAGGCTTCGTACGCCGGGTCCGACAGTTCGTGGCCAGGCGCGTGCGAGGAGATCTCCACGCCCCTCAACCCCTGGTCCAGGGCGTGGTCGAGCAGGCCGACCACGAGGTCGGAATGCTGGAGCGGGACCAGGCCCAGGCCGTGCAGGCGGTCGGGAGCCTTCGCACAGTGTGCGGCGGTGCCCTCGTTGGCCAGTCGGCAGACCTTCTCGGCCAGTTGGGGCTCGGCCCAGTAGTGGTAGTGGGAGGGCGAGGGGCTGACCAGCTGGATGTCCACGCCCTGCGCGTCCATGGCCGTCAGGCGCACCGCGGCGTCCGTCAGCTTCGGCACGCGCGCGCCGACCATCGGACCGTTCACTGCCAGGGCCGCCGGGCCGTTGCGGCGCGCGTCGAGGGCACGGGCCTCGGCGAGACAGGGATGACCGGCGACGGCCTCCTCGACCTCCGGGAGCAGGAGGTGGGCGTGGACGTCGACGGTCGGCGCGGAGGATGCGGTGGTGGTCACGGGCGCTCCTTGAGGAGGTTCATGGTGCGCGCGACCAGCCCGGCCATGTCGGCGTCGCGCACACCGTCCAGCTGCCACTGGCCGATCTGCAAGGACGCCTCGACGACGGTGCGCACCCGGGGAATGCGGCGGTCGTGGTAGGCCCGGAGCAGCTCGTCGTCCCAGTCCCGGCCGTCGGCCATGGCCCCGCTGAGCAGCTCGGCGAGGACGAGGGCGTCCTCCAGGGACATGGCCGCGCCCTGGGCCATGGTGGGCGGGCAGCAGTGGGCGGCGTCGCCGATGAGCACGACCCGGCCCCGGTGCCAGGAGTCCTCGACCAGCAGGCGGTCGAACCAGGTGTAGTTGACCTTCTTCGGGTCGGTGATGTGCTCGGTGATCTCCGGCCAGACCCCGCCGTAGCTCTGCGCCAAGCGGCGCATCTCCTCGGCGTAGGTGGCCGGGTCGATGGAGGCGCGGTCGCGGCACCCTTCGACGACGTATGCGTAGATGGTGTTCTCGCTGGTGGGGCAGTAGCCGGCGATGTAGGCGGGGCCGCCGTAGGCGAGGTCGGTGCGCGTCACGCTCTCGGGTCGCGGGGCGGCGATGCGCCAGATGGCCATGCCGGTCGGCTCGGGTTTGTCCGTGATGCCGATCGCGGCGCGGGTGGCGGAGTTGACTCCGTCGGCGCCGATCACCAGGTCGTAGCGGCCCTCGCTGCCGTCGCTGAAGCGCACCGACACGCCGTCGGCGTCCTGCTCCAGCGCTTCGGCGGTGATGCCGAGGCGAACGCCGGCGCCGGAGGCCCGGACCGTGTCGATGAGGATCTGCTGCAGCTGGGGGCGCTGCATGCCGAGGGTGGCGGGCAGGTCCTCGCCGCCGGTCTGGATGTCCTCGGCGACGAACAGGACGGTGCCGTCGGGGGTGGTCACGCCCAGCGAGCCGAAGGCGTATCCGGAGGCTCTCACCCGTTCCCACACGCCCAGCTCGCGCAGGACCCGCAGGGCGTTGCCCTGGAGGGTGATGCCGGAGCCGGTGGTGGCGTTCCAGTCCGGCTTGGCCTCGATCAGGTCGACGGCGATGCCGGCGTGGCGCAGCAGGATGGTGACGGCGTTGCCTGAGGCGCCCCCGCCGATGACCAGGACGGTGGGCGTGCCCCCGGCCGGAGGCTGGGAGAGAGTGCGGCTGTCAGCCATGTCGGGGATTCCTCCCGGGGTTGGGCCGCGCGACTTCGGGCGGCGGGGGCTGCGGCTCGCCCGCTGCGAGTGCGGGCCAGAGGTGGGGCGGGTCACCCGGCGAAGCGGGTGGAGCGGTGGGGGCCGGATGCGCCGCTGCTGTCCGGGGAACGGCGCATCCGGCAGTGGTGCGGGTTACTTGACGGCGATCGGGTTGACCGGGGAGCCGACGGCTCCGGTGATGGGGAGGGGGGCGGCGGTGAGCCAGAACTCGTACACGCCGTCGTCGGCGCAGTCGGCGGCGAGTGTGTCGAGGTCCCACATTTCGCCGATCAGCAGGCCCATGTTGGGGATGACGACCTGGTGCAGCGGCTGGAAGGCGCCCTCGAACTCGTTGGGGCGGACCTCGAAGCCCCAGGTGTCGGTGGCGATGGCGGCGATCTCGGTGCCGTGCAGCCAGCCGGCGGTGGTGAACGACAGGCCGGGCGCGGGGCCGCCCGCGTAGTCGCCCCAGCCGTCGCGGCGGGCGCGGGCGAGACGTCCGGTACGGACGAGGACGATGTCGCCGGGGCCGACGGTCACCCCATGGGCCTCGGCGGTCTGCTCGAGGTGCTCCTCGGTGATGGCGAACCCGTCGGGCAGCTCGGGCAGCTCTCCCCCACTCTCGGCTCCGCTCGAGCGGGAGGTGCCTCCACCCGCGCCGACGACCAGGCCCACGTCCAGCAGCACGCCGCGTCCCGCGACGTACGGCGCCATGTGCTCGATGCCGGTGACCAGGTCTCCGTCGGAGGTGACCACCTGCTCGGCGGCCCGTCCGTTCCACGCCTTGCCGTGGTCGAAGATGTGCCCGAGGCCGTCCCACTGGGTGGAGCACTGCAGCGGCATCGCGATCACGTCGTCAGCGCCGCCGATGCCGTGCGGGAAACCCTGGTTTCCCAGTGCCGCGTCGGTCCCCGTGTCGAGCATGGTGTGCACCGGGTTGGTCCGTCGGCGCCAGCCCTTCTGCGGGCCGTTCATGTCGAACCGCTGCGACAGTGAGAAGCTCACGCCGCGGCGCACGAGCGCCGCGCCCTCGCGCCGCTTGGCCTCGTCGAGGAAGTTCAGTGTGCCGAGCACGTCGTCCTCACCCCAACGCCCCCAGTTGGAGTACGCCTTGGCGGCCTCGGCTATCGCGCCCTCCGGGTCGCGGCGGTCCAGGCTCATGCCGTTCCCTCCGCGACACAGCGGGTGCGCTGCAGGCCCAGACCGGTGATCGAACCCTCCATGACGTCGCCGTCGCGCAGCAGGCGTCCCCAGTGCATGCCGTTGCCGGCCGGGCTGCCGGTCAGCACCAGGTCACCGGGCAGAAGTTGAGCCGTCTGCGAGGCGTACGACACCAGCCGGGCGACTCCGAAGAGCATGTCCTTGGTGGACTCGTCCTGCATGGTCTCGCCGTTCAGCTTGAGCGTGACCCGTAGATCACCGGGGTCCGCGATCGACTCCGCGGGTACGAGCCACGGGCCGAGCGGCGTGAAACCGGGAGCGTTCTTGCAGCGCAGCCAGTCGGTGCCGATGGCCTTCATGTCCCGGCGGAACACGGTGGCGCGGTCGGTGAGGTCGTTGGCGATGGTGTACCCGGCGACGTACTCCAGGGCCTCCTCGACCGTGACCCGGTAGGCGGGCTTGGCGATGACGGCCGCCAACTCCAGCTCCCAGTCCGGCTGTTCGGCCCAGGCGGGCAGGACCACGTCGTCGTAGGGGCCCGTGATCGCGCTGGGCAGGCCGATGAACACGTAGGGCAGGTCCTCGGCGGCCCGGCGGTCCATGACCGCGGCGATCTCCGCTCGTGCCTCCTCGACGGTGCGGGGGTCGTCGGGGGAGCGGTGGGCGACCTCCAGATCGATCACGTGCTGCCGGTAGTTGGCGCCGGACTGAAAGATCTGCCGCGGCTCGACGGGGGCGTGCACTCGCAGGCCCTCCAGTGGCAGCCGGCCGAGGGAGTCGTCGTCCGCCAGGGTGCGCAGGACGGGAAGGGTCTCCTCCCACCGCTCCAGGACTGCGCGCAGATCCGACGGCGCCCAGTCCAGGGCGCTGCGCAGATCGAGTACCCGGTCATCGGCCAGGAGGCCGGGAAACGACTCCCCGTCCTGAGCGGAGAACGTGCCGAGCGCGAACGGGCCGGCTGATTGCGCAAGCATTGCCATCAGATTTCCTCCTGCGGGGTTGGGGTCTACTCTGAGCCCGATCGGCCAATCACGGAAATTAATCCTGCGGATGTGTCGAATCCACGACATGGATGGCTCTCGTTGCTGGGTGGTTGCCGGTGAACCTGTCCCGACTCGACCTCAATCTGGTCCTCGCCCTTCGCGCGCTGCTGGAGGAGCGCAATGTCACCCGGGCCGGCGAGCGCATCGGCCTCAGCCAGCCGGCCATGAGCGCCGCGTTGTCCCGGCTGCGCCGCCATTTCGACGACGAATTGCTCGCACGCACCGGCAACGCCTACGAGCTGACTCCGCTCGGGGCCGCCCTGCGCGACCGCAGCGCCACCGCGTGCGACCTGCTGGAGCGGGTCTTCTCCAGCCAGGCCGACTTCGACCCGGCGGCGGAGTCTCGTGAGTTCACCCTGCTCGCCTCCGACTACGGGGCGGCCGTGTTCGGTGCCGCACTCGCCCGCACCCTCCACGAGGAGGCGCCCGGCATCCGGCTCACCTTCCAGCACCCGGCACCGTCCGTCGTGGAGAACACCGCCGCGGTGCTGAGCACCGTCGACGGACTGCTGATGCCGCACGGCGTCATCGACGGCTTGCCCGCCGTCGACCTCCACCAGGACCGCTGGCTGTTCCTGGTCCCCGACGATCACCCCGAAATCGGTGACGAACTCTCCCTGGACCAGCTGGGGCGTCTGCCCTGGGCCGTCTACCAGCGTCCCTACGACGCCCCGGCAGCCCGCCAGCTCAGCATGACAGGGATCAGTCCCCAGGTGGAGGTGTCCGTGCAGACCTTCCAGCTGCTGCCCCTCATGGTCGAGGGCACCCGCCGGATCGCGATGATCCAGGAGCGCCTGGCGCGCAAAGCGGTCCGATCGGCCGCGGTGCGCGTCCTGCCCTGCCCGTTCGAGGCAGTACCGGTGCGGGAGGCGATGTGGTGGCACCCGGTGCACGCTCAGGACGCGGGCCACATCTGGCTGCGGCAGAAGGCCGCGGAAGTGGGCGCGACGCTGGCGGGCAACGGCTACAGCTATGGCAAGGGCCCCGGGAAGGCCGTGCCCGTCGACCAGAGCGCGGGGTTGCCGCCGGGCCGGCTCTGACCGGGCCCGGCGGCAGCCCGTGACCGACGCGCTCTCAGTGGTCTTCCCGCACGCCCTCAGGCCAACTGCTCCGGCAACGGCCGGGGATCGACGGCGCCCACCCGGCGGCGGGCCGCCCACAGCCCCGCCGCGACGAGGGCGGTGGCCAGCCCCAGCACGCCCACCGCACCTGCGAGACTGCCGGCCGCGGACTCCCCGGCGAGCAGCACCAGCGGGCAGATGAACTCACCGCCGAAGAAGGCCGCCGTCCACAGCCCCGTCCCGCGGCCGCGGTCCTCGAATGCCAGGCGGGACATGGCACTGGTGAGAAGGGCGGGCAGCAGCATGCCGGTGCCCACACAGTTGACGACCGCCCCGATGACCAGCAGCGGGGCCTTGCCCGCGAGGAACATCACCCCGAAGCCGACCGCGCAGACCGCGAAGACGGCGGGCAGCATCGGGTCGGGAGAACGCTTGAGCCGGGCGAAGGTGACCGCTCCGCCCACGGTCGCGGCACTGGCGACCGCGGTGGCCAGTCCGATCACGCCGGTGTTCTCCACCCCGAGGTCGTCGAGCAGGTACGACATCTCCACCGGGACGGTGTAGAAGACCATCGCGCCGAAGAAGGTGAGGGCACAGATGCCGCCCAACTGCCGCCAGGGGAACGAGCGGCGGGCCTCCGTCTCGGCCGGAGGCTCCTCGCCGTCCGCACGGGCCGCCGGGTTGGGCAGGGCGGTTGCCATCAGCGGGGCGAGCGCCAGGCTCACGGCGTAGACCCAGAAGGGCACGCGCCAGCCCGCCGATCCGGCGGCGCCGCCGAGCACGAAGAAGACGGTGGCCGACGCGGAGGCGCACATGGTCTGCAGGGCGAGGTACTTCACCCGCCGGTGACCGCTGTAGTAGTCGCCGATCAGAGTCGTGCAGCAGGTCATGATCGCGGCCTCGGCGACTCCGACCAGGGCACGGCTGGCGATGATGCCGCCCAGCGAGTCCAGCCACAGCGGTGCCGTGCCGAAAAGCGCGTACAGGACGGTCGCCACGACCAGCAGGCGCTTGCGGCCCACCCGATCCACGATCACCCCGGCGAACGGGGCCAGCAGCGCCAGCGCCAGCGCCGGGACGGTCAGCGCGAGGGGCACCAGCGCCTTGGCCCCCGGGACCGACGCGAAGTGGTCCTGCATTTTCGGCAGTACCGGGGCGATCAGCACCGCCCCCAGGATCGGCAGACAACTGCCCGCCATCAGCAGGGTCACCCGCAGCAGATGGGCCGGGCCCGAGACGGCGACGGCTGACGGAGTGGTGGCATCGACCGCCGCGTGAGGCAGCGGGGGCACGGAACCGGGCATGGCGACTCCACGGGGCGGTGTAAGGGAGTGGGCATGCCTCACAGGCGCCGACGGCGCACGGCATGCTGGGGAAGCTCGCACGCCGACGCCCATCCGGACGGCGGCGTGCGGTAGCGACGACTATGAGGGCGCCGAAGCGCCGATGCCATCCCCTGCGCGATCCGAATCCCCTATCCGGGTTATCCAGGCCGTGGATGGGACGGCCAACCGTCACGCAGACGGAAGACGTGCACGACCGTTCCTGCGCAGCGGTGTCCCGGAGCTCGGTCGTCCCGGCCTCCGAGACACCGCCGACAGCCGGCAGCCGACGCGTCGCGCACGCCGGGCAGCGTCAGCGGACAGGCAGCGGCAGGACGCGCCGATAGGCGGCGACGGCCACGACCGCGACCACCACATGCATCACCATCAGCGCGGCGACGGCCAGCGGCCCACTGCCGGGCGTACCGCCGCCGAGCAGGGACAGGTCGGGCCCGAACGACACGACCACGAGCACGGGCACCAGCCACCGCAGCAGCCCCGCCGGGTTCTTGGCGACACCACGGACGACCGCCCAGCCTATGGCGCCCAGGACGACGCCGAACACCGTCAGCGGCCCGTACGCGGAGAAGTGCAGCGGAGCGAAATCGCCCGACGCCCCCGCCGCGCGGGCGAGCAACGCGACCACCACGTCTCCGAGGACGGCCACGACAGCCGCCGCGAGAAGCCCTGCGACCGCGGTCAGGCCGCGGGAGCGCGGCGCGGGCGGGGCGGACGATACGGCTTCGGGGACGGAACCGGGCATGGGGACCTCCTGTGGAGAGCTCAAGAACGACAGGTACAGCGCCGGAATGGCAGGCGTTTGATTCCTCAAACATGCGGGACGCTACTCCGAAGTGTTTGATCAGGCAAACACCTCGGTTAGGGTGGCCACCATGACATCCCCCCGGTGGCTCGCTCCCGAAGAGCTGCGAGCCTGGATCAACTACCTCGACTGCTCGACGCTGCTGAACGACTACCTCGATCAGCAGTTGCGGCGCGACGCGGCCATGACCCACGCGGACTACAGCCTCCTGGCCCGCCTGTCCGTGGCACCCGGCCGCGCCCTGGGGATGTCCTTGCTCGCCGAGCAGTTGAAGTTCACCCGCAGCCGCCTCACGCGCGCGGTGATCCGCCTGGAGGAGTCGGGCTACGTGCGACGCCGGGAGGATCCGGCCGACGGACGCGGACAGCTGGCCGAACTCACCGATGCCGGCATGGAGTTGATGACCAAGGTCGCCCCCGGCCACGTTGCTGCCGTACGCCGCGTGGTGTTCGACGCCCTCAGCCCCGAGCAGGTGGAACAACTCGCCGCCATCACCGCCACCATGGTCGCCTCCCTCAAGCAGGCCGGCGAGGAGGACGCCTACCCGGCGGCCCTGCCGTGGCATCGCCGCTGACTCCGAGAACCCCGGAGTCCGACAACCATCCCAGGCGGCCACAAGGCCACCTGCCCAAGCGCCGCCTCTGCCACCGGTTCCTTCTTCGGCGCATCGCCTGCCCGAGCGGCCGCCCCCCAAGGGCCGACACCCGGGTGTCCGCGCTCGATGCCGACCGACCGCTGTACACCTTCCGCGCCCCGCCCGAGGGCACTTCCTCACGCCAAGGGGCCGCTCTCGACTGCCTGGCCGGCCTGAGCGGCAATGCGGCGCAGCCATATGTGGGCCGGTTCCCGCTCATGGAGGGGATGCCACCACAGGGACTCCACCAAGTGGCCGATCTCGAAGTCGGGTTGGACGACGGTGATCGGTTGTCCGGAGAGGATGGGGATCGCGGCCCGTTCGGGCATCAGGCCGATCCGGTCGGTCCCCACGACCAGGTGGGGAATGGCCAGGAAGTTCTCCGTGACGATCTCCGCGTGCGGTTCGATGCCCTCGGCGTGCAGACGGTTGAACGGGGAGAAGACCGGCGACGGGTGACGGTAGGGCAACACCCAAGGATGTTCCGCCAGTTCCTCCCGCCCGAGGACGGCCGGGGCGCGGTCGGCGGACATCACGCACACCCAACGGTCCTTGTACAGGTCGAAGGTGGGGATGTTCGACAGGATGCCCTGGGGCAGGACGAGGGCGTCCACCGTGCGCAGGTTGTCCAGCGCCTGCTGCACGACCCGTTCGGTGCTGTGCTGGAACCGCAGCCGCACGTTCGGCGCGGCGGTGCGGACCAGGTCGGCCAAGGCCCGCCCGAACGTAGGCAGTTGGCAGTCGGCCATGATCACGGTGAACTCGTGCCGGGCCTGCGTGGGATCGAAGTCGGGGCGCGTCCGGAGGACTCGGTCCGCCCAGCTCAGGGCCTGCTCGGTGTGTTCCACCAGTCGTTCCGCCAGGGGGGTC
This sequence comes from Streptomyces sp. SS7, assembly GCF_037993025.1. Classification (NCBI taxonomy): domain Bacteria; kingdom Bacillati; phylum Actinomycetota; class Actinomycetes; order Kitasatosporales; family Streptomycetaceae; genus Streptomyces; species Streptomyces sp. SS7. Next base: position 2,191,030 of record NZ_CP141223.1, read on the forward strand.
AGCTCGTAGCTGTTGCCCACCCTGACGAGGAGTTCGTCACCGTAGTGCCGGCGCAGCCGGGCCAGGGCTGCGCTCAGCGAGGGCTGGCTGAGACCGAGCCGTTGTGCGGCCCGCGTCACACTGCGCTCCTGGAGGAGCGCGTCCAGCGACGTCAGCAGGTTGAGGTCCAGATTCACGGCACCCACCTCGAATGATCATCAGCCCTGTCTATGTCGAGCATAGGCGATTTCGGCTTCCCTGATCCCAGCGCGGACGCGAGAGTGGTGACACGGCTCGGCGGGACCTCGCATCAGACGGACCGCCACCACCCCAGACGTTCGCATTCTCGGGCCTGCACCGATCGATGCAGGTGTTCCGAGCCCATCAAGGAGGCGACAATGCCGTCGTTCCATGTCCTGATCGCCGGCGGAGGCATCGGAGGGCTCTGTCTGGCGCAGGGTCTTCGCCGCGCGGGCATCAGCTGCACCGTCTACGAGAGCGCGCCGGGCATTGGACAGGCCGGCTACCGCCTGCACATGAACGGCGCGGGTGGCCGCGCTCTGCAGCAGTGCCTGCCGGACAACCTCTTCGAGCTGTACATGCAGACCTCGCGCGAGACGCCTCGCCGTGAGGTCATGGTCATGCTCGACCACCAGGCCCGCGAACTGGGCGCCCGTCCCCACATCGGCCCGCCCAACGACCCGCGGCGGCCCCACACAGCGGTCAACCGGCGCACGCTGCGCCAGATCCTGAGCCTGGGGCTGGAGGACATCGTCCGCTACGACAGCACCGTCACCGGCTTCGAGACGGACGGCGAGAAGGTGCGGGTGCTGCTCGACGACGGCACGAGCGAGACCGGAGACGTACTGGTGGGCGCCGACGGCATCAACTCCGTCGTGCGCGGGCAGTTGCTGCCCGACGTTCCGGTCGTGGACACCGGCATACGCGGCCTGTACTCCACCGCACCGCTGACCGAGGATCTGGCAGCGGGCCTGCCCGAGGCACTGTTCGACGGTTTCGCCATCGCCGCGGAGCCGAACGGCGCGATGTTCGCGTACGGCGTGTACCGACCGCGCAGGCCGGTCGACGAGGCGGTGGCCGAACTGGCGCCCGGCGCCGCCGTCGATCCCGTCGATCCCTACATCATGGTCAACCTCGCCCTGCTGCCCGGCAGCCCTTTCGCCGTCGCAGCTCCCGACCTGTGGCACAGCTCCGCCGAAACCCTGCACGCGCTGATGCGCACCGCGGTACGGGGTTGGGACCCCGCCCTGGCCGATCTCGTCGAGCACGTCGACGCGTCGACGATCTTCCCGGTGTCCATGCGTCACCTACAGCCGGCAGACCCCTGGCCTGCCGGCCGTGTCACCCTGCTCGGTGACGCGATCCACGCCATGCCTCCCTCGTTCGGCTCCGGCGCCAACACGGCACTGCGCGACGCCGCGGCCCTCACCCGGGCCCTGGAGCGCGCCGCCCACGGTGACACACCTGTGGCGGCGGCCGTGGCCGAGTACGAGACCGAGATGCGCGCCGAGGTCTTCCCCATCCTGCGCGCCTCGGCCGACCCGCGGGCCGTCGACATCGACTTCCTGCCCGACGACCTCCCCGTCAGTCACACCTGATCGCCGCCTGCCCCACACGAGCCGCACCACGAGGAGAATCATGCCTGTCGCCGAAGACATCGAGTTCCGAGTGTCGGAACTGACCCTGCGGGGCAAACTGTTCCGCCCGACCGACGGTCCCGAACGCCCGCCCGTCGCCATCCTCCAGGGCGGCCTGGGCGGTCCCGCGGAATCCATGTTCGCCATGGCCGAGGGCTTCACCGACGCCGGTCTGGCCTGCCTGATCTACGACCACCGCAACACCGGCTACAGCGACGGCGAACCCCGTCAGCAGTTCGATCCCTGGCAGCAGTGCCGCGACCTGCGCGACGTCATCACCCATCTGACCTTGCGTGAGGACGTCGACCCCGACCGCATCGCCCTGTGGGGCATCAGCATCGGCGGCGCCAACTCCCTCTTCACGGCCGCCACCGACCGCCGGGTCAAAGCGGTCGTCAGCATCATCCCCCCGGTCAGCGGCTGGAGCGCGCGCACCCTCCAACCGGCCGACACACTCGCGGCGCTGGAAGCTCTCATCCCCGCCGACCGTCAGGCCCAGCTGCGCGGCCAGCCGGCCGCGAGTATCCGCCTGCACGGCGTCCCGGAACCCGGGGACCCGGTCATGTTCAGCGACCAGGAGGGTCTGGAATTCGTCGAGAACATGATCCACCAGCTGCCCAGCTTCCGGAACGAGATCACCATCTCGACCCTCGACCGCATCTTCGAGATGGAGGCGCGCGCCTACGCCGAACGCATCACCGCCCCGGTCCTGATGATCCTCGCCTCCAAGGACACCGTCGCCCCCGTCGAGGAGGCCCGCGAGATGTACGAGCGGATCCCCGGCCCGAAGGAGGTCATCGAGTACGCGGGCCAGCACTACGAGATCCTCTCGAACCACTTCCCCGAGATCATCACCCGCAGCGCCGACTGGCTGGCCGCCACCCTGCGCGGCTGACCGCCCCACCATCCGCTCCCGTCCGGTCCGCCGGAACCCGCCTGGCCCGGCGGACCGCCCCTCGTCCCCCCGACCACACAGAGAGGTGTCGTCAATGCGTCTGCTCGGACTTGCCTGCGGGCAGGAGGACGGCAGTGCCGAGGTACTGCTGAAGGCCGCGCTCACCGCGGCCGCGCGCGATGGTACAGCCGTGGAGATGGTCAGGCTGACCGACCTGTCCCTGGTGACCGCCGCCACCGCGGACGCCGGGGACGACGCGGCCTGGTTCTGCGACCGGCTGCTCGACGCGGACGGCGTGATCGTCAGCTCCCCCACCTACACCCGCAGCGCACCGGGCGCGTTGAAGCTCCTCATCGACCGCGCCTTCGGTCCGCGCACGGACGTGGTCTTCGTCCGTGAGGCCCTCGCCCCCCGCGAACACGGCCCGGCCGAGCAGGAGGAGACTCGCGGTCTTCTGGGCCTCGACTCGGCCCCCGATCCGCGGGTCCTCAAGCCGCGCGTGGCCGGCTTCATCGCCGTGGGCGGCTGCCCGTCACCCCACTGGCGCACGCTGACGCTGCCCACTCTGCACGCCCTGGCCTTCCCCCTGCACATGGCCGTCGCCGACCAGATGGAAGTCCCCACCCCCGGCGGCCTGGGTGGCATAGCCACCGACCGGGCGGCTGTGCTGCGCGCCGAGCGGCTGGGCGGCGCGGTTGCCCGGCAGCTCGGCCTGCCCCACGACGAGGTCCGGTTCCTGGGGGAGCCCGGCACCTGTCCGATGTGCCACCTCGACCTGATCGTGCTGCGCGGCGGCCACGCCGAATGCGGCACCTGTGGGGCCGCGGGCCGTTTCGTCGTCGAGGACGGCGACGTCCGGGTCGACTTCTCCCCCGCCGGCACCGCTTCCTCCGTCCACACCCTCACGGAGCTGGAGGAGCACTACCGGGAACTGCTGAGCGCCGCCGCGCTGGAGCCGGACCCCCAGGAGATCGACAAGCACGCCGCCGCGTTCCGCGACAGCGTCCCCGTCCTACGCCCACCGCGGCCGTAGACGACCGTGGGGGGTCTCCACCGACGCCGGCGCGGCCCATCAGCGGTGGCAGATCATCCCCTCCTGACAGGGGGCGCAGGATGCCTGCAGTCGGCGCGCTCAGGCGCCGGCTGCGGGGTCGATCCGGCTGTGCGGGCAAGGCGGTGTCATGGCTGGTGCCGGCCACCGGCCATGACACCGACGGTGGCTTGGTGCGCCCGTGGGTGACCTGGTTGATGACACCGTCAACAAAGCCACCACCGGCACCGCGGTCACTCCTGGCGTCCCATCCCGCACCTCCGTGCTGGCCGCGCCGCGCGCCGCCGTGCTGCCTGACATGCCGTAAATCGCCGCCACACCCCCGGCGCGACTTCGTCCCTTCGTCACGCGAGGCGGTACACCGCACACGCGAGCGGAATGGGCTAGACCACACTCTCACGAGCACCTGACGTGCCATCAGATCGAGCGTCGTATGAGCGTCGAGACTGCCGCGCACCGCCCCGCGGAAATCCTGGCGCAACGCCCGCCCCCGAGGCTGCTATGTCGTGTCAAGCCGCTTGAGCGAGTTCTTCGACGTTGCCGAGTTGGTTCCGGTCGGCACGCTCAAGGATCTTGAAGATCTGGCGGCAGATCACCCGCTTGAGGCATCGCTGCGCGTCACGGGAGGTCTTCCCTTCGGCGACCTTGCGTGCGACGTACGTCTTCGTAGGGGGATCGAGTCGCATCCGGATCAGGGTGATCGTGTGCATGGCCCGGTTAAGACGTCATCTCATTTGGCTGGGTAAGCTGCCGGTCGTGGTGGGGATCGTTGAGCGGCTGGTGCCGGATGAGTTGTGGGAGCTGTTTCAGCGGGTGGTGCCGGAGGCACCGTCGCGACCTCAGGGAGGTGGCCGGCGTCGGCACGGCGACCGTGAAGTGCTGGCCGCGATCGTGTTCGTGGCCACGTCGGGCTGCACGTGGCAGCAGTTGCCTTCCGCCTCGTTCGGCCCGTCAGGGGCGACGGCTCACCGGCGCTTTGCCGAGTGGACGAGGGCCCGCGTATGGGCCAAACTCCACCGCCTGGTCCTCGACGAGTTGGGCTCCCGTGGCGAGTTGGACTGGTCCCGGTGCGCGATCGACTCGGTGAACATGCGGGCCCTGAAAAGGGGGACCTGACAGGCCCGAATCCTGTCGATCGAGGCAAGTACGGCTCGAAGATCCACCTGATCACCGAGCGGACCGGTCTGCCCCTGTCCGCCGGAATCTCGGGGGCGAACCTGCACGACAGTCAGGCGCTGATCCCGTTGGTGCAAGGGATACCGCCGATCCGCTCACGGCGCGGACGCCGACGGCGCAGGCCGTCCAAACTCCACGCCGACAAGGGATACGACTACGACCACCTGCGCCGATGGTTACGCGGACGCGGCATCAAGCACCGCATCGCCCGCAAAGGCATCGAGTCCTCGACCCGGCTGGGCCGCCACCGCTGGACCATAGAACGCACCATGTCCTGGCTCGCCGGATGCCGCAGACTGCACCGACGCTACGAGCGCAAAGCCGAGCACTTCCTGGCCTTCACCAGCATCGCCTGCACCCTCATCTGCTACCGCCGACTCACCAAATGAGATGACGTCTAAGCTGCCGGTCGCCGCTGCGGTTGAGACGGTGTCGGTTGGTCAGCCCGGACGAGGCAGGGATCGGCGACACACCGGCGAAGGAGGCGAAGGCGGCTTCCGAGCGGAATCGTCCCTGGTGAGACCAGCTGACCAAGACCTGGGCGGCGGTGATCGGTCCGACTCCGAGCAAGCCGAGAAGCTCGGGAGCCTGTTGCCGTACCAGGGCGAGGATCTCGTTCTCGAGCTCCTTGGCCTCGGCCTGCAGGGCCTGGACGCGCTGGGCCGTGGACCGCATGGCTCGCACCGTCATCCGGTGCTCGAGGTCCTGGGCCGGGCGGTCGCGGAACTGAGCGCAGTAGGCGATCTGGGTGGGGCGCTTGAGCTTCCGCAGCTCGGCGCGGAGCCCGTCCGGCGCAGAGACGATCAGGGCCTTGAGCTGGTTGATCGCGGCGGTGGAAGCGAGGACCGCGCCGTGACGGGTGGCAAGCAGCACCCGCAGTGCCTCGCGTTCGCCGCGGAGGCGGGGCTGGATCAGATGCTCGGTGGCCAGGGCCTCCTTGGCGGCCCGGATGGCGTCGAGCATGTCGGTCTTGCGGCCTCCGCGGTTGGCCGCTCGTTTCGGGCGGCAGACCTCGACGACCTGCTCGCCGGCCTGGTCCAGGAAGACCGCGAGGCCGGCGCCGTAGCTGCCGATGCCTTCCAGCGCCCAGCAGCGGCGGCCGGGAACCTGCTGGCGGGCGAAGTCCAGCAGGCGCCGGTAGCCGCGGGCGTTGGCCGGGGAATCGGTGCTGGCCAGGACGGCGCCGATGGGGCTGACGGCGGCTGCGGCGAGAGTGTCGCGGTGGGTGTCGACGCCGATGACGCCATCGACGTGTTCTGCGAGCATGGTCATGCGGTTGTTCTCCTCCGGGCGGACGACCGTAACGGCGTCGGCCTGGGTGGAGTCACCACGTGGCGGAACTGTGATGAGTCACGCCGGAAGGCGGACAAGCTGCTGATCAAGCCAACGGGTGGGCCGGGCCGACGCCCGTGTCCGGCAGACATCTCGGGGGAACGGCAGTCCCTGACGGGACGCCAGTTATGTTTCGAGTCATGCCGGATCACGAGCGCCGAGCCTGGCAGCAACCCATCCCGGGCCGCAGAAGAACTCTCACAGTTATGTTTTCCGCGGCTCCGCAACGGGGCCGCTGGCCTCTGGGCCCGGCATGACTGTTGCCCCCTGTCGAAGGCATGACCTGGGGGGTGGTGTCACCGGGCCCGGGAGGTGCCGTCGGAGACGCTGATCAGAGGTCCGGCCACCGTCCGGTCCGGCGCAACGCCGGGCAGTTCGCGGACGGCAGGTCTGCATAACGTGGATGCGCGAGCACGACACCCAAGCCGAGGCCGGCACCGTCAACACCCGGGAAAGGGCACGATGTTCGAGATCGAAGACGTGGGCGTGTTCCTGGGCCTGGACGTCGGCAAGAGTGCCCACCACGGCCACGGGCTCACCCCGGCAGGGAAGAAGGTCTTCGACAAGCCGCTGCCCAATAGCGAACCCAAGCTGCGGGCCGTGTTCGACAAGCTGACCGCAAAGTTCGGCACCGTCCTGGTCACCGTGGACCAGCCCGCCTCCATCGGCGCCCTCCCACTGACCGTCGCCCGCGACGCCGGCTGCCGCGTCGCCTACCTGCCCGGCCTGGCCATGCGCCGGATCGCCGACCTCTACCCCGGCGAGGCCAAGACCGACGCCAAGGACGCCGCGGTGATCGCGGACGCAGCCCGCACCATGCCGCACACCCTGCGCTCCCTCGAACTGACCGACGAGATCACCGCCGAACTGACCGTGCTGGTCGGCTTCGACCAGGACCTCGCGGCCGAGGCCACCCGCACGTCCAACCGGATACGCGGCCTGCTCACCCAGTTCCACCCCAGCCTCGAACGCGTTCTGGGTCCCCGCCTCGACCACCAGGCCGTGACCTGGCTGCTGGAGCGCTACGGCTCCCCGGCCGCTCTGCGCAAAGCCGGCCGCCGCAGACTCGTCGAGCTGATCCGGCCCAAGGCCCCGCGCATGGCCCAGCGGCTGATCGACGACGTCTTCGACGCCCTCGACGAACAGACCGTCACGGTCCCCGGCACCGGCACCCTCGACATCGTCATCCCCTCCCTGGCCGCCTCCCTGGCCGCCGTCCACACCCAGCGCCGGGCGATGGAAGCCCAGATCAACACCCTGCTGGAGGCCCACCCTCTTTCCCCGGTCCTGACGTCGATGCCCGGCGTCGGCGTCAGGACCGCCGCCGTCCTGCTGGTCACCGTCGGCGACGGCACCAGCTTCCCCACCGCCGCCCACCTCGCCTCCTACGCCGGACTTGCCCCACCACGAAGTCGTCGGGAACCTCGATCCACGGTGAACACGCACCCCGAAGCGGCAACCGGCAGCTCAAACGGGCCATGTTCCTGTCCGCCTTCGCCTGCATGAACGCCGACCCGGCCTCCCGGCCTACTACGACAAGCAACGCGCCCGCGGCAAGACCCACACCCAGGCCCTCCTCCGCCTCGCCCGCCAACGCATCAGCGTCCTGTTCGCCATGCTCCGCGACGGCACCTTCTACGAACCCCGCACCCCCAAGGACGTCGAACTCGCCGCATAACCCCAGCGACCCTGAACCACCCCACACCCGACAGGGGCGCCTTGACGCAGGACATAGAGGCACCCCCCGCCGGGCCGTGAAGCCGACTCCCTTCAGTACGTCCTGACTGCGATAGCCCATCCATAACTCGCTTACGTCGATGACCGTGTCGCTCTGCGGCGGTGCACCGCCCCGTCCATCGAGCGAGGCATGAACAGTCGTCATCAGTGTTCCCCCATCCCGGTCCATGGACCGTGGTCTTTATGCCGTTAGCTTGCCTGGTCAAGAGGTCTCGTTGGCCGTGGGACCGTGTCTGCGGCCGCGACTGCCCACCCTCGGCTCCACCACATTCCTCAACCGAACACACTACCGAGCAGCATGAACGGCTTACGGCGCTGCCGGGTGTACAGGTCTCGTCGTCGCTGCGGTGGTCGAGCATCTGCAAAGCAGGCTCAAAAACTCGCCAACGTCTTACCAGAACCACGCAACCACTACGAGCATCTCCACACGCCTGAAATAAAGGCACTTGATAAGTGCGCTAGCGGGGCCACCAACGGTCGCGCAATAAATTACAGCGAACGCTGCAAGATTAGCATGGCGGCCAGGTCGGCTTGAAAGAGTCACACGTCAGACCTCCAATTCAACCCACCCTTGCATCTCCTCTCCCCTCCCGTAGCATTGACCCGCTAGCTGGCGTTTACGCAGATGCCGACCGCAAGGAGGGGTAATGAGTTCAGGACAGCCGGGTACCACGACAGGCTCCGTCACTGCCTCTTGAATTAATGGTCGGCAGCCCACGGTTCGGCTAGGTGGTTCGGCACACGGTGGACCGAACGACAGCGGGACAGTTCTCGTGGTCAACATCCCCCCAGTACGGTGCCGAAGTCTCTCCCGTCAACCTTCGGCTGAGCTATCGACCCACCACCACCAGCCAACTGAAGGTGTGTCGGGGCGCCGCGGACACCGCAGACTACGAATCGGCCACATCTCTCACTACCTGACCGATAAGCAACGCGAAGAGAGCCATCTCCTACACTTAATCGCCTCCTTGTTGATATCCCTGGTGGACCGGCATACCAGGGCTCCTGGAATGCCGGCCCATATCAACTCCACTATTGAAAGGCCCCCCACATGCCACAGTCCCTGTGGAAACGCCACGGCCTGGTCCTGGCCGTCGGCGCCGCGTGCATCCTCGTCAACGGCGAAGGCATCGGGCCGTTATGGCTCGTCGGGCTCGCCCTGCTGGTGACAGGTCTGCTGATGCGGTGGGTGATGACGCGTGCCCAGCGCCCGCCGAGCGAGGAGGCCCCACCGTTGGCACTGGACATCCCCGTGCATGGCCGCTGGATGGCCCGCAACGGGCCCGCCACCAAGGTGCCCAGCCACACCCACAACCTCGCGCAGACCTACGCCATCGACCTGGCCCGCCGCCCGGCGCCGGAACCCGTGTGGCTGTGGCCGCTGACGCGGCGCCCGGAGTCCTACCCGTCCTTCGGTGAACCGCTGCTGGCCCCCGCGGACGGCCGGGTGGTCGCCGCCACGGACAGCCAGCGCGACCACCTGACGCGTACTTCCCTGGCCGGCTTGCTCTACGTACTGCCGGAGGGTTTCGTGCGCTCCCTCGGCCTTCCTCGCCACCTGCTCGGCAACCACTTGATCATCGACTTGGGCAACAACGGAGCACACGCCGTCTTCGCACACCTGCGGCGCCACTCGCTGAACGTGGCCGTGGGGGACCACGTGACCGTCGGTCAACTGCTGGCCGAATGCGGCAACTCCGGAAGCTCCGCAGAGCCCCACCTGCACTTCCAGTTGATGGACGGCCCTGACATCGCCTCCGCCCACGGCCTGCGCTTCAGCTGGCGCTACCAGGCCGACGACGGTCGCGAGCACGAAGGCGTCCCCGCCGACAACACGTGCTTCGTCCCCGTCCGGACCGCCCCGGCCGACTCGTCGGCCCCCTACGCAGCGCCGTAGCCGGGATCGAGCGCGAAGCGGACCGACTGAATACGGCCGTCCGGGGCGAACTCACCGAAGGCGAAGACTTCCTGCGGCCGCTTCGGGTTCCCGTCCCGGCTCGTGGCCTTGCTGGCATTGGGATAACGCTGCGTCAGCCGGTACGCGCGCTCGAGGCCGTAGGTGCGGAGCAAGTCCAGTGACCGTCTGCACCTGTGTGGCAACTTGGTCCGAGCCGTCCGTGCCGTAGCGGTGGCGTGCCTGGAGAAGGGTGGTCGTGGCGGCGAGATAGAGGTTGCCTGCCGCCCGCCACTTGCCGTTGCCGGGCAACAGCATTCCCAGGCTGCAGGCGACGCGCGTGGCGTGCAGGGTCAGCGTGGTCCGCCTGCCACTCACAGTATTGGTGAGCTTCTGGATCACCGGGATCTTACTCTCCGGCGTCTGTTTCATGATCTCCCAGTCGTTGAGACCACCCGACGCCAGGTTCCGATGCTGGTGCAGGTATTCGAGAGAAGGTCCGCACCAAGGACGCCCGCGGTGCCAGCAGCCCGGCCGCAGCGCTCGCCATGGTGTTCAATCTCGTCGCCACACCCCCTCCAAGCCCAGACCCGCAGACCTGGAACCGTTCCTCCACGGCTGGAGCCCGCACGGACCCCGCTCCTACTGAGCCGCTCCCTCACCAAGGGACAGTAAAGAAAGGCTTCCCACAGGGAGTAGCTGACCGCCCGCCACCTGCAAGAACAGCTACCTGACATCCCATCAGAACGTGCGTCAAACATCCGCAGCACGCGTCAAACATGCGTCAAGATATCGCCCGTAACGCCCACAGCGCACATAACGCACACCACCCGAACCTGCAGGTCAGGAGCCCTTTGCCGCAGGCTCAAGAATCGCCACGCACTCAACGTGATGCGTCATCGGGAACAGATCGAACGCCCGCAGCGTCCGCACCCGGTACCCCCCGTCCCGGAAGTACCCCAGGTCGCGCGCCAGGGCGGCGGGGTCGCAGGCGACGTAGGCGATGCGGCGGGCGTCCAGGGAGACCAGGTGTTCGACCGTGGCGCGGCCCGCTCCCGCGCGGGGCGGGTCGAGGACGATGAGGTTGACCTCGGTGATGCCGGTGCGCGGCAGGACGGATTCCACCTTGCCCTGTTCGATGCGGACCCGGGGGAAGTCCGCGAGGTTGTGCCGGGCGTCCTCGACCGCGCGCTTGCCGGACTCGATGCCGAGGACCGCGCCCTTCTCGCCGAGGCGGTCCGCCAGGGCGCCGGCGAAGAGGCCGACGCCGCAGTACAGGTCGAGGGCGGTGTCGCCCTTGCGCGGCAGCAGGCCCTGCATCACGGCGGTCACCAGGGTGTCCGCCGCCTTCGGGTGGACCTGCCAGAAGCCGCCGCTGCCGACCCGGTGGGTGCGGCCGTCCGCGCGCTCACGGACGAAGGGGCGGCCGTGGACGCGGTGCACGCCGCCGTCCTTCTCGCCGACCCGCATGACGGAGACGGGACGGTCCAGTTCCACGATCGGCAGCCGTGCGCCGGGCCGCGGGGTGAGGATCACCTGCCGGTCCTGGGAGCCGGTCGCCGAGATCGCCTCGACCGTCGCCATCCCGGTCCAGTCGCGCCGCTCGATGCCCAGTTCGGCGACGCCCTCGGCGGCGATCATGCAGTGGTCGATCCGCTCCACGTCGTGCGAGCGGTGCCGGCGCAGGCCGGCGTGGCCCTCGGCGTCCACCGCGTACTGCACGCGCGTGCGCCACTGCGGCACCTGCCCGGCGGGCAGCTTGTCGCCCTCCGCCGGCATCACGGTGCCGTCCCAGCCGGCCTCCTCGGGCGTGAGGCCCGCGAGCCGCTGGAGCTGCTCGGCGATCACCTCGCCCTTGAGCCGGCGCTGGGCGCCCGGCTTGGCGTGCTGCCAGTCGCAGCCGCCGCAGCGGCCGGGGCCGGCGAAGGGACAGGGGGCCTCGACGCGGTCCTTGGAGGCGGAGAGGATCTCCACGGCGTCCGCGCGCAGGAAACGGGCGCCCTCCTCGCCCTCGGTCACCCGGGCCACGACCCGCTCGCCGGGCAGGGCGTGCCGGACGAACAGCACCTGACCGGCGTCGGTGCGGGCGATGCAGTGGCCGCCGTGGGCGACGGGGCCGATCTCGACCTCGTACTCGTTCCCCACCAGTGTCTTCTTCGGTTCTGCCTGCATGGCGGGGTGACTCCACAACGTCGAACGAGGAACGGCCGGACAACAGCCCACCAGTCTACGTGGCTGTCGTCCGGCCGTTCACCACACGGTGGGCCCGCCGGGCGCTACGACTCCGACGAGGAGCCCGAGGGGCCCGTGGCCGAACCCGACGCCTCCTTCGCCCGGCCCTGCTCTGCGGGACCGCGCCGCACCGCACCGGGCGCGTTCCACTCCTGCCGCTTGCGGGCCCGCATCCGGGCCGCCTCGGAGGACTCCAGCTGGTACGGCACGGAGGTGACCATGACGCCGGGCGTGAACAGCAGGCGCCCCTTGAGCCGCAGCGCGCTCTGGTTGTGCAGCAGGTGCTCGTACCAGTGGCCGACCACGTACTCCGGGATGATCACCGAGACGGCGGCGCGCGGCGACTCCTTGCGCAGGCTCTTGACGTACTCGATGATCGGCCGCGTGATCTCGCGGTACGGGGAGTCCAGGACCTTCAGCGGTACGTCGATCCCGCGCCGCTCCCACTCCTCGCGCAGCGCCTTCGTCTCGGTGGGGTCGACGTTGACGGTGAGCGCCTCCAGGGTGTCGGAGCGCATCAGCTTGGCGTAGGCGAGGGCCCGCAGGGTCGGGCGGTGGATCTTGGAGATCAGGACCACGGAGTGCACCCGGGACGGCCGTACGCTGTCGTCGCTCGGGCCCTCGGGTGCCGCGATCTCGTCGGAGACGCGGTCGTAGTGCTTGCGGATCGCCGTCATCGTCGCGTAGAAGATCACCATGCCGAGCAGCGCGACCCAGGCGCCGTGCGTGAACTTGGTGACGAGGACGACGACCAGCACGAGGCCGGTGAAGAAGGCGCCGAAGGCGTTGATCGCCCGGGAGCGGACCATGTGGCGGCGCTTGGCCTGGTCGGTCTCGGTGGCCAGATGGCGGTTCCAGTGGCGGACCATGCCGGTCTGGCTGAGCGTGAAGGACACGAACACGCCGACGATGTACAGCTGGATGAGACGGGTGGAGTCGGCGCCGTAGATGATGATCAGGAAGGTCGCCGCGCCGGCCAGGAGCACGATGCCGTTGGAGAAGGCGAGGCGGTCGCCGCGGGTGTGCAGCTGGCGGGGCAGGTAGCGGTCCTGGGCGAGGATCGAGCCGAGCACCGGGAAGCCGTTGTAGGCGGTGTTGGCGGCGAGGAACAGCACCAGCGCGGTGGCCGCCGCGAGGACCACGAAGAAGAAGCTGCCCTTGCCGAAGACGGCCTCGGCGACCTGGGTGATCACCGGGTTCTGGACGTAGTCGGGGCCGACCCCGACGCCGTTCTTCAGCAGGTCGACGGCCGGGTTCTCGGCCATGCGGACATCGGTGGTCAGGGCGAGCACGATGATGCCGCAGAACATGGTGACGGCCAGCAGGCCCATCGCCGCGAGCGTGGTCGCAGCGTTCTTCGACTTGGGCTTGCGGAAGGCCGGCACGCCGTTGGAGATGGCCTCGACGCCGGTGAGCGCCGCACAGCCGGAGGAGAAGGCGCGCAGCATCAGGAAGACCAGGGCGAAACCGGCCAGGCCCTGGTGCTCGGCCTTGATCGTGTACTCGGCGGTCGGCGCCCGCATGGTGTCGTCGAGGACGAGTCCGCGGAACGCACCCCACGCGATCATGATGAAGACGCCCGCGACGAACACGTACGTCGGGATGGCGAAGAGCTTCCCGGACTCCTTGACCCCGCGCAGGTTCATCAGCGTCAGCAGCACCACGACGGCGACCGCGCAGACCACCTTGTGCTCGACGACGAAGGGGATCGCGGAGCCGAGGTTCTCGATGCCGGAGGCGATGGAGACGGCGACCGTGAGGACGTAGTCGACGAGCAGCGCGCTCGCGACGGTCAGGCCCGCCTTGGCGCCGAGGTTGGTGGTGGCCACCTCGTAGTCGCCGCCGCCGCTCGGGTAGGCGTGGACGTTCTGACGGTAGGAGGCGACCACCGTGAACATCAGCACGACGACCGCGAGGGCGATCCACGGGCTGAAGTGGTAGGCCGACACGCCCGCGATGGACAGGACCAGCAGCACCTCCCCGGGCGCGTAGGCCACGGAGGACAGCGGGTCGGAGGCGAACACGGGCAGGGCGATGCGCTTCGGCAGGAGCGTTTCTCCGAGCCGATCACTGCGCAGGGCGCGCCCGATCAGGATCCGTTTGGGCACGTCGGTCAGTTTGGACACAACAGAGGATCGTATGCCTTCGAACTGGGGCGCGCCCACCCTCCCCCGGGGTGAGCCGGGTGACGCAGCACCGCGTCTGCCTCACGAGTGAAATCGGCCACGCGTCGGCTGCGGATTCCCTGGCCGCGCCGATCGTCATGCCTATATGACAAACCCCGTCCCGCCGCCGCCCATCGGAGGTCCCATGCACACGACCGCGGAGCTGATCGGAGCCGTCGGCACCCTCGTCGGCCTCGGAATCCTTACCGCGCTCAGTCTCTGGAGCATCAGCCGGCGCTGATCGCGCAAAGCGTGCACGGGGGTGCCCCACGTGCACCGTGGCTGTGTAGCTTGGTCGCCGGTCTGAGACTCTGTTCAGAGCCACGCCAGAAAATTTATTGACTTCTTGACTTCTTTACTTCCGGAAGGACGGTCGTGCACATCGTCATCATGGGCTGCGGCAGAGTGGGTTCCGCTCTCGCGCAGACCCTGGAGCAACAGGGGCACACGGTCGCCGTGATCGACCAGGACCCCACCGCCTTCCGACGACTGGGCTCCGGGTTCGGCGGCCGTCGTGTCACCGGGGTCGGCTTCGACCAGGACACCCTGCGCGAGGCGGGCATCGAGGAGGCCGGCGCCTTCGCCGCCGTCTCCAGCGGCGACAACTCCAACATCATCGCCGCCCGGGTGGCCCGCGAGATGTTCGGCATCGAGAACGTCGCCGCCCGGATCTACGACCCCCGGCGGGCCGAGGTCTACCAGCGCCTGGGCATCCCCACCGTCGCCACCGTCCGCTGGACGGCCGACCAGATGCTGCGCCGGCTGCTGCCCTCGGGCGCCGAGCCGCTGTGGCGCGACCCCACCGGCGGCGTCCAGCTGGCCGAGGTGCACGCGGCGCCGTCCTGGGTCGGCCACAAGATCAGCGAGCTCCAGGAGGAGACGGGCGTCCGGGTGGCGTTCCTGACCCGCCTCGGCGAGGCCATGCTGCCCACCTCGCAGACGGTGCTGCAGGAGGGCGACCTGGTGCATGTGATGATGCGTACCGACGAGGTGGAGAAGGTCGAGGCGTCGTTCGCCGAGGGCCCGAAGGAAGGCGGTCACTGATGAGGGTCGCCATCGCCGGAGCCGGTGCCGTCGGCCGCTCGATCGCGGGCGAGCTGCTGGAGAACGGCCACGAGGTCCTGCTCGTCGACAAGGCGCCGACCGCCATCTCGGTCGAGCGCGTCCCCCAGGCGGAGTGGCTGCTCGCCGACGCCTGCGAGATCACGTCCCTGGACGAGGCGGCGCTCCAGCGCTGCAACGTCGTGATCGCCGCCACCGGTGACGACAAGGTCAACCTGGTGGTGTCGCTGCTGGCGAAGACGGAGTACGGCGTCCCGCGCGTCGTCGCCCGCGTCAACAACCCCAAGAACGAGTGGCTCTTCAACGAGTCCTGGGGCGTCGACGTCGCCGTCTCCACGCCGCGGCTGATGTCCGCCCTGGTCGAGGAGGCGGTCTCGGTCGGCGACCTGGTCCGGCTGCTGCGCTTCAGCCACGGCGACGCCAACCTCGTCGAACTGACCCTGCCCGAGGAGTCGGCGCTGGCCGGCACCCAGGTCGGCGACGTCGAGTGGCCCGAGGACACCTCCCTGGTCACCATCATCCGCGGCACCAGGGTCCTCACCCCGACCAGGGAGGACTCCCTGGAACCGGGCGACGAGCTGCTCTTCGTGGCCGCGCAGGCACGGGAGGAGCAGTTGGAGGACCTGTTGTCCGTACGGCGCGACACGTAGGCCTGTCCGCAGCGGGGGTCTGGGGGCGGCAGCCCCCAGGCCTCAGCCGTCCCTACGGTGCCGACCGCCCGCGGCCTCGGCGGCGGCCTTGCGCTCGGCCTCCGCCTTCTCCTCCGCCTCCATCTCGGCGAACACGTCGATCGGCGCGGGCGCCTTGGCCAGGAAGACCCAGGTCAGCCAGACGGCCAGCAGGAAGGGCGGGATCTTCAGCGCGATCAGGACCCAGCCCAGCTGCGCGGTGTTCGCCCACCAGTACAGCGGGAAGAGGATCGCGCACTTGGCGAGCAGGATCAGGCCCCAGGCCCAGCTGGCCTTGGCGTACGCCTTCTTGCGGCCGGGGTTGCGGGTGCGCCAGGAGAGGTTCTCCTTGAAGACCGGGCCGAGGATCAGACCGATCAGCGGGACCCCGCACAGGGTCGTGATGATGTACGCCAGCGCCAGGCCCAGCGTGTAGAGCATGCCGGGGAGGTAGAAGTCCTTCGCGTTGCCGGTCATCATCGCGAAGACGACGCCGAAGGCGACCCCGAAGACCCCGCTGAAGGCGTGCTTGACGGTGTCCTTCATCGCCAGCCGGACCACGACCAGGACCAGCGACACCGCGAGCGCGGCGATCGCGGACATGTGCAGGTCCTTGTTGATCGTGAAGATGGTGACGAAGAGCAGGCCGGGCACGACCGTCTCGATCATGCCCCGCAGCCCGCCGAACGCCTCGAACAGCGCGGCCTCGGTCACCGCCCGGGCGTCGGCCGCGGCGGTGTCCTCCGCGGTCGTGTCTTCGGTCGGCTTCTCGAGCGACGTCACCGGCTACTCCCTACCGAGGGGTCTCAGTTCGTACTTCGGGTTGAACAGCACCCGGCGGCCTCTGCTCATGGAGACCCGGCCCGATGCGATGAGCCGGCGCCCCGGCTCTATGCCCACGATGGAGCGCCTGCCCAGCCACACCACGTCCAGCGCGGCGCTGCCGTCGAACAGCTCGGCCTCCAGGGCCGGGACTCCGGCGCGCGGACGCAGGGTGACCGTGCGCAAGGTACCAGTAACGGTGACGATCTGCCGGTCCTGGCAGTCGCCGATCCGGACGCAGCCGGCCGTCTCGGCGTCCTCCCGCAGCTCCTGGGACTCCAGGTCCTCCTGGGACGAGGAGAGCCGGTCGAGCATGCGCCGGAACCGGCCCACCGGCTTGTCGGAACGCGGAACAGTACTCATGTCTGAAAGCGTACCGGGGCGCACCGACACGGCCGTACCCGTCCCGTGGCTCACTTCTCGAAGCGGTAGCCCATCCCCGGCTCGGTGATGAAGTGCCGCGGATGTGAGGGGTCCGCCTCCAGTTTCCGTCTGAGCTGGGCCATGTAGACCCGCAGGTAGTTCGTCTCGGTGCCGTACGACGGCCCCCACACCTCCTGGAGGAGCTGCTTCTGCCCGACCAGGCGCCCGGTGTTGCGCACCAGCACCTCCAGCAGATGCCACTCCGTCGGGGTGAGCCGGACGTCCCGGCCGTCCCGGTGGACCTTCTTGGCGGCGAGGTCGACGGTGAACCCGTCCGTCTCCACCAGGACGTCGTCCTCCCCGCCCCCGGCCGGCTCGGCCCGGCGCACGGCGGCCCGCAGCCGGGCCAGCAGCTCGTCCATGCCGAAGGGCTTGGTGACGTAGTCGTCGGCGCCCGCGTCGAGCGCCTCGACCTTCTCGTCCGAGGAGTGCCGGGCCGACAGCACCAGGATCGGCACCCGGGTCCAGCCCCGCAGCCCCCTGATCACCTCGACGCCGTCCATGTCGGGCAGCCCGAGGTCGAGGACCACCACGTCCGGCTGGCGGGCGGCGGCGAGCCGGAGGGCGGTGGCGCCGTCGTGGGCGGCGTCGACCTCGTACTTGCGCGCCTTGAGGTTGATCACGAGGGCGCGCACGATCTGCGGTTCGTCGTCGATCACCAGCACCCTGGTGGCGGTCTGGGAGGTTCCCCCAGCAGGACTCACCATGAAGCCTGCCTTTCCGGTCGTACCGAATGTCCTGGTGCCGCGGGGTCCGCGGCGGGCGGTGCCGGCGGCTGTGCCGTCACCGCCGCCGCGCGCAGTGTGAGGACCATGGTGAGGCCTCCGCCGGGGGTGTCCTCGGCGTTGAGGGTGCCGCCCATGGCCTCGGCGAAGCCGCGCGCCACCGCGAGGCCCAGCCCCACCCCCGCCCCGCGCGGTGCGTCGCCGTGGCGCTGGAAGGGCGCGAAGATCCGCTCCTTGGCCTCGTCGGGGACGCCCGGTCCGCGGTCCACCACCCGGACCTCGACGCGGTCGGACAGGGCGCTCGCGGCGACCAGCACCGGTTCGCCGTCCGGGCTGTACTTGACCGCGTTCTCCACGAGGTTGGCCACCGACCGCTCCAGCAGCCCGGCGTCGACGGCGACCATGGGCAGCGTCTCGGGGATGTCCAGCTCGACGCTCTCCTCCGGGTCGGGGACCCCGCCGAGGGCCATCGGCACCACCTCGTCGAGGTCGATCTCCCGGATGATCGGCGTGACCGTCCCCGTCTGCAGACGCGACATGTCGAGCAGATTGCCCACCAGGTGGTCGAGCCGGTCGGCGCCGTCCTCGATGCCTTCGAGCAGCTCCGCGCGGTCCTCCTCGGACCAGGCCACGTCGTCGGACCGCAGACTGGAGACCGCGGCCTTGATCGCGGCCAGCGGGGTGCGCAGATCGTGGCTGACGGCGGCCAGCAGCGCGGTGCGGATCCGGTTGCCCTCGGCCAGCGCGCGGGCGTGCTCGGCCTCCTCCTTGAGTCGTCGGCGGTCCAGGACGACGACGGCCTGCGCGGCGAACGCGGCCAGCACCCGCCGGTCCTCGGCCGGCAGCACGCGGCCGGTGAGCGCCAGCGCCGCGCGGTCGCCGACCGGAACGTCGACGTCCGCCTCGTCGGGGCGCTGGACCGGCCGCCCGGGGCCGACATGGCCCGCGCAGGTCCACGGGGCCCGGTCGTCCGCCCGCTCCAGCAGGGCGGCCGACTCCATGCCGAACGTCTCCCGGACGCGTTCCAGCAGGGCCTCCAGGCTCGTCTCGCCGCGCAGCACGTTGCCCGCGAGGAAGGACAGGATCTCCGACTCGGCTCTCAGCCGGGCCGCCTGGTGGGTGCGGCGGGCCGCCAGGTCGACCACCGACGCCACCGACACCCCCACCCCCACGAAGATCACTATGGCGATGATGTTCTTCGGGTCGGCGATCGTCCACCGGTGCAGGGGCGGGGTGTAGAAGAAGTTCAGCAGCAGCGAGCCCAGCGCCGCCGAGGCCAGCGCCGGAAGCAGTCCGCCGAGCAGCGCCGCCGCCACGGTCACCGCCAGGAACAGCAGCATGTCGTTGGCGAGCCCGAGCTGGACGGTGTTCAGCAGCAGCGCGAGGATCACCGGGCCGCCCAGGCCGACGAGCCAGCCCCAGATGATCCGGGCCCGCCCGAGCCGGGCACCGCGGGCCACGGGGAGCCCCCGGCCCTTGGCGACCTCGCCGTGCGTGACGATGTGCACGTCGAGGTCGGGGCCGGACTCGCGGGCGACGGTGGCGCCGACGCCGGGCCCGAAGACGTACTGCCAGGCCTTGCGGCGCGAGGAGCCGAGGACGATCTGGGTGGCGTTCACCCCCCGGGCGAAGTCCAGCAGCGCGGACGGTATGTCGTCGCCGACCACATGGTGGAAGGTGCCGCCGAGGTCCTCCACGAGGGTGCGCTGGACGGCCAGTTCCTTGGGCGAGGCCGAGGTCAGTCCGTCGCTGCGCGCGATGTAGACGGCGAGGACCTCGCCGCCGGCGCCCTTCTCGGCGAGCCGGGCCGCCCGACGGATCAGGGTGCGCCCCTCGGGGCCGCCGGTGAGCCCGACGACGATCCGCTCGCGCGAGCCCCAGATCGCCGACACCCGGTGCTCGCTGCGGTACCGCTTCAGGTACGCGTCGACCCGGTCGGCCACCCACAGCAGGGCGAGCTCCCGCAGGGCGGTGAGGTTGCCGGGCCGGAAGTAGTTGGAGAGGGCCGCGTCGACCTTGTCCGGCCGGTAGATGTTGCCGTGCGCCATCCGGCGGCGGAGGGCCTCCGGTGACATGTCCACCAGCTCGATCTGGTCGGCCCGGCGGACGAACTCGTCGGGGACGGTCTCCTGCTGCCGTACGCCCGTGATGGACTCGACCACGTCTCCGAGGGACTCCAGGTGCTGGATGTTGACGGTGGAGACGACGTCGACACCGGCCGCGAGGAGTTCCGCCACGTCCTGCCAGCGCTTGGCGTTGCGCGAGCCGGGGACGTTGGTGTGCGCGAGTTCGTCCACCAGGGCGACCTGCGGGTGGCGGGCGAGGACCGCGTCCACGTCCATCTCGGTGAAGACGGCGCCCCGGTGCTCCAGCTCGCGGCGCGCGACCTGCTCCAGGCCGTGCAGCATCACCTCGGTGCGGGTACGGCCGTGGTGCTCGACGAACGCCACCACGCAGTCCGTACCGCGTTCCACCCGGCGGTGCGCCTCGGACAGCATGGCGTAGGTCTTGCCCACGCCCGGTGCCGCACCGAGGTAGATCCGAAGCTTGCCGCGCGCCATGGCCCCATTGTCTTCCCGTGACTCCTGCCCACGCAGCGTCGACCCTACGGCCAGGGGGTCCGACAAATGGGGCGAGGGGTGCGCCGGGGGGCGCCTTTGACGCAACCCTGACGCGACCGGGTCGTACGCGGTCGTCCCCGGCGGTACGAAAAGAGCCGCACCCCGAAGGATGCGGCTCTCTGTGACTCGCTCTCGCGCTCAGCGGACCTCGGTGATCTCCGGTCCGCGCTGGAGCTGGCCCATGCCTCCGGAGAAGCGGGAGCTCTCGTCCTGCTGCTGGATGCCCTCGGGGACCATCTGCGCGTCGTTCGGCAGCTTGAGGACGATGGGGTCGCGCGGCGCCATCGGGCCGTCTCCGCGCACCACGACCGTGTCCCGGAAGATCTGCTCCAGCAGCCCGGCGGCCTGCGGCTGCACCGCGCCCTGGCCGGAGATCACTCCGCGCAGGAACCAGCGGGGGCCGTCCACACCGACGAACCGGACGACGTGGAAGCCGCCGGTGCCGTCCGGCAGCTGCACCGGGACCTGGGCCCGCAGCTCCCAGCCCAGCGGGCCCTCGACCTCGTCGATGATCCCGCCCTGCTGGGTGATGCCCGCCCCGATCTCCTCGCGCACCTCGCCCCAGATGCCCTCGCGCTTGGGTGCGGCGAAGGCCTGGAGCTGGACGGCGCTGTCACGCAGGACGACGGTGGCGGCGACGATCGCGTCACCCGCGACCTCGACGCGCAGCTCCATGCCGTCGACGCCCGGCACGAACAGACCGCCCAGGTCCACCCGGCCCTCGGCCGGGTCGCGGACCTCGGAGCTGTCCCAGGGTCCGTCGGGCCGCGGCTCGGGCTCGAGCCGGACGCGCTCACGCTCGCCCGTTACCTCTTCGTCCGCCTCAGTGTCGACACTGTCGACGACCTGCTCGGCCTCGCCGGCCGCGTCCTCGGCGGCACCCTTCTTCTTGCGACGTCCGAACACGTCACTGTCCTTCCCGGTCGGATACGACCGATGCGTATCGATACCCACCCACACTGCCGCCCAGGGCGGCCTGACCGCTTGCATCGCCCACCGCGGCATGCCCGCCGGTGGACCCGAAGCCCCCCGCGGCCCGTGCCGATTCGGGAAGTTCCGCGACCTCCTGGAAGCGGACCCTCTCGACCTGCTGGACGACCAGTTGGGCAATCCGGTCGAAGCGCTCGAACCGCACGGACTCGCGCGGGTCGAGATTCACCACGATCACCTTGATCTCCCCACGGTACCCGGCATCAACCGTCCCCGGGGCATTCACGAGTCCGACTCCGCAGCGGGCCGCGAGCCCCGACCGGGGATGCACGAAGGCCGCGTACCCCTCGGGCAGCGCGACGGACACCCCCGTGGGCAGGACGGCCCGTTCCCCGGGCCCCAGCTCGCAGGCCTCGGTGGTCCGCAGATCCGCCCCGGCGTCCCCGGGGTGCTCGTACGCCGGAAGCGGTACGTCGGGGTGGACGCGCCGGATCAGGACGTTCAGGGGGGCACGGCTCACGGGTTCACCTCGAAGGCGCGGGCGCGCCGGACCTGGTCGGGGTCGCTCATGGCCGCCTGGATCTCCTCCTCGCGGCCGTGGTGGACGAAGTGCGCCACCTCGACCTCGACGAAGAGTGCGTCGGCGCGGACCGCGACGGGGCCCTCGGGGCCGCCGATGCGTCCGGTGGCCGTCGAGTAGATCTTCCGCCGGGCCACCGCCGTCACCTCGGCCTCCAGGTACAGGGTGGTGCCGACCGGCACCGGCCGGACGAAGTCGGTCTCCAGCCGGCCGGTCACCGCGACGGTGCGCAGCAGCCAGTTCAGCGAGCCGAGCGTCTCGTCGAGTGCGGTGGCCAGCACCCCGCCGTGCGCGAGCCCCGGAGCGCCCTGGTGGGCGGGCTGCACGGTGAACTCGGCGGTGACGGCGACCCCTTCGCCGGCCCGCGCCTCGAGGTGCAGCCCGTGCACCTGTCCGCCGCCGCACCCGAAACACTGTTCGTAGTGGGCACCGAGGAGCTCGCCGGGTGCGGGAGCATCGGGGTGCCGAACGGGTTTCACGGCGTCGGCGGGGGGCTGAAGAGCTGCGGAAGTACCACTCACAGCCGCAGACCTTACCCGCGCGTCGGCCGATACCGGGCACCGTGCCAAGCTTGACTCCATGCAGCTCTCCGCCGCCCCTTACGAAGAACGTCTCACCGCGCCCCGCACCTGGTGGCTGATCTCGTTCCTCGTGGGCGTCTCCTTCGCCCTGATCCTGCTGCCCTTCGGCACCCTGCCGCTGCTGGGCGGCCTGGTCGGCGGGACGGCGGTGGCCGCCGTCGCCGCCAGTTCGTACGGCTCCGTGCGCATCCGGGTGGTCGGGGACGCGCTGATCGCCGGCGAGGCGAAGATCCCGGTCGCGGACCTCGGCGAGGCAGAGGTCCTGGACCCGGAGGAGGCGCGCGCCTGGCGCACCTACAAGGCGGACGTGCGCGCGTTCCTGCTGCTGCGCGCCTACATCCCCACCGCGCTGAAGGTGCAGGTCACCGATCCGGACGACCCGACCCCCTACCTGTACCTGTCGACGCGGGAGCCGGAGCGGCTGGCGCAGGCGCTGCGCACGGCGCGGGAGGCCGCGGTCTAGGTCGCCGCGCCCCGGCTCAGTACCCGAGCTCCCTGGGATGTCCGGGGAGCTCCGTCATGTCCAGCGGTTCGGCGGGCTTCTCCAGCGGCGGCAGGTCCGCCAGGGCCTCCCAGGGCACCTGGGCCTTGCGCAGATCGGCGCGGATCCTCGCGGCCAGCTTCTTGGTGTCGCGCCGGTTCATGGCCGCCCCCACCACGGCGCCCACCAGGAACGGCATCAGCATCGGCAGGTCACGGACGAGCCGTTTCATGATCTGCTGGCGCAGCTCGCGTTTCATCTGGCCGCCGAGCGCGGAGTTGACCGAGGACGGCTTGAGCGGGTCTATGCCGCGCTCGCCCGACCAGGCGCGCAGATAGGCCGTGCTGCGGTCCTTGAGGTTGCCGGGGGGTCTGAGGCCGTACACCTCGTGCAGTTCGGCGATGAGCTTCAGCTCGATCGCCGCCACGCCGGTGATCTCCGCGGCCAGCTCGGTCGGCATCGCGGGCGGCACGGGCAGCATGGCCGCCGCGCCGACGCCCGCGCCGACCGTGGACGTGGCGTTCGCGGCGCCCGCCACGAGCTTGTCGGCGAGCTGTTCCGGCCCGAGGCCGGGGAACTGTCCGCGGAGCGTCCTGAGGTCCCGTACGGGGATCCTCGGGGCGATCTCGATGATCCGGTCCGTCAGGTAGGCCAGACCGGCCCTGGCGCGGTCCCCGCCCTTGCGGACGCCTTCCCGGGCCAGGTCCCCGGCCTTGTCGCGGATCACCGCGGCCCGTCGCCTGGCGACGGGCGCGGGTCCTCGTCCAGGCTCGGGGAGGTCGGTCCCGTCGCCTGTCGTACCGAGCGAGGCCGATCCCGCCGGGACCACTCCCGTACAGGATGAGCCTCGCCCGTCGTCACGCACGCCGTGAGGGCCGTCGGACGGCCCGTGGTCCGCTCCCGGCTTGCGGAAGCGGCG
Organism: Streptomyces sp. SS7; assembly: GCF_037993025.1. Classification (NCBI taxonomy): domain Bacteria; kingdom Bacillati; phylum Actinomycetota; class Actinomycetes; order Kitasatosporales; family Streptomycetaceae; genus Streptomyces; species Streptomyces sp. SS7. The sequence goes on from NZ_CP141223.1 coordinate 2,214,961, forward strand.
CTTCCGAGAGGGGGTCGAGCCAGTCACGGCCGACCCCGCCTCAGTCGCAGTCGCGGCAGATCGGCTGACCGTTCTTCTCCCGGGCCAGCTGGCTGCGGTGGTGCACCAGGAAGCAGCTCATGCAGGTGAACTCGTCCTGCTGCTTCGGCAGCACCCGGACGGCCAGTTCCTCGTTGGACAGGTCCGCTCCGGGGAGCTCCAGCCCTTCCGCGGCCTCGAACTCGTCGACATCGACGGCGGAGGCGGACTTGTCGTTCCGCCGGGCCTTCAGCTCCTCAAGGCTGTCGGAGTCGACATCGTCGTCGGTCTTGCGTGGGGTGTCGTAATCGGTTGCCATTTCGCCTCTCCCCCTCTGGGTGAATGCGGTGTCTCCAGCGCACGTAACGCGTGAGAGGCCGGACTTGTGCCCGCCTCGAGGCGGAGATTTTGCCTCACATCAAGGTCTGTTACTCAATCGACACCCAACCGGACTCCTCATGAGTGATCGGCTTGGATGGCGATCGGGACCGTACACGGTCCTGATGCCGCACTTCAAAGGCGTCTCACCGTGTACTTCCCGTGTTCAGGACCCCCGAAAACCCGGATTTTCCGGGCTTTCCGGCGGGCATCATGATCACGGAGAGTAGATGGCCGGAAATTCGCCTTTGTGATCGATCACACACGGGGCCGCCCTGGCCGAGTGCTGAGAATTCCGCGCAAAGCGAACATCCCCGCGTGTGTCGGCGACATGATCTCAGACGGGCAGGGTCACCCGCATCACGAGTCCTCCCCCCTCCCGCGGCTGGGCCGCGATGTGCCCGCCGTGCGCCCGGGCCACGGACCGCGCGATGGACAGCCCGAGCCCGACCCCCTTGTCGCTGCCCGTGCGCTCCGTGCGCAGCCGCCGGAACGGCTCGAAGAGATTGTCGATCTCGTACGCCGGCACGACCGGCCCGGTGTTGGACACCACCAGGACCGCGTGCCCGTGCTGGACCTCGGTGGTCACCTCGACCCAGCCGTCCTCCGGGACGTTGTAGCGCACGGCGTTCTGCACCAGGTTCAGCGCGATGCGCTCCAGCAGGACGCCGTTGCCCTGCACGACCGCGGGTTTCTGCTCACCGCGGATCACCACGCCCTTCGCCTCCGCCTCCGCGTGCACCTGGTCGACGGCCTGCTCGGCGACCTCGGCCAGGTCCACCGGCTTGCGCTCGACGATCTGGTTGTCGCTGCGGGCGAGCAGCAGCAGGCCCTCCACGAGCTGCTCGCTGCGCTCGTTGGTGGCCAGCAGGGTCTTGCCGAGCTGTTGCAGCTCCACGGGCGCGTGCGGGTCGGAGAGGTGCACCTCCAGCAGCGTGCGGTTGATCGCCAGCGGGGTGCGCAGCTCGTGCGAGGCGTTGCCGACGAAACGCTGCTGGGCGGTGAAGGCCCGCTGGAGGCGCTCCAGCATGTCGTCGAAGGTGTCCGCGAGCTCCTTGAACTCGTCGTCCGGGCCGTCCAGCTCGATCCGGCGGGAGAGGTCCGAGCCGGCCACGGCGCGCGCGGTACGGGTGATCCGCCCCAGCGGCGACAGGACGCGTCCGGCCATGGCGTAGCCGAAGGCGAAGGCGATCACGGCGAGACCGAGGAGTGCCAGGAGGGAGCGGCTGAGGAGGTCGTCCAGCGCGTGCTGGCGCTGTTGGTTGACGCACTCGGCCATCGAGCGGTTCAGCTCGGTCGCCGTCGGGTTGGCGGGGAAGTTGCAGCTCTCGCTCGCGACCTGACCCGAGAGGATCTTGAAGGGCAGCTCACTGCCGACGTTCAGCGCGTGCGCGGCGAGCAGGTAGATGATCGACAGCAGCACGATGCCGGCGATCAGGAACATCCCGCCGTACAGCAGGGTGAGCCGTATGCGAATGGTCGGGCGCAGCCAGGGCAGCTGGGGCTGCACCCGCCGGGGGTCCCACGTGGGCTTCGGGGGCGCCTGGGGAGGCGCGGGTGCGGCGGCCACGGCCGTCAGATCCGGTAGCCGGAGCCGGGGACGGTGACGATCACCGGGGGTTCGCCGAGCTTGCGGCGGAGCGTCATGACGGTCACCCGGACGACGTTGGTGAACGGGTCGGTGTTCTCGTCCCACGCCTTCTCCAGGAGCTGTTCCGCGGAGACGACGGCGCCCTCGCTGCGCATCAGGACCTCCAGGACGGCGAACTCCTTGGGTGCGAGCTGGACCTCCTTGCCGTCGCGGAAGACCTCGCGGCGGTTCGGGTCGAGCTTGATGCCGGCGCGCTCCAGGACGGGCGGCAGCGGCACGCTGGTACGCCGGCCGAGGGCCCGCACGCGCGCGATGAGCTCGCTGAAGGCGAAGGGCTTGGGGAGGTAGTCGTCGGCGCCGATCTCCAGGCCCTCGACGCGGTCGCTGACGTCACCGGAGGCCGTGAGCATCAGCACGCGCGTGGGCATGCCGAGCTCGACGATCTTGCGGCAGACGTCGTCGCCGTGCACGAGCGGGAGGTCGCGGTCGAGGACGACCACGTCGTAGTCGTTGACGCCGATGCGCTCCAGGGCGGCCGCACCGTCGTACACGACGTCGACGGCCATGGCCTCCCGGCGCAGTCCGGTGGCCACCGCATCGGCGAGCAGCTGCTCGTCCTCGACGACGAGTACGCGCACGTCGCTTGTCCTTCCTGTGTCCACCCGTAGCGCTCCGTGAGCGCACGCGGGCAGGGATTCCTGGTGGGTGTGTGCTTCCATCCTGCCCTTTTCGGCCATAAGTCGGCGGTAAGACGGTGAGCACGCGATGAAGGACAGGTATGAACCCCGGGAATGCGAGATTTTCTCGTTCGGTTGAGGTTTCCGTGGAAGGGAGCGGGGGGAGGACGGCTTTACACCCCGCGATCACGCTCTGCATGTGCCACAACACCATGTGGTACTCCGCTGTCCGCTTGCCGCAGAGTGGGCGTGGGTGTCCGGCACCGTCGCCGCCCGGCAGGGCAGCGCTGGGCACCCACGGGAGACGTGATCGCCCCTTCCGAACCGGCACACCCCCGTGCCATCGACCCACGACCCAGGACGAGGGGGCGCAGCATGGACGCATTCACCACAGGACTTCTGCAGCGCATAAGGGCGACCGAGTCCGATCTGACCAGGGCGCTCGACGAGGGCGACGACTTCCTCGTCGAGGTGGAGCAGGCTGAACTCGACGACCTGCGACGCCTCGCCGCCGAACACGGTGTGGAGGTCGGCGCGACGAGCGTCTGAGTGGTTGGTACGCGTCGTTCGCACGCGTGACGGAGGGGCCCCGGCGAATCCAGCGCCGGGGCCCCTTCGCGTGCGCGCCGGGCCTCAGTCGTGCCAGGCGCCGAAGTCCTCCAGGAGGCGCTGAAGGGGCTCGAAGACGGCCGGGGTGGCGGCGATCGCCAGGTCGCGCGAGGGAGGCTCTCCGGGGCGTCCACCGGTCAGCGCGCCCGCCTCCCGGGCGATCAGGTCACCCGCGGCGAGGTCCCAGGGGTGCAGTCCGCGCTCGTAGTAGCCGTCGAGGCGGCCGGCGGCCACGTCCGCCAGGTCCACGGCGGCCGACCCGCTGCGCCGGATGTCCCGCAGCAGCGGGACGATCCGCCGGGCCACCTCGGCCTGGTGGGTGCGGACCTCCGTGACGTAGTTGAAGCCGGTGGAGACCAGGGCCTGGTCGAGCGGGGCCGGGGCCCGGCAGGACAGCTCCCGCTCGCCGTCCCGGGCGCCGGTCGCGCGGGCGCCACGACCGCGCACGGCGTGGTACGACTCCCCGCGCATCGGGATCTCCACGACCCCGACGACGGTCTCGCCGTCCTGCTCGGCGGCGATGGAGACGGCCCAGGTGGGCAGGCCGTAGAGGTAGTTGACCGTGCCGTCGAGGGGGTCGATCACCCAGCGGATGCCGGTGCTGCCGGGGCTGGCGGCGCCCTCCTCGCCGAGGAAGCCGTCATGGGGGCGGTGCTCGGAGATCAGCCCGGTGATCAGCTTCTCGGCGGCGATGTCCATCTCGGTGACCACGTCGATCGGGCTCGACTTGGTGGCGGCCACCGCGAGGTCGGCCGGGCGGCCGTCCCGCAGCAGCGCGCCGGCCCGGCGGGCGGCCTCCCGGGCGAGTGCGAGCAGATCGGCGTGGAGGGGGTCGGTCACGGGGTTCCTCACGCGTAGGGGCTGTCGGCGCCGGCGGCGGCGGGGCGGGGCGCGCGGGCCGGGCAGCAGCCGACGGGGCACAGGTCGTGGCTCGCGCCGAGCGCGCCGAGGGCGCACGGGGTGACCGGCCGGCCGGTCTCGGCCGCGGCACGCTCCAGGACCAGCTCGCGTACGGCGGCGGCGAACCTCGGGTCGGCGCCGACGGTGGCCGAGCGGCGCACCGGCAGGCCGAGTTCCGTGGCCTTGGCCGTGGCCTCGGTGTCGAGGTCGTAGAGGACCTCCATGTGGTCGGAGACGAAGCCGATGGGGGCCATCACGACGGCGGGGACGCCGGCCGCGTGGCGCTCCTCGAGGTGGTCGCAGATGTCGGGCTCCAGCCAGGGGATGTGCGGGGCGCCGGAGCGGGACTGGTAGACGAGCTGCCAGGGGTGGTCGACGCCGGTGCGCTCGCGGACGGCGTCGGCGATCGTACGGGCCACGTCCAGGTGCTGCCTCACGTACGCCCCGCCGTCGCCGTGGTCCTCTTCGGGGCCGGAGGTGTCGGCCGAGGCGTCGGGGATCGAGTGGGTGGAGAAGGCGAGGTGGGCGCCGTCGCGGACGTCCTCGGGGAGGTCGGCGAGGGACCGGAGGACGCCGTCGATCATGGGCTCCAGGAAACCCGGGTGGTTGAAGTAGTGCCGCAGCTTGTCGATCCGGGGCAGCGGCAGGCCCTCGGCCTCCAGCGCGGCCAGCGAGTCGGCGAGGTTCTCGCGGTACTGGCGGCAGCCCGAGTAGGAGGCGTAGGCGCTGGTGGCGAGGACGAGGATGCGACGGCGGCCGTCGGCGACCATCTCGCGCAGGGTGTCGGTGAGGTAGGGGGCCCAGTTGCGGTTGCCCCAGTAGACCGGCAGGTCCAGGCCGTGATCGGCGAAGTCCTTGCGCAGGGCGTCCAGGAGGGCGCGGTTCTGGTCGTTGATGGGGCTGACCCCGCCGAACAGGAAGTAGTGCCGGCCGACCTCCTTGAGGCGTTCCTTCGGGATGCCGCGCCCGCGGGTCACGTTCTCCAGGAACGGGACCACGTCGTCCGGGCCTTCCGGGCCGCCGAAGGAGAGCAGGAGCAGGGCGTCGTAGGGGGTGGCATCGAGCGCGTCTGGCATGACTCCGATCCTGCCACCCGCCCCCGACAGCCGAGAAACGGCGGGGGCAGACGGGGGCAGACGGGGGCAGACGGGGCGGCAGCGGGCGCGGAACCGGGGTGCCCGCGGGGACGCGCGCGCCGGTGGCGCCGGTGCGGGCCGGTACGACCGGCGGGTGCAGGCCCGTACGGCCGGTACGGGCCAGTGCGCCCGATACGGACCGGTGCAGCCGGTGCACCCGTGCGGCCCGGTCCAGCAGGGGCGCCGGTGCGGGCCGGTACCGCCGGTGCAGGCCGGTCCAGCCGGTGCGGACCGGTGCGCCCGGTGGGGACCGGTGCAGCCGGTGCGAACCGGTCCAGCCGGAGCGGCCGGTCCAGCCGGAGCGGCCAGTGCGGACCGGTACGCCCGGTGGGGACCGGACGCCCGTTGCAGCCGGTGCGAACCGGTGCAGTCGCTGCAGGCCGGTGCCCCCGGCCCAGGCCGGTGCAGCAGGTGCAGGCCGGTGCAGTCGCTGCAGGCCGGTGCATTAGGGTTGCCTAACTCGTAAGCTGTATGGGTTGCCTTCGCGCCTTACCGGGCGTGACCGGGCACGCACCGACGAGCCGCTTTACTTGTCCCGCCGCGCGGAGCCGCCACGCGCGCGTGACCGGACCGACCGGAGACACCGTGCCCAGCCCGTACCGCGCCCTGTTCGCCGCCCCCGGCTCCAAGGGCTTCTCCGCCGCGGGGTTCCTCGGCCGGATGCCGTTGTCGATGATGGGCATCGGCGTGGTCACGATGGTCTCCCAGCTGACCGGGCGCTACGGCCTCGCGGGCGCGCTGTCGGCGACGATCGCGCTGGCGGCGGCGGTGGCCGGCCCGCAGATATCCCGCCTGGTGGACCAGTACGGCCAGCGCCGGGTGCTGCGTCCGGCGACGCTCTTCGCGCTGGCCGCGGCGGCCGGGCTGCTGCTGGCCGCTCACTTCCGCCTGCCGGACTGGGTGCTGTTCGTGTGCGCCGCCGGCATCGGCGCGGTACCGAGTCTCGGCGCGATGGTGAGGGCCCGGTGGGCGGCCCTGTACCGGGGCACCCCGCAGCTGCACACGGCGTACTCCTTCGAGTCCGTGGTGGACGAGGTGTGCTTCATCTTCGGGCCGATCATCTCGATCGGGCTGTCCACGGTCTGGTTCCCGGAGGCGGGCCCGTTGCTGGCGGCCTGCTTCCTCGCGGCCGGGGTCTTCTGGCTGACGGCACAACGGGCCACCGAGCCCGTGCCGCACCCGCGCGAGCAGCGCGGCGGCGGCAGCGCCCTGCGCTCGCCCGGTCTGCAGGTCCTGGTGGTGACGTTCGTGGCGACCGGAACGATCTTCGGCGCGGTCGACGTCGTCACGGTCGCCTTCGCCGACGAGCGGGGCCACAAGGGCGCGGCGAGCGTGGTGCTGGCGCTCTACGCGGCCGGTTCCTGTGCCGCCGGGCTCGTCTTCGGCCTGCTGCGGCTGCGGGGAGCGCCGGAAAAGCGCTGGCTGCTGGGCGTGTTCATGATGGCCGTGAGTATGATCCCCCTCCTACTGGTCGGAAACTTGCCGTTTCTGGCCGTGGCGCTGTTCGCTGCGGGACTGGCCATCGCTCCGACGATGATCACCACCATGTCCCTCATCGAAGAGCACGTACCACGCGCACAATTGACCGAGGGCATGACCTGGATCAGCACCGGGCTCGCGGTCGGGGTGGCGCTCGGCTCCTCCATCGCCGGCTGGGTCATCGACGCGGCCGGGGCACAGGCCGGGTACGGGGTTCCGGCGGTGTCCGGGGCCGTCGCGGTCGCGGTCGGTTTCCTCGGGTACCGCCGGCTCGGCAGGCCGGCTCCGGGTCGGGGAGGCACCCTTGAGCACCACAACGAGCGGGAAGAACGGCACGTGGCGTAACTGGGGCGGCAATGTGACCGCCCGCCCCGCGCGGGAGGTGATGCCCGCCTCCGTCGACGAGCTGGCCGCGGCCGTGCGCCGGGCGGCCGAGGACGGCCTGAAGGTGAAGGCGGTCGGTACCGGCCATTCCTTCACCTCGATCGCCGCCACGGACGGCGTATTGATCCGCCCTCAACTGTTGACCGGTATCCGCAGGATCGACCGGGACACCATGACGGTCACGGTCGAGGCCGGCACCCCGCTCAAGAGACTCAACATGGCGCTCCTGCGCGAGGGCCTCTCGCTCACCAACATGGGCGACATCATGGAACAGACGGTCTCCGGGGCCACCAGCACCGGCACCCACGGCACCGGCCGTGACTCCGGCTCGATCGCCGCACAGATCAAGGGCCTGGAGCTGGTGACGGCGGACGGCTCGGTGCTCAGCTGTTCGGAGAAGGAGAACCCGGAGGTCTTCGCGGCCGCCCGGATCGGCCTCGGCGCCCTGGGCGTCGTCACCGCGATCACCTTCGCCGTGGAGCCGGTCTTCCTCCTCACCGCTCGCGAGGAGCCGATGCCGTTCGACAAGGTCCTCGCCGACTTCGACGAGCTGTGGGCGGAGAACGAGCACTTCGAGTTCTACTGGTTCCCGCACACCGGGAACACCAACACCAAGCGCAACAACCGCAGCGCGGGCCCGAGCAAGCCGGTGAGCCAGGTCTCGGGCTGGATCGAGGACGAGTTCCTCTCCAACGGCGTGTTCCAGGTGGCGCAGTGGGTCGGCCGGGCGGTGCCCGCGACGATCCCGGCGATCGCGCAGATCTCCAGCAAGGCGCTGTCGGCGCGCACCTACACCGACGTCCCCTACAAGGTCTTCACCTCTCCGCGCCGGGTGCGCTTCGTGGAGATGGAGTACGCCGTCCCGCGCGCGGCCGTCACCGAGGTGCTGCGTGAGCTGAAGGCGATGGTCGAGCGCTCCGGCCTGCGGGTCAGCTTCCCCGTCGAGGTGCGCACCGCGCCGGCCGACGACATCGCGCTGTCCACCGCCTCCGGCCGCGACACTGCGTACGTCGCCGTCCACATGGTCAAGGGGACGGCGTACCAGGGGTACTTCACGGCCGCCGAGCGGATCTTCACCGCACACGAGGGCCGGCCGCACTGGGGCAAGGTGCACACGCGCGACGCGGAGTACTTCGCGCGGGTCTATCCGCGTTTCGGGGAGTTCACGGCGCTGCGTGACCGGCTCGACCCCGGCCGTCTGTTCCAGAACGACTACCTGCGGAGGGTTCTCGGGGCGTGACCCGACCGGCGACCGGGTCCGTGACTGCACGGCGACCGGGCCCGCTCGCCGTGGCGGAAAACGTATGAAGCGCTCCCGGCGGTTCCGATTCGGGAGATTGCGTGAAGTGTGCCACTTCCAAGATCACAGAAACCGCGTAACGGGCGGCCAAGTCGCACCTCTTGCCAGAAGTTGAGCGGCGCGCCAATCCACGCACGTGGCCCAAATGGAGTACTGTTGCGAGCCTTGGGCCCGGGCCCCCTACAGGGTGTCCTGGGCCTTGCTGGACCGCCGGGAGGGGACTAGTTGCACAGGGTGACGGTGTTGGTCACTTAGCGTGGCGAACAGGTAACCGTGCCATAACGGCGATCCAGGGCCCGCGCCCGACACGCCGGGCAACTCGGCAAGGTTGTGGCAGGCTGCACCCGGGCAGGCCACACTCGACTAGCGGAAGCAGCGACGCACGTGACGTCGGCAGGCACCACCCGGGAGGTCCCCATGCCCGAACTGCGTGTCGTGGCCGTCTCGAATGACGGCACACGGCTGGTGCTGAAGGCTGCGGACAGCACGGAGTACACGCTTCCGATCGATGAGCGTCTGCGCGCCGCCGTCCGCGGCGACCGTCCCCGCCTCGGCCAGATCGAGATCGAGGTGGAGAGCCATCTCCGCCCCCGAGACATCCAGGCGCGTATACGAGCCGGTGCGACCGCGGAAGAGGTCGCCCAGATGGCGGGCATCCCGGTCGACCGGGTCCGCCGCTTCGAGGGGCCCGTGCTGGCCGAACGCGCCTTCATGGCCGAGCGGGCCCGCAAGACCCCCGTCCGCAGGCCCGGCGAGAACGCCGCGGGACCCCAGCTCGGCGAGGCCGTCCAGGAGCGGCTGCTGCTGCGCGGCGCCGACAAGGACACCGTCCAGTGGGACTCCTGGCGCCGCGACGACGGGACCTGGGAGGTCCTGCTCGTCTACTGCGTCGCGGGCGAACCGCACTCGGCGAGCTGGACCTACGACCCGCCCCGGCGACTGGTCCAGGCCGTCGACGACGAGGCGCGCTCGCTGATCGGCGAGTCCGACGACCTCGCCGCCCCGGAGCCCAGCTTTCCGTTCGTCCCCCGTATCGCGCGGCTGCCGCGCGACCGTTCGATGGACCGTGCGCTGGAGCGCCCGAGCCTGCCCGCCCAACCGTCCGAACCGGCCGAGGAGAGCATCGGCGAGCGTGAGCGGGACTCGCTGACCAGCCTGCTGGAGGCGGTGCCGAGCTTCCGCGGCGACATGGTCGTCCCGGAGCGCCCCGCCGAGCCCGCGGAGGAGCCGGAGGAGCAGGAACCGGAGGCCGAGGAGCCCCCGGCGCCCGCCGCCTCCGCCGGTTCCGCGTACGCCGACGTCCTGATGCCGCGTTCGGTCGGCAGCCACCGCGACCGGCTGATCGGCGCCACCGACCGGCAGGCCGAGGCGGACGGGGTCCGTCCCGGACGCCGGGCCGCCGTGCCCAGCTGGGACGAGATCGTGTTCGGGACGCGCCGCAAGAAACAGGAGTGACGGGACCGGGACGCCGTACGGCGGCGCGGTCCCGGCCTTCGCCGGTTCGGGTAATTCGGTTTGCACGACGATCCATACGTACGGAGGGGCCGCACCTGCTCGGTGCGGCCCCTCCGTATGTCCGGATGCGAGGCAGGTCACTGTGGGTCGGGGCCCACCGCGACCGGCCGGGCCGGGTCCGAGGACCACTCCGACCAGGAGCCCACGTACAGGTCCGCCGGGATGCCGGCCACCGCCAGCGCCAGCACCTCGTGGGCGCCGGAGACGCCCGAGCCGCAGTACACACCCACCTCGGTGCCGTCGGACGCACCCAGCGCCTTGAAGCGGTCGTGCAGTTCCTCGGCGGGCAGGAACCGGCCGTCGGGGGCGACGTTGTCGGTGGTGGGCGCCGACACCGCGCCCGGGATGTGCCCGCCGACCCGGTCGATCGGCTCGACCTCGCCCCGGTAGCGCTCCCCCGCACGCGCGTCGAACAGCACCCCGGCGCGTGCCCGTTCGGCGGCACCGTCCGCGTCGAGCAGGCCCGCGGCGCCCGCCACGGGCACGAAGTCGCCCTCCACGCGCGCGGGGACGTCCGTCGAGAGCTCGCCGCGCCACTGCGGCAGCCCGCCGTCGAGGACCCGCACGTCCGGGTGACCCGTCCAGCGCAGCAGCCACCAGGCGCGGGCGGCGGCCCAGCCCTGTCCCCCGTCGTACACGACGACCGGCCGGGCGGCCGACACCCCCGCCCGGCGCATCGCCGCGCCGAACTCCGCCAGATCGGGCAGCGGATGGCGGCCTGCCACGCCTGCCGTGCCCGCGAGTTCGCGGTCCAGGTCGACGTAGACCGCGCCGGGCACATGTCCGGCCGCGTAGGCGGCCCTGCCGTCGAAGGGCGGCTCACCGGCCGCCTTCGCCACGGTGAGCTGCCAGCGGACGTCGAGGACGACGGGCGGGTTCTCCCCCGCCAGGTCGCCGCCGAGTTCGGTTGCGGTGATGATGGCGTTCATGGTCCCCATCCTCGCGCACGGGGGTGGCCCCCACGCTCCGCTCCGGCTACTCTGCTCGGCCGGACAGGGTCGGTCACGGGGCGTACGGGATCGAGCACATGCCGTACAGAAGGTCGCCCTACGGCGACCACCGCGTGTATCCCGGCGGGAAACCCCCCATCAGGCATCCTCCGAGGGCGGAAGCGACACGGCCACCGCGAGGGGCCGGGGAGAGAGGGACGATGACCGAGGCACGCGGGTCGGCCGGCCCGAGCGGCGCAGCGCAGGCCCGGTACGCGCCCGGTACACCCTGTTGGGTGAGACTGATGGTGCACGGATTGACGGCCACGCAGGAGTTCTACGGCGCTCTCTTCGGCTGGGAGTTCCAGCCCGGTCCGCAGCAGCTCGGCCCCTACGTCCGGGCCCTCCTCGACGGCCGTGAGGTCGCCGGGATCGGCCAACTGCCCCCGGACCGGCATCTCCCCGTCGCCTGGACGCCGTACCTCGCCTCGGACGACGTGGACACGAGCGCCGAGACGGTGCGGCTGTGCGGCGGCACCATCGGGGTCGGCCCGCTGGACGCCGCGGAGGCCGGGCGGCTCGCGATCGGCTCCGATCCGTCCGGCGCCGTCTTCGGCATCTGGCAGGCGGCGGCCCACCGCGGCACGAACATCACCGGGGTCCCCGGCACCCCCGCCTGGAACGAACTGGTGACCTTCGAGACCGCGAGCGTCACCAAGTTCTACGAGACGGTCTTCGGCTACACCCAGGAGGCGGAGGTGTCCGCCGACTTCGACTACGTGACCCTGCACATCGGCGGGCACCCGGTGGCCGGCATCCACGGTGTGGGCAACGCCCTGCCCCGGGACCGGGGTCCGCACTGGGTGACGTACTTCGAAGTGGCCGACGTGGACGCCTCCCTCGCACTCGTCACCGACCTCGGCGGCCACGTCCTCGGACCGGCCCGGGACAGCGCCCACGGGCGCGTGGCCACCGTCAGCGATCCCGAGGGGGCCCGCTTCGCCCTGATCGAGGGGCCGCTCTGAGGCGCTCACGGCAGACGAACACCTTCTTGACGAGTCACCCTGACGGTGTTGCGGATGCGCTTGGTGCGGCCGGCCCGGGCGAGGATCTCGAGTGCTTCCGTGTCCGTCCCGGCGGCGGTCTTGAGCTGGAGCCAGTCGGATGACGCGATCAGGTCCTCCGGCTGCCAGGGAAGGTGGAGCGTGATGGCGCGGAAGAGCGACCACTCCCGCAGGCGCTGAGCCGGGTAGGGATGGCCGCTCGTGGCCTGAGCCATCGTCCGGTCCGGGTCGGCGTCCGGGGAGGCAAGGCCCCCAACGGTAGGTGGAGCTCGCCCCGTTCAGCCGAGTTCGCAGTCGGAGCCCACCGGCAGGACGTCCGGTGAGAGCGCGCCGGCGCGGGTGGAGGCGCTGGTCATGCGGCGCCGGAAGTGGCGGCGGCACAGGACCTCGTAGGCGACGGTGTCCGCCTGGTCCACGTCGCCGACGACGACCTGGGCGCCCTCGACCACCATGGCGCCGCCGACCGTACGGGCGTTGTGGGTGGCGCGGGCGCCGCACCAGCACAGGGCCTCGACCTGGAGGACCTCGACGCGGTCGGCGAGTTCGACGAGCCGCTGGGAGCCGGGGAAGAGCTTGGAGCGGAAGTCCGTGGTGATGCCGAACGCGTAGACGTCTATCCCGAGATCGTCCACCACGCGCGCGAGCTGGTCGATCTGCTCCTCGGCGAGGAACTGCGCCTCGTCCGCGATGACGTAGTCCGCGCGGCGGCCCTGGGAGAGGTGGTCGACGAGGTAGGCGTACAGGTCCTGGCCGTCCTCGACCTCGACCGCGTCGGTGACGAGGCCCAGGCGGGAGGAGAGCTTGCCCTGGCCCGCGCGGTCGTCGCGGGTGAAGATCATGCCCTGCAGTCCGCGCGCGGAACGGTTGTGCTCGATCTGGAGAGCCAGCGTCGACTTCCCGCAGTCCATGGTTCCGGAGAAGAACACCAGCTCGGGCATGGTGAGGGGGGAACCTTTCGGTGGGGAGGTCGGTGGCGACGGGGGACGTGCGGGCGTCAGGAGCGTACTTCGAGCAGCGGGACGAGCTGCTCGGCAGGGGTCATCGAGCCGTGGTTGCCGACCATGGCCGACTCCTTGGGCTCCCGCTCGGAGGCGATGATCAGGACGTCGTCCCGGGCGGCCGCGATCACGTCGCCGAGCCGGTCGTACACACGGTCGTCTATGTGCGGCCCGAACCAGCCCGCGGCGATCGCCTCGTCCCGCGAGGCCACCCAGAACTGCTCGCCGAGCACCTCGCGCCAGCAGGTCAGCACGTCGTCGGCGGCACCGGGGACGGCGTAGACATGGCGGGCCCGGCCCTCGCCGCCGAGCAGGGCGACTCCGGCGCGCAGCTCCCAGTCCTCGTCGAAGTCGATGCGGTGCTGCTCGTCGAAGGGGATGTCGAGCATGCCGTGGTCGGCGGTGACGTAGAGCGCGCTGCGCGGGGGCAGTTGCTCGGCGAGGCGCTGGACCAGCCGGTCGACGTACATGAGCTGGCCGCGCCAGGTGTCGGAGGCGACGCCGTAGCGGTGGCCCGCGCCGTCCAGTTCGGCGTAGTACGTGTAGACGAGGGAGCGGTCGCCGGCGGCGAGCTGCGCGGCGGCGAGGTCCATGCGCTCCTCGCCGGTGAGCCGCCCGTGGAACGTGCCGCCGCTGAGCGCGACCTTGGTCAGCGGGGTGTTCTGGAAGGCGGGTGAGGAGACCTGCGCGGCGTGCACGCCCGCCCGGTCGGCGAGCTGGAAGACGGTGGGGTACGGCTGCCAGGTGTGCGGCGCGGTCCACGGGTGCCAGCGCAGCTGGTTCATCAGCTCGCCGGTGGCCGGGTCGCGCACGGTGTAGCCGGGCAGGCCGTGGGCGCCCGGCGGGAGACCGGTGCCGACGGAGGCGAGGGAGGTCGCGGTGGTCGCCGGGTAGCCGGCGGTGAGCGGGCGGCCGGTGCCGCCGCGGGAGCCGCCGAGCAGCGCGTGCAGGTACGGCGCCTCGTCCGGGTGGGCCTTGATCTGCTCCCAGCCGAGGCCGTCGATCAGGAAGACGCAGTTCCGGTCGGCCGGGGTGAGCTCCTCGATCGCCGCGGTCACCCCGGGCACGCCCATGCCGGCGGCGAGTGTGGGCAGCAGGTCGGCGAGGGAGCCGGTGCCGTACTCGGGGACGGGGGCGGAGGAGACGGCGAGGGGTTCGGGGTGGTCCCAGGAGGCGGGGGCGGCCATCAGCGGGAGGTGTCCGCGGTCGCCTCGGAGAGCGCCTGGGCGAAGACGAGCGCCTGGCGCACCGTCTCCGGTCCGTCGCCCGCCTCGCTGACGCGCAGGCTGAGGTCGTCCGCCGTGGAGTTGCCCGTGTAGCCGTGGTCGGCGTCGCAGTTGGGGTCGCCGCAGGCGGCCGGCTCCAGGTCGATGCGGGAGACGGCGCCCCAGCCGATGGTCAGCACGACCTCGCGGGGCAGGGTGCCCGGGGTGTAGGACTCCGGGTTCGCGACCACGCGGCTGAGGACGACCGAGGAGATCCGGCCGAGCTTCACCGACTCCGTGGACGTCGTGGCGTACGGCGTCGGGGAGGTGGTGTCGGCGGCCTGCTCGTCGGTGTGGCTGACGATGAAGCGGTTGCCGGTGAGGACCAGCACGGTCACATGCCGGCGCACCTCGTTCTGGTCGAACGTGGTCTCCTGGTGGACCAGGTACGACCGGATCGGCTCGCCGCCGACGGCGGCCTCCACCGCCTCGGCCACGAGGGCCGGGTAGTAGCCGCTGCGCTCGATCGCCGCGCGCAGCCCCTGGGTCGTCGTACTGGTCTTGGCCATGCCGTCCATCCTACGGGGACCCACTGACTGCGAGGCACCGCTCGGGGGCGCCCGGTCCGGGGCCGTGCGGGGCGTCCGGCCCGTCAGTACGCCGGCAGGGTCCGCGGGCCCAGGTCGTCGCGGGCCGGGGGCGGGGCGAGGCGGACCGAGGCGCCCAGGACGCTGACGCCGTGCCGGGCGACGACGACCGGCTCCAGCGTGACCGCGACGACCTCGGGGTGGTCGTCGACCAGGCGGGAGACGCGCAGCAGCAGCTCTTCGAGGGCGGGGGTGTCGACCGGGGCGGCACCGCGCCAGCCGAAGAGCAGAGGGGCCGTGCGGATCGAGCGGATCAGGGAGGTCGCGTCGCGGTCGGTCACCGGCACCAGGCGGTGCGCCATGTCGCCGAGCAGCTGGGAGGCCGCTCCGGCGAGCCCGAAGGAGAGCACGGCCCCGGCCGCCGGGTCGATGACCGCGCGGACGACGGTGTCGACCCCGCGCGGAGCCATCGCCTGGACGACCGGACGGATCTCCTCCGGCCTGCCGAACAGCTCGGTCAACTCGGCGTACGCCCGCAGCAGTTGTTCCTCGTCGGCGAGGTCGAGGCGGACGCCGCCCAGGTCGGCGCGGTGGCGCAGGTGCGGGGCGGTGGCCTTGAGGGCGACGGGGTAGCCGAGCGCGCCGGCGGCGCAGGCCGCCTCGTCGGGGGTGGGCGCGGGGGTGGCGCGGCGGGGGTGGACGCCGTAGTGGCCGAGCAGCTCGCAGGTCTCCTCGGTGCCGAGGGTGAGGCCCTGCCCGCGGGAGAGGAGCCCGTCGATCAGCCGGGCGGCGCCCTTCTCGTCGATGTCGTCGTAGGCGGGCACCCGGCCGGGGTCGGCGGCCTCGCGTCGCCACTGTCCGTACTTCACCGCTTCGGCGAGGGCGCGTACGGCGCGTTCGGCGGCGGGGTAGGCGGGGATGAGGTGGGCACCCGCGGGGGCCTCCACCGCTGGGGCGCCCGCGGGGGCGCCGGTCCGGGGCGGTGTCGTGTCACGCGTGCGTGCGCCGGCTCCGGCGCGCGGTGCGGTGCTGGTCGCGGCGGACAGCGCGGCGGCGAGGCCGCCGAGTTCCACGTGGACGACGAGGACCGGTTTGGCGGGGGCCGCGGCGGCCGCCGAGCGCAGGGCCTGGGCGAGGGCCGCGTCGCTGGGCGAGGTCTCGCCGATCGCGGGGATCGCCGTCACCACGACCGCGTCGCAGGTCTCGTCGGCGAGGGCCCGGGCGAGCGCGGCGTGGAAGTCGTCCGCCGACGCCTCGGTGGTCAGGTCCAGCGGGGGCAGCGGGCGCAGCCCCTCGGAGAGGCAGGCGTCGTAGGTCAGCAGGCCGAGCGACTCGGAGTTGCCGAGGATGGCGACCCGGGGTCCGGTCGGCAGGGGCTGGCGGGCGAGCAGCAGGCCCGCGTCGACCAGTTCGGTGATGGTGTCGACGCGGATGACGCCGGCCTGGCGCAGCAGCGCCGACACGGTGGCGTGCGGGAGCCGGGTAGCGCGGACGGCGTGGCCCTGCGGGGCGGAGCCGGAGCCCTGGACGACCACCAGGGGCTTGACCGCCGCGGTGCGCCGGGCGAGGCGGGTGAACTTGCGGGGGTTGCCGATGGATTCGAGGTACATCAGGGCGACGTCCGTGTCCGGGTCGTCGTACCAGTACTGGAGGACGTCGTTGCCCGAGACGTCCGCGCGGTTGCCGGAGGAGACGAAGGTGGAGACCCCGGTGGTGCCGGTGACGCCGCCGCCGCGCCGGTGCAGCCGGGACAGCAGGGCGATGCCGATGGCGCCGGACTGGGCGAACAGTCCGATGCGGCCGGGGCGCGGCATCTCGGGGGCGAGCGAGGCGTTGAGCCGGACCTGCGGCGAGGTGTTGATGACGCCGAACGCGTTGGGGCCGATGATCCGCATGCCGTAGGCGCGTGCGTGGCGGACGAGGGCGCGCTGGCGTTCGCGGCCGTCGGGGCCGCTCTCGGCGTAACCGGCGGAGAGCACGACGAGGCCCTGGACGCCGTGCTCCCCGCACTCGCGGACGACCTCGGGCACGTCCTCGGCGGGGACGGCGACGATCCCGAGGTCGACGGGGCCGGCGATCTCGCGCACCGAGCGGTGGGCGGGGATGCCGTCGATGTCCTTGAGGTCCTCGGGGAAGGCCCGGTTCACGGCGTACAGCGGGCCGGTGAAGCCCGCCGCACGGAGGTTGCCGAGGACGCTGCGGCCGACGCCGCCGGGGGCACGTCCGGTGCCGAACACGGCGACCGAGCCGGGTGCCAGCAGCCGTCGTACGGAGTGGGACTCGGCGCGCTGCTCCCGCGCGCGCTGCACGGCCAGGGACCGCGCGGTGGGTTCGAGGTCCAGCTCCAGGCGGACGACGCCGTCCTCGAAACTGCGCTGCTGGGTGTAGCCGGCGTCCGTGAACACCTTGATCATCTTGGTGTTGGCGGGCAGTACCTCGGCGGCGAACCGGCGGATGTCGCGCTCGCGCGCGACGGCCGCGATGTGTTCGAGGAGGGCGGAGGCGACGCCGCGCCCCTGGTGGGCGTCCTGGACCAGGAAGGCGACCTCGGCCTCGTCGGCGGGTGCGGAGGCGGGCATGCCGTCGGCACCAATGCGGTCATAGCGTACGGTGGCGATGAACTCGCCGCCGACCGTGGCCGCGAGTCCCACCCTGTCCACAAAGTCGTGGTGCGTGAAGCGGTGGACGTCCTTCGCGGACAGTCGCGGGTAGGGCGCGAAGAAGCGGTAGTACTTCGACTCGTCCGAGACCTGCTCGTAGAAGCTGACCAGGCGCTCGGCGTCATCGACGGTGATGGGGCGGATGCGCGCGGTGCCGCCGTCGCGCAGCACCACGTCGGCTTCCCAGTGGGCGGGGTACTCGTGCCGGTCCGAGGCGCTCTGCATGGGGCCCAGAGTACGGCTCGCGTACGACAACGGCGCGGGGCAGTCTGTGGAGGACGGGGGCCGGATCGAGGCCGCGATCCGGTGACCGCCCGAGGGACGGGACGTTCGACCCGTTCCTCACCGGCTTCACGTGTGGAACACTGGTCTAGACAACACCGGTCTAGACAACCTGAGAACCGAAGGGCAGCAACACATGGCTGAGCGCCGCGTCAACGTCGGCTGGGCCGAGGGCCTCCACGCCCGCCCCGCTTCCATCTTCGTCCGAGCCGCCACGGCCGCAGGCGTCCCGGTGACGATCGCCAAGGCCGACGGCAACCCCGTCAACGCGGCCTCCATGCTGGCCGTCCTCGGCCTCGGCGCGAAGGGTGGCGAGGAGATCGTCCTCGCCTCCGACGCCGAGGGCGCGGACGTCGCGCTGGACCGGCTGGCCAAGCTGGTCGCCGAGGGTCTCGAGGAACTCCCCGAGACCGTCTGACGCACCCGCCGGGCCGTGTCACCTTCGAAGGTGACACGGCCCGGCTTTTTTTTGCACAAACGGAAACCCGGCCCCGGGCACACCGAAAGCGCGCCTTCGAGAATTCCCGGGCGCGCATGAAAAGGGCAGCGGAAATACTCCTCCGCTGAATATCCCTTCTTTGTATACGGCCCCCGTGTTAATGCCGCAGCCCCGTCATGTTTACGGGAGGTTGCGAAGTCCTCACACGGTCGGCGCGGTCCCCGCCGCCGGCGAAACGCAGGCGGTGCACGGCCGTGGCGCGCTCGGTGTGCAGGGCCGTGACCGTCCGCGCGCGCTCCTGGTCGCCGCGCGCCACCGCGTCCACGATCGCGCCGTGCTCGGCCCAGGACTCCACCGGGTCGGCCGGCGCCTCCACCGCGTACATCCAGGCGATCTTGTGGCGGAGCTGGGTGAGCACCGAGGTCAGGGCATGGCTTCCGGAGGCCTGGGCGAGCGTCTCGTGGAACCAGCCGCCCAGCGAGCGCAGATCCTCGCTGTTGCCCCTGCGGGCCCGCTCCTGGCCCAGCCGGACGAGCCCGCGCAGCACCTTCAGATGCGCCTCCGTGCGGCGCTGGGCGGCCCGGGCGGCCCCCAGCGGCTCCAGGAGCATGCGCATCTCCAGCAGGTCGGCCGCCTCCTGCTCGGTCGGCTCCGCGACGCACGCGCCCGCGTGCCGCCGGGTGACGACGAAGCCCTCGGCCTCCAGGGTGCGCAGCGCCTCCCGGACGGGGACGCGGGAGACGCCGTAGCGGCGGGCGAGGAGTTCCTCGGTGAGACGGCTGCCGCGCTCGTAGACACCCGCGACGATGTCGTCCCGGATGGCCGTGCACACCGAGTGCGCCGGAATACGCATGACAGCCTCCGTCTTAATCCCCGTGAAACGTCGCCGAGCTCCGCCGATTGACGTGTGTTCCGTGACTCTATTGCAATCAGCGGCAATTTCCGAAGGCGGACCGGAATCCAGGGATATTTTTTGGACAGCGGGGTGGCGAAAACGGCGAAAGCCCCGGCCGCTGGGGCCGGGGCTCTGGGACGCGGTGTCGCCGGGTGGCGTCAGACGTTGACGCCGTGCTGGCGGAGGTAGGCGACCGGGTCGATGTCGGAGCCGTACTCCGCCGTCGTCCGGGCCTCGAAGTGCAGGTGCGGGCCGGTGACGTTGCCGGTCGCGCCGGACAGGCCGATCTGCTGCCCGGGGGTGACCTGCTGGCCGACCGAGACCCCGATGGAGGACAGGTGCGCGTACTGGGTGTACGTGCCGTCGTTCATCCGGATGACGACGTTGTTGCCGTAGGACCCGCCCCAGCCCGCCTCGACGACGGTGCCGAGGCCGACCGCGTGCACGGGGGTGCCGCTGGCGGCGTGGAAGTCGATGCCGGTGTGGCTGCCGGAGGACCACAGGGAGCTGCTCGCGTGGTAGCCGGTGGAGACGTAGGACCCGGTGATCGGCAGCACGAAGGCGTTCAGGCGCTTGCGCTCGGCCTCACGGGCGGCACGCACGCGTGCCTCGCGCTCCTCGGCGGCCTTTTTGGCGGCGGCCTTGCGCGCGGCCTCCTCGAAGGCGGCCTTCTTCTGCAGGGCGACCTGGTCGTCGACCTGCTCGGCGACGGCCTCGCCGGCGGTGACGACCGGGATCAGGCCGGTCTGCTCGGGGGTCGGCTCCGCGGCGAAGGCCGGGCTGGAGGCGACGGTGGCCATGACACCGGTGGTGGTCAGCGCCGCGAATCCCGCCGCGCGGGCGGTGGTGCGCTGCATCCGGCTGGGCCGGCGGTGCTTCCCGGTGGTGCAGGTATACGCCATGAAGGGCGAGCGGTCCTTTCCTTCCCTCTCGCCTACCGGGTTAGCTGACGGGTTCGGAGCAGGAAGGTCTCCTACGGACCCCCTCGCTCACGCGCGGGCGTCCGATTCACCCCAGGGACTGGGCCCCTCCAGCCCCGAAGGCGGCGACAGGAGGGCGGGTCCCCGGCTCCCCTGGCTCGCGCCGTACGGGGACTCGGCGATGACTGTCCGGTGCCGCGGATGCGGCGCGGTGCCTGACGGACAGCCGGGCCGACGCTATGCGGGACCGTTATCAATCCTCAAACGGATCACGGTTTTTGTAGCGCACGCCACAGCACAGACACACAACCTCCGCATCAATTCGGACATCTTGCGGCCCCGGGACGACGCCCCGGGGCCGCAGTACGTCCGCCTCTGCCGCGTCTACTCGGCGGGGACGACGGTGACTTCGCCGATCCCGAGCGCCTCGACGGGCTCCTTGATCTGCGCGGCGTCACCGACGAGGACGGTCACCAGACGGTCCACCGGGAAGGCGCTCACGGCCGCGGCGGTGGCCTCGACCGTGCCGGTCGCGGCGAGCTGACGGTAGAGCGTGGCCTGGTAGTCGTCGGGCAGGAACTGCTCGACCTGGTCGGCCAGCGTGCTCGCGACGGCCGCCGCGGTCTCGTACTTCAGCGGCGCCACGCCCACCAGGTTCTGCACGGCGACATCGCGCTCGGCGTCCGTCAGGCCCTCCGCCGCGAGGGTGCGCAGCACCTTCCACAGGTCGTCCAGCGCGGGACCGGTGTTCGGCGTGTCGACGGAACCGCTGATGGCGAGCATCGCGGCGCCCGAGCCGTCCGGGGCGGAGCGCAGGACCTGCCCGAAGGCACGCACGCCGTACGTGTAGCCCTTCTCCTCGCGCAGGACGCGGTCGAGGCGGGAGGTGAGGGTGCCGCCGAGGCAGTAGGTGCCGAGGACCTGGGCGGCCCACACGCGTGCGTGCCGGTCGGGGCCGACGCGGCCGATGAGCAGCTGCGTCTGGACGGCGCCGGGGCGGTCCACGATGACGACGCGGCCGGTGTCGTCGGCGGTCACCGGCGGGACGGGCCGCTGCTGGGCCGGGGAGCCCGTCCAGGCGCCCAGGGTCTCGCCGAGGAGCGCGGCGAGGTCGATGTCCGTGAGGTCGCCGACCACCACGGCGGTGGACGTGGCCGGCCGGACATGGCGCTCGTAGAAGGCCCGTACGGCGGCGGAGTCGATCTTCTCGACGGTCTCCGCGGTGCCCTGGCGCGGCCGCGACATGCGCACGGTCGCCGGGAACAGCTCCTTGGAGAGCTCCTTGGCGGCGCGGCGGGAGGGGTTGGCCAGCTCGTGCGGGATCTCGTCGAGCCGGTTGTGGACGAGACGCTCCACCTCGCTGTCGGCGAAGGCGGGGGCGCGCAGGGCGTCGGCGAGCAGGCCGAGCGCCTTGGGCAGCCGGGAGGCGGGCACCTCCAGGCTGATCCGGACGCCGGGGTGGTCGGCGTGGGCGTCGAGGGTGGCGCCGCAGCGCTCCAGCTCGGCGGCGAACTCCTCGGCGGAGTGCTTGTCGGTGCCCTCGGTGAACGCGCGCGCCATGATCGTGGCGACGCCGTCCAGGCCGGACGGCTCGGCGTCCAGGGGCGCGTCGAGGAGGACCTCGACGGCGACGACCTGCTGGCCGGGGCGGTGGCAGTGCAGGACGGTCAGGCCGTTGTCCAGCGTGCCGCGCTCGGGCGCCGGGAACGCCCACGGCCTGGCCTCGCCCGCCCGGGGCTGGGGGTGGAAGTCCATCGTGGCGAGCTCCGTCACTGGGCCGCCTCCTCGTTCTCGTCCTGGTCGGCGGGGGCTTCGGGGGCGGTCGGCTCGTAGACGAGGACCGCGCGGTTGTCGGGGCGCAGGCGGGCCTGGGCGACCTCCTGCACCTCCTCGGGGGTGATGTCCAGGACGCGCTGGACGGCGGTGAGGGCGAGCTGCGGGTCGCCGAACAGGACCGCGAACCGGCACAGTTCGTCCGCGCGGCCGGCGACGGTGCCGAGCCGGTCGAGCCACTCGCGCTCCAACTGGGCCTGGGCGCGCTCCATCTCCTCGGCCGTGGGGCCCTCCTCGGCGAACCGGGCGAGCTCCTCGTCGATGGCGGTCTCGATGACGGGCACCTCGACGTCCCCAGAGGTCTTCACGTCCAGCCAGCCCAGGGAGGGCGCTCCGGCGAGCCGCAGCAGCCCGAAGCCGGCCGCGACGGCCGTACGGTCGCGGCGCACCAGCCGGTTGTACAGGCGGGAGGACTCGCCGCCGCCCAGGACCGTGAGCGCCAGGTCTGCCGCATCGCACGCGCGCGTGCCGTCCTGCGGCAGACGATAGGCGGCCATCAGCGCGCGGGCCGGGACCTCCTCCTCGACGAGCTCGCGCAGCTGCTCGCCGATCACGTCGGGCAGGGTGCCGTCCCGCGGCTCCGGCTTGCCGTCGTGGGAGGGGATGGAGCCGAAGTACTTCTCGATCCACGCGAGCGTCTGCTCGGGGTCGATGTCGCCGACGACCGACAGGACGGCGTTGTTGGGCGCGTAGTAGGTGCGGAAGAACGCGCGCGCGTCCTCCAGCGTCGCCGCGTCCAGGTCGGCCATCGAGCCGATCGGCGTGTGGTGGTAGGGGTGGCCGTCCGGGTAGGCGAGGGCGGTCAGCTTCTCGAAGGCGGTGCCGTACGGCACGTTGTCGTAGCGCTGGCGGCGTTCGTTCTTGACGACGTCGCGCTGGTTCTCCATGGACTCGTCGTCCAGGGCGGCGAGGAGGGAGCCCATGCGGTCGGCCTCCAGCCAGAGGGCGAGCTCCAGCTGGTGGGTGGGCATGGTCTCGAAGTAGTTGGTGCGCTCGAAGCTGGTGGTGCCGTTGAGCGAGCCGCCGGCGCCCTGGACCAGCTCGAAGTGGCCGTTGCCCTTGACCTGGGCGGATCCCTGGAACATGAGGTGCTCGAAAAGGTGAGCCAGGCCGGTACGGCCCTTGACTTCGTGGCGGGAGCCGACGTCGTACCAGAGGCACACCGCCGCGACGGGGGTCAGGTGGTCCTCGGAGAGCACCACGCGCAGGCCGTTGGCCAGGCGGTGCTCGGTCGCTGTCAGGCCCCCGGTGCCTGCCTGGTCTGTGGCCGTGTGACCCATGGGCATGTACGTCCTTCCGATCGCGGACGCGGTCGTGGAAACCGCGCGTTTCCTGCCGGTCCTGTCACTGTATGCAAGCGCGCGGTGGGTCGGCGAAGTTCCCGGGTGCGGTACGCCGAGAGCGAGAATCCGGGACGTCGCGCCGGATCGGACATGACGTACCCTGCGGGCAATCATGAGAGGGCGGGGGTCCTGGGCCCGTCTTGTCAGTGCCGCGGTCCACAATGGACCGCGTCAGCATCCGTCACACGCCTCAGCAAGGAGCCGGCAGCGATGGCCCGCCGCAGCACGAAGACCCCGCCGCCCGACGACTCGTACGAGGAGCGGATCCTCGACATCGACGTCGTCGACGAGATGCAGGGCTCCTTCCTCGAGTACGCGTACTCGGTCATCTACTCCCGCGCCCTGCCCGACGCCCGCGACGGACTCAAGCCGGTCCACCGTCGCATCGTCTACCAGATGGCCGAGATGGGCCTGCGCCCCGACCGCGGGTATGTGAAGTGCGCGCGCGTCGTCGGCGAGGTCATGGGCAAGCTGCACCCGCACGGCGACGCGTCGATCTACGACGCCCTGGTGCGGATGGCGCAGCCGTTCTCCATGCGTGTGCCCCTGGTCGACGGCCACGGCAACTTCGGCTCCCTGGGCAATGACGACCCGCCGGCCGCCATGCGGTACACGGAGTGCCGTCAGGCCGAGGCGACCAGCCTGATGACGGAGTCGATCGACGAGGACACCGTCGATTTCGCACCGAACTACGACGGCCAGGAGCAGGAGCCGGTGGCGCTGCCCGCCGCCTTCCCGAACCTGCTGGTCAACGGCGCTTCCGGGATCGCGGTCGGCATGGCCACGAACATGCCGCCGCACAACCTGGGCGAGGTCGTCGCGGCCGCCCGGCACCTGATCCGCTACCCCAACGCGGACCTGGACACCCTGATGAAGTTCGTCCCGGGGCCGGACCTGCCCACCGGTGGCCGGATCGTCGGTCTGTCCGGCGTCCGCGACGCCTACGAGACGGGCCGCGGCACCTTCAAGATCCGAGCCACGGTCGCGGTGGAGACCGTGACGGCCCGCCGCAAGGGCCTGGTCGTCACGGAGCTGCCGTTCACGGTCGGCCCCGAGAAGGTCATCGCCAAGATCAAGGACCTGGTCGGTTCGAAGAAGATCCAGGGCATCGCCGACGTCAAGGACCTGACCGACCGTCAGCACGGCCTGCGCCTGGTCATCGAGATCAAGAACGGCTTCGTGCCGGAGGCCGTCCTGGAGCAGCTCTACAAGCTGACCCCGATGGAGGAGTCCTTCGGCATCAACAACGTGGCGCTGGTGGACGGCCAGCCGCTGACGCTGGGCCTCAAGGAGCTGCTGGAGGTCTATCTCGACCACCGCTTCGACGTGGTCCGCCGGCGCAGCGAGTACCGCCGCGGCAAGCGCCGGGACCGGCTGCACCTGGTGGAGGGCCTGCTCACGGCGCTCGTCGACATCGACGAGGTCATCCGGCTGATCCGCTCCAGCGAGAACAGCGCACAGGCCAAGGAGCGCCTGATGGAGCGCTTCTCGCTGTCGGAGATCCAGACCCAGTACATCCTCGACACTCCGCTGCGCCGTCTCACCAAGTTCGACCGGATCGAGCTGGAGGCGGAGAAGGAGCGGCTCAACGCGGAGATCGCGGAGCTGACCCGGATCCTGGACTCGGACGCGGAGCTGCGCAAGCTGGTCTCCGCGGAACTGGCCGCGGTGGCCAAGAAGTTCGGCACCGAGCGGCGTACGGTCCTGCTGGAGTCGTCCGGCACCCCGGCCGCCGCCGTACCGCTCCAGGTCGCGGACGACCCGTGCCGGGTCCTGCTGTCGTCCACGGGTCTGCTGGCCCGTACGGCGAACGGCGAGCCCTTCACCGGTGAGGGCGACGGCAGACGCGCCAAGCACGACGTGATCGTCTCGGCGGTGCCGGCCACCGCGCGCGGGGAGATCGGCGCGGTCACCTCGGCGGGCCGGCTGCTGCGGATCAACGTCGTCGACCTGCCGCAACTGCCGGACACGGCGTCGGCGCCCAACCTCGCGGGGGGTGCCCCGGTGACGGAGTTCGTCTCCCTGGAGGGCGACGAGACACTGGTCTGCCTGATCACGCTCGACGAGTCCTCGCCCGGGCTGGCGCTCGGCACCGAGCAGGGCGTGGTCAAGCGGGTGGTGCCCGACTATCCGACCAACAAGGAGGAGCTGGAGGTCATCACCCTCAAGGAGGGCGACCGGATCGTGGGCGCGATCGAGCTGCGCACCGGCGAGGAGGACCTGGTCTTCATCACCGACGACGCCCAGCTGCTGCGCTACCAGGCGGCGCAGGTGCGTCCGCAGGGCCGTCCGGCGGGCGGCATGGCGGGCATCAAGCTCGCCGAGGGCGTGAAGGTCATCTCGTTCACCGCGGTGGACCCGTCCGTGGACGCGGTGGTCTTCACGGTCGCCGGCTCGCGGGGCACGCTGGACGACTCCGTCCAGACGACGGCCAAGCTGACCCCGTTCGACCAGTACCCGCGCAAGGGCCGTGCCACCGGGGGTGTGCGCTGCCAGCGGTTCCTGAAGGGCGAGGACTGCCTGTCCTTCGCCTGGGCGGGACCGGTCCCGGCGAAGGCCGCCCAGAAGAACGGCATGCCGGCCGAACTGCCCGAGATGGACCCGCGCCGCGACGGCTCGGGAGTCTCCCTGCCGAAGACGGTGGGCGTGGTGGCGGGGCCGATCTAGGCCGTGTCCGGGAAGGGAAGGGGGCTTCGTTCCTTGCCCTGCGCCACGGATCATCTTGGTGTGGGGCGAGGGGACCTTTCTGACGAGCAGTGGTCCGTGGTGAAGTCGTTGCTTCCGGTCGCGGCGTGGGGGGCAGGCCGATGGAGTACGGGCATCGGCAGACGGTCTCCGGACTCTTCCGCCGCCGACAGCGCGACGGCACCCGGCCCCGTGACCGGAAAGTCACCAACGGGACCGCCGAAACGGCGCCCGGGCTGACCGTCACCCGTAGACCCCTTCGAGGCCGGCCCGTCCCCGTGGGACGGGCCGGTTCTGTATGGCCGTCCGCCACCGCCCCGGACGGTCGTCGAGCCGGATCACCGGCTTCTCTCCCCTGGTTCAGGCCGGTTCGCCGGGGTCCGACGCGCCGTCCGGTTCCTGTACGTAACGCAGGACGCCCCACATGCCGTGCTCGTCGGCGTGCGGGGCGTCGCTGCCGCAGGCCCGGAGCTCCTTGCCGAGCGCCTCGGCGTCGATGCCGGTGCCGATGAGGACGAGCTGGGTGAGGCGGTCCTCGGCGGGGCCGCGGCGCTCCGGGTAGAAGCGCAGGAAGCGGCCGACGGCGTGCACGGCGTAGCGGTTCAGGACGTCGTGCGCGCCGAAGTCGACGTACCCCTTGATGCGGTAGAGCCCCTCGGGCCTGCTGTCGAGGAAGGCCATCAACCGGCGCGGGTCGAGGGGGACTTCGGAGACGAAGGAGACGCTGTCGTAGGCGGCGTGCAGGTGTCCGCCGTGGTCTTCGTCGTCGCCGTGCTCGTGCAGGTCGTCGAAGGACAGCTGTCCGACGCGTTCCTCGCCGGGCCGGCAGTCGAAGAGGAACTCCGGGTCGACCCGGCCGTACGTCGCGGGGACGACGGCCGCGCGGTCGGTGAGCGAGCGGACGAGGTCCAGGACGTGCCCGGCCCGCGGGGCGCGGTCCACCTTGTTGACGACGACCAGGTCGGCGAGGGCGAGATGCCGGTCGATCCCCGGGTGCCTGGCGCGGGTGTCGTCGAACTCGGCGGCGTCGACGACCTCGACGAGCCCTCCGTACACGATCCCCGGGTGCTCGCTGGCGAGCACCATCCGCACCAGCTCCTCGGGTTCGGCGAGACCGCTGGCCTCGATGACGATGACGTCGATACCGGTGTCGGGGTGGGCGAGCCGCTCCAGGTACACGTCGAGCTCGCTCGCGTCGACGGCACAGCACAGACAGCCGTTGCCGAGGGAGACGGTGGAGTCGCCGAGCGCGCCGGCCACGGCCATGGCGTCGATCTCGATCGCGCCGAAGTCGTTGACGATCGCCCCGATACGGCTGCCCCCGCTGCGGTGGAGGAGGTGGTTCAGCAGGGTCGTCTTGCCGGAGCCGAGGAATCCGGCGAGTACGACGACCGGGATCTGCTGCGGACTGCGGCTCTGCGTCACCGTGCGACCTCTCTGACACCTGCGCGCACTCCGGCTCACGGCCGCGGAGCGCGTACGACGTTGGGACGCGCCCCAGGATACGAGTCCACCGAATCCCCCCGAAGTGAACGATTGTCAGCCGCACTTGCCGGGCAGACGTCTGGCAAGGCGCCCTGGCGTGCGACCCTCGCTTCCCTCCGTGCGCCTCCCCTCCGCCTCCCCCGCCGATCAGGGCGGCTCGGCACCCTGGAGGCGGCAAGCGCCGCCCACCGCTCGCCGGTCCCCGTCACTCCACCCGCACCCCGACGACCGGCGCACGGCCGCCTGATTCGGGGGTTGACATGGCCACACGGAAGTCCCGGACGCGAGGACTCGCTCCCGTCGCTGCGGCGGGCCTCGGCCTCGCGGCCGGGGCCCTCGCGGCACTGACCGTCCAGCGGAGCGCCCTCAACGCGCTGCGCACCCGGCTGGAGCGCCTGGAGCGGGCGGTCCCGGCGCCGCCCGGCACGAACCTCGCCCACCAGCAGAGGCTGCACTGGGAACTGCTGAGCAAGGCGATCGACAGCCCCGAGCTGGCCGAGGTGCTGGACATCTTCGAGGTGCCGGCGTCGCCCCAGAAGCGACGGCAGTACCTGTTCGCGAACGCCCTGTACACGAACCTGCTCTTCTACCACCGCATCGGCAACCTCACCCGCGAGGAGTTCCACGGCCGGATGCGCGGACTGCTGCAGAACCCCGTCGTCCGGGAGTACTGGTACGCCACCCAGGGCCAGCGGGCGACCCTCCCCGCCGACTCGATCGAGGCCGACCTCGGGCGCATGGTCGACGAGCTGCTGCGGCAGCTCGAAGAGGCCGATGTGGACGAGTGGTGGGTGGTGGGCGAGCCACCGGCCGAGTAGACGGCGCGCGCCGTGAGGTTCACGCCGACGGCCCATAACGAACCGATCAAGTGCACAGTTGAGGGGTGCGTCAGGGAGTTGACTCGCGCTTGATCGCGTAGAGGACCCCACACCATCGTCGCCTACGCCGCCGGATGACGAGTGCACCCCACAGGGTCCGCCTTGCACCGAGCAGTCGTCGTGCGCAAGCCAATGGACCAAGGGAAACAACAGTGAGTCAGATCATCCGTCGGATCGGTGCGGCCCCAGCCGAGCGGGGGAGCACGGGCGGGGGCAACTGCCCCGACATCTTCGAGTTGGCCGACGGGAACTTCGCCGTGATCGGTACGGACGCCACGGATTCGCTGGACCCCGGCCTCCCGTCCGACGCCTCCCGCGCCGACTACGAACGGATCGTCGTCATCACCCGGGAGACCCTGATTCGCGCGAAGGCCGACATCCCGGACGCCTGACACCGCTTCGGGGAGGGCCGTCCGGCTCCGGCACCGGCGGCCCCGTCGGGTGGCCGGTGCGCCGTCGCCGCCTGCTCGGTTCAGGCGAGTGCGTTCACCGCTGCCGCGAAGAGCCGCGGGAGCCGGGCCGCCGCCGGGGCGATGCGCGGGCCCAGGGCGCGCTGGGTGCGAGCCCGCACCAGGGTTTCGGTGAGGAGCCGGTGGCGGCGGGTGACCCGGCGCCAGTCGCTCTCGTAGCGGCCGGGGGTGCCGCGGCGCACGTTGGCGACCAGGACCTCGGCACCCGTGAGCGCGAGGGAGATTCCCTCGCCGGTCAGCGCGTCGACGTAGCCGGCGGCGTCGCCGACCAGCAGGACCCGCCCGTGCACGCGGGTTCGGGCGCTCTGGCGCAGCGGCCCCGCGCCCCGCACCGGGGTGACGGCCGCTTCCGGCGGGAGCCGCGCCACCAGTTCGGGGAACGCCCGCAGCTGGTCACCGAAGGGGGCGCGCCGGCCCGTCAGCAGGGCGACGCCGACCAGCGCGGGACCGAGCGGGGTGACGTACGCCTCCCCCTCCGCGCCCCAGTGCACCTCGACGTACGACGACCAGGGCGGCACCGCGTAGTGCCGCCGCAGCCCGTACCGCGCCTCCGCCGCGCCCCGCGGTGTGGCACCGAGGCCCAGGGCGCGGCGTACCGGCGAGTGCAGCCCGTCCGCGGCCACGAACCACCGGGCCCGCAGTCCCGTGCCGGGGACGGTCACGCCCGCGCCGTCCTGCCGCACCTCCGCCACCCGCAGCGGCAGGACGGGCACCCCCGCGTCCAGCACGGCGCGGTGCAGGGCGCCGTGCAGGGCGGTGCGGCGCACGCCGAGACCGGGCCCGCGCCGGAACGCGGCCTGCACCGCGCGGGGTCCCTGGACGTACCGGATGCCGGCCAGGGGGCGGCCGGGGACCTCCAGTCCCAGCGCGGCGAGGGCACGGACGGCGCCCGGCATCAGGCCCTCACCGCACGCCTTGTCGACGGGCGCGGGGCGCGGCTCGACGACGACCGTGTCGAGACCGGCGCGCGCCGCGTGCAGGGCGGTGGCCAAACCGGCGGGTCCGCCTCCGGCGATCACCAGGTCGTGCACGTACCTCACGCGGGCCCCGCGAGGGCCAGAGCGGTGTTCTCACACCGGACGCGGACCGTCAGCAGCGCCGCGTTGGCGAGGCTGAACACGGCCGCGGTCAGCCAGGCGGAGTGCACGAGCGGAAGAGCGGCGATCTCCACGACCACCGCGAGGTAGTTGGGGTGGCGCAGGAACCGGTAGGGTCCCGCGGCGACCAGGCGGGCCCCGGGCACGACGATGACCCGGGTGTTCCAGAACGGACCGAGCGTGGTCACGCACCACCAGCGCAGCCCCTGGGCCAGCACCGCGAGCGCCAGCATGGGCCAGCCCAGGGCGGGCAGGAAGGGCCGGCCCGCCAGCGCGGGTTCGAGCAGACAGCACACCAGCAGCCCGGTGTGCAGGGCGACCATGACGGGGTAGTGACCCCGGCCGTGCTCCACTCCGGCGCGGGCGAGGGTCAGGGCGGCGTTGCGCCGGGCGACGAGGAGCTCGGCGAGGCGTTCGGCGGCGACGGCGAGGAGGACCAGCGCGTACCAGGACATGGGCATCCCTCACCAGCGCAGGAGGACGAGTTCGGAGCAGAAGCCGGGCCCCATCGCGAGCAGCAGACCCCAGGTGCCGGGCGCGGGCCGGCCGGCCGCCCGGATGCTCTCCAGGACGTGCAGGACGGAGACCGAGGACATGTTCCCCGCCGCCGCGAGGGAGCGTCGCGCCGGGTCCAGGGCGTCAGGTGGCAGCTCCAGCGCGTCGGCCAGGGCGGACAGCACCCTCGGGCCGCCCGGATGGCACACCCAGGTCCCGATGTCGTCGACGGTGAGACCGTGTTCGGCGAGGAAGTCGCGCAGGTCTCGGCCGATGTGCTCGCGCACGAGGGCGGGCACGCCCGCGTCGATCACCACGCGGAATCCGCCGGCCCCGATCTCCCATCCGAGCAGCCGCTCGCTGTCCGGGTACAGACGGCTGCGGGTGGCGACCACCGACGGGCCGGCCGCCGCGTCGGGCGCTCCGGCATGGGGTTTGGCACCGGCGCGGCGTGCCACGAGCGCGGCCGCGCCGTCGCCGAACAGGGCGCCGGCGACGAGGTTGGCGCGCGAGTCGTCGTGCCGCTGCAGCGTCAGCGAGCAGAGTTCCACGGTGAGCAGGACCGCGACGCCGCCGGGATGCCCGCGCAGGTAGTCGTGCACCCGGGCGAGTCCCGCGGCGCCCGCCACGCACCCCAGGCCGAACACCGGCACCCTCTTGACGTCGGGCCGCAGTCCGATGCGTCCGGCCAGCCGGGCGTCGAGGGACGGCGCGGCGACGCCGGTGATGGAGGCGCACACGAGCAGGTCCACGTCGGCCGGCCCGAGCCCCGCCTCCGTCAGCGCCCCCGTCACGGCCGCCTCACCCAGCTCCAGGCCCGCCGCGAGCCACGCGTCGTTCGTCTGCCCGAAGTCGCCGAGAGCGGCGTACCGCTCGATCGGCAGGGCGAGGTGGCGCGTACGCACCCCGGAGGCGGCGTGCAGACGGCGCAGCACCGCGCGGTCGGCGCCCGGGGGCAGACACAGGTCGCCGATCCGCTCGGTGAGGTCCTCCTGGGCGTACCGGTGCGGGGGCAACACGGTCCGGACGGCGGCGACGGTGGTGGTGGCGGCGGCGGGCGTCGTGGCGACGGGCGTCGTGCCGAAGGGCGTGGCGGGGGCGGTCGTGGCGGTGGCCGGCGTCGTGCCGACAGGCGTGGTCGCGGTGGGGGTCGTCGCGGTACGGGCGGGGGTGGCGGCCGCCGTGGCGGCGGCGGCCGTGGTGAGGGCGTCGGTGGTGGTCATGGTGGCGGGGACGGCCGTCCGGCCGGGCGCCAGCGACGGCACGGCCGCGGCGGCCGGAGGGCCTGCGGACGGGGCCGCGGCGGGGGACGGCGCTGCGTCGGCGATCGCGGGGACACGCATGCCGGCAATGCCTTCCTCGTGCCGGACGCCCGCCTACCGTGCGTAGGTGTCTCTCCACCCGTCTGGGGCTCTCCCCCGTACGGCATACGGGCTCTCGGCGCTGCTGCGCTCGTGTCACCCGGAGCCGGCGCTCGCCGTCACCGTGTTCGTGACGGCCCTGGCCGTGGCGGCCGGCCGCGGGGCGGCGGGGTCGGCGGCGGTGGCGGCGGCCGTCCTGGCCGGCCAGCTCTCGGTCGGCTGGTGCAACGACGCGGCCGACGCACGGCGCGACACGGCCTGCGGCCGCCGTGACAAACCGGTGGCGGCGGGCGAGCTGCCGCCCCGGGCGGTGGCCGTGGCGGCCGGGACGGCGTTGGGGCTGTGCGTCCCCCTGTCCCTGCTGAGCGGCGCCGCCGCCGGAGCGGTACACCTCGGGGGCGTGGCCTCGGGCTGGGCCTACAACCTGCGGCTGAAGCGGACCGTGCTCTCACCGCTTCCCTACGCCGCCGGCTTCGCCTCACTGCCGGCGTTCGTCACCCTCGGCCCGCCGTCACAGACGTGGCCCGCATGGTGGGCGACCACGGCGGGGGCGCTGCTCGGCGTCGGCGCGCACCTGGTGAACGTCCTCCCGGACATCGACGACGATCTCGCCACCGGAGTGCGCGGGCTGCCGCAGCGGCTGGGCCGTCCGGGCTGCCGCCGGCTGGCTCCTGCCGTGATGCTGACGGCCCTGGCCGCGGTCGTGGCCGGGCCACCCGGGCCGGTCGGGCTCACGGACCGCGTCCTGGCGGCGACGGCCGGGATCGTCGCGGTCGCGGGCAGTGCCCTGCCGGGGGAGGTGAGCCGATGGCCGTTCCGCGCGTCGCTCGCGGTGGCCGGACTGGCCGTGGCGCTGCTCCTGCTGCGGGGCGCCGCCATGGGCTGAGCGGGTCCGCTGCCGGGTGCGTGCGTTTCCGCGCGCCCGCGACGGGGGACTCGCCGCGCGTGGTGGCGTACGGAGCGGAGCAGCGGGTGCTCCTGCCCGCGTTGCGGGCCGGCTGGGTCGCGCAGACCTTCGTCCACTGGGCCTACCGGCCCCGGGAGGTGCAGGCCCTCCTGCCGCCGGAGCTGGTGGCGGACCTTCACGAGGACGCGGCCTGGGTCGGGCTCACGCCCTTCGTCATGGCGGACGTGCGCCCTCCGGTCGTACCGGCGACGGCCCCGGGGCTGCCGACGTTCGCGGAGACCAATCTGCGGACGTACGTACGGCACCACGACGGACGGGACGGGCTCTGGTTGCTGACCGGCGCGGCGGGCCTGCCCGCCCCGCTCGGTGAGCCGGTGGTGCACTTCTCGGAAGGGGTCAGGCAGGTCCGCCTCGGCGCCACGAGGCCCTGCGCCCGGCGTCCCGGGGCGAGCGGATGAGGATGAGGCCGCCACGGCGCGGCCGGTCCGGCAGCGCCTCCCGCATGCGCTTCGACGGCTGGATCGCCGGTCTGGGCACCGCTTCCGGGACGCGCGTCGTGCTCGGGCACTGGGAGCGGTCGCCGTTCGGGCCGTTCAGCGACGTGATGCTCGAACGGGCCGACGGTGAACGGATTCTGCTGGCGCCCACCCGGGAGATCGCCGACTTCGTCAGCGGCACCTACACGTTCGACTCGGTCCGCCTCGTCGCGGTCGACGTCCGCGTCACGGGCCGCACCTGGACGGTCACGGCGGGGCCGCTCGGCCTGGGCTTCCGCACCGGCCGAAGGGGGTTCCTCGGACTCCTGTTGTGTGCCGTTCCGGGCGTCCTGGCCCGGCGTCCGGCGTGGGCGGCGCTGACCGACCGGCCGGCCCGGGTGCTGCTGCCCGGCGTACGGACGCGGGGCAGCGCCGGCGCGGGCCGCCGTGAGTGGTACGGCGCCCGTGACCTGCGGGCGGTGTGCGCGGTGTCGGGGGTGTTCGAGGGCACCGACCTCGGCGGGCCGGCGCCCGTCGAGCCGCCGGTCCGCTTCGGTTTCGGATCGGTGCCACGACGCCCCTGCCTCACCCGGGTCACCACGACCGTGGAAATGCCGTCGGCGCGGTGAGCGGCCCGGCCGGGTACGTCCGGCGGGCCCGGCTCGCGCTCGCTCCGGCTCGCGCTCGCTCCCGCAGCGCACGCCTAGTCGGACAGTGCGCCCGGGCGCGCCCCGCGCTCGGTGACCGCTCCCGCGAGGCCGTCGTAGACGAGGAGCCCGTCCGCGCGCAGCCGGACCCCGGCCGTCGGGACATGGGCGCCGGCGCGGCCGCCGGGCAGGAGGTGGCGGACCGGTGTGTCGCGGGCGAGCACCGCGAAGTCGGCGATGAGACGCCGGTGACAGCGCCACCAGACGGCCTCGCTGCACATCACCGCGGTGCGGACGCGGGCGGCGTCGCCCAGCAGCCGGTCCACTGCGGTGACGAACTCGGGGGAACGGGTGTGGGCGGCGTAGCCGCGGAAGGAAACGTTGCGCCAGACGGTGTCGGGGCTGTCCGGAGGCGGTCTGCGGAAACCGCCGAGCGCGGGCTCCCACCGGTAGTCGATCCCGGCGTGCGGGAGCCATTCGGCCAGCCGCTGCCGGGACACGTCGGGATTGCGCCGGCTGCCCGGAGCGGTGCGCACGTCCACCACGGCCCCGACACCGGCGTCGTGCAGCAGAGCGGTGATCCGGTCACGGTCGGCGGTGCTGTGCCCGAAGGTGAGCAGGGGCTGGTCCATACGGCCGGCGCCTCCTCGGACGGAAGGGCGGAAGGGCGGAACAGACAGAGTGGATGGAACGGACGCTGGAGCTTGCCGGGTTCCCGACGGCGGCCGCCCCATGACCGGAATCAGACTCTTTTACGACTCATGGGAAGCCGCGTGGCGCCACCTTCCCGCACCCGGGCGGGTCACGCGCCGCCGACGGCTTCCGCGCTCGCCGGACACAGGCGGTAGGTGCGCGGCCGGCGCAGCCGGGTACGGCGGACGAGTTCCCGGTGGACCGCCGCGCCGAGGACCGCTCCGACGACCGGTGCCAGCAGGTAGACGGCCAGGTCGTGGTGGTTGCCCGAGAGGACCGCGGGCCCGATCTGCCGGGCCGGGTTGGTCGAACCCCCGCTGCGCGGGCCGAGGATCGCGATGATCGCCGCGGTCAGCATCGCCAGGACGGCGGGCAGCCACGCGTCGTACGTCGGATTGGCCAGGAAGAACCCGATCACCAGGGTGAGCAGGAACAGGCAGCCGATCTCCGTGGCGGCGACGGCCGGCGTGCCCCAGCCCGGAGCCGGCTGTACGACGGCGTAGTCGGCCGGAGGGTCGCTCGCGGGCGCACCCCACATCAGGGCGGCCAGCGCCGTCCCCGCGAGCGAACCGGCGGCCTGCGCGCCGACGTACGGCAGGACGCAACGGCCGGGGAAGGCACCCATGAGCCACAGCCCGACGGAGACGGCCGGATTCATGTGCGCGCCGGAACGCCGCCCCCACGGGCTGCGGATCAGCAGGAGCGCGAGCGCCCCCACCACCGCGCCGACAGCGGCGAGGGCGAGGTGGAGGCCGCTCACGGCCAGCGCCGAAGAGGGCACGACCAACAGGCGTACCGCGCTGACGACGCCGAACAGCAGCACGGTCACCAGCGCGAACTCGTACAGCGCGTACCAGCTGCTCGCCTCCGGTGGAGCAGGAGGGCGCGGCACGTCACCCGACCGACTCACCGTGGAACTCAGAACATGGTGTTGTCGTTGGCGCTGTTCTCGGGCACTTCCTGGATCACGTCCCAGTGCTCGACGATCCTGCCGTCGGCGACGCGCCAGAAGTCCGCGACGGCCATGCCGCGGTCGCCGGGCTTGAGGTGCAGGTTGCTGTGGGTGACCACGAGGTCCCCTTCGGCGATCGTGCGCTTGATGTCCAGGCGCAGGTCGGGGAACTGGCCGCGCAGCCAGTGGACGTAGCCGACGAAGGCGTCGGGGCCGTCCTGTGCCTCCGGGTTGTGCTGGGTGTAGCTCTCACCGAGGTGGGCGGCAGCGGCCTGCTCCGGCTGGTAGTCGTTGAACGCCTGCTCGTAGAACGCGACGACGAGCGCCTTGTTGTCGGCTGCGGACATGGGGATCTCCTGGTTTGTGCGGGCGGGGTGCGGGAGGGCTTCAGTCGGTCATGGCCTCGCGGACGAGGGCGGTGTCCACGAACTGTTCGAAGCGGACGACGAGTCCGCCGCGGACGACGAAGTGGTGGGCGACGCGGACGTCGATGTTCTTGCCGGTGGCCTTGTGGGTCGCGGTGTAGCGGGCCAGGACGACGACGTTCTCGCCGTCGACGACGTAGGTGTCGTCGTGGGCGGTCCAGCCGTCCCAGTCCTGGCCGAGCTTCTCCATGACGTGGGAGGTCACGCCCTCGGGGGTGCGGTAGGTGCCGGCCAGCGGGAAGCCGGCCATCTCGGTCCACTCCACGTCCGGGGCGAGGGTGGCGCGCAGGGCGTCCAGGTCACCCGCGGCCGAGGCCAGGTACTGCCGGCGTACGACGTCGGCGGGCGCGGAGGAGGTGGCGAAGTCGGACATGCCGGTCAGCCCCACGTCATCTCGCCCTTGGCGACCTTCGCACCGATCTGCGCGGCGATCAGCATGCCGTTGTCCGGGTAGCGCTTGACCAGCGCCTCGGTGAGCGCGGCCCCGTCCGCGGCCTTGCCCAGCTCCTCCTCGAAGGCGAGGAGGTAGTCGCGGGTGGCGGTGATCGCGGAGGCGTCGGCGGCGGTGCCGGGCAGCCGGTGGCCGGGGACGACCAGCTCCGGGTCGAGGGCGGCCATGCCGTCGAGCAGGTCGATCCAGGCGGCGCGGTCACCGGGGGTGGGGGTGTCGGCGACCCAGACGTGCTCCTGCTGGAAGAGCAGGACGCCGCCGAGGAGGGCGCGGTGTCCGGCCTGCCACAGGTAGTGGCGGTCGGGCAGTCCGGCCGGGCCGCCCCGGAGCTCGAAGGTGTGGCCCTCCAGGGTGAGGTCGCCGGTGAGCGGGGTCAGGTCGACCAGCCGGGTGGGGAGGTTGGGGCCCAGGGCCGCCCAGGCCTTGAGCTTGCCCTCGTAGGAGTGCGCGATGTGCTCGATGACGATCGGGGTGGCGACGAAGACGGCGTCGGGGAAGGCGTCGGCGACGACCTCGGCACCGAAGTAGAAGTCGGGGTCGCCGTGGCTGACGAAGACGGTGGTCAGCTTCTTGCCCGAGTCGAGGACCTCGGCGACCAGGCGGTGACCGTCGGCACGGGTGAAGCCGGCGTCCACCAGCAGCGCCTCCGACTCACCGGTGACGAGGGTGGCCGTCTTGTTCTTGCTGCCGGCCGGGAAGTCCAGATCGAGGACCTTGAAGGAGAGGGTGCTCATGGGATGACTCCTGCACGCGATCGCGGGGGACATGGAGGACGTCTCGCACGGAGCCGAACGGGTAGATCGGCGTGCCTGATGCGGACGGCAATGTCTGCGGAGACAGTATCTGAGGGTTCAAATATGTGCCCGCCGGGACGAGGGGAATCGCATTTTTTTGGGGGGATGTTTAGTCTGCGGCCGGCACCCTCGCGACGACCGCCCATCAGCGGCGGACCACGCCCGCCCGGCCCACCCGGTCACCCACCCGGTCACCCACCCGGTCACCCACCCGGCCTGCCCACCCGGCCCGGCCACCCGGCCCCTCGCCCCGCCCTCGCGTCCCGCCCGCGCCGCCGCCCGACACATCGCGGCAACGACTTCGCCACGAGCCATTGACAGTGACTTCGACGACCAGGCACCCTCATCTCCACACGGTTGGCTAAACGATTAGGCAACCCGTAATCAACCGGAATCAACCACCTTGGGGCAGGGGTCATGGCGCGCCGGATCGGGATCAAGGACGTGGCCGCGGCGGCAGGTGTGTCGACCGCGACCGTGTCGCACGTCCTGAACCGGGTCGAGGGCAAGCGGATCAGCGAGGAGACGCGGCAGCGCGTCTGGAAGGCCGCCGACGACCTCGGGTACGCGCCGAACGGACTGGCCCGCGGGCTGAGGACGCAGCGGTCGCAGACCATCGGCTTCGTCAGCGACCAGATCGCCACCACCCCGCACGCGGGCCGCATGATCCTGGGAGCCCAGGAGGCCGCGGCCGCCGAGGGCCTGGTGCTTCTGCTGGTCAACACCAGCGGCGACGCCGAACTGGAGCGCACGAGCATCGAGATGCTGCTCCAGCGGCAGGTGGACGGTGTGGTGTACGCGGCCATGT
Source organism: Streptomyces sp. SS7 (assembly GCF_037993025.1). NCBI lineage: Bacteria > Bacillati > Actinomycetota > Actinomycetes > Kitasatosporales > Streptomycetaceae > Streptomyces > Streptomyces sp. SS7. The sequence continues at coordinate 2,252,727 of NZ_CP141223.1, forward strand.
ACCACCGCGTCGTGGAACTGCCGGAGGCTCTGCGTACGACGCCCACCGTCCTGCTCGACGCGGCCTCGGCCGACCCCGCGGTGCCCTCCGTGGTGCCCGACGAGGTCCAGGGCGGTTACGCCGCGGTGCGCGAGCTGACCGATCACGGCCACCGCCGGATCGGTGTGACCGTACAGACGGTCGACCTGCCCGCCCGCAACGGCCGACTGGAGGGCTACCGCAAGGCGCTGGCCGAGATCGGCGTCGCCTACGACCCCTCGCTGGTCGCGGCCGAGACGGCGGTGCCGTTCAACACGGTCGGCGGTGACGTGGAGACGGGCTACCGGGCCGCGCGGCGCCTGCTGACGGCGGACCGGCCTCCCACGGCCCTGTTCTGCTTCAACGACCGGATGGCCGCCGGTGCCTACCGGGCCGCCGCGGAGCTGGGGCTGTCCGTCCCCCGCGACCTGTCGGTCGTCGGGTTCGACAACCAGGAGCTGGTCTGCGAGTCGGTTCACCCGCAGCTGAGCACGGTTCAGCTCCCGCACTACGAGATGGGGGCACGGGCCGTGGCCCAGTTGCTCGCGCTCACCAAGTCTCCGGGCCGGCCACCGGGCCCGGACCTGCACGAGAAGCTGCCTTGCCCGCTGGTGGCGCGGGCATCGGTCGCTCCGCCGTCCCGACTCTGACCCCGGGACGACGGAGCAACACCGTGACAGGCGACCGTCGCAACCGGTCGTCGGTCCTGTCAGTTCACGCAACACAGTGAGGGTACACAGATGTCCCCCGAGTCTTTCGGCGAGCGGCCGAGTCGGCCCGTCCGCCCCCTGTCCGACAGCGCCTCGGAGTACTGAGCCGCGCCCTTCCCGCCGACCAGGGGTCGGCGCTCGCCACGGCCTTTCCCGCGCCCCGTCGCCGGCAACACGCGATCCGTCCCGCCCCGTGAGGAGGGCGGGCGGCGGGCGCCGAGGGAAGGCGTCCTCACCGGGTTGCGCGGGGCGTTCGTGGCCGGCCGGGTCCGGTCACCCACGCCCTCGCATGCTCCGCCGCACCCATCGAAAGGCACGCGTGTGTCCACCGCGCCCTGCGATCCGTACCGGCCCGTCGCCCATCTGCGACCGCCCCGGAACTGGATCAACGACCCCAACGGGCTGGTCTTCCATGACGGCCACTATCACGTCTTCTACCAGTACAACCCCTCCGGCGCGACGCACGCGAACATGCACTGGGGCCACTTCCGCAGTCCCGACCTGCTGAGCTGGGAGCCCCTGCCGGTCGCCCTGTCCCCGGCCCCGGGAGGCGTGGACGCCGACGGCTGCTTCTCCGGCAACGCCGTCTCCGACGGCGACCGTCTGGTCGCCTTCTACTCCGCGAACCGCTGGGACCGCTCACCCCAGCACCAGCCGGTCACCACCGCCGCCTCCCACGACGGCGGCCGGACCTTCACCCCGCGGGGCGACCTGGCCATCCCCACCTGGCCCGAGGACTGCACCATGTACCGCGACCCGTACGTGTGGCGGGACGGCGAGCGGTGGCGGATGCTGGTCGGCGCCGCCCTCGCCGACGGCCGGGGCGCGGCCCTGCTCTACGAGTCGGCGGACCTGGAAACCTGGACCTACCGGGGCCCCTTCGCAGGCCGCGGGCAGACACCGGTCGGCGGCACCGGTCTGCACACCGGCGAGGGCTGGGAATGCCCGCAGTACCTGCCGCCGCGGCCGGGGCACCCCGGGGCCCTCATCTTCAGTGCCTGGAACGACCACGACGGCGACCGCTGTGTCACCGCCCTGATCGGCGAGGAACACGGCGACGCCTTCGAGGCCGGCCCGCCCGTGCTCGTCGACCACGGCCCGGACTGCTACGCGCCCGCCCTGCTGCGCGCACCCGGCGGCCGATGGCTGCTGTGGGGCTGGTCCGCGGAAGCCCGCGAGGAGAGCTGGGCGGTCGCCGACGGATGGGCGGGCACCCTGACCCTGCCCCGCGAGATCTCCGTGGGCGCCGACGGCACACTGCACCAGCGTCCCGCCGCCGAACTCCTCGCCCTGCGCGGCGGGCACACGCTGCACGCGGAGGGCGAGGCGCACGGCGCCCGGCCGGTGGAACTGGGCGGCGTGGGCCGCGCCTTCGACCTGACGGCCCGGCTGGAGACGACCGGGACGGCAGGCCTGCGGCTGCTCACCGGTACCGGGGCCGCCGAGTACCTCGACATCCGCCTCGACGCCGCCGCGGGCGAACTGGTCGTCGACCGCGACCACGCCTCGCCGGACAGCCGCGCCCGCGGCGGTTCCTACCGGATGCCGTGCCCCACGGGGCATCCGGTCGAGCTGCGGCTGGTGGTCGACCACTCCCTCGCCGAGGTCTTCCTGACCACCACCGGCCAGGTGCTCACCCTGCGCTTCTACCCGACGGGCGACGGCCCCTGGCGCCTTGCCGCCCACGCCGCGCCGGACACCCGCCTGAGCTACACGGTCGACGCCTGGCAGCTGCTGCCGCTCACGGTCAAGGAGCAGAGCGCCGCCCCCGGCCTGCCGCACGGCCAGGTCCCCCTGACGGAGTCGTCGGCCTCGTCGTCGTAGAGCGCGTGCCGATCCGGAGACCCCCCACACCCGCGCATCACCCGTCCACCACCCACCCGCACCCCGCACCTCCCACCACCGACCTCACCACCCACCGTCACCCTCACCCGCCCCCGCAGCTCCCCCCACCGATCTCACCATCCACCCACACCACCCACCCACACCCGCCCACCCACACCCGCGCACCCCACACCGGAGGCATCCCGCATGAACCCCGGCACCACAAGATCATCCCGCCGTACGGCGGCCACGGCCCTGGCCCTCGCCCTGCCCCTGGCCTCACTGGCCGCCTGCGGCTCCGGCGGCGGCACCGGCACCTCCGCCGAGCAGGGCAGCGGCACGGGCACCATCACCGTCTGGGCCCACCAGGGCCAGGCGAGCGAGGCCGCCGCCGTGCAGAACGCCGTGCGGACGTTCAACTCCGCGCAGAAGAAGGTCAAGGTCAAGCTGACCCTGATCCCCGACACCGACTACACCAAGACCATCACCGCCACCGACGCCTCCAAGCTGCCGGACGTGATGGAGTTCGACGGCCCGACCATGGCGAACTTCGTCTACAACAACAAGCTCGCCGCGATCGACGACTACGTCTCCGTCAAGACCCTGGCCAACGCCACCGAGGCCATCAAGGCCGAGGGCGAGATCAACGGCAAGCAGTACGGCCTGGGCATGTACGACTCGGGGCTGGGCGTCTACGGCAACAAGAAGCTGCTGGACGCCGCCGGCATCACGTACCCGACCGGGCTGTCCGACGCCTGGACCGCGGCGGAGTTCACCGACGCCGTCAAGAAGCTGGCCGCCAAGGACTCCGACGGCAAGAGCCTGGACCTCCAGGAAAGCGGCGGGTACGCCAACGAGTGGGGCACCTACGGCTTCGCGCCCCTCGTCTGGTCGGCCGGCGGCTCCCTGCTGCGGAACGGGAAGGCCGAAGGCGCCCTGGACACCCCGGCCGTGGCCTCGGCGCTGAAGACGTTCCAGTCCTGGAAGCGGTACACCGACCCCAACACCGACGGCAACGCCTTCGCCCAGGGCCGCGTCGCCCTCAGCTGGGTCGGCCACTGGATGTACCCCGCCTACAGCAAGGCCCTCGGCAAGGACCTCGTCGTCCTGCCCCTGCCCGACTTCGGCAACGGTCCCAAGACCGGCCAGGGCTCCTGGGAATGGGGCATCGGCGCGCACACCAAGAACGGCAAGGCCGCCGGCGCCTTCCTCGACTCCCTCCTCGACGACACCAACGTCACCGCGATGACCACGGCCAACGGCGCCCCTCCCGGCACCAGGTCCGCACTCGCCAAGAGCGAGCTGTACCGGCGGGGCGGCCCGCTCCAGCTCTTCGCCGACCAGCTCGCCAAGCCCTGCGGTGCCACCACCGTCGACACCTCCTGCGTCGCCGTGACCCGGCCGATCACCGCCGGGTACCCCACGGTCACCGCCAAGTTCAGCCAGGCACTCAGCGACGTCTACGGCGGTGCCGACCCGAAGACCGCCCTGGCCAAGGCCGCCCGCGCCATCGACCAGGACTTCTCGGACAACGACGGCTACGAGCTGCCGTAGCCGGCATCCAGCAGCCGGGAGGGACGGACCCACTCTGACAGCGCCCGTCCCTCCCGGCCCGGAGGAGGACCTCTACCGTGACCATCGTGAACCCCGCCCCCGCCCCACCGGACGGGAGCAAGCCCGGCCCCTCGGCGCCCTCCGGCACTCCCCCGCGGTCCCGGCGCCAGGCCCGCGCGTGGGTGCCCGGACTGCTGATGTCCGCCCCCGCGCTGGGCGGGCTGATCGCCTTCGTCGGCGTGCCGTTCGTCTACGCCGTCGTACTGTCCTTCTACAACGTGCGGCTCGGCTCCCCGCTGCCGCCCCGCTTCTTCGGCATCGAGCAGTACCGGCGCATCTTCACCGACCCCGACCTGTCCGGCCCCTTCCTGCGGGCCCTGCTGAACAACCTGACCTTCGCCGTGGTCGTGGTACCGCTGCAGACCGGCCTCGCGCTCGGCCTGGCGATCCTGCTGAACCGCAAGCTCAAGGCGATCGGCGTCTACCGGTCCCTGTTCTTCCTGCCGGTGGTCTTCCCCATGGCCCTGGTCGCGGTCATCTGGCGGCTCATCCTGGCCCGCAGCGGGGACGGCCTGCTCAACTCCGCGCTGCACGCGGTGAGTTTCGGCAACTGGGGCGCCTTCGACTGGCTCGGCGACAGTCTGACCGCGATGGCGTCGATCATCGTGCTGTCCGTGTGGCAGGGCGTCGGCTTCCAGATGGTCATCCTGCTCGCCGGCCTCCAGCAGATCCCCGGCGAGCTCTACGAGGCCGCCGAACTCGACCGCGCTTCGCGCCGGCAGCAGTTCCGCCACGTCACCCTGCCCGGCATCCGCTCCACCCTCACCTTCGTCGCCCTGCTCACCTCCGTCCTCTCCTTCCGCGTCTTCGACCAGGTCTACGTGCTGGTCAAGGGCGGCGGACTCGACGAGGACGCCACCCGCACCGTGATGTACCAGGCCGTCACCACCGCCTTCGACCAGAACAACATCGGCCAGGCGTCCGCGATCACCGTCGTCTTCTTCCTGATCGTCGTCGCCCTGACCCTCATCCAGCGCCGCGTCGTCCGCCCCGGCACCGAGGACTGACCATGACCCGCTCACCCCTGCGCCGCTTCCTCGACCACGCCGTCCTCGGCGCGCTGGCGTTCCTCTTCGTCCTGCCCGTCCTCTACCTGGTCATGGGCAGCTTCAAGCCGTCCGACCAGGTGCTCAGCGGCCTGACCGGCTTCCTCCCCACCCATCTGTCCCTCGACAACTACCGCGCCGTCCTCAGCAGCTTCGACTCCGACGCCACCGGCTACTTCTGGCGCTTCATGGGCGTCTCGATCCTGCTGTCCACCGTCGTCGTCCTCGGCGGACTGATCGTCAACTCCATGGCCGCCTACGGCCTCACCCGGCTGAAGTGGCGCGGCCAGGGCGTCGTCTTCACCGTCGTGCTGCTGCTGATGCTCGTGCCGTTCGAAGCGGTCGCCGTCCCGCTGTTCTACCTGTTCAACAACGAGCGCAACACCCTCTACATCCAGGCCGTCCCCTTCATCGCCAACGCCTTCTCCGTCTACCAGTTCGCCACCTTCTTCCGCGCCGTCCCGCCCAGCATCGAGGAAGCCGCCCGTATCGACGGCGCCGGCCCCTGGCGCACCTTCTTCGCCATCGTCGTCCCGATGTCGAAGCCGGTCTTCGCGTCCGTCGCGATCCTGACCTTCCTCACCCAGTGGGGCTCCTTCCTGTGGCCTGTCCTGATGGTCTCCGACCCGGCCGTGCGCCCGCTGCCCCTGGAGATGAGTGTCTTCCAGGGCCAGATGCCCGTCGACTGGGGCCAGGTCCTCGCCTTCGGCGTCCTGCTCGTCCTGCCGGTCCTGGTCGTCTTCGCGTTCTTCCAGCGGTGGTTCGTCCAAGGTGTCGCCGGCTCCGCCGTCAAGGGCTGACCCCGCACACGCCCGCCGGCCGGACGGGGACGAACGCCACGACCCGCCCCACCTGCTGTCGGCTCGTTGGCGGCCCGCCCCAGCGGCCTGCCCCTGCGGCGCGCGGCCAACGGCAGCGTCACCGTCCGGACGTTCTCCCTTGCCGTGCGTCCGCTGCGGATACGGTGGCCCCCATGCGCGATCACGAAGCCGCCCCCGGCCTCCCGGAGCGGCGACTGAGCACCAAGGAGGCCGCCGATCTGCTCGGCGTGAAGCCCGAGACCGTGTACGCGTACGTGAGCCGCGGTCAGCTCAGCAGCAGACGCACACCCGGCGGCCGGGGCAGCACCTTCGACGCCACGGAGGTCGAGGCGCTCGCGCGGCGCAACAGGCGGCCGGGCGAAGGAAGTCCGGGCGCGAGCGGCGAGCTGTCCGTGCGGACCCGGCTCACGTTCATCGACAAGGACCGGTACTACTACCGCGGCGTCGACGCGACCGAACTGGCCGCGCGGCACCCTTACGAAGAGGTCGCCGAGTGGCTGTGGACCGGCCGCCCGCACCCCGGCACCGTCTTCACGGCCCCCGCCGCCTCCGTCGAGGCGGCCCGCCGCGCGGTCGACGCGCTGCCGGGACACAGCGGCCCCACCGACCGGTTGCGGGTGGCGGCCGTCGCCGCGGCGGTCGCCGATCCGCTGCGGTTCGACCTCACCGAGACGGCCGTGCTCGGCACCGCGCGCATCCTGATCCCCACCCTGGTCGCCGCCCTCCCGCCCGCGCGGCCCACCCACCGCGACGAGGGTTCCCTGGCCCGGCGCCTGTGGGCACGGCTGACCGGGCGGCGCGTCGACGAGGCGCAGCTGCGCGTCCTGGACACCGCCCTCGGTCTGCTCGTCGACCACGACCTGGCGGCCTCGACACTCGCGGTGCGGGTCGCCGCCTCGGCCCGCGCGCATCCCTACGCGGCCGTCTCGGCCGGCCTCGGGGTCATCGAAGGGCCTCTGCACGGCGCCGCGAGCGGCCTCGCGCACCGGCTGCTGGAGGAGGTCCTCGATGTCGGCGACGCGGGGCCGGTGATCGCCCAGGAGCTGCGGGCCGGCCGCCGTGTCCCCGGTCTGGGCCACCGGCTCTACCCCGGCGAGGACCCACGCGCGCGTGCCCTGTTCGCCCTCCTGGAGGAGATTCCGGATGCGGCACCCGCCCTCGCGGCGGCACGCGACATCGTGAGCACGATCGCGCGCCACACCCCGTTGCACGCCAACGTCGACCTCGCGCTCGGTGTCCTCACCGCCTCCTTCGGCATGGAGCCCGCCGCGGGCGAGACGATCTTCGCGGTGGCGCGGACGGCGGGCTGGATCGCCCACGCCCTGGAGGAGTACGGCGAACGGCCCCTGCGGATGCGCCCGAGCGGGCAGTACGTGGGAGCGAAGCCGCCCCAGCACCTTCCCTAGGACCGGGGGACCTGGGGAAGGGCGCCGCCCGTCCCGGGGCGAGGGCTTCGCGCCGGGGCCCTGCCCGCGCAGTCCACGACGATTCACAGGCGCCGTGGGAGGTACGGCGCGCCAAGTCAGGTTAGGCTCACCTCTGTGAGTACGTGTGCGACCGACTCGCGGACCCTCGGCGAGCCCATGCCCGGAACCGCGGCCACCGCCTCGACCTGGCTCCTGCTGGAGCAGGCCGGTCCGTGGGGTGCCAAGGCGCTCACCTCGAGCCACCTGGACCCCGTACTGGGCCGTGCCCTGGAAGCGGCCGCCGAGGACACGGGCGTGCGGATCGCGCTCATCCGCCGCCCGGGCCGGCACGCCGACCCCGGCATGCCGCCGCCCGTACGGCACGTGTACGCGGCCCACACCGCGCCGGGGAACGTCTGGCTGCGCGCCGCCACGACCACCGACCCCGCGCGGCTGCTCGACGTCGACTTCGCCGCGCTCGGCCGGGGCGACCACCGCGGCTTCGACACCGCGCTGCGCGGCGGCGCGCACACCGGTGATCCGCTCGCCCTCGTCTGCACCAACGGCAAGCGGGACCGCTGCTGCGCCCTGCTGGGCCGCCCGCTCGCGGCCGAGCTGGCCGCCTCGGGCGTACCGGGGGTGTGGGAGGTCACTCATCTGGGCGGTCACCGGTTCTCCCCGACGGTCCTCGTCCTGCCGCACGGCTACGTGTACGGCCGCGCCGAGGCCCACACCGTCAAGGAGGCCCTGCGCGGCGTCCGGGAGGGGCGGGTCGTCCTGGACGGCTGCCGCGGGCGTTCCGCCTGGGAGCGGCCCGGACAGGCCGCGGAGCTGGCCGTGCGCCGGGCGACCGGCGAGGACCGCGCCGAGGCGCTCGACGTCGTCCTCACCACCGGCGAGGCGCCCCGCTGGGAGGTGACCGTCGCGCACGCCGACGGGCGCCACTGGCGGGTCGTGGTGGCCCGGGGCGCGTCCGAGCCGCCCCGCGCCGACAGCTGCGGGGCGTCGGTCCTCGGTTCACCGGCGCGGATGGACGTCGTGGCGGTGCGCGAACTGGTGGTGGCGGGGGTCGGCTGACCGGGCCGTGTCCACGGTTGGTCCCAGGCCTCGCGGGGCCGAGGCCGAACCGTTTCTTCTTGAGCTGATCAAGAGCTGGTCAAGAGATCCACACCACACACCCCTACGGCTGCACCGCCCCGCCCACGTACCGTCTTGGGTATGAGCCCCTCTCCCCCCGCCCGTCGCCTGCGCCTCGGCATGCCCCGGCGCGTCTTCTCGCAGGTGCTGCTGATGCAGCTGGCGATCGCCGCGGGAGTCGTGGTGCTCGCGACCGGACTCTTCCTCGCCCCGCTCAGCAACCAGCTGGACGACCAGGCGATGCGCCGCGCCCTCGCCATCGCCCAGACCACGGCGGCGGTCCCCCAGATCGCCGAGGACCTGCGCCGGACCCCTCCCACGGTCGACGGCCCGGTCCAGCGCGAGGCGGAACGGATCCGCAAGGCCAGTGGCGCCGAGTACGTCGTCGTCATGGACCTGAACGGCACCCGCTGGTCGCACACCGATCCCGACGAGGTCGGCGGCCATGTCTCGACGGACCCGCAGAAGGCCCTGGCCGGCCAGGACGTGATGGAGATCGACAGCGGCACCCTGGGCCGCTCGGCCCGCGGCAAGGTGCCCCTGCGCGACAGCGCGGGCACCATCGTCGGGGCGGTCTCGGTCGGCATCGAGTACGACAGCGTGCGCGCCCGTCTGATCCATGCGATCCCGGGCCTGTTCGCCTACGCCGGCGGTGCGCTCGCCGTGGGCGCCCTGGCCGCCTGGGTGATCTCCCGACGGGTCCAGCGGCAGACCCGTGACCTGGCCTTCTCCGATATCTCGGCCTTGCTCGCGGAGCGCGAGGCGATGCTGCACGGCATCCGCGAGGGGGTCGTCGCGCTGGACCGCAGCGGCCGGGTCCGGCTGCTCAACGACGAGGCGCAGCGGCTCCTGGGCATCGGGGACGAGGCGGTGGGCCGCTCCCCCGACCAGGCGCTCGGCGAGGGACGTACGGCCGATGTCCTGGCCGGCCGGGTGACCGGCACCGACCTGATCGCCGTACGCGGACAGCGCGTCCTGGTCGTCAACCGGATGCCCACCGACGACGGCGGCGCCGTGGCCACCCTGCGCGACCGCACCGAACTGGAGCAACTGGGCCGCGAACTGGACTCCACGCGCGGGCTGATCGACGCGCTGCGCGCCCAGGACCACGAGCACGCCAACCGGATGCACACCCTGCTCGGTCTGCTCGAACTGGAGATGTACGACGACGCCGTGGACTTCGTCGGAGAGGTGGTCGGCGACCACCGCGCCACCTCGGAACAGGTGACCGAGAAGATCGAGGACCCGTTGCTCGCCGCGCTGCTGGTCGGCAAGGCGACCGTCGCGGCCGAGCGCGGCGTCGCCCTGTGGGTCTCCGACGGCACCCGGCTGCCGGACCGGCTCGTCGACCCGCGCGGGCTGGTCACGGTCGTCGGCAACCTCGTGGACAACGCGCTCGACGCCGTCGCCGGCACCCCGCACGCACGCGTGGAGGTCGAACTGCGCGCCGAGGGCCGGACCGCCGTCCTGCGGATACGGGACACCGGACCCGGTGTCCCCGCCGAGCAGCGCGAGCTGGTGTTCACCGAGGGCTGGTCCACGAAGAAGCCGCCCGCGCACGGCAAGCGCGGCATCGGACTGTCACTGGTGCGCAGGCTCGCCGAACGGCAGGGCGGCAGCGCCACGGTCGGCGAGGCGGTCGGCGGGGGCGCCGAGTTCACCGTCGTCCTTCCCGAGGCACTGGCCGGACCCGACCTGGAACCGGCACTGACCGCAACGGCGAACGGCACGGTCGAGGAGGAGTCGCGATGATCGAGGTCCTGGTCGTGGACGACGACACCAGGGTCGCCCGGGTCAACGCGGCCTACGTGGAGAAGGTCCCCGGCTTCCGCGTCGCCGGCGAGGCCCACAGCGCCGCCGAGGCGCTGCGCCTGCTGGAGCTGCACCCGGGCCTGGACCTGGTCCTGCTGGACCACTACCTGCCCGACGAGACGGGCCTGGAGGTCGTCCAGGAGATGCGGCGGCGAGGCCACCAGACCGATGTGATCATGGTGACGGCGGCACGGGACGTCTCGACCGTGCAGGCGGCGATGCGTCAGGGCGCGCTCCAGTACCTGGTGAAGCCGTTCAACTTCGCGGGCCTGCGCGCCAAGCTGGAGGCGTACGCCGATCTGCGCCGAACCCTCGACGGCGGCGGGGAGGCCGAACAGGCCGACGTGGACCGCATCTTCGGTGCGCTGTCCGCCTCGTCGGAGCCCGGGCTGCCCAAGGGGCACTCGCCCACCACGGCCGAGCTGGTCCGCCAGTCCCTGATGAACGCCGAGGGGCCGCTGTCGGCCCAGGAGATCGCCGACCGGACCGGGGTGAGCCGCCAGACCGCCCAGCGCTATCTGAAGCTCCTGGAACGCACGGGCCGGGCCCGGCTGACCCTGAAATACGGCGACGCGGGCCGCCCGGAACACCGTTACGTGTGGGCGACCCGCGCCTGAGGGCACGGCGGGCCGGGGCCGTCAGCCGGCCGCCTTCTCGACGAACTCCGTGGTGTAGGTCTTGCTCAGGTCGACGTCGGCGTTCTGGATGGCGGGGTTGAACGCCTTGAGGACCTTCTCCACGGTCTCGGGTCCCTGCGCGGGCATCACGCCGTCCTTGGTGAACATCGGCAGTGTGCTCTTGATGGCGACCGCGTACAGCGTCTTGTTGCCCTGCGAGTAGTCGGCCGGCATCTTGTCGGCGATCTCGGCGGCGCTGTGGGTGGACATCCACTTGAGCGTCTTGACGAATGCATTGGCCAACTTCTGCACGGTGTCCTTGTGACCGTTGACCCAGTCCGTCTGCATGTACAGGCTCGACGACGGGTACGGGCCGCCCAGCGCCTCCATGGATCCCTGCGGCGTCCTCATGTCGATGAGAACCTTGCCGGCCTTCTTGTCCAGGATGTTCGCGACGGTCGGGTCCGTCGTCATGCCCGCGTCGATGGCGCCCTGCTCCAGCGCCGAGATGAACGTCGGACCGGCGCCCACCGCGACCGGGGTGAACTCGCTGACCTTCACGCCGTTCTTGACGGCGAGGTACTTGGTGAGGAAGTCGGTCGAGGAGCCGAGGCCGGTCACACCGAGCTTCCTGCCCTTGAAGTCCTCGGGTGAAGTGATCTTGCCCTCCGCCTTGGTGGAGACGATCTCCACCTCGCCGGGTGCCTGCGAGAACTGCACGACGGACTCGACGGCCTTGCCCTTCACCTGGAGGTCGAGCGTGTGGTCGTAGAAGCCGACGGCGCCCTGGACCTGGCCGGAGACGAGCGCGGTCTCGGCCTGCACACCGGCCGGCTCGCTCAGCAGCTCGACGTCGAGGCCCTCGGCGTCGAAGTAGCCGAGGCGCTGGGTGAGCATCGCGGGCAGGTAGATGACCTTGTCCAGGCCACCGACCATGATCTTGACCTTCGTCCCCTTGCCGTCCCCGCCGGAGCCGGTGGAGGCGGTGCTCGCCGCGTCGTTGGCACAGGCGGTGAGAGAGGAGAGGGCGAGCAGGCCGGCGGCGGCCAGGGCGGCGTTTCTGGCGGAGAAGCGCATGGCGGGTTCACGTCCTTGTGAGAGGGGTGGTGGTGCGGGGTGGGACGGCCGGGACGGGCGCGGATCGTCCGGCGAGGCGGCCGACGGGGCGCGGCTGAGGGCCGTTCAGCGGGTGTCAGCTGTCGGAGCCCGACGGCTTCCAGCGGAAGATGCGCCGTTCGGCGAAGGTGAGCAGTCCCTCGGCGACCAGGGCCACGACGGCGAGGATGACCATCGCCGCGTACACACCGGCCGCGTTGAACGTGCCCTGGGACTGCGCGACGAGCAGGCCGATGCCCTTGGTGGCGCCGATGTACTCGCCGACGATCGCGCCGATGAGGGCGAAGCCGAAGCTGACGTGGAGACTGGTGAAGATCCAGGAGGTGGCGGACGGGATGACGACCTGAAGCGTCACCCTGCGGTCGCTCGCCCCGAGGATGCGGGCGTTGGCGACCAGGTTGCGGTCGACCTCGCGGGCCCCTTGGAAGGCGTTGAAGAAGACGGGGAAGAACACCAGGACGACGGCCGAGGCGACCTTGGAGGCGGGGCCGAGTCCGAACCAGATGACGAAGATCGGCGCGAGGACGATACGGGGGATCGAGTTGAGCACCTTGATGTATGGACCAAGGACATCGGCGAGGAAGGTGATCCGCCCGAGCGCGATACCGCACACGACACCGGCGATCACACCGATGACCCAGCCGAGCAGTGCCTCGTAGAGCGTGTACCAGATCTGTTCGCCGAGGGAGCCGAGCGCGGTCCCGTGGGTGACCCAGGTCCAGATCTGGTCCCAGATCTTGGAGGGCATCGAGAAGTTGAACGGATCGATGGCCTCGGCCCGGGAGAGCGCCTCCCACAGGGCGAGGACGAGCACCAGGAGCAGGACCCGGGAGGCTCCGACGACGATCTTGCGTCGACGGGCGGCCCGCGCGCGCGAGTGGGCGCGATCCGGCGCCTTGACCGCGTCCGCGACGGGCGTGCTGAGGACGTCAGGCGACATGGGCGGCACCTCTTTCACGGGTGATGCGGACCTCTTCGCCGAGGGACTCCCAGATCTCGCGGTAGATCTCGATGAACCGCGGCTCCAGGCGCACCGACTCGACCTTGCGCGGGCGCGGCAGGTCGATGTCGAAGACCTGCTTCACGGTGGCCGGCCCGGCCGTCATGACCACGACCTTGTCGGCCAGCGCGATGGACTCCTCCAGGTCGTGGGTGACGAAGACGACCGAGGCGCCCGTGCCCTCCCACAGCTCCAGGAGCTCGTCCGACATCAGCGCCCGCGTCTGCACGTCGAGTGCCGAGAACGGCTCGTCCATGAGCAGGATCTCGGGGTCGTTGACGAAGGTGGCGGCGAGGGCGACGCGCTTGCGCTGACCGCCGGAGAGCTGGTGCGGGTAGCGGTCCTCGAAGGCGGCGAGCCCGACCCGGGCCAGCCACTCGCGGGCCTTCTCCTTGGCCTCCGCCTTGGGCACGCCGCGGAAGCGGGGGCCCGCCATGACGTTGGACAGGACCGTGCGCCAGGGGAAGGTGGCGTCCTGCTGGAAGACGAAGCCGACCTTGTCGCCGACCCCGCGCACCGGCTGCCCGGCGACCAGCACCTCGCCGCGGCTCGGCTCCTCCAGCCCGCTGACCAGGGTCAGCGTGGTCGACTTGCCGCAGCCGGTGGGGCCGACGACGGCCACGAACTCGCCGCGCCCGACGCTGAGGTCGAGGTCCCGGACGGCCGTGTGCAGACCTCCCGAGGGGGTCTTGAAGACCTTGCTCGCGCCCCGCAGCTCGATGGCGGGGCTGGTGTGTGCGCTCATGGCCGGGGACGGTAGATGTGAGCCGGGACACGGCATCAGCCTTGTGGGCGCATGCGCTTCTTTTGCTTGCAAGAGGCTGTTGTGCTCGTTTTGCGCGCGCTACAACAGCGGAGCCGAAACATGGGCTTGACGCCCACCAGGCCTTGAGGGAAAGAGGCCCGATGATTGACGTCCTGGTCGTGGACGACGACTTCCGCGTCGCCGAGATAAACGCCAAGTACGTGGGAAAGGTTCCCGGCTTCCGGGTGGCCGCCCGCGCGCACAGTGCCGCCCAGGCGCTGGCCACCGTGCAGCGCGGCAGCATCGACCTGGTCCTGCTCGACCACTACCTTCCCGACGGGACGGGCCTGGAGCTGGTGCACCAGATGCGGGAGCAGGGTCAGGGCACCGACGTCATCATGATCACGGCAGCCGGCGACGTCACCACCGTGCAGACCGCGATGCGCCTGGGGGCCCTGCACTACCTGGTGAAACCCTTCACCTTCGCCGCGCTGCGCACCCGGCTCGACTCCTACGCCGCCCTGCGCCGCACAGTGGACCGGGTCGGCGGCCGGGGTGTCGCCGGCCAGGAACAGGTCGACCGGATCTTCGGCGCCCTGCGCACCACCTCGGTCCCGTCCTCCCCCGGCCTGCCGACCGGCCACTCGGAACCGACCACGGACCTGATCTGTACCGTCCTGCACCGCGCCGACCACCCTCTGTCGGCCCACGAGGTCGCCGCCGAGACCGGTCTGAGCCGTTCCACCGCGCAGCGCTACCTCCGCCACCTGGAACAGGCCGGCCGTCTGCGCCTCTCCCTCAAGTACGGCGACACCGGCCGCCCGGAACACCGCTACGCCTGGGTGGCCCCGTAGCGGTCCGTACCGGTCCGGAGCCGCCCGGTGCGCCGGCATACGCCGCCGACCGTCGTACGTCCTACGAGGACACCCCTCGCACGGCCTACGATGCACACCGCGCCCCAGGTCATACGGCGCCCGCCCCCGTCAGCGACCGCACCTCGGTCTCCGCGTGCTTGGCCTCGTCCGCGGCCTCGGTCGAGGTGACCGTGCCCAGCCAGCCCGCGAGGAAGCCCAGCGGGATCGAGACCACGCCGGGGTTCTGGAGCGGGAAGTACTGGAAGTCCACGCCGGGGAAGAGCGACTCGGGGCTGCCCGACACCACCGGTGACAGCACCACCAGCACCAGCGCCGGCACCAGTCCCCCGTACACCGCCCACACCGCGCCCCGCGTGGTGAAACCACGCCAGAACAGGGAGTAGAGCAGCACCGGAAGATTTGCGGACGCCGCGACCGCGAACGCCAGTCCCACCAGGAAGGCGACGTTGAGATCGCGGGCCAGCAGCCCCAGGGCGATGGCGACCACACCGATGCCGACGGCGGCGATCCGCGCCACCGTCACCTCGCTGCGGGCCTTCGCCCCGCGGGCGCGCAAGGAGGCGTACAGGTCGTGCGCCACCGACGCCGAGGAGGCCAGCGTGATCCCGGCGACCACGGCGACGATCGTCGCGAACGCGATCGCCGCCACGACAGCGAACAGCACCGTGCCGCCCGTCGAGTCGGCTCCGCCGCCCAGGTCGAGCGCGAGGAGCGGAACCGCGGTGTTCCCGGCCGCGTTCGACGCGCGCACCGTCTCCGGTCCGAGGATCGCCGCCGCACCGAACCCGAGGACGATCGTCATCAGGTAGAAGCCGCCGATGAGCCCGATCGCCCAGACCGTGGACCGCCGCGCGGCCCGCGCGGTCGGCACCGTGTAGAAACGCGAAAGGATGTGCGGCAGCCCCGCCGTGCCGAGCACCAGCGCCAGGCCGAGGCTGATGAAGTCGAGGCGGGCGGTCCAGTCCCCGCCGTACTTCAGCCCGGGCGCGAGGAACGCGGCACCGTGACCACTGCGCTCCGCCGCCGTGAGCAGCAGCCGGTCGAAGTCACCGTGGAAACGCACCAGCACGAGCACCGTGAGGGCGATCGTGCCGCACAGCAGGAGCACCGCCTTCACGATCTGGATCCATGTGGTGGCCCGCATCCCTCCCAACGACACATAGATCACCATCAGCGCCCCGACGCCGATGACGGCCCACGCCCGGGCCGCCTCCCCGGTGTTCCCCAGCAGCAGGGCGACCAGGCTGCCCGCCCCCACCATCTGCGCCACCAGGTACAGCACGGAAACGGTGACCGAGGAGGTGCCCGCCGCGATCCGCACCGGCCGCTCGCTCATCCGTGCCGCGACGACATCGGCGAGTGTGAAGCGTCCGCAGTTGCGCACCAGTTCGGCGACGAGGAACAGCACCACCAGCCAGGCCACCAGAAACCCGACCACGTAGAGCAGCCCGTCGTAGCCGAAGAGGGCGATGAGACCCGCGACACCGAGGAAGGAGGCGGCCGACATGTAGTCGCCCGCGATGGCAAAGCCATTTTCCATCGGGGAGAACAACCGCCCTCCCGCGTAGAACTCCTCCGCCGACCCGTGCCGGTTGCGACTCACCCAGGTCGTGATCCCCAGGGTGACCGCGACGAAGGCGCTGAACAGCGCCAACGCCAGCGCCTGATGATGTCCGGTCACGACGCTCCACTCCTCGCTCCGCGCGTCAGTTCCTGTGTGTCCCAGCGCAGTTCGAGTGCGGCGCGGTCCCGGCGCAGCCGCGCGTGCCGCGCATAGGCCCAGGTGAGCAGGAACGTCGTGAGGAACTGGCCGAGCCCCGCGAGCAGCGCCACGTTCACCGCGCCCACCACCGGCCTCCCCATGAATCCCGGCGCGGCCGTCGCGGTCACGACATAGCCCACGTACCAGAGGAAGAACCCCGCGCTCGCCGGCCCGACGAACCTCCGGTAGCGGCCGCGCACTTCCTGGAACGCGGCACTGCGCTGCACCTCGAGATACACCTGCGCCGCCGCAACGGCCCCGTCCTCGCGCTCCCTGCGGGCCGCCGGCACCTCGGTCCCGCGAGTGGCCGCCTGGGCCGTCGTCCCCTGCTCGCCCCAGCCCGACGCGAGCGCGTCGTACCAGGGGTCCGCGTAGCGCACCTCGCCCGGTGCCTCGACGAAGTCCGGGCCCCGGCCCTGCTGGTGCTCGCCGGATCTCTCAGGGCCGTCCCCACCGCCGCGGGCCCGGCCATCGCTTGACTGCATGCCCAAGGATGGACAGATCGGGAAGACCCCCGGATCTCCTTCCCCGTCTCCTTCACCCCATCAGGTGACGAAAGACCACCTATCGCGTCGGTGGCCGGACCAGCCCTTTTGTGTACGCGTAACGCACCGCCTGGGCACGGTCCTTGAGCCCTGTCTTGGTGAACATGTTGTTGATGTGGGTCTTCACCGTCGCCGTGGACACCTGGAGCCGGCGGGCGATCTCCTGGTTGCTCAGGCCTTCGGCGATCAGCGTCAGCACCTCCGTCTCGCGTGCGGTGAGTCCGTCCGGCGGAGCGACGGGGGCGACCGGTTCCGGCTCGGGCGCCGACAGCCGGTCCAGCAGCCGCCGCTGCACGCTCGGCGACAGCCCCGCGTCCCCGGACAGCACACTGTGCACGGCCCGCACGATCTCGTCCCCGCCGGCGTCCTTGGTGAGATAGCCCCGGGCCCCCGCCTGAAGGGCCGGGAACAGGGACGCGTCGTCCGCGTACGTCGTGAGCACCACGACCTGCGTCCCGGGGTGCTCGGCCCGGATCCGCCGGGTCGCCTCGACTCCGTCGCACCGCGGCATCCGCAGATCCATCAGCACCACGTCCGGGGCGAGTTCGGCGACGAGCCGCACGGCCTCGTCCCCGTCCCCTGCGGCCCCCACCACCTCGACTCCGGGCAGCAGCCCGAGCAGCATCACGATGCCCTCCCGGACGACGGTCTGATCGTCGGCGACCACCACCCTGGCCGGCTTCCGCTCCGCCGTCTCCGTCATACCGGCACCCTCAGCGTCACCACGAACCCTTCCTCGTCCGGTCCGGTCTCCAGCGACCCGCCCAGCAGCTCGGCGCGCTCGCGCATCCCCAGCAGACCGTACCCGCCGCCGGCCTCGGCGAGTTCACCCGGCGCACCCCCCGAGTCCCGCACGTCCAGCGTCACTTCATCGGTGCCGTACGCCAGCCGCACCCTCACCTTGGCGCCGGGCGCATGCTTGCGGACGTTGGTCAGGGCCTCCTGGGCGACCCTGCGCACGGCCTGCGACGCCTCGGCCGACAGCGCTCTGCGGTCACCCGCGACGGTGACCTCAACACCGTGGGCCGCCCGGACCAGGTCGGTCAGGAAGTCCTCGAGCGGCGTCAGATCGCCGCGCAGCGCGGAGAGGGCGTGCCGGGTTTCGTCGAGCCCGTCGCGGGCCATCCCCCGGGCCGCCACCACTCGTCCGAGGATCTGCTCGCGGTCCGCTCCTCTCTCGATCAGCAGCCGGGCTGCTTCCAGATGCACCAGTTGCGCCGAGAGACTGTGGGCCAGCACGTCGTGGATCTCCCGGGCGATCCGGGCCCGCTCGGCGAGCGCGGCCGACTCCGCTTCCGCGAGCCGCGCCGCCCGCTCCTGGGCGAGCAGTCGCTGGGCGTTGCCGCGGGCCTCGGCGTCCAGGCGCAGGGTGTATCCCGCGAGAGCCATCCCACCGACGGTCGCGGCCGTGGTCAGCCATACGTCGTCGTTGACCGCGACGTACGCGGCGAGCGCCACCGAGGCGACGGGCAGCGCCGCGGCCAGCGGCATCCGCTCCAGCACCGTGATACAGCAACCGCACCACACGACGACGGCCAGTTCCCGGAATCCCACGGCCTGGGCCGCGACGGCGAGCCCCAGCAGCAGGAGGACCACCGCCAGCGAAGGCCACAACCGGTTCCGGAGAGTGGTCCGCCAGAAGCACCAGGCCAGTCCGCCGGTCACGAGGACTCCGACGGCTCCGGCCACCGCGCCCCAGCCGCGCACCCGGGTGTCGTGGAAGGCGCCCCACAGGAGGATCCCGAGAAGCATCAGGCGCACCACCCAGGCGAGCAGGCGCCGGGGAGCCGTCGTCCCCGGCCGGCTCAGCGCCTCCCGAGAGGGCCAGCGCGTCCAGGCGTTCTCCGTCACACGCGCTCCTTCCACGTGGTCCGGACCGTCTGCTCACCGTACGCCGGGCCGGGTACCGGGCTCCGGTCCAGACGCCGCGCGCGCCAGATCAGAATCCCGGAGCGAACCAGCAGGGTGCCCGCCAGCGCCGGCAGCAGGGCCGAGCTGTCCTGGTGGACGCCGAACAGAACGCCCAGGGCGAACAGACCCGCACGCAGGCCCGGGCCGAGAATCCAGACGCCCACGCTGGACCTGGTGCTCCTGCTCCACACCGCACCGTCGGGCTCCACCCCTATGCGGGTGGTCCAGGCCCAGCCGACTCCCGTGGCGAGGCCGACCAGCAGTTCCGCGCCGAGGATCACGGCCGAGGCGGGGACGTGGTGAGCGTCGAGCAGATGGGGCTCGCGCAGGGCCATGACAGCCAGGACCGCAGGCAGGAGCCCCCAGCGCCGGTCCGTGTCGACGCGGCTCGCACGGAACTGGCGCACGATCACCAGCGCGGCGATCGCCACGATCACCAGTGCGTCGACCAGCGCGGACATCACACCTCCGCGAGCGAGAAGGAGTGGCGGCAGCGAGCGCTGCCGACGCCTTCGACGCTACGGATTCGCGCAGGTCGGCGGATCGGAGCCAGGGTGGATCATGGGTGGATCCGCCCGGTGAGGGCACTCCACCCCTGGATGGAGGGCCCGTCTGAACCTGCTCCGACGGGAACACGGAGATGCGCCGACGGGGGCTGGATTCCTCCCGGAACCAGCCCCCGTCGTGCCGATCTTCCCGTGCCCGGCCCGGCGGCTACGCGTCGATGCGTGACCGGTCGAGGGTCGCCGCCGAGCTGGAGATGAACTCCTTGCGGGGGGCGACGTCATTGCCCATGAGCAGATCGAACACCTGCTCGGCCGCCTCCAGGTCGGACAGGTTGATGCGGCGCAGGGTGCGGTGCCGCGGGTCCATCGTCGTCTCGGCCAGCTGGTCGGCGTCCATCTCGCCGAGACCCTTGTACCGCTGGATGGAGTCCTTGTACCGGACGCCCTTGCTCTGGAACTCCATGAGCTTGTCGCGCAGCTCACGGTCCGAGTAGGTGTACACGTACTTGTCCTGGCCCCGCTTGGGCTGGACGAGCTCGATGCGGTGCAGCGGCGGCACCGCGGCGAACACCCGGCCGGCCTCGACCATCGGCCGCATGTAGCGGTGGAACAGCGTCAGCAGCAGGGTCCGGATGTGGGAGCCGTCCACATCGGCGTCGGTCATCATGATGATCTTGCCGTAGCGGGCGGCGTCGATGTCGAAGGTGCGCCCGGAGCCGGCCCCTATGACCTGGATGATCGCGCCGCACTCGGCGTTCTTCAGCATGTCGGTCACGGACGACTTCTGGACGTTGAGGATCTTGCCGCGGATCGGCAGCAGGGCCTGGAACT
The DNA here is from genome assembly GCF_037993025.1 of Streptomyces sp. SS7. Classification (NCBI taxonomy): domain Bacteria; kingdom Bacillati; phylum Actinomycetota; class Actinomycetes; order Kitasatosporales; family Streptomycetaceae; genus Streptomyces; species Streptomyces sp. SS7. The sequence goes on from NZ_CP141223.1 coordinate 2,273,023, forward strand.
CGGAGTTCCGGGCCAGCTTGGCGGTGCCGAGCGCCGAGTCCCCCTCGACGATGAACAGCTCGCTGCGGTCGACGTCGTCGCTGCGGCAGTCGGCGAGCTTGGCGGGCAGCGAGGAGGATTCCAGGGCCGTCTTGCGGCGCTGCGCGTCCTTGTGCTGACGGGCCGCGATGCGGGTCCTGGCGGCGGCGACCGCTTTCTCCATGACGACGCGGGCCTGGGCCGCCGCATCGCGCTTGGTGGAGGTCAGGAACGCCTTGAGCTCCTTGGAGATCACCGCGTTCACGATGCGCCGGGCCGCCGAGGTGCCGAGGACCTCCTTGGTCTGGCCCTCGAACTGGGGTTCGGCGAGGCGGACGGTGACGACCGCGGTCAGGCCTTCCAGGGCGTCGTCCTTGACGATGTCGTCCTCGGCGACGCGCAGCATCTTCTTGGTGCGCAGGACCTCGTTCATGGTGCTGGTGACGGCCGTCTCGAAGCCGGCGACATGCGTACCGCCCTTGGGGGTGGCGATGATGTTCACGAAGGACTTCAGGGTCGTGTCGTACCCCGTGCCCCACCGCATCGCGACATCCACCTCGAGCTCGCGGGTGACCTGCGTGGGGGTCATCTGCCCGTGCTCGTCCAGGACCGGCACGGTCTCCCTGAAGGTGCCCTGGCCGGTGAAGCGGAGGACGTCGCAGACGGCCTTGTCGGTGGCCAGGTACTCGCAGAACTCGCTGATGCCGCCGTCGAAGCGGAAGGACTCCTCGCCCTTGCTGCCGCCCTCGCCGAGTCCGTATTCGTCGCGGACGACGATGGTCAGGCCGGGGACGAGGAACGCGGTCTGGCGGGCGCGCTGGTGGAGGTTCTCCAGGGAGAGCTTGGCGTCCTTGAGGAAGATCTGGCGGTCGGCCCAGTACCGCACGCGCGTGCCGGTGCGGGCCCTGGCGATCTTCTTGGTCTTGCGCAGGCCGCCCTGGGCCTCGAACTTCGCGTCGGGGCCTTCGGTGGCGAAGGCGCCCGGCACCCCGCGCCGGAAGCTGATGGCGTGGGTGTGTCCGCTGCGGTCCACCTCCACGTCGAGGCGGGCCGAGAGGGCGTTGACGACCGAGGCGCCCACGCCGTGCAGACCGCCGGAGGCGGCGTAGGAACCGCCGCCGAACTTGCCGCCGGCGTGCAGCTTGGTCATGACGACCTCGACGCCGGACAGGCCGGTCTTGGGTTCGACGTCGACGGGGATGCCCCGGCCGTTGTCGCGCACCTCGACCGAGGCGTCGTCGTGGAGGATCACCTCGATGTGGTCGCAGTAGCCCCCGAGGGCCTCGTCCACGGAGTTGTCGATGATCTCCCACAGGCAGTGCATCAGTCCCCGGCTGTCGGTGGATCCGATGTACATGCCGGGGCGCTTCCGCACGGCCTCGAGGCCCTCGAGGACGAGCAGGTGCCGCGCGGTGTAGTTGGAACCGTCCCGGTCTGCTCCTGCCAGCAGCGCAGTGGACGGCACGGACGTTTCGGCGGTCACGCGGTTCGCTCCTCGCTGAATTTCAGGTGGGGCCCTTCTGGGTAAGGGCGCGGCTTCGTTCGCCGCCAAGAGGGTACCGAGGCCTGGTAGAGCCGTTGTCACGCCACCCTCGGTCTGAACTCAGACTAGTCCAGCGTCGCATGCGTGTTCGATCCCTCGTTGGAGTGAAGTACATATCACGTTCCCTTCGAGGCATGAACCATTTAGGCTCCGGGCACGTCCTCATGAACAAACCGGCAATCCAGCCGGGGAGGATCGAGACCATGACCGACAGCGCGAAACCGTAAGCACCACCGAGACGCAATACGGCACATTCGCCGCCAAACCGGCAGCAGACGGCCGCCTCGAAGATTTTTTTCGAGGAGAAGCCACGAGCGGGAACGTTTTGGGGCTGGTTGGATGTTGACCCTGGTACGACAGCTCGTCGAGCTAGAGAAGAGGCGACGTGACTACTGTTCTGACCCCCGCGAGCCCGCTGACGGCCGCTGACCGCTGCGACCGCTGCGGCGCCCAGGCGTACGTGCGCGTGGTCCTGCTCAGCGGCGGAGAACTGCTCTTCTGCGCCCACCACGGCCGCAAGTTCGAGCCGGAACTCAAGAAGATCGCCGCTGAAATACAGGACGAGACGGAGCGGCTGACGACCGTTCCCGCATCCGCCTCCGAAGAAGAGCGCTGATCCGACGCGTCCACGACGAGCCACTATCGGCACAGGCCGGTACACGGGCGGCAGCCCCTGGAAACAGGGGCGGCCGCCCGCTCTCGTGCTTCCTGGTCCGCCCTACAGGCTTCCCGGGCGGCGCCGCGCCGCGGCAGAGGCGAGGAGAACCGGCTCAGACGTCGTCAGAGGGCCTTTCCGGTCCCCTCGCGCGGCCCGTGCCTCTTGGCCGGCCTTTGCGCCTCGTGGGTCCCGTGCCCCTTGACGGACCCGTGCCCCTTGGGCGCCCGGGCCGGCCCCATCGCCCGGACGATCTCGGAGACGCGGGTGTAGACCCCCGGACTTTCCGGCCTCCCGCAACCGCTGCCCCAGGACACCAGCCCGATCAGCCGGCCCTGTGCGACCAGCGGCCCGCCACTGTCCCCCTGGCAGGCGTCCCGCCCGCCCCGCTCGTCACCGGCGCACACCATGCTCGCCGAGAGGTACTTGCCGTCGGCGGAGCCCGGGTACGCCCGCTCGCAGAGCGCGTCGGCCAGCACACGGACATGGGCGGCCCGCAGTCGGCGGGGATAGGCGCCGAACCCGGTGGTGTCCCCCCAGCCGGTGATCAGAGCCTCCGTGCCGACCCGGTACGCAGCGTCGCCCGGTCCGGCCAACCCGATGGCCGCAGCCCTGGGCAGGGGCTCGGCGAGGGTGAGCACGGCGAAGTCGCCTGCGTTGGTGGCACTGTCGTAGGCAGGGTTCACCCAGGTCTCCCGGACGGCGATCTCCCGCCCCTCGTCCGTGTAGAGATCCGTACGGCCCGTGATGACCTTCAGATCGCGCGCCCGCTCCGGCGGCGCCCCCAGGACGTCCTCGGCCATGCAGTGGGCCGCCGTGAGCACCGTCGTGGGGTCCACCACCACACCGGCGCAGAACTGTCCCGACCTCATACGTCCGAACCGGTCACGGCTGGACAGCGCGACCGTCCACGGGCTCTGGGCGGCTTCGACGGGATATCCGCCCAGGACGACGTCGGAGGCCGCGGGGGCGGCGGACAGCAACGGTATGGCCACCGCGGTGGCCGCCAGTGCCAATGGCCGGGCCAGCGCCCGGACAAAGCGACGACGCATGCACACTCCTCACTCCGAAGTGATCGATGAACACCCAGAGTGATCCAGTGCACGACACCCCGCGACCGCGCAGCCACGCCGAAGACCCTCCGCGCGGACCGAAGGCCCGGCCCCCCGAGGGGAGCCGGGCCTTCGTCGCCGGACGGACGCGACCTGCGGTCGCGCGAGCGATCCGGCCTGGTCTGTGGCCTAGTCGAGGTAGTCGCGCAGGACCTGGGAACGCGACGGGTGGCGCAGCTTCGACATGGTCTTGGACTCGATCTGGCGGATGCGCTCACGCGTCACGCCGTACACCTTGCCGATCTCGTCGAGGGTCTTCGGCTGACCGTCGGTGAGACCGAAGCGCATCGAGACGACGCCCGCCTCGCGCTCGGACAGGGTGTCGAGGACCGAGTGCAGCTGCTCCTGGAGGAGCGTGAAGCTGACGGCGTCGGCCGGGACGACGGCCTCGGAGTCCTCGATGAGGTCACCGAACTCGCTGTCGCCGTCCTCACCGAGCGGGGTGTGCAGCGAGATCGGCTCGCGGCCGTACTTCTGGACCTCGATGACCTTCTCCGGGGTCATGTCGAGTTCCTTGGCCAGCTCCTCCGGGGTGGGCTCGCGGCCCAGGTCCTGGAGCATCTGGCGCTGCACGCGTGCGAGCTTGTTGATGACCTCGACCATGTGCACCGGGATACGGATGGTGCGCGCCTGGTCTGCCATGGCGCGGGTGATCGCCTGACGGATCCACCAGGTGGCGTACGTGGAGAACTTGTAGCCCTTGGTGTAGTCGAACTTCTCCACCGCACGGATGAGACCGAGGTTGCCCTCCTGGATGAGGTCCAGGAAGAGCATGCCGCGGCCGGTGTACCGCTTGGCCAGGGAGACCACGAGGCGGAGGTTGGCCTCCAGCAGGTGGTTCTTGGCGCGGCGGCCGTCCTCGGCGATGATCTCCAGCTCGCGCTTGAGTTTCGGGGCGAGCTTGTCGGCGTTGGCCAGCTTGTCCTCGGCGAACAGACCGGCCTCGATGCGCTTGGCGAGCTCGACCTCCTGCTCGGCGTTGAGCAGGGGGACCTTGCCGATCTGCTTGAGATAGTCCTTGACGGGGTCGGCGGTGGCACCGGCGGCCGCGACCTGCTGGGCGGGCGCGTCGTCCTCGTCCTCGTCGGAGAGTACGAAGCCGGCGCTCTCGGCGCCCTCGGGCTCGTCGCCGCCCTTGGGGGCGTCCTCGAGAACCTCGTCCTCGAGCAGCTCGGCGTCGTCCTTCTTGGCGGTGGTCTTCTTCGCGGCCGCCGTCTTCTTGGTGGCCACGGTCTTCTTGGCGGGCGCCGCCTTCTTGGCGGGCACGGCCTTCTTGGCGGCCGCCCTCCTGGCGGGGGCGGCTTCCTCTGCGGGGTCGTCCACGGCGGGTGCGGCCGGAGCGGCGGCGGTGGTGGCGGTGGCCTTCCTCGTGGTCACCGTCTTCGCCGCGACCGTCTTGGTGGCGGTGCGCTTGGCCGGACTCTTCGCTGCGACGCTCTTTCGTGTGCGCTTGGGCTCCGCGGCACTGACCATCAGCGTCACACCCTCTTCCTCGAGGATCTGGTTGAGGCTGCGCAGTACGTTCTTCCACTGAGTGGCCGGAATCTGGTCAGCTTCGAAGGCCCGACGCACATCGTCGCCGGCGATCTGCCCCTCAGCCTTTCCCCGCTCAATGAGCGCCATGACAGAGACGGACTCGGCGATCTCCGGCGGGAGCGTACGGGATGTGCTGGCCGACACGAACAACCTCTCGGAACGTTGGAAAACGGCTTCCGGCCCCGTCCACGGCGGACAGGAGCCGACCATCGGCCTTGGGGGTGGACCGACGGTGCGGGCGGGGGGCCGGGAAGATGCACAGCGCCTTGAACGGCGTCCGTATTCCCTCCTCGGCTGCCACCTCTTAGGTCATCGCGTTGTTTCCACAAGCGTTACGCCCAATCTTCGTGGCCCGAGTCACACCGCGTAAGCACTCAAAAACGGCCAGACACGGGCAGAGGTGGTCACCCGTAGTACGTACCCAGGTTGCCGCGATCCACCCCGATCCCGGTCGCACCGTCGGACCCCGCGGCCCCAGGACGGGGTTCTGCGGGGTCCGACACCGAGGGCGGGGAGCCGGCCGAGGAGGGCGGAAGGGGACGACCATCCCCGGTCGCACTTCCCGCGGCGGGCCGTCAGTGCTCGCGCGGCGCCGGCACGACGCGCTCCACCTCGGGGTGCACGGTGAGGAGCTGGCGCATGGCCGCCTCGGCCGCGCCGCCGTCGGCCGCGGCCAGCGCGTCGACGATCCTGGCATGGTGCGCCAGGGACGCCTCGGTCGGCCGGTCGCAGCCCGTGACCGGACCTCCGGACACCTGCAGGGCGGCCGAGACGATCCCCGAGAGGTGCTCCAGCATGCGGTTGCCGGCGACCTGGATGAGCAAGGTGTGGAACTCGGTGTCGGCCCGGGAGTAGGTGAGCGCGTCACCCTGACCCATCGCATGTCCCATGATCTCGACCATGTCGCCCAGCCGCTGCTGGACGTCGTCGCGTCCGTGCCCGGCGGCGAGACGGGCGGCGAGCGGCTCGATGGTCCAGCGCAGCTCGCTCAGCTCCCGCCGCTGGTCGTCGCGCTGCGGTCCGAAGGCCCGCCACTCGATGATGTCCGGGTCGAGCAGGTTCCAGTCGCTGACGGGACGCACGCGCGTGCCGACGTTCGGTCGGGCGCTCACCAGGCCCTTGGCCTCCAGCACGCGCAGCGACTCCCGGACGACGGTGCGGGACACCTCGAAGCGCTGGCCGATTTCCTCGGGCACCAGCGGACGGTCGGCGCCGAGGTCACCGGAGACGATCATCTGGCCCAGCTGCTGGACGAGTTGGCCGTGCAGCCCGCGTCCGCGACTGCCCGCGCTGCGCCGGCCCACGCGGCCCAGCTCGGGGTCCGCGCCCTCCCAGACGGGGGTTCCCACGCGGTCGGCCACCGGAGCGTCGGCGTAGGGGTAGCGGTCGAGTTCGCCCGGGCCGGCCAGACCGGAGTCGGCGGAGCGGGCGGTGGTCATCATGGTGTGCGCAAGGGTACTCACGCATCATTTGTCGGCGCCGCCTCCAACTGCCTTGAGGTCTTTGGTGAAAAGCACACGAAAGGGTGATCGCTCACCCCGTCGCAATTGACGCCTTATCGGAAAGAAACGGGCGTTCTCTGGGTAGTTGTGCACACGCCATGACAGGAAGAGTGCACAACAGCCGTCATCGGACCCTGCTCCGCAGGTTCACCAGCACATACGCGCCCAGGAGTGCGGCGAGGGACAATGCCATTGCGCCGCCCACGGGTTGGCCGATCACGCGCAGTGCCGCGAACAGATAGCGCTCTCCCCCGAAGGGCCACTGGACGAGCAGCACCTCGCGCAATCTCAGCGAGAAGCCTGCCGCGGTCCGCACGGACGCGTGCTCGGCGGCCCTCTGTGCGACGGGTACCACGGCGACCGGTACGGCCAGCACGGCGGCGAGTCCGGCCGTGGTCGACCGGAAGACACCGGCCGCGAGGACGCCGGCCCAGGCGCAGCCGACCACGAGGGCCAGCCAACTCGCACTCAGCGAGACCCACTCGGTGGGAACCTTCGCAAGCTCCCGGCCGTAGAGGAGATAGAGCATCTCGGCGTCGCAGCCCACGGTGAGGAAGGCGAGCATCAGCGCGGTGAGCCCGGCGACGAGGAGCTTGGCGCCGAGCAGTCCGAGCCTGCGGGGGACGGTGCCGCGGTCTGCGGCCAGGGCGGGGTGGCGGAACTCGTCCCCGAAGGCGAGCGCGCCGAGCAGCCCGGCACCGAGCGCCGCCGGCGGCAGCGGCAGCTCCACGGGCCACGCCGCGAGCAGCCGCGCCTGCGACGTGTGTCCCGCACGGGCCAGGAGTACGGCGATGGCGGCGGACGAGAGGAGCACGGCGGCGCCGGTCAGGAAGCCGGTGCCGATTCCGGCGGCACGGCGGAGTTCGTAGCGGAGGGGGCGCAGCGGGCTGGGGGCGGAGCGGACCGAGATCGGGGGCGGCAGGGCCGACGCGGAGTCGAGGTTTCCCGGCAGGGTGGCGAAGCGTGACGCCCGGGAGCGGTCTCGGCGTCTGCCTCGCAGGGTGAGACCGGACCGCTTCGGCGCCCGGGGTCCGTCTCCCGCGGGGTCGGAGGGCGGCTCGGGGAAGGTCAGTTGCTCGGCGACCGCCAACGTCAGAGGCAGGAGTTCGGGCCTGGTGGCGCGTTCGGGAGCCGTTGCGTCGTCCGGACCCGGGGCGGGGGCCAACGCCGGGGCAGGGGCCGACGCCGGGACCGGGGCCGACGCCGGGACCGGGGCCGACGCCGCGGCTGAGGCTGAGGCCGGGTCTGCACCCTCCGTCTCTCCGCCGCTTTCCGCCTCTGCGCCGTCCTCGGTCGCTACGCCGCCCTCCTCCCGTACGGCACGATGCTCACCCACGGCGCTCTTCCCGCGTACGACGGCAGAGCCCCCAGCGCCGGACGGGCGCGGCTCGGGCACGGCGCCCGGGCCCATGTCTCCGGTCTCGTCGGCGAGTTGGTGGACGAGGATGCCGTGCCGGAACGCCGCCTCGCCGACCTCTGCGCAGGTACTGCCGTACACGCAGAGCCGGTTGCCGTCCTCCTGGACGACTTCGACGGAGCGGTGCCCGGTGCGCGCCTCCTTGGTGAGCAGGGCGGCCAGGCGGGCGGCGTGCGGGCTGCGTACAGCCACCCGGGGGCGCAGCCGGGTGCGGGCGAAGTCGGCGACGTCCTGGTCGGCGACGAGCCTGCCCTGTTCGAGGGTGACGACCCGGTCGGCCGTACGGACGGCCGCCTTGGGGTCGGCCGTGGTCATCAGCACCGTGCCGCCGTGGGCCGCGTGCGCACGCACCATGCCGTGCAGCCAACGGTCTTCGCGGCCGGAGAGCCCCTCGGCCGGTTCGTCGAGCACGAGGGTGTGCGGGTCCGCGAGGAGGGCGCAGGCGAGCCCCAGCCGCCGGTCCATGCCCCGGGACAGGGTGCCGAGGCGCTCGTCCCGCAGGCTGATCAGGCCGACCACCTCCAGCACTTCGTCGGCGCGACGGACCGGAACCCCGGCGGCTGCGCAGAGCATCCGCAGATGACCGCGGACGGTGCGGGCCGGGTGCCCGGGCACATCGCCGAGCAGGACTCCGACCTCGCGGCAGGGATGGGCGATGCGGTGCAGCGGGCGGCCTCTGAAATAGGTGAGACCACGGCCCTGTTGGAGTTCGAGCATGAGTCTGAGCGTCGTGCTTTTTCCCGCACCCGGCGCCCCGAGCAGCACGGTGACGCGGCCCGCACCTGCCTCGAAGGAGACGTCGTCGACGGCGGCTGGAAGCTCCTTGCGGGAGTCACTGGTCAATCCGAAGGCCTGGATCACCTTCAGGAAGATAGCGCGCCATATGAGGTTTTTCCGGACACAGCATGGCCGACGGGGCGGGCCGTGTGGACACGTCCGACCCGCCTCCCCTCGGCGTTGGCACCGACTCCCTTGCTACGGCGCGCAGTTGCGGAGTTCCGGTGTCACACCTCGGGACGCAGCATCGGCGGGTTGAGCAGCGTCGCGCCCCCGGCGCGGAACAGCTGGGCCGGGCGGCCGCCCTGGCGCGTGGTGGTGCCGCCGGTGGGGACCAGGAAGCCGGGGGTGCCGGTGACCTTGCGGTGGAAGTTGCGCGGGTCGAGGGCCACGCCCCAGACCGCCTCGTAGACCCGGCGCAGCTCGCCGACCGTGAACTCGGTGGGACAGAACGCGGTCGCCAGGGAGGAGTACTCGATCTTGGAGCGGGCCCGCTCCACCCCGTCCGCGAGGATCCGGGCGTGGTCGAAGGCGAGGGGCGCGACGGGTTCGCCGTCCCGTCCGTAACCACCCTGTTGGAGCAGTTCCTCGACCGGCGCCCAGCGCGCGTTGCTCGCGTCGCCGCCGGCCCGGGGGGCGGGCAGGTCGGGGGCGAGCGCGAGGTGGGCGACGCTGACGACACGCATCCGGGGGTCGCGCTCGGGGTCGCCGTAGGTGGCGAGCTGTTCGAGGTGGGCGCCGTTGCCCTGGGCCGGGGCGTCGGGGTCGTGGGCCAGCAGTCCGGTCTCCTCCTCCAGCTCCCGCGCGGCCGCCCGGGTGAGGTCCTCGTCGGCCCGTACAAAGCCGCCGGGGAGGGCCCATCTGCCCTGGAACGGCGACTCGCCGCGGCGTACCGCCAGTGCGCACAGGGCATGACGGCGCACGGTCAGTACGACCAGATCCACTGTGACGGCAAAGGGCGGAAAGGCTGACGGGTCGTAGGGCATGCGGCGATCATAGTCGTCTCCCTGACGATAAACACACACTTCGCCGGGCGCTGTCCCGTCCCTCGTCGTCCGAGGTCACACTCCCCATTGCAGTCCTTCCGCCGCCTCCTCGACCATGGCGAGACCGAGTCGGCTCACCCGTACGGAGAAGGGCTCGCCCGCGACCCGCAGTCCGGTCAGACCGATCTCGCCCAGGGGTGCGCTGCGCTGGGGGCGCAGCGTGACCGTACCGGCGGGTGCGTCGGGCCGGATGCCGACCGCAGTGGTCAGCAGCAGGATCCCGGCGGCGGCCGAGGTGGCGGCCGGACGGCAGGCGGCCGGGTGGGGCACGGGGAGGCTCCCTTCGGTGCGCTGCTCCCCGGCGTACATCTCCGGGAGGCGGTACCCGAAGGCCTCGGCCGCTGCCAGCACCCCGCCCAGCAGCCCACCCGCCTCCTTCTCGTAGCCGGCGGCGGCCAGACCGGCGACGGCGATCGCCGTCTCGTGGACCCGGACGGCGCCGCCGCGGTGGCCGAACGGGTTGTGGCCCGCCTCCTTGGCGCTCAGGCTGCGCAGGCCCCAGCCCGAGTCGAGTGCGGGGCCGCCGAGCAGCCGGGCCAGGCTCTCGGTCTGCACCTTGTCGAGGAGTCCCGCAGCCATGACACCGCCTCCGAGCAGGCCGGTGTCGAGGAGGTGGACCGCCGCGGCACCGAGCTGGGGCACCGGGCGCCCGTCCGGGGTGAGCGCGGCCGGGGGTCTGCCGGCGGCTCGGTCGTCGAGCCAGAAGTCCCGCCGGAAGACCGCCCGCAATCTCCGCGCCCACTCCCGCAGCCAGTCGGCGTCGGCGCTGGCCCTGCCACAGCTGTCGAGCAGGTCGGCGCCGAGCAGGGCCGCCCGATGGGCGTGCGCCTGGGTCTCGCAGCGGACGGGCCCGCCGGGCTGGGGGTCGCGCAGGTACGTCCCCTCCCCCACGGCGGTCCGCAGCCAGGCAAGGCAGCGTTCGGCACTCGGCAGCAGTTCCTCCGTGTCCTGCTCGGGCAGCCCCCAGCGGCGGGCCTCGGCGAGGAGTACCGGGAAGAGCAGGGTGGCCTCGGTGCCGGTGCAGCTCGGCGGCAGATGGGCGCCCGCGTCCCGCCGCGGGCCGGGAATCATGCCGTGGCGCGGTCCCTGCTGTGCGCACTGGGTGCGGGCCAGGGTGCGCAAGGTGCCCACCGCGAGCCGGGTCCCCAGCGGCAGGGTCATACGGGCTGCGGCGAGGGCCTCGGCCGGTGCCAGACCGCAGCGCCACGGCGCCCCCGCCGCGAGATGGATGTCCGCGGGACGGGCGGGGTCGCGGACCAGCAGGGCCTGGAGATCGTCGACGCTCGTGGCCATGAGCGCCGCCAGGCGTGGATCGTCCCCCGTCGCACGGGCGGGCGCCAGTGGACTCGTGGCCGCGCGGCCGACGGCCCGGGCCGGGCCCGCGCCGTCCGGGCGGACCTTCAGTTCCACGCGGACGCTGCCACCCGGGGTCAGCTCGAAGTCCCAGCGCAGGAGTCCCGCGGCGGCGATCGCGTCGGCCGGTGGCGGGTCGGCGGTGACGCGCGAGGTGCCTGCCGGGGACGACCAGCACAAGCCGGAGTCCCGGACGTGGGCGGGGAGTTCCGGGCCCACGGCACCGGCCGCGATCGCCCCGATGTCGGCGAGGTCCGTACCCAGCGCCACTTCGACCGGCACGCGCAGGGGCCGGGCGCAGGCGTTGCGCAATGTGATCAGTTCCGTGCCGTCCGCGCAGCGGCTCCGCTCGACGACGACGTCCGGATCGGGGCCGCCGTGCGGCGTGACGCGCACCGTGCCCGTGAAGTGCGCCCGGTCGGCGGAGACCATCCGGGCCTGCACTCCGAGCGGTTCCCGGCCGGCCACACGCACCTGGCAGCGCGACAGGACGCGCCGGCCGGCCCGGTAGAAGCCTTCCAGTCCGCGACCGGTCAGCTGTCCCTGCTCCGTGGAGACGGCGAGGCCCGGCAGGGCGACGCAGATGATCGCGGTGTGGGTGGACGGCAGTTCTCCGAGCGGCGGAACCGCCGAGGTGCCGACGGTTCTGCCGGGGCTGTGGCGGCCCTGGCCGGTGAAGGCGCCCGGAGTGTCCTCCGCCCTTCGAGCAGGCGAGGCGGGTCGCGCGGTGGAGGGCGGAGTCGGCTGGTTCATGAGGTGGCTTCTTCTGCTCTCTGTGCGCCTCGGACAGGGCGTGGCCGGTGACGGACTCCGGCGATGCGGGTGCCGGTGGCTGGCGGTTCCTCGCGGTGCGGCTCTACCGCCACTCAGGTGAACGGGGCGGGACTCGCCCAGGTCACGGCTTTGGCGGGCGGACGCCGCCGATCGGCGGAGGGGCGGGCGGCCCGTCATACGGGGAGGGACGCGGGAGACGGCCGTCGACGTCTCCGCTCCGGTTCAGCCCTCACCCTGGGTGTCGTCGCCGTCGGCCGGCACCCCTTCGGGGCAGGCTCGGCGCCGTGCGGTGGGCTTGCCGACGGCGGGTGGGCGGGAGCCGCCCCTGTCGGCGGGGGCGGGACGCGTCCCGGGCTTACGCAGACGCCCGGCGTTCGCGCCTGGCACGCGCCGCGCGCGTGCGGTCCGGTCGGCGCGCTTGGCGTCCCCGGCGGCGGCCGGGGCGTCCACCTCGCCTGCCGTCGGTGCGCCGGTCCGACGTCCTTCGCGCTCCGAGCGCAGGCAACGGCGTACCGATTCCGGGTCGAGTCCCTCGTTGCAGGCCTGGTGCAGCAGACGGGCGAAGAGGTAGTCGGGGTCCGCGCCCAGGGCCATGGCGAGGGCCTCGCGTGCCTCGAGTTCGTCGCCGCCGGACCAGGCGACCCAGCCGGCGAGGGTGAGCGGTGCCGCGGCGTGTTCACGGAAGGGACCGACGCAGCGGCGGGCCAGTGCCCGCCACAGGCGCAGGGCGGGCGGCGCTTCGTCCCCTTCCATCCATTCCGCCGCCCGGTCGCGGGTCACCCGGTCCTGGAGGCCGAGAATCAGGGCGGCGGCCTCGTCACAGCCGAGCAGTGCGTCGTCCCTGCGGTCCGCTTCGGCGTCGCCCAGGACGACGGGTGCTTGGGCGAAGCGCCTGATGAGCCGTCCTGCCCGTTCGATCGTCTCCCGGGCCACCACCGCACGGCTCGCCTCGTCGAGCATCCTCGTGACCAGCGCGATGTTCGCCGTGTCCAGGGCGACCTCCTGTTCCAGCGCGACGCCCGTCTCCAGGGGCTGTAGCCGGGCGCGCAGCTCGCGCAGGGTGCCCCGGACCTGGATCCCGGCGTAGGTGGCGGCCGCGGCCAGCACGGAGGTGCCGGGCAGGCCCATGGAGGTCCCCTCCACCGGGCAGCAGCCCACGCGCGGGCAGCAGTAGGACCAGAATCGGCCGTCGGAGATGCAGAGCGCCTCGATGACCGGGGCGCCGAGCCTGCCGCAGGCGACCCGCAGGGCCTGGGCCAAGGGCTTCAGCCGGGCCATCACCTCGCGGCCCGTCTCACCCTTCGCCGGGTCCTGGCAGAGGTAGGCGACCATCTGGGCCGGGCGGGCGCCTCGGCGGGCGCCTCCCTTCACCAGTCCCTCCGCGAGCTGCCGTGCGACGGCGGTCCAGTCGGCGGGCTGGGCGGGGATGCCGAGCCTGGCCCGGCCGCCGAACCGGCCCCGGCCGGCCCGGTCGCTGAGGGCGACCAGCACGATGCTGTCCTCCGGGCGGTAGCCGAGCAGGTAGGGCAGGGCGTCGGCGAGTTCGCCCGGGGTGCGCAGGGTGACGTGGTGGGCGGCGGAATCACCGGTGCACGGGGGGCTCGCGTCGTAGGGAGTGCTCGCGTCATAGGGGGTGTGACTGATGTACGCCAGGGGCGCGTCGTACGGGGGCTCGTCGTACGGCCAGTCCTCGCCCGTCACGGATGTGTCGCCGTACGGAGTCGTGTCGCCGTGACCGGGGCCTACGCCGTCGCCAGGGGCGTCACCGTGGCCGGAGGCTCGGCCGTGACCGGACCCGGACGCCTCGCCGTGAGCGGGCCGGCCGTCCTGAGGGATGGGCCCGTCGACCTCCGCACGGCGGGAAATGTCACCGTTTTCGAAGGAGCCGGTCGTTTCGCTGTGGTTCGTCATGAGCCGACGATCTCGCGGATCACGATCCTCCGCTTCGACCTGTGGATAAGTCCGATCAGGGACACATCAACGCAAAGCCCGGGTGTCGCTCGGGCGCGGTCTGTCAGAGCCGTCCTGTTGTATGGGAGGCATGGAGCACACGAGCAACGCGGATCTCCGGGCCGATGCCGACGCCGTCCTCGCCCGCCTCGTCGGCGGCACCCCGGGCGCGGCCAGACTGCGCGAGGACCAGTGGCGGGCCATCGAGGCGCTGGTCGCCGACCGGCGCCGGGCCCTGGTCGTGCAGCGGACGGGATGGGGGAAGTCCGCGGTCTACTTCGTGGCGACCTCCCTGCTGCGGGCCCGTGGCTCCGGCCCCACCGTGATCGTCTCGCCGCTGCTCGCCCTGATGCGCAACCAGGTCGAGGCCGCGGCCAGGGCCGGTATCCACGCACGCAGCATCAACTCCGCGAACACCGAGGAGTGGGAGACCGTCCGGGCCGAGATCGCCTCGGGCGAGGTGGACGTACTGCTGGTCAGTCCGGAGCGGCTCAACAACCCTGACTTCCGGGACCAGGTGCTGCCGGAACTGGCGGCCGCGACCGGCCTGCTCGTGGTGGACGAGGCGCACTGCATCTCCGACTGGGGGCACGACTTCCGGCCGGACTACCGCCGGCTGCGGACGATGCTCACCGATCTCCCGCCCGGGGTCCCGGTGCTCGCGACGACCGCGACGGCGAACGCGCGCGTGACCGCCGACGTCGCCGATCAGTTGGGGACGGGCGGCTTGTCGGACGCCCTGGTACTGCGCGGCCCGCTGGACCGGGAGAGCCTCAGTCTGAGCGTGCTGCGGCTCCCCGACGCGGCGCACCGGATGGCCTGGCTCGCCGACCATCTCGACGCGCTGCCGGGCTCCGGAATCATCTACACGCTCACCGTCGCCGCCGCCGAGGAGGTCACCGCGTTCCTGCGGCAGCGCGGACACGTCGTCGCCTCGTACACGGGCCGGACGGAGAACGCAGACCGGCAGCAGGCCGAGGAGGATCTGCTCGCCAACAAGGTCAAGGCCCTGGTCGCCACGTCCGCGCTCGGCATGGGCTTCGACAAACCCGACCTGGGCTTCGTCGTGCACCTCGGTTCCCCCTCCTCCCCCATCGCCTACTACCAGCAGGTGGGCCGCGCCGGCCGCGGCGTCGAGCACGCCGAGGTGCTCCTGCTGCCGGGCAAGGAGGACGAGGCGATCTGGCAGTACTTCGCGTCGCTGGCCTTCCCCTCCGAGGAACTGGTGCGCCGCACGCTGGACGTCCTCTCGCGCGCGGAGCGGCCCGTGTCGCTGCCCGCGCTGGAGCCGCTGGTGGAGCTGCGCCGCTCCCGGCTGGAGACCATGCTCAAGGTGCTGGACGTGGACGGCGCGGTGAAACGGGTCAAGGGCGGCTGGATCGCGACCGGCCGGCCGTGGACGTACGAGACCGAGCGCTACGCGTGGGTCGCGCGCCAGCGCGAGGCGGAGCAGGAGGCGATGCGCGGGTACGCGGCGACGACCGACTGCCGGATGGAGTTCCTGCAGCGTCAGCTCGACGACGAGGACGCCAAGCCGTGCGGACGGTGCGACAACTGCGCGGGGGCTCGCTACGCCGCGGAGACTTCGACGGCCGCACTGGACGCCGCGCGCGTGGATCTCGGCCGGGCGGGGGTCGAGGTCGAACCGCGGCGGATGTGGCCCACCGGCCTCCCCGCGATCGGTATGGATCTCAAGGGGCGCATTCCGGCCGCAGAACAGGCGCAGCCGGGACGCGCGCTGGGACGCCTCTCGGACATCGGCTGGGGCAATCGGCTCCGTCCGCTGTTCGCCCCGCAGGCACCTGACGGCCCGGTACCGGACGACGTGGCCAAGGCGGTGGTGGGCGTCCTGGCCGACTGGGCGAAAGGGCCCGGCGGTTGGGCCTCGGGCGCCTCCGACGCCGTCGCGCGCCCGGTCGGCGTGGTCACCGTCGCCTCCCGGACTCGGCCTCGGCTGATCCAGTCGCTGGGAGCGCGGATCGCCGAGGTGGGGCGGCTGCCCCTGCTGGGAGCGGTGGAGTACGCGGCCGATGCGGCGCCGGTCTCGCGCAGCAACAGCGCCCAACGCCTCAAGGCCCTCCACGGTCTGCTGGAGGTACCGCCCGCGCTCGCCTCGGCGCTGACGGAGGCCCCGGGACCGGTCCTGCTCGTGGACGACTTCACCGAGACGGGGTGGACCGTGGCGGTCGCGGCGCGCCTGTTGCGGCGCTCGGGCGCCCAGGCGGTGCTGCCTCTGGTGCTGGCTGTACAAGGCTGATCACGCACCGGGTGCGGAAGGGGCGTCCACTGCCGTCGCACGCGTCCGTCCATGAATCACTGGGTAGGGATATAAGACACACACTGCCCTATAACGGTCTGTGGCCCCAATTGCTCGTTGCCGCATCCAAGTTCGACAGGAAGAATTGAGGTCCGCTCCCCGCACGGCTGGCCCGTAGTCCGGTTGGGCTCTGCTGCGGCGTGCGCTCCCCCCATCCGACCCGCCCGCAGTGTGGGCCGTAGCCGAAGGGAGGATCGTGACCCTCGGATTCGCTCCGTCCTCGACAGCATCGTTGTCGTCGTCCACGTCCGCCGCCTCCGCCCATCGTCTGCTCGAGCCCGCGGAGTGGTCCGCGGCCGGCATCCCTCTGCTGCGCAACCCGCGCGAAGTGGTCAGCGGGCTGCACTCGCGGCACCGGCCCGGGCCGGCCACCGCGATCGTGGCCGTGCTCGATCCCGACGAACGGGTCTGCGCCAGCGCGTCCTTCACACGACGTCAGGCACCCGCTGACGGCTGGATGTTCCGAAACGCGCTGCTCGCCCAGCTGCGCCGGGTCATTCCGCACGACCTGCGGCGGCGTACGCCGGTGCGGACCGCGGTGCTGCTCTACTGCCGCGAGGGCGACGCGCGCTGGACGGAAGAGGACGGAGCGTGGATGTGGGGCCTGCGTGACGCCTGCACGCTGCACGGGCTGCGCTGCGGGGCGTACATCACGCTGACCCGGGACGGCTGGCAGGTGCTCGGCGAGGGGCGCGGAGGCCGCCGCCCCAACACGGAATCCGCTCCGGAGCCCTTCGGCCTGTCCGAGGCACCGCCTCCCCTGCCGCGTACCGGTGGGGTCATGTCGGAGGTTCTGCGCCGCGCTGCCGCCCGCTGAGCGCATCAGGGGGTACGACGGCCCGGGCAGGCTCCGGGTTCGCTTCGGTGGGACCCGCGCACGACACCGCCCGGTCCCGGCTTTGAAAGGCCATCCGGCCACCCCTGGAACCCCAGGCGTCCTCGCGTGCCGTCCGCCCAGGTGCTCTGCTGATCCTCGGCGGACCACCAGCCCGGTGCGGCGCGGCGCCGAGCGAAGCCTGTGCCGTCCACCGGGGCTACCGCGAGGCCACGTTCGTCCGGCGGCCGGTTCCGGGCGCGCCGAAGCGTGCGCCGAGACTCACGTCGTCCGCGCACGCGAAAGCACACCGTGGAGGTGCCGCGGCAGCGAGGCCTTGCCCGGCCCCGGCGCCTCCTGGTCCACCGGTTCGGCTCAGACTCCTGCGCCGAGCACCGCGTTGATCTGCTGGGGGTCTCCGCAGACGATCAGCAGCGAGCCGGCCCGGGAACGAGCCGTCGGCAGAGCCTCGGCAGCGGACTCCGCGCCGCCGTTGACGGCGACCACGACGACGGGCCGCACGCCCGCGCGGCCCGCGGCGGCGCCATCGGTGTAGAAGACGTCGTCCCCGGCGTCGTGCTGCGCCCAGTAGGACGCCTCACCGAAGGACAGTTCATGGACGGCCCAGGGGTGCTGTTCACCGGTGGTGATCACCAGTACGTCACCTGGGGCGCGCCCCGAGTCCAGGAGCAGGTCCACGGCCTCCTCGGCGGCGTCCAGCGCCCCCTGGGCCGAGGCCGGGATCAGCTGGATCTGGGGAGTCGCCGAAGCGGGAGCGGCCGGGGCCGAGGGCCCGGGCTTGGGGGCGGCGTCACGCGGGGTGCGCTGCACCGGCGGCGCGGGCCGGAGGGGGCCGGGACGACCGGGACGCGACGGAGCCGCGGGACGGGGGCCGGGTACGGGTCGAGGGGTCGGCGCTGTACGGCCGCTGGCCGGAGTGGCGCGGGGACCCTGGGCACTCTCGTGAATCTGAGGCTCCTCGGGAATGAGAGGCATGGGCTGATTTTTATCAAACATTGGTGCGGCTGGCGCCAGTGGGTGGCACATCAGTGCGAGCGAAATCGTCAGAAGTCGAAGCCGAGCTGACCCTCGATCTCCGGAACGCTTCCGTCCGCCCAGCTGCGGGCCTTCTTGAGGTGCCGCCACTGGGGCAGCGCATCAAGATACGCCCACGACAACCGGTGGTACGGGGTGGGGCCCCGCTCCTCCAGTGCGGCCTTGTGCACGGGCGACGGATACCCGGCATTGTCCGCAAAACCGAAGTGTGCATGCTCGACACCCAGTTCGGCCATCATTTTGTCGCGCTGAACCTTGGCGATCACCGAGGCCGCCGCGACCGCCACACACGACCGGTCGCCCTTGATGACCGTGCGGACCTGCCAGGGGGCGCCGAGGTAGTCGTGCTTGCCGTCGAGGATCACCGCGTCGGGCCGGACCGGCAGCGCCTCCAGCGCCCGCCCCGCCGCGAGCCGCAGCGCGGCCGTCATCCCCACGTCGTCGATCTCCTCCGGGGAGGCGTGCCCCAGGGCGTAGGACGTCACCCAGGTCCGCAGCACCTCGGCCAGCTCGGTGCGCCGTTTGAGGGTGAGCAGTTTGGAGTCGGTGAGACCTGCGGGCGGGCGACGTAGTCCGGTGACCGCCGCGCAGACGGTGACAGGGCCGGCCCAGGCTCCGCGGCCCACCTCGTCGACACCGGCAATGACCTTCGCTCCGGTCGTTGCGCGGAGGGAGCGCTCGACGGTGTGGGTGGGGGGTTCGTACGGCATGGCGCCCTTAGCGTACGCCGCCGAGATCCCCTCGCGACACCCCGGTTCGCCATGACTGCCCACCCGCCTCCGACAGGCCCGCCTCCGTCACCGTCAGGCCGGGTCCGGACGCAGCAGCGGAAGCATGAACCCGTCGATCATCTCTTCCAGTTCTTGATCGCTCCATTCGCTTCCGCACACTTTGGATCGGTACATCATCATGGCCGGAATGGCGTCGAAGACGTAACCGTTCGCGGCCCCCTCCCCCACCTCACCTCGCTCGATCCCCCGAGTAATGACGTCATGCAGCATCCGGACGGCCGGTTCGACGACCCCTTGGACGATCAGTTCCCGGAACCGCTCCGACTGAGATGGATCGCATTCGTGAATGATCGAACGCAACGCGAAGCCCGGGCGCGAGAACATCGCGTCCCGCGCCGTCCGGCACAGCGCCACCAGGTCCTCCCGCACGTTCCCGAGATCGGGTGCCGCGTCCAGCCGGGGCAGCTCGGCACTCAGCGCGTCGGCGACGAGATCCTCCTTGGAGGGCCAGCGGCGGTAGACCGCCGCCTTTCCGGTCTGGGCCCCGGCGGCGATCCCTTCCATCGTGAGGCCGTTCCAGCCGACGGTGCCGAGTTGCTCCAACGCGGCATCGAGGATCGCGCGTTCGAGCACGGCGCCGCGCCGCCGCGGGGAGGCCGTCCGGGCAGGTGCGGCCGTCCAGCGCGAAGTAACCATCCGAGTGTCTCCAGGCGAGCAGAGGGGGCGGGGAGTTCCGAGCGGTACGGGGTGCGGGGCGGGGCCGCGGCGACAGCGGGGGACGACGCCGACGGACACCCTGAAAGTGAACGCTTGCGTTCACTAGTGGGGACTCACTACCGTGAACGTGAACGCCAGCGTTCACTAATGCAGTTGTGGGGGACCCATGATGACAACCTCTCAGTTGATTCAGGACCAGAAACCGGGGCGGGCCCGCCGGGAGGGGCACCCCGGTGTCGCGCTCACCGTCATCGCAGCCTGCCAACTCATGGTGGTACTCGACGCGACGATTGTGAACATCGCACTCCCGCACATTCAAGACGCGCTGAAGTTCAGCACGACCGACCTCACCTGGGTCGTCAGCGCCTACACACTCACCTTCGGCGGTCTGCTCCTGCTCGGCGCCCGAGCAGGGGACATCCTCGGCCGACGCCGCGTGTTCATGACCGGAATCCTGCTCTTCACCTTCGCCTCGCTGCTCGGCGGACTGGCTCAGGAACCCTGGCAACTGCTGGCGGCGCGAGCCCTCCAGGGGATGGGAGGCGCCATCGCCTCGCCCACCGCGCTGGCGCTCATCACCACCACGTTTCCCGAAGGCCCGGAACGCAACCGGGCCTTCGGCGTCTTCGCCGCCGTCTCCGCGGGCGGCGGGGCCATCGGCCTGCTCGCGGGCGGCATGCTCACGGAGTGGCTGGACTGGCGGTGGGTGCTCTTCGTCAACGTGCCCATCGGCATGCTGATCGCCTCGCTCACTCCGCTCTACATCAACGAGTCGGAGCGGCATCCGGGGCGCTTCGACATCGCGGGCGCCGTCACCTCGACGGCCGGTATGGCCTCCCTGGTCTACGCGTTCATCCGGGCCGCCGGGGAGGGCTGGCGGGACGATCTGACGCTCGGGGCCTTCGGCGCCGCGCTGGTGCTGCTGCTGGCCTTCGTGTTCACCGAGATGCGGGCCAAGGAGCCGATCACCCCGCTGAAGATGTTCGCCGACCGCAACCGCTCGGGCACGTACCTGATCATGCTGAGCCTGGCGGCGGCGATGTTCGGCATGTTCTTCTACATCGTCCTCTTCGTGCAGAACGTGCTGGGCTACAGCCCGATCAGGGCCGGGCTCGCCTTCCTGCCCATCACGGCCGCGATCGCGGTCGGCGCCGGCCTGTCGCAGCGCTTCCTGCCCACCCTGGGCCCCAAGCCGTTCATGCTCGCCGGGGCCGCGCTGGTCGTGTCCGGGCTCTCCTGGCTGACGTTCATCAGCCCGGACAGCTCGTATCCGAGCGGAGTGCTCGGCCCGATGCTGGTGTTCGGCTTCGGCATGGGCCTGAACTTCGTGACGGCGACGGTCACCGCCGTCTCCGGCGTCGCCCCGCACGAGGCCGGTGCCGCATCCGGACTGCTCAACGCCACCCAGCAGGTGGGGGGTTCGCTCGGTCTTGCCATCCTGACCACGGTCTTCGGCTCGGCCGGCAAGGACGAGGCGGAGAAACAGCTGCCTTCCTTCCTCACCCACGGCACGGCCGAGCAGAAGGCCGAGTTCGCCAAGACGCATCAGCTGCCCGCCCCCTGGGGCCACGAGGTCCTCGCGCACGGTATCTCCACCGCCTTCGTCCCGGCCGCCGCGATAGCCTGCCTGGCCCTGATCACCGCCGGGTTCGTGATCAAGGTCCGCAAGAGCGATCTGGACGCCCTGTCCGGGACGGCGGGGCCCATGGCGGGGTGAATCGCGCGGACGGCCCGGCGCCGCCCCGAGCGCGCCCCGCAGAGGCGGCGCCACGGCCGTATGCGACGCACCGACCACCCGCAGCAACGCGCCGACCACCCGCGCGAACACGACGCACCACACGTCCACCACCCCCGAACTACCGCTCCCCGTCGCCCGCGGCTCGCCCGTGGCCTGTGCACATCGAACGGCGGATGACCGAAGAACGCCCCGCGGTCACACAGAGTTCCCGGCGAACACGCTGAGTTTCGGACCGGGCGGAGGATTTCCGGCTCGGCGCGGGAGAATCCGGCTTTGGGACGGTCGAGTCCGACGCAGCGGTCGCCGCCGCTCGACCTGGTCAGGCGGGCGCGGCGACCCACCCCGGAAGCGCCTCCACCTGTTCCGCCCACGCGGCCGGAGGGATGCCGGTCTTGCCGGCGGACAGCACGCCGCCCACGATGGCGCAGGTGGTGTCGACGTCCCCGCCGACCTGCGCGGTCGTCCAGAACGCCGTCTCGTAGTCGCCGAGGGCGCGCGCGGCCGACCAGAGCGCGAAGGGGACGGTGTCATGGGCGGACGTACGCCGTCCGCAGCCCAGTACGGCCGCGACCGTACCCGCGTCGTCGTAGTCGAGCATGTCCCTGGCACGCCGCAGACCGGCGCCCACCGCGCTCTTGGGGACCAGGGCGATGACACCGTCCAGCAGCGCCGCGGGGCCGGGCGGGCCACCCGGTGCGCCGACCAGCGCGGCGGCCGCGGCGACGGCCATGGCACCGACCACGGCCTCCCGGTGCTGATGCGTGGGATAGGAGGAGATCTCCGCCTGGTGGGTGGCCTGCTCGGGGTCGTCCGCGTACCAGGCCCCCAGAGGAGCGATCCGCATCGCTGCGCCGTTGCCCCAGGACCCCTGCCCCTTGAACAGGGCCGCCGACAGTTCGCGCCAGTCGGCGCCCTCCCGGACCAGCCGCAGCAGGCGGTTGACCGCGGGGCCGTAGCCTCGGTCGAAGTCGTGGTGCTCCGCGAAGGAGCGGGCCAGGGCGTCCTGGTCGATACGGTCGTGGGAGGCCAGGACGGCCACCACCGAACAGGCCATCTCGGTGTCGTCGGTCCATTGCCAGGGGCCGGGCGGCAGGGCGCGTTCCTTCAGCAGCGGGTAGTTCGCGGGTACGAAGAACTGGGACCCGAGCGCGTCGCCCACCGCGAGGCCGCGCAGACTGGCGAGGGCGCGCTCCAGGCGCCCGTCGGAAGAGGAGTCAGCGGTCATCGCCCTGCCACTCTATCCGGTGACCCCGTACGGCTCAGGATCTCGCCACCGGTCGAAGGGCCGGTCAAGGGTGTACTTGCCGTCGTCCCCGAGGACGAGCATGCGCATCTCGGCGTTCCCCGGGTTCGACAGCGACTCGAATTCGGCGACCGTCCAGTGGAACCAGCGCATGCAGAACAGCCGCATGGCGAGGCCGTGGGTCACGATGAGCACGTTCGGCGGATGGTCGGGGGCCTCGAAGCTGCGGAACAGGCTCTCCAGGAAGCCGCCGACCCGGTCGTACACATCGGCTCCGCTCTCCCCCTGGGCGAAGCGGTAGAAGAAGTGCCCGTAGGCGTCCCGGTAGGCCTTCTGCAGCCGTACGTCGTCACGGTCCTGCCAGTTCCCCCAGTCCTGCTCGCGCAGCCGGGGCTCCTCGCGCACCCTGATGCGGTCGGGATCGAGATGGAAGGCCTGAAGGGTCTCGTGGGTGCGGCGGTAGGGGGAGACGTACACACTGACGGGCTCGTCGCCGAGCACCTCCCGGAGCCTTTTGCCGGTCTCCTCGGCCTGTCGCCGGCCCCGGTCGGTGAGGGCCAGCGCATGGTCGGGTTCACGCTCGTAGACGGTGTCATCAACATTGCCCGTTGATTCCCCGTGCCGGACAAGGACGATGCGCCGTGGTCGTGCCATGCCAAAACCCTAGATCGGGATGCGGCAGATCGAATACTCGTACGGCGCCCATACGGCGTAGGTCACACGCAGCGGGCCTCATGCGTCACAAAGTGCACACCTTCCCCCACAAGCGGTCAGGATGAGCGCTCAGACGGTCCAGGTCGGCTCCAGTTCGACGATGTCACCGGTGAGGGCGGCGATGTCCGCCTCCGTCTGGGCGCGCAGGGCGAGCCGCTCCACGCGTTCGGTGCGGTACTTTCCGTGCTCGGCCTCGGAACGCCACATCGACAGGACCATGAACTCGTGGCCGGGCGCCTCGGCGAACAGCCCGCGGATCATGCCGGGCGAGCCGGCCATCGCCGGATTCCACACCTTCTCCTGCATGAGGGTGAAGTGTTCGGCGCGCTCCTCATGGACCCTGCACAGCGCCACGCGCAGCAGGTCGGAGTCGGTGAAGCGGGGCTCGAAGCCGGTCTTCACGTCGAAGCGGTGGTCGAACAGGCGGACCTGGGCGTCCTTGAAGGTGCCTGCCTGGGCCGCGGCCAGCCGGTCGTGGGAGCGCGCCATGAAGGAGTCGTAGAAGGCACGGCTCTCCCAGAAGGCGAAGACATGCGCGACCGAGGGCCGGCTCCTGCTCCAGCCCCCGCCCTGTCCCCGAAATCCCGGCTCCCCCAGAAGCCCCGCCCACTTTCGCTGTCCCCGTTCGAAACCGCGGCGGTCCACCACGGTGCAGCGAATCCACTTGACCAGCACCGCGCCATGGTAAGGCCACAGGGCGTGGCGTCGGTCACTCTCTGGCGCAGAGCAGCCATGCCGTGAGCCACGCGCGCGTGGCAGGATGGACAACCGGCCCTGATGATCGGGGACTTCAGGGCAAGGTCGGACGGTGAACGGGGAGGGAAGTCCGTGAGCGGCATCAACAAGGGGCTCCGCAAGATCGAGCTGTCGCTGAAGTGGGACCCGAGTCCGGCGGGGCAGCCCGCCACCGATCTGGACATCGTCGCCGCGACGTACCTCGCGAGCGATCCGTCCGGGGCACCCGCCTATGTGGTGCACTTCGACAGCCGCTCGCCGGACGGCACGATCTATCTCAACCGCGACAGCAAGGACGGCAAGGGGTTCGGCTGGGACGAGGTCATGACGCTGGAGCTCGAGCGGCTGGACGCGCGGTACGCGCGCGTGGTGGTCGGTGTCGTCATCCAGCAGCAGCCGGCGCACCGCACCTTCGTCAGCGTCCTCAACCCCGCCTTCCGGATCCGGGAGGGCTACACGGTTCTGGACGAGGACGAGTTCGGTGACGTGCTCGGCGCGACGGCGGCGACCGTCGGGGAGTTCGTGCGCGAGGCCGACGGCTGGACGTTCCACCAGGGGGTCCAGGGGTTCGAGGACGACCCGGCGACGTTCACCAGGGTCATGGGCGAGGTGCGCCGGCCCTGATCCGGACGCCGCGGTCGCGCGGCGAGAAACACCGAGGGCGGTGGAGCCGAGGACCGGCTCCACCGCCCTTGCCAGATCGCGGGGACCTGGCCGGAACGGCGGGGATCAGCTGCAGCCGCTGGTCGAGCCGCAGCCCTCGCAGATGTAGCAGGACCCGGCGCGCTGCATCTTCGTACCGCAGGAGAAGCAGAGCGGGGCGTCGGCCTGGATGCCCAGCTGCATCTCCACCAGCTCGGCGCTGGTGTGGGCCTGCTTCGGAGCGGGCTTGACCGCCTCGGCGGCGGCCTGCGGGGTCGCGACGGCCTTCAGGTCCGTCTGGCGCGGGGCCGACTGGGCCAGACCTTCGACGTCGACGTCCTCCTCGGTCGGCTCGTAGGAACCGGTCTCCAGGTGGCGCTGGCGCTCCTCGGCGGAGTGGATGCCGAGCGCGGAGCGCGTCTCGAAGGGCAGGAAGTCGAGCGCCAGGCGGCGGAAGATGTAGTCGACGATCGACTGCGCCATCCGCACGTCCGGGTCGTCCGTCATACCGGCCGGCTCGAAGCGCATGTTGGTGAACTTCGAGACGTACGTCTCGAGCGGGACGCCGTACTGCAGGCCCACCGAGACGGCGATGGAGAAGGCGTCCATCATGCCGGCGAGGGTCGAACCCTGCTTGGACATCTTCAGGAAGACCTCACCAAGGCCGTCGTCAGGGTAGGAGTTGGCCGTCATGTAGCCCTCGGCGCCACCGACCGTGAAGGAGGTGGTGATGCCGGGACGGCCCTTGGGGAGACGCTTGCGGACCGGGCGGTACTCGACGACCTTCTCGACCGCGGTGCGGATCGTGTCCTCGGCCTTCTCCGTGATCTCGGCGGTCTCCTGCTCCTTGCTGTCCTTCGTCTTCGCGGAGAGGGGCTGGCCGACCTTGCAGTTGTCACGGTAGATCGCGAGCGCCTTGACGCCGAGCTTCCAGGCCTCGAAGTAGATCTCCTCGACCTCCTCGACGGTCGCCGTCTCCGGCATGTTGACCGTCTTGGAGATGGCGCCGGAGATCCAGGGCTGGATGGCGGCCATCATGCGGACGTGGCCCATCGGGGAGATGGCGCGCTCGCCCATGGCGCAGTCGAACACCTCGTAGTGCTCCTGCTTGAGACCGGGGGCGTCGATCACGTTGCCGTTCTCGGCGATGTGGGCGACGATCGCCTCGATCTGCTCCTCCTGGTAACCCAGGCGGCGCAGGGCCTGCGGGACGGTGCCGTTGACGATCTGCATCGAGCCGCCGCCGACCAGCTTCTTGAACTTGACCAGGGCGAGGTCGGGCTCGACACCGGTGGTGTCGCAGGACATCGCGAGGCCGATCGTGCCGGTCGGGGCGAGCACGGACGCCTGGGAGTTACGGAAGCCGTTCTTCTCGCCGAGACGCAGTACGTCCTGCCAGGCCTCGGTGGCGGCGGCCCAGACCGGGGTGTCGAGGTCGTCCATGCGGACGGCCGTGCCGTTGGCGTCGGCGTGCTGCTTCATGACGCGGTTGTGGGCGTCGGCGTTGCGGGCGTAGCCGTCGTACGGGCCGACGACCGAGGCCAGTTCGGCGGAGCGGCGGTAGGCCGTGCCGGTCATCAGGGAGGTGATGGCGCCGGCGAGGGCGCGGCCGCCGTCGGAGTCGTAGGCGTGGCCGGTGGCCATCAGCAGGGCGCCGAGGTTGGCGTAGCCGATGCCGAGCTGGCGGAACGCGCGCGTGTTCTCGCCGATCTTCTGGGTGGGGAAGTCGGCGAAGCAGATGGAGATGTCCATCGCGGTGATGACGAGCTCGACGACCTTCTGGAAGCGCTCGGCCTCGAAGGACTGGGTGCCCTGGCCGTCGTCCTTGAGGAACTTCATCAGGTTCAGCGAGGCGAGGTTGCAGGACGTGTTGTCCAGGTGCATGTACTCGCTGCACGGGTTCGACGCGGTGATCCGGCCGGACTCGGGGCAGGTGTGCCAGTTGTTGATGACGCCGTCGTACTGGATGCCGGGGTCGGCGCAGGCCCAGGCGGCCTCGGCGATCCGGCGGAAGAGCGCCTTGGCGTCGACCTCCTCGATGACCTCGCCGGTCATCCGGGCGCGCAGGCCGAACTTGCCGCCCTGCTCGACGGCCTGCATGAACTCGTCGTTCACCCGGACCGAGTTGTTGGCGTTCTGGTACTGGACGGACGTGATGTCGTCGCCGCCCAGGTCCATGTCGAAGCCCGCGTCGCGCAGGACGCGGATCTTCTCCTCTTCCTTGACCTTGGTCTCGATGAAGTCCTCGATGTCCGGGTGGTCGACGTCGAGGACGACCATCTTGGCGGCGCGACGGGTGGCGCCACCGGACTTGATGGTGCCGGCGGAGGCGTCGGCGCCACGCATGAAGGAGACCGGGCCGGAGGCGTTGCCGCCGGAGGACAGCAGCTCCTTGGAGGAGCGGATGCGGGAGAGGTTCAGGCCGGCGCCGGAGCCGCCCTTGAAGATCATGCCCTCTTCCTTGTACCAGTCGAGGATCGACTCCATGGAGTCGTCGACGGCCAGGATGAAGCAGGCGGAGACCTGCTGGGGCTGCGGGGTGCCCACGTTGAACCAGACGGGGCTGTTGAAGCTGAAGATCTGGTGCAGCAGGGCGTAGGCCAGCTCGTGCTCGAAGATCTCGACGTCGGCGGCGGAGGCGAAGTACTTGTGGTCCTCGCCGGCCTTCGAGTACGTCTTCACGATGCGGTCGATCAGCTGCTTGAGGCTGACCTCGCGCTGCGGGGTGCCGACGGCACCGCGGAAGTACTTGCTGGTGACGATGTTGACCGCGTTCACCGACCAGAAGTCGGGGAACTCGACGCCACGCTGCTCGAAATTGACCGAGCCGTCGCGCCAGTTGGTCATGACGACGTCACGACGCTCCCAGACCACCTCGTCGTACGGGTGCACGCCGGGGGTGGTGTGGATGCGCTCGATACGCAGGCCCTTGGTGGTCTTCGCGCCCTTCGCGCGGGACCCTCGTGCCGGACCGCTCGCCGTCTCTGTCATGCCGCCTCCCTGTACAGGCAAAAACGCCCTGAAATGCCACGATGTTCCCGTGGCACGGTGTGGTGTCTGGTGCTGCGGACGTCGATGCGCCTGGTCCGCAGCAAGTCTTGGTCCGCCGCCGCCCGACCGGATCCGGGGTCTCCGCCCGGTTCCGGTCCGCCGGGTCAGTCGGCGGCGTGGGCGGGCTCGGGGACCCGCGTGGTCCCTCCGCGCCCGCCGTCGTCCTCCTGGCCCCCCACGACAGCGTCCGGGTCGCCTTCGCGGTCGTCGTCGTCCGCGCCGGGGCGTCCGGTCTGGTCCCTGAGTTCCGCGATCGCGGCCTCGAAGTCCTCGAGCGAGTCGAAGGCCCGGTAGACCGAGGCGAACCGCAGGTAGGCGACGAGGTCGAGTTCCTGCAACGGGCCGAGTATGGCCAGGCCCACGTCGTGGGTGGTCAGCTCGGCGCTCCCGGTGGCCCGCACCGCCTCCTCGACCCGCTGGCCGAGCTGGGCGAGCGCGTCCTCGGTGACCGGCCGCCCCTGACATGCCTTGCGCACGCCGTTGATGACCTTGGTGCGGCTGAACGGCTCGGTGACTCCGGACCGCTTCACCACCATGAGCGAGCACGTCTCCACGGTCGTGAAACGACGGGAGCAGTCAGGGCACTGGCGGCGCCTGCGGATCGACGTGCCGTCGTCCGTCGTACGGCTGTCGACGACACGGCTGTCGGGGTGCCTGCAGAAGGGGCAGTGCATGAAGTCCCAACCCTCCTCACAGCAGACTCAATGGCCTCGCCGGGCCTCACGGGCCCCTCGAAGCAGCCCCAAGCATAGGCGATCCTCGTGGATGCGAAGACCATGGGCAACACAACTTGTGGGCCGCTGATGACATCCAAGCACTAGATATGGGGCTTGGACCATTCAGCCAGGCCGTGTCGCGTGTCGCGGCCGAACCCTTCACCCCACGCGTTCCCGCCGTCACGGCGAGCACCCGAAACGCGCCCCCACGCGCGCGTGGACAAGCATGTCCGCGCGGCGCGTACGGCGATATCGTGGGCACGGCGGTGAGCACCCGAGGGACTCTCGCGCACATGCGGGAGCGGTCCGTCGACCGCGGGGAGCTGATGGCAAACTGGGGCGGCACCGCTCCGGGGCGCCCCCGGCGGTGAACAGTACAACAACGGACCCTTCCATCCGCCGGTCATCACGTTGGCTATACACCCAGACACATGATCAAGTCAGGCTATCCACACTTTTTCACTCGAACGTGTGTTTGGCGCAACCTTTCGAAAGCAACTACCGTTGTGCAGCAGGGAGACAACCGAGAGGGGCCGACGACGTGACCACCACCGCAGACAGCGCCACCATCACCGCCCAGGACCGCTCCCAGGGCCGACTCGAGCCGGTGCATGCGATGAACGAAGCCGTGAACCCGGAGGGGCACAAGCGCTCCCTGCCGGGCCGACCTCCAGGCATCCGGGCGGACAGCTCGGGCCTGACCGACCGGCAGCGCCGAGTGATCGAGGTCATCCGGGACTCGGTACAGCGGCGTGGCTACCCGCCGTCCATGCGGGAGATCGGACAGGCCGTCGGCCTGTCCAGCACGTCCTCGGTGGCGCACCAGCTGATGGCGCTGGAGCGCAAGGGCTTCCTGCGCCGCGACCCGCACCGCCCGCGCGCGTACGAGGTCCGCGGTTCCGACCAGGCCGTCTCCGTACAGCCCACGGACACCACCGGCAAGCCCGCCGCGTCGTACGTCCCCCTGGTGGGCCGGATCGCCGCCGGTGGCCCGATCCTCGCCGAGGAGTCCGTCGAGGACGTGTTCCCGCTCCCCCGGCAGCTCGTCGGCGACGGTGAGCTGTTCGTGCTGAAGGTCGTCGGCGACTCCATGATCGAGGCAGCCATCTGCGACGGCGACTGGGTCACCGTGCGGCGCCAGCCCGTCGCCGAGAACGGCGACATCGTGGCGGCCATGCTCGACGGTGAGGCCACCGTGAAGCGCTTCAAGCGCGAGGACGGCCATGTGTGGCTGCTCCCGCACAACGCCGCGTACGAGCCGATCCCCGGCGACGACGCGACCATCCTCGGCAAGGTGGTGGCGGTTCTCCGCCGCGTCTGAGCACGGCGGGCGGCCTCACCTCCTCCGCCCCCCCTGACTGGGCCCCGGGATCCCTGCGCCGGTTCCGGGGCCCTGTGCTGTTCCCCTACGCCTGCTCGGCCTCGGTCTGCCGTGCCATCGCGTCGATCGCCGCGAGCGACTTCCGGACCTGGTTGCGGTCCGTGGTGTACCAGAAGTCCGGCAGGGAGGCCTTGAGGTAGCTCCCGTAGCGGGCCGTCGCCAGTCGCTGATCCAGTACGGCCACCACGCCCCGGTCCCCCGACGCGCGGACCAGACGGCCGGCCCCCTGGGCCATCAGCAGCGCCGCGTGTGTGGCGGCCACGGCCATGAAGCCGTTGCCTCCGGCGTCCTCCACCGCTTTCTGGCGGGCGCTCATCAGCGGGTCGTCCGGACGCGGGAACGGGATCTTGTCCATGACCACGAGCTGGCAGCTCGCCCCGGGCACGTCGACGCCCTGCCAGAGCGACAGCGTCCCGAACAGACATGTCTTCGGGTCCGCCGCGAAGTTCTTGATCAGCTCACCCAGGGTCTCCTCTCCCTGGAGCAGGATCGGGAACTCGGGGATGCGCCCCCGCAGCTCCTCGGCCGCGAGCTGTGCGGCGCGCATCGAGGAGAAGAGGCCCAGCGTCCGTCCACCGGCCGCCTGGATCAGTTCGGTCAGCTCGTCCAGCATGTCCGCACGATCGCCGTCCCGCGCGGGGCGCGACAGATGCTTGGCGACGTACAGGATTCCCTGCTTGCGGTAGTCGAAGGGCGACCCCACGTCGATCCCCTTCCACGGAGGAAGGTCGTCTCCTTCCATGCCCTCCGGCGCGAGTCCCAGGGAAGCGCCCACTCCGTTGAAGTCGCCGCCGAGCTTCAGCGTCGCCGAGGCCAGGGTCACGGAGCGGTCGGCGAAGAGCTTCTCCCGCAGCAGGCCCGACACGGACATGGGGGCGACGCGCAGGGAGGCTCCGAAGCGGTCGTGCCGTTCGTACCAGACGACGTCGTACTCCGAGCCGGCCACGATCCGCTCCGCCACGTCGTGCACGCTCTCCACGGAGGCGAGCGCCTGCTTGCGGACGGCGTCCTCGTCCTGGACGGACCGGTCACGGGTGGCGCCGATGGCGGAGATGACGGCGCGCGCGGCGTCGCGCAGGGCCATCAGGGCGTAGTTGAGGTCCTCCGGGATCTCCTCCAGGCGGCCCGGCAGGGCCAGCTCCATCAGGCGCTCGAAGCCCTCCGCGGCGGTCTGGAGCTGGTCGGCCACCTTCTCGTCGACCAGCTTCGCGGCCCGGCGCACGGCCCGGTTGACCTGGCCGGGTGTGAGCTCGCCGGTGGCGACGCCGGTGACCCTCGACACCAGTTCGTGTGCCTCGTCGACGATCAGCACCTCGTGCTGCGGGAGGACCGGGGCGCCTTCGATGGCGTCGATGGCCAGCAGCGCGTGGTTGGTGACGACGACCTCGGCCAGCTTGGCGCGCTCACGGGCCATCTCGGCGAAGCACTCGGCGCCGTAGGCGCACTTCGTCGCGCCGAGGCATTCCCGTGAGGACACCGACACCTGGGCCCAGGCGCGGTCGGACACGCCCGGGGTGAGGTCGTCCCGGTCGCCCGACTCCGTCTCGTCCGACCAGTCCCGCAGCCGCAGCAGGTCCTGGCCCAGCTTGCTGCTGGGCGCGGCCGCCTCGAACTGGTCGAAGAGGCCCTCCTCCTCGTCCTGCGGCACTCCCTCGTGCAGCCGGTGCAGGCACAGGTAGTTGGAGCGGCCCTTCAGCATGGCGAACTCGGGGCGCCTGCGCAGCAGCGGGTGCAGCGCGTCGACCGTGCGCGGCAGGTCGCGCTCGACCAGCTGGCGCTGCAGGGCCAGGGTGGCGGTCGCGACCACGACCCGCTCCCCGTGCGCGAGCGCGGGCACCAGGTAGCCCAGCGACTTGCCGGTGCCGGTGCCGGCCTGGACCAGCAGGTGGGATCCGTCGTCGATCGCCTCCGCGACGGCTTCGGCCATGGCCACCTGGCCGGGGCGCTCCGTACCGCCGACAGCGGCGACGGCGGCATGGAGGAGTTCGGGAAGTGAGGGCTTCGTCATAGCGCGACCACCCTACGGCTCGGCACTGACAAACGGGTGATCGCGCAGGTGGTCGGCGGGGACGACAGCGAGGGAAGCGGTAAGCGGTTCACGGTGCGGACTTCTCGGATTCGGGACGGGAAAGGGTCGGGAAAGGGCCTGGGGAGACATCGGCAGGCGGAGAAAAAATCCTCGGAGATTCTCGGGGCGGGTGGGAACCGGCTGGAATCCCGAGCCGTTGCATGGGTGACAGGACGATTACTGACAGTCACAGAACCTCTCGGAGGTGTCTGTCCCTGACCATGAGGCCGGCCCGCTTCGCGGGCAGGTCGAGCTCGGCGCAGAAGCGGAAACCGGCACGAAGGAAGGCGGCGATGGAGGGGGTGTTGCGGAGATCGGGTTCAGCTACGACGCGTGAGCAGGCGGGCCTGCTGTCGAACAGGAGGTCGGCGACGGCCCTGAGCAGCAGTCCGCCGAGTCCACGCCCACGGGTGTCCGGGCCTGCGATGAGGAGATGGATACCAGTGTCGTGAGGCCGGGCCGGGTAGTGGCGGGCCAGCGGGTCGAGATCGGCCCGGTAGATCTCCCAGTAACTCATCGGTGCGCCTTCCAGCAGACCGAGGCACGGAAGGCTGTGGCCCTCGGTGAGCTGGCGGCGAAGGTGCCGTTCGGTCACGGTCCGGGGTCCCGCCAGCTCCCAGAAGGCGGCGACCGCGGGCTCGTTCATCCACCGGCCGATGCGGGACAGGTCCCGGTCGACCTGTACGGGGATCAGATGGAAGGCGCCTGCGGGTGTGGGGGTGGGTCCCCAGCCATCCGGCCGGCCGAGCAGAGCTGTGGGCGCGGCGCCGGCGACGGCGAGCGGGCCGATGGGGGGCACGTCGGGGCTCCTCTCAGCAGGGTCGAAGGGGGGCGATGTCGCGTAGGCGGACGGTTCAGGAGTGCAGGGGGTTGGCGATGGTGACGTACACGGACTGGGTGTCCACGGGGCCCACGAGTTCGTCCATGCCGTGCAGCCGGGTCAGCAGGTTGGCCTTGCAGCGCAGCACGGGTGAGTCGAGGAGGCGGGCGGGCAGCGAGCTGCGGGACCGGTCGGGGCCGCAGGCCGCGGTGGTGAGGAAGCGGCGGAAGGCGGCGAGCAGCAGATGTTCACCGGCAAGACGCTGTGAGCCGAAGGCTCCGACGAGCCCGAGGACGTTGTTGATACCCAGGTAGTAGGCGAAGCGCTCGTCGGTGACGGCGTCGGAGACGAAGGTGTCGCTGTGCTCGCCGATACCGGGCAGCCGGGCTTCGAGTTCCGCGCGGCGGGAGTCGCGGAAGTAGTAGCCCTGGTTGTCGCGGTACCGGCCGCCCGTGGGCCAGCCGTCGGGGTCCAGCAGGAGGAGCGTGTTCTGCTGGTGGGCCTCCAGGGCGATGCCCGCTTCCCCGTCGAGCCAGAGCACCGGGCGCACGACGTGTTCCAGATAGCGCAGGAACCACTCGACGGCGACGGTGGCGAGCGGGCGCCCCGTCCGGGTTGCGAGCCGGGTCACGACCTCGGCCAGCCGGGAGCGCTGTTCGGGTCGCGCGTCCGTGGCCGGGCTGAAGCCCCCGGCGACGCGGGGGGACGGCCGGGGCGAAACCAGGCCGGCCACACAGGAGACGTCGTCCGCGGGCTTGAAGGGGTTGTGGCGGATCACCACGTCCAGCCCCGGCACCGGGTGACCGTCGCTCCCGTCGACGGCCAGCCAGGCGGGGTCGCGGACGATGTCGAAGCCCGGGTGGGCCGCCTGCCACCGCCGGGAGAGTCCGGCGCGCAGGAGGCGGTGGACTTCGACGCCGCGATGGAGTTCCTTGCGCAGGTTCTCCCGACGGGAGTTGGTGATGTGCAGACCGAGCGACGTCTTGAGCATCGCCGGGGCGGCGGACCGGTAGACGGTGCGCAGGGAGGAGGTGGGATGCCAGGGACTGCCGAGCGGGCCGAGGTCCCGGAGCAGTCCGCTTGCGAACAGGGCGGCGACATCGGGGCGGTGACCGACCTCGTGCCGTTGCCAGGGGTGCATCGGCAGGAGGGCGTAGCCGTCGGGCAGCGTACGGCGGACGGGCAACGGCAGTCCGGTGTCGGCGAGTCGGGACGTCAGCCGGTCCGCGGGGACGGTACGCCCGCTTTCCGTCCACGCTGAGTCGGCAGCCAGCACGGAGGGTGCGACAGCCAGCCAGTGAAGCAGGAAGGAGCCGCGCAACTCGGGTGAGTACAGCCGTGTCTCCGCGTCGGAGAGGCCTTCGCGGCTCTTCGGGGTGGGGTGCAGAGGGTGGCCGAGGAGCAGGGCCTGTTCGGCCGCGAGGAACAGGTCGGGGCCGTCGGCGGGGTGCTTTCGGCGCTCGCGGATGAAGTCGGCCGTCCGGCGGACGGAGTCCGCGACGCGGGCCACCAGGGCGACCTGGTCGAGGCCGTGGCCGACCGGTGGGGATGAGGCGGGCGTCTCGGCCGCGTCGGGCAGGGCGGGCGCATCGACTGGTCCGAGCGGCCGGGGCGCATCGGGGGTCCCGGTTTGTGCGGATGCCGCGAGCGGCTCGTGTGTCGCCGACGTCTCGGGAGTCTGAGGATTCGCTGGCGGTGCGGGGATCGCCGGCGTCGCGGGCATCGCTGGCGTTGCGGGGATCGCTGAAGTCCCCGGCGTCTCTCGGGAGAGGAGCGCGGCGAGTGTGACGGCGTCCACGGGTGGGGACTGCTCGGGGGCGTCGGCGAGGCGTGGGAGACCGAAACGGTGCCAGCCGGTGGGGGACCAGTGGTGGACGGGGGTGAGCAGGGCGGTGCCGCTGGCGGGGAGCGGCACTTGGAGGATGCCTTCGGCGGGGGCGGCCAGGCCTGCCTCGCGCACCCAGCAGCGCAGCAGGCTCTCCACGGCCGCCGCCTGGGCCGCGGTGTGCGGGTCGAGGTGATCGAGGGGGTGAGCAGGGACGAAAGGCCTCGGTGCGGCGGGGGCGGTCTGACGCTGCTGGGGAGGGACGGACCCGTTCGGGGTGACATCGGTCGACGTAACGGAGGAGGTGGACGCTGATGGGACGGAAACAGCGGTGGTGGGACCGGAAGAGCGGGTGGGCTCGGGGAAGTCGTTCACGGGCGTTCCTCGTCGGGTGGGGCCGGCGTAACCGGCGGCGTGACGGGCCGGGACGGCGGTGGGGTCGCGGCGGCGTGGAGCGGCCGGCCGGTGTCCGTCCGCCGGGCGGGGTGGGCGAGGGGTCGGCGCATGGGCGGAGCCGCCGCGGGGCCCTCGTCGTCGTACGGTCTGCCGACCCTGGCTCACCGCGTGCGGCCCGCGCGATCGTGCGGCTCAGGAACCTGCTGCTTGGACTGCCGGTTCGGCTGGTTCTCGTCGCCCTGGTTCTCGTCGCCCTGGTTCTCGTCGCGCCGGTTCTCGTCGCGACGGTTCTCGTCGCGACGGGGTTTGCGGCGGGCGTGTCCACGGGCCGCCGCCTCGATCGCGTCGGCCAGCCGGTCGAGCACGGCGGCGGCCTGTTCGTCGGTGATCGTCAGGGGCGGGAGCAGGCGTACGACGCTCGCGTGGCGGCCGCCCAGTTCGACGATCAGACCGCGGCGCAGACACTCGCGCTGGACGGCGACGGCAAGGTCGGGGGCGGCGGGGTGGGGACCGCGAGCGGGAATGGCGTCCGTGCCCGCGGAGTCCTTTTCTCTCTCCTCCCGCTCCGGGGCGACGAGTTCGACGCCGAGCATCAGTCCGCGTCCGCGCACGTCGCCCATGCACGGGAAGTCCTCGGCGAGGTGCCGGAGGCGGCCCAGCAGGTGGGCTCCAAGGGTGGCCGCGCGTTCGGCGAGGCGGTTCTCGCGGACGTGGGCGAGGGTGGCGGTGCCGGCCGCCATGGCGAGGTGGTTGCCGCGGAAGGTGCCGGCGTGGGCTCCCGGTTCCCAGACGTCGAGGTCGTCGCGGTAGACGACGACGGCCAGGGGCAGGCTGCCGCCGATGGCCTTGGAGAGGACCATCACATCGGGCGTGATCCCGCTGTGTTCCACCGCCCAGAAGGCGCCGGTGCGACCGACGCCCGTCTGGACCTCGTCGGCGATGAGGGGGATGGAGCGGTCGGCGGTGATCTGCCGCATGCGCCGCATCCAGGTGTCCGGCGCGGGGATCACACCGCCCTCGCCCTGGACGGGTTCGAGGATCATGCCGGCGGGGCGCCGGACCCCGGACTTGGGGTCGTCGAGGACGGACTCGGTCCAGCGCGCGGCGAGTTCGGCGCCGCGGTCGCCGCCGACGCCGAACGGGCAGCGGTAGTCCTGCGGATAGGGCAGACGGGCCACGCGGACGTCGAAGGCACCGCCGGAGGCTTCGAGGGATCCGGTCGTCATGCCGTGATAGGCGCCGGTGAAGGCGAGGACGCCCGTGCGGCCGGTGGCGGCGCGGACCAGGGTGAGCGCCGCTTCCACGGCGTCCGTTCCGGCCGGCCCGCAGAACTGGACGCGGGCACGGTCGGCGAGTCCGGGCGGCAGGGTGCTGAAGAGTTCGGTGACGAAGGCGTCCTTGACCGGGGTGGCGAGGTCGAGGACGTGCAGGGGTGCACCCGAGTCGAGGACCTTGCGAATGGCCTCCAGGACTACGGGATGGTTGTGGCCGAGTGCGAGGGTGCCGGCGCCGGAGAGGCAGTCGAGGTAGCGGCGTCCGTCGGCGCCCTCGACGGTCAGTCCGCGGGCGCGTACCGGCACGATGGGGAGGGCGCGCGCATAGGTGCGCGCCGCGGACTCGCGGGCCGATTGGCGCCGCAGGATGCCGTCGTGCGCGGGGCGTCGGCCGGCCTGGCCGGCGGGGGACCTTCCGGCGGTCGATGGTCCGGTGGATCTCCCCGGAGGGACCTCCTCGGGCACTGGCTCGGTCACGGCTTGCTGTCCTCCCGCGGTTCCGGGGGCCGCGCGCGGGCAGCGGAACCCCCACCGCTACCAACCCCGGACGGGCGGCCTGGTTACGGGTTGCCTCAAGATCCCTGCCGTGACGGAACCGTTGCCCTCCTGTCGGAAGTCCCCCACAGCGAACGCATATCGTGAGGGGGCATCGCACAGGGCCGTGGGACCCGGCTGAACTCGCGTGAGAACACGCCGGGTTCCGCCCCGCGGGACCCGCCGCAGCATCAAGTTCGTTGACAGCAGGGGGAGCCAGACCATGCGATCGATACGCCCGTCGTTCACCGCTCGTCGAGGGAGGACCGTGCGCCGCAGAACCTCCCCCGTGCTCGGCGCCGTCGCCCTCGCCTCGGTGCTCGCGCTCACCGCGACCGCCTGCGACTCGGGCGGCGCCGACGCCGACGGCAAGGCCACCGCGTCGGCCACGGCGGTCGGCGACGGAAAGATCACGATCCCGGACGACATCAAGGACCGGCTCAAGGAGCACGGGATCGATCTGGACAAGTGGAAGAACGGCGCGTGGAAGAACTGGGACAAGGACGACTGGCTGCGTGAGGCCCAGGACTACGTGAACCCGATCATCAAGGGCCTGTGGGACCCGGACCGGATGCGGGAGGCGGAAGACCCGGACCGGCGAGTCGACGACAACGACCTCTCCGGCGACCAGGGCGTGACCGACCCGACGCCCGAGCCCGTGGACGCGAAGGCCGTGCCGACGACGTACCACGCCAACGCCCCCGAGGCGGGCAAGGTGTTCTTCGACTCCCCCGAGGGCACGATGGTCTGTTCGGCGACGGTCGTGAAGGACCCGGCCCACCCGGGCAAGTCCAACCTGGTGTGGACGGCGGGCCACTGTGTGCACGCGGGCAAGAAGGGCGGCTGGTACCGCAACATCGCGTTCGTGCCGTCGTACAACGACAAGGGTCTGTCCGCCGAGCGGCTCCAGACGGCCACCAAGGAGGAGGCCGCGCCCTACGGTGTCTGGTGGGGTGACTGGGTGAAGACCTCGGACCAGTGGATCGCGCAGGGCGGGGAGACGGGCGGTGACGGCGCGCCGTACGACTTCGCCGTGATCCATGTGACGCCGGAGGCGGGCGGTTCCGGCAAGTCGCTGGAGGAGACGGTCGGTTCGGCACTGCCCGTGGACTTCGACGCTCCGGCGGTGCCGAAGGTGGACGGCATCACCGCGACGGGTTATCCGGCCGCGGCGCCGTTCGACGGGCAGAAGCTCTACCAGTGCCAGGACAAGCCGGGGCGACTGTCGTTCAACGAGTCGGACCCGACGATGTACCGCATCGGCTGCACGATGACCGGTGGTTCGTCCGGCGGCGGCTGGGTGGCGAGGGGCGCGGACGGCAAGCCGGCGCTGGTCTCCAACACCTCGGTGGGCCCGGTGAAGTCGGGCTGGCTCGCGGGGCCGCGGCTGGGCGAGGTGGCCAAGGGTGTGTACGACTCGGTGAGCGACAAGTTCGCCGAGTGAGCGACGGGCCGCCGGGCAGGAAGCGCGTCGGCGGCCCATGACGAAGGCCCGCCCCCTGGAGTGCTTGGCAAGGGGGCGGGCCTTCGTGCGTCGGCCTTCGCAGGTCGGCCTTGGCAATCGGCCTCGTGTGTCGGTCAGGCGAGGGGTGCCGGGACGTACGGTGCGAGGTCCGCGGCCAG
Source organism: Streptomyces sp. SS7 (assembly GCF_037993025.1). Classification (NCBI taxonomy): domain Bacteria; kingdom Bacillati; phylum Actinomycetota; class Actinomycetes; order Kitasatosporales; family Streptomycetaceae; genus Streptomyces; species Streptomyces sp. SS7. The sequence continues at coordinate 2,311,101 of NZ_CP141223.1, forward strand.
TTCCTCGTGCACCCGCACCTTGAGGAGGGTGCCGTCCGCCGTGTGCTCCGCGGAGATCACCTCGCCCTCGGTGTGGGCACGGGCGACGAGCTTGCCGTGGGTGTACGGCACCAGCGCCTCGATCTCGACCGAGGGCCGCGGCAGCTCGTCGTCGATGAGCGCGAGCAGTTCCTCGATGCCCTGGCCGGTGCGGGCCGAGACGGCGATGGAGCGCTTCTCGATCCGCATCAGCCGCTGGAGGGTCAGCGGGTCGGCGGCGTCCGCCTTGTTGATCACGACGATCTCGGGCACCTGGGTGGCGCCGACGTCGTGGACCACCTCGCGCACGGCGGCCAGCTGCTCCTCCGGGTTGGGGTGCGAGCCGTCGACCACGTGCAGGATCAGGTCGGACTCGCCGACCTCCTCCATGGTCGAGCGGAACGCCTCGACCAGGTGGTGCGGCAGGTGCCGGACGAAGCCGACGGTGTCGGCCAGCGTGTACAGGCGGCCGCTCGGGGTCTCGGCCCGGCGCACGGTCGGGTCGAGGGTGGCGAACAGTGCGTTCTCGACGAGGACGCCGGCGCCGGTGAGACGGTTGAGCAGGGACGACTTGCCGGCGTTGGTGTAGCCCGCGATGGCCACCGAGGGCACCTTGTGGCGCTTGCGCTCCTGACGCTTGATCTCGCGGCCGGTCTTCATCTCCGCGATCTCCCGGCGCATCTTCGCCATCTTCTCGCGGATGCGCCGCCGGTCCGTCTCGATCTTGGTCTCACCGGGACCACGGGTGGCGAGTCCGCCGCCCTTGCCGCCGCCCATCTGCCGGGACAGCGACTGACCCCAGCCGCGCAGTCGCGGCAGCATGTACTGCATCTGCGCGAGCGCGACCTGCGCCTTGCCCTCTCGGGACTTGGCGTGCTGGGCGAAGATGTCGAGGATCAGGGCCGTACGGTCGATGACCTTGACCTTGACGACGTCCTCGAGGTGGATGAGCTGGCCCGGGCTGAGCTCACCGTCGCAGATGACGGTGTCCGCGCCCGTCTCGATGACGATGTCACGCAGTTCGCCGGCCTTGCCGGAGCCGATGTAGGTGGCCGCGTCGGGCTTGTCCCGACGCTGGATCACGCCGTCGAGCACCAGCGCGCCCGCGGTCTCCGCGAGGGCGGCGAGCTCCGCGAGGGAGTTGTCCGCGTCCTGCGCGGTCCCCGTGGTCCAGACGCCGACGAGGACGACCCGCTCCAGACGGAGCTGTCGGTACTCGACCTCGGTGACGTCCTCGAGTTCGGTGGAGAGGCCCGCGACGCGGCGCAGAGCCGCACGCTCGGAGCGGTCGAACTGGTCGCCGTCCCGCTCTCCGTCGATCTCGTGGCTCCAGGCGACGTCCTCTTCCATCAGGGCATCGGCCCGAAGACCTTCGGGGTAGGCGTGCGCGAAGCGCTTCGTGTCCTGGGAAAAGGAAGAAGAGGAGGTCATTGGGTCCTTACGTCGTGGGGATACCGATGCCGGCGGGGTTCACCTTCCATGCTGCACAACGCACGAGCACCGCGGGAGATTCCCGCCCTCGTGCCCCGCGCCCCGTGCCGCGCCGACCTGACGATGGTCGCACGGTACGCCCCGTCTCGTCACGGCCTTATTCCGGGCCCGGGGCCGAGGGAACTGTGCGGGCTGCCTTGGTGGAGTGGCGGGCCTTGGCGGAGTGGCGGGCCTTGGCGGACCGCGGAGCCGGAGAGGTCTGTGCGCCCGCCTCTCCCGCCGGCGTCGGCTTCCAGTCCGGGTGGCCGGGCATCGGCGGGGTCTTCTTCCCGTACAGCCAGCCCTGGAAGAAGGCGCCGAGGTCGCGTCCGGAGACCTCCTCGGCGAGCCGGCGGAAGTCCGCCGTGCCGGCGGTGGAGTCCTTGTGGTCGCGTACCCAGTCCCGCTCGACCTGCTCGAACGCCTTCTGGCCGATCTCCTGGCGCAGGGCGTACAGGACGAGGGCGGCGCCGTCGTACACGTTCGGGCGGAAGATGCTGATCTTCTCGCCGGGGGCGGGCGCCTTGGGGAGCGCCGGGGGGCCGCCGGCGGCGCGCCAGCCGTCGGACGCGCCGTACGCGGCCTTCATGCGCTCCTGGAGGGTGTAGCCGCTCTTCTCCTGGGCGTAGAGGGCCTCGTACCAGGTGGCGTGTCCCTCGTTGAGCCAGAGGTCGGACCAGGTGCGGGGGCTGACGCTGTCGCCGAACCACTGGTGGGACAGTTCGTGCACCATGATCGACTCGATGTACCACTTGGGGTAGCCCGGCTCGGTGAAGAGGTCCTTCTCGAACAGGGACAGGGTCTGTGTCTCCAGCTCGAAGCCGGTGTCGGCCTGGGCCATGAGCAGGCCGTAGGTCTCGAAGGGGTAGGGCCCGACCTTCTTCTCCATCCAGGTGATCTGGTCGGGGGTCTTCTTCAGCCACGGTTCGAGAGCCGCGCGGTCCTTCGTGGGGACGACGTCGCGGACGGGCAGGCCGTGCGGTCCGTCGCGGTGCAGGACGGTGGAGCGGCCGATGGACACCTGGGCGAGCTCGGTGGCCATGGGGTGCTGGGTGCGGTACGTCCAGGTGGTCGTGGAGCCGGACCGGTCCGCGCCGGTGGGCAGCCCGTTGGCGACGGCCGTGTAGTCGTCGGGGGCGGTGATCCGGATGGTGAACATCGCCTTGTCGGAGGGATGGTCGTTGCACGGGAACACCAGGTGGGCGACGTCGGCCTGGTTGGCCATGGCGAGGCCGTCGGCGGTGCGCACCCATCCGCCGTCCCGGCCGTCGGCGCCCATCGGGTCGCTCGTGTGCCGCACGGTGATGCGCGTCCAGTTGCCCGGCATCAGCTCATCCTCGGGGGTGACCACGAGGTCGTCACCGGCGGTCTCGAAGGTCGCGGGCCTGCCGTCGACCTCGACCGACTCGACGTCACCGTGCGCGAAGTCGAGGTTGATCCGGTCCAGGGTCTCGGTGGTCCACGCGTCGATGGTGGTGACCGCCTGGAGCGGCTTGCTGTTGGAGCCGGAGTAGGTGAAGGAGAGGTCGTACGACGCCACGTCGTAGCCGGGGTTGCCGAGGTACGGGAAGAGGCGGTCGCCGATGCCGAGCGGCGCCGCCGGGGCGCTCGCGGCGACGAGGCAGACGGACACGGCCGAGGCCAGCAGCGCGGACTTCAGCCGGCGGGCGGCGCGGGGCCGGGCGGCCCGGGGGCGCGGGGCCGAGGGGACGGGTGCCGGGGGTCGTGGGGCCGAGGGGTGGGGGGCCGAGAGACGTGGGGCCGAGGGGTGGGGGGTGAGCAGCATGGACCACCGCTACCAGCGCGCATCTGCCCTACGGCGGCGACTCGCGCCCTTCCCACCCGAACGGGTTGCCCCCGCGCGCGTGCGGGTGCGCCGGGCGGATCGAAGTCGTACGACCGGGCCCTGTCGGTGGGCTGCTCAGGAGGCCGAGGCGTGGTGCTGGGCCCTGCTCACGTCGTAGACCCCCGGGACGTTCCGCATGGCGCGCATGAGGGCGGGCAGGTGGGCCGCGTCGGGGAGCTGCAGGGTGTAGGTGTGGCGTACGCGCTGCTGGCTCGGGGGTTCGACGGTCGCGGAGACGATCTCGGCGCCCTCCATCGCCATGGCCTCCGTGAGGTCGGCGAGCAGATGGGGACGGCCGAAGGACTCGGCGACCAGCGTGACCCGGCACTCGGTGGTGTCGCCCCAGCTCACGTCCACGGCCGCGCGCCCCGCGTCCGCCATGCGCGCCACCGCGGCGCACTCCACGCGGTGCACGGTCACCACTCCCCCGCGCACGGCGAAGCCGGTGACCTCGTCGGCCGGGACGGGGGTGCAGCAGCCGGCGAGGCGCACGCCGGCGTCGGGGCGGCCGACGACGGTGATCGCGGTGTCGGGGCGGGAGAGCGGGGCGTCGGCGGCCGGGATGTCCGTCACCGTCCGCGCCGCGTCGACGCTCTCCTCGGGTTCGGCCGGGGCCGGGTGGGTCGCCAGCCAGCGCTGGATGGCGATCCGGGCGGCGGGGGTGTGGGCGTGTTCCAGCCACTCCCTGGAAGGCTCGGAGGCGGGGTCCTGGCCCATGAGCAGCTGGACGGTGTCGCCGTCGCGGAGCACCGTGCTCAGGGTCGCCAGCCGGCCGTTCACCCGGGCGCCGATACAGGCGTGCGCGTCCTCGCCGTACTGCGCGTAGGCGGCGTCGACGCAGGTGGCGCCGTCGGGGAGGCCGAGGGTGCCGCCGTCGGGGCGGAAGACGGTGATTTCGCGGTCCTGGGCGAGGTCCTCGCGCAGGGTGGACCAGAAGGTGTCGGTGTCCGGAGCGGCCTCCTGCCAGGCGAGGAGGCGGGAGAGCCAGCCGGGCCGGGTCGGGTCGACCCGTTCCCCGTCGGTCCTCGCCCCGTCCGTCCGCTCGCCGCCGGGGCGGTCCTCGTCCGCCGGGGTCCCCTCGCGGGTCTGCTCCTCCTGCGGACCGGCGTAGGGGTTGCCGAGGGCGACGACTCCGGCCTCGGCGACCTTGTGCATCTGGTGGGTGCGGATGAGGACTTCGGCGACCTGGCCGTCCCCGCGGGCGACGGCCGTGTGCAGCGACTGGTAGAGGTTGAACTTGGGGACGGCGATGAAGTCCTTGAACTCGGAGACGACGGGCGTCATGCAGGTGTGCAGCTCACCCAGGACGGCGTAGCAGTCCGCGTCCTCCCCTACCAGCACCAGCAGCCGGCCGAAGTCGCAGCCGCGCAGCTCGCCGCGCTTGCGCGAGACGCGGTGGACGGAGACGAAGTGCCGGGGCCGGATGAGGACTTCGGCCTGGATGCCGGCCTCGCGCAGGACCGCGCGCATCGCGTCGGCGAACTCGGCGAGGGGGTCGTCCGCGCGGGAGGCGTTGTCGACGATCAGCTCGCGGGTGTGCTCGTACTCCTCGGGGTGCAGGATCGCGAAGACGAGGTCTTCCAGCTCGGTCTTGAGGGCCTGGACGCCGAGGCGTTCGGCGAGCGGGATGAGGAAGTCCCGGGTGATCTTGGCGATGCGCTCCTGTTTCTCGGGGCGCATCACGCCGAGGGTGCGCATGTTGTGCAGCCGGTCGGCGAGCTTGATCGACATCACGCGGACGTCGCTGCCGGTGGCGACGAGCATCTTGCGGAAGGTCTCGGGCTCCGCGGCGGCGCCGTAGTCGACCTTCTCCAGCTTGGTGACGCCGTCGACGAGATAGCGCACCTCCTCGCCGAACTGCTCCCGCACCTGGTCGAGGGTCACATCGGTGTCCTCCACGGTGTCGTGCAGCAGGGACGCCGTCAAGGTCGTCGTCTCGGCGCCGAGTTCGGCGAGGATCAGGGTCACGGCGAGCGGGTGCGTGATGTACGGCTCGCCGCTCTTGCGCATCTGGCCGCGGTGCGAGGACTCGGCCAGCACATAGGCGCGGCGCAGGGGTTCGAGGTCGGCGTCGGGGTGGTGCGCGCGGTGGGCCTCGACGACATGGCCGATCGCGTCGGGCAGCCGGCCGCGGGCGGGGCCGCCGAGCAGGGCGGCCCGTCCCAGGCGGCGCAGGTCGATCCGGGGCAGGCTGCGCCTGCGGCTCGTGGCGGGCGCTACCGGGCCCGGCGTCGCAGGGTTCGTGGCCTCCGCACTCATGGGCACCTCCGGCTGCGTGGACCGGCGGACGGGGTGTCCCAGGGCGGACACGGCTCAGGGGACTTGGCAAAGGTCCCCCGTCCGGGCCGGTGCTTGATGCTACCGAGCCCATCACGTGCGACTGACCGCCTCTCGCCGAGCGTGAAACGGATCACCCATTCGAGCGACGATTCGGGGGTTTACGGTTTTGCGCCACCAGAACCGGGACCGGCCCCCCATTCGAACCCCTGACCCTGCCTCAGGTGTGCGGTTGCTCGCCCCGCAGCCGCACAGACCTGCGATACGAAGACGTCATCCCGTCAACGAGCCGCGCTTTCAAGCCAATCGGGATCGATCTCGCCTGTGGCGACGATCACTGCGGGTCCGGTCATCTCGATCTCGCCGTCGGGGCGCTCGGTGATCACCAGACGCCCGCCGGGGACGTCCACGGTGTAGGTCGCGGGGGTCCCGGTGACGGTCGGGTCGACGCCGTCCCTGCGGGCGGCGGCCACGGCGACGGCGCACGCGCCCGTGCCGCAGGAGCGGGTCTCGCCGGAGCCGCGCTCGTGTACGCGCAGGGCGACGTGCCCGGGTCCGCGGTCGACGACGAACTCGACGTTGACCCCGTCCGGATAGGCGGAGGCCGGGCTGATGGGCGGCGGGCTGTACAGGTCGCCGGCGTGCGCGAGGTCCTCGACGAAGGCCACGGCGTGCGGATTGCCCATGTTCACGTTCCGCGCGGGCCAGCTGCGCTCGCCGACGCGCACGGTGACCTCGCCCTCGGGGAGACGCGCCCGGCCCATGCCGACGGTGATGTCTCCGTCCTTGGCGAGGTGCACGCTCTTGACGCCCCCGCGCGTGGCGACGGAGATGTCCCCCTCGGGGACGAGGCCCGCGTGCTGGAGGTAGCGCGCGAAGACACGCACGCCGTTGCCGCACATCTCCGCGATCGAGCCGTCGCCGTTGCGGTAGTCCATGAACCACTCGGCCTCGGCCGCCATGTCCTTCGCCTCGGGGTGCGCGGCGGACCGCACGACGTGCAGCAGCCCGTCGCCGCCGATGCCCGCGCGCCGGTCGCACAGCGCGGCGACGGCGGTCGCGGGGAGGTCGATGACGTTCTCCGGGTCCGGGACGATCACGAAGTCGTTCTCGGTCCCGTGTCCCTTGAGGAAGGCGATCCGCGTGCTCATTCCTCGATCGTACGGCGTGGGTACGACACCCCGCGCACGCGTGCGTGCCGAGGCCCGGGGCACCCCTGCCTACGCGCGCGTGATTCCGCTCAGCGCAGGCGGGCCACGCGCCACACGGCGAGGACGGCCACCACGGCGACCAGGACGACGTACGCCAGGACGACCCGCCAGTCCGGGCGGCGGCCGGAACCGCGCGCGGGGAGGCCGGGCCACGTGTAACCAACGCGACGGGCGGCCATCATGCCCCAGCCGGCCGCGCAGGAGCAGATGAGCAGCCCCAGCATGGCGATCACGGCCCCGCTGTCGCCGAAGTCGAAGGCGAGCGGGAACGCGAACATCAGGGAGCCGGTCGCGGACAGGGCGACGATCGGGGCCAGCTGCCAGATCCGCAGCCGGCGCTGGGGGCGCAGCTCGACCTCGACCTCGGGCCCGCTCGCGAACATCTCCTCGGGCTCGGGCCCGTCGTCGGTCACCCCGCCGCCCTGGGTGTCGTCCACCACGTCGGGATCCACCGCGTCGGGCAGCGCGTGCCCGTCCCGGGGCTCCGGTTCCCCGCGCTCGGGGGTGAGGCCCTCGGTGCCTTGTGCGGTGTCACGAGGGCCGGCCTCCATCGCCACGCGCCCTCCCAACTCGGACTCCACTTGGTCGATCGAAGCTCGATGATGGCACGGCACCGGAGGCACGGATGACGGCCTGGGCGTCCCGATGCCATGACGTGATCAGGCTGTAACCGGTCGTTCCACCAACGCCAGCGCGAGCTCCGGAAGTTTGGTGAGATCCGCCGCAGCCCCACTCAACCAGTGCACCCGCGGATCGCGCCTGAACCATGAATCCTGACGGCGCGCGAAGCGCTTGGTGGCACGGACGGTCTCGGCGCGCGCCTCGGCGTCCGTGCACTCCCCGGCGAGCGCGGCGAGGACCTGCTGGTAGCCGAGCGCGCGCGACGCCGTACGCCCCTCGCGCAGGCCTTGCGCCTCCAGGGCGCGGACCTCGTCCACGAGCCCGGCGTCCCACATGCGGTCGACCCGGCGGGCGATGCGCTCGTCGAGTTCGGGGCGCGCCACGTCGACCCCGATCTGGACGGTGTCGTAGACCGAGTCATGGCCCGGCAGGTTGGCCGTGAAGGGGCGGCCGGTGATCTCGATGACCTCCAGGGCGCGCACGATACGGCGGCCGTTGCTGGGCAGGATCGCGTGCGCGGCCTCGGGGTCGGCGGCGGCCAGCCGGGCGTGCAGCGCGCCGGAGCCGCGCAGGGCCAGCTCCTCCTCCAGCCGGGCGCGGACCGCGGGGTTGGTGCCGGGGAACTCAAGGTTGTCGACGGCGCCCCGGACGTACAGCCCGGAGCCGCCGACGAGGACCGGCCAGCGGCCCTCGGCGAGCAGGGCGTCGATCCGGGCGCGGGCCAGCCTCTGGTACTCGGCGACGGAGGCGGTGACGGTGACGTCCCAGATGTCGAGGAGGTGGTGCGGGACTCCTGCGCGTTCCCCGGGGGTCAGCTTGGCGGTGCCGATGTCCATCCCTCGGTAGAGCTGCATGGAGTCGGCGTTGACGACCTCGCCGCCGAGGCGTTGGGCCAGGAAGACGCCCAGATCGGACTTTCCGGCCGCGGTCGGTCCGACGACGGCGATGACGCGGGGGGTGGGGGCTGCGCTGCTCACCGCACCAGTCTCCCAAACCGGCGGGACGCCCTCGAACGTGTTACGCGCCGGTGGGCGAAGGGCGTAGCCGGGGCAGGGCGGGATGCCTTCCGCACGGGTACCGTATGGGTTGGTATGGGCGTTTCAGGACCTGCGAGGGAAGGTGGCCCATGGGTCTCTTGGACAATCTGAAGGCCAGGCTCGCCCCGGCCAAGGGCAAGGTCTCGCACCTCGCCCACGAGCACGGGCACAAGGTCACGCACGGTCTCGACAAGGCGGCGAAGGTCGTCGACGAGAAGACCAAGGGCAAGTACACCGACCGGATCCACACGGGCACCGACAAGGCCAAGGGGGCCATGGACCGGCTCGCGCACAAGGACGAGCCGCCGACGGGCGGCGGCGACACGTTCACCCCGCCGCGCACTCCGCCGCCGGCCTCCTGACCCCGCGCCCCGCTAGGACCAGGTCGCGACCACGTACCCCACTCCGTACGGCGCGTCCTCGTACAGCAGCGCGCCGTCGAGCCCGGCGTTCTCGGCGGCGCCCGCGAGGACCTGCCAGGGCGCCCGCCCGGCGGCCTTCAGCTCCTGCGCCAGCCCGGCGTCGAGCGCCTTCAGCGCGCCCACGTCCGCGGTGCCCAGCGCCCGGCCGACCTCCGCGTCGAAAGGGGCGGCGCGCTCGTCGAGGTAACCGGGCGCCTTCAGGGTCCGGCAGGCGCTCGCGTCGCCCATGACGAGCAGCGCGACACGTCCGGCGCGGGCGCCCAGCTCTCTGCCCGCCTCGACGCACCGCTCGGCCGGGAGCGGTTCACCGACCCCGAGTCCCTCGACGGGGGCGGCGGCCCAGCGGGTCCGTTCCAGCAGCCAGGCGGCGACGGCGAGCGAGGGCGGCAGTTCGCGCGCGGAGGGGGCGACCGCGCCCGTCCGGCCGAGCCGTACCGTCACGTCCACCCCGAAGCCGCTGAACGAGCCGCGCGCGCCCTCCGGATGCGGGCCGCGGCCCGTCTCCTCGGCGGGCCCGACGACGTAGAGCCGGTCCGGCCGGGCGGCCGCGAGCACGGCCAGCGCCGCGGAGCAGGCGGCCCGCGCCGCGTCCAGCTCGGGCGCGGCGCCCCCGGCCACCTCGGGCACGAGCAGCGGCGGACAGGGGCAGACGGCTGCGGCGACAAGCATGCTCGGCAGGGTAACCCTGCCGGACCCGGCACGTAGTGCGCGGCATCGGTGCCACTCGACCGGCATCGGGCTTGGCCCATGCGGGCGTGGGCCGACCGCTTCTCTGCCCCACGGCTCTCGGTCGGCTGGGACGAGAGGGCCCGGCCTGGAGGGCCCGGCCTGGAGGGCCCGGCCTGGAGGGCCCGGCCTGGAGGGCCCGGCCTGGAGGGCCCGGCCTGGAGGGCCCGGCCTGGAGGGCCCGGCCTGGAGGGCCCGGCCTGGAGGGCCCGGCCTGGAGGGCCCGGCCTGGAGGGCCCGGCCTGGAGGGCCCGGCCTGGAGGGGCTGATGGGGGGCGGGGCGCCGGAGTCGGAGTAGGACGAAGCCGGGGGGAGCGACCTCGGCCGGACGAGAAACCCCCTCCGGCTGGACCGACGGGCGAGCCCCCTCCCCGGGCCTACCGTGCGCGGACATCGGCAGACAGCACCGAACTCGGTGCCCTGCCTCGGTCGGGGGTCATGTCCCGGACGGGACAGGTCCCGGCCGACACCGGGCCCGGCCGGGGTCGAACCCACGGCAAGGCCCCAGACGGACGGAGGCGCGCCCCGCACAGAGCGGGCAGGCCCCCTCAGGGGCGAGCCCTCGGCAGCGTCAGTCGCAGCCGCACGCGTTGCCCGCGGGCACCGGCTCGGGGGTCGGGGCGCCGATCTTGGGGAGGCCCAGCATGACGCCGGCCGGCTTGGTGGTCTTCTCGGCGTTGCGCTTCTCCCACGCGTCGCCCGCGCGCGTGCGGCGCACGGCGAGGACTGCGCCCTCGGCGAGGAGGTGGTGCGGGGCCGCGTAGGTGATCTCGACCGTGACGACGTCGCCGGGGCGGACCTCCTGGTCGGGCTTGGTGAAGTGGACCAGGCGGTTGTCGGGGGCGCGGCCGGAGAGCCGGTGGGTGGCGCCGTCCTTGCGGCCCTCGCCCTCGGCGACCATCAGCTCGAGGGTGCGGCCGACCTGCTTCTTGTTCTCCTCCCAGGAGATCTCCTCCTGAAGGGCGACGAGACGCTCGTAGCGCGCCTGGACGACCTCCTTGGGGATCTGGTTCTCCATGGTCGCGGCCGGGGTGCCGGGACGCTTGGAGTACTGGAAGGTGAAGGCCTGCGAGAAGCGCGCCTCACGGACGACGTGCAGGGTCTGCTCGAAGTCCTCCTCGGTCTCGCCGGGGAAGCCCACGATGATGTCGGTGGTGATCGCCGCGTGCGGGATCGCCGCCCGTACCTTCTCGATGATCCCGAGGTAGCGGTCCTGCCGGTAGGAGCGGCGCATGGCCTTCAGGACCGGGTCGGAGCCGGACTGGAGCGGCATGTGGAGCTGGGGCATGACGTTCGGGGTCTCCGCCATGGCCGCGATCACGTCGTCGGTGAAGTCGCGGGGGTGGGGGGAGGTGAAGCGGACGCGCTCCAGGCCCTCGATCGTGCCGCAGGCCCGCAGCAGCTTGCTGAAGGCCTCGCGGTCACCGATGTCGGAGCCGTAGGCGTTGACGTTCTGGCCGAGCAGGGTGATCTCGGAGACGCCCTCGCCGACCAGGGTCTCGATCTCGGCGAGGATGTCGCCGGTGCGGCGGTCCTTCTCCTTGCCGCGCAGGGCCGGGACGATGCAGAAGGTGCAGGTGTTGTTGCAGCCGACGGAGATCGACACCCAGGCCGCGTACGCGCTCTCGCGGCGCGTCGGGAGGGTGGAGGGGAAGGCCTCCAGGGACTCGGCGATCTCGACCTGGGCCTCCTCCTGCACACGCGCACGTTCCAGCAGGATCGGCAGCTTGCCGATGTTGTGCGTGCCGAAGACGACGTCCACCCAGGGCGCCTTCTTCACGATGGTGGCCTGGTCCTTCTGCGCGAGGCAGCCGCCGACCGCGATCTGCATGCCGGGACGGGAGGCCTTCTTCGGCGCGAGGCGGCCGAGGTTGCCGTACAGCCGGTTGTCGGCGTTCTCCCGGACCGCGCAGGTGTTGAAGACGACGACGTCCGCGTCCCCGTCGGACCCTTCGGGGGCGCGGACATAGCCCGCCTCCTCCAGCAGCCCGGACAACCGCTCGGAGTCGTGGACGTTCATCTGGCACCCATAGGTGCGGATTTCATAGCTCTTGGGTGCTGGAACGTCCACTGCGAGGCTCCGGTCGCTGCTGCTGGTCATGCCTCAAGGGTAGGTGCTCGCGCGGGAGCCACGCCCCGGCCCTTTGACCGCCGCTCGACCGCCCCTCAGGTCTCGATCACGGCGTCGCAGTCAGGGCAGACCACGGACTCGAGTTCCGGCGGGTACCAGTGCGCCCCCTGGTGCTCCGCGGGCTGGCGGCGGGCCCGCACCATGGTGAAGGTGTCCTTGCCGCACAGGGTGCGGGGCCCGGTCGTACCGGGGGTGCCGGGGGCCGCGGGGGCCGCGTGCACCCTGCGGACGTGGGACTCCGCGCCGCCCGGTGCGGCCACGGGGTTCTCTACTTCGTAGACGACGATCTCGCTCATGTCCGTACCGGTTCCTCGATGAGGGAGAGCACATGGCCCGCCGGGCGGTGAACCACGCGATCAGCGGACCGCCACCACGGAGAAGGCCCTTGTGCCCCTTCGGTCGTTCAGCCCCACGCCGTGGAGGCGTCCGGGGCCTCGCCATGATCACCGTCCGTCCCGTCCTCGGCGACCCGTACGACCGCGAGCGTGATGTTGTCGGGGCCGCCCGCGGCGATGGCGGACTTCCACAGTTCGAAGGCGGCGCGGACGTCGTCGTACTCCCGCATCACCTCGTCGAGCGTCTCGTCCGGCACGGCGTCGCTGAGGCCGTCGGTGCAGATGAGGTAGCGCTCGCCGGGGGTCAGGGGCACGGTCGACACGTGGGGGTGCACGGGGCGGTGGGTGAGGGAGCCGCCCAGGCACTGGGTGACCAGGGAGGTGATGTGCCGGCCGGGGCCGAGCGGCGGGCTGTCGTCCACGCTGACCCGGCGCAGACCGTCCGGGGAGGCCGCGTAGACCCGGCTGTCGCCGACGTTGAACACCAGCGCCGAGCCCGGCCGTACGACGACCCCGGCGACCGTCGTCCCCATGCCGGCCAGGTCGTTCGCCGGGTCGCCTGCGGCCTCGTACACGGCGCGGTTGCAGGCGCTCAGGGCGTCGCGTACGGCGTCCTCGCCGGTCAGGAGCGTGCCGACGGCCGCGATCCGGCGGGCGACGAGGGCGCTGGCCACGTCGCCGCCGGGATGTCCGCCGAGCCCGTCGGTGACGGCGGCGACGAGGGGGGTGCCGAGCGGGAACACCAGGGTCTGCGGGTTCTCGGTGACGGTGGCGCACAAGGTCCACGGCCCCACGACCAGGCTGTCCTCGTTGCGTTCACGGAGCAGCCCGGGATGGCTGAGCGCGCTGACGGCGACGTACGGCACGGGACGTCACCGCCGGGCCCGGTCGCCACTGCCGCTGCCGGTCTGGCCGGTCATGTCTCCAGCCTAGTGCCGTGACCGGAAAGGTTCACCGGCTCGCGACGCCCGGCACGGCACCTCGCCGCGTTGTCGCATCACCCGAGTACATCCCGTACACGAAGACGCTCCGTCTTGCGATGCGCCGCACCGGACGCCGCGAGCTTCCCGGCAGACCTTCCCGGTCACGACACTAGGCGGCCTGCGTGAGGTTTCCATCGGGCGCCCGGCCGGGACTCCGTCGCGCCCGTCTGCGCCACTGAGTCGATCTTGAAGGACGTGAGGTCGGGGCCGTACTCCCCGGCTCCCGGGCACCGCCGTGACACTCGCGGACCGCGTTTGATCAACTTGGCTCGTTCTTTAGGTCGTTGAACGGTGAATTTGGCAGGAAACCGCCGGTGAGAATGTGTGAAAGGGGTTTCGTACGAGAACGGGAACGATAGGTTCCCAGCATGAACGCACGGCTCGCTCTGCTCAGCACTGTGGCCCCCGGTGTCACGGAGAGCGAGGTGTTCCGGCTTGCGTTGCAGCACGCAATGGGCGAACTGGACGCGCTCGGCGCGGCGATGCACCTGCGGGGTCCGATGTCCGCACTGCGGCTCGTGTCGGCCGTGGGCCTTCCCCCCGTTCTGACGAGTTCCTGGGAGATCGTCGACCAGGAGGGACCGTCGGCTCCGGCCCGCGCACTCCGGGAGAGCAAGGGCGTGTGGGTACCGAACGCCGCCCGGCCGGGGTCCGGGTCCCCCCGGCCTGGGGCCGCGCCCGCCGCGCCGGGGTCCGGGTCCGCCGGGCCAGGGGCCGCGCCCGCAGGGCGAGCGTCCGGGTCCGCCGGGCCGGGGCCCGGGTCAGCCCGGCCCAAGTCCGGCTCCGCCGAGCCGAAGCCGGGGTCAGCCCGGCCGAAGTCCGGGTCCGTCGAGCCGAGGTCGGGTTCCCCATGGCCGGTCGCCGAACCCGCCAGGCCGGCCCCTGGGTCCCGCCAGCAGGCCTTCGGGTCCCCCCGGCCGGTCCCCGAACCCGCCAGGCCGGTCCCCGGGCCCGCCCGGCCGGTCTCCAAGGCCGCCGAGCCTGGCCCCGGGGCGGCGAGTCCGGTCCCGGCGCCCGTCTGGCCCGGTACCGGACTCGCCGCCCTCCCCGTGTTCAGCGGATCGCGGAGCGTCGGCGTGCTGACCGTGGTGGCCGGTGACCGCGGTGGACCCACGCCGGAGCAATGGGAGTTCCTGCGGTCCCTCGTCGCCTGGACCGAGGACCGCATGGCCGGGGCACCGCGGCCGTCCGGGCCTGCGCGGCCGCGGCCGAGCGGGGAGCGGCTGCGGCGGGCCCTCAAGGAGGTCCGGGTCGGCTCGTGGGACTGGGACATCCGCAGCGGTGAACTGATCTGGGACGAGGCGGCGCTGGAGCTGTACGGCACCCGCCCGGCCGACTTCACCGGGAGGATCGACAGCTGGATGCGGCTCGTCCACCCCGACGACCTGGCGCCCACGCTGGCGGCGACCCAGCGGGCGATCCTCGACCGGTCCGTCTACGAGGCCGCGTACCGGGTGCGGCGCGCGGACGGCTCGTACGTCTGGACGCACGCGCGCGGCCGGGCCACGTACGACGCGCGGGGCGAGGCACTGCGGATGATCGGGGTGGGCTGGGAGAGCGAGGAGTCGTGCAGTGCCCGCGACACGCTCGGCCGGGCCCTGCGGCACATGAGCGACGGCTTCCTCGCGGTGGACGACGAGTGGCGGATCACCTTCGCCAACCTGGAGGCCGAGCGGTTCCTCGGTTTCTCGGAGGAGGAGCTGTTCGGACGGCTGCTCTGGGACCTGCCCGCCGCACGGCAGGTGCCCGGGCTGCAGGCCCGCTGTCTGGCCGCCGCGGCCGAGGAGAAGCCGGCCGGCTTCGACGTGCGGGTGCCCTCCTGCGGCTGCCGCTACCACCTGCGGCTGGTGCCGGGACCCGACGGACGCACCCTGTACTTCACCGACGTCACCGAGAACCGCCGGCTCGCCGAGTCACGGCAGTCGGACGAGCGGGCCGCGGCCGAGCGGTCGGCGCGGATCGCGGAGCTCGCCGCGGAGCTGGCGAAGGCCACCACCTCGCAGGACGTGGTGGACGCGGTGGCCCGCCGGGTGCTGCCGCCGTTCGCCGCCGCCGGGGTACTGGTCCAGGTGACCGAGGAGGACCGGCTGCACTCGGTCGGGGCCGTCGGTTATCCGGAGGACTTCCTGACCCTCATCGACGGCCGCCGCAGGGTGTCCGGCGATCCCTCCTGGGACGCGATCCGCACCGGTACGCCCCTGTTCTTCTCCTCGCCGCAGGAGCTGACCGCGCACTCCCCCCGGCTGACCGGCCTGCCGGAGCGCGCGGGCAAGCAGGCGTGGGCGTTCCTGCCGCTCACCGCCTCCGGACACACGTTCGGGGTCTGTGTGGTGGCCTTCGACCGGCTGCGCCTGCTCACCGCCGAGGAGCGCGCCCTGCTGACCACGATCAGCGCCCTCGTGGCGCAGTCGCTGGAGCGAGCCCGGCTGTACGACGCCGAATACACCCGCTCCCGCGAGCTCCAGCGCAGTCTGCTCCCCCAAGCGCTGCCCGACCTCGCCGCGTGCACGGCGGCCGCCCGCTATCTGCCGGCCGGACCGGGCGCGGACGTGGGCGGCGACTGGTACGACGTCATCCCGCTGTCCGGGGGGCGGGTCGCGCTCGTCGCCGGTGACGTCATGGGGCACGGACTGCCGGAGGCGGCCACCATGGGGCGGCTGCGCACCGCCGTCCACACCCTGGCCGACCTGGAACTTCCGCCCGGCGAGATCATGGGCCACCTCAACGACATCGTCGGGGCCATGGGCGAGGGGTCGTACGCCACCTGTCTGTACGCGCTCTACGACTCGACCACCCGGCTCTGTTCCCTGGTCCGCGCCGGGCATCCGCCGCCGGCGCTGGTGCGTCCCGACGGGAGCGTGTACTTCCCGGAACGGGACGCCGACCCGCCGCTGGGCGCGGCGGAGCCGCCGTTCGAGACGGTCGAGCTGGAGGTGCCGGAGGACAGTCTGCTCGTGCTGTACACCGACGGACTCGTGGAGTCGGCGAAGCGGGACATCGACGAGGGGACCGCGGAGCTGGCCCGGCTGCTGAGCGCGGCCCACGCGCGCGGTGCGCTCGACACCACCACGGAGCTCGAACAGTTGTGCGACACGTTGACGTCCGCACTGCTGCCCGCCGACCAGCAGGCCGCCGACGACGCGGCGTTACTCGTCGCGCGTCTGCACGCGCTGCCCGCCGGGCGGCTGGCCTCCTGGCCGCTGCCCGACGACCCGCGAGCGGCCGGGCACGCCCGTCGCCACGTCCGGGAACAGCTCGCCCTGTGGGACCTGGAGCAGCTCGCCCCCACCGCGGAACTCCTGGTCAGCGAACTCGTGGGCAATGTCGTCCGCCATGCCCGCGGCCCGGTGCGGCTGCGGCTGCTGTACGGCGCCGAGTTGGTCTGCGAGGTGTACGACGGCAGCCAGGCCATGCCCCGCATCCGCCGGGCCACGGAGACCGACGAGGGCGGCCGGGGTCTGCAGCTGATCACGGCGTTGTCCGGGCGGTGGGGCGCGCGCTACACGGCGCACGGCAAGTGCATCTGGACCGAGCAGCCGCTGCCCGGTCCGGACGGCGCGCCCGAGGAAGCGGCCGACGACCGTGAGTTGCTGTTCCTCGGGGCGACCGGCCTGGACCCGGACGAGGACTGGAGCACGCTGCTGTGACGGCCGTCGACGGGCTGGGGAACCGACGGCGCCGTCAGGGGTCGATGAGGCCGGCGCGGATGGCGTAGCGGGTCAGCTCCAGGCGGTCGCGCATGCCGAGTTTCTGGAGGAGGTTGGCCCGGTGCCGTTCGACGGTCTTGGCGCTGATGTGCAGCAGGCCGCCGATCTCGCGTGAGGTGTGGCCCTCGGCGACCAGTTTCAGGATCTCCTCCTCGCGCTCGGTGATCGGCCGCTCGGGCAGCCCCTCGACCCCGTCGCCGCGGTGCAGCCGCTCGAGGTAGGAGCGGACGAGGGCACGCTCGGCGCCGGGGTAGATGAACGGTTCGTCACGCACCACGGCCCGGCAGGCCTCGACCAGGTCGCGGTCGGCGACGGACTTCAGGACGTAACCACCCGCGCCCGCCTTGAGGGCCTCGAAGAAGTACTGCTCGTTGTCGTACATGGTCAGGACGAGGATGCGCAGGGCGGGCAGCCGGCGGGACAGCTCACGGGCCGCCTGGAGACCGGTCATGCGGGGCATCGCCACGTCGAGGACCGCCAGGTCGATGTCCCCGGCCCGGGCCCGCTCGACCGCCTCGGCCCCGTCCCCGGCCTCGGCCACGACCTCCAGATCGGGCTCCCCGTCGAGGATGAGCCGCACCCCGCGGCGGACGAGGGTGTGATCATCGGCGAGGAGGACACGGATCGGCGGGCTACCGGCCTGCGGCTCCACCGCCCGTGACCTGGTCGCCGGTGACCCGGCCGACGACCAGGTGCCGGCCCGCGACCCGGCCCCCGTCGACCCGGCCGCCTGTGAACCGGACGGCTGAGCCCCGGACGCCTGTGAACCGGACGGCTGAGCCCCGGACGCCTGTGAACCGGACGCCTGTGAACCGGCCGACGACGACGTGCCAGCCTGCGACAGAGCCACCTGCGCCCCGGCCGACGACGGGGTGCCGACCCGTGACCCGGCCGCCTGCGGGGGCCCGGCCGACCATGGAGTGCCGGCCCGGGACGCGGCCGACCGCGCCAGGCCGTCCCGGGTCATCGGTCCACTCCGAGCGGGGGCGCGGCCGGCGCCGGGCCGGCTTGCGCCGTCACCCGCAGTCGTACGTCCGTACCCGCGCCGCCGGTCGCGGGCCGACCCGCACCAAAAGAACGTTTCTCCGCACCCCCCGCCGCCCAGGCACCGCTCGGCGACTGCACCGTCAGCGTCGCCCCTATCAGCAGGGCCCGTTCCCGCATGCCCGTGATGCCCGCGCCCTCCACGGCCGCCGTACCGAGGCCTCGGCCGTTGTCGCGTACGAGGAGTTCGACGCCGTCGCCGAGCGGCCGCAGCCGGAGTTCGGCGCGGTCGGCGCCGGCGTGGCGTGCGGTGTTGGTGAGGGCTTCCTGGGCGACCCGGTAGAGCACGAGTTCCGTCTCCTCGGTCAACGGAGGCAGACCGGCGTGCACGTCGTGCCGCACCGTCAGCCCATGGGTGGTGAACTCGGTGGCGAGCGAGCGCAACGCGCTGAGCAGGCCGAGTTCGTCGAGGACGCCGGGGCGCAGCCGGCGCGCGATGTGCCGGATCTCCTCCAGCCCGGCGCGGGTGGCCTCCTGCGCCTGCCCCAGTTCCTCGCGCAGGTCCTCCGGCGCGCGGTCGGCGACCCGCTTGAGCTGGAGGAGGACGGCGGTCAGGGTCTGGCCGACCTCGTCGTGCAGTTCGCGCGCGATGCGATGGCGTTCGCCCTCCTGGGCGGACAGCGCCCGGGCCGCGCTGGCGGCCCGCTCGGCCTCCAGCCGGTCGAGCATCGTGTTGTACGTGGTGATCAGCTCCGCCGTCTCGACCGGCCCCGAGACCACGGCACGGGCGCCCGGTCGCAGCAGGTCGGCACCGGCCATCGCGCGGCCCAGCCGCCCGAGCGGGGCCAGGCCCACCCGCAGCACCAGGACGTTGACGGCCAGGAGCACGGCGAGTCCGCCGAGGACGACGAGCGCCTCGCCCGGAAGGACAGGGGTGGAGACGGTGACCGGTCCCAGCAGCAGCGCGGCGGCCACGGTCAGACCGACGGCGTTGAGCGTGAAGATCCGCACGAACAACGACACGCTCCTGGTCCCTCCCTTCCCGCCACGCACCCACGGCACAGCCCTGCCCAGCCTCTCCGGGCTCCACCACCCCTGTCCATCCGTCACAACACCCATGTCGTCACCGTACGACCGGATGGCAGCATGACCGCTCCAGGCACCTTCATTTTGAAGATCACCGACTTACCCGAAGAACGTAATAAAAAGAGCAAAAGGGGAAGAAAAGTGTCTGCTCCACGCCTCCGCACGACACCGCTGCCAGGCATCGGCGTCCAGTACGACCTGGTGACACGAGAGCAGCGCCATCTGTCCGTGGTGGCCCATCGTGACGGCTCCCGCACCGTCGGCGTGTACCAGGCCGACGACCCGGACTCCTGCGCCCAGTCGCTGCGCCTGACAGGCACGGAGGCCGCTTCGCTGATCGATGCGCTGATGCCCTCCCATCACAGCCCGAGCCTGCTGTACACCAGCGACCTGGGCCTGGTCGCCGAGCGCATCGAGATCGCGGGCGCGTCCCGCTGGAACGGCCGCCTTCTGGGCGACACCCGGATGCGCACCGAGACGGGCGCGTCCATCGTGGCGGTGCTGCGGCGCGCGGAGGCCATCCCGTCCCCGGCGCCGGACTTCCGGCTGGCGGGCGGCGACACCCTCATCGTGATCGGCACCCGCGAGGGCGTGGACGCGGCCGCCGCGATCCTCGGGCGGGAGTGATCGAGTGCACTCCGCAGTCCTGTTGATCGAGTTCGGTTCCATCATCCTGGCGCTCGGACTGCTCGGCCGGTTCGCCGCCCGCTTCTCGTTCTCGCCGATACCGCTGTACCTGCTGGCCGGGCTGGCCTTCGGCGAGGGCGGGCTGCTGCCACTGGGCGCGAGCGAGGAGTTCGTGGCCACCGGCGCCGAGATCGGCGTCATCCTGCTGCTGCTCATGCTGGGCCTCGAGTACACGGCGAGCGATCTGGTCTCCAACCTGAAGTCGCACTATCCGTCGGGCCTGGTCGACTGCGCCCTGAACGCGCTGCCCGGCGCGGCCATGGCACTGCTGCTGGGCTGGGGTCCGGTGGCGGCGGTGGTGCTGGCGGGCGTCACCTGGATCTCGTCCTCCGGGGTGATCGCGAAGGTGCTGAACGACCTGGGCCGGGTCGGCAACCGCGAGACGCCGGTCATCCTCAGCGTGCTGGTCCTCGAAGACCTGGCGATGGCGGTCTATCTGCCCATCGTCACGGCGCTGGTGGCCGGGGTGGGACTGGCTGCGGGCAGCCTCACCCTGGCCGTCGCGCTGGGCGTCGCGGGGCTCGTGCTGTTCGCGGCGGTGCGCTACGGCCGGGTCATCTCCCGGTTCGTCTCCAGCGACGATCCGGAGAAGCTGCTGCTCGTGGTGCTGGGCCTGACGATCCTGGTCGCCGGCGTGGCGCAGCAGTTGCAGGTGTCCGCGGCGGTGGGTGCGTTCCTCGTGGGCATCGCGCTGTCGGGGGAGGCGGCGGAGGGCGCGCACACGCTGCTGAGCCCGCTGCGGGACCTGTTCGCGGCGATCTTCTTCGTCTTCTTCGGGCTGCACACCGACCCCGCGAGCATTCCTCCGGTCATCCTGCCCGCGCTGGCGCTGGCCGTGGTCACCGCCGCGACGAAGATCGCCACCGGCTACTGGGCGGCCCGGCGCGCGGGCATCTCCGTCAAGGGCCGCTGGCGCGCGGGCGGCGCGCTGGTCGCCCGCGGTGAGTTCTCGATCGTCATCGCCGGTCTCGCGGTCACCGCCGGGATCGAGCCGTCCCTCGGCCCGCTGGCGACGGCGTACGTCCTGCTCCTGGTGGTCCTGGGCCCGCTCACCGCGCGCTACACGGAACCGCTCGCCCGCTGGTGGACAAGCCGCCGGACCCCAGGGGCCGACCTGCCGGAACAGTGGACCGAGTCCGTGCCGCGGTCGCAGACCCCGGTGGGCGACTGAGACGAGGCGCCGACGACACGTCGGCGTCAAGGCGGGGCCGCGTTCTTCCGGAGCGCGGCCCCCGTCCCACTCCGTGACGCACGTCACATCCCACGGTGGCGGAATCCCGGGCCGCCGACGAGGGGGCCATGGCATGCTCATGGCTTATTACCGGCAAGTAGGCATCCGGTGTCCCACCGTGCCCGGCCGGTCCCCCCTCTCACCCCCCATCCCCAGGACTGACCTTGCGCAGACGCCTGAGGCACACCCGTGCCCTCATGCCCGCCTTAGCCGCATCCGCCCTCCTCCTCGCCACGGGGTGCTCCTCCGCCCAGCCCCAGGCCGCTTCCGCCTCCGCCTCCACCGCGGCCGTCCGGGAGTCCCCCGCCCCGGACTCCGACGCCGGCCGCTCGCTGGCGGTGGCGGCCGCCCCGGCGGGCACGGCGACCGCCTCGGCCAATCCGGCCAGGTCCGACGGCAGGGCCCACCGGACCGAGCTCAGCGTCGCCTCGTACGACAGCAGGACCCGACGGGCCGTCATCTCCTCGAACGAGACTCCGGGCCGGGCGAGTTCCCCGCCCTCGCCGAGTGCCTCCCCCTCGGGTCCCGCCTCGCCGAGCGCCTCGGCGGCCCCGCGGCAGCGCACCGCCGTCGGCGACGTGATCGCCAGCGCTCCCGCACCCGGCGCCCCGCGGGGGCTCCTCGCCAAGGTCACCAAGGTGATCGGCGAGACCGAGCAGGGCACGGAGGTGCAGACCGAACCGGCCCGGCTCAACTCCCTGCTCGGGGACGACACCGCCAAGGGCAGCGTGCCCGTCGACCCGGCCTCCTTCGACGTCGACACACTGCTGCCCGACGTCGACGTCTCCTGGGCGGGCACGGGCGACGTCCGTGTCGGATCGGAGGGCGCGACCGTCCCGCTGGGCAGCCTGCGCCTCGACGTCCGCGCCGCACTGCCCACGGTGACCCAGGGGTCCGCCTCCGCAAACGCCTCAGTCGAGGGCTTCGTCCAGGTCGCCCCGCAGGTGGACTTCCGGTACGGCGGCGAGGGCACCGACACCGCGCCCGCCTCGGCTTACCTGGGCGTGTCCGGGGAGTGGACCTCGGGCTGGTCCCTCAAGGGCCGGGCCGGCGCCTCCGCCGCCCCCACCCGGATCCCCTTCGCGACCCTGCACGCCGACCCCGTCCTCCAGGTGGGTCCCGTGCCCGTCGTGGTCAACCTCGATCTGACCTGTTACGTCGAGATCAGCGGCGACGGAAAGATCACCGTGGACGTGGAACAGAAGCTCAAGGGCGACTTCAAGGCCGGTGGCACCTTCGGGCTCGACCGGGGCTGGACGCCGGTCAGTTCCTCCGACATGACCAGCACCCCCGTGCGCACCTCCGTCACCACCGCAGGGGGCGTCAAGGCGGCCCTGGGCGCCGAGGCCGGCGTCGGCCTCTACGGCAGTGTCGGCGTCCTCGCCGACCTCGCGCCGTACGTCCGCGGCGAGGGCACCGCCACGGTCACCGGGACCGACGCGGTGTTCGAGGCCGACGGCAGCTGGGCCCTCTACGGCGGCGTCGACCTCACAGGCACCCTGCGGCTCCAGCTGACCATCTTCGGCACACCGGTGCTCCGCAAGGACATCCCCCTCGGCACACTCCACCGGGAGTGGAAGCTGGCGGGCAACGCGCCCTAGCCGTCCGAGGCGGCCTGCACCCGGCCGCCCGGCTCCGACGCGCCGGTCGCCGCGCCGCCGGGTATCCATCCCTGGCGGCGCAGCACCGCGGAGACGTCCGGCGCCTCGTAGTGCTCGCCCTTGAGCACCTTGCCGTCGGCCCGGCGGGAGACCTGTCCGTCGGGGCCGAGCTTGGTCATGTTCGAGCGGTGGATCTCGGCGATCACCGCGTCGAGGTCGATGCCGTGCACCAGCGCGGTGCCGTACGCGACGTAGACGACATCGGCCAGTTCGTGCGCCAGCCGGTCCAGCGGGCCGCTCACCGACACCTCGGCGACCTCCGCCGCCTCCTCGGCGAGCAGTTCACCGCGGTGCGCGGCGAGGCCCGGGGACACCTCCGTGGGCGTGCTGCGCGCGTCGAGCCCGAAGGCGCGGTGGAAGTCACGGACCAGGTCCGCGGGCGAGGAAGTGCTCATGCCCCCGACTCTAACGAGCCCCACTGACAGCGGCCCGGAGCGCCCGTCCCCCTGCGCCCGGCCTGGCCAGCTCCCCGCACCGGCTGGCAGGATCGGCGCATGTCCAAGGTTTTCTCCCGTATCGGCCGACGGCAGGCCCGGCAGGGGGCGGCGGCCGGTGTCGTCGTGCTCGGTCTGCTGCTGTGGTGGCTGCTGCCGCTGGGCGAGGATCCGCCGAGCGGGAGGATCACCTTCAGCACGGGCACGTCCCGCGGTGTCTACCAGTCGTACGGCAGCCAGTTGCGCGACGAGCTCGCCAAGGACATGCCGGGCCTGACCGTGGTCCTGATGTCCAGCAACGGCTCGCAGGACAACGTCGAGCGCGTGGCGACCGGCCACGCCGACTTCACCATCGCGGCGGCCGACGCCGTGCAGCTGTACGAGTCGCGGCATCCGGGCTCGGCGGCCCGGCTGCGCGGAGTGGCCCGGCTCTACGACGACTACGTGCAACTGGTGGTGCCGCGTGACTCCGGCATCCGCTCCGTCGCCGACCTGAAGGGCAAGACGGTGGCCACCGGCCTGCCCGGCTCGGGTGTCCGTCTGATCGCCAACCGGGTGCTGGAGGCGGCGGGCCTGGACCCGGACAAGGACGTGAAGGCCGTGGACAAGGGCATCAACAACGGCCCGCAGGCCCTGAAGCAGGGGGACATCGACGCGTTCTTCTGGTCCGGCGGCATTCCCACGGGCGGTCTGACGGGCCTGGCGAAGACCTTCGCCTTCCGCTTCGTGCCGATCGACGCCGCGCTCGTCGCCAAGATGCACAGCCAGGACAGCTCCACGAGCTACTACCGGGCCACGAACATGTCCGAGTCGGTGTACCGGACCGTGCAGAACGGCGAGACGGTCCCGACGATCGCCGTGTCCAACGTGATGATCACCCGTACGGACATGGATCCGCGGCTCACCGAGTGGATGACCCGGATCGTCATCAAGAGCCGGGACGACATAGGTTCGCGCGTCCACTCCGCGCAGTTGGTCGACCTGCGCACCGCGATCGACACCAACCCGCTCCCCCTGCACGAAGGAGCGCGGCGCTACTACCGCTCGGTGAAGCCGTAGGTCGCGGCCGCGGGCCGCGGTCCAACTGTCGGGCGCGGTCCGGCTGTCGGCGTTGCCCGGCTGTCGGGCGCGACCAGGCCGAAGACCACGGTCCGGCCGTGGGCCCCGGACAGGTCACGGGCCGCAAACACGCGGTTGGCCGCAGTCGAGCCGCAGACCGCAGTCCGCGCCCGCAGTCCGGCCACGGGCCACGCCGGCTGTCGCCAGCGACCAAGCCGTAGGTCACAACCAGGCCATAGGCCGCGATCAGGCCGCGGGTCCTGGACAGGCCATAGGCCGAGATCAGGCCGCGGGTCCTGGACAGGCCGCGGGTCCTGGACAGGCCGCGGACCGCAACCAAACCGTCGGCCGCGACCAAGCCGTAAGCAAGACCAGCCCTCGGCCCCTCGACCGAGCCGTAAGCCGCACCAGCCCGCAGACCTCGATCGAGCCGTAATCCGAAATCAGGCCGCAGGCCGCGACCTCGGTACCGACACCGTCACCTTCAGGCCGGTCGGCTCGTGGCGTTCGTAGGAGAGTGAGCCGCCGCCCGCCGCCAGCAGCGTGCGGGTGATGGACAGGCCGAGGCCGGAGCCCTTGATGTTCTGGTGGTGTGCGCTGCGCCAGAAGCGGTCGCCCACGCGCGTGAGTTCCTCGTCGGTGAGGCCGGGTCCGTGGTCGGTGACGACGACGGTGGACGTCTCGCCGTCGGCCGCGACCCGGACCTCGACGCGCTCGCCCTCCGGCGTGAACTTCACCGCGTTGTCGATCACCGCGTCCAGCGCGCTGGACAGGGTGACGGGGTCGGCCCAGGCCGTGGTGGCCGGGCAGTCGCCGACCAGCCGGACGCCCTTGGCCTCGGCCGTCGGCGCCCAGGCGGCGACGCGCTCGGCGGTCAGCGCGCCGATGTCGGTGACCCTGAGATCGGCCTCGGTGTGCTCGGCCAGGGCGAGGTCGAGCAGGTCGTCCAGCACCTGCGCCAGGCGTTTGCCCTCGCTCTGGACGGAGGCGATCTCCTCGTTGCCCTCCGGGAGTTCGTAGGCGAGCAGTTCGATGCGCAGCAGCAGCGCGGCGAGCGGGTTGCGCAACTGGTGCGAGGCGTCGGCGACGAAGGCGCGCTGCTGCTCCAGCACGTCCTCGACGTTGTCGGCCATCTCGTTGAACGACCGGCCCAGCCGCCTGAGTTCCGGCGGTCCGCTCGCCACCGCCACCCGGGACTTCAGCCGGCCGCTGGCGATCGCGTGCGTGGTGATGTCCAGCACGCGTACGGGTTTGAGCACCCATCCGGTCAGCCGCAGCGCGGCGCCGATGGCCAGCAGCATGGCGGCCACCTCGCCCGCGCCGATGATCAGCCAGCCGTGCAGGATGCGGGACCGCATCGGCCCGGTGGGCGAGTCGGTGACGACGACCGCGACCACGTCACCGTCCCGGATGACCGGCGACGCCACGACGAGCCGGTTGCGCTGCCAGGGCCACACCTGCTCCGGGTCATGGCTGCGCCGGCTGAGCAGGGCCTCGGCGTACGCCACATGCACCTCGCCCGCCTGGGGGATGGTGAACCCCTTGGGCGCACTGGCCAGCGGGGTACCCGTGGTGGAGAAGACGGCGGCCCGGATGTCGTAGACCTCGTAGTAGCTGTCGAGTTCACGCCCGAGCGTCAGCAGCCGCTCGTCCATCGACGCGGACGCGCTCGCGTCCGTGCCCGACGGTACGGTGACGTTCTGGGCGAGCGCGGCGAAGCGGGCGGTGTCGTCGATCCGGTCGACGACCACCCGCTGTTGCTGCGCCCCCGCCACACTGGCGGCCAGCGGCACCCCGAGGGCGAGCAAAACGGCCGCCAACAGGACGATGAGCAGCGGCAGCAGACGTGTACGCAACGACGGTCCCCGCTACCCGGCCGGAGCGACGAGCCGGTACCCGACGCCGCGCACGGTCTCGATCAGGGCGGGCATGCGCAGCTTGGCGCGCAGGGAGGCGACGTGCACCTCCAGGGTGCGCCCCGTCCCCTCCCAACTGGTGCGCCACACCTCGCTGATGATCTGTTCCCGGCGGAAGACGACACCGGGCCGCTGGGCGAGCAGCGCGAGCAGGTCGAACTCCTTCCGGGTGAGCTGGACGACGGTGCCGTCCACGGTGACGCGCCGGGTGGGCAGTTCGATCTGTACGGGCCCGAGCCGCAGCGCGTCCTCGGCGGCCGTGCCCGCGTCCTCGTGGACGGTGCGCCGGCTGACGGCGTGGATGCGGGCGAGCAACTCGCCGGTGTCGTACGGCTTCACCACGTAGTCGTCGGCGCCCAGGTTGAGGCCGTGGATGCGGGAGCGCACGTCGGAACGGGCCGTCACCATGATCACCGGCGTGGCGGTGCGCTTGCGGATCTTGCCGCAGACCTCGTAGCCGTCCTGGTCGGGCAGACCGAGGTCGAGCAGGACGACTCCGAAGCCGGGGCCTTCGGGGACGAGCGCCTGGAGGGCCTCCTCGCCGTTGCGGGCGTGCGTGACGTCGAAACCGTGCCGCTTGAGGACCGCGGACAGCGCGGCGGCGACATGGTTGTCGTCCTCGACGAGGAGCAGTCTCATCCCGGCCCCCTCCGATTCATCGGCCGTTTGGTCTGTTTGTGTACAAAACGCGGGCACGCGCGCGTGCGCACCATGCAGTCACGCTGATGGACGATGACGCCGTCAAGTGGGTTCCGGTTGCGCACGGCTTCCGTTACCCGCCCGATACGCACGCACGTCCAAGTGCTACGACCCGTGTCCGATTGCTATCGGATCGTGATGCTCAGATTCCCCTCAGATGTAATGACGCTGGTCGCGGCCGGTCACTACTGTCCTCCGAAACCGAGGTGGACGGAGCCTGAGAGCGATGACCGAAGTATCGGTGACCAAGCAAGACGCGGTCCCGCCCGGCGGGGATCTCGTCGTCCTGAAGAGCGTCAACAAGCACTTCGGCGCGTTGCACGTACTCCAGGACATCGATCTGACGATCACCCGCGGTGAGGTCGTCGTGGTCATCGGGCCCTCCGGGTCCGGGAAGTCGACCCTGTGCCGCACCATCAACCGTCTCGAGACAATCGACGACGGCTCGATCACGATCGACGGGAAGCCGCTGCCCGAGGAGGGCAGGGCGCTGGCACGGCTGCGGGCCGACGTCGGCATGGTCTTCCAGTCGTTCAACCTCTTCGCGCACAAGACCGTGCTCGAGAACGTGATGCTGGGTCAGGTCAAGGTCCGCAAGACGGACAAGAAGCAGGCCGAGGACAAGGCCCGCGCCCTGCTGGACCGCGTCGGAGTGGGTACTCAGGCGGACAAGTACCCGGCCCAGCTCTCGGGCGGTCAGCAGCAGCGTGTCGCCATCGCCCGGGCACTGGCGATGGACCCCAAGGTCATGCTCTTCGACGAGCCGACCTCCGCTCTCGACCCCGAGATGATCAACGAGGTGCTGGAGGTCATGCAGCAGCTCGCCCGCGACGGCATGACCATGATCGTCGTCACCCACGAGATGGGCTTCGCCCGATCGGCCGCGAACCGGGTGGTCTTCATGGCCGACGGCCGCATCGTCGAGGAAGCCGCACCCGAGCAGTTCTTCAGCAACCCGCGCAGTGACCGTGCGAAGGACTTCCTGTCGAAGATCCTGCACCACTGAACCGCCGGCACCCGAAACGCGCTCATCCCTTCTTCACTCCCTAAGGAAGTAGCCATGAAGCTTCGCAAGGTCACTGCCGCCTCGGCCGTCGTGCTCGCTCTCGCCCTGTCCGCCACCGCCTGCGGCGGCGACAACAAGAAGGACGACACGGGCAGCGGCTCCAGCGGGGGCGGCGGCAAGATCAAGATCGGCATCAAGTACGACCAGCCCGGCCTCGGCCTGAAGAAGCCCGACGGCACCTTCGCCGGCTTCGACGTGGACGTGGCCACCTATGTCGCCAAGCAGCTCGGCTACGACGCGGACAAGATCGAGTTCGTCGAGACCAAGAGCGCCGACCGCGAGAACGCCCTCGCGCGCGGGGACGTCAAGTTCATCGCCGCGACCTACTCGATCACGGACGAGCGCAAGCAGAAGGTCGACTTCGCCGGCCCGTACCTGCTGGCCCACCAGGACCTGCTGATCAAGACCGACTCGACCATCGCCAAGGGCACGGACCTCAACGGCAAGAAGCTGTGTTCCGTGACCGGTTCGACCTCGGCGCAGAACGTGCAGAAGACGATCGCCCCGGACGCGAAGCTCAAGGAGGTCAGCTCCTACTCGGAGTGCATTGCCGCCCTCCAGAACGGCGCCGTGGACGCGGTGACCACCGACGACTCGATCCTGGCCGGCTTCGCCTCCCAGGACCAGTACAAGGGCAAGTTCAAGCTCGCCGGTCTCAAGCTCAGCAACGAGAACTACGGCATCGGTGTCAAGAAGGGCGACACCGCAACCGTCGACAAGATCAACAAGGCGCTGGAGAAGATGGTCAGCGACGGTTCCTGGGACAAGGCGGTCTCCGCCAACTTCGGCCCGGCGAACTACAAGAACGAGCCGGCCCCGAAGATCGGCGTCATCGTCCCGAACGCCTCCTAGCCGCCCAGCGGGATTTCTGCGGTGCGCCGCCGTCCGTCGCGATCACGGCGGCGGCGCGCCCCGCCCTCCTCATACGCCACCCACCCGGAAGCGCGGGAGATCGTGTTCGACTTTCTTGAAGGTTACGACGTCCTCGGGGCGTTCTGGATGACGGTGAAACTCACCGCCCTCTCCGCCGTGGGGGCCCTGGTCTGGGGCACCCTGCTGGCCGCGATGCGGGTCAGCCCGGTCCCGGTGATGCGCGGCTTCGGCACCGTCTACGTCAACGTCGTCCGGAACATCCCCCTGACGGTCATCGTCCTGTTCAGTTCACTCGGCCTCGCCGACGTCTTCGGAATGACCCTGGGCGCCTCGGACTTCGACGTCCAGGGCTTCCGGCTGGCCGTGCTCGGCCTGGCCGGCTACACCGCGGCCTTCGTCTGCGAGGCGCTGCGCTCCGGCATCAACACCGTGCCGCTCGGCCAGGCGGAGGCGGCCCGCGCGATCGGTCTGAGCTTCCACCAGACCCTGCTGCTCATCGTCCTGCCCCAGGCGTTCCGCGCGGTGATCGGCCCGCTGGCCAACGTGCTGATCGCACTGACCAAGAACACCACGGTGGCGGCCGCGATCGGCGTCGCCGAGGCCGCCTACCTGATGAAGACAATGATCGAGAACGAGGCGCAGACGCTGCTCATCGGCGCGGTCTTCGCCTTCGGGTTCGTGGTCCTGACCCTGCCGACCGGCCTCCTCCTCGGCTGGCTGGGCAAGCGACTGGCGGTGAAGCGATGAGTTCCGTCCTCTACGACACTCCCGGCCCCCGCGCCAGGCGGCGCAGCCTCGCCCTCTCGGTGACCTTCGGCGTCCTCGTCGTGCTGCTCCTGTGGTGGATGTGGCAGAAGATGGACGAGAAGGAGCAGCTGACCTCCGCCCTGTGGAAGCCGTTCACCGAGTCCGAGGCCTGGACGACGTATCTGCTGCCCGGCCTGGTCAACACGCTCAAGGCCGCGGCGCTCGCCATGGTGATCGCCCTTCCGCTGGGCGCGGTCTTCGGCATCGCCCGGCTGTCCGACCACCGGTGGGTGCGCATCGCGGCCGGCACGGTGGTGGAGTTCTTCCGCGCCATCCCGGTGCTGCTGCTCATGCTGTTCGCCAACGAGTTCTATTCCCGCTCCACGGGCGTCACCAGCGAGGACCGGCCCCTCTACGCCGTCGTCACCGGCCTGGTCCTCTACAACGCGGCGGTGCTCGCCGAGGTCGTACGGGCCGGCATCCTGGCCCTGCCGAAGGGCCAGACGGAGGCGGCGTACGCCATCGGTCTGCGCAAGGGGCAGACCATGAGCAGCATCCTGCTGCCGCAGGCGGTCACCGCGATGCTCCCGGCGATCGTCAGCCAGTTGGTGGTCATCGTGAAGGACACCGCGCTCGGCGGTGTGATGATCGGCTTCACCGAGCTGCTCAACTCGCGCGGCACGCTCGCCGCCAACTACGCCAACGTGATCCCGAGCTTCATCGTGGTCGCGGTCATGTTCATCGTCCTCAACTTCATCCTGACCAGTTTCGCGAGCTGGCTGGAGCGACGACTGCGGCGCAGCAAGCGCGGCACCGGCGCGGTGCTCGGCGTGGAAAAGGTGCAGGGCCTCAACGCGGCCGAGGTCGGCGGAAGCTACGGCGCCGGCGCGGGCGGAGCCAGTTTCTGACGCGCACTCAAGCGGAGCGACACAGGCGGAGGCAGTGGCATGCGCCACTGCCTCCGCCTCAAGATCGACAAGCTCAGGTGCGCTGCCGCGCTCGCGGCGGCGCACCGACCGCCGGTCGGCGTCACGCGCCGCGGGACGCCCTGCCTCTGGCCGGGAGACAGCGCTCCGCGCGCCACTGCCTTTCGTCGCTTGACGCAAACAACGACAATGGGTTGCATACGTTCTGTGATCGTGCACCCTGCTCCAACCTGTTGTTCACTCTCGTCCCCGAGGACACCGTCGAAGGCAGGGAGCGCCACGCCGTGGACCCGGTGATCATCGTCGGAGCGGGGCCGGTCGGCCTCACGCTCGCGCTGGCCCTGGCACGCCAGGAGGTGCCCTCGGTCGTGCTCGACGAGGGCCCCGGCAAGGACGAACCGCGGCTCGCGCGCACCGTCGTGCTGCGCGAGGACACCGCCGCCCTCATGGAGCGGCTCACCGGGACGCCCCTGGACCAGGCGGGGACGCGCTGGTCCGGATGGCGGTCGATGCGGCGCCGGCAGGTGACGAACGAGGTTGTGTTCGGCGAGGGCGAACCGGCCCCGCTGCACATCGCCCAGCATGTGCTGACCGGCGCCCTGCGCACCGCCCTCGCGCGCGAGCCGCTGGTCAAGGTCATCGCGGACAGCCGGCTGGACTCCGTGGAGCAGGAGCCTTCCGGTGTCACCGCCCACACCCGCGGCCCCCGGGGCACCTGGTGGCGCGGCAGCTATCTGGTCGGCTGCGACGGCCCCCGCTCCACCGTCCGCAAGCTCCTCGACATCCGCTTCCCCGGCCGTACGGCGGTGGAGCGACACGCCGTGGCCGCACTGCGCGTGGAACTTCCCTGGGACGGCGAGGCGTTGCTCCATCGGACACCGCCGTGGCGCTCGTCCGGCCCCTCCGCCGGGGAGGTCACCGGACGTCCGCTGCCCGACGGCGTCTGGCGCCTGGACTGGCTGCTCCCGCCGGGCAACGACCTGGTCACCCCGGAGCTGCTGGTGGCGCGCGTCCGCGAGACCCTCGCGGGCTGGAGCGAGGGCCCGACACCGGAGTACGAGCTGCTCGACACCGGTGTGCACACCGTGCACCACCGGCTCGCCCGCCGCTGGCGCATGGGCCGGATCCTGCTTGCCGGGGACTCCGCGCACCTGCTCGGCGCCCTCGGCACCCAGGGGCTCGACGAGGGACTGCGCGACGCCGACAACCTCGCCTGGAAGCTGGGCCTGGCCTGGCACCACGGTCCGCACGAGGCGCTGCTCGACAGCTACCAGAGCGAGCGCCGCGCGGTGGTCGCCGCCCGGCTGCGCGCCGCCGACCAGGTCCTGCCGCTGCTGCGCGGAACCGGCGGCATAAGGGCGTACGTCCCCGGCGCGGCCCGTGGCCACGACGTCCTGCTCTCCGACGGCCACCTGGGGCGCGGCCAGCTCGGCGCGCCGGGCACCTACGCCGGCTCACCGCTCGCGCCGCAGCACCTGGAGGCGGAGGTCCCGGTGGACACGCCCCTCGGCTCGGCGGTCGAGGACGTACGGGTGACCGCCGAGGACGGCTCCTTCGTCCAGCTGCGGGACCGGCTCGGCCGGGGCCGGCTGCTCGTCCTGCTGATCGCGCCCGGTACGGGTGTCTGGGAGCGCCGCCACTGGGTGAGCGCCGGGCTGATGCCGCGGCTGGCCGCCGCCGTGACGGCCCTGCCGACGCCGGCCGAGCTGCTCGTGGCGGAGAGCTACCCGGGGGCCGCCGCCCACACCGTGCTGCTGGTACGGCCCGACGGTCACCTGGTCACCGCGCTGAACGGGGTGCGCCCGGCCGACCTGTACGCGGCGGCCGAGGCGGCGGTCGGCGGAAAGGCGACGGAAGAGGCCACGGCGGGGTCGGCGGCGCAGTAGCCGGACGGACGACCGTACGCGCTGCCACTGTGCAGTGCAGTGCTGTCTTGTCCGCAAGGTGACAGTGAGTTGACCGGCCTCGACCGGCGTGGTCTACTCCGGATCGTGACCGACACCGATGTGCGCCTGTGGCGGAGGGTCCATATGGACCTCGTCCGCTATGCGGGCTGCGTGTGTCGCCCCTCCTGCTGAACTCGCCCTCTCCTCTCCCCCGGCGTGCGCCGCCACAGCGCCTGTGCGCCCGCGCGCCGTCGCACGCTCCAGCGAACGTTCCCAGGACGGTGTCCGTGTCTGTCTCCCCCGTCGTGTCCCCCGGTGCGGCCCCTGGTTCGGCCCCCGCGCAGGCCGCGCCCACCCAGGCCGAACTCCTCGACTTCGTCCGGCGCACGGCCGCCGACGCCGAGCTGGTCGCCTCCCTCCCCCTGGACCCCGAGGGGCGCACCTGGGTGCGCCTGGAGGGGCCCGGCGGCAGCGAGGCGTGGCTGATCGGCTGGCCGCCCGGCACCGGCACCGGCTGGCACGACCACGCCGAATCGGTGGGCGCCTTCGTCACCGCCCGGGGCGAGCTCAAGGAGTACTCGCTCGCCGCGCGGCTGCCCACCGACGGCTGGAAGACCCTGGAGCTCAACGAGGGCGTGGACCGGGAACGCACCCTGCCCGCCGGCCGGGGCCGCTCCTTCGGCCGCCACCACGTCCACGAGGTGCTCAACGAGTCGGGCGAGGAGCATGCCGTCTCGGTCCACGCCTACTACCCGCCGCTGCCGCGCATCCGCCGCTTCAGCCGCACGGGGCAGATCCTCCGCCTGGAGCAGGTCGAGCGCCCGGAGGACTGGCAGTGAGCGACGACAGCCCGCTCGGCATAGACGAGCTGCTCGACCGGGTGCGGGCGGGATACGCGCGCGTGGAGGCCCGGGAGGCGTACGAGGCCGCCCGCGCGGGTGAGGCGCTGCTCGTCGACATCCGGTACGCGGCCCTGCGCGAGCGGGACGGTCTGATCCCCGGGGCCGTGGTCGTCGAGCGCAATGAACTGGAGTGGCGGCTCGACCCCCAGGGCAGCCACCGCCTCCCCGAGGCCACGGACCACGCCCTCCGGGTCGTCGTGATCTGCAACGAGGGGTACGCGTCGAGCCTGGCGGCCGCCTCCCTGCACCAGCTCGGCCTCCACCGGGCGACCGACCTGATCGGCGGCTTCCAGGCATGGAGGGCGGCGGGACTACCGGTGGCGCCGTAGCCCTGCGGGGGCGGCGGGACTACCGGTGGCGCCGTAGCCCTGCGGGGGCGGCGGGACGGCCGGTGAGGCCGTGGCTCGGCGGGCGCGACGGAATTGCGCCAATGACACCGCAGCCCGGCGGACACGGCAGGACTGCGCCGCTGACACCGCAGCCCCGCAGCCCGGCGGGCCGTCCCTCGCGCGTCGGGCGGCTCCCCGTCGGCCTCTTCGACGAAGCCGTATCTGGCCAGTTCGCGCAGGTGGTAGCTGGTGGATCCGGTGTTCAGGCCGAGGGCCCGGGCGAGGGTCGCCGAGGTGGCGGGGCCGTACGGCGTCAGATGCTCGAGCATGCGCTGGCGGCGCGGCTGGGCAAGTGCCTTGAGCGCGGCGAGATCACCGATCTCGACGGGCACGGGAGTGGCTGGGGGCATGCGTACACAGTCGTCTGTGCACACCTGCCTGTGCAGTGAGGTGGCCCGGCGTCCTCGGCGGGGGGGTGTCCCCACCTCACCGGATCAGTCCCCGTCCTCCAGGAGGAACTCCGTGTCCTCCCCCTCCTCCTCCAGCGCCTGCCGGACCACCCGCAGGGCCATGCCCTCGGGGTAGCCCTTGCGGGCGAGCATGCCCGCGAGGCGGCGGATCCGTCGGTCGCGGTCGAGGCCGCGGGTGGAACGGAGCTTGCGGGCGACGAGGTCGCGCGCGGTCTCCTCCTCCTGCTCGGAGTCGAGCTGGGCGACGGCCTCGTCGATCAGCGTCGGGGCGACGCCCTTGGTGCGCAGCTCCCGCGCCAGCGCGCGCCGGGCCAGTCCCCGGCCGTGGTGGCGGGACTCCACCCAGGCGTCCGCGAAGGCGCTGTCGTTGATCAGCCCGACCTCCTCGAACCGCGAGAGCACCTCCTCGGCCACGTCGTCAGGGATCTCGCGCTTGCGCAGCGCGTCGGCGAGTTGCCTGCGGGTGCGCGGGGTCCCGGTGAGCAGGCGCAGACAGATCGCCCGCGCCCGCTCAGCCGGGTCCGCGGAATGCTCTTCCCGCTCGGCCCTCGACGAGGGAGAAGAGTTCTCGTCCTCGGCGGAAGATTCGCCGAAGCCGCGGCGACGACGTCCGCGCGCGCCGCGCGGCCCGCCCTCGCCACCGCGCCCGGCCGTGCGGCCGCCACGGCGCGGGCCGTCACCCTGTGCGCCGTCGTCGCCGTACGGCAGGTCACCCGGCCGGTCCTGGTCGCCCCGGGCGGGACCGCCGTGGTCCCGGCCCCCCGGCTCCCAGGGGGTGCCGGGGTGGGCGTCGTACTCGGCCCAGTCCGTTCGTCGTGTCACGGATCAGCTCTTGGCGGTCGCGGCCTTGGTCTTGGCGGTCTTGGCGGCGGCTGCCGGTCCCGCCTTGGGGTCGTCCGCGGCTGCGCCCGGGATGGCCGCCGCGTCCGTGCCCGGCTCGGCGGCGGGCTCCTCCGGGCGCACACCGACGCCCAGCTTCTCCTTGATCTTCTTCTCGATCTCGTTGGCGAGATCGGGGTTGTCCTTCAGGAAGTTGCGGGCGTTCTCCTTGCCCTGGCCGAAGCTGGTCGCCCTCGTACGTGTACCAGGCGCCGGCCTTGCGGACGAAGCCGTGCTCCACGCCCATGTCGATCAGACCGCCTTCGCGGCTGATGCCCTGGCCGTAGAGGATGTCGAACTCGGCCTGCTTGAACGGCGGCGCGACCTTGTTCTTGACGACCTTGACGCGGGTGCGGTTGCCGACCGCCTCGGTGCCGTCCTTCAGGGTCTCGATACGGCGGATGTCGATCCGGACCGAGGCGTAGAACTTCAGCGCGCGGCCACCGGTCGTGGTCTCCGGGGAGCCGAACATCACGCCGATCTTCTCGCGGAGCTGGTTGATGAAGATCGCGGTGGTCTTGGACTGGTTGAGCGCACTGGTGATCTTCCGCAGCGCCTGGCTCATCAGACGGGCCTGGAGACCGACGTGGCTGTCACCCATCTCGCCCTCGATCTCCGCGCGCGGGACGAGCGCGGCGACGGAGTCGATGACGATGAGGTCGAGGGCGCCGGAGCGGACCAGCATGTCCACGATCTCCAGCGCCTGCTCGCCGTTGTCGGGCTGGGAGAGGATGAGGTTGTCGATGTCGACGCCGAGCTTGCGCGCGTACTCGGGGTCGAGGGCGTGCTCCGCGTCCACGAAGGCGACCTGGCCGCCGGCCTTCTGGGCGTTGGCCACGGCGTGCAGGGTCAGCGTGGTCTTACCGGAGGATTCCGGTCCGTAGATCTCCACGACACGGCCGCGCGGCAGACCGCCGACGCCCAGCGCCACGTCGAGCGCGGTCGACCCGGTCGGGATGACCTCGATGGGCTCCCTCGACCGCTCGCCCATGCGCATGACCGCGCCCTTGCCGAATTGCCGTTCAATCTGTGCGAGTGCGGCATCCAGGGCCTTCTCGCGGTCGGTTCCTGCCATGGGTTCCACCCGGTTTGCTTGAGTCGATCGCTTCACGTCAAAGACGCTAACGCCTGCCACTGACAATGCGCCCCGACGCCGGTCCAGCCTGTGGATAACTCAGGGACTTACCCGTACGAATCGGGACGTAACCCCCGTCGCGAGCTTCGCCGGAGCCCCCATAAGAATGTATGTTCGATTTTCGTGTCAAGCGCGCCACTCGGCTGCAGCGAGCCGTTCCCGGCGCGTGCCGTGGGTCCGGCAGGAGTTCAGTCCCCGGTCGAGCGGCCGGCGCGCCGCTCCCGTGCCCGTGCCCGCGCCCACAGGCCCTGGGCGCGGTCGAGCAGGCGGGTGCCGTCACCGTCGCCCCGGTGGCCGTGGACGCGCGGGTTGTCGGTGACGTCGTAGCGCTTGACGTACGCCCCCAGGAACGCCTGGAGCGTGGCGACGGCCGGGATGGCTATCAGGGCGCCTATGGCACCCAGGAGGGCGGTGCCGGCGATGACCGAGCCGAAGGCGACCGCGGGATGGATGTCGACGGTCTTGGAGGTCAGCTTCGGCTGGAGCATGTAGTTCTCGAACTGCTGGTAGACCACGACGAAGACCAGCACCCACAACGCGTACAACGGCGAGACCGTGAAGGCGATCAGCATGGGCAGGGCGCCCGCGAGATAGGTGCCGATGGTGGGGATGAACTGCGACACCACGCCCACCCACACGGCGAGCACCGGCGCGTACGGGATGCCGAGCGCCTCCAGCAGTACGTAGTGCGCGACCCCCGAGATCAGCGCCATCAGTCCGCGGGAGTACAGGTACCCGCCGGTCTTGGCGACGGCGATCTCCCACGCGCGCAGCACCTCGGCCTGTTTGGCGGGCGGCAGGACGGAGCACAGCGCGCGGCGCAGTCGCGGTCCGTCGGCGGCGAAGTAGAACGAGAACAGGGCGATCGTCAGCAGCCGGAAGAGGCCGCCCAGGACCTGGGTGGAGACGTCCAGGACACCGGCGGCGCTGTTCTGGGCGTACCTGCGCAGCCAGTCCGAGTGGAGGAGCCCCTCCTGGATGTCCACGCGGCGCAGATCGGTGTGGAACGTGGTGTTGACCCAGTTGATGACCGAGTCGAGGTACTGCGGGAAGCCCTCGATCATCTTGATGATCTGCCCCGCGAGCATCGAGCCGAGCAGGGTGAAGAACCCGGCGACCATGATCAGCAGACCGAAGAAGACCAGGAAGGTGGCGAACCCCCTGCGCATGCCCCGGGCGGCCATCCGGCTCACGGCCGGTTCCACCGCGAGCGCCAGGAAGAACGCGATGAGGATGTTGAGCAGCAGGCCGATGACCTGGTGAAAGGCCCAGGTGCCCAACTGGAACGCGCCGACGAGCGCGAGCGCGAGGACCATCGCGCGCGGGAGCCAGCGCGGCATGCGCTCCCCCGCCGCGACGGCGCCGTCGGCCGGGGGCCGGTTCGGCGGCGTCGTGCCGGACGGGGATGCGTGCCGGGGAGCCTGCCCGGTCTCGTCAGTGGATGCCACGGCACAAGTCTCGCCTACGGCACCGACACTCCGGCACCCCCGGGTGATCTTCCCCGTGGATCAGCGCAGCTCCGCCGGAACGTTCATCACCGCGCACACCACGCGCCACACGTCCTTGGCCTCCCAGCCGTCCGCCAGCGCCTCGTGCACGGTGCGCCCGCCGAGTTCCGTCATCACGTGATCACGCGCGAACGTCTCGGCGTAACCCGCGCCGAAATGTTCGTCCATCCGCTGCCAGAAGACCGTCAACCGCATGCCCCCAGTATCCCGCCCCCGGGGGTGGCCCCCGCCGGGACCGCCTGCCGAGACCGCTTTCCGCCCTACGGTCTGCCCATGGCCGAAACCGGATCATCCCCACTCACCCAGACGCCCCCGGCGCGTTCCCCGCTCTTCTGCGCCGAGCAGTTCGTCTGGCTCACCGCGCGCGTGCTGGAACAGCGCCTCTTCGCGTACGAATTCCTGCACGGCGGCGCCGACCCCGTCGAGGCGGCACTGGACGCCTACCGCAACGAGGACGGCGGTTACGGCCACGCGCTCGAACCCGATCTGCGGGGCCCGGTCAGCCAGCCCCTGCACACCGCGCACGCGCTGCGGGTCCTGGACCGCGTCGGCCTGCTCGGCGGGAGGCGCGTCGAGCGGGTGTGCCGCTACCTCACCTCCGTCTCCACCTCCGACGGCGCCCTGCCCGCGATCGACCCCGGCCAGCGCGGCTATCCCGCCGCCCCCTTCGTCCCGATCGTGGACGACCCGCCCAGCGACCTGCTGGCCACGGGCCCGGTGGTGGGTCTGCTGCACCGCAACGACGTGTGGCACGCCTGGCTGTTCCGGGCCACGGACTTCTGCTGGCAGGCCGTGGACTCCCTGGAGCGGTCCCACCCGTACGAGGTCGAGGCCGCCGTCACCTTCCTGGACTCCGCCCCCGACCGCCCGCGCGCGGAGGCGGCCGCCGACCGCCTGGGCCGCCTGGTGCGCGACCAGCGCCTGGCTGCACTGGACCCCGACCACCTGGAGGCGTTCCCGGTGGCCCCCGGGTACGCGCCCGGCGAGCACCACTTCCCGCACGACTTCGCGCGCACGCCGCGCTCCCTGGCGCGCGCGTGGTTCACGGACGACGAGATGGCCCGCTCCCTGGACCACCTCGCGAGCGAGCAGCAGGAGGACGGCGGCTGGCCGGTCCGCTGGCGCCACTGGGCGCCCGCCCCGGCCCTGGAGGCCCGCCCCATGGTGACGATCGAGGCCCTGCGCACCCTGCGGGCGCACGGCCGCCCGATCGGCTGATCCTCCGGGCCCGGCGTCATCCGCCCAGGGCCCGCACCCCGGCCGTCACCACCACGGCCGCCGCGACGACCACCAGGAAGGGCGCCCGCAACACCAGGGCCACGGCGGCCGCCGCCAGCCCGGCGGCCCGCGCGTCGAGGACGAGCGCGTGCCCGTCGGCGAAGGTCTGCTGGGCCGTGAGGGCGGCCAGCAGAGCCACCGGCAGCAGGGCGGCGAGCCGCCGTACGGCAGGCCGTTCCAAGGCCCCGTCGGGCACGAGCAGCCCGGCGAGCTTGACGGCGTAGCACCCCGCGGCCGTAGCGATGATCGCGATCCAGACACCCATCACGCATCCTCCTCGTCACGCGGCCGCCCCTTCAGGTACAGCACGGCGGGCGCGGCGAGCGCGGCGACCAGCACCGGCACCCCGGCCGGCACGACCGGCAGCAGCCCGAGCCCCAGCACGACGGCGAGCCCGGCCACGAGCCGCTCGGTGCCGGTCCGCAGCATCGGCGCGAGCAGCGCCAGGAAGACCGCGGGGCCGGCCGCGTCGAGCCCCCACGCGTCCGTGTCCCCGATCGCCTCGGCCCCCAGGGCACCCAGCAGGGTCGTGAGATTCCACAGCACGTACAGGCTCACCCCGGTGACGGTGAAGCCGATCCGGGCCGCGCGCCGTCCGGGCTGCGCCAGCGACACTGCCGTCGTCTCGTCGATCACCCAGTGGGCGGCCAGCGGACGCACCGCGCGCGGGAGGGCGAGCACCTGCGACAGCCGCAGACCGTAGAACGCGTTGCGCACCCCCAGGAAGAACGCGCCCGCGGCCGCGGTGAGCGGGTTGCCGCCCGCCGCCAGCGCGCCGACGAGCGCGAACTGGGACGCGCCGGTGAACACCAGCAGGCTCAGCGCGCAGGTCTGCCACACGGTGAGCCCGCTGCCCGCCGAGGTCACCCCGAAGGCGAACCCGGACAGGCCTACGGCGACGCCGACGCCCAGTCCGTCCCGGACGACGGCGGAATCCGGTTTCCCGGTTCGGCCGACGCGTATGTCTGAGGAAGCTGTCCGTTCTGCCACGTGTCCCACGGTAGGAGGAGCCGCCGCGGCAGGTCTTGTACGTTCTTGCGCTCGCGCTGGTACGCCCCCGGGGGCACGCCCACGATCCGGGCGAAGTGCCGGTTGAGGTGCGGCTGATCGGTGAACCCCACGGTCACCGCGGCCTCCGCGGGAGAGGTGCCGCCGTCCAGGAGCCGACGGGCCCGTCGCACCCGGGCATCGGTGAGCCAGGCGTGCGGCGGCATTCCGAACGCGTCCCGGAAGGCGCGCAGGAGCGCGAAGGAACTGGTCCCGAGCTCCCGCGCCAGCCGCTCCAGCGTCGGCGGATCGGCCATACGCTCCTCCAGCACCTCACGCGCGCGTACCGCGATCCGCGCCCCGGCCGTCCGTACCTCCCGCTGCGGCAGCACCCCGCCGTTGAGCCGCAGGAGCCGCGTCACGGCGACCCGCAGCAGCGTGTCGGCGGCGAGCGCGTTGCCCTCGTCGGCGGCCCGGAGCACCTGGTGCACCAGCGCGGCGGCGTACGCGTCCTCCAGCACCGGACTCACGAACCCGGGCGTGCCCCGCAGGCTCGTCGTCTCGGCCGCGATCTCGGCCACCAGCTCCGGCAGCGGGTAGACGGCCCCGTACCGCCAGCCCTCCGGAACCCCGGCCCGGCCGGTGTGCGGGGTGTCCGGGTTGACCAGCGCCAGCGCGTCGGCCCCCACGTACACGTCGGACCCGCGATGCCGGAAGACCTCCGCCCCCTCGGCCACGGCGGCGATCACGAAGTGCTCATGGGTGTGCCGCAGGAACGTCTTGCGGACGTACGAGGCGCGCAGCAGGTCGACACCGGGCAGTTCCGCGTACCGCCAGTGCCGGGCCGACTCACGTGCATGCGCCATGCCCCCATTCTCCGCTGCGGCCCCCGCCGGTGTCGCCGCCGCCATAGCCGCAGGTCGGAGCGATTGTCAGTGCCCGGGTGCAGGATGGATCCATGGTCAGCTCCGCACACCGAGCCCTCGACGGCTTCTCGCCCGCGACCCGCGGCTGGTTCACGGGGGCGTTCTCCGCGCCCACCGCGGCCCAGGCGGGCGCGTGGCAGGCCATCGCCGCGGGCTCGGACGTCCTGGTGGTGGCCCCGACCGGCTCCGGCAAGACCCTCGCGGCCTTCCTCGCGGCGCTGGACCAGCTCACCTCGACGCCTCCGCCGGCCGACCCGAAGAAGCGCTGCCGCGTCCTCTACGTCTCCCCCCTCAAGGCCCTCGCGGTGGACGTCGAGCGCAACCTCCGCAGCCCCCTGACCGGCATCCGCCATGAGTCCGTCCGCCTGGGCCTGCCCGAACCCGAGGTCACGGTGGGCATCCGCTCCGGAGACACCCCGCCCGCCGAGCGCCGCGCCCTCACCACCCGCCCGCCGGACATCCTGATCACCACCCCCGAGTCCCTGTTCCTGATGCTCACCTCCGCCACGCGCGACGCGCTGACGGGCATCGACACCGTGATCCTCGACGAGGTCCACGCGGTCGCC
Organism: Streptomyces sp. SS7; assembly: GCF_037993025.1. Taxonomy (NCBI): domain Bacteria; kingdom Bacillati; phylum Actinomycetota; class Actinomycetes; order Kitasatosporales; family Streptomycetaceae; genus Streptomyces; species Streptomyces sp. SS7. Next base: position 2,352,120 of record NZ_CP141223.1, read on the forward strand.
GGCACCAAGCGCGGCGCCCACCTCGCCCTCTCCCTGGAGCGCCTGGACGAGCTCCTGCCCCGGCCGGCCCGCCGTATCGGCCTCTCCGCCACCGTCCGCCCGGTGGACGAGGTCGCCCGCTACCTCTCCCCGCACCGCAAGGTGGAGATCGTTCAGCCGGCGTCGGGCAAGGAGTTCGACCTCTCGGTCGTGGTCCCGGTTGAGGACCTGGGCGAACTGGGCGGCTCACCCGTCGCCGACGGTTCGGAGGGGGCCGAGCGCCCCTCGATCTGGCCGCATGTGGAGGAGCGGATCACCGATCTGATCCAGGCCCACCACTCCACGATCGTATTCGCGAACTCCCGCCGTCTGGCCGAGCGCCTGTGCAACCGGCTGAACGAGATCGCGTACGAGCGCGCCACGGGCCGGCCGCTGGACGAGCACCACGCCCCGGCAGAACTGATGGGCGGCTCGGGAGCGGCCCAAGGCGCCCCGCCGGTCATCGCGCGCGCCCACCACGGCTCGGTGTCCAAGGAACAGCGCGCCCTGGTCGAGGAGGACCTCAAGGCGGGCCGCCTTCCCGCGGTGGTCGCCACCTCCAGCCTGGAACTGGGCATCGACATGGGCGCGGTGGACCTGGTGGTCCAGGTCGAGTCCCCGCCCTCGGTGGCCTCCGGTCTCCAGCGCGTGGGCCGTGCGGGGCACCAGGTCGGCGCGGTCTCCACCGGCGTGGTGTTCCCCAAGTACCGCGGCGACCTGGTCCAGGCGGCCGTGGTCACCGAACGCATGCGGACCGGTTCGATCGAGTCCCTGAAGGTCCCCGCGAACCCCCTGGACGTCCTGGCCCAGCAGCTCGTGGCCATGACCGCGCTGGACACCTGGCAGGTGGACGACCTGCTCGCGACGGTCCGCCGGGCCGCCCCCTTCGCGTCCCTGCCGGAGTCGGCCTTCACGGCCACCCTGGACATGCTCGCGGGCCGCTACCCCTCCGACGCGTTCGCCGAGCTGCGCCCGCGCGTGGTGTGGGACCGCGTCGCCGGCACGGTCACCGGCCGCCCGGGCGCCCAGCGCCTCGCCGTCACCTCAGGCGGCACCATCCCCGACCGCGGCCTGTTCGGGGTCTTCCTCGCGGGCGCCGACCCGAAGAAGGGCGGCGGCCGGGTCGGCGAACTCGACGAGGAGATGGTCTACGAATCCCGCGTGGGCGATGTCTTCACCCTCGGCACCAGCTCCTGGCGCATCGAGGACATCACCCGTGACCGGGTCCTGGTCTCCCCGGCGCCCGGTGTCCCGGGGCGGCTCCCGTTCTGGAAGGGCGACCAGCTTCGGCCGCCCCCTGGAGCTGGGCCGCGCGGTGGGCGCGTTCCTGCGCGAGGTCGGCTCCCTGCCCAAGGACGACGCCCGGCTGCGGCTGCTCACCGCGGGTCTGGACGCCTGGGCCGCCGACAACGTCCTCGCCTACCTGGACGAACAGCGCGAGGCCTGCGGCCATGTCCCCGACGACCGCACGATCGTCGTGGAGCGCTTCCGCGACGAGCTCGGCGACTGGCGGGTCGTCGTCCACTCCCCGTTCGGCGCGCAGGTCCACGCCCCGTGGGCCCTGGCGCTCGGCGCGAAACTCTCCGAGCGCTACGGCATGGACGCCCAGGTCATGCACGCCGACGACGGCATCGTGCTGCGTCTGCCCGACGCCGACCTCATGGGCCTGGACCTGCTCGACCAGGAACCGAGGAAGGCCGGGACGGAGTACGACGCGGAGCAGGCCCCGGTCGGCGCGGCGGACGTCGTCTTCGACAAGGGCGAGGTCGACCAGCTCGTCACCGACCAGGTCGGCGGCTCCGCCCTGTTCGCCTCCCGGTTCCGCGAGTGCGCCGCCCGCGCGCTGCTGCTGCCCCGCCGCAACCCCGGCAAGCGCACCCCGCTGTGGCAGCAGCGCCAGCGCGCCGCGCAACTGCTCCAGGTGGCGAGCGAGTTCGGCTCGTTCCCGATCGTCCTGGAGGCCGTCCGCGAGTGCCTCCAGGACGTGTTCGACGTCCCTGGCCTGTCCGAGCTGATGGGCGATCTGGAGTCCCGCAAGGTCCGCCTGGTCGAGGTCACCACCGCCGAACCGTCGCCGTTCGCCCGCTCCCTGCTGTTCGGGTACGTGGCGCAGTTCCTGTACGAGGGGGACTCTCCGCTCGCCGAGCGCCGTGCCGCCGCCCTCTCCCTGGACTCACGGCTGCTGGCCGAGCTGCTCGGCCAGGCGGAACTGCGCGAGCTGCTCGACGCCGAGGTCCTCGCCGAGCTCGAACAGGAACTGCAGTGGCTCACCGAGGACCGGCGTGCCAAGGACCCGGAGGGCGTCGCCGACCTGCTCCGGCTCCTCGGTCCGCTCACCGACGCCGAGCTGGCCCGGCGCGGCGCCGAACCCCAGTGGGCGCAGGAGCTGGCCGGGGCGCGCCGCGTCATCCGCGTCCGGATCGCGGGCACCGATCACTGGGCGGCCGTCGAGGACGCGGGCCGGCTGCGTGACGCACTCGGCACCGCGCTCCCGGTCGGCGTCCCGGAGGCCTTCACCGAACCGGTGAAGGACCCGCTCGGTGACCTCCTCGCCCGCCACGCCCGCACCCACGGCCCGTTCACCTCGGCCGCCGCCGCCGCCCGTTTCGGCCTGGGGGTCGCGGTCACCGAGGGCGCCCTGCAACGGCTCGCGGCGAGCGGACGCGTCGTCCAGGGCGAGTTCCACCCGGCGGGCATCGGCCAGGAGTGGTGCGACGCGACCGTCCTGCGCAGACTGCGCCGCCGCTCGCTGGCCGCCCTGCGGCATGAACTGGAACCGGTTGCTCCACCGGCGCTGGCCCAGTTCCTGCCCCAGTGGCAGCACATCGGCAAGGGCCACTCCCTGCGCGGGGTCGACGGACTGGTGCGCGCGGTGGAGCAGCTCCAGGGCGCCTCCGTGCCCGCCTCCGCCCTGGAGAAGCTCGTCCTGCCCTCCCGGGTACGGGACTACACCCCCGCCCTGCTCGACGAGCTCACCGCCGCCGGGGAGGTCCTCTGGGCGGGGGCGGGCTCGCTCCCCGGCAAGGACGGCTGGATCTCCCTGTACCTGGCGGACGCCGCCCCGCTGCTGCTGCCCCCGCCCCACCCGCTGGAGCCGACCGCCCTGCACCAGTCCGTCCTCGACGCGCTGTCCGGGGGCTACGGGCTGTTCTTCCGCCAGATCGCCGACCATGTGCGCGCCACCACCCATCCCGACGCCACGGACCCCCAACTCGCCGACGCCGTCTGGGACCTGGCCTGGTCGGGCCGGCTCACCAACGACACGCTGGCGCCGATGCGCGCCCTGCTGGGCTCGGGCCGCACGGCGGGCTCCACCGCCCACCGTGCCAAGCGCGCGGTCCCCCGGGGCCGCTACGGCTCCCTGACGGCCGCCGCCCGGCCCGCCTCCCGCGGCGGCCCGCCGACCGTCGCCGGCCGCTGGTCCCTCGTCCCGGCCCGGGAATCCGACCCCACCGTCCGGGCCCACGCCCTCGCCCGTGCGCTCCTCGACCGGCACGGCGTGGTGACCCGGGGAGCGGTCGCCGCGGAAGGCGTCGAGGGCGGCTTCTCCGCGACGTACCGCATCCTGTCCGCCTTCGAGGAGAGCGGCCAGGCCCGGCGCGGTTACGTCGTGGAGGGGCTCGGCGCGGCCCAGTTCGCCATGGACGGCGCCGTGGACCGGCTGCGCGCGGTGTCCAACGCCCGCGACCGGGGCGAGGCGGTGCAGGCCCCCGCCGACACCCGGCCGGGTGCTGCCCCGGGCGCCTTTCCCGGCCCGTTCACCGACCCCTTCCCCGACTCTTTTCCCGGGCCGTTGGACGCCCCGCTCACCGGCCCGTCTGCCGGCACGCCCACCGACCTCACCGGACCGTCCACCGACGCGCTCCCGGACGGCTTTCCCGAGCCCTTCCCGTCCGGTGCCGAGGGCGCCCCCTGGGCCCCGTGGGACCCCGTGGAACCCGCGCACCCCGGCGGGCACGCCTCCCCACCCCCGCCCTTCGACTCCCGGGGCCCGGGCGGCCCCGCCCGGCCGTACCGCCGTACGGCATCCCGCGCCGACGACCCCGCCTCCCGCGCGGTCGTACTCGCCGCCGCCGACCCGGCGAACGCGTACGGCGCCGCCCTGGCCTGGCCGGAGCCACCGACGGGTGCGGGGCACAAGCCTGGCCGCAAGGCGGGCTCCCTGGTGGTGCTCGTCGAGGGTGAGCTCACGCTCTACATGGAGCGCGGCGGCAAGACCGTGCTCGCCTGGCCGTCCCTCCCGGACGCCGAGGACAGTCCCACCGACGACCCCCGGCTGCGGGCCGCGGCGGAGTCCCTCGCCCAGGCCGCCCGCGCCGGCTCGCTCGGCACGGTCACGGTGGAGCGGATCAACGGCGTCTCCGCCCTGACGTCCCCCGTGGGCGCCCTCCTGGAAGGAGCGGGCTTCGTCGCGACCCCCCGCGGGCTGCGGCTGCGCGCATGACCTCACCGCCGCACGGCCACCCCGTGCCACCCTTGACCCATGCCCGAAGGTGACACGGTCTGGCAGACGGCGAAGCGGCTGCACGACGCTCTCGCGGGCCAGGTGCTGACCGCGAGCGACTTCCGGGTGCCGAAGTACGCCACGCTCGACCTGAGCGGCCGGCAGGTGCTGGACACGGTTCCGCGCGGCAAGCACCTGCTCACCCGCGTCGAGGGCGGACTGACCCTGCACACGCATCTGCGCATGGAGGGCGCCTGGCGGGTCTACGGCGACGGCGAGCGCTGGAAGGGCGGTCCGGCCCACCAGATCCGCGTGGTCCTCGCCGCCGACGACCGCACGGCGGTCGGCTACCGGCTCCAGGTCATGGAGCTGATGCGCACCACCGAGGAGGACCGCGTGGTCGGCCATCTCGGACCCGATCTCCTCGGCCCCGACTGGAACCCCGGCCTCGCGCTCACGAACCTCCGCGCCGACCCCCAGCGTCCCCTGGGCGAGGCTCTCCTGGACCAGCGCAATCTCGCCGGCATCGGCAACGTCTACAAGAGCGAGCTCTGTTTCCTGCTCGGCGTCACCCCCTGGCTCCCCGTCGGCGCGCTCCCCGCGGACCGCGCCGCGCACCTGCCGGATCTCGCCCGGCGACTGCTGGAGGTGAACCGCGACCGGGTGGTCCGCCGCACCACCGGCCTGCCCCACCAGGACCTCTTCGTCTACGGGCGCGCGCCCCGCCCCTGTCTGCGCTGCGGCACCTCGGTCCGGGTCGCCGACCAGGGCGACGGATCACAGGAGCGGCCCACCTACTGGTGCCCGACCTGCCAGCGGGGTCCGGCACCGGCACCGGGCTCCCCGCAGCGCTGGCGGGAGCGCTATCGCCGTACGCCCGGCTGACCGCCGTACGCGCACGGATCCCCGTGCCCGATCCCCGTACGACCAATTGACGCCCCGTCAGAAACGCTCGTACCGTCCCCTCATGGGCGTGAAGGCGTACGACCTCACCGGACGCACCGCGTTCGTCACGGGCGCCGCGAGCGGGATCGGCCGGGCGTGTGCCGTGCTGCTCGCCGAGGCCGGGGCTCTCGTGCACGGCGCGGACCGCGACGCGCAGGGCCTGCACGAGACGGCGACGCTGATCAAGGACCGGGGCGGCACCGCCCGTACGCACCGGCTGGACGTCACCGACCGCGCCGAGGTCCGCCGGGCCGTGGAGTCCTGCGAGCGGCTGGACGTGATGGCCGCAGTCGCCGGGATCATGCACAGCAGCCCCGTCCTGGAGACCCGCGACGAGGACCTCGACCGGGTACTGGACGTCAACTTCAAGGGCGTGCTGTACGCCTGCCAGGAGGCCGCCCGACTGATGCTCGCCCAGGGCCGAGGAGGCAGCATCGTCACGATGGCCTCCGGTGCCGTGGACACCGGCGGCCCGGGACTGCTGTGCTACGGCGCCGCCAAGGCGGCCGTGGTCCAGCTGACGAAGACCCTGGCGACCGAGGTCGGCCGGCACGGCATCCGTGTCAACGCCGTGGCCCCCGGCTGGATCCGCACGCCCATGACCGATCGCCACGGCCCCGGCGCACAGGCGCACACCGAGGCGCTCATGGCGCGTATGTCGCCCCTGGGACGCGTCGGCGCACCGGAGGACATCGCCCATGCGGTCCTCCATCTGGCCTCGGACGCGTCCGGCTTCACCACGGGCCAGATCCTCCGCCCGAACGGCGGCGTGGCCATGCCCTGGTAGTCCTCAGCCGGGGTCGTCGGCGGTCCCGGCGCCCGGCGCCTGTGTCTGGAGGACGGTCGGCCCGGGCCCGCGCCAGGCGGCGCGCCAGCGCCCCGCCGCGACCGCTCCCGCCGCCCGGCCCTTGGCCACGCAGTGCACCGGCAGCAGGCTCAGCCCCCAGCCGCCGGCGGCGACCGTTCCCTCCAGCGCACCGGCGCCCGGTGCCACGGCGAGCCTGACCACGGCCCACCACCACAGGGCACCGAGCCCGAGCATCACCCCCCGGCGCACTATGCGGTCCGCCACGGCCCTCCCGTCCGGGATCAGACGTTCTCCGCCTGGAACATCCAGTGGTGCTTCTCGAGATCCGCCGTGATCCCGATGAAGATGTCCTGGCTGACGGGGTCCGGGTGTTCGGTGGCCGCGACGCGCTCGCGCATCCGGGTGATGGCCGCGCCCAGCGCGGACACCAGCGCGCCCACCGCGTCGGCGTCCTTGATCCAGCCCTCCGGCAGCGAGCCGAGTCCGCTGCCGCCCGCGACCGTCGACGCCCGGCCGTCCGGCGAGACGCCGAGCGCGGACGCCCGCTCCGCCACGGTGTCGGAGTGGGCCCGGGCGACGGCCACGACCTCGTCGAGCTGGAGGTGGATGGACCGGAACCGGGACCCGACGACGTTCCAGTGGACCTGCTTGGCGAGCAGCGACAGATCGATCAGGTCGACGAGTGCGCCCTGGAGCGCCTCGCCGACGGTCTTCAGGTCGGCGTCGGACAGGGGGCTCTTCACGACGTACATCCCTACCTCCGGTGTGTGGCGGCCGTCGTGCCTCTTCACCATGACCGCAGTACCCCGGATGGGCAAACCGACGCGGAGAACGCGGAAAGCCCCGTCCGCGCTCCTCCGGACCTGCCCGGAGAAGCCCCGGCCGGGGCTTCACACCCGCACGTCGGCGCTCGCACGCCCACGCGGATGAACCTATGCGGCGACCACGTCCACCGCCTCGGCGGGTGCCTTGATGGTCACCCGCTCCGGTGGCACACCGGTCACCGACACGGAACCCAGCATCGGACGGACCGACGTGGGCACAGGCTCGCTGGGGGTGGCCGCAGCAGACTGGGCCAGCTCGGCGAGGGCGAGCTCGTCGCTCACTTCCCGCATGAGCTCGGACATCCGTACGTCCAACGCGTCGCAGATGGCGGAGAGCAGCTCGGAGGAAGCCTCCTTCTGCCCCCGCTCCACCTCGGAGAGATAGCCGAGTGAGACTCGGGCGGACGAGGAGACTTCGCGCAGAGTACGGCCCTGGCGCTGGCGCTGCCGACGCAGCACGTCACCCAGCAGGCGACGGAGCAGAATCATCGGTGGCTCCCTCCTCGGACCGCGTAGCCGCATCCTTCACGCCCCACCGTACCGCCTCGCGCTGCGGCCGTGCGGGGAGCGATGTCGTGTTCACTCAGGGCTGCAAACATCAAAACCCCCCGTTCTGTTCCGTATCCTGTGCCCGCTCATTCCCGGTGTGTTCGCCCGCAAGCTCTGTCAGAAGCAGTACGAGCACGCTCCGTACACTCTCTCTACGAATTTCCTCGCGGTCGCCGTTCAACCGCAGGGCCTCGACTTTTCCGCCAGAGGCGGAACCGTCCCCCGGCCGCAGGGGGCCGTCGACGGCCACGAAGACCGTCCCGACGGGCCGGCCGTCCTGGGGTTCGGGGCCGGCGACCCCGGTGGTCGCGATGCCCCAGTCGGCGCCCAGCGCCTTGCGCACCCCGGCCGCCATCTGGGCCGCGACCTGCGGATCCACCGCCCCGCGGGTGGCCAGCAGGTCGCCGTCCACGCCGAGCAGTTCCCGCTTCAGCTCGGTCGCGTAGGCCGTGACCGAGCCGCGGAAGACCTTGGACGCCCCGGGCACCGAGGTGATCTCCGCCGCGACCAGGCCACCGGTCAGCGACTCGGCGACAGCGAGCGTCCCGCCCTTCACCGTGAGTAGTCGCACCAGATCGGTGGCCGTCGGATTCACGCGTCCGTCTCCTCCGAGGCCGCCCGGCGCGCGGCGATTCCCTGGCGGCGCAGCACGACGGCCTGTCGTACGTAGTCCAGGCCGGTGACCACGGTCAGGACGACCGCCGCGGCCATCACCCACCACCTCAGAGTGGCCAGCCACCCCGTCAGCGCCAGGACGTACATACCGACCGCCACGCCCTGGGTGAGCGTCTTGAGCTTGCCGCCGCGGCTCGCCGGGATCACTCCATAGCGGATGACGAGGAAACGCAGGAGCGTGATCCCGAGTTCCCGGCCGAGGATCACGATCGTCACCCACCACGGCAGGTCGCCGAGCCCGGAGAGACAGATCAGCGCCGCCCCCATGATCGCCTTGTCGGCGATGGGGTCGGCGATCTTCCCGAAGTCGGTGACGAGGTTGTAGGTACGCGCCAGGTGGCCGTCGAACAGGTCGGTGATCATGGCGATGGCGAAGGCGGCCCAGGCGAGCGAGCGCCACGCCGGGTCGTAGCCGCCGTCGGCCAGCATCAGCGCGACGAAGCCGGGCACCAGGAGCAGCCGGAGCATCGTCAGCAGATTGGCGATGTTCCAGACGCTCGCCTGGTTGACCGCGGCGGCGGCCAGCTTGCCGCCGCGCGGCGCCCTGCCGTCGCCGGAGGCGTCCGGCCCGGCATCGGGCCCGGCGGCATCGCGCGCGGCGGTGCCGGGCCCTGTGGCAGCGGTCGGTTCGACGGCGCCGGACGCCTCGACGGCGGACCCGTCCGCCGCGTGGGCACCCTTCGCCGGTTGGGTCAGGTTCGCCGGATTCGCCTGCTTCGCCGGCGAGGAGCCACCCGCGGCCGATGCCGGGACACCCGTCATCTGCCCGCCTCCTCACTACACCCGAAAGAGCCCTGCAGGGGTTCGGCCACGAGATCGACACCCTCGGTGCCGGTCACCTTCGCCTCGACCATACGGCCGACGGCCAGACCTTCGCCCGACGTGAGCAGCACCTGGCCGTCGGTCTCCGGCGCCTGGTGCGCCCCCCGGCCGTGCACGCCGTCCTCGTCCAGGGACTCCACGAGCACGTGGACGGTCTCGCCGACGCGCTCCTCGGCCCGCTGCGAGACGAGTTCCTCGGCGAGGCGGGAGACATGGGCGAGCCGCTCGGCGACGACGTCCTCGTCGAGCTTGTCGTCGTACGTCGCGGCCTCGGTGCCCTCCTCGTCGGAGTACCCGAAGACGCCGATGGCATCCAGCCGGGCGCCGTTCAGGAACCGCTCCAGCTCGGCCAGGTCGGCCTCGGACTCGCCGGGGAAGCCGACGATGAAGTTGGAGCGCACGCCCGCCTGGGGCGCCTTGCCGCGGATGGTGTCGAGCAGTTCCAGGAACCGGTCGGTGTCGCCGAAACGGCGCATCGCGCGCAGCACCCCGGGCGCGGAGTGCTGGAAGGACAGGTCGAAGTAGGGCGCGATCTTGGGCGTGGAGGTCAGGACGTCGATGAGACCCGGCCGCATCTCGGCGGGCTGGAGGTAGCTGACCCGCACCCGCTCCAGGCCGTCGATCTCCGCGAGCTCGGGCAGCAGCGACTCCAGCAGCCGGATGTCGCCGAGGTCCTTGCCGTAGGAGGTGTTGTTCTCGGAGACCAGCATGATCTCCTTGACGCCCTGCTCGGCCAGCCACCGCGATTCGTTCAGCACGTCGCTCGGCCGGCGCGAGATGAAGGAGCCCCGGAAGGAGGGGATGGCGCAGAAGGTGCAGCGGCGGTCGCAGCCGGAGGCGAGCTTCACCGAGGCGACGGGGGCGCCGTCGAGGCGGCGGCGCAGGGGCGCGCGCGGGCCGGACTGCGGCGCGACGCCCTCCGGAAGGTCCACCGGGGCACCCTGCCCGGGCAGCTCCGCCGGGGCCGCGTGCCCGGGCAGCGCCACATCGGTCGCGGACTGCCGCTCGGCCGGGCTGATCGGCAGCAGCTTGCGCCGGTCGCGCGGGGTGTGGGAGGCGTGGATGCCGCCGTTCAGGATGGTCTGGAGGCGGTCGGAGATGTCCGCGTAGTCGTCGAAGCCGAGCACGCCGTCGGCTTCCGGGAGGGCCTCGGCGAGTTCCTTGCCGTAGCGCTCGGCCATGCAGCCCACCGCCACGACGGCCTGGGTTCTGCCATGTCCCTTGAGGTCGTTGGCCTCGAGGAGGGCGTCGACGGAGTCCTTCTTGGCGGCCTCGACAAAGCCACAGGTGTTGACGACGGCGACGTCCGCGTCCTCGGCGTCCTCGACGAGCTGCCAGCCGTCCGCCTCCAAACGGCCTGCGAGCTCCTCCGAGTCCACCTCGTTACGGGCGCAGCCAAGGGTGACGAGTGCGACGGTACGGCGTTCAGGCATGGGCTCAAGACTACGTTGTCCCACCGACAGCGAACGTCGACGGGGTTGGCGATCTTGGCCGACCCCGTCGACGCACGGATCTCAGGTGCTCAGCCGGCCTGCGGGTCGCCCTTGGTGTAGGTCAGGCGCTCCACGGCACCGGGCTGGAACTTGTCGTCGATCTTCTTGCCGTTGACGAACAGATCGATCGCCCCGGCGTCGCCGAGGACGAGGTTGATCTTCTCGCTGTCCTGGAAGGTCTTGGAGTCGCCCTGCTTGAGGAATCCGTCGAACAGCAGCCGGCCGTTGTGGTCCTTGACGGAGATCCAGCTGCGGCCGTCGGTGGCGCTGACCTGGACGGTCACCTTGTCCTGGGGAGCCGCGGCGATGGCGCTGTCGGAGGGCTCGGGCTTCTCGTCGACGGTTTTCTCGGTCTTCGGGGTGGGCGAGGCGGTGACGCCGGCCGTGGGCGTGCTGCCCTCGGCGGCGGTGCTGCCGGAGCCGCCCTCGCCGCCGCCCTTGAACGCGGTGAAGCCGACGAAGCCGACCACGGCGACGATCGCGGCGACCATGGCCGCCGTCCAGTTCGGCCCGCGGCGTTCGGGACGGATGCGTTCCGCCTCGAACAGCGGGGCGGCCGAGGTCGGCGCGGGACGGCCGCCGTGGGTCGCGTCGTAGCGTTCGATCAGCGGGGCGGGGTCGAGCCGGACGGCACGGGCCAGCGTACGGATGTGCCCGCGCGCGTAGACGTCACCGCCGCAGGGGGCGAAGTCGTCCGACTCGATGGAGCGGATGATGGCGATCCGGACTCGGGTGGCGGTACTGACGTCGTCCACCGTCAGCCCGGCGCTGATCCGCGCCTGGCGCAGGGCACGACCGATGGAGAAGGGGGCTTCCTCGGACGGGTCTTCGAACGGACGCTCGTCTTCAGGGGAGTTGCCGATGGACACGGGGGCGCCTTTCGAGCGTGTAGCCACCTGTGCTGGAAGTTCAGTCTAGGGGGGGTGCCAAAGGGAGGGGCAACCGGACAGTACGACTTTGTACGCCATCGGAATGGCCGGTCACGCCGATGACGGCGGCCAGGCGCGACCCTCGGTTGAAAGTCGTACCTGTCCTCTCGCTCAACTGGACGTACGCCGAAGGGAAACGGTTGCCCTGCGGTTTCTAACGGGTGAGTCACGGGCCACACGGGTGAGTCACGGGCCCCGGCGCCCTCACGCGACGCCTACCCTGCGGACTCTCCCCGAATCACCGCGAGCACGCCGTCCAGTTCGTCGGGCTTCACGAGAACGTCACGGGCCTTCGAGCCCTCGCTCGGCCCGACGATGTTCCGCGACTCCATGAGGTCCATCAGCCGGCCCGCCTTGGCGAAGCCGACGCGCAGCTTGCGCTGGAGCATCGAGGTCGAGCCGAACTGGGTGGTGACGACCAGTTCGGCCGCCTGGCACAGCAGGTCGAGGTCGTCGCCGATGTCCTCGTCGATCTCCTTCTTCTGCTTGCTGCCGACGGTGACGTCGTCCCGGAAGACGGGCGCCATCTGGTCCTTGCAGTGCTGGACGACGGCCGCGACCTCGGCCTCGGTCACGAAGGCGCCCTGCATACGCGTCGGTTTGTTGGCGCCCATCGGCAGGAAGAGGCCGTCGCCCTTGCCGATCAGCTTCTCGGCGCCCGGCTGGTCGAGGATGACCCGCGAGTCGGCGAGCGAGGAGGTGGCGAAGGCGAGCCGGGAGGGCACGTTCGCCTTGATCAGACCGGTGACGACGTCGACCGAGGGCCGCTGGGTGGCGAGCACCAGGTGGATGCCGGCCGCGCGCGCGAGCTGGGTGATCCGCACGATCGCGTCCTCGACGTCCCGCGGGGCGACCATCATCAGGTCGGCCAGCTCGTCCACGATCACCAGCAGGTACGGGTACGGCTGGAGCTCGCGCTCGCTGCCCTCGGGCGGCTTGACCTTGCCGTTCCTTATGGCCTCGTTGAAGTCGTCGATGTGCCGGAAGCCGTACGCGGCGAGGTCGTCGTAGCGCAGGTCCATCTCGCGCACGACCCACTGCAGCGCCTCGGCGGCCCGCTTCGGGTTGGTGATGATCGGCGTGATCAGGTGCGGGATGCCCTCGTACGCGGTCAGCTCCACGCGCTTGGGGTCGACGAGGACCATCCGCACGTCCTCGGGGGTCGCACGGACCATGACCGAGGTGATCAGACAGTTGATGCACGACGACTTGCCGGAACCGGTGGCTCCGGCGACCAGGATGTGCGGCATCTTCGCCAGGTTGGCCATGACGTAGCCGCCCTCGACGTCCTTGCCGAGCGCCACCAGCATCGGATGGTCGTCCTCGGCCGCGTCGGCGAGCCGCAGCACGTCCCCGAGGTTGACCATCTCCCGGTCGGTGTTGGGGATCTCGATGCCGACCGCCGACTTGCCCGGGATCGGGCTGATGATCCGTACGTCCGGGCTGGCGACGGCGTACGCGATGTTCTTGGTGAGGGCGGTGATCCGCTCGACCTTCACGGCCGGGCCGAGCTCGACCTCGTAGCGGGTGACCGTCGGGCCGCGGGTGAAGCCGGTGACGGCGGCGTCGACCTTGAACTCGGTGAAGACGTTCGTCAGCGAGGCGACGACGGCGTCGTTGGCCGCGCTGCGCGCCTTGCCGGGGCCGCCGCGCTCCAGGAGGTCCAGGGAGGGCAGCGCGTACGTGATGTCGCCGGAGAGCTGGAGCTGTTCGGCGCGCGGCGGCAGGTCGCGGATCTCCTGTGGAGGCGCCTTGGTCAGATCGGGGACGGCCCCGCCCTTGAGCATCTCCTGCTTCGGCCGCGCGGCCGGGACCGGCGTCGGCGCGGTCGCCTCGCGGTCGCCGCTGCGGACGCCCTGGGTGAGGTCGGCGACGAGCGGGGACGGCGGCAGGCCGTGCATCACGACCCCGTCGAGATCGGCCGCGGCGGCCGCGGCGATGTCCACGGCGTCGGGCTCCCGGTCCGTCGCGGGCTGCGGCACGGCCGACCGCCGGGGCCGGCCGCGGCGCTCGGAGAGCGCCTCCTGCTCGGCGCCGTCGGGGTCGTACGCCCGGGGTCCGCCGGAGCGCCGCCGGGGGCGTGCGTCCAGCCCTTCGCGCCACTGCTCGTCATAGCGCGCGTCGTCGTCGGAGAGTCCGTCCGCAGCGTGGGGGTCGTCGAGCACTCCGAGGCGCACGGCGAGCTGCCGCAGCCGCTGCGGGATCGCGTTGACCGGGGTGGCCGTGACCACCAGCAGCCCGAACACCGTGAGCAGCACGAGCAGCGGTACGGCGAGCACCTCGCCCATGGCGTACGTCAGCGGGGTCGCCGCGCCCCAGCCGATGAGCCCGCCCGCGTCCCGTATCGCCTGCATGCCGTCGCTGCGGGCGGGGGAGCCGCAGGCGATGTGGACCTGGCCGAGGACGCCGATGACGAGCGCGGACAGGCCGATCACGATGCGGCCGTTGGCGTCGGGCTGCTCGGGGTGACGGATGAAGCGCACGGCGATGACGGCGAGCAGGATCGGCACGAGCAGGTCCAGCCGGCCGAAGGAGCCGGTGACGAGGATCTCGACCAGATCCCCGACGGGGCCCTTCAGGTCGGCCCAGGTGCCCGCCGCGACGATCAGCGCCATGCCGAGCAGCAGCAGGGCCACGCCGTCCTTGCGGTGGGCGGGGTCGAGGTTCTTCGCGCCGTTCCCTATCCCCCGGAACACCGCGCCGACGGCGTGCGCCAGGCCCAGCCAGAGGGCGCGCACGAGGCGGTAGATGCCCCCGGTGGGGCTGGGCGCCGGCTTGGGCGCCGGTGCCGCCTTCCTGGCGGGGGCCTTCTTGGCGGGCGCCTTCTTGGCCGGGGCCTTTTTCGCGGCGGCCTTCTTCGCCGGGGCCTTCGCGGGAGCAGCGGCCTTCTTGGCGGGCTGCTTCTTCGCTGCGGAGGGACGTGAGGCCATGGGTGTGAGGTTACCGGGGGAGACGACAGCGGACACGTGTGCCCACTGCTTCACCCGTTCGTGTCGGCCTCGCACAGCCGCGGAACTGACGCGTCCGGACGGCTGGGACCGTGAGCCGGCGCATCCGCCCCCTGACGGCGGGGAACTGACCGCCGCTCACGCCCAACGGCTCCCGCCTCGCGGCTCAGTTCCGCGACGAACCGCACCTGGTCCGCAGAGTACGGATCAGGTCCGCAGACGACGGCTCAGCTCCGCAGACGACGGCTCAGGTCTGCGACGGCACCGAGGCGGCGCCGTTGCCCGTGCCCGGCTCCAGCGCGTCCAGGGCGCGGCGCAGGCCGGTGAGCTTGCGCTCCAGATGCGCCGCCGTGGCCACCGCGGCGGCGTCCGCCGACTCGTCGTCGAGCTGCTTGGACAGCGCCTCCGCCTGCTCCTCGACGGCCGCGAGCCGTGCGGACAGCTCGGCCAGCAGACCGGCCGGCTCCTTGGCGCCGCCCGCCGCGGCCTTGCCGCCACCCTCCAACTGGAGCCGCAGCAGCGCCGCCTGCTCCCTCAGCTGGCAGTTCTTCATGTACAGCTCGACGAACACCGAGACCTTCGCGCGCAGCACCCACGGGTCGAACGGCTTGGAGATGTAGTCCACCGCTCCGGCCGCATACCCCCGGAAGGTGTGATGCGGGCCGTGGTTGATCGCCGTGAGGAAGATGATCGGGATGTCCCTGGTGCGTTCTCGCCGCTTGATGTGCGCGGCCGTTTCGAAACCGTCCATTCCCGGCATCTGGACGTCCAGCAGAATGACCGCGAAGTCGTCCGTCAGCAGTGCTTTGAGCGCCTCTTCCCCGGACGATGCCCGCACCAGCGTCTGATCGAGCGCCGAGAGGATCGCCTCCAGCGCCAGCAGATTCTCCGGCCGGTCATCGACCAGGAGGATCTTGGCCTTCTGCACCATGGCCCGCCCTCCTCGCCCCGGCAGTGCACCGGGCGCCGCCCCTGGGGACGACTCCTTTGCGCCGCCCTTCCTTGTGCCGGTCATGGTAGCCGCACCCCGACCGTCGCCACACCCTGTCACCGTGATGTCACTGTGCACGTAGCAGGAACGCGGCAGAAGACCAGAAGGTTCCCCGATCCGGGCCCCGCCATGCACCTCGGCGCGCCCGGGGTCGGCAACTTCTCACGTCGTCCGCCGCATCCCGTCACATCCCGCCACACACCGATCCGGTCACACCCCGCGCATCCACTGCTCCATCACCGACAGCAGATGATCGGGATCAACCGGCTTCGTGACGTAGTCGGAAGCACCCGACTCGATCGCCTTCTCCCGGTCGCCCTTCATCGCCTTCGCCGTCAGCGCGATGATCGGCAAACCCGAGAACTGCGGCATCCGCCGGATCGCCGTCGTCGTCGCGTAGCCGTCCATCTCGGGCATCATGATGTCCATCAGGACGACCGCCACGTCGTCGTGCTGCTCCAGGACCTCGATGCCCTCACGGCCGTTCTCCGCGTACAGCACCGACAGGCCGTGCTGCTCCAGGACGCTGGTCAGCGCGAACACATTGCGGATGTCGTCGTCGACGATCAGCACCTTCTCGCCGCCGAAGCGGATGACCCGCTGCCCCTGCGGGGCCGGCCACTGCGCCGTCTCACCGACCTGCTCGCCGCCGTTCGCCGAACGCCGCCGACGCCTGAACAGCGCGGCCGCGCCGTTCTGGGTCTCCTGGTACGACTTCACCTCCGCCGGCGTCACGATCTCCGCCTCGCGCAGCCCCGGCAGCTCGATCGCCCCGTTCTCCGAGGCCACCAGCTCACCGGCCTCCAGCGCGGGCACGATCTGCTGGTAGCCCTGCGGCGGCAGCTCGCTGGGGTGCAGCGGCAGATACAGCGTGAACGTCGACCCACGCCCCGGCTCGCTCTGCGCGTGGATCTCGCCGCCGAGCAGCTGCGCGATCTCCCGCGAGATCGACAGCCCCAGCCCCGTACCGCCGTACTTGCGGCTGGTCGTGCCGTCCGCCTGCTTGAACGCCTCGAAGATCACCCGCATCTTGCTCGCCGCGATCCCGATCCCCGTGTCGGTCACCGAGAACGCGATCATCGGCGCGTCCGGATCCGTCAGCGAACCGGCCTCCAGCAACTGCTCCCGGATCGCCACCGGCACATCCGCCCCGGCCGGGCGGATCACCAGCTCCACCGACCCGGAGTCGGTGAACTTCACCGCGTTGGACAGCAGGTTGCGCAGCACCTGCAACAGCCGCTGCTCGTCCGTGTGCAGCGTGGCCGGCAGCTCCGGCGACACCCGCACGGACAGATCCAGGCCCTTCTCCGCGGTCAGCGGCCGGAAGGTCGCCTCCACGTAGTCCACCAGCTGCACCAACGCGATCCGCGTCGGCGAGACGTCCATCTTGCCCGCCTCGACCTTCGACAGGTCCAGGATGTCGTTGATCAGCTGAAGCAGATCGGAACCCGCCCCGTGGATCGTCTCGGCGAACTCGACCTGCTTGGGCGAGAGGTTGCCCTCCGCGTTGTCCGCGAGCAGCTTCGCCAGGATCAGCAGCGAGTTCAGCGGCGTACGCAGCTCGTGCGACATGTTCGCGAGGAACTCGCTCTTGTAGCGCATCGACACCGCGAGCTGCTCGGCACGCTCCTCCAGGACCTGCCGCGCCTCCTCGATCTCGGTGTTCTTCACCTCGATGTCCCGGTTCTGCTGGGCCAGCAGCTCCGCCTTCTCCTCCAGTTCCGCGTTGGACGCCTGGAGGGCCTTCTGTCGCTGCTCCAACTCCACCGACCGCTCACGGAGTTGCTCGGTCAGCTCCTGCGACTGCTTCAGCAGCTGCTCCGTCTTGGTGTTGACGGAGATCGTGTTGACGCTGGTCGCGATCATCTCGGCGAGCTGGTTGAGGAAGTCCTTCTGGATCTGTGTGAACGGCGCGAAGGAGGCCAGCTCGATCACCCCGAGCACCTTGCCCTCGAACAGCACCGGCAACACGATCACCTGCGCGGGCGGCGCCTCGCCGAGCCCGGAGGAGATCTTCAGGTAGCCGCTCGGCGCGTTCTCCACCAGGATCGTGCGCTTCTCCTCGGCCGCCGTCCCCACCAGCGCCTCACCCGGCCGGAACGAGGTCGGCATCGACCCCATCGAATAGCCGTACGACCCCAGCATCCGCAGCTCGTACGGGTCCTCCGTGCCCTCCGGCGAGGGCATCGCCAGGAAGAACGCGCCGTGCTGCGCGGCCACCAGTGGAGGCAGCTCACTCATGATCAGCGAGGCCACGTCCTCCAGGTCGCGCCGCCCCTGCATGAGCGCCGACACGCGCGCGAGGTTGCCCTTGAGCCAGTCCTGCTCCTTGTTGGCGATCGTGGTGTCGCGCAGGTTGGCGATCATCTTGTTGATGTAGTCCTGGAGCTCCTGGATCTCACCGGCCGCGTCCACGTCCAGCTTCAGGTTCAGGTCGCCCCGCGTCACCGCGGTCGCCGCACGCGCGATCGCGCGCACCTGCCGGGTCAGGTTCCCGGCCATCTCGTTCACGGACTCCGTCAGGTCCCGCCAGGTCCCGTCGACGTCACGCACGCGTGCCTGACCGCCGAGCTGCCCCTCCGTACCCACCTCGCGGGCGACCCGGGTGACCTCCTCGGCGAACGACGACAGCTGGTCGACCATCGTGTTGATGGTCGTCTTCAGCTCCAGGATCTCCCCGCGCGCGTCGATGTCGATCTTCTTCGTCAGATCGCCCTTGGCGATGGCCGTCGTGACCATGGCGATGTTGCGGACCTGACCGGTCAGGTTCGACGCCATGCCGTTCACGGAGTCGGTGAGGTCCTTCCACGTCCCCGCCACCCCCGGCACGTGCGCCTGCCCGCCCAGGATGCCGTCCGTGCCCACCTCACGGGCCACCTTGGTGACCTGCTCGGCGAACGAGCTCAGCGTCTTCACCATCGTGTTGATCGTGTCGGCGAGCTGCTGGACCTCGCCCCGCGCCTCGATCGTCACCGTCCGCGTCAGATCGCCGTTGGCGACCGCCGCCGCCACCTGGGAGATGTTGCGCACCTGCATGGTCAGGTTCTTGGCCATGAGGTTCACATTGCCGCTCAGGTCCTTCCAGATGCCCGTGATCCCCGGGACGTGCGCCTGACCGCCCAGGATGCCCTCGGTGCCCACCTCACGGGCCACCCGGGTCACCTGCTCGGCGAACGACGACAGCTGGTCCACCATCGTGTTGACCGTGGTGACCAGTTCGAGGATCTCGCCCTTGGCGTCGACCGTGATCTTCTTCGACAGGTCGCCCTTGGCGACCGCCGTCGTGACCTCGGCGATCTGACGCACCTGGATCGTCAGATTGTTCGCCATGAAGTTCACCGACTGCGTGAGGTCCTTCCAGGTACCGGAGACCCCCTGCACCTCGGCCTGACCGCCGAGCTGCCCCTCCGTACCGACCTCGCGGGCGACCCTGGTGACCTCCTGGGCGAAGGACGACAGCTGGTCGACCATCGTGTTCAGGGTGTTCTTCAGCTCCAGGATCTCCCCGCGCGCGTCCACGGTGATCTTCTGGGACAGATCACCGCGCGCCACCGCCGTGGCGACCTGCGCGATGTTGCGCACCTGGGCGGTGAGGTTGCCGGCCATGCCGTTCACCGAGTCGGTCAGGTCCCGCCACACGCCGGCCACACCCGGCACCTGCGCCTGACCGCCGAGCCGGCCCTCCGTACCCACGTCCCGCGACACCCGCGTCACCTGGTCCGCGAACGCGGAGAGCTGGTCGACCATCGTGTTGATGGTGTTCTTCAGCTCCAGGATCTCCCCGCGCGCGTCCACGTCGATCTTCTGCGACAGATCACCGCGCGCCACCGCCGTCGTCACCTGGGCGATCTGCCGCACCTGGGAGGTGAGGTTGCCGGCCATGAAGTTGACGGAGTCCGTCAGCTCCCGCCAGGTGCCCGACACACCGTCCACCCGCGCCTGACCGCCGAGCCGGCCCTCGGTGCCCACGTCCCGGGCCATGCGCGTCACCTGGTCCGCGAACGACGACAGCTGGTCCACCATCGTGTTCACGGTGTTCTTCAGCTGGAGCATCTCGCCCGAGACGTCGACGGTCACCTTCTGCGACAGATCTCCGTTGGCCACGGCCGTCGTCACCTGCGCGATGTTCCTCACCTGTCCGGTGAGGTTGCGGAACGCCGTGTTGACGGAGTCCGTCAGGTCCTTCCACGTCCCCGCCGCACCCGACACCTGCGCCTGGCCGCCCAGTTCACCCTCGACACCGATCTCTCGCGCCACACGCGTCACTTCGGCACCGAACGCCGACAGCTGGTCCACCATCCCGTTGACGGTGTTCTTCAGCTCCAGCATCTCGCCCGCCACGTCCACGGTGACCTTCTGCGACAGATCACCGCTCGCCACGGCCGTCGTCACGGCCGCGATGTCCCTGACCTGAGTGGTGAGATTGCGGAACACCGTGTTGACCGAGTCCGTCAGGTCCTTCCACGTCCCCGCCGCACCCGGCACGTTCGCCTGGCCGCCCAGCTGGCCCGCGGCCCCCACCTCGTTGGCCACCCGCGTGACCTCGTCCGCGAAGATCCGCAGCGTCTCGGTCATCTGATTGATCGTCTCGGCGAGCTGCGCGACCTCACCGCGCGCCGGAACCGTCACCTTCCGCGACAGATCACCCCCCGCGACCGCCGTCGTGACCTCCGCGATCTGCCGCACCTGGGCCGTCAGATTGCCGGCCATGGTGTTCACCGAATCGGTGAGTTCCTTCCACACGCCGTCGACGCCCGACACCCGCGCCTGACCGCCCAGCATGCCGTCCGTGCCCACCTCGCGCGCCACCCGGGTCACCTCGGAGGAGAACGCGGAGAGCTGGTCCACCATCGTGTTGACGGTGTTCTTCAGCTCCAGCATCTCGCCCTCGACGTGAACCGTCACCTTCCGTGACAGATCACCCTTGGCCACCGCCGTCGTCACCAGCGCGATGTCCCGCACCTGGGCCGTCAGCCGCTCCGCCATCGTGTTGACGGACTCCGTCAGGTCCTTCCACGACCCGGACATCCCGCGCACCTGCGCCTGCCCGCCCAGCTTGCCCTCGGTGCCCACCTCGCTGGCCACCCGCGTGACCTCGTCGGTGAACGTCGACAGCTGGTCGACCAGGTTGTTGACGGTCCGCCCGACCTTCAGGAACTCCCCGCGCAACGGCTGCCCCGCCACCCCCTCGGGCGTCTGCGTCCGCAGCTCCATCCGCGGCGACAGATCACCCTCGGCCACCGCCGACAGCACGCGCCCCACCTCGGACACGGGCCGCACCAGATCGTCGACCAACGCGTTCGAGTGATCGATCGCCGCCGCCCACGAGCCCTCGCACGCGCCCGTCTCCAGCCGCTCGGTCAGCTTGCCCTCACGTCCCACCATGCGACGTACGCGCGAAAGCTCACCCGTGAGGTGGAGATTACGGTCCGCCACCTCGTTGAACACGGCCGCGATCTCCGACATCACGCCGTCGCCGGACACCGTGAGCCGCTTGCGGAAGTTCCCGTCCCGCATCGACACCAGGGCCGCCAGCAGCCGCTCCAGGGCCGCCGTGTCCACCGTGGTGGTGCCACCGCGCGGCGCGCGCCTGCTCAGGGACGGTCCGCCTTTCGCGCGCGCCTTAGTGCTCCGCGTCGCTGCGCCAGACTCCACTTGTCCCTCCCGCAGGGATTCGACCGTTACGCTGTGCTGGGGTGTTACTACTCGACGTTGCCGGTTACCGCAGGGTTCTCCACCTGATCCAACCAGGCGGACCCGGGGGGCTGCTGCCCCCTGTACTCAGAAGACACCCAGTCTGCCCGGACCTTCACAAGAAGCTTGCCCAGTGTTTCACCCTCTCCGAACCCGGCCATAACAGTTCGGCAGCTTCGCACATCGTCCGCACGCCCACAGGCGCTCTTGAGACGGAAACACCGGTGACCGGCATCCGAACGGGCGGGGAAGGTAAGTAACCTTGCATGCGGCTGTCCAGCCACGCCGGTCCGTCCGGCCTGGGCGGTGGCACGAGGCACGAGCGGGCATCGGAGGGGCGGCCGCAACATGACCACCGGACTGATCCCGGGGGGACAGCCCCCGGACCCCCGGCCTTCCGGCCTGCGCCCGCCGCAGCAGCGGCGCGACCAGGGCGGCCAGGGGTCCCCCCACGTCGACGACCGGCCGAGGAGTTCCGTGATCACCGCGCGCGCGGCTGCCAGCTTCGAGCCCGTCGGGCGATCCGTCGCCACCGCCCGCTCGTTCGTCCGCGACACCCTCCAGGGCTGGGGCTTCGCCGACATCGTCGACGACGCCGTCGTCCTCACGAGCGAACTGGTGACGAACGCCGTCGTCCACGCGGGCACGCACGCCGACGTCCTGTGCCTGCGCTCCGAGGACGGCGTACGCATCGAGGTGGGCGACCGCTACCCGGAACGCGAGATCCCCCTCCAGGGCTCCCCCGCCACCATGGGCAGCCCCGACCGCGAGGGCGGCCGCGGCCTCCAGCTCTGCGCGGCCATCGCCACCCGCTGGGGCGTCGACTACACCTCCACCCACAAACAGGTCTGGTTCCAACTCGACCTCCCCGACCGCCCGGTGGGCACCCGGACCGCCGGACCGTCCCTCCCCGCCGACCTCCTTCCGCTCGCCGACAGCCGCGTCCGCGTCGCCGTCGTCCAGATCGACCGCGCCGGCGCCGTCTCCGCCTGGAACGAGGACGCGGAGGAACTCTTCGGTTACGCGGCCGACCAGGTCACCGGCAAGCCCCTCACCGACCTCGCCGCCTGGCCGCACACCCCGGGCACCGGCACCGGCATCGCCGAGGCCCTCCAGCTCTCCCGCTGGGAGGGCAGCTACGGCATCCGGGCCGCCTCCGGCCGGGTCACCCCGGTGTACGCCTCCCACCTCCGCGTCCGCGACACCGACGGCGAGCCCTCCACGGTCTGCCTCCTGGTCCGCGACCACGAACGTGCCGTACTGCAGACCCCGTCGCGCGTACCCGCCTCCGACTCCACCCCGACGGACGGCCAGAGCACCGACCCCTTCGAGGTCTTCATCGGCTCCCCCGCCCCGGACGACCTGGACGGCCTCCTCCAGCGCACCGTGGAACGCGCCCGCGACATGCTCGACGGCGACTCCGCCTTCCTGCTCCTCGCCACCGACGACGAGACCGAGCTGGAGGTCCGCGCCTCCACCGGACTGCCCTCGGCCCGCCAGCGCTTCGCACGCGTACCCGTCGAGGCGGGCCCCGGCCGCTACGGCTCGGCCCGTATGCCGGCCGTCCACGAGGACCTCCTGGCCGTCCCCGGCGCCGTCCCCCTGCTGAACGGCACCGGCATGCGCTCGGTCGTCACCGTCCCCCTGAAGGTGGAGGGCCGCCTCACCGGGTCACTGGGCGTCGCGGCGGAGGCACCGGGCCGATACACCAACGAAGAGGCCCTGCGCCTGCAGTTCGCCGCCGACCGCATCGCCCTCGCCGTGGAGTCGGCCCGCCTCGGCGAGCTGGAGCGGCTGCGCCGGGGTTCCCTCAGCTTCCTCGTCGAGGCCTCCGACCTCCTCGCCGGCACCCTCGACCGCGACCAGACCCTGGCCCTGATGGCCCAGATGACCGTCCCCACCCTGGCGACCTGGTGCGCGGTCTACACGATCGCCGACCAGGCCTCCGAGCCGTACCTGTCCTACGTCCTGCACGAGGACGAGGAACTCATCGACGGCATCAAGTCGTTGCTCTCCAAGATCGCCCCGCCCGACCCGGTCCCGACCCCGGGCGCCCGCGTCTGGGCGGCCCCCGGCGAGGCCGCGCACGAGGCGGCCCTGCGCAGCTCGATGCGCAGCCTGGGACTGACCGGCGGCCCCACCCACCAGATGTCCTCCGGTATCGGCCCGACCCTCGCCACGGCCTCCGCGGTCGGCGGCGAGACGGTCGTCCTCCCCCTGGTCGCCCGCAACCGCGTCATCGGCATGCTGACCCTCGGCAAGCCCACCGACGAACACTTCCGCCAGGAGATCCTGGAACTGGCCGAGGACCTGAGCCGCCGAGCCGCCCTCGCCCTCGACAACGCCCGCCTCTACTCCGAGCGGACGGCCATCAGCCAGTCCCTCCAGCGCAGCCTGCTGCCCCCGGGCCTCCCCGACATCGACGGTGTCGAGGTCGACGTCATCTACCGCGCGGCCGGCGAGGGCAACGAGGTCGGCGGCGACTTCTACGACGTCTTCCCGATCAGCGACGGCGCCTACGGCTTCGCCATCGGGGACGTCTGCGGCACGGGCCCGCACGCGGCCGCCGTCACGGGCCTGGCACGCCACGCGCTGCGCCTGCTGGCCCGTGAGGGCCTCAGCGGCCCGGCGGTCCTGGAGCGCCTCAACTCGGCCATCCTCGACGAGGGCGCCCGCAGCCGCTTCCTGACCCTCCTCTACGGCGAGATGCGCCCGCGACCCGACGGCAGCGCGGAGCTGAAGGTGGTCTGCGCCGGCCACCCGCTCCCGCTGCGGCTGCGGCAGGACGGCACGGTCGAGCCCGCCGCAGAGCCCCAGCCGCTCCTCGGTGTCATCGAGGACCTGGAGCTGTACGAGCAGACGGTGACCCTCGATCCGGGCGATGTCCTGCTCTGTGTCACGGACGGCGTCACCGAACGCCGTGAGGGCACCCGCATGCTGGGCGACGACGGCCTCACCGACGTCCTGGCGACCTGTACGGGGCTCACGGCCGGCGCGGTCGCGGCCCGCGTCATGCGCGCGGTCGAACGCTTCGCCTCGGACGCCCCGTCCGACGACATGGCGATCCTGGCCATGCGGGTGGCGTGAAGGAAAGAGGGCAAAGGAAAAGCCCCCCGCCCTTTTCGGGCGAGGGGCTTTCTCTGTTGAGCCCCCTAACGGAATCGAACCGTTGACCTTCTCCTTACCATGGAGACGCTCTGCCGACTGAGCTAAGGGGGCTGGTCACTTTTCGAGGTTTCCCTCGCGGCAACGAAATAGAGCATACCCCGAACTGGCCGGTGTTCCCAAACTCGTTCAGAAGGCAGGTTCAGAAGGCAGGCTGAAGCAGTCCGCCGAGCGCGTTGCACGCGGCCACGATGCGCTGCATATCCCGCTTCGTCAGGGAGGCATCGACCGGCAGAGCGAGGGTCTCGTCCGCGGCCAGCTCGGTCTCCGGCAGCGCCACACAGCGCCGGAACTCGGGCAGCCGGTGCAGCGGCGTCTTCACGGGCACCCGGCAGTCAACTCCCCTCCCCCGCAGGGCCCGGGCGAAGGCGTCCCGGTCGGGCCTGCCGTTGCCGGGCACCCGCACGACGTACTGCTGGTAGGAATGCCCGTCCCCGCCGTCGGGCGTCCGCACACCCCTCAGCCGAGCGTCGAGGTAGGCGGCCCGCTCCCGCCGCCGCGCGATCTCGTCGTACGGCGCCTCGGACTCCGCCTGCTCCAGCACGAGCAGCCCATGCCGCTGCCCCACCCCGTGCAACCGCGGCACATCGGCCGGCCGCCCGAAGCGGTGTACGACAACGACGGCCGCCGTGCGCGGAGTTACGACCGCTTCGACGGCGGCCGGGTCCAGGCAGTAGGTCACCGGATCCACGTCGGCGAACACGGGCAGCGCACCCGCGAGGGCGACGGCCCCGGCGACCTCGGCGTTTCCGAAGGCCGGCACGATGACCTCGTCACCGACTCCGACCCCTGCGGCCCTGAGCATTGCAGCAGTACCCATGCCGTGGATGCTGAGGGCGCAAGTTGAACTTCAAGTGAAGGCAAACAAAAAAGGGTTGGGCCCTGAACCGAAGTTCAGAACCCAACCCTTTGAATGATTGTTCGGCGGTGTCCTACTCTCCCACAGGGTCCCCCCTGCAGTACCATCGGCGCTGTGAGGCTTAGCTTCCGGGTTCGGAATGTAACCGGGCGTTTCCCTCACGCTATGACCACCGAAACACTATGAAACTGTCAGCCGCACCGTATGTGGCATACGGGGCTGTTCGTGGTTTCAGAACCAACACAGTGGACGCGAGCAACTGAGGACAAGCCCTCGGCCTATTAGTACCGGTCACCTCCACACATTACTGTGCTTCCAGATCCGGCCTATCAACCCAGTCGTCTACTGGGAGCCTTACCCCATCAAGTGGGTGGGAGTCCTCATCTCGAAGCAGGCTTCCCGCTTAGATGCTTTCAGCGGTTATCCCTCCCGAACGTAGCCAACCAGCCATGCCCTTGGCAGAACAACTGGCACACCAGAGGTTCGTCCGTCCCGGTCCTCTCGTACTAGGGACAGCCCTTCTCAAGACTCCTACGCGCACAGCGGATAGGGACCGAACTGTCTCACGACGTTCTAAACCCAGCTCGCGTACCGCTTTAATGGGCGAACAGCCCAACCCTTGGGACCGACTCCAGCCCCAGGATGCGACGAGCCGACATCGAGGTGCCAAACCATCCCGTCGATATGGACTCTTGGGGAAGATCAGCCTGTTATCCCCGGGGTACCTTTTATCCGTTGAGCGACGGCGCTTCCACAAGCCACCGCCGGATCACTAGTCCCGACTTTCGTCCCTGCTCGACCCGTCGGTCTCACAGTCAAGCTCCCTTGTGCACTTACACTCAACACCTGATTGCCAACCAGGCTGAGGGAACCTTTGGGCGCCTCCGTTACTCTTTAGGAGGCAACCGCCCCAGTTAAACTACCCATCAGACACTGTCCCTGATCCGGATCACGGACCCAGGTTAGACATCCAGCACGACCAGAGTGGTATTTCAACGACGACTCCACCTGAACTGGCGTCCAAGCTTCACAGTCTCCCACCTATCCTACACAAGCCGAACCGAACACCAATATCAAACTGTAGTAAAGGTCCCGGGGTCTTTCCGTCCTGCTGCGCGAAACGAGCATCTTTACTCGTAGTGCAATTTCACCGGGCCTATGGTTGAGACAGTCGAGAAGTCGTTACGCCATTCGTGCAGGTCGGAACTTACCCGACAAGGAATTTCGCTACCTTAGGATGGTTATAGTTACCACCGCCGTTTACTGGCGCTTAAGTTCTCAGCTTCGCCGAGACGAATCTCGACTAACCGGTCCCCTTAACGTTCCAGCACCGGGCAGGCGTCAGTCCGTATACATCGCCTTACGGCTTCGCACGGACCTGTGTTTTTAGTAAACAGTCGCTTCTCGCTGGTCTCTGCGGCCACCCCCAGCTCGGAGAGCAAGTCCCCTCACCAGACGTGGCCCCCCTTCTCCCGAAGTTACGGGGGCATTTTGCCGAGTTCCTTAACCATAGTTCACCCGAACGCCTCGGTATTCTCTACCTGACCACCTGAGTCGGTTTAGGGTACGGGCCGCCATGAAACTCGCTAGAGGCTTTTCTCGACAGCATAGGATCATCCACTTCACCACAATCGGCTCGGCATCAGGTCTCAGCCACATGTACGACGGATTTGCCTATCGCACGGCCTACACCCTTACCCCGGGACAACCACCGCCCGGGCTGGACTACCTTCCTGCGTCACCCCATCACTCACCTACTACAAGTCTGGTTCGTCGGCTCCACCACTCCCCTTTGCCCGAAGGCTCCGGGGCGGCTTCACGGACTTAGCATCGCCTGGTTCGATGTTTGACGCTTCACAGCGGGTACCGGAATATCAACCGGTTATCCATCGACTACGCCTGTCGGCCTCGCCTTAGGTCCCGACTTACCCTGGGCAGATCAGCTTGACCCAGGAACCCTTAGTCAATCGGCGCACACGTTTCTCACGTGTGAATCGCTACTCATGCCTGCATTCTCACTCGTGAACCGTCCACAACTACCTTCCGGTGCTGCTTCACCCGGCACACGACGCTCCCCTACCCATCACAGCCGCCGTTGGGCGTTAATGCTGCAATGACACGACTTCGGCGGTACGCTTGAGCCCCGCTACATTGTCGGCGCGGAATCACTAGACCAGTGAGCTATTACGCACTCTTTCAAGGGTGGCTGCTTCTAAGCCAACCTCCTGGTTGTCTCTGCGACTCCACATCCTTTCCCACTTAGCGTACGCTTAGGGGCCTTAGTCGATGCTCTGGGCTGTTTCCCTCTCGACCATGGAGCTTATCCCCCACAGTCTCACTGCCGCGCTCTCACTTACCGGCATTCGGAGTTTGGCTAAGGTCAGTAACCCGGTAGGGCCCATCGCCTATCCAGTGCTCTACCTCCGGCAAGAAACACACGACGCTGCACCTAAATGCATTTCGGGGAGAACCAGCTATCACGGAGTTTGATTGGCCTTTCACCCCTAACCACAGGTCATCCCCCAGGTTTTCAACCCTGGTGGGTTCGGTCCTCCACGAAGTCTTACCTCCGCTTCAACCTGCCCATGGCTAGATCACTCCGCTTCGGGTCTTGAGCGTGCTACTGAAACGCCCTGTTCGGACTCGCTTTCGCTACGGCTACCCCACCCGGGTTAACCTCGCAACACACCGCAAACTCGCAGGCTCATTCTTCAAAA